>NZ_JBSSGK010000001.1:5685000-8643228 GCF_054063575.1 Bradyrhizobium sp. USDA 4452
CCGGTCGAGCCGGTCGGGATCCCGACGCAGTTGTATTCGCCGAGCAGGTTGTTGATCAGCTCGCTGCCGCCGCCCCATTGCAGCCAGGAAATGTGCTGGCGCGTGTTGAGGCCGAACGGCAGCGAGGTGCCGAAGGTGAAGGCCGGGTTCTTGCCCCAGTAATAATACAGCGCGGTGTTGCCCATCTCGACCGTGCCGTTGGAGACCGCGTCGAGCACCTGCAGGCCCGGCACGATCTCGCCGGCGGCGAAGGACTGGATCTGGAAACGGTTGTCGGTGATTTCGGCGACACGCTTGCAGAAGAATTCGCAGCCGCCGTAGAGCGTGTCGAGAGCCTTCGGCCAGCTCGCCGCGAGCCGCCACCTGACCTCGGGCATCGATTGTGCGACCGCGGGCGCAGCCACCGCCGTCGCAGCCAGCCCAACGCCGCCTGCCTTCAAGAAATCACGACGCTTCATGCAATTCCCTCCTGTGTGCCGATGCCTCGACAAGGGGAACGATCTCGGTGCCGTCTTTCTTTGCCGATCGATCGACGTTGCTGTGGTGAATGTGTCCGGTGGCCCTCGATGGGCTCTTGTGTGTGGAATTCCGGGCGTCCGGTTCCATCGGTCAGGATGATCGTTTGCCCGGGGAAATCAAGCGGCTGCCTTCGTTGCAGCTGCGAAAGGAAATCGGCGCTGTCGGTCTTATCTGATACCTGTCGGCCTTGCCGTGATCTGCTACGACGGCAGGTGAGTTGATGGGAGTTCAAGGACATGGCCAACAAGAAAATCGTGGTCGCCGGCGCAACCGGCCTCGTGGGCAGTGCCGCCTTGCGACACTTCGGCGCAGCGGATGATTGCGAGCGCATCGCGCTGTCACGCCGCAAGCCGCGCGAACTCTATGGCGCGCGGCACGTGCCGATCGATCTGACCAATGCGGAGGATTGCCGCCGTGCCGCGACCGAGCTCGCCGGCGCAACGCACCTGATCTATGCCGCACTGTTCGAGGCGCCCAGCCTGGTCGATGGCTGGCGCGATGCCGGGCAGATCGAAACCAACGACCGGATGCTGCGCAACCTGATGGGCGTGCTCGAACCCGTCGCGCCCGACCTCAAGCACGTCGCGCTGCTGCAGGGCACCAAGGCCTACGGCGTGCACGTCCGGCCGCTCACCGTGCCGGCGCGCGAGGGCCGCTCGGAGATGTACGAGCAGCCGAACTTCTATTGGGCGCAGGAGAACTTTCTGCGCGGGCTGCAACGCGGCAAGAGCTGGCACTGGACCATCCTGCGCCCGGTGCTGATCATCGGCGAAGCGATGGGCGGTGCGATGGATCTGATCCCGCCGCTCGGCGTCTATGCGGCTGTTCTGCGCGAACAAGGCAGGCGGCTGGATTATCCCGGCGGCGCGCCGCGCGTCGCGCAGGCGGTCGACGTCGATCTCCTGGCGCGCGCGATCGCCTGGTCGGGCGAGGCCGGGACCGCGCGCAATGAAGCGTTCAACGTCACCAATGGCGACGTCTTCACCTGGGAAAATATCTGGCCCGCAGTCGCGGATGCGCTCGAGATGACGCCGGGCCGGCATGTGCCGCTGTCGCTGGCGCAGGAGTATCCGAAATGGATCCCGCTGTGGGACGAATTGCGCAGCAAGCACGATCTGATCGCGCCCGGGCTGGAAGAGTTCGTCGGCCTCTCGTTCCAATATGCCGATTACAGCATGCGCTATGGCCAGACGGAGTCAGGTCCGCCCTCGATCGTTTCGACGGTGAAGATCAACCAGGCCGGCTTCACCGAGATGATGGATACGGAAGCGATGTTCCGGAAATGGTTCAGGCTGGCGAAGGCGAGCCGGTTGTTGCCGTAGTCGTTCGGGTGCCGCTCCACCTTCTCCCTCTCCCGTAAAGGACGGGGCGAGGTGAAAGGGAAGGAGCTACTGCGAAAACGCAGCTTCCATCGCCTTCCGCGTCCTGATCGTGTCGTTGCGCTCGTCGACCTCGACATCGCTCCAGCGCACCACGGCGCCATGGGCGACGTCGTTCTTCAGCTTGACGCGATGCGCGAGCCCGATCGGCAGCGCACCGGCAGCGAGGCTGGCCGAGGCGGGCATCAGTTTGCCCCACACCGTGTAGCCGCCTTCGCCGTCGAGCATCTCGCCGGCGCGCAGGTAGCGCTTGGCCACCGCCGCGACGTCGCCGCGGAAGCCGCGCGGCTGCCCGGTCGGCTCGTTGCGCAGCGCCGCCGAGAGCACGGAAATGTTCAGCTCGAGCCCGATCAGATGATACGGCTTGTACATCGCCGCATAGCGGCCGGATGAGTCGGTCTTGAGGCCGTATTGCCTGAAGCAATCGGTGGCATAATCGTTCGGCGCCTCCAGCACCACATAGACGCCCCAGCGCAGGTCGCGAAACACCGGACGGCCGTCGCGTTCCAGCGACGACACCACCTCGACGATGCCGGATTTCTCCAGCACCCCACCTTTGTCGCGCGGCCGCATCACATGCGGCAGGTCGTCGACGCCGCAGGGCGGAAACAGCAGGCCCTCCGACGGCACGTCGAGCGTGCAGGCGTTGGCGATCGCCGCCATCTCGATCGCGGATTTGGTGCCGTCGAGGAAGGAGTTGAACATCTGCGGGTTCATGCCGGCGGATTGCGCTTCGCCCGCGGTGAGCCCGTAATGCTGCCAGACGCCCTCCGGCGTCACGTCGTGATAGGCGGGCAGGTATTTGGTGCCCTTGCCGGCGGCGACGACGCGGAAGCCCGTGGCGCGCGCCCAATCGACCATCTCCGCAGTCAGCGCCGGCTGGTCGCCATAGGCGAGCGAATAGACCACGCCGGCCTTGCGCGCCTCTTCGGCGAGCAGCGGGCCCGCCAGCACATCGGCCTCGACGTTGACCATCACGACATGCTTGCCGGCTGCGATCGCCGCGCGGGCATGGCGGATGCCGACCGCGGGGTTGCCTGTGGCCTCGACCACGACATCGAACGCACCGCCCGCGATCGCGCGAGCGCCGTCATCGGTGAAGGTGGTTGCGCCGATCCGCGCATCGTCCCAGCCGACGGTGCGGCACGCCTCGCGCGCACGGTCGCGGTCGAGATCGACGATCACGGGCACCTCGAGCCCCGGCGTGTGCGGCACCTGCGACAGGAACATCGAGCCGAACTTTCCGGCGCCGATCAGGACGACGCGCACCGGCTTGCCGGCGGCGGCGCGGGTCTGGAGGAGGTGATGCAGGTTCATGTTGATCTTCCAATCCAAAGTCGTCATTCCGGGCTCGCGAAGCGAGAGCCCGGAATCCATTGTACTACGAACCGTGTGGTCAAATGGATTCCGGGCTCGACGCTTCGCGTCGCCCCGGAATGACAGCCGTTGGTTTACTCCGCCGCCTGCTTTGGTGCGCGGGCAAGCCGCAGCAGCGCGTCGTCGGCCACGGTCTGGATCGGCGTGAAGTCGCGGTGCGCGATGTAGTCCGGCCGCGTCGGGGTGCGGATGTAGTTCGAGACCGCGTTCAGCGTCAGATAGACGATCTTGCGCGGGTAGGGCGTGATGTTGCCGCTCGATCCGTGCACCAGATTGCCGTGGAACATCAGCATGCCGCCGGGCTTGCCGGTCGGCGCGACGATACCGCCCTGCTTGACGAGCCGGGTCACCGTCTCCTCGTCCAGCGTCCACAGCGGGTAGGACGTGGTTTCGAGATCGTGCGAGGCCTTGAGGTCGCCGGCGGTCTGGCTTTGCGGCACCAGCATCAGCGGGCCATTGATCGGCATCACCTCGTCGAGGAAGATCGCGATGTTCATGGCACGCGGCTCCGGCATGCCGTCGTCGCGCTTCCAGGTGCCGTAATCCTGGTGCCACTGCCAGACGTCGCCGGTGAAGGCTGCCTTGGCGTTGATCTTGAACTGATGCATGTAGACCTTCTCACCGAACAGCTGCTCGATGGGGTCGATCATGCGCGGATGCGCACCGAGAATTCCGAACGCCTCGTTGTAGAGATGCGCGGCGAACGCCGTACGCGGCGCACCGCTCTTCTCGCGCCACACCTCGGGCCGGTTGGCGTCATAGATCGCAACCGCCTCGCGCGCCAGAAAATCGACCTCTTCCTGGCTGAACAGTTCGGGCAGGAACAGCCAGCCTTCGCGATGGAAGAATTCGACCTGCTCTTGGGTCAGTTTCATGGTGCTTTCCTCCCTGTTGTTCTTTTCTGCGCTCTCTTCGTCATGGTCGGGTTTGTTTGATCACGCCGCCACGTCGATTGCCCTCAGCTTCTGTTCGGTCATCTGTCCCGCTGTCTGCGCATGCGCCAGCGCCGCGGCCTCGGCGGCTGAGGCGTTGCCGGAGAAAATATGCGCGGCGATGGTCTCGTGTTCGGTCCAGGCGCTGTCGCGATAATCGAGCTCGGCGAGCACGGTCGCCATCGAACGGCGCATATGCGGCCATTGCGGCGCGATCATTTCCTCGATTGCGGTATTACCGGCCAGCCGATAGATCGCGCTATGGAAGTCGACGTCGAGTGCGATCAGGCGCGCCAGCTGCGCGTCGCCGCCGATCGCGCGTCCGGCTTCGAGCGCGCTCTCGAGCTGCGCGCGCGCCGCGGCATCCTCTTTCACATGCGTTGCGGCAAGCCGCGCCGCGAGCGCATCGATGGCGCCGCGCACTTCATAAAGCTCGCGGATGCGCTGCGGATCGAGCTGCGTCACCTCGAAGCCGCGCTTGCCGCTCTCCGCGACGAGGCCCTGCCGATGCAACAAATGCAGCGCGTGCGAGATCGGCTGGCGCGAGACGCCGAGCCGATCGGCCAGTTCGTTCTGGGTGATGCGCTGGCCGGGCAGCAGCGTGCGGTCGATGATCGCCTCGAGCAATCGCCCGTAGACCTGATCGATGAGGTTCGGGAGGGGGTCCAATGGAATCATGCCATCAGTCCAAATTGGAATACGGAATTCCGTGTTCGGTGGTGCAGCCTACTGCGCGTTGGAGGGACGGTCAAGCGCCGCATCTGCAGCGACCATAAGCATTTGCATATATTTGGTTTTTACCCATTGCAGCCGGACGCTGCGATCGTTGCCATGACCGACCAGTCTCATCGGTGAGCGGAGCAAGCGATACCCCTCTCCCCAACCTCTCCCGCAAGGGGGGAGGGAACCCGTCCGCCGGTGCTCCCCTCACTCCTTTTCGCGCCGTTCCTGCGCACAATTCACCCACTCAATGTGAGGTGACCACAATGGGTCGAGCTCCCTCCCCCCTTGCGGGGGAGGGTTGGGGAGAGGAGCGGCCGCGGGCACCAGCGCAAAAGATTGGCATGTTGCTTCAACGGACGCCGCCGCGCGCGCCGCTACTTCGCCTTGCCCAGCTCCATCAGAATCCGCGTCATCAGATAGAGCCGCGGCACGATCGAGTTGGTGTCGATGTATTCGTCGCGGGCGTGATAGCCCCAGCCGGCGAGGCCGAAGCTTTCGACCACGACCGCTTTGCCGCTGCGCGCGGCGTAGCCGGCGTCGGTCGCGCCGCCGGTCATTTCCGCAATATCGAGTGTGCGGTCGAGCTCGCCGTAGATCGCCTGTCCCTGCTTGGCGAGCGCGCGGCCGCGATCACCAGCTACGAAAGGCGGACGGCCTGCGGTGACCTTCACAGTCACTTCGGTGTCGGGAATCAGTCTGTCTTTCACCTTTTCGTCGAGCGCCGCCTGCAGCTTCTGCACGCCGTCCGGAACGGTGAGGCGGATGTCGGCGCCGGCAGAGGCATGATCGGGGATCTGATTGCGCACGGTGCCGGCCTTCGCGGTGGTCCAGTTCAGCTGTGTGCCCAGAATGGATTTCGCGACGTCCTGGGTCTGCAGCAATTGATGCGCGAGCTCGAGCAGCGCGTTGCGGCCGAGCTGCGGCGCGGCGCCGGCATGCGAGGCCTTGCCCTTCACGTCCAGCGTGCCGGTCGCGGTGCCGCTGGCGCCGAGCAGCAGGCTTTCATTCTTGGCCACCGGCGGCGCCACCGTCGGCTCGCAGGACAGCACCACATCGTGCTGGTCGGCGAGCTCGGAGATGATCTCGCCGGAGCCGATCGAGCCGACCTCTTCATCCGGATTGAACGACACGGTCAGCTTGGCGTAGTCGCGCCAGCCCGTATCGTTCAGGATCTTCAGCGAATGCAGGATGACGGCGATGCCGCCCTTGTCGTCGGCAATGCCGGGCCCGTAGATCCTGTTGCCGTCGACCTTGTAGGGCTGGCTGTCGAGGATGCCGTGCTCATAGACCGTGTCCATATGCGCGATCAGCATCAGCTTCCTGCTGCCGGTGCCCTCGAAGGTGCCGATCACCATGTCGGCGCCGGCGCCCTTGGTGGTCTTGCGCCGCTCGGTCTTGGCGCCGAGCGCCTTCAGCCGCGCCTCGGTATAGTCGGCCATCTTCTTCAGGCCTTCGACATCCCCAGAGCCCGACTCGATCAGCACCATGTCGTGCAGGCTCTCGATCACCGCCGGCTGCGCTTGCTCGGCGGCAGCGCGCAGCTTTTCATCCGCGGCGGCAAAGGCGGGGGACGAGGCGAGGGCGAGCAAGCCGGCCGACGCGAGCAATTTGACGGATAGTTTCATGATTGTCCTCCCAGCAGTAAGCGCAAGGAGAACACTAGCATCGCAACTTTGCCGCGTCAGGTGCGATCCAGCACCTCGATATCGAGCGCTTCGATCGCTGCGGGCTCGGCGGTCGCATCGATCGCCGCGATCCGGTCGCCCGAGATCGTGACCCGCAGCACGACCCGCAGCGCGCCGCCGAGAATGACGGCAACGCCGATCTCGCCGTCGACCAGCGCCGGCCTTGCCGCCTGCGCGCGTCCCTTGAAGCTTTCGGCAACCGCAGCGGCGCCGCGGATCACCGGCAGCGAGCCGAGCCGCTGCGCGGCCTGATCGGCGCGCACCACGACGTCGGGCGCCAGTACGGCAAGCAACCCTTCGAAATCGCCATTGCGCGACGCCGCGAGGAAAGCCTCGACGATGCCGCGCTGCCGGCCGAGATCGCCATCCGGCGCGGGTGGCGCGCCCTGCACGCGGCGCCGGGCGCGGCTCGCCAGTTGCCGCGCGGCGGCCGGTGTGCGCCCGACGATCGGCGCGATCTCCTCGAACGGCACCGCGAACATGTCGTGCAGCACGAAAGCCAGCCGCTCGGCCGGCGCCAGCGTCTCCAGCACCACGAGCAGCGCGGCGCCGACGGAGTCGGCCATCTCGGTCTCGCGCTCGGACGGATTGTCCGCGATCGGCTCCGGCACGTGCGCACCCATCGGCTCCTCGCGGCGCGATTTGCGCGAGCGCAGCATGTCGAGGCAGATCCGCGCGATCACCGTGGTCAGCCATCCCCCGAGATTGTCCACCGCGGCGGCGTCGGTGCGGCCGAGCCTGAGCCAGGTTTCCTGCACGGCGTCGTCGACCTCGGCGGTCGAGCCCAGCATGCGATAGGCCACCGCCCGCAGGCGTGGCCGGTTGGCCTCGAACTGTTCGGTGAGAGAATTTTTCTCGTTCATCGGTCACATTCCCTTCGCTCGCTGCGTCATGGCCATGACGAACGAAACTCGGCCGATGTGACAACAGATCGGCACGGCTTCGTCAAAAGCCAAATCAGGAGAGTGACATGATGAAAGCCCGCATGAACCACCCGGTGATGGTTGTTCCCGATGCCATGAAGGCGCTGCAGGCGCTCAGCGAGAGCACCAAGCAGGCTTTGCCGGAAAAGCTGCTCGAACTGGTGCATCTGCGCGCCAGCCAGATCAATGGCTGCAGCGTCTGTGTCGACATGCACCCGAAGCTCGCGAAGCGCGCCGGCGAGACCGACGAACGGCTGTTCGCGGTCGGCGCCTGGCGCGACACGCCGTATTTCACCGAAGCCGAGCGCGCCGCGCTGGCGCTGACCGAAGCGGTGACCCGGCTCAGCGACCGCGAGGATCCGGTGACGGACGCGGTATGGGACGAGGCGGCGAAGCATTTCAACGAGCAGCAGCTTGCGTCCCTGGTGCTCGGCATCGCCGCAATCAATGTCTGGAACCGGCTCAATGTCGCCGTGCGCCAGCCGGTCGGTGTCTGGAAGGTGTGACATCTCTTGCCGCGCGCACAATGCACCCTCTCCCCTTGTGGGAGAGGGTGGTGCGATAAAGCGCAGCGGCATCGCGCCGGGTGAGGGGTTCCCTCCGCGGAAACACACCCCTCACCCGGATCGCATCTGTCGATGCGATCTGACCTCTCCCACAAGGGGAGAGGTGCACTTTTTACGCGGCCAGAAACTCCAGCACGATTTCGCAATAGCGCTGCGGGGCCTGCTCGAACATCGGGTGAGTGGTGCCCGGGATCATCTCGGCGCGCGCGCCCTTCACATTGGCGGCAAGCGCGTGCAGCACCTTGGGCAGCACGCCCTTGGTGTTCGCGCCGCCGATGAACAGCGTCGGCGTCTTGATCGCCTCGGCGTCGGCCTTCGAGAACGGCGGCCGCTGGTCGCGGGTCTGGCCGATCAGCGTGGTCGCGTTGTCGCGCAAGAGCTGTTTGGACGTTGCTGGAATCCGCTTCCAGGCGCTGGGGCCTTCCAGCGCGTCCATGAAGATCTGCAAGCCGCCGTCGATGTCGCCCTTGGCGATCTCCGCGGCACAGGCCGCAAAGCGCGCGGCCAGCGGCGAGGGGCCCGGCTTGAAGTCGGGATCGAGGCTCTCGTCGAGCTCGCCGCCGGGCTCAGCCAGGATCAGCTTGCGCAACAGGTCCGGCCGCCGCTGCGCGACACGGAAGCAGATATGGCCACCGCGGGAATGCCCCATCAGGTCGACGGGCCTGGTGTCGAATGTCTCGATGAAGGCGATCACGTCGTCGACATGCTGCGCGATCGAATAGGTGTCGCCGACGCCGTCCCAATGCGCCGGGAAGAAATGCCGCAGGCTGACCGCGATCACGCGATGCCGCCGCGTCAGCGGGCCGAGCACCGCCGACCAGATCCGGAAATCGCACAGCGAGCCGTGCACGCAGACCAGCGGCGGGCCCTCTCCGATATCGAGATAGGGCATGTCGAAACCGTTGACGTGGAGGCTGTGCATTTCGGGGCTCGCGGAGGGCAGGAGATGTTGTTGATTTGGCCGAAGTTCCCACGGAATTCGGGTGGATAGCAACATTCTCCAAGTCTAGATTTCAGATCAACAGCAGGCTCAAACATGTGAGCCGAAGGAACATCTGGAGCGACCCATGAGCGGCCAGCATTTTGCAATCTTCGAGACCATGATCGGCGCCTGCGGCGTCGTCTGGGGCGAGCACGGCGTCACCGCCGTGCAGCTGCCGATGGGCACCGAGGAGAAGACCCGCAAGCGGATCTTCCAGCGCAACGGCGACGTCACCGAGGCGGCGCCGCCGGCCGAGGTGCAGCACGCGATCGACGGCATGATCGAGCTGCTCGCCGGCAGGCCGAACGACCTCGCCGACATCCTGCTCGATCTCGACGGCGTGCCCGAGTTCAACCGCGGCGTCTACGACATCGCGCGGAAGATTCCACCGGGCAAGACCATGACCTATGGCGACATCGCCAAGCAGCTCGGCGGCGTCGAGCTGTCGCGCGACGTCGGCCAGGCACTCGGCCGCAACCCATGCCCGATCGTGGTGCCCTGCCACCGGGTGCTGGCGGCCGGCAACAAGCCGGGCGGCTTCTCGGCCAATGGCGGCGTCGTCACCAAGCTGAAGATGCTGCAGATCGAAGGCGCGATCGTGAACCACACGCCGAGCCTGTTCGATTGAGGACGATCACCCTCCCACTCAAGGGAGGGTGAAGCGAGCAAGCCTTTACTTCACCGTCTCGCACACGAACCCGTTGCCCTTCCGCCTGATCTTGCCGACCGTCGGCGAGGGGAAGTGCGCGGGGCAGCACAGCGTGTCGGTGTCGCAATAGCGCTCCAGGAAGCTGCGCCGCGTCTTCGCGGCCAGTGCCGGGTCGACGTCGAACTTCGGCGACAGCTCCGGATAGAGCGTCTGGATCGGCGAGTGCATCAGATCGCCGGCAAACACCGCATCATCCTTGCCGCGGCCGAAGGTGAAGGCTACATGGCCCGGCGTGTGGCCGGGTGTCGGCAGCACGCGCATATGGTCGCCGATGGCGAAATCATTGCCGACCAGCTCGGCCCGCTTGGCTTCGACCACGGGCAGCACGCTGTCGACGAAGGGCGGGACCTCGGCCTTGGCGTTGGTCTCGGTCCAGTAGTCGAACTCGCTCTTGTCGAACACGTAACGCGCGTTCGGGAAGGTCGGCACCCAGCGGCCGTTCTCGAGCCGCGTGTTCCAGCCGACATGGTCGACGTGCAGATGCGTGCACATCACATAGTCGATGTCGCCGACCGAAAAGCCCGCCGCCGCGAGGCCGCGCAGATAGTTGTCGTCGGTCTTCATGTTCCAGCTCGGCCGTCCCGGCCGCGGCTTGTCGTTGCCGATGCAGCTGTCGATCAGGATGGTGTGGTGCGGCGTCTTCACGACGTAGGACTGGAACGCCAGGATCAGCGTGTCGCTGTCATCGAGTGCGCCGGCCGCCTTCATCCAGCCGCGGTTCTCGGCGAGCAGCTCCGGCGTCAATCCGGGCAGCATGTCGTGGGCAGGCAGGAACAGCCCTTCTTCCTCGACAATGCGATGAATGGTGAGATCGCCGGCGGCAAATTTCAGACTCATGGGGATTCCTTGACGTTGGCGTTTGCGAGCGAAGTGGAGTGCGGTTGGCGTGAAGAGACCGCGTAAAAAGCCAGTGCGCGGCGCGCATGGCGGGAATGCTGATGTTGGCGAGGATATCCGTCGCCGCAAGGTCTTGCTCCGGCGGCCCGTACCGGGCTGCCGTCATCATCATCACAAAGTCGAGATCGGAGGCGTTCTGCGCGGGCACCAGGCGCGCGCTGAAAATCGAATGGCGGGGACGCTTTGCGTTGCTAGGCCGCAGGCGGCGCCGAGATCTTCACCGACGGCCGCTCCAGCATCTTCTGGTAGAAGGCGTCGAGCTTCGGATAGGCCTTGCGCCAGCCGCAATCGGCGAACCGGAGATCGGCGTAGCCGAGCACGCAGACGAGGCCGATCTGCGCGATGTCGAACGATGAACCGTTCAGCACGTCTGGCCGGTTCTCGAACCGCGCCATGCCGGCCCAGGCCCGGTTCCAGTGATCGTCGTACCAGGCCTGCCACAGCGAGCCCTGCGGCCGCACCATCTTCTCGTAGCGGCACAGCAGCATGGAATCGAGCATGCCGTTGAGCAGCGAGTGATCGGTCTTCAGCTGCCAGCGCCGCGGACCGTAGCCCGGAATCAGCCGGCCGCCGCCGATCTCGTTGAGATATTCGACGATGACGTAGGAATCCAAAATGACGTCGCCATGGTCGAGGATCAGCACCGGCAATTTCTTCAACGGCGAGATCCTGGAATATTCGTCATTGGCCGTGCCCGGCGCGACGCTGGCCGGTACCAGCTCGATCTTGTCGATCAGGCCGAGCTCGATCGCCGCGATGCGTACCTTGCGGGCGAACGGGGAGGCGGGAGAGAAGGTGAGTTTCATGTGAGGCCCCTCTGCTGTCGAATTGGATCGTCATTGCGAGGAGCGAAGCGACGAAGCAATCCATTCATCCGCAGCTGTGGAGAGATGGATTGCTTCGCTTTGCTCGCAATGACGGTAGTGGGCACTAGCCGGACCTTACGCCCCAACGATCTCCTGGCGCTGCTCGCCGAGGCCTTCGATGCCGAGCGTCACGACGTCGCCGACATTGAGATATTGCGGCGGCTTCATGCCGGTGCCGACGCCGGGCGGGGTGCCTGTGGTGACGATGTCGCCGGGCAGCAGCGTCATGAACTGCGAGACGTAGGAGATGCACTTCGCCATGGTGAAGATCATGGTCGAGGTCGAGCCGGTCTGGCGGCGCTGGCCGTTGACGTCGAGCCACATCGACAGCTTCTGCACGTCGGGGATCTCGTCCTTGGTGGCGAGCCACGGCCCGACCGGGCCGAACGTGTCGTGCGACTTGCCCTTGGTCCACTGGCCGAGGCGCTCGATCTGGAAGTTGCGCTCGGAGACGTCGTTGCAGATGCAGTAGCCGGCGACATGGTTCAGCGCGTCGGCTTCCGAGACATACTTGGCGCGGGTGCCGATGATCGCCGCGATTTCGACCTCCCAGTCGAGCTTGGTCGAGCCGCGCGGCTTCTCGACCGGATCGTTCGGGCCCGACAGCGCGGTGTTGGCCTTGAGGAAGAAGATCGGCTCGGACGGGATCGGGTTGCCGGTTTCCTTGGCGTGGTCGGAATAGTTGAGGCCGATCGCGACGAACTTCGAGATGCCGGTGATCGGGGCGCCGAAGCGCGGCTTGCCGGAGACGGCGGGGAGGGAGGCGGGATCGAGGGCGGCAAGCTTCTTCAGCGAGTCCGGCGAATAGGCGTCGCCGGTCAGGTCCTTCAGATGGGCCGACAGGTCGCGGAGCTGGCCGGATTTATCGATCAGACCGGGCTTTTCCGCACCCTTTTCGCCATAACGAACAAGCTTCATTTGATCACTCCCTACGATGTCTTGAGGATTGTTACTGGTATACCTCGACACGCTTCATGGAACAGCGCGGGAGGAAATTCAACCGCCTGTCGCCGCAGGCATTGCAGCCATCACCTGCCGGCGTAGCCGCCGTGCGCCGGTTCTTTCCAAATGCCGGTCATGATCGCGAATGCGGCGGGGCCAGCATCCGCGTGAACATCTCTTCCAGCAGGCGGCACGGCGGCTCGGGATCGCGCATGCCCGCTGCGATCGCGTCGTCGACCACGGCATGCATGCCGTCGAACACGATCAGCGCCGCGCTGCGGGCATTCGGGAATGCCCAGACGCCGGCTGTCCGGCCGTCCTCCAGCACGCCGACGACCTGTGCGATCACGTCGTCCTTTTCCTGCGACTGGCGCTGATGATGCGTGAAGTCGTGAAACACGACGTCATGCAGCTCGACGTTGGCAAGATAGGTTCCGACCGCGCCGCGCAGCCAGGCGGACAGCCGCCGCGGCGTGGTCGTCCGCGGCGCGCTCGCCGATCGCTGCGGCAACGCGAGAGAGGAAATCCTGCGTGAAGCGCGCGCGCAGCGCAATGATCACATCCGCCTTGGTCGAGAAGTAATGGTAGAAGGTGCCTTTGGCGACGCCGGCCCGCGTGACGATGTCGTCGATCGTGGTGGCCTCGATGCCTTTCGCAATGAACAGCGCTGCGGCCGCCGACATCAAATCGTCCACCCTGACCTCGGCGGGCCGCGTGCGTCGCCAATGCTGCGATGTGCCGCGCGTGGTCCCCGCCTGTCGCTTCCCGATCATCCATCCGCTCCCGATATCCGATTCCGGAATCGCATATTTAGAATGTCTTTGAAACAGCTTAGATGAATTGACCGACCGTCAGTCGATGGATATTTGTGCCTCGCCGCCGACCGGATCGACCGATCAGCACGGTCCGGCGCCGTCACATGAGGAAGCTTCCATGAAATTCTTTCGCGAAGCCGAGCCCGGCATCTTCATCGCGACCGGCCGCCTGCAGACCGAGCAGGATGGCTGCGACTGGACCGCGGAATACACCGCGCTGCTTGCAGCGAACCGTCCGTTTGCCGTGATCGTCAATGTCAACGATCAGCCGGATGTCGCCGCCGGCAAGCCGATGGTGCTGTGGATGAAGGCGCGCAAGGCCGAGCTCGGCCGATTGATCCGGGTCACGGTCTACATCGCCGATGATGAGGAGGAGCGCGCCGAGCTCGAGCGCAACCTTCCCGGACGGGCCAAGGCGTTGCCCTATCCGGCCGCGATCGCAGCCAGCGAGGCCGACGCGCTCTTCCTCGCGCGCGCCAGCTTGATCTAGGGCGCGGACTCATCAACGCGCAACCATAGCGCAAGCTGGACCAAGGCGAGGTGATTGACGGCAAGCTGTCGACACGCGTTGCGACCCGACGACGCTATTTGATCCGATCGAAGAACGGTGACGCGAGGCCTAACGCCCGCCAGGTCCGAAATCGCTGATGTGGTCAGCCGCTCCGGTTTTCTTGATGAAGGCGAGCAACAGCGCGCCGAGCCGAACCGGCTGCTCCTGTTGGATCCAGTGACCGGCGCCGTCGATCAGCGCGATGTCGCCCATCCTCGTCGCCGCCTTCGTCCTCATCAGATCGAGCGCGCCCGGCGCCGCATAGGTGCCCCAATCGCTTGTCCCGCCGATGAAGAGCGACGGGACATCGATCGTCCTGCCCGAAAGCAGGCGCAACTCAGCGTTCAGGTCAGGATCGGAAAAGACGCGATAAGCCTGCAGGGCGCCTTGAAACCCGGTGCGGCCATACTCCTCCGTGTACACGCCAAGCTCCGGCTCGGTGAGCCATTTGCAGGCCGAGACCTCGGCCGCGGAAGGGTGGAATGGAGCGACGGTCTGCGGCATCGTCTTGCCAAGATCCATCACGTAATAGGTGGGCATTTGCGCAAGTTCGGTGGCGGTTCGCGCCTTCAATGGATGCGGCTTGTTGCCCGGCCAGTCAGCGCTCTTGACGTGGAAGAATGCGCGAAGAAACGCGTGGAGGCCTTGAGGGGGGTGCCACATGTCATCGTTTGCCCCCCGTGTGCTCAGGTATTGCTGATAATACTGTCTCGGCGGATCGAGCGCCGCCAGCGCGGCCGCTAACTTTTGATCGTCGGTGTTCGGTCGAACCGACGATGGCTCGCGGTCCGCAATGTCGAACGGAAACGCCGGCACACCGGGAAACGGTGCGCTCATCAGCACCACCGAGGGAAAGACGTCAGGTCGCGCCAGCGTACAATAGGCCGCCACGGGCGAGCCGAAGTCGTGCCCGACGAGCATTGCCGTGCGCCGATATCCCAACGCCGAAACCAGTCCGAGGGCATCACGCGTCATGTTCAGGAGGCTGAACGATGCCAGCGGGGCGTCATAGCTGTTCACCCAACCGGTGGTGCGGCCGAAGCCCCGCTGGTCGGGCGCCACCACGTGGTATCCGGCGTCGGCAAGTAGCGGAAGCAGGTGTCGCCAGCCATATGCCAAATCCGGAAAGCCGTGCAGAAGCAGCGCGAGCGGCCGGCCGCGGCTTTCGTAACCGGCTTCGAGAATATGGACATCGAGGCCATTGACCCCGCGGATCATGCGCGAGCGAACCGCCTTGGGAAGCGTGCCCTCGCCATATGCCGATGTGGTCAAATCAACTTCTCCTATGGGCTTTGCGCGGGCCGGCCGAAGTGAAGCCGCGACGAGGCCGGCCGCGCCCATCGCCAAGACGGCTCGTCGAGATGCCGATGGCTCAAAACTGACGGGATCACTCATGAGGAGCGCACCGTCCGCGTGCAGGCGCCTGACCTGGGCATTGGGGCATCGCCGGTTTTCCTACTATGGCGATCACCATACTATGTCGATCGCCATAGTAGCGTCAAGCGAAAGGTGTTACGGTCACGGCATGCCACGTAAGACTGACGCCCGCGCTCGCGCGATTGCCACGGCCGAACGCCTGTTTCGCATCCAGGGCTACACGGCGACCGGATTGACCCAGATCATTGAGGAAAGCGGTGCGCCCAAAGGATCGTTCTACTTTCACTTTCCACGCGGCAAGGCACAGCTCGCAGAAGAAGCAATCGATCATTACGTCGCGGGTAGAATTGCGGTCCTGCGGAATATCTCGGCGAATACGACGGGCGATGCGCTGAAGTTTGTTCAGCAGCTTTTCAGCGCATTCGCGGCCGAAATGGTCGCCTCGGATTTCCAGTACGGATGTCTGATGCAAAATCTGGCGAATGAGCTGCCCGCGCTCGACGCTGAGCTGACCAAACGGGTAGCGCGCGGATTTGTCGATTCGACCGAGATCGTCGCTGAGCATTTCAGAGGGTGCGGTTTCGCTCCCGCGCGCGCGTCCTCTACCGCAGCCGCGTTGGTAGCCGCTCTCGAAGGCGCGCGAACGATTGCCCGCCTGGAGCGCACCCCGGCTGTATTCGAAGCGCTCGCGGATGTGAGTTGCCAAAGCTGCCTGTCACCAAAATGACGAGAGGTTCGCCGCCGCGATAACCTCATGTCGGCTCCCGGCCCTTCAAGACATAGATCTCGGCCGCTTCGCGCGCGAAACGGATCGCGAAACGAAGAAGTTGATGGGTACACGGCCTCAGGCATGATCCGATAGATCATGCTCCATCAAAGCAGCTCACGGCTCGAGCGCGACGAACCTGAAAGCGTCGCCGTCGCGCTTGATGTGGCCGGCGTTGAAATGCCCGCCGATCACCAGCGTCGGCGTGTCGGCGAAGCGCGAGAACAATTCGCGCCGCGTCGCGGCCGACTGCTTCTGGTCGGAGTCTGCGGTCGACGACCAGTCGAGGTGGTACATCTGGCAGGGATGATGGGCGACGTCGCCGGTCAGCAGTGCTTCCGCGCCGCCGGACCTGATGCGGATGCTCATGTGGCCGGGGCTGTGCCCCGGCGTCGGGATCAGTGTGATCTCCTCGGTCAGGCGATGGTCGCTCGGCACCAGCTCGGCCTTGCCGGCATCCGCGATCGGCTTCACCGAGTCGGCGAACACGGCGGCATGCGCGGCATCGTCGCTATGGTCGCGCCAGTGCTCGAATTCGGTCCGGCCGAACACGTAACGCGCATTGGCGAAGGTCGGCACCCATTTGCCGCCGACGAGCTTCGTGTTCCAGCCGACATGGTCGACATGCAGATGCGTGCACAGCACGGTATCGATGCCGTCAGGCGCAAATCCGGCCGCGGTCAGCTTCTCCAGGAACGGATCGCTGCGGTTGTTCCAGGTCGGCACGTTGCGACCCTGCTTGTCGTTGCCGAGCCCGGTGTCGACGATGATGCGGTGCTCCGGCGTCTCGACCAGCAGCGAGTGGATCGACATTTTCAGCCGGCCATCCTCGTTGGCGAAATGCGGGATCAGCCAGGGCAGGCTCTGGATCTCTTCCCGGCCGGCCAGCGGCAGGATGAAGCGCGTGCTGCCGACAGTCTCGAGCTCGACGACTTTTGTGATCTTGACCTTGCCGATCGTCCATTGCATGCGGCGTGCCCTCGGTTTCTTGTTTCTTACCGGACCATGCTTGTTTCCGCGCGCCGGCGCAATGGATCGAGTCGGCGCCTCCCGCGTTACTGTTCGTTGCATCGAAGGAGTGCGCGAATGCCGGAACTCACAATCTCCCCTGAAAAGGTTGGCTTCTTGATCGAGAAGGCGCGGGAATTCGACGTCAAGGAGGGGATCGTCGATCCCGACTCCGGCTCGAATGGGGCCGACGACGAGATGATCGACGTGCTGGAGGATAACGGCAGCGATCCGGTGGCGCGCGAGATATCGGGATTCATCGATGCGCTGAGCGAGGACGAGCAGGTCGACCTCGTCGCGCTGATGCGGCTCGGCCGCGGCGACGGCACGATCGAAGAATGGGCCGATCTCCGCCGCGAAGCCGCGCGCGGACGCAACGGACGTACCGCAAGCTATCTCTTGGGCGAGCCGATGCTCGGCGATCTGCTTGCCGAAGGGCTCGACGAGTTCGGCATACCACCGAGCGACGCGCGCATCACGCCGGTTCAGTAGGCAGTCGAAGCGTGCTGTTCCCCTTTCCTCGCCCCGCTTGCGGGGAGGGGTCGTAATTCAAGCTAAGCTTGAATTACGGATGAGGGGAGTTTCAGCATACTTCGCTATCACCTTCGCGGTGACAGTCCCTCACCCCTAAGAACGGGGAGAGGGGGAAGATCATCGGGCGCAGTCGACGATCACGGTGCCGATCTTGTCGCCTTTCTCGACGGCGAGATGGGCATCGGCGGTCTCCGCGAGCCCGAATTGGCCGGCGATGTTGTGCACGCGGGTGCCCGATTCCAGCCATTTGGTGATGTCGGCCTGCGCGGCGGCGAGCAGCGGCGGCGGCAGCGCGAACAGCACCAGCGCGCGCACCGTGATGCACTTCTCCATCAATTCGCGCACCGGCAGTGTCGGCGTGCGGTTGCCGTTGGTGGCATAGACCGCGATCGTCGAGTTCATCGCCATGAGCTTCAGCGTGGTCGCAAGGTTGCCGCCGAAATCGACGTCGATCACGCGGTCGACGCCGCGGTTCTCGGTGAAGGCCATCACCTTGGAGACGACGTCCTCGGTCCGGTAGTTGACGATGGTGTCGGCGCCGGCAAGCCGCGCCTCGACGTCCTTGACCTCTGAGCTCACCGTCGCGATCACGCGCGCACCGCCCCATTTGGCCAATTGCACGGCGTAATGGCCGACCGCACCGGCGCCGCCGGTGACCAGCACCGTCTGTCCTGCGACCGGACCGTCGGCAAACAGCGCGCACCACGCCGTCATGCAGGGAATGCCGAGCGTTGCGCCGGCCGCGAAGGACACGTCCTGCGGCAGCGGCGTCACCAGATAGTCGGCGAGCGTGATGTACTCGGCCGCGGTGCCGAAGGCGCGGCCGTTGCGCTGGCCGTTGAACAGCCAGACGCGGTCGCCGACGGCAAAGCGCGTCACGCCTTGACCGATCTGGTCGATGATCCCGGCGCCGTCGCTGTTCGGGACCACGCGTGGAAACTCCATCGCGCGATAGTTGCCGCTGCGGCGGCCGACATCGGCCGGATTGACGCCGGATGCCTCGAGCCGAACCCGGACCTCGCCCGGGCCCGCGTCGGGTGTCGGCATTTCGCCGACGGTAAGCACCGCCGGCGCCGCACCGGTTCGTTCGTACCAGACGGCTCTCATCGAGCGCCCCTTTCGAGCGGCGGCACTAGAGCGTGCCCGGGAAGGCACCGCCATCGAGCAGCAGATTCTGCCCGGTGATGAAGCCGGCCTTGGCGCCGCACAGGAACGCGCAAGCATAGCCGAATTCGTCGGGATGGCCGAAGCGGCCGGCGGGATTGAGCTTCGCACGCTCGGTCAGGACCTGGTCGGCCGAGATGCCGCGCTTTTCAGCCTCAGGCTTGGCGGTGCCGCGCAGGCGGTCGGTGTCGAACGGGCCCGGCAGCAGGCCGTTGATGGTGACGTTGTTGATCACGGTCTTGCGCGACAGGCCGGCGACGAAGCCGGTGAGGCCGGCGCGGGCGCCGTTGGACAGGCCGAGAATTTCGATCGGCGCCTTCACCGCGGCCGAGGTGATGTTGACGATGCGGCCGAACTTGCGCGCCATCATGCCGTCGACGGTCGCCTTGATCAGCTCGATCGGCGTCAGCATGTTGGCGTCGATCGCCTTGATCCAGTCGTCGCGGGTCCAGTTGCGAAAATCGCCGGGCGGCGGGCCGCCGGCATTGTTGATCAGGATGTCCGGTTCGGGGCAGGCCTTGAGCACGGCTTCGCGCCCTGCCGCGGTCGTGATGTCGCCGACGATCTCGGTGACGGTGACGGCCGGATGAGCCTTGCGGATCTCGTCGGCGGTCTGCTTCAGCGCCTCGGCGCCGCGCGCGGTCAGCGTGACATGCACCCCTTCATTGGCGAGCGCGATCGCGCAGGCGCGGCCCAGTCCCTTGCTCGATGCGCAGACGATGGCGCGGCGGCCTTTGATTCCAAGATCCACGAGTTCACTCCCTGTGATGTCGGGTAGGTTTTTAAAGTTTCGCTGGCGCCAGTCTAGCCAAGCCCGGCGGCGCCGGTAAGAGAGGTGCAATGCATAAGTGCATGCCGGGCAGGAACTGGGGGGTGAGCCGTTGGGTTAGATGCGCTGCTCGCGCCGCAGCCGCTCGATCGCCATCGTGGCTTCGGGCGGTAGCGAGCGGAATCCGGCCTGTCCGGCGGCGGAGAACCACGGCCGCAATTGCGATCCGTTGAGGAATCGCGGCTGTTTGGCGAGCGGCACCAGTTGATCGAACACCAGCACCAGCGTGGTCACGACGAGGCCGACCCTGAGCGCGCCGAGCAGCGCACCGCCGAGCCGGTCGCCGATCCCGATCTCCGAGCCCATAGTGTCGTCGAGCATCGTCCGCGCCATCTTTCCGAGGATGACGCCGATCAGGAGGAAGAGACCGAACAGCAGCACCCCATTGGGCGGAAGCGGCGAGGACGGCAGCGTTGCGATGTGAGGCCCGACCATCGCCAGCACCGCGACCGCAAGCGGCATCGCGACGAGATAGGCTAGGATGGTGACCGCGCTGCGCAGCAGGCCGGTCGTGAAGCCGGTGACGACCGCGAACAGCAGCCCGAGCGTCACGAAGATGTCGAAGAGGTTCATGGATAAGGAATTCCTGCCCCAATCTCCTAAAGCACGATCCGGAAAAGTGCGAAGCGGTTTTCCGATGAGATCATGCTCAAAGAGCTAAGGCGCGATGACGATTCAACCTAATCACATCGCGCCTTAGCGTCCCCTGGTTGATCAAACCTGCTTACATCAGGGACAATTGTCGCTATCACTCGTCCGCTGCAATCCAGGAACCTGTCGATGTCCGACCTATTCGATGTCAGTAAAGAAATCATCCTCATCACCGGCGCCTCGCAAGGGCTCGGGCGGCAATTCGCCCGTGTGCTGGCGGCGCATGGCGCTGCGGTGGTGCTGGCAGCGCGCCAGACCGCGAAGCTGAAAAGCCTCGCGGAGGAGATCAATGCCAAGGGCGGTCGCGCCGCCGCGGTGCAGATGGACGTCGCGGATATTTCCGGCATTGCGAAAGCGCTCGACGCCGCAGAAGCCGCGCTCGGTCCGGTCTCGGTCCTGATCAACAATGCCGGCATCGCGATCGAGAAGTTGTCGACCGAGCAGACCGAGGCGGACTGGGATGCGGTGGTCAACGCCAATCTGAAGGGCGCCTACTTCCTTGCGACCGAATTGGCGCGGCGCATGATCCTGCGCAAGCAGCCGGGCAACATCGTCAACGTCGCCTCGGTGCTCGGGCAGGGCGTGCTGAAAGCGGTTTCGCCTTATGCGATATCCAAGGCCGGCATGATCCAGGGCACCAAGGCGATGGCGCTGGAGCTCGCGGGCAACAACATCCGCGTCAACGCGCTGGCACCGGGCTACATCGACACCGAGATGAACCACGATTTCTGGTCGACGCCGGCGGGCGAGCGGCTCGCAAAACGGATTCCGCAGCGCCGCGTCGGCGCCGAATCCGATCTCGACGGCGCGATCATGCTGCTTGCCTCCAACGCCTCACGCTACATGACCGGCACCGTGGTGACGGTGGATGGCGGGTTCCTGTTGAACTAGGGCGCGTACTCATACCGGGATGCCCGCTTACAGAAGCGGAGCAGACACTTGGCTTGACGTCAGGGATGTCGGCTTGTGACCCATAGCGGAAGTTCAGCGAAACGCCCTCCAGCTACGGCGCCGTACCAAGTGCTCTTATTGATACGATGACCATCCTAGCGCGCTCGTGATCAAACCGGCCAAAGTCCATGTGCACGGACTCAGCCCATTCGAGATACTTCATCAAAGCCTCGTCGGTCGTATTGTCGCGAACCATGGCGGCGATAGTACCAACATAGCCATCGTATTCATCGGCGGGGCACCCGCCAATCGGGTCCCACTGCCGGTTCAATATATCTCTGATCTGACCGCGCCAGACGCGAGAAGCTTCTTTGTCTATCGCCATAGACCTAATCCTCAACTTGAGTGGCAGCATCTTCCATAGTAGGTCAAGTTTACCTTGTCCGCGCTTCCCCATAGCTGGCGGTTCGTATGATCACGGGGAACGTCGGCTCTTCGCGGTGAACCGGAAGTTACCTGGCTCTGTCGCTATGGGCGGGTTTTGACCTCGCGCGACATCGGCTTGTTCAGGAAACGCGCGTCCTAACTTGTCATCTCAAGGCTGACCATGACATCCTCGCCAGTGCGAGCGGCCTCGTATAGTCGCCTTTTCTCAACCGCGGACGAAATAGCCGCGATCAGTTCGGTCACGTCCTGTCCAAGATGGCCGGCATTCACAACTCTGACGACGTAAGGAGGTTCGACGGCATTGATACCGCCCGTCCCCATCGAATCTACAAATGCATTGACGCTCGAGCCGTGCCAATCCGGCGCGCCAATTGCGATTTTGAGCGCGCTGACAAAATCAGCAGACGTATTCCACTTACTGGCGTCCAGCTCGATAATCCGCATTTGATCACCTTAACACCCTCTAGGAGAGCCCTCTTTAACATCGCTAAATCGTTTTATTCAAATCGTGCCGATCACCAGCGATAGTCGCATAGTGGCCCGAAGCTGCCCAGCTGAGCGCGGAGCAAGGTCCGCTTTCAAGGCGAGAACGGACGCTTGCTGCCCTGGCCACGTCGTCTGCCTCTGACCCATTGCGGTCATCGCGGACTGCAGGCATGGAAGGCCGCGATGCACGAGGCGATGCTCGAACGCCTATCCGCGCAACATGGGGAATGAGATGGCGCAAGAGACCATTGCGGCAGCAGGCAATACAGAAGTCCCAGCGTATCTCACGCTTATTGACCATGGATATTCGGTCGATCGTGTCGATAAGGACGGCGAAGAGCATTGGATTGCGAAGAAAGGACCGCTCGAACTTGTCGCCGATAGCCCGCTACAACTCCTCGGCCTCCATCTCTTAAGAAGCGAACGTGGACCGCGTTGGCAGGCAGCCGATAACGAGATCGATGGATTTCTCAAACGGTTTTACCCGTCGAAGGGATGAGCGGGACTGTCATTCCGTCATTTGGCGACGTCTGGTTATGGCCCTAAGCTGACGGTCTGGATGACCACCCGGAAGGTCGGTTCTTCGAGGGTAACCGGAAGTCCCTTGGCTTGGCGCTATGGACGGCTTGTGACCCCGAAGCCGACATGGAGGTCCGCTGCCATCCTCTCCGGGTAGTAAGCGGCTGGGAAAAGCTCGGCGGATGGATTTGCGGCCTTCCACGGGCACGCGCGCCGACTCGCATCCGCCTAAAGTGGCGACCTGACTAGGCGAGCAGCTAACCGACGCCGATCAGGATCACAGGATTGTCATCGCCACAGCGGAATAGGGCGGTTCTTCATTCGATCTTTCCTGCGCGTCCCCCCGCCACCTGGCCGCTGCGCTCAAGCCGGCCATCAAATGATCATCCAGCGACGGAATGAGGCTCGAATGAAGTTTATGGAAACCTTCTCCCGGTTAGTCGGCGCTGGCTTCCTTCTTGCACTTTGGGCGTGTTCGTCGGCGGCGCAGAGCGGGAAGGATGTTCGCGACAGCATGGCCGTGACCTACCACTTCGTTCAGATTGATGGAGTAAACGTCTTTTACCGGGAGGCAGGTCCGAAGGATGCGCCAGCAATCCTTCTGCTCCATGGTTTTCCGTCCTCCTCCCGCATGTTCGATCCGCTTTTTCCGCTACTGGCCGACAAATACCATCTCATCGCTCCCGACTATCCCGGTTTCGGGCATTCAGAAGCGCCGCCGCCGGAGAAGTTTCAGTACACGTTTGAACATCTCGCAAATATCGTTGACAGACTTACGGAAACGCTGCGTCTCACCAAGTACACCATGTATATGTCGGACTACGGCGGCCCGATTGGCTACCGTTTGGCCCTTGCCCATCCCGATCGAGTGGCCGCACTGATCGTGCAGAACGCTGTCGCCCATGACGATGGGCTTGAGGAAAAGATCTGGGCACCGCGCCGAGCGTTCTGGGCCGATAGAGCCTCTCATGAAGATCGAGTCCGCGCAGGGCTTATGTCCGCTGAAATCGCGAAGATGAGGCACCTCGGGAACTCACCGCACCCTGACCGGTACAATCCTGATCTGTGGACGGACGAAGCCGCGTTTCTTGCCCGTCCTGGCATGGCGCAAATTCAAATCGAGCTCTTCTATGATTATCGGAGCAATGTCGAACAATATCCTGCGTATCAAGAATACCTGCGAGAAAAGAAACCGCCCACTCTTGTGCTATGGGGGAGATACGACCCAAACTTTTCGGTTCGAGAAACGGATGCGATTAGGCGCGATGTGCCCAATGCTCAAATAAACATACTGCAAGCCGGACACTTCGCACTGGATGAGGCCTGTGCAGAAATTGCGATTCTGATAAGAAAGTTCATGGGTTAACTCAGCAAGTTTTGCGGCAGATCGGCGCCATTGCTGGTGGGGCTCACCCTAACTCACCAGATACATTTCCGCTCCTCGCCGGTAGCCGACCTCCGCGTCGGGCAGCGCAATGACCGGCGTAGCGTGCAGATGTCTTGTCCGGCAAAGCGCTGTCAAAAAAGATTGATGAGCCGAATCCCGTGCAGCCAAGCCCCGTTCTAGACGATCGGTCTGATCCATGGCACCTCGGAAAAGCGTGGTGAAATCAGCTTTGGTTGGGGCTCGGTTACTACCGAGCGCCGACCGGTTGACGAGAGAATCTTCAACAAACAATGTCCGCCGATACCTTCGCGGTTGGGTGGATTCCAGCATGAGAGGTCACGCATGTTTCGCAATATCGCGCTTGGAATGACGATCACTCTCGCGGCTCTAACAGAGCCGGTGGCCGGGGCACAGCAAAAGCACCATGTCAGCTACGATACGCCGGCAACTCGGACGGTATACACCCAACAACACGTCATCGACGTTGGCGACATTCCGGGACATCAAGCCCGGCTCTTCGAAATTCGGCGGACCTATGGAGACGATGCTCCCCTCATCAACGGGTCGAGGTTGAAGGAGCAGTGGACGCGCGGCATGTCGGACTACATCGATAACAATGGTCCGGCCCTCATCTACAACGTCTGGATACTGGAGAATGGCGACAAATTTTTTGTCAGGACATCTCTGGTCGCGCAAAGCAGTGGAGATGGGAAGCTGACGAACATGACATCGGGCGTCATTACTGGAGGCACAGGTAGCCTCGCCAGGATTCACGGCATCATCAGCAGCCATGGGCCGTCCGAGCCGAACGCCGGCGTCAATGCCAATCAGACCGACATCGACTATTGGATGGAGTGAGAAGGTCTTCGCGACAGGCGATGGACCGGCGGGAAATTGCCGATCCATGATGTCCGCTTCTGATACGGAGCATCGTGATCAAAAAATGACCGGAACCATCCGCTATCGACCATGGAGAATTCCCATGCCGCACCGTCGAAACGGGCCGACTGGGATGTTCTTGTTTTGCCTGTTCACCCTCATGCCGACGGCACGGCCGGCGAGCGCGGAAGTCACCCGGATCGAGTTCACGTCGAAGCAGCCTTACGGCACATTTCGTGCTGGCGATTATGTGATCTGGCAGGGCAGGATTCACGGCGACCTGTCGCCGCAAGAGGCCATTCCGGGGATCGACAAGGCGTCGCGCAACGAACACGGTCGCGTCGACTACGCCGCAAAGATCATTCTCATGATGCCGGCGGCTCCCCGCGAGGGAAACGGCGCATTGCTGGTGGACGTACCCAACCGCGGACAGGTCTGGGCCGAGGCAATCTACAACTCGCCACGCGATGTGCGGTTTCTCCCGGGTACGCTGGAGCAAGGCACCGGGTTTCTGCAGGACCACGGTTTCGCGGTTGCGGAGGTTTTTTGGGAGCTTGGACAGGGCGCGGAGCTGCCGTCTTTCGCCGACGCAGACGGCAAGACACGCTTCGTCGAGGGAGTGGGCTTTGCGATCGTCCGCGACGCCGCCGATTTCCTCGCGCATGCAGCCTCCGACAAAGGTGGAACGC
The DNA here is from genome assembly GCF_054063575.1 of Bradyrhizobium sp. USDA 4452. Taxonomy (NCBI): domain Bacteria; kingdom Pseudomonadati; phylum Pseudomonadota; class Alphaproteobacteria; order Hyphomicrobiales; family Nitrobacteraceae; genus Bradyrhizobium; species Bradyrhizobium sp. USDA 4452. Next base: position 5,710,493 of record NZ_JBSSGK010000001.1, read on the forward strand.
CCAACCCGCTCGAGGGAACGATCAACCGCGTGCTCGCGAGCGGCAGGTCCCAGGATGGACGATTCCTGAAGACCTTTCTCCTGAACGGCTTCAACATGATGGGCAACCGGCGCGTCTTCGACGGCATGCATGTGTTCGTCTCGGCCGCCGGCCTTCTTCCGATCCTGCAGACGGGCCTTGGACCAATGTCGAGCGCCGAGGGGGCTCCCACATTCGACAATCCGGATTTTCCCGGTGTGAATGACGGACCTCTCACGATCGGCGAGATCACGGCCAAGGTCGAGGCGCGGGGCGAGGTGCCTCCGAGGATGATACTCGTGAACTCCACCACGGACTACTATTCGCTGCGCGCTTCGCTTGGCCGCACGGGCGCGTCCGGAACCGCGGATCAGCCACTGCCCGCCAATGTGCGGATGTACGATATCGCGGGAGGCCCGCATGTACCCGCCCCCAGGGCACCGGCTTGCACCCTGACGCCGGGTCGCCTCGATTGGTCGCCGCTGTCGCGGGCCCTGCTGCTGCATCTTGACGCCTGGGTAAGCCGCGGCACCAAGCCGCCCGCCAGCGAACTGATGTCGCTTGAAGTCGCGGGCGGCGAGCCACCTGCGCTGCGCGCTCCGACTCGGCTTTCCGCCGCAGTGATACAAGTGCCGAAGCGCGATCAGGACGGCAATGCGCTTGGCGGCGTGCGGCTGCCGGATGTCGCGGTGCCGACCGGCACCAATGGCGCCCAGAACCAGCCGCAGACATTCACCTGCATGCTGATCGGGTCCTTCTCGCCATTCGCAGCGACGAAAGCGGAACGAGAGCGTACCGGTGACGCCCGCCCGTCGATCGAAGAGCGCTATCATGGCCGCGACGATTACGTGAACCGGATCCGGATCGCCGCCCATGATCTGCTGGCGCGTGGGTTTCTGCTGCCGGACGACGCGGCAGTGATCGTTCAGGAAGCCGCGTCGACCAACCTGTTCGCGCCCGCGCCAACGAATGCCGAGCCACGTTGAGTGAGCCAAGCCGGAGCCTGTGCCGGCCATCGAGCTAGTGGATGGAGTAAGAGGGGCTCCGTCACTTGCTGAACGCCGCATCCGAGCAAAGAGGCATTTGGAGTGGAACTGATCGACAGCTGCGCTGGCTATTTTTGGCGGAAACTCGACAGCTTCTTCCTGAACGCGCAGCATCCTCCGCTCGAAAGGCTCAGAGGTTTTGCCGACGATGTTACGTCCGCCATGAAACGCTTCCGTTATGCGCATGCGTCAAGGTCCCGGGCTACGGGCGTAGGGGCGTCTGCACGATTTCTGGATAATCGAAGTATGCCGCTGATTTGCCCGACGAGTCAAGTTGCCGTGTCGGCCGGCAGCCGCCGGCTACTGTGCATGGGGTTGTTTTCGATATTTTGGCGGTGCGCCCTGCGGCGGCAGGCTATCGCGTTGGGCTATCAGCAGTTTGGCAGGGTGGGAAGAGGCGCTCTTGCGCCATGCCCACCGCCACGAGCCGTGCAAGGAGGGGGCTACCCACCCTGCGCATTTGATGACCCCGCCCGCATCTCGGCCTTGATCATGTCGGCGGCCTTTTCGCCGATCATGATGGTCGGCGCATTGGTGTTGCCGCCGATCAGGGTCGGCATGATCGAGGCATCGACCACGCGTAAGGCTTCGAGCCCATGCACGCGCAGCGTCGGATCGACCACAGCGAGCGGATCGCCGGTGCCCATCCGGCAGGTGCCGACCGGGTGATAGACGGTGTCGGAGCGCGCCCGCAGGATGCTGCGGATATCGTCGTCGGTGCGGACATCCGCTGTGAACATGTCCTTCTGCTGCAGCGCGCGCAGCGCCGGCGTGTCGAGCAGCCGCTTCGTCATCTTGAAGCCCGCGACCATGGTCTCGACGTCGCTGTCCTCGCCGAAGAAATTCGGATCGATCGCGGGGGCTGCCAGCGGATCGGCGCTGTTCAGCCAGACGCTGCCGCGGCTTGCCGGGCGCAGCAGGCAGACATGGCAGGAGAAGCCGGTGCCCCAGCGCGGCTTGCGGCCATGGTCTTCCACCATGGCCATGCAGAAATGCAGCTGGATGTCGGGGACGTCGAGCTCAGGTCGCGTCTTCAGGAAGCCGCCGCATTCGGCGACGTTCGAGGTCATCGGGCCGCGCCGCTCGCGCCGGTACTGCCCGATCCCCTTGATGATGCGCCCGATGCCGCCCCACGACAGTCCCGAGAAATAGGGGGCGTCGGCAGCGAAGCCGAACACGAAATCAGGATGATCCTGCAGGTTCTGTCCGACACCCGGCAGCTGATGCACGCTGGCGATGCCGTGCTTGCCGAGCGCCGCGGCGTCGCCGACGCCCGACAGCATCAGCAATTGCGGCGACTGGAACGCGCCGGCCGAGAGGATGACCTCGCGCCGCGCGCGCAGCACCTTCTTCTCCTTGCCCTGCATGTATTCGACGCCGACGGCACGCTTGCCCTCGAAGAGGATGCGGGTCGCCTGCGCCTGCGTCTCCACGCGCAGATTGGGCCGGCGGCCCATGTGGGGATGGATATAGCCGCGCGCTGCGCTCCAACGCTCGCCATTCCGCTGGGTCACCTGGTAGATGCCGAGCCCTTCCTGTTCGGCGCCGTTGAAATCGTCGCGGATCCGGAATTGGGCCTCGCGCGCGCCCTGCAGGAACATCTCCTTGACCGGATTGTCGGACTGCAGGCCGGTGACGTTGAGCGGGCCGCCCTTGCCGTGATATTCGCCGTCGAGCTCGGTGTTGTGCTCCGAGCGCTTGAAATAGGGCAGCACGTCGGCGTAGCTCCAGCCGGTATTGCCGAGCGAAGCCCAGTGATCGTAGTCGGCGCGATGGCCGCGGATATAGACCATGGCATTGATGGCGCTCGAGCCGCCGAGCCCCTTGCCGCGCGGTTGATAGCCGATGCGGCCGTTCAGTCCCTTCTGCGGCACCGTGTCGAACGCCCAGTTGTTGAGCTTGCCCGAGAGCATCAGGATGATGGCGCCGGGCGTGGTCACCACCCAATTGTCGTTCTTGCCGCCGGCATCCAGCACCGCCACCGAGGTCGCCGGATCCTCCGACAGCCGCCCGGCCACCGCGCAGCCGCCAGAGCCTGCGCCCACCACCACGAAATCGAATGTGTCAGTCACGTACGTTTCCCCCTTGGCTATTCTTCTTTGTCATTCCGGGGCGCGCGCAGCGCGAGCCCGGAATCCATTTATCCGCGTCACTGCGGCGCGATGGATTCCGGGCTCGATGCTTCGCATCGCCCCGGAATGACAGTCACGACAACATCCGCATCACTTTCTCCAGCCGCGCGATCTTCGCGCCGTAGGGCGGATAGAGATCGGCGAGCCGGTTGAAGCGCGAGCGGTAGAACACCGGCTTCAGCTTGGTCAGCGTCTTGAATCCCCATTCGCCGTGATAGGCGCCGGTACCGGACGCGCCGACGCCGCCCATCGGCTGATAGGCCTGCGCGAAATGGAACAGGCAGTCATTGATTGTGACGCCGCCCGACACCGTGCGCGCCAGCACCTCATCGCGGGCGGCATTGTCGGTGCCGAACCAGTACAGCGCCAGCGGGCGGTCGCGCCGGTTGATGAAGGCGATCGCCTCGGTTGCGTCGCTGGTGCCCATGACCGGCAGCAGCGGTCCGAAGATCTCCTCCTGCATCACGGTCATCTCCGGCGTCGCATCGACGATGACGGTTGGCGGAAATTTCCGCACTCCCTTCCATTCGGGATCGTTCGGCGCGGCCGGCTGCATGATCGTCGCGCCCTTCGCGGCGGCGTCGGCGACGAGGCCCTCGAGCCTTGCATAGTGCCGGTCCGAGACGATCGAGGTGTAGTCGGGGTTTTTCGGATCGGCGCCGAACATATGCTGCATGTGGCCCTGCAGCCGCAGCGCGAACGGCTGCACCGAGGCTTGCGGCACCAGCACGTAATCGGGCGCGATGCAGGTCTGGCCGGCATTGAGCAGCTTGCCGTAGGCGATGCGCTGCGCGGCCTCGTCGAGGTCGGCGGAGCCGTCGACGATCGCGGGCGATTTGCCGCCGAGCTCGAGCGTCACCGGTGTCAGGTTGCGGCCGGCCGCCTCCGCGACCAGCCGGCCCACGCGGGTTGAGCCGGTGAAGATCAGATGATCGAACGGCAGCGCGGCAAAGGCCGTTGCGATGTCGTCGTCGATATCGGTGACCGCGAGCTCGGTATGGTCGAATTTCTTCTCGATCACCTCCGCAAGCAGCTCGGCGAAGCGCGGCGCCAGCTCGCTCGGCTTGATGATGGCGCGGTTGCCGGCCGCGATCGCGGCGACCGCGGGCGCCAGGGTCAGCTGCAGCGGATAATTCCAGGGCGCGATGATCCCGACCACGCCGAGCGGCTGCGGGATCAGCCGATTCCTGGCCGGCGCGAACTGCACCGTGGTCGGGATCCGCTCGGGCGCCATCCAGCCTTTGAGGTGCCTGGCCGCATGCTTGATCTCGCCGAGCACCAGCATGGTCTCGGCGATCGCAGTCTCGACGGTGGAGCGGTGGCCGAAATCGGCCGAGATCGCCGCCTCGAATCGCGCTTCGTTCTCGGTCAGCGCGGCGCGCAGGCGGCGCAGGCGGTCGAGCCGCGCCTGCAATGTCGGCGCCGGTTCGCCGCGCGACAGCTCGAATTGGCGGTGAAAGACCTCCTCAAGCGCATGCAGTCCCGGGCTCTTCAATGGCCGGTCCATGGCATTTCCCCTCGGATGACGTTTCCTTGACGGATTTTGTTGGCGCCAAGCTCCGCTTTTGCGCGCGATCTGGCAAGGCCCGGTTCCCGGCGGTAAAATTTGTCAGGAAAACCGGTGATTTGGACGTCACAAAATCCTCAAAAACCCGCATCCGGGGCTTTCCAAACCGTACTCACGTTGATACATACCCCTCGCACCCGATGGCTTCGGCCCGGGTTGCCTTCTCAGGAAGCATCCGGACGGATCGATCGGCGCCGTTAGACGCGTCGGTCGACAGGTTCGGGCACCCTTTCTGTAGGGCATGCAACGGTTTAACGCGGGGTGGAGCAGCCCGGTAGCTCGTCAGGCTCATAACCTGAAGGTCATAGGTTCAAATCCTATCCCCGCAACCAAATAACTCTATGATATGGCAGAGATTTTTGGAAGGCCGCCTAAGGGCGGCCTTCTTGTTTTGGGACCGTGTCGCCACCGTGTCGCCACGCTACAAGCGCCGCACTCAACGTCTAAACGGCAGCTCACGCGACCCGATGAGGTGGATTCTCTAGCGTCGCACCAGTCCATGAGCGGCGCCATGACACTTGCTGGACCGGGCCAATCGCGCAAACAATCCTGCCTAGGCCTAGAAGGTCGAGCGACCGCCTCAACGGTCTTCATCAGACCCTGCGACGAAGCTGGTGGTCGATATGCGGACGCCAAAGCCTTTCAGATCGGTATCATATTCAAGGGCTGGAAGTCGGCCTGCGGAGATGACATCGACGGTTCGTTTTGAAAGCTTCGTTGGCATGCCAGGGCCGCAACTCGGTGTCGGTTTGTTCTGCGTGTCGCCACCGTGTCGCCACCGTGACGGAAATTAGAGGACACCCGTGAGCTTACAAAGTCAAATAAATAGTGCAGATTCAATAGCTTATGACACGCGAGGAAACGTGAGGCATCGCCAGGAAACGCGTCTGATTGTACTCATAACCTGAAGGTCATAGGTTCAAATCCTATCCCCGCAACCAAAGTCGACAATGAAAACCCAGCCATCTCAATGGATTGCTGGGTTTTCCCTTTTTGGACTGAAGCTTAGCCCGAGCAATATCAATAAGTTAGCTTCGCAGGTTCAAATCACCCGCAACCAATATGGAATCATCGCACATTCGAGCCGTGCCGAAGAGGACGCCGTATCCCTTCGCGGCTCAGGTGGCGCGCCGGAGTGGTCTTTTTTGTTCCTAATCGTAGACGCCGATACTCTTGAGGGGGCGGTAGCGGAAGGGGGACGGTGCCACACTGGGCAGCAGCACGCTCTTCTCGTCGGCAGCATCAGCTGCTTTGCGAAACTTTTCGCCGGCCCCACGCAGTGCCAGACCGAGGTGACGAACGATAAAGTCTAACCACCCGTGCTTCAGCACGTTTTCGGTTCGGCTCATCGACATTGACATGTTAACGTATGGCAGCTCCTCGAAGTTGTCCCGGAGTCTCAGAGGCATTTCACCACACAGTGTCGCCTTTCACTCAGCGAAGACGTCTAGATTGCCTTCATCAAAGCGAAGGCGGTGCGCCAAATACGTCGTCGCAATCCTGTGAGCTATTGAAGTCCTCGCCGGGCTCGATAATCGGTCTCGACCTGGTAGGGAGAGATCTCTCCGAACGCTTGGCGCGCAGCTCAAGGAGACCAAGCAAAATCTCGTCCCTCTCGGCTTCGAGCTCCTCGATGGTGCGCGATCCGACCTCCGCATGGACGCCGTCGACGAGCTTCGTTTGGAGTTCCGGTGTGAGCACCGGCGAGCCGAGGCTCTTCCACGAAGTCGTCATCGGGCCAGCGAATTGCTGAAAGAAGTGCTCGGTGCCGCCGGGGCCTCCGCCGAGGTGATTGAGCATCATGTTGCCCATGATGCCCCAGCGCAGACCTGGACCCCAGGAGAGCGCGTCGTCGACGTCGGCAGCGCTCAGGACATCTTCGGCGATAAGGTAATAGACCTCACGCGCCAATGCGCCCTGCAGGCGGTTGGCGACATGGCCCGGCATCTCTTTGTTGAGCCGTACCGCTTTCTTCCCGATCGACTTGTAGAAAGTAATCGCGCGCTGGATTGTCGCTTCCGAGGTCTTCGCCCCGCCGACCACCTCAACCAGCGGAATCAGTTGCGGCGGATTGAAGGGGTGGCCGATGACGCAGCGCTCCGGATGCGACGCGACGGCCGACTGGATGTCGCTCATCTTGAGTCCGGACGAGCTCGACGCGATGATCACGTCAGGCGGCAACAGCTCGTCGAGCTGCTTGTATAGCTTCTGCTGAAGTCAAGCCGTTCCGGCCTATTCTCCTGGACAAGATCGACGCCTGTCAACGCTTCGGGCGAGATCGGCGGTCAAGGTGAGGTTCGATTGCGATGCTCCGGGCGAGAGGCCAAGCCGTTCGAGCGCCGGCCACGCAGCCTTCACGAACTGCCTCAGCGCGACCTCCGCGTCGGGCGCAATGTCCGTCGCAACGACCTGAAGTCCCTTGGCGAGGAACTGTGCGGCCAGCTCGATCACGCCGGTTTCGATGACGGCAATGCGGTGAATGGTCTTGTCGCTGGTCATGTCGTTCTCCAATGCGATTTCTAGAGTTCAGCGTAGGCGACGCCAGTGAGATTGCCCTGGGCAGCAAGAATCGTGCGCTTGCCGGCGCCATCGAGATCCGCGACATAGAGCAAGCCGGCGAGATCCGTCACGAACATCCGGTTCCCCGTAGCGTCCAGCGCGAGGCCGATGCCTTCCGGATCGGCTCATTCATTCTGCCCAGATTACGCGTCAGTCCGCGACTTTATCGAAGTCACACACCACAAGTGCGGTTTCGGCCAGGCTCACAATGTCGACCCGCAGGTCCGTGGTCGTCCCCTGACCGATAATGCCTTGCAGCGTCAGTTCTCCTCTGAGCGCTTCGATCATCCGTTTCATGCGTCGCTGGTACTTGATGCTCGAGCATTCGTCGTCGTGACTGAACATGTCGCAGGCTGCAATTTGCACTTTATCGATGAATCGCCGGGATCAAAATGAGATGTCCAACATGGGCATCGATTCCTGAAAAGGTGCTGTCGGACCAGGTTGGGAGTGATTTTGGGACAAGGCCGATCGACAATTCTGGCTGGCGCGGTCCGCCGGTCGGGGGCGGTTCGCTCCAGCGTCAGTCCTTGAGCAGCCGCCGCAACAGCTTGCCGGCCGGTGATCGCGGCAACTCGGTAACAAAGCTGACTTCGCGTGGCACCTTGTAGGGCGCCATGTTCTGGCGCGCCCATGCCACGAGCTGGGCTGTGTCCAGTTCGGCGCGCGGAGCCAGGATGACGAAGGCCTTGACCACCTCGCCTTTCGTTGCGTCGGGCACGCCGATCACGGCTGACGCCGTCACGTCGGGGTGCTTGTTCAGTATCGACTCGACCTCTTCCGGGAAGACACTGTACCCGGAGACCTTAATCATCTCCTTGAAGCGTCCCATGAAGGTCAGATAGCCATCGGCATCGAGGCGGCCCATGTCGCCGGTGTGCAGCCAGCCATTGCGCAGCGCCTCGGCGGTCGCATCGGGACGATTGCGGTAGCCTTTGAATACGCCCGGGCCGCGGATCACGATTTCGCCAGGAACGTCCGCTGGCATGTCTGCGCCGGAGTCGGGATCGACGATCCGGATCTCGTTGCCGGGTACCGGCCTGCCATGGGTACCCCAGCGAACCGAAGTGCGCGGCATGAAGGTGTCGACTGTATGGGTCTCGGTCAACCCGTACGCCGCTTCGAAGCTCTCGCAGTTCGGCGCGATGGCCTGCCATTTCCTGGCAAGCGCTTCGGTCCAGTCGATGCCGAAACTGGTCACGGGATTGACGCGGAGGCTCCTCAGAGCGAAGTCGGAAATGTTCGGGAGCTGGGTGATCGCGACGTTCATCGGAGCCACGCTGTACCACCAGCTCACCTGATAGCGATCGATCGCCTGCGCCGTCACCAGCGGGTCGAACCGGTACAGCAACACAGACGTCGCGCCGGCGTAGACCGGTGCATTCACGCCCATCACCATGCCGGCGATATGATAAAGCGGCGCGATCGAGAGCAGGACGTCATCGGTGCCGATCCCGTTGCAGTTCACGGTCGCGGCCGTCTTGAAGATGACGTTGCGATAGGACAGCATCGCGCCCTTGGGCCGACCCGTGCTGCCCGACGTGTAGATCATCAGCGCGGTATCGTTCATGTCGATCGCGACATCGCGGGGCGACGCGCCGCTGGCGGCGACGGCGAGAAAGTCCTCGGTTTCGCCGGCCGCATCGATCGGCGCGGAGCCCGATGCGAACAATTCATCGGGAACGCCGATCGATGGCCGCTCGGGCAGCAGGTCCGGGTAGCGGACCACGAAGACATGCTCGAGCTTCGTCTTGTCGCGGACCTGACCTACGATCGGCAATAGCGGTTCGGCCGCGACGATCACGCGCGCGCCGAGATCGTCGAGCTGGTAGGCGAGTTCGTGCCCCTTGTTCAGCGCCCCGCAGGGCGAGGCAACGGCGCCGATCTTCTGGATGCCGAATTGCGCCATCAGGTATTGCGGACAATTGTTCATGAACAGTGCGACCGGCTCGCCCTTGGCGACGCCGAGCTGTTGCAGGCGCGCCGCGAATGCATCACTCGCGCGGTCGAGCTCGAGGAACGTGATGGCGCGGCCATACCAGATGCAGGCCGGTTTCTCCGGTCTCTCACAGGCATGTCTCCGCAGCATTTCATGCAGCGGTCGTTCGAGGTCGTCGTTGGCAGCGCTCATGGTCATTGTCGCCAGGCTTATGTGCTCATATCGAGACGGAAAGGTGCAAACGGGCCGTTTCAGGAGTTATATTAGGACATTGCTACACTCGGCTTGCCTGATCTGGCTCCAGCGTGCAGGACAGGCGGGAACAGCGCCGCGATCCCCGCCAGGTGGTTGCGGTGAAGTCTGGATTTCGGATTGAGTGAGCGATCTGCATGAGGAATACCAAGATGCGATCCTATCCGCGTCGCGTCAACTTCGAGAGCGGGGACGTCGAGTTTCGGCTGATGGGGCCTGCCGACGAGGCCGCAGTCCTGAAATTTGCCAACGCGCTTGCCGTGCACGACATGCTGTTCCTGCCGCGGAATATCCGCGAGCCGAAGGTGCTCTCGGCGTGGATCAAGGAGATCGAGCGGGGCTCAATCGTCAGCCTGCTGGTGGTCAAGGATGACTTGGTGGTGGGATGCGGCACGATCGTGCGGGACCTCATGTCATGGTCGGCCCATGTCGGCGAGATCAGGACCGTGATCTCCTCGCATGTGCGCGGCACCGGCATCGGACGGGCACTGTCCAATGAGGCATTTGACCTCGCGCTGTCGATGAGCCTCGAGCGCCTGACCGTGCAGATGACATCCGACCAGACCCGCGCGATCGCGATTTTCGAAGCGCTCGGCTTCCGTGCCGAGGCGTTGCTGCGCGATCAGGTGAAAGACCTCAAGGGCGGGACACACGACATCGTCGTGCTTGGCGTCGACGTGGCGGATGTGCAGAAGCTCGAGGCGGGCGGATCGTCCGGAGCGATCGACTAGCACGGGGGCTTACCCGAGGAACGGCTTGGCCATCCTCGCGCCGCTCGTATCCATGACGGCAACGATCGTGGTCACACCGGCTTTCGCCCGGCCGATTTTCGTTCGGCCAGTGTTGCAAAAAATGCAACGGAAATAGGATGCCACGATCATTGATGCAAGGCGCCTTCTCGCCGATGCTGCGCGGGCAAGTTGGTTCACCGCATTGCCTCGCAATCATCTTCTGGAGGTGTCCAGCACTATGACGTCGACCTCTTCTCCTTCCGCAGACCTTCCTGCCCAGGCGGTCGATCCTGCGGCTCACGGCAGGCTTGCGCTATTCGTCGCTGTCCTCATCATCGTTGCCGTCGCCGAGACGATCGGGATCGTCCAGTTCCAGATCGGTCCGGGCAAGGTGCTGCTTCAGCCGATGGTATGGGCGCTGCTGATCGCGGCCGCGTGGGGCCTCGCGGCGCGTTTTCTGCCGGCTGCCATGCGGATCGGGCCCGGCCTGCAGACCTACGCGGGACAGCTGCTCAACGCAGGCCTGCTGCTCTTCGTGATCAAGATGGCTTTCACGGTCGGCGGCGCGCTGCCGGAGGTGCAGAAGGCCGGCTGGGCGTTGATCTTCCAGGAGCTCGGGCACACCTTCGGCACGCTGGTGCTCGGCCTGCCGATCGCGCTCCTGCTCGGCGTCAAGCGCGAAGCGGTCGGTGCGACCTTCTCGATCGGCCGTGAAGGCAACATGGTGATCATCGGCGAGAAATACGGCATGAACTCCGCCGAGGGGCGCGGCGTGCTGGCCGAGTACATCACCGGCACCGTGCTCGGTGCGCTGTTCATCGCGCTGCTGGCCGGCTTCGTCGCTAGCCTGCACATCTTCGATCCGCGGTCGCTCGCGATGGGGGCGGGCGTCGGCTCGGGCAGCATGATGGCGGCCGCGATCGGCACCATCAACGGCCACAACCCGCCCGAGATGGCGAAGGAACTGATTGCGATTGCCTCGGCGGCGAACCTGATGACCGCCGTCCTCGGCTTCTATTTCGCCCTGCTCTTCTCGCTGCCAGTGTGCTCCTGGCTGTATGACAGGCTGGAACCCGTGCTCGGTCGGTTCTCGACCTTCTCGTCGGGAGACCTCGGACCCTCCATCGCCAGTGCCGGCGAGACAAAGCACGGCACGTTCGGCTTCTCTGACTCGCTGCTCGCCTGGATCACCATCGCGGGCGGTGTCCTGATCGGCAATTCGCTTACCTACAGGGTGCCGCTGCTGCAATCGGGGGCGGGTCTGCTGATCGCGCTCGCAGTCGTGCTGCTGGTCGACGTGCTTGCCCGTCTGCTGCCGAAAGTGCCACACATCCTGATCCTGGTCGCGGTCACCACTGTGCTTGGCATTCCTGGCCTGCTGCCGTTCTCCAACGCGATGATCGGCTCGGTCGACAAGTTGAACTTCCTCGCCTTCACGCCCCCCGTGCTGACGCTCGCCGGCTTCTCGGTTGCCAAGGATCTTCCGATCTTCAGGAGGCTGAGCTGGCGTATCGTGGTGGTCTCGCTGACGGCCGCCGCAGGCACGTTCCTCGGCGCGACGATGATCGCCGAATTCTTCCATCGCTAACCCACGAACAGGTGGACCAACGCATGTCAGAGAAGTTTGGAATCGCCGACGATATCTGTGCCCGGATGCTGGATTGGCGTCATGACATCCACGCCAACCCCGAGACGGCGTTTCAGGAGCACCGCACCGCCCGGCTCGTGGCAGATGCGCTGATGGAGATGCAGATTCCGGTCCATCGCGGCCTCGGCGGCACTGGGGTGGTTGGAACGCTGAAGAACGGCGAAGGTCCGACGATCGCGCTGCGCGCCGACATGGACGCGCTTGATCTTCAGGAACTCGGAGACCGCGCCCACAAGTCAACCCGTACCGGCAAGATGCACGGCTGTGGCCATGATGGCCACACCACAATGCTGCTCGGAGCTGCAGTCCAGCTCGCCCGTCACCGGCCGTTCCGCGGCACCGTCCATTTCGTTTTCCAGCCCGCCGAGGAGAATGAAGGCGGCGGCAAGAAGATGGTCGAGGAAGGGCTGTTCAAGTTGTTTCCGGCCGATGCGGTCTACGGGATGCACAATATTCCGAATATCCCGCGAGGAAAATTTGCGATCCGGACCGGCATTGCGACTGCCTTCCTCGATACGTTCGAGGTCGTCGTGACCGGGAGCGGATGCCATGCCGCGACACCGGAGAAGGGCATCGACTCGATCCTGGTGTCGGCCGATCTCGTCTCGGCGCTGCAAGGCATCGTTAGCCGCCGTATCGGCGCAATGGACGCCGCCGTCGTGAGCGTCACCCAGATCCATGGCGGCGACACCTGGAACGTGGTACCTGAAATCGTCACATTGCGCGGCACGGTCAGAACGCTGGACGCCGGGATACAGGATCAGGTCGAGGCCGCCATGAAGCAGGTCTGCACCGGCGTGGCACAAACCCATGGCGCAAGGATCGATCTGCGCTACATGAGAGGCTATCCGGGCGTGATCAACACACCTGCCGAAACCGATGCCGCAGCCTCGGCCGCCGCGAATCTCGTCGGCGTCGAGCAGGTGCAAACCGACATCAAGCCGGCGATGGGATCGGAGGATTTCGCTTTCATGCTGCAGGAGCGTCCCGGCGCCTACATCTGCATCGGCGCGGGCGAGAGCGCCAACGATCCGCCGCTGCACAATCCGTATTACGATTTCAACGACGCCATCCTGCCGCTCGGCGCCGCCTATTGGGTCGAGCTCGTGAAGCAACAATTGCCCGCCGCCTGATGCTTTCGGTCTTCGACATCTTCAAGATCGGCATCGGCCCCTCGAGTTCGCATACGGTGGGGCCGATGCGCGCGGCCGGACAATTCGTCCGTGCGCTGGAGCGCGATGGCCTGCTTTCGAAGACGGTGCGGGTCAGTGCCGATCTCTACGGCTCGTTGGGCGCGACAGGGCGAGGGCATGCGACCGATCTCGGCGTGATCCTCGGCTTGCTCGGTGAAAAACCCGATACGATCGATCCGGCCGACGTAGCGCCGCAGCTTGCGGAGATCCGGCGTTCCGGCGAGTTGCGGCTGCTCAACCTTCACCCGATCCCGTTCCGGCGCGGGCGCGATATCATTTTCCAGCCTGACAGTGCGCTGCCGGAACACCCCAACGGAATTCGCCTTGTGGCGTTCGCGCCCGACGGCAGTCCGCTGGCGGAACGCTATTACTTCTCGATCGGCGGCGGTTTCGTGATCGAGCGCGGCCTGGGCGATGCAGCCGGCGGTGCAGGCGGCGAGCTTCCGATTTGGCCGTATCCGTTCGGCACCGGCGCCGAGCTGGTCGCACGCGCGCAGTCGAGCGGCCGCTCGATCGCCGACATGGTGCTGGCGAATGAGTGCGTTCATCGCACAGACGCAGACGTCCGTGCCGGCCTCCTGAAGATCTGGGAGACGATGAAGCAATGCGTTGACCGCGGCTTCGGCATCGACAACGCCGGCGCGGCCGAACCGTTGCCTGGGCCGCTGAACATTCGCCGTCGCGCACCGGCTCTCTACCGCGAACTGTCGGCTCGCAACAGCGACACTGAGAGCGTCGATCCGCTGGCGGCGATGGATTGGGTCAACGCCTTCGCAATGGCGGTGAATGAGGAGAATGCGGCGCGCGGACGGATCGTGACTGCGCCGACCAACGGCGCCGCCGGCGTGATCCCGGCGGTGCTGCACTACTACGTCAAGTTCTGTCCGGGCGCGACCGACGACGGCGTCGTGACTTTCCTGCTCACCGCGGCTGCGGTCGGCATGCTCTACAAGGCGAATGCCTCGATCTCCGGGGCGGAAGTTGGCTGTCAGGGCGAGGTCGGCGTTGCCTGCTCGATGGCTGCAGGCGGCCTGACGGCCGTGCTCGGCGGTGTGCCGGCCCAGGTCGAGAACGCTGCCGAGATCGGGATGGAGCACAACCTCGGGCTCACTTGCGATCCCGTTGGAGGCCTGGTGCAGATCCCTTGCATCGAGCGTAATGCAATGGGCGCGGTCAAGGCCATCAACGCCGCCCGAATGGCGCTGCGTGGCGACGGCAAGCACTATGTCTCGCTTGACGCCGTCATCAAGACGATGCTGCAGACCGGCGAGGACATGAAGTCCAAATACAAGGAGACGTCGCTGGGTGGGCTCGCGGTCAACGTCGTGGAATGCTGACCAGGAGCACGGCAGCAGGCGAGACACCTCGAGAACGAATTCGGCATTCCTGGATGCGACCCGCGTACGCGCTGCCCAAGGCTGGGGATAGGCGGAGCCGGCCGGCTGCCGTCAACATTGCGAATGATTTTGATTTGAGCAAGACTTTAGGCCCAGGAGGAAGACGACCATGAGCGCTGGAAGGCGCCTGCGAGACGCCGTGCCGGAATGTCAATTGCCGCCGGATTTCGACCAGCATGTATATTCGGCGCAGTTGATTGCTGCCATCATCGCCGAGCTCGGCAAGCAACAGGTTCGGTCATCCGTGGCGCTGGCGGGCACCGGCTTGACCGAGGACCAGCTCGAAGCTCACACGACGCGTATCTCGTACCGGCAGATCGACATCGTGGTTCGCAATGCATTACGGCTGTCGAACGAACCGACCGTTGCACTCCATGCCGGGCAGCGCATGCGGGTGACGGCGCACGGAATGTACGGATATGCGCTGCTGAGCAGCGCGACCTATGACGATGCGCGGCAATTCGCCAATCGATACCTTCGGGTCGTCGGCCCGCTGTGCGATGCGAAATACTCCTATGACGGCGCGGCGGTCGTCTGTGCGTTCGAGCCGTTGCACTGGCCGAATCCGACACAGGACGTGCATCGCTTCGCGGCAGAGTTCGCCCTGTCGTCGCATTTGACGACGATGAAGGACCTGGCGGGCGAGTCTTTCCGCTTCTCACAGATTTCGCTTGCCTATGGCGAACCGGCGCATGCCGGCGCCTACCAGCTCATCTTTGACTGCCCGGTCCTGTTTCGCCAGCGCGGCAACGAGTACAGGTACCAGCTGTCGCAGGCCGATGGGCCGGTGGCGCTGGCGGATTCCCGCACCCACGGCATGGCGCGCGAGATGTGCGAGCAGGTGTTGTCCGAGGTCAATCATGCGGGGGGGATCGCTGCCGATGTCAGGCGGGTCCTGATCGAGCAGCCCGGCAGGTATCCGAACATCGAGACGATCGCCGAGAGGCTTTCGATGCATCCTCGCGCGCTGCGGCGGAAGCTCGAATCGGAAGATACATCGTATCGTGAGCTGCTCGCCGAGGTGCGGACGCGGCTTGCGATCGAATATCTGCGCAAGACCGCGATGACCAACGAGGAGATCGCGAACCGGCTGGGCTATAGCGACGCCGCCAACTTCCGGCATGCCTTCATCCGCTGGACCGGCAAGAGCCCATCCGATTTCCGGGTCTCTTCGCCGAAGTGAAGGCAAAGCGGGCAGGACGACGCTCCGTTTGACCGCTCGTCATACAGCGCTGTCCATAAGTCACCTCCGAACCGGCCTCGTCGAACCTCCTCGCGGGCGAACTCCATGCATAGATTGGTCTTCGACAGTAAGCGCGATGGCTGATCAAGGAGTAGGGGACGCGTCGGGCGCTGATCGTTTCTGCTCGGGGGCGTCCTCCGAACCTCAGCTGCGCCGCACGCCGCTGTGGTGCCCCCCGGTTCGGGCGCCTCGAGACTGGCCGCGCATCTCACCCGAGGGCGCGGCCTTTTTCGTGCGCGCGATGGAGGCGGCAGGCGCCGCCTCGCCGTCAGCGGATCAGGCCAGGATCTTGCTTTCGCGCATACCGGCGATGGCCGCGTCATCGTAACCGGCCTCGCGCAAGATCTGCGTGCTGTGCTCGCCGACCGCGGGCGCCTTGCGCGGCTTCACCTTGGTCGCGCCGTCGACAAAGAACGGACTGTCGATGGTCAGCATCTCGTCGTTCTCGAACGGCACCAGCACGCCGGCCGACAGCATCTGCCGGTCGGCGGACAGGGCGCCCATCTCGGCGACGCACTCGAACACGATACCGACTTCGTCGAGGCGCGCCCGCCATTCGTCCCGGTCCCGTGTCGCGAAGGCCGCGTCGAACAGGGCGATCAGTTCTGCGGAACGGGCGAAGCGATCGGCCTGCTTGGCAAAGCGAGGATTAGCGAGCAGGTCATCGAGGCCCAGGCATTTCACGACGGTCGGAAAGTCGCGCTGCTCGTTGACGATCGCCAGCAGCAGCCACCGGCCGTCGCGGCAGCGGTAGTAGCAGCCAAGCGCATTGAACAGATTCTCGCGCGGCGGCCGCGGCGTGAACGTCGCCCCGCACAGCGCCGCCTGCGCCATGATGCCGTTCGACCAGACGCCGTTGGCGAGCAGGGACGAGCCGACCTGGGTGCCGCGGCCGGTGCGCTCGCGCTGATACAGCGCCACCGCGATGGCTGCGAACAGCGAGACGCCCGACGGGTGATCGCCCATGCCGGCGAGCGCCCGCGCCGGCGGCGTGCTGGCGTCGCTCCGCACCATGTCCATCAGGCCTGAACGCGCCCAGTAGGCCGTGACGTCGAAGCCCGGCTTTCCCGCCTCGTCGCCGATCTCACCGTAGCCGGTGAAGGATGCGTAGATTAGCCGATCGTTCGCCGCGGCAAGTCGCTCGTAGCTGATCGCGAGCTTCCTGCGGACGGCGAGCGGATAATTGGTGATGAAGACATCGGCGGTGGAGGCCAGACGATGCAGCACCGCCTGGCCCTCCGGCTTCGATAGATCGAGCGCAAGGCCGCGCTTGTTGCGGTTGTCGAGCAACCAGCCATAGGGCTGGTCGGATCTCGGCATGCCCGGCAGCTTCGGCACCTGACGGAACGCGTCCCCTGCGCCGGGCGGTTCGATCTTGATCACGTCGGCGCCGAAGTCTCCCAACAGTGTCGCCGCGGTTGGCGCGGCGATGAAGCTGCCGCAGTCGATGACCTTCAAACCTTGGAAGATGCTCATGTGAGTCCGTCTCCGCTTGATGCCCGAGGATCGCCGCAGGCGCGTCTGGGTTCTGAAAGATGGCGACCGCCTGTGGCTGCGCGCGTGCAGCCGCGAGCCGACTAGGTCCGATCCCCGCCGTTGCGTGCCGCCAGCACGTGCAACAGGGCCACCTGCGTGTCGTCGCGGTCACGCTCCATCCGCGGGATCGGTGTCTTGCCGAAAGACGCCGCAGCCTGGTCGATGATCTTGCGCTGTAGCGCCTCGTCGAGATCGACCTGCGGGATCACCTTGAACGACGCGGCCATGTTCTTGCCGAGGTGCTGGAAGAACGATTCGAGCCCCTTCGGTCCGCCGCCCATGTGGAACGAGCTGAACGGCCCGTTGACAGCCCAGCGCAGTCCGATAGAGCTGGTGACGATGTCGTCGAGCTCGTCGACCGTGACGACACCTTCCTGCACGAGATAGCAAGCCTCGCGCATGATCGCGCGCTGCAGCCGGTTGGCGACAAAGCCCTGAATCTCCTTCTTGAGCACGCGCGGCACCTTGCCGAGCGCCTCGTAGAAGGCCACGGCATCGGCGGTGGCCTGCGGATCGGTTTGTTCCCCGGGAACGACCTCGACGAGCGGGATCAGATGCGGCGGGTTGAAGGGATGGCCAACCAGCAGCCGGCTCGCATCCTTCATCTCTCGCCCCTGCTCGGTGGCCGGCCGCGCCGAGCTCGACGACAATAGCAACGCATGCTTCGGTGCCGCCGCCTCGATCTGCGCCCAGAGCTGCTGTTTCCATTCGGGCTTCTCCGGACCGTTCTCCTGCACGAGGTCGGCACCGGCGACGGCGCGCGCGAGGTCCGGCTCGAAGCGCAGGTTGCGTTCCAACCCCTCGTGCGGCAGGCCGAGCTTCAGCAATGTCGGCGCGATCTTGATCAGGGCATCCCTGACCGTGGCCTCGATGCCGGGTTGCGTATCGTTGATCACGACATTGAGCCCGTGCGCGAGAAGCAGCGCTGCCCAGGAGGAGCCGATGACACCGGCGCCGATGACGCACACATTGCGATAGCGGTTGAGCACCGCGACGCGATCTGCGGATAATGGCATGGCTTTCTCCGAGGTGGCCGCTTATCGCGGCTGATCGAGATAGTTGTGGCAGCGCTTGGCGCGGGACAGCGTCAAGTCGGTCATGATGTGGCTGCACGCGACGATCTCGCGCACCGGAAAGTCGGCCATCGGGGCCAATGCATGGGCGAACAGCTCCAGACGAGCCGGGCCGGTCCAGGCGCCCTTGACGGTGATGTCGGTGATCTCGGAGCGCAACAGTTCGCAGATGCGCGGCTCGCCCGCCGGCTTCGGACTGTCATAGGTCCACAGGATCTTCAGCATGAAGGTCGGTACACAGATCTCGGCCTTTGCTTTTTCGAGATCCAGCGCGCGGTGCTTGTAGCCCATCGTCGCAGTGGCCACGCGCAAGCTGCCGTAATCCATCGTGCCGACCAGCGTGTCGGAATCGACGTAGAGCTTCGGCTTGCCGATCACCTTGGGATAGCCGCTGATTTCGCGGCCGGACGCCAGCGCCGGCAGATTGTCGAGGTACATCGCGTGAAGGTACTCGCCCTTCTCGTCGCCGTAGCGAACCTGGACGGCCTGACCGCATTCGGTGTAGTCGCCGAGACCGGAGGTGTCGGGCATTCGCATGATCTCCCAGCGCACCAGCGGATCATCGATCTCCAGCGGCTCGGGAACGACGGCGCGCAACGCCTCGATGTCGGTGCGATACAGGATGTTGAGGTATTCGCGGTTGTTGAAGCGAAACGGTCCGCGGGGAAATGCCGGGGCGCCGATTGGCGTCGTCAGCTGCTTGAGAACGTCTTCCCGTCGCATCCGCTCCTCCCTTGATAGCTTGTCGTGGCCTGTGTGGGGCCTCCGGCTCCGTGCCGGTTGTCGAGCAAGGCATCGCGAGCCTAGCGATCTCG
Organism: Bradyrhizobium sp. USDA 4452; assembly: GCF_054063575.1. NCBI lineage: Bacteria > Pseudomonadati > Pseudomonadota > Alphaproteobacteria > Hyphomicrobiales > Nitrobacteraceae > Bradyrhizobium > Bradyrhizobium sp. USDA 4452. The sequence continues at coordinate 5,729,642 of NZ_JBSSGK010000001.1, forward strand.
GCCAGCGGAGAAAGGTGCGATTGGACCGCCGACCGGGTGACTTCCGGACGCGGATTGCGGCGCGCGCCGCGCGCGGATACGCGATTATTGCGTCGCGTGCGGGATCGGGCTTACGTTGGAGCGATCATCAATCGTGGAGCAGGAATGCGCGGAATGCCAGGGACATGCGGTTGCAATGACTAGGCAAGAGTCGCACGCAACCCAATCGCCCAGCCGAATGCTCCCTGGCTTTGCGCAGCGGATATTCCCGCCGCATTCGATCGCAGCTATCGCGGCCGAGCTTCGCGCGCAGGGCATTGATCCATCTGAGGTTCTCGACGGCACCGGGCTTGTCATCGCGCAGCTTGAGTCGCATACGACGCGAATATCCTATCGACAGCTCGACACGGTGATCCGCAACGCGCTGCGGCTGACAAGAGACCCTGCCATCGCGTTGCGTTCCGGAGCACGAATGCATGTCACCGCCTATGGCATGTACGGATACGCCCTGCTGAGCAGTGCAACGCACGCGGAGGCGCGCGACTTCGCTGCGCGATACATCCGCGTGGTGGGTCCGTTCTGCGATTTCGGTCTCTCTTATGCTGGCGAGACGGTGGTGGCCACGTTCCAGCCCATGCACTGGCCGAATCCGACCGAGAGCGTGCATCGCTTCGCGGTTGAGTTCGCACTGGCCGCGCATCTGACGACCGTTCGCGACCGTTCCGGTCAGGGCTTCGGGTTTTCGCGCGTGCTGGTCGACTACGCAACGCCGCCGTCCGCCGCGGCGTATCGTGATCTCTTCGGGTGCCCGGTGCTGTTCAATCAGCATCATTGTGGATACGAATACGCGCGCAACGACGGCCCGCGGGCGCTGGCAAATCCGCGTACCCATGCCATGGCGCGGGAGATGTGCGAGGAGATCCTAAGCGAGGTGAACCGCGCCGGCGGCGTTGCTGCCGATATCCGCCGGATACTGATTGAGCAGCCGGGTCGCTATCCGAGCATCGAGGCGATCGCCGAGCAACTCGATATCTATCCCCGCGCGCTGCGGCGCAGGCTCGAGGCGGAGGGAACCTCATATCGCAGCCTGCTTTCCGAGGTGCGCATGCGGCTCGCGATCGAGTATCTGCGCAGGACGCGCATGACCAATGAGGAAATCGCAAGCCGCCTCGGCTACAGCGACGCGGCCAACTTCCGCCACGCCTTCTTGCGCTGGACCGGCAGGAATCCATCCGAATTCCGCGGCGACGAGGGTCTTTGACCCCGAGATATCCAGGGGGCTTCGCCGGCTGTGTCCGTAGTTCACCGCCAAACTGGTTCAATCGAACCTTTTGCGCGGCCGAAGCGGGCGTAAGCTCGGCGCCGTGGTTGCGCTCGCGATCGCGTTCTCCCAACCTGGACCGCCCTCCCTCGGCGGTCTTTTTTTGGCGGTCTTGTCCGGAACTCACCTGCAAACGGACCAATCGAACCTTCCGCTGCCGGGTCCGGCTCACTAGCCTCACGGCAGCTTGCGGGGGTCAGATTGCGGGGCCCGAAGCAGGCGCGGAAGGCGGACGAGGACGCTCGTGTATCACCCGTCACCAAATCTTCTGCAGTGTCTTTATTCGCCGCAGCGGATCGCCGCGGTGGTGGACGTCCTAGTCGAGGAGGGGATCTCAGCGTCGCGCGCGCTCGGCGCGATCAATTTGAGGCGTGCTGACCTCAGGGATTCGTCGGTGCGCGTCTCCTATCGGCAGGTCGAAACGGTCTTTCGCAATGCGATGCGGCTGTCGCGGAATCCGGCGATTGCGTTTCGCGCCGGAGAACGAATGCATGTCATGGCTTACGGCATGTACGGATATGCCATGCTGAGCAGCCCGACGCGGGCCGGAGTCATCGACTTTGCGGCCAAGTATGGTCGGATCCTCGGAACGGTCGCCGACATCGACTTCACCCGCAAGGGCGATACGGTGAGCTGTCTGCTCGAGCCCCTGCTGTCGCGCGATCCGGCCGATGACGTCTATCGGTTCGCGCTCGAGTTCGCCTTTGCGACCTATCAGACGCTGAGCCGCGACGTCTATGGCAGTTCGTTCCGCTTCTCGAAGCTTAGCGCCGCCTATGCGTCGCCGCCGCACGCCGGGACCTACGACCGCATCTTCCAGTGTCCGGTCGAGTTCGGCCAGCGCAGGAACGCGCTGGAATTCGACACGGCCTGGATCGACCGTCCGGCGGTCTGCCCCGACGAGATGACCAGGGCGATGGCAGGCCGAATCTTTGATCAGCTTCTCGATCCTGTCGCGCGGGCCGACGGTCTTGCCGCCGACATCCAACGACGGCTCGTCGAGCATCCCGGCCGCTTCCCGAGTATCGAGGCGATGGCGGCGGAGCTTGCAATCCATCCACGGACGTTCCGCCGCAGGCTGCAGCTGCAGCGGAAAACCTACCGGCAGATCGTCTCCGAGGTCCGCATGCAGCTCGCGGTCGCCTATCTGCGCAACACGCAAATGACCAATGACGAGATCGCGGCGCGGCTTGACTACAGCGACGCGGCGAACTTCCGCCACGCCTTTGTCCGCTGGACCGGCAAAAGCCCGTCGGACTTCCGCGATGGCCGGGCGCCAGGCATCGCAGCAGGCGTGCAAGATTCATTGGCGGATGTCCCAAACTAACCGGTCAAGCGGGCCAATTGCACCTTTTACGGATCTGACCTGCTCGATAGCGTTTTGAGACCAAGAAGATGCGCGGTTGCGCGATCGGGGTCTGCATGGCGCCGCTCGCGGCGCCGGGCAGCAATCATAAAATGTCGGGTCGTGCGGGACGCATCGTGTGATCCGGGAGGGGACATTCTGACATGAATACGGTCGTCGATCGCTCTGCGCCGCCGTCGCAATTGCTGCTCGCGCTCGAGGTGCGCGGGATCTGGGAGCTACAGGCATTCTTCGCCAGCTATCCGCTGCTGCGCCGCGCGCCGCGCGGCGACGGCCATCCGGTCCTCGTGCTGCCGGGGCTCTCCGCCAGCGATATCTCGACGCGGCCGTTGCGCGCCTACCTGAAGGCGCAAGGCTATGCGGTGCATGGCTGGAAGCTCGGACCCAATCGCGGACCGCGGCCCGGCATCGAGGCCGCCATGGACGCAAGGCTCGCCGAGCTCGCCGAGCGATACGATCGCAAGGTCAGCCTGATCGGCTGGAGTCTTGGCGGTGTCTTCGCGCGCGAGATTGCACGGCGTGCGCCCGATCTGGTCCGCCAGGTGATCACGCTCGGCAGCCCGTTCGCCAACGAGCCGAAGGCCAGCAATGCCTGGCGTCTCTACGAGATCCTGAGCGAGCGCCAGGTCGACGACTGGCCCGACAGGGACATCATGAAGTCACCGCCGCCGGTACCGAGCACGGCGATCTACTCGCGCACCGACGGCATCGTCTCCTGGTGGGGGTGCCGCGAGCAGGATGCCGATCAGACCCAGAACATCGAGGTCGAAGGCAGTCATTGCGGGCTCGGGCACAATCCGGCCGTGCTCTATGCGATCGCAGATCGTCTCGCGCTCGGGGAGGGCGAATGGTCGCCGTTCGATCGCAGCGGTCTCCGCGGCATGGTGTACCCCGATCCGAATCGCGCCGATGACAGCGTCGCCCTGTTTCGGCCGGGCTGGCCGGCGGCTTGACGCGCAGGTCCACGGGGCGGCGTTCGCCGCTCCCCGCCACGCAACATAAGCAGGCAACAGAGGGAGGACGCCGATGGGGACCGACAACAGGCAATCCGACGCAGCCGGCATCGGCGCGATGCCGTGGCTCGGCGATTTGAAGAAAATGACGGAGAAGTTCGCGCTGCCCGGTTTTGATATCGCTGCAATGGTCGAGTGGCAGCGCAAGGACATGGAGGCGGTGGCGGAGGCGAATCGGCAGGCCTACGAAGGCGTGCAGGCGCTGGTCAGCCGGCGCAACGAGATTCTGCAGGAGACGCTCGCGCAGTGGCAGGCGGCGATGCAGGGCTTCGCAAGCGGTGAAGGCATCACGAAGCAGACTGAGACCGCAAGACAGCAGGTCGAGAAGGCGGTCGCGGATTTCCGTGAGCTGTCGCAGCTGGAAGCCCAGGCGCGCAACAACGCCTGGAAGGTCATGCAGGACCGCATGCAGGAGAACTTCGCGAATCTTCAGAAGCTGTTGCAGCCGAAATAGTTCGGCCCATGTGAGGCGCCAACCATCGGGGGATAGCCATGAGTCTGGCCAAGTTGCAGGACTTGACGGGCCGCGTCGCGCTCGTCACGGGCGGATCGCGAGGTCTCGGTCTTCAGGTCGCCGAGGTGCTGGGCGAGCTCGGGGCCAAGGTCGCAATCACCGCGCGCAAGCAGGATGAGCTCGATGCCGCGGCGGCTCACCTCGCAGGGCTTGGCATCGATGCGCTTCCGGTGGTTTGCGACATGGGCAGGCTGGAGACGATCCCGCCGATGATCGAGCAGGTCGTGGCCGCGCTGGGGCCGATCGACATCCTCGTCAACAATGCCGGTACGTCCTGGGGTGCCGCCACGATCGAGCACACGCTCGACGGCTGGAACAAGGTGATCAACCTGAATGTAACCGCGATCTTCATCGCCACCCAGGAGGTCGGTCGTCGCTGCATGGTGCCGCGGCGAAGCGGCAAGGTGATCAACATCGCGTCGATCCAGGGCCTCACCGGCTGCTACCCGGAAGGTACCCCGACGCTGGCCTACAACACGAGCAAGGGCGCGGTCGTCAACCTGACCCGCACGCTCGCCAATGAATGGGCGCCGCTCGGCATCAATGTCAACGCGATCGCGCCAGGTTATTTCCCGACCAAGATGACCGCGCAACTCGACCAGAGCGCGACCGCCCATATGGCGCCAATGAATCGCGAGGGCGGCCCCGAAGACCTCAAGGGCATCGCGGCGCTGCTCGCCTCCGATGCCTGTGCATTCATTACCGGCCAGACCATCGCGGTCGATGGCGGCGTGACCGCCGTCTGATCCGAGAGACCACAGAAGGGAGACATCTCATGACCGACATGCCCTGGATCCGATCCTATCCCGACGGGGTGCGCTGGGACATCGAGATCGCTGCCGGACCCGTGCAGAAGATACTGGGGGATGCCGTCGCCAAATGGCCGGATCGTCCGGCGATCGATTTCATGGGCAAGCGGATCTCCTATGCCGAGCTCGGGCGGCTCACCGATCGCGTAGCCAAGGGCCTGCAGCTTCTTGGCGTGAAGCCGGGCGTTCATGTCGGCCTCTATCTCCCCAACACGCCGCACTACATCATCTCGTTTTTCGGCATCCTCAAGGCAGGTGGCACCGCGGTCAATTATTCGCCGCTGGATGCCGCCAAGGTGCTCGAACACAAGATAGAAGACAGCAAGACCGATATCCTGATCACGCTCGACATGGTTTCGCTCTATCCGCAGATGGCGGCGATGCTGGGCAAGACAAGATTGAAGAAGTTGGTGGTCGGTTCGCTCGGCGAGATCACGGCCGACCCCGACACCGTCGTCAACCAGATGAAGGCCACCAAGCAGCTCAGCGAGGTCGCTTGGGACGATCATCACATCAGCTTCGGCCAGCTGACCCATAATGATGGAGTCTACCAGGCCTATCCGATCGACAATCCGCGCGAGGCGATCGCCGTGCTGCAATACACCGGCGGGACCACGGGCCTGCCGAAGGGGGCGATGCTCACCCACGCCAACCTGACCAGCGCGTGCCAGCAGTACCGGGCGACGACAGCCGGCTCGCCGCCGGTGCTGGTCGACGGGCAGGAGCGCTTCCTGGCCGTTCTGCCGCCGTTCCACATCTACGCGCTCTCAGTGAACGTGCTGTTCGGCGTCCTGATGGGCGCGGAGATCATCCAGCACGTCCGCTTCGATCCGAAAGCCGCGCTCGAGGAAATCTCGGCGAAGTCGGTCAGTGTGTTCTGCGGGGTACCGACCATGTTCACCGCGCTGATCAACCATCCGGAGACGCCGAAGCATAGCCTGCGCGCGCTGAAATACTGCGGATCCGGCGGAGCGCCGTTGCCGCTCGAGGTGGCGCAGCAATTCGCCTCGATCACCGGCTGCAATTTGAGCGAGGGCTGGGGCATGACCGAGACCTCGCCGAGCGGCACCTACACGCCGGCGCAGCATGGCGCCATGCGCAAGGCCGGCTCCTGCGGCATGCCGATGCCCGGAATTGTCATCAAGTTCCTCAACGTCGACGACAGTAGCGGATATGTCCCGCTCGGCGAGCGCGGCGAAATCTGCATCAAGGGCCCGAACGTGATGAAGGGCTACTGGAACAAGCCGGACGCCACCGCCGAGGTGACGACAGCGGACGGCTACCTGCGCACGGGCGACGTCGGTTACATGGATGAGGATGGCTTCATCTTCATCGTGGACCGCACCAAGGACATGCTGCTGTGCAGCGGCTACAACGTGTATCCGCGTGTGCTCGAAGAGGCGATCTACAAATATCCGGCGGTCGAGGAGGTCGCCGTGATCGGCATCCGCGATGAATATCGCGGCCAGTCGCCGAAAGCCTTCATCAAGCTGAAGGCGGATGCCAAGCCGTTCAAGCTGGAAGAGCTGCAGGCGTTCCTGAAGGACAAGCTCGGCAAGCACGAGATGGTACAGGCGCTCGAAATCCGCGCCGAGTTGCCGAAGACCGCGGTTGGCAAGCTTTCGAAGAAGGAGCTGTACGACGAGGAGGAGCGGGCGGCCCGGGCGCAGGCCTGAGCTCGCCTGCGCGAGCCGGATCGGCAGCGGCGGGCAGGAATCGGGCTCGGCCGCAATGCAATGACCGCGACGCGCCAGATATATCGGCACACGGTCATCAAGACGGCAGTCGCCGTCAAAACGACATGGGAGGGAAGAATGGATCAACTTAGCAGCATGGATGCATCGTTCCTGCATCTCGAGACGCCGGAGACGCCGATGCATGTCGGCAGCCTGATGATCTTCGATCTCCCCGAGGGCTACCAGGGCGACTACTACGAGGATGTCAAGGAGATGCTTGGCAAGCGTCTCCATCTCTCAGGATTGCTGAACCGCAAGCTGGCGCAGATGCCATTCCAGCTCGCCGAACCGGTCTGGATCGAAGACGTTGATATCGAGCTCGATTATCATGTGCGGACCGTCACCTTGCGACGGCCAGGCACCATGGCGCAGCTCGAGCAACTGGTCGCGCGGCTGCACGCCTCGCTGCTCGACCGCAGCCGTCCGCTGTGGGAGATGTATGTCATCGATGGCCTCGAGAACGGCCAGGTCGCGTTCTACACCAAGGCGCATCACAGTGGCGTCGACGGCAAGGCCGGCGTCGAACTCGCCAAGGTGCTCTATGACGTCTCGCCCAAGATGCGTGAGGTGCCACCGCCGCGGCGCAAGCGCGCCACCGTGCAATACCAGCTCGGCGTGACCGAGCTGTTGCAGGCGGCGGCCAACAACGCGGCCCAGCAATATCGCAAGCTCGCGGAGCTGCTGCCGACGGCGGCCAAGGCGCTCGGCACGGCCGCGACCGTGATGGCCAGCCAACGGTCGCAGAAGGGGGAGCGTTCGCTCAGCCTCGGGCTGGCGCCGAAGACGGTGTTCAACGACTCCATCACCAACCAACGCTCCTACAGCACGATGTCGCTTCCGCTCGCCGACATAAAGGTTCTAGGCAAGCGTGTCGGCGGCACCGTCAACACCATTGTCATGGCGATGTGCAGCATCGCGCTGCAACGCTTCCTCGCCGAGCGCGGCCTGCTGCCCAAGGAAGCCCTGATCGCGATGGTGCCGGTCAGCCTGCGTGCCGAAGGCGATAAGGCAATGAACAACCAGGTCTCAGCGGTGCGCGTCGACCTGGCGACCGATATCGACGACCTGCCGACCCGCTTCAAGGCGATCCACGCGTCGTCCGAGGCGGCCAAGGCGGTCGTGCGCGAGCTCAAGCCGGTACTCGGCGTCGATGTGCCGATCACGGGCTCGCCGTGGCTGATGACCGGGCTTGCCTCACTGCTTGGCCGCTCCAACCTCGCCAGCCGCATGCCGGCAGCGGGCAACGTGCTGATCTCCAATGTGCCGGGACCGGGGCAGCACCTCTACATGGCCGGCGCACGGATGGTGCACTATTTCCCGGTTTCGATTCCATATCACGGCAGCGCGCTGAACATTACGGTGCACAGCTATTCCGGCCTGCTCGAGTTCGGCCTGACGGCGTGCCGGCGCGTACTCACGCAGGACGAGTCCTACGAGATGATCGAGCATCTCCGGGCGGCCTTGCGCGAGATCGAAGCCCTGCCGCCGGTCGAGGCCGAGATCGTCGAGCTGACGCCCCAGGCTGCGGCTCAATCGAAGGCGCCATCCGCGGCCGCGCCGTCGGTAACGGTCATCCAGACCGACGAGATGCCGCCGGCTGCCGCAAACGACAAGGCGAGCCGGGCAAGCTAGGCGCCAGGGCCGTCATCGCTTCGCATCGCCCGAGCCGGGAGACCAACGCAGTCTCCCGCTCGGCGCCGGAATCAAAGAACATTTGGAGGAAACAGGATGCACCCACCCGCCGCAAAAGGATCTCTGTCGGTACTGGAAAGCCCGGCGCACAAATCCCTGTTCTCGAAGATCGATTGGCGCCTGATCCCGCTGCTGCTGATCGCCTATATGATTGCCTATCTGGATCGCATCAATATCGGCTATGCGCAGCTGCAGATGAAGCAGACGCTGCCGTTCGACGATGCGGTCTACGGTCTCGGTGCAGGCATTTTCTTCGTCGGATACTTCCTGTTCGAGGTGCCGAGCAACCTGCTGCTGGAGCGGATCGGCGCGCGCAAAACCCTGCTACGCATCATGGTGCTGTGGGGGCTCGCGGCAGCCGCCATGATGTTCGTGTCGACGCCGTTCCAGTTCTATCTCGTCCGCTTCCTGCTCGGCGTGTTCGAGGCCGGCTTCTTTCCCGGCGTGATCCTGTACTTCACTTACTGGTATCCGTCGGCGCGGCGCGGGCAGGTGATCGCCACCTTCATGTCGGCGACAACGATCGTGTCCGTGATCGCCGGTCCGCTGTGCGGCTCGATCCTGAAGTATTTCGACGGTGCAGGCGGCCTTCACGGCTGGCAGTGGCTGTTCCTCGTGCAGGGTCTGCCGGCGCTGATACTCGGCATCCTGGTTTACGTCCTGCTCGAGGACAAGCCCGCGCAGGCCGCGTGGCTCTCGAAGGACGAGAAGGCCCTGCTCGAAGACACCTTCCAGCATGATGAGAAGGACGTGGTGAGCGAGCCTTCGGGAACGTTCGGGCAGATGCTGAAGGACCCCAAGGTCTATGTATTGTCGTTCGTGTATCTGCTCCTGCTCGGCGCGACCTACACGATGGTGTTCTGGATGCCGACCCTGATCCAGAGCTGGGGCGTCAAGGATTTGTTCCTTGTCGGCGTCTATGCCGCGATCCCGAATGCCGCCGGCGTCATCGGCATGATCGTGATCGGCCGTCACTCCGACAAGTGGCACGAGCGCCGCTGGCATTATGCCGCCTGCGTCGCGATCGCCGCCTTCGGCCTGTTCATCACCACGATGCTGCAGGGCAATCTCGTCGGATCAATCCTGGCACTGTCCTTTGCGGTGATCGGAATTGCGTCGGCGACTCCGCTGTTCTTCGCGCTGACCAGCGAATATCTCACCACCGGCGCCGCCGCCGGCGGGCTTGCGCTGATCTCCAGTCTCGGAAACCTCGGCCCGGCGATCAGTCCCTCGATCAACGGGCTGATCGTGCGCAGCACCGGCGACAACATCTACAGCATGTACTTCGTGATGGCGCTCTACGTGCTGTCGGGACTGCTGTTGCTGCTGTCGATGCGGCCTGCGCCCAGTGCGCGCCTGGCGATGGCGTGAGGACGATTCGAGCGGCCCGGCCCGGACGGAGCCGGGCCGCTCGACGCTCCGCGGGAAGGCTGCCGGTGATCGAGCGAATATTGGGACACATACGATGAGGATCGTTCTGCTGGGGCCGCCCGGTGCGGGCAAGGGAACGCAGGCGAAGCGCCTGGTCGAGGAGTACGACATACCGCACCTTTCGACCGGCGAGATGCTACGTGCCGCGGTTGACGCGGACACCAGTATTGGGCGGAAAGTCAAGGATACCATGGTGAGGGGTGGGCTCGTTTCCGATCAGCTCGTGATCGCCGCGGTCATCGAACGCATCTCGCAAGCCGATGCCAAGCGCGGCTTTGTGCTCGACGGCTTTCCACGGACGATGGCCCAGGCGGTCGGCTTCGACGATCTGCTCGATACCGAGGGTCTTGCGATCGACCATGTCGTCGAGCTCAAGGCCGACGAGACGGTGTTGCTGGACCGGATCGAGACGCGGGCCCGCGAAGCGAGAGCGCAGGGTGGCACGGTGCGCGCCGATGACAATCACGAAACGCTCAAGCTGCGTATCGACGCCTATAACGAGGAGACCGCGCCGTTGGTCGACTACTATCGATCGCGGAACATCCTTCGAACCGTCGACGGGCTGCAGCCGGTCGATGCCGTCGCATTCGACGTCGTCAGGGCGATCGGCCAAGATCGGTCGGTGATGTGATGCCGGCGACGCAAAGTCGCGATAGCCGGCTGTCCGGCTATCCCGACCGGATCGAGGTGCTGGAGCCGTTGCGCAAGTCGCTTGGCGAAGTGAGGGAGACGGCCGACCAATTCGAGCAGGCCCAGCTGTTGCTGCAGGCGATCGAACGGTTCTCCCGTAGATATGCTGCCGACCGGAACTGCGCCGGTACACCTGTCGAGCTGGCGGGGCGCGACGAATGTCGTATGGCGCGGCGGCGGCTTGCCGCACGCGCCGTCCGTGGATTGCGCAAAACCGTTCTGGCAGCGAAGGGAGGTGCCTCGTGTCGGTGAGCGGAAATGAAGGTCAATGCGCGCTGGTGACCGGAGCATCGGGCGGCATTGGGCTCGAGCTCGCGCGCGTGCTCGCGGCCAATCGCTTCAGCCTCGTGCTGCTGGCGCGCAGCCGCGACAAGCTTCAGGCGCTCGCCCGCGAGCTCAAGGCCGATTACGGCACCAGGGTGACCATCGTGGCCGCCGATCTGAGCGAGCCGGCGGCGCCGCAGGCGGTGTTCGATTCACTTGACGAAGCCGGCGTGCGGGTCGACCTGCTGGTCAATAATGCCGGCCTTTTGCTCGAAGGACGCGTCGGCGCAATCGGCCTCGACGATCAGTTGCGGCTTCTGCAGGTCAATGTCGTCGCCATGACGGCATTGACCCGTCTCTTCCTCGCGCCGATGCTCGAGCGCAACAGTGGACGGATCCTGAACGTTGCGTCGGTCGCGGCATTCATGCCGGTGCCGAATCTTGCGGTCTATGCCGCGTCAAAGGCCTATGTGTTGTCGTTTGGCGAAGCGTTGTCGCAGGAATTGAGCGGCAGCAAGATCACGCTGACGACGTTGTGTCCCGGCGTGACGGCTACCGGAATGGTCCAGGGCACCAATCTCGGCAACATGCCGAGCATGATGATCATGGATGCGAAGACCGTCGCACAGGAGGGCTACCGCGCCTGCATGGCAGGCAAGCCGGTGCATGTCGCAGGGCTTGCCAACGAGCTGGCGGTCCAATGGATCAAGTATCAGCCGAGTTGGCTGCTGCGGGCCATCGGCGGTGTGTTCGGAAAGGCCACACCGCCGAACTGACGTCTCGTGCTCGCCGGCAATGCACGGCTGCACGGGCCATTCTTGACCATCAACCACGGACGCTACTCATGGGACGTGACGAGCAGACCGTCGAACCACCCTCGCTCGCGCTGCTCGCCGCGGAAGGGCGCGGCTTTCTCGACATCCCGGCGCTGCTTGCCGTGGCGGCGCCGCTTCTGGCGACCGCTCCGCGGGGGCAGCGCCATCCAGTGATGGTTTTGCCCGGGTTGGGTGCCGATGACCGGTCGACCTTGGCCATCCGCTCGTTCCTCGAGTTCCTCGGCTATCAGGTTCATGGATGGGGCCGCGGCCGCAATGTGCGTGCGCCGGATGCTGATCTCGCTGCCGTGGTGGCGCGAGTCCTCGAACTCGAAAAGCAGGGCGGCTCGAAGGTCAGCCTGGTCGGCTGGAGCCGTGGCGGCATCATTGCGCGCGAGGTTGCCCGACAAATCCCCGGGGCGGTGCGGATGGTCATCACGCTCGGCAGTCCTTTCGCGGCGCCGGGGGCGAGTAATGTTCGCGCGATCTGGCGGCTTCTGACCGGCCAGAAATACCAGCCGCCGACGGCCGAACGGATCAGCCGCCTCGCGCAACCGATTCCCGTGCCGTCAACATCGATCTATACCCGCACCGATGGCGTGGTGGCGTGGCGCGCCTGCCTGGAGCAGGAGGGAGGAGAGCGCGAGAACGTCGAAGTGAACACGACGCATTTGGGGCTTGGCTTTCACGCGCCGGCGCTGTGGGTGATTGCCGATCGCCTCGCACAGCCGGCGGGCAGCTGGAAGCCGTTTCGTCCGCCTGCGCAGGTCGCGATATGGTTTCCAGCAACGCTCCGCCGCGATTGAGCTCGTATCGGCCGCCTCAGTCTACCGCGCCCCGCTTCCCGGTGATCGCATCTCGGTGACCATCATCCGCAGCAGCTGCATCGCGGCGGGCGGCAACGTACGTCCCTGACGGGAGACCACGTGGGTGCGACCACGATGCAGCAGCGCATTCTTCATGGGCAGCGCCACCACCTTGGCGGCATCGGCCTCCGTCATCGCAAGGCGCGATGCCAGCGCATAGCCAAGTCCGGCGGTCACGTAATGAGCGAGCGCATCGAACGAGGCGGTGGTGAACGCGAAATTGAGGCGGACGCCTTCGCTGATCTCGGCGGCCTGGACATGCTGGCGCAGGCCGTAATTCGGATGCATTGCGGCCCCCGGGTAGGGGGCGAGGTCGGCGAGCTTGAGCGGTCGGCCGAGCTGGATAAGCGGATGCCCGCGCGGCACCACGGCCTTGATCGGGTGCGGCTGCGAATGATGCGAGCGCAGCCGATCGTCGCGAGGCGGATTGAACAGTACGCCGATATGCGCGTTTTCTCCCACGATTTGCTGGACGATCTCGTCGGTGCTCCCGATGTCGAGGCTGACCGTGATCTTCGGGTGGGCTTGCATGAACCGGCACAGGCTGCTCTTCGCCAGCCAGTCGACATAACCTTCGCCCGTCACGAGATCGATATGACCCGATTCGACCTTGCGGATGCTGTCCATCTGCGCGAGCAGCGCCTGTCGTTCGCCCTGCTGGCGGTGGAGGTAGGCGGCCAGTAGTTGACCGGCGTCGGTCGGCGCAACGCCGCGGCCCCGTCGTTCGAGCAGGCGTGCGCCACATTCCTTCTCGAGCAGGCCTAGCGCCCGGCTGACCGCAGAGGCGTCCATGCCGAGCGCGCCGGCGGCGCCGCGCACGGAGCCGCTATTGAGCACCTCCATGAAGTAATGCAGTCGGCGCGGCTCCAGCTTGGCGTTCATCGGCGTAGCCCTGTTGCAATCAGTGCACCGAATATTCAATGACATGGTCATTTATGCAAGCGCATGAACGTGTTGCACGACAACGGTGGATCGAAAGTTGCCATCTCGGGGTGCAGCAGCGGTGTCGGCTCATCCGCGTCAGCCAACAGTTGTTTGAGCTCGGTCTTACGTCAGCTGATTGCGCCGCATGACGCCGCCCTCCGTCTTGATCGCCATGAACGAGGTTTGCCGTCGCGCACCACTATGGGGTCGGGGAAGCCATCCTTCACGTCGCGGAAGCCGTCGCACAGCGAGCGGACGATATCAGTCCAAAATCCCTTGCGTCTTCAGTGGAGTATCGCAGCGCGCAGGATCGTAGAGGCCGGGGCCCAAAGCTTAGCCTCAAGCATCGACAGGCTTTTGACGTAAAGCGGAAGTCAGGACTGACGATGAGATCGCTGAAGGGCGATTAAGCGACATCGCCCATTGCAGGTACTGCTTCAGCCGGCATAAGCCACTGCATGCTCCGACATGTCGTGACCCACCTCGTCGGCGGCAACGGCATTCACGCGGTTCTCGAACGCGGCGAGGTCGGCCGCGTCATCGTTTGCCGGCTGACAGGACCATGCACCGAAGGCGCCAGGCGTCGGCGCCATGGCTTGCTCCACCGGAAACGGATGCGCTGACCATCGGCATCAGGCGCCCGAGCTACTCTCTGCGCGATGATGGTCGGGAAAAAGTTGAAATCGACGCGGTGCAAACAAGCTCGCGGCTAATTCGAGATGTATTCGACGGTTGCTGGAGGGATTAGGGAGCGAGATCTCCTCGGAATGCTGAAAGGCGCTGCAAGCCTTGTGCAATTTCGGTCGAGTTAAAGGCCGAGGATCCAAACAGGAGGCTGTTTCTGGATGGCATCAAGGTCAGCAACTCACTATCGCGCCGTCCACAACCTTCAAATCACCCGCTTTGACGGTGCCCACTGGATACCGGTCAAGAACATGGTTGATCTCGACGGCATTGCGTCGTGAACTCTGCCCTCGAGTGTTGGGCCGATACGCACCCCGGCCCAACGCCAATATCGCGAGGGCGATTGCTCGCTGCGCCGCATGCCCACTTCTACGGCGATGCTGCCTCGCACGTCATTCCGCAGCGCGTGCCAGGCGGCGCGACGCCGTATGGAGGGGCGGCTGGTCTAATCGGCAGAAAGAGGCTCACCGGTCAGGGACCAGCTTGCTCCGTCAAACGTCGCGATCCGCAAAGTCCTGAAGGGCGTGTAGTCCCCGATCCGCGTGCCGATCGAGATGCCCGGGAGCATCATCGGCAATCGTTCGCCGTTCAGTGAGGTCGCCTGCTTGATCAGGTTCTCGCGGGTCAGGTCGCCGCCGCATTTGCGCAACGCCAGCTCCACGGCGTGGACGTTCATGTAGGCGACCAGCACCGAATAGTCGTCTGGATTGGCTGACGGGGCATACTTCGTCAGGAAGGCCTTGTAGGCCTTGACCTCGGGGTCATCGGCCCAGGCCGGATCGCCGGGTTGCTTGAGGAATTGGGTGGTCACCAGCCCCTTCGACGCCTCGAGGCCGGCCGGCTTCAGAATGGTATCGACCGACGCCGTCGAGCCTCCGATCACGTGCAGGGGCGTCCAGCCGAGTTCGTAGACCTTGCGGATCGATTGCGCGGCAGCCTTCGACGACGACTGCTCAATCAAGGTATCGACGCCGGCGGCCTTCAGTTGGACGATCTGCGAGTCGATGGTCGGGTCGGCAAGCTCGTAGGAGGCCTGGGCGACGATCAACTCGGCCTTCGGACCGAGGCCGGCGCGAAGGCCCTTGAGGTAATCCTTGCCGTAATCGTCATTCTGGTAGAGCACGCCGATCCTGGCGTACGGCTTTGCGGTCAGGATGTATTTGGCGACGACGCGGCCTTCGGTCTCGAAGTCCGGATAGAGCGGGATCGTCCAGGGGAAGGCCTTGGGATCGTTGAAGCGGCGTCCGCCCGCGGTGATGAAGAGTTGTGGCACCTGCTTGGAGTTAAGGTATTTCTGGATCGCAACGTTGGGCGCGGTGCCGATCGTGCCGACCTCGGCCAATATGCCGACATCCTCGATCAGCTTGCGCGATTGTTCGACGGCCTTCGGCGCGCTGTAGGCGTTGTCGAGCTGGGTGAAGTTGATCTTGCGGCCGTTGATGCCGCCGTTCGCATTCAGCATCTCGAAATAGCCGACCACCGCGCGGCCGGCGCCGGCGCCGAACGCAGAAGCAGGGCCGCTCAGCGGCGTTGACTGGCCGAGCTTGATCTCGGTATCGCTGACGCCGGGACCGTAGGCTTTCTGTGCTTGGGCAGGCACGGTCAGCAGGGCTGACAGCGCGATGGCCGCCAAAGCCCGGTCGATGATGTGGTTCAAGGTCGTTTCTCCCTGCAATTCAATCTTGTTGTAATCGATTTGAGCTAGCGCAGCAGCTCGCGGGCGATCACCACGCGCTGGATCTGGTTGGTGCCTTCGAAGATCTGGGTCAGCTTGGCGTCGCGCATCATGCGCTCGACCGGGTAGTCCATGGTATAGCCGTAGCCGCCGAAGATCTGGACCGCGTCGGTCGTCACCTTCATCGCCATGTCGCTGCCGACGCATTTCGCCATGCTGGCGAGCACGTTGAGGCGCTTCCAGTCGCCGGCATCGCCGGCGCGGGCGCATTCATAGACCAGCGCGCGGGCTGCCTCGATCTGCATGGCCATGTCGGCGAGCATGAACTGCACGCCCTGGAACTCGGCGATCGGCTGCTTGAACTGCTTGCGCTCCTTGGCGTAGGCGATGCATGCATCGAGCGCGCCCTGCGCAAGGCCGACCGATTGGGCGCCGATGGTCGGGCGGTTGAGGTCGAGCGCACGCATCGACGCGCGGAAACCCTTGCCTTCCTCACCGACGAGGTTTTCCGCGGGGACCCGGACATTGTCGAAGAAGATCGGGGTGTTCGGTGCGCCGCGAAAGCCCATCTTGCGCTCGTGACGGCCGAAAGAGATGCCCGGCATCTTCTTCGGCTCGACGATGAAGGCGCTGATGCCGTCTGCACCGGTGCCGTCACTGGTTCGTGCCATCACCACGATGTAATCAGCGACGACGCCGTAGCTGCACCATTGCTTGCGGCCGTTCAGGACATAGCTGTCGCCGTCCTTGCGGGCGCGGGTGTTGAGCGCAGCGACGTCGGAGCCGGCCTGCGGCTCGGAGATCGCGATCGCGGTGACCACGCCACCCTCCGCGATGATCGGCAGGTACTTCTTGCGCTGCTCTTCCGAGCCGAAATGCAGCAGCGGCATGATGAACATGGTGTTGAGCGCGGCGATCGATGCGCAGGCCGGCGAGACCTTCGAGATTTCCTCGCGCGCGATGCAGGCCATGGTCAGATTGCCGTTTGGGCCGCCGTAGCGCTCCGGCACCCACAGCTGCATCAGGCCCATCTCGCCGAACAGCTTGACGAGCTCGAGCGGGAAGCGGTCGGTCTCGTCGATCTCGGCGGCGATTGGCGTCACGTGTTTGGCCACCATCCTCCGCACGTTGTCGCGGAAGGCGACCTGCTCCTCGGAAAAACTCATGCAAACTCCCCTTTGTGTTTTCTTGACCGGAGACCCAAAAAGGGGCTTCCATTGAATGGGTGATCCATTTAATAATTCACCGCATGAGCACCAAGTCAAGCCCTCGCGCGCCGCAGCGCTCCCGTACCGCCTCGCTGAACCGGCGGGAGCGGGCCATCGATCATCGCGCAGCCGGCTCCGCCGCCGCGCCGACATTCAAGCCGATCCACACCAGGCGGACGTTCGAGGAGATCTGCGAGCGGATTCGCGAGCAGCTGGCGCTCGGCGTGCTGAAGCCCGGCGACAAGCTGCCGGCCGAGCGCGAACTCGCCCAGCAGCTCGGCGTCAGTCGCAATGTGCTGCGGGAGGCGCTGCGCAGCCTGGAGATGGCCGGCGTGCTGCGGCTGCAGAAGGGCGTCAAGGGCGGCGCCTTCATCCAGCAGGGCGACACCCGGCGCATGAACGAGGTCATGCGCGACATGCTGAGCCTCGGGACAATCTCGGTTCGGGAATTGTCGGAGGCGCGGGTCCACGTGCTCGACCTCGTGGTGCAGCTGGCCTGTGCAAATGCACGGCGCGCCGACCTCGACGCGCTGGAAGCCAATATCGAGCGCACCGAGCTTGCGACGAGGGAAGGCCGTTTGCTCGATCGGGTCGAGTGCTCGCGCGAATTTTACAAGCTGCTGGCGGCGTCGACCGGCAACAAGGTGATCGCGATGATCGTGGACTCCGTCACCGAGATTCACATGCGCTTCGTCTACGCCAAGGTCGCTTCCAGCGGAGTCGCGATGGCGCGGCTGGCCGAGAAGCGGCGGCAGTTCCTGGCGGCGCTCAGCGAGCGGAACGTGGCGCTGGCGAGCCGGCTGCTGCGCTCGCACCTGGAATCCGTGCAGCGCATGCTAGAGCAGGACCCGGGCGCCATGTCGCTTCACGTCGCATTGGCTGACGTGCAGCCGGGGTTGCGCCGGTAGCAATCGGCCGCACCAACAAATCAACACCCAAACGGCAATAACAACGGAGGCAAACGTGTCCAACTACGCCAAGTATGAATGTCTGACGGTCGAGGTCGCGGACAAGGTCGCGACCGTCACATTGAATCGTCCGCAGGCGCGTAATGCCATCAATCAGAAGCTGATCCGCGAGCTGCGCACGATCTGGGACGATCTTGCCGACGATCACGCCGTCAATGCGGTGGTGCTGACCGGCGCCGGGGACTTCTTCAGCGTCGGTGGCGACGTCAAGGCGATGTCGGAGCGGCCGGGCGGCGACGTGCTCGAAGAGGGCGAGGTGCACGACCCCATGATCAGCCGGCGTGGCGTCACTCGCCAGCTCGAGCTCGACAAGCCGATCATCGCGGCGATCAACGGCGACGCTATCGGTCTTGCGGCGACCCACGCGCTACTCTGCGACATCACCGTGATGGCCGAGGATGCGCGGATCGGCGACACCCATGTTTCGCGTGTCGGCCTGGTCGCCGGTGACGGCGGCACCGTGATCTGGCCCCTGCTGATCGGCGTCAACAAGGCCAAGGAATTCCTGATTCGCGGCACGCTGCTGAGGGGCGCCGAGGCGGAGCGGATCGGGCTGGTCAACCATGTCGCTCCGCGCGCCGAGGTGCTGGCCAAGGCACGCGCGATCGCGGTCGAGCTTGCGAACGGTCCGACCTGGGCCATTCGATGGACCAAGCTGTCGATCAACCAGATCGTCAAGGAGCGCGTGAACATGCTGCTGGAAGCCTCGATGGCGCTGGAACAGGTGACGTTCGAGACCGCCGACCACAAGGAGGCGACGATGTCGTTCAAGGAGAAGCGCAAGCCCCGGTTCGGCAAGGCATAGGTCATGGCGGCGGAAGCGTCGAACGACGACGTCAGGCGGATGCTGCGCGACTCCCTGCGTGGCTTCCTCGACGAGCATTGGCGTCCGCGCGGTGCGACGACATCGTCCTCGCCGGATGAGGTGTCGGCGATCTGGCGCAAGCTGGTCGGGCTGGGCGTCGCCGCACTCGGCGCGGGGGGCGGCGGCGAGGGTGGGCTTGCCGAGATTCTCGTCGTCATGGCGGAGCTTGGCCGCGCCGGATGTCCGGCGCCGATGTGGTCGGCGGCACTTGCCAACCTTGCGGTTTCCCGATCGCAGGCGGTCGTTGCGGCCGATCTTTTGGCGCGGCTGCATTGCGGGGAGGCGATCATCGCCTTCTCATTCGGCGGGCTGGATCCCGATCCCGGGACGGGCTCGATCGCGGTCACCGACCTCACGGCTAACGGCGTGCTCCGCTTCGTCGAGGCCGCGGCAAGCGCGACGCACCTGCTGGTCGCTTGCGATCGGTCTCACCTTGCGCTGATTGATCTCGGCGATCCCGGTGTCGAATGTGTTGCCACCCGCGCGATGGGTGCCTGGGGATTATATGAGGTCAGGCTGAGCGCAGCGCCGGTCACGCTCATTCCGGTAGGGACCGTCGATCTGGACCTTCTCCGGCTCAAGGGCAAGACGGCGCTGACCGCGCGTGCCCACGGCGCGGCTCGGCGCGCGTTTGAGCTCGCCGTGGACTACGCCAAGGAGCGGTATCAGTTCGGCCAACCGATCGGAAAATTCCAAGCTATCCAGCATAAGCTGGCAAACTGCCTGATCGCGCTCGAAGGCGTCAGGCTGATCCTCGAGCATGCCGCCAGACTGCATGATGGCGGCGACGCCGACTGGCACTACTTTGCCGATTGCGCATCGGCATTTTCCGGGGAGGCGCTGCGGCAGGTCTCGCTGGAGACCCAGCATACGTTCGGTGCGATCGGCTATGCCGAGGAGCACGAGGCGCCGATCCATTTCAAGCGCGTGCATCTCGATACGATCGCGCTCGGCGGTGCTTCGGACGCAAAACGCGGACTGGCCGCACGGCTGCTCGATGCGGGTGGCGCCGGGTTGCCGCAATACGACCTCGGGCCCGCCGGCAATGCGCTCCGCGAGCAGGTTCAACGCTGGCTCGCGCAAAACTGGAGCGGCGATACGAAGCAAGCGTTCGACCAGAGGCCGTTCGCCAAGCGCGAGTTCGATGCGCCCTTCGCCCGCGATATCGGCGAGACCGGATGGATCGGCCTCGTATGGCCGGAGCAGTTCGGCGGGCAGGGGCGCTCTCCATTGGAGCAGATCGCCTTCATGGAGACGATGGAGCGGGGCGAGGCACCGCGGATCGGCGCGGCGATCCAGGCCAATGCGCTGATGATGTTCGGTACGCCGGAGCAGCAGCAAGAATACCTACCGGAGATCCTGCGCGGCGAAGCGATGCATGGCATGGGTTACAGCGAGCCGCAGGCAGGCTCCGACCTTGCGGCGCTGCGTACCAGCGCCGTCAGGGACGGCGACCATTGGGTGATCAATGGCCAGAAGATCTGGACCACTACCTGGTGGGGCAAATACATGTTCCTCGCCGCGCGGACCGACAAGGCTGCAAGGCCGCCGCATGCCGGCATCAGCATGTTCATCGTTCCGATGGATGCACCGGGCATCACGATACGTCCGTCCGCAACCATGTATGACGGCACGTTTGCCAACATCTTCTACGACAACGTGCGGATTCCCGCCGAGAACCTGGTCGGCGAGGTCAATGGCGGCTGGAAGGTGCTGACCGGCGCGCTTGCCTTCGAGCGCGGGCTGGTCGGTGGCGGCATCGTCCTGAAGGTGGCGCACGCCTTCGAGCAGTTGCGCGCGCGTGTGATGGCCGGAGAGGGCGAACAGTCGTTGGCCAGCGACCCGATCGTCCGCGACAGGATGGCGACCTTGGCGTCCGAGATCGAGATCGGCCGTCTCTTGATGATGCATTGCGCGGACCTCGCCGCCGACGGCGTGACGCCGCCGGAATATGGCGCGATCAGCAAGGTGTTCTCCGGTGAGTTGATGGAGCGTTTCGGCGAGGCCGCGCTTGATATTCTCGGCATGCGCGCGGCGCTGTCCGAGCAGATGCCGGGTGCGATCGACAATGGCCGCTTCGAGCAGAACCTGCGGCATTCGCTGATGTGGGTGATCAGCATCGGCACCAACGAAATCCAGCGCAGCCTGATCGCGCAACGCGCGCTCGGGTTGCCGAGATAGGAGAGATCGGATGCAAAGGGATGGCGACAGGGCACCGCTCGCAGGTGTGCGGGTGCTGGATTTTTCCATCATGGTGGCGGGGCCCTATTGCGCGCGGCTGCTCGCCGACGTCGGCGCCGAGGTCATCAAGATCGAGCCGCCGGAAGGCGACGACATGCGGCTGCGGACGCCGCTGCGCGAAGGCCAC
This sequence comes from Bradyrhizobium sp. USDA 4452, assembly GCF_054063575.1. Taxonomy (NCBI): domain Bacteria; kingdom Pseudomonadati; phylum Pseudomonadota; class Alphaproteobacteria; order Hyphomicrobiales; family Nitrobacteraceae; genus Bradyrhizobium; species Bradyrhizobium sp. USDA 4452. The sequence continues at coordinate 5,750,830 of NZ_JBSSGK010000001.1, forward strand.
AGTACTTATTTCGGCCAGCTCAATGCCGGCAAGCGCAGCCTGGCGCTTGACCTGAAGAATGCCGATGCCGTCAGGCTCGTGCATCGCATGGTCGCGGAGACGGATATTCTCGTCGAGAATTTCCGCCCCGGTGTGATGGATCGTCTCGGCCTCGGCTATGACGCGCTTCGGCAGATCAACCCAGGACTGATCTATTGCTCGATCTCGGGCTACGGCCAGACAGGCCCCGCCGCCGAGCGGGCGGCTTACGCTATGATCGTGCATGCCGAGAGCGGCTTTGATCAGTCCCTGGCGCGCTATGCCGGCGACCGCGAGCGTCCGGCGGCCGGAGCCATCTTTGTCGCCGACATTCTCGGTGGCATCTTCGGCTATTCCGCGATCCAGACCGCGATGGTCCAGCGTCAACGCACCGGGAAAGGCCAGCGGGTCGATGTCGCCTTGATGGATTGCATGCTGAATCTGCTGGTCTACGAGCTCCAGGAAGCGCAATTTCCGATCAGTGCGCCACGGCCGACCTATGGGCCGGTACGCACCCGCGATGGCGATATCTTGATCGCCCCGGTGACGCCGCGGAATTTTGCGGCGCTATGTGAGGTCACAGGACAGGACGAACTGGTGAACGATCCGCGCTTTGCGACCATTCCGGCGCGCGGCGCCAACTGGACCGCCATGATGCAGGTGATCGAGCAATGGACGGAGCGTCACACCGCCGCCGAATGCATCTCAGCGCTGGATCGCGCCGGCGTTCCCTGCGCCAAATACCGTGCGCCGGGTGCGGCGCTGACCGATCCCCATCTGCGTCAACGGGGTGTATTCGGGACGGTTTCGGATGGTGCCGGTGACTTCGTCGGCGTCAGCGCGCCTTGGCAGATGTCCGGGGCCGATACCCCGATCGGTCGTCAGGTGCCCGGGATCGGCGCGCAGCGCGATGACGTGCTGTCGCGGATTCTGGGACTGTCGCCCGACGCCATCGCGGCGCTTGCTGCTGCGGGGACGTTTGGCAAGCCTGCGGCCTAAGTGGGGCTCAACGATCGGATGGTGCGTCGGGCGGCGGTGCCTTCGCGATCGCCAGCAGGCATTTCAGGAAATGCGCGCGGTCTTCCTTGCGCAGGGGCGCCAGCATGATGTTCTGCAACTCGGCCGCTGCCGGGATCACGGCCAGTAGCGCTTCCTCACCCTTGGCAGTGATCTGCACCTGAAGCGAGCGGCGGTCGTCCGGATTGTCCTTCTTTGCGACCAGCCGGCGCGCGACCATCCGCTTCAGCATTTCGCTAAGCGTGTTGCGGTCGCAGCTGATCCGCTCCGCCAGCACGGAGGGGGTGAGGGGACCCAGCTGATACAGCGCCATCAGCACGCCGAACTGCCGCGGCGTGATGTCGCTCTGACGCGTCATGCTTTGATAGAGCCCGTCGTAGCGCGCCTCCAGCAGCCGCAGCAGAAATCCGACGCCGCCTTCCAGTTGCCATTCGCGCGCAATGTCTGCGGCCGAACCACTCTTCGGTGCCCTGTCGACTGCCATGCTGTCTCGTTCGGTCCCAGCCGGGATTTTGCGAATTCGCCTTAGCCGTTAGCAGCTTGGCCTGACGCCCTCAACCCTGCGCTGAACCACCGTCCAGTCTTGTTCACGGGTCGATGCAATTGCGCTCGGCTCTTGTCAGCTTCTCGGCTATGTAGTACGTATACGTATTATATGCGATGCGAAAGACGTCGTGCAGGGAGGTTGAACTTGGACCTGCGTGAGCTGCTGTCGATTCCCTATCTGCTTGAGGCCGAAGCGGTCGAAACCGAGCCGGGGCAGTGGCGGGTTCGGCTCGCCTATCCCGAACTGCCGGGATGCGCGGCGGAGGCTGCCGTCGTCGAGGACGCTTTACGCGAGCTCGAGCGGCGCCGCATCGAATTGATCGTCGGCCTGGTGGAGGAGGGCAAGCAGCCTCCCATTCCACGCCAGCCGCTCGCTGCATCCGATCCGCTTTGGACCGCACAGGATCTCGGGCTCTCCGACCGCGTGGCCGTTCTGCTGGGCGGCGCGGCGGGACCGGCCACCCGCAATTGAAGGAGGCAAACCCATGCTCTCGCACGAAGACAATGAACGCCTTGTGAGGGTCAGCAAGGGCACGCCGCTCGGCGATCTCTTCCGGCTGTACTGGATTCCGTTCCTGCCGTCGACGGATCTCGACAAGGACGGTCAACCGAAGCGCATTCGGTTGCTCGGCGAGGATCTGGTCGCCTTCCGCGACACCGAGGGCCGCGTCGGGCTGGTCGACCAGGCCTGCCCGCATCGCGGCGCGCCGCTGGTCTTCGCACGAAACGAGGATTGCGGGCTGCGCTGCGTCTATCACGGCTGGAAGTTCGACGCCACCGGCGCGGTGACGGATATGCCGGCGGAGCCAGTGCGCAGCCGCCTCAAGGAGCGGGTGCGGATCAAGGCCTATCCCTGCAGGGAGCGCAACGGGATGATCTGGACCTATATGGGCCCGGATCACGCCGAGCTGCCGCCGCTGCCGAACCTCGAATGGAATCTGGTGCCGGCCGAACAGGTGCACATCTCGCTCCGCGTCCAGGAGTGCAACTGGCTGCAGGCGGTGGAAGGCGAGATCGACTCGGCGCACGCGCCGCTGCTGCATGGGCGGCTCGACGCCCAGGGCACGACCAGCGCCTGGATCCAGAAGCGCGACCTGCGCCCGACCTTCGAATGCATCAAGCAGGATTTCGGCATGAGCATTGCCGCGCGGCGCAACTACGATGCCAACACGCTGTACTGGCGGGTCAACCAGTTCTTGCTGCCGTTCTACACGCTGGTGCCGCCGCTGTCGCCGTTCCCGGATCTGAGTGGGCATGCCTGGGTGCCGATCGATGACGAGAACACGCTCTGCATCATGTTCTCCTATCATCCGTCGGAGCCGTTGCTGGAGAAAACACGGCAGGTGTTCGCGGAGGGGCACAAGGGCCGCGAAAGCGGCCACGCCAGCCGCCATGCGCTGGTGCAGCACCCGGTGACGGTGCCGTATGCCGGCTACTGGACCAAATACAATCCGCAGAACGGCTTTCAGTTCGACTACGAAGCGCAGCGCACCACCTGGTTCTCCGGCCTGCCGGGGCTCTGGGTGCAGGACGGCGCCTGTCAGAGCGGCGTTTCACCGATCTTCGATCGCACCAGGGAGACGCTCTGCTCGAGCGATACCGGCATCGCGATGACGCGGCGTTTCATTCTCGAGGCGCTCGGTGCCTATCGCGATCACGCGATCAGGCCGAGGGGCGTGTCGGATCCCGACGTATTCATGGTGCGCGCGGTGTCGCTGCGGCTGCCGCCGGAGGACTCCTGGGTCGACGTCGGTGCGCCCTTCATGCGGGCGCAGCTCGGCGCCGATTTCGGGTACGAGCTGTGAGCGCATCTAACCATATGGCCGGCACGCAGCAGGTGCTGGTCAAGCGCATCAGCTACGAGGCTGAACGGATCAATTCCTACGAGCTGGTGGCGCGGACGGGCGGCGAACTGGCGCCGTTCACGGCGGGCAGCCATATCGACCTGCACCTGCCGAACGGCATGGTCCGCAGCTACTCGCTGGTCAACGATCAGCGCGAGCGGCATCGCTATGTCATCGCGGTCAATAGAGATGCCGAGAGCCGTGGCGGCTCGCGCTTCGTTCACGACACCGTCAAGGTCGGGGAGATCATGACCATCTCGCTCCCGCGCAATAACTTCGCGCTTTGCGAACAGGCCGAGCATTCGGTCCTGATCGCCGGGGGCATCGGCATCACGCCATTGCTGTCGATGATCCGGCGCTTGGTGGCGCTCGGACGTTGCTGGGAGCTGTTCTACGCCGCGCGAACGCGCGCCGCGGCCGCGTTTCTCGACGAACTCGGCACGTTTCGATCCGATGCCGGCCTGCACGTCGATTTCGACGACGAGCGAGCGGGACGGGTGTTCGATCTCGCGGCCATCGTCAGGGCCGCACCGGCACGCGCGCATCTTTATTGTTGCGGGCCGTTGCCCATGCTCGCGGCATTCGAGGCGGCCACGGCGGATCGCCCCGCCGATCGCGTGCATATCGAGTATTTCAAGGCGCGGGAAGCGCCGGCCACCGAGGGCGGCTTCGTGGTCAGGCTCGCGCGGAGCAACCGCACGATTACGGTCGAGCCCGGCAGGACGATCCTCGATGCGCTGCTGGATGCCGGGATCGCCGCCAACTACGCCTGCACCGAAGGGGTCTGCGGTACGTGCGAGACGCGCGTGCTCGAAGGCATGCCGGATCATCGCGATCAGTTCCTGAGCGAGGAGGAGCAGGCGACGAACAGGAGCGTCATGATCTGTTGCTCAGGCGCCAAATCCCGCATGCTCGTGCTCGATCTCTGAACTGTCGCTCCGCCGACCGGCAATTGACGACGACGGCCCGCGAACCCGGATCAACCCTCTCAAGACGAACGGATGCCTCACATGCTGGATCAGCTTGAAGCCGAATTCCCTGAGCACACGCCTCGTCCGGCCGGCGCGCCGAGGGCGCTTGACGGAATCCGGGTGGTCGATCTCTCGCACTTCATCGCGGGCCCGTTCGCGACCATGATCCTGGCCGACATGGGTGCTGAGGTGATCAAGGTCGAGGCGCCCGGCCGCGGCGACGATCTGCGCCGGTATCCTCCGGTGCATCCGGACCTCAGGCACGGCGCTCCGTTTCTGTGGACCAACCGCAACAAGCGCAGTGTCGCCCTCGATCTCAAATCCCCGGAGGGGTTGCAGGTCGCGCGCGAGCTGATCGCGACGGCGGATGTCGTCGTCGAGAACTTCTCGGCCGGCGTGATGGCTCGGCTCGGGCTCGACTATGCGAGCTGCCGCAAGCTGAGGCCCGAGATCATCTATTGCGCGGTGTCGGCCTATGGCCGCGACGGGCCGTTTGCCGACCGGCTCGGCTTCGACCCGATCGCACAGGTCGAGAGCGGCTTCGTCTCGATGAACGGCTACGCCGACCGCGAGGGCGTGCGGGCCTTGTCGCCGGTGATGGACATCAGCACCGCGATGATGGCGAGCAATGCGATCCTGGGCGCGCTGCTTGCGCGCGAGCGCAGTGGCCTCGGCCAGGCCATCGAAGTATCATTGTTCGAGAATGCCGTCCTGATGACCGGGTACGCGACCATGCAGTCGCTGTTCAACAATGCCGATCCAAAGCGGAGCGGCAATACCAGTCCCGACACCTGTCCGTCGGGCGTGTTCCTGGCCAGCGATTGCTCGTTCTATATTAATTGCGGCAATGACAAGATATTCCAGCGCTTGATGGCGCAAGTACTCGAGCGGGAGGATCTCGCCGCAGCCGGGATCTACGCGACGGGTCCTGACCGGATCCGCCGGCGTGAGGAGTTGTTCGCGATCCTCGGCGATGCCTTTGCCCGGCGGCCCTGGTCACACTGGCAGTCGCGGATGCGGGCGGCCGGCGTGCCCTGCGGCCGGCTGCGCAGCGTCGGCGAGGCGATCCGTTCGCCCGAGGCGCGGGAGCGCGGGATCGTCACGAGGATTCCGCATGAGACGATCGGCTGGGTGCCGAATGTGAACCTGCCGATTCGCTATTCGCGGACGCCGATCGTCGATCCCGTCGCGGCGCCGGCGGTCGGCCAGCACACCGAGGACGTGCTGCGCGAACTCCTCGGCTATGACGACGCACGCATCGCGCAGCTCGCGGCGGGCAGAGCTTTCGGGGGCCGGCCAGCGGGAAAGGATACCAAGCCGTGACAATGCGCGCGGGAGAGGAGCGGACACTGCGGGGCCGGGTCGCGGTCATCGGGATCGGCGAGACCGAATATTATCGTCATGGCGCGCCTCCGCTTTTCGGTACGGAAACCCGGCAATCTGAATGGATTGCCGGGTTTTTGTTTTTGGAGGCGAACGTCGCGCCACAACGCTATCAACGACTTGGTTTGGTGGTCCGAAACACCGGCAACCTGCTGCGGTCGGCCGAACGAGAGCGGGCGCGAACAACGGAGGCCAACTTGCCCTGGCCGTCTCGGGTGGCTTGATCGGGGGATACCGTCGATCTCGCCGATCGATCGGATCATCGACGCTATGAACTCGCGGGATCGTCTCGACCATGTCGGCGCGTGAATGGCCCTGGCAGTCGTGCAAGACTGCCTCGATGCGATGCCGACATAGATCCGATCATTTCTTGTCCTTGTCGGCGGCGTCGTCCGCGTTGCCTCCATTGTCGACGCATTTCTTGAAATAGTCGCGTTCGGCCTGTCCATTGCCTTTGGCGCTGCCCGCCGCCGGATTGCCGGGCTGACGTGGTGGAAAGTTCTTCGCAACGAGCGCATTGCATTTCCTCGCCACCTCAACGGTGACGGCTGATGTCTCGGTTGGCAAAAGCAGGAGAGCCACCAGCGAGAATGCGAGGGCGGCTCGCTTGAATTCCTGTTCGGCGCGCATGGTGACCCTCCCTGCTGCCGTCATCGTTGCAGCGGCGTGATCCTATCGCGGGGTGCAGAACAGGCAATGGTCGATCGCGCAACCCGTTCACGTCGGGTCTGCAGATGTGCCGTCTAGGGGCGGCTTCCGACACGGCACGTACGCGCCGGAGGATTAATCTTACGCTGCAATAATTGCCGCCCTGATCGACCTGCGCACTGCGCATGCAAGGCGATTTTGGCTACATATGAGGATCATATTTTGAGTAGGCCATATGACGAAAAAAAGAGCATTAATAACCGGCGTAACCGGTCAAGACGGGGCGTATCTGGCCGAATTGCTGCTCGCGAAGGGCTATCAGGTCCATGGCATCAAGCGACGGACCTCGCTTTTCAACACCGACCGCATTGATCATCTCTACCTCGATCCACACGAGCCGGATCCTTCGTTCCGGCTGCACTATGGTGATTTGACCGACTCTTCCAGCCTGATCAGGATCGTCGGCCAGGTACAGCCGGACGAGATCTACAATCTCGCCGCCCAAAGTCACGTGGCGGTTTCGTTCGAAGAGCCGGAATATACCGCGAATTCGGACGCTCTCGGCACACTGCGACTCCTCGAGGCGATTCGGATCGTGGGGCTCGAGAAGAAGTCCAAATTCTACCAGGCCTCGACCTCGGAACTGTATGGCCTGGTGCAGGAAGTCCCGCAGAAGGAGACCACTCCGTTCTATCCGCGGTCGCCTTACGCCGTTGCGAAGCTCTACGCCTACTGGATCACGGTGAATTATCGTGAGGCGTACGGAATCTATGCCTGCAACGGAATTCTGTTCAATCACGAGTCTCCGGTGCGGGGCGAAACCTTTGTCACCCGAAAGATCACACGCGCCTTGGCCCGCATCCACCTCGGCCTTCAGGAGCGTCTTTATCTGGGCAATCTTGACGCGCTCCGCGACTGGGGGCATGCGCGTGACTATGTCGAAATGCAATGGCTGATGCTGCAGCAGGATACGCCGGAGGACTTCGTCATCGCGACCGGTGTGCAGCACTCGGTTCGCCATTTCGTCGAGGTTGCCGCGGGCGAAGTGGGGATGCGGATCCGCTGGGAAGGAACGGGCGTCGACGAGAAGGGCTATGATGCTGCCACAGGCAAGTGCATCGTGTCCGTCGACCCGCGCTATTTCCGTCCCTCGGAGGTCGCGACCCTCCTGGGCGATCCCTCCAAGGCGAAGGAGAAGCTTGGCTGGTGGCCCAAGACCTCGTTCGAGAGCCTGGTGCGCGAGATGGTGCAGGAAGATCTGGCCGCAGCGAAGCGAGATGAACTGATCAAGCAACACGGCTTCAGATATTATCCGCGTCACGAGTGACCGCAGCCCGGAACGCCGTCTGGCGCTTGTTGTCGCAATGCCGTCAAGGCAGGCGGATGGCGTCCTTCACCGCGATGGCGTCGGGCCCGCCGGCGGTCATCGCCACCTGCGTTTCGGACGCGGACGGTGCATGTCGCATCGCGCTCATCTCAAGCGCCCAGCGCCCGACGATGGCCCGACGATCCCAACGCTCGAGCGAGCGCTTCCGTCCTTCGGTGCCGAACGCCGCGCAGAGCGCCTGATCCTGGGCAAGCGCGCAGATCGCATCGGCGAGAGCACGCGTGTCGCCGGGGGAAACGACCATCCCGGCACCCTTGACCTCCTCGGCCAACCCCGTTCCTTCGGTCGCCATCGCGATCACCGGACGGGCGGAGCCGAACACGGCCCCAAGCTTGGATGGCAGGACCAGATCAGCCGCCTCTGCCTTCTGCGGAATGAGATGCATGTCCGCCGTCGCCATTAGCTCGTTGAAGCTCTCGTTGGGTTGCAGTCCGAGGAAATGAACATTGGAACGGCCGGCCGCCATATCGAGCAACCTCGCCCTGTCAGGCCCTTCTCCGGCGAGGATGAAATGAATTTCCGGATGACTTTCTTGCAGGATGGACGCGGCTTCGATCACGAGATCGAGGCCCTGCTTGTTCGACATCGTGCCCGAATAGAGTCCGACGACATCGCTTTCGCCAATGCCGAATTCACGCCGATACCTGGTCTGCCGCGACCGAGGAAAGATGGCGCTCGTGTCGATCCAGTTTCTGATCTCGACGGTCCGCTCCGCAGCAACGCCCTTGGCCAGCAGCCGGTCGACCATCTGCGGTGAAATCGAAGATACCCGGTCGAACGACCGAAGGATGCGAGATTCGGCCCCGAGCATCAGGCTGCGAAGCGCGCCGTTTCGAAGCAGTCCGAGATCAAAGGCGGCATCAACCTCGAAATCCTGCACATGGAGCCAGGACTTCACACCGATCCGCCGCGCGACGAACGAGACGAGCGCGGACGACATCAGGGAGGGAGCGGTGGACAGCATGACGTCGGGCCGCCATTCGAGCGCCTTCGTCAGCATCGGCAGTGCGCTCGTCAACGCAAACGAGGCATGGTGCAGCAGCCTTTTCGCCCCCGTCGGCTTCCGCGGCACGTATATCGGGGTGCGGGTGATCTCGACACCGTTGGCGTTTCGAGCCCTGAAATAGCGACTGTCGAAGCCGGTCGGGATTCGCCAGGCAGGATAGTAGGGCGGCGCAGTGATCACACGGACCTCGTGCCCGTCGGCCACAAGGCTTTCGCAGAGCTCCGTGTTGTATTTTGCGACGCCGATCAAATCGGGCGCATAGTTGATTCCGACCAACAGAACACGCATCAAGTACAGTCCAACTTCTAAAACTGGAATCGAAAATTCACGTCTCGAAAAAGCGTTGATCTCGTCAGTCGCCGGAATTGCATTCCAAATGACGACCGTAGCCCTTCAGAAAGTCCTCATATGCTCCCGCCAGCCCGATCGGTAGCAGGGTAGTCGAACGCCAGCCCAGTTGGCGAATCCGCGAACTGTCGAGGAGCTTGCGGGGCGTGCCGTCCGGCTTGGACGTATCAAAAACCAACTTGCCCGTATAGCCCACGACTTCCGCTACCATGGCGGCAAAATCGGCGATAGAGACTTCGTCACCACTGCCGACATTGATGGGCAGTTCATTCGAGTAGTTCTTCAAGAGAAAGACGCACGCATCAGCGAAGTCGTCGACATTTAGAAACTCGCGAAGCGGGCTACCCGTGCCCCAGACGGATACGGTACGGGTTCCTGCCAGCTTGGCCTCGTGGAAGCGTCGTATCAGCGCCGCCGGCACGTGACTGTGCGCTGGATGATAATTGTCGCCGCGGCCATAGAGGTTGGTCGGCATGACCGATATGAAATCGTCACCATGTTGCCGCCGGTGTGCCTGACAGATCTTGAGGCCGGCAATCTTGGCGATTGCGTACCATTCGTTGGTCGGCTCGAGCGGCCCCGTCAGCAATTCGGTTTCCGCGATCGGCTGCCTGGCGTGCTTGGGGTAGATGCAGGACGAGCCGAGAAACAGCAGGCGCCCAACGCCGATTGCATGACTTGCGCGGATCACGTTGAGCTCGACCGCGAGATTGTCGCAGAGAAAATCGACGGGGAAATTACTGTTGGCGGCAATGCCGCCGACCTTGGCGGCGGCATGGATCACGACGTCCGGACGATTTACCTCGAGCCAACGCAATGTCGGTTGCTCCTTCGCAAGGTCGAGCTCTCCGCGATCGGCATAAAGGAGGGTACAGCTCTCGGACGCGAGGCGGCGCATGATGGCCGAGCCCACCATTCCGCGATGGCCGGCTACGAAGACCCGCCTTCCAGTCAGATCGTAGAAAAATCCCCCCGACATAAATGAACCCTTGCCTACTGAAATCCGAATGCTTCACGGCCGCCGCAGGGCCTTGCAATATTGTGGTCTCCGGTGTCCGAAGCCCAGCCGGGCGCCGTTGCAATACTTCCTACCAATACGACGGTCGGTTGTAACCGAACGAGCATATTAATGATGAAGATGCGAAGGGTTCCCAAGCGGGACAACTTTGCAATGCCCGGGATGCTGGTCTGACCAGATATGCATTAATTCTCTGCCGCGTTAAGGTCCATTGCGTCTCCCTCTTCAGGGAACTGCCGTTCGAGCACCCGAAAATCTACGGGCAAAGCAACCAGGCGATGCGCTGTCGGACCACGGAATCTTACGGGGGTCGGAAAAGTCTCTTTCGTTTGCCCGGGCAAAGTGCAGGGAAATCTCGCTTGGGCCACGGGTCCTACCGACTATCGCAATCCCGAGTTTCCCACGTTGGGTCGGGTACCACACGCATGCGGCGTGAGAGCAGGTCAGGACAGGTCCGGGCTCGCGTCAGCACTGGATCATCTCAGCCCGAGAGATGAGAACCCGTCCGACATCCAACGTTCGCGTCGATTCGTGGATAGGCCGCTTCATCTGCGATGGAGATGTCTGCAACTGCGGACCCAGATGCCGCTGTCGAATGTGGAGAGGCAGCCGCTGTCCCGTTCTTCAGGTTCGCGTCGAATTAACCTTGCTGAAATGCGCCCGCCACCGTCGGTCAAGAACCATTGCTGCCGATACGTCTAATTTTAGCGGTACTCGCAGGGGCACCTTAATTACCAAAACAACTCGTATCCAGCCATTAAATTCAGGAGAACCGGCGATGCCATAGCAATTTCCCAGCTGAGGAGAGCGCTATGTCGATCGATCCGAAAAATCTCGCTGGAACGGCCACACTCACGTTTTCGGACGATTTCAACTCGCTCAGCCTGTGGAACGGTACGAGCGGCACCTGGGATTCGACCTATTGGTGGGCGGCTGCCAACGGCATCAACATTAGTGGCAACCAGGAGGTCAACTGGTACATCAACAGCAATTATGCACCGACGAGTTCGGTGACGCCGTGGACCGTGAGCAACGGCATCCTCGATCTTCATGCGGGCCCCGCAGCTCCCGCGATCCAGCCCTACATCAACAATGCCCAGTACACGTCGGGCATGATCACGACCTATCACTCCTTCTCGCAGCTCTACGGCTACTTCGAGATGAGGGCCGAGCTACCTGCCGGCCAGGGGCTCTGGCCCGCATTCTGGCTGCTGCCCACGAACAACGCGCTGCTCGGGACCGTGCCGGCTCAAGAGCTGGACATCATGGAGTCGCTCGGCAACAACCCGACCATCGACTACATGACATCGCACAGTTCTGCGACGGGCAGCATGCAGCTCCAGCAGGACGGAGTCTCCATCCCGACGATGGCGACTGGATTCCACACCTACGGCATGGATTGGGAGGCCGATACGATCACCTGGTACGTCGACGGAGTGAAGACCTTCCAGATTGCCACTCCATCCGACATGCACACCCCAATGTATATGATCGCCGACCTGGCGCTGTACGGGCCGGCCATCACCGACCCCAGTGCGCCGGTCGGCGGCGACATGCTCATCGACTATATCCGCGCCTATTCCGCCAAACCGCCTGTCGTTCAGATCAACTCGTTCTCGCCCGACAGCAACATCACCGGCGACGGCATCACCAACGCGAAGCAGATTACCCTGTCGGGTTCGGCCGCCGTCGGTACGACGGTCCAGATCTTCGACGGCTCGACCAAGCTTGGCACGGCGGTGACCGACAGCACGGGAAAATGGTCGTTCGTCGCGGCAAATCTGACCGACGGGATTCATCCCTTCACCGCGACGACGACGGATCAGAGCGGCAACGTCACGACGTCGACCGCACTCACGGTGACGGTCGACACCACCGCGCCCACGGCCCCGAGCATTGCTTCATTCACGCCGGACAGTGCAACGGTCGGCGACGGCATCACTAACCAGAACCACATTACGCTGAGCGGCACCGCAGAGGCCAGCAGCACGGTCCAGATCTTCGACGGAACGACGCAGGTCGGCACGGTGGTTGCTGACAAGACCGGCGCCTGGTCTTTCGCGACGGCAACATTGAGCGATGGCAACCACTCGTTCACAGCCAAGGCGATGGACGCTGCTGGCAACGTCAGCTCTGCCTCTACGTCGCTTACCGTGACGATCGACACCGTGGCTCCAGCCCAGCCTGTCGTTGTGACGTTTACGCTGGCCCAATCCGCGGTTTCCGGTACTGCCGAAGCCGGCGCGACCATCGCGCTCTACGACGGCACCACCCTGATCGGCTCCGGAAAGGCCAAGAGCGACGGCACTTGGAGCATCAACGTCGGATCGCTTTCCTCCGGCCCCCACTCGTTCTCGGTGACTGCGACTGACGCAGCCGGCAACACGAGCGTGCAATCCAATGTTCTCCAGACCAAGGTCATCGAAAGCGCGGGAAGCACGATCCTGGAGCAGGTCGGAAGCAACCTCCACTTCGTCACAGGCAGCACCGACGTCGTATTCAAACTGGCGGGTGCCGCGGTTAGCACGGATCAGTTTCCCAGCTACAATTTCATCGGCGCCGAGAAGACGGCGGCCGGCTACGACCTCGCCTGGAAGGATGCCGGCACTGGCCTTTACACGGTCGTGGCCACCGATGCGAACGGCAACTTCCTGTCGACCATCGCCGGCCCGGTCTCCGGTCCGAGCGATGCGCTTCGATCGCTGGAGTCGACGATGCATCAGGATCTGAACGGCGACGGCACGATCGGCCTGCCCGTCAAGATCATCGAGACGTCGGGCAGCACGATCCTCGAGCAGGTTGGAAACAGCCTCCACTTTGTCACAGGCAGCACCGATGTCGTGTTCAAACTGGCGGGCGCCGCAGTCAGCTTGGAGCAATTCCCCAGCTACAATTTCATCGGTGCCGAAAAGACGTCGACCGGGTACGATGTCGCGTGGAAGGATGCCGGCACCGGCCTGTATACTGTCGTGGCCACCGATGCGAACGGCAACTTCCTGTCGACCGTTGCCGGCTCGGTCTCCGGCTCGAGCACGTCACTGCTCGCGCTGGAGACGACGATGCATCAGGATCTGAACGGCGACGGTATGATCGGCCCGAAGGCCGGCACGGTCGCGACCAGCGTCAGCCTGCAGCTTACGATCGATGCCGGAGGCAGCCTCGAGCTCGCCGGCGCCGCGACGGGCGCGATCACATTCAGCAAGAACACGGGCATGCTGATCCTGGATCAGTCCAGCAAGTTCACCGGAAATATCCTGGGCCTTTCGGGCAATGGCGACCCGAACGCCTCGGATATCCTCGACCTGAGGGATATCGCGTTCAGCGCCGGCACCCGGGTTTCGTATATCGGAAATACCTCGGGCGGCGTGCTGACGGTCACCGACGCGCAAAACCATACTGCGCATCTCAATCTGACGGGCGACTACACGCGAATGACGTTCGCCCTGTCCAGTGACGGACACGGCGGCACATTTGTCATCGACCCTCCCGCGACGAACGTCGCTCCGCAGACGCTGTCGATGCCGAATCAAGCCGCTACAGTGAGCCAGGTCGGCGACGGATTTGTTTTCCATCCGTCCGCGGCCGCCGGCAGCGCAAGCCCGTATGATGGCCACACCCCGCTGCCATTCCACGAGGTGCAGCTTGATTGGTACACGAGTTCGACTGCGCAGGATGCGCATTTCGACATTCACTCGATCGCGGAAGCTATGGGCTACACCCACACCCACGACACTTTCATGCTGCATCTGTAGAGGGAGCAGTGGCGCGCCTTCCTGAGGGGAGGGCGGAGGCAGTGAAGCCTGCCGGCCGCGCTGGGACGCAATTCGCGATCGATCCGGAAAGCGCGAACGCGTCCGACCGCGCTGTGCCGCGCAAATCTTGCCGAGGGGGAGCCGGTCTGCCAGTATCGAGTGCCACCATCTGGAGCCTGAGAGATGCCTACACGCAGGGAGATTTTAGGCTCTGCTTTATTTGCGCTGTTTTACAGCCAGGCCGGCGCCGCCGAGCAGACCCCGACGCCGCTTGCAGATCTCAACTTTCTCGATCGAACGGCATCGGACCTGCACACGCGCGTCCTTCGTGGCAGTCTGCGCTACATGGATCATGAGGTATTCGGCGATCCGGCCGGCATCATGATCGAGGAAGCAGCTCTGAACGGCGTTGAGGACGCCGGCTTTTCGGCGGAAGCAGCACTTCCGTCGGGATGGCAGGTTACGCCGATGGCCGGCCAGGTCGTCACCTTCACCAAGCTCAACGCGACGTCCGGTCGCCTGCAACTGCGAGGAGACGGCGCCGGCCAGTTCTATGTTGTGATGGCTGCCAACCGGCACTTCGCAGTCAAGCGCGGCGAGTTGCTCACGGGATCCATTGCCTTGCGGTCGGCAAATCGCGACGCGGGCGGGGTGACCAAGGTAGAGCTCTGCATCCTGCCGCTGAAGTCGGACGGATCGGCCATCCCGCCAGCCGCCGTCCCGATTCAATTGATGCAGAGCGACAAGCCGTGGTGGGAACAAGTTCGCTCGGTAGCCCCCGACGACGGGTTTGCGAGTCTTGCGCTGCGAGTGACGACGCAAGCGCGGTTCGACGCCACATTCGAGCTCCACTCGCCTCAGCTGGAGCAACGTGGCTGGCGGTCGACGTTTTGCGCGACATCGCGCAAGGCCGACGACGTCCTGCTGGCCGACGCCGAGGGCTATCTCTCGCATGTCGAACGTTCGGTCCTCATTACGGCCGATGCGCCGAGATTTGTGGGGGCGGGCTCGCTATGGTGCGAGTACGCCGATCCGGACAACTATGTCGAGATCCGGCAGCGCGAGAGGGTTCTCTATGTGACCGTCGTGAGCAAGGGTACCTCGAGCGAAGTTCGGCTCGGTGTCGTGCCGCCGCTGATGCGGTTTACCGTTTGCTTGATTCAGGGCGCCGGTGGACTCGCGGTGTCGCTCAATGGAAAGGCTCTCAAGACGATCGATTGCGAAATGCCCGCGAGATTGAAGCTCGCCAGACTGGGCAGCGGCGTAAGCGGCAGCTGGAATTCGACTATCGCGAGACTGACTTTATTCGGCGCGAAGGTTTCAGACGGCGCCTCGTTGAGCCGCCCCGCCAAAGCCTTCTTCGACGACTTCGACCGTCCGGACTCCCCGAATCTCGGAGCCTCGCCGACAGGGCAGGTCATCCGCAGGATTGGCACGGTCGGCAGCATGATTTCGAAGGGGAAATGGGTTGTGACGGGCGGGGGAATGGGACTGGCTCATGCTGCGTATGGGGTCGTCCGGTTGGACCGTCCGCCACGGTACCTTGGTGCGGTTCTCGATTGGACGTCGGGATCGCCGGGTGGAGCAGCAGCGATGCTCGCTGCGACCGACGACGATCCCGCGAGATCCATCGATGCGCTTCATGCCGTCGTCACAGATCAAAAGGAGATATTCCAGACCATGATCGGGACGAAGGTCGAGGCGGCGCTGGCCGAGTTCGTCTATCCAGTTCCGATGGAGCGCGACAGCAGAACACCCTATGGGGTCGCCTGCCTGACTAATTTCGGGGAAAAGGCGGTTGTCTACGTCGGTCCCCAAGGGGATCTGGCGCGTCACGTCCATCACACCTATACTGAGCGCGCCGGTCCATTTGCTGTTTTCGAACACTTTTGGCAGCTAACGCAATGCCGGCCGGAATTTCTCGCCGTCGCGGCGGCGTGAGACAATTCCCGGTCGTTGCAACGATCCGGGAAATTGGAAGGAGTATTTCATGAGACACGGAACAGCCGTGCTGACTCTGTTGTTGCTGTCCGGAGGGGGCGCAATGGCGCAGGGCGTATCGCAAACCCCGACCCAGACCGTGACGCAGCAACGCCAGAGCGGATCGGCGGTCTCGGGAGGGCCGAATTCGGCGGTGAGAACCAACCAGGGCGTCAGCACCGGATTTGGCAGCCCGTTCACAAGCCCGTTCGGAAACTCCAATAGCTCTCAATCGAAGGGCGGCTACGCCGGTTCCGGCTCGAGCCGGTGATTCTCTATCACCAGGGTGAGGTTCGCCAAATCCGCCGCCTGTCCGCCTTCCCGCCGTAACGATGCCTTCGTAGCCAGCGATCAAAATTGCGCTGGTCTGCGAAGCTTGGTTAAATGCCGGTTAAACCCTCGCAAGATCGTTGCAGATCAGCAACTACCGTGGCCCAAAAATCGGACCCAACGTAGATTCGCTTAGAGATTGCGCTGAGCCCATGATAGTTCCGAAAGCATGGGGACTTTTTTTAAAATCAAGTTTTTTGCCGGAATAGCCCTTAGCGCCACGATTGCCTTGGCCGGGTGCAGCTATTTGCCGACGTCGGGGCCGTCCAGCCAAGCTGTAAAAAGCGAGACGCCGGTCGATGAAAACAGCCTTCCGTATGCGCTGGTCCGCGTCAATTCAGACGTCGTGTCCGTGCTGGCGCGCAATACCGGCAAGCTGACGGTTACCTATCCCGATCGTCAGCCCCCCCGCGAAATCAGATTTGGCGTCGGCGACGTCGTCAGCGTGACCATCTTTGAGGCAGCCGCAGGCGGCCTGTTCATCCCGGTTGAAGCGGGTGTTCGACCCGGCAACTTCATTGCTCTGCCTAATCAGACGGTAGACCACAACGGCAATATTTCGGTTCCTTACGCCGGCGCTGTCCGCGCGCAAGGGCGGACGCCTTCCGAAGTCCAGCAGGCGATTGCGGATGCGCTGAAGAATCGCGCGATCGAGCCGCAGGCAGTGGTCGCCCTCATCGATCAGCGGACGTCGCTCATCAGCGTTCTCGGCGAAGTGAACAATCCGGTTCGCTATCCCGCAAACGCTGCTGGCGAGCGCTTGCTCGATGCGATCACTCGTGCCGGTGGCCCCAAGGGACAAGGCTTCGACACTTGGGTCATGCTCGAGCGCAACGGCAAGCAGGCGACGGTGCCATTTGGGTCGCTGGTGTACGAGCCGTCGAACAATATCTGGGTCCATCCGAACGATACGGTTTACGTCTATCGTGAGCCGCAGACGTTCGTGGCGTTTGGTGCGACCGGCCAGCAGGGGCAGTTCAATTTCGACGCCTGGCGAATTTCGGTGGCCGAGGCCGTGGGTAAGGCAGGCGGCCTGAACGATACGCTGGCTGATCCCGGAGCGATC
Source organism: Bradyrhizobium sp. USDA 4452 (assembly GCF_054063575.1). NCBI lineage: Bacteria > Pseudomonadati > Pseudomonadota > Alphaproteobacteria > Hyphomicrobiales > Nitrobacteraceae > Bradyrhizobium > Bradyrhizobium sp. USDA 4452. Next base: position 5,768,144 of record NZ_JBSSGK010000001.1, read on the forward strand.
TTCCTCTATCGCGGTGAGCGGCGCGAAATTGCCGCGATGATGGGCGTCGACGTGAGCCGTTTCACGACGCCGATCATCCCGATCGTGTATAATTTCAATATGCGCGACCCGTCGACGTACTTCCTGGCGACGAAGGTGCTGATCCGGAACAAGGACGTTCTGTATACGTCGAATGCTCCAGCGGTGGAATCGGCGAAGCTGATGACGTACATCAGGCTGGTCACCGCAACGGTCAACGATCCGATAGTTGCAGCCTACAATGGTGCGGCGCTTCGGAATCTGGTCGTAACGGGTCCCTGATCCGCGTGCGGAGCGACCGGCGATACATCGTCGTCTTGGAGACGGCGATGGTCGTCCTCAAGCCGCGGCAGATTTCGGATGCGTTTGCTGCGCTGCTGTTCGCGGTCGTGGCCATTTTGCCTTTCCCGTTTGCATCGGTGTCCTCCGTCGCCATTTCCCTTTGGTGCGGCCTGGTGGGCATAGCGGTGGTCGGGCTTGCGCTGCGGCCGCCGGCCATCGCTTCACCGCTGTTTCTCGCAGCCATCATTGCCGTCGGCGTCGCGAGCTATGCGACCATCCTCCACCTTCAGGTCGTGGTTCGAGCGCCGTCCGATTCCCTGGCCCATCCAATCTGGGCCCTGGCCAGCCAGATTCTGGGAATGCCGCTGGAGGCCAGCGCGTCGATCGCCAAGGGACAGCCTTATCTCGCGATCGGCGCGCCGCTTCTGAATCTGCTGCTGTTCACGGGAGGCTACATCTGCGGCGGCGACGAAACGCTCTCGCGCCGTCTGTTCCGCACGATCGCTTGGTCCGGTGGCCTCTATGCGGTTTACGCGATTTGCTCCTACGCGCTCGAACCCAACCTCGTGCTATGGCACGAGAAGATCGCCTATGTCGGCAATCTCACCGGAACGTTCACGAACCGCAATGCGGCGGCGGTCTATTTCGGGTCGATTGCCATTGTGTGGCTACTGCTCGCGTTCCGGCGCCTCAATCTGCGCAGGAAGCGCCGTCCCGGCAAACGCCGCCGCCCACCGACCACCCGCGTGAATTGGCGTGTACTTGCGGTGCCGGGCAGCTTTTTTTGCGTTTGCTTGCTGGCACTGGTCCTAACCGGTTCGCGTGCCGGGGTGGCGTGCAGCTTTGTCGGCCTGCTCGTGGCCTTTGGGCTGAATTTCAGATCGGAGATGTCGCCCAGGCTTCGCAAATGGCTGGCCTTCGGCGCTGCCGTCGTCGTCATCCTGGCGATCTACCAAATCTTCGATAGCGGTTTGGGCGAACGGTTGGAAACCGAAGGCACAACCGGCGGTGGACGGGCCAGCGTCGTGGCCTCGGTCCTGCGCATGATTTCGGATTTTCCATGGCTCGGGAGCGGTTTGGGCTCGTTCCGCTGGAGCTTCGCCGCCTATCGGAGCAGCCAGATTTCAGGCTGGGGTGTGTGGGATCGGGCCCATAACGTCGCCCTTGAGATTGCCGCAGAGGGCGGCCTAGTCTTGGCGGGCATCGTCGTCCTGGCCTGGATCGGCGCGATGGCGGTGCTGCTGCGCGCCTGCCTCGATCCTCGACGCTCCCGTACGCTGCCGCGCGCCGCCCTGGCCGTCTCAACGGTCGCCGTGTTGCACTCCCTCATTGATTTTTCACTGCAAATCCCTGCCTACGCCGGGACCGTGATTGTTCTGCTTGGTGCCGCTCTCGCGCAGACACAGAAGCCAACGGTAGAGCAGGCTGAGGCGGTTAACTTTGAAGTGAACCAAAGTTCGGAAAGCCCCGACTGACGTTGATGTTGGGGGGCTATGCGGTTAAGATATCGTTATATTTTTGGAAGGGTTCATGGTATGTTCCAAATCGCTTTTAAACAACAAATCACGGGCGTCGCTGCGTTTGCGATTCTCGCATTGTGCGTAGCCGCTCAGGCCCCGACACCGGCGTCGGCCCAGCGTTCGCCTCAAGCCACAGCTCAATTCCTGAGCAACCCGGCAGAGCTTCTTGCCAAGAATCCCAGCGGCGGCGCCGAACTCGTCAGCTCCGTTCGCGACCTGGTCTCGGGTGACCCCGCCACGCTTCAGCCGATCATCAACTTGATCGCGAACGCCAACAAGGACCAGAAGGCGGCCATCGGCGCCGGCCTGGCGCAGGCTGCCAAGGTCATCGTCCGAACCAACCCCGGTCTTGCGACAGAAATCCAACAGGCGATTCTCAACACCAAGGACCAGGACGTCGTTCTGGCCTTCGCCGCCGGCGCTGGCGACCGACCGATCGGAGCCGCAGGCGGCGGCGGTGGTGGCGGTGGCGCTGGCGGAGGTCAAACCAATCCGCTGCAGTTCGGCGGTGGTGGGGGCGGCGGCCCGCAGCCGATCGGCGGAAGCGGCACCAACACGCCGCTGTTCAGCTACACGTCGAGTGTGACCGGCCTGGGCAGTACGTTCTCGAATTCCGGCGTCGTTTCGAGTTCAGTGAGTCCGTGAGAGCAATGCCGGGTAAATCCGGCATTGGCTACATACCGGCTCAGGCCGGAGTGAGCGACTGCTTGCGAAACAGGCGGCCGTTTTGGCTTGCCGCATCACAATGATCCCAAAATGCTCCAGCTCTTGAAGCCCGAGGAACGCGAGATCGAACGCGCGGACTACGTGTCGCCCGATCAGATGTTTGCGGCTGCCCTCGGTTTCGTTCGTCGCCAGTATCCGATCTTCCTGGTCACGATGCTGATCACCCTCGCCTTGGGTGCCGCTTATCTCGTGGTGGTCCGATCGACCTACACCGCGCAGGCGACGATCATCATCGACACGCGAAAGCTTCAGCCCTACTCGTCGCAGAATTCCCTCTTTACCGAAGTCCCCGTGGACTCGCCGGCCGTGGACAGTCAGCTCGAACTGATCAAGTCCGACAACATTGCGCGATCGGTGATCCGCGACTTGCATCTGGCGCAAGAGCCCGAATTCTTCCGCTATGGCGGAGGCTTCGTCGGCAATCTCCTCTACTATTTCTACCAGCTCTTCGAACCCGGCGATGAGTCCCAGGACGAGATCGAGCGGCGCGCCTTGCGCGAGTTCTCGAACAATCTCTCGGCGAAGCGCGTAGGCGTTACCTACGTGATCGAGATAGCGTACCGCTCCGCCTTGCCGGGGCGGGCTGCCCAGGTGGCCAATGCCGTCGCCGAGGCCTACATCAACGATCAGCTCGACGCTAAGTATCAGTCGGCGCGCCGCGCGGGCGACTGGCTTTCCAGCCGTATCCAGGAGCTGAAGCAGCAGGCGATCTCCGCCGATCGGTCGATCGTCGACTTCAAAAGCAAGAACAACATCGTCGATGCCGGCGGACGGTCGATTTCCGAACAGCAGGTCGCAGAGCTCAACAGCCAGCTGCTCGCAGCACGGACGGTCACCGCGGACGCGCGTGCACGCCTCGATCGCATCGAGCAGGTCATGAAATCGGACGTTCGCGACGCAACGGTAACGGACACTCTGCGAAGCGACGTCGTCAGCAAGCTGAGATCCCAATACCTGGAGATAGCCAACCGGGAAGCCGACCTTTCGGCGAAGTACGGCACTAACCATCTGGCGGCAGTCAACCTGCGTAACCAGATGCGCGAGATCGCCAAGTCGATCACCGCCGAGCTCGGTCGCCTCGCCGAGACCTACAAGAGCGACTACGAGATCGCCAAGCAGCGCGAGGATGAGGCCCAACGCGCGCTCGATGCCGCGGTCGCCCGCTCTCAAATCGGTGGCCAGGCCCAGGTCCAGCTGAAGGAGCTCGAGAGCAACTCCCAGACCTACCGTTCGATGTACGAAACCTTCCTGCAGCGCTATACTGAATCCATTCAGCAGCAATCGTTCCCGATCACGGAGGCCCGTATCATATCGAGCGCGGGCCGGCCGTCCAAGCGCAGCAGTCCCAAGACCGTTCTCGTTCTCTCGATGGCGTGCGCCGGCGGCCTGATGCTGGGCTTCGGCATCGGCCTCATGAGGGACCTGTCCGATCGCGTGGTACGCACCAGCGATCAGGTCGAGCGGCTGCTGGGAGCGGATTGCCTCGCGACCCTTCCCGTGCTTCCGGCGCCGGCTCTGCAGCCCAATGACAGCCCTCCGTCGCCGCATGAGATGCGGGCCGAGGTTGGAGCTTTCTGGACCGTGGTCAGTTCGCCGTTCTCCAGATACGCCGAGGGCATCCGATCGATAAAGTCCGCGATAGACCTCAATAGCCGACTGCGCAGCGGCCGCGTCGTGGGCCTTTCCTCGGCGCTTCCCGGCGAGGGGAAGTCGACCACGGCCGCGGGCCTTGCGTTGCTCAGCGCGCAGTCCGGGCACAAGGTCATCTTGATCGACGCGGATCTCCGGAATCCGTCGCTCACAAAGTTGATGACGCCGAACGCCGCGGCCGGCCTCGTCGAGGTTGTCCTTGGGGAACGCAAGTTCGAAGACGTCGTTCTTCGGGAGAGCACGACCGGCGTGGATTTCCTGCCCGCGGTGATCCATACCCCGATTGCGCACACCAGCGAGATCCTCGCCTCCGAAGGCATGCGAGCGCTCATCGAGCGCTTCAGCAACATGTACGACTACGTCATCATCGACCTCTCGCCGCTGGCGCCGGTGATCGATGTCCGCGCCACCGGACATTTCATTCCCACCTATCTCCTGGTGCTCGAGTGGGGGAAGACCAATATCGATGTCCTCGAGCGAGCGTTGGCGAACGCCCGGCCGGTTCGTGAGAACCTGCTTGGTGTGGTCATGAACAAGGCCGACACCAATCTTTTGAAGCGGTACGAAGGATACGGGACGAGCTACTACTACGATCCCAAGTACTCGCAGCCGAGCTAGATCGTTGAAGAGTGCCGATTTCACCGGTGCAGCGGCGACTGGCGTCGCTTCTCTGCTTGCGGCTGTCCTCGGACTGGCCGGGGTGGCCTGGTCAGCCATCACGTTGCCGACCTTTTGGCGACAACTGCCGTTGGAGCAATTCGCGAACCGCATTGTTCGCGGAGAGACCTTCCCGTTGGATCAGCTGGAAGAGAAGCTCGAGCTATATCGCGGAACCGGCCATCTGATTCCCTGCGGCGCCGCGGCCGCCCACGACACCTCGATCGTCGATCTGGCCATCGCGAGAGGCAGGGTCGACGCATCGTCGGCAATCGACGCCGATCTCGAACGCAGCCGGCGCTCCCTCCTGAACGCGCTGTCATGCCTGCCTTCGGATTCGTATCTCTGGTTTTCGCTCTTCCAGGTCGAAAGCCTCCGGACAGGTCTCAGGCAGGAATACATCCGCTATCTGGACATGTCCTACCAGGTCGGCCCCAACGAGGGCTGGCTCGCCATTCCCAGAAACCGCGCCGCCTTTGCGATCTTTCCAGCCCTTCCCGAAGCGCTCCAGTCCAAGGTGCTCGACGAATTCTGCCTGCTGCTGCGGACCGAGCTCTATGCGGAGGCCATCGAGATATTCCTCGGCGCAGCCCAGCCTTACCAGAGCCAACTGGTCAGCCGGATGGACACGGTACCTGTCAAGAACCGGCAACTATTCGCGGTTCAGCTCGCCCGCAAGGGGATCGACCCACATATTCCGGGGACGTCTGTGGTCGTTCGCTGAACGCTACGCGATGTGACGTTCACCCGTCCGATCAGCGCTTCGCGGGACGGCTTCCTGCAGAATGGCGATCATCAAGATCGCAATGCAAGTCCGCCAGTTGCGATCACGCGATCGCTGCCCGGAGCACGGAGTGGCCCCGGACAAATCTGATCATGATAGCAACACCCACACACATCACGGCATCCATGGCGAGCAGAACGCCCTCCTGGCCCCAGATCTTGAAGAACACGCAGGCAATCGGCACATAGACCAGCGACTGCCATACCTGCAGCCTCGCCGCTTCCCTGATATTGGACGTGCCGATAAGCAAGGCTGAGAAGAAGAACTGCAAGGCACTCAGAACGATGAGCAACGATGCCCCCGTCAGAAACAGATGATCAAGTTCGATCGTTGTGTGCAGCCAGATCGACAGCGCAAGATTGCCGAACAGCCAGAAGCCCGCTCCTGCCAAACAAGATCCTGCCAGCAGCATCGCCCCACTGAGGCGCACGATCCGCATGGCCGCCAAATCGTCCCGCATCTTGAGCTTCGTCGCGACGATATTTGAGAGGGGATACGTATAGGCGATGATGAGCCCTCCATAGGACTGCATCAGCCGCATGAATATTCCGAGTTCGGTTACAGCCTCCGGCCCCGCCAAGAAGCCGAAGAGCCCGGTAGCAAGTTGATATAAAATTCCTATCCCGAGGCTGATGATGGTGAAGTCGAGCGAGCTCAGCAGCAGGCGCCGGGCGATCCGCGGTTTCCACCTCCAGTTCCTTGAAAACAGATTCCGGTTCCGGCGGACGACGTCGAGCGCATGGAAGACTGAACCCGGCAAGAAACCGAGGCTGAGAAGGACGGCGGCGAAGACGATCGACGGATGGGACGGAAATACAAAGAGCAGCAACACGAACGATAGGACATAACTTGCCAGCTGGAACAAATAGAGCCGGTGCAGCTGGTGGTGCCCGGCATCTATCCCCTCAAAGATCGAGAGGAAGAACCAAAGGGCCAAGCCGAAAAACAGGACCAGAATCGTTGCAACAAACTCGCTGTAGTTCGCGAGAATCGCCTCGTTCAGCGGCGCCAGCCACATGAAGATCATCAGCGCAACCGCTGCGGCTCCAAACAGCACGAGATTGAGGCCTGCCGCGAGTACCACGGCAAGCGACACGGTCTCAGTCTTGAAAGCACTCGCACTCCGGCGAGTGCGAGCGACGGCATTTGCGATCACTCGCCCCATGCCGACATTGGCAAACCCAATCCACGAACTAATGCTTAAAATGACAAGGAGCAGACCGAACCGCGATGGTCCCAGCTTGCCAAGAACCATCGGAGTGCCCACCAGATTCAACAGGATAGCGAGCAGCCTCGCGAGCCACCCCGCAAGAGTCGATAACAATATCGGCTTCATATCGACCAGCGCATGCGTGGCGGCCTCAGTTCGCAATCAGTAGATGATTGCGTCTGTGCGCGAGAAAAATTTTGCTGTCTCTGGTACCTTGCGAACATGAACCGCCGGATTTCCCGCAATGAGCGAGTAAGACTCCGGCTTCAGGTGACTCACAACCGAACCGGCACTGACCAAACAACAGTTGGGAACTTTGACGCCCTTCGTGATGAGACTGCCGGATCCAACCATCGTGTAGTCGCCGACGATAATCGGCGAGCAAGTCTGCCTGCACGACAGCGGCTCGATGCCGTGCGTTACCAGTTGCGAGCGAACGCCCGCAAGTCCGCTGTACATGCCGAATTCGATTCGGTCGGAGCAGTCGATATAGTGCTGGTGCGCGATCAGGCTCGCACGCTTCATCAGCAACTCCGATCGCCGCCCTGGGTTCTTCTTGAAGAATGGAGAGTTCAACTTTCGCGAAAGCCCGGTGATCCAATTGAAATTTCCAATCATCGCCCCCTCATGCATTTCGAGGTTGTCGAGGCGTCCGATGTAGTTGAAATGACCGACGGAGGCCCCTTTTGCCAAAGAAGCCTCATCAGCAAGGACGATCGAAAGGCCAATGCGAGAGCTTGCGTCAATCGAGAAACCGAAGAGCTTGTTCAAAGCCCAGCGCCGAAGCGACCAAGGTACCAGGAACAATAAAACTTGAGTGACCGCCTTCAACATTTCAATGCGCTCCTAAAACTATGAAAACGGCCATGGCCGGTAACGGCGATATAAAATTTTGACGACGGATATCACTCAGCGCCAGAAGTCGAATTCAGGGTGCCGGCATCCCATACGGCGAGTATCCGCCCGCCGGAAACCCCATCGTCCGTCAACTGGAATTTCGGAGCGGGAAGTCCGAATGGAGACCGCATCAGGTTGATTCTCCGGAAGTCTCCGTCCCGAATATCGGAATTGAACCACACGGAACTGTCGCTGGTCAGCAAGATGTACTTGAAGTCGGCGGACTTTATGTTGTTAAGGAGCGCAAGAGCATTTTTGAACGAGAGGTGGAAAAGGACTTCACGGCATATCGCTACGTCGCCCCAGCGTTCGAGGGGTTGCTTCGTTGCATCCATGCAGGCAAAGCGCCTTCTGGAATTTGCGTGGACCTCGTTGTGAGAAGCGATCAATGACGGGACAATGTCGATACCGAGGTAATCGAAATCGCCGGTAACTCGAGACATCCAGTTGAAATCGCCACAGCCTATGTCGACGAGCCTGGTGCATCCGACATCTCGCAAGAACTGTGAGAGCTGACGGGTCAACGCGTCGGTCGCTATCGGCGAAGAACCCAGGCCCGAGAGACTCATCTGCTCCGTATTTTCGATCCAGGTTCCGTTCACGTAGATATCCGAAAACACCTCATTCAGCTCAGCCTTGCGCATATGGCTCGTATCACGACCACGCACGCGCCTCGCTATATTGATGATCTCGTCCGCGCCAAGGCGGAACAATACGTGGCGAACAATTTCCTTGCAGGACTGCAAATGATCTAGCGGCATATGAAGGGATCCGACATTGGACTGCGCTGATGATCAGGAGACATCGGCCGCAGGCTGTAGTGATGGCTGCCCTTGCGGCAACCTCGCGTGACGCGGTTGAGTTGACGCGTACTGCCGACTTGCCGAAGGCGTGTACGCCAGAAAGAGCATGAAGAAGAAGGAACCTATAAAGCCGATATTGAAATTGTCCGGCTCAAACCACTGGATCAGCAGCGTGGTCGCGACCGCCAGCCCGCAGAGCAACGTCCTGCGATCATTGTGCTTCGTGCCAATCCAGATCAGATAGAGCCCGCGGCCGGCGACAACGAGCAGTAGGAGGCCACCGAGCAGCAGGCCGAAGTCCATGAAGTAAGACAAGATGCCGCTATGGACCGCGTGCAGATTATATCGGCTGGAACGGAAGCCATAACCGAAGAACACATATTCGTCGATCGTGTCGAAGAACACGTTCCACGATTCGGTACGACCGGTGAATCCCGAAAGAACTCCTCGGTTCGGGTCGAACAGCGCAAGATCGTTCGTGACCTTGTCAATCAGCCGGTCGGTGTCGGTAATGAAGGGCAACATCACCAGCGCGACCGGGACCGCCATCATGAAGGCTGCGAACATGCGAACGTTGATGACCTGCTGTGCGCGACTGAAGAGCGCCCGGTAGTTCGCAAAGGCAAGGTACCCAAGGTAAAATAACAGCGTGCCTATCATGATGGTTCGCGCGCTGACGACGTAGGTTGCGCCGAAGCAAATCACGAAGACAGGTAGGCTCACGCGCCTGATCACCAAAGAGTGGAGCACCAACGCGATATAGGCATATCGCGCATAGTGATTGGGGTGAATCAGGCCGACCCATCGATACTCGTGAAATCCCTGAACAACCGCGGCGGCACTGAGGGATGCGGCCAGCGCCAGAAATCCCATCGCGAGCGCATCGTCCACGCTCTGCGCAGGCGCCTGCCAAAAGCAGAGACAAAGCAGGAATGTTCCCAGCGTGACGACGTACTGGACAATCTGCGCTGACGACTCGATGTATTCGGCGCCAGCCACCGACGCGAGAACGATCAGGCCGGAGTAGATCAAAAGGAAGATCAGGATCGGCTGCGATCGGCGGATCGCGGCGTACGCACCGTGTCGGGCGAATACCAACAAGCCCAGCAAGAGCGCAGGTACCGCGACGAACAGGCTGAACCCTCCAACATCAGCCTGGGTGGTAAAGCCGCTCCGCAAATCCATCAGCTGAGCCGATGTGGCTTTGATTCCAGGATAGCAGATTGCAACCACATAGAAGGCGAAACCGAGCCCAGCCGCGTTGAATGCGCCCCCCTTCGCGAGGTTGCGAAGAATCGCGAGATTCTCTGTGACGAAGACGGGCAGTCTCATCGCGGGCCGGCCCCAGCGGGGATCGTCTTGAGGAAAAGAAAGTCCGCCTGCACCGGGCCATGCTGCGGATCAACATACTGATTATATACACCTGCCAGCCGAAATCCATGTGCCTCCGTCCAGCGCGAGATATCGCCGAACAGCGGTTGGCCCTCATAGAGATAGATAAACGAGCACTCGATATACAGAGCCTCGAATTGGTTAATGAGATCGGCAGATCCCTCCAGGACGTTCAATTCACCGCCCTGAACGTCGACCTTCAGGAGCGCCGGCCCCCGGATGGCTCCCGCTTCCAGACAGTCCGAGAGACGGCGAACGGCAATCTCATCCATCCGCGTGGTCTGTTCCCCGAATATTTCGCGTTGGGCGGATCCCGGCTTCAGGAGCGACGAAGAATCGTCCTTGCTGGTGACGTAGATCCTGGCCGGCCCGGACGTCGGGCCGATGGCGCAGGGAAAGAGCCGGACCCTGTCATCCCTGCCGAGGGCCTCGGTGAAGCGGGCGGCCGGCTCCGACAGGGGCTCGAAGGAATAGATCTGCGCCTGCGGAAACAGCCGCCGGGCCATCACCGCGAACTGGCCCCTGTTCGCGCCGACATCCACGACCGTCTGAAAGGAAAGGCGCGACAGAGCCTCCCGGTGCTCAATCGCGGGAGCTATCCGCATGCTCAATAGCCGCCATAGCGACGGGCGAAGCGCGCAAAACACGCCTTTCTGGATGGTGATCAATTGCATTATGCGAAATTCCCCTTCCTCAGGCACACGACCCGGAACTCAACCGTACGCCTGTCGATATCGCTCGGACGTTGCCCGGCCGTCGAAGGTTGCCCGGCTGTAGCGAAGGGCTCCCTCGCTGAGCTCGGACCACTGCTTCGGTCCCATCGCGTGAATCGCCTCGAGTTTCTCCACAAAGGATTCCGGTTCTGAAAGCGACAGTGCCCAGCCCGCGTTGCTCGCCGCGACGTCTGTCCAGGGGCTCCTGTCGCTGATCAGCACCGGCAGCCCGAGCGTCAATGCCTCCACGATCGAATGACCGAAATTCTCCCCCAGCGTCGGATGCAGAAGGACGTCATAATCCGCCAGCTGCGCGAACAGTTCGTCCTTGGGCAGGTTTCCCTTGAACGTCACCTGGCACTGTCCGGTCCCGGCTTGCGCGGTCTCAACGCATTGCTGCGCATAAGAACTGTCGTCAACCTCACCGAAGATATCGAGCGAGGACGCGACGGTGAGGCGGCGTACCACGTCGAGCGCAAAGGTGACGTTCTTTTGGACCGTCACCCGGCCGACCATCGCCATTCTGAGCTGTGCCGGGGGCTTTTCTCGCTTGGTCGGTCGAGGTGCTCCGCTCTCTACGAATTGCGAAACCATCAGCACCTCCTGGGAGCGGAGGTGGTTGCGACGGATATCGTGCTCTTCCGCGGGAGACCCCGCGAGGTGAACCACCCCGCGATAGAGGCCGGTGAAATCGGCCATGCGGCAAAACAGCCGCTTCTTCAGGGCCGACGCGGACATGATCACATCCATGAAGATACCGTGCGGCGTGTGGAAGACGCGCTTGCGCCGCAGAAATCCGAGGCGCGTCAAGATAAGGGTTGGAATCGCGAGCAACGGGTCGAAGGCACACTGTATGTCGACGACGTCGAAATCCTCCCTGACGCGGTCGAAGAGAATGTGCAAACCGGCAGAGCCCCTCGGAATATACTCGATTGTGGCGGACCCCATCCGCTCCCGATGAACCGGCGTTTCGAACATGGGGACGCCATGGGTGAAATCGTGATTGAGGGTCAAAAGGTGAAATTCGTAATCGTCCGACATGTTGTGCATCAGGTTGCGGATCGCGGTGGCGGGTCCGAGATGTGACAACGACGGAAAAAACGACCGATAGACGATTAGAACGCGCTTCTTATTCATCTGGACTCGGACAGCGTTGCAAAGCGATCCCCCGGCAGCTGCGCTCCAGCCCGATCCGGGACACGCAACGGAATGTGTTCCGTCAAGCCATGACGATCGAGCTCGGACGAGATGAGCGCCATGGTCTCACTGAGTTGCGAAGGCGCAATCCAGTTGCGCAAGCGTTCGAGAAGCTGAAGGCTGCCTCGGTACACGACCGCACTGTTGTTCCGGACCTCGGCAGTGGGAATATCGCCGTCAAAGGCCGTGATGGACCCGGCGCCCATGAACTTGTTTCCTTCGATCAGATTTCGTTCGGGCCGGAGAAGGTCCGAATGCTTGTAACCGGCCATTTCAGGATAGCGGCTTGTCCAGCGCTCACTATCGACCGGCAGGCTATACAAATTCCTTACGCTGAGCCCGCCCGGAACTTGCATATGATCGTTGCGCCATACCTGCCACCACGATGCATATCCCAATGCGGCCCCCCAAATCGACGGCGAACTTAGAATGAAGAGGTTTGATAGTAACTTGTTATCCTTACCGCCGTTCATCAGTATCCCATACGGGACGCCCACGATGACGTTGTCAGTGACGAGATTCCCGCTGGAAAACTCGTCGAGATAAATCCCCCGAGCGTCGTTGAAGTACTGTCCGCCCGTCCCCAGCAGGACGTTTCGGCGGATGACGGTGCCCTGGCTGGTGAAGTCGCGCGCGCTGTAGATGAATCCTGAATCGCCCGCTTCGGTAACAAGCTGGGCCAGGAGGTTATCTTCGATGACGTGATCGTTCCCGGAATAGATGATTGCGGACTGCGGTCCGTTGAAGATGACGCATCGACGCACGCTCATTCCGACCCCGTCCATTTGCACCGCCGGAGCAAAGGTGCGGTAAATCTGGGAGAAGTCCCGGATACTGCTGTCCTCGATCGAAATACGCCCCGGCGTCAGGCTGGCGCGGTCACCTCCGGACAGCCACGTCCCGCGCCGGCCGACGGCGCGAATGCTCGCATGATCGATCCGGGAGTCACTGGAGTTCGTGTAGGCAATTCCATCGGCGCCCGCCAGCTGGACGATAACATTCGAAAAATTGATCGCGACGCTGTCGCGCACGGTTACGGCGGTCTCGATTGCGAGCTCGAAGACCACATCTCGGACGGTCAAATTATGAAAGCCGGAAATCGCCAGCAGGGTGTCGAGCACCGGCACCTCGAGGGTCTCGATCGCCTCCTCGGAGCAGAAGTTCAGCGTTCTCGCCGATGCGTCATAGAAAAACGAATTGCATTGGGTAAAGCTCGCCAGATTGTAGAAAGACACCCTCTCGGGAGGCTTGCCGTCTGCTCTCAATCTGTTTCGATCCGTCAGCACGCCCTTCGAATCGACGGCAAGGGCCCGTGCGTTCACGAAGAGATAGGAATCGGTGAGGTATCCGCCGATCCAGAGGTCGGAGGAGCGGCGCGCTCCGTCCGGCAGATCAGCGAACGTCATGGTCGCCGTGCTGCTCCGCGGATCGCCGGCGATCTCGAGCACCGGCAGGAAGCCGCTGGCGGGCCACCTTGTCGATTGCAGAATCGTCTTGCCGTTGACTCGAATCATCAACTGCCTCGGTGATATGGTCGAGAGCTTCCTCAGCAGCTTCTGCGCGGTTTCGCCGGGCAAATCGGAAAACGGCAATGTGTACTCGTATCGTCCACCTTGGGAGCGCGACAGCTTGAGGTGGTTCTGGACGAAGGTCGCTCCCGATATCGTGGTGCCCCCGGGTGCGCCGCGGATGATGATGCGGGAGCCGGCGGGCGGTTCTGGACCGGAAATGGCAAGAGGCTGACCCAGTATCTGGGCGTCAGCGGGCAGGTTGATACTGTACGTCACCGGCGCGGTGCGCTCTTTCCCATCCTTGCGCACGAATTCGATTGCCTCGGCGAGCGAGGCTGCCTTGACCGTCCTTTCCGCCCCGGTAACGCTCGCGTGCGTGCCCTCAACGTTGATGGAAACGTCGTCCGCTCGGCATCCACCCGTCAGGACTGCCAGCAACACCGCGAAGCAAAGTTTCGCGAGCCCTGCAACGAGAGGAGACCGGCCCGACAGTATTACGGCAGAATTCATTTCTGATCCTCGAATCGAGGGTATAAGACTTTGCCGACCCTACCAGAGCCGGCATCCAGTAAGTTTCATCCTTGTAAGTTTCATTCTTGGAGGAGATCAGTTGTCGCACAGGAAGCCGGGCCAAATCTGCCTCGCTCTTTGCCTGGCTGCGCAGTTTCTCGCCATTGCGAATGCACAGGCCCAGATGCAGCGATCCGGCGTCGGAGCCACGCTTGGAGTCACCCCTCCTCCGCCAGTCGACGACATCTCATCCCGTCGGCACCGCAGCCCGACCGGAGCCGTCTGCCTGCGGCTCACCGCAGTATCTCGCTCCTTTCCCAACAATGACCGCCTGTTCAATCATTGGATCTATGCGGAGAACGTCTGCGGCGAGCGTGTTAGGGTGCAAGTCTGTTACTATGGCACGCGCAGCTGCATCGACATGGATGTTGGAGGCCACGAGCGGAAAGAAGCCATCCTTGGTACTCTACCAGCGACCAAGGATTTTCGGTATGAGTATTCGGAACGCTTCTAGATTTCGGAACGCTTCCGGATGATGACTCTGGACAGCAAAATTGAGGGGGAATAGCAGATGCTGAAATCGATCCTCGTCGGGGCCCTGCTGACGATGTCTGCGGGCGCGGCCATCGCAGCCGATTACTCCGTCATTCCGCAGCCGCAACGCGTGGTTCCGCGCCGCGCGGCTGTCGACGTCTGCCACGTTGAGCGCTGCGGCCCCCGCGGCTGCCGTGTCGTCAATCTCTGCCGCTGTCCGGATCATTATGCCTGCTACGGGCTCTACGACGCATACCGGCCCTACGGCGGTACGGCTTTCCTCAGCGTCTATACCGAATACTGATCGGTTCGGCTTCGTCTGGAGATGGGAGGCTGGCTCGCCTCCCGTCAGGCTTCGCGCGGTCGCCCTCGGCCCTGCCGGAGCGAAGACACCTCACCACGCGTTGCGGTAGGTCTTGCCTGAGAACAGGGTCAGCAAGATGATCTTGAGATCGAGCAGCAGCGACCAATTGTCGATGTAGTAGAGATCGTGCTCGATCCTGTTCTGCATCTTCTCGAGCGTATTGGTCTCGCCCCTCAATCCGTTGACCTGAGCCCATCCAGTCAGTCCGGGCTTGACCGTATGCCGCCGATCGAAGCTGTCGATGCGCGGAGTGAAGAGCTCGTTGTGCTTGATCGCGTGCGGCCGCGGGCCAACGACGGACATGTCACCCCGGAGAATGTTCCAGAGTTGCGGCAGTTCATCGATCCCGGTCTTGCGGAAGATGCGACCGATCCTGGTTATGCGCGAATCGTCCTTCGATGCTTGTCGAAATTCGGCACTGTCGGACACGTACATCGTTCTGAACTTGAGAACGCGGATTGCTTCGTTGTTATAGCCGTGGCGGATCTGCACGAAGAGAACCGGTCCCCTCGAATCGAGCTTCACGGCCAGCGACGAAAGCAGCAGCAGGGGAGACAATACGATCAGCCCCGCGGCCGCCGCCACGATATCAAATGTCCGCTTGACGACGAGGTCGAACACTGACAGCGGCCGGCGCGACATGGCAAAGGTGGCGAGGCCGCCGATTTCGGCCGTCTGCGCATTCGCCCAGAAGATGTCCCTATGCGTCGGCACCGCGTAAACGTCGGCGGGGATCTGCCTCAGGAGCGACAGTAGCATCCCGACGGTGCCATCCTCCTGCTTTCGATCGACGAGCAGGATGATGCTATCGGGTTGCAGAACCCTGCACCGTTCGACGAGCCTTACGCCGGTCGCGCGATCGAAATGAGTCGCTTCCCCGGACGCGGCATCCCAGCCGAGCGGACAGGCAAGAACTTCCAAACCTCCGCCCGACTTCCGCAACTGGCTTGCGCAAGCCTCGCAATCGTCGTTGCGCCCGACCAGCACCACGCGCTGCCTCTGAAGCAGTCCCTCCTGAGCGGCGTTCTGGAATGTGCGATAGGCGGCCAGCCGGACCAACCCGACCGCCGTCAAGCAGCTCACGAACTGCAAGATCAAGGTGCCGCGGGAATAGACGCCCGAGAGCTTGAAAATAAATAGAAGTGAGGTCAGGACAACGAACGTTGTGGCCGCAGCTCCGATTCCGGCGGAAGCGAATCGGATCTCCCGTTGCTTTTCCAGATGCAGGAATTGGCCAGCCATTGCGGCAATGCAGACCTCGGCTGCCCCGATGAAGCAGGATGCCAGCAGATAGACCTTCACGCGCAAGCCGGGAGTCGATGCGAGTACGTGGTACACCCAAGCCGACGCGAAAGCGGTCATCGCAACGCAGGTGAACTCGACGATGCTTATCAAAACAAAAGCGAGGCTCGCGCGCGCCGGTAACGAGGCTGCCATGGAACGCCAGAGGGCGTTCTGCTTGGGCTCTGAACAGCTATGGGGGAGGAGGGCACCCCTTTCAACAATATTCGTCACCGAAAACAACCACAAAATACGTAAGGCAGGTAAGAATGCGGTAACCCTACCGTATCTCTACCTACTCGAAAAGCCGATTTCGCGGGCAGCCGCTGATCAATTTTTTCGCCGAAGCGTTGAACTTTTCGCACCTCAGACATACGCCGCGCTCGGCATTTGGTCCCGATGAAGGGCTGCCTCAGGCTTCGTTTACGAAGATGAACCAAGGCTTGCCTGACGAAGATGTGCCAAGACCGGACAGATGTTAAGATGACTATCGTCACATTGCTCGCTGGTGTGATCGGCCCCTGCCGATCCGGCAACGCGCGCTGCCACGTGCTGGCCTTGCTCCGCGCACGCCGTAATCCTGGTCACGGATACCGTGCTTGCTGGCGGACCTTGGGGTCTGGACCGCGCTCCAGATGGTCGCGTTAACCATAATTTGCCAGTTGGGCTATTTCGCTTCCGTTCTGGCAGGCGAGCCTGACACAACGCCCTTCGCGTTAAAGCGATGACCTTTGGCTCGCCCCGCTCCAATTTCTGATATTGGTGACGGGCTGGCAGCCCTCCCGAATACGCCTGTCGGTATCTCCATAACCGCTGGCCATTGGGGCGTTGTGACTATGCAGGCTCAGCTCGATCAACCGCTGCCGTCTGGCTTCCTCACGTCACCTCAGTTGCGCTTCTACGCGGTAGGAGATATCCACGGACGGCTGGATCTGCTCGAGAAGGTTAACGCCAAGATCGAGGCCGACCTGAACAGAAGACCCTGTGCACGCTCCGTTCGGGTGTTCCTGGGCGATTATGTCGATCGCGGTCCGCATTCGCGAGAGGTGGTGGACTGCCTGTTGGCGCTCGAGGAGACCTGCGATACCGTCTTTATTTTGGGCAACCACGAAACGTTGCTGGCTGATTTCGTCCAATCTCCGACGGTCCTGCCGACATGGCTTTCCCTTGGCGGCCTGGAGACCCTGATATCCTATGGCATCCGTCCGCCGCGCAACCCGAACCAGGCCGACCAGTCGCGGCTGGCGGCAGAGTTCGCGGAAGCGCTGCCCGTCTCACACCTGAATTTCATTCGAGGTTTGAGACCGTGCTTCGCCTTTGATGACGTGTTCTTTGTGCATGCAGGGGTACGACCCGGCGTGCCGCTGAGCAAGCAATCGCTGACGGATCTGTGCTGGATACGTGACGATTTTCTGCTGCATGACGGCTTGTTCGGGCGGCTCGTGATCCACGGACACACGCCGGTCCGCACACCGGAAATTCGACCAAACCGTATCAACATCGACACCGGCGCCTACGCCACCGGGCAACTGACCTGCATGTGGATCGAAGGCGGCCGGATGGGGTTTCTCTGAGCAGAGAGTCTCACTCCGCGCAGGCTGGAAGCGACTGTGTCGAACAGTGCACCGCATTCGCCGGAAGCGGCAGGAATGAGTTGCGTGGACCGCGGCGAAGCCTCCGTCAGTGCTGACGGCATTCGGAAACGAAGGTCCCGTTCGTCGCCGTTAGCCGCTCGAGGCAATGGCGCGGATCCTTGACATCGCCGCCAACGACAAAATCATAAAGCTGTCCCTTGAGCACCAAGCCATAGCGGCCTGGAGACAGAGCGGTGCCGCCATTTTCCGGCTGAATCTCGTACATCTCGGCATTCTCTTTGATCGGCGAGACGCGATAGGGAAATGAAATGTTCCGAATGTACCATCCATCGTCAGCTGTCGTGATCGGTTTGCCGGCCGCGTCGTAGGAAATGGAGTGAGCAACCTTTGCAATGATGCGGATTTCGGCGCGCTCCGGGATATTCAAGGCCGCTTCACGCCGATAGACGATGAACTTGGGATTGCCGTCGCGAAGAACGGGCTGCTTGGTGATTCCCATTGTCGGCGAAATCGCGACCCGCGCGTCCTGGGCCTTGTTCGGCAATGGATTCAATTCGAAGAGCTTGTTCTCGCTCAATGCATAGACGCCAAACTCCGTGGGCAACAACCGCGAGGGCTTCGCTGGCTCGGCCATGGCGACAGCGTCTGGAGGTTTGGGGGGAGCCACAGTAGCAGTCTTGTTGATCTGCGACCTTCCCATGTGCGCGATATCGTCGCGATAGATGAACGCAAGCAAGCCGCCGATCATGGGCACGAGCACGGCCAGTACCCCAGCGATCATCGCAAGGGACACGGTTCGCGCTTTGCGCTTGGAAGCAGAACGGCCAAGTGCGCGAGGCTCGGGGTCGGACCATATCGTCTGGGCTGGGTCCTTCGCGTACTCCATCGCGGAGTCCGAAATCGCCAAGGGCAAAGGCGCCGCGCCCAAAGGAGCCGGCAGCTGCTGATCATTATTCCGCGAAAAGCTCTCGACACCATGGATGGCCGCTTCCAGCGCCTTCCTGGCCTTCGCCTCCTCGCTCGCAGGCATCCCTGAAGACAGCAGCTGTTCGCTCAGCTTGTACCGCGCCAGGTCGTAAACCGTCTGGCGCAAGCTATCCTGATCGGTACTGACCGACGTGATGATCCGAGACAGGACCAGCGCAAACTCAATTTCAGGCATAGGAGCCTCGCCGGCCGGCCCCGGTACCTGCTCGAGATCGCGCTTACTCATGAAAGAGCCGTTTCTATATGCCCGCCGTTTCGGCCTGATGCCGGCGCATTCTGCAACGGACCCATCAGAATAAGGCGGGCATTGCGGTACGAACCCATCCACATCCCAAGAGCTTCAGATTACGATCGATAATCAGGCGACCCTAGCAACAAATGGTACCAAGCTAAAGCCAGGCACCGGATTGTACCTGCAAGAAGGTTTGGTTTGCGAAGAGATTCGCGCTCACCTTGCCGCATATCCAGGGGACGGATCGGCGGGTCCCGCAACCGGTGGCTTCCCTAGACGATGAAATGAAATTCCTGCCAGGCGCTCCAGATCATGCCGTCCTTGACGCGAACCCAGAGGTCGTCAGACACGGTGCCGCCATCGAAAGTCGTATTGGCGAGCTGGGCCGCAGTGACGTTGATTGCAGTGTTGGCGGGCTGCGCATTCCCGCCGATGCTCCAGTGGCCGCTGCTTGCCGACGGCGTCGAATCCCAGAATTGATACTGGCTCATGTTGTCCCCGTCGGCATCCGTGACAGAGAACAGGCTCGATGCGGCCACGCTCTGGTGGGCGGTCGCGTGGAAGTCGGATGCCGAGACGACCGGAGCGTGGTCGATCGGTGCGTTGACGTGAAATTCCTTCCACGGCCCCCAGGCGAAGCCGTCATAGGCCCTCACCCAGAGATCGTCTGAACCGGAGCCGCTCTGAAAGCTCGTGTTCGAGAGCTGGGCGGTAGTCACATCGATTGCGACATCGGTGCCCTGAGCTACTCCGGCGACTACCCAGTGCCCGCTGCTGGGATCAGACGTTGAATCCCACAGCTGATAGTTCGTGATGCTGTCTCCATCCGCGTCGGCGGTCGAGAACAGCGTGGAGGCCGCAATATCCTGGCCGTGGCTCGCTGAAAAGTCGGCGGCCGACACGATCGGAAGATTGTCGGCTGGCGCGTTGACGTGAAATTCCTTCCAGCTGCTCCACATCATGCCGTCGAAGGCGCGCACCCAGAGATCGTCGGAGCCCGAACCGCTCTGGAACGATGTGTTGGCCAGTTGGGCCGCGCTCACATCGATGCCCTGGCCCGCGGGCTGTGTCACGCCGGCCACGACGAAATGCCCGCTGGCAGGATCGGTGGTCGAGTCCCAGAACTGATAGTTGGTGATTGTATCGTTGTCGGCATCGCTGACCGTGAACAGGCTCGAGGCGGCAATGTCCTGACCGTGCGTTGCGGTCACGTCCGGTGCGTTCACCACGGGAGCGTGGTCGATCGGCGCGTTGACGTGGAATTCCTTCCAGGCTCCCCATGTCGTGCCGTCATTGGCTCGCACCCACAGATCATCCGAGCCGGAGCCCGACTGAAACGAGGTGCTCGCCAATTGAGCAGGCGTAACATCGATGGCGATGTTGGCGGCCTGCGCCACTCCGCCGACTACCCAGTGACCGCTGGCTGGATCGCTCGTTGAATCCCAAACCTGATAGGCGGTGATCGTGTCGTGGTCGGCGTCGCTCACGCTGAAAAGACTGGATGCGGCAATATCCTGGCCGTGGGTCGCGGACACATCGGTTGCGCTGACCACCGGTGGATGGTCTGGGTACGGAACTGCCATAAACGGGACCCATGCGCTCCACAGCGTCCCATCGCAGGCCCTGACCCACAGCTGGTCGGAAGCGGAGCCAAATTGATAGCTGGTCTGGGCAAACTGCGCGGGAGTGAGGTCGATCTCCGCATTGGTGGCCTGAACGACACCATTCACCACCCATGCGCCGTTGCCGTTGGTGTCCCAAAGCGCGTATCGGGTGATCGTATCGAGATCCGGGTCGGTGACAGTAATCAGACTGGAGGCTGCGACCGACGTTTGTCCGTGCACTGCTGCGATGTTTAATGCGTGAACAACTGGAGCGAGATCCTGACCCGGCGTGGCCGTGAACGGGACCCATGCTCCCCAGAGATATCCATCATAGGCCCGCACCCAGAGCGTGTCCGGGGCAGTGCCGAACACGTAGCTCACCTGCGAGAGGCTAGCAGCCGAGACGTCGATCTCGGCGTTGGTGGCTTGCGCAGCACCATTGATCGCCCAGTGCCCGTGGCCCTCGGTGTCCCAGAGTGCATATTGGGTGATGGCGTCGCCATCCGCGTCACTGGCCGAGAACAGTGTGGATTCAGCCGCCGAGAGCTGCCCGTGCGAACCGGTCACGTTTGTTGCCGTGACCGTGGGCGCATGATCGGCCGGAGAAATCACGAAGGATTTCCAGTCGCTCCACAAATAGCCGTCGAAGGCTCTCACCCACAGCGTGTCCGAACCGGGGCCGGCTTGGTAACTCGCTTGGCCCAATTGCGACGCGCTGATGTCGATCTCGGTGTTGGTGGCCTGGACTGTTCCTCCCACCGTCCAGTGACCGTTGCCATTGGTGTCCCAGAAGGAATATTCGGTGATGGAATCGCCCGTGGCCATGTTCACCGAGAACAACGATGAGGCCGCATAAACCTGATTTCGGGCGGCAGACTGATCGCTGGCGGTTACCACCGGTGTCGTTCGGATGCTGTATCCGAGGTCCTTCAGGACTCCGATGTCCAGGTCGGAGATCGCGTACTGGTAATTGGGGTAGAAAACGATCCCGTTCATCAAGTCCAGTGTGAGCGGGTCCGTGACGGTCGACGGGGTGGCGTAGAAGTCGGATTGCTGGTTGCCGAAATGGTAGTAGTTCTGGGTGGTGCTGTTGGTGGTCAGGGGCACCGGGCCGCCATAAGCGGCCTCGGCGTTCGCACCGACGAAGTTGGCGCCGGTTGCGGTCTTTTGAATCAGCGTGTCGAAGGTGGATTCGTAGGCGCCGGGCAACTGGCCGCTCTGGTCGTACCAGCCCGTCATGCCGAAGCCGTGCATGAGCTCATGAAGAAAAACGTTGATCGGGTTGATCACGTTTCCAGGCACCTGACTGGACCAGCTCAGGCCATAGTCGAGGTCGATGTACTGGAAGTAGCCGGGATCGATGTTGATGGTGATGTCGCTCGTCGTTCCAGGCACGTGCTGTCCGGTGGTCAGTTCGTACTGGCTTGACGGCTCATACACCGCGAGCCCGCCATTGGTGCCCACGTTGTAGCTGGAGGTAGGCCCGCCGTCGGCACGGCCAACGGGGGTCGGCAGGATGTTGAGTGACACCGCCAGGGTGCCAATGCCCAGGATATATCGCTGCCAGATGTTGAGGGCCTGCTCGAGGTCGTAAACCAGAGACGTGTCGGCCGATCCGCCTGCGTTCGATGAATCGTTTAATGTTACCGAATAGTTCCAGGTCATCTTGGTCGAGCCTTCAATCTATGGTAGCACGGCAATAATTGACAATATTCATGCAGACCAGTCACTGGGTAGTTAATAGACGCCGAATGGCCAGCCCCGGACCGAGCGGTGCGTGAGGCTGTGTGTCCGGCGCCTCCGGCGCGATTGGTTGGGGCATCACCGTGGGGCATCACGCAGATTCCCGGCATTCCCTGCATGCTGCACGATCGAAGGCACGGCCCTCTTATACCCGATAGGGCCGGCGCGATCATCCCTTTGATCCCGGTGACAGCCACATCGGGTGCCGCGATCCGTAAGACTACGGAGCCTGGTTTGGTTTTCCGAACGGTTCCGCGATGGACTCAAGGATCGACATGATGTTACTCGCGAATTCGGCTTGGCCGTTGATAACGCCAATTGCATCTCGCCGAAGAGCCATAGTACTCTGCCTGTCATATTCATTTGCTGCTCCGTCGTTTCGTTACGAATAGTCAGTTTGCGCTGACGGCGAGGCCGACGAGCAGGGGCGGGGCCCGCTCACGGCAATCTCGGCTCACCTTCGACTGCAGTTATTTTCAGCTACTGAACAGATTAAGTCGCGAGATGATTGAAACGCGGAGCGGTACGACAGCGGACAGCGGGATAGTCGGGCTCGCGATGCTGTTGCGTTTTCAGGGCATCCCGGCCGATGTCGACCAGATTCGTCATCAAGTCGGCAATGGCCCGTTCGGAACGCCAGAGATGTTGCGCTACGCACGCTCGACCGGCGTCAAGGCTCGCGAGCTGAGCACCAACTGGCTGAGGCTCGAGAAGGTCCCGCTTCCTGCCATCGCGCTGCTGCGCGACGGAGGCCATTTGATCCTCGCCAAGATGGGCGCCGACAAGATCCTCGTTCAATCGCCTCTGTCAGAGCGCCCGGAGTTGATCACGCGGGCCGACCTGGAAGCGGTGTGGACCGGCAAGCTGATCCTGGTGAGCCGGCGGGCGGGACTGGTCAATCTTGCACGCCGCTTTGACTTGTCGTGGTTTCTGGGGGCAATCCACAAATACCGGTATCACTTCGTAGAGGTGTTGATCGCCTCCTTTTTCCTGCAGCTGTTTGCCCTGGTGTCGCCGCTGTTCTTCCAGGTGGTGATCGACAAGGTCCTGGTTAATCACACACTCAGCACACTCGACGTGCTCGTCGTGGGGCTGATCGGCATCGCGGTTTTCGAGACGGCGCTTGCGATATTGAGGACCTACCTGTTCTCGCACGTGACGAACCGGATCGATGTGGAACTGGGAGCCCGCTTGTTCCGGCATCTTATCGGGCTGCCCATTGCCTACTTCCAGGCTCGCCGCGTCGGCGACTCGGTTGCGCGGGTCCGCGAGCTGGAGAACATTCGCAACTTCCTGACCGGCTCTGCGCTCACGCTCGTGATAGACCTGTTCTTCACCGTCGTTTTCATCGCGGTGATGTTCATCTACTCACCGATCCTGACCTGGATCGTGCTCGGGTCCTTCCCGCTCTATGTCGGCATCTCGGCCGGCGCGACGCCGATGTTCCGGCAGCGGCTGGATACCAAATTCGAGCGCGGCGCCGAAAACCAGTCCTTTCTCGTCGAGAGCGTGACCGGGGTCGAGACGATCAAGGCCATGGCGCTCGAACCGCAGATGCAGCGCCGCTGGGAGGAGCAGCTTGCCGGATACGTGGCGGCCAGCTTCCGCGTGCTCAGCCTGGCCAATGTTGCGAGCCAATCGGTCCAGTTCGTAAGCAAGCTCGTCACCGCGGTGATCCTCTACGCCGGCGCCAAGCTGGTGATCGACGGGAGCTTGACGGTGGGCGAATTGATCGCCTTCAACATGTTCTCGTCACGCGTGAGCGCGCCGGTTCTGCGACTGGCGCAGCTCTGGCAGGACTTCCATCAGGCCAGGCTCTCTATCGCACGGCTCGGCGACATCCTGAATACGCCGGCCGAGCAGACTTTCAGCCCCGGCCGCGCCGTGCCGCCGCCCATCAAGGGGCAGGTCACCCTCGAACACGTCTCGTTCCGCTATAGGGTCGATGGACCCGAAGTGCTGCACGACATCAACATCAACATTCCTGCCGGCCAGGTCGTCGGCATCGTCGGTCCGTCCGGTTCCGGCAAGAGCACCTTCACGAAGCTCGTCCAGCGCCTTTACGTTCCGGAGACGGGCAGGGTCCTTGTCGACGGGATCGACCTTGCGATGGTCGATCCGGCGTGGCTGCGTCGCCAGGTCGGCGTCGTCCTGCAGGAAAACGTGTTGTTCAATCGCAGCGTACGGGAAAACATCGCGCTCGCCGATCCGGCCGCGCCGATGGAGAAAGTGGTCGCCGCGGCGCAGCTGGCGGGAGCTCATGAATTCATTCTGGAGCTGCCGGAAGGCTACGACACCGTCGTCGGCGAGCGCGGATCCAGCCTGTCGGGAGGGCAGCGGCAGCGCATCGCGATCGCGCGGGCGCTCATCACCGATCCCCGCATCCTGATCTTCGATGAAGCGACGAGTTCGCTCGACTACGAAAGCGAACGGGTCATTCAGGACAACATGAACCGGATCGTCAAGGGACGAACGGTTTTCGTCATTGCACATCGTCTGTCCGCTGTCAGGCGCACCGATCGGATCATCACCATTGATCGCGGCCGGCTCGTCGAACAGGGATCCCACGAGGAATTGCTGAGCACAGGCGGAAGATACGCGTCGCTGTACCGGTTGCAGGCGGGGATTCATGAAGTCGGCTCGTGAACTGGTCGCGGTCGGGGGCAAAACCCGGGACGAGCTGGCCTTCCTGCCGGCCGCCCTCGAAATCGTCGAGACGCCGCCATCTCCCACCGCGAGACTCACGGCCATCTTGCTTGCTGCCTTGTTCTGCTGCGCCGTGGCGTGGGCGGGGCTCGGCAAGATCGACATCATTGCCTCTGCCCCTGGAAAGATCGTGCCGGGCGACCGTGTTAAGCTGGTTCAGCCGCTCGAGATCGGAGTGGTGCGGGCGATTCACGTCCGCGACGGCCAAACCGTCAAGGCTGGCGAGATTCTGATCGAGCTGGATCCGACCAGCAATCAGGCGGAGCTTCAGCACCTGAAGAACGATCTTCTGTCGGCGCAGCTGGATATTTCACGCACCCGCTCTGCGCTTGACGGAAGCACCGACGCGCTTGACGGTGTACCTGCCGACACGCCGCCCGCGTTGGTTCAAATGCACCTGGAATTCTTGCGCAGCCAGGATTCCGAGCAGCGCGCCAAGTTGTCCGAGCTAGATCGGCAACGAGTGCAGAAGGTCGCGGAGACCAGGACGATCGACGCCAGCATTGCCAAGGTTGAGGCCCTGCTGCCGGTGCTTCAGGAGCGCGTCGGGGTTCGCAAGTACCTGGCGGACCGGGAGTACGGTTCAAAGCTGCAATACTTGCAGGAGCTCCAGGAACTCGTCGGGATGCAGCAGGACGTCCTGGTGCAGCGGAGCAAGCTCGAGGAGGCCAATGCGGCGGTCGCAGCGCTCGGAGAGACGCGCGCCAAGCTCGTCTCGGAATACCGGCACCGCCTGTACGACGATCTGGCCAAGGCGACGCAGAAGGCCGGCAGCCTCAAGGACGAGGTGGCCAAGGCCGAGCACCGGACCAACCTTCAGAAGCTTGCGGCCCCGATCGACGGCGTGGTGCAGCAATTGGCGGTGCACACGATCGGCGGTGTCGTCACGCCCGCTCAGACGCTCGCGGTCGTCGTCCCCAGCGACAGTCTGTTTGAAATCGAAGCGATGGTCTCAAATCGCGATATCGGCTTCGTGCACCCGGGCCAGGACGCCGAAATCAAGGTCGATACCTTCAACTTCACGCGCTACGGCCTGCTGCACGGCAAGATCGTCAGCGTCTCGCCCGATTCCGTCGCCCGCGACAAGGCGCGGGATCCAGCGCGTGAGCCTGGTGGCGGAGCGCCGGAGGAAACCAGCGAGCCAAAGGGGCAGGGGCCGGTATATATCGCACATGTCTCGATCGACCGGACCAAGATGGTCGTCGATGACAAGGAGATCAATCTTTCGCCGGGAATGACCGTGACTGTCGAAATCAGGACGGGCGCCCGCAGCGTCATCAGCTATTTGTTGTCGCCGATCGTGCGTTACCGGAAGGATGCTCTCCGAGAGCGTTAGAAAAAAACGGCTGTCAGACCGTCATCACGTGGTTCGCGATTCCACGTGGCTCAAGCTTGGATCGGATTCGTGGATCGCCAGGCAGTTTTGCCCCGCGTCATAAGTCCGGTATCCATGATCGGCCAGCGTGCGGACAAGTGCGGCCTTGTCGGTCTTGATGAATTCCGCATGGATAACAGGGTGATGCTGCCGGATCGTGGCGCTGGCCCCCTCCAGCACCTTCAGCTCCATACCTTCGACGTCGATCTTGATCAGATCGCAGCGGCTCAGATTCAGCGAGTCCAAGGTGATCATCGTCGTTTCAGTGCCGCTGGCCTGGGAATAATCGATCTTCTGTCCGATCTGCTCCGTACCGGGGCGTTGCGTCACCTCCAGACTGCCGAAACTGGCGGGTTTCTGATGGCTTAAGGTCGGCACCCAGGTCTTGCCGGTCTCCGACGAGATCACCGCGTGCATCGCCCGCGCATTGAAGCAGTTGTTGATGGCGATGTTGCCGGCAAGTGCGTAGTAGACCCGCTCCTGCGCTTCGATGGCAAGGACCGAGCCCCAGCCGGCCATGTGCTTGGACCATTCGATGGTGTGAACGCCGATGTTCGCCCCGCAGTCGATGGCGACCACGCCGTCCCCCCGGTAGGTTCTTCGCAGTGCAAGAAGACCCTTTGTCAGCTCGATTTCTGTGACGTCGAACGCACCGTGCTCGAGAATCTGAATCCCCACGCCAAAGATGTGGTCGCCCGCAGTGTGGTAGTCCAGCCGATTGACGATCAGCGGGCCATGGGCTGATGCTGCGATCACAAACGGGATCTTGCTGGGGTTGCGGCTCATCGCTTGTGTTTCTTTGTTTCTGCGGTCCCGGAGCGGCCGCGAGGGGTACCCGCCAAGGTTTTCGTCCGTTGACGCGGTTGTCAATCTCGCTTACCGTCTGCCCTGTTTTTTGGCGTTCTTTATATTTTCGGGCCAGGGGATATTCGTGAATGCGATTGCCGTCGCGCCGGCGATCGGGCTGAAGCGTCCGATTGACACTATGGCCGACCAACCCAAAATCATCGTTGACCGTTCGACCGGAGCCGTGCCTGCCAAGTCGGAGGCTGCCAAGTCGGAAGCCGTTGCGCCGGATGCCGAGGCGCCCAAGCGGGCCTATCCGGCCGCCGCCGAACTTCCCACTCAACTCGGTCCAAAGGGACTGCGATTCGACTTCAACGACGGCGCCCGGGTCGTCTGTCCCGAAGCCGAAGGTCCTTGGCGCGTGCGTCTTTGGGACGCCGACACCGGCAATGTTCTCTTCGAGACGAAGTTCGCGGGCGGGCGCGTCAACAGCTCAAAGCGTTACTACATTCGCTTTCGTATCGAAGTCTTGCAGGGCGAGGATGTCATTTTCTCGCATGAGTACAACGCGACGGATCGTCACGTCCTCGTACAGCTTCCGGTCGGCACCCTGGGCGACACGATCGGCTGGTTTCCCTATGTGGAAAAGTTCAGGCAAGCTCACAATTGCAGGCTGACCTGCGCAATGGCGGAGAAGCTGATCCCGCTGTTTCGCGATGCGTATCCGGAGATCAACTTCGTCACGCATGAGGAAATTCAAACCGATCGGTACTACGCCACGTACAGCGTCGGGTTGTTTTTCGACGACAAGAATTTCGTCTACCAGCCATGCGACTTCCGCTTCGTTGGGCTGCATCGCACCGCCGGATACATCCTCGGCGTCGATCCGACCGAGGCGGCGCCGCGCATCTCGCTGGCCGATGATCAAAGACCCATCCCGGAGCCCTATGTCTGCATCGCGGTCCAGAGCACCACGCAATGCAAGTACTGGAATAACCCGAACGGTTGGCGCGAGCTGACCAGCTTTCTCAAGCAGGCCGGCTATCGCGTGATCTGCATCGATCAGAAGCCGACGCACGGCCACGAGCTGGTATGGAATCACATTCCGAACGGCGCGGAGGACTGGACCGGTGACCGCCCCATTCAGGAGCGGGCGAATCTGCTTAACCATGCGGACTTTTTCATCGGCCTCTCCAGCGGACTTGCCTGGCTGGCCTGGGCGGTCGGCACCCCGGTCGTGATGATCGCGGGCTTCACGCATCCGACAAATGAATTTGCTACGCCCTATCGCGTCATCAACTATCACGCCTGCAACAGCTGCTGGAACGATCCGGCAGTTCGATTCGACCACAAGGATTTTTTCTGGTGCCCCCGCCACAAGGGGACGCCGCGTCAGTTTGAGTGCACGAGACTGATCACCGTGGATCATGTGAAGTCGGTGATCAGGACGATTCCTGGATTCAAGCTCTAGCCTATTTCAAGCACTGGCAATTATTTTGGGGGGCGCGCTGCCATGAGCACAACTTTTGTAAGCTCGGGTTTTACCAGCTCAGGACTGACCGAAACCGGCGGCAATACGCTCGAGGTCCTCAATGGAGGCTCCGCGGTCTCGACGACGCTGAGTAGTGGTGGCCAGCTCTTGGTCGATTCCGGCGGCTACGCAGCCGCGACTACGATCTCGAGCGGCGGCAGCGCTGTCATCAGCGCCGGCGGCGCGATGAGCGGTACCGGCAGTGGTAGCACGGGCATTTTCAACAGCGACAACGGCACTGTCAGCGTGCTGTCCGGCGGTGTGGTGGATCATATCCGTGTCAGTAGCGGCGGCGTGCTGAACGTATTGTCAGGCGGCCTTACCAGTGGCGGTATCGGTTCGGGCACGGGCGTTTTCGCGGGAGGTGTGGAGAACGTCTCGGCCGGTGGGTCCGCGTCCTTTGCCGCGATCTATTCCGGCGGTGTCATGAACGTCGCCGGCGAAACGCTGAACAATATCGGTGTTTCGGGAGGCGTTGAAAACGTCCTTTCGGGCGGTTTCATCAGTGGAGCGCCGAATTCGGGCACGGGAGTCTATGCGGGAGGCGTCCTGAATATCTCTGCCGGCGGTTCGGCGGCCTATGTCGGTGTTTCGAGCGGCGGCACCTTCAACGTCGCCGGTACGGTGCTGAGCTCTGTCGGTGTGTACAGCGGCGGCGTCGAGAACGTGCTGTCGGGTGGCGTGGTCCAGGGTGTGTCCGGAGGCTTTGGCACCGCGATCTCCGGCGGCACGGTGAACGTGCGGTCGGGCGCGACCGCGACCGCGATGTTCGTCTATGCCAGCGGTGCGCTGAACGACAGCGGCATCGTCACTAACCAGTTTGTGCTCAGCGGCGGCGTTGAAACCGTCTCGTCCGGAGGCCTCGCGTCGGGCGTGCAAGTTTCGGGCGGCGGTCTGCTCGACATTCTCGCCGGCGGCTCGGCGACGAATGTCGGCGATGCCGGGAGGGTCATCGTCGAGGCCGGCGGCACTGCCGACCACATCCTGGTTTCGTCCGGCGGTGTGCTCAGCGTCGGCGGCACCGTCACCAGCAATACAGGGGTCCTCGCGGGCGGCGTCGAGACGGTGCTGTCCGGTGGACTGATCAGCGGAAGCAGCGGCGCGGGGACCGGCATTTCCGGCGGTACCGTAAACCTTCTGGCCGGAGGCTCGGCGGTCTTTGTCGGCGTGTCGAGCGGCGGCACGTTCAATGTGGCGGGCACCGTGCTCAGCAACGGCATGGTGTTTGCCGGCGGTGTCGAGAACGTGCAGTCCGGTGGTCTGATCACCGGAGCCATCAGTTCGGGGACCGGAGTTCTCGGCGTATTGAACGTTCTGGCCGGTGGTTCCGCGGCGTATGTCGGTGTTTCGAGCGGCGGCACGTTCAACGTGTCGGGCACCGTGCTCAGCAATGTCGCTGTCTATGCCGGCGGTGTTGAAAATGTTCTCTCGGGCGGTGTCGTCACCGGCGTGACCGGTTCCGGGACCGGCGTCTCTGGCGGCACGGTCAACGTATTTGGCGGCGGTGCGCTGGATCACCTGACGGTTTCGAGCGGCACGCTGAATGTGTCCGCCGGCGGCACGGTGCACAACATTACGGTGTCGAGCGGCGGCACCATGAATGTCGCCGGCACGATCACCAGCAACACGCTGGTCTCGAGCGGCGGTATCGAGAACGTGCTGTCGGGCGGATTGATCTCCGGGGCTACGAACTCCGGGACCGGAGTGCTCGGCACATTGAACCTTCTTGCCGGCGGTTCCGCCGTTCACGTCGGTGTGTCGAGTGGCGGGACGTTCAACGTGGCTGGCACGGTGCTCGGCAATGTCGGTGTCTACGACGGCGGCGTTGAGAATGTTCTCTCGGGTGGTGTGGTCACCGGCGTCCCGGGCTCCGGGACCGGCATATCCGGCGGCACCGTCAACGTCCTTTCGGGCGGTGCGCTTGATCATCTGACAGTTTCGAGCGGCACTCTGAATGTCTCGGCTGGTGGCACGGCACACGATCTTACGGTGTCGAGCGGCACTCTGAATGTCGCGGGTACGATCATCAGCAATACGCTGGTCTCGAGCGGCGGTATCGAGAACGTGCTGTCCGGCGGCTTCATCTCCGGCACATCGAGCGCGGCGACCGTCATTTTCGCCGGCGGTACCGTGAACGTCCTGGCCGGCGGTTCGGCCACGCACGTCGGCGTGTCGAGCGGCGGCATCTTCAATGTTGCAGGCAAGGTGCTGAGCAACACCGGTATCTACAATGGCGGCGTCGAGAACGTGTTGTCCGGTGGATCGATCTCGGGAGCGAGCGGATCCGGGACCGGAATTTCGGGCGGCACGCTGAACCTGTCGGCCGGCGCCTCCGCCGCCTTTGTCGGCGTGTCGAGCGGCGGCATCTTCAATGTCGCGGGCACCGTGCAGAGCAATGCCGCCGTCTACAATGGTGGTGTCGAGAACGTGCTGTCCGGCGGACTGATCACTGGAGCCGTCAGTTCGGGCACCGGCGTGAGCGCAGGCGGCGTATTGAACGTTCTGGCCGGCGGCACGGCGGCATTCGTCGGCGTGTCGAGCGGCGGCACGTTCAACGTGTCGGGCACCGTGCTCAGCCGCGTGGGCGTTTATGTCGGCGGTGTCGAGAATGTCTTTTCAGGTGGTGTCGTCACCGGGGCCGTCGGCTCCGGGACCGCCATTTCCGGCGGCACGGTCAACGTCTTTTCAGGCGGCGCCCTGGATCACCTAACCGTTTCCAGCGGCGGCGTGCTCAACGTCGCTTCCGGAGCCACGGCGCACGACATCGCGGTGTCGAGCGGTGGCACGTTCAATCTTGCCGGCGCGGTGACGAGCAACGTCTTCGTGTTCGCCGGAGGTAATGAACTTGTATCCTCCGGCGGCTCCACGGGGCCGGTGACGATCTCCGGCGGCGTGGTCGAATTGCAGGCCGGCAGCGTCGCGAGCGGCGGCATCACCTTCAGCGGCTCCGGCGGGCAGCTCAAGATCGACGGCACGTCCTTGGCCGGCACGACCATCAGCAGTCTGGTCTTGGGCGATAGCATCGACCTTGCCGGCCTCAATTTCGTATCCGGCGGATCGGCGACCTTGCTCGCGGGCAACATCCTGCATGTCACCGAGGGGGCTTCCTCCTTCGATCTGCAGCTTGATGCGACCCCTGGCGTGCGCTTCAGCGTCGGCGCGGATTCCGGCACCGGAACGCTGGTGACGACGCGTGCCGATATTGCGCCGGTCACATCGGCCCCCAACGTCCAGGCTGGTCCCACCCAGACCTCTGCGCTGGCTTCCAGCCTGTTCTCGGCGTCGGATGCCGATGGTGATACCATCACTACCTACGCGTTTTGGGACACCCAAGGCAACGGCCACTGGGTGGTCAACGGCGTCACCCAGGCCACCAACGCCGAGATCGATGTGTCAGCGGCGAACCTGTCGCAGGTCAGCTACGTGTTCGGCCCGAGCGGCACGGCCGATACGCTCTACGTCCGGGCCAATGACGGGACGCTGTGGGGCGCCTGGGCTTCATTCACGGCGACGGCCTTCGTCGACACCGCGCCGACCGTGCACGCAAGCAACTTCACGGCAGCCCACGCGCAAACGTCGATAGCTGCATCGAGCCTGTTCACGGTGAGCGACCCGGATGCCGGCGCGACGGTGACGCAATACGCGCTTTGGGACTCGGGCACGAGTGGCCACTGGGTGGTGAACGGTGTGGTGCAGGCCGCCAACACCGAGATCGATGTTCCTGCGGCGAACCTGTCGCAGGTGAGCTACGTGTTCGGACCTCCTGGATCTCCCCCGGACCAGTTGTACATCCGGGCGAACGACGGAATGTTGTGGGGAGCCTGGGCAGGGTTCACCGCAAGCCCAGGGCCCGACGCGTTGCCGGTTGTGACGGCAGCGAACGTGACCGCAGCCCATGGCCAAACGTCAGCTCTCGCCTCGAGCCTGTTCTCGGTGTCGGATTCCGATATCGGCGATACGATCACCCAGTACGCGTTCTGGGACACCGGCGGCAATGGCCACTGGGTGGTGAATGGCGTTGCCCAGGCGGCCAACACCGAGATCGACGTGTCGGCAGCAAACCTCTCGCAGGTCAGCTACGTGTTCGGCCCCGGCGGCTCGACGCCCGATACGCTTTACGTGCGGGCCAATGACGGATTGGCGTGGGGAGCCTGGACCGGGTTCACTGCGGGACCGGGATCCGATCAGGCTCCGATCGTGACGGCGTCGAACGTGACTGCGATCCATGGCCAGACGTCGGCGCTCGCGTCGAACCTGTTCTCGGCGTCGGATCCCGATCCAGGCGACACGATCTCGATGTATGCGTTCTGGGACACCGGCGGTAGCGGCCACTGGGTGGTGAATGGCGTCGCCCAAGCGGCCAACGCCGAGATCGACGTTGCGGCTGCGAACCTGTCGCAGGTCAGCTACGTGTTCGGCCCCGGCGGCTCGACGCCGGATACGCTCTACGTGCGCGCCAATGACGGATCGAAGTGGAGCACCTGGACCGGGTTCACGGCGACACCGGGACCCGATCAGGCTCCGATCGTGACGGCGTCGAACGTGACTGCGATCCATGGCCAGACGTCGGCGCTCGCGTCGAGCCTGTTCTCGGCGTCGGATCCCGATCCAGGCGACACGATCTCGATGTATGCGTTCTGGGACACCGGCGGTAGCGGCCACTGGGTGGTGAATGGCGTCGCCCAAGCGGCCAACACCGAGATCGACGTTGCGGCGGCGAACCTGTCGCAGGTCAGCTACGTGTTCGGCCCCGGCGGCTCGACGGCAGATACGCTCTACGTGCGCGCCAATGACGGATCGAAGTGGAGCACCTGGACCGGGTTCACGGCGACACCGGGACCCGATCAGGCTCCGATCGTGACGGCGTCGAACGTGACTGCGATCCATGGCCAGACGTCGGCGCTCGCGTCGAGCCTGTTCTCGGTCTCGGATCCCGATCCAGGCGATACGATCACCCAGTACGCGTTCTGGGACACCGGCGGCAACGGCCACTGGGCCATCAACGGCGTCGCTCAGCCAGCCGGTACCGAGATCGATGTGGCAGCAGCGAACCTGTCGCAGGTCAGCTACGTGTTTGGCCCCGGCGGCTCGACGCCGGATACGCTTTACGTGCGCGCCAATGACGGATTGAAGTGGAGCACCTGGACCGGCTTCACGGCGACACCGGGACCCGATCAGGCTCCGATCGTGACGGCGTCGAACGTGACTGCGATTCATGGCCAGACGTCGGCGCTCGCGTCGAGCCTGTTCTCGGTCTCGGATCCCGATCCAGGCGATACGATCACCCAGTACGCGTTCTGGGACACCGGCGGCAACGGCCACTGGGTGGTGAATGGCGTCGCTCAGGCGGCCAACACCGAGATCGACGTTGCGGCGGCGAACCTGTCGCAGGTCAGCTATGTGTTCGGCCCCGGCGGCTCGACGGCAGATACGCTCTATGTGCGGGCCAATGACGGCAGCATGTGGGGTGCGTGGAAGGGATTCTCCGCGACACCCGGACCCGATCAGCCTCCGGTGGTGACGGCGTCGAACACGACTGGAATCCACGATCATTCGGTGGCGGCCTCGACCCTGTTCTCGGTCTCGGATCCCGATCCAGGCGATACCATCACCCAGTACGCGTTCTGGGACACCGGCGGCAACGGCCACTTCGTCGTCAACGGCGTCGTTCAGGCCGCCAACACCGAGATCGACGTGTCGGCGGCGAATCTGTCGCAGGTCAGCTACGTGTTCGGCCCCGGCGGTTCGCCGTCGGATATGCTCTACGTGCGGGCCAATGACGGCAGTGAGTGGAGTGCCTGGAAGGGCTTCACCGCCACCGCAACCAACCAGCCGCCGGTGGTCTCGGTCTCAAACGTGACGACGGTCGCGGGGCAGGTCTTTGCCGTCGCGAACCTCGTCACGGCGACCGATGCCGATGGCGATGCCATCACCAAATATGCGCTGTGGGATTCCAACACCAACGGGCATTGGAGCATCAACGGCGTGGCGCAGGCCGCGAATACCGAGATCGACGTCACCGCGGCGCAATTGTCCCAGGCGACCTATCAGGCCGGCTCGGGCACCGACCAGCTCTGGATCCGGGCCAATGACGGCACGGCGTGGGGCGCCTGGCAGTCCTTCAACGCGACGGGCGAGAGTTCCAGCAATGCCACCATTGCGGCCGGCGCCACGCTGGAATTGACGGGGGCTTCAAGCGCCACCGTGACATTCTCGAGTACGACCGGAACGCTGAAGCTCGACAATTCCGCGAGCTTTACCGGAACTGTCGCCGGGATGAACAATTCGCACACCGATGCGATCGATTTTGCGGACATCAGTTTCGCAAACGTTCACACCCCGAGCTTCAGCGGCACCAACTCGAGCGGAACGCTCACGGTGACGGACGGCACCGTCACGGCGAGCATTGCGCTGCTCGGCAACTACATGGCCTCGACCTTCACGACCTCGAGCGACGGCCATGGCGGTACCCTGGTTGTCGATCCGCCGGCGACCCAGGTCAGCCAGCTCGCGCAGCCGCAGCATGCGTGAGGCTTGAAGACGAGGGACTGCGTGGGCCTGCCACGGGCCCACCGCAGCCCGATCCCTCAACGGCAGACACAAGAGGCCCGCCTCTCGGCGAGCCTCTTCGTGTCGTGCAACGTTTGCTGGATACCACGCAAGACAGAGCGCTTCATCGCCGACGCCGATTACGGCGCCGAGCTGTTGGCTGCTTCCGCGGGCGCATCATCCGCATTCGGGTCGGCCGCGGCGGTGGCCCAGGCGAGTTCGACGAGCGTCACGCTCCGCCGGCCGGCCCCGTCAAGCTGGCAGACGATCAGGCCCTGCTCCTCGATGTAGGTCAGAAGATGCCGGGCGCGGCGCAGCGAGTGCGTGCCGTAGGCGCGGGCGATCGCGGCGTCGCTGGGGCAGGGCCAGCCTTCCTTCGCCGCGCGAGCGATCATCATGAAGACGCCCTGCATGTCCTCGGGCAGGATAGCCGCGCGCAGCGAGACGTCCTGCCACGCGTCGTCCTCCGCCATCTCGGTGCCGAGGCCAGCGCGGGCCCGCGTCAGCATGCGGCGGAAATCGCTTAGCTCCGGCACGACGGCGCCAAGACCTTCGATGCGGCAGCGGACCACGAACTCCTGATAGAGCACGCCGATGGCGCGGAAGCCGGCGTCGGGCTCGGCGAGGATGGCGCGCAGGATGCGATCCAGCCGCTCACGCCGCTCGGCCAGCTGCTCGGCGCTGAGTGGCGGTTCCGCAGCCTCGGGATCGGCCTCCGGTGCCGGCTGCTTGGCAGCCATCAGCTGGCTGAGCAGATCCGGTGACGGCGGCCGGCGCTGCGGCCTGGCCGTGGTTTCAGGCGGCGGGGCTGCGAGGATGATGGCGCGCGCGTCTTCGAGCGCCGCTTCAGGCAGCGGCATCAGTCGCGGCGCCGCGTTGCGCGGTTGGGTGTCGGTCGGACCGATGCGGAGGCCTAGCGGACGGCGGGAGAGTGCGGGCCCCAGCGCCATGAATTGTCCGCGCTCCAGGTCGCGGAACGCTTCCGCCTGCCGCCGCTCCATGCCGAGCAGGTCGGCGGCGCGCGCCATGTCGATGTCGAGGAAGGTCCGGCCCATCAGGAAATTGGACGCTTCGGCCGCGACATTTTTGGCAAGTTTCGCCAGCCGCTGGGTCGCAATGATCCCGGCAAGCCCGCGCTTGCGGCCGCGGCACATTAAATTGG
Organism: Bradyrhizobium sp. USDA 4452; assembly: GCF_054063575.1. Lineage (NCBI taxonomy): Bacteria > Pseudomonadati > Pseudomonadota > Alphaproteobacteria > Hyphomicrobiales > Nitrobacteraceae > Bradyrhizobium > Bradyrhizobium sp. USDA 4452. Next base: position 5,804,463 of record NZ_JBSSGK010000001.1, read on the forward strand.
TCATCGCGCCGAGCGAGAGCTTGCGTGCCTCGTCGGAGACTTCGCCCGCGATCGCAGGCGCGAACAGTTGCGCCTCGTCCACCACCACCAGCATCGGATACCAATGGTCGCGCGGGACCTCGAACATGCCGCCGAGGAACGCCGCCGCGCGCCGCATCTGGTTCTCAGCGTCGAGCCCTTCGAGATTGAGCACGGTGGAAACGCGGTGGATGCGCACGCGCTCGCCGGCGACCTGCAGGCTGCGCTCGGTATGGTCCTCGGCGTCGATGACGAGGTGGCCGAATCGCTCGGCCAGGGTCACGAAGTCACCCTCGGGATCGATGATGGTCTGCTGCACCCATGGCGCGCTCTGTTCCAGCAGCCGGCGCAGCAGGTGCGATTTGCCGGAACCCGAATTGCCCTGCACCAGGAGGCGCGTGGCCAGCAGCTCCTCGAGGTCGATGGCCGCCGAAGCGCCGGCCGTCGTCTGTCCCATCTCGATCGCTACAGTCATGTCCCGACTCAAATCATCCTTGCGGACGCGGCTTAACAAGCCGATCGCGCCCCGTCGAGCGAACCGCGGCATGATCCCCAGGCACGGCCGGGATGCGGGCGATCCGAGCCGATGTGAACCGCGCCGCCATTCTCATGCCGGATACCTCCGTCCCGTTTGCCGGTGGTCTCTCCTCGCGCAAACCTCGTCATAGTCCCCAGCACAAAAGAAACGTGTGAGGAAACATGACTGAGAGCATCGTTGATGCCGTTGCCCCGTCGGTCGCGGCGCCTGGAGCGGTGTCGCCGCGAAAAGTGTTTTGGGCGACCTGGTTCGGCTGGATGCTCGATGGCTTCGATTCCTCGATGTACGGTTATATCCTGGTCAGCGCGCTGAGCGAGCTGTTGCCCGCCAGCGGCATCGAGCCGAGCAAGGCCAATATCGGCATCTACGGCGGCCTCTTGTTCTCGATCTTCATGCTGGGCTGGGCCTGCTCGATGGTCTGGGGCTGGGCCGCGGATCGTTACGGGCGCGTCAGGATCATGTGCTGGACGGTGCTGGTCTACTCGCTGTTCACGGCGCTGTGCGGGCTCGCGACGGGTATCGTGATGTTCGCATTGTTTCGCTTCGTCGCCGGCTTCGGCATCGGCGGCGAGTGGGCGGCGGGCACGCCGCTGCTGCAGGAATCCGTGCCCGAGAACACCCGGGTGCGGCTCGCTGGATGGCTGCACACGGCCACGCCGACCGGACTGTTCCTCGCCGCCGCCGCCACGCTCGCGATCGGCAGTACGCTCGGCTGGCGCGGCATGTTCCTGCTCGGCATCCTGCCGGCGCTGCTGATTGCGTATCTGCGCAGCAACATCCCCGAACCCGAGCACAGCGCGTCGCGCAAGCAGCCGTCGGTCGCGGCCTTGTTTGCGGGGGATCAGGCGCGCACCACCTGGGCCGCTGCGCTGATGATGGCCTGTATCATCTTCGGCCTGTGGTCGTCGAACTTCTGGGCGCCCACCGTGATTTCAACCAAGCTGGCCGCAGCCGGCGCAACGCCGGCGCATGCGCAGGAGGTGGGGGCGGTCGCAGGCTTGATCACCAATGTCGGCACGCTGATCGGCTGCCTTCTTGTGCCATGGATCACCGGCTGGCTCGGTAGCCGGCGCCGTACCGCGGTGCTGTTCTTCATCGGCGGCCTGATTTCCGTCGTGGTTTGCTATGAGGTAGCCATCGAATGGCTCGACAGTCTGGTGCTGTTCATGGCTTTGCTGCCGGTGCTGGGCTTCTTCACCAATGGCGTGTTCGGCCTGTTCACGATCTGGCTGCCGGAGATGTTTCCATCCGCGCTACGTGGCTCGGGCTCCGGTTTCGCCTTCAGCATGGGCCGCGTGCTCGGCGCCGCCGGCCCGACCTTGATCGGCGCGCTCGCTGCCCGCACCGGAAGTTTCCCGCTGGCGATTTCGATGCTGTCGCTAATCTATGTAATCGGTCTGCCGTTGATCGCCCTCGCGCCGGAGACGGCCGGCAAGCCGCTCGCGAAATAGCAAGCGCAGGCGGCAAGCGAGAGCCGGTCAGATCGCAACCTTGATCCGGCGGTTCTGGCGGCCCTTGTTGTCGATCTTGACGATGCGTGCGGGTCGGGTGCGCCCTGTCGACGCCAGATGCGTCCCGCCGCAAGCCTGGCGATCAAGGTCGAGGATTTCGACGATGCGAACGAGTCCATCGTCCCCGGCCGGCGGCGCGACGGCCTTGCTGCGGAACAGGCCGGGCACAGCCTGCGCTTCGTCGTGTGGCATGAAGATGCTGCTCACCGGAAGATCCCGCCGAATGACCTCGTTCAGCGGCGCCTCGAGCGCCCGCAGCGCGTCATTGTCGGCTCCCGGCAGATCGAAATCGACGCGGAACGTGGCGTCGGCGTTGAGCTGGGCGCCGGTGAGAAGAGCGCCGCCGAACTGCGTGTAGACGAGTGCATTGACGACATGGGCGAGCGTGTGCAGCTCGCACATCAGGGCGCGAAATGCCGGCTCGACCTCGAGCGTCACGTTGCCGGAGGGCAAGGCTTCGCCGGCAAACAGATGCCACAGGCCGCGCTCGTCGCGCTCAAGTCCGCTGATGGGCAGCACGCCGCCGGACCATCTCAGGACACCCCGGTCCGGAAGCTGCCCGCCTCCTCCGGGAAAGAACGGCGAGCGCTCGACAAGGACGGCGCCTGGCCTGGCGTCGCGCACCTCGGCTTCGAACTGCAGGATTTCGGGATGATCGTGATAGAAGGCTCGCGACATCGATGACGCGCCTACGCCGCCGGCTTCGCGGCCGCTGGCGCCTGCGCAGCCACGAGTGGCTTCGGCGCCTTGTCGACCTTCTTCGACCACGATCGGTAGTAGGCGAGCACGGTCATCAGCACGATGCCGATCACGCTGACCACGATCTGCATCCAGAGGCTGCCGGAGACCTCAACCAGCACGACATGCGCGATCACGGCAAGGAAGACACCCGAGCAGAACACCTCGAGCGACTGCTGGCCGCATTTGATAATCGGCTGGAACAGCGGCCATTCATATCCGGGCCATTCGCGCGGCAGGAAGCGCGTGACGAAGAAGGCGAGGACCACGAAGTGCAGCACGCGATACGGCGCGAGGTTGGTCTTGTCGTTGGGATTGAAGGCATCATAGAGCCAGGCCGGCATCGCCTGACCGAGTTCGGGGACGCGGCCCGCCAGCGTCATGACCAGTGCAAACAACAGATAGGCGCCGCCGAGCCAGAGGAAGGCGCGCGAGCGGATGAAGGCGATCGATTCACTGGCGCCGCCGAGCGCGAACCAGCCGCCGAACACGAACAGGAACTGCCAGCAGAACGGGTTGAAGTACCATGAGCCGGACGGATAGGCCGGCAGATTCCAGCCGAAGTGGCGTGCGGCGAGATAGAGCAGGAACGAGGCGGCGAGCGTCAGATTGAGCTTCCGCAGCATCGCCCACAGCACCACCGGATAGACCAGCATCAGCGCGATGTAGAGCGGCAGCACGTCCATGTTGACCGGCTTGAACGCCAGGATCAGGCCCTGATAGAGCGTCTCCGCCGGGTTCTGCATGAAGCCCGCGACGTTGAATTCGTTCTCGAGATTGGGGTCGTGATAGCGCTGCGCGAGATAGCCGATCTCGGCGATGTATATCACGAACAGCAGGACATGCGCGACGTAGATCTGCCAGGCCCGCTTGATCAAGCGGGTGGCGCCGATCACGGTGCCGCGTTCGAGCATCATCCGCGCATAGACAAAGGAGGCAGTGTAGCCGGAGATGAAGACGAACAGATCGGCCGCGTCGCTGAAGCCGAAATTCTTCTGCGTGATCCAGTTCACCGCGTTGTTCGGGATGTGATCGAGATAGATCGCCCAGTTGGCGAAGCCGCGCAGCAGGTCGAGGCGATAGTCGCGACCACGCGGCGGCAGAACAGCCTTGACGTCCATCGGTTCGGTCCCCATCCCCTATGCCCGCGTCTCAGGTCGCGGGGCGTCCACCGCGTCATACTAGAACAGGATTTCGACGGTTGTGTATTGGTTTTCTGGGAAACGATCGTCTCAACAGCAGGTCAAACAGCGCTGAATTTGGATCAAATCGTTCGGGCCGCGCGTCGCCGCAAGTTTGTCCATTTCTTGCGCGACAAAACCACGAGTTGTACCACAGAATCTATCGCTGGGGATAGAAATGACGTTGCACTCGCTTCGATCGGCCCGTTCCGCACGCACCATCGTCGGCCTTGCCACAGCCCTTGTGATCGGGCTTGCGTCGCCGGCCGTTGCACAACAGTCGCCGGCCGGGACCTCGCTGGCCCGCGTGCTCGTGCTCGGCACCGGCGGCACCATCGCGGGCCAGGCCAATGCGCGCGCCGGCAATGCCTATGACTCGGGCAAGGTCAGCGCGGCCAACCTGATCGCGGCCATCCCGGGCATCGACGGACTCGCCCAGATCTCGGCTGAGCAGATCTCGTCGATCGGCTCGCAGGACATGAACGACAAGGTCTGGTTCGACCTCGTCAAGCGCATCCGTACCGCTGTTGACAACAAGGAGGTCGACGGCATCGTTATCACGCATGGCACCGACACGATGGAGGAGACCGCGTTCTTCCTGCAAAACGTGCTCGACACCGACATGCCGGTCGTGCTGGTCGGATCGATGCGGCCTTCGACCGCAATCGGCGCCGATGGTCCGGCCAATCTCTACGAAGCGATGCGGGTTGCGTCCGCGCCGGAATCTCGCGGCCGTGGCGTGCTCGTGGTGCTCAACGACACCATCCATGCTGCACGCTGGGTGCAGAAGACCAATACCACCAGCGTCGAGACCTTCCGTTCGCCCGATGCCGGCCCGGTCGGCTATGTCGACACCGGCGCGCTGCGTTTCCTGCAGCCGGCCGCAGCCGTCAAGGGGGCCAAGCTGAAGTTGCCGGATGCGCCGCCCTTGCCGCGGGTCGACATCATCTACTCGCACGCCAACATGGATGCCGCGGAGGTCGAGGATGCAGTCAAGCGCGGCGCCAAGGGTATCGTGCTGGCCGGCGTCGGTGACGGCAACTCATCGAAGGGCGCGATCGATGCGCTGGCGGCCGCGGCGAAGCAGGGCGTTGTGGTGGTGCGCTCGACCCGCGTCGGCTCGGGCTACGTCAACCGGAACGTCGAGGTCGAGGACGACAAGCTCGGCTTTGCGGTCTCGCTCGATCTCAACCCGCAGAAGGCGCGCGTGTTGCTTGCGCTCCTGATCGCCAACGGCGTCACTGAGTCTGCGGCGGTTCAACAGGCGTTCGCGCAGCCGTGATCGAGCGATAATAAGCGCCATGTATCTCGGGAACGATCTCGGCACTTCGGCGGTCAAGACCATTCATGCGATCGCCGCTAGGGGCGGTAAACCGTTGGCTTTGACGCACCGCCCGTGAGCCTTGTCGCCGGTGGCTCCGCCGCCGCTTGCGCTGTTCGCCGCGCCGCGAGCAGCAGGCCGTGGGGCTCCGCGATCGGCGACATCACCGTGGTGACGGGAACGCCAATGATCTCGGCGATCTCCCCGCAGGAGAGATCGATCATTTCGCGTAGCGCGATGGCCTCGCCGGGCGGCGCGGCCAGCTCACCGACGAGTTGCCGGCGTGGCGCGCCGCCCGGACTTGTCCTTGATGCCGGCATCGTCCGCCGCTATGCGGTCGCCGAGTTTTTCCTGGCAGACGGTTTTGAGGATCGCGAGCAGCCAGCGCCTGATGGTAGTGCCGCGAAGGTCGTCGAACCGGCGCGGTGCGCGCAGATCGCAGTCTTGCGCGGGTTGTCTGCGTCCACCTCGGTTCGGATCAGCGCCTGCTGCTGGCGCCGATTGCTGCTGCACACGCAGGGCGCGGGCCGCAACGTCAGCGACATCGCCTATACGGCCGGCTTCAACGACCTGTCCTATTTCCACCACGCCTTTCGCCGCAAGTTCGGTGCAGCGCCGGCGGAGCTGCAGATGGAACTGGGCCGCCGGCATTGAACGCGTTGCGCTACTGACGTAGATCAGGGGACCAGCTTCATCCCAACGCGTGTGGTCTCAATGCCCCTCTGGACTTGCGAACAATGCGGCGCGCAATTTCCTGAAACGGCGGCGCCGCCATCGTCCTGCCGGATCTGCGAGGACGAGCGCCAATACGTGAACTGGAAAGGCCAGGAATGGCTGACGCGCGAGAAACTCGCCGAACGGCATCGGCTCGTCTGGCGCGACGATCTCGGCCTCGTTGGGCTGGCGCTCGAGCCGTCCTTCGCGATCGGCCAGCGTGCGCTGCTGGTGCCGGACCGCGGCGGCTGCGTGATGTGGGACTGCGTGCCGCTCGCCACGCCAGAGGCGATCGCGCATGTCAGGTCGCTCGGCGGGCTAAAGGCGATCGCGATCTCGCATCCGCATTATTATGGCGCGGTTGCCGACTGGAGCTTGGCGTTCGACGATGCGCCGGTCTATCTGCACGGCGACGACGCGCAATGGGTGACGCGGCCCTATCGGTCGATCGTGCCGTGGCAAGGCGACAGCCACCGCATCTCCGAAGACATACTCTTGCTGCGCGGCGGCGGCCATTTCGCCGGCGCCACCATGTTGCATTGGCGCCGGGGCGCCGACGGGCGCGGCGCGCTCCTGACCGGCGACATCGCGATGGTCGCGATGGATCGCCGCTCGGTCAGCTTCATGTACTCCTACCCGAATTACATCCCGCTCAACGCTTCCGCAGTTCGCCGCATCGCGCGCGCGGTCGCGCCGCTGGCCTTTGACCGGATCTACGGCGCCTGGTGGGGCAAGAACATTGCTTCCGATGCCAAGGCGGCGTTCGACCGCTCGGTCGAGCGCTATCTCGCGGCGATCTCGGACTGACGGTTCCGCCCCCGCTCGTCTTGCCAGGCGGCGCTATCGCGCTATATCAGGGCTTTCCCGCCACTTTCCTGTTGTCCGAGTTTCTGCATGACCACAACTGCCGCCGCCGAATCCCAGCCGTTCCAGGCCGAGGTTGCCGAATTGCTGCACCTGATGGTGCATTCGGTCTATTCCGAGACCGACATCTTCCTGCGCGAACTGATCTCGAACGCATCCGATGCTTGCGACAAGTTGCGCTATGAAGCGATCGCCAATCCTGGCCTGATCACCGACGGCGCGCCGCCGGAGATCAGGATCGTCCCGAACAAGGCGGCCGACACGCTGTCCGTGGTTGACACCGGCATCGGCATGGAGCGTCAGGAGCTGATCGACAATCTCGGCACCATCGCGCGTTCCGGCACCAAATCGTTCCTGTCGAAGCTGACCGAGGCCAAGGACGGCGCCAATCTGATCGGCCAGTTCGGCGTCGGCTTCTATGCCGCGTTCATGGTAGCCGATAAGATCGTCGTTACCAGCCGCCGTGCCGGCTCGGACGAGGTCTGGGTATGGTCGTCGGAAGGCGGCAGCGGCTTCGAGATCGCCCCGGCCAGCGAGGAGGCCGCCAAGCGGGTCGCGCGCGGCACCGAGATCGTGCTGCACCTGAAGAAGGATGCCGCCAAGTATCTCGAGGCTTACGAGATCGAGCGCATCGTTCGCGAGTATTCCGACAACATCCAGTTTCCGATCCTCTTGGTGCCGGAGGAGGGCGAGCCACGCCAGATCAACTCGGCGAGCGCGTTGTGGCAGCGCGCGAAATCCGAGCTCAAGCCGGAAGACTATGCGCAGGCCTACAAGCAGATCGCGGGCGCGTTCGACGAGCCGGCGATGACGCTGCATTACCGCGCCGAGGGCCGGCAATCCTATGCCGTGCTGCTGTTCGCGCCGTCGCAGAAGCCGTTCGACCTGTTCCAGGTCGAGCGCAAGGGCAAGGTGAAGCTCTATGTCCGCCGCGTCTTCATCGCCGACGACGCCGAGCTGCTGCCCGCGTACCTGCGCTTCATTCGCGGCGTGATCGACAGCGAGGACCTGCCGCTCAACATCTCGCGCGAGATGCTGCAGAACAATCCGCAGCTCGCGCAGATCCGCAAGGCGGTCACCAGCCGGGTAATTGGTGAGCTGGAGCAACTCGGCGACAAGGAGCCGGGGGCCTTCACCAAAATCTGGGACGCGTTCGGCCCGGTCATCAAGGAAGGCCTGTGGGAAGATTTCGAGCGCCGCGAGAAGCTTCTGGCGCTTGCGCGCTTCACTACGACATCGGGCGAGAAGCGCTCGCTGAAGCAAATTGTCGACGACTTCAAGCCGAACCAGACCGAGATCTATTACCTGGTCGGCGACAGCGTCGAGCGGCTAAAGTCGAACCCGAAGCTGGAATCGGCGCGCGCCCGCGGCATCGAGGTGCTGCTGCTCACCGATCCCGTCGATGCGTTCTGGACCTCGACGCCGCTCGAATTCGGCGGCAAGCCGCTGAAGTCGCTGAGCCAGGGCGATGTCGATTTCGGCCTGATCCCGCTCGACGACGACAAGGACGACAAGAAGGACGAGCCCGCCGCCGATGCCGCGACCACGATCGCTGTCATCAAGAATGCGCTCGGCGAGCGCGTTTCCGATGTCCGCGCCTCGCAGCGGCTGACCGCGAGCGCATCGTGCCTTGTCGCCGGCGGCGATGCGCGTGATCGCGCGCTGGAGCGTTTGCTCGCCCAGCAGAATCGCGGCGAGATCACCAAGCCGATCCTCGAGATCAACCTGCGCCACCCGCTGGTCGCCGCGCTCGCGACCGACACCGCGCAGGCGAAGGACCTGTCGCTGTTGCTGTTCGAGCAGGCGCAGATCCTCGACGGCGAGATGCCCGACGACCCCGCCGCATTCGCGAGCCGCCTGAACCAGCTCGTGCTGCGGGGATTGGGGAAGTAGGCCCTCGTAGCCCGGATGAAGCGCAGCGCAATCCGGGGCGGCTCCATCCTTGGATAGTGCGGCTCCGGATTGCGCTACGCTCCATCCGGGCATGCATTCTACAATGGCAAAGCTGACCGGGCGTCAACTGGACGCTTGACAGCTAGCGGCCAAGTCATGTTATGTTATAACATAACATCAATTTACAAGCCCATGTCCCGCCGCCGTCTATCCCTCCAGCAACTGTTTGATCTCGATGCAAAAACTCCCCGTCACCATCTTGTCCGGCTTCCTCGGGGCTGGAAAGACCACTTTGCTGAACCATGTCCTGAACAACCGCGGTGGCCTGAAGGTGGCGGTGATTGTGAACGACATGAGCGAGGTGAACATCGACGCCGACCTCGTCCGCGATGGCGGTGCGAACCTGTCCCGGACTGACGAAAAGCTGGTCGAGATGAGCAATGGCTGCATCTGCTGCACCCTGCGCGACGATCTGCTGAAGGAGGTGCGCGCGCTCGCCGAGAGCGGCCGGTTCGATTATCTGCTGATCGAATCCACCGGCATTTCCGAGCCGTTGCCGGTTGCCGCGACCTTCGAGTTTCGCGACGAGGACGGCAACAGCCTCTCCGATGTCGCACGCCTCGACACTATGGTCACGGTCGTCGACGCCGCCAATCTGCTGAAGGATTATGCCTCCACCGATTTTCTCAGCCAGCGCGGCGAGGCGCTCGACGGCGACAAGCGCACCTTGGTCGATCTGCTGGTCGAGCAGATCGAATTCGCCGACGTCGTCGTGCTCAACAAGGTCGATGCTGCGACCCCGGCCGAGCGCGCGGCCGCGACGACCATCGTGCGCGCACTCAATCCCGACGCCGACCTCGTCGAGGCGAATTTTGCCAAGATCCCGTTCGACCGCGTGCTCGACACCGGCCGCTTCGTCCATGAACGCGCGCAGCAGCATCCGCTCTGGCACAAGGAGCTCTACGGCTTTGCCGAGCATGTGCCGGAGACTGAGGAACACGGCATCACGAGCTTCGTCTATCGCGCGCGCCGTCCGTTCGATCCGGTACGGTTTCACGGCTTCCTGCGCGAGAGCTGGCAAGGCGTGATCCGCGCCAAGGGCCATTTCTGGATCGCGACGCGCCCGGACTGGTGCGCGGAGATGAGCCAGGCCGGTGCGATCGTGCGGACCGAAGGCCTTGGCTCGTGGTGGGCCGCAATCCCGCGCGAGCGCTGGCCGGATCATCCGGATTGGCGACTGATGATGCAGCGGAGCTGGAACGATCTCTACGGCGATCGTCGGCAGGAGCTGGTGTTCATCGGCTCCGGCATGAACCAGGACGACATCCGCCGCCGTCTCGATGCCTGCCTGATCACCGGCCGACCGGGCATGGACCCGCAGGCCTGGGCAAAACTGCGCGATCCGTTTCCGCCGTGGCGACGAGCGGGCGAGGCGGCGTGAGCCCTCTATGTCCGTCACCCTGAGACGCCACTTCGCGGCTCTTCAGGATGACGGGCGCCATTCGGGCAAGAGTTTCAAAACCCCGTCCCAACGCGCGCCGCATCTGCTAGAGAGTCTTGCACAGGCAGAAACAACACGGCGTTGCGATGGCTGGCGGCAGCGAGATCTTCTACGGCGGCATTCCGGTGTTTCGCGGCTTCGCGCGCCTGATGGAACCGGCGCTGTATGCGCCGCTGCCTGACGACTGGACGGTCGGCGTCGCCGATATCGTCGAGTCCACCAAGGCGATCGCGGCGCAGCGCTACAAGGCGGTCAACATGGCCGGCGCCGCGGTGGTCGCCTCCGTCACAAATGCGTTGGATGGCCGCGAATTCCCCTTCGTGTTCGGCGGCGACGGCGCGAGCTTCGCGGTCGCGCCTGCCGATCTCGACCGCGCGCGCGAGGCGCTGGCGGCGACCGCGCGCTGGGTGCGCGACGACCTCGACCTCGTGCTCCGGGTGGCGCTGGTGCCGATCGCGGCGATCCGCGCCGCGGGTGCCGACGTCCGCGTCGCGCGCTTCGGCCCGTCGCCCAATCTGTCCTATGCGATGTTCTCCGGTGGCGGCCTGGCTTACGCCGATGCGGCGATGAAGCGCGGCGAGTTCGCGGTCGATCCGGCGCCTGAGGGCACGCAGCCCGATCTGTCCGGCCTGTCCTGCCGCTTCGAGGTGATGCCATCGGCGCGCGGCGTGATTCTCTCGGTGCTCGTGTTGCCGGCGAAGAACGCCGATCCCTTGGCCTTCCGCAAGGTGATCGAGGATATTGTCGTCCTGGTCGAGCAGAGCCCGGAGGCTGGACGGCCGGTGCCTGCAAACGGTCCGCCGCTGCGTTGGCCGCCGCAGGGGATGGAGTACGAAGCGCGCGCGCGACGCGGCGGCTCGCTCGCGCTACGCCGTGCCACGGTGCTCGCGTTCACGCTGTGGGCCTACACGCTGATGCGGTTCAATATTCCGGTCGGCAAGTTCGTGCCGAAAAACTATGTGCGGCAGCTGGTCGAGAATTCCGACTTCCGCAAGTTCGACGACGGCCTGCGCATGATCCTGGATTGCACGCCGGAGCTCGCCGCCGAGCTCGAGCAGCGCCTGGTCGCCGCAGCCGCGCAAGGTATCGTGCGCTATGGCTTGCACGAGCAGGATGCCGCGATGATGACCTGTTTCACGCCGTCGGTCATGCGCGCCGACCACGTCCACTTCATCGACGGCGCCCGCGGCGGCTACGCCTCCGCCGCCAACGTGCTGAAGACGCGCGCGGTGTGACTTGTTGCAACATCGGGACTCTGCTTCTCTCCCGCTTGCGGGGGAGGTGAAGGAAAAATCCCGCCTCGCGCTTACCGCCCGATGCGCGTCCAGGTCTCGCCGCCGCAGAGCGCGCCGACGCAGCCTTCGACCCGCAGCGTGCTCTCGCCGGTGACCGAGATGCTGCTCGCATAGGTACCGCCATCGTCGGCATTGTAGATCTGGCCCGACCATTTGCCCGCGGCAACCAGCTGCATGCCGGAGAACAGCGGCAGCCCGACGATCGGCCGGTTGGCCAGCGACGGATTGCGATTCTTGTTGTCGACCTGCGGCTTGCCGGTCATCGGATCGATCGGGTCGCGCAGGCTCACCACTACGCCGCAGATGCCGCCACCGCATTTGCTGATCTTGACGCGGGCATCGCCGGCCTGGGTCTGCCAGACGCCGAAAGGCTCAGGCGCACTCTGTGCATGCGCAGCAGGCACGGCAAGTGCCGTCGCAATGATTGCAATCACGAATCCGAATTTGCAGGCCATGGCTGTTCCCCAGAGGTTGGCCTGCATAACAAGTCGAAAGATTTCCGCAATGCCATATTCGCGCGATCAGGCGCGCGATACCCGGAAAATTTGCTGCTTTCTTCCCTGGCTGGTCATGCTCAGGCAACGCGCCGTGGCACGCACGGTAGTCATCCCCAGCGGGTCAGCCGAATCGATATGATCGTGGCGAGGCCGAACGCCACCATGGCGCCGCCGACCAGGGCAAATAGTGTCCACGCCGGGGCGCTCATGGTCGCAAGCCACCAGCCGCCGATGCCGACCAGCAACAGGCGGATGGTCCCGGCCAGCACCGGCCCGCCGACCTTGGCTGCGCCCTGCGAGGAAAAATACAGGCAGACGCCGACGCCGAAGAAGCCGAATCCCGGGCCGGCCAGCGCGAAATAGGACGAGGCTGCGGCGGTCACGCCGGGATCGGTGGTGAACAGCGCAATCCACAGCGTCGGTTTCAGTGCGACCACAAGTCCGACCAGCCCGACGACAAGCCCGGCCACCGTGCCGGCCGTCCACGCCACCTTGCGGGCGCGCGCGACGAGGCCGGCGCCGATTGCCATGCCGACCATCGGCACCGAGGCGACGCCGACCGCAAAGGCGATCGGGATCAGCAAAAATTCCAGCCGCGAGCCCATGCCGTATCCGGCCAGCGTCTCGGTGCCGAAGCCGGCCAGGATCTTGGTGAAGATCAGGATCGTCAGCACGCTCTGCAGCGGCGACAGGCATGAGATCGCCCCCACCTTGAGGATGTCGAGGAACATCGCGCGCTGGAAACTGAATGCGGCGAAGTCGAGCTTCAATCGGCTGCGACCAGAGGCAAGATACCAGGCGAGGAAGATCGCACCGCACGTGAACGCCGTGAGCTGGCCAGCGGCAACGCCGCGCATGCCGAGGCTCGGCACGCCGAACAGCCCAAGTCCCAGTACGCCGCCGACCGCGATCTGCGTCAACGAGACGCTGATCAGCGTCATCGAGGGAATGCGCATGTCGCCAGTGCCGCGCACGACGGAGGCGAGCGTGTTGACCAGCCAGATCGAGATCGCGCCGGAGAACAGCACCTGCGAGTAATGCATCGACTGCTCGAGCACGCCGCCGCGTCCGCCGAGCAGCGCATAGAAGCTGCGGCCGAAGCCCAGCATCATCACTGTGAAGAACAACCCGGCGCACCCTCCGATGATCGCCGCATGCAGCGCGAGGTCGGCAGCCCGGTCGCGATCGCCGGCGCCGAGTGCGCGGCTGATCGCCGACGAGACGCCGCCGCCCATCGCACCGGCCGACATCATCTGCGTCAGCATCGCGAACGGAAACACCAGCGCGATGCCGGCCAGCGGCTCGGTGCCGAGCCGGCCGATGTAGGAGGTCTCGGCGACTGCGACCAAGGTCGAGCCGAACATCGCGATGGTGTTGGGGACCGCCAGCCGCAGCAGCGTCGGCAGAATCGGCGCCGTCAACAGATGATCGACCGGGACCGCAGGCGTGGCCGCGGCGGGGCTGATGTCGTCGATCGAGGCATCGATGGTCATGCGTCAGCGGCTCAAATGCGTTTACGGTTGGTCAGTTTATCCGCGAGTCCGCTTCGCCCCTCCCGCTTGCAAGCGGGAGAGGGGGCGCACTGCCGATGCGGCTGGACATCGATGCCAAAATAATCGGCCCGGGATCAATAAATGATGATTGACATGTTACGAGTCCCAGCCGGTCCTCGCCACCCGCGCCCGCGCAGGGGTCACCACGGCAGGCCGCATAGGTCGATCTTGCCCTGGCGCGGCGCGCGGACGATGTCGTTGACGAGCGGCGCCATCGCCTCGAAGCGGATCTGTCCGGAAGGCTGTTCGCAATGCACTTCGCCGGTGAAGGGATGCCAGCCGCGCGCCTGGTAGAATGCGAAATTGTGCGGTTCGCAGAATAGGATTGCAAATTTCACCGCGTCATTGGCACGAATGGTGTGCACGGCGGCATCTAACGCGAGCGACGCATAGCCGCGCCGCCGGCAGTCCGCGCGCGTCGAGACCCCGCCGATGCCGCCGACGTGCACCTTGTGGCCATTCCAGATGATCGTCCGGAAAAAGATACCGACGTGGCAGGCGAGCCCGCTGTCGTCGGGCGCGTCGAGCAGCACGCGCAAATCGGCGTGAGCCCATTTGATGTCCGACCATGCCTTCTTTTCCATGACATCCGGGCTCCAGACCGCTCGGAGCAGCGGCTCGGCGCGTCGCCACGACGCATCTCCGTTGAGAATGTCGATTTCGATGGTCATCGCGCTGGGTCCTGGTCTGGTCTTCGGCTGCGCCGATCTGTCATACACGATCCGAAAATGCGGTGTTTCTCCGCCGTGGAACCTTCTATAAGGGGGACCCGTTAAGTGTAGTCTCCCACCCTCTGTTGGACATTACCCCATGACCTTCACGCTACCCGATCTGCCCTATGCCCACGACGCCCTTGCGCCCTACATGTCCAAGGAAACGCTGGAGTTTCACCACAACAAGCATCACCAGGCCTACGTCACGAACGGCAACAACGCGATCAAGGGGACCGAATTCGAAGGCAAGTCCCTCGAGGAGATCGTGAAGACCTCGTTCGGCAAGAACGCGGCCGTCTTCAACAATGCCGGTCAGCACTACAACCACATCCACTTCTGGAAGTGGATGAAGCCGAATGGCGGTGGCAGCAAGCTGCCCGGCCGGCTGGAGAAGAAGATCAACGAGGATCTCGGCGGCTTCGAGAAGTTCAAGACCGACTTCGCCGCCGCCGGCGTCGGCCAGTTCGGCTCCGGCTGGGCCTGGCTGCAGGTCAAGGGCGGCAAGCTCGAGATCGCCAAGACCCCGAACGGCGAGAACCCGCTGGTCCACGGCGCGGTGCCGATCCTCGGCGTCGACGTCTGGGAGCACTCCTACTACATCGACTACCGCAACCGCCGTCCGGACTATCTGAAGGCGTTCGTCGACAGCCTCGTCAACTGGGATTACGTCGACGAGCTGTTCGGCAAGGCCGGCTAGGCGTAAGCGCTGTCATTCCGGGGCGACGCGCAGCGTCGAGCCCGGAATCTATCGAGCCGCACGTTCGGTGGATAAATGGATTCCGGGCTCAGCCCTGCGGGCTGCCCCGGAATGACGTTGAGAGAGTTTTCGAGGGCGGCAGCCACGGCTGCTGCCCTTTTTGTTTCCTTGCGACGACCGTAACGTTGCGGCACAACGTTCCGAATGGGGCAACTCGCAAGCTATCTCATCGTCTTCTTCGGCGGCGGTCTCGGAGCGACGCTGCGCCATCTGATCAACGTCACCTGCGCGCGCTGCATCGGCACCGCGTTTCCTTACGGCACCTTCATCATCAACATCACGGGCTCGACCGTGATGGGCCTGATCGCCGGCTATCTCGCCTTCAAGGGCGAGGCCTCGCAGCCCTGGCGGCTGTTCCTGATGACCGGCATCCTCGGCGGCTACACCACTTTCTCCGCCTTCTCGCTCGACACCGCGCGCTGCTCTATGAGCGCGGCGAGCTTGGGCTTGCCGCGTTGTATGTCGCCGGCTCGGTGGCACTGTCGATCGCGGGTCTGTTCGCCGGGCTTGCGATCGTCAGGCATCTGACCTGACGTGCTCTTCGTCGTCATTCCGGTCGAGCAGGGTAATGCGCCAGGAGTGACCGTGAGGTGAGCACGCCTCTCAGGCTCCCTCTCCCCTTGCGGGAGAGGGCGGGGAGAGGGGGCCCCGGGCGGGTTGATCGAAGAGTGCACCGCTCTCGCAACTTTGTTTGCTTGTCGTCTAACCTATGCGGAGGGGCCGCATCGTGTGGCACCCCTCTCCCCAGCCCTCCCCCGCAAGAGGGGAGGGGAGCCCTGCCGCCGATGTGTCCCTCACGCGCGAGTTGCCCGACGACGCAAAGCCCGCAACGCTGTAATCCGTTCATTTCGGGAACCCGCCAACCGGCTCCGCCGGCGGCGCTTCCCGCCTCCAAATTTCCCTTTGGTAACCTCGCCTTAACCATGATTAGCGTTTGGTTAGGGTCGGAATGCCGCGTGAAAAGCCCTCGTTTTGACATGTTGGCAGGGGAAGCAGGGCCCGGCTTCGGACGGGCCCCCCATGCGACAGATGTAAGAGGCTCTCGCGCAGTTTTTTGCCGCGCCGGGCGCGCGGCCGTCGAACCGGCGCCGATTGGCGGCCCGCCTGATTGGGACACTTGCGTTGAGAGGATATTGCCGATGAATCCCGCCGACGTGGCGCAGTCAACTCTGCCACTGGCATCGAGCGACGTGTCGCTCATCGCGTTGTTTTGGCAGGCCCATTGGGTCGTCAAATGCGTGATGCTGGGACTTCTGTCCTGCTCGGTGTGGGTCTGGGCGATCGCGATCGACAAGATCCTGCTCTACGCCCGCACCAAACGGGCGATGGACAAATTCGAGCAGGCGTTCTGGTCCGGCCAGTCGATCGAGGAGCTCTACCGGGCGCTTTCGGCCAAGCCGACCCAGTCGATGGCGGCCTGTTTCGTGGCCGCGATGCGGGAGTGGAAGCGCTCCTTCGAGAGCCAGTCGCGGTCGTTTGCCGGCCTGCAGGCTCGAATCGAGAAGGTCATGAACGTCTCGATCGCCCGGGAGGTGGAGCGGCTGGAACGCCGGCTGCTGGTGCTGGCGACCGTCGGCTCGGCCGGCCCCTTTGTCGGCCTGTTCGGCACCGTCTGGGGCATCATGTCGAGCTTCCAGTCGATCGCGGCCTCGAAAAACACCTCTTTGGCGGTGGTGGCGCCCGGTATCGCGGAAGCGCTGTTTGCGACCGCAATCGGCCTGATTGCCGCAATTCCGGCGACTATTTTCTACAATAAGTTCACCTCGGAGGTGAACCGGCAGGCCGCGCGCCTGGAGGGGTTCGCCGACGAGTTCTCCGCCATCCTGTCGCGTCAGATCGACGAGCGGGGCTGAGATTTATGGTGGTCACCCTTGTGAGCGCACGATCATGGCGATGAGCATGGCAGGGTCCGGTGGTGGCAGACGCCGCCGCGGCGGGCGTAAGCCGGTCATGGCCGAGATCAACGTCACGCCGATGGTCGACGTGATGCTGGTGCTCCTGATCATCTTCATGGTCGCGGCGCCGTTGATGACGTCGAACATCGACATCGACCTGCCGGTTGCGAGCGGCGGCAAGTCGATCTCGTCGAACCAGCCGCCGCTGACGCTGTCGGTCAAGCGCACCGGCGGCGGCTGCAACTCGAATGTCGAGCTCTATCTCGGCGACGCGCCGGTCACGGCCGCCGATTTTCCGGCCAAGATCAAGGCGATCGGAGATGCCCGGTCGGATGCCGAAAAGGTGGTCTATCTGCGTGGCGACAAGGACGTTTGTTACACGGATATGATGAAATTGCTCGGGGAGGTCCGGGCCGCGGGATTCAAGGCGAATATCGTCATCATCCCGGAAGGCGGATAGCCACCATGCCAAGGCACGGGGAAGCCTGATTTGAAGGTCAAGGTCGACAAGACTCTGGCGGCATCGATTGTCCTGCACGTCCTCGTGATCGGGTGGGGCCTCGTCTCGTTTTCGACCAGGGCTTACGTGATGCCCGAAGAGGAGTCGGTCGCCGTCGATGTGATCTCGCCCGACCAGCTCTCCCATGTCATGGCCGGTCAGAAGGACGGCAAGAAGGAAAATCCCAAGCCGCTGGTCGACAAGGTCGCCGAAGCCAAGCCGGTCGACGACACCGTCGGCAAGGTTGAGGAGAAGAAGCCGCCTGTCGTGACCGACACCGCGCCGCAGCCGGCGCCGAAGGTGGAGAAGCCGGAGGACAAGAAGCCGGATCCGCCGAAGAAGGTCGAGAACAAGCCGAAGGAAGAGCCGAAGCCGGTCGAGAAGAAGCCCGATCCGGTGAAGCCCGATCCGATCGCCGAAGCGATCAAGAAGGAAGAGAAGAAGCCGCCCCCGAAGCCTGTCGCACAGGCCGCCAAGCCGCCGCCCGAGCAGAAGCCGAAGGATCGCGTGTTCGACCAGAGCAAGATCGCAGCGCTGCTCGACAAGCGTGATCCGACTCGCGCTGCGGCGACCGGCGATGCGCTCAACGCCAACGCCGCGCTCGGCACGGCCAAGGGCAAGGCCGCCGACAACTCCGCGACCTGGGGGGCGATGTTCAAGCAGCAGGTCGAGCGCTGCTGGAAGAAACCCTATGGCGGCATCGAGGCGCAGCAGACCGAGGCCGTGTTCTCGATCAAGCTGAAGCGCGACGGCTCGCTCGAGGGCATGCCGGTGCCGGAAGGCACGCCGTCGACGCCGTATCTGCGGGTGTATCAAGAGAGCGCGCTGCGCGCGATCATCGAATGCCAGCCGTACAATTTGCCGGCGGCTTTCTTCGACGAATGGAAGTATTTTGCACCGGTGTTCACAGAGCGAAAGACCTGAGGACGGCCGCATCGCTTGGCCAATAGCAAACAAAGTTTACCGACAATGACCGACCAGAATGATTTGCATGCAATGACCTTTCGCCTCAATCGCCGACAGATGATCTCCGGCATGGCCGCGCTTGGCGCGCTCGCCGGAAGCCGCAGCGCCTTCGCCCAGAAACGCATCATCGTTCCCGAAGGCGACTTCGCGCCGCTGCCGATCGCGATCCCGAATTTTGCCGCCGGCACGCCCGGCGACACCGAGGTCGGCGTCGGCGTCACGCAGGTGATCACCAACAATCTCAAGCGCAGCGGATTGTTCGCGCCGATCGATCAGGCCGCCTATCTCGAGAAGCAGATCAACATCGACGCGGCGCCGAACTTCAACAACTGGAAGAGCATCAATGCGCAGGCGCTGGTGACCGGCCGGATGACGCGCCAGGGCAACGGCCGCGTGAAGGCGGAGTTCCGGCTCTGGGACGTCAACACCGGCCAGCAGCTCGCCGGCCAGCAGTACGACACCTCCGCCGAATACTGGCGGCGCATCGCGCACATCATCTCCGACCAGATCTACGAGCGGCTGACCGGCGAGAAGGGCTATTTCGACACCCGCGTCGTGTTCGTCGACGAGAGCGGCTCGGCGGATCGCCGCGTCAAGCGCCTCGCGCTGATGGACCAGGACGGCGCCAATGTGCGCTATCTGACCCGCGGCTCGGATCTCGTGCTGACGCCGCGCTTCTCGCCGTCGACCCAGGAAATCACCTATATGGAATTCGGGCAGGGCGACCCGCGCGTCTATCTGCTCAACATCGAGACCGGCCAGCGCGAGATCGTCGGCAATTTCCCGGGCATGTCGTTCTCGCCGCGCTTCTCGCCCGACGGCCAGCGCGTCATCATGAGCCTGCAGCAGGGCGGCAACTCCAACCTGTTCGTGATGGACCTGCGCTCGAAGTCGATGACCCGGCTGACCGACACGCCGGCGATCGATACCTCGCCGTCCTATGCGCCCGACGGCACGCGGCTGTGCTTCGAATCCGACCGCGGCGGCAAGCCGCAGATCTACGTGATGCCGGCAACCGGCGGCGCGGCCCAGCGCATCTCGTTCGGCGACGGCACCTATTCGACGCCGGTCTGGTCGCCGCGCGGCGACTACATCGCCTTCACCAAGCAGGGCGGCGGGCAGTTTGCGATCGGCATCATGAAGCCGGACGGCTCCGGCGAGCGCATATTGACCTCGGGCTTCCACAATGAAGGCCCGACCTTTGCGCCGAACGGGCGTGTCGTGATGTTCTTCCGCGATCCCGGCGGCAACAGCGGCCCGTCGCTGTTCACCATCGACGTCTCCGGGCGCAACGAGCTGCGGGTGCCGACCCCGGGTTTTGCCTCGGATCCCGCTTGGTCGCCGCTGTTGTCGTGAGGCTCGCGCAGAGCTCCTCCGGGGAACCCCGTAGGGGGTCGGCACTTCTTACCTAGCGCACTGAAACTTATGCCGAATTTCGGCTATCAATTAGCCGCGGCAACGACTCGCTAACGATGTTCCCTCAGAAAGACTTCACCTGCGACGGTTAGAACTACGCAGCCGGAAAGGGACGCGTACGTCTGCAGATGCAGTTGGTGGATCAGAAACGACGAGGCAGCCAGGACGAGCTGGAGCCAGTGCTCTACGCTGCACTCGTGGATTCGAT
This sequence comes from Bradyrhizobium sp. USDA 4452, assembly GCF_054063575.1. Classification (NCBI taxonomy): domain Bacteria; kingdom Pseudomonadati; phylum Pseudomonadota; class Alphaproteobacteria; order Hyphomicrobiales; family Nitrobacteraceae; genus Bradyrhizobium; species Bradyrhizobium sp. USDA 4452. The sequence goes on from NZ_JBSSGK010000001.1 coordinate 5,824,541, forward strand.
GCGCCAGAATTTCTGGGCGATGTTCCTCGGCAGCGTCGCCACGGCCGCCGCCGCCGTGATGACCGCGCTCAAGACCGGCAATGTGCTGCTGTGGCCGTTCGCCTTCCTGATCATTGCCATCGGAACCGCCCGTGCGGTCTGGATGCGCAAATACGATGAGGGGCAGGGTGGCGGGCTGACCTACGAGGAAGCCAGGGTCTGGGCGCCGCGCTATTCGATCGGTGCGATCGTGTACGCCATGGTGCTGGGCGCCTGGTGCTTTGTCACCATACTCGGCAGCGACGATGCGATCGCGCACATGCTCTGCGTCGCGGTGACGGTCGGCTACACGGCGGGCGGCGCGGCCCGCAACTACGGACGGCCGCGGCTCCTGCAGCTCCACGTGCTGGTCGCCTGCGGGCCGATGTCGCTCGCCCTGGCGCTGCATGGCGACTTCTACTACATCGGCCTTTCGATCCTGCTGGTGCTGTTCTTCCTCGGCCTGAAGGGCATCAACCTCAGCCTGCATGCGATCTTCGTCAAGGCGCTGACCGCCAGCTTCCGCGAGGCGGCGCTGGCGCATCAGTTCGATACCGCGCTCAACAACATGCCGCACGGCTTGTGCATGTTCCGCGACGACGGACGCCTCGCGGTGATGAACCACCGCTTCATCGAGATGATGCAGCTATCGGACGATTTCGTGCAGCGCGGCGCCAGCGCCACCGACATCTGCAATGCCTGCGTTCTGTCCGGCGCGATCTCGACCGCGGCGGCGCAACAAATTCTCTGCGAGATCGAGAGCTCCCAGCGCGGCGACATCGTCACCAGCGACCCCGATCCGGCCCAGAACCGTTCGCTGGACTGGACGTTCCAGCCGATGCCAGGCGGCGGCACGGTCATGCTGGTCGAGGATATCACCGAGCGCAAGGACGCTGAGGCCAGGATCAGCCATCTCGCGCGCTACGACGAACTGACCGCGCTGCCCAACCGCGTCAATTTCCGCGACGAGATCGGCCGGTTGCTCGCCATGCAGCACCGCGACCATCGCTCCGCATTGCTGTTCGTCGATCTCGACCAGTTCAAGCAGGTCAACGATACGCTCGGCCATCCCTGCGGCGACCAGCTGCTTTGCGCGGTCGCCGAACGGCTGCGCGAGATGCTGCGTCCGGAGGATTTCGTGGCCCGGTTCGGCGGCGACGAGTTCGTCGTGTTCCAGCAGAACATCCACTCGCATGAGGACGCCGCCGCCCTGGCGCGGCGCATCGTCGACCGCCTCAGCGAGCGCTACAAGATCGACAACCACCTTGTCGAGATCGGCGCCAGCGTCGGCATCGCGATGACCGCGCCCGGCGTCGGCGCCGACACGCTGCTGAAGAACGCCGATATGGCCCTCTACCGTGCCAAGGCCGACGGCCGCGGCACCTTCTGCTTCTTCCGCGACGAGATGGCCCAGACTGTCGAGGCCCGGCGGATCCTCGAGCTCGATCTGCGCAAGGCGCTCGCCAACGAGGAATTCGAGCTGTTCTACCAGCCGCTGATCAACCTGAAGTCCGGCAAGGTCTCGACGTGCGAGGCGCTGTTGCGCTGGAACCATCCGGCGCGCGGCACGGTCTCACCCGTCGACATCATTCCGGTGGCCGAGGATATGGGCCTGATCGTCGATCTCGGCCGCTGGATCCTGCGCAAGGCCTGCATGGAATGCATGAAGTGGCCGGAGGCGGTCAGCGTCGCGGTCAATTTCTCGCCGCAGCAGTTCCATCAACGCGACGTGCTGAGCGAGGTCCGCTATGCGCTCGAGGTCTCCGGTCTGCCGGCGCACCGCCTCGAGATCGAGATCACCGAATCCTCCCTGCTGCACAACACCGAGCTGACCCACGACGTGCTGTCGCAATTGCGCTCGCTGGGCGTGCGGATCTCGCTGGATGATTTCGGCACCGGCTATTCGTCGCTCAGCTATCTGCACAATTTCCCGCTGCAGAAGGTCAAGATCGACCGCTCCTTCCTCGAAGGCATCGACAGCGATCGCCCGCTGACCCTGTTGCGCGGCGTGGCGCGGCTGTCGGCGGACCTAGGCATGTCTGTGGTGGTCGAGGGGATCGAGACCAACGAGCAGCTCGAACTGATCAGCGCCGACGGCGCGGTGACCGAAGCACAGGGATACCTGTTCAGCCGGCCGGTTCCCGCGGTGCGCATCCGCCAGCTGCTCAACGCCTCGCACGGCAGGCGCGCCGACGAGCAGCTGCACGTGGTTCCCTCGCGCTCGATTGCTTGATCTAGCTCAATTACTTCAATCGATGGTTGTGAAAGCCTGTGGCGGCACTATCCTGAGTTCCGCTCGCGGTCAAAGGTTAACTGTATTGTCTCGATTGCTTTGACGAAAATTAAGAAGCTGTTAAGGTTTTAGCCAGCTCGCAAAAGTTGTCGTGAAAGTCCGGAGTAGTTCATGAGGTCCCCCGTCGTTGCGCCCCGCGCTTTTTCGCGGGGCCCCGAGCTGCTCGACCAGGTTGATTACCGCCTCGCCAAAACGCCCGCCGAAAAGGAAGAGATCTACAATCTGCGTTATCGCGCCTATCTGCGCGAAGGTGCCGTGAAGGAATCGGCCGAGCAGCGGGTCACGGATCAATATGATGATCTGGAGAACTCCTGGACCTTCGGCGTCTATATCGACGGCGAGCTCAGCAGTTCGGTTCGCATCAGCGTGCTGACGAACGAGTGGCGCGAGTCTTGTTCCGCGGAGGCGTTCGGCGAAATCCTGCATCCCAAGCTCGATCGTAACGAGATCATCATTGATCCCGCGCGATTCGTTGCGGATCCCGATCGGGCCCGGCGCGCGCCTGAGCTGCCCTATGTTACTGTCCGCCTCGCCTACATGGCTTGCGAGTATTTCGGCGCCGATCTGGGGCTGGCGATCGTCCGCCCCGAGCACCAGGCATTCTACCGCCGCGTCTTCTTCCACGAGACCATCGCCGAGCCGCGCCTGTTCCCAGGCCTGCTCAAGCCGGTCGGCCTGATGGCGGCGGATTTCCCGACCATGCGCGACAAGGTGTTCAATCGCTACCCGATGATGCGCTCATCGGCGTTCGAGCGCCGCATGCTGTTCGAGCGCGAAAACCACGTGCACCAGCAGCCGACGATCGATCGATTCGAGCGCCATTCGATCGTGCCGCATTCCTGACCGGGAATCCGCCGGCTGCCGTTCACTAGGGCCACCGGGTACCGCGTTCCAAGCGTGCAACTTTCTGTCGCCGGTCGCGGACGGTGACAAAATTGCCTATTGCGATTTGGTTCCAGCGAACCTTGGCTTTCCTTCACCATCGCGCCACATTTGCCACCCATTAACCATCGGGGGCGCTTTCCGGCATTGCCTGGCATTTGATGGGCTCCAGCAAGGTCTCGTCAAGGTTGACGGAACGTTCGCTTAACCATCGCCCTGTAGACCGATTGGGTAGTACGAAGAGCGTGAGCGTGGAGGCTCCGGGAATGAATTATCTCCAGGGTATGAAGCTGGTTGCGGTTCTGGCCGTGGCGCTGTCGATGGGCGCCTGCGCCAACAAGAACCCGTTGGACGCCAACGGCGCGATCGGGGGCGCCGCGACCCCGGGCAGTCAGCAGGATTTCGTGGTCAATGTCGGCGACCGCGTGTTCTTTGAGAGCGATCAGACCGATCTCAGCCCGCAGGCGACCGCGACCCTCGACAAGCAGGCGCAGTGGCTGCAGACCTACAACCGCTATTCCTTCACGATCGAAGGTCATGCCGACGAGCGCGGCACGCGCGAATACAACATCGCGCTCGGTGCACGCCGTGCCCAGTCGGTCCGCTCGTATCTCGCTTCGCGCGGCATCGACCCAAGCCGCATGCGCACCATCTCCTACGGCAAGGAGCGTCCGGTCGCGGTCTGTAACGACATTTCCTGCTGGTCGCAGAACCGCCGCGCCGTCACCGTGCTGAACGCCAGCTCCTGACGCGATCCTGGACGGGTTTTCCAAGCCGGCGCCTTCGGGCGCCGGTTTTGTTTTGGCCGCATGAATGCCCGACCCGGCTTCATCAGGATGAACGAAGCCGCATACAATTGGCCGCTTGCTTGTTCCACGGTCCGTACTAAACCGGTATCCGCGACGCTGTCCCGGATTTGAACGGCAAGTCACAATTCCGGCGTACTCCGTCCTTCAATGTCGCTCGCTTTTCACGCCGATCTCGTCGTCAGGGCAAAATGTCATCCAGGCTTCATTTTCTTTCCTCCGCCGCGGCGATCGCGGCGCTGTTCGCCGTTTCCGCACCAGCGTTTGCCCAATCCGACGATTCCGATGCCGAGATGCGGATCGAGCGGCTGGAGAACCAGCTGCGGCAACTGACCGGCCAAAACGAGGAACTGCAGTACCGCAACCGCCAGCTCGAGGAGCGGCTGCGCCAGCTCGGCGGCCAGCCGCCCGGCGCTCCCGGACAGGCTCCGGCCGGTCAGCCCAATGTCGCGGCGGTGCCACCGGCGCAGCAGCCGCAGGCCTACCCACAGGCACAGCCAGGCTACGGCCAGCCGCAGCAAGGTTACGGCCGGCAGCCGCAAGGCGGCTATGACCAGCAGCAGATCGCGACGCCCGCTCCGATCGTGCAGGAGCCGGCGCCGGCTGCAGCGCCCGGCCGCCGCGGTCGCGGCGATGCCTTCGATCCGAACCAGAACCCGAACGCTCCGGGCGTGCCGCGCGCACTCGGCGGCGGTCAGATGCCGATGCCAAGTGATGCGCAGGTCGGCGCTCCGGGCGGACGCGGGGCGGGCGAGCCGCTCGAACTCGGCAACACCAGTCCGCAGCGGCCGCCCGGCGCGAGCGCGGCCCTGACCACATTGCCGCCGTCGGCGACGCCGAAGGACGAGTTCGACCTCGGCATCGGCTACATGCAGCGCAAGGACTATGCGCTCGCCGAAGAGACGATGAAGAACTTTGCCACCAAATATCCGAGCGATCCTTTGGTGGCGGATTCGCAATACTGGCTCGGCGAAAGCTATTTCCAGCGCCAGCAATACCGCGACGCTGCGGAAACCTTCCTCGGTGTGACCACCAAGTTCGACAAGTCCGCGAAAGCGCCCGACGCGCTGCTGCGGCTCGGCCAGTCGCTGGCGGCGCTGAAGGAAAAGGAAGCCGCTTGCGCCGCCTTCGGCGAGGTCACGCGGAAGTACCCGCGCGCGTCCGGCGGGGTCAAAGCTGCGGTTGACCGCGAGCAGAAGCGCGTGAAGTGCTAAACCAGCAAGGGGAGGCCGCTTCCGGCCCTTCCGCGACCTGCTGGTTCTGTGATGCCCGACGACCAATCCGCCATCCCGGCAAGCCACGCCCAGCGCCTGTTCGCAGGCCTGGCGCGTGCGCCGGCGATCGTGCTCGCGGTGTCGGGCGGTCCCGATTCAGTCGCGCTGATGTGGCTGGCCGCGCGCTGGCGCCGCGCGCTCGCGCGGGGACCGCGGCTGGTGGCGGTCACCGTTGATCACGGCCTGCGTGCTGAAGCAGCGCGCGAGGCGCGCGACGTCAAGCGGCTGGCGCGAAGCCTCGACCTGCCGCATCACACGTTGCGCTGGAGCGGGCCCAAGCCGAGTACTGGCGTGCCGGCAGCCGCGCGTGAGGCGCGCTATCGCCTGCTCACGCAAGCCGCGCGCAAGTACGGCGCGACGCATATCCTGACCGCGCATACCCGTGACGACCAGGCCGAGACGCTGTTGATGCGGATGCTGCGGGGCAGCGGCATCGCGGGCCTCTCGGCGATGGCGCGCGAGACCGAGCGCGACGGCGTCATGCTGACGCGACCGTTGCTCGATATCTCGAAGGCGCAGTTGATCGCGACGCTGAAGAAGGCGCGCATCGGCTTTGCCGATGATCCGACCAACCGCGATCCCTCCTTCACGCGGCCGCGGCTGCGCGCGCTGATGCCGATGCTGGCGGAGGAGGGCGGCGACGCGCGGAACCTGGCACGGCTTGCCGCGCGGATCGCGCGCGCAAACGCCGCACTGGAGGTGCTGGTCGACGGCGCCGAGCGCTACCTTGCGTTGAAAAGCGAGGATAACCTCGATGCGGGCTTCGACGCGGCGCAGTTCGCGGTGATGCCGGACGAGATCCGCCTCCGTCTGCTCAAGCGCGCCATCGATCGCACCGGACATGAGGGGCCGGCCGAACTCGGCAAGGTCGAAACCCTGCTCGCCGCGGTCGATGAGGCCGTCAATCAGTCCTTGGGAAAGCGCGAATCCAAGCTGAAACAGACGCTTGCCGGAGCGGTCATCAGCGTCGCTTCCGGCCGCATCAGGATCAGTCCGGCGCCGCCTCGCCGGGCTCGTTCCCGGTGAGCCCGGTTCGATTGTTTCAAGCGTTGTCATAATCCGGCAAGGAGGCTTAACCACCCCGGAAAAACACCGGATTCTGCGTCATTTTTTGACCGGGAATCGGGCTAGGATGCGGTAAATAGTCGTGCGTGGTTCCCTTGGCATCGACCCCAGCGGCACCTAGATTGTAGGGCATCGACGGGATGGATTCCCTGGGGATTCCCACAGAGCCTGCCCAAGGATTAGAGAGAGGCCGCGATCCGCGCGACCACGAAGGAAGACCATGAACGCCAATCTGCGGAATTTCGCCCTCTGGGTCATCATTGTCCTGCTGTTGCTGGCGTTGTTCACGCTTTTCCAGAATCCTGGTCAACGCTCGTCGTCCTCGGACATCTCGTTCTCGCAGCTTCTCACCGAGGTCGATCAGGGCCATGTCCGCGACGTCGTCATTCAGGGGCCCGAGATTCACGGCACCTTCAACAACGGCACCAGCTTCCAGACCTACGCGCCGAGCGATCCGACGCTCGTGAAGCGCCTCTATGACGCCAAGGTGCAGATCACCGCGAAGGCGCCGGGCGACAACGTGCCGTGGTTCGTCTCGCTGCTCGTCTCGTGGCTGCCGTTCATCGCGCTGATCGGCGTCTGGATCTTCCTGTCGCGGCAGATGCAGGGCGGCGCCGGCAAGGCGATGGGCTTTGGCAAGTCGCGCGCCAAGATGCTGACCGAGGCGCACGGCCGCGTCACCTTCGAGGACGTCGCGGGTGTCGACGAGGCCAAGCAGGATCTGCAGGAGATCGTCGAATTCCTCCGCGACCCCGGCAAGTTCCAGCGGCTCGGCGGACGCATTCCGCGCGGCGTGCTGCTGGTCGGCCCTCCTGGTACCGGCAAGACGCTGATCGCGCGCGCGGTGGCGGGCGAAGCCAACGTGCCGTTCTTCACCATCTCCGGTTCTGACTTCGTCGAAATGTTCGTCGGCGTCGGCGCGAGCCGCGTCCGCGACATGTTCGAGCAGGCCAAGAAAAACGCGCCCTGCATCATCTTCATCGACGAAATCGACGCGGTCGGCCGTCATCGCGGCGCCGGCCTCGGCGGCGGCAATGACGAGCGCGAGCAGACGCTGAACCAACTGCTGGTCGAGATGGACGGCTTCGAAGCCAATGAGGGCGTGATCCTGATCGCGGCGACCAACCGTCCCGACGTGCTCGATCCCGCGCTGCTGCGTCCGGGCCGCTTCGACCGTCAGGTCGTGGTGCCCAATCCGGACGTCGTCGGCCGCGAGCAGATCCTCAAGGTTCACGTCCGCAAGGTGCCGCTGGCGCCGGATATCAACCTCAAGACCATCGCGCGCGGCACCCCGGGCTTCTCCGGCGCCGACCTGATGAACCTCGTCAACGAGGCCGCGCTGACCGCCGCCCGCCGTAACAAGCGGATGGTGACACAGGCCGAGTTCGAAGAGGCCAAGGACAAGGTGATGATGGGCGCCGAGCGCAAGTCGCTCGTCATGACCGAGGAAGAGAAGTTGCTGACGGCCTATCACGAGGGCGGCCACGCCATCGTCGGCCTCAACGTCGTCGCGACCGATCCGATCCACAAGGCGACCATCATTCCGCGCGGCCGGGCGCTGGGCATGGTGATGCAGTTGCCGGAACGCGACAAGCTGTCGATGTCGCTCGAGCAGATGACCTCGCGCCTCGCCATCATGATGGGTGGACGTGTCGCGGAGGAGCTGATCTTCGGCCGCGAGAAGGTGACCTCGGGCGCCGCCTCCGACATCGAGCAGGCGACCCGCCTGGCCCGCATGATGGTGACGCGTTGGGGCCTGTCGGAAGAGCTCGGTACCGTGTCCTATGGCGAAAACCAGGACGAGGTGTTCCTGGGCATGTCGGTCTCGCGCACCCAGAATGCGTCCGAGGCGACGGTCCAGAAGATCGACTCCGAGATCAAGCGTCTGGTCGAGGAAGGTTACAAGGAAGCGACACGCATCCTGACCGAGAAGCACGCCGACCTCGAAGCCCTGGCCAAGGGCCTGCTCGAGTTCGAGACGCTGACCGGCGACGAGATCATCGACCTGCTCAAGGGCAAGAAGCCCAACCGCGAGTCGGTGCTGGAACCGTCGACGCCGCGCGCCTCCGCGGTGCCGCCGGCCGGCAAGTCGCGCCCGCGTCCCGATCCGGACACTGGCCTCGAGCCGCAGCCGCAGGCGTAAGCCTCGCCGCGATGGCCGGCAGCCCCGGCAAGTCAGTTGTGCAAAAGCTCGGCCTCAAGCCGGGCTTTTGTATTTTTGTCGACGGGTTGTCTGCCCCCTATCACGACATCGTCGGCGAACTGCCGGCCGACCTGCGGATCGAAAAGACAGCGCGGGCGCCGCTCGATGCCGTGCATCTGTTCGCCGCCGAGGCCAGGGGGCTCGCCGGCAAGCTTGAGCGTTACCGGGAGGCGATCGCGCCCGACGGCATGATCTGGGTGTCGTGGCCGAAGAAGAAGAGCTCGGGCGTCGCGACCGATCTTGACGACAGGGTCGTGCGCGCGGCCGGGCACGCGGCCGGCCTGGTCGACGTCAAGGTCTGCGCCGTCGATGCGGTGTGGTCGGGACTAAAGTTCGTGATCCCGGTCAAGCAGCGCGGCAAGCGCTGAGATCGCCGCGGCGAATAGGCTTGGCCTCCGTTCGGGCGCCGTGGCATCCTGGAGGCAAGCCGACAAACGGCACGGTCGCGCTGTCCGAGACGCGGCAAGAACGAGAGGAGGGAAGGCCGATGCGCAAGGCATTCGGCGCGCTTGGCGCCATTTCATTCCTGCTGCTGCCCAACGCTTCAATCACCGCCGAGATGCGCGGCGTCACGTCAACCGAAATCAGGATCGGCCAGACCATGCCCTACAGCGGGCCGGTGTCGGCGTTCGGCGCGCTCGGCAAGGGCGAGGCCGGCTATTTCAGGATGCTGAACGAGCGCGGCGGCATCAACGGCCGCAGGATCAACTTCATCTCGCTGGACGATTCCTATGCGCCGCCGAAGACGGTGGAGCAGACGCGCCGCCTCGTCGAGAGCGACGAGGTTGCGCTGATCTTCTCCTCGATCGGCACCGCGCACAACACGGCGATCGCAAAGTACCTCCAGAGCAAGAACATTCCGCAGCTGTTCCTCGCCTCCGGCGCCTCGAAGTTCGGCGACATCGCGCAATTCCCGCAGGCGACGATGGGCGTGCAGGCGCCGTTCCGCTACGAGGCGCGGCTCTACGCGCGCTATGCGCTGGCGAAGAATCCGAACGCGCGGTTCGCGGTCATCTCGCAGAACGACGACTACGGCCGCGACTATCTCGCGGGCCTGAAGGACGTGCTCGGCGAGAAATATGACTCCGTCGTCACCGTTGCGACCTACGAGATCACGGACCCGACCATCGACTCGCAGATCGTCAAGCTGAAAGCGACCAATGCCGACGTCTTCGTGATCGCGGCGACGCCGAAATTCGCGGCGCAGTCGATCCGCAAGGCCTATGAGATCGGCTGGCGGCCGATGACGTTCCTCTCCAACACCGCGGTGTGGATTTCGACCGTGATGCAGCCGGCCGGCGTCGAGGCCGGCACCGGCATCATCTCGACGGCGTATGTGAAGGATCCGGACGATCCGGCGTGGAAGGACGATCCGGGCATGAAGGGCTGGCGCGACTTCATGACCCGATACCTGCCCGAAGGCGATCAGCACGACACCAACTACGTCAACGCCTACAACAGCGCGATGGCGCTGGAAGCCGTGCTGAGGGCTTGCGGCGACGATCTCTCGACCGAGAACATCCTGCGGCAGGCGTTCGCGATCAAGGAGCTGGAATTGCCGATGCTGCTGCCGGGCATCAAGGTCAACACCTCGCCGGCCGACCATGTGCCGGTCGACCAGATGCAGCTGATGCGCTTCAACGGCAAGAGCTGGGATCGCTTCGGCGAGCTCCAGACGGGAAACTAGGCTGGGTGAGCGCACCTGAGCCAGTACCTTGCGTTATCCCCGTCATCCCGAGGGAGCGCGTAACGCGTCTCGAAGGATGCGCGGCCCGGTCGGTGGCCGTTGCGCTCGCGCCTCATGATGACGGGGATAGGCGGCGCTGCGATTCGGGGCGTGCAGTAGCGCGGGCTACTGCGTGCTCTCTGCCGCCGGCACCGCGTTGGCCGTCTCGTCCGATCGCACATGGATGACGGCGATGTCGTCCTTGTAGAGCCGCTTCCAGCCCTTGAGGTGGTCCAGCGCGTTGCCGGCGGGCGAGTCCGAGCTTAGCAGCGTGGCGTCGATCCGGTATTTGTCGAGCAGGTTCAGCAGCTGGCCGACGTCGCGGGCATCGAGCGCGGCGTAATAGTCGAGCACGAATTGCTCGCCATAGAGCTCGGCACGACCGTCGATGAACACCTTCATGTCGCGCAGCACCATGTAGCCGCCGAACGGTGCGGTGCTGAACACACGCTGCGCCCTGTGTTGCTGGAGGACGTCGACCGCGGCAACGGGCGAGACCGCCGGCAGAAATTTGAACTCGTGCTGCGCGACGAACGTCGTCGTCGTCACCCAGGCTCCGATCACCATTGCGATAGCAGCAACGGTCGTGACGACGGGTACTGAGCGTCCTTCCTCGAAGCGGGCGGCGGGGGCGCCTGCCATTCCCCATTGTTCGGCGATCGGTTTGGCGAGCACCAGCGGTGCGATGAACGCGAACACCTCGATGTTGCGGACATGGCTCAGCGCCATCCAGATCAGCCCGAGCAGCAGCAGGATCCGCGGCACCGACAGGGTCAGCCCGCGGTAACAAATGATGCCGATCAGGCCGAGCAGCGTGGCCTCGAAGAAGCTGGGCTTGCTGAAATCCGCGGGCAGCCATTCGCCAATCAGCGTCAGCAGCTTGCCGAGGCTGAGGATCTTGGTCGCACCCAGCAGGCTGTTCCAGCCATAGGGCGTCACGCAGCTCGCGGCCAGCGCAGCAACGCCGAATAGTCCCCATCGCACGATGAGCCCCCGGCGGCGGCCGGGTTCTGCGCTCCACACCGCCTCAAGGCCAATCGGTCCGATCAGCGCCAGGCCGAGCACGAAGCCGCCATGCAGGTTGGCCCACAGCACCATCAGCGGCAGCAGCCACCAAGACGGTGAGGCGCGGCGATCTGCGGCTGCCATCAGGCCGCCGATGAACGCCAGCAGCACCGGCAGCGCCAGCACATGCGGCCGCGCGAGGAAGTGGATCGTCGACAGCAGCATCGCCAGCGCCGCGATCAGGAGTGTACGCGCCGGATCGAAATACGGGCTCAACAGATGCAGGAAGATCGCGACCGTCGCGCCGATCGCGATCGAGGTCAGGATCACCGGCCCGGCCCAATCGCCGCCGTACACCAGGGCGTACGCCACCTGCGACAGCCACGAACTCGAAATCCAGGGCTCGCCGAAACGGGTGAACGAGAGCAGGTCTGATGTCGGCATCGCGCCGTGTTCGAGGATCCACTGTCCGACCTTGATCTGCCACTCGGTGTCGGAATCGCGCAGCAGGATCTCACCGGCGGAGAGATAGAACAGATAGGCGCCCACGGCGGCGCACAGCGGCAGCAGCCCTCGCACCGCGCTACGGCTACTCACGCTGCTGGTGATGGAGAGTGACATGAGCTTTCTTGGTTCGGCCGGTGACATCTAGGCAACGCCACGCGTGACGTCGGGCACTCGACCACGGCTTCCGATAAATTCGGGTAAATGCGACCGCGATGTCGCGGGTCAACGCGAGACGGGATTCTCGATTTCGAGCGATCATCTTAGCTTGCGATTTACCATCGCAAACCTCACCCGAACCCGAGCGCCGTTAGCAGCTGCCGATCTGTCGCTGAATCCGGGCGGCCCAGAGCATCCGCGGGGCGGACCGGCGGCCAGTCCAATCGGAGGCGGCATGCGGATGTCGCAAAATCCTTACAATTCCAGCTTGTCATTCAGTCTGAATAGTTGTTCACTTCTTCAGACGATTGCGGGATCAATCGTTCAAAACATTGAAGACGCGTGTGTTCTGCCGGTGGGCGCCGGCCAGGGCACACGGTGGGGGACGGAATGCCATGGTCTACCGGCGAACTCATCAGGTCGTGAAACGGCTCGCTGCCCGGCGCAGCGCCATCCTGTCGGCTGCGCGGGACGCGGCGGCGGCGGGCGGCATGGCCGCGGTCCAGATAGCACCCGTCGCGGTGCGGGCCAATGTCGCGGCAGGCACTGTGTATCGCTATTTCCCGTCGAAGGCCGAGCTGATCTCGGAATTGATCACCGAGGTCTCGCGCGACGAACTGTCGGCGATCCGGCGTGCGGCAGATGCCGCGCCCGGCCCGTCATCCGCGCTCGCCGCCGCGGTGACGACGATCGCGGTCCATGTATTGTCGCAGCGCAAGCTCGCCTGGGGCATCCTGGCCGAGCCGGTCGATGTCGACGTCACCGCCTCGCGCCTCGCCAGCCGCCGCGATATTTCCGGCGAGCTTGCCATGCGCATCGACGCCGCCGTGCGCGCCGGACATCTGCCGGCGCAGGATACGGCGCTGGCCGCCACCGCCTTGCTGGGCGCGCTGCATGAAGCGCTGGTCGGCCCGCTGGCGCCGTCCAATCTCGACGATCCGATCAAGCTGCGCGACGCGGTGCAGACCGTGACATTGCTCGCGCTGCGCGCGGTCGGCGTGATGGATGCGCGTGCCCGTGGTCTCGTGGTGCAGGCGACGACCCCGGCGAAGGCACTGGTCGGCGCCTGAGGTCGAACACTTCTGTCGCATTGGCGTTGTAGCTTTGCGGGCTGGGTTCAACCAACCTCATGGAGCAACGCATGACGACGACCCATGGCTCGGCCAAATGGCAGGGCGGCATCAAGGACGGCAAGGGCGCGATCTCGACCAAGAGCGGCGCGCTCTCGGATTACCCTTATGGCTTCGCCAGCCGCTTCGAGGGCAAGCCCGGCTCGAACCCCGAAGAGCTGATCGGCGCAGCGCATGCCGCCTGCTTCACGATGGCGCTGTCGTTGATCCTGGGCGAAGCCAAGCTCACGGCCGAGCACATGGAGACCAAGGCCGACGTGACCCTGGAGAAGGTCGCCGACGGCTTCGCCATCACCGCCGTGCATCTGACGCTGTCGGCGAAGATTCCGGGCGCGGATAACGCGACATTCCAGGAATTGGCGGGCAAGGCCAAGGCCGGATGCCCGGTGTCGAAGCTGCTCAACTCCAGGATCACGCTCGACGCGTCGCTGCAGGGCTGACGGTCTGCAGCACAGCGTGGCCCGGCGTGGCGAATTACAGCTGCGCGTCGCCGTTCGGTCCGACCGACGCGATGCGCAGCATATTGGTGGTGCCGGGCGCGCGGAGCGGCACGCCGGCAACGATGATGACGCGCTGGCCGGCCTTGGCAAAGCCGTCGCGGAATCCAATCGATCCGGCGCGGTCGACCATGTCGTCGAGATCGTGGGCGTCCTCGGCGACCACGCAATGAACGCCCCACACCACCGACAGCTTGCGCCCGGTGACGAGGTTCGGCGTGATCGCGACCACCGGCACCTTCGGCCGCTCGCGCGCCACGCGGATCGCGGTCGAGCCCGACGAGGTCCAGCAGATGATCGCCGACAGATCGAGCGTCTCGGCGATTTGCCGCGCTGCGTCGGCGATGGCGTCGCCCACCGTCGCCTCGGGATCGACACGCTGGGCGTTGATCACACTGCGATAGGTCGGGTCGCGCTCCACTTCCTCGCCGATCCGGTTCATGGTCGAGACCGCTTCCACCGGGAATTTGCCGGCGGCGGATTCCGCCGACAGCATGATCGCGTCGGCGCCCTCGTAGACGGCGGTGGCGACGTCGGAGACTTCGGCGCGCGTCGGCACCGGCGCCTGGATCATTGATTCCAGCATCTGGGTTGCGACCACCACCGGCCTGCCGGCGCGGCGCGCCATCCGGATCATCTGCTTCTGCAGGCTCGGCACCCGCTCCAGCGGCAACTCGACGCCGAGATCGCCGCGCGCCACCATCAGCGCGTCCGCCGCCTCGATGATGTCGGCGAGGCGATCGATCGCCTGCGGCTTCTCGATCTTGGCCATCACGGCGGCGCGGCCGCGGATCATCTTCTTGGCCTCGATCACGTCCTCGGCGCGCTGCACGAAGGACAGCGCCACCCAGTCTATACCCTCCGGCAGCGCGGCTTCGAGATCGGCGCGGTCCTTAGGGGTCATCGCGGAGACCGGCAGGTCGGTGTCGGGCAGGCTGACGCCCTTGCGGTCCGACATCTTGCCGCCGATCACGACGCGCGTGACTGCGCGGTCGGGCGAGGTTTCCTCGGCAATCAGCCGCACCTTGCCGTCGTCGAGCAACAGCGCATGGCCGGGCCGCAGCGCAGCGAGGATTTCCGGATGCGGAAGCTGGACGCGGCTGTTGTCGCCCGGCGTCTTGTCGGAATCCAGCGTGAAGCTCTGGCCGTTCTTGAGCTGGGTCGAGCCTTCCGCGAATGAACCCAGCCGCAGCTTCGGCCCTTGCAGGTCGACCAGGATGCCGATCGGCCGGCCGTAGCTCGATTCGACATTGCGGATGGTCTTGACCAGCTCCCGCATCTTGTCATGCGGGGTATGGCTCATGTTGATGCGGAATACGTCGGCGCCCGCCTCGAACAGCTTGCGGATCATGGCGCTGTCTGAGGAGGCCGGGCCGAGTGTTGCGAGGATCTTGATTCGGCGCAGGCGTCTCATTGTTTGTTTCCGGGTGGTGCGGCTGGCGGCAGACCAGACGCGCCCGGAGGCGCTGCGCCCGGCGGCGGGTTGGGCAGGCCCGGCATCGCCCCGGGGCTTCCCGGGGCCACGCCGCCCGGCATTCCCGGGACTTTCTGCGGCTGTTGTTCGTTGGCTTCGGTCAGCTGGACGGTCCATGCACGCTGCTCGCCGGTGTCGACTTCGAAGAAGCCGGTGCGGTCAAAGCCCCGCGCCAGGCAATTCTCGGTGCCCTTGATGGTGAATTCCTTGTCGCGCGAGCACATGAAGGCCTGGCCGGACCATTCGCCGCCGCGATCGTAGTCGAGAGCGTAGATGTAGTAGTAGCGCGCCACAAGATTGCCGCGCAGCAGGGTCTCGCAGGTCCGCGAGGACACATTCCACCAGCCCTCCGTGGTCCAGCCCTCGGCATCCTTGTAGCCGAGCGCGATCCCGACCCTGCTCGAGGTGTTGTTGCAGAGCCGGAAATCGGCGGCCGCCGGGCTCGTCCACAGGCACACCGCGACCAGCGCCAGCACCGGCAGGATGCCGGCCAGGATCAGGCGGATGGTGCGGGGAGCAGGGGCGAGAGAATCTGTTGGGCTCATGCGGCGAAGCTATATCAAATCATTGTCGATTTCGCGTGCCCGGCCGGCACTGTCAACGGGCGGGCGCCCGTCCCCACACGCTGCGGGACCGTGGCCAGTGTGGCCGGACTGGTCCGTATTGCGCGTCGATATGGCAAAATCTGTGACAATTCCTACCTGATATCAATATGGTGAGCGCATCACACCGGGATCACGATCATGAGCATTGACGCCAAAACCAGAACAGAACTTGAGGCCGCGGTGTTCCGGCGCCTCGTCGATCATCTCCGCAACCGGACCGATGTGCAGAACATCGACCTGATGAATCTTGCCGGCTTCTGCCGCAATTGCCTGTCCAACTGGTTGAAGGAAGAGGCCGACGCCAAGGGCCTTGCGGTGAGCAAGGACGAGAGCCGCGAGGCCGTCTACGGCATGCCCTATGAGGAGTGGAAGGCGAAGTATCAGGGCAGCGCGACGCCGGATCAACTTGCGGCGATGAAGAAGGCCCAAACCGGGCATTAATTCCCGATCTAATGTGACGCCAGTTCCGTGGTCGTCCGCATCTCCTGTGGGCGCGCTGTGGATGAGCGCGATGTTTCCTTGACGGGACGTGCTCCAAAATTGAGGGTCGCCCGCAACAAGCGGTGCGCGTGGCGCGTATTCGCGCGACATTTCATTGCCATTTCAGGAGTACGCGATGGCCACCACGTCTGCCGCCGTTCAGGATGAACCCGCAACGCGATTTGCCAAGGACCAGCTCAAGTCCATCATCGAGCGCATCGAGCGGCTGGAAGAGGAAAAGAAGACCATCTCGGACGATATCCGCGACGTCTATGCCGAAGCCAAGGGCAACGGCTTCGACGTCAAGGCGCTGCGCACCATCGTGCGCCTGCGCAAGCAGGATGCCAACGAGCGCCAGGAGCAGGAAACCATCCTGGAGACCTATATGCAGGCGCTGGGGATGCTCTGAGGCGGCGGGCCGCTCTGGCTCGTCAAGGGCCCGCCCGGGGTAACTCGCCCAGGCCTCCGGCGAGGCTTGGGTGACATCCCCGGATTTGCTAGTCTGCCGGTGAGGTAACCGGGCAGATCGTTCAGATGGACGTGCCAGGACCAGAGCGTCGGCTCGCTGCGGTCCTCGCCGCCGACATGGTCGGCTTTAGCCGCCTGATGGAGGCTGACGAGACGGGCACCCTTGCGCGCCTCAAGACCCATCGGATCGAGCTGATCGATCCGGCCATCAGCAAAAATCGCGGCCGCATCATCAAGACCACCGGCGACGGCCTGCTGGTCGAATTCCACAGCGTGGTCGAGGCTGTGCTGTGCGCGGCCGAGGTCCAGAGCAGGATGGCCAGGCGCAATGCCGACGTCGCGCCGGCGCGCTGGATGCAGTTTCGTATCGGCATCAATCTCGGCGACGTGATTGTGGACGGTGCCGATATCTTCGGCGACGGCGTCAATGTCGCGTCGCGTCTGGAGACGCTGGCCGAACCCGGCGGCATCTGCATTTCCGGTGCGGTCCGTGATCAAGTCGGCGATCGCCTCGAGGATCTGAGCTTCGAGGATCTCGGCGACCAGATCGTCAAGAACATCGCGCGCCCGATCCGGGTTTTCCGCATCCATCTCGAATCGTGCGCCAGTTCCGCAACCGACCATCCGAGCGTGGCCGCCGTCCCTGTCGTCGCCAAGAAGCCCTCGATCGCCGTGTTGCCGCTGGTCAATATGAGCGGCGATCCCGAGCAGGAATTCTTCGCCGACGGTCTCACCGAGGACATCATCACCGAACTGTCGCGCTTCCACGATCTGCTGGTGATCTCGCGCAACTCGACCTTCGTGTACAAGGGCAAGGCGGTGAAGGTGCAGGACGTGGCGAAGGAATTCGCCGTCGACTATGTGCTGGAGGGCAGCGTGCGCAAGGCGGGCGGCCGGATCCGCGTCACGGTGCAACTGATCGATGCCGAGGCGGACCGGCACGTCTGGGCCGAGCGCTACGACCGCGAGCTTGCCGACATCTTCGCCATCCAGGACGAGATGACCCGTGCGATCGTGGCGACCTTGCCGGGCCGTGTCGAGGCCGCCGCCCATGACCGCGTCAAGCGCAAGCCGACCGACAACATGGCGGCCTACGAGTGCGTGCTCGCCGCCAAGGTGCTGCATCACCGCTCGGCGCGCGACGACAATGCGGAAGCGCAGCGCCTGCTCGAGCGGGCCATCGTGCTCGATCCCAACTACGCCCATGCGCACGCCTGGCGGGCCTGCGTGCTCGGCCAGACCTGGGTCTACAATTGGTGCGACGACCGCGACGCGACCTTCGCGCAGGTCGCCGCCGAGCTTGAGATCGCGCTCAGGCTCGACGACAACGACAGCGACGTGCACCGGATCCTCGCTGCGCTGAACCTCAACCGCGGCGACCACGACAAGGCGGCCTTCCATCAGGAGCGCGCGCTTGCGCTCAATCCGAACTACGACCTGGTCGTCGTGCAGCAGGGCGAGCTCCTGACCTGGCTCGGGCGGCCGGAGGAGGGCATCGACTGGATCAAGCGGGCGATGCGCCTCAATCCGTTCCATCCGGAGCGGTTCTGGAGCCATCTCGGCCGCGCCTGCTATTGCGCCGAGAAATATGCCGATGCGGCCGAGGCGTTCTCGCGGATCACGCGGCCCGACCACAGCCATCACGCCTTCCTCGCCGCGACCCTGGCGCAGATGGGCAATTCGGTGGCGGCCTCGGCCCATGCGACCGAGGTGCTGAAGCGCGAGCCGAGCTTCTCGGTCGCAGCGCATCTGGCAACCCAGCACTACAGGCGCGAGCCCGACCGGGCGCGCTACGAGGCCGGCCTGCTCAAGGCAGGGCTGCCGGCTTAAATGGCTGCTGAAGTGATGTTGTCGAGGAGGTTCAGCGCAGCGAGGCGGTGCGCAGCACGAAGGACTGGGTGGTCAGCAGCGCGGTCGCCGAGCCCGAGAAGCGATCGCAGGTCATGCCCATCATCGGATCTTCCGAGAAGGTCATGGCGACGGCGGCCTGCGGCTTCACGAAATGCTGCCGCATCATATTCATGTCGGTGTCGCCAAGCACCGTGGTCAGCATGCCGCTGCTCGCGCTCGGCGCCAGCATCACGACGCGCATCCAGATGTCGTTGCCCTTGGCGGCAGAGATCCGCGCCGACGTCGTGATCACGCCCTGGCCAGGCGTGCCCTTCGCGATCACGGTGTTGATTTCGGTGGCCGGCGCTGCCGCATTGCGCGTCGGGCGCACATTGCGCGGGATCGGTGCGGTGGCAGCGACGATATTGGCGCGATCGACCGGTGAGGACGCAGCCGGCGCATAGGCGAGCGCCTTGTTGAAGTTGTCAGTCGTGCTGGCAGTGGTCTGCGGATCGGCGCCGCCGACCGCCTCACGCGCCTTCAGCGCGGCGATCTGCGCGGCCGACGCCTGCTTCGGCGCTGCCGACTCGTCACCCCAGAAGCCGCGGGCATTGATGATGTCGGCGGGCGATTGCGGCTCGGTGTTCTCGGCGGTCTGCACCACCTGCACGGCCGGTTTCGCCTTCGGCATCGGGACGAGCTGCGCGTCGGCGGCCGCGAGCTGGATCGCGGCGGCGAACTGCTGCGGCTTGGCGCGCGGCAGCGGAACGGGCTCGGCGGATTTGGCGGGCGCTGCTGCCGCAACCACGGTCGGGGCGGCGGGCCTGTCGTTCACGGCGGCCGCGCCTTCGTCCTCATCGTCACCCGACTTGCCGGCCCCGAACAGCTTGGCGAAGAGGGTCGGCTTGCTGATGGTCGCAGCATCGTCGCCATTGCCGCGGCGTTCGATGTCGGCCTTGGCGAGTTCATAGCCCTTCAGCGGCGTGCCGTCGGTCGGGACATGGACGGTGCGGCCATCCGGGAACACCCGGACCAGCTGCTCGCGGGTCATCCGCGGCCAGTGCCGGATGCTGCCGGTGTCGAGATGCACGAACGGCGAGCCCGAGGTCGGATAGAAGCCGACGCCGCCGCGCTGCAGCCGCAGACCGGCGAAGCGGATCTGCTCGAGCGGCACGCCCGGAATGAAGAAGTCCATCGCATGTCCCAGCATGTGCTGGCTGTGGCGCGCAACGCCTGAGGAGCGGCGGCGGAGCATGGCGTTGGTGGCAGGGGCGCGATAGGCGGAGATGATCTGGATCGGCTGCTTGCCGCCGACGTCGCTGTAGACTTCCCAGAGGATGTCGAACAAATGACGGTCCATCACCGTCTCGTCCTGGGAACGCCAGTCGCGCAGGAAGTGATTGAGCTGCTTCAGCGCGGCTTCATCGTAGCGGCCATCGCGCTTGAAGGTGACGGTGAGGTCTTCGCCGGAGTGGGTGTGGTGGAAGGAGAGGGTGCGGGTCTGGTTCAGCGCAGTCGCGTCGTGCACCGAGCCGGCGCCCGCCAACAGCAATAGCGCGGTCAGGCCGACTTGATATCCGGCCTTAGGCAGCGACAGCGGTTTGTAGCGGCGTGCGAAAACAGCCAGCACTATGAGCCCACCCAGTCGACGAGCGTTCGGTCGGCATCCTCGCAGACCCCCTGCGGAAGACGGTGAACGCTTTCTTAAAGCGGGAGGGTTAACCGAGGTTTACCGACCCGCCCCCAAGTTGGGCTTAACTAACTGGGGGAGTGTGGCAAAAGATAGCCCTGTTCCTCCGACGCCATGGCAAATGGTTAACGTAAACGATCTCGCTTTTTGAGCGAGATCGTTGATTTTACTTCAATATTTATCGCAATCGGGCGGAGAGGCAGTCTAGCGAGTGATGACCCGGCGCTGCTGCTGGGCCTGGCCGCGGCGGACCGGCTGCGGCTCCGGCTGGCCGAATCCACCGAACAGGCGCTCGAAGAAGTTCGGTCCGGAGGAGCCAAAGCCCCTGTTGTCACCGGCAACGTTGACGCCCGGGGGCAGGCTGCTGCTCGACGGCCGCGCGTAGCTCGGCTGGGCGTGCGCCACCACGGTTTCAAGATCCTTGCCGCGGCCGTTCCTGAGCAGCGACAGCATGGTGGCGTCGCGGCCGTAGATGTCCCTGCGGATTTGCAATTTGCCGGCATCGTCCACGAACGCGGTCTGGTAGGTGATGTTGACCGGGATCGGCGTCGGGAATTTCAGATCGACTTCGCTCGAGCCGTACATGCTGCGGATCCGCTCCGGCGTGTAGTGCTGGTTCGGCTCGGTGATGTTGAGCAGCACGGACGCGTACTGATCCGGATTCTGCACGCGCATGCAGCCGTGGCTGAAGGCGCGCTCATCCTTGGCGAACAGGTACTTGTCCGGCGTGTCGTGCTGATAGACCAGGAACTTGTTCGGGAAATTGAAGCGGATGCGGCCGAGCGCGTTGGCTTCGCCGGGCGGCTGCGAGACGTGGATCGAGCCGTCACGGTTGCGCTCGAGCTTCAGGCCCATGCGCTGCAGCACCGTCGGATCCTGCTGCAGGGCCGGCAGATACTCGTTGTAGATGATCGACGGCGGCACGTTCCAGGTCGGATTGACGGTGATGTACTTCATCGTCTCGGTCAGAAGCGGTGTGGCGTGCTGGCCGGGCTTGCCAGTGACGACGCGCGTGGTCCAGACCTGCGCGCCGTTCTGCATCACCTTCAGCGTGTAGTCGGGAATGTTGAGGATCACATAGGCATTGCCGACACTGGCGGCGCCGAGCTGGCGCGGCAGCCAGCGCCAGCGCTCCATGTTGACGATCACGGTGTCGATCTGGCGGTCGCGCTTCGGGTTGTTCAGCGCCTTCACCGTGCGTTCGTCGAGCACGCCGGTCGGCTTTAGATCGACGCTGCTCTGGAATTTCTCAACTGCGCGCGCGACCGTCGCGTCATACTTGGTGCTGTCGGTATCCTCGGTGATGCCGAGCTTGTTGCGCAGGTCCGGCACGCGCGGATCGTCCATCTCGACCGCGGCCTGCTTCTTCCGTGCAGGGACGTATCTCAGCGTGGGACCGTCGGCGATCGTGATCACCGGGCCCTCGCCCTGGCCGCGCAGTTCGGCGAGCTTTTTCTTCAGCTCCTTGTAAAGCTTCTGCGGCGGGTTGTAGCCGTCGAGCGCGGCCGAGGCGTCCTTGGCCGAGGTCACGTTGGCGAACACTTCCGCCGGATCGATCGGGTGCTCCGGATAGAGGATGTCCGCCGACACCTGCGACCAGTGCATGCGGCCGCTCTGCGCCTGGCGAGCATAGTCCAGCACGCTGGCGGCGAGCTTCAGCTCGGCGTCGGCCAGCGCATCGGGCGTCGTCGCAGCAGTGAAATCCGGCACCGGATAGTCTGACGCATCGAGGCCGTCGGCGGCCGCATCCTTCAGGCGGGCGATGACGCCCTTGCCGGTGTCGGTCAGCTTGCCGGCCTTGGTGAAGACCGGTGCGTAGTCGCGGGCCGAGTAGAACTTCTCGGCCGCAGCGCGCTCATTCTTGCGATCGAAGGTGCGAAGAGACTTGCTGGCGAGCTGCTCGCGCAGCTTGTCGGCGACCGGCTGATCCTCGGCGGCAACGTTGCTGGCAGCCTTCGCGGGCTCAGCAGCCGGAGCCGCCGCCGTTGCGGGAGCCAGAGTTGCGGCGGGCGCCGTTGCGGTTGCAGGGGCGGGTGTGGCCGCGGCCGGCGCGACCGTGGTATCGGTCTTCGGCGCATCTGCGGGCTTGGTCGCCGGCGCGGTGACGACATCGGCCGGCTTTGCATCGACAGGCTTCGCATCCACAGGCTTGGCTTCGGTGGCCTGCACCTCGGCGGGCTTCACGTCCGCCGGCTTGGCTGCATCGGGGACCGCGGCGGTGGTGTCGGCCTTGAAATCGCTTGCGGTCGGCGGCGGCACGTTGGCCGGTTCGGGGCGCGGGATCGCGGCATCGATCGCGAGTTCCGAGGCATTGGAGCGGGGCGTGTCCTGCGCGAAGGCCGAGCTCGCGGACACCGTGAGGAAGGTCGCCGCGACGGCCATCAGGACGCGGTCAAATCCTCGACGGTTGTTCGAACAGTCACGCATTTTCGCACCCCCTGGGTGGAACTGCCCCTTAAGATTCCGGAACAGTTCAAATCGGTATTCGGTTTCATAGCTTGCGCGGAAGCGCCGGCCTCTCAAGCGACTCGTACGCCTGCACGCAATTGACGCAGACGATACATTTGCCCCTCTTATGCAGCCAGCGCCATGCGGGGCAACTCACGACAAACTGACCTCGAAGCGGCTGATTTCGCTCGGGCCGTGCGTTTTTGCCACGCGGCACAGCCTTTGTCTGTCACCGCCACGACACGGTTCAAAAGGTTCCCTGGTATGGCCCTGTCGGCCTCAGGGCTAGGTAGCCTCGCTTGTCCGGGTGCCCGCCGCAGCTTCGTCGAGCTTGCGGTAGAGCGTCGAGCGGCCGATCTTGAGACGACGCGCGACCTCGGACATCTGGCCGCGGTAATGCGAAATCGCGAACCGGATGATCTCGTTCTCGAGATCTTCTAGCGGGCGCACCTCGCCTGCTGCCGTGAGCATCGAGAGTCCACCCGCAGTCGGCAAGGCAGGGGCTGAAGGTATTTCATTACCTGAGATCATGGCGGGGGCTGTGGACGGCGACACCACCAGCGGCTCGCCCTGCAACGATTTGCCCTCCGACACCGGCTGCGTCGTTCCATGCGGGAAGTCGGCGAGCCCGAGCTGGTCGCCGTCGCTCATGACAACGGCGCGATAGACCGTATTCTCGAGCTGGCGGATGTTGCCCGGCCAATCGAGCTGCGCCAGATGCGCCATCGCATCGCCGCTGATGCCGGTGATGTTGCGGTTCTCCTCGGCGCAGAATCGCGCCAGGAAATGCCGCAGCAGATGCGGGATATCTTCGCGCCGTTGCCGCAGCGCCGGAATGGTAAGCGGCAGCACGTGCAGGCGATAGAACAGGTCCTCGCGAAACTGGCCGGCCTTCACCAGATCGAGCAGCTTGCGGTTGGTCGCCGAGATGATCCGGACATCGACCTTGACCGGCTTGCGGCCGCCGACGGCCTCGACGGTGCCTTCCTGCAGCGCCCGCAGCAGTTTTACTTGCGTAGCCAGCGGCAATTCGCCGACCTCGTCGAGGAACAGCGTGCCGCCATGGGCCTCGACGAACTTGCCCTGGTGACGCTCGGTGGCGCCGGTGAAGGCGCCCTTCTCATGGCCGAACAGGATCGATTCGACCAGATTGTCCGGGATCGCGCCGCAGTTCACCGCGACGAACGGCTTGGCCTTGCGCTCGCTGCTGCCGTGGATGGCGCGCGCGAACAGTTCCTTGCCGACGCCGGATTCGCCCTCGATCAGCACCGGGATGGTCGAGGATGCGGCTTTCTGCGCCGTGCGCAGCACGCCGGCCATCGCCTCGCTGCGGGTGATGATGTCGGAGAAGGTCAGCCGGCCCTCGCGGCTGTGGCGGATGCGCTGCAATTCGCCCTTCAGCGCCGACGCGTTGAGGGCGTTGCGCAGCGACACCTGCAGCCGCTCGAAGCCGACCGGCTTGACGACGAAATCCTGGGCGCCGGCGCGCATCGCCGACACCACATTGTCGATGCCGCCATGCGCGGTCTGCACGATGACCGGGACGTTCAAACCAGCTTCACGAATTTTTGCGAGGACTCCGAGACCGTCGAGGCCCGGCATCACGAGGTCGAGCACGACGGCATCGATCGCCTGCGTCTCGGATGCGGTCAGGGCTGCTATCGCCGCGTCGCCGCTGTCCACGACGAGGGGCTCATAGCCGCACTTCTGCACCATGTTTTCAACCAAACGACGCTGTACGGCGTCATCATCGGCGATCAAAATGGTGGCAGCCATGGTTTTCCCCGCACGCTACGTTTATCTGTCTCGAATCGGGGCAATGTCGCCGATGCCGATTAACGCACTCTTAAACCTTGCAAACCCGCTTTCATTCCGCCGCCGCCGACATCTTTCCGACTGAAGTTAAGGTTACGAACAAGATGACCTCGCGCTCTAAAACTGCGTCCCCCAAGTCCGCTCTCAGCAAGTCCGCTCCCGGCAAGTCCGCTCTCGGCAAGTCCGCTCTCAGCAAGTCCGCTCCCGGCAAGTCCGCTCTCGGCAAGTCCGCTCTCCGCAAGGAAGCCGCGCTGCGCAAGACGGCCGCGCAACGCAAGCCGGCCGCAGCCAGCCCGGCGGTGAAACCGGCAGCCGGCAAGACCGGCAAGCTTCCGGAATGGAATCTGGCAGATCTCTACTCCGGTATCGACGCGCCGGAAGTTGCGCGCGATTTGCAGAAAATGGATGCAGATTGCGTCGCGTTTGAGACCGACTACAAGGGCAAGCTTGCCGAAAATACCGGCAAGGAAGGCGGCGGAAAGTGGCTGGCCGAGGCGATCAGGCGCTATGAGGCGATCGACGATCTAGCCGGCCGTCTCGGCTCCTTTGCCGGCCTGGTCCATGCCGGCGACAGCATCGATCCGGCGATCTCGAAATTCTACGGCGACATCTCCGAACGGCTGACGGCCGCCTCGGTGCATCTGCTGTTCTTCTCGCTCGAGCTCAACCGGGTTGACGATGACGTGATCGAGCGCGCGATGGCCGAACCCGCGCTCGGCCATTACCGGCCGTGGATCGAGGATCTGCGCAAGGACAAGCCGTACCAGCTCGAGGATCGTGTCGAGCAGCTGTTCCATGAAAAGGCGCAGAGCGGCTACTCCGCTTGGAACCGGCTGTTCGACCAGACCATCTCCAGCCTGCGCTTCAAGGTCATGGGCAAGGAGCTTGCGATCGAGCCGACGCTGAACCTGTTGCAGGACAAGGCCGGCGACAAGCGCAAGTCGGCGGCGCAGGCGCTCGCCAAGACCTTCAAGGACAATGAACGCACCTTCGCGCTGATCACCAATACGCTCGCCAAGGACAAGGAAATCTCCGACCGCTGGCGCGGCTTCCAGGATATCGCGGATTCCCGCCATCTCAACAACCGTGTCGAGCGCGAGGTGGTCGATGCGCTGGTCGCCTCGGTGCGCGCGGCCTATCCGAAGCTGTCGCACCGCTACTATGCGCTGAAGGCCGGCTGGTTCAAAAAGAAGAAGCTGCCGCACTGGGACCGCAACGCGCCGCTGCCGTTCGCGGCGACCGGTACCATCGCCTGGCCGGAGGCGCGCAACATGGTGCTGTCGGCCTATAACGGCTTCTCGCCGAAGATGGCCGAGATCGCGGAGCGCTTCTTCGATGATCGCTGGATCGACGCGCCGGTCCGTCCCGGCAAGGCGCCCGGCGCGTTCTCGCATCCGACCACGCCGTCGGCGCATCCCTATGTGCTGATGAACTATCAGGGCAAGCCGCGCGACGTGATGACGCTGGCGCACGAGCTCGGCCATGGCGTGCATCAGGTGCTGGCAGCGAAGAACGGCGCGCTGATGGCGCCGACGCCGCTGACGCTGGCGGAAACCGCGAGCGTGTTCGGCGAGATGCTGACCTTCAAGCGGCTATTGTCCCAGACCAAGAACGCCAAGCAGCGCCAGGCGCTGCTCGCGGGCAAGGTCGAGGACATGATCAACACCGTGGTGCGGCAGATCGCGTTCTATTCATTCGAGCGGGCGGTTCATACCGAGCGCAAGAATGGCGAGTTGACCGCCGAGCGGATCGGCCAGCTCTGGCTCAGCGTGCAGGGCGAGAGCCTCGGGCCAGCGATCGAGATCAAGCCGGGCTACGAGACGTTCTGGATGTACATCCCGCACTTCATCCATTCGCCGTTCTACGTCTACGCCTATGCATTCGGTGACTGCCTGGTGAATTCGCTCTACGCGGTCTACGAGCACGCATCCGAGGGTTTCGCCGAGCGCTATCTCGACATGCTCGCTGCCGGCGGCACCAAGCATTATTCCGAGCTGCTGCGGCCGTTCGGGCTCGACGCCAAGGACCCGAAATTCTGGGACGGCGGCCTGTCCGTCATCGCCGGCATGATCGATGAGCTAGAGACGATGGGCTGAGGCCCATCGGATTTCCGCGCCAGGGGCGTTTTTGCGCCTGGCGGTATGATCGTTCTGTGAAGCCCGCGTTTGGGAGCACTATTCCGTCCGTGGCCGCCGCTCGGGTCTGGATCGAGGACGATTTGTGCTTCAAATCGCCCGATCGGGACCACGCCGTTGCTCTGCCAACCCGTTTGCGGTAATGGCTCGCAGAACGCGAATTTCTGACTGGGGACAGCAATGGCAGACCATAGCGAAGTGGCCTATACGACCGCCGACGGCAACGATTACGTGGCGCACGAGCAGACCTATGAAGGGTTTCTCATGCTGGTCAAATGGGGCACCATCAGCGTCGCCATCCTCCTCGCCTTGATGGCCTATTTCCTGGTCTGATCCTCGAGATCAGCTAGCGGCGTCGCCGTCCCGCGGCGATGCCGGAATTCCTGTCGAACCCGGATGTAAAAACCGGGTATCAAATCTGGCGAAAATAACGCTAGTTTGAAGACGCGTGCGCCGCTTGCGCCGCCGGAGGGCCCATGAAGATCGCCGTTGCCAAGGAAATCGATGCGTCCGAGCCGCGGGTTGCGGTTTCGCCCGATACCATCAAGAAGTTCAAGGCGCTCGGCGCCGAGGTCGCGGTCGAGCCGGGCGCGGGCATCAAGTCGGGCCTGCCCGATTCGGAGCTGACCGCGGCGGGCGCCACCGTCAGCGCCGACGCGCTCAAGGATGCCGACATCATCATCAAGGTGAAGCGGCCCGAAGCCTCCGAGCTTTCGAAATACAAGCGCGGTGCGCTGGTGATCGCGATCATGGACCCCTACGGCAACGAGGCCGCGCTGAAGGCGATGGCCGATGCCGGCGTGTCGGCGTTCGCGATGGAGCTGATGCCGCGCATCACCCGCGCCCAGGTGATGGACGTGTTGTCCTCGCAGGCTAATCTCGCCGGCTATCGCGCGGTGATCGAGGGCGCCGAAGCGTTCGGCCGCGCCTTTCCGATGATGATGACCGCCGCCGGCACCGTGCCGGCCGCAAAAGTGTTCGTGATGGGCGTCGGCGTCGCCGGCCTGCAGGCGATCGCGACCGCCCGCCGCCTCGGCGCGGTCGTTACCGCGACCGACGTACGGCCCGCCACCAAGGAGCAGGTCGAATCGCTCGGCGCCAAGTTCCTCGCGGTCGAGGACGAGGAGTTCAAGAACGCGCAGACCGCTGGCGGCTACGCCAAGGAGATGTCGAAAGAGTATCAGGCCAAGCAGGCCGCGCTGACCGCCGAGCACATCAAGAAGCAGGATATCGTGATCACCACCGCGCTGATCCCGGGCCGTCCGGCGCCAAAACTCGTCTCGGGCGAGATGGTGAAGTCGATGAAGCCCGGCTCGGTACTGGTCGATCTCGCGGTCGAGCGCGGCGGCAATGTCGAGGGCGCTAAGGCGGGAGAGGTGGTCGAGACCGACGGCGTCAAGATCGTCGGCTACACCAATGTCGCCGGCCGTGTCGCCGCCTCGGCCTCGAGCCTCTACGCGCGCAATCTGTTCTCGTTCATCGAGACGATGGTCGACAAGGCCAATAAGGCGCTCGCGGTCAATTGGGACGACGAGCTGGTGAAGGCCACCGCGCTGACCAAAGACGGCGCCGTCATCCATCCCAACTTCCAGCCGAAGTAAGGAGAGAAGCCATGGAGCATCTCGCGCAGGCCGTCGATCCGTTCGTGTTCCGGCTGTCGATCTTCGTTCTTGCCGTGTTCGTCGGCTACTTCGTGGTGTGGTCGGTGACGCCGGCCCTACACACGCCGCTGATGAGCGTGACCAACGCGATCTCCTCGGTGATCGTGGTCGGCGCGCTGCTCGCGGTCGGCGTCGGCATGGTGTCGAGCGGCTCGGGTTGGGCCCGCGGCTTCGGCTTCATCGCGCTGATCTTCGCCTGCGTGAACATCTTCGGCGGCTTCCTGGTCACCCAGCGCATGCTGGCGATGTACAAGAAGAAAGCCAAGTAACGGCAACCACCTCGGGGTGAGTCAAGAATTTGGGGGACCTGAGATGAGCGCCAATCTCTCTGCACTGTTGTACCTCGTGGCGGGGGTGCTGTTCATCCTGTCGCTGCGCGGCCTGTCGAGCCCGGCGTCGTCGCGCCAGGGCAACATGTTCGGCATGATCGGCATGGCGATCGCGGTCGGCACCACGCTGGCGAGCCATCCGCCGGCTGACGGCGTCGCCTGGCTGCTCGTCATCCTCGCGGTCGCGATCGGCGGCGGCATCGGTGCGGTGATCGCGCGCCGGGTGCCGATGACCTCGATGCCCGAGCTCGTCGCCGCGTTCCACTCGTTGGTCGGCATGGCCGCGGTGCTGGTCGCCGCCGGCGCGTTCTACGCGCCGGAAGCCTTCGACATCGGCACGCCCGGCAACATCCATCCGCAGAGCCTGGTCGAGATGTCGCTCGGCGTTGCGATCGGCGCCTTGACCTTCACCGGCTCGGTGATCGCGTTCCTGAAGCTGTCGGCACGGATGAGTGGGGCGCCGATCATCCTGCCGTTCCGCCATGTCATCAACATCGTGCTGGCGCTGGCGCTGGTGTTCTTCATCGTCGGCCTCGTGCTGTCGGGCAGCGCGTTCGACTTTTGGATGATCACGATCCTGGCGCTGGCGCTCGGCGTCCTGATGATCATCCCGATCGGCGGCGCCGACATGCCGGTCGTGATCTCGATGCTGAACTCCTACTCGGGCTGGGCCGCAGCCGGCATCGGCTTCACGCTCGGCAACTCGGCGCTGATCATCACCGGCGCGCTGGTCGGCTCCAGCGGCGCGATCCTGTCCTACATCATGTGCCACGCGATGAACCGCTCGTTCATCTCGGTGATATTAGGCGGCTTCGGCGGCGAGACCGCGGCGGCCGGCGGCGGCTCGGGCGAGCAGAAGCCCGCCAAGCTCGGCTCGGCGGATGATGCCGCCTTCATCATGAAGAACGCGTCGAAGGTCATCATCGTGCCCGGCTACGGCATGGCGGTGGCGCAGGCCCAGCACGCGCTGCGCGAGATGGCTGATCTCTTGAAGAAGGAAGGCGTCGAGGTGAAGTACGCCATTCACCCGGTGGCGGGCCGCATGCCCGGCCACATGAACGTGCTGCTGGCCGAAGCCAACGTGCCCTATGACGAGGTGTTCGAGCTCGAGGACATCAACTCGGAGTTCGCCCAGGCCGACATCGCCTTCGTGATCGGCGCCAACGACGTCACCAACCCGGCGGCGGAAGAGGACAAGACCTCGCCGATCTACGGCATGCCGGTGCTGCAGGTCTGGAAGGCCGGCACCGTGATGTTCATCAAGCGCTCGCTGGCCTCGGGCTATGCCGGCATCGACAACCCGCTGTTCTACCGCGACAACACCATGATGTTGCTCGGCGACGCCAAGAAGGTCACCGAGAACATCGTCAAGGCGATGGCCTGACGCGGATGGTCCTGAACCGGGAGTGGCATCGACACCATCGCATGCCGCCCCGAGCCACGCGCGAGCAGCGCATCGGGTGGCACGTCGCGCATGCGGCGGCGTGCGCCTGCCGGCCGGTCCCCGACAGCATCAAGGCTGAGGTCGAGAAGCGGCGGAAGCTCCGCGGCAAGACATAACTGCGGCATCGCGGATGGCGCTGGCACTGGCAATCCTGAAATGGCTCGCGATCGCCGCGGTCGTCATCTATCTCGGCGGCCTCGCGGTGCTCTACGTCAAGCAGCGCGAATTGCTGTTTCCGATCCCGCAGGTCGGGCGGACGGCGCCTGCAGCGGCCGGTCTTCCCGAAGCGGAGGAGCATGTCCTGACCACGGCCGATGGCGAGAAGGTCATCGTCTGGCATGTGCCGGCGAAGCCGGGCCGGCCGGTGGTGTTGTTCTTTCCCGGCAATGGCGATTTCCTGGCCGGCCGCGTGGCGCGCTTCAAGGCCATCACGGCCGAGGATACCGGGCTGGTCGCATTGTCCTACCGGGGCTACGCCGGCTCGAGCGGGTCTCCGAGCGAGCGGGGGCTGCTGCAGGACGCCGAGGCCGCTTACGCATTCACCACCGCGCGCTACCGCGCCGAGCAGATCGTGGCCTGGGGATTTTCCCTCGGCACCGGCGTTGCGGTCGCGCTCGCCGCCGAACATCCGGTCGGCAGGCTGATCCTGGAGGCGCCCTATACCTCGACGGCCGATGTTGCCGGTGCGCACTTCTGGTATGTGCCGGTCAGCCTGCTGATGCGGGATCAATTCCACTCCGACCGGCGAATCGCCGGCGTTACGGTGCCGCTCCTGATCATCCACGGCAGCAACGATCCGATGATTCCGATCGGATTCGGCGAGCGGCTGTTCGACCTCGCCCGCGCGCCCAAGCAGTTCGTGCGCCTGCCCGGTGGCGGGCACGACGATCTCGACGATTTCGGTGCGATGGATACCGCAAGGCGGTTTATCGACGCCGCAAGAGGCTGACGGCGGCGATTGTCTGTCGCATAATCGGGGCCAATGACGTGAGGGGACCCCCACAATGAGCGCACACGGACCGATGCCACGGTCGGCCTGGCTGTATCCCGTTCTGGCGGTGCTGTTGTTTGCCGCAGTCTCGGTCAGCGGCTACAGCTTCGCACCATCGACCGGGGGCTGGGTGTTCGCGGCCGTGCTGCTCGTGATTCTGTTCGGTACCGTGTTCGCGGCCGTCCACCATGCCGAGATGATCGCCGAGCGGATCGGCGAGCCGTTCGGCACGCTGCTGCTGACGCTCGCGGTGACCATCATCGAGGTGGCGCTGATCTCGACCATCATGCTGGGCGACACCCCGGCGCCGACCCTGGCGCGCGACACCGTGTTCGCAGTCGTGATGATCGTCTGCAACGGCCTGGTCGGGCTCTGCATCTTCATCGGCGGCATCCGCTACCGCGAGCAAGATTTCCAGATCACCGGCGCCAACCTCTATCTCAGCGTGCTGTTCGTGCTGGCGACCATCACGCTGGACATGCCGAATTTCACGCTGACCGCGCCGGGCCCGATCTATTCCACGGCCCAACTCGCCGTGATCAGCATCGTGACCCTGCTGCTCTACGCGGTGTTCCTCTACACCCAGACCATCCGCCACCGCGACTACTTCGTCAGCGGCGCCAATGAGGCGGCGGCGCATGGCGAGGTGATGTCGGACCGCGAGACGGCGATCAGCGTCGTCCTGCTGCTGGTGTCGCTGCTGGCGGTGGTGCTGCTGGCCAAGAAATTCTCGCTGGTGGTCGATGTCGTCACCGTCAAGATCGGCGCGCCGCCGGCCTTTGCCGGCCTGGTGGTGGCGGCGCTGATCCTGTTGCCGGAGAGCGTTGCCGCGGTGTCGGCGGCGCGCAAGAACGACCTGCAGAAGAGCATCAACCTCGCGCTCGGCTCGTCGATCGCGACCATCGGGCTCACGGTTCCCGCGGTCGCCGTTGCCGCCTCGGTGCTCGACAAGCAGCTGGTGCTCGGGCTCAGCAACCAGCATATGCTGATCCTGCTGCTCACCTTCATGGTCAGCATGCTCACCTTCGGAACCGGCCGCACCAACATCCTGTTCGGGCTCGTTCACATGGTGGTGTTCGCAGTGTTCGTGTTCATGGTTTTCGTGCCGTAGGGCATGATCCGCTCAAACAAGAAGCCTGGAGAAAGTGACGATGCTCAGCGCCAAATCGGACGTGCAGGTGGATACGGCGGAGGTTCGCGTGACCGAATGGCGGCTCGCGCCGGGCAGCGCCACCGGCCACCACACCCATGAGATGGACTACGTCATCGTTCCGATCACGGCCGGCGAGATGACCATCGTGGCGCCGAACGGCGAGCGCTCCAAGGCCCAGCTCGGCGCCGGAAAGTCCTATTTCCGCAAGGCCGGGGTCCAACACGACGTGCTCAACGAGACGGCCAGCGAGATCGTGTTCCTCGAGGTCGAACTCAAGCCCTGACGCGGCGCAACAATCCCGCATGGACCCCCACAAGTAACCCTGCGCGTGCCGAATGGCAGGTCCGAGTGCTCGCGGCCGTGGAAATTCATAACCCGTTAACGGCTGCACGATGATCTAGAAGGCGGATGCGGCCTACGCAGGGGGCGCCTCCGCTGAAACCAAAGTGACACCAAAGGTGACGTCGGGACGGGGGTTTGCCACCGATCCGTCGCAGTTGATCCCTGAATGTGCCTCAAAGTTCCAGCATGAGATAACGGGGTGGGGAGTGGCAGGTCATGCTGAGTTACCTGAAGAAATTCGTGATGGACATCTTACCCTCGGTGGCAGCGACCATCATCGGGGCGTACATCGTCAATCACTACATCGTGGCCAAGCCGCAAGCGCCGGTCACGGCAGCCGTGACCGCTGCGGTCGATCCCAAGCCAGATGCGAAAGCCCCCGCCAAGCCCGCCGAAAAGTCCACCGTGGTCAGCAGCCTCCCGGAAGCCGGCGTGAAGGCCAAGGGCATGTCCGAGCGCACGCTGATCGAGCGGTCGGCATCGGAGAAGGCCACCGTCACCGAGAAGCCCGCCGATCCCAAATCCGCTGACACCAAGTCTGCTGACACCAAATCTTCCGACAGCAAGGCTGATGCGCCGGCCGATACGGCCAGCATCCCGACTGACGCGCGCCATCATCCGGCGAAGGCGGTCGCCAAGGCTGCGCCCGCCGCCGCGCCGGTCGAGTCCGCCGTCACGCCGGAGGAAGCCCACGACGCCAACGATCTTGCGCGCGCCGCGATCGAACGGTTGCGCAAGGAACGGCCGCAGGACGCTCGCAGCACCGATCTCGCCCGCCTGCCTGACCAGCAGCGTCCGGCGGCAGCCCCGGCGATCCGGCCGTTGCCGCCGCCGATCATGGTGTCGAATCCGTCCACCGACAGTGCCGATCAAGCCTCGCAGCCGCGTGCGCCCTACGCTGCCAATGCCCAGGATGCGAATCGGCTGACGCCGCCGGCCGACATCCCGGTCCCGGTGTTGCAGGCCCCGCTCGACCTGCGCGCCGATGCCGCCATGCCGGCTCCGAAGAACGAGCACACCTCGGTGACCGACGACATGTTCTCCGGCATGAAGTCGATGTTCCACGCCGTCCTGCCGAAGTAACCCGAGGCATCGCCGCGCTCAAAGCATGGTGAGGTTAGGTTGAATTGGCACGACGTCGGAAGTCCACCTCTCCCTTGGGAGAGGTCGGCGCGTAGCGCTGGGTGAGGGGTTACGGTCCCTCGTTGGAGCTGCGGCCCCTCACCCGATTTGCTACGCAAATCGACCTCTCCCCGATGGGGAGAGGTGAACTGGACCCGAGGCCAAACCGATTCAACCTGACTTCATCCCGCTTTAGCCGCCGGTGCGCGCCAGCCCGCTGCGCGCGCTTCCGTCATTCGGCCGCAGCGCGAGCGCGCGATTGTAGGACGCCGCTGCCTTGGCTTTGTCGCCAAGCCGCTCATAGGCCTGGCCGCGCGCGCTCCACGCCGCAACATTGCTGGGATCGGCCTGCACGGCCTCGTCGAGGTCGGTCGCGGCCTGCTTGGCCTTGTCGAGCGCGAGGTAGCTGGTGGCGCGGCCGATCAGCGGCTCGGCCTTCTGCGGCGACAGCCCACTCGCCGCGGTGAAATCGTCGATCGCCTGCTGATGCTGTCCGCGGCCCTGATAGATCAGGCCACGGCCGTACAGCGCCTGGATGTTGTAGGGGTCGGTGGTCAGCGCTTGCTCGAACTCCGCCTGCGCCTCATCCAGCTTGCCGGAATGCGCCAGCACCTGGCCGCGGGTGGCGTGATCCTTGGCGCTGTTGATGTCCTGTGGGGTGATGGTGTCGGTAGCGGGCTTGTCGGCAGCGGCAGCCTGTTTCGGCTTGTCGTTCGAGCCCCATGATCCCAAGTCGAAGGAGCACCCCCCGAGCGGCAGGCTGAGGATCATGGCCATGGTGACGAGGTGCGCCGCACGACGGCGGTGCGCAGCTTCTGGAAACGGGGAGTGGGGCGCCGGAACGGCCATCATGCAAAATGCTCTTGCCGGTCGTTTTACATGGGTACCCCGGAACACGGCTGGCTTCAAAACAACAACGCGGGCCCATGGCCCGCGCTGTTAGACTTCCAGATAGGCAAAACGGCTCAGCGCGGTCCGCGACCCGCGCCGGCACCACCCGGACGGCCGCCGCGGTCGCCACCGGGACCAGCGCCGAACACCGGCTTCGGCTTCATCGGCAGCAGGCCTTCACGCTGCAGCTTCTTGCGCGCCAGCTTGCGCGCACGGCGCACGGCCTCGGCCTTTTCGCGGGCCTTCTTCTCAGAGGGCTTTTCGTAGTGACCGCGGAGCTTCATCTCGCGGAAAATGCCCTCGCGCTGCATCTTCTTCTTCAGCGCCTTCAGGGCTTGGTCGACATTGTTATCGCGGACGAGAACCTGCACGCGGCATCCTCTTTTGAATTGATCGGTTCGGAATTCTGGCGGGGTTAAAGGGGCGGCAAAAGGCCTGCCTCTTAACCCTAGGCGCGCGCATGTATCAGACAAACGCGCAGATGTCCACCGGTCGAGTGACTTTCGGGCCTAGTAAAGCCACGAAATGGGGCAAAAATGCCTTTGTGCGGCCCTGATTTGGGTGATTTGGCGCCGGTATCGGGGCCGCTCCCGGAGTTTTCGATAACCCGGACATTGGAAATAGGGGAGATGCCACATGGACATGAAGAAATACGCGGCCGAACTGATCGGTACGTTCTGGCTCACATTCGCGGGCTGCGGCAGCGCGGTCATCGCGGCCGGCTTTCCGCAGGTCGGGATCGGCCTCGTCGGGGTGTCATTGGCGTTTGGGCTCAGCGTCGTGACCATGGCCTATGCGATCGGCCATATCTCGGGTTGCCACCTCAACCCGGCCGTGACAGTCGGCCTCGCCGCCGGCGGGCGTTTCCCCGGCGGCCAGGTGCTGCCCTACATCATCGCGCAGGTCGCCGGTGCGATCATCGCGGCCTGGCTGCTCTATGTGATCGCCAGCGGCGCGCCCGGCTTCGATGTCACCAAGGGCTTCGCCTCCAACGGCTACGACGCGCACTCACCGGGTCACTACAGCACGGTGGTATGCTTCATCACCGAGGTGGTGATGACCATGATGTTCCTGTTCATCATCATGGGATCCACCCATGGCAAGGCGCCCGCCGGCTTCGCGCCGCTCGCGATCGGCCTTGCGCTTGTCATGATCCATCTCGTCAGCATTCCCGTCACCAACACCTCGGTGAATCCGGCGCGCAGCACCGGACCGGCGCTGTTCGTCGGCGGCTGGGCGCTGGGGCAGCTCTGGATGTTCTGGGTCGCGCCTCTGATCGGCGGTGCGCTCGGCGGCGTGATCTATCGCTGGCTCAGCGACGAGCCGGCCGGCATCGTCGCCGGCGTCAAGACTGCGTGATCGGCTAGATTAGAGCGTTAATGGGATCGTGGTTGCCACGATCCCATTTCCCTCGATGATGCGATGGCGGCAGCGGCCGCCGATCTGGAATTACGGCTTGCGGGCCGGCGTCACTTCGGTGACGTGCCCCATCTTGCGGCCGGGGCGCGGCGTGCCCTTGCCGTACAGGTGCACGGTGGCGCCGGGAACGGTGAGCCACTGCTCGTAGCTCAGGATGTCGTCGCCGATCAGGTTGGTCATGGTGACCTCGCCGTGACGCACCGGCTTGCCCAGCGGCCAGCCGGCGATCGCACGGATGTGCTGCTCGAATTGCGAGATCGAGGCGCCGTCGAGCGTCCAGTGGCCGGAGTTATGAACGCGCGGCGCGATCTCGTTGACCAGCACCGTCGCTGCGCCGTTACCGGGCACCACGAACATCTCCACCGCGAGCACGCCGACATAGTCGAGCGCCGCAGCAATTTTTTCGGCGATCGCTCGCGCCTGCGCCGCAAGCTCGTCGGGGATCGCTGCCGGCGCGCGCGAAGTTTTCAGAATATGGTCGCGGTGCTCGTTCTCGGTGACGTCGAAGCACTCGACCTCGCCGGACGCGGAGCGCGCCGCGATCACCGAGATCTCGCGCTCGAACGGCACGAAGGCCTCGAGGATGGCCGACTTGGTGCCGAGGTCCTGCCAGACCTGCTCGAGGTCGTCGCCGGCGCGGATGATGGCCTGTCCCTTGCCGTCATAGCCGAAGCGGCGGGTCTTGATCACGGCGGGCAGCCCGATCCGCTCGATTGCCGTGCGCAGCGTGGCGACCGAGGAGACGTCGGCATAATCGGCGGTGCCGATTCCGAGCTTGCTGACGAAATCCTTCTCGATCAGCCGGTCCTGCGTGGTCTCGAGGATCTTGTAGGCGGGCAGCACCGGGCGGCGCGCGGCGAGCACCATTGCGGTCGCGGCCGGGACATTCTCGAATTCATAGGTGACGACGTCGACGTCGTTGGCGAACAGTTCGAGCGCCTCGACGTCGGCATATTCCGCGCAGGTCGCGTTCTGCACCACGTCGAATGCCGGCGAGTCCGGATCCGGTGAAAACACCTGGCAGCGCAGCCCGAGGCGCGCCGCGGACATCGCCAGCATCCGGCCCAATTGTCCGCCGCCGAGGATTCCGATGGTGTCGCCCGGCTTCAGCTTCACGAGGTTCGAAGCCGTCACGCCGCGCCCTCCGGATGGTCCTTGACCGCATCGGTCTGCTGCTTGCGCCAGGCCGCAAGGCGGGCCGACAAGGCAGGATCGTTGAGCGCGAGCACGCTCGCCGCGAGCAACGCGGCATTGATCGCGCCGGCCTTGCCGATCGCCAGCGTCCCGACCGGGATGCCGGCCGGCATCTGCACGATCGAGTACAGCGAATCGACGCCGGACAGCGCCTTCGACTCGACGGGAACCCCGAACACCGGAAGCTCGGTCAGCGCGGCCGTCATGCCCGGCAGATGCGCGGCGCCGCCGGCGCCGGCAATGATTACCTTGTGGCCGGCCGCCCTGGCGCCCTTGGCAAAGGCATAGAGCCGATCGGGGGTGCGGTGCGCCGAAACGATGCGCGTTTCGCAGGCAACGCCCAGCGCGGCCAGGGTCTCGGCGGCATGGCGCATGGTCTCCCAGTCGGACTGGCTTCCCATGATGATGGCGATCGGAGCGGTCATCTCTTCAATTCTGTGCAGGAATCCAAATGCATAGGCCGATTATAGGGGCGGCCCGGTTCTCATCCAAGGCGGTGGCAAGGGAGTTAGAATGGACTATCCTGTCTTGGTGAATCCCGGCAAGCCTTCATAAGCAGGCCTCAACAAGGATGCGCATGAAGAAGAAGACGACGGCGGCTGCCTCCGGGGCGGCAAAACGACGAAAAGGCGCGCCTGCCGCGCGCAAATCCGCATCCGGCAGGACGGCAACAAAGGGGACTGGAACCAAAGGGGCTGGAACCAAAGCCTCCACGCGAGGCGCGGTCGCTTCCGGCGACAAATCCACGATCCGCAGGTTGCGGGCGCAACTGGCGCGGGCCCAGGCCCGGATCGAGGAGCTGCAGGCCTCCGCCGAGACCGACTTCCTGCTCGACATCCTGAACCGGCGCGGCTTCGAGCGCGAGCTCGTCCGTTCGCTCTCCTTCATCAAGCGCTATCAGGCCTCCGGCGCGCTGATCGTGCTCGACGTCGATCGCCTCAAGCCGATCAACGATGCCTTCGGGCACGCGG
Source organism: Bradyrhizobium sp. USDA 4452 (assembly GCF_054063575.1). NCBI lineage: Bacteria > Pseudomonadati > Pseudomonadota > Alphaproteobacteria > Hyphomicrobiales > Nitrobacteraceae > Bradyrhizobium > Bradyrhizobium sp. USDA 4452. The sequence goes on from NZ_JBSSGK010000001.1 coordinate 5,862,565, forward strand.
CAGGTGACGAGGTGCTGAAGACCATCGTCGCCGCGATATCGGACCAGGTGCGCGCGTCCGACGTGATCGGCCGTCTCGGTGGCGACGAGTTCGCGGTGCTGCTGTGGAATCTCAGCGAGACCGATGCCCGCGCCAAGGCGGTTGCGCTGGAAGAGGTGATCGATCGCCTGACCTTCGTGTTCCGTGGTAGCCGGGTCACCGCGGGCGCCTCCGCGGGCGTTGCGATCCTCACCGCGCATTCGGATGCCGATCGCGTTCTCGATGAGGCCGACCGTGCGATGTATGTGCGCAAGGCGCAGCGGCGGCATGAATCCAGCCGCTAGCAAGGCCTATAGCGCGCTCAGATCCTCCGGCACGTTGCCGTAGGCGCGCAGCAGCTTGGCATCGCCGAATTCGCCGATTGCGGGATCGCCGGTGCGGCTGAACGCGACGGCGCCGATGCTGCCGGGCATCCGCGACATCCTTTCCGCCCGGCGCAGCGCGATCGACGAGCTCTGGCATTCTTCGGCACTGCCGGCGACAGGCGTACCATCGTCGTCCTGCATGAAGGGCAGCGCCACGTAGTAGGTCACGTCAGCCATTGCTGTGCTCCGCAAAGATCAGGTCAAGGATCAGGCGGCGTCACTCGCCGCATGGGTTCGCGCCGGCACGCAGCCTGCCGCGATCGCGGCCTGCAATTCTTCGAGCTCGGCTTCCAGATACTCGTTGGCCATGATCAGCGCCTTGATGGTGCTGCGCAGGTTGCCGTCGCACATCGCGATCGCCTGGTCGCAAGCCTTCTCGTAACGGCTGTTGTCGGGCAAGGAAGGCGGTGCGGACATGGCGAAACTCCCTCTGATGGCTGGCGGCTGGATTGGCATGTTCTTATTTTGTTCTCATTGAGTCAAGCGCCGAAAAGCGCGCCCGCGCCGTTGCCGCGAACGTGAAGCCGTGAGGCGCTGTGGATGACGGGGAAAACCGCCGTCGGCGCTCCGAACCCGCCGACCGCCGAACCGCAGCGACCGCGCCTCAGGCGATGATGTCGGGCGTGATCTGATCTTCGATGAAGGCGATGCGGTCGCGCAATTGCAGCTTCCGCTTCTTCAAGCGTTGCAGCATCAGGAGATCCGGCGCCGGCGACTGATGCAGCGCGTCGATCGCGGCATCGAGGTCGCGGTGCTCTTGTTGCAGACGCGCAAGCTCGGCGAGGAGTTCGCGCTCATCCTGATCGTTCATGGTTGTGTATTGACTGGTAAGCACGATGAGATTGTTGCGACCGAAGCGGCCGCTCGCCGGAATATCCTCCCTGCGCGCGCGCGGCGCAAGCCGAACCGGTTCCATAGTCACGATTGGTTACAGATAAACGGAAACGCGTGCGTGCGGCATTTCGCGTCCCCTATCGACAGCACCGTCCACTCGTGTACACTTGTTGGTCCGGATCGAACCTGAGGTTTAACGCACCGAGGAGAGTTCGCAATGGCAATACAGGCCCATCTCGTTGAGCTGGAGCGCAAACACAAAATACTCGAGAACGAACTGCATGAAGCGCTCGTTCACCCTTCTGTAGACGATCTCCACATTTGCGAGCTGAAGCGCCGCAAGCTGATGGTCAAGGATCAAATCGAGCGGTTGAGACTTTCCGCCGACGACACGGTCCACTAAACTGGTCCCCCTGTAAATTCGCGAATAACCTGGCCTTTCACCGAGGGATGAACGCCGCCGCGCGCATCCCTCGGGCGGTCATGCTGCATTTGCTCAGAGCTTCGCCAGCTCGCCGACGCAGTCAGCGACCGCGAGCGACGACGTCAGTCCGGGCGACTCGATCCCAAACAGGTTGATCAGGCCGGCGACGCCGTGATCGGCCGGCCCCTGGATCAGGAAATCCTGGGTGGCGACCGCCGGCGGCACGATCTTGGGCCGGATTCCCGAATAGCTCGGCATCAGCGCTCCGTCCGGCAGGGTCGGCCAGTATTTGCGGATCGCCGGATAGAACCGTTCGGCCCTCGCCGGGTCGACGGCGTAATCGATGTGATCGATCCATTCGACGTCGGGGCCGAACCTCGCCTGTCCGGCCATGTCGAGCGTCAGGTGCACGCCAAGGCCGCCGGGCTCCGGCACCGGATAGATCAGGTGCGAGAACGGCGCCTTGGCGCTGCAGCTGAAGTAATTGCCCTTGGCCAGATAGGCCGTTGGAATCAACGCGATCGGCATGCCCTCGACGCTGCGCGCGACCGCCGTGGCGCCAAGGCCCGCGGCATTGACCAGCAGATCGCAGGCCAGCGTCATCGGCGCCGCGCCGCCGACCTCGACCTCGAAGCCGTTGGCGGTGGCCCTGGCGTGGAGCAGCGGCGTATGGAAGGCGAATGCCGCTCCGGCTTCCTCGGCGTCGCCGCGCAGCGCCAGCATGTAGGCATGGCTGTCGATGATCCCGGTGGAGGGCGACAGCAGCGCCGCGTCGCAGTTCAGGGCCGGCTCCAGCGCGCGCGCCGCCTCGGCCGACAGGAGCTGCATGTCGTCGACGCCGTTGGCCTCGGCATGTGCCCGGATCGACTGCAGTTTTTCCGTCTCGGCAGGCGTGGTGGCGACGATCAGCTTGCCGCAATTCTTGTGCGGGATGCCGTGCTCGGCGCAGTAACTGTAGAGCGCCCGCTTGCCGCTGACGCACATCCGCGCCATCAGGCTGCCGGCCCGGTAGTAGATCCCGGCATGGATCACCTCGCTGTTGCGCGACGAGGTCACGGTGCCGATTCCTTCGGCCTCCTCGAGCACAATCACTTCGCGGCCGGCCTGTGCCAGCCGGCGCGCCACGGCGAGGCCGATCACCCCCGCGCCGACGATCACGCAATCAACCCTGTCCATCTCGTCCTTCAGGTCCGAAAATTTCCGCGCGGCCACGCCAACATCGTTCAGCCGATCCGATCGCCTTGGGCAAGTGCTTATTGGGCAAGTGTTTGGGCCATCTCGAATAGTTGGGGGGCCATGCCCTGTTAGTGCAGCATTAATCATGTCAGGGCAATTGCCATAAATTAAGTCACGTTTCCCGGTTGCATCCGTACGCGTTTACCCGATCCAAACCGCCCGAGCCGGACACTCGCCCGAGAAATCCGCGGGTGATCAATGGCTGGCAGGAAGTGGCAGGCGGGCAGGAAGAATTCGATTCCGGCAAGCGCCGCGCTTTGCCTGATCGCTGCCGTCGCGCCCTACGGCGCAGCCCAGGCCGGCACCGGCGCGTTCGCGCCGTCGACCTATCTCGGCAGCCTCGATCCCGGCGTGGTCTGGGAGCTCCTGATCGGCAGCGTGGTGGTCGCGTCCTTTTTCGGCGCGGTCGGGCTGTGGATCCTTTCGGCGCTGCGCAAGGCCAAGCGCGCGCAACTGCGCCGCAACGCCTTCGTGTCGTCCGCCCTCAACCATCTGAACCAGGGCGTGGTGATGACCGATGCGCGCGAGCGCATTGTGTTCTGCAACGACCGCTATCTCGACATCTACGGCCTGTCGCGCGCCGACATCAGGCGCAACATGACCGGCACCGAGCTGCTGGAGCTGCGCCGCGACCGCGGCGTGCTCGACATCAGCGCCGAGGATTTCTTCGCCAGGGCTGCCGCGCCCGATGGGCTGGTCACCGAACTGCCCGGCGGCCGGTCGGTGCTGGTGAAATATTTTCCATTGCCGAACGGCGGCTCGGTCGCGACCCATCTCGATTGCACCGACCAGCGCAAGCTGTCGCGCAAGCTCGCCTCGACCACGCAATTCCTCGAATCCGTGCTCGACAATGTCCCGGTCTGCGTCGCCGCCAAGAACATCGAGGACGGCCGCTACATCTTCGCCAACCGCGCGTTCGAGCGCTTCTCGCGCTTCTCGCGCGATCACATCGTGGGCAAGCGCGCCGACGAGATCTTCCGTCCCGAGACCGCGGTCAGCATCGACACCGCCGACCGCGCGGCGCTGGACGCGCCCGAAGGCTATCACCGCAGCGAATTCTTCGTCGAACGGGGTTCGGAGAGGCGCATCCTGGCATCGAACCGCGTGATCGCCCGCAACGAGGCCGGCGATCCGGAATTCCTGATCGCGCTGTTCGAGGACGTCACCGACCGCCGTTCGCTGTCGCGTGAACTCGAGAACAACAAGAAATTCCTCGAGCTCGTGGTCGACAACATCCCGGTCTCGCTGATCGTGCAGCGCGTCAGCGACGGCCGCTATCTGCTGGCCAACCGCAGCGCCGAGACGATCCTCAACCGCCGCCGCGAGGACGCCGCCGGTCTCACCGCGTCCGACATCTTCAACGAGCGGGAAGCCAAGCTGATCGTCGCTCGCGACGAGGCTGCGATCCGCAAGCGCAGCATGATCGCCGAGGAGCACCCGATCTCGACCAAGGACGGCCTGCGGCTGTTCCTGACCCGCCGCATGACCGTGCCCGACGATCATGGCGAGCCGCAATATCTGATCAAGACCCATGAGGACGTCACCGACCGGCGCCAGACCGAGTCGCGCATGGCGCACATGGCCTATCATGACGGCCTGACCGACCTGCCGAACCGCGCCGCGTTCCTGCAGGCGCTGACCCAGATGATCGAGGCCTGCGACGGCACCGACGAGGAGTTCGCGGTGCTCTGCGTCGACCTCGACGGGCTGAAGGAGATCAATGACGTCTACGGCCATGCGATGGGCGACAAGGTGCTGATCGAAGTCGCGCAGCGCTTACAGACCGTGGCGCGCGGCGGCGTGGTCGCGCGGCTGTCCGGCGACGAATTCGGCCTCATCATCGACGGCCAGCAGCCGGCTGCCGGCATTGCGCTGGCCGAGCAGGCCGCCGAGGCGCTCGGGCAGGACTTCCTGATCGACGGCAAATCGGTACGCACCGGCCTGACCGCCGGGATCGCGGTGTTCCCGCACAACGGATCCGACGCGGCCTCGCTGCTGGCCAACTCCGGCGCGGCGCTGTTCCGCGCCAAGGCGAAGTCGCGCGGCACCATCTCGATCTTCGAGCCGGAGATGGACCAGCAGATCCGCGATCGCCGCGTGCTGCATCAGGAGCTGTCGGTCGCGATCAAGAACGGCGAATTGTCGCTCTACTATCAGCCGCAGGCGGCCACCGGCGCGAGCGTTGCGGCCAGCCGGATCATCGGTTTCGAGGCGCTGGCGCGCTGGCACCATCCGGTGCGCGGCTTCGTGCCGCCCAGTGACTTCATTCCGCTCGCGGAAGAAAGCGGCCTGATCGTCGAGATGGGCGAATGGATCCTGCGCGAAGCCTGCCGGGAGGCGGCCTCCTGGGCGGTGCCGATGCAGGTCGCGGTGAACCTGTCGCCGGCGCAGTTCACCCATGGCGACCTCGTCGGGCTCGTGCATTCGATCCTGCTCGAGACCGGGCTGACGCCCGACCGGCTCGAGCTCGAAATCACCGAAGGCGTGCTGATCGAGGATTTCGACCGCGGCCTGTCGCTGCTGCGGCGGCTGAAGGCGCTCGGGGTCCGCATCTCGATGGACGATTTCGGCAGCGGCTATTCCTCGCTGAGCTACCTGCAGGCGTTTCCGTTCGACAAGATCAAGATCGACCGCGCCTTCGTCATCAATCTCGGCCGCAATCCGCAATCGGCCGCGATCGTCCGCGCGGTCATCGATCTCGGCCACGGCCTCGAGATGTCGATCGTCGCCGAAGGCGTCGAGACCGAGGCGCAGCTCGGTTTCCTCTCGGAAGAGGGCTGCGACGCGGTGCAGGGCTATCTGATCGGCCGCCCGGCCCCGATCGGTCAATTTGCCGCGCTGGTCGGCGGCGACCTGCTTGCCGAAACCGTGCGCAGGGCCGGTTAAATCGGCCTGAACCGCCGGACTGGTCCGGCCGGCGCTGCTTGCCATCCGCGGTATGTCCGGTTACCGTCGAGCCACCACATCATTTCGTGCCGAGAAAGGAGGGCTGCGTCGTGGCGAGATTCAACGATCCCCACCTCAAGCGTGGCCCCGTCAACGCCCTGCAGATGCGTTTGCAGGGCTGACCGGAAACTCGGATAAGATCTCTTCCTGGTCTGCCCTTCGTGGCCGTGCGGCGCCGAGCGTTTGAACGTTCGCGCCTGCACTCAAAGCCCTCGCCGCGCTTCGACACGCACATCCGATGATGGCTGGACGCCTCTCGATGTCGTCGTGTTCGCCGGCAAGACCAGAGAATCGATCGTGACCCTCATCAATGTCCGCAATCTCGGCGTGACGCTGAACGCGCCGCTGTTTTCCGACCTGAACTTTGTCGTCAATGCCGGCGACCGGATCGGCCTCGTGGCCGCCAACGGCCGCGGCAAGTCCACGCTGCTGCGCTGTATCGCAGGCAGCATGGAGCCCAACGAAGGCGACATCACCCGCGCGCGCGGCCTGACCGTCGGCCATGTCGAGCAGGATGCGCCGCAGGGCCTCATGGATACGCCGTTCCATGCCGCCGTGCTCGCCGCGCTTCCGGCCGAGCAACGCGCCGGCGAGAGCTGGCGGGTCGACGTCGCCCTGCAATCGCTCGACGTGCCCGACGAGCTGTGGGCGCGACCGCTCAAGCAATTGAGCGGCGGCTGGCTGCGGCTTGCGCTGCTCGCCCGTGTGCTGGTAACCGAACCCGACGTACTGCTGCTCGACGAGCCGACCAACCATCTCGACCTCGCCAAGATCGGCCGGCTCGAGGGCTGGCTGAACGCGCTGCCGCGCGAGATGCCGGTGGTGATCGCAAGCCACGACCGCGCCTTCCTCGATGCGACCACCAACCGGACGCTGTTCTTGCGCCCGGAACGCTCGCAGCTGTTCGCGTTGCCCTACACCGCGGCGCGCGCGGCGCTCGACGAGTTCGATGCCTCGGACGAGCGGCGCTATCAGCGCGACATGAAGGCGGTTCGCCAGCTGCGGCAGCAGGCCGCCAAGCTCAACAACCTCGGTATCAATTCAGGCAGCGACCTTCTGCTGTCGAAGACCAGGCAGCTCAAGCAGCGCGCCGAGAAGCTCGAGGCGACCGCGAAGCCGGCGCATGTCGAGCACTCGGCCGGCACGATCCGGCTCGCCAACCGCGACACCCATGCCAAGGTCCTGATCAGGCTGAACAACGCCGCGATCGCCACGCCGGACGGCAGGCCGTTGTTCAGGACCGGCCAGCAGTTCATCTGCAAGGGCGACCGGATTGCGCTGCTCGGGCCGAACGGCGCCGGCAAGACCCGGTTCGTCGCGGCGCTGCAGCTGGCGATCGAGAGCACCGAAGCCGCAGCAGCCGAGATCCGGGCCACCGAGTCATTGGTGCTTGGCTATTGCGACCAGGCGCTGGCCGATCTCACCGACAGCGACACGCCGATGCGGATGCTGACGCGGCGCTTTGCGGTCGGCGACCAGCGTGCGCGCGGCCTGCTCGCCGGCACGGGCCTCTCGATCGAAATGCAGGGCCGTCCGATCGGGCGGCTGTCGGGCGGGCAGAGGGCCCGCCTCGGCATGCTGGTGCTGCGGCTCACCCAGCCGAACTTCTATCTGCTCGACGAGCCGACCAACCATCTCGACATCGAGGGCCAGGAAACGCTGGAGGAGGAACTGATGGAGCAGCAGGCCAGCTGCCTCCTGGTATCGCACGACCGCCAGTTCGTGCGCGCGGTCGCCAACCGGTTCTGGGTGATCGAGGGCAAGAAGCTGATCGAGGTCGATGGCCCCGAAGGCTTCTTCGCCGCGGCCGGTGCGGGCTAGCGCCGGCAAAATATCGAAAACAACCCCATGCACAGTAGCCGGTGGCGGTCGGCGTTGCAGCAAGCGACTTGACACGTCGGGCAACTCAGGCGCATTATTCTAATATTCCGAAATCGTGCAAGCGTACGCTCGTCGCCGCAAGCGGGAGAGGCGGGGATGCCGTGAGACCGCTTCACCCGGGCATCGTGTCGTCAAGCGACACGCCTTGACGCATTTTTCGTGCGAACACGTATTTCGTTCGCATTGAAGTGCGATAGGCGTTGCGCATGGCGGATTACGATCTCGCGATCATCGGCGGCGGCCTAAACGGCACGAGCATTGCGCGTGATGCGGCCGGCCGCGTCCTGCGCGTGATCCTGCTGGAGCAGGGCGATCTCGGTTGCGGCGCGTCACAGGCCTCGCCGCGGCTGGTCCACGGCGATCTGGCCGGGCTGGAACGGCGCGAGTTCTTCCGCGTCCGCAAGGCGCTCAGGGAACGCGATGTGTTGCTGCGCATCGCGCCGCATCTGGTGCGGCCGGCGCGGTTTGCGATCCCTGTTCATGCCGAGGAGCGGCCGCCCTGGCAATTGCGGTCGTTGCTGCTGCTCTACGAGCGGTTGGCCTCGCGCAGCGGCCTGCCGCGCTCGGCGACGCTGGATGTCACCCACCATCCGGTCGGCGATGCGCTGAAGCGGCCGTTTGGAACCGCGTTCGAGTATTCCGACTGCATCGTCGACGATTCCCGGCTCGTCGTGCTCAACGCCGTCGATGCCGCGGCGCGCGGCGCCGAGATCCGCACCGGCGCGCGCGTGACCCGGGCCGAGCGCGGCGAGACCTGGCGGCTGGTTGCGATCGACCGCGGCTATCGCCGGGTGATCACGGCGCGGTCGCTGGTCAACGCGACGGGTGCATGGACCGGCTCTGTCGCCGAGACCGTGCTGCGCGTGCCGGCGCCGCGGCTTGCGACCGTTCAGATCAGCCAGATCGTGGTGCGCCGCCTGTTCGACTGCGACTATGTCTATGCGTTTCAGCACGCCGACGGACAACTGATCTTTGCCAGTCCCTACGCGCAAAACTGCACCCTGATCGGCAGCGTCGGTCATGCTTTCAAGGGCGATCCCGCGATTGTCGCGATGAGTGTGCGCGAGGTGGCCTATCTCTGCGACGCAGCCAATCGCTATTTTCGCGAGCAGATCACGCCCGCCGATGTGCTGCGAACGATCTCCGGCGCCAATTCCGTCATTGCGCCCGCACGCCGGCACATGCGCGATGGCGCAGCACTGCTCGATTATCGGCGCGGCAAGGCGCCGCTGCTCACGATCTTCGGCGGCGATGTCACCACGTCCCGCCACCGCGCCGAGCGGGCGGTGTCGGAATTCACGCGGTTCTATCCGATGACGCCGCGCTGGACCGCGACCGCGCCGCTGCCGGGCGGCGAATTCGCCTGGCAGCGCTTCGAGACCGAGGTCGACATCGCGCGCGACCGCTGGCGCTTTCTCGGCGAGGCCGCGGCGCGGCGGCTGGTCGCCGCCTATGGGCTGAACGTGAAAGACATCCTGGGCGATGCGAAGCAGAAGGCTGATCTCGGTCCGGCCTTCGGCCCGGAACTGACCGGCGCCGAGGTGCGCTACCTCATGCGCAAGGAATGGGCGCGCTTTCCCGACGACGTGCTGTGGCGCCGCTCCAAGCTCGGGCTGACCATGCCGCAAGCCGATCGCGATGCGCTCGCCGCATTCATGGCGAAGCCGGATTGAGCTTCGGCTTTCAAACCTCCCCTTGAAAAGGGGAGGTCGCTTTGCTCGGCAGAGCAAGGCGGGTGGGGATCTGCTCTCTCCGCATAGAGCGTCGCCTGCGGCTGACCCCCATCCCGACCTTCCCCTTTCAGGGGGAAGGAGAAGAGCCCTCGGGGCGGCACAACAACGTAGCCCGGATGCAGCGCAGCGAAATCCGGGAGACAGTCAGCAGCCGCAACAGCTTTTATTGCCGCGCCGCCTCCTGCGACCAGGCGAGGTCGCGCTTCGACGGCCGGCGATGCAGCCGCTCCGAGATCAGGCTCGTTGCCTGCCGGCCCTGGCCGGCGCGCAGGCACGCGACGATGAAAGTGTCCTCCCACAATTCGCGTTGCGCGTGGCTGCCGCCGATCCGTACCAGCTCGGGCATCAGCGGCGCCAGGATGCGCACGGCGCGCTCGTGGTCGCCGGCCGCGAAGGCCGCGATTCCCCGGCCGAGCCCGATCGCGGCAGGGCCGGGCGCCAGCTTGCCGTCGGCGTCGCGCGCCGTCATTTCGGCGAGCCGCGTCTCCAGCGCATCGTTGTTCGTCGTGGCCGCGACCAGTGCGTGGTGCACGTCGGCGAAATGCGCACCGGCCCTCGGGAAAAAACCGTCGCCATAGGCGGCAACGTCCTTCCAATGCGACTCCAAACCGGTCTTGCCGGCAACCGTGAGCCGCCACAGCAGCGAGGCCGTGTCGGTATAGATGTTGAGCGGCGGATAGGGCCGGCCCGCCGGCTTGATGTGCTGCTCATAGATGTCGAGCGCGGCGTCGGCGTCGCCTTCCTCGATCGCGATCAGGGCGAGGTGCCAGGCGAGATGGCCCTGCAGGAAGCTCGTCCGGTCATTCGCGGGCAGCCACGCTGAGAGGAAGCTGCGGCCTTCGGCCCCATCGCCCTGCTCGAACAGCGCATGCGCCACGGCGTGCGCGGCGCCGGCGTTCTCCGGCTTCAGCGCATAGCCGCGTTCGGTGAGGGCACGCCCCGCGACGACTTCGCCGGCCTCGGTCTTGGACCAGCCGAGATAGGTGAGGAACCACCAGTCGTTGCCATAGTCGTTGATGTGGCGTTCGCAGATCGCAAGCCGTGCCGCATCGTGGTCGGAGCGTCCGGAGAACGCATAGAGGCCGAAGGCGCCGAGCAGCAGCGAGAGGATCTGCGCATCGCGCGGATATTCGGCAAGATGCTGTTCGGCCGCCGTCATCGCCTTCTTGCCCTGGCCCTCGATCACGGATGCGATGATCTCGATGTGCTGGCGCTCGCGCGGGCTTGCCGTCGCGGCCAGCCGCCGGGCATCGACCGCCTTGGCGCGAGCTGCGGCGCCTTCCATGTTGAGCTGGTGCACGCGGGCGCGGCCGAGATGAGCCAACGCGAAATCGGGGTCCGCGGCGATCGCCGCCTCGAACGCCGCATCCGCACCGTGCAACGCCGCCAGCATCCGATCGACGCCGTCGACATAATACGCGGCGGCGCGGTCCGAATCGGTTGTCAGCGGCAGTCCATAGCGGTCCTGAATCATCGGTTGTCCTCCCGAATTCGGCTGCGAAGTCTAGCAGAGGCGCGGAGGCCGACAATATTGCGGGAGATGTTCGTGAGGCGGTTGAGCCGGTGGCGATCCGCGGCTAGTTTGCCGCCATCATCAGACCTTGCGGGGAATCGGGGCTTCTTGACGTGACATCGGGCGAAGCGAGTGCGGAGGCGACAAAGCCGTTGCCTGAACCGGCCGTCTCGGACATGCCGCTGCTGCGGATCGAGGGCGTCGCCAAGTCGTTCGGCAATTTCCGCGCGGTCGACCAGCTCTCGCTCGACATCCGCGCCGGCGAGTTCTTCGCGCTGCTCGGCCCGAGCGGCTGCGGCAAGACCACGCTGCTGCGTATGCTCGCCGGCTTCGAGACCCCGGACGAGGGCCGAATCCTGCTTGGCGGCAGCGACATCGCCCAGGTGCTGCCGCATGAGCGGCCCGTCAACATGATGTTCCAGAACTACGCGCTGTTCCCGCATCTGTCGGTGCGCGACAACATCGCCTTCGGCCTCAGGCGCGCCGGCATGGCGCGCAAGGATATCGCGACCCGGGTTGCGGAGATGCTGGCCCTGGTCAAGCTCGAGGGGCTGGAGAAGCGCAAGCCGGACCAGCTCTCCGGCGGCCAGCGGCAGCGCGTCGCGCTGGCGCGCTCGCTGGCGCGCCGGCCGCAGGTGCTGCTGCTCGACGAGCCGCTGGCCGCGCTGGACAAGAAGTTGCGCGAGAGCACGCAAGCAGAGCTGATGGAGCTGCAGCGCCGGCTCGGCATGACCTTCATCATCGTCACCCACGATCAGGAGGAGGCGATGACGATGGCCGGCCGGATCGGGGTGATGGATGCCGGCCGTCTGGTCCAGGTCGCGACCCCGCGCAATCTCTATGAGGCGCCGGCCTCGCGTTGGATCGCCGAGTTCGTCGGCGACATCAACCTGTTCAACGGCCAGGTTGCCGCCCGCGAGAATGGACGTTTGAAAGTCTCGACCGCTGAAGCCGGCACGCTCGCGGTCAGCGAGCTGTGGCCGCCGGTGACCAAGGAGGTGGTCAGCGTCGCGATCCGGCCCGAGAAGGTGAAGCTGTCGCGCCGTGCGCCGGCCTCGGATGCGGGCGCATCGCAGACCATCAACCGGCTGGAGGGTGTCGTCACCGACGTCAACTATCTCGGCGGCGTCACCAGCTACCGGGTCAAGCTGGAGACCGGCGCGATGGTGCGCTCGTCGATGGCCAACACCGCGCGGCTCGATGTCGACGCCTATCTCGCCGGCCAGCGCGTCGTCGCATGGTTCACCGCCGACGACTGCCTGGTACTGGAGCAATGAGCGCGCGCCGCATCTTCGCCCGGCCGGCGCGGCTCGCCGCGATCGCGCCCTATCTCTGGATGGTGCTGTTCTTCCTGGTGCCGTTCGGCTTCGTGCTGAAGATCAGCCTGTCGCAGACCGCGATCGCGCAGCCGCCCTATACGCCGGTGTTCGATTTCGCCGAAGGACGCGCGGCGCTGGCGTTGGCGTTTTCGCAATTGTCGTTCGACAATTTCCGCCTGCTGCTGCAGGACAATCTGTACATCCTGTCCTATCTGCGCAGCCTCGTCGTCGCGGTGACTTCGACCGTGATCCTGCTCCTGATCGGCTACCCCATCGCCTATGGCATGGCGCGGCTGCCGCAGCGTTGGCAAGGCGTGGCGATGATGCTGGTGATCGTGCCGTTCTGGACCTCGTTCCTGATCCGGATCTATGCCTGGATCAACATCCTGCAGCATGACGGCCTGCTCAACCGGATCCTGCTGGCGCTGCACATCGTCTCGACGCCGGTGGTCTGGCTGTCGACCGACAGCGCGATGTATCTCGGCATCGTCTACTCCTACCTGCCGTTCATGATCCTGCCGCTCTATGCGACGCTCTCGAAGATGGATGCCTCGCTCCTGGAGGCCGCCGGCGATCTCGGCTCCTCGCCGCGACAGGCATTCTGGCTGGTGACGTTTCCGCTGTCGCTGCCGGGCGTCGGCGCCGGCGCGCTGCTCTGCTTCATCCCGATCGTCGGCGAATTCGTGATCCCCGATCTGCTCGCCGGCTCCAATTCGCTGATGATCGGGCAGACGCTGTGGCTCGAGTTCTTCACCAACAAGGACTGGCCGGTGGCGTCAGCCGCGGCGGTCGCATTGCTGCTGCTGCTGGTGCCGCCGCTCGTGCTCTACGACCGCCTGCAACGTCGCCAGCTTGAGGGTGGCCGCTGATGGCGCACGCCGCGACCCGCCTCACGCGCTTCAACATGACGTCGCTGGCCCTCGGGCTGGCATTCCTCTATCTGCCGATCGTGATCCTCGTGATCTACTCGTTCAACGCCTCGCGGCTGGTGACGGTGTGGGGCGGCTGGTCGCTGCGCTGGTACCACGAGTTCTTCAGCGATCGCGCCATGCTGGATGCGGCGTGGATGAGCCTGTCGGTTGCCGCGGTGTCGGCGACGCTGGCGACCTTGCTCGGCACGCTGGCCGCGGTGGGGCTGGCACGCGGCGAGCGATTCCGGGGACGGGCGCTGTTCTCCGGCATGCTGTATTCGCCGCTGGTCATGCCGGAGGTGATCTCCGGCCTGTCGCTGCTCCTGCTGTTCGTGGCGCTGAATGCCGAGCGCGGCTTCTGGACGGTGACGATCGCGCACACCACGCTGACGATGTGCTTCGTCACCGTGGTGGTGCAGTCGCGCCTCGCCACGCTCGACCGCAGCCTGGAGGAAGCCGCGATGGATCTCGGCTGCGATCCGGTGCGCGCGTTCCTGCTGGTGACGCTGCCGCTGATCGTGCCGGCGATCGTGGCGGGGTGGATGCTGGCCTTCACGCTGTCGCTCGACGACGTCGTGATCGCGAGCTTCACCACCGGGCCCGGCTCGGCGACATTGCCGATCCGTATCTATTCGGAAGTGCGGCTCGGCGTGAAGCCGGAGATCAACGCGATCTGCACGCTGGTGATCGCGCTAATCGCCGTGATCATCGTGGTCGCCTCGTTCGCCTCGAAACTGTCGAGCGCGCGCGGCGAGAGCGCCGCGCCGCTTTAGTCTTGCTGCGTCATAATTTTGCCTCGGCCGTCATTGCGAGGAGCGATAGCGACGAAGCAATCCATTTCTCCGCTCGCGGCGATATGGATTGCTTCGCTTCGCTCGCAATGACGGGGCAACGATGGAGATCACGACTTGACGGCGCCGGCGGTCAGCCCGCCGACCATGTAGCGCTTGAAGGCGTAATAGACCGCAGCGGGCGGCAGCGCGTAGATGAAGCCGGTGGTCATCAACAGCTCCCACGGCGAATCGTCGGCGGCGAGGAAATTGCCGAGCGCGACCGGCAGGGTGATGTCGGTATCTTTCGAGAGCAGCAGGAACGCGTAGAGATATTCGTTCCAGGCAAGCAGAATCGCGTAGGTCCCGACCGCGACCAGCGAGGGCATCATCAGCGGTACATAGACCAGGCGGAACAGCTGCAGCGTGGTGGCGCCGTCCATCGTCGCGGCTTCATCCAGCTCGACCGGCAGTTTGTCGGAAGCCTGCTTCAGCACCCAGATCGCATAGGGCGCTGCGATCGTGACCATCGCCAGGATCAGCGACCAGTGATTGTTGAGCAGGCCGTAGGTGCCCATGGTTCGGTACATCGGCACGGCGAGGAACGCCGCCGGGATGAAGTAGGTGAACAGCGCCATGTTCATGACGGCGCGGCCGCCCGGCACGCGCAGCCGCGAGATCGAGAATGCGGCGGCGGTGGCGACGAACAGCGTCAGCGCGCCGACCGCCAGCGCGATCACGGTCGAATTCCAGAACTGGATCCAGAAGTCGCGCAGGAAGTAATGCTGCTGGTGGAACACGATCGAGAAATTATGCAGCGTCGGATGCGTCGGCCACAGCTTGCCGGTGAACGCGTCCTCCTTCGGCGAGATCGCGAACACGAACATGTGGTAGATCGGGATCATGGTCCAGATGAAGACCGGGATGCCGATCAAGAGCAGCTTGGCATCGGTGCCGACGTCGCGGAGAGTGGGCAGCTTCATCGCGACAACCGTTTCATCATGTAATAGACCAGCGGCAGCACGAACGGCATCGCGCAGATGATCGAGGCCATCGCCAGCGACAGCTGGTCGAGCCTGAGATAGCGGATGCCCAGCGTCGACAGCACGTGGGTGAGGTCGGCGGGGCCGCCGCCGGTGAGCAGGTAGACGCTGTTGAAGTCGCCCAGCGTCCAGATCATCGAGAGCAGCGTGCAGGTGATGTAGAGCGTCTGCATCGACGGCCAGGTGATGTAGCGGAATTTCTGCCACCAGTTGGCGCCGTCGACGTCGGACGCCTCGTACAGATCGTGCGGGATCGCGAGCCGTCCGGTCAAAAGGATCAGCGTCCAGAACGGCAGCGACTTCCAGATGTGCACACCGATCGCCATCGCCAGCGCGACCGCCGGATCGTTCAGCCAGTTCGGGCCGTCGTCGCCGGTGAACTTGAAGATCAGCTGGTTGACCACGCCCCACTCCGGATTGAGCATGAATCGCACCGACAGGATGGTCGGGATCGACGGCACCGCCCAGGGCAGGATGAAGATGACCGACAGCCACCTGATCCAGGGCCGCTGCTGGGCGAAGAAGCCGGACAGGAACAGCGCGATCAGCATCTTGATGTTGATGCCGATGACCAGGAAGATCAGCGTGTTGACGGCCGCGCGTGCGAAGATCGGGTCGTTGTACAGCGCGACATAGCTCGATGGATGACGCGCCAGCCACAGGCCGTAGCCGACCGGATAGACCACGAAGGCAAGGAAGACCAGCAGATAGGGCGCGAGCAGCGCGATGCCCCAGACTTGCGGCGGCGACAGCCGCGCCGACAGCGGCGGGGAGGGGGCATCGGATGCGGAGAGCGTGATCGCCATAGTTGGTTTCGTCCCCTGGCCTTTCCTACCTCGCCCCGCTTGCGGGGAGAGGTCGGATCACATCGTAGATGTGATCCGGGTGAGGGGGTACGGGACTTTCCACGAACACTGCTCGTGGATGGAGCCCCTCACCCCGACCCTCTCCCCGCGAAGAGCGGGGAGAGGGGGAGTCACGATCACCCCGCGACCTGCTTGATGCGGGCGATCAGTTCATCGACGGCCTTGTCCACCGGCACCTTCTCGCTGACGACGCGGTTCATGGCCTTGGCCCAGACGTTCTCGTTGTTCAGGATGGTGAACTTCCAGTTCTTGGTGAAGTCGAACGGCGCGGTGCCGCCGGTGAACTGATTCCACACCGCCTTGCGATGCCGGTCGGCCTGCCAGAACGGGCTCGCCTGGCTGGCCTTGGTCACCGGGAACCAGCGGCCGAGCGCGCCCTCGACATAGGGCCGCACGTTGTCTTCCTGCATCAGGAACGCGATGAACTGCTTGCCCTCCGCCTTGTTCTTGGCGTTGGCGAAGATCAGCCCGGTCTTGACGTCGGAGCGGTACTTGATGGTCGAGCCGTCCGGCGCCTTGGGGAACGACGCCGTGATGATGTCCTGCTCGTAGGCCTGCTTGCCCGCGGCGCGCTGCGCGTCGGTCAGCGCCGGGTTGGTGGAATCCTCGAACCACTTCGCCGCGATGGAGATCGTGAAATTGTGCGTCATCACGATCGTCTTGTTGTGGAACGCGACGTTGTTGTCCGGATCCTTCCAGGTCGTCGAGGACGGCGGCGTGCAGCCCTTGATGTAGGTGTCGGTGTAGTCCTTCAGCGCGTGGATCAGGCCGTCGCGCACCTTGGGATCGTCGACCAGCAGCTTGCCGTCGTCGTCGACCAGCTTGACGTGGTAGGCGTCCATGAAGGTGTAGAACGACTGGAACGAGTCGGTGGATTCCACGCCCATCGGCTGGCCGACGCCGTAGATGCGCTGGCCGGTCGCCTTGCGGATCGCCGGCTGCACCTTGTCGCACCAGAACGTCCAGTAATCCTCCCACTTGGTCGGGATGTCGGCGGCCTTGAAGCCGGCCTTCTCCAGCATGTCGCCCCAGATCTGGACGTGCATGCTCTGCTGCTTCAGCGGGAAACCGTAATAGGACTTCTTCTTGGTGACGTCGTTGTAGAGCAGGGCGGCTTCCAGCGTGTTCGGCGCGAAGGCGTCCTTCATCGGCAGCATGATGTCGGACAGGTCCTCGAGCTTGCCCTCGAAGGCCCACTTGCCCTGGGCCTGCACATCGTAGGTGTCGGAATAAGCGACATCGGGCACGGTGCCGGAATCCAGCGCGGCCACCGTCTTCGGAATCATGTCCTGGATCGCGTATTGCGACAGTTCGACCTTGATGCCGGTCTTGGCTTCGAATTTCTTGATCGTATCGAGCAGCGCGTCGTCTTCGGACTTGTAAAATCCCTTGCCCCACCAGACGGTGATCGTCTTGCCCTGGGCCAGAGCGGGTGCAGTTGCGGCGAACAAGCCGACCGCAGCGACCGCAATTGATAGCGCACCGATAACCTTGGATCTCACGTTGTTCTCCCCTCATGAGGCCGGTTTTTTTAACCGGTTGGAGAAAACACTAGCGCATGCCCGTGACCCGATAAAGGTGCCGCGTCGACGACTTCTGTCGGGGGCTCGCTGGAAAGCGTGGATCAGTCCCGCTGCATTGATGCGGAAAGTGAATGGATCGGTCGGTTCGACAGCGATCGGTTCGACTTTGGGTCAGTTCGATTTGGCATTCTCGGCCGCTGTCGCCGGTGCGCTGCCGGGTGTGCCGGCTGCGGCATCGGGCGCGGTCGCGGGCCGTGCGGTGCCGCCGGTGAAGCGCTCGATTACCGAGCGCACCGCGTCGCGGGTCTTGCGATCCTTCACCGCGTCGAGCAGCGGCGCAGATGCCGGCGAGCGGCGGATCAGGCTTTCCGGATCGGGGAAGATCAGCGGATCGTCCCACGGGCCCTGAATCACGAAGGGCAGATCGAAACCATTGCCGCCGCCGGCCGCCGAGTTCAGGCTGGCGACGCCCTTGAGATCGTATTCGCGCGACGGCACCGAGGCGGTGCCGGTCAGCGTGATCTTCGCCGCGGGGCTCTCGACATGGATGTCGTCGGCGGTCGCGACGCCATCGGCGAATTTCACCGAGACGCTGAGATTGTCGTAGGGTGTCGAGCCGGAGCGGAAATTGCCGCCGCCGGACAGCGGCCGCTTCTCCAGCCGCCGCAGCAATTGTTCGACATTGAAGCCGGCGATCGCGCCGTCGTGTCCGTTCAGCGTCGCGGTGCCGTCGAGCGACGACGCGAGCCCGAACGGGCTCGAGCCGGAGGCCGTCAGCGAGACGTTGAGGTTGCCGCGGCCGGACAACTTGTTGATGCCGAACAGTTCGCTGGCGCAGGCCTGCAGATCGACATCGGTGAACTGGAATTGCGCCCTGACGTCGGCGACCGCATCCGAGCGCGCGATCGCGAACGAACCCTTGGCGATGCCGCCATACATCTGCGCCTCGCCGACGCTGAGCGCGAGCGCGCCGCCCCGCAGATTGGCGCCGAACGCGGTGCGGCCGAGCTTGGACGGGCCGACCGTCACCTTGGCGGCCGACAGGCGCATGTCGAGATCGGTCGACGACAGCGAGGAGAGGTCGAACAGCTGCCTGTTCCAGTCGCGCTGGCCGCTGGCCAGGAGGCGGAACGTCGAGATGTAAGGCGTGAAATCGAGATTGCCGGCGGCCAGCGTCGCTTGCAGCGTCTGCCGGCCGTTATTGGCGTAAGTCATCACGCCTTCGGCGACATTGCCGTCGAGCTCGACATTGACATTGGTGAGCGCCACCGAGCCGCCGACCACATTGGCGCGGGCCTTCAGTGCGAAGCGGCCGAAGCCGCCGCCGCCGCCGGGCGGCGCCTGTCCCATCCAACGCAGCGCGTTGCGCAGCGACGGCGAGTCCATGGTGGCGGTGCCTTCCATCATCAGGCTGGTGCGGTTGGCGACGGTTCCGTCGAACGCAACCTTCAGCGGCGCGCTGGCCAGCCGCGCCTTGAGGCCGGAGCGATCGCCCGACAGCAGCGCGACGAAATCGCTGGCGCTGATCGAGCCGTCGACGCGTTCGCCGCGCCAGTCGAACTGGCCGGTTGCGGCAAACGAGCGCGAGATCGAGGGCCAGGCCAGCGACAGGTCGATATCGCCGAGTTGTTCGGAAATGTGGTTGGTGCCGTCCTCATAATTCAGCTCGCCGTCCTGGATCCTGATCTCCGAGAACGACACCTGGTTCTCGGCGCCGGGCGTCATCGCCTTGGCGATGGTCTCGACGAACGGCGTCCAGTTGCTCTCGCCGGCGCTGTCGCGAACCACATGGATATGCGGGCGGAGCATCATGACGTCGGCAATCTCGAACCGCCGCAGCAACAGCGGCAGCAGGCGCAGGTTCGCGGTCAGCACGTCGACCTGCAAGGCCGGGTCCGTGGTGTCGGCGCCCTTCAGCCCGACATCATGAAAGGAGACATAGCTGCCCGGAAACACCGAAACGTCGATCGGGCCATTGACGACGAGCTCGAGCCCGGTCACCGCGCGGATCTGCGCCTCCACCGCGCTCCGCAGCGCGTCCCGGTTGAGGAACCACGACGTTCCGACCAGCCCGACCACCGCCAGGCCGAAAAGCGCCGCGATCGGCATCCCGAGGCGCTTAATTCCTTGGGCCATCGTCAATGACATATCCGGGTCGGTTGAGGTTTGTCGGGTCGTTGTCGAGCACAGCGGGCTCTCGCCGGAGGCCCTGCCAACCCACGCAACTTGAAGGGTTTTCTTGACGCTTTCAAGGCCATGTTGATGTTGCAGGCCGCCGCCCGTCGCCGCACCGGGCCGCGATTGACGCATTGCGAAGATTTCGCCTAATAATCCGCTTTGACACAGCCGTTTCGCGCCCTCCATCAGGTATTCGCTGCATGAACAAGGTTTATCCCGACGCCAAATCGGCACTCGATGGTCTCCTCAAGGACAACATCATGATCATGTCGGGCGGCTTCGGCCTCTGCGGCATCGCCGAGACCCTGTCGGACGCGATCCGCGATTCCGGCGTCAAGGGCCTCACCGTCGTCTCCAACAACGCCGGCGTCGACGGCATCGGCCTCAGCCGGCTCCTGGAGACGCGCCAGATCAAGAAGATGATCTCGTCCTATGTCGGCGAGAACAAGCTGTTCGCCCAGCAATACCTCGCCGGCGAACTCGAGCTCGAGTTCAACCCGCAGGGCACGCTGGCCGAGCGCATCCGCGCCGGCGGCGCCGGAATCCCGGCCTTCTACACAAAAACGGGCGTCGGCACGCTGATCGCCGAAGGCAAGGAAGTGAAGGAGTTCGACGGCGAGAAGTACATCATGGAACGCGGCCTGTTTGCCGACCTCGCCATCGTGCACGCCTGGAAGGGCGACACCGCCGGCAACCTGGTCTACCGCAAGACCGCGCGCAACTTTAACCCGATGATGGCGACCGCCGCGAAGGTCACCGTCGCCGAGGTCGAGCACCTGGTGCCGGCCGGCGAGATCGACCCGGACCACATCCACACACCCGGCATCTTCGTCAAACGCATCATCGAGGTCGGGACCGGCAAGAAGCGGATCGAGTTCCGCAACACCCGTCCGCGGCCCGCTGCTTAAATCACACCTTTTCAGGAGAGCCTCATGGCCTGGACCCGTGAACAGATGGCTGCCCGCGCCGCCAAGGAGTTGCGCGACGGCTATTACGTCAATCTCGGCATCGGCATCCCGACGCTGGTTTCGAACTACATCCCCGAGGGTATCGACGTCAGCCTGCAGAGCGAGAACGGCATGCTCGGCATGGGCCCGTTCCCCTACGAGGACGAGGTCGACGCCGATCTCATCAACGCCGGCAAGCAGACCGTGAGCGAGCTGCCTTCGACCAGCTATTTCTCCTCGGCCGATTCCTTCGGCATGGTGCGCGGCGGCCATATCGACCTGTCGATCCTCGGCGCCATGCAGGTGGCGCAGAACGGCGACCTCGCCAACTGGATGATTCCCGGCAAGATGGTGAAGGGCATGGGCGGCGCCATGGACCTCGTCGCCGGCGTCAAGCGCGTCGTCGTCGTGATGGAGCATTCCGCCAAGGACGGGCCGAAGCTGCTCAAGCAGTGCAACCTGCCGCTGACCGGCGAGCGCGTGGTCGACATGGTCGTCACGGATCTGGCGGTATTCACCATCGACAAGCACGGCAAGGACGGCATGGCGCTGATCGAACTCGCCGACGGCGTCACGCTCGACGAGGTCAAGGCCAAGACCGAGGCGGAATTCCGCGTCGCGCTGAAGAACACCTGAGATGGGTGATGCGGGACGATCCTCGATCCGTCCCGCACGATCCGACGACGCCGGCTTCATTGCCCGCGTCGTGCTGGCGGCGCAGCGCGGCCCGTTGCCGCGCGGCTGGTTCGACATCGCGCTCGACCGGCCGGAGGATGAATGCCTCGCGTTCATGGCGCGGCTCGCCGTGGCGCGGGTGCGCTCCTGGTACCATGTCGCCCATTTCCTGATCGCTGAGGTCGACGGCGTGCCGGCTGCCGGCCTATGCGCGATGCCCGCATCCGGGACGGTCGTCGCCGCACGCGCAGCGATCGAGGAGGTCGCCGCCGAGACCGGCGTGGATGCCGATGGCATCGTCGCGCGCGGCGGCTATGCCCGCAATTGCTGGGTTCAAGGCGGCGAGGGCGACTGGCTGATCGAGCACGTCGCAAACCTCGGATCCTATCGCGGCGGCGGTCTGGTGCAGGCGCTGATCGGCCGTGCGCTCGCCGACGGCAAGGCTGCCGGCTATTCGCGGGCCTCGATCTCGTTCCTGATCGGCAACGATCCGGCCGAGCGCTGCTACGCCAAGGCCGGGCTTTGCCTTCGCCGAGGAGAAGCGCGACGCCGCATTCGAAGCGCTGACCGGCGCGCCGGGCTTTCGCCGATTTGCGCGGGAGATGTGAGGCGGCGGTAAGCGGCCACAACCACCGTCGTCCTCCTGGCTTTCGCGAGGACGACGATGAGAATGGTTCTCGATTCAAGTTGTCACACCATGCGGTGTCATCGCCTGGCACTTTCGGCAGCTCGCTGCCGGCTGCTTGCCGTGTTCCGCCCGCCAATGGCAGAATTGCCCCACTTTGTGCAAGATCGGACACGGCCATGTCACTCATCCGGATTTGGGTCTATGACGGCATCCTCGCTTCGGGCGTTGCGGGGATCGTCGATGTCTTCACGGCCGCCAATTCGGTGGCGGCGCAGCGGCCGCCGGGCCGTAACGGCAAGCCGTCACAGCTGCGCTGGCGCATCGAGTCGCTGAGTGGCCGGCCGGTGCAAACCGCGTCCGGCCAGATCATCGGCGTCGAAGGAGCGATCAGCGCGCGGTCTGCGGCGGATGCGGTGGTGATCCCCGGGCCGTTCGTCGGCGATATCGAGCGCTTCTTCGCGCGGCTCGATACGGTCGAGCCGTTGCTCGCCGCGCTGCGGCGGCAGCATGAGCGCGGCACCCTGCTCGCATCTTATTGCACCGGCAGCTTCATCCTCGCCGAAGCAGGGCTGCTCGACGGCAGGGTCGCGACCACCCATTGGGCGAAGGGGCGGACCTTCGCGATGCGCTATCCGGCGGTGGATTTGCGCGTCGCCGAGATCCTCACCGAGCAGAACCGGATCGTCTGCTCGGGCGCGGTGACCACTTCGCTCAATCTTGCGCTTCGGCTGGTCGAGAAATTCGCCAGCGCCGATCTGGCTGCCGAGACCGGCAAGCTGATGCTGATCGACCGCAATCGCGTCTCGCAGGCGTCCTATGCCAGCCGCACGCACGACACGCAGCATTCCGATGCGCTGGTGGCGCGGGCGCAGAGCCTGATGGAGAAGTCGCTGCAGCGGGGCTTCAGCCTCGCGAGGCTGGCCCGCGACCTGTCGGTCAGCGAGCGTACCTTGAACCGCCGCTTCAAGCTCGCGGTCGGCGAGGCGCCGCTGCAATATTTGCAGGCGCTGCGCGTCGACGTAGCCAAGCGCCTGATCGAATCCAGGCGGCTGAAGCTCGACGCCGTCAGCGCGCGGGTCGGCTACAACGACCTGTCGACCTTTCGCCGCCTGTTCAAGCGCGAGACCGGGCTTTCGCCCCGTGACTACCAGCGCCGGTTTGCGCGTGCCGCGCGCACGGCGCCTGCGAGCTGACGAGCCGTGTCCGAATTTGCCTCGAGAATGGCGATACTGCCACTGCTGCGGGGAGTGTCTTGCCGATAGACCTCGTGTTGCAACAACAGGAGGCCCTCAATGCCGATGATCGACGTCACCATTCCCGAAGGAGCCCTGGAGCCGGACGCGGAGGCGCGGCTGATCAAGGAGCTCGGCGATATCCTGATCGGCCACGAGGGCTTCGACCCGGCCAACAAGGTGGCGAAAGGCGTCACCGTCGTGTTCCTGCATCGGCCGGCCGCGGTTTACGTGGCGGGCGCACCGTCGCCGTCGCCGCGCTATCGCATCGTGCCAACGGTGCCCGAGGGGCAGTACACCGAGGCCTCGCGCGCGGCGTTGGTAAAGGACGTGACCGATGCCGTGGTGCGCGCCGACGGCGGTTCGTTCGAGGACGTTGCGCCGCAGGTCTGGGTGTTTCCGACCGAGATACCGGATGGCCAGTGGGGCAGCCGCGGTGTCATTCGTCCATTGCCGGACATCCAGGCCTTCATCGCCGGCGAGCATGAACGCGAGGTCGGCGAGGAGCGCCTTGCACGGCGACGGCGCGTCAAGGCGCTCGAGCTGCTGGGTGGTGCGCTCGATGCGGCGCGCCGCGGCGTCGATTAGGACGCCGTCAAGCGAAGCGGGCACCGATTCGCGTGAAGAAAACGCGTCAAACCGTCATGATCGCAGATGTGAAGACAATCCAATTGTCATCTGCGTGTCGCGTCAGTCCAAACACTTGTCGCAATAGTCCAAGTGTCAGGACGCCGCGTCGTCGTAGTCGTCTTTGCCCTCCGATTGTTTCCATCATCGAGGATCGATCCGTGACTAGGTTTCTTCGCCGTTCGTTCGTTGCCGGCCTGCTGTCGCTTGGCCTGGCGTTGCTGTCACCTCAAGGCGCGCAGGCGCAGGGGACCGACACCATTCTCGTGCTCGATGCGTCCGGCTCGATGTGGGGCCTGGTCGACGGGCAGAGCAAGATCTCCGCTGCAAGGCAGGCGGTCGATGCGATCCTGTCGAAATGGAATCCCGCCGATCGTCTCGGTGTGATGGTCTATGGCCATCGCTCGAAGGGTGACTGCAAGGACATCGAGCTGATGGTGCCGCTCAGCAAGTTCGATTCCGCACGGATCAAGGCCGCGATCGACGGCATCAATCCGAAGGGCAAGACGCCGATCTCGGATTCGCTGCGTGCCGCTGCCGAGGCGCTGCACTCGACCGAGAACAAGGCCAACGTGATCCTGGTCTCCGACGGGATCGAGACCTGCGCGCCGGACCCGTGCGCGGCCGCGGCCGAGCTGAAGAAGGCCGGCATCGGCTTCACCGCCCATGTCATCGGCCTCGACGTCGCCGATCCCGCGGCGAAGAGCCAGCTGCAATGCATCGCGCGCGCGACCGGCGGCGTCTATCTCGATGCCGGCAACGCCGCGAGCCTGACCGGCGCGCTGACCAAGGCGGTGGCGGCGACGCAAGGCACCAAAGTCGCCAGCGAGGCGCCGCCGAAGCCCGTGGCCGCCGATCCGTATCTCGGCAAGAATCTCCGCGGTGTGGCGCGGCTCGCCGAAGGGCTCGATCCGATCAGCGACGAGGACGTCAACTGGGGCATCTACAAGCGCGCCGGTGACGAGAAGGGTGGGCATGTCAACACCTTCTACGGCGCGCCGTTCGCCGACAACATCGCGCCCGGCGACTACATCGTGGAAGTGAGCTACCGGCAGGTCAAGCGCGAGTTTCCGCTCAAGGTCGAGACGGGAAAGCTCGCGATACTGGATGTCATCCTCGATGCTGGCTACGTCACCAGCGAAGGCGCGGTCGCCGGCGGCGCGGCCAAGGTCGACGACGTGGTCTGGCAGGTCTCCGACAAGGGCGGCAGGCTGGTCGCGCAGGAATACGACGCGGTGCCGCGTTTCGTGCTCGCCGCCGGCAATTATACGCTGACCCTGACCAAGGGGCAGTCGAAGACCAGCAAGCCGTTTTCGGTCGCCGCCGGTGACTCCAGCAACGTCCAGCTCACCCTCGATGTCGGCAAGCTGATCGTCACCACCACCTATGCCGAAGGCGGCCCGAAGGTCGAGAAGGACCTCGTGGTTGCCGTGCATCAGCCGGCGAAAGCCGATGGTGACGAGGGCGAGAAGGTCGCGCAGGAATACGACGCCGAATCCAAGTTCGATCTGCCCGGCGGCAGCTACGAGGTGATGGTGACGGTCGGCGAGGCCAAGGGTACGGCGCGCGCGGAGGTGAAGTCCGGCGCGCCGACCCGGATCACCGTCAACCTCAACGCCGGCGTGGTCGGGATCAAGGCCGACGGTGCCCAGGAGATCGACATCCTGGGTGCCGAGCGCGACATCAACGACGAGCGCAAGCGCGTCTCGGTGAGCTATGACGCGGCCGCCAACGTTGCGCTCAGCGCCGGCGACTACGTCGCGGTCGCCATCTATGCCGACGGCCAGAAGGCGGAAAAGCCGTTCTCGATCGCCGCCGGCAAGCGCCAGACGGTGGAGATCAAGCAGTAGGGCGGCACGTCATGGAGTGCGAGCGTGCACTGGCTCGCGCTTTCCTGTGAGGTGAGCACACTCTCAGGCTCCCTTCCCCCTTGCGGGGGAGGGTGGGGAGAGGGGTGAGCCCCGGGCGAGATGATTGACGAGAGCGCTGCGCTCGCAATCGCGCTCGTATCGCGCTGCAAATGGAGAGAGTTTGCCGTGTGGCACCCTCTCCCTAACCCTGCCCCGCAAAGGGGGGAGGGAACCCATCCGCCGGAGCGTCCCTAACTGGAGGTGGAGGAGAGAGTGCGACGTGAGTTGAGGCTCGCAGCACGCTCATCCCTCGCCGCGCTGCCGACAATTTGGGCACACCGCCCGGCCAATCCCGTTCACCTCCGCCGCATCTCCGCCTAGTCTGGCTGCAGACGGAGATGAAACAGCATGCGAGCGATCCTTGAGCACTGCACCGGCGGCAGCAGGCGCAGTCTGCCGGCCGGCACGGAGTTCATCGCGGAGGGCGGCAAGACGGGTCACCTGTTCGTGCTGCTCGAGGGCAAGGTGGAAGTCGTGAAGGGCGACAATCTGGTCGCCGTGATCGACGAGCCCGGCGCGGTGTTCGGCGAGATGAGCGTTCTGCTCGACAAGCCGCACAGCGCGAAGGTGCGCGCGGCGTCCGACTGCGTGCTGTACGAGTTCGACGATGCGGCGTCGTTCCTGCGGGAGCAGCCCGCGGTGGCGCTGCTGATCGCGCAATTGCTGGCGCAGCGGCTGCATGTCGCCACGACCTATCTTGCCGACCTGATGCATCAATATGCCGATCACGGCACCCATCTGGCGATGGTCAGCGAAGTGCTGCAAAACATGATCAACCTGCCGCCGACGCAGGTCGCGCCAGGCTCGGATCGGCAATCCGATCCAAGGATGTGAGCCAGTCCGGCGCCTCGCTGAGCGGCGTTGCCGGCC
The DNA here is from genome assembly GCF_054063575.1 of Bradyrhizobium sp. USDA 4452. Lineage (NCBI taxonomy): Bacteria > Pseudomonadati > Pseudomonadota > Alphaproteobacteria > Hyphomicrobiales > Nitrobacteraceae > Bradyrhizobium > Bradyrhizobium sp. USDA 4452. The sequence goes on from NZ_JBSSGK010000001.1 coordinate 5,889,035, forward strand.
GGTGCAGGGGGGCGTTGAGATCGACGATCTGGGCGTCGCCGGCGCCTAGCCAGAACGCCTTCTCCTGGGTGAGATCGAGCACGATGTAGACCGGCGGCCGGCCGGGCTGCAGCCCGGTATTGAACACCCAGGTGGTGCCGATCCGGTCGAACCACGAGCCGTTCGGGATGAACGGCGATTGATGCACATGGCCCGAGATCACCATCGCCGGATGGTGACGCTCGATCCAGTGCAACAGCTCGACGTCGCCGAAGAAGCGCTTGCCGCCCCAACTGATCGGCGAATCCGCCGGCGGGGCATGATGCACCCAGACCCAGCGGCGGTGCGGGATGGCGGCCGCCTCGCGCAGCTGGTCGTCGATCCGCGCCTTGACCATCGGGCCGTCCCACCACGGGCACACCGTGAACAGCGTGTCGCCGATGGTCAGATTGTCACCGTCGCAGGCGATGCCGAACTCCCTGACCGCGGCCACCCATCGCGCGACCTTCTCGCCCTCCGCGTTGCGCTCGTCGAGGTCATGATTGCCCGAGCAGAAGATCACGCGCGTGAGGCCGGCGAGCCGCGCGAGGTATTTCGTCACGACGACGATCTGGGCGCGGTAATCGACCGCCGAGCCGAGGTTGAGTGCATCGCCGGCGAAGATCACCAGATCGAATTGCGGAGCGGCCGCCAGCAGCCAGTCGAACTGCGGCAATGAATAGTGCAAGTCGGCGACGACGAGACAGCGCATCCGCCAGATCCAGATGCCCGGGAAAGCGGGCTGGGTTCGCAAGATAATGAATTTCAAACAATCGAAATTGCAGCAAGATTTATGCCGTGCCTCGCGAGGCAAGCGCGACGGATTTTCGCAGTGCGTAGATATGCGCCGCTAGAGCATGATCCGGAAAAGTGTGAAACGGTTTTCCGAAAAGATCATGCTTAAACAAGGAGCTAAAGCGCGATGACGATTCAACTCAATCTCATCGCGCTTTAGAACAACGTAAGGTGAGCACGTTAGTCAGGCTCCCTCTCCCCTTGCGGCAGAGGGTGGGGAGAGGGGTAGCCCCGGGAAGGATGATCGAGGAAAGCCTCGTTCTCGCAATTCGATCCCGTCGTTCTGGAAATGGAAAGTGCGTGCCGTGTAGGACCCTTCTCCCTAACCCTCCCCCGCAAGGGAGGAGGGAACCCTTCCGCCTGTGCGTCCTCACCAGCATCGATGAGGAAGAGTCGCCGCACGTGCGCTAAGACGTTGTGTTTTCGCCGCTTACGCCCTCGCCGCAGCATGCGAGAACACGATCTCGATCAGGGTGCCGGTGCGGCCGCCGGTGCGGATCTGGAATTTGGCGCGGTTGGCCTCGACCAGCGCCTTGGTCAGCGACAGGCTGACGCCGCCGGAGCCGGCCTGATCGGATGGCGTCGGCGCGCGGAAGGGCTCCAGTGCGGCGGCGACCTCGTTGTCGTTGAGGCTCTGGCCGGTGTCGCGCACCCGCAGCATCACCTCGCCGAAATCCGACAGCGCGGTCGAGACGATCACCTGGCCGCCGGCATTGGCGAGATGGATCGAGTTGCCGATCAGGTTCAGCGTGATCTGGCGCAACGCGCGGGCGTCGGCGACCACCGGCGGCAGGGTGTGCGCGAGCGAGGTGCGGATGATGATGCGCTCGCGGTTGGCCTGCGGCTGCATCACCGCGACGCAGCTCTCCACCATCTCGTTGAGGTTCTGGCTGGTGAAGGCGAGGTCGAGCTTGCCGGTCTCGATCCGCGACAGGTCGAGCAGGTCGTTGACGATGGCGATCACCCGCTCGCCGGAGGCGCGGATGTCCTTCATGTATTCGGCATAGCGCTCGTTGCCGAGGGCGCCGAAGCGTTCGCCGATCATCACCTCGGCAAAGCCGATGATGGCGTTGAGCGGCGTGCGCAGCTCGTGGCTGATCCGCGCCAGCATGTCGGTCTTGGCGTTTGCTGCGCGTTCGGCGAGCCGCCGCGCCTCGCGCAATTCGCCCTCGCTCTTTTTGGTCTGCGACAGATCGCGGAACACGGCAAAGAAATTCGGGCCGTCGGCGCGGGTGCGGCCCATCGTCACCGAGAGCGGGATGACGCCGCCCTGGCGGACGCGGCCGAGCGTTTCGCGGCCGTGATCGAGCAGGCTGGCGACGCCGGCCGATTTCACGCTCGCAAGATAGTCGAAGATGCCGCGCTGGCTTTCCGGCGCGAACAGGTCGGCGAGATTATGCGTGATGAACTCGTCGCCGTCATAGCCGAACAGTGCTTCCGCGCTGCGGTTGCAGGAGTGGATGTTGCCCTCGGCATCGAACATGATGATGCCCTCGGCCGCGGTGTCGAGGATCGCACCTAACTCCTCGGCATCGGCCTGGCCGGCCTGCGGTGGCGGCGCCTGCACCGGCTCCGCGGCAGCTAGCGGCTCGGGATCGCGATCGGAGAGGGCGGCCGCGACCGCGGCGTCCTCGTCGAGCGTGCGCGAGAAGATCAGCGCCAGCGCGGAATCGTCGTCCCAGGTGATGGTGTGCAGCCGCGCCTCCGCGGACACCGACTGCGCGCCGTTGTCCGGGTTCTGGTTCGCGGAGATCGTCACCGGCGTGCCGGTGCCGGAACTGCTGCTTGCCTGCGAGACGCCGGGCTCGACATAGAGCGCATCGAGCCCGCCGGCGGCTTCCAGCGCGTGCAGGCTGTCATAGCCCATGCGGGCGAGGAAGGCGTGGTTGGCATAGAGCAGGCGGTCGAGCCGGTAGATCAGGATGCCGACCGGCACCAGATCGAGCAGCGCGCGGTCGCGGCGGGATTCTCCGCGCGGTGCGGGTTCCGTCGCGGCGAGCCAGCCGGCCTTCGGTGCGTCGGCCGGCGTCTCGAGTTGGGCTGCGGTCTCTCGGTGCGGCGGCGCCTCCGCCTGCTGCGGCGGCTCGCCCACGGGCAGCGCTGCGGCGACCGCCTCCGTGGTAGCGCTCCCGTTCGTCGTCGCGGTGAGGCCGGCCTCGTTCTCGAGCCGCGCCGACAATTGGCGCGCGAGTTCGTTGAAGGCGTTGTTCTCGACCGGCGTCAGCGATGGCGGCCGGTTGTCGCCGGCAAGTCGGAACGGCACCACATTCTGCGGTGTGTCGTGACGCGCCTCCTGCGCTTCCTCGTGCGTTTCCACGGCGTGATCCGGATCGGCTTGGTGTGAAGTCTCTGCTGCGCTCGGCTCGGTCAATTCCTCGGGTGGTGCTGCAGTCATGTCGGGCGGCGGCTCCGCGTGCGGCGGAGGATTGTCTTGTGGCGGCGCGGCGGGCCCGGGCGGCGCAGCGGTGCGCGGCACAGGCGCGGCATCGGCCGACAGCGATTTCGGCGCGATTGCGCCGCTGAAGAACTCATAGCGGCGCAATGCGGCGAGTCGCGCAAGGCCATCGAGATCACGACACACACCAAAACCGCGGTAGCCGGCGAAATTCCTGGAACGATCGAACACCGGCAGGCCGGACAGTTCGACCGGCAGCCGGCCGCCGCCGTCGACCGGCCAGTGCAGCGTGATGCCGCTCCAGGTGTCGTGGCTCGCGAATGCCTTGAGCACGCGGCCCTCGGGATCGAGGCCGAAGCTGTCGGCGATGTCGCTCCAGAGCCGGCCGAAGCCTGCCGCGGTCTGCAGGCCGATCAGGCGGGTGAACTCGTCGGAGCCGAGCGAGAAGCGGCCCTCATGGTCCATCTGCCACATGAAGCGCAGCGGGTGCCGCCGCACCGGCCACGGTTCGTCGAGCCAGGATGGCGGCGGCACCGGCGCCAGTGTCGCGGGCTCCTGCTCGGCGGCAGGCGGCGGAGCCGGTGCATCCGCGATCGCATAGGGCGACGGCACGGGATCGGCCGGCGGCGCCGGTGTCTCCGAAACGGGCGCGTGTGCGGTCTCTTCAAGATCGGGCGCGGGCTCCGCTGCGGGCGTTTCGACCAGCGCCTCAGCGGGCGCCTCGATCATGGCTTCCGAAAGCGGTTCCTCGACCGCGGCAGCTTCGTCGGGCGTGGTGTCGGGAGGCGTGGTCTCGACCGGTGCTGGCTCGAAAAGCGTCAGCTCTGCCGACGCGAGCGGTGGAGCAAGGTGCGCAGGCGCGTCGACCTGCACTTCAGCAGGCATGTCGATCAGCGCTTCCGATAGTGGCTCCTCGACGGCGGGGCTTTCGTCAGGCGTGGTGTCGAATGCCAAGCTCTCGACGGGCGCGGTCGCCGCCTGCGTCTCTTCCGGCCCGGGAGACGGAGCGGCGTGCACAGGCTCGGATTCGGCCGTGCCGACGATCGGCTCGATCGCGCCGCGCTCTTCCAACTGCGGGTCCAGCGCATCGAACAGCGTGAAGGTGGCTTGCGCTTCGCTGGCCGGCGCGGGAACTTCTTCATGCGCCGTCGGCGGTTCGACGGCGGCGGGTGCTGGCTCCACGGCCGCGGCCTCTTGCGACGCAACTGCGTGTGCCGGCACTTCCGGTGCAGCTGTCTTCGGCTGAGCCGGCCCCGGCACGATCGGCGCGGCCGGCTTGGCGGCGAGATGCGCCGCCGGCTTGATCAGCGCAATCAGCGCGCGATCGGCGCCACGGCCGATCCGCTGCAGCACGACGCGGCCGATCGCGACATCGGCCGCAGCGCGGCCCCGCGCCAGCGCCTCGTTGCGCGCAGCATCGAGGCCGGCTTCGGTGAGATCGTGCAGGCCGGGCAGCACACGCGCCGCCTCGTTGGTTGCCACCAGCAGTCCGTCGCCGGTGAAGGCGGCTGCCGGACGCGGCAAGCATTGCACCAGCCGCAGCAAGCGCTCGGCAAGCGGCATGTTTCGGCCCGAGGCATTGAGCGCGGTCATCAGGATGCCGTGGCTGCCGTCGGGCAAGTCGATGCGCCTGCAGCCGCAGGTCGCGAGCATGCCGGGCGCCGCGCCAAACCCGCGCAGCCGCTCCAGCCGCACCGCGCCGCCTGCGTCGAGACGGTAGCCGAGCCGCGCGACCTGGCGGCGATGCGGATCGGCCGGGCCGAAGACGCGCTTCGCCAGGTCGGCGCCATTGGCGGCACCGAATACCTGCGCGCCGACCGGATTGGCCCACAGAATCCGTGCACCGTCGGCCGCCCACAGCCATGCCGGCAGGCCGCTTGTCGCATGGTCCGCCAGCCTCACATCGCCGAGCGCCTGGATCTGGAATTCCGCGTCACTCATCACGCAAGATTTGACCGCATGGTTTGGCTTCTTCCTTAAGCTGCCGGGGCGACGGCAGCCGCAGGACGACAGCCTTAACAGAAGGTTAGTATCGCAACTGGGGTACCGTAGGTCCATGTCCGCGGCCAGCCTGTATCGGGCAAAGCCGGGATAACGTTAACTTGGCCGAACGATCCACAGCCGATTAGCGTTGTCGGGCAGAGAACACTGCGGCAGTGTGATGCGGAACTGGAGGGCACCGCGTCACACCTGCATTTGCAGTGCCGAGATATATCCTGCCGCGCGCCCGCAGGGCCAACCGGCGGGGGCGATCACCAAGCGAGGGAGAGCGACCATGAGCGACAACGGGCGTGACCATTTCGAGATCCCCAAGTTCGAAATCCCGAAGGACATGCGCTCGATGGCGGAAGCGAGCTTCGATCAGGCGCGCAAGGCTTTCGAGCAATTCGTGACCAACGCGCGGGACACCGCCGGCAAGATCGAGGAGCGCAACGCCACGATGCGCGCCGGTGCCAAGGAGCTGTCCGCCAAGGCGCTCGGCTACGCCGAGAAGAACGTCCAGTCGTCGCTGGACTACGCCCAGTCGCTGCTCAAGGCCAAGGACCTCACCGAGGTCATGCGGCTGCACAGCGACTATGTGCAGGGCCAGATGCGCTCGCTCGCCGAGCAGGCCAGCGAAATGGGCCAGGCCGTCAGCCGCGCCGCAATGGATGCGGTCAAGCCCAAGAGCTGAGAGCTGCCAACAGCTGAGAGGCTGATGACGAACTGACGAAGTGTGGCAGCCCAACCCCGGTCGGGCGCGGTAACCCCATATTCCGCCCCATAAAAAATGTGGCGTTGCACGCGATCGTACGTTGCGTTGCACAAAATTGACATGATATGGGTGTTTGTTAGGCGCGCCCGACGAAGGGCACTCCCGTGAATCAAGGCAGCGTGATCCATTTCAGCGCTCCCGGCCTGATGGGCTCCGGGACGTTCGCAATGGTCACATCTACTCACCCGTTGCGAAGGATTACACGTATGACCAACCCGTCCGATCCGTTTTCCGCCTCGATCATCCCGTTCGAGGTTCCCGAACAGGTGCGCGCGTTCGCCGAAAAGGGCGTGCTGCAGGCCCGCGACAGCTACGCCAAGTTCAAGGACGCTGCCGAGACCCACAACTCGACGGTCGAGGCCGTGTTCAGCTCGATGAACAAGGGCGCTACCGCGTATTCGGCCAAGCTGATCGAGTTCTTCAAGGCCAACACCTCCTCCTCGCTCGACTTTGCCCAGGAGCTGTTCAGTGTGAAGTCGCCGACCGAAGCGGTCGAGCTGTGGACCTCGCACGCCCGCAAGCAATTCGAGACCTACACCGCGCAGGCCAAGGAACTGGCCGAGCTCGGCCAGAAGGTCGCCAGCGAGACCGCCGAGCCGATCAAGGCCAGCGCCTCGAAGTTCTACCAGCAGCCGGCCGCCTGATCGCGGTCCATACGAGCTAGCGAAAGGCCCGGGCCTTGGCGGTCCGGGCCTTTTTGCTGGACAAGGGCTGTCAAGCGGTCCGAGATAAGAGCGGAAATCAGCGCGTTACGGCCTTGCCAAAGGCGGGCGTTGCACCTAGTTTCCGCCCGAAATCGCCGCCCCCTTTTTGCGGGGCCGTGCGTCATGATGCAGTTGTAGCTCAGTTGGTTAGAGCGCCTGTCTGTGGAACAGGAGGTCGGTGGTTCGAGCCCACCCAACTGTACCAGCAAAATCAAGCCTTTACAGAAAACATCGAAGGCTGCCGGATTGTCTTAGCTACCAGATAGCTACCACAAGAGCGTTAGCTCGCTTAAGTGCAACCGAAATTCACGTGCCTGGAGCATTCGTCAATTTGAGATTGATGACGCCAATGCTCTCTCAAGGCTGAAACAGGGGTTCGATTCCCCTAGGGAGCGCCAGAAATTTCAACGACTTACAACTTGTCTCGAAAAGTCGTCGAATATCCGTTGAATAAGCGCCAACGAACGTTGGCGAACTCCACCATACAAATTCAGTTATCCGATCGCCTAATTGGCTCTCTGTCATGGTTGATAACGGGCTGGAAACGGACCGTCCCAGGCGACCTATAATGCTGCCTGTATCGAGTCGCGCAGTACTCATCCGATCGCGGCCGAACGCCCGTTGAGCGCCCTGGTGGGCGCTTATTCATGCTCGCGGTGAATATGTCCCAATTCAACCAATCGCCTAACGATGCGCCGATCAAAGAGCCCGCTGAAGACAGATTCGGTATCGATCCCTTTGCGCAGGCGCTTGCGGTATCCATTCGCAAGATCAAAGCGCCGGAAGGCACGGTGATCGCGCTCAATGGTCCTTGGGGATCAGGCAAAAGCAGTGCCGTAAATCTCATCCTGCATCATTTGAAAGACGCCGTTGCCGCCGACGAAATCGCCATCGTGAACTTCGCCTGCTGGTGGTTTCGTGGCGAGGAGGCCTTGGCGCTGGCGTTCTTTCGCGAATTTTACGCGGGCCTCGGCCCATCGCTTGGCGATCGCTTCAAGAAAGCTCTGCCAAAGATCGGGGCTCAGTTGCTGCGAACTGGCGCGCTCGTCGGTGCTGCTGCTGATCTTGCGGGATACAAGGGAGCCGGCAAGGCCGCCGAAGCGGGCCTCGGGTGGCTCGCCGATCTGATTCATACCGAGGATACGGTTGAAAAACTTCATGCCGAGTTGACTGCCGCTCTGGGGCCCAGAAGAAGCGCTTCCTCATCGTAATCGACGATATCGACCGCCTGTCGCCGGACGAGGCTCTTCTGATCTTTCGTCTCGTGAAGTCAGTGGGCCGTTTGCCGAACGTCATCTACCTGCTTGTCTTCGATCGCGAGCTTGCCGAGGGGATCGTTTCGGAGCGGTTTCCTTCAGAGGGGCCGCATTATCTCGAAAAGATCATTCAGGCGGGCTTTGACCTTCCGTTACCGCAAGCCGCCGATCTCAATCAGGAACTGCTGCGCCAGATCGGCGCCCTATGCGGCTCTCCTCCTGAGGAGCAGCTCAAGCGCTTTATGAATGTGTTCTACGAAATCATCGCGCCGGAAATCCGCACGCCGCGCGATCTCATTCGTCTGATGAATGCGCTGGCCGTCACTTGGGCTGCCGTCGGCAGCGAGGTCGATCTTGCGGACTTTGTCGCGCTCGAAACGCTGCGGCTTCTTCGGGGCGAAGTCTACCGTGCCATTCGCGCAAACAAGGGCGAACTCTGCGGTTTGGCGCCGCGAGGCACGGGAGACGGACGGGGTAGAGCGAGTGAGATCGATACCCTGCTGCTCGGTTCGGTAAAGGAGATCGACCGCGCGCGCTTGCGACGAGTGCTGATGCGGCTTTTTCCGCGTCTCGAAAGCGTCTGGAATAACCTTCATTACGGTGAGGGTTCGGACAGCGAATGGGTGCGCGAGCGCCGCGTATGCACGAAAGAGCATTTCGGTTCTTATTTCCGCTTCTCCGTGGGAGACGACGTTCTTCCTCGGGAGGAGATAAAAACCATTATCGCCAGGGCATCCGACGCTGCTTTCGTGCAAGCTACCCTTCGATCGGCTCTGTCCGTCGCGCGCAAAGATGGGACCACGAAGGCCCAGCTCTTACTGGACGAAATGACTATCCATGCTGGCGAGGTCGCCGACAAAGATGTTGGTCCATTTTTGACTGCCATCTTCGAGCTTGGGGACGAAGTCGATGTTCCGGCGGATCGGGCGAAGGCCTTTTCGGTCGCCGACAATGTGCTCCGCATTCATTGGCTGCTGCGGCGAGTGACCTTGGAGCGCTTCGATCTAGCAACGCGTTCCCCCATTTTTGTTGAGGCTTGTTCTAAGGCTGGGCTAGCTTGGCTCGCCGATTTTTCCAGCTCCGCCTATCGCGATTACTATCCGGTCAACGACAGGGCGGCCGAACCTGAATCAAATTGCCTCACCACGGAAGCAGACGCCGTTGCCCTTGAAGCTTTGACACTCAGCCGCATACGGGCAGCGAGCCAATCCGGCGAATTGCTGAAGGCCAGGCGATTGGCGCGACTGCTATTCGACTGGCGCGACCTTGCGAAAGACGACGGCGCGGAGGTCAAAGCGTGGACTGCGGAGCAATTCAAAAATGATGCAGCCATCGTCACCTTCGCGCGGGCGTTCACGACCTATTCGTGGAACCAAGGTATGGGCATGTCCGGTCTGGGTGACATTGTAGCCAAGCGTCATACCCGGGCGGGTGTCGATTCTCTCGATAAGGTTCTTGATCTGGTGGCTTTCAGATCCCGCGTTGAGGAGCTGGATGCGCGCAACGGAACGGACGATGACGGCGCAGCGATCCGCGAGTTTCTTGAAGCGTGGCGCCGTCGAGACAAGAATCCACGCGACTAAGCCAATCTTCGCGGAAGCTGTTATTCGGGTGCGCTTCTATCCGGGCGGTGAGAGCCCTTCCATCATTGCGATCTGTCCCCGTGCCGCCAGCTCTCCAAGGGTCACGGTCGGCCCTGTTTGGGCGCCATCGGTTATATGTTCGGGAATGTCGATCTCGAAGAGTGCTGTGGCTGGCGTTACGAAGGCGATATCGGTCGCGCCATCATAGCTGCAAGACGCAACGCCAAATACATTTCCAGCCGTGTTGAATACCGGACCGCCGCTCGCGCCGCCGTGAAGATTGATGCTTGTTCGATAGTAGGGCGGTTTGAGTTTAACTGATGGGCCGCGCTCCTCGTAAAGCTCATGCAGGATTCCATCGTAGAAATCCGGCTGAAGCTGGAGGACTTGGCCACCCGATCCGTCATCGCTCACCTGATGCAAGGGGTAAGCCCAGGTGCTTATTGAAGAGCCAATGCTCGGTGCTTGAGATGTAAAGGAGAGCACTTTCGTGCGAAGGGTGGTTCCCGCGGAATCGTTGACTATCTCGTAATGTGGAATGCCAAACGCGACGTCGGCGGTCTTGTGGGTGAAGAACTTCCAGATAGGAAGAAACACGCTTCGGCCGTCCTCCAGCGTGTGCGCTATGCCGACAGAATCCGGAGCTTCGGCTAACAGACGCTCCGCTTCCATGGCGACATGCGCTGCCGTCGCAAAGCCCCCTTTGGGCTGTAAGTAGAAACCTGTTCCGATAAGAGCGATGGTGTTTGCCGACGGTCGGCCCAAAATCGCAAAGGCTGCAAGCCGCCCGTCCGCCGACTCTGCGTCGCGTTATGCATGCGCCAGGAGCCGGCGAGTGCCGTGCCGGGCAATGGGGACAAGGGCGAGGTCATTTGCAGTCGAGGCTAGGCCAAGAACGATTATGGCGTCCAGCCGAGCCTCTAGCGGTTTGCAGCGGGCCGGGTTTGTCTATTAGCATTTGACATATATGAACTTTTTTAAACTGGAAATCGGTTTATAAAAGTGGTATATTGTCAAATATGGTTGGACAAAAGGACAGACCGCTAAACCGCCTGGAGAAGCAGCTTCCGGAAGGAATCCTGGTGGATGCCTCATGGCTTAAGCGCCACGGCTATTCGCGGCAGTTGCTCAATCACTATGTGAATGCTGGCTGGCTGACCCAGCCCGCGCGCGGCGTCTATCGCCGGCCTCGCGGTTCGCCGACCTGGCAGCAACTTGTCGTGTCGCTCCAGACGTATCTAGAGAGTCCTTTGGTCGTAGGGGGGCGTACCGCGCTCGAACTACTCGGTTATGCCCACTACCTTTCCCGAAAAGAGCAGGTCGTTCACCTCTACGGCCCCAAATCCCCTCCGGGCTGGTTGAACAAGGTCGTCCCAGGTTCTCATTTCCATTACCACAATGATCGCCGTCTCTTCGGTGATCTTCTGGTCGAGTCCGAACTGAAGAAGCTGGCGAATGTCTCGGCAGCCAATAAGAGCGATATCAATCTCACGCTGACCGAATTCCCGCTCAGCCAGTGGGATTGGAAGCTTGTCCTCTCGACTCCCGAACGCGCCTTGCTCGAATTGCTGGACGAGTTGCCAGTGCACGAGACGTTTCATCAGGTCGATATGCTGATGCAGGGGCTTACGAGCCTCAGTCCGCGCCGGCTGAAAAGGCTGCTGCTGGATTGCACAAGCGTGAAGGTCAAACGGCTGTTCTTCTTTTTTGCCGACCGTCACGCGCCGTCATGGCTCAAGGCTTTGAAGAAGGATGACTTCGATCTCGGGGCCGGGAAGCGCCTCCTGGTGAAGGGCGGCAAATTCAACCAGGCCTATCAGATCACCGTGCCGGAGGACCTGAATGGCGTTCTCTGAAACCTATCGCAAGCAGGTCGCGCTGCTCGTTCGGCTTCTGCCGCTCATTGCCGAGGAGAAGTGTTTTGCCCTGAAGGGCGGCACCGCGATCAATCTCTTCATTCGCGACATGCCGCGTCTATCGGTCGATATCGATCTGACTTATGTTCCGGTGGCGCCGCGCGCGGAATCCCTGGCCGCCGTCGATGCCGCGATGAAACGGATCATCGAACGAATCAAAAAAGCCATGCCGGACGCCAAGGTCATTACCTCGGTGGCGGAAGGCGCCATCGTCCGCCTGCTCGTCAGGCAAGGCGGTGTTCAGACCAAGATAGAAGTCACGCCCGTCTTGCGGGGATGCGTCTATGAACCCGAGTCACGCGCCGTGTCCGATTCCGTCGAAGCCGAGTTCGGCTTCGCGGAGATGCCTGTCGTGTCCTTCGCCGACCTCTATGCCGGTAAGATCGTCGCCGCTCTCGATCGCCAGCATCCCCGCGATCTGTTCGATGTCAAAGACCTTCTGGCGAACGAGGGGATCGACGACGCCCTTCGAAAGGCATTCGTTGTCTATCTGCTCAGCCATGATCGGCCGATGTTCGAAGTCCTGTCCTCGAAGCAAAAGGATATCTCGGACGAGTTTCTTCATGGCTTCGAAGGCATGACGGAAGAGGCCGTCGCGCGCGAGGAACTGATCGCGGCGCGCGCGGGACTCGTTAAGGAAATCGTCGGCAACATGCCGGACGAACATCGCAAGTTCCTGCTGTCGTTTGAGCGCGGTGAACCGGATTGGAAACTGCTCGGCATGCCGGAAGCAGCAAAATTGCCGGCCGTGCGATGGCGACAGCAAAATCTCGACAAGCTCTCAAAAGAAAAGCGGGTCGCGCTCGTCGAGTCGCTCAGGAAGGTTCTCTACGGGTAGAGCGTTTGAATCGTAGATTTCTATAGGCTGGTTTCGCGCCAGCCGGCCCATTGTGGCGGACGCTCGCTGCTCTGACCTGTCCGCGTATAGATGACAGCCCGGTTGTTCACGACGGGCCATAAGAGTTCGATGCGCTTTTCGTAGGAGCCGTTGTTGAAGACCAATCCGCGGGGTCGATGCAATCCCCACGCGGCCGGATTGTCGGGCCGCCCCAGCAAAAGGTTAAAGTGGACGCCCGCGACGCGAAGCTTGATGCCCCTGATTTCACCTGTCGGGGCGTTCAGCGCCTCGTAGTAAAACTCCGTTGCGAGCGTGAGAGGCCCGGCCGGAAAGGGAACGTACAATCCCCATCCTTCGGGCCACGGCTCGCCAGTCAACAGACGCAGCAGTGTGTCCGGAATAGTCGCGCCGTTTCCTTTAGCCGCCGCGAGGCCGTAGTAGAGTTTCAAAAACCATCGTTCGATCAGATTGCCGTCGACCTGCGTCAGAGGGCGTGTAGCTGCCGGACGCTTGTCAATGCCGTCGATCGCGCGAAACAATCTGCCGGCCGCCTTGTCCAGTTGGCTCAGTCCGGCGTTGTGCTTTTCACACAAGACCTTTGAGACAAGCGCGTTGATCCCGATGGTCTGAACTGTATCCGGCGGCTGCCACGTAAGCCCTCCAACATGAACGGCGCCGCCGCCGCCGATCGCGTCAAGAACGGTGCGCGAAATATAATGTTCGCCGGAAATCTTGCCTTGGCACGCGCCATGGCCGTGCAGGAAGCATCGTTTCATGATTCGTCCGCAGTCTACGCCGCCAATCGTCTCCAGTCCTCTGCCGGAAACATCGCGGCGTAGTGCCGAAGCATGAACCACGCATAGGGCGGATCGTATCTTCGTCGGACGGTTTCGCCAGGCGTCCGTCCAAGCGCCTCGCAGCAAAGATCGACTCCCTTGCGGGTCGAGTCCTCGATCGCAACCCACTCCGCGGCATCCTGGTCGCGAATGCAGTCGAGGAACGACAGATCGCGGGTTTCGAGCAGCGAGCCACCCAAAAGAACATGAACGCGCTTGTGATGCTTCGGACAAAGCCACTGATAGTCATGGATGGCATCCACCTCAGGAAAGGCGCGAATGATTGTTTTCAAATGAAAAGCCGATAGTCATAAGATGCGGTGCCGAATCTTTGCAGCAGGGAACCAATGCGGGCAATCTCATTCGAAGAGTGAAGAGTCGCAGGCAGTTTGGTATAAAGGTCAAACGTATTCCAATTCATTTTCGAAAGGCCCATAATTTCCTCGGCGAGCTGGCGCAGCTCGCTCTGTCCAGCATGGCGGCGAATACTGAGCGGTGCGGGGATGCGCCGCTTACCTTGAAAGTATTTGAAGCGTGGATGTAACGCGGTCGTCGCTCCATGTACCCAGAGCAAAGCCGAGAAGTCATCAACCTTCATGACAGTTCCGCGCCGCACGGGGTAATTGTCGTCATCGAAGCTGCCTTTGCCGTCGGGAACCGATGCGACATACCGCAGGGCGCTATCAATCTGGATCTCGACCATATCGAGGTGTTTTACACCACTGAGCCCTTCGGCCAGTCCTTCGCGCTCGTCGGCCGTGAAGTTCGTTCGTTTATGTAAGACGACTCGCTCTGGAAGCTTCAGTCGGGCGTCGAAGAAGAGTTGCCGAATGGTCTCGCCCGTACGCCGGGCATCTTCTTTCGACATAAACGGATTCTTGCCATAGAAAATTGGATCTTCGATCTTCGAGAGCCTGTACTGAAGCCCTTCGCCTTTGCCGCTGTAGATGTGGCTGCACCCCAAGACGACGTGCTTGCCTCGTTCGGCAGTCGGGTCGACGCTAAATCCGAGGCCAACGAAGGCCGTATTATCGGCAAGACTATTCAAAACCCACGGCGTCCGCATGGATTTCACGTAGAGCGCAAGCGAGAGCCACCACCAGACCCGACATTGATAATCGTCGGCAAAAGTGTCCTCATCGAAAAACTGTGAAGCGATGCCTCGTTGTACGCAGAACGCTTTCACGAAATCATGGACGTCGAACCGCTCGACTTCAGTGCGATATCCGCGGAAGTCGCTCCAACGCGAGGGATATAAGATCATCACGACGTGAGGGGCGTAAGTGGACTGCAACGCCTCGATCCCCTTTGTGATGTGCGACGCGATCTCGATCGCGCTTGTCTCAGGATCAGAGCTAGTCGGCTCTGGGCAAAAAAACCATCCTTTTCCATCCGGCTGTGGGATCTGTAAAGGCAGACCGTAGGCCGTCGGGAAACCGGGATAATCGACGAGGTAGTCTTTTTCGTTTTGACTCGGGGAGAGTACCCGGTTTGCATTTTGGAGATACGAATGGAGGCCTCTTGATTCGGCTGAAGCACATATGATGCCCAGTCGCAGCCCTGTAAAGAAACCTTGAGCCGTCAATGAGTAATCAAATGGACGGTTCTGAGCTAGGCCGCGCACCGGATGCGGCGAGCGGATGAGACCGGTTCCTGACTTATTGGAGAAAACCAACTCGGGTTCGTCCACTTCGATCCCGGTGTACTTGACGAGCGGCTGTAAGGCATCCGGGGTTGGCGTGATTTTCCCACCCTTTGGCAGTCCGATCTCTCCAAAAACAGGTGAACGGCGAATCTTGAATCGAAAGCTGGAGCCGCAATTGCGTGGGAACTCATAGACTGTTTCAGGCGCCGTCGGAAGAAGCCGCTTTCGCCATTCCATGACGGTTTGATTGAACTGCTTATTGTGCTGATAGCCGAGGATTGCGAGTTTGACTGGATTGGCGACTTCTCGTGCAGCGGACTGCCCATCCTTTGTGAGCACCTTAATCGTCGGCATGAGGACTAAATATTGCGTTCCAGCGACCCGGCGCAGATAAAGATGTACTGAATCGTGAGCAACATATCCGATGGGGCACCGACGCTGATCGGTTCGCGGTTCTTTTTTCCAGATCTCGTGCCGCCCGTCCGCGGGCAGCGCTACCGATTCGGACATCGATTTCGTCAGCGCTTCGCGCATAAGCGAAATCATCGCGCCATCGTCGTAGGCCAGGTCATTGGGGCCTACAGGGGTTCTTTCAATCGGTCCTTTAATATTGGGACCGAACGCATCCTTGATTTCGTCAATTTGCCCGAGCGCAAAGAGTTTTCCTTTGAACGGAACGGCGATGATAGATTTATCAGCCGTGATCTCGCGCAGCGCCGACCACACGTGGTCCTTGGGCCAAACTTTAAGGTCAAACCGCAGGACCTCTGACGGGCACTCTACCGCGTAAGCATTGCTTTTGATTAGCGTGGTAGCCCGATGCTTAGGTAGTGCAAACGGCAGACGGGTAAGCCTGTCTTGCCCCGCGGCGGCTTCCATCGCGTTAAGAGCGATTTGACGAGACTCGCCTTTGAGACAATGAAGTCCCAACCGGGTGAGTAAGTCGTCGAAGCCCATGGCAGGGACGAAGTACGCCTGCCTTCCGTGGGCTCGGGCATATTGGATTAAGCTTTCGATGTGAGGAGGGCACTCCGCATCTCCAAAGCCGCACCAGTAAAGGACACCGTTGCCCGATTGACCGTAAGCGTCCCGAAACGCATCCATCAGTGATTGGTCACGCCCGCTGTACCCCGATACGATGACAGATGTGTTTTGAAGTTCCGCGACTAGGGCGGAGCGTAGCGCGGCTTCCTGTTGTTGAAGCTCGTTCGAAGTGTTCTTCAGCTTGTCGTACCGGTAGTCGCCGTGCATCGACACGCAAAGAAGCTCGCCCTTTGCCGGGATTCGATCGACGCGGTTTTGCGAGTCGATGCTGACCTCAATCGGCGCAAGCTTGAAATTTGCTGCCGCCCGAGCGGACAAACCGTCAAAATTGGGGGACCATACCGAGCGAACGATATCCGCCTCGGCTAAGTGGCAAAGTAGACGATATCCGATATGTGGGGTCGCACTGCGCACTAGCTCTTGAAAATAGGCGCGCCGATCCGCTTCGATAGGGAAGCAACGGTCAATATAGAAGCTGTACTCCTCGGGCGAGTTTTCAGTTGGATATCCACCTTGCTTGTCGAACCAACTCTGGATGCGGCGACGCACACCATCGAGCGATAGCTCCGAAAACTGCTCTTCTAGACCGGGGTTATTCGTCAGAAAGATCTGGCGCTTCCATTCCCAGATACACATCTGGGCCGAAGGCAGCCCGGAACTGGTCGACGCTCCAGCACCCAGAAATAGGGCCAAGGACATGCCGCGACGCACACCGATCGATCTGATCAACGCGTCGAGGGAAAGCAGGATCCGCTGCTCATCGCCCCCGGGCGGCTGCTCGGCAATAGTAGTCGCAGAGGGAGTCATGGGCATCTCGCAAATTTCTGAAGTTCTGCGCGAGGCAAAATTTGCCTCGGCATTATCGATGGGCTGCGTTGATATGCTTCTTCCAACGAACACCTGTTGGCCGGGGTCGGGGGGCGAGCAAGATGTCTCGAAACGCCGAATCGAATCTTTGCTCGGAAAGGTAGTAATCCTGAGAAGCAGCAGGTCTGGTTGTCAAGGAACGTGTTTATTTTTCCAGAACCATTGTCTGAGGTTCAGCTATTCGGCTGGAGCCGAATCGGCGGCGACACGCTGACCAAGGGGCCTCGTGCCTCGGGGAGTACGGAAGCCCGCTGACTTGGCGTTGGGCCGAGCACTCGTCCTCCAGGGTTCGATGCCGGTGGAGCAAGAAGTCTCATGCAAAAGAACGGACTGGCGTTCCTTGGTATCGTCAATGTTTCATTCGGCCTGCAATATGCCCTTGAGGAATGCGCGGACACCACGCTTGTTAAAGTTTACATGCCGCAAGGCGTGTCCAGACTCGCCGGCTCGGCCTGCTTCCGCCGAAATGCCGTCCAATTGTTTGCCGGACCGCTTGATCGGCCAGCGGACATTGACAAGCAGGATGCCAGGCTCCTCCGATTTCTCAGTCGTGGGTTCAGACTCAGTCAAGACAAATTCCATCACATCCGCGCCGAAACCGCGTAACACGCCCGGGCCGCTAGCGCCGCTTCGCGCGATCTTGTGTTAGGCTGATCCTGGCAAGGGGATCTGCGATGAAAAAACTGACGAGCAAGATCGGAAAGCAGTTCGGTGGGTACGCACTCATCAAAACGGATCTCGAGTTCTCTTGTTACGTATTCGCGCGTGCGGCTGAACTGTCTGAAAATGCAGAACTGGCGACCGGCGAGTTATTTCCGAACTTCGAGCAGAATCTGAGCGCTGCACATCCTCGTCTGCGTGCCGGTGGAACAGTTACGTTTGAAAGTATCAAGACCAACCCACAGGACTTCGACAAGAGGGCCTACTTTGAGGCTGGTATCGTTGCCTATGCAAAATGCTTCAACTCGAACATGCGAACACGCTTGTCTCAGGATATTTTCAAGGGCGGGCTTGCGCCGCAGAAAGAACTTCATCTGTGGTGCATGGAGTTACGAAACAGCCATATCGCTCACGCAGATCTGAGGCTGGAACGGTCTTATGCCGGCATCAATCTCGTAGAAGACGCATCATTCGGTAAGCGCCCGAGCGGCCTCCTGGCTGCTATGCTGGCGAGGCGGAACGTTCCCAACACTCAAACGCTGACGGAATTGTCGCGCCATTGTGAGCTGATTATCGAGCACTATCTAGGTCCGCAGTTGGACAAGACCGCGAGAGAAATCCGCGAGCAGATGTTGAGACTGCCCAAAGAGCAGTTCGACGCGCTTCCTGACTATGTCTTGGAAGACCCGGCAACCGAATTTCCGAGCGACTCGCGATGGCCTCAGAAGAGCTGAGTCGAGAGACGCCGTCGAGGTCAGGCGGGAGAGGCGGCTTACCTTGAGACGCAGCCGAGATCCAGGCCACGGCCTTTACGTCACGATAGAGGCCCAAGTCGGTAGTTCATCCAAATAAACCATCTCTTCGCGAGTGATGCGATCGAACACCTCTGGCACGAGATGAGCCAAAATCTGCCATTCGGGTTCACCCTCGAGACAGAGATTACCTTCCGCCGCCGCCTTTGCACGCTCGATATGTTCGCCAACCTTGCCGCTCATGAGGCCGTGTTGATTACTATGGCTGAGAAGGAATTCGATCAACAGAGCATAGCGCTGTATCTCCTCCACGCTATTCAAGAGCGTGTTGAGCATGGCGCGGATATTGTCGTGCCGTGTTGCATAGTTCCGGAATTGCCCGTTAGCGGCCGATATAACGGTAAAGACGATTGCGATCAGACGGACCACGGCGATCTCTTCTGCTTCGCCGGGACCATACGAGGAGATGGCGCCAAAGCGATGGCTTAAGGCCGCGATCGCATCTTTTACCGCTGGTGCACGGACGATAGTCCTTTCCCAGTTGTCGCGGCAAGGCTCTAGCGCCTTGAACCAGGACGCTCTTTGAGCGCTGATCTCCTGTTTAAGATTGGCCGTTATCCGGTCTTCGAGGTAAGGAAGAGCTTTCCCACGAAACGTCAGCGCGTCGATCCGAACCAGTTTCGGAGACCTGTACGCGCCCTCACCGTCCTTCAAATAGCATTTCAGGACAATCGTCTTTTGATCGTGGGATGCCTGGATCGCTTCGTGGTCCAAGACAAATGCATTGCCGCGATGCCGGCGGATAACGTCGCGAAAGCTTTGCGGGATATCGTCGGTCGTCGGATCGACCCCATAAAGCACCCAGATCAGGTTGATCCCTTCGCGCTCATAATGGTGGCAGCGGGCGGAGATTTCCGTTTGGAACGTATTGGAGAGCTGGATTTCGATCGCAAACGGTCCGAGGCCTAGCCATTCGATATACACGTCGGGATACCTGCCAAAGCTATTCTCTGTTGGCGGTAGGTACTGCGCCACGGTACTCCGGACATAACGGACATCGGCCTTGGCGAGTTCGTCGATCTGTTCGCAGAGCATCCGATGGGTACGGGATTCCTGCTGGCCCTGGTACTGGGCTGCTCGGGCCTCGTCGATCGAAAGTGAGGTGCCGTGGTGCCATGGACAGCTAGGATCGCCGCCCCTGTAGTGCACAAAATAGGGAAGCCGGCGCTCGCCCTGCTTTCTCGTCTGGATAAAGACGGGGCTTTCGCAGCGCAGGCATTTAGCCGTTAACCCGTCCTGGCGGCCACGGGCGCCGTCCGTTAGCCGATCCCGGAGGGTGCCCCATGCATCTTCGGACAAGGACAGGAGTTCGCGCGCCGACATCGGGCCGATCGGCGGGTCAAACATGACCGCCTCGATGATGCGCCGCGGTGGGCGGTACGTGGGAGACTCACCTTTCATCATTCCTCAAGGATAGAGGCGTTGGAGCGAGGAGTTGGTCAAGGTCGCTCTCCTCTGCGATGCTGCTCTCGCATCAGGTCAAGGTTATCGCGCAAAAGTAGAGGCAAGCATATATTCGCGTTGATGTTAATTCGCTAGCTCTCTATCCCGATTGGCTCAGCTTCGTTGAAACACTTTTCTTTCAACAGATTGGATCGTTCGTGTACGACTTTAGGACCCTCTCACCGCTGGATTTCGAGGAACTTGTGCGCGACCTACTGCAGGCCGAGCTTGGTGTCAGATTTGAAAGCTTCAAGCCTGGAAAGGATCAGGGCGTCGACTTCAGATTCGCGAGCGGCGACGGTCGTGCCATTGTTCAGGCCAAGCATTTCGTCGGCAGCACCTTCCCATCCCTTATTCGCGCCTGCATCGCAGAAGACGTCAAAATAGCCAAGCTTCGTCCACGTCGCTATCTTTTAGCTACGTCGATGCCGCTGTCCTTGTCTCAGAAGTCAAAGATAAGGGCAGCCATGCCCTCGGCCCCGTTAATCGATGCCGATGTCCTCGGTTCGGGAGATCTCAACAACCTGCTGGGCCGCCATCGGCAGATCGAACACAGGCATTTCAAGCTATGGCTAGCGAGCTCGGCGGTGCTCGAAAGGATTTTGCATAGCGGCGTCTATAATCGTACCGAGACAGAAATGGCGCTCATCAAAAAGATGACGCAAAAGTTCGTCCACAACGAAAGCGTTCCGGCTGCCGAAGCGATCCTGGCGCGAGCAGGGTCTCTGATTATTTCCGGCGAGCCCGGTGTGGGCAAAACGACCCTGGCACGAATGTTGGTATGGCTCCATGCCGAGCAGGGATGGAACATCTCCGTGATAGACGACATTCGGGAGGCGTTCGAGTTGCCTCTCGACGAGACGAAGCGACTCATATTTTTCGACGATTTTCTGGGGCAAGTGGCGCTCTCGAGCGACCTTGTGCGAAGCACCGATCAGCGCTTTCCTCCTTTCCTGCAGAAAGTGCGGTCGCACGACAACCTCCGCTTCGTTTTGACGACGAGAAACTACATCCTGAGGCAAGCTCAGGCCGTTTCCGGCCGACTCGCGGAGTCGGCGATCAATTCCAGCGAGTTCGTTCTTGACGTCGGCCGCTACACCAGGTCTGTCAGAGCAAAGATGTTGTACAATCATCTCTATTTCTCAGAAATGAGTAAGGCAGACCTAAAAGTGATGTTGGGTCAGGATTTCTTCCTTAAGATCATCGACCATCGCAATTTCAATCCACGCCTCATCGATCTCCTCACATCGCCCGATTATCTCGCTATCGCGAGGAAGCCGACCAGAACCGTCATTCAGTCCGTTCTCGACAATCCATCGGAGCTCTGGGAGCGGCCTTACCGGACACAGCTTGCGCGAGAAGCTCGCACGCTGATGTTGGCGCTGTACTTCAACGAACCTCTGATCAATTTCTCGGATTTGGAGCAGACTTTTGGGCGGATATACGTCGCGATGGGCGGAACCCTTCCTGCGGCGGAGCGGCCTGCCGCTTTTCGGGGTGCCCTCAAAGAACTTGAGGGTTCGGTGCTAGCGATACAGGACCGCAAGGTTCGATTCTCCAATCCTGGGGTGAGAGATTTTCTGGATCGAGCCGTTGCAGAAGATCGGTTTCTGCCTGCGGCGGTAGGCGTACTGTCTGATTATACCGAACTGAAGCAATGCTGGAGCTTGTATCGCCGAGCGCCCGAGCGTGCATTTCCTGATTTTCCGTCCGTGTGGGCGGCGGCAATGTCGCGCATGGTCCAAAGCAACACGGGAAACTCGCTCAAGCGACTGGCATTAATACTTGAATCCTTTGATTTGTTGCGGGGTGCGGCCTTGCTCCCGCAAGTGTCCGCGGCGGCGGACGATCTGCGTGATGCCGATTTGGAGCAAGACGATGCGGATTTGTGCAGGTCTTTGCTTGAGAAGGCGCCGTCGTCGGCGTTGCCTGGGCAGCAGATGCAGGAAGTCCGCGACGCGGTATCGCAGGCGACGGGTCGCTTGTTGGGCTATTGGGGTGGATACATGACTCTGGAGGATCTCGACGCAGCGGCGGGCACGCTTTGGGATTTTGGTACGTCGCCATCCGACGCGACAGCAAACGTTCAAATGGCGCTGAAGGAGTTTATTGATCATATCGATGAAACTTTGGGAGATATCGACAACCCAGACGAACTCGATGACTTCGAGAAGGACCTCAATGCACTCATGATCAAATTCCAGTGCAAGGATGATCGTGCCGCTCGCGACATCGAATACCGAAGACAGGCCATCTTCGAAGGTCGAATACGACACTCCAGCGCGCAATACGGCGGGTTTGATCCCTCCGAAGAAGAACCAGACGTCTCCGACGAGGAGATTAGATCGATGTTCAGCAGCTTCTCGCTTTAGTCGGAAGTGAGATGGCGATCTATTCCCATTCACCGCTCGCGGATGCAGATGAATTTAGAACCCGCGAGATTATCGATTGCTTCGCTACTCGACGTACCGCGCGTCGATCCGCTATTGGTGGCGAGCGTTGATCTTGCGTTGGCGCGCCGAGGGCTCTGCCTGGTCGTCGTCCTCGTCGGTTACGTTGTCTGCCCGGCCGGGTCTTCCTTAACGCCGCGGGCGACGATCCTGAGCGATCCGTACGGAAGCGGCCGCTGCAGGTTCAAGACTTCGTCCGGAGGAGCAGTCATCCAGGTCTCGACTTCTTCCGGCGTTGTCAGAATGACCGGCATCGCCTTGGGGTGGATGGCGCTGACCTCGGCGTTCGGCTCCGTCGTGAGGAACGCGTAGAGATCGTTGGTCGTCTCGCCTTCCTTGACCTTCCGGACGGACGTCCAGTTGGTCCAGATGCCGGCGAAGCAGGCGAGGGGGCGAGTCTCGTCGAGCGCGAACCAGATATCGCCGCCCTCAGGCTTGTTGAACTCGCTGAACGAGTTGAACGGCACTATGCAGCGATGCTCGGGGCCGAGCCAGCGCGCCCAGTGTTTGCTCTTTACATTGCGGATGTTGGTTGTCCCGCCATCCGGCTCCATTCTGAGCAATTCCTTGAAATCGACCGTCTTGCCCTTGGCCTGTAGCTTCTCGGCTCGCTTCTTCGTGGCGTCCATCAGCGCCTTTGATGACGATGGCATCCCCCATCGCGCCGTAGCGAGTTCGCGGCCCTCGACCCCGTTGCGCACGATCGGTGCTTTGTAGTCGGGAAACACGCCGGGCATCGGCGCCAGGTTGCCAACGTATCGGTTCACGACGCGGAACAGCGCGCTGATCGCGGCTTGGTTGGTCGTGATCGAATAAAGATTGCACATGAGTCAGGATTCGGTTCGAGAGTGGCGCGGCTGCCACGTCAACTGTAGCAGAGTCGCGGATGGACGCCGGCCCACCTTGGCGCATTTCCGGCAGCGCAGTCGGCTGGCGAGATCGTGCACGAAGGTGGTGGGCGGGTGCTTAATCGTCGCGAGGTCCACGTCGCTCGGCGTCTTGCAGCGCGCGCACCTGATCTCCAGCCAGGGGAAGCCTCCGTTCACGGCCTGGTCGATGGTCGGCGACGGATCGATCGGTTCGCCGTCACTCCACATCCGCTCGTTCCAGCTTTCGCAAAGCAGCCTGTCGGCTTGCTGGATCATTGCCTCGCCTTTGGCCCGCATCTCCGCCGATTGGGTGGCCAGGATGCTCGCCATCGCCCGCGCCTTGCCGAGCTCTTTTGCTAGAGCCTTGCGATCGCCGCCCGACAGGGGCGTAGGGTGATACTTTGGGGCCATCCGGACATCCAGGCGCAAAGAGATCGGATCGGCAAATCCAGAGCGACTACGGCGTCTCGAACGCTGGCCAGCACCCGTCTTCTTCATGCCTGCCGGTGCGCTGCTGGCAGGTGTTGTCGAGCAGCCGCTGCGCGACGTCCTTCCAGGCCGCGCTGCGGCCATACAATCGGACTGCATCGGCCGTCTGGATTTCGACTATTCGCTCGCAGCGGCGGCAGGTCACGCGGAGGACGTGGCGCTGAACGTCGGAAAGACGTCGCTGCCGGATCTCGGTTGCGGTCGCGCCGGCGCGAGGATCTTTGAGCACCGAGTCCCAGTATTCGGCCGGAAGCGGTGCATCCGGAGCCGCAGCGGAAGGTGTTGGCCTGCGGGCTGCCTCGGCGGCCAGCTTTTCCATCTGCTCCGGGGTCGGCATGCGCCAGGTCGCGGGTCGACCCGCTCTCGCGCATGCGGGTCGGTGCGGTCCTGCATCCAACCGTGCTCCTCACACTCGCGGATGGCGCCTACTTCCTGGAGAACGTGGATCGCCCATCCGCGCAGCGTCCGTGTTATCGGCCTTCGTTCACTGATCATCAGCATTGCAATAGACTCCGAATACGACGAATCCTGTGGCCCGTCGTTTGTTCCGGCTGCTAGTACAAGGCTGAGATTCCCCGGGGAGTGCAGTGCTTCGCGTAAGTCTCCGAGCAATGAATAGAGTGCATCGTGGCCGGGATGCCAATGACGCGCGTCGGTACTCGCGGAAGGTGATTTTCCGAAGTGATTGGCTGCGGAAGCATCGAGCCAGCGGGCGATCGTTTTGTTGTTGTCAGAATAGTACGCGTCCGAATCATGACGCTATCGATGTGTCGTGCCGCTTATCGGCGAACTTCGCGTCACGCTCGCATCTTTTCTGCAAAGAAGGTCGATGATTGGCTTATCGTGGGCATGATGTTGCAGTCGCCGGAGAGCTCGTCGTTCACGTCGATCAGAACGTACGGTGCGAGTTCAGCTTTTCGAAATCAATCTGACCTATTGAGCCGGACAATCATCGACCGAACGAACCAGGTCAACAACTCCCGTCTAGCCAATACTGACCAACGCGTGTCGGCGCCGTGTTCACCAATGCGGCCACCGGAGCACCAACTCTTTCAAGGGGTAACATGAGCGAAGTTGTGACGAGCAACGGCAGGCCATCGAGGCGTTTCCGCATCGGGTTGCGCAGCCAAATGGCACTGCTTGGAATTTCAGGGGTTCTTGTCACCGGCATGATCTGCGCCGGCGCTCTGAATTACGCGCGCCTTGTTCAAAGCGAATCAAACGACAGCACCAAATTCAAGGATCATGTCGCATCTCTGTCACAAAGCGTCCTGGAGTCGCGACAAATCGCAAACGACTTCCTCCGCAAACCAAGTGATGTCTTGATCAAGAGCCATGCCGAGAGTTATGAACGGCAGCTCGCAGATCTCGGTTACGTTGAAACATTTGTGACGATGTTACCGGATGACGACCCGCTCAAGCAGGTGACGTCCCTGCGCTCGGTGATTGGTCTGTATGCAACGCGGTTTCATAACGTTGTCTCCGCCCAACGCAATCTCGGCTTCAATGAGAATGAGGGATTTCAGGGCAAGCTGCGCAATGCCGTTCACGACGTCGAGCAGCGGCTGAAGGAGCTGAACCAGCCGGGCCTGACCACCTTGATGTTAATGATGCGCCGGCACGAGAAGGATTTCATCCTGCGCGGCGAGGACAAATATGGCGATCAACTGGTCGATCAGGAGGCGATATTCGAAACCGCGCTTGCTCAGGCCAACCTGCCAGAGGAGGCGAAATCCCAGATCCTCGAACTGATCCGCGCATACAAGTCAAGTTTCGTTGCGTTCATGGTCACGCAGCAAGCGCTGAACGACCAGGTGGTCGATCTTGGACAGATCTACGACCGTGTCCGTCCGGCGCTGGTGAAGATCATGGCCGCTGCCGGGGCGCGTTCGCAGGTTGCTGAAGGCCGTGCTGAAGAGATCCGGCAGACGCTCATCTGGGTGATCGGACTTTCAACGGTTCTTGTGGGGCTCACCGCACTCCTGTTCGGCCAGCGTATCGCCAAAACGGTGACTTCGATGACGGCAGCCATGCGCCAGCTCGGCGAGGGGAGATTCGATGTGGTTTTGCCGGGTCTTGGCCGGAAGGACGAGCTCGGCGAGATGGCCGAAGCGGTCGAAATGTTCAAACTGACAGCCAGCCAGAAGGCACGGGCCGATGTCGATGCGAGCGCCGAACTGGATCGTATCGCGGCCGAGCAGCGCAGGGCCGATATTGCGCGGCTCGCCGGTGAGTTCGAAAACGCTGTGGGCGAGATTATCGGCACCGTCTCATCCGCATCATCAGAGCTCGAAGCGTCCGCGCGCAGCCTTACCGGCACGGCCGATCGGGGCAGGCAACTCTCCGTCGAGGTTGCATCTTCATCGGAGGAGACCTCCGCCAATGTTCAACGCCTCGCGGACGCAACCGGCGAAATGGCGGGAACCATCGCCACCATCGGCCGGCAGGTCGACCAGGTGGCCAGTATGTCGCACGAAGCGGTTCGTATGGCGCAGCTGAGCGACCAGCGAATATCCGGTTTGGCAGTCGCAGCCGAGCGGATAGGCGGCGTCGTCCAGCTGATTGCCGCGATCGCGCGGCAGACAAATCTGCTCGCGCTGAACGCCACCATCGAGGCTGCACGCGCCGAAGGCTTCGGCAAGGGATTCGCGGTCGTCGCGCAGGAAGTGAAATCTCTCGCGACGCAGACCGCCCATGCGACCGCTGAGATCAGTGAACACATCGGCGGGATACAGGCTGCGACACGCGATTCGGTTGGGACTATTGCTGAAATTGGCGGCCTCATCGGACGCATCTCGGAGATTGCGGGGACCGTGGTGGAGGCGATCGGAAAGCAGGAGATGACCAGCCAAAGCATCGCACTCAATGTGCAGGAAGCCGCAGCCAGGACGACGCTGGTGGCGACAAGCGCCGGTGAGGTCACTAAGGGCGCAAAGCTGACCGGGGAGGCTTCGGCGGGAGTGCTAAGGTCTGCCGAACTGCTTTCTGAGGAAGGTACTCGGCTGAAGCGCGAGCTGGACGACTTCCTCGCTAGAATCCAGGCGGCCTAGGTTGGGGGAGGCGTAGACCGAAGAGCATCCAGACCAGCATGCGAATTGCAGAAAGGCGCCACTTCGTGGTCAACAATGGCCGTTGTGACTGGCGGCTTCTCGCCGACTCAGGCTAAGCAGTTTGTGCGCAAACTCCAATATGAGACGAAACAAGATGGTTGCTGCCGCCCGCAAGATGCCGACTTCAGGCTTCGCGCTCGAAGTCGATGGCCTGTTAAAAACTGAGTTTGCAACCAAAGAGGGCGCCAGGGCCGGCGGAGAAGAACTGAAGAGACGCTTTCCCAAGCTTCGGGTCAGGATCTATGACGCGCAGACGCATGCGCGTGAGGAAATCTAGATCCTCCGATTCAAGCCCGGGCCACTTCTTCCGCTCGGCGCGTGCAGCCGATGCCGCAACGGGCTCTCCTGAACCGAGCCGCGCAGCGTCTCGGCCATGCGGGTTCGATCCCTCGCGCAAGGACTCATGAAGCTCCTCGCCGGGGGCACTCGGGAAAGGGGCCGCCGTTATGGCGTATGCCGGCGTCGCTATCACTGCTCCGTTCCCGGGTACCGCTATTAGGATGTTCTTGAGTTCGGCTTTGCGCTGAAGAGCGGGAGTCGGATGTCGCGGCCGTTCAGATAGAACAGATCGAACGCTACGAGGACGATGCTCTTCGATTTGCCCTTGAGCGCTCGTTCTGCAGGATGGAGAAGTCGGTGGTGCCGTCGGCTTGTTACGCTGAAACGCCACTGGAAGAACTCCGCGTTACAGCCGATTCAAATTGGCACGGTTCGAATCGTTCCGGAACCTGCGAATCACTGTCGCGTTGCTTGAATGTCACAACAGGAGGCACCGAAGGCGGCAGCGAAGAAGAGCAAGACGGCGCGCGGACGAAAGCAGGATCGGGCGCGGGTGGCAGGGGCAGGACTACGAAGTGCAGTACGAGGCGAAGGAGACCGGAAAGTCAGCACCGGCGGTGAAGAAGGCCGTCAAAAAGGTCGGCAACGCGCGCAAGCGGGTGGAGAAACAGTCAGGCCGCTGAGTCGGAGACGAATTGGCGTGGATGCTTAGTGCCGGTCCTCCTCGTTGGGGGCATTCTGGACAGGTGTCTCCAATCGAGTCCAGCACGTCGCGAACCGCGGCTTCCGCTGCCCCAGCGGAAACGCCTATTGAAGGGTCTCGACGGGCGATATCGAAGGCCCGCTCTCGTGCATGCGGATCGGCGCGGTCCTGCATCCAACCGTGCTCCTCGCACTCGCGGATGGCGCCCGCTTCCTGGGGCACGTGGATCGCCCGTCCCCACAGCGTCCGTAGTGCCAGGCGGCTCTTGCAGGATGGCCTCCATCACGTTCCTTTAGGTCTTTGCGCGTGCAGCCTGAGCCGCACCGCGCTCTCGTGTTGGGGGGAGACGGCCCCTGACTTGCAGCCGCAAGTGACCGAGTTCGCGCTCGTCGTGCCAGGGACCAAGCGATCCGCATTCAACTTTCGGAATCTATACCTTGATGCCGAATCTGTCGGGCCGCTTGCGGTCGGGAAAAGTCTGGGCCGCATGAGATGCGGGTTTCATTTTCGAGATAACTACCGCCGACATCGGAGTGGTTTCCTGCGAACCACATTCCACAGCCAATCCGGTTGCTTGAAATCCGCGCAAGGCCCCCCGCACATTCAGCGCGAGAGCAGGCCTTTGTCGGGCACTTGCTGCGCCATTGTCGGCATTGAGACACAATGCCAGAAACCTGACATGTGCGCGCTACGAAGTGCCTGCTGAGCCTGCGAACTCACCTCGGCACGCGATTTGCTCTGTTCACGGCATCATCACCGATCGCGGTGCGATGATCTTTGGGGCGGACACGCCGCGCGTCGCTGTTCGCGTTTGGTCCATTCCGACGGTTTGCTGTGGCATGACTTGGCGCTCGGTAGTGGACCGAGAAATGCAGGGAAGGGTTGAATGCGATCTAGAGTTCTTCTTTTGGGAGCCAGCGAAACTGCCACCGGAAAAGTGCGACTGCGCCGCAGGCTATATTGGCGGGCAAGTTGATGGCGGGTACCTCGAGCCTCCTTCACCAATCCGTACGGTCAGTCCATCTTGGCGATGCCGACAGGTTCGATGTCATGCGTCGGCGCAACCCGCACCTGCCGTTCGGCTAGGGCCCCTTCTGCCTGAGCGTGCGCTGGGACGACTGGAATTGCGGTGAGCCTTCTTCACGCCACTCGTGCGGATGGGGGATCTGGTGCGGACCAACGTCGCGGAGGCTGTCGTCTACCTACCGTCTTCGCTGCCTGCGGCTTCTATCGGTCACCTTCCGCCCCTTCATCGCTTAGAGAGTGATGCGCCAAGATGTCCGAACAATCCTTGCCGACGCTGCCGATGTGGCGCGTCGATCACATCGAGCCTTCGCCGGAGATGTTGGCGCTACGCGCCAACGGTCCGATCCACCGCGTGCGCTTCCCGTCCGGACACGAAGGCTGGTGGGTGACAGGCTATGACGAGGCCAAGGCGGTGCTGTCCGACGCGGCATTCCGGCCCGCGGGAATGCCGCCGGCGGCATTCACCCCGGATTCGGTGATTCTCGGTTCGCCGGGCTGGCTGGTCTCGCACGAGGGGGGCGAGCATGCCCGGTTACGTACGATCGTGGCGCCGGCCTTCAGCAACCGCCGGCTGAAGCTGCTCGCGCAGCAGGTCGAAGCGATCGCCGCGCAGTTGTTTGAGAAACTAGCGGCCCAGCCTCAGCCCGCCGACCTGAGGCGCCACCTCTCCTTTCCGCTTCCGGCCATGGTCATCAGCGCGCTGATGGGCGTGCTCTACGAGGATCACGCCTTTTTTGCCCGGCTGTCCGACGAGGTGATGACGCACCAGCATGAAAGCGGCCCGCGCAGTGCGTCGCGCCGGGCCTGGGAAGAACTGCGCGCCTACATGCGCGGCAAGATGCGCGACAAGCGCCAGACTCCGGGCGACAACCTGCTGACGGATCTGCTCGCGGCGGTCGACCAGGGCAAGGCGGCCGAGGAAGAGGCGGTCGGCCTTGCGGCGGGCATGCTGGTGGCCGGGCACGAGAGCACCGTCGCGCAGATCGAATTCGGCCTGCTGGCCATGTTCCGCCATCCGCAACAGCGCGAACGCCTGGTCGGCGATCCGTCCCTGGTGGACAAGGCGGTGGAGGAAATCCTGCGCATGTACCCACCGGGCGCGGGCTGGGACGGCATCATGCGATATCCGAGGACCGACGTGACCATCGCGGGCGTGGATATTCCCGCGGAGAGCAAAGTGCTGGTCGGCCTTCCGGCGACGTCGTTCGATCCGCGCCATTTCGATGACCCGGAAATCTTCGATATCGAACGCCAGGAAGAACCACATCTGGCGTTCTCCTACGGGCCGCACTCCTGCATCGGCGGGGCGCTGGCCAGGCTGGAGCTCAAGGCGGTGTTCGGTTCGATCTTCCAGCGCTTTCCCGCGCTGCGTCTGGCCGTGGCGCCTGAAGAGCTGAAGTTGCGCAAGGAGATCATTACTGGCGGCTTCGAGGAGTTCCCGGTGCTCTGGTGATGCGCGGACGCCACCGCGGATCGCGATCCTCTCCCCAATTTGCCGGCGCGCCTGGGGCGCGCCGCTCAGGTCAAGCCGCCGACAGGTAATCAGGATGGACGTGCAAGAAACCACGGCAGCATGCCCGGACGCTTTCGCCGAACTAGCGTCGCCGGCGTGCATCCACGACCCGTATCCGTTCATGCGGTGGTTGCGCGAGCACGATCCGGTGCATCGCGCGGCGTCGGGCCTCTTTCTGTTGAGCCGCCACGCCGACATTTACTGGGCGCTCAAGGCCACGGGCGATGCGTTTCTCGGACCGGCGCCAGGCGAACTGGCGCGCTATTTCCCGCATGCGGCGACCAGCCTGTCGCTCAATCTGCTGGCGTCCACGCTCGCGATGAAGAACCCACCGGCGCATACGCGTCTGCGCCGGCTGATCTCGCGCGATTTCACCATGCGCCAGATCGACGACCTGCGGCCGAGCATCGCGCGCATCGTCGCCGCGCGCCTGGACAGCATGGCGCCCGCACTGGAGCGCGGGGAGGCCGTGGACCTGCATCGGGAATTCGCGCTGGCCTTGCCCATGCTAATCTTCGCCGAACTGTTTGGCATGCCCCAGGACGACATGTTCGGGCTCGCCGCCGGCATCGGCGCCATTCTGGAAGGCCTCAGCCCGCGCGCCAGCGATCCCCAGCTCGCCGCGGCGGACGCAGCCAGTGCCAGAGTGAAGGCCTATTTCGGCGGCCTCATCCAGCGCAAGCGCACCGATCCCCGCCACGACATCGTGTCGATGCTGGTCGGTGCACACGACGATGATGCCGACACGCTGTCGGATGCGGAGTTGATCAGCATGTTGTGGGGCATGCTGCTCGGCGGCTTCGCCACCACTGCTGCCACCATCGACCATGCGGTCCTGGCGATGTCGGCGTATCCCCAACAGAGGCGCTGGCTGCAGGGAGACGCCGTGGGGGTGAAGGCGTTCGTCGAAGAAGTCCTGCGCTGCGACGCGCCCGCGATGTTCAGCTCCATTCCGCGTATCGCCCAGCGCGACATCGAACTGGGCGGCGTGGTGATCCCGAAGAACGCGGACGTGCGCGTGCTGATCGCGTCCGGCAATCGCGACCCGGACGCCTTCGCCGATCCCGATCGGTTCGATCCGGCGCGGTTCTACGGCACCAGTCCAGGTATCTCGACCGACGGGCAGATCATGCTGAGCTTCGGCCACGGCATTCACTTCTGCCTCGGTGCGCAACTGGCCCGGGTGCAATTGGCCGAGAGCCTGCCGCGGATCCAGGCCCGTTTCCCCACGCTCGCATTGGCCGGGCAGCCGACCCGGGAGCCCTCCGCGTTCCTTCGGACGTTCCGCGCGCTGCCGGTGCGGCTGCATGCACAGCGGAGCTGAGATGCGCGTCGTGGTCGACCAGGATCTGTGCGGAACCAGCGGGCAGTGCGTGCTGACGCTGCCGGGCACCTTTCGCCAGCGCGAACCGGACGGCGTGGCCGAAGTGTGCGTGGCGATGGTCCCGCAGGCGCTGCACGCCGCCGTGAGGTTGGCGGCGAGCCTATGCCCAGTCGCCGCCATTCGGGTCATCGAAAGCGACGCTGGCGACGACGAGCGCGGCAGCGCCGATCCTCCGCCTTCTACACCGAAGGCCGAGCGGCATGCCGCAAGAGACCAACGCCACCCAGGAGGGCACGATGGGACGATTTGAAGACAAGGTGGCCGTGGTGACCGGTGCCGGCGCCGGCATCGGCAAGGCATGCGCCCTCGCTATCGCGCGCGAGGGAGGCAGGGTGGTGGTCGCCGACATTGATGGCTCGGCGGCTATCGCCTGCACCGCGCAAATTGCATCCGAGGCGGACCACGCGCTGGCCTCGGCTACAGACATCGCCGATGCGCAGGCGGTGTCAGCGCTGTTCGAAACGGCGGAGCGGCACTTCGGTGGGGTCGACCTGCTGGTGAACAACGCGAGCGCCATGCATCTGACTCCGCGCGACCGCGCGATCCTCGACCTGGACCTGGCGGTCTGGGATCAGACAATGGCGACCAATCTGCGCGGCACGTTGCTATGCTGCCGGCAGGCCATCCCACGGATGATCGCCCGCGGTGGTGGCGCGATTGTCAACATGTCGTCGTGCCAGGGGCTCAGCGGTGACACCGCGCAGACGTCCTACGCCGCGTCGAAGGCGGCGATGAACATGCTGTCCGCCTCGCTCGCCACCCAGTACGGTCATGCGCAGATCCGCTGCAACGCGGTTGCGCCGGGTCTCATCATGACCGATCGTCTCCTCGCCAAGCTGGACGAGTGCACACAATGGCATCTGCGCCGGCACCAGCTCCTGCCGCGCGTCGGCCGCCCCGAAGACGTGGCCGCGCTGGTGGCGTTCCTGCTCTCCGACGATGCTGCGTTCATTACTGGCCAGGTCTTGTGCATCGACGGCGGCATGCTGGCGCATGTGCCGACGTACGCCGATGGTGGCAACAGCCCCGCCGCGCGGCCTTCCGGCAAGACCGCCGAAGCGGACGCGACGCGGGGCTGCTGATGGACATGTTGCTCAACCCGCTGAACCGTCGGCATCGGCTGCGGCACGACATCCCGGTCGTGCCGGGCGCTTTCCCCTTGGTCGGACATCTTCCCGCCGTCGTCCGCGACCTGCCGCGCCTGCTGCGGCGCGCGGAACGGACGCTGGGCAGCCACTTCTGGCTGGATTTCGGCCCTGCCGGACATCTGATGACCAGTCTGGATCCGGACGCTCTCGCACTGCTCCGGCACAAGGACGTGTCCTCGGCGCTGATCGAAGATATCGCGCCCGAATTGTTTGGCGGAACGTTGGTTGCCCAGGACGGCATCGCGCACCGGCAGGCGCGCGACGCGATCCAGGTGGCGCTTCTGCCCAAGGGACTGACCCAGGCCGGCATCGGCGAGCTGTTCGCGCCCGTCATCCGGGCGCGCGTGCAGAGGTGGCGCGACCACGGCGACGTAACCATCCTGCGCGAAACCGGCGATCTGATGCTCAAGCTCATCTTCAGTCTCATGGGAATCCCCGCGCAGGACCTGCCGGGATGGCATCGCAAATACCGGCAACTGCTGCAGCTGATCGTCGCCCCCCGGGTCGACCTGCCCGGACTGCCCTTGCGGCGCGGCCGCGCTGCCCGCGACTGGATCGATGCGCGGTTGCGCGAGTTCGTCCGCGCCGCGCGTGAACATGCCTCGCGCACCGGGTTGATCAACGACATGGTGAGCGCCTTCGATCGCAGCAATGATGCGCTTTCCGATGACGTCCTGGTCGCCAATATCCGCTTGCTGCTGCTTGGTGGGCACGACACCACCGCCTCGACGATGGCCTGGATGGTGATCGAGCTGGCGCGGCAGCCTGGGCTGTGGGACGCCCTGGTCGAGGAGGCGCAACGCGTGGGTGCGGTGCCGACCCGGCACGCGGATCTGGCGCAGTGCCCGGTTGCCGAGGCGCTGTTCCGCGAGACGTTGCGCGTGCATCCGGCGACGCCGCTCCTGGTGCGTCGCGCAGTGCGTGAATTGCGCGTCGGCCAACGGCGCATTCCCGCGGGCACCGATCTGTGCGTCCCGCTGCTGCATTTCTCGACCTCGGCGCTGCTGCACGAGGCGCCTGATCAGTTTCGGCTGGCGCGGTGGCTGCAACGCACCGAGCCGATCCGTCCGATGGACATGCTGCAGTTCGGTACCGGTCCGCACGTCTGCATGGGGTACCACCTGGCATGGCTGGAACTGGTGCAGTTCTGCATCGCCTTGGCGCTGACCATGCACGAGGCCGGGGTGCGGCCGCGGTTGCTGAGCGACGCCGAAAAAGGCCGGCGCTATTACCCGACCGCACATCCGTCCATGATTATGCGCATCGGATTCTCATGAGCTGGCATCGCAAGCGCATGTGGCGAGGCAGCGGCGCCGGCGCCGCGCGGCAACGCTGCACTCGGCGCGCGCACGGTGCGACGCCGACAACACCTCGGTGGCTCGCTTGTCGGGGACAAGGACATTAACAACATGCAGACCGCTTCCACGCCACAGGACGACAGAACTGGTGATTCCGCGCTCGGGGGATTGGGCGCGCCGGCGCGCGGCGCATCCGGCGGGCTGCTGCCCGAGATCTGGATGCAGGACGGTGCAAAGCGGGTCGAACAGGTGCTGGCGCGCCTTCTCTTTGTCGAACGTGACGGCGAGACCGAGCTGATGGCCGCGATGCGCTACGCCACCTTGCATGGCGGGAAGCGCACCCGTGCCTTGCTCTGCCTGGCTGCCGGCGCACTGTCCGACACGCCGGCGCACATGCTCGAGGGCGTCGGCGCTGCCATCGAGATGATGCACGCTTGCACCCTGGTCCACGACGATCTGCCGTCGATGGACGACGACGTGCTTCGCCGCGGCCTTCCGACCGTGCACGTCAAGTTCGGTGAAGCTACTGCGATCCTGGTCGGCGATGCGTTGCAGGCGCACGCCTTTCTGACCCTGGCGAGCCTGGATGCGCCGGGCGACCACCGTATCGCGCTCGTGCGCGAACTGGCGCAGGCGGTGTCCGCCGAGGGTGCCGCAGGCGGGCAGGCCATCGATCTGTCGCTGGTTGGAAAGCACGTGGAGCTGGATAGGATCGTGGCGATGTACCGGATGAAGAGCGGAGCGCTAGTGCGCGCGTCCGTTCGCATGGGCGCGCTATGTGCCATCGCGGAGGATGCCGCGCACGCTGGGCTGTACCGGGCGCTCGATCGCTACGGCGCCTGTTTCGGCCTGGCGTTGCAGGTGATCGACGACATTCTCGACGTGACAGCGGATACCGCGACGCTGGGCAAGACCCCCGGCAAGGACGCGGAGGCACAGAAGCCGACCTGCGCGTCGATCATGGGCCTGCAGGCAGCGCGCCAGTTCGCGCTGGATCTGTTGCGCGATGCCGGGGAGGCCATCGCGCCGCTGGGGCCGGGTACAGAACGGTTGGCGCAAATCCTGCAGCAGGCCAACGCGTATCTGTTCAAGCACGCGCCATGCGCATGAGCGTGCCCGTCCGCTTGGAGATGCCCGTGTGCCGCTGCGATCGGCTGGCGGCAGCGGTGCAAGCTGCACTATGTGCGAAGTCTCCGGCACCGATCGCAGCGGTTGCCCCGCACGGCCGCGGCGCTCGCGGCGCACTGCGCGCAAGCCTATGCGGCGGGCCAGCGCCAGCATCGGGGCGCCCGCGCCGGAGCAGGGCGGCCGTCCGGCACTGCCTATGCGACGGCCCGCGGCGACATGCGCGACGTCTGCCCATCCGTTTGCAGAAGGGGCATCCCGCGTGAACGCGCTGTCCGAACAGATCCTTTCCGAATTGCGTCGTCTGCTAAGCGAGATGAGCGATGGCGGCAGCGTCGGTCCGTCCGTCTACGACACGGCGCGAGCTCTGCGGTTTCACGGCAACGTCACCGGTCGGCAGGACGCATACGCGTGGGTCATCGCGCAGCAACAGGCCGATGGCGGATGGGGAAGCGCGGACTTCCCGCTGTTCCGCCATGCGCCTACGTGGGCGGCATTACTGGCATTGCAGCGCGCCTGTCCTCTTTCCGGCGCTGCCGACGCAATCCAGGCTGCAAGCCGGTTCCTCCAGCGCCAGCCCGATCCCTATGCGCATGCAGTCCCGGAAGACGCGCCGATCGGCGCGGAACTCATTCTGCCACAGCTTTGCGGCGAGGCCGCATCCTTGCTGGGCGGCATGACGTTTCCGCGCCACCCAGCGCTGTTGCCGTTGCGGCAAGCCTGCCTGGTCAAGCTGGCGGCGATGGCGACGTTGCCGAGCGGCCATCCGCTGCTGCACTCCTGGGAAGCCTGGGGGACGTCGCCGACCACTGCACGCCCGGATGAGGATGGCAGCATCGGCATCAGTCCGGCGGCCACCGCCGCGTGGCGCGCGCATGCCGTGACACAGGGGAGCATGCCGCAGGTCGCGCGCGCCGACGCGTATTTGCAGACGGCATCGCGGGCAACGCGCAGCGGCATCGAAGGTGTCGTTCCCAACGTCTGGCCGATCAATGTGTTCGAGCCATGCTGGTCGCTGTACACCCTGCATCTGGCCGGGCTGTTCGCGCATCCCGCGCTCGCCGAGGCGGTGCACGTGATAGCCACGCAGCTCGACGCGCGTCTGAGCGGGCGCGGTCTGGGGCCGGCCTTGCACTTCGCGGCCGATGCGGACGACACCGCCGTTGCGTTATGCGTCCTGCACCTTGCTGGCCGTGACCCGGCGGTCGATGCGTTGCGCCATTTCGAAATCGGCGATCTGTTTGCCACCTTCCCCGGCGAGCGCAATGCTTCGGTGTCGACCAACATCCATGCCCTGCATGCCTTGCGACTATTGGGAAAGCCGGCCGCCGGCACCAGCGCCTACGTCGAGGCCAATCGCAACCCGCATGGTCTATGGAACAACGAAAAATGGCACGTTTCGTGGCTGTATCCCACCGCGCATGCGATCGCTGCGCTGGCGCAAGGCAAGCCCCAGTGGCGCGACGAGCGCGCGCTGGCGGCGCTGATACAGGCGCAGCGCGACGACGGCGGCTGGGGCGCCGGCCGCGCGTCCACATTCGAGGAAACCGCCTATGCGTTGTTTGCGTTGCGCGTGATGGACGGCGGCGAAGAGCCGACAGGGCGCTGGCGCATCGCGCAGGCGGTCGCGGGTGCGCGGGAGTGGATGCTCGCCCGCCATGCGGCGCATGCACTGCCGCAAACGCCGCTGTGGATCGGCAAGGAACTGTATTGCCCCACCCGGGTCGTGCGCGTGGCCGAACTCGCCGGGTTGTGGCTGTCGCTTAAATGGGGGCGGCGCGTCCAGGCCGAGCAAGCAGGAGCGGCGCCATGATCCAGCCCCAACGCGCGCTCCAGCAGGTGCTGGAGTGGGGGCGTTCCCTGACCGGGTTCGCCGACGAGCATGCCATGGAAGCGGTCAGGGGCGGCCAGTACATCCTGCAGTGCATCCACCCGAGCCTACGCGACACCAGCGCCCGCACCGGCCGCGATCCGCAGGACGAAACGCTGATCGTCGCGTTCTATCGCGAATTGGCGCTGCTGTTCTGGCTCGACGATTGCAACGACCTTGGCCTGATCGCGCCGGAACAACTCGCCGCGGTGGAGAAGGCGCTGGGGCAGGGCGAGCCGTGCGCGCTCCCCGGATTCGAGGGCTGCTCTGTGCTGCGCGCTTCGCTGGCGGCACTTGCCTACGATCGTCGCGACTATGCTCAGCTTCTCGACGATACCCGGCGCTACTGCGCTGCGCTGCGCGCCGGACAGGCGCGGGCGGCAGAGGCAGAACGCTGGTCTTACGCCGAGTACCTGCACAACGGCATCGATTCGATCGCCTATGTGAATGTGTTCTGTTGCTTGTCGCTGCTGTGGGGGCTGGACATGGCGACCTTGCGCGCGCGTCCGGCGTTTCGTCAGGTCCTGCGACTCATCTCCGCGATAGGGCGCCTACAGAACGATCTGCATGGACGGGACAAGGACACGTCGGCCGGCGAGGCCGACAACGCCGCGATCCTGCTGCTGCAGCGCTATCCGGCTATGCCTGTGGTGGAGTTCCTTAACAACGAACTGGCCGGCCATACGCGCATGCTGCACGGGGTGATGGCGGAAGAACGCTTTCCCGCGCCGTGGGGCGCGTTGATCGAGGCCATGGTGGCCATCCGCGCTCAGTACTACCAGACCTCGACCAGCCGCTACCGCAGCGACGCTGTGGGGGGAGGCCATCGTGCGCCGGCCTGAACGCGCGGGATGCGAGGGCGTGCGCGCACTGCCGTCGGTCCGATTCGTCGCCCGATGCAACCGATGGAGCGAACATGAGCGACACCGCCCTGAGCCGGCGCAAGGCCGATTATCCGGACGTCATGCTGGATCAGTAAACGGCCGGCTACGGTCGTAAGAACTGCGAGCGATCGATCTAGCACGATGCGGTGGTCGCGCTGTTCAACAAAGTGGTGGAGATCGCCGATGACCCGGGATGGTTGTCGGGCGAACATTTCAGTGTGGATGGCACGTTGATCTAGGCCTGGGCCGGGCAGAGCGGTTTCAAGGAGGACGGCGATGAGGAGGGCGGCAGCGACTTCCGCGGACAATCGCGCAGCAACCACGTGCACGTGCCCACGAGCGATCCGGGTGCGCGGCTATATCCGCACAGGCAGCACAGCGCTGCGCTACATCGGACACGCGCTCCGCTCACTTCTGAGCAATTCGATGGCCGTACAATGGCGCGAGCCGCAAGCGGTCGCTAGAGCCTCCGCCGCAGCTCACAACTGGGTTCGTTTCAGATTTTCTTGACAGCACGTGAGTCGCTGAAAGGGTAGGACGTGGCAGGTTGTTATGATGGGTTAGACACCCTCAGAATCGATCGTCAGTTCGTCAGTATACACCTTCACCGCTCCTTCATCGATCTCTCCTCGCCAAGGAAACGGCGCAGGTGATCGGCTACATGCGAAAGGGACACTTTATGATCCGCTTGGCCCGCAACCTTGAACATCCGCCGCTTGGTACGGGACCAAGCCCAAGGCGTCAGGGTCCAGTTTCTCAAGACAAACTACGATCTTCTTCGACAATGGACTCTCTATCGTATCGGGCTGGATACTGGCCTGCTGAGTTTTTAGAAATTTGGAGCCTAGGTATGTTGGGGATGTGGGAAATGCCTCACGTGCCTCTCGATGCGCCGCGGTCCCCCAGCGACAACTACGTTCGGATTGACTGAGCACAGTTGCGGAAAACATGGCGTTCTGACGGGCTCTGACGTCGACGATCACGCAGTCAGCGTCTACCAGCGCCCAATATGAAACCCGGCTAACGACACCTACTTTGGAATAGTCGGCGAGAATAACGCGCTTCCGCGCATGAGCAAGCATCGCTCTTGCTATCTCTGCTTCGTCGGGATGTGGCTCGTCGCACCAGCGGTCGCATCGAGACCGAAAGGAGAGGCCATCGCGAAATCTTCTCGGTAGCGAGCTATCTCATTGACGGTAATGGCCCAGAGCGTTGCGGGCGGATCGTCTGTCCCCACCCAGGATCACCGCCCTGTTTCCGCGCTGTGTGCAATCTCCCACGGATGTCATGCACTTGGCGGCATTCACCGAGCTGGTGACGACAATGGGCCCTTCCATCTGAGCTAAGCGTTGGGCCAGGGTGGTTGTCGTGCTTCCCGCGTCGAGATAGATCGTCTGACCGGCCTCGACCATTGCTGCCGCTGCCCTGGCAATCGCTCTTTTCTCGCGGCTACGTACGGCAGTGCGCAATTGGCAGGGAGCCTCCTTGTCCTTGGCAACCGGAATGACTCCGCCGCGGACCCTGCGGAGCTCTCCGCTCTTTTCGTTTCCATGAGATCGCGGCGTATCGGTTCGAGCGATACTCCAAAATCTTCCGTCAGCCGATCAACGCTTAGCGTGCCGAACGTTGCCAAGATCGCTCGAATGTAACGCCGTCGTTCCCCTTGCCCCATAGATGCTCCCCAGTATCTTAGCAATTTCTATCGTCGGCTTCGGGCCATAGCGCGATACGACAATAGGCTCTATGCGTCCAATCGACATGATGCTGGTGCCCATCCTTCCACGTACTGACCGATTCAGCCGCGCTTCTATCGTTTCTAGAGCAACGGCAGAACTTCGGCGTGGAGTTCTGCCGTGCTTGCAGCGATGACCCGCTTGCCGGAGGTGATCGTGAGCGGCTTGCCCTCCCAGTCGGTGACAATGCCGCCGGCTTCTTCGATCACCGGCACCAACGCCATGAAATCGTAAGGCTCCATCCGCGTCTCGATGACGAGGTCGATGTGCCCCGATGCAAGCAACCCATAATTATAGCAATCGCCGCCGAAGCGACACATCCGGGCAGTTTGGCTGATGCCCAGGATTTGATCGCGTTCTGATTCTGCAAAATAGAGGGGCGACGTGGTGTAGAAGTTCGCATCGGCGAGGCGCCGGCAGTCGCGAACTTGGCATTTTGTGCGAATGCCGCTCGAGTTGACAAACCAGCTACCCAGGCCGGTTGCGCCCGTCCAGCGTTCCCGCAATGCGGGCATCTCGACGACGCCAATCTGTGAACGCCCTTGGATAGCGAGCGCGACCAGCGTTCCCCAAAGCGGAGACCCGGAAATGAAGCTGCGCGTGCCATCTATGGGATCGACCACCCACGTCGGCGAATCGAGATCACCCTGGATCCCGTATTCTTCACCGAAAATCGAATGCTCTGGAAATCGAGCGGAAATCGCCTTTCTGATGGCTTCCTCGACACGCCGATCCGCCTCCGTAACGGGGCTCTCGTCATCCTTCGTGTTGATGTCTATCGGCCGTCGAAACCATTCGGTCGCGTGAGAACCTGCGCTTCCAGCGATCTCGAACGCGAAATCGACCAAATCAGACATCGAGTCTGCACCATCCATGCTGGCAACCTCCTGAGCATTGCAGATACAGCTTAAGATACAAAAACACATATTGCCATATCGCTTTTGATGCCGTGGCTTCGGTTGCCACGCAGAAACCCAAAAGCAAAAAAAAGCCATCCCGAATATTGCTCGCATTTCCAACCGGACGGCCACTCCGGCCTACCATGCGGTAATTGATATTGGCTTCGACAGAGAAATGCTTTTGGCTTCATCGGGCAATTACCAATCGCTGGAAGAATTTGCCGACATCTCCTGGAGGTGCGCAAAAGCCACATTGGTTCGCGATAGTCAGCTCCTCATCTCTTCGCGCATGCATGCTCGCCTTACGAATGGAGCAGCAAGGCTCTGGCTAGACGCAATACCAGCGCGTTACAAGCGTCGCTCGGTGTTTAGCGGCGCGTTCAATCCGAAGAAAATCGACCGCTCAGCATCAAACGATGCATTTTGCATCAACAAAAGAATACCGCTTTCCCGGACTGGCTGAAAAAGAGATTGCCTTGGACTCGCTCGTCTCTCCTTTCTCTGAGACTATTGATCGTTCGCCGATGCTGCCTGCGAGGGGAATGCGGATGACTTGCAATGGCCCGTTTGACCGATCTCGAAGTCGCGCCGCGCCGCTGACATCGTGTCGAGCGGTGTGTTGTTGATGCAGCGAGCCTGTGCCGGCGCGTATCACGGATACTGATCGGCCACTCTTCCCCTAGTTCAAATCTGCCGGCAGCTCGCATGAGCCGCGCTGTAACCCGCTGGATGGGCACCCGCGAACGCTTCGTGCTGCCTTACTCACCCCTTCACGTCCAA
This sequence comes from Bradyrhizobium sp. USDA 4452, assembly GCF_054063575.1. Classification (NCBI taxonomy): domain Bacteria; kingdom Pseudomonadati; phylum Pseudomonadota; class Alphaproteobacteria; order Hyphomicrobiales; family Nitrobacteraceae; genus Bradyrhizobium; species Bradyrhizobium sp. USDA 4452. Next base: position 5,930,162 of record NZ_JBSSGK010000001.1, read on the forward strand.
CGTTTGAGGCAATTCCAATGACCACCAGCCATGATCAGGTTAAATTCGCTTACTGGGTTCCAAATGTTTCCGGTGGCCTTGTGATCAGCAAGATCGAGCAGCGAACCGGATGGGATATTGACTATAACCGCCGCCTTGCGCAGATCGCGGAACAGGCAGGGTTCGACTATGCGCTGAGCCAGATCCGTTTCACCGCCGGATACGGTGCCGAGTTCCAGCACGAGCCGGTCGCGTTCAGCCACGCGCTGCTCGCCGCGACCACGAAGCTGAAGGTGATCGCGGCGTTGCTGCCCGGACCGTGGAATCCGGCGGTCGCGGCCAAGCAGATCGCCACCATCAGCCGGCTCACCGAGGGCCGCGTCGCCGTCAACATCGTCAGCGGCTGGTTCCGCGGCGAGTTCACCGCGATCGGCGAGCCATGGCTCGATCACGACGAACGCTATCGCCGCTCCGAAGAGTTCATCCGCGCACTGCGCGGAATCTGGACCCAGGACAATTTCACGTTCCGTGGCGATTTCTACCGCTTCTCCGACTACACGCTGAAGCCGAAACCGGCGCATCCCTTGCCCGAAATATTCCAGGGCGGCAGCTCTCGCGCCGCGCGCGACATGGCCGCGCGGGTGTCGGACTGGTACTTCACCAACGGCAATTCGGTCGCGGAGATCAAGAAGCAGGTCGACGACATCAGGGCGAAGGCGCGCGCCAACGATCACTCGGTCAAGATCGGTGTCAACGCCTTTGCGATCGCGCGCGACAGCGAGGCCGAGGCGTGCGCCGTGCTCGACGAGATCATCGTCAAGGCCGATCCGGAGGCGGTCAACGCGTTCGGGCATGAAGTGAAGAATGCCGGCAAGGCCTCGCCCGAAGGCCAGGGCAATTGGGCGCAATCGAGCTTCGAGGATCTCGTCCAGTACAATGACGGCTTCAAGACCAATCTGATCGGCACGCCGGAGCAGATCGCCGAGCGCATCGTCGCGCTGAAGGAGGTCGGGGTCGATCTCGTGCTGCTCGGCTTCCTGCACTTCCAGGAGGAGGTCGAATATTTCGGACGCCGGGTCATTCCGCTGGTCCGTACGCTGGAGGCGAAGACCGCCGTGCACGCCCAAGCGGCCGAGTGACGGGGAGTCGCGCGACGTGACGGCGATAGCGACCAACGCTGAAGTCCTTGCGCTGGAGGCGGCTCCGGCGCAAGGCAGGCTGCGAACAACAGCGACGGCCGATGCTCCCGACTGGCGGCTTGCGCAGGCGGCGGATCGCGCGGCACAGCCGGTGCTGGCCCTCAGCGAAATCGCGCTGACATTCGGCGGCGTGGCCGCGCTGCGTGACATCAAGCTTGCGGTCGCACCGGGTGAGATCCGTGCCGTCATCGGGCCCAATGGCGCCGGCAAGAGCTCGCTGCTCAACGTCATCAGCGGGCTGTACCGGCCCGACCGCGGCCAGGTCTGGCTCGGCGAGCGCGCCTTCGCCCAGGTGCCGACCGCTGAGCTCGCGGCGCATGGAGTGGCACGCACGTTCCAGAACCTCGCGATCTTCAAGGGGCTGTCGGTGTTCGACAACGTCCTGATGGGGCTCGCGCATCGCGTCCGCGCCGGATTCCTGCGCCAGATCGTCGGCTCGCCGCTGGTGCGCCGGATTGAGGCCGAGAATCGCGCCGCCGCCGAGGACGTCATTGGCTTCCTGCATCTCGGTGACGTCCGCGAGCGCGTCGCCGGAAGCTTGCCTTATGGCTTGCAGAAGCGGGTTGAGCTGGCGCGGGCACTGGTGGCGCGACCGACGCTGCTGCTGCTCGACGAGCCGTTCGCCGGCGTCACGTTGAACGAAAAATTCGAGCTGTCCGAGCACGTGCGCAATGCGCGCGACAGCTATGGCGCCACCATCGTGCTGATCGAGCACGACATCGGCGTGGTGATGGGCCTCTCCGATCGGATCGCGGTGCTCGACAACGGCCGCAAGATCGCCGACGGCACGCCCGACGAGGTGAGGGCCGACCAGGCGGTGATCGACGCCTATCTCGGCGTCGCGCATCAGGACGTCACGGAGCTCGCGGTCTGATGTTCGATTATCAGTTCCTGATCGAGGTGTTGGTCGGCAGCCTGCTGTCGGGGGTGATGTACTCGCTGGTCGCGATCGGATTCGTGCTGATCTACAAGACCTCGGGCGTGCTCAATTTCGCGCAGGGCGCGATGCTGCTGTTCGCGGCGCTGACCTTCGTCAGCCTGATCGAGCGCGGCGTTTCGTTTCCCCTCGCGTTCCTGATCACGCTGGCGATCATGGTCGTGCTCGGCGTCGGCGTCGAGCGCGCGGTGCTGCGGCCGCTGGTCAACCAGCCGCCGATCACGCTGTTCATGGCAACGCTCGGGCTGTCCTATGTGATCGAGGGCGCGGCGCAACTGCTGTGGGGCACCCAGGTTCACGGCCTCGACATCGGAATCAGCGACGTGCCGCTCGACATCGCCGGCGTCTTCATCAGCCGGTTCGACCTGTTCGCCGCGGCGGTCGCGGGCAGCCTGGTGGCGCTGTTCGCGCTGTTCTTCCGCTACACCCGAACCGGGCTGTCGTTCCGCGCGGTCGCCGATGATCCGTTCGCGGCGCTGGCTGTCGGCCTGCGGCTGCCGCGGGTCTGGGCCAGTGTATGGACCGCCTCCGGCATCGTCGCGCTGGTGGCGGGGCTGCTGTGGGGGGCGCGGCTCGGCGTGCAGTTCTCGCTGTCGCTGGTGGTGCTGAAGGCGCTGCCGGTGCTGGTGCTCGGCGGCTTCGATTCGATCGCCGGCGCGATCATCGGCGGACTTCTGATCGGCGCCATCGAGAAGCTCGCCGAGGTCTATGTCGGGCCGCTGTTCGGCGGCGGCATCGAGGCCTGGGCCGCCTATGTCGTGGCGCTGGTGCTCCTCCTGCTGCGGCCGTCGGGGCTGTTCGGGCAGAAGCTGGTCGAGAGGGTCTAGGCGATGAGCAACGCATCATCAGCAGGACAGCTCCCGCCCGGCGTCGGGACCATTGCGACTATCGCCGCAGCGGTCGTCGCCTTTGGCGTCATCCCATTCGCCGGCTCGGACTATCTGCTCGACGCGGTGCTGACGCCGTTTCTCGCGCTGGCGCTCGCCGCCGTCGGGCTCAACGTGCTCACCGGCTATGCCGGGCAGGTGTCGCTGGGCTCCGCAGCGTTCCTCGCGGTCGGCGCCTATGCGACCTACAATCTCCACCTCCGGCTGCCGCAGTTGCCACTGCTTGTCGATCTGGTGCTCGCCGGCCTGATCGCGGCCGCGATCGGCATCGTGTTCGGGCTGCCGAGCCTGCGGCTGCGCGGCTTCTACCTCGCGGTCTCGACGCTCGCCGCGCAGTTCTTCGTGCAATGGGCGCTCACCAAGTTCGGCTGGTTCTCCAACGACAATCCGTCCGGCGTGATCGATGCGCCGGTGCTCAGCGTGGCCGGTTTCACCTTCACCAGCCCGGCGGGGCGCTACCTGTTCTCGTTGAGCGTCGTGGTGGTCGCGACCTTCCTGACGCTGCGGCTATTGCGCTCGCAGAGCGGCCGCAACTTCATCGCGGTGCGTGACCATGAGATCGCGGCCAAGGTGATCGGGGTGCCGCTGTTGCGCACCAAGCTGCTCGCTTTCGGCGTCTCCTCGTTCCTGATCGGCATTGCCGGCGTGCTGTGGGCCTTTGCCTATCTGCGCACCGTCGAGCCGGCCGGCTTCAATCTCGATCGCTCGTTCCAGATCCTGTTCATCATCATTATCGGTGGGCTGGCTTCGCTGCGCGGCGCGTTTCTCGGCGCGGCCTTCATCGTGGTGTTTCCGCTGATCCTGTCGCGCGCCGGCGCGGCCTTGCTCGGCGGCGTGTTCGATTCCGGCGTGCTGGAGATGAGCCAGCGCATCGTCGTCGGCGCGCTCATCATCGCATTCCTGATCGCCGAACCGCGCGGCCTGATCGCGCTGTGGGACCGGCTTTGGCGCGCGGACGGCCGCTATCCGCAACACCTGACATTTCGCACCACTGGAGAGACCAAAGATGATTAAGTCCCGATATCTGAAATTTGCCTTTGCCGCAGCGGTAGCTTCCGTGCTGGCCACAGCGCCGGCGGCGCGCGCCGACGAACAGTTCTTTCCGCTACAAAGCTACCGGGTCGGCCCCTATGCAGCCGGCGGCACCGGCTTCTTCGGCGGTTTCATCGACTATCTCAATCTGATCAACATCCGCGACGGCGGCGTCAACGGCGTCAAGCTGACCTGGGACGAGGGCGAGACCCAGTACGAGGTCGAGCGCGGCGTCGAGGTCTATGAACGGCTGAAGGGCCGGCCCGGCGTTGCCGCCTGGAATCCGCTGTCGGTCGGTATCGCCTATGCCATGATCGACCGCATCACCAAGGACAAGGTGCCGCTGATCACCATCAATCACGGCCGCACCGATTCGACCGACGGCCGCGTGTTTCCCTACGTTTTCCCGCTGCTGCTCAATCCCTACAGCGAGACCTCGGGAATCGTGAACTACATTGCGAGCCGCGAGGGCGGGGTCGACAAGCTGAAGGACAAGAAGATCGTCGTGCTCTATCACGGCTCGCCCTACGGCAAGGAGACCATCCCGATCTACAAGCTGCTGGCCGACAAGTACCAGTTCAGCCTGGAGCAGATCGAGGTGCCGCATCCCGGTAACGAGCAGCAGTCGCAATGGCTGTCGATCCGCCGCGCGAAGCCCGATTACGTGGTGCTGCGCGGCTGGGGCGTGATGAATCCGGTGGCGCTGAAGACCGCGCAGAAGGTCGGCTTCCCCGCCGACCACATCATCGGCAACGTCTGGTCCAACTCCGAGGAAGACGTGATCCCGGCCGGCGACGCCGCCAAGGGCTATATCGCGATCACGACGCAGGCCTCTGGCGAGCAATATCCGGTGCTGCAGGAGGTGATCAAGACGGTCTATAGCGCCGGCAAGGGCAATCTCGACGACAAGAAGCGGATCGGCAGCGTCTACCACAACCTCGGCATCGTGAACGGCATTCTCAATGTCGAGGCGATCCGCATCGCACAGGCGAAGTTCGGCAAGCGCACCTTGACCGGCGACGAGGTGCGCTGGGGCTTCGAGCATCTCCAGCTCGATCCGGCGCGGGTCGACGCGCTCGGCGCCAAGGATCTGTTCCACTCGATCAACGTCACCTGGGACAATCACGAGGGCGACGGCCGCGTGACCTTCCAGCAGTGGGATGGCGGCAAATGGAAGGTGGTCTCCGGCTGGATCGCGCCGGACTGGGCCTTCCTGCGCCCGATCATCGAGAAGTCGGCGGCCGCCTATGCCAAGGAGCACGGCATCAAGGTGCGGACCTCCGGCGACGAGGCCGTCAGCAACTGACGCCGAGACCGGCGCGGGAGCTATCCGGCTTCCGCGCCCCTTAACGTCATAGGACAGCAGATGAGTGAAATCCTGCTTTCGGTCGAAGGACTGGCCGCGACCTATAATCATGCGATCGCGGCGGTCAGCGACGTCTCGCTTACCGTGCGGCGCGGCGAGATCGTCGCCGTGCTCGGCGCCAACGGCGCCGGCAAGTCGACCACGTTGCAGGCCATCTCGGCGCTACTCTCGGCGCGTCGCGGCCAGATCACGGCCGGGCGGGTCGTATTCGATGGCCGTGACATTGCCGGCACCTCGGCGGCGACGCTGGTGCGCGCCGGGCTCGTGCCGGTGCTCGAGGGGCGGCATTGCTTTGCCTCGCTGACGGTGGAGGAGAACCTCATCACCGGCGCGATGGGGCGCGATGCGCGCCGGGCGGAGATCGCCGCTGATCTGGATCGCATCTATCAGCTGTTTCCGCGCCTGAAGCAGCATCGCCGCACGCTCGCCGGACTGACCTCGGGCGGCGAGCAGCAAATGACGGCGATCGGCCGGGCCCTGATGTCGCGTCCGCGGCTGCTGGTGCTCGACGAACCGTCGATGGGCCTCGCGCCGCTGGTCGTCGAGGCAATCTTTCGCGCGCTCAAACAGCTCAACAGCGAGCAGGACCTGTCGATCCTGGTTGCCGAGCAGAACTCGACCGTGGCGCTGCGCTTTGCCGACCACGCGGTCGTGCTCGAGAACGGGCATAGCGTGCTGGCCGGCCGCGCGGCCGAACTGCGGCAGCGCGCCGACATCAAGACCCATTATCTCGGCGGATCGTCGCAGGGCGATCAGGGCCGAAGGCAGCCGCGCGAGGCTGTCGCATGATTGCAACCCGGAGAGACCGACCATGGCCAACGACAATCTCGCACGCAAGATCGACGACGACGTTTACGCCAGGCTCGATGCCGCCATCGATGCGACGGTGAAGGTGAATGCCGACCGCAACGACCGCGAGAGCCGCTTTCCGCGCGAGAATCTTCGCGCACTGACGGAGGCCGGCTGGACCGGCGTGCTGAACGAGCCGCAGTTCGGCGGGCTCGGCCTCGGCCATCTGGACTTCGCGGAAGCCGCGTACCGGATCGGGCAGGCGGATGCCTCCACTGGGCTCATCTACGTCATGCATGTCGGCGCAGCCCAGACCATCAATTTGTTCGGCAACACCGATCAGAAGGGGCGCTGGCTGAAGGCGAATAATGGCAGCCTGCTCGGCACCTATTCGACCAGCGAACGCGCCACCGGCGGGCACTGGTGGTACAATCTGTCCGAGGCCTCGCGCGACGGCGACGATTATCGCGTCAACGCCGAGAAGTCGTTCACCACGAGTTCGGGCCAGGCCGATTATTACGTGGTGCAGACGCGCACGCCCGGCGCCAAGGACCAGGCCGACATCATCTTCTTCATCGTCGACGGCAAGGCCGAGGGCATCGAGTCCCGGCCCTGGGATGCGCTGGGCGTGCGGGCCAACCATTCCGGGGCGATCCGCTACAGCAATGTGCATGTGCCGCAGCGCGACCGGCTCGGCGCCGAAGGGCAGGGCAAGGAGATCATCTATGACGGCGTCTCGCCGGTCTATCTGATCGGGCTCGGCGCGGTCTGGGAAGGCGTCGCACGCGGCGCGTTGAACGCGGCGATCGCCCATACCACAAGCTTCGTGCACAAGGACAGGAACAAGAGCCTGTCGGATTATCAGGCGATCCGCCAGGAGCTCGGCGCGGCCAAGGTGCTGGTCGAGACGTTGCGGCCGTGGCGCAACGAGCTCGCGGCCAGGCTCGACGCACTCTGGCGCGCCGGCAAGCCGCAAAGCGAAATCCTGATCCCGCTGACCGAGTTCAAGGTGCAGGCCGCCGAGGTCGCCAACAAGGTCGCGGCGACGGCGCTGACGGTGACGGGCGGCTACGGTTATCACCGCGGCCCGATCGAGCGCGCCTATCGCGACGCTCGTGCAGCGATCGCGATGGGGCCGTCCAATGTGATCGCGCGCGACTGGATCGGAAAGGCGGTGGTTGGCCTGCCGCTGGAGCTCTTCTACGAGGGGGGAGAGTAAGTCGAATAGGGGGACATCGCCGACCTTGGCGCACATGAGATGTCTCTCTTGTGGAATAGCTCTCCATTGCCGGTGGCGATGCTAGAGCGACCGGGACGTGTGCTGTCGGGAGGTCGACGGTCTCGATCAGACCAGCGGCGTCCATGTCTACAGCAAGACTCCCGCCATCTTCTCAGGACGCCTTAAACGGAGCCTTATCTGTCGAATAGCAGCTAGGGCGCGTCCGAGATCAAGAGCGATTCTGTTGGCGATAATTGGATCCGCCATTTTGCTTCGATATTGAGGTCGATGATGATATTCATCATCGCCTGCCTTCCCGAACTCGCTATTGAGGGCCTCCCGAGAGAGGGGCAGATAATGTAATGGCGCCATCGGGACATCCAGGATTCGAACAAAGGACCGGCGGGCGCTAGCGCTACGGCTGTACGGTCCCGAGTCGGTCTGGCAGGAGGTCGGCCAGCGGCTACTCGACGATGCCTGCGCTCGGCTGACCGGCCGTCAGGAAGATGAGGTCGATCCGGACGAGCCTGATCCGGATGATTTCTCGGCCGGCCCGAAGTGGCCGTGATCGCGCTACATTCGGCTCAAGATTTTAATGGTTCGGCCCTGCAAGACGCGGGCGGCGCGAAAAATCAGCCGAGGGCGTGCAGTCGGGCGTTGCAGCGGCGACGCCAGAGACGTCGGCGGGTCCGCAGGATATCCGAAATGCGCCTGCTGCGGCGAGACAGGAGATCCGTCTCCAAATCCACCGCGATCGAGGCCAATCGGTACGCTCCCCCGACCATCCGCGTGACTTCCTCGTCCTCGATCGGACGATCGTACCGATCGGCGATCCGAGCGTTACCGACGAACGTGCCGGTCTCGACGTCGATACAGGTGACGGTGCCCCAGCCCGCCGGATCTTCCGGTCCCGAGACGATTACGTGGCAGTCCCGATAAGGCAGTTTCCGCCTGCAGATGCTTGAGTGGGCCGAGGACACGTCGCACTTCCATTTTGGCGCCGGCCAGGCACGTCGCCTGCGGCAAAGTTTCGTCGTGCGCGGGAGAAGCTCTCGCGTGTGCTTCGAGGATTGGCCGGCGGCGGTGAACGAGTGCCGCGAACGCTCGCTACAATTTGAAACGTTCCGGCGTAGGGCGGGGCCGGTTCATTTAATGGGAAAGAATCCGTTGCCTTCGAGACCTCGGCTCTGGCGATTTCCCAAGGATTCGTTGAGGAAGACTCGAACGCGCATTCCGTCAGGATCGCGGGCGGCGTTCCAGCTTAAGCTTTTGGAGGCGGAACGTGTCACCAGCGGCATGGATACGGCGCCGACGTGAGAACTAGGGATGAAGGGCTTGTGGCGTTGGTGAGGCAGGTGATGCCTCCCCGGGGCTGAAGAGTGGGATCGTAGAGGTGGTCGAGAAGCATCAAGTCCTTGCATATGTTCAACCGGAAGGTTCTTAGGATCTATCAGGAACTGGTCGACCGTCATCTATGATGCCGGGTTGCATTTCGTTTTGGTCTAGTTGAGCACCGCCGCAGATCCCTTCCGATATGGCCTCCCGCATCGGCGGCGACATCTGGCAGGTTTGCAGGATCAGGGCGGACTACCAGGCCGCTTCCTCGAAAAGCGAGGTTTCCTGATACGGACCGCAAGAGGGAACGGCTTGGCGTTCGCCAACAGCGCCGCTGCCGCGGAATTGGACGCGCGTCCCGCGGCCAGACGCGCGATCGACGAACGGGCCCGTCAGGCGCAATCTCGAGTTCAAGCGAACGAGGATTACAAGTCTGTTGAGTAGAAATCTGACTGTCAGAAAGTACGTCGGCGTGTCCCGTTGTCAGACCGCGAGCGTTAGTTACCCGTGACCGAAGCGCAAAATGGTACGGTGAAGCAGATATCGCGCTTCTGGTGATCGAAAACGAAGCTTTCGATCTCATTCGACGACAGGATTCTCTCGGATCGGCCTACCATCCCGATCGCGACGTAGTGCGGCTGAGACCTGACTGAATTTGAACGTCGATCGGGGCCGAGGCCAAAGTGGCAGATACCCGATGATCAACTAATCAGCGGCACTATGAGCGTGCTGTTCGACGGCATCACCATCTGTTCGCAATAATCATCGACATACCGGTCTTCGGCATCGTCGAGTGTCGGCGGTGACCAGCAGCAGCACGAGCAGAAGAGTTGGCTCATCCCCCGCCTGATACCGGCGCGAGCCGCCTGCTGGCCATGCGAAATTCGGCGCCATTCTTCGAATTGCACCTGCGGCGGGATCTTTGCCGCGTCAATCTTGGACTTTGCTGAAATTGGTAGTCGCAGCAGCAAATCAGTTGTTCTCATAGTCCGAAATCGAGTCGCTCTTACCTGCCTCATGACAATGCTTCTTCGAAACAACCGTTTTTGAGGATCGAGGAGATAATTTCGGCAGGCTCGGCGAGAGCAATTGATTTTTGTGTAGTCAAGGGGAATGACGCGATGAAAGAAACGGTTGATGATTGCCTATTGGCAGCAATTGATCGGTTAGCGAAATCTTCCAGCGAGGTAGCCAAAGCTTTGTCGACAATGCTGAGCAAGCAGGACATTGCAAATGAACACCTGCGCAAACTTGTAACCGCTGCGGAGATGTACGGGCTACCCAGAACAAATCATAGCTTGTTTCGTACTTTGTCTGTGACTGCACAAGAACGAGCCATTGAGATAATCCGTACAGAAATGCCTGATGCTGTCTTTTTTGCCGATCATGATGAGTTCAGGTTTGATGCCTTGTCAAAAGCGGATGCGGGTGTTGCTCTCGAGTTCGGCGTCTATGCCGGTTACACCATCAGCACCATGGCCCAGCGATTCCCGGAGCGGAAGTTTTATGGCTTCGATAGCTTTAATGGTCTGCCGGAGCGCTGGAATGGATACCTTCCAGTGGACTTCGATCGTGGAGGCAAGGCGCCTGACGTTCCGCAGAACGTAGAGCTTATTGTTGGTCTGTTTGATGAGACGATTCCGGTGTTTGCTCAGCGCAAGCTGCCCGTTGCGTTCATCCACGTCGATTGCGACATATATTCAAGCACTAGAAGTATCTTTACGGGACTCAAGTCTCAGATTCGTCCAGGATGCGTTATCGCGTTTGACGAATACTTCAACTACGTAGGGTTCGAGAAGCATGAAAGACTAGCTTTCGACGAATTCATCCGTGAGACCAACTATGGTGTTAATTGGATATCGTATTCGGGGCAACAGGCCGCTTGTGTACTGACGATGGGTGCGTAGCGCCTACAGTCGGACCGCAGAAATGCGTGTTCGGCGGCGGCAAGAGGGCAATGATCGCGATCGGCATGATCACGATCGCCCGCACGGTGGGCAACATGATCGGTGCCGATCATGCCAAATGTCGGGATGACATGCCGGCGCCACCGAGCAGCAGCATCTGCATGTCGAGCGGGCTGAGAGGGGACCGCAGCGGAGTAGGGAGCCTCATCGACATGTCGACGAAGCCGCTATCACGGCTTCGGTGGGCGCACGCACGCTAGAAGGCCGCTGCTTGCCGTCAGGTTTGGCCGCTTTAGCCAAAGGCATTCGGCGAGGCGGCGGCGGGCCATGGATCCGGGGCGTTCGCTGGTTTGCAGCAGCATAGAAACGGCCGGTGCGATCATGCGATGGGGGTCCTGTGGCGCTCAGGAGCCACATCGGATGATGTGTTCGCGCGAACGGGCAGACTTGCCAACCGCCGTGCCGCAGGAGACGCAGTTCGACCAGCCCGGATCGCCGGTTGTGGTGCCACGTCGACCAGCAGGTTTCATGAGGCGGATTTCCTGAGGGCACCACCCTCGGTTTTCTCAAGCTCAAATCTCGGGAAAGAAACGAGCGGAGATTCGGCCGTCGTCTCAGTGACGAGTCGTTCGTAAAACGAAATCGAGTCGCTCTAAAAGAGCAAATTGAGTCGTTCTAAAAGTGTCCTCACATATTATTATTCAACGAAATTGGTGGGCCCGGCAGGACTCGAACCTGCAACCAAACCGTTATGAGCGGTTGGCTCTAACCATTGAGCTACAGGCCCCGCTACTAAAAGGCGGCGGCGCGGCATGCTGGCATCGTTACAGGTTGTCTGCCGCTCCCGCAAGGTTCAGTCATACTTCCGCACCCGCGCTTCGGACTTCTCCGCATACGTTCCTTTCCCGGTCTGTAACTCGAAGCGTGCCTTCGGTCCGAAGGCCTGCTTTGGCGCAGTTATCATGTGTCCTTATCAAGGGCGCGACGTGTGTAGAATCAGCAGGCTGCGCCGGCGCGGAGTCGCAAGATAGGGTTTTCCAACCTGGCGAGCTCTTAACTGGTGTTGAGGCGGGCGATGGAGGCTTCACCGTTCCGTTTCGACAAAACCTTGGTATAGGTTTGACAGCCCATCCTATATTACCCACTCACCTTTGTAGAGTTGAGCATCCATCAGATCGTTTCTACTTTCGACATCGAAGCCGGATCATTCGAACGAGCGATCGAAGCGAAGCCTTGAGCTGGCTTGATTCCTTGCTGGAAGTCATTGTGTTCCATCAAGGTCTGAGGACGAAACTACATGGAAACAGGTGAGCTCAATTCCACGTCTCGATGCGGCCTGCAGGCTGTTTAGGCGCAAAAAAGACATGGATGTTTAACTTGGGAGGTGCTCCCGCAATTCGAGGTCGCGGTCAGTGATGAGAAGGGTAGGACCGATGTTCATCCAAGCAACCACGATGTAACAAGCGCAGGACTGAGCTCCCTGCTTGGGAGCGTGTGCCTTTGGATCGGGCGTTTCCAGTTCCCAAATTTTACGCGCATTAGCCGCGGGCAGCACGACCTGCTCGCGATTTGCGTTACCTTGAATGCGAGTCCAGATGGCATTTACCGAACTTTTCATCAAACGCCCGGTGTTGTCTGTCGTCCTCAGTCTCCTGATCCTGCTGATCGGACTTCGTGCGGCCACCGTTCTGCCGATCCGGCAGTATCCCAAGCTGTCCAATACGGTCGTCAATATCACGACTTCTTATCCTGGCGCCTCCGCCGACATGATCCAGGGGTTCATCACCGCTCCACTGGAGCAGGCCGTCGCTTCCGCCGAGGGCGTCGACTACATCACTTCCTCATCGGTACTCGGTACGTCGACGATCCAAGTCTACGTAAAGCTGAATGTCGATCCCCACGAAGCGCTCACCGAGGTGCTTTCTAAGGTCAACTCAATCAAATATTTAATCCCGAAGGAATCAAACGATCCAGTCGTCACTAAGGCAACGGGTCAGGCCACCGCTGTCATGTATATCGCTTTCTCCAGCGAGGAACTGACGACCAGCGCGATTTCCGACTATCTCTCGCGCGTCGTGCAACCGGTTATGTCAACCGTTGACGGCGTCGCCGCGGCAGACATCCTGGGCGGCCAAAGTTTTGCGATGCGGCTATGGCTCGATACGGCGAAAATGGCAGGGCGCGGCGTCTCGCCGGCTGATGTTTCGGCCGCAATCGCCGCCAATAACTTCCAGGCGGCGGCCGGCCAGACCAAGGGATATTTCACTATCTCCGACGTCACGGCAAATACCGACCTGCGGAGTGTAGATGACTTCAAGCGAATGATAGTTAAAGCCAATGATGGTGGCTTTGTGCGCATTGAAGACATTGCGACAGTCGAGCTTGCCGCGCAGACGACAGACGTCAGTGCCGTCATGAACGGCGAGCACGCGGTCGTCATCGGCGTGCAGGCAGGTCCACAAGGCAATCCGCTGAACATAGTGCGAGGTGTTCGCGCGCTGTTTCCAGAAATGGAGCGTAACCTGCCGCCATCGCTCAAGATGAAAGTGGCGTACGATTCAACGAAATTCATCCAATCGTCGATCGATGAAGTGGAGAAGACGCTCATCGAGGCCATCGTGATCGTAGTGGTAGTGATCTTCCTGTTCCTGGCCTCGCTGCGATCGGTCATCATTCCCGTCGTCACCATTCCGCTGTCGCTCGTTGGCGTCTGCAGCTTGATGCTGGCGCTGGGGTTCTCATTTAACCTCCTGACCCTCCTTGCGATGGTGCTCGCGATAGGTCTTGTGGTCGACGACGCGATCGTCGTGGTGGAGAATGTCCATCGTCATCTAGAGGAAGGGGCGCCGCCCCTGCAGGCCGCCACGAGGGGAGCGCGCGAGATCGTGGTCCCCGTTGTCTCCATGACGATTACGTTGGCGGCCGTATACGCCCCCATCGGCTTTCTCGGTGGCCTCACCGGTGCGCTGTTCCGTGAGTTCGCGTTCACGCTGGCCGGGGCGGTGATCGTGTCTGGCGTGATCGCTTTAACGCTGTCGCCGATGATGTGCTCGATCTTTCTAAAGAGCGCCGAGGAGGGGCGGTTTGCAAGAGTCGCGAACCGCGTGTTCGCTGCCATGACACGCTGGTACGGCCGCAAGCTCGATCGCTCGCTCGACTATCGCCCAATTACCTGGCTGTTTGCGCTGACCATGCTGGGCCTTGTCGGCTTTTTCTATGTGCATACCTCTAAGGAACTTGCACCCGAGGAGGATCAAGGTATCGTATTCGCACTAACGAGGGCGCCGAAGTATGCCAATATCGACTATCTCGACTATTACGGTGCCAAGCTCGAAAAGGCATTCCGAAAGTTTTCCGAGACCGATTTGAGCTTCGTGCTCAACGGTAGTGGCGGCTCGCAATCAGGCATGGCCGGAATGTTGCTGAAGCCATGGGACGAACGCGAGCGATCATCGATCGCGCTTAGGTCCCTTGTTCAAGCCGAGCTGTCGAAAATCGAAGGCATTAACGCATTTGCTTTTAGCTTACCGGCGCTTCCGGGCGGATCGGACGGCCTGCCCGTTCAGATGGTGATCAATTCGACGCTTGGCTTCCAGTTCGTCTACGAGCAGATGTCGAAACTGAAGGACGCCGCGCGCAAGAGCGGTCTGTTCATGGTTAGCGACTCTGACCTCGAATTCAACCAGCCGGTGGTGCGAATCAAGGTCGACCGGTCCAAGGCCAACGATCTTGGCATCACCATGCAGAATATCGGCGACGCGCTTGCCACCCTACTTGGCGGAAACTACATCAATCGCTTCAATCTGCAGGGCCGCTCCTACCAGGTGATCCCGCAGGTGCCGCGCGAGAAACGCATGGCTCCGGAAGCGATTGGGAACTATTATGTGAAGACTGCGACGGGCTCGATGCTTCCGCTATCTACCGTCGTCTCGGTGGAGACTGCGACTGATCCGAACGCGCTCACCCACTACAACCAGCTCAGCTGTGCGACCTTTCAGGCCGTGCCGATGCCTGGGGTCACGATCGGTCAAGCCGTCGACTTCCTGGAAGCAGAGGCAAAGAAGCTGCCGGCGGGTTTCGGCCACGACTTCCTTGCCGATGCGCGGCAATATGTGCACGAGGGCGACCAACTTGCCATCACCTTCGCATTTGCACTGGTCGTCATATTCTTGGTGCTTGCGGCGCAGTTCGAGAGTCTGCGCGATCCCCTCATTATTATGATCAGTGTACCCATGGCAATTGTCGGCGCCTTGATACCACTATTCTTTGGCTGGGCGACGATGAACATCTACACTCAGGTCGGGCTGCTGACGCTGGTCGGTTTAATTTCCAAGCACGGGATCCTGATGGTTGAGTTCGCCAACGAGCTGCAGCTCAAGGAGAGACTAGACCGTCGCTCGGCGATAGAGATGGCGGCTCGCGTCCGACTTCGTCCAATCTTGATGACGACAGCGGCGATGGTCACTGGCGTGGTCCCATTGTTGGCGGCAACAGGAGCTGGCGCCGCGAGCCGCTTCTCAATTGGGCTGGTGCTCGTCGCGGGCATGTCTATCGGCACGCTGTTCACGCTCTTCGTCCTGCCGGCAGTCTATGTCGCGATCGCCTCCGATCACCGTGCCGATGCGAGTGTCGGTCAGGCGAAGAAGGGCCCCAAGTTCGACCTCACCAGCGCTGCCGAGGCCCAGCCGGCCGAGCAATGACGCCAGGATCAGGTCGGATCGACCGATTGGGGCTCTACGATAGGTACGCTTCTTGCACAACGTGGTGATCTGATGCGCCCTGAAACTCGCGGCGGGACCGAAGGATGATCGCTCGCGTGGTGCTCTTGTCGACCTATCGTTAACCCGCGGCAAAGGACTACCTCATAGAAGGGAAAGAAGATCATCTCGAGCTATCGGCGTGGTGAACGGCGGAGCCTTAGGAGAGTCGTAACGCTCCGTTTCATCGAGATCTTCGCGCTATTGCTGCCGAGGTTGGTGCGTATCGGGCGTTTAAAGAACGCATCAGCAATCCGATGCTGCTTCGCCACGATGAATTGCCGCACATTCACCGCAGCCGAACGCCGGCTCACCGCCAGGCGCGGAGCGAATTAATGTGCTCTCGAGCAAAAGCAGCTTTCGCATCGTCGCAAATTGCGATGATAGAAAATTTACTTTCTCTCATCCGATCGCGTTTGAATTGCTAGCTGAAATAGACAAACTCCAGTCTGATCCGCCTCAAGTGCTGCCGATAAGGGAAATTCTGTGGGGTTGGAGAACTGGTTGTCCGCACTTATACGGATGCCGACGCAGTTGAGGTTTCGATACGAAACCCATTGGTGGAGCAATCAGAGGCCCATGCTGAGTGATGTAGTTGGGTAGCGGGAAGTACAGCGCCACTTTCTGTTGCACAACTGCAGCCCATAACAGGGAGCAAATGTAGAAGCTCCGCACTTGACCGCGGTCATCGCCATTATCAAGACGGCCGGATTTCGTAAGCGAGTGGTCAGAATCTTTCGCAATCTTGAAGACCAATGTTTACGTCTGATTCCTTGGCGGGATTGGGCGCCCTCTGGCGTGAGAAAGTTAAGGAAATGCCTGGGTTTGATGCTTCTATCTGGTTCCTGGCCGCAACGACGTGTTTTGCGGCTTTCGTAAACGGAGCCATCGGCTACGGTTTTTCGTCGCTCACTGTGCCGCTTGCGCTGGTTTTCTACACCAATCGCGTTCTCAATCCTGCCATTGTCATCGTCGAAGTCTTCGTCAACGTTTACGTGCTCGTCATCAATCTGAAGGGCGCACCGGCGGTTTGGAGGCGCGTGTTTCCTATCTTGGTTGGACTGTTGCCGGGCATTGCGGTTGGCGGCTATGCATTGGCTTCACTGCAGCCCGGCTGGATCAAATTAGCCACCTTCACGATCATTCTACCTTTGATCCTGCTGCAAGCGGCCGGTTGGCGCCGCCCTATCGAGGCAAGCTGGCTGATCGGTCTGCCATTCGGATCGATGCTGGGCATCCTCTATTCGGTGACGACTATCTCCGGCCCGCCCTTGGCGATGCTGTTTAATAATCAGGGCCTGGTTAAAAACGAATTTCGCGCCAGCCTTGCCCTGGTACGCGTGGCGGAATCGAGCGTGACCGCGTTCATCTATCACAAGCTCGGTCTGTTCATTTCCGAAAGCGGCGCTCTTCTCCATGTCTTGGTGCCCAGCGTTGTATTCGGCATCCCGCTGGGATCCTACGTCATTCGCCGACTTGATCCGGAGATATTTCGACGCATCTGCATGAGCTTCGATGCTTGGATCGTGGGCTTCGGTTTGTCACGGGTTCTGATCGAGCTCAATCTAATGCAGAGCGCATGGGCGTATAGCGTGATGGCCGCGACGATATTGATCGATCTTTGGTTACTATACTCGTTCCTCACCAGGCGCCGTTCGAGCTGGTCAGATCGGCGACGTCGGCAAGTCGCGGGTATAAGCGCTTGAACAATGCCAGCGGGCGCCTTGATGTCGAAGGCACCCGTCCTGGACCCGGCCAAGCGATCGCAGGGCCAATTGAATTGATGTCGTCGCGGCACCGCGCGGCCCCTTTCGGTGTCGACGAGAACGACATGGACATCCAGCTGATTGCTCCAGAGACAACCCAGCCCACGGGCAAGATATCCAATATCAGAGGAAAGCCCAGAACGTTTGGACCTGATGTTCTCGCCGTTCGACCCGAAATGGCGGTGATCTTCGTCAGTGCACACTAAGACCGGATCACCCGAAATACGAAGACATTTGGCACGGCGTAGGGAATCACCAACCTGAAGTTGGGAATAAATGGGATCTCGCAAGTGTTGGACCGGCATTGACGGCTTGCGCGCGATCGCCGTCCCATCGGTCATCACCTTTCACTACGGCTCAATCGTCCCCCGCCGCTTTATCGGCAGAGATGTCTTTTTCGTCATCAGCGGGGATTTAATTACGTCTCAGCTCGTCCGCGAGATCCCCGCGCGCACGTTCAGCCTGCTCAGCTTCTAGCATCGTCGCATTCGGCGCAATCTGTCCTAGATAACGAGAGGGGAGTTCGCTGAGCTCATTGGGCTGACGGAAGCGCTTGCGCAGAAGCCAGACGCAAAGCCCGAGGCGTCGCGCACACCGTACGAATGAAGGGGCCTTGGCCTCCGCGACAGTGCCGAATAAAGCTAGGTGTTGATCTGGAAAGCCCGCGCTAGTGACGCTCGTTGTATTGATCTTGCAACGCAGTGTCGTTGCTTATGATGAGAGCTTCCGGATTGGCTAAAAGTGATGTCATAAAAACTGACGACCGTGTTCGAGGTGAATCAGTGCATGGAAGGGCGCGTTGGGCTTTGTATGTTTTCCGACAGGGGTTCCTTGAGCTTTGCGCTCCCGACCGTTGGTACTAGCAAAGACGATTGTCACTTTTGGGCTTGTCCCAGAAAGATTGCGCGACGCGCCGGACGGTGCTCGACAATCACGCTCTTTAGGCGTTCTCGCGCCAGGACCTGGGCCCCGTTTTACGACGGCATAGCATTTGCAGAGCTGAGGATTATCAACTTGAGGCCGCCATCATCGAGCTTCACCGGATGAGGGGAGCCGCGCTCGCGAGCCGTCCTCTCAGGAGTGCCTGTGATACCATCTGCCAACTGGTCTGCGGGCCTGCTCGGGACTCGGCTCGCATTTTTTGTGGCCGGCTTCGGCCTCGCGGCCTGGGCGCCCTTGGTGCCGCTCGCGAAGGAGCGGCTCGAGGTGGATAACCGCGTGCTTGGTCTTCTGCTACTCTGTCTCGGAGCGGGGTCCGTCATCGCTATGCTTTTGACCAGTGTGTCGAACGCGCGCTACGGCAGCAAGCCCATCATTATCGCGAGTGGGCTTGGCATCGCGCTCATCCTGCCGTGGCTTGCAGTTGCCGGCACACCTCTCAGCCTCGGTGCCATGCTGTTTGCTTTCGGTGTTTCACTTGGTTCCATCGATGTAGCCATGAATATTCATGCGATCGAATTGGAGCACGCCGCTGGACGTCCATTGATGTCCGGCTTCCACGCCCAGTACAGCATTGGCGAATTCACCGGCTCTGCCGCGGTGACCACGGTTCTTTCGTTGCAGTGTGGCCCGCTTATCTCGACGTTAGTCTGTTCGGCCTTAATGATGATCGCGGTTATATCAGCTTGGCCGCGGTTGCTCGCCATGGGTTCGAGACGGCAGGAACCGTTGTTTGCCTTGCCCGATCGCAGTGTTTTGCTAGTAGCCGTACTCGCGGCTATCACCTTTCTCGTCGAAGGTGCAATGCTTGATTGGAGTGCTTTGCTTCTCGTTGGGCAAGGCCTGCTCGCAGAGGCCCACGGCGGCCTTGGTTGTATGCTCTTCTCAATTGCGATGGCCGCAGGCCGTCTCAGCGGAGATACCATGGTAGCTCGACTTGGCGACCGTACCATGTTGATGCTGGGGACCGTGCCAATCTTGATCGGCTTCTTGGCCGTGGTGGCCGCGCCGATTGCGTTGATTGCCATGGCGGGGTTCGTGCTCATTGGATTGGGTGTTTCAAATGTTGTACCCGTACTGTGTCGACGTGCCGGCAAGCAGAAAGTGATGCCCGTAGGCGTTGCGATTGCGGTCATCACCACAGCAGGGTATGCTGGTATACTGGTCGGTCCTGCCAGCATCGGGCTCGTCGCACACATGGTCGGCTTGCCGTTGGCGTTCGCGATGTTAGGTGTGCTCATGTGCATCGCGACGCTGTCGGCGCGGATGGTGATGGCAGAGTCTCTCTAAGCGTCGGCCCAGAGGGAATCGCGCCGCGCGTCGAGCTAATGGCCGGTCGCAAGGCGGCGTTCGTGCCGGGCGTCGATAGCTCGCAACTTGATCGGCGTAGAACAGCACGTCGATCATCCCTCCGTCCCTGCAAGTCGGCTTTGGTACAACAGGGCACTCGGTGCTGGGCGTCCCACCGAGCGTCGTTGTTAACGAACTGGGTTAGCTGTGCGGCGAGTTGATTATCTGCGTGAGCGGCTAGCGCGGCTATGTTGGCACATTTACCGCCGAGTAATTCTTGGATCGGCCCTGCGCCCGCTTGTCGGGACATTCGGTTACTCTGGCCGTCCATCTGCTGTCGGCGAGATACGCCCGATACGCCAACTGAATGCCTTCCTGCAGTGAGGTCTGGGCGCGCCAGCCGAGCCTGCCCAGTCGGCTGACGTCGAGCAACTTGCGCGGCGTGCCGTCCGGGCGCGAGGGGTCGAAGCTGATCTCGCCGCGAAAGCCGATGGCGGCTGCGACCATGAGTGCGAAGTCTGCGATGGTAATGTCCTCGCTGGTGCCGATGTTGACCAGTTCCGGCGAGGAGTAGGTCTTCATCAGATGGATGCAGGCGTCGGCGAGATCGTCGACATAGAGGAATTCGCGGCGCGGCGTGCCGGTGCCCCACACCACGACACTGCCGGCGCCCGAAACCTTGGCCTCGTGGAAACGGCGGATCAGGGCGGCCACGACATGGCTGTATTCGGGATGGTAATTGTCGCCGGGACCATAGAGATTGGTCGGCATCACGCTGATGAAGTCCGAACCATACTGGCTGCGATAGGCCTCGGCCATCTTGATGCCGGCGATCTTGGCGATCGCGTAGGGCTCGTTGGTCGGCTCGAGCGGGCCGGTCAGCATCGAATCCTCGCGCAGCGGCTGCGGCGCGAGCCGCGGATAGATGCAGGACGAGCCGAAGAACATCAGCTTCTCGCAGCCATTGGCGTGAGCCGCCTGGATCACATTGGTCGCGATCGCCAGATTGTCGTAGAGGAACTCGGCCCGCAGCGTGTTGTTGGCGACTATGCCGCCGACCTTGGCGGCGGCGAGGAACACGGCCTGCGGCCGCTTCGCGGCAAACCAGCCATTGACCGCGGCCTGGTCGCGCAGATCGACCTCGCTGCGCGACACCGTCAAGAGATCGGCCTGTTCGGGCGCCAGCCGGCGCAGCAGCGCCGAGCCGACCATGCCGCGATGGCCGGCGACGAAAACCGTCTTGCCCTTCAGTTCAAACGCCGTGCTTGCCATTGGCTGCATCCTGCCTGGCCTCGACGAGATCGCTGGCGACCATTTCCTTCACCAGTTGCGCGAACGGCGTCTTGGGCGCCCAGCCGAGCTTGGCGCGCGCCTTGCTGGCGTCGCCGATCAGAAGATCGACCTCGGTCGGACGGAAATAGCTCGGATCGATCTGCACCAGGGTGTTGCCGGTGGCCTTGTCGACACCGATCTCCTCGACGCCCTTACCGCGCCATTCGATACTGCGGCCGACCTCGGCGAATGCCAGCTCGACGAATTCGCGGACCGAACGCGTCTCGCCGGTTGCCAGCACGAAGTCGCCGGGCTCGTCCGCCTGCAGGATCCTGTACATGCCCTCGACATAGTCGCGGGCATGGCCCCAGTCGCGCTTGGCATCGAGATTGCCGAGATAGAGCTTGCCCTCCAGGCCGGCCTCGATGCGGGCGACCGCGCGCGTGATCTTGCGCGTCACGAACGTCTCGCCGCGGATCGGGCTCTCATGGTTGAACAGGATGCCGTTGCTGGCGAACATGCCATAGGCCTCGCGGTAGTTCACCGTGATCCAGTAGCCGTAGAGCTTGGCGACGCCATAGGGCGAGCGCGGATAGAACGGCGTGGTCTCCTTCTGCGGGACCTCCTGCACGAGCCCGTAAAGCTCCGACGTCGAGGCCTGGTAGAACCGGGTCTCCTTTTCCATGCCGAGGATGCGGATCGCCTCCAGCAGGCGCAGCACGCCGATCGCATCGGCATTGGCTGTGTATTCCGGGCTCTCGAAACTGACCTGGACGTGGCTCTGGGCGGCCAGATTGTAGATCTCGGTCGGCCGGACCTGCTGCACCAGCCGGATCAGATTAGTCGAATCGGTCATGTCGCCGTAGTGCATCAGGAACGGCACGTTGCCGGCGTGCGGATCTTGGTAGAGATGGTCGACGCGCGCGGTGTTCAGCGAGGACGAACGACGCTTGATCCCGTGCACGGTATAGCCGAGCCCGAGCAGATATTCGGCGAGATACGCGCCGTCCTGCCCCGTCACGCCGGTGATCAGCGCAACGCGCCGCTTTGAGTCCTGAGCCGCCATGGTCTCTCTTAGCTGCGCTGGAAAGAAAGCGTCCCTTCGAATCGTCTTTTGCGAGACGGGCTTCTCGAGAAATCCGCCGGCGCACTTCACTGGCAATCAGAGGAAACCTATCTTTAGATCTAGTCATACACATCGTGCAGGAATGCACACTATATACATTGATTTATATCGTGCTGGAGGGGGAATACCATCGAGCCTCAAAACGAAAGCCAACGTCGGTTATGTGCAAACGTCAATGAGATAGGCCGAAGTCTGTGTCCTCTATCTTTCATTGGGCGCATGCGTGCATTCGCTCGGTGTAACCATTGCGCAAGAGGGTGACTTGCTGAAGCCGCGGTAGTTGATGCATTCGTCTGAACTCTGGCACGTAAGCAAGAGCACGGCGAGCCTGCGCATCAATAACGATTGCCCAACAAAATGCCCCGATCCTTCTTCTGAACGGAACTTGTAGCCTGAGCCGCTGGATCATCGACGACGATCATCGCTTTTCTGCTGGCGGCCCGCTCGTCAGCAGCGGATGGTTGACGCAAGCACGAAATGTGAGAACGCAGCAAACGTTGGTATAGTTCTTCGAACAAGTTCGATATCGAAAGCTTACGTCCGTACAATGGAGCTTCGGTACCAATCGTCTAGTCTCATCCCGACCAACATAGCTGGAAACCGTCGGAGGCTGATGAGCCTATTATACCAGCGCGACAAACCCTAGAACGGTTGGGTGAATGCGAGAGCAGGAAGTTGTAAGGTGACGCCACACGACTTGCGCGACGTATCCTTGCGGCGGCCTTATGCGGCAACGACGCCATCGTCTCTATCCAGAGAAAGTCAGTTTTTGTCGAAAGCGAATTTCATGACCAGATTTCCTGTCGGGGACGTCAGGCTCTTTGAAC
Source organism: Bradyrhizobium sp. USDA 4452 (assembly GCF_054063575.1). Lineage (NCBI taxonomy): Bacteria > Pseudomonadati > Pseudomonadota > Alphaproteobacteria > Hyphomicrobiales > Nitrobacteraceae > Bradyrhizobium > Bradyrhizobium sp. USDA 4452. Next base: position 5,952,789 of record NZ_JBSSGK010000001.1, read on the forward strand.
TCGGGCGGCATTAATCGATATGTGTGGAATTGTCGGCATCTTGGGGCGTGGTCCAGTCGTCGGGCAGTTGGTCGCTTCACTCAAGCGATTGGAATATCGTGGCTACGACTCAGCAGGCCTTGCGACGCTCGAAGGGCTACGTATCGAGCTCCGGCGGGCTGAAGGTAAGCTGAGAAACCTTGAGGAGCGGCTGCGCTATTGTCCGCCCGAGGGGCGCACCGGTATCGGTCATACCCGCTGGGCGACTCATGGAAAACCGACCGAGAGCAACGCTCATCCGCATGCGACGGAAAATGTCGCGGTCGTTCATAACGGAATCATTGAAAACTTCCGCGAGTTGCGAGCCGAGCTGGAGCGGGATGGGGCCAACTTCTACTCAGAGACGGACACCGAGGTGGTGGCGCATCTCGTCGAATCTTATCTCAAGAATGGCTACTCGCCGCAGGATGCAGTACAAGCTTCGCTGCCGCGGCTGCGCGGAGCCTTCGCGCTTGCATTCCTCTTCAAGGCCCACGACGACCTTATGATCGGTGCGCGCAAGGGATCGCCCCTCGCGATTGGACATGGCAACGGCGAAGTATACCTAGGATCAGACGCGATCGCGCTCGCGCCCTTGACCGACACCATTACCTATCTCGAAGACGGCGACTGGGCCGTGCTTACCCGCGCGATCTGCGTGATCTATAGCGCAGACGGCACCGTCGTTCAGCGGGAGACATCAAAGCCCGGCGTATCGTCACTGCTTGTGGATAAAGAGAACTATCGCCATTTCATGGCCAAGGAAATTCACGAGCAGCCGAGAGTAGCCTGCAAAACACTGACGCATTATCTTGATACCGCAGGCGAGCGCGTAGCTCTGCCGCTCACATTGCCGTTCGATTTTAACTCCATTCAGCGTATCTCAATTACTGCGTGCGGAACGGCAAATTATGCCGGTCACATCGCCAAATACTGGTTCGAGCGGTTGGCTCGCTTGCCTGTCGAGATCGACGTAGCATCCGAGTTCCGCTACAGGGAGGCGCCTTTGCGCGAGGGCGATCTCGCGATCGTCATCTCGCAGTCCGGCGAAACCGCTGACACGCTAGCTGCGTTGCGATACGCCAAAAGCCAGGGCCTGCACACGATCTCTGTGGTTAACGTCCCTACGTCGACGATTGCGCGCGAGAGCGAATCCGTGCTGCCGACGCTGGCGGGGCCAGAAATCGGCGTCGCTTCTACGAAGGCATTCATCTGCCAGTTGATGGTATTGGCGGTGCTTGCCGTCGCAGCAGGAAAAGAGCGCGGTAAGCTGTCAGAGATCCATGAATCGAAGTTCGTGCGCGAGCTCATTGAAGTGCCGCGGTTGATTGCTGCGGCGCTGTTGATCGAGCCGCAGATCGAAAAGCTCGCGGGTGATATCGCCAACTCAAGGGACGTGCTGTATCTCGGCCGTGGCACGTCCGCCCCCCTGGCGTTGGAAGGCGCACTCAAGTTGAAGGAAATTTCCTATATCCACTCAGAAGGGTATGCCGCCGGCGAACTCAAACACGGACCGATTGCCTTGATCGATGAGGCCGTGCCTGTGGTGATGATTGCGCCTTACGACGAGCTCTTCGAGAAGACCGTATCGAATATGCAAGAAGTTGCAGCTCGCGGCGGCAAGATCATCCTGATCACCGATGCGAGGGGCGCTTTGGAAGCAACGCTGGACACACTCATGACCATTGTGCTGCCGGAGATGGTCGCAAACTTTACGCCGATGGTCTATGCCATTCCGCTTCAGCTCTTGGCTTACCACGTCGCCCTGGTAAGAGGAGCGGATGTAGATCAGCCACGTAATCTCGCCAAATCGGTGACTGTCGAATGAAGCCGCAGAGCCTCCCGCCAAGGTATCGGGCTGTTGGATTTGCGTTCCGTTCCGTTGGTTGTGGATGACGGAGCAGGACAAGTCCTTGATCCAGTTGAATCCGAAGTTGCTCGTAGTTTCTGCTGGTTGCTCGCTCAGGCAATGCCATCGCCGCCGCCCCGGGGCTCCGCCGATCGGCCAGACGGTAAGTCTCGATGGAGAACGATTCCCGGCATCAACGGGTCAATCATAGCCCGATCAGTTGGACGAGCAGATTGATTCTTACTTGGATCGTAACCCTAACTAACGCGATGGGAGCGAGGCCCGCCTGCCCACAGGGCCAAATCAGACTGAAGCCGATTCAGAACGGATGCTCCGCATCCTCGCAAAGCCAACGAGCAGACCAGCGTAAAGAGCTCCGGGCTGCTTCGTCGCAGCTGGCTCATTGGCAGGGCGTAGGCGCGGCAACTTACTTTTTCCAAATGCCAGCATGCGAGCCATCTCGGCCAACTTGTATATACACTTCGACCGGGGGCTAGGATTAACGGCCCAGTTTTTCCGTTGAATCCAGCGTAGCAGCGGCCCATTCGATCCGACTTGGGTTTCACACGCCCTGCGCACCCCTCCCACCTGCCACGCGTCATCAAAGGATTGTCCGAAACCTGACATTCCCGCGCAGCATATTGAAGACCTCGAATCAGGTGCGGGCGGCTGGTCGCGACGAAAGGAGCGGTGTTCCGGCTGTATCTGCGGCCAGCGAGTGGGCCATTATCTGCCCTGGGGACAGCCGATCGGTTCGTGTACCAGGATCGCCCCAGCGCTGCAGCGATGGGGGATTTACCTCGACTGGCTAATCCGGTTGGTGGACCAGCGATCGCGACGGACGCTTATCGCAGAGCCGCGGATCGGATCGACCAGAAGAACACCCCTCATTTTCGGCATGGGAATTGCTGGCCCGCTCCTCGAACGAGCCGCTGCCAGCACATGTTTGGTAGTGCGACTCCGCAGGAGAACCCTCTCCAATTTCTATCACTGCAACACTCGCTTCGGGAATAGGACTGTGCAGCTGCAAACCTCAGTGCCGCAACTCCAGCAACGCAATCATGGTGCGTCGGCTTGCCCGGCTAGGCGTCCTTCCGTCCCACCAGGGAGGATTGAAATGAGTGAGCGGGATGTGGCCGAAATCGATCTTCACAACCTCCACGTCTTGGATCCACTGATTGGGAAATGTCAGCAGTTGGTAAGGGAAGTGGCAATTCCCTACCAATGGGAGGTGCTGAACGATCGCGATCCAGAGGCGGTCCCGAGCCACGCGGTGGAGAACTTCCGCATCGCCGCCGGAGATGCAAGAGGCGAGTTCCATGGAACGGTTTTTCAGGACAGTGACGTCGCAAAATGGCTGGAGGCGGTTGCTTGGTCGCTATGCCAGGCACCCAATCCAGAGCTGGAGAAGGCCGCCGACGAGCTGATTGAATTGATTGCAACCGCCCAATGTGGCGATGGCTATCTTAACACCTATTTCACATTGAACGCGCCTCGGGAGCGCTGGAGCAACCTAGCAGAGTGCCACGAGCTTTACTGCGCCGGCCATTTGATTGAAGCGGGTGTCGCTTTCTTTCAGGCGACGGTAAACGGCGATTGCTCGAGGTTGGTTGCAGACTTGCTGACCACGTCGACAGAGTCTTCGGCCCGGAGCGCGATCAGCTACATGGCTACGATGGCCACCCGGAAATTGAACTTGCGTTAGTGCGTCTTTACGAAGTGACGCATGAGCAGCGATATCTCGCGCTAGCCAATTTTTTCGTGGAGCAACGGGGCTCGGAGCCCCATTTTTACGACATTGAGTACGAGAAGCGCCGGCGATCCTGTGCGACCAAATCAGGCGGCCCGCCATGGATGTTGAGAAACAAAGCATATAGCCAAGCGCATTTGCCGCTTTCGCAGCAGCGGACTGCCACCGGCCATGCGGTTCGCTTTGTATACCTCATGACCGGGGTAGCTCATCTTGCCTGGCTGCGTCAGAACGATCAGCAACGTCAGATTTGCGTACGGCTGTGGCAAAACATGGTGCAGCGCCAGATCTATATCACCGGCGCCATCGGCTCGCAGAGCGCGGGCGAAGCGTTTAGCTGCGATTACGATCTGCCGAATGATACGACGTATGCGGAAAGTTGCGCGTCCATTGGCCTAAGGATGTTTGCGCGTCGGATGTTGGAGATGGAGCTGGATGGTCACTATGCCGACGTGATGGAGCGCGCGCTCTACAATACCGTTCTCGGCAGTATCGCATTCGACGGTCGTCATTATTTCTATGTTAATCCGCTCGAAATGCATCCCAAAACGCTGAGGTCCAATGGCATTTATAATCATGTCTCGCCGGTGCGAAGGCACTGGTTTGGCTGTGCGTGCTGTCCACCGAACATCGCACGTCTTTTCGCATCGATTGGTCATTATATCTATACACCCCGCGCCGATGCGCTCTATGTAAATCTCTACGTAGGCAATAGGGTGGAAATACCGGTCGGCGGGACTAAGCTGCGACTGCTCATGAGCGGCAACTATCCCTGGAAAGACGAAGTGGAGATCGCCGTCGAATCCGCGCTGCCAATTTCCCACACACTCGCTCTGCGCCTACCACAATGGTGCAGCGCGCCGGAGGCGAGTCTGAATGGAGAGCGTATCGATTGCGAGCCCCGAAGTGGCTATTTGCATATTCACCGGACATGGAGGCAGGGAGATCGCGTCAAACTATTGCTGCCGATGCAAGTACGTCGCGTTTACGGCCATCCGCAAGTTCGTAATTTGGCTGGCAAGGTGGCCATAGAGCGTGGCCCGCTAGTTTATTGCCTTGAGGAAGTCGACAACGGGACCGAGTTACACAACGTTTGGCTTCATGCAGGCAGCCGTTTTTCCCTTGTCGACGGAACTGGTCTCTTCAACGGCAAGATTTTGCTGCAGGCGGACGGAGCGCGACTTCAACACACGCAATCCGAAGAAGCGCCACTTTATCATTACGACAGGGTGCCTGGACAGCTAGAACCGAAGCGGTTGACATTCATCCCCTGGTTCAGCTGGGCGAACCGCGGTGAAGGCGAAATGCGGATTTGGATAAATGAGCGCTGACGCTGACAAGGGGCCTGCTGCCATGAGTCGCAATTAGCTAGGCGATATCGCCGGTCAAAGCCAGGACGTCGCCAATCTATTTAAGTCAGCCCGTCCTCGAGCTCCACTGAACTATCGAAACGAAGAACAGGATATCAGGCGGTGCGACGAGCCGTTGGAACGCGAACGAGCCGCTTGAATCAGCAGGCCAACATCGAACGACCCAGTTGTTGGTGAAGAGGCATTCTCGGACTTGCTCTCGGCCTTATCAAGCCAACTAAATGCCGATGGCTTGAGCGTGTCAGCCGTGAGTGTTTTGAAGCAAGCACGGTGACAAGCCAGAGTGAAGTACGATTAGAGGGATCCACGTCAGGTTTTCGTAAGCCAGGCTGCCTATCAGCTCCACACGGCCTAACAGGCCTTGGCAGGTCGGAGGGACCTGAACAAAATGCGACATCGATAGGAGTCTGGTCGTCATGTACAATGGAATTAACAACTGGTCGGGTGTTCCATCCGATGATGAGTATCATCACTCAGGCAGTCACGGGAATGCCGACGACTTTTCCGACGCGTTCGCTAGAATGCGATTGCACGAGTCCGGTGCCAGCTCATCGTCGCAGCCGAATTATTATCTCAGCTCAAGCCCTCCTGTCATTGAAATCGACCAAGCCAGATTCCGGCGAGAGGTGAGGAACTTTCATGGCGACGAAATCAATCATATCGCCAACAATCCGCAGGAGTACTCGGAATATGTATCCGAAAGAGCCAGGCGCACGGCGGATGTCGCTAGCAATTTTGGGATCCGAAGGGATTCTGACGCCGCCCGATATTACAGCTACCAACTAGGAAACAGGAGCGTCGGTCTTCAAAGAACGGAAGCGGGATTTTCCATGGAGAGTGAGTTCTACAGCCAACAGTGGCGAGAACGGTTCCCCGGACGCACTGACGTCACCTCGATCGTGGATTTTCAGGTTGCTCATCCGCTCGTCGGCAACGCTGGCGATATTCTGCTCGAGCACCAGCTACGGCAAGACGGCGAACGGCCGCTGGTGAACTGGCGTCCTGCTAATGACGAAGCGAGAACTCGTGCAGAACAAATGGGCTTCGTTGAAGTGGATCAAAATGATATGGTGCTCGATCCCAGCCAGTCCAGCCAATGGCGATACAGGGATGGTGGATGGCAGCGTGCAACCAGTTCTTCGAGGTATCTCTCCAAAGTGGAGAGCGATACCGAATCTTCTTCAGAGCCCGACTCGGATGGAGACTTTATGTGACGTGAGATCTGCACCTCCATGAAAGGAGGTGCAGGAGCGCAGATAAACCAACACCTGCGGCTTACGATCGAGCCCAGGACTGAACGAAGCCGAATCCAATTCGGCTCAATGCGTGAGGTGCACCGTGGCTCACCGCACCGCGGCGGTTACGAGAGTTGGTTGGCTATGAATAGCGCAGCAGAAAACCCCGGCTTGCAGCCGGGGTTTTCGACTGCCGCCAGACGGCACGAGCGGATTGCCTATGGCAGGCGCGAGCGTCATCGTGTCCGCTTCCGGCCATTTAACGCGTCGACCGTGAAGAGCGGCTAAGCGACTGAGGTGAGATTGCATTATTCGTTGTGGCCTGTTTTGGGGCTGCAGAAGTTTGATGTTTCGGGCATCGGAACCCTGCAAATTCATTTTCAGGAATCGGTCGAATCGCCAGTCATGATTCCGTGCTCGCATCGGAGGTGGCGATGCGACCGAAGAAGCCCAAAGCAACGGGATCGGGCGATCTGTTCCGGGCCAGGGATCATCAACATGAAGCACGAGCTGTTTCAGCTCGCCGGCAGGGTGGGTTGATTGGGACTGGATCGACGGCGAGATCTCGCCGCTCTATAGCGAGAACGGTCGACCGGGGACGGCGACCGCTTCATGATCGGGCTGCTGCTGCTCAAGCACATTTACGGCCTGTCCGATGAGAGGGGCGAGCGCTGGGTCCACGACCTATATTTCCAGTACTTCACCGGCGAAGAGTTCTTTCAGCATGCGTTCCTGCACAAGCGCTCGGACCTGAGCCACTGGCGCAAGCGGCTCGGCGACAAGCCGGAGCTGCTGTTGGCCGAGAGCCTGCGGGTGGTGCACGAGGCCGGCGCGTTGCCCAGTCAGGACTTCAAGCGGGTCACGGTCGATACCGCCGTGCAGCCGAAGGCCATCACCTTCCCGACCAATGTCAAGCTGCTGCACGCGGCGATCAATGGGCTCAACCGCCTGGCGAGGAAGCATGGGGTCAAGCTGCGGCAGTCCTATCTTCGCATTGCCAAGACCGCGGCCATGATGGCGGGACGCTACGCCCACGCCAAGCAATTCAAGCGGCATCAGCGGCAGTTCGCATCCTGCGCAGCCGGTTGGGCCGGATCATCCGCGATATCCGCCGCAAGATCGAAGGCCTGGCCGTACTCGAGAACACCTTCGCCCTCTCGCTCAGCCGGCTTCCCAGATCCGCTCGCAGCAGCAGCGCCAGCGCGGCTGAAAGCTGTATTCCTTCCATGCTTCCGAGGTCGAGTGCAGCGGCAAGGGCAAAGCAGCCGCGCCTTACGAGTTCGGTGTCAAAGCCTCCATCGTCACCAACAACCGCCGGGCTCCCGGCGGCCTGTTCGTGCTGCATGCCAGTGCGCTACCCGATAACCCGTACGACGGTCGCACCTTGCGGGACGTAATCGATTGCACCGAGACACTCACCGCCTGTGCGATCGAACGGGCCTATGTTGACAAGGGGTACCGCGGCCATGACGCATAAAATCCCCGCCGGGTCTTCATCTCCGGCCAGAAGCGCGGCGTCTTCGGGGTCACCAAGCGCGAGCTGGCGGCCGCTCCGCCATCGAAGACCGATGGTCACCTCGGCCGCTGCGACCTCAAACGCCGCGCCGGCGATGCCGCCAACGTCATCCTCTCCGCCGTCCGCCACAACTGTAACGAGAGGATCTTACATAAGATCGTCATCTAGACTAGCTAGCGCCGCTCTTCGCGAAATCTTCAGTAACTAAGCGGCCTATTGCGGCCCGCCGCCGGAAGAGAGCCTGGTGTTTTTGAGCGAGATACCGCTTAGAGTACAGCTGCGTCGCCCGGCTTCGCTCCTACTGAGCAGCCGATCCGGTGCGCAATCCAATAGATGGAGTTGCTCGCATCCGGCGATGGGCTACGTCAGATCAGAACAAGATGCGCCCGGCCGCCGCTGGCGGCCGCGCGTTTCCCTTGAGTATCTGGACGGCTTGGCTGCGGAGGTCTTGTACACCATCTAACATGTGCAGGGGTTGGGGAGCGTCGAGGAGGCCGCTCTAAGGGTGGTCTGAAGAAAGCACGGAGCGATGGCAGGCAGGGAAAAATGCGGCGACTGGCGCTGTGGCGGAAGCAGCTCGCGCAGAACTTTCGCGCTTGAGCTTTGTCGAACACCCTCTGCGCAATGTTCCCCGAAGTGCCAAAAAGAAGGGACGAGCGGAGCCTAGAAGTGCCAAGTACTCCGACCCTTGGTGGCAACGTCGTTCTGAGCGGCCTGATGCCTGGGCAGCTCACGGGCCAAGAAGGCAATGCGACATCGACTGGCGCTGGGCCACCTGATTTCGCACAGGCCGCTTCAATAAGATCGTACCGAGCTCGCGACCGGATCTCGACATTCGGGCTGAAATGACTCGCTGCCGGCTGATCGTTTCAAGTGCATCCTCCGTTGCGGTTTTCTTTCAGTGCGGCATCGAGGTGCTCGATCAGTGCATGTCCGGCGAAGGGCTTGGCCAAAAAGCCAACCGCTCCTGCGCTCAGAGCTGAGGCGCGCACGCGATCGTTCGGAAAGGCAGTAATGAAAATGAACGGCACCCCGTAACCGCGATTCCGCACTTCCGCCAGCAGATCCAAGCCGCTCATAACCGGCATCTGCACGTCCGTAATTACGCAGGAGGTCTCCTTCAACCGCGGCGATCTCAAAAAGTCCTCCGCCGATGTAAACGTTTGAACGATGTAGCCGCGCGATTTCAATAGGTTCTCCGTCGCCGCACGGACGGATGCGTCGTCGTCTACGACAGAAATCAAAGGCGTGGACAAGACGATCCCTCCTGGCGCGGGACTAACGGCTGCCGAGGCATTAGCCACCCTGGATGAAAAGTGGGCTCGAGGGACGAAATTGTAAAATCATACTTAGGTTTGTTCAGGACGATTGGCGCCGATCCCCAGAGTCTCAGCCATTCTGATCAGATCGGCCAGCGAGCGGGCACGCATCTTCCTCATTACGTGTCCCCGGTAGATCTTGACCGTAATCTCGGCGAGCCCAAGCTCAGCGGCTACCTGCTTGTTCATCAGGCCGGAAGCGACCAGCTTCATCACCGCTTGTTCGCGCGGGCTTAGGGTCTCAAGAAGGGACTGCAGGTTTGCGACGGTTTGCTGGGCCTCCCGTCTTTTGCGGTCGCGCTCGGTCGCGGCGATCACCGCGTCAAGCAATTCCTGATCGCGAAACGGTTTGGTAAGAAAATCGACCGCGCCTCCTTTCATCGCCCTGACGCTCATGGGAATGTCACCATGGCCGGTAATGAAAATGATCGGAATATGTATGTTCAACTTCGCCAGTTCGGTTTGGAACTCGAGGCCGCTCAAACCTGGGAGCCGGACATCAAGAACCAGACAGCTAACAACATCCGGAAGTGCGTTCTGCAGCATTTCGCGGGCCGATCCAAATGCAACGACGTCCAATCCTACCGATTGAAAAAGGTTGGTGAGCGACCGACGCATGGAAATGTCATCCTCGACGACGAAGACCATGGCCTTTGTCGAAGCCTCGGGATTGCTTGACGAGTCAAAGCGTCGCGTCATGAGACGATCTCCTCATGCAACGGCAGGGCAAACTGGAATGTCACGCCCGGCTCCTGCTTGCGCACCACTGACAGCCGTCCTCCGTGAGCCTCAACGATCGACCGGCAGATCGAAAGACCCATTCCAAGGCCGCTGGATTTCGTGGTGAAGAAAGGCTCTAGCACGCGGTCCGCATCATCTTCGGCGATCCCGACGCCCCAGTCTGTCACGGCCACCTGCACATGCCCCATATCGTCCATAGACGACTGAATCAGCAACTCACGCTTTCGATCCCTAACTGCGTCCATGGCTTCGATCCCGTTCATCACCAGATTGATGATCACTTGCTGCAGCTGAATCCGGTCACCCAGAATCGTAGGCAGCGCTGCCATCAGCTCGGTTCTTAACGCCACCTGGTGGCTCACAAGCTCTCGGGTCACCAGCGCAATGACGTCTCTAACAACCTCATTGATATCGAGCCGCACCATCTCGATCTCGCCTTTCTTCGCAAGAGCGCGCACGCGACGGATCACTTCGCTTGCCCGTATTGCGTCTTCGATGATCCACTCAACCGAAGAGCGCGCCGCCGATAGATCGGGAGTTTCGCGGCCCATCCAGCCAAGGCACGCGTCGGCGTTGCTGATGATTGCGGCGAGTGGCTGGTTAATTTCATGGGCAATGGAGGTTGTCAGCTCTCCTAACGTTGTTACACGTGTCACATGCGCAAGTTCCGCATGTGCCTTTCGCAACTGTTGTTCGGCTTGAGTTGCGCGAATAATGGCGGTGATGTCGGTGCTGACGCCGCGGTAACCGAGGAACTTGCCGTTCGTATCGAAAAAGGGCTTGCCACTCGTCCGAACGTAGATCGGAGATCCGGTCCGGTTGACAGTACGGTAGATGAGATCCCGGAACGGCAGATGCGCCTCCAGTGTAGCCCGGTGCTGCTGCCACTTCTCAGGTTCCTCTTCGACATCGCACGCAATGTCCCAGCGGAGCAGGCCCATCAATCCTGTCGCTAAGATTCCCGCAGCGCTGGTGTGCTCGGATAAGCGCGTAACCCGGTGATCCGGCCCCGTCTCCCAGAGCCAATCGGAAGCCGTCTCGGCGTAATCGCGAAAGCGCTGCTCGCTTTCGCGCAGCGCAGCCAGTGTGTTTTCCAGGCGCTCTCTGGCGGCGTATTGCTCGGTCACATCCATATGCGTTCCGATCAGTTCGCTCACGCAACCATCGTTGCCGAGTACGATGTGCGCAACGGAGTGTATGCGCCTTATCCCGCCGTCTTTTAGAAGGAGTCGAAAATCATACTCGAAGCGATCTTCCTTGAGCTCGATAGCCTGGCGCTGCACCTCCTGGAGCCCGGGGAGATCGTCTGGATGGATGCGCGAGCGAATGGTCTCTATTGATACAGTCTCTTGCGGATCAAACTCAAACAGACGATCGACCTCGGCGGAGCGATACACAAAATCGAGCCCACGAACGTCCCAGGACCAACTGCCCGTGTGGCTGAGATGCTGGGCTTCGGCGAGGTAGGCTTCACTGCGGCGCAGCTTCTGCTCTGCTTGTCGCTCCGCGGTAACATTCGTCGCTGCTCCGACAAATTCAATATCACCGCTGGCGGTTCTCGTGGCTCGTGCCCGCGCATGGATGTGCTTCACGGAGCCGTCCGGCAGCAGCAGCCGGTATTCATGTTCGAAATCCTTCAGATCTCGCATCGCCCGATCAATGACCTCTTGAACCGAAGCCCTATCATCTGGATGGGTGCGCTCGACGACGAGGTGCGGCGACGGAACGGTCTGCGGGTCCAACTCAAATATTCGAAACGTCTCCTTTGACCAGAAGACCTCGCCGGTGACAACGTTCCAGCCGAAGCTGCCCGTATTGCTCAGCTCCTGCGCCTGGGCCAAATGTGCTTCGCTCCTCTGCAGGGCAAACTCGGTCCGCTTCCGTTCCGTGATATCTTCGCAGGATATCAGAACAATAGGCCGATCATCAGCCCACAGCATGGCTTTGGCATTTTCACGTACCCACAGTACCGAGCCATCGTTCCTGACCTTCCGGGCCTCCCAGGTTCGCGATTGACCAATATCTTCAAGGCAGGCGCGAATGCATTCGCGAGCTAACTCGCGATCCTCCTCCAGAAAGACTCCCAGGATGGAATGGCCGATCAGTTCGGAACGCGCATAGCCGAGCTGTGCCGCGCCGAACGTATTGGTATTGAGGACGGTACCGGCTTCGTCGACCATGACGTACATCGCTGGATTGTGTTCAAAGATTGCTTGCCAGCGTTTCTCGCGGTCCTCCAGATCGGCCGCGCTGATCCGGAGCTTGGCTGCGGCCTCACGCGCGGCTTGGCTTTCTTGGCGGACCTTTCCGATCAGGTGCGTTCCGATGATCGAGACAATGAAGAACGCAACGACCACCGGAAGATCTTGTGGATCATCGATCCGCAGACTGAACGCTGGCGGCGCAAAGTAGTAAGCGAGAGCTGCGATGGCCACGACACAAAGCGCGGATGACGCGATGAGGCTGCCCATCAACGAAAACAGCAATACGACTAACAAATAGGCGAACGCCGTCGCAGCGAACGGCGCGTGAAGGTACAGGCAAGCCAGCGTTACTACGGCTAACGTTATGCTGCCGAAGGTAAACTGAGGTGCTGAAACTTTCAAGCTGCTGATCTGGCTAGGCATTTTTATATCGTCCGGCCTTTTCTCCGGCGGGAGAGCTATAACATTTTAGGCAAAAATAAGGCAATCCTTTCCGTGCCGACAGACGCTCGTGCGCGGTTCCGAGATTGATTGCCTAGTGTTGAACTCAGCACGCGCCGAAGGAAGACGCATTACAAACGTACGTATAGTTGTCCTAAACCTTTCAATATTGCGCGCTGACCTCTGTACAATCGAGGCTGGGTTGTCGGTCTTCCCTCCGCCGCCGGTGACCTCGGGGCAGGCATTCGAGGCTGCGGCCGAGGACCGCCGCCGCGACCCAGTGGCATCCACGACGAGGACAAGGACTTCAGTTCAGCCAGGACGTCGCGGCTGAAAAAGCAGCCCCCTTATCGAACCCGGAAAGGGCAGGTGCAAGCTGCAGGACCACGCATCTCGCGATCGATCATGCGGAAGGGAGCGTAATGTGATGTGCCGAGATAGCAAGGCGAACTTATGCAACTGCTATCTATGCCTCGCGGCCATGTACGCCCAGGCTCGGTGCCGACGAGCCGTCAGCCGGAATCCAGAGCGAGTATATGAGGGCCGAGCCGACACTTGCTTCTGCGAGCCGCCTCGTCTCAGTCAAGGTGACAATCTAGTCCACGCTGATCACATCCATCGGATCTGATACGCACCGTAGTACTAAGTTGCACGCGGAAGATGCTACCGCCACGTCGGCCGGGCGAGGCAAGTGTGTTGACCACGCACATGGGCATTTGTGGGCAGGCCAACACCTTGGTCCGTCACGCTGGATACGTTCCTTCGTAGTCTTCCTGCCTGGCTCGGCAATGTTGCACGGGCGCTCGGCTGGCCAGAAGCCTGACCTCGAAGGATTACGCTTGAAAATAACTTTCTAAAACTGCGGCTCCTCATCGCGTGCGGTCACCCCTCCCCGGCGACCGCCGGGGGCGTAACGCGGAGCAAGAGCTGCGTTCTGGGATGCCGTGGGAGAAAGCTCCGATTCGCAGATCAGGCACGGTGCCGACTTGAACTACGAAGTATCGTAAATGCGGTTGCGCTTGAATTCGACGCGTCTTGCAATGACGGCGACCAACATTCGGGGTCTACCGCCCTGTGTCGAAAGTGGTAGGCCGGTCAAGCCGGGCCTGCAACGTCGCGTGCTCTAGCTCGCCTTCCCACCAGGATACGAACACGGCTGCAATGCCATTGCCAGTGATGTTGGTAAGGGCGCGTACCTCGCTCATGAACTTGTCGATCGAGAACACGATTGCCATACCCGGTACTAGCGCTGGGTTGACGACCGACAATGTTGCGGCGAGCGTGATGAAGCCCGCGCCGGTGACGCCGCTTGCCCCCTTGGAGGTCAGCATTGCCACGAGCAAGATCGTGAGCTGTTGGCCAAAGGTGAGATCGACTCCGAGCGCTTGGGCAATGAACAATGTGGCAAGCGTCATATAAATGTTGGTGCCATCGAGGTTGAAGGAGTACCCAGTTGGGACGACCAGGCCGACCACGGGCTTGGAGCAGCCCAGCCGCTCAAGCTTCTCCATCAATTGCGGCAGCGCGCTTTCCGAGGACGAAGTGCCGAGCACGATCAAAAGCTCGTCCTTGATATAGACAATGAACTTGAAAATCGAAAAGCCGACAATGCGTGCGATAACGCCGAGCACCACCACCACAAAAAGCGCAGCCGTCACGTAAAATAGCGCGATCAGACCGATCAGATTGCCGAGCGCTGCCGGCCCGAACTTGCCAATCGTGAAGGCCATGGCGCCGAAGGCCCCGATCGGGGCCGCTTTCATGATGATGCCGATTAGGCCGAACACCGCGTGCGCGACGTCATCAATCATACCGCGCAGCCGCTCCCCGCGTTCTCCTAGTGCCATCAGAGAAAAACCGAACAGGATCGCGAACAGGAGTACCTGCAAAACATCACCGCGAGCGAACGCGCCGACCACGGTATCGGGAATGATGTTGAGGATGAAATCGACGCTCTTAGACGCTTCCGCTTGCTTGACGTAATTGGCGACCGCTGCCGCGTCCGGCTTGAGTGCAAGGCCACGACCGATTTGGATCAGATTACCCATAATAAGGCCCAATAGCAGCGCAAAGCTGGAGACGATCTCGAAATAGACCAATGCCTTGACGCCCACGCGACCGACTTTCTTTGCATCCTGAATGTGCGCGATGCCGGATGCAACGGCGCAAAAGATGATCGGTGCGATCACCATCTTGATGAGTTTGATGAATCCGTCACCGAGCGCCTTGACCCAATCGTTGGTCGCGACAGATGGCCACAGCCAACCGACCAAGGCACCAACCACGATGGCAATCAACACCTGGACGTAGAGGATCTTATACCAAGTCTGCGACGCGCGCGCGGGTGCCGCGGTTGCCATGGTGGTCATGACGCTTCCTTCCCGAATATGCACGAATGCAAGCCGCCGCGTCGTTGAGAGGCGACAGCATTCATGCGAGGCTCGTTGTTTTAGCCGTGTCGAGTGAAGACGATCCGAGAGGCGGCGCGTCATCCCAAAGGCAGGCGTTCAGTTACGTTATCTTTTTTCGCTAAGCAAGATATGCACCAGATGTCCGATCTGCGGCGAATCAAGTGTCCGCGGATAAGCCGTCTCTGGCCATTGGCTCGGTCCAGGTGCTCGGACCACGGTTGCAAGCCCGAACATGACGTTGCAGCATAATGCGTATCTTTGGTCGGCCGGGGGTAGCGCGGGCTCGTCTCGACCTAGAAGCTTGGCGTGATCGGTATGCGCCGACTGATGAGACTGATGCAACACTGCGTGAGATTGGTAAAATCGATAGTTTCGATCGTAGGCATTCACACGATGGAAGTCTGGCACATCAGAAGATCTGAAACCCGATTGCCTCCAAATTCTGTGATGGAGGCGCCACATTTTCGCTAGCGGCAAAGCATGTCCGTTCGCGGGGCATTTGTCTCCAGGTGAAGTGACCGCACAGTTCAGCAGAAGGCGGACATCTGGGAGCCCGCAGAGGTCGTCCAAGAAGAAGGAATCTTATGGCCCTTGAGAGTCCTGCCGTGTGTTGCCGAGTTCAGCGGCAACGTGGCCCCTCAAGACGGGGCTACCGTCGTCGCTGCTCGACGCGCGGTTGGCCAGAAATGGGAATACCGCACATGCTCTATAGCTCCCGCATGTGGGCGCGCACTACAGAGCCGAATCGTGGTTTGATAAGAATCTCCGAGCACAGCGCATGCGGCGCGGAGCAAGAGGAATGGGCGCGCTGATTCCGTCGTTTTTTTATCGGATTGTCCAAGCATGCACGATGCTTGAGCAACGCGCCTTCACGCTATCCATGCACCCCGGGGGGCTGCCACTATCGCAAATCGCGCAGAGGCGCGCTTCGGCAATTGGTGCGCCGCGGGTGTGGCGTTTGCACCATCGACATCGTCAAGACCGACGCTGATCTTGACCACCGTGACGTCTTCTTCGGCGAGTCGCAGAAACGCGCGAACGAAAAGATATTCGCGCCCGAAGCACTATCACCTACGGCACCTCCCGGACGCTCTGTAGGCTCGCTGCAAACCGTTCTTGGCGGCAGGTCCCGGTCCCAGCGCAACTAGCTGCATGTCGCAAGGTTATGCGGCCGCTGATTATGGTGCGCACATGATTGCCGGATGGAGGCATCTCTGCTTGATGGTCGTTTCCGGCACTGTCAAGCAAAGGCATTAATTCCGATATCCTTGCTACCAGCCCGCGTCCATTATCGTAAATGGAAATGGGGCGGGTTGTGCTCGCGCTCAGCCGCGCCCGCGTTCGAGCGAACTTTAAGCGGCCGGGGCACTTTTCGAAACAGAATCCACTTGAGGATCGCGTCGATTGATCATCAAGCGCCGTAAGATCCAATAGCAACCCTGAGGGTGTCAAACTCCGCCAGTCATTGTGCGGTCGCTGTCTGCTCGGGAACAAAGATGCCGGAAACCTGACAGAGCGCAGGATCAACTCCACCGCGAACTCGTCGTCCGTGCGTATTTTTTTCACGTTGGGCCTAGGGTGCACCAGATTGCGCAAGCGGCACAGGGATTGCTGGACGATGAGCGAGGAGCTGCCGCCGTCAAGATCGGTCCGTCAAGATCGGTCGAAGCGGCCCCGTAACAGGAGTTTCCTATGAAGCTTGCGACGCTGCTCTTGGTTGCGAGAACGACGCACGTCAACGTGGTGGCCGCCACGAAGTTCCGCGCGACTAAGAGGCGCTGTGGGCCCCATGCCTCGGCGCGCCGGACCTGCAGGCGATCACTGCCCCGAGACGGCGGCCGTCTCTCGTTGGGGAGCTGACGGCGATGAATGCGTTTTCGGCAGAGATTTGGCAATCCGTTGCGCTTACGGTCGAGCTCGCCAGCGTGACGACCATGATCCTCCTGGTGATTGGTGCGCCGCTCGCGTGGTGGCTAGCGCGTTCAAAGACTGCTCTGCGCGAGGCCGTGGCAGCGATCATCACGCTGCTGCTGGTGCTGCCGCCGACGGCACTCGGTTTCTGCGTCCTCGTGCTGCTCGGCCCCAGCGGGCCGGGCGGGCTTCTCGCTTCTTTCTGGGGCGAACGCTCGCTCGCCTTTACCTTCGCAGGAATCGTAGTCGGATCGGTGCTCTCGGCATTGCCTTTGGTGGTGCAGCCAATCCGCAACGCCTTTGTTGCGATGGGCGGCCCTCCGCTGGAAGCTGCGGCGCGGGTTTCTCCATTGTATGCCTTCATTACAATCGGTTTGCCGCTGGCGCGATTGGAGTTTGTCAAAGCCGCTGTGATTGGCTTCGCTCATACGATCGGCACATTTGGCGTCGTGATGATGATCGGCGGCAATATTCCCGGGCGCACTAAGGTGTTGTCAGCCTACGTCATAGACTACGTCCAAGCATCACGCTGGCGCGAGGCGAGTGTGGTTGCGGGCGGTATGGTGATGTTCGCTTTTGCAGTCATCTTCACTTTAGCTCTCCTCGACAGACGCTGTGCCAGTAGAAGCACATGAGCGTAGGCACGCCAAGCCGGATCGAGGGGCTTTCCGCTTGCCAAACCAGACTTGCCAGAGCTGGAGCAGCCCAAGCCAGCTCCGTCTAATGGCGAGGATAGAATGAACAAGCTTGTTATGGCCGCAGCGGTTGCTGGAATCAGTTTTAATTCAGTGCATCCAGCGCCTCTGCCCGAGGTCATGGCCGATGATGTCGGAGTTTCTCAGCAGCGTCTTGCCAAGCTAGACGAGTTCTTCGCTCGTGAGATCGAAGACAAACGCGTGCCGGGCGCGGTGGTTGCAATCGCCCGAGACGGCAAGCTGATCCACTACAAGGCGTACGGCCAACTTGATCCTGCAAAAGGATCGTCGATGCGGCTCGATGCGATGTTCGCGCTCGCATCTATGACTAAGCCGATGGTGGCCGTTGCCGGCCTCACCCTCATGGAGCAAGGTCGCCTGCCTCTACGGGGCAGGCTTACGGACTATTACCCGGAATTCGCAAACATGAAGGTGGCGGTGCCACGGCCTGACGGTTCGTTAGAATATCTAGGGCAGAGTTCTCCGATCTACATCCACGATCTCTATCGACACACATCAGGTCTCACCTATGGCGCGCCTCCAGATAGCCCAGACCAAGTGGCGCGTCTCTACCCGGAATTTGCAGCCCCGCCGGTAAAGGGCGACAAGCAGGCTTTCATCCATGCCATTACCAAGTTGCCGCTAGCCCGCCAACCGGGGACGGAATTCGAATACGGCTTCTCAACCGACGTGCTCGGAGCTGTCGTGGAACAGGTCAGCGGACAACGATTGGGTGACTATCTTGCCAAAAACCTGTGGAAGCCGATCGGCATGCAGGATGCCACCTTCCATTTGTCCATATCGCAACGCGAGCGCCTCGCGCATCCGTTTCCAGACGACCCGCTGACGGGAAAGCCACAAGAGATCGAGCTCCTCGAGAGTCCGACAAAGTTTGACTGCGGAGGAGCCTGCGCGTTTGCGACAGTCGGTGACTACGTGCGCTTCGGACAAATGTTGCTCAACGGTGGGGAGCTCGATGGGCAGCGCATTCTCGGCCCGAAGACGGTGCGCCACATGATCTCCAACCACCTCGGGCCGGAGATCAGGAATAAGGTCTCCAATGTGGAGGCACATCGTGCCGGCTTCGGCTTTGGACTCGGAGTGGCTGTACGCATAAGAGAGGGTCTCTCGGCGGTTCCGGGCAATCCAGGTGAGTTCACCTGGACCGGCGCTTACGGAACACAATTCTTCTGCGACCCAAAGGAACGTCTGGTCGTGGTGGTCGGAACGGCCGCGCCCGGAGAAATCCGGAAGTACTATCGCGAACAAGTCCAGTACATCGTCTATGCCGCAATAATTCGATAGTTCGCCCGGCGTTGAAAGAGCCCGACGACAGTTTGGGGTGGTTGGAAACCGGTGAGCTGGACACCGATGACTGAACGTCAGCGCCGGCTCCCACTATCCTCGGCCGGATTGCGCGGTGCTAGGACGAACGCGACGCCTCCGCATCGCGAAGCGATTCTCGAGGCGAGTGCGGTGTCGTGATACGCTAAGAGGACCGCGGCTTGCCATCGATTGGCTCGCGCGGTGCGCTCCTAGACTCAAGAACATCCAGCCCTTCGCACCCGATCCCGTGGTGATGCCGTGCGTAGCCACATTGCAAGACAGACAGATCGGATCGATCCGCCTTGCAAATTAAAGCATGTGCGCTGCACGACTCGGTATCGCCCTCTGTTCGGCGCTGGGCTGCCACTTTGGCGTGTTTCCGCAGTCGGACAAGGACGCGGTCGACCCCCAATTGGTCCGCGGAGAACAAGTCTGATTGAGACGGACGGCTGGCGCGGTGCTCGTCACCTGCTCCACTCCTTTTAGTTAGGGCATGCGCGCGCGTGTTCCGACGCAAAAGCGAGTATGACGTGGTCGCCAGGATTGGCAAATCATTGTGCTGCTCTGTTCAAGTTCTCACATCGACGTTCAAAGCCCGACATCACTGGCATGACAGGGCTCGACGGCGCGCGCCTGGGGCTTGCTGGTTCGCCCGCCGATAGGGCAAGAGTCGAAAGGCTGGTTTGGCCACCCGGTCAAGCGTTGCGCTCCGATGGCCTGTTTCTTGCTGCTGCGTCAGCAGTTCGTTACTGCCGACGACGACTCACATGGAAGGGTTCATGGGTGGGGCAACGGAGACGTTTTATAGCGTGATCAGAGGCCAGGGCATCACGCGTCGTAGTTTCCACAAATTCTGCAGTTTGACGGCCGCAAGCTTGGGACTTGGTCCGCTTGCCGCAAGCACTATTGCCGCCGCCCTGGAGACCAAACCGCGCGTACCCGTGATCTGGCTGCACGGGCTCGAGTGCACCTGCTGCTCGGAAAGCTTTATCCGCTCGGCCCATCCGCTGATCAAAGACACGCTGCTGTCGATGATTTCGCTCGACTATGACGATACGATCATGGCGGCGGCAGGAGAGCAGGCTGAAGCCATCCTGGAGGAAGCCCGCGCCAAGTATAAAGGCAGGTATTTGCTTGCGGTCGAAGGTAATCCGCCGCTGAAGCAGGAGGGTATGTTCTGCATCGACGGCGGCAAGCCATTCGTTGAAAAGCTCAGGTCGATGGCTGAAGAGTCGATGGCGATCATCGCTTGGGGCACGTGTGCATCCTGGGGATGCGTCCAGGCGGCCAAGCCCAATCCGACTGGCGCTGCGCCGATCGATCAGGTGATCAAGAACAAGCCGATCATCAAGGTGCCCGGGTGTCCGCCTATCGCAGAGGTCATGAGCGGCTTGGTGACTTTCATCACCACGTTCGGAAAGCTTCCGGAGCTCGATCGCCAAGGGCGCCCCAAGATGTTTTATTCCGAGCGCATTCACGACAAATGCTATCGACGTTCCCATTTCGATGCCGGCCAATTCGTCGAAGAGTGGGACGATGAGTGCGCACGCAAGGGCTATTGCCTCTACAAGATGGGCTGCAAGGGACCAACCACCTACAATGCCTGTTCGGCCCTTCGGTGGAACGGCGGTGTTTCATTTCCGATTCAATCTGGCCACGGCTGCCTGAGTTGCTCCGAAGACGGTTTTTGGGACAAGGGTTCATTTTACGACCGACTCACGACCATCAAGCAGTTCGGCATTGAGAAGAACGCCGATCAGATTGGTATGGCTGCTGCCGGGGTGGTTGGGCTGACCGTCGCCGCCCATGCGGCGGTCACCGCCGTGAAACGGTTGACCAAGCCGGATCGCAGCGCGCCACCCAAGTAAACGAAATTGAGAAGAGGGTAACGGTGGCCGGACAGATATCAAATGTGTTCAATCTCGATCGCTCGGGCAAGCGAATTGTCATCGATCCGTTGACGCGCATCGAAGGCCACCTGCGTGTCGAAGCCAATGTCGATTCCGACAACGTGATCCGCAATGCGGTTTCGAGCGGGACGATGTGGCGTGGCATCGAAGTCATCCTGCGCGGGCGCGATCCACGCGACGCCTGGGCGTTTACTGAGCGGATTTGCGGTGTCTGCACCGGCACCCATGCGCTGACCTCCGTGCGTGCGGTTGAGAATGCGTTAGGGATCACGATTCCGGAGAACGCCAATTCGATCCGAAATATCATGCAGCTGTGCTTGCTCGTGCATGATCATCTCGTGCATTTCTACCATCTTCACGCGCTCGATTGGGTCGACGTGGTATCCGCGCTCAAGGCCGCCCCCAAGTCGACCTCTGCGCTGGCACAGTCCATCTCGCCGTGGCCATTGTCGTCCCCTGGCTATTTCAAGGATTTGCAGATCAGGCTGACTAAATTCTTTGGATCAGGGCAACTAGGTCCCTTCAAGAACGGCTATTGGGGGCATCCGGCCTACAAGCTGCCAGCGGAGGCGAACCTGTTGGCCCTGGCACATTATCTGGAAGCGCTCGACTTCCAGAAGGAGATCGTCAAAATACAGGCCGTCTATGGCGGCAAAAATCCGCATCCGAATTGGCTGGTCGGCGGCGTGCCCTGCGCGATCAACATCGACGGAACTGGTGCGGTGGGTGCGATCAACATGGAGCGCCTTAATCTCGTGTCCTCGATCATCGACCGTTCGATCGAGTTTGTCGAGCAGGTCTATCTGCCGGACGTCGCAATGATCGGCTCGTTCTATAAGGATTGGCTCCATGGCGGCGGACTTTCAAGCAAAAGCGTAATGTCCTATGGCGACATCCTCGAGAACGCCAACGACTGTTCTGCGAACAATCTCAAGCTGCCGCGCGGCGTGATCCTTGATGGCAACCTCTCGGAGATATTGCCGATCGACCATAGTGATCCCGAGCAGATCCAGGAGTTCGTCACGCATTCGTGGTATAAATACCCGCACGATTGCTGTGGACTGCATCCATGGGATGGTATCACCGAACCGAGTTTCGAGCTCGGGCCAAAAGTCAAGGGCAGTAAGACTGATATTAAGGAACTCGACGAAGGCGGCAAGTATTCGTGGATCAAGGCGCCGCGCTGGCGCGGCCACGCCGTCGAGGTCGGGCCTTTGGCGCGATACATCATCGGTTATGCGCAGGGCAAAGCCGAGTTCAAGGAGCCGGCCGACAGACTGCTCAAGGGACTGAATCTTCCCCTGACGGCGATGTTCTCGACGCTTGGCCGTACCGCGGCGCGGGTACTCGAATGTCAGTGGGCGGCGCATCAGCTGCGTTATTTCCAGGATAAGTTGGTCGCCCACATTAAGGCAGGCAATACGGCAACTGCCAATGTCGCAAGATGGAAGCCCGAAAGCTGGCCCAAGGAGGCCATGGGCTACGGTTTCGCTGAGGCGCCGCGCGGTGCGCTTGGACACTGGATCAAGATCAAGGACACAAAGATCGACAACTATCAATGTGTCGTGCCGACGACATGGAACGGATCTCCTCGCGATCCCAAGGGCAATATTGGCGCCTTTGAAGCCTCGCTGATCGGCACTCCGTTGGCCGATCCGCTGCGACCCCTGGAGATCTTGCGTACGATCCATTCCTTTGATCCGTGCCTGGCGTGCTCGACCCATGTGATGAGTCCTGACGGCCAAGAAATGGTTTCAGTCAGTGTTCGTTAGGGACATGCGAAACGAGGCTCGGCAGCCCCCCGCTGCTGTCGATGCGGCACCGACCGAGCGCGGCATCGGCGATCGCGACGCCTACGTTTATGACGCGCCCGTGCGACTGTGGCACTGGGTCAATGCGGCGGCCGTTCTGATGCTGGCCTTAACCGGCTATCTGATCGGAACGGGCACACCGGCGATGTCGGGACAGGCAAGCGGCAATTTCCTGTTCGGCTATATCCGATTTGCGCATTTCTCTGCAGGGTATGTCCTCAGCGTCGGCTTTGTTCTGCGCATTTACTCGGCCCTGATCGGAAATCGATATGCCATGCAGATCTTTTGTGTTCCGCTCTGGCGCAGGTGCTTTTGGCGCGAGGTGCACCACGAGATTCGCTGGTACGCGTTCCTTGCAGTTGAGGCCGATAGACGCGTCGGGCACAACCCCCTGGCTCAGCTCGCAATGTTCCTTATGTTTACGCAAACGATCACGTTCATGATCGTCACAGGTTTTGCACTTTATGGGCAGGACGCCGGTAGCGACAGTTGGCAGGACAGGCTGTTCGGTTGGGTGTTTTCAATCTGGCCGAATAGCCAGGACGTCCATACCTGGCATCATCTCGGCCTGTGGGTGATCGCGGTCTTTGTGCTGGTTCACATCTACGCGGTGATTCGGGAGGACATCATGTCGCGCCGGAGCATCTCCTCCATGATTTCAGGTGAGCGCGAGTTTCGCGATTGAATGGCAAGCGGTTACTAGTTCCGGAGAACAAGCAACGGATCCTTGTGCTTGGCATCGGCAATATCCTGTGGGCCGATGAGGGGTTCGGCGTGCGGGCGGTAGAGGAATTCCATCGCCGCTATGTAGTCGCTGACAACGTCACCATCCTCGATGGCGGCACGCAGGGACTCTACCTCGTCAGTTATCTTGAGCAGGCTGATTGCCTGATCGTGTTCGATGCCATCGATTTCGCACTCCAGCCCGGACAGTTGAAGCTCATGCGGGATGCCGAGGTGCCAAAATTTGCTGGCGCCAAGAAGATAAGCTTACATCAGACCGGCTTTCAGGAGGTCTTGAGTGCAGCCGATCTGCTTGGTCGCTGCCCGCGAGACCTCGCTCTCATCGGATGTCAGGCGCGGGACCTGGAGCATTGGGGCGGTCCGCTGACAGCTCCGGTGCGCTTGCAGATTGCGCCGGCGATCGAACTGGCTTGCGAACTCCTGGCGCAGTGGGGCTCGCCGGCCACACTGCGAACGACGCCGCTGCCTGCATCAGAACGGCTGTTGGCGAACAATATCGACCATGCAAGTTATGAGATGGGAGCGCAGCCGATCTAGCGGCCCGCGATTGAATCATGTGCCTTGGCTTACCAATGACGATTGTTGAGACGGACGACATCACGGCACTTTGTGAGTATCGCAACGAACAGCGGCGTGTCTCGGTCATGCTGCTCGACTGCGCCCCGGTCGGCGCCAGGGTGCTCGTTCATATCGACACCGCCGTGCGACTCTTGGATGAGGATGAAGCAAGACTGATCTCGGAAGCACTCGATGGGCTTGACGCCAGCCGTAACGGCCAGGACTGCGGCCCCTTCTTTGCGGACCTGGTCGGTCGTGAGCCGCAATTGCCCAAGCACCTACGTTAGCGGTTCTGCTGCGAATGTTGCGGTGACTACGCCTGCCCCCAAATCGATCAATCGCGCGCACCGTCCGCATGGAATCGAGTCTCCTTCACAGCGCGACGATGATTGGCACGTGCCTTGCTACATCTCACCTAGCTCAAACCAAGGACTATCTGAAAGGAGTCTGATGAAGTTCCAGCCGGCGCGGTATAACCTCGGACCCTGTCCGTCTGAGGTAGAGAGCATCAGCGCGCATGCACGCCTGGTCACGCACCCTTCTCCGAGCGCACCCGAAGTGCTGCTGACGGTCGATGCCGTACATTCGCTCCGGGGCGTCTATGTCGCATTATCCCTCCCTGAATTGATCAAGGCTCTTCGGCGTTGCGTGCAAGGCGCAGTGCCTGCGCATGCGTTGGCTGGAAAGCTGGTCGGACGGCTCGGCCCGCGTCGTCGATCGACGCTAATTTGGTGCCATCGGCACGATACGCTTGACCTGATCGTCAGGCGTCTGGGCCGCTTGGTCAAGATCGACCGCATCGTCCTACCGATCGTTTGGCTGTACGCTGGTAGCATTTGTGCCGGCAATGCCTCCCGATAGGTCCAACCGGACATCGCATCATGAAGACAGCGGTCCGCGTCGTATCCGAGGACGCCGAGCAGGTGGTGGGCAAGTCTGCAACGGGCACGGAAAGTCTCGATGTATTCCATAGCGGGCCGGCGACTATGGAGGCGGTAGCCAAGCGCGCCCGGCGCGACGGCGACGAGCTTGCAAGGAACTATCCGAATGTCACGGTGCTGTTGTCGAATGTCGCCGCTGCCGCTCGCGGCCATCGGCAGAGCACTCGGACGCAGCTGTACGGACTCGCCAATCTCAGCGAGCTCGAGCGCAAGCTGATTGGCGAAGTGCTCGGCGAGGGCGAGGTCACCGGCGTAGTTGCGCTGCCAGATGGCTCTTTTGCGCAACTCCGGGAGGCGGTCCTTGCGGGAATCTGGCGCGTGCGTATCGGGGCCGAACCGGCGCACGAATATGTTGAGGTTGGGGCAATCCCGCAGATTGTGCAGCGCGCCGCAACTGAGTTGACGTCTGCCGACTTTCTGATCGGCACGGCACCGGACGGTGCCATGAACGTGCGCGCGGTGCTTGCGGAGATACGCGAGCGGGCGCGTGTCTGGCGGTCGGGCATGCGGGCGCATGTTATCAATCTGACGTTGCTGCCGATGAGTGCTGTGGACATGGCGTTCCTTCAGCAAAGTTTGGGCAATGGTCCGGTCCAGCTCATCTTCCGCGGTTACGGCACGTGCCGCGTGCAGGCGACCGGGGTGAGGAACGTCTGGTCGGTGCAGTACTTCAATTCTTTGGACGACGTCATCCTTAATACGGTGGAGGTCGGAGACGTGCCGATCGTTGCCTTGGCTGCTGACGAGGATTTCGAGGACTCTGCCGAGCGCCTGCAGGAAATTATGGAGGCGTACTTCACATGAAGAACTCAAAGAATGCTCGCAATCCGGTGGGACCTCGCAGATTGCGCGCGGACGGCCGCTGCCGACATGTTTTGCGCGAGCTAATGACGCAGCGGTGCATATGAGCGTCGCGGTCCGCAACAAAATCGATGTCTCGGTCTGGCTTGCTGCCGACGTAATTGCCGCGGTCGAGATCATGCCCCGAGTTCGGCCACCGCTGGCGCGGCTGTTCGCCGGCAAACCGGCCTCGTTACTGCTCAGACAGATCCCGCGGCTCTTCGCATTGTGTGCCGTTGCGCAGCAAACCGCGCTTCTGTCTGCGATCGAGACGGCGCGCGGCGAAGCGATCAGCCCCACGACAAGGCAGCATCGTGTTGCGCTGGTCGTTGCCGAGCGCATCGCGGAATTGCTGCGGGGTCTCTTTGTCGGACATCTTGCCCGGGACACCGCCAGTGCCACGGCTATTCGTTCCGTGATGCAGGGAATGTCAGCGCTTATCGGTAGCGGACAACCGGCCTGCGGTCCTGCTCGACGCGAAGCGACGGCAAGAATTGTGGCTGGGCTGGGCGCGATCGGCATACCGAACGGAGATGGCGCGCCGAGGCCCTGCAGCCCATTGGCAATTCGCATAGCTGCGCTGGACGAGATCGACCTGAAATCGATCCGGATCGCGCACTCGTTCCTGTCCGTTGCTGACGACCGCAACATCATTGAACGGCTGCTCGGCGATGACCCGACATTTTGCCATTGTCCCGACCTTGGGGGGCGTGCGCCCGAGACGGGTCCATGGGCACGCCAGATGACGCGTGATCGGCTCTGGCTGGGCCGGTCGGGTGCGGCCGAGCGGCTGAAGGCCAGAATTGCAGAAATCGTTCGGCTATGCGACTGGCTCAAGGCCGGTGCTCATATCGACTCAGCAGAGCCTGAGATTATCAAAAGCTACAGGTTGGGTCCGGGCTGCGCCGCGACCGCGGTCGAATGCGCCAGGGGCAGGCTCTATCATGCGGTTGAGCTTGATCCTCAGGGCCGGATAGACCGCTTCGAATTTCTTGCTCCGACGGAATGGAATTTCCATAGGACCGGACCGCTTGTCCGGAACCTGCATGGCGCGGTTCTGACGGCGAGACGGCATCAGAAAGCGGTTCGTGCGGTGATTGAATCGCTTGATCCCTGTGGCGGATTCACACTCAGGTTTCGCAAAGTTGACGATGCATGAAATGGCGATTTGTCTGGGCATCATCCAAATCGTCGAGGAGGAGATGCGTCAGCGATCGTTGTCGCGGGTGCGGAGCATCTGTCTGGAAATCGGGGCGCTGAGTCATGTCGCGCCTGATGCGATCAGGTTCTGCTTTGCTGTCGTTGCGACGCGTACGATTGCCGAGGGGGTAGCTCTTGAGATCCTAGAACTTCCGGGTATCGCCTGGTGCATGAGCTGTTCTAACAGTGTCGAAATTGCTGGCCGCGGTGACCCCTGTCCTTGCTGCGGCAGCTATCAGTTGCAAGTGACCGGCGGCGAGCAGATGCGAGTGAAAGAACTGGAGATCGATTGATGTGTACCGTTTGCGGTTGCAGCCAAGCGACGTCTTCAATCGAACCTGCCAGAGCGCGTGATCCGGAGACCCGAGGCCGTTGCTATCCTCATGGGCAGGACGATGGTGAGCGCCATGACGCACATTTTCACGGCGACGAGAAAGTGCAGCATTCATCCTATGCCCGCCACAGTCATGATCACGAACATTATCAGAGTGATGGTCGGCAAGCGCTTCTGAGCTCCGGCGCGGGCCCAACTGGATTGAAGGTCATGGGTATAACCCGCGAACGCATCATTCGGGTCGAGCGTGACATCCTCGGCAAGAATAATGCGATCGCGTCCGACAATCGGACGCGCTTTGCGGCCGATGAGCTACTGGTATTTAATCTCATGTCGAGTCCCGGTGCGGGCAAAACCTCGCTGCTCGTCCGCGCCGTATCCGAGCTCAAGCTCAGCTATCCGACCGGAGTCATCGTGGGCGATCAGCAGACCTCAAACGATGCCGAACGCATTCGAGCGGCCGGCGTGCCAGCTATTCAAGTCAATACGGGTAAGGGGTGCCATCTCGATGCTGCAATGATTGGCGAGGCTTATCGCCGCTTGCCGCGGCTCACGCGCGGTATTCTCTTCATCGAGAACGTCGGTAACCTGGTTTGTCCCGCGGCCTTCGATCTTGGCGAGGCCTGCAAGATCGTTGTGTTGTCGATGACCGAAGGTGAAGATAAGCCGCTGAAATATCCCGATATGTTCGCGGCTTCTTCACTCATGGTGATCAACAAGATCGATCTAGCTTCACTGCTTGAGTGCGATCTGGACAAGACCATTGGATATGCCAGACGCGCGAATCCGAAGATCGAAGTAGTTACGGTTTCGGCCCGTACCGGCGAGGGTTTTGGCGCGCTCTACGCTTGGATCGATAGACAAGTGGCCCGCCAAAGGCTGGCCGTAAAGGACGCCAGGCGATGAGCGCCGCAGCCATTTGCGACCGAACACGACTGCGCGTGCGCGTGAGCGGAGCGGTGCAAGGGGTCGGCTTTCGTCCTTACGTCTATGGCCTCGCTACGCGGTACGGATTGGCGGGATTTGTCGCCAACGGCCCGGAGGGCGTCACAATCGAAGTCGAAGGTGGCCGTGCGTCGGAATTTGTTGCCACATTGCCGCTCGAGGCTCCTCCGTTGGCGCGCATCGACCACATCTGCGTTCAGGAGACAGCGGCGCTCGCGACAGAAGACTTTTCGATCGGCGCGAGCGAAGACGGAAAAGTGTCAACGCACATCATCGCCGACGCCACGACCTGCGGGCAATGCCTCAGCGAGCTATTCGATCCAGAGAATCGCCATTACCTTTATCCCTTCATTAGTTGCTCCCATTGTGGCCCACGCTACACTATTGCCGGGCGGCTCCCCTACGATCGCCACAACACGGTGATGAAGGCGTTTAGGCTGTGCGCCGCCTGCACGGCCGAACATGCGGATCCGGCGAGCCGGAGGTTTCATGCAGAGGCGATCGCGTGTCCAGAATGCGGCCCTCGGCTTAGCCATGGGATCAACGCCATTGTCGCTGCAATCGCAGGCGGTCAAGTCATCGCCATAAAGGGTCTCGGCGGCTACCAGCTCCTCTGCGATGCCCATAACCAGGACGCTGTGCAGCGCCTGCGCAGCAGAAAGCAGCGCCGTCAGAAGCCATTTGCGGTTATGCTCGGTTCCATAGAGTGCGTCAACGAGATCGCGGAAGCGAACGCTCTCGAGCTCGCCCTGCTCGAATCCGCAGCACGGCCCATTGTGCTCTTAACTTCGCGCAACTGTCTGGCGCCCGCCATAGCGCCCGGTTTGTCTCGCGTTGGCGTCATGTTGCCTGTAGCCCCGCTGCATCATCTGATCTTTCATGCGCTTCGCTCGACAAGAGCGTGGATTGCGGAACCAAGCCCGGTCGTGGTCGTCACCAGTGCAAATCCTTGCGGCGAGCCGCTCCTGATCGACAATGCGCAGGCGCTGCGCCGGCTCGAGGCGATCGCCGACCTTGTCGTGACCCATGATCGGGATATTTTAACGCGTGCTGATGACTCCGTGGTCGCGGTGGTCGCTGGCCGCTCCCAATTCATTCGTCGCGCTCGGGGCTATGCTCCCGAACCGATCCAGCTCGCGCATTCTGTGCCGCCCGTGCTCGCCGTCGGCGGCGCGCTGAAATCGACCGTCACCATCACGCGGGACAACCAAGCGTTCGTTTCCCAACATATTGGTGATCTCAATACGCCCGAAGGCATCCGTGTGTTCGAGGAGACGATCCAACACCTCACATCGATCCTTGACGTAGAGCCTGTCGTCATCGCTCATGATCTGCATCCCGACATGGCATCCACCCGCTTTGCGCAAGCAAGCGGCCGCGCGCTGATTGCAGTCCAGCACCACCATGCACACGCTGCCGCCGTGATGGCTGAACATGGCCATGCGGGACCGGCGCTAGCTCTGGTGCTCGACGGTCATGGTTTTGGCTCGGACGCTGGTAACTGGGGTGGCGAGCTATTGTTGTGCGAAGGCGCGATGTGCCGACGCATTGGGCATCTCGCGCGGCTGCAAATGCCTGGTGGTGATCGCGCAGCCCGTGAGCCGTGGCGCATGGCGAGCGCGGTACTACATTGGCTCGGGCGGGGTAACGAAATTGCGCCGCGCTTTGCAGCGCAACGGCAAGCTGGGTGTATGTCGGCCTTGCTCGATCAGTCAGGCGGGGCCACCACGACCAGCGCGGGCCGGTTGTTCGACGCGGTGGCGGGGCTGCTGGGGATTGTGAGTTGGCAGAGCTATGAAGGTGAAGCCGCGATCAAGCTCGAGGCGCTCGTGCGGCGGACTGCGATTCTAGAGGCCGGGTGGATGATCGATGGTGGCGTGCTGTCGCTTCGTCCGCTGTTTGCGCGGTTGATTGCAGACGACATTGACGCTGCGGGCGGAGCGGGTTTGTTTCATGGCACCTTCGCCGCCGCCTGCGTTGACTGGGTCATGCACTCCGCGCGGACAACCGGCGTCAATACCGTCGTTCTGAGCGGAGGCTGCTTTCAGAACGCGGTACTGATGGATGAAATCTGGCGCGGGTGCTGCGCTGCCGGCCTGACCCCGCTGGTGCCGCAGCGGGTGCCCTCCAATGATGGTGGTTTGAGCCTAGGCCAAGCCTGGATTGCCGCTTTGCAGATTGCTGGACAGTCGTCCGCCAGCGAAGGGAGAGCCTGATATGTGTCTTTCGGTTCCGGCAAAGATCGTCAAACTTCTTCCCGATCACATGGCCGCCGTGTGCATCGATGGTGTTAGCCTGGAGATATCGATTGCTCTTATCGACGAGCTCGACGTCGGCGATCACGTCCTTGTCCATGTTGGGTATGCACTGGCCAAGATCGATCCAATAGAAGCCAAGCGCACGCTGGAGCTGCTGCAGGAGCTAGGCAGCGCAGGGCAGGAACTCCGGCCATGAAATATGCCGACGAATTTCGCGACAAGACCCTCGCGCAGGGGCTCGCCGGTGCGATTAGCGCGGAAGCCGATCAGCAAAAAGCCTATCGGTTCATGGAATTTTGCGGTGGACACACGCATGCGATATCACGCTATGGGCTTGAGGATCTGCTGCCCGCAAATGTGCGCATGATCCACGGGCCCGGTTGTCCGGTCTGCGTTCTACCCGCCAGCCGCATCGATATGGCGCTTCGTCTCGTCGAGCGGCCGGAGGTCACCCTTTGCGTCTACGGCGACCTGATGCGGGTGCCTGGCTCGCAAGGACAGTCCCTGTTACGAGCCAAGGCGCTTGGCGCAGACATCCGGATGGTCTACTCGACGCTCGACGTCATCCGGATCTCCGAACAGGCGCCGAGCCGCGAGGTTGTGTTCTTTGCCATCGGATTTGAGACCACGACACCCCCGACGGCCGTGATGATCCGGATAGCCGAAAAGAAGCGGCTGAAGAACCTTAGCGTGTTCTGCAACCACGTGCTCACACCCTCTGCGATGCAGAGCATTCTCGAGAACCCGAAGATCCGCAATATTGGCGGGGTCGCAATCGACGGTTTCGTCGGGCCTGCACATGTGAGCACGATCATCGGGACGCAGCCTTACGAGCTCCTGGCGGAGCAATTCGGCAAGCCGATCGTGATCGCCGGATTTGAACCGCTCGACGTGATGCAGGCGATCCTGATGCTGGTGCGGCAGGTGAACGAAGACTGCTACGACGTGGAGAACCAATACAGCCGAGCAGTGAGGCGTGAAGGCAATCGGCGCGCCAAAGACGAGATCTCGCAGGTATTCGAAGCGCGTGAGCAGTTCGAATGGCGCGGGCTCGGTTTCGTACGAAATAGTGGACTGAAGCTGAAGCGCGTCTACGCGCGGTTCGACGCTGAGGCGCGTTTTGCGATGCACGAACTGCGTGTCGCCGAAAATCCGGCCTGCGAGTGCTGCGCGATCCTGCGCGGCGCCAAGCAGCCAGTCGACTGCAAGCTGTTTGGAACCCTCTGCACGCCGGAAACTCCCATAGGATCCTGCATGGTCTCATCGGAAGGTGCTTGTGCGGCATATTGGACATACGGCCGGGTTCGCGATGATCAGGTGAGGCGAACGTCATGAGCGTACAGGGCTATCAACGCAACCTCGATCTCGAGAACGGACGCGTTGATCTTTCCCATGGGTCCGGGGGACGAGCGATGGCACAGCTGATCTCCAGCCTATTTCACCGAGCCTTCGGCAATGAATGGCTTGCCCGCAGCAATGATCAGTCAGCCTTTGACGTTGACGCGGGTAAAATGGTGATGACGACCGATGGTTATGTGGTTTCGCCGCTGTTCTTTCCCGGCGGCAATATCGGCTCTCTGGCGGTGCACGGGACGATTAACGACGTCGCGATGTCCGGCGCGCGCCCCCTCTATCTGTCGGCCAGCTTCATCATCGAGGAGGGTTTCCCGCTGTCTGATCTGAAGACGATTGCGGATTCGATGGGCGCGGCAGCGCGCTGCGCGGGCGTTTACATCATTGCGGGGGACACTAAGGTCGTCGAGCGCGGCAAGGCGGATGGTCTGTTTATCTCCACGACCGGGATCGGCGCTGTGGCCCATGGGTTCGATCTCTCCGCCGATAAGGCCATGGTCGGGGACCGTGTGCTGGTGTCCGGCAGCCTTGGCGACCATGGCGTGGCAATCATGTCAAAACGTCAGAACGTCGCGTTTCAAACCGAGATCGTGTCGGATTCCGCAGCGCTGCATAACCTCGTCGCGGTCATGATTGCGGCTGGCGGCGCCGGCATCCGGGTGATGCGCGACCCTACGCGCGGCGGTCTTGCGGCAACCCTCAATGAGATTGCGCATCAATCGGGCCTTGGCTTCCGTCTACAGGAAGCAGCCATTCCCGTTAAGCCAGCGGTTGCGGCAACCTGCGAACTCCTCGGGCTCGATCCGGTCCACGTCGCTAATGAGGGCAAGCTCGTTGCGATCGTCGCGCCCGATTTGGCCGATGCTGTGCTTGCAGCCATGAAGACGCATCCCCTCGGATGCGATGCTGCTGATATCGGCGAGACGGTAGCTGACGATCACAAGTTTGTGCAGATAGCGACCAGTTTCGGCGGCGGACGGATCGTCGATTGGTTGTCGGGGGAACAGTTGCCTCGGATTTGTTGAACAATCCTCGCCCAACTGCGACGAGCATGAAGGCGTCAAGCGTCGGTACCGCCGTTCTGGGAACCCGATTGATGATCAATAATGGTCATGTGGCTATCAGCGGTGGCAAACAATCCAGTCTCTGGGCAAATCTCGCCTCACTGGCAAACTACAATATTCGTTCTTCAACAAGGTCCGCAAGGCTGGAATCCTTGTTCGCTTTTCCACGAGCCGAAAGCCCGATTAACCGAGACACCGCATCGCGGAGTACGACGGTTAAGCTTAGCGAGCACGGTCGCTCAACCCACTCGGCATCGGCTTATTCGAAAACCTGCGCGGCTGGTCAAAGATCGCTGAATTCCTGCGCCATTTGGGCTGCTGCGTCGCGATATCGCTACGCTCTTTCAATTAGAAAGGCGCACTAGGCAGGGAGTTTGCAAATGAAGGTCGGAGTTCCCAAGGAAATCAAGGCACACGAATATCGAGTGGGCCTGACCCCTGGAGCTGTCCGCGAATACGCGGCAGCAGGACACCGCGTAATGATTGAGACCAATGCCGGCGCTGGCATTGGCGCAACCGATGAGGATTATCGCAGCGCCGGCGCAGTGATTCTGGATTCTGCAATAGAGGTATTCGCATCGAGCGAAATGATCGTAAAGGTCAAGGAGCCTCAGCTGTCCGAATGGAGCCAGCTGCGGGAGGGCCAGATCCTGTTCACATATCTGCATCTGGCGCCAGACCCGGAGCAGGCCAAGGGGCTTCTAAAATCGGGTTGCACCGCGATCGCCTATGAGACCGTGACTGATGGGCATGGTGGCCTTCCGCTGCTGGCTCCGATGAGCGAGGTCGCAGGCAGGCTCGCGGTCGAAGCGGCGGGTAGCGCCCTAAAGCGCAGTGCAGGCGGACGAGGGCTGTTGATCGGTGGCGTGCCCGGTGTTCAGCCAGCCCGCATCGTGGTGATCGGTGGTGGCGTCGTTGGTACGCACGCGGCACGGATGGCGGTCGGTCTGGGTGCAGAGGTGAGCATCATCGACCGCTCGATACCTCGGTTGCGCGAGTTGGATGAGCTGTTCGAAGGGCGCGTTCGAACCAGGTTTTCGACCATCGAAGCTGTGGAGGAAGAGGTATTTGCGGCTGATGTTGTGATTGGTGCCGTGCTCGTTCCAGGTGCGAGTGCGCCGAAGCTGATCCGCCGGAGCATGCTGAGCTCGATGCGTAAGAGGGCCGTGCTCGTGGATGTCGCTATCGATCAGGGCGGCTGTTTTGAGACTTCGCACCCAACTACTCACGCCGATCCAACCTATGAAGTGGATGGCATCATTCATTATTGCGTGGCCAATATGCCCGGCGCCGTGCCGCTGACCTCGAGCCAGGCACTAAATAACGCCACGCTGCCATTTGGCTTGGCTCTGGCCAATAAGGGTTTTTCCGCCGTGCTGGAAAATCCGCATTTGCGTGCAGGCCTCAACGTCCATCGAGGCCGGCTGACTTACAAGGCGGTGGCCGACAGTCTCGGGCTCCCATTCTCACCGATCGAGCAGGCTGCAGCCTGATCCCAGAGGCCCCTACGGGCGTTTCCTCCCTGACTTGGGCCACCCTCCGGGGTGGCTTTTTTTTGCTCTGTCAATCTCCTGGGGTCCGCTGAGATTTATTTGCGACCCCCGAGCGCGGCCGTAGTCTGCGAGATCTGAACGTTTGCGTGCGTCGGCTCGGCCAGGAGCCTCGATCACCGGAGCGGCTTTATCTAACTAGAGCGTTTTCGAGCGAAGCGGATACCGGTTCGCGTGAAGAAAACGCGTCAAAACAAGAAGCTCGAGCTTCGGTTCTGATTCAATCAGAACCGAAAATGCTCTAGCGCCATCGCGACGATTTTTCTGGTTGCGATTTCGAGACGTTGGTGGAGCCGATGACGACCTCGCCCGATTGACATCGTGGTGCTTCGCTGCCGCTGTCCGGGTGAGCAAAGCCATCACCAGAGGGCGATCTGCGATCCCCACCGAGGCGGTGGCAGGGCTGCAATCGATACCACTTCAAAAGCGCTCCGCCGTCAGGTCAGGTCGAGCCGAGCTGCGTCTTATTGGCGAACCCCTTCACATGATCGCTGGCTATCGCGAAATATCGACAATGCGCAAGCTACGAGATCAAGCAGCTGCGATGCCGATTGTAGGGTTTGCGACACCTGGTCGAGCCGGCGGCTTGCGCTATCGAAAGTAGCCGAGACAAATCAAGCACAAGACTCCTTGGCATGAGACTTGAAGGCAAGGCGTAGTCCCGCACCTTTGCTTATGGAATCGGAGTGATGGCCTACAAAATAATCGCGTCACAATGCACGGTCTGCGGTGCGTGTGAGTATGAATGCCCTAATGCCGCGATCAGCCTGAAGAACGACATATATGTGATCAATCCGAGTCAGTGCACTCAATGTGAAGGGCATTTTGATGCGCCGCAATGCGTCGTCGTTTGTCCTGTGCCCGATACCTGTGTGCCGGCATAGATCGAATAGCCGACGGGTGGCTTCCGGCGCAGAACATGATCGAAATCCTATCGAGGGCGGCTACCTTTCGGGGCGGTCTCCTAGTTCTTTCACACCCCGGTTCGAGTCGGTCGTGACGGGGCGATCTGCTCGGAGGAGAGGTGACGCAATTATCGCCGTGGGGAGATCGTCCATGCGCGAACGGAGTGGGCAATGGTAGCTATACAAGAGACGGTCGAGCGCGTCCGGCGCATCGACGTCGACCAGTATCGATATGGGTTTGAGACGCAGATCGAGTCCGACAAGGCCCCGAAGGGCCTGTCGGAAGACACCGTCCGCTTCATCTCCGCAAAGAAGAATGAGCCGGCCTGGATGCTGGAGTGGCGCCTGGAGGCGTATCGCCGCTGGCTGACCATGACCGAGCCGACCTGGGCGCGCGTCGACTATCCGAAGATCGACTACCAGGACATTTATTATTACGCGGCGCCGAAGCCGAAGAAGACGCTGTCCTCGATCGACGAGATCGATCCTGAGATCCTCAAGACCTATGAGAAGCTCGGCATTCCCCTGCGTGAGGTCGCGATCCTCGAAGGCGTCGAGCCGCCGCCGGGTGGACCGCAGACACCGAACCGCAAGATCGCGGTCGATGCCGTGTTCGATTCGGTATCGGTTGCGACCACCTTCCAGAAGGAGCTGAAGGCCGCCGGCGTGATCTTCATGCCGATCTCGGAGGCGATCCGCGAGCATCCGGAGCTGGTGCAAAAATATCTCGGCACCGTGGTGCCGACCTCGGACAATTACTTCGCGACGCTGAACTCGGCGGTGTTCTCCGACGGCTCGTTCGTCTACGTGCCGCCGGGCGTGCGCTGCCCGATGGAGCTCTCGACCTATTTCCGCATCAACGAGCGCAACACCGGCCAGTTCGAGCGCACGCTGATCATCGCCGACAAGGGCTCCTACGTTTCCTATCTCGAAGGCTGCACCGCGCCGCAGCGCGACGAGAACCAGCTGCATGCCGCGGTGGTCGAGCTCGTCACGCTCGATGACGCCGAGATCAAATATTCGACGGTGCAGAACTGGTACCCCGGCAATTCGGAAGGCAAGGGCGGCATCTACAATTTCGTCACCAAGCGTGGCGACTGCCGCGGCAAAAATTCCAAGATCTCCTGGACCCAGGTCGAAACCGGTTCGGCGATCACCTGGAAATATCCGAGCTGCATCCTGCGCGGCGACAATTCGAGCGGCGAGTTCTACTCGATCGCGATCTCGAACGGCTTCCAGCAGGTCGATAGCGGCACCAAGATGATCCACCTCGGCAAGAACACGTCGAGCCGGATCATCTCCAAGGGCATCGCCGCCGGCAAGTCCCAGAACACCTATCGCGGCCTGGTCAGCGCCCATCGCAAGGCGACCGGCGCGCGCAACTACACCGCCTGCGACTCGCTCCTGATCGGCGACAAATGCGGCGCGCACACTGTGCCCTATGTCGAGGCCAAGAATTCCTCGGCGACGTTCGAGCATGAAGCGACGACGTCGAAGATTTCCGAGGACGTGCTGCTCTACTGCTTGCAAAGAGGCTTGAACGAGCAACAGGCCATCGGCCTTGTCGTCAACGGTTTCGCGAAAGATGTCCTGCAAAAGCTTCCGATGGAGTTCGCAGTGGAGGCGCAGAAGCTGATCTCGATCTCCCTCGAGGGATCTGTCGGATAACCAAACGTCCCGCGAGCCTTTGAGTGCGGCTCGCCGTTCCGGACGACGTATTTTGAGGGATCAGATCAAAAATGACGCTGCTCGAAATTCAAGATCTGCATGTTGGTGTCGACAGTCGCGAAATAATCCGTGGCCTCGATCTCATGGTCAATGCGGGCGAAGTGCACGCGATCATGGGGCCGAACGGCTCCGGCAAGTCGACGCTGTCCCACGTCATTGCCGGCAAGCCGGGCTATGAAGTCACCGGCGGGCAGATCCTGTTCAACGGCGAGGACCTCCTGGAGATGGACCCCAACGAGCGCGCCGCCAAGGGCGTGTTCCTCGCGTTCCAGTATCCGGTCGAGATCCCCGGCGTCACCACCATGAACTTCCTGCGCGCGGCGCTGAACGCCCAGCGCAAGGCGCGCGGCCGAGGGGAATTCTCCACGCCCGAATTTCTGAAAAAGGTCCGTGAAGTGGCCGAGTCACTCAACATTACCCGGGACATGCTCAAGCGCGGCGTCAATGTCGGGTTCTCGGGCGGCGAGAAGAAGCGCAACGAGATCCTGCAGATGGCGTTGTTCGAGCCGAGTCTATGCATCCTTGACGAAATCGATTCCGGGCTGGATATCGACGCCCTGCGTATTGTCGCGAGCGGCATCAACGGCCTGCGTTCGCCGGAAAGGGCGATGATCCTGATCACCCACTATCAGCGGCTCCTTCATTACATCGTGCCCGATTATGTGCACGTGATGTCGAAAGGCCGCGTCGTGAAGAGTGGCGGCAAGGAACTCGCGCTGGAACTCGAGGCCTGTGGCTACGCCCAGTTCGAAACCGCGGCCTGACGGCTCAAGGGATTTCCCCATGAAGCAAGTATTGGCTAAGGCCGATGCCGGGTGCGCAACGAGCAATTTTCTCGCAGCTGCGCTCGGACGGCTGCCTGGCGCGGGCCTCGTTCCCCATATCCGTGCGAGGGCATTCGAAGCCTATGAGCGCGCCGGCCTGCCGCATCGGCGCATGGAGGCCTGGAGATACACGGATCTGCGCGCCCTGATCGGCGAGGTATTGCCACTCGCTCCGCGACCGGACGCGGCGGCGTTGGCGCGCGCAAAGGGTGCGGCCAGACGAGTGGCTGTCGATCAGGCGGTCAAATTGGTCTTGGTGGACGGCATATTCTCGCCCGAGCTATCGGATCTCGGCGAACTGCAAAATGAGCTTCATGTGCAGTCACTGCGAGAGCTGTTGGAGAATTCGGCCACTGGCGCAATGGCCGGTTTGGTGCTTTCGACGACGGACGATGCGGTGATCTCGCTCAATGCGGCAATGGCCTCAGATGGTCTGGTGATTTCGATTGCCGAAGGCAGCAAGATTAGACGCCCTATTCAAATCGTTCAGGTCGCAACGGGATCGTCGGTGTCCGCTTTTACAC
Source organism: Bradyrhizobium sp. USDA 4452 (assembly GCF_054063575.1). Classification (NCBI taxonomy): domain Bacteria; kingdom Pseudomonadati; phylum Pseudomonadota; class Alphaproteobacteria; order Hyphomicrobiales; family Nitrobacteraceae; genus Bradyrhizobium; species Bradyrhizobium sp. USDA 4452. The sequence goes on from NZ_JBSSGK010000001.1 coordinate 5,991,064, forward strand.
GCTCATATCTGCAGCTGGATAAAGGGGCGCAAGCGACCGTGGTGCAAAGTTTCATCTCGGTCGAAGGCGCGATCGGCTATCAGGCCAACGATGTTTTAATCGCCCTGGCTGGGGACGAGGCGAGCCTTTCGCATATCCGCATCGCGGCTGACGCCGCCGATGCGGTGAACATCTCGTCGGCGATCATCGCAGTCGGCACGAAAGCTAAGCTCGATCTCTTCAGCATGACGTGCAGCGGCTCCATCAATCGCTATCAGGGATTCGTGACGCTGGGTGGCGAGGGATCCAAGCTCTCTGCGAGCGGGGTTAATCTCATCAAAGATGAACTGCACGCCGACACAACAATCGTGGTCGACCACGCCGTGCCGCATTGCACCAGTCGGCAGAAATTCCGCGCGGTCGTTGATGATCGCGGCCGCTCGGTGTTTCAGGGCAGAATCGTCGTTCGTCCCGTCGCCCAGAAGACCGACGCCAGCCTGTCGACGCGAGCGCTGCTCTTATCCGACCAGGCCGAGGCGGACAATAAGCCGGAACTTGAAATCTCGGCCGACGACGTGACCTGCGGCCACGGAGCGACCTCAGGAGCGTTGGATGGCAATCTCGTATTCTATCTGCGCGCGCGGGGGCTGTCCGAGAAGGATGCGCAGATGTTGCTCATTAAAGCGTTCATTGGAGAGTCGATTGAGGAGATCTCCGCCGATAACCTGCGCGATTTTGTGACCGCGCAGGCTGAACACTGGCTGCAGGAGCGGCAATGAGCGAACATCCCGCGGTCAGCAATGGTCGTTACGAGGTCGACCGTTTGCGTAATGACTTTCCGGCGTTGGCCACGACCGTGTACGGCAAGCCGCTTGTCTACCTCGATAACGCTGCGTCCGCGCAAAAGCCAAATGCGGTGCTTGACCGCATGACGCAGGTGTACTCCAGCGAATATGCCAACGTTCATCGTGGCTTGCACTATCTCGCCAATGCAGCAACCGAGGCGTATGAGGGGGCCCGTACCAAGGTAGCGCGGTTTGTGAACGCGCATTTGAACGAAGAGATCGTCTTTACCCGCAGCGCTACCGAGGCGATCAATCTTGTCGCACAGACTTTCGGTCGAGAGCGCATCAGCCCGGGTGATGAGATCGTTCTGTCAATTTTGGAGCACCACTCCAACATTGTGCCATGGCATTTTCTTAGGGAGCGGCTCGGTGCAGTGATCAAATGGGCACCAGTAGATGATGACGGTAACTTCTTGCTCGACGAATTTGAACGACTGCTGACCTCCCGCACCAAGATGGTTGCAATCACACAGATGTCGAACGTGCTCGGCACGGTTTTGCCGGTAAAAGAGCTGGTCACAGTCGCACATGCTCGTGGTATCCCGGTGTTGGTCGACGGCTCGCAGGGATGCGTCCATCTCAGCGCCGATGTTTGCGACATTGATTGCGATTTCTACGTCATGACCGGCCACAAACTCTATGGTCCGACCGGAATCGGCGTGCTTTACGGAAAATTCGATCATCTGGCATCGATGACGCCCTTCAATGGTGGCGGCGAGATGATCCGCGAGGTCTCACGTTCCGGCGTCATTTATGGTGATCCGCCGCACCGGTTCGAAGCGGGTACGCCCCCGATTGTCGAGGCGATCGGGTTGGGCGCGGCCGTGGATTACATCAATTCAATAGGCAAGGCGCAGATCCGCAAGCACGAGAGCGCACTGCTCGCTTACACGCGGGAGAAGCTCGGTGACATCAACTGCGTGCGTATGATCGGGGCGCCGGCCGAGAAGGGGCCGATCATCTCGTTCGATGTGAAAGGTGCGCATGCGCACGATATTGCCACCGTCGTCGATCGCGCCGGTGTAGCGGTGCGGGCGGGGGCGCACTGCGCGATGCCGCTGCTCAAGCGCTTCGGCGCACTGGCAACATGCCGTGCGTCCCTTGGACTTTACAACACCCGTGAAGAAATTGATGTGCTTGTGCACGCGCTTATCAAGGCACGCCAGCTATTCGCATGATCGGCGAGCGAGCTGCGTTGAGGTGAGATTGAGCCTGTATTGAGCTGCGAAGTTGAATGACGTCGTGCTCCTGAGCATCATCATCATCATCGCAGGTCTCGGCAAGCAAAGGTCGCATTGGCAATCCTCTTCGGCCAGGGCAGCTTGCAGCCGTTGCTTCTTTGCGTCCGCCTTCGTCGAGCGCGGGGGCGTAGTTCTAAAGGCAGGTCGCGTCATGGCACACCATACGCAGGACCCAAAAGATGCCATTGAGCACGCGACGGTCATTTATGCGCTGAAGGTCGCGCGGCTTGTCTGGCAGCATCGGTTTGGTGGCGTCCATTCGTAATCGCTGAGTTTGTAGCGCATGATTTGAGGCTCCGGTTTCGGAACTTGAATCATGTCTCGGGCTCGCGCCATCAACCGGCAACGCCTCGCGGCCGAGCCGCTAACGCTCTGAATATACGTCAGCTTTCGGCGGCATAGCGGACTTGGGCGGGCATGCTAGTGGCTCGATCCGGTCGTCCATGACCGAAGTGGACATGACGTAAGAGCGTCCTTCCAGAGGCTAGAGCATGATTGGTTCATGTTGAAGCGTATCCGGCGTTTGCGATGTAGTTGGCGCATTCCTGGGGCGTGAAGCAGTTGGGTAGAGCGCCGATGCGCATCCAGGTTGCTTCGACGGTTCGCTCGGCAGCTTTTCGGAGCAAGGTCTTGAGCTTGGCGAAGACCTGCTCGATCGGATTGAGATCCGGGCTGTAGGGCGGCAAGAAGAACAACTTTGCGCCGGCGGCGCGGATGGCGCGACGGACGGTCTTGCCTTTGTGACTGCCGAGGTTGTCGATGATGACAATGTCGCCAGGCTTAAGTGTCGGAACCAGCATTTGCTCGACGTAAGCCAGGAAGCTCTCGCCATTGATCGGACCATCGATCACGCAGGGCGCCTCGATGCGATCATGGCGCAGGGCGGCCAGGAAGGTCAGCGTCCGCCAGCGGCCATGCGGGGCCTTGGCGATCAGTCGCTCGCCACGTGGCGCACGGCCGTGGGTGCGCGTCATGTTGGTTTTGGCCCAGGTTTCGTCGATGAAGACCAGCCGGGAAGGATCAAGCCGTCCTTGATATTTTCGCCATTGCGCCCGCCGCCGGGCGACGTCGGGGCGATCCTGCTCGCTGGCGTGCAGGCTTTTTTTTGAAGCTGATGCCTTCGTGCTCGAAGAAGTGCCACACCGCGTAATAGCTGACCTTGATCCCGCGCTCGGCCAGCTCCGCCAGCAGGGCGCGCAACGTCACGTCCGGCTGTTCGGCAAGCCGCTTGAGCAGCCAGTCGCGTTCGGAAGACAGCGCGTAGGGACGATTGCCGCCCATCTGCCGCGCCGCCGCGCTTCCGGTCGCGCGAAACCGCTGCGACCACTTCACCACGCTCGCAACACTGACCTTGAAGGTGGCAGCCACCGACCGGCAGCTCTCTCCCGCCGCTACCGCGGCAACAACGCGCTCGCGCAAATCAAGAGAATAGGCCCGTCCCATCAGATGCTGGCCTCCTCCAGCCAGCATCTTGAATCAGAACCCCGCTGATTTGGGAATCCCCAATCGATTCAGACCAAAACGATCACGCTCTAGTCGCGCTGTCGTGAAAGCAATCGGAGCTTCGAGCGAAGGCGCGACCCGCATTCACGTCAGGCCTTTTCGAAAACTCGCATGGCGATCTGGTCGATGCGCGATCCATAGTCGCTTATGGCCTTGAACGCCGTGCGTCGCTCCGCGCCCGGAGGAAGGCGGATCGTTGCCTCCACGAGGAGCGAAGAACTGTGCGAACAACCTGTCTAGCTCGCCAGAAGCTCACCTTGCGTCCGTCTGACCGCGGTGAAAGGAGAGAGGTGCGGACGATCTCCGCAACTGAGACGTTTCGCAGATTTTAAAGGAAACCTATGGAAATCCACGGCACAGCAGCCACAATGACCGTGCCGAGGAGCAGGGCCAGCATGTACGCCAGGATCGGACCCATGCCTTCGTCGGGATGAATCCGACTGATGGCGCACGCCGCATAGTAGCCGACCCCGAATGGCGGCGCGAAAAGTCCAATCCCCATCGCCAAAACGACGACCATGGCATAGTGGACCTCATGCACCCCAACCTGGCGGGCAATGGGGAAAAGCAGCGGACCGAAGAGCACGATGGCAGGGATGCCTTCGAGCACGCTTCCCAGGACGACGAACGCAAGGATCGTGACGATCAGAAATATCGGTGCACCGCCCGGCAAGGAGGTCATGAAGTTCGCAAGTGATGCCGAGAAGCCCGATTGGGTCAAAGCCCAGGCCATCCCCGTCGCCGCACCGATGATGAAGAGGATCGCGCCGGAAAGAGCCGCGGTCTCAACCAAGATCGGATAGAGGCGACGCCAGTCGAACCGGCGATAGATAAAAAGCCCGGCCAATACGGAATAGACGATGCCTATCGTCGAGACCTCGGTGGCTGTTGCGACCCCCTCGACCACTGCGGCGCGGATCACAAATGGAAGGGCAATGGCGGGAATCGCGATCAGAAACGAACGGCCGATTTCACGCCTAGTTGCCCGCTGAACGTGCGACAAATCCTCTCCACGGTACCGCCACCACACCACTGCGCACAGTCCGACCGCCAGCACGATCGCCGGCAATAACCCGCCCGTGAACAGGGCCGCGATCGACACGCCCGTCACCGATCCGATTGTGATCAATACCAATGATGGGGGGATCGTCTCGGTCTGAGCGCCGGTCGCGGCCAGGAGTGCGACGAGATCACCACGCTTCGCGCCGCGTCTGGTCATTTCGGGGAAGAGCACAGGCGCTATTGCTGCCATATCGGCCGCCTTGGACCCCGAAATACCCGAGACCAGATACATCGCACCGACCAGCACATATTGGAGGCCGCCCCGAACGTGGCCGAGCAGGCTGGCGAGGAAACCGACCATGGCGCGGGCCATCCCGGTCATTTCGATCAACAAGCCGAGGAACACGAACATCGGTACCGCAAGCAGGATGAGATGGCTCATGCCTTCGTCCATGCGACCGATAACGACCACGTCGGGTGTGCTGGTCGTCAGCGTTATGTAGCCGATGGTCGCTAGGCCGAACGCGAAGGCGATCGGCACCGCTGCGAAAACCATGGCGCCAACGATAAACACGAAGAAGATCAGCAGGTTCAGATTGCCGAGCGGTTTAAGGATCGGTGCGAGCAGCGCGAGAACTCCGATCAGCGTTCCCACCGCAGCGATTGCAGCGGCGAGGTGCTTCACATTGGCCGTGGCTGCCAGCCTCAGAGTGGCAACGACCAGCATCAAGCCGATGCCGACCGGCAGGGCGGCGGCGCGCCAAGTGTTGACTATGCCCAGAGCCGGAGTTGTGACGAAGACTTCGTCGGCTGCAAACTCGTAGGCGGGGCGAATCACCAGAAGCATGAACGCGAACGAGGCAGCCGTCGCAAAGACGTCAAGGAACAACCTGGCTTCCGGGCGGATCATGCCAACAATAGCCGTCATCCGCATATGCTCGGCCCGCTGGAAGGCGACGACCGATCCCAGCATCGCCAGCCACAGAAACAGGATGCCGGCGAGCTCATCCGACCAGACAATCGGGGTATGGAGCACGTAGCGAGAGACGATGCCGACGAAAAGGACTATCACCTCTGCAATGACCAGCAATGCGGCAGGAATGGCGACGACGGGCTTCAGTGCCTTGTTCAGGTTCACAACAGCCTTGCGCCATCCGGAGGCAGGCTCAGGAAGAGCAAGTGTCGCCCCGTCCATGTGCGCATGTTCCATGGCTCACCCCAACTTGCCCGCGGCTTTCTCAAGTTGAATCCAGGCCTCTGCGCCGAATTTGGATTTCCAGTCGGTATAGAAGCTCGTCTTTGCCAGCGCCTGCCGGAAGGCAGATCGGTCGACGTCGAGGAATTGCATCCCCTTGGCCGTCAAATCGGTGCGGAGGGATGCACTAAGCTTTGCGATGTCGGCTCGTTCATCGTTGGCCGAGCGATCGAGCTCGTGCGTCACGATCTCTTGCACGTCCTGCGGAAGCTTCTGGAACGCGCGCTTGTTGCCGAGGATCCAGTAATTGTCCCAGACGTGCCCCGTCAGGCTGCAGGTCTTCTGCACCTCATATAGGCGCGCCGTTGCTATGATCGGAAGGGGATTTTCCTCACCGTCCACGACCTTGGTCTGGAGCGCGGAATAGACCTCGTTGAAGTTGATCGGAGCTGGTCCTGCCCCGAGCGCAAGAAACAGCGACGTTAGATTGGGTGCGGCAGGTACCCTGAGCTTAAAGCCCTTGAGGTCGTCCGGTGTCTTGATCTCACGGCCCGACGAAGTGATGTGGCGGAAGCCGTTGTCCCAAGGCTTGGACACCGCCATGATGGGCGTCTTGGCGATCTGCGCACGGATGTAAGCGCCCAGTTCGCCGTCCATGGCCTTCCAGACGGCATCGTAGTTGGGGAAGAGGAAGCCGAGATTTACGACGCCGGCGGCGGGTACAAGGGTAGCGAGGATCAGAGAGGAGAGGTTGAAAAACTCGACGCTACCGTTGCGAACCTGCGTCAGCAGATCCGTATCCGAGCCAAGCTGGTTGGCGGGAAAGAGATTGATTTCCAGGCGCCCGCTCGTCGCTTCCTTGATGCGATCGGCGGCCTCCTTGGCCCGAGCATTCACCGGATGCGCGGGGTCCTGCCCGGTCGCGAGCTTGTAAGTGAACTCTGTGGCGGCGGCCGGGCGGCTGAGGACGGTGCACAACGGGACGGCCGTGCCGGCAAGGAGCAAATGGCGGCGGGTGATGGCAGTCGATTTTCGTTGGGGCATTGCTTCCTCCTTTGAGTATCGGTCTGTTGATCGGCCGCAGCACGCTTCTGCAATTCCGGCCGGTTCTCGGGCACCGGCCGTCAGGCAGCGGCCATCGTTCTCCGCGGCGGCGCCGCGTAGGCGATTCTTCTCTTCGTCGAAGTTGACGATCGAGGTTTGCGCGTTTAGCGCAGCCACCCCTTGATCTGCCTTGCAACTTCGGCAGTCGAAATGCCGTAGCGATCGTGCAGCGTGGGAAGCGCCCCAGCGGCAAGGAACTCATCGGGCAACGCGATCTGGCGGAAGGCTGGATGGACGCCGGAGCGCATCAACAGCGCTGCAATCGCCTCTCCGAGCCCGCCTATGATGGTATGGTTCTCGGCGACCACGACGAGACGGCCGGGTTTCGCTGCTTCGCGCAGTATCGCTCCGTGGTCGAGCGGCTTGATTGTCGGTACATGCAGCACGGCTACGTCCACGCTATCACCGGCGAGTTCCTTTGCGGCTTCCAGCGCTCGCATGGTCATAATTCCAGAGGAGATGATCAGGACGTCCCGACCGTCCCGAATCAAGGATGCCCTGCCGAGCCTGAATTGATAGTTGTACTCGTCCAGGACGAGGGGCACCTGACCACGCAAGAGCCGCATATATACGGGCCCGTGATGCGCCGCGATGGCCGGAACGATCTGCTCGATCTCATGAGCGTCGCAGGGATCAATCACGGTCATGTTCGGCATTGCGCGGAACAGTGCGAGATCTTCCGCCGCCTGGTGGCTTGGGCCGTAGCCGGAAGTGAGGCCGGGCAAGGCGCAGACGATCTTTACGTTGCGGTCTTCCTCTGCAATCGTCTGGTGGATGAAATCGTAGGCGCGCCGCGAGGCGAACACCGCATACGTCGTAGCAAAGGGCATGAATCCTTCAGCCGCCATGCCCGAAGCCGCACCGTAGAGGAGCTGCTCTGCCATACCCATTTGATAGTAGCGGTCTGGAAACTGCTTTGCGAAAATGTGCAGGTCCGTGTACTTGCTCAGATCGGCGGTGAGGCCCACCACCTCGGGGCGGCTCCGGGCCAATTCGACAAGTGCGTGACCGAACGGCGCTGGTTTTGTCTTTTGTCCCTCGGCGGCGATCGACGCGATCATCGCGGAGGTGGTGAGCCGAGGTTTTCCGGGCGTACCTGAGGTAACCGACTTCATGACCTGTCTCCCGCATCAAGTTCTGCCAGCGCCAATTTCCATTCGTGCGCTTCGACCCGAATGAAGTGATTCTTTTCTCGCTGTTCGAGGAACGAAACTCCCTTGCCCATGAGAGTGTCGGCGATGATGATCCTCGGTTGCGGCTCGGGATGCGAAATCATTGCGTCGAATGCTGCCACGACGGCGTCCAGGTCATTGCCGTCGACTCGACGTACGAACCAGCCGAAGGCCTCGATCTTGTCGACCAACGGCTCGAACCCCATCATCTGTCTCGAAGGGCCGTCGGCCTGCTGGTTGTTGACGTCAATTATCGCGATCAAATTGTCGAGCTTGTGGTGTGCAGCCGACATCATTGCTTCCCACTTTGAACCCTCGTCGAGCTCTCCGTCCGAGAACAGCGTGAAGACGCGGCTCTTGGAGCCCTTGCGCTTCAACCCGAGGCCCATGCCGACCGCGATGCTCAGTCCGAGCCCCAGAGACCCGCCGGACATTTCCATACCGGGCGTGTAGGACGCCATGCCTGACATCGGCAGGCGGCTTTCGTCGAAGCCATACGTCTCGAGTTCGACTTCGGAGATAATGCCGGCCTCGATCAGTGCGGCATAAAGGGCGATCGCGTAGTGACCGTTGGAAAGGAGGAAACGATCGCGATCTTCCCAGGTGGGCTCCTCGGGCCGGTAGCGCATCGCGTGAAAATATGCGACCGCCAACACGTCGGAAATATCGAGCGCCTGCGCGATATAGCCTTGGCCTTGAACTTCGCCCATGCGCAGGGCGTTGCGGCGAATGTTGCGCGCACGCTGCGAAAGGCTAGGCGCGTTAACAAGTGAACTCGTTGACATCTCTCTCTCCATCGCTGCTCTTAGTGAATGAGCATCCCGCCGTTGACGTCGATCACGGAGCCGGTGACGTATGCCGAGAGATCCGATGCAAGAAATGTGTAGATGCCGGCAACGTCCTTGGCCTCCCCGAGCCGTCCGAGCGGAATGCCTTCCAGAATCTTCGCCTTCATCTCGTCGTCGAGCTTGCCGGAGGTAATGTCGGTACCTATCAATCCTGGGGTGACGCAGTTGACGCGGATACCATCGGCGCCAAATTCCCGAGCCATCGCCTTGGCAAGCCCAAGGACCCCCGCCTTCGCCGCCGAGTAGTGCGGACCACCGAAAATGCCGCCGCCGCGCTGGGCCGATACCGACGACATGCATGCAATCGATCCCGATTTTTGCTTCCGCATATGCGGGATTACTGCCTGGGACAGAAACAGAATGCCCTTCAGGTTGACGTCCTGGATACGGTCCCAGTCGGCCGGCGTGATGTCGAGGAATTTGACCGGTTGTGTGATGCCGGCATTGTTGATCAGGATATCGATTTGGCCGAAAGCGTCAGCGACAGCTTCGACTGCCTTCTGACACGAAGCGTGGTCGGCGACGTCGCAAGCAATACCGATATGAGCGTCGCCAAGGCCTTGAGCGGCGGCTTGCGCAGCGGTCCCATCGATGTCGAGGATGGCGACCCGCGCGCCCTCTTCGGCAAATCGCCTGGCGGTTGCAAGGCCAATCCCGCGAGGCGAGGCCGCCCCTGTGATGATCGCCGTTTTGCCGCGAAGCAGCATTCGAATCCTCCCTGTCCCTGTCGTTTTGGACGCCGCGGTAGGCAGCCGGTCCTCTTGCCCCATTGCTAGAGCCGAGGGGCCGGCTGGGACAAACGCGCAGTTGTCTTGGATGTGTGAATCTGGTTCACTTATGGGTATGCTGCTGTCGAGCATCCCGATCTCCGCCATCCGGGCCTTCGAAGCGGCTGCGCGCACTGGCTCCTTCAGCGACGCGGCCGACGAGTTGCATTTGACGCCGAGCGCCGTCAGCCACGCGATCCGCAAGCTGGAAAGCACCATGAGCACCGTTCTGTTCGAGCGGAGTGCTCGTTCCGTCCGTCTAACGCCCGCTGGCGAGAACCTGATGCGCCACGCCGGTGCGGCCTTCGACAATTTGCGGCGCGGGATCGAAGAAGTCGCAGGTCGCGGGCCGAAGCTCCTGAGGGTGCATTGTGCCCCAAGTTTCGCAGCGCAATGGCTGGCCCCGCGCCTGACCAAATTTCTCGCGGCCGAACCGAAACTGGAGGTTCGGCTCGCCGCCAATACGGAGTACGCCCGCTTCACGAACGACGATTTCGACCTGGACATCGTCTACGGTTCACCTCGCGGTGAGGGCCTCGAAGTGATCCCGCTTGGTGAGGAAACTGTCACCCCTCTGTGTGCTCCTCAGATCGCGAAGAGAATCCGCCAGCCAAAGGATTTGTTGAGCCAAGTTCTCATTCGCTCCGACGTGAAGCAGGTTCAATGGTATCAATGGTTCGCCGCGAACGGGCTCGAACCTCCAGCAATCCATGGAATGCGATTCGACCGCAGCTTCCTCGCAATAGCCATGGCTTGCGGCGGGGTTGGCGTGACGTTGGAGTCAACTCGCTTGGCTGAAAGTGAGATAGCATCGGGGCGCCTGATAGCGCCACTGGCTGGCCGCTCCACCGACATCCGCTACGTTGGTCATCATCTAGTGTTCCCGCGCGCTGGCCGTCAGCGCCGCGCTTTGCAGACCTTCGTGGAATGGATCAGGTCTGAGATTGCGCCAAGTTTATAGTGGAGCGCGAGCTGGAGCTGACGTCCGCTCCTGGCCGTTCGCGTTATTTCGTCGCGCTGCGGAATTTGGTCGCTATCGGGCCATAGCGGTTTCTGGCGAGCCCTCCGCTCGGCAGATTTATGGATTCACGTCTAGAACGAAAACACGCGCTGAAGCTGAGCGGGGCCATTTCGCGCATAGCTCGCCCTTGTTCCATTTCGAACAGGTCAAACCAAGAAGTCTGCGAGCAAAGCGCGATGTCGCGTTCGCAACAACGGCGTTGCACCCGCGCGAGACGCGCTAACTGCCGTTAATCGTTACGGGTTTTGTGTTCACGAGGCGCTGGCATGCTGGTTGCAAAAGTCCTGGTCAGAAGCCGCTCTTGCAACAGCTAACCTTGAGGACATCAGATGAGTCTCGCCACGACCCAGAGTATCGCAGATATCAGGGCTCGCAACAAACAGCTGATCGAGGAGGTGCTGAAAGTCTATCCGGAGAAAACCGCGAAAAGGCGTGCCAAACACCTCAACGTTCACCAGGCCGGCAAGTCCGACTGCGGGGTGAAGTCCAACATCAAATCCATACCCGGCGTGATGACGATCCGAGGCTGCGCCTATGCGGGATCCAAGGGCGTGGTTTGGGGGCCGATCAAGGACATGGTCCATATCAGCCACGGTCCTGTTGGCTGTGGTCAGTATTCGTGGGGATCGCGGCGCAACTATTACGTTGGCACGACGGGGATCGATAGCTTCGTGACCCTGCAATTCACCTCCGACTTCCAGGAAAAGGACATCGTATTCGGTGGTGACAAGAAACTGGTCAAAGTTCTTGACGAAATCCAGGAGCTGTTTCCCCTCAACAACGGCATCACTATCCAATCGGAATGCCCGATCGGGCTGATCGGTGACGATATCGAGGCTGTCTCAAGAGCGAAATCCAAGGAGTATGGAGGTAAGACCATCGTGCCGGTCCGCTGCGAGGGTTTTCGTGGCGTGTCGCAGTCACTAGGTCACCACATTGCCAACGACGCGGTACGTGACTGGATCTTCGACAAGCTCGAGCCCGACGGCGCACCAAAGTTCGAGCCGACGCCTTACGATGTTGCGATCATCGGCGACTACAATATCGGCGGCGATGCTTGGTCATCGCGAATTCTGCTGGAAGAAATGGGTCTGCGCGTGATTGCGCAGTGGTCCGGGGACGGTTCACTCGCTGAGCTCGAGGCAACTCCGAAAGCCAAGCTTAACCTTCTTCATTGCTACCGTTCCATGAACTACATCTCCCGCCACATGGAAGAGAAATTCGGTATCCCCTGGTGCGAATACAACTTCTTTGGACCTTCAAAGATCGCAGAATCGCTGCGAAAGATTGCCGCTTATTTCGACGACAAGATCAAGGAAGGGGCTGAGCGGGTGATTGAAAAGTACCAGCCGCTGGTGAACGCGGTGGTTGCGAAGTATCGCCCGCGCCTGGAGGGTCGAACGGTCATGCTGTATGTCGGCGGGCTTCGTCCGCGTCATGTGATTGGCGCTTACGAAGACCTCGGGATGGAAGTCGTGGGTACCGGATACGAGTTTGGCCACAACGACGATTATCAGCGCACCGCTCAGAACTACGTAAAGGACAGCACGCTGATCTATGACGACGTCAATGGCTACGAGTTCGAGCGCTTCGTCGAAAAGCTCCAGCCTGACCTCATCGGTTCGGGAATCAAGGAAAAATACGTGTTCCAGAAGATGGGTGTGCCGTTCCGGCAGATGCATTCCTGGGACTATTCGGGTCCATATCACGGCTATGACGGCTTTGCGATCTTCGCGCGCGACATGGACATGGCTGTCAACTCGCCTGTTTGGAAAAAGACGAAGGCGCCCTGGAAGGAAACGCCGAGGGCAAAGCTCCTGGCTGCAGAATAGGGCAATAAGTCACGCTCTCAGCAGAGGGTGGGCGATCAATTTCGATAGTAAAAGGATCTAAATAATGGCGCAAAGTGCCGAGCACGTGCTCGACCATCTCGAACTGTTCCGCGGTCCAGAATACCAGCAGATGCTGGATAAGAAGAAGATGTTCGAGGATCCCCGCGAGCCAGCCGAAGTCGAGCGCATCAAGGAATGGACGAAAACTCCGGAGTACCGCGAGAAGAACTTTGCGCGGGAGGCGCTAACGATAAACCCGGCCAAGGCCTGCCAGCCGCTTGGCGCCGTATTCGCCTCCGTCGGCTTTGAAGGCACGCTGCCCTTCGTCCACGGCTCGCAAGGCTGCGTGGCCTATTATCGCAGCCATCTGTCGCGACACTTCAAGGAGCCGAGCTCCTGCGTCTCTTCGTCCATGACGGAGGACGCTGCTGTATTCGGTGGCCTGAACAACATGATCGACGGGCTCGCCAACAGCTACAACATGTACAAACCTAAGATGATTGCGGTCTCCACGACCTGCATGGCTGAGGTGATCGGCGATGACCTGAACGCCTTCATCAAGACGTCCAAGGAGAAAGGCTCGGTTCCGGCGGAGTTCGACGTGCCATTCGCCCACACGCCCGCCTTCGTCGGCAGCCACGTCACCGGCTACGACAACGCGCTCAAGGGCATCTTGGAGCATTTTTGGGACGGCAAGGCCGGAACAGCGCCGAAGCTGGAGCGCAGGCCGAACCAAGCCATCAACATCATCGGCGGGTTCGATGGCTATACCGTCGGTAACCTTCGCGAGATCAAGCGCATCCTGGAGTTGATGGGAATCCAGCACACCATACTCGCCGACAACTCCGAAGTCTTCGACACCCCGACAGATGGCGAGTTCCGGATGTATGACGGTGGCACCACGCTGGAAGACGCAGCCAACGCCGTTCACGCCAAGGCGACAATCTCCATGCAGGAGTGGTGTACGGAGAAAACGCTGCCATTCGTGGCCGAGCATGGGCAGGATGTCGTATCCTTCAACTACCCGATTGGCATATCCGCAACGGATGACTTGCTGGTGGCGTTATCACGGATCGCAGGTAAAGACATTCCGGAGCAACTCGCACGAGAGCGTGGCCGCTTGGTCGATGCCATCGCTGATTCCAGTGCGCATATCCATGGCAAGAAGTTTGCGATCTATGGCGATCCGGATCTTTGCTATGGGGTGGCTGCCTTTCTGCTCGAACTGGGCGCCGAGCCAACCCATGTGCTTTCCACCAACGGCAACAAGGCATGGCAGACAAAAATGGCAGCGCTGCTTGCAAGCTCGCCGTTTGGGCAGGGCTGCCAAGTCTACCCTGGCCGAGATCTCTGGCACATGCGCTCGCTCCTGTTTACCGAGCCGGTCGATTTTCTAATTGGCAACACGTACGGCAAGTACCTTGAGCGCGACACTGGAACGCCACTGATCCGAATTGGCTTTCCAGTCTTTGATCGGCATCACCATCACCGCTCGCCCGTTTGGGGTTATCAGGGCGGCCTGAATGTGCTGGTTAAGATCCTCGACAAGATATTCGACGAAATCGACAAGAAGACCAACCTTCTTGGCAAAACCGACTACAGCTTCGACATCATTCGTTGATGACGAATAGTGCGCACGTGCCATCGCCGTACCCGGCGATGGCACAAACGCATTAAACCTTTCAATTGGCTTCCGCTGAGGGAAAAACGGATGAGTTCGCTGGCGGCTACGGTCCAGAATATTTTCGACGAGCCGGGCTGCGCCAAGAATGGCAGTAAGTCGGAGGCTGAACGCAGGAAGGGCTGCACCAAGCAACTGCAGCCGGGCAGTGCTGCGGGGGGCTGTGCCTTCGACGGTGCCAAGATCGCGCTGCAGCCGTTTACCGATGTCGCTCACCTGGTGCACGGTCCGATTGCGTGCGAAGGCAACTCCTGGGACAATCGCGGCTCCGCGTCTTCTGGCTTGAACCTGTGGCGGACCGCATTCACAACCGATCTGAACGAAACCGATATCGTATTCGGCGGCGAGCAGCGGCTGTGCAAAGCAATCAAAGAAATCGTCGATAAGTGGGACCCTCCCGCGATCTTCGTCTATCAGACTTGCATCCCGGCGATGATCGGCGACGATATCGATGCGGTCTGCAAGGCGGCGTCTCAAAGGTTCGGTAAGCCAGTGATCCCGATCAATTCCCCTGGGTTCGTTGGCTCCAAGAACCTGGGTAACAAGCTCGCCGGCGAGGCCCTGCTCGAACATGTCATCGGAACGCAGGAGCCGGACTACACAACGCCGTACGACATCAACCTAATCGGAGAATACAACCTTTCGGGAGAGCTCTGGCAAGTTAAACCGTTGCTGGACGAGCTTGGAATCCGGATTCTCTCCTGCATCTCTGGCGACGGAAAGTATCGCGAGGTCGCTTCTTCTCATCGCGCGCGGGCGGCGATGTTGGTGTGCTCAAAATCTATGATCAACGTCGCGCGCAGGATGAAGGAACGCTACGGGATCCCGTTCTTCGAGGGGGCTTTCTACGGTATTCAGGATTCGAGTGATTCGCTTCGCCAGATTGCCCGCTTGTTGGTCGAGCGCGGAGCTCCCAAAGAGTTACTCGGGCGCACTGATGCGGTGATCGCGCGCGAGGAAGCGCGCGCCTGGGCTGCCATCCAACCGTACAAGCCACGATTCAGAGGCAAAAAGGTCTTGTTGATTACCGGCGGCGTCAAGTCATGGTCGGTCGTGGCGGCACTGCAGGAAGCCGGCCTCGAATTGGTCGGAACCAGCGTGAAGAAATCAACCAAGGAGGACAAGGAACGCATCATGGAGCTAATGGGGCAGGATACCCACATGATCGAAGACATGACGCCGCGCGAAATGTACAGAATGTTGAGGGAAGCGGAAGCGGACATCATGCTGTCGGGCGGCAAATCGCAGTTTGTCGCACTAAAGGCGGCGATGCCCTGGATCGATATCAACCAGGAGCGGTGCCATGCCTATCTAGGCTATGTTGGAATGGTCAAGCTGGTGGAAGAGATCGATAAGTCGCTCTCTAATCCGATGTGGGAGCAACTGCGTCAACCAGCGCCATGGCAGGTCTTGGCGAAGGCTATGGTGCAGATGCGATCGCCGCTGGCTGAGATCGCTTGCGATCCTGCGCTCGACGAAACGGCGCGCCGAGCCAAGGAGATCTGCTGCTGCAACAAGGTCGATCGCGGAACAATCGAGGATGCAATCACCGCGCATAGCTTGATCAGCGTGGAGGCTGTCAGAAAGCACACCAATGCTGTCGGCGGCTGCTGCAACAGGCGCATCGAGGGAATCTTGGCGGCCTCACCATCTGCCCTGCCACAGGCCGCAGAATAGAGACCTGTTATGGCCCTCGTCAAAGCGTCTACTAAATCTTGTGCGGTCAATCCGCTGAAGATGAGCCAGCCGATCGGTGGAGCCTTCGCCTTTATGGGATTGCGTGGGGCTATGCCGCTTCTGCACGGCTCGCAAGGCTGTACATCCTTCGGGCTCACGCTCTTCGTGCGGCATTTCAAGGAGGCAGTGCCGCTGCAAACTACTGCCATGAGCGAGATCGCAACCGTGCTCGGTGGCTACGAGAATCTCGAGCAGGCGATACTTAATATCTACGGCCGTGCCAAGCCAAAGATCGTCGGCATCTGCTCGACCGGGGTCACAGAGACCAATGGCGACGATGTCGATGCTTACCTCAAGCTGATCCGCGACAAGCACCCGCAACTTGCGAAGTTGCCGCTGGTTTATGTCTCGACACCCGATTTCAAGGGAGCGTTCCAGGACGGCTGGGAGAAGGCTGTGGTGCGCATTGTGGAGGCGCTGGTCGAGCGGCCGGGCGTGAGTGGACTGCGCGACCCGTCCAAGGTGAATGTTCTTCCAGGATGCCACCTCACCCCCGGTGATCTAGACGAACTCCGGGCCATCCTGGAGGATTTCGGGTTGCGGCCGTCCTTTTTGCCTGATCTGGCAGGCTCGCTTGATGGGCATATCCCCGATGAGTTTATGCCGACAACCACAGGCGGCATCGGCATCGACGAAATTGCGAGCATGGGACGCGCTCAGTGGACGATCGCAATCGGCGCACAGATGCGACGCGCGGCGGAGGTCCTGCAGGCTAAGGCCGGCGTGCCATTTCGCCTGTTCGAACGGCTTTGCGGTCTCGACCCCAACGACGAATTTATCACCTTTTTAAGCGAGATCAGCGGCCGGCCAGTTCCGGTGAAATATCGGCGGCAGCGTGGCCAACTCACCGATGCAATGCTGGACGCGCACTTCCATATTGGTGGTCGCAGAGTTGCGATTGCCGCCGAGCCAGACCTCCTGTTCGACCTGTCCAGTATGCTGCATGACATGGGTGCGCAGGTCACCGCAGCAGTGACAACCACGCAGTCGGTCGTTATTGAACGAGTCAAGACCGAGGAAGTCTTCATTGGCGATCTCGAGGATCTCGAAGAGCTTGCCAGAACCAGGCAATGCGACCTGCTGATCACGCATTCGCATGGCAGGCAAGCGGCGGCTCGGCTGAAAATCCCATTCTATCGCGCGGGCTTTCCGATGTTCGATCGGCTTGGTGCAGGACACCAGCTATCCGTCGGCTACCGTGGTACACGGGACATGATCTTCGATATCGCCAATCTCGTGATTGCTGACCGAGAGGAGAACCATCAGCCTACGCCGGATAGCTGGCGGGCTCCGCCCCCACCGCCGCGACGAGCCGGCCACAGCTCGCTTGGCACAGCTGAGAGGCCCATTGCATGAAGGTCGCATTCGCTACGCAAGATCTTAGACGGGTCGATGCACATTTCGGTTGGGCTAAGAATATCGCAATCTATGATGTCGCGCCGGGCGGGCACGTCTTTCTTAAAGCAATTAAGTTTGAGGGCGATCTCAAGGAGGACGGCAATGACGATAAGTTGGCGCCGAAGATCGAGGCAATCAAGGAATGCGCAATTCTGTACGTCGCCGCCATCGGCGGTGCTGGTGCCGCGCGGGTGGTGGCCAACAAGATTCATCCCATCAAGGTGAGCAAGCCGGAAAGCATCGTGGAGCTGCTTGAAAAGCTTCAGGACGTACTGAAGGGAACGCCACCTCCCTGGCTGCGCAAGGCCATGGCCAAGGACCAGCGCCGCGCGTTTGAGTTCGACGAATGAGGTGAGATGACCGAAGAAATAGTGCGAGAGGGTAGCGGCATCGACACACCGTTCCTCATGGAGTTGATCAAGATTTGGCGTGCTCAGGATGCCAACGGCGCCTGGACGAAGAAGAGCGATCTGGACCTGCTCGAACCCTATATCCTGGATAAGGAGAAGCGGCGCGCACTACCGATTGTCGGCGATCCCGATCCCGACACGCTGTGGCGGCTTGAACTATTCTTCGACGCGGTCGCGCTCTCGATCGAGAGGGTCACCGGCGTGATGATCCAGCCCATTATGAAGCTGCATCATGAAGGCTTCGGCCGCGTAGTGTTGATCGCTGGCCGGCTGATCGCCGTGAACAAGCAGCTACGCGATGTGCATCGTTTCGGCTTCGCTAATCTCGTAAAGCTGGCAGAGGAAGGCGGCAAATATGTCAACGACGGAATCGAGATGGTTCGCAGATTTCCGGACGTGGCGAACTATTGAGGGCGCTCATGAGCGATCGTGATGCATTGAAAGCAGAACTGAAGAAGCTGTCAGGCAAAGCGCTGCAAGCCAAAATGGATTTGCACGACCTGTCGGAAGAATTACCTGTCAACTGGGGCGCGATCATGACGGTGGCGCAGAAGGCGTACGATGCCTATGCCCAACTCGAGCGCAAGAGTCATGATTTGAAGGCGCTGGAAAATAACCAGAGGGGCTGATCTATGTCATTTGCAGCGCGCGATGGCCGCGAGTGGATACCGGAATACTTGATATCGATCGATGGCAAGAAGTGCATCGGTTGTGGCCGTTGTTTCAAAGTGTGCGGTCGAGATGTCATGACTTTGAAAGGAATCAGCGAAGAGGGTGAGCTTGTCGATCTAGACGATGACGCGGACGATGAGATCGACAAGAAGATCATGGTTCTGAACGATGAGGGCGCCTGCATCGGCTGCGGCGCCTGCGCCAGGGTGTGCCCGGCCAATTGCCAGATCCACGCCTCAGCTGGAGCTGAAGTCGCCTGAGCGGAGGCCGCTTCGTCCGGCAGCAGAGAGAAGATACATGCACTCAATGCGCCACGTGGGCCAGGGGGAGGTGACGCGCACGTGATCAGGTGAGCTCGCGTGCCGATCAGGCGGCGTGCTCGAATGTCCGACCAAGATCAATTCCAAAATAGTTGACCGGCTGTTTTCGTGCTGGTCGAGCGCAGCAATGTCGAGCGCCAAGTCTTGATTGCCCGCCCGCGACAAGGGGCGCGTAGTTCGCCTATTGGGCGAGCCCTACGATTGCCGAGTCGCTGCCCTTCTTCCGGGGAGGCGGCTTGCCGGCCCCGGAGTGGGCCGGTGCTGCGGTCAGGTTGTGGTCAGCTAGATTCTGTATCCTCATCGGCGGAGCTTGCGCGGCACGAGCTCGATTGCGTGCAATTCGCCGATAGGAGAGCGATCTGATGTATGGCAGAACCGTTGGCTCATCCAGCCAGTCCATAAGCGCTTATCAGGCTGATGATTCGAGCGAGGCGGGAGATAGCCCCCGTTTCGCGGAGACAGTTGGCCGCATGGAACGAGGTGGGTCGTCGTCGGGGGCAGCGGCGCCATACTCTCTGAGTTCCGATCCTCCCGTTATCAAAATCCACGAACAAGACGAATTCATGGATCTCGTGGAGAGATACTTGCGTCGCGATATCATGGACATCGCCGACAACCCACAAGAGTACTCTCAGTTTGTCTCGAGGAAAGCTGAGTGGGCTGCAACTGTCGCTGGAGCCTATGCCAACACTTACCATGACCCGAATAGCCCCACGCGGTTCTTCAGCTATCAGCTGGGTAACGAAAGTGTCGGCCTGCTAGCAGTAGGTGGCCCGGTCCGGATCAAGGGAGATCGGTTTCGAGAACAGTTCGGGCGTAACGATATCACGTCCGTAGTAGATCTACGCGTTACTCACCCGCTTGTCGAAAACGCAGGCGATATCCTGCTCGAGCATCAATTGCGATTGGACGGTGATCATCCACTGGTCTTGTCACGTCCTGCCCGCCCGGGCATGGAGCCCCGTCTAGCTGAAATGGGTTTTGTTCACGTGGCCCAGAATCACTGGGTGCTCGACCCTCACCAGCATCCCGACGTGTGGACAAAGAACGAAAACGGCGAGTGGCAGCGAGTAGGCAAGCCTACAAAGTATCTCTCCAAGGTCGAAGAGGCCCGCAGCGGTAGTCAAGAGAGCGTTGAGACGGACTCATCTGACGATGATCCTTCGTTTTACTTGGAGCGCGAACTTCGACGAATGGCTGTTGAAGACGATTCGGAATGATCGGAGCGCGGCGGGACTGATCGGTTTTTCGCCATTGCTCGCGCCCGAGCGGAAGTCGTAGCCTTGAAGCGAGCGCGCGCCACGTCGCGCTCCCTTGTGCTTGCCAAATACCAGTTCGTGTGTTGGTTGGTGGAGCTGGGCCGGCCTTGTGGCATGCGTGCCGGAGGGCCTGCGGCGCCGAGCCAGCAGGGCCTTGGTGCCAGTTTGGGAGAGGACCTGCTTTAATCCGGCTTTTGAGCGACAATCTGAGGAAAATGCGAGAACCGATTGCGCTCACGATGTCAGTACTTTTGTTGAATCTGGTATCACTCAACGGGTTGCGTAGTTGGCGGTCGTGAAGAACACGAGGTGTGCGGGTGCGACCAAACGGGCGTTCCAGCGTACGATCGAGCGTCTTTTCGGGCTCTGCAGCGCATGGGCGGAATTATCGGTACAATAGAACATCAGTTTCATAGAGACGCCCGGGAGCGCCAATGCGCGTACGCTGGGAGGCGGAATGGACCGCTACACCAGGAGCAACGAGTTGCGTACGCGCTTGCGGTTCTGCTAGCCGGACAAGTTGTACGGCACCGCTAAAGCTGCGCGAACGCCGAGCAGCGCTCCGACGGTTCTTGCAGCTCAAGGCAAGCAACAGTGCAGAGCCCTTGCGGTAGACGAGCAGTAAATGCAGCCAGATGCTATTTGCGCGATTTGTGGCTTTAACGACATTCCGAGCCACAAGGCCATGGGATTCCACCTTATGGTCCTCGATCATGACGGCAATCGCCGCCCGTGGTCCATCGTTGTGGTACGCTGGGGCAAGAAGGTGCTTGGCTATATCAATAGATGCACGCACAATGGCGTTGCTTTAGACTGGGAACGGAACGAGTTCCTCGACCCATACGGCGTTCAGGTGATGTGCGGCAAGCACTGATCCACTTCGAGCTCGCAACCGGGCTGTGCGTCGGTGGTTCGTGTAAGAGCCTGACCGAAAAAGCAGTGAGTGATTTCGGTCGGCTGTGATTCCTTCGGATTTGCGAAGATTCGAGGGAGTGCACCATGCCATGGACCAAAATCACTCGTGCTCAGTATTTGCGGAGCGGGCTGCGCTATGCAAGCGACATGACCGACGCGGAGTGGCGTCTGATAGCCCGGAAGTTGCCAGGCCGGCGTCGATTGGGCCGCCCGCGGACGGTTGATTTGCGCAAGGTGGTCGAAGCCATTTTGTTCATTCTGTCCACCGGCTGCCAATGGCGCGCTCTGCCGCGGGAGTTCCCGCCGTATTCGACGGTGCAGGGTTATTTCTATGCTTGGCGCGATACTCGCCGATGGCACAGGATCGTGAAGGCTCTGGTCCGACAGGCACGGCGCAAACTCGGCCGCAAGCCGACACCGACGGCGGCTGTCATCGACAGTCAGAGTGCTTCGACGACACAAGCCGGCGGCCCGCGCGGCTTCGATCCGGGCAAACGGGTTCACGGACGTAAGCGACACATCGTCACCGATACCAACGGACTCTTGCTGGCCGTCCACGTTCACCCAGCCAATGTTCAGGACGTCCATGGTGCGGTCCCCTTACTGGAACACGTGCGAGAGCGCTTTCCGAAGCTGCACCATGTCTTTGCAGACCGCGTTTATCGCGGAAAGCAGCTCGTTGGCGCGCTCTCCCATTGCGGGCCATGGACCATCGAGATCGTTCAGCGGCCGCCTGGGGTCAAAGGCTTCCAGCTCCTGCCACGGCGCTGGGTCGTCGAGCGCACCTTTGCGTGGTTCGGCAGGTGCCGACGCCTCTCTAGAGACTTCGAGGGCGCCCCCTCAACTGAGGTCGCCTGGCTCCTCGTAGCCCATCTCAGGCTCTTGACCCGACGCCTCGCTAGGCCCTGAAAATCCTCAGCTCATTTTGAGTCAGACTCTAAGGACAGAACGCTCACGCCGATCGCCTTGACAGTCCTGTATGGTGTATCTGCGTCATCGGCGTGCGTCTTGTCGAAGACGTTGCGTCCCGGAACGAATGACGTCCGCGCTCAGACCGGCCGGTTCTCGTTGCGGTTTTTTACTGGCTCCATTTTTGTTAGCCCGTCTTCGTATGAAATCTCGTCGTAGGACAGATCGAGAGTCTTTGCCGCCTCGAGGAGGTAGTCAAGCTTACCGCCTGCATCAAGCTTCTTGAGGTCGTCCTTGTTGAGCCCGACCAGGTCCATCATTTCCTTCCAAACAGTGGACTCATCGCACGGCAGGACGTGGAAGGTAATGCCACCAAGCTTCGTCTGGTATTTCGCCAGCAAATCTATGTTGTTACAGAATAAGAAATAACTGCCCTGTGGGCTTAAGGCACCATCAAGCACGGCCGCGACGTCAGCAAGATAGGCGAAGGAGTGCAGGTAGCCGGCCAGCACCGGAATAGTGCCTTCTCCGTCCTGCGCGACCGTCAGAACCTGTTCGATCGAATAATCCGGCGGCCGCTTCTCGTCCGCGACTTGAGTCTGGAATTTTAGTGCAATGTCGCCGCGAAAGCCAAACCGCCCCGGCTTGGTCGTCTCGCCCTTGAGTACAGCATTGAGCAGGCGGCCCTCCTTTTCAAGTCGACCGAGTGCGGTGTTCTCGATTGCAGTCATTAAATTCGTCCTCGATTTGAGCTTTTCACCGGCGCGCTGGCCGATGCCAGCCGCGATGCAAAATGCTTGCCGCCGCCTCTGTAACGATCCAGCCGTGCCGCGAAATAAAACGCGTATGCGAGAGGCGATCGTCCCAGGCAGCGTTGTCATGAACTCGACACCGGTGCTGAAGCCGACAGATACGCTCAAAAAAAGTAAGCGGGATCAAGCTTGTGCACGCTGGCACATGACTTGCCATTGTCAGGCAGACTAAGCTCTTGAGAGGTAGACCATGATCAACCTGACAGATAGCGCGGTGAGTGCAATCAGAGGCGCGATGGCATCATCGATGCACCCGACCGGCGGCCTGCGCATTATGGTCGAAGCAGGCGGCTGCAATGGGTTCAAATACAATATGGGCTTGGCCGAGGTGCCGACGCTCGGTGACACCGTGATCGAATGCGGCGGTCTGAAGGTATTTGTCGACAGCAAGAGCCATGAGCATCTGATCGGCACGACCATTGATTTCGTCTTGGCGCCGGATCGCTCCGGTTTCACCTTTCAAAACCCGAACGCTACCGTGAGCTGCTCCTGCGGAAAATCGTTCAGCTGACGAAGACGAACATCGCTGCATGTTGGCGGAACCGGAACAATTATGGCAATCATCGGTCGCTGCAAGAGAGCGTTGCATTCGCGACGCAATCGGACAGATGCAAGTGGATCTGCATGGCGATTGTAGCAACTGTCGGCTCATTGGAACCAATAGCCACAGCACCATCGGCAGTCTGTATGACGCATCCGCGTTCCGTAAGCGGCCTAGACTGACGGTGACCGCGTTCAGACGAGGCTGGTCGAAAAAATCGGCGAATGCGTTCGTTTCGTCCCGGTTGCGGCTGTCGGCGAGATACTAGATTGAGCGGAATTCAAGTGCCGATTTACCTCGACAATAATGCAACGACGCGGACCGATCCATCTGTTGTGCAAGCCATGTTGCCGTTCTTTACCGAGCAATTTGGCAACGCCTCATCCACGCATGCCTTTGGCGGCGAGGTTGCAGTCGCCTTGAAGCAGGCTCGGCGTAGCTTACGGGAGTTGCTAGGCTGCGCTTACGATCATGAGATCGTTTTCACCTCGGGAGGGACCGAGGCCAACAATGCCGCGATTCACTCCGCACTTGAGACCGAGGAAAGTCGCGACGAAATCGTTACCACCTCGGTCGAGCACTCTGCCGTTCTTGCGCTAACCGAGCAATTGGCGACAAGAGGAGTCAAGACGCACGTCGTACCGGTAGATTCCCGCGGCCGGCTCGATATCGAGGCGTTTCGCAACGCGCTTGGGCCACGGACAGCGATTGTCTCCGTTATGTGGGCCAACAACGAGACCGGTACGATATTTCCCGTCGAGTTTCTTGCAGGGTTGACCCATGAGGCAGGCGCGTTGTTTCACACCGATGCGGTCCAGGTCGTCGGCAAGACGCGCGTAGACCTCAAGGACAGCGCGATCGACATGCTGTCGCTATCCGCACACAAACTGCATGGGCCCAAAGGCATCGGCGCGCTATATTTGCGCAAGGGGACAAAGTTCCGGCCCCTCATCTGGGGCGGATCACAGGAACGGCGGCGCCGCGGCGGAACGGAGAATGTTCCCGCAATCGTTGGACTTGGAAAGGCTGCAGAGCTTGCGGCGGAACGGCTCGAACCGGAGCGCGTGCGCATTGCTGCGTTGCGCGACCGTCTGGAGCAGGGAATACTACACATTGGCGAGTGCATTCCGCTCGGCGATATCAGCAACCGTTTAGCGAACACGACCAATATTGCCTTCGACCACCTCGAAGGCGAAGCAATCGCCCACCATCTCAATCGGGCCGGCATTGCCGTGTCGCTCGGATCAGCCTGCAATGCGGGCTCAATGGAGCCATCGCATGTCTTGCAGGCCATGCAGGTGCCGGCGTGGAGCATGCGCGGTGCGGTGCGCTTCTCGCTATCGCGAGAAACCTCATTCGCGGAGGTCGACGAGGTCGTGTGCGCCGTGTCCGACATCGTGGCTCGCCTGCGCGCCGTCTCGCGGGAGTCTACGCGTGTGGCCAGCCATAGCACTCAGGCAAGGAGTTGAATGTGAAAATCATGATCCGCCGGTCTCCAGAGGCAGGCCTGTCGATCTACGTACCAAAGAAAGATCTCGAAGAGCCGATCGTCGAGTCCGAATATGAGACGCTCTGGGGCGGGTGGATCAAAATAGCCAATGGCTGGGTACTCGATTTGCCCAAAATGGCGAGCGATACTAAATTACCGATCACAATCGATGCAAAAAGGCGGAGCGCGGACGGAGAGGGTCCGTGAAGGGGCCTCGGCGGATCGACTTTGTCGATGCCGCCGATGCCAAGACCACTCTCGTCGACATCGCTGCCGGGTTAAGGGCTGCGCGCGTGGTGCCCTAGCGATGTGCCGGCCACGCCGGAGGCGCTTGCCGACTTCTTCGCCAGCAAGATTGCGCTGCCTCGTCGGACCAAAGGCAATGCGTGGGCGTCGGCGCAGCATATCGAGGTCAGCAAACATCGCTTTACGCTGACGACATTGATGGTGCAGGCCTTCGCTCGATCAGCGGAGCCGACGCCGTTACATCATCATTTCGCGTCCCTGTCGCCGCCCGTCATCGTCGATGCATGGTCCGATGGGGCGATGCGCGCCGCGCTGGGCAAGCGCGAGGGATGGGGTGAAGTGCAGGGTATTACCCGTGCCGGCATTGGCGAGAATCGTTGGTATCGCTTCTATGAGTCCTCTGGCCAAGAGGTCGACAATGCCGTGGCCGGCAGCTGGGCGACGGTGCTCTTTAAGCCGCATGGCAGCGTGCACCCGGCCAACACTTCCTGATCTCCGATCCTGACTATGTCGAGGCCTTGACCGAGATCGACATTCAGACGCCAATTCTGGACATCATCAAGGAAAGGCGGAGCGGACGGACCTTTCTTTTCATCGGCTGTCGCTTTAACGACCAGCTGTTGCGCAGCTATGCGCGGCAGATTGTCAAGCGCTCGGGTGGCGCCCACTATGCGATCGTCGATCCGGATACGCTGTTGCGCAACGAGCTCCGCTTTCTACTCGAACAAGGTCTGGCGCCACTTGCGATTCGGCTCCCTTGCGCGGTTGAGATACTGCTCACGCGTTAGATGTGTGAAGCTCGATAGCCCAACTGGTATCGCCAGTTGTGAGATGGCGTGATGCACGAAACGCCCGCTCAGATGAAGCCGGGTGTTGCGCGCGCTTTGGCACCATAATTGATGCGCCAGCCCGCAGAGTTCTGAGTGAGGATGAGGACGTATCTGTCGCATTCTTAACAAGCGTATCATTGCCGCTCTTACATGTCTCAACGTCGGTCGGGCCGGCTAACGCCATGACATGCTGGCCAAATGTCGTCTTCTGCGCCGTGGCATGTGAGTTGCTACGCCTCGTCTTGAGGCTCGCTCACGGATGGTCCTGGGAAGCCAATGTGCCTGCGGGGAAGAAAGAGAATGAATGCGGTCGTGGGGAGCGGCGGATACGCCAAAGCTGCGCTGGATAACGGCACGATGATGCAGTCTGCCGCCGAGCATAAGGGCTGTCGCACCGCAGCCAAGACAGCCCAAGCAGGCTGCGGGTCACAGACAAGCCAAGGCGATCTGCCGAGCGAAATCTGGGAAAAGGTGAAGAACCATCCCTGCTACAGCGAAGAAGCGCATCATCATTACGCCCGCATGCATGTGGCGGTCGCGCCAGCCTGCAATATCCAGTGCAACTACTGCAATCGCAAATATGACTGCGCCAATGAATCTCGCCCGGGCGTGGTGAGCGAAAAGCTTACCCCCGAGCAGGCCGTGAGAAAAGCGCTGGTGGTCGCGACCACCATTCCACAGATGACCGTGCTCGGCATCGCTGGTCCCGGCGATGCTCTCGCCAATCCAGAAAAGACGTTCAAGACATTCGAACTGGTCGCCAAGGCGGCGCCCGACATCAAGCTATGTCTGTCGACCAACGGACTGGCTCTGCCGGACCATGTTGACACGATCGTCAGGTCCAAAATCGACCACGTCACCATCACTATCAACACGATCGATCCCGAAATCGGCGCCAAGATCTATCCTTGGATCTTCTTCAACCATAAACGCTACATCGGCATCGAAGCGGCGAGGATACTCACCAACCGTCAGCTGCAAGGCCTGCAGATGCTTAGCGAACGGGGTATACTGTGCAAGGTCAACTCGGTGATGATCCCCCACATCAACGATCAGCATCTCGTCGAGGTCAACAAGGCGGTGAAGGCGCGCGGTGCCTTCCTGCACAATATCATGCCGCTGATCTCCGCGCCTGAGCACGGCACAGTGTTTGGCCTAAACGGTCAACGCGGGCCGACGGCGCAGGAATTGAAGACGCTGCAGGATGCTTGTGAAGGGAAGATGAACATCATGCGGCATTGTCGCCAGTGCCGCGCTGATGCTGTCGGATTGATCGGAGAGGATCGCAGCGCAGAGTTTAGTACCGATCAGATCATGAAAATGGACGTCAAATATGACCTTGCTACGCGCAAGGCTTATCAAGACAGGGTAGAGGACGAGCGGGCCGCCAGCGTCGTGGCCCACCAACAAGAGCTTACACAGTTCGCCGACGAGACGAACGCGATCACGGTTCTGGTGGCGGTCGCAACCAAGGGCTCGGGACTCATCAACGAGCACTTTGGGCATGCAAAGGAATTCCAAGTATACGAACTTTCTACATCCGGCGCCAAATTCATCGGTCACCGTCGCGTCGACGTCTACTGCCAGGAGGGTTATGGCGAGGAGGACAGGCTTTCGACCATCATCCGTGGCATCCATGACTGCCATGCGGTGTTCGTGGCCAAGATCGGCGGCTGCCCAAAAAGCAACCTGATCAAGGCCGGGATCGAGCCGGTTGATCAATACGCGCATGAGTTCATCGAGAAGTCGACGATCGCCTGGTTCAGGTCCTATCTCGACAAGGTGAAGAGCGGTGATGTCCAGCATGAGAGGCGGGGCGACGCCGCGATCCGCCAGGGAGCTCTGATCTCCGCGGCGTAAGGGGGGTATATGCCATTCAAGATCATCGCCTCTCGATGTACCAGTTGCTCAGCTTGCGAACCCTCGTGCCCAAACGTGGCCATCTCGGAAA
Organism: Bradyrhizobium sp. USDA 4452; assembly: GCF_054063575.1. Lineage (NCBI taxonomy): Bacteria > Pseudomonadati > Pseudomonadota > Alphaproteobacteria > Hyphomicrobiales > Nitrobacteraceae > Bradyrhizobium > Bradyrhizobium sp. USDA 4452. The sequence continues at coordinate 6,018,743 of NZ_JBSSGK010000001.1, forward strand.
AGGGAGGAAGCTTTGTCATTGAAGCGACGAAATGCACCGAATGTGTTGGCCATTTCGACGAGCCGCAATGCGCCGCGGCCTGTCCGGTCGACGATACCTGCGTAATTGACAACTCCTTGCCCCGCTATCAGGCGCCAGCCTAGAACGCGAGCTTCCATGAACGGCATGCCAAGAGCTGGGGCTGAAAGCGTTGCAAACGTCGCGCGGCGCTTTTTCAACACCGCAGGTCTCGACCTTCGCACATTCCTTCGCGAAGGCGACTGCTGCGGATGTCCTCGCGATCGTGCTGTTGCTCGCTGGCAGCGGAGCGCCGGCAGGCATTTCATCTGGCGCTGCGCGCCAAAAACGCCTCTCAACTGCGAGCGTAGGCTTCTAGGCGGCGCGGCTATCGTTGACGTGACTGACGAGGCCACGCCGATCCGTGCATGCCCGGCGGTATCAGCCTTACCGACCCGCAACATCGCGAAATGGGCCGGGCGAGCGAAGCTGCCGATGACCTTCGAGGCAGCAGCCAGGTCGCCATCTGCCGGTCAGGGAGCGCTGATCGCGCGTACTTTGTTCGGCGAAGTCCCGGGCCAAGACCGGTGGACGGTTAGCGTGACTGATGCTGCTTTTGATCACGCCGATATCATCATGCCGCGGTTGCATCCCTCCAGGTTGAAGGACTTCACCGGCCTCCCGATATGGGCCGGCAATCTGGAAGAAGGGACGAGGCCGCCAGCAAGCTGTTCGAACTCGAACCGACTGACACGATCGGTGCCGAATCGTTCGCGGACGTCCTTGAGCGGAGCAGCCAATCCGATGATCGACCACATTGGCAACGCCGCCCCGGAGCATCACTGCAATTACCGTGCCTGCGCCCGTCCGTCGCGCAAGAAGGGCTGCTACTGCCGGCGTCCGGCTATTTGCGCAAATGATCGTGCCGGCAACGTCTCCAGAAGTTCTCCTAGCGGAATCCCGCGCTCATCAACGGCGGCGCTTGGCGCGCAGACGTCGAGGTCCGAGCGATCGTGTCCACGCAGGCTAATGCCGTTCTCTTATTGTCGATGCTTGACGGCTATACAAGCCTCGTGGTCCAAGCCGGAAGATCGTTTCATACCGGGAAATGATGCCGATGCTGACCGACAAGGAGCTGGCGACACTCTCGTGCGCCACTTCGCCGCGCAGCTCCGCAATCAATCGGTCTCTGCCAAGGACGTCCAGTTTCGCCATATCGTGCCGCGTCGCGCTGCCGTTGCTGGGCTACTTGGCGTAGCTACGGGCAGATACGCTAGAGCGCGGCTAGATATCGCAGAACGGCTGTCACTCGGGGCACGAGTACAGCGACATCCTGGTCAGCACGTCGACACGAACTGGCGAACCGCATTGCGGTGGACGAATTGGCTGAGTGCGGCGAGGGATGAGCACAATCGTGAAAGATGTCTCCTGGTCGGGCTGGGCGGCACCCCCGGCATGTCTGCCAGCGAGCGATGCATGAGGAGCGCTACATGAGCGGTATTGTTCGCGACAGCGACGTCGTCGAGCTCGACGAGCCGCCTGTCTTCAGTTTTAGCCAAAAGGTGCGAGCCAATCGCACGATCCGGAATGATGGTACCTTTCGTGGCAAGGAGATTGGCGACATCTTGGTCAAGAAGGGTGAGATCGGTTACGTCATCTCGATCGGCACATTCCTGCAGCAGTTCTACATCTACGGTGTCGAGTTTCTGGAAAGCGGCTACCGCGTTGGCATGAAGCGCAAGGAACTCGAGCCAGTGAATGGCAGCGGGGAGGTCGATGATCTGCCATTGCCGGAAGACGCCGTGTCATGAGTGAACCCGGCTTTCCAAAATATCGGCGAGGCCAGCGGGTTAAGACCGCAGTCGATATCATCAACGACGGCTCTTTTCCCAATGCGAAGCCTGACGGCGTCTTGCTCGGCGCCGGAGTGGTTGGAGAGATCATCAGGGTTGCCATCCATACCGAGGCGAACGTGCCGATCTATACTGTCGATTTTGGAGAGCGGCTGCTCATCGGCTGTCTTGAAGAAGAAATCACAGTTCTTTGAAGGGAGGCTTTTGCGATGAATGCCGGGCTGATGAGGAAGGTCAAGACCGGGCTGGTGGCGCACCCCAACGAGCTTGATCGCAGGCGGATCGAGCGCAGCTTGAGCTCCCGCACGCGCTATCTCTACGTCTCGCCGAAGGTGACGCCGGTGAAGGGCGGCTACCTCGTCGAGAGCCCTTGTTGCTCGCGCAATATTGACAAGGAGGGCGCTCTAATCGACGTCGCGCTGATTCTCTATGATGGCGTGAGCGGAATCTGGAAGGTGTTTTGCAAGAACCACGCCCAAGGAATCTGGGAATTTTACAGCCTATATCACCGCCTGACTTCAGCGATCGAGGAATTGAACGCGGATCCGGAGCATCTGTTCTGGCAATGAGGGGCGGCTTTTGAGGGGTCTCAGAGGAGCCGCGATGACGCTCACTACGCAGGTATTGATTGAAATCGAGCAGCTGCTTGCGGTCGACAGGGCCGAGGAGGAGCCGTTTGTCGAGCTGCGGCGCCGGTTTCCGCAGCTTGCTTGTGTGCGCTGCGATGCGTCGGATATCACTGATCAGCCATTCCGGCAGTTTGTACGTTTCGATCTCCATCTGATCGATGGATCGGATCACTGCGTGCAGCTTACGGCCGATCCGGCGCGGGCGACTGGCATCATATTGGCCAAAAGAGACGCTGCGCAGTGAGCGGTACTGAGCTTGCAGGGCATCCGTGCTGTGGCGCTCACAATCTGGAGAATAATGTATCCTTCATCCCACTGTCGGACCCGGATATTACCGTCGCTGAGCTCTCTGCAGTGGAAACCCTGCTGTGTTCGTCGCAGATCTCCAGTGGACGGATCACTGAGGCGTTCGAGCAGGGTTTCGCGGCTTATCTGGGCCGCAAACATGCCGTTGCGGTTTCGAGTGGTACTATTGGGCTCCTGCTTGCACTGAAGGCGCTCGGGATCGGAGCAGGGCACGAGGTCATCGCCTCGCCCTACGCCTTTCGCGAGACAGCGCATGCCATCAGTCTTGCAGGGGCACGGGTGGTATTTGCCGACGTCGACTATTGGTCGGGAACATTGGTTCCCGCGAAGGTCGAGGAGAGGATTACGGCCAGCACGCGGGCGATTGTCGCCGCCAATCCGAACGGTCATCCTGCGCCATGGGCAGAACTACGGACGGTCGCACAGCGCCACCGGCTGCTGCTTTTGGAGGATTCTACCGAGGCGATCGGATCGAGTTACAAGGGGGAGCTCGTCGGCCGATTTGGCGACCTGGCCGTGTTCGACTTTGCCCAGCCGGTGGCCCTAAGCTGCGGTGAAGGCGCAATGGTGGTGACGGATGACATCGATATTGCGGTTCGGTTGCGCCGCCATCGCGCCCACCGCCTGGAGGAGCGATTCTCAGTTGTCGTCGCGAGCACAGCACCTTACCAGGCTGGCATGAGCGATCTCACGGCTGCCTTGGGGCTGGCGCAGCTGAAGCGTCTCGATGAAATCCTGGAGCGGCGTCGGCTCATCGAGCAGCTCTATAACGCACATATCCAGTCATTTGAGGGCATCAAGCCGCCTTATGTCGGTCCCGATGTGACGGATGTGAACTGGATGCTTTATCTCGTTCAATTGGGTGCACGCTTCACGCGATCCGGTCGGGACGCCATTGTCAATGATCTGCGCGCCGCCCAGGTTCAATCCGCTGCCTACAGCCAACCGTTGCATTTGCAACGCCACTATTATGACCTCGGTTATCGCCGTGGCGATTTCCCGGTTACGGAAAAGGTCGCCGATCGCGCTTTAGCGCTTCCGCTTCACACCCATCTCGCGAACAAGCAGATCGCGTTTATCGTGGAGACCATGAAAGATGCCTCGATCAACGTGGGCGCAGGTGCGGCGATCTACTGAGATGATCGTTATGCACCACATGAAAGGAGGAGGACTGATTGAGCACAATCCGAGCTTTGGGTGCGCGCGAGATGAGAAATTAACCGAGCGCATGTCATGCGATGCTCCGCGGGCAGATAGCGATCCGTGTAAATGCGGAGTACGCCGCATGCCGCTGCATCTTGTACGGTTCGGGATGCTGTGGAAGAAATGCGCCAGCCTCGCGCTCGCAGAAAACATGCTCGATCGTCGCAAAGTGCCGTGCCCACGCCGTGGCTTAAGGCCTACGCGCCAAGGTGCTCGAATCTGAGCACGCCGTCCTCGGTTTCGGCTGGGCAGTCTCGAGTTAGTCAAACAGAGATTACTATGAACGTACAAGAAGTCATCATTCACGTCCGCTTCGCTCCGAACGGAAGAGTGGTCCAGATCAGCGAGCGCCCGGCAAAGCTCACGCCGAACCAATGGTTTGAAGTCCTCAATGCCCGCGCTAGCTCCGCATATCGGCCGCTCGCTCGTGGCCGTGGCATTTTCCGACTGAGCCGCACTACGATCGAAGCCTTCAAGCAGGAAACCGCGAGGCCGGGATGACCAAGCGATGATCGGGAACCCAATGCGCGATCAGATCGAGGTTTTTGCCGTCTGTCCGGCCGATGCCATCGAGCGGAGTGGCGCCAGGGGCTTTAGCCTGTCGCGTATCGATGACAGCGGCGAGAGCCGGCTGTTTTCCATTATTGTGGTGCGCACCTTCGGCAATGACTATCTTGGCTATGTCAACCGTTGTCCGCATGACGGCGTCTGGCTCAACATCGGCTCTGGCGAGTTTTTCTCGGCAGACCGCTCTTTTCTCCGATGCGGCCGGCACGGTGCAAGGTTCGAGATCGAAACCGGAGTGTGCATCGATGGTCCTTGCAAAGGACAAGCGCTTGAGCCGGTTGCGCTCGCCGTGATCGAAGGTGACGTTTGCCTATGCGGCGTCAAGCTGCTGGAGCAGGATCGGGCTTCCGAGTGCTTCGAGGACAGCGAAGAAACAATGGATATCACGATCCATCCCGATTAGCGGCGGATCATTGGCTGTTGTTCAAGTTGTCTGAGGAATTTTATCAGAGGACGAAATCGTCGCTCCTGAGCGCTGGTGCAGATGGGTATTACGCTTTCTTAGCTTGTCAGAGCAAACGGCAATCCAACGCATTGCTGCCAGACACCCGGCGAGCTCCGCCGCAACAACAAAAGGCTGCTCTTACGTCAACTCGCCAAACGGACCTGGTAGGCGGGACATGGTTTTTGCTGCCGGCCGATAGAACAGTTCAAGAAAATGTCCTCGGCGGCTGGAAGTCCGCCGAGGACACCGCCTGGGCTGCGAGAATGGGGAGACCCAGACTGACAGGATCGTTTGGGAGGAACAATGACGATCCTGTGTCCGAAGCTTTTGGCCTTCCGCCATGGCTGGCTTGGTGCCTGGGCTGCAAGTGCGATGCCAAACGCCTTAATGTGACCTCTCAATATATAGCGCTCGGCTCCTCAGTGGGCGCCGCCAGTTTACGGACGCATGTATGAATCAACACGTGTTCGCTGTTCGACAGTTAGGCGGCAAGTGCGCCTTGACGGTATCGTGCACGGCTGTGGGCGCGATCCGGGACCGCTGTGTTGCCGCGGCCGATCAAGTCCATGCAAGCCTAAACAATGACCTTGAACGCAGATCCGCGATCACTCCTGACTGGTCTTTCGCGACAGGCGCTATCTTGTTGAGGTAAAGAAATCCGGCAACGCTGGCGCGCATCATGCAGTGTTGGGCGAACGGATACGGTGGCTCGCGCCGATGATGCAGCTAGCCGATCACGCCAAGGCTGAGCAGGGCGTCGGATTTCAAAAGCCCATCGCCCACCGCTGGAAAAGCGGCATAGGCCTGTCGAAGCTTGTTACGACATGATCATGAAACGGCCGAAACGGGGCGATCGCAACTGCCGCATATCTGGGTGCGAAAGGCCCAGGAAGAATGGAGAGCGTCAAACGCGAAGCCAACGATTGTTCTGTCCAAAACAGAAGAAGAAACGACATTGTCGGAACTCCAGCATCAACGATGAGAAGCGCCTTGGTAGAACAAGAGATCGTCGTAAAAACGCGAGGATTGTGCATCTGGTGTGGAACTTGCTTTGGAGCTACCGGACCATTGAGCAATGAAGGAGCGAAGAGATTGCGATGATAGGAGAAGACGTTGAAGCGAATCAGGAAAATTGTGCCGCACGTGAGTCGTCATCCGTCGCTGATCGTCAGCGATTAAATTTAGTGTCGCGTTAGCTCATTTCGCCTGCGTTCCCGGGGCGCGCGTCGAAATCAGTAACATCAATCGATCGTTGCGGCGTTCAACAGCAAGAGACACTGTGAGGGCGATGCGAGCCCGGGGCCATGTCTCTTTCGGAGCACTCGCACCGATCACAGGATAAGCACATGGATTCAGAAACCGAATTCGAGCTCCCCCAAATTTATAGGCATCACGTCTTTGCCTGCAACACGCAGCGTCCACCTACCCATCCGCACGGCAGTTGCGGCGCCTCTGGCGCGCAAGCATTGTGGGATCGAATGGGCAAGGCGATCGAAGCGCAAGGGCTTAATGATATCGGTTTCACGATGGCTGGCTGCCTCGGCTATTGTAACTCCGGTCCCTTGATGGTCATATATCCGGACGGGATCTGGTACCGCGCGACTACGCCGGAGGACGTTGACGAAATCCTGCAGTCCCATCTCAAGGAGGGCAAACGAGTCGACCGCCTCGTAATGGTGCTAAAGCGCAGCTAAACGCCTTGCTTCGCGCCGCTTGGCCGGGCAATCGAGCATGGACAGCTTCTCCGTCGATGAGCTGTCCCCTCGGCGCGTCGGTCTGCTCAGGATGACCGGGCGGCCTTCAGGCGTCAGGGCGTGCGAGCAGCACGTCATGGAGCTTATCGTTAAGGCGCTCTTTGAGACGTTCGGTAAGATGGGGCCCAGATTAGAGCGCTGCTCGTGCCCGGGCCCTGAACCTTGAGCGTCAACTCCCTTGTCAGACGGTCATTGTCACGGCGCAACGCACCGCCTTGAAAATTTCCGGCCCCGATCGGCAACTGGCGCCGTCGCAACGCCTGACAAAGCAAGAACGTATTTCTTTGATAGCTGTCGGATCTGTACGCGACACGGGGTAAGCCAAGGTGTGGATGTCGCTCACTTTCTTCGCGAGACGACGCGTCTTTGACACGCCATCTCGCTCGCGGACGCACTGCGGTGCGGTTGAAGGACGCGCTCGACGGCTCGCCGCGTCCGGATTGATCAACCTGGTCTTCTTCTCTGGATTCTGTCCTGACGTCAGAACTTGTAAGCGATGCCGCCGCTGATGAGCCATGGGTCGATATTGGCACGCCCGTAGACGGGAATCGCATTGTTTACGGTCGCAGAATAGTTCGGTCGCAGCCACAGTTTCTTCACGTCGAAGTTGAGGCCCCAATGACGGTCAAGCATGTAATCGAAGCCGAATTGAACTGCCGCGCCGAACTGGTTGCTGATGCGCAGATCGGTCACGGTAAGGCCGGCGAACGACGTATTGGCAGCCGACTGATTGAAGAATGCGGTGTAGTTGATGCCTGCGCCGATATAAGGCTTAAGTGGGCCGAAATCTGTAAAGTGATATTGCAGCGTCAGCGTCGGCGGCAATAGCCAGGCTTTGCCGATATCGTGTCCAGTAAGCGCGCCAGTGCCGCTGATCTGATGGCGGGTCACACCGAGAATGAGTTCGGCCGCGATGTTCTTTGTGAAAAAATAGGTGATGTCGAGCTCCGGTATGGCTTGATCGCTGATCGACAGCCCAGAGTTGGGAGAAGACAGTGAGGGCACCCCGCCGACGTGGACTGAACTGCCTGAGGTATCCGGCAGAACGCCGAGCACCCGCAGGCGGATCATCCATGGATTGAACGGTTCGATCGGAGGCGCCTTGTAGTAAACCGGCGCCGGACCGAGATCCGCAGCCTGTGCCGAGATGCTGGCCAACGAGATCGCGAGCGTGAGGAGCGACGTCGTCGTCAGGATTGTGTTTTTTCTCATCGAATTCTCCATTCCAATAGTCGCGCGATGGGGCGCGCGAGAACTCTGTCACACAGGACGAGCGGCGGAGGATTTGATGCGGATCAAAAAGGTGCCAGGCTCACCGCAATTATACGGCTGAGTTGCATAAGAGGCACGGCCGTCGAAGCGTCGTTGTTTTTGCTCAGATCGCTTGTTCGATTCATGGCCTGTGCTGAGTTCAGTCTCTTCAGCGAATTGCTTGTTGGCTTGAGTCCCTGGTCCAACCAGTCCCGCTCGGCCATCCGCGATCAAGGTAGCGATGCAGCAACCCCTCGCATCGGGGGCGCACACCCAAGGCGAAAAATGGAGAGATCCGTGTTACGGAGCAACCATGCCGGCCTTCTCAGCGAAGGCAAAATCGGCGATCGCGAAGCAAGCCGGAAGCAGGAAATCTGGTTCTGGTGCGTTACATCAAAGCGTTCTGTCCCAGCCTCACAATTGCAGACAGCGCGTCTCGTGTGCGTCATGCGCACATCCCTCGAGATCAGCTGGGGCCTTGCGGCCAAGCAGCGACAGCACGAGCTCATGATCGAAACCAGCGCATCGTGATCCGTCGACGTCGATCAGAGGTCTGCGTATCAGGAGCGGATCACCTAACATCAACGCTAGTGCGCGTGGGGCGTCGACCATGTCGGGATTGACTTCGCCTGATTTGATGCGGGAAGCGGCTTGGTTGAACCAGGAAACGACCGGTGCATTGCCGAAGAAGCGGCGCAATTCGTCCGAAGTCCATGGTTCCGTCAAAATATCTTTGGCTATAATGTTGTGACCGGCGGCGTTGAGCGCTTGAATCTGACGCGTATTGGTCGCGCAGCCGGGCTTTTGATAAAAGATGACTGTCGCCATGTCATACCTATGTCGGAAGGCCGAGCTGGATTGCCATGTGGCTGCTACGTTCTACGCCCATTCGATGGTCTTACCGATCGTCGTCAATGTCGGTTGGCTGAGCGCTGCTGGTATCCGCTGTCCGGTTAGTTTGGATCGCAACCGACATTGTCGCACTGCTCAAGTCCCAGAGAGCCGATTCACGAGAGGAATAGCAAGTACCATTCCAAGTCCCATTCCATGGCTGAAGAATTGGATAGCCCATGCAAACGGGCTTCTCGCGCCAGCGGTTGCCCGCTCTTGTTCGTTTTCTGACAGCCGCGCTGACCGAAAGGTTCCAAAACAGCTAGGCGCACTCACGGGCACCTCGCTTTTCAAATGTAATCAAAGACTTGGGGAGCGCTTATGAGCGTTGGCACGGCGGTTGCTAATATCGGGCAGCAACACTGAGTGAGGGCTGAGTGCACGCCGACGCGTAAGACGAGCGATGTGCTCCTTCCCTTTAACCCGTGTGCCCCGTTTCTGAGAGAGAAACAAGCTCGCGCATCAGAAGCGCGCAACGTTTGGCAAATCGGTTGATGGAGAGCAACATGTCTTCACTAAGGCAAATCGCGTTCTACGGGAAAGGTGGCATCGGCAAGTCGACCACTTCCCAGAACACGTTGGCGGCGCTGGCCGAGATGGGTCAGAAAATCCTGATTGTCGGGTGCGATCCTAAGGCGGACTCGACTCGCTTGATCCTGCACGCCAAGGCGCAGGACACGATTCTGAGCTTGGCGGCGAGCGCCGGCAGCGTGGAGGATCTTGAACTAGAGGACGTGATGAAGGTCGGCTACAAAGATATCCGCTGCGTGGAGTCGGGTGGTCCTGAGCCAGGCGTCGGCTGCGCCGGTCGTGGCGTCATCACTTCAATCAACTTCCTCGAGGAGAACGGCGCCTACGAGAACATTGACTACGTATCCTATGACGTGCTCGGCGACGTCGTTTGCGGTGGCTTTGCGATGCCAATCCGTGAAAATAAGGCGCAGGAGATCTACATCGTGATGTCCGGTGAAATGATGGCCATGTATGCCGCCAACAACATTTCCAAGGGTATCCTGAAATACGCCAACTCGGGCGGTGTGCGACTGGGTGGCCTGGTCTGCAATGAACGACAGACGGACAAGGAGCTGGAACTGGCGGAGGCACTGGCCAAGAAGCTAGGCACGCAGCTGATCTACTTCGTGCCGCGCGACAACGTGGTGCAGCATGCCGAACTCCGCCGCATGACAGTGCTTGAGTATGCGCCGGACTCGAAACAGGCCGATCACTATCGCAATCTCGCTACCAAGGTTCACAACAATGGCGGCAAGGGCATCATTCCGACGCCGATCTCCATGGACGAGCTCGAGGACATGCTGATGGAGCATGGCATTATGAAGCCGGTCGACGAAACCATCATCGGCAAAACTGCTGCCGAACTTGCGGCCTCGTAAGGGTCGTGAGTCGCGGCCTTGTCAAGGCCCGCGACGGATGCCGGCCTCCCCAACCCCCATCCGGGGAGGCCGGCATTCTGATCAGCGCCGCCGGCCGGGACCAGGATGCGGCGTGCAAACCTGGCCGCTATAGAGACCCATAAGATCATGTCCGAAGTGCACTTCCTTCCGTTCATGGTTGCTCGTGAGCCTGATGCGAGCAATCGCAGCGGAATTGGTGTCTACCGCCTCCTCACCGGCGTACCTCCTGCGGATGCCGACATTGCCAGTGACAGTCATTTTGACCGCCACGCTTTGGCATCTATTCTGGCGGCTGCCACGATGGATGGTGGCGCTCTTCCGGAGAAGGCTGGCCTATCGGGCGATGAACTCGCGGCTTTGCTCGCGCGGTACTTTTCCTCACTTGAGGTCGGACTCCCTGATGAGCTCCTGAGGTACACATGCGACGAGAACGAAGAAATCGCAATGGTGCGCGATCTTCTGCTAAAGCACCGCTCGACGGAAGGAGATCTCGGCCGCTGGCTGGCTGCCATGATCGCACGACGAGCCATCGAACCAGACCATCTATGGGAAGATCTCGGATTGCGCAATCGTGGCGAGCTCTCTCGGTTGCTCAGCCGTCATTACGCGCCGCTCGCCGCGCGCAATGTCCACAATATGCGTTGGAAGCGTTTCTTCTATCGCATGCTTTGCGAGGATGAAGGCCTCGCGATGTGTACAACACCAGTGTGCACGCAATGTAACGACTTCAACCTGTGTTTCGGCGAAGAAAGCGGTGAGAGCCGGATGGCGGAGCGCCGGCGCGACCTTCTGCTGCTGGCGGCCCGCCAGGAGGTCGCCGCTGACTGGCCCATCTGACCTGCCACAAATGTCCTCGTACGTTGCGGCACAAGAGTGCTCCCAGATCTGGCGAACTCCGGCAGGTTGGTTGTGCGGCCAAACGCCGTATGGATGCCAGCAACTGACCATGGGTCCAGGGCAGCCGGCTAGAATTGCTCCGTGTTCAAGCGCCACATCTCGGCGCGCTGCAATCGAGTTAGCTTTCGAGCGAGACTTGGGACCAGACTTGCGAATAGCAAAGTGTCCATTTCATGAGCCCGTCGCCTTTCGATAATTCGTTGGGGCACGAAGGTTAAGGACGGAGCCGAGATTGTCAATCGGTTGCCGGGGATAGCGCAGTGGCATGCGGGTTGCTGAAGGAGACGTGGTCAAAAGATGAGGAGCCAGCCTGCGTGATCGCCTCTACCAACGAACCCTCATGGCCCGATCAAGAACGCGCAAAGCCGACCGTGCTTAACGATACCACGCTAAGGGACGGGGAGCAGGCGCCCGGTGTTGCGTTCACCACAAAGGAAAAGCTGTCGATCGCGCAGGCGCTTGCACGGGCCGGGGTCACGGAGATCGAGGCGGGAACGCCCGCGATGGGCAGCGAGGAAATCACAGCAATCCGCGCCATTGTCGAAGCAGATCTTCCGTTGACTACGATAGGATGGTGCCGGATGAGGGAAGCGGATGTCGACGCGGCGATTGAAGCCCAGGTGTCCATGATCAACATGTCGATCCCGACTTCCGATGTGCAGATCGCGGCCAAGCTTGGCGGTCATCGCGGCCTGGCACTGGAACAGGTGAGGCGATTGGTCGGCTATGCTCGTCAGAAGGGGCTTCAGGTCTCTGTTGGCGGCGAGGACGCTTCGCGCGCCAACGTCGAGTTTCTGATCCGGCTAATTGCGGTCGCAAAGGCCGCGGGCGCGCGTCGCTTTCGGATTGCAGATACGCTCAGTGTGCTCGATCCCGACGCAACCTACGCGTTCGTCAGGAAACTGCGTGTGACCACCGATTTGGAACTCGAATTTCACGGTCACGACGATCTCGGACTCGCAACCGCCAATACACTCTCCGCCATCAAAGCTGGCGCGAGCCACGCTTCGGTGACCGTCATCGGGCTAGGCGAGCGGGCCGGAAACGCGCCGCTTGAGGAAGTCGCGGTCGCACTCAAGCAGCTCTACGGGCGCGAGACCGGCATCATACTTCCGGAGCTCGAGAACGTCGCCGCGCTGGTGGCAGCCGCGGCCGCGCGTGCCATTCCTCTGAATAAGGCCATCGTTGGAGAGCACGTATTTACGCACGAATCCGGTATTCATGTCGATGGCCTTTTGAAAGATCAGCGTACCTATCAGTCGCTTGATCCGGCTTTGCTTGGCCGCCGCAACCGCTTTGTGATCGGCAAGCATTCCGGACTTGCGGCGATTACGGCATTGCTCGATGAACTCAAGCTCGCCGCCAGCGCCGATCAAGCAAGACAGATCCTGTCGCAAGTTCGCAAGCATGCGATCGACCACAAGCTGCCGGTCCAGCGCCAAACGGTGGCGGCAATTTGGCGTGACGTGTGCGGATGTCCAGTCACCCGAGGCGGGTGAAGAGCCGTGCTCAGCATCGTTACGCCGACTATTCGAGGGACCAAGTGCGTCGCGAGGAAGCTATCCGATGCCACTGATTGGCGCGAAAATGCCCCGCTTCCGCATGCCAGCTCGCCGGTCGCAAATCTGCGCTCCAGTTGTTGCGGGCTATTCCAGCATTCATGCTGTGATCTGCAATCCAGAAGCGAGCCGTCCGCGGACTGCCAAGCGACGTCTTCTCTTGAGGCTGCCGTCCCGCCCGGCCACCAGTCGGACGAGCGTCAGCACCGATTGCGGTTTGGCCGTTCATGCCCCTTCCTCATCCGGGCTGACGTCGCCGCCCGCCGAACCTGCAGATCTGGATCGTGAATTCAGCGTTCCAGGGCGGGCGTTGGCGATGCGCATCCTGCTGTGCGAGGTAGAACAGCGGCAATATCATCAGGCGCTAAGCGTATTTTGCTCTGCGTCCGAGAGCTGATCCAGAGGAGACTTTTCGATGATCAACTCATTCTCGGCGGCCCCTATCCTGGACCGGTTAAGCAACGCCGCATCGGCAGAGGAGTTCTTTTCGTTGCTTGGCGTCGATTATGATCCCAGGATTGTAAATGTCGCGCGCCTTCACATCCTAAAGCGCATGGGACAATATTTCGCCAAAGAGCAATTTTCTGGTGCCACAGAGCCTGAAATCAAAGCTCGGTGCAAAGCGATGCTGGAGCAGGCTTATGCTGATTTCGTGGCATCGCCGCCGATTGATCAGCGCGTATTCAAGGTCTTGAAGGATGCGGTTGCAGGCCCAGGCAAGCCGACAGGTTTTGTTCCATTGAGCGAGCTGAAGTGACCCCGCGTTCCACGGCAATGAGGTGTTCTCCAACGATTGCTGTGCTGTCTGAAGGCTTCTTTATCCGGATCATCTCTCTGCTAGCATGACCCGAGCGGCGCTGTCGCATTCCCGACCCATGTCCGGACTGGTCGTGTTCAAGGCCCTGAGCAAGCATTTAAGTGTCTGTCAAATCACTGCGTCCGCCTGATTTTTAGCGGTTTTTGCAAGTGGTACGACACTTGCTGTTGTCGTGCCTATCGCGTCATCGATGTTGACAGATGGCGGTCGTCCGAGATGAAAAAGGAAGGACTATGACGCTGCTTCTACCGCCTGCCAAGCGATGCGGCATGATCTCGCGGCTCACGCTCGCGCCAGGTCCGTCCGATATGGCCTTTGATGCGAACGCAGCCAACGCGGACCGTGAGAGGGCGGTCAATGGCTAAGTCGTCCGTTGCGAAACAGCTGGAGAGGGCATGTACATAGTCGTCAGCGTCGAGCAGGTCCGCGGATGCGCGCAAAGGAGCATTCGCAGCAACATGCGTCCGGCGGGGGCGCCAAGCTCGGCCAATGCAAGGTGCCGGGGCTGGAGCCGTGCCACGCAGTGGATGGCAGCTGCGCTGCTCGGATCGCGTTGGTGCTCGCAGCCGGTTCAGAGTGTCGGGCCGAAAGTGAGGCGCCGATATTGCAGAGTAAGCGGACGCAGCAACTCTTGCGGGCACAGACGCCGCAGAAGCGTCGCCGGCACCATGGCGCTTGTCGAACCGAGCGCGCGAGAGGCTACCGTTGAGGACATTTCTGGCTCTGGCCCGGCCGGAGCGTCTACGTCGATGACGAGACTTATTGCCTGGTCGGCTTGCACCAAGCGGGCCGGGGCAGCCGAGCGGCCGGCTACTTGCTGATCAGAACTGATCATCAGCCAACCGAATCTAGACACCTGTGGCGCGGGCGCGCGTATTCTTGAGGGGACTTTAAAGCATGAGCAATGTCACGAAAACGGCTATGCCTGCGGCGGCCGGCCGCGCAGCTGCCAAGAAGGAACTGCCGGAGCACTTTAAGGCCTACAAGCATGTCTGGGTTTTCGTCGAGTTGGAGCGCGGCCAGGTTCATCCGGTTTCCTGGGAACTCATGGGAGCGGGGCGCGGGCTTGCCGACAAGCTGAAGGTGAATCTCGCCGCGGTCGTCATCGGCCCGGAGGGGCAGTCCACCCGTAACGCAGCACTTGAATCCTTTTGCTATGGGGCCGACCTGACCTATCTCGTGAGCGACAACGTTCTGACGGATTACCGCAACGAATCTTATACCAAGGCGCTCACCGAACTCGTCAATACCTACAAGCCCGAGATCCTGCTGTTGGGCGCGACCACGCTGGGACGCGATCTCGCGGGTTCGGTGGCGACCACTTTGTCGACGGGACTCACTGCCGACTGCACCGCGCTCGATGTCGACGCCGATGGTTCTCTTGCGGCGACCCGTCCGACCTTTGGCGGTTCGCTGCTCTGCACGATCTATACCCTGAACTATCGTCCGCAGATGGCAACCGTGCGCCCGCGGGTCATGCCGATGCCTGAGCGCGTCGCACGTGATGCTGCCCGTATCATCGTCCATCCGCTCGGCCTCGTCGAAGACGATATTGTCACGAAAGTTCTGTCATTCCTCCCAGATCGTGATTCCGAGACATCAAATCTGGCCTATGCCGACGTCGTGGTTGCGGGAGGCTTGGGACTGGGATCGCCTGAGAACTTCCGGCTGGTGCGCGAGCTTGCAACTCTTCTTGGCGCTGAATATGGCTGCTCGCGTCCTCTGGTGCAGAAGGGGTGGGTTACATCTGACCGGCAGATCGGTCAGACCGGCAAGACGATTCGGCCAAAGCTCTATATTGCGGCCGGGATTTCCGGCGCGATCCAGCACCGGGTAGGTGTCGAGGGGGCGGATCTAATCGTCGCCATCAATACTGACAAACGTGCTCCGATCTTCGACTTCGCCCATGTTGCGATCGTCAGTGATGCCATGCAATTGCTGCCGGCGCTGACGGCGGCATTTCGCGCTCGGCTCTTGCCGAATTCGCGCGCCCGGATCGCGGTTTAGAGGAGATGATGATGATTGAAGAGAGGTTCGATGCCATCGTGGTAGGGGCGGGTATGGCTGGTAACGCGGCGGCGCTGTCCATGGCCAGGCAAGGCATGAAGGTGCTGCAGCTCGAGCGCGGCGAATATCCTGGATCGAAAAATGTGCAGGGCGCAATCCTCTACGCGGACATGATGGAAAAGCTAATCCCCGAGTTTCGCGAAGAGGCGCCGCTCGAACGTCATCTGGTTGAACAACGGTTCTGGATGATGGATGACCGCTCGCATGTCGGGATGCATTACCGCTCGGACGATTTCAACGAGGAGCGGCCGAACCGTTACACGATCATACGCGCGCAGTTTGACAAATGGTTCTCGTCAAAGGTGCGCGAAGCCGGCGCGACCGTCCTCTGCGAGACGACCGTGACGGAGCTCGTACGGGACGAGCGGGAAAGGATTGTCGGCGTTCGTACAGACCGCCGCGACGGCGAAATACGTACCGATGTCGTCGTGCTCGCTGAAGGAGTCAATGGTCTGCTTGGGACGCGCGCGGGCCTGCGCGCGCGGCCAACACCCGATAATGTTGCGCTCGCCGTCAAGGAAATGCACTTCTTGCCCCGCGAGACCATCGAAGCGCGTTTCAATCTAAAGGGCGATGAAGGCGTCGTGATCGAGGCGGCGGGCACCATTTCCCGCGGTATGACCGGAATGGGTTTCATCTATGCCAACAAAGAGTGTATTTCGCTGGGCATCGGTTGTCTCGTCGCCGATTTCCAGCGCACCGGCCAGACGCCCTACGGCTTGCTCGATCAATTCAAAAGGCATCCCTCTGTGTTGCCTCTGCTAGCTGGTTCCGAAGTCAAGGAATATTCGGCGCATCTCATCCCTGAAGGAGGCTACAAATCGATCCCGCAGCTCTACGGGGAAGGCTGGGTGGTCGTTGGCGATGCGGCGCAACTCAACAATGCCGTTCATCGCGAGGGCTCCAATCTCGCGATGACCTCAGGTCGCATAGCGGCCGAAGCGGTCGGCCTGGTGAAATCGCGCGGCGAGCCGATGACAGCGACAAACCTGTCGCTCTACAAGAAGATGTTGGATGAGTCCTTCGTCATCAAGGACCTCAAGAAGTACAAGGATTTGCCGCCGCTGATGCATACTCACTCCCAAAACTTCTTTCTCACCTATCCGCAGCTCATCTCTAAGGCAATGCAAAACTTTGTGCGGGTCGATGGTACGCCAAAGGTTGAGAAGGAGAATGCGACCTTGAAATCGTTTGTCAAGGCGCGCTCATGGATGGGGCTGTTCGGCGATGCATATCGTTTTGCGCGAGCCTGGCGCTAATTATCAAACAGTGTGAGTTCCAAGTATGGAAGGACAAAGCATGGATGCCGAACCCTCGGTGCGCGTGGAAGATAAGCTGTATTACAACCGCTACCTTGTCGACATTGGTCGTCCTCACGTAAAGGTTCGCGCACACACGTCCCCATCGCCGCAGCTAATTGCGCTTTTGAAAGCGTGCCCCGCGCGATGCTATGAGCTGAACGATGAGGGGCGGGTCGAGGTGACTGTCGACGGCTGTATCGAATGCGGTACCTGCCGGGTGATCGCCGAGCCCACCGGCGATATCCAGTGGAGTTACCCGCGCGGCGGATATGGGGTGCTGTTCAAGTTTGGCTGAGGGTGAGGTGAGGATGGAACGAAGCCGTGGTACGAACCGTCCCTAAGCGTCGGAATATTAGCTTCTTTCGCACGTTCCGCCTCTGGCACGGTGCGAGCAATTTGAGCTAGACACGTATCAAGGTAACAGGACCGGTGTGGCGACACGGAACGGCGCCACAGCCTGTCGATCGGATGGCAGAGGAGGCATCAGCCCGTTGCCTGGGATGGATTCGGCCGAACGGCTTCGATAGCAATCGCCACTGACTGGACGATAGCAGCAGAGCGCACGGCAGTGAGGATCACTTCGGAGCTGACGCCCGCCGCTTTGAGTGTCTTCTCGTGGGCATCGATACAAGCACCGCATCCGTTTATTGCGGAGACAGCAAGTGACCATAGCTCGAAATCAGATTTATCAACACCCGGACTGCCAATCACGTTCATGCGCAGCCGTGGCGGCATTGTCTTGTATTCCGGATTAGAGGCGAGGTGAACGAAGCGGTAGTAGACATTGTTCATCGCCATCACTGCAGCCGCAGATTTCGCTGCCGCGATCGCCACAGGCGTCATCTCCGCGACCGCGGCGGATTCCATTGCGGCGATTACGTCTGCATTGCGGGTCGCAATCGCGCTCGCCAGCAACAGCCCGTATTGCCGCTGCGGCGAGAGTGTCTCATCGGCCATCAAGGACGTCAGATTGAGTCTGACGTCCTTGGCGAAATCGGGGATCTTTTCGCTCAACTGTTCAATCGACGACATGCTGCCTCAAGCGACCTTCAGGACTTCGCCGCCGATTTCGCGGTTGCAGGGACAGAGCTCGTCGGTTTGGAGGGCGTCCAGCACGCGCAGTGTGTCCT
Organism: Bradyrhizobium sp. USDA 4452; assembly: GCF_054063575.1. NCBI lineage: Bacteria > Pseudomonadati > Pseudomonadota > Alphaproteobacteria > Hyphomicrobiales > Nitrobacteraceae > Bradyrhizobium > Bradyrhizobium sp. USDA 4452. The sequence continues at coordinate 6,036,822 of NZ_JBSSGK010000001.1, forward strand.
TGGGGCTGCGTCCAACGTTGAGATTGGTCGCATAGACGTGCTGGATCCTGTTGGCGGGGTCAACAATATAGGTGTAACGATACGCGACCCCTTCAGGGGAACGCACACCAAGGCCATCGACCAGGGTCCCCTTTGTGTCAGCAAACTGCCAGATTGGTAAATTGTGCAAATCGACATGTGAGCGTCGCCACGCAAGCTTGCAGAACTCGTTGTCAGTCGACCCCCCCAGGACTACTGCATCGCGGTCGATGAATTCCTTGGAAAGCCGAGCAAACTCGGCGATTTCGGTCGGGCAGACGAAGGTAAAGTCCTTGGGATAGAAGAAGATGATCTTCCATTGTTCTGGGAAGCTGGCTTCGGTCAACGTCTCGAATGCACTCTGCCCATCTTCTTCCTGCGCCTGAAAGCCAGGCTTCACGCCTGTGACCTCGAACGGCGGCAATTGACTTCCTATTCCAAGCATACGGTCCTCACACGTTTGTTTTCCGGACATGGTGACCACGCTGGTGAAGCAAACGACATGCCATCAGTTCTCAAGAGCCGACTGTCCTGGTTGTGCCGCGCAGCGGCTTGGCTGCAGGGTTCGCCGAGCGCGTTAAGGCCGCTCGAAACGGCAGGTTGATCACCTCGCTGCGAGGATTTGCAGCATCTGAACCAGGAATGAAACCCAACCAAGCTCGCTGCGGTGGCAATGAAGTTTTGAAATCTACGTAGCGTCAGGTTGGACGGCAGTCAGACCTCAGTCTCACCAATCTCGTCATTGATCGGCAGGCACTGCAAACCCGGCTGAGGGGCTGATATCGGCCTCGACTGAGTAGCGCCAAGTTGATTGCACTGCGACTTCTCGCCGGTCGAACGTCCACAATCGGAGCCTTGCATCAAAGCAATCATGGTACCTCGCAACGAGGGGCGGAGCCCGGAGCTAAGGCAGTTTTCAGAGACGGCGAAGGAGCCCGATGGGCGAGTTCGGAGCCGACGTATCCGGTGGTCGTACAGTGGTCATCAAGCGCTCCGGTAACACAGTGCCGAAATTGTCGCAGCTGGGAATGAAAGCCCAGCTGCGCGCTAGGCACGTGGAGATATCGCGCCACCATCGCTGAACGATTTGGCGATCGCAAAATAGCAGCTTGCCAATATTAGCCGGGAGAGTTCGCCAAGCGGCAAGACATCTAACCAGAACGGCTGTCAGAAGTGGTACGTCACGGGCGACTGGGTCGACGAATTCGGCGCGGGGGCGGCCGCCAGTTGTTTGCGCCGGCAAAATGCTCTTCTCGATGAGATCAACCAGGTCGCGAAGCCCTCGGAAAGCGATAGCTGCGGTCTTCGCAAGTCCATTTGTGTCGAGCTTATAGACAACGCTGCGCTGCCGACTTGCTCGGAAATCGAGATTTCTTGCCCTGACGTAATGTCCCCTGCGGCCAAGCCGGGTACCGTGTGCGCCCGTCAAGTGTCGTCGGATGATGCCGCCGACGCGTACGGCTTGCCGCGCGAGATCATGGGCCAAATCGCGCTGTAGCACATCTACATCGTCTGACCCGTCGAGGACGGCCGCAATATGCTTCGGATTTATCTCATCAAGATCGTCGCTCATCGTCGTACTCCGATTGCTGTTCGTTTCCCGTATCGGCGCTTATCCGTCGAATACCTACTGCTGATGTGGAAGGCCCTACGAGCAACCGCTCGGGAACTGCGACCGGCACGGCGCGCGCGACCTGGGCGAATACGTCAATGCCATTGCCGAGCTGTAGCGCATCAAAGGAGCGACGCGGGATGCGGGCGAGAAGCGGTACGCCCGAACGGCCAGTTTCGAGAGCCAGGACCAAGGTGACCTCAGCGTCGTCGAACGGCAGAGAGGCTTTGATGCGTGCCGGAAAGACATTGAGGATAGAGCTGGCGCGCGGCGGCTCGCACGCGATGCTGACATCGCCGGCTGCGACGCGCAGCCGCAGCTGTGCGCCCGGCCTAAGCGGCGCTCCAGGAACCAACAGGCGCGCACCTTTGAGGCGGAGGATGATCAACCCATAGCGCCCGTCATAGCCGCCGACCACGGTATCCAGGCAGACTGCCGCATCGCCGTGCGCGGCAAGAGCCGGGCCGATCTGAACGACATTGAGTGGCCCGGCCGCAGTCACAACGCCATTTTTCATCATGACGAGATGATCGGCAAAGCGCTCTATGTCAGCCATGTCATGGCTAACATAGATCATGGGTAATGGGAGCTCTTCCCGCATGCGCTCGAGAAACGGCAAGATCTCGCATTTAGCGGAGCGGTTGAGCAAAATGAGCGGGTCGTCAAGCAAAAGTAGCCGAGGTTGTGCTAGCAGCGCGCTGCCCAGGGCAAGGCGCTGTCGCTCGGCGTCAGAAAGATGTGATGGCGAACGCTCGAGCAGCGGGGTAAGGGCGAGCAATTCGACCACGCCATCAAAATCGATCAGTGTCGGTTTCGATTTCGACGCGTTGAACAGAAGGGTGCGCTTGACGGACAAATGAGAAAAGAGAATTGGTCGTTGGAATACATAAGCGACGGGACGCAGATGAGGTGGCCGAAACGTCGTCTGATCTTGCCAAATCTCACCATCGATTGCGCAAAATCCACCCGGCAGACGGTGCACGCCGGCGATGCAGCGTGCGAGCGCGGTTTTGCCGCAGCCAGGCGGGCCGAAAATAGCCGTGACGCCTTTCGCGGGTACGCTAAATTGGGCCACTAGCGGGACGTTTGCGAGAGAGCCGTTGAAGGCGAATTCGATATAGCCAGGTCTTGCTTCTCTCACGTGCCCGTGCCTGTGATGCATCTTTCTACCAAGATCACGAGCAGAATCGTCGCGATCACCATGCCTCCGAGAATCCAGTCTGTTCCGCTCCAGCCCGGTGTCTCCGCCCCCAAAAGGCCATAACGCATGGCTGCGGTTCTACAGATTGATGGTGTTAGGATAAGCGGCTTGTTGAGCATCTCCGAGCTATCGATGATCGTGGCAATCGGACGCTGCCCTGCGCGCTTGCCGATCACACAGGGAGAGCCCAATTCCAGCATCGTGGAACGCTCAGCCGGCCTGGCCGGACCAAGGGTGTTCATTGCAAGCTGAAATAGCGCCGCTTGTGTCGTTGAGTGGGAAGGCTGTCGGCTCGCGCCGGAGCTCAAGATTGGCTCTGCGGCCGAAATCCGCTCCAATGACGCCACAGTATTGGTAGCAGATCTGGAGGCTGCGCCGGTGGCCCTAATGGTGGCTTCTGCGTTCCCCGGTGCAAGCAGCATCAAAGTCAGATCGATCAGGATCAATCGGATAAGCCTCATTTTGGACCCCGGTCCGTTGCGACCGCTTTCTTCGCGGCAGCTCGTTGAACCTTGCCCAGCAATCCGCGTGCCGTTCCAAGGAATATGGTGCGCGGCTCGCGTGATAAAGGGGGTTCGCATCGCTCTCCGCCCGGCGCCTTAGATGGTCGCGCATGCTTATGGTGGGGTTTTGGACGTTCGCGTCATCAACCGCACACGGAGGGCGATGAGATGAAAGCTGCGCGAGATGCTATCGTCGCTGCGCTGGAGTTGGTTCGTTGGCGAACATGCGATAGTCAAACTCGTCAACAATGCATAAGACGATACGATCCAGTTTGTCAGATCTTACCGATCTGCCCGAGGAGAGAAGGTTGAGTCATTGGCAACCTGAGGAACGTGATTGGCTATCTAGAAGATTTCGTGATCGCCTAGACGGCATCTCACGGATACGAGTCATCGCTGGCATGAGAATATTCAGATCCAGCCCAATTCGTAGCCTCGCGCGATCGTCCAAATAACCCGATGGCGAGGCGTCACGCGCGAACTCATGATCGATCTCCTGGTCACATCGGAACACAGGTGGATTCGGTCGCGAACGATCAACGGTGTCCCTGCGTGGAGCATTCTCTCATCAGGAGCAACACACCACAACACTATCGCTCCATTGCGCATCTCGCATCTGCCGCATAAAGATGTCGAGAGCACGACGTTGCGTTCTCGAAGCAGACGGATTCGACTGGCAGGGTCGTCTGCCATGATGCCGGCAGAGGTTCGATCTTTGGCAGCCCATCGATTGCACAGCACGGAAAATCAAAGAGCTGTCGACCAAATGATGTACGTCCAATCAGCGGCACCTAGCGTCCGGTTGCAGTTGCTGTCGAGGCCGAGGCGCGCGATCTGCTGACGGAGACGATCGCATATCTGACCGGCCGCAACAATCACGGCAGCTGTGGCGAAGCCAAGATATTACAGGCGGCCGAGCAGCGATCAGACATTGATCAGGTCGCCGCGGTTGGCGCAAGCCTGTCATTTCGTGGAATGAAATGGCGATCTGGAGCTCTTGTAGTCTTGCGATGCTGGTCCAGCCGGAATCTGCTGCCGCGCACGTCCTGGCCGACGAGATCGCCGGTCGGTCGCTGGTTCAGTCCGATTATGAGCGAGCGCTGACGATCAGCGATCGCTATGCCAACTCACCGTCAGTGCACCCGAGGTGTCGACGAAAGGGTAGCGGCTTAGACGTTTGGCTGACAGCTCTAGCTCGACCACACACGATTCTGACTTCGTCGCGGCCTGAGCCACCGCGCTGTATTCTCGCTGATCAAAGTGAGTTTCGCGATCGTGACGGCCTATTTGTCTAAAGAGGGCCTTGGGGTGACGTTGGTGCGTGTGGGTAGTATCGGATAATCGATCTTCGGCAATTGCCCGGTAAGCGAATTTAGAAAGGCGACAATTTCGTCAGTTTCTTTGTCACTCAGCTTTATTCCGAGTTGAACCTCACTCATTACGTCAACCGCTTGTTTAAGGCTCCAAACCTGACCGGAATGGAAGTAGGGAGGCCGCAATGCGACGTTGCGCAATGGCGCGGAGCGGAAAACATACTCATCGCTAGGATTCTTAGTGACGGAAAAACGTCCCTTATCATCTCTCGGAAGCACGTTTGCTTCGGGCCGTTCAATCACGCCGAACGGGAAGTAATCCTGTCCACCGACGTTGATTCCGTTGTGGCAGGAGGAGCAGCCCTTTTCGATGAATAGCTTCAGCCCGACTTTCTGCTTGTCACTGAGAGCATATCCATCGCCCTCAAGGTACTGATCGAAGGGGGCGGTGGGTGTGATCAAGGTCGCCTCGAAAGCCTCGATAGCCTTGGCAGAATTTTCAAAGGTAACGGGCGCCGCATCGTTGGGGAACGCCTTACTGAACATAACGACATATTCCGTCATTGAATTTAATGTGCTGAGCACGCGCTCGGGCGTCGCATTCATCTCGACGCCGGCCTGGATAGGGCCCGCGGCCTGCGCCTTGAGGTCTGCCGCGCGCCCGTCCCAGAACTGTGCCACGTTGAAGACCGCGTTGTAGACAGTTGGCGCGCGACGTGAACCCTGCTGCCAGCGATGACCGATCGAAGTCGGACCGGCATCTACCCCGCCCATCCCAACGTTATGACACGTGTTGCAGCTAATGACCCCGCTCGCCGAAAGCCTCGGATCGAAGAACAGGGACTTGCCAAGGGTGACCTTTTCGTGGGTGATCGGGTTGTCCTTCACCGCCGGAACCATTGAAGGGATCGGCTTGAAAAGCCGCCTGGCGGCGCTCATTAGATCATCATTGGCATCTGCCGCTGACGAAACCAGAATGGCAATGGCCACGGCAAATAGCTTGCCTACCATATAAAGCTCGCCTGCCGCTGGTTTCCTCATAGTCAGCCTCGTCCGTCGTAGATCATGCAATCGCAAGCATAGGGCGGTGCGGGCGCTTCAGTTCGTCCACAGAAAGATCCGCAGCAATCAACGACGAATGATGTCTTCCGCGTTGCGGCTAGGCTCACCCAAACCCAGCTCACGCGCTGAGTAGCAACTGCCGTGCCAGCGGGGCTCAAAGTCGAAGCCGCCGAGCTGGCGTCGAGCAATTGCAAACTAGTAATAGGCAGCAGGCGGCTTTAGCCTACGGAATCCGCCGGTCAGAGCCGCGGCCGTCACCATCCAGAGCAAGCTATTCGGACCCACCGGTCCAAAGCCTTGTGCATCTCGGAACACTATCGTGCCAAACTCTTGTCTGTAGGCTCTGAGATCGTTGGCGCGGGCGGCGAACAAGCGAGCAGCATTGGCGACAACTTCTCGCCGATCGTCCCAGCGCGCCTTCAACCCGACTAGGCCGAGCGATCATCGACCAACACGGGTGACGTTTCATACGCCGGGGGCAGTCAGAAAACGGCAGCTGGCGCGAGTTCGTCGGCAATGCGGATGTGCCTGTCTCAGAGCGTATCCACACTTGCTGGACTCAAAATGCTTGAATCGATCGTAGCGTCAGGTTGTAGGCATTGCGAAGCAGAACTTTCGCATCAGGGAACGGCACATTGGGAGCTAGCATCGCGAATGTCACAAAGGCCAAAACGTGTAAAAGCGCAGCCGGCATCTGCTCGTGTCTCGGTCTTCGCAGTGAACGTGTTGCGCGCGGCGAGACGATGATTGGGGAGGCCGCAATGATTACGGCGGCCCCACGACGGCCGCTGCCGAGCTGCCGCCTAGCTCCCGGTAAACAGATGATACTCATTGAGCAAAGAACCATAGTGAAGGATATGCGGCTTAAGAGGGGTTTGGTGAATCAAAAACGACGAATGGGGTGGACTTACAATGCGAACCGCTGGGCAACCGCCCTTGCTGTGATCGCGATCGCGGCCATGTGGTGTACAGGACACGCTCGCGCGCGAGATCAGCGGGCCGAAGAGGTGCTCACGTCGTGCAGACCAGACGTAATGCGCTTCTGTGAGCGCTTCACGGGACGTAGGGATGTAGACGCAGCCTTGTTTTGTCTTAGGGACAATTTCAAAAGCTTGGGCGTCGAATGTCGCCGCGCGATGCCAACCGCGGCGGATAGAAGCGCCGCACGAAAACGACACCTCAATAGGGTTCCGATTCCGATCGTCCTCCATTGAGAGTGATCCATCCGAGCAGAAGTTAGTTGATGCAACAAGGTGACGTGTTCCAGGCTGATTGGCGCCGGACGTTGACCTGCCTGCTGCTTCGAAAGTCTATCGGGCTGGAATCGTCACCCAGTCCAGCCGGACGCATCCACCAGCGGCGTGGACGGCGTGAACCGATTGACCTCGGTCGCGCAGGGCGACCGCGCGTGTTGCGAGGTCATGGTTCGCTTTGAGGTTCGATGTGCTGCTGCAGCGGTTGCGCGCTATCTGCGCTGCAGCCCGTTCGGCGGACAAGGCAACCGTTGTCATCGGCTGGCCGGCAATGATCCGAAGCACGAATCTGCTTCAACGTCGGAGGTCGTTGGACCGCCCATCGTTCAGGAGTCCGTATTGTCCATCAATCTATGGCAGTCGGCAGGCTAGCATTTCCCACAGGTGACTAGATCGACTATGACTGGCAAAAGGTCGCCAGAATGCTCACGTTGAGGCGGGCATTCGATCGCGGTCTTCCAGATATTCTCACATTGGGATTAGGTTGTGCTCGAGGGTGCCAATCGGGTCGAGGAGACCGCTGAGGTTAACCCACAATTGAATTCGCGAAGGAACTGCTTGATGCCATTGCGGCGTTTTCGATGGACGCTTCAGGAGCCATTTGGCCGGGTCGTGGTGCTCGTGGTTGAATTCACATTAGGGTTCAAAACCAAAGGAAACGTCGTCGACAAGAGCCGCTCAAAGGCAGACAGCTGTTCAAGCAGGCGCTTCTCAACACCCTCGCGTTCCGCGCCAGATAGATCGGTCTTAAGTAGCCGCCGGCGGCGCCAGATCTCGTTCCGCAGCCACCTGACCTCACTTAATCTATCATCGATCGAAGTCATTGCAGATGTAGTTCACTTTGGCATTCGAGCTTAAGCACGTAAATCTTCATGAGTAGCGGTGGCTCCGCATTCTTGCCGAATAATTCCGTCTGAGGACTTGTGACTGTCCACATTTCTGCGCAGATGTGGCGAGCGGGTCGATTTGTGCAAGGCCCCTATTAATCGTTATCACCGTGCACCGCGCGTCTGACGAGAAATCGCGGCAGATGCGCGAGTTTTCTCCGCGCCTTGATGGCGCATCTCGCATGATTCCTGCGCTCTGCAGTTTCCTGCTCATCAGATGCGAAAGATGGAGAGATGTTAAATCACGTCCGGCATTAGGCAGCTTGAGCATGAACTGACAAACTTGGGCGCATCTCGCCGTGCTCTATGGCACCAAAACTTACAAGCGTCCGGCGGCTTTGTTGATTGCCCAGGCTGGGCGCGGCTAAACGGTAGAACAGTAGCGCGAGACGGAATAAAGCGGCGTCATTCTCTGGCCGTTCGAGCGGTATAAAGAGTGGCGCCTTTATTGCACTGGCCTCCTCTCTTATGGTTGGGCAGTCCCGCGTTGCCACCGGGCATTGGCTATCGTCGTTCCCAATGGAGTGAGTAAGGCGCCTCCACCCACAGCATGAGAAATGGTGGGGCGGAAATGTTTTCCTCTATGAGTGGGCCTGACCGCGGTTCCGGCCTCGCGGATCGATCAAACAAAGCGCATGAGCCAGGGGTGGGATCTCAGCTATCGACGTAAATGTCGGCTGGACGCGGTGTCTCGCAAAATAAGCCATCCACCGGGAATCATTGCGATCGACATCCGCCGTATACAATCCGCCACCGATCTAGGAGGCCAACTTATAGCTTGAATCTAACGTTGCGACAGGTTGTAGACTTGCGCCGATGCGTCAAGACAAAGCTCGGGATAGGGCAGGCGTCGACGGCTCATTGGCAAATCGGGATCGAGGGAAGACGGCTTGCTGATTGCCATCTTGTTGCTTGTAGGCGATAGCCAGGAAGGGCAGTTGCACCATCGCCACGGGAACGCTGGGCGGGCAGTTGGAAAGTGCTGGCAAGGGAGTCGCCATATGGCTGGACCGATGGAATCATGCGGGCAGCAAAATGTGGCTTGCCACAACTGCAATCATTTAGTCGCGCAAGCAAGGCGCCCTGAATGAAGAGTCCGGAGCCCACAGGCAGCTGCTCCAAGACCGTAGATGATAAATATCTAGCCAGAGGCGATGACGCACATAGCCGAAGGGCGCTGCGATGAAGCTCGGAAGGTCCTATGTCCGTTCAAACTAATCTCACGACGGCGCTAAACGAAATCGATCGTGCTAGCGGCATTGTTGAATTCTCAACTGCAGTGGTCACGCGCGACAAGCAACTGTGCAAGGCGGACCTGCCGGTGTTTCTGCAACAAGCTGCCGTTGAGTTTCAATCCAGATTTCTGCCGAGTTTCGAGGAAAGCATCCGTGCAGAGAAATCGTGGGGCTATGCCACGACATGCAATGCGGTGAGCCGAAGGGCTGGAGGTCAGGCGGGGCGGGATACTTGCGAGAGAATAGCTTCTCGCGTGTCGCAGCTGGACCATGCTCTGATGAGAAAGATCGGTATCAGAGCGCTTTCCGTATTTGTGGCATCATTCGGCAGGCACGCCAGGAGAGTGGATTGTCGCCATGGGGCGGTCCGAATAGCCAAATTTTGTTGCGAGGAAAGCAGATCGCTTCAAGAATTGAACAATCTCAGCCTGGCAGGGCTGATAAACGGCTTCAGCAAGTGGCCGGAAGGGAGTGACTTTCGACAAGCCGCGGTTGCAATCGCGGGTGAGGTCATCCGCCGAGCGGGCCGCCCCCATCAGCTCTCTGAATTTAGACAGCAAGGGTTGGTGAGCCTGGTAAACGGATTTAGCAAATGGCCAGGAGAGGCGGTCTCGCGCCAAGCCGCGGCCGCGCTTGCACTAGAAATCTTGCGGCGTCCCCGCCGGCTCGCCGATTTCCCTCAGCAGGGGTTGGCCATCCTTGTAAACGGTTTTAGCAAGTGGCCTGAGGAGTTGCCCTGTGGTCAAGTCACCGTCGCGGTTGCAACCGAAGTGCTTGGACGTGCGACGCGGTTCCACGAGTTTAGCGAGCAGGATCTGGCGAATTTGGTGAATGGCTTCAGTAAATGGCCAGAGGAGAATGCATCTCGTCAAGCAACAGTCGCGATCGCAAGTGAGCTCCTGCGCCGTACCGTCCAGCTTCCGCATTATACCCAGCAAGGATTGGCGAACCTGGTGAACGGGTTCTGCAAATGGCCTGACGATGCGACTTGCCGTAAGGCTGCGGTCGCGATCGCCGGTGAAGTATCTTGCCGTGCTGCCCAGCTCCCCGATCTGACTCAGCAGGGGCTGTCAAACCTCGTGAACGGTTTTAGTAAGTGGCCGGAAGAGGCCGCGTCTCGCCGAGCCGCGGTCGCACTCGCTTGCGAGGTCCTGCGCCGCGCCGCTCTGCTCTGCGAGTTCTCACAGCAGGGACTTGCGAACCTAGTGAGCGGCTTCACTAACTGGCCGGACGAGCTGCCGTGTGGTCAAGTGACCGTCGTACTCGCAGACGAGGTCCTTCGCCGCGCCGATCGGAAGACCGGGCTCTCGGATTTCACTACTCAGGATCTCAGGGGCTTGCTGATCGGCTTCAACAGATCGCCACCAGAAAGTGCCGCTCGCCAGGCCACGATCACGATCGTCAATGAGGTCCTTGGGCGGGGTATTAGGCTCTTTAATTTTACCAAGCTGGAAGCGGAGAATTTGCTGAGTGGCTTTAGCAAGTGGCCGCAACACGCCGCCGGGCAAGGGAGGGTGACTGAGATCATCAGGGAGCTGCAACTCGCGTCTGAGACCGCGTAGGGCCGTGAGAGGAGAGGCGACGTTAGCAGATGAGGCGTTCGAAGAAAGAAAGCGCCAGCTAGCGGTGTTCAATACGCAAGGGGCGATGTCATGACACGACAACCCGGAACAATGAAAGGTGTCATAGATCTATCGGCGACGCCCATATTGTACCGAATTGAGCGACTAATCAGAAGGACGTAGATTCGTGAATCAGGCTGAAAACGATGTCGTCGAGCATATGCTCTCATCATTGACGATCAGTTTGTTTCAGAATCGTATCGCGCCATCCGACGAACAGGTGATGTATCATTTCGGGCTGGCCTGCGAGAGAGCGGGGTTGATCGCGACGGAAGAGGTCGCAGTACGGATATTGAAGCGCGTGTCGCGCGAGATCAACCAAGCGCAGTCGGTGCTTGAGTTCGTTGGTCGCGGTGAGGGTTGGCTACACTGAGTGCAACGTAAGGAAATTCGATCCCGACCGTGATGTGCGGTGTCTGTTCAACCCGGAAGGGATCCGCGAGCGGAATTACCATTCGCCTTCCGCAAGCCGCGAAAGCGCCAGTCGAGCTTGAGGGGCATGGCCGCGCTCATTGGTAGCTGGAGACTGATCATTCAGGTCGGCTTTGCTGATGGGGTGCGCGCCTTGGCTTCGGTGAGCGGCTAGCGTGTTGCGCGCAACGATCAGTTAGCTTTCGGCTCGGCGATCAAAACCAACGTTTCGCAGGAAGGGTGACGTAGCTCGCCGGTCCAGGAACGGCAACGTCGTCGTTCCGTCAGCATCACGCAGCCGGCGTGCGCCGCTCGGACACCAATTTTGCCGAGCAGGAAACTGATTTGATCCCGTCGGACTTTTTGCGGAGCGCTGCGCCTAAGCGTCGAGAGACACCGAAGGAACGTTGGGCGCCGCATTGATCATCGCTTCGAGGACGTCAGCCTGTCGACAGCTATATCTCGTAGGCTGAATGTCCCTAATCGCTGGCAAGGACGGCTCGATGTGCTCAGGCATGGGAGGAGAGGGAGATGGATTCCAGTATTAACCCAATCCGCGCGCAAGGCCCGTTGAGAGTGGTCCTCGGTCGCCATCGGGCGCAGAGTAATCGCACCAAGCAGTGGCCACCGCTTCGTGATGTGCGTCAGCCGATGAAGCGCATCCATAGCGGGACTCTACTGGCTTCATGATATGCCGCCCCCGGTGCATTCACTTCCTTTAGCTCCGAAGAGACGATATTTATGAATGCAGAACAACTTGGCGCTGGGACTCCTTCCGGAGCTTCCGATTGGGAAAGCTCCGAACCTGGGTCTCCGGTCTCATCGCAATGGGACGAAGCATTGACAGATGCGCAGGCGTCTGCGGACTTGCCGGATCAGGTCTTGACGGATTGGTCTGCCGAAGACGGGCAGGGGCAGCATGAGGATCGGCAACTGGCGGTAAGTCGAATGAGGGCCTGGAGGGACACGGGCGATCTCAATGAGCCAATAGATCTGTCGTCCCTGTCCCTGACCACCTTGGCGGCCTCGATCCCGGCCGGCTCGCGCCGCCTGAATGTCGACAACAATCAGCTGCACAGCCTTCCCGAGACTCTTCCGGCCAGTCTGCAGCGGCTCTATGCGAACAATAATCGGTTGACCGGCCTGCCCGAGCTTCCGCGCGGTCTGCGGCGGCTTTATGCCATTAGCAACGGGCTGTCCAGCCTGCCCGAAGCGCTGCCGCCTGGATTGCGGCGCCTGAATGTCGACAACAATCGGTTATCCAGCCTGCCCGATTGCCTTCCACCGACGCTTCAAGAGTTGGACGTCGCGGGCAATCGGCTGACTCGTCTGCCCGAGCTTCCAGCCGGGCTCGAGCGTCTGAATGTCGACTATAACCAGCTGACCGATCTGCCCGAGCCTCTTCCGCCCGGGCTTGAATGGCTTAGTGCCGGCCATAATCGGCTGACCAGTCTGCCCGAGACGTTTCCGGCCGGACTGCTATGGCTTGCCGCCAGCAACAACCAGCTAACCAACGTGCCCGCGACTGTGCTGACACAGCTCAGCTGGAACGCGAGTGTTGATCTGGAGAACAATCCCCTGTCCGACGCGGTGCAAGCCGGCCTGGCGACCGCCATGCATGCCGGAGACTATGCCGGCCCGCAGGTTTTCTTCTCGAACACCGTAGGCGCGGTGCAAGTTGAACCGCGGTCGCTGCAGGAGGTTGTCACGCACTGGCTCGAGGGCGGCCCGGCAGCAACAACCGCTTGGCAGGCCTTCGCCGAAGAGCCAGGTGCCCTAGATTATGCACGCTTTCTCGACAGGCTCCGCGGCACCGTGAACTATGGTAGCGACGCGTTCCGGCACGCGGTCGCTGAAGATCTGCGGCAGGCAGCCATCAGGCCGAATCTGCGCGAGCAGTATTTCGAACTGGCCTCCGGAGCGAGCGCGAGCTGCGAAGATCGCGTCACTTTGACCTGGAACGGCATGCAGAGCGCACGCCTGAACGCGGATGTCGAAGACGGCGCCTATGACGGACGCCTTGGCGAACTGCTCCAGCACGGCCGCGTTATGTTTCGCTTGGAGGCCTTGGACCGAATTGCGCGAGAGACCGTCAACTCGCTTCGTCGTGCCGATCCGGACGCTGACGTCGATGAGATCGAGGTCTACCTTGCCTACCAAACCCAACTGCGTGATGCGCTGGAGCTGCGGCACATCGCTCCTGACATGCGCTTCATGAGCGTCTCTCACGTTACTGGGGATGATGTCGCGAGGGCCGAGACGGCAGTGCGGAACGAGGAATCGACGGAATTTCCGCAGTTCCTGGCGACCCGATGGCAGCCATGGGAAAGTGTGCTAAGGCGCATCGCGCCCGAAGACTATGCCGAGATGCAGGAACGGCTCGTCGAGGCGATGGGTGAGCCGTTTCAAGCCCGCTTGGATCGGCGGCTGGCGGAGGATGGTCTGACGGGAGACGCCGATGCCGAGCGGGTGCTCGGCGCTCAGATACGCAACGAGATCGCCCGCGAGATAAAAGGCACGGTCATGGACCGGGTGCTCGGGAAGCTCGGCTTCGAGCTATGAGCTCCTCCGCTGGAAAGATCATCGATGCGTCTCGGCCGTCCGCAAAGCCCAAGAGGGCAGTTGCCGGTCGCGCGATTGGGGGCGGATGAGCTCAAGGAAAAGTACGCTTGATTTGCACCAAATCCAGGCGGGGATTCGCACAGTGCATTTCATTATGGGCAAAGCCGTTGGCGTCGGTCAAACGACTGCTCATAAGCTGGACAAATAGCCAGCGAGTAGTCTCAACCTCAAGTTGCCTTTGTGCAACGCAGGCTCTCGATGTTCGTTCCACGCGATCGATAGGAGCTTCGCAGCATCAAACTCGATTCTAGATCGCGGAACATCGTGTAGTTTCGTCGTATCCACTGGTGCAGCTCGGTGGACCAGTCCTTTTCGTCCCGCAGATATCCGGTGAAGGAAAAGCCAAGTCGGTCTATATATCTCTTGAGAAACAGCGGCAGCGCGGAAATCTGGAGCACCCGCTCGCCATCCATGACTTCAGGTAAGCCGCCGCGCAGCGCAAATTCATTGTGGATGGTGACCAGCGATGCTGGCGGGATCCGCCGCCGCAGCATGTCATAACCGCGAAAGGAAATGCGGTCAGCGCCTGCGATGAAGAGAATGATAGGAGCAACATAGCGGCGCGCCGTCTCCTTTATGAAGCCGATTTCCTCGCACATCTTGAAGAATTCGTCGAAGGCATGGAAGCCGAGATCGATCACCTTGGGTATCCGATCGTGAACGATGAGCGGGTCCATCAGCTGCATCTTGCCGTAAGTGTCCGTCACATTGGCGGTCTCGGTGATCTTAGGGAGATAATCGAGCAGTGATGGCTCTTTTAGATTGACATCGAACGACAGGGCGGTTCCGTCTTTGAGCAGCAAGAACTCGCTCAGAACGCGAGCGATGAGGGTTTTTCCGACCTGCGGGCTAGGAGAGCAGATGATGTAGATCGGGGTCGCTAACATAGCCAGCAGATCAATCTCGTTCGTATGTGGGCCTGCTCTTGGCCCGCAAGAATATGCGACTACTTCTCGCCACTTCGAGTAGTGGACTTGGCGCCGGCCAATTCCGTCAAGTTGATGCGATCAAATTCGCTCCAGACATTTGCCAACCAGTGCCGGACATAACCGCGCAGCACGAAAGAGTTGTTCGCGGGCTCATCGTTGCGGCCCTTGTTTGCCACGAAATCTACGAACGGGACGGATGCGACTTCAACCTGCTCATAGGCCATCTCGTTAAGCTTCGGGATGGTCAACTCGGTCGCCTGTTTGATGCGGTGAAAATAGGAATTATAGGTCGACTGGTCCCACTGGAAGAACTGAGTGTCATTGATGAAGTTCTTAACCAGATAGTACTTCGCGCCGCCCATGAAGGCAGCGGTCTCCGCGATCTCGTCGAGCGAAGCGATAGACGATCCTAGGATGTGGAATACGGCAAAGGTAATCTGGCCGGACCGCGCCGAATCCAGAAATCCGATGTCGCGCAAGGAGGCCAGTGCTGTGGACAGCAATCCGGCGCGAGCGTCGATGACGGTGACGGATAGCCCGGAGTTCAGGGTATCGAAAATCTTCATCTGATCAGCGGTCGTCGTCATGTCGACGATCTCGGTGATGCCGGGATAGAAGCGCTTCAGCGTCCCTCGCGGAGACTCCGTATCGAAGGCGCGTGTTTGCACGTTGTTGACGCTGAAGTAGTCCAGCAGCGTCCGTGATACGGTCGTCTTGCCGACTCCTCCCTTGTCCGCGCCCACCACAATCACAACTGGCTTCACCATCAAATTCTCCTGAGACACTCGCTATTGCCGCGCGCGAAGTGCGCAACGGCGCGTCTCTGCTTTGGGTGAGAACATGGCAGAAAGAAGGGTAATTGAATTGTCGATGCGCGAGCTCCTCAGGTTGATGAACGTTTTCAACATCAAGCGAGTTGCGTCGTTTGATTGAGACGCCGACGCACGCCGAGAGCAGCAAGTAATCGCTTCTGCTCGTGATCTACGTCAGGTTTGTGAGTAGCCGAAAGGTCGGCGACCAAAGGATCAACCGTGAGCTTGGTGGTCGTTGCGATAACGATAGGTTCTATCTACCGATTGTTGGATTGGCATGAAGGGCGTGAATCTTACGCTGCGTCAGCTTTCAACCTCGATGTAAACAGGATCGATGTGGTGCTACATTGGCCTTGAAAAAAGTTGCGGATCTAGCTCGTTCGACATGGATTGGCCCGATCCAATGTCTCCAGACGCGTGATGACGTTTTCACTAGAGCGCGGCTTGTCAGTTTCAAAAATGGGTGGGTACGAACTCGCTCTCTCCCTCGTAGGATGGCGTCGGGATGTGCGAGCGCTTGAATCCACGACGGCGCAAATCGCAATCCTGCATCTGTTCGCGTCGAAGCAGGATTATCTTGTCGCGGACAAGTTAGGCAGGGAATCCGGGCACCGGTCCGACAACATCAGGCGCAATGCCAACCGCATCTATCTAGCTAAGGCGGACTTGCAAAAGATCGGGCGTCGAATTGCGGCTTCCCGACGCGGTCGTCGAAACCGCTCGAACGCAAATGAAGAGCTGGGCCAGCTGGCACGATGGAAAGTTAGGCGAAGGGCGGCGATGTGGCGCGACTCAAGCTTCGATAGGATCCCTGTCAACATTCCATGCTACACCGTGAATGGCCTGCTGATATTTCTCATAGTCACGAGGCGAGAGCCGGCGAGCAGCTCTTTGGAGTACACTGCGCCGAAGTAGTCGAGGACGAAGGTTCCGGAATAGCGTAGACTTTCGGTTGCGCGGATTAGGTTATCGAGAATTGAGGCCGCTTGGCCAATGCGGTCGCGGTGGCGCGCACGGATAACGTTCACGGCGTTCATCGAGTGAACCGCCTCGTCGGCAATCACTTCCCTCAGCCAGTGATGAAACGTGGTGTTGCCAAGAGCGTCATAGAAGGGCTTCTCTGCCGCATAGGCACGGCAGGTGCACATCTCATCAAATGCAATCATAACCATCAGGGAGAATTCGTCCTTCAGGTGTTCACCGATTGGACCAAAATCGTGCGACCGAGCGTCTAATCTCTCCCGAAGATCCTTTTCGGATCCATTGGCGACGAGTTCAATGACGCGGATGAAGCCATCGGTGTGGCGCTCCTCGTCGATCGCCCAGGCGCTGAAGAATGCCGCAGCTTCATCGCTAACGATGAGTTGTCGGTCGGCTAACTCTTGTTTCAAGTGCCGGGCGTCATACTCCGTGTACAGGTCAGGCCACAATTTATCCCAACGCGCACGTATAGCCGACGGCTCAGCGTTGAACATCGCTGGCGTAAGAGAATTGAATAGTTCTTTTGGACTCCAGTTCCGCCGAACCGGCGTGATCATCTGAGTGCCCCTAATCGCGGTGCGAGTGCGCCAGCGTGCCATTGTTAACCGAGCGCTTGTAAGGCAGTCTGCTGCAAACAACACGTGCCGTCACCCATCTGTTTTGGCGAGTTGATTCTAGGTCGGAGACGTCAGCCTTGACCGAAGCGTCACCCGAGAGGGGCAGCAACTGCTTGGGGCCAGGGCCGCAAATCGAATGCCCGACTCTCGTTCGGAGGCGAAAGATGGTGCACCTGACGCTGGGAGTGCTGCCTCGGCGGGCTGTCATGCTGATGGGCTTAATGTCTCCAGATCCAGCGACGCCGCTGGTTCGGGCTACGGATCGGTCAGTCTGGACCGCGTTGAATTAGCCCTGTAGTGTGGCATGGGGCCGAGGTTCGGACTGGCACCAAGGGACGTCGATGTACGTCGGCGTCGATTCCAAACCTTGGCCTCGTCGTCGCGGGGGTTGATAACGTTGGCCTCCGCATGCGACGTCAAATTGGAATCCAACCAGTAACAAAGGTCGCTCGATTGTTGTGCAAGCCGAGACGTGCCCTCGCTCCTGTTCTTCATCTATACTCTTGCCTGGCTGAAGATGTATGCGGAGCAAACGCGGAGCGGCGGCGCCCTTGGCCGGCAATGCCGAAGCGCGTTTGATGGAGGATCATCTCCTGGGAAAGGTTCATCGGCTGTCAGGCCGGCAAGAATCTGCCAACCATTCGCGCCTTTCGCCCTTGCCGCTAACGGATCGAAAACTGTTATGCAGCAAGTTCTCGCCTGGGACAGCAGGGGAAATATCCGCACATGACCGGACTTGCCGTTATGGAAAATGTGCGCCGCTATCGCGCGATAGCGTCTCTGTGCCGGCAGGCCGCCGCATTTCGGCCAATACAAGGCGGCTCATTGCTGGCGCAAGCTATAGAGTGGGAGGAGCGCGCGGTTGCGGAGCTCGAGAGATATTTTAATTGTTCGCCTGCATGTCTTCGTTGAAGTGGCCGGACGTTCCAAAGATCCGCTACCCAAGAATAGGTAAACTCAAGATACAGAATACTGGCCAGGTGACCTGGTTACGAAGTCGTGTGAAAGATCGGCTGCCTACCGGCGTCTAGCTGAGGGTAGAGGCCTGCTCCGTCCAAGCGAGCGCATGTCGGGCTCACGCCATTTAGCCAAGAGACAGCGCTCGGTCTCCCGATTATACACGATAAAGTTCCGCTCCTCGCGACAACATCGTTCGAAACCAAATGCGCCTTGTAGTCTCTGCACGCGATTATTATCTGGCTGTCTGTCGGGCAGCCGACTGACATGGATAGGCATCCGCGATTTACGGTTGTCGGCTGTGAGATCTCGATCTGGCTAATGCGTACTGGTCGCCAGGTTGCAACTCCTGATTGGAGTTTCGGATGCCCGTCTTGCTTTCAAGTGCGGCCGACAACTCGAGATTGCTGCGCAGCATCGTATTTGTGGGCTCGATCGCGAGGCCTCGACGATATTGCACTTGCGCCTCCTCGTGGCGCCCCTGTTGATCGAGTACTACGCCTTTGGCATTCAATGCGCGCAGGTCGCCGGGTGTTGCCAATAGTACCGCATTGAGCACCTGAAGTGCCTCATCTGCTGAGTTGCGCGCCAACAAGGCCCGTGCAAGGGAAATTGCCGCATTGACGTTGTCCGGTTGTTGGTCCAACGTAGCGCGTAGACTCTGCTCATCAGCATCAACGAGAGCTCGCGAGATGCGCTCGCGCATGGCGGGGTCAAACTCTTTGGCGCTTGCTAAGTCTGACGTGGACCGCTGCTGGCGCGAAAGATCGGACGGGCTCGCGCAACCGGTTAGCATCACAATAGTGAGCATCGCAGGCAGAGCCGGCCATGGGCCTGGACTAACGAAGCACAAGCGTCGGCGACGTTTGGTTCCATTTGAATTCATAGCCTGCTCACGATGATCTGCCGTGCAGTCTCAACTCGCAGCGCTCAGCAGACCGCCCGGGGAAGGGCTCTTGTCCTTGGCGGCTGCCAGCTTCACGGATCCGATCGGTTGGACCGTGAAATCCGCGGCGAGGTCTTGATAGGAAAGGACAGGTAGGTCGATTCCGTTACGGGTGAGAAAGCCGCGAACGAAACGCCGGATATCCATCGAACCTAGAATAACTGGCTGGTTCTGGCTGCGCGCGATGCTTGAATGGATCTGGCGAAATTGGGAGAGCAGCATTTCGCTTTGCCGGTCCTCCAAAACGAGGTATGGGCCGACGGCGGTCTCGCGCACGGCACCCCGCACGATGTCCTCAGTCTCACGCTCGACGATAAAGGCAGCCACAACGCGATGTGCGTTGGCATAGCGGTGACAGATCTGCCGCTTCAGAACAGAGCGCACATATTCGGTGAGCAGTACAGTGTTTTGCTCCCGTTCGCTCCATTCCGCAAGCGCCTCCAGAACCAAGCGGGTGTTCCGGATCGGGATGCCCTCGTCCAGCAAACGGCGCAGGACATCCGCGATCCGAGGGATCGGTGTCGTGCGCAGCACCTCCTTCACCAGATCGGCATATTCCTGCTCCATCCGGCCAAGCAACTGGCGCGTTTCCTGAATGCCAACCAGGCGCTGTGCATAGCGCGTCAACGTGGACCGGACGCGCAAGGCGATGATTTCGCTCGGTCCGTGATGCCCTATGCCGGCCGCTTCGAGAGCAGCCGCATGGCCCTGTTCGATCCAGATCCGATTCGTGTCTGGATCCTGCCAGAAGGGGATGCCGCTCAATTCGATGTTCGCTACGTCGTCATCAAGCAGGAGCTTTGTCGGGTCAATAGCGCCCTCTTCTACAGGCACGCCCTCGACGGCCACACTGAATTGCGATCGGGCAAGGTGGTTTGCGCTTTGGGCGGGAATGCGTGGAATTGTGATGCCCAGATCAGCTGAGACCAGTGCCGAAACCCGTGCGACGCACCGCTCGAGTTCCCCCACGTCCATTGCCTTCATCAGGTTCGGCGCTAGCAATAGGGTAATCGGAAGTGCTTCGGCAGGCAGGGTTTGCTTCTGAGCCTGCGTGGAAGCGGGAGCCGAACCGGAGGGACTGACGCCGGCCTTGGGAGCGGTCTTGTTTTCTGGCTCGCCAACCTTGACAAAGCTGGCGGCGGAAAAGAGCGCGGCCAGTATGACAAAGGGGGGCAAAGGGAAGCCAGGAACGAGGCCCATCACAAGCAGGACGCAGGCGGCCAGCCGGAGCGCTTGTGTGCTGGCCGTAAGCTGGTTGACGATATCGGCGCCTAGATTAAGTCTGGAAGGACCGTTGACACGAGTGACAATGGTTGCGGCCGTAATTGACAGAAGCAGGGCCGGGATCTGCGAAATGAGCGCATCACCGATCGTCAGGATGGTGTATTGATGCATCGCTTCTTCAAGGGACATGCCCCTGGAGAGCGAGCCGATCGTGATACCACCTAGCATATTGATACAGATGACTATGAGTCCGGCGATGGCGTCGCCCTTCACGAATTTCATGGCGCCGTCCATCGCGCCGTGAAGCTGGCTTTCCCGCTCCAGCACGCCGCGCCGGCTGCGGGCTTCGTGCTGGTCGATATGGCCGTTGCGCAGCTCTGCGTCGATCGCCATCTGCTTGCCCGGCAGCGCATCAAGCGTGAAGCGCGCCGACACCTCTGCCACTCGTTCGGCGCCCTTGGCCAGAACCATGAATTGCACCATGGTTACGATCAGGAATATGACAATGCCGACGGCGATGTTGCCAGATATGACGAAATCGCCGAACGTATGGATGATGCTGCCGGCGTCGCCCTCGGCCAGGATCAGCCGCGTTGTTGCAACGGTAAGAGCGAGACGAAAAACAGTGGAGATCAGGATCACGCCCGGCAGGGACGAAAAGTCGAGCGGCGTGTTGAGATACAGGGCGACCATCAGCAACAGTATGGCAAAGCCAAGATTGAAGCCGATCAGCATATCGATCACGACGATCGGGATCGGCATGATCATCATTCCGATCGCCAGAAGAAGCATCAGCGCGACCATCAAGTCCGGGTGGGCGGGCGCGCGCGTGATGAGATTTCGTAGAACGTTGGCCATGAGAAGCCTTATTGTTGTTTGGCGGGAGCTGTGTTGCCGCGCAATGAAACATAGCGCTTGAAGACGGCCTGCGCTTCGGTCATGCGGCCGGCGTGGCGCAGGGCGTGGCTGCGCATCAGCATCAAGGGCAGAGACGAAGACGGCTCGCCATCTAGTTTGTCAAGCCGATCCAATACCGACAGTGCTTCGTCACCGCGACGCTCCGAGATGAGTGCATAGGCCAGAATCCGCAGCAGGCCGATGTCTCGAGAGTGTTCGTGAGCAACAAGCCGCAACAGAGCCAGGCTCTTTGCGCTCTGCCCGCACGAAAGATAGATATAAGAAAGCACGCAGAGCAAATCTCGCTCCGGCCCAGAGACCAGTTCGAGAGCATCGGCGTCGGAAACGTTTGGCGGCTGCGTAGATGTGACGTGTTGCAGGTTGTCTGGCTCGGCCATCGCTAGCCTTTGATCAAGCCGTTGTGGCTCTGCCGGAGCAAGATTAACCGCTGCAGCTCCAGCTGCAGAAGGGTGGCTCCTTCGCGTGCCATCAAATCCTCTGGCGCGGCAGATAGCGTATTGGCTAAACGCTCCAAAAGAGGGCCGTGTTGCTCGGGACGCAGAACGTGCGAATGACGTAGCCGCGGCGTCACGAAAGAGAGCAGGCTATGCGCGAGATTAGGCCCCTTAAGCCAAGCGAGTTCCGAGCCTGGCTCGATCTGACCTGGTTGGGCGCGGGCCTCGTCGAGATTGACGCGCGAAATCGCATTGATCGAACCGAGCTCGAGCGCGCTGTCGATCGTGCCCTCAACCAAGCGATCGGGCGCGTCGTTATGCTGGGAAATTGCGCCGTGACTCCTGTCATCATTGCCGCGCGTCCGATCGATCCCGATGGACTTGGCTCGAGAATTGACCGGCGTGATAGCAGATGCATGATGATCAACGTTTGGTCCCTCAAAAGATGGGCCAGGCTCGACGGAATTGGGGGGCAGCCTAGTCATGGCACTTTGCTTCCTTACCTGCGGCCTGAAACACTAATAAGACAGAGCGGAAAGCCGGCCATTCCGGCTCAGCAGAACACGCCCTTCCTCAATTCCGTTGACGGTCCATCCATTGCTCAACAGCGCGCCAACAAAATACTTTTGGCCAGCAACGACGATGTAAGGATCGCTGCCGCGCCACACAGCCTGGATCCCGATTGCGGAAGGTATCTTCTCATCCTTGATGGCGACTGCATTGACGAGCGTATAAGCACCGTTGCTAGTGCGATCAAACCGTTGTTGGATGTCTTGCCAAGCGGCGAGTGCAGCGGGCGTAACGCTGCCGTCGGCCGTGACAACCCCGGCCCCAGAACCGACCTTGATGCCGACAAGGCCCGCTCTGTCAACTTCTTCCTGCAGCAGCCCGGCAGCTGCATCGGTGGTCGGAGCATCAGGAGCGCTGAGCGCCAGCTTGGGTGCAATGTCCGCGGCAGGAGGCGAGGAACTTGGCACCGCAGCGGTGTCGGTCTGGACAAAACTGGTCGTTAATGCGCCAACCGCGGCAAAGCCGATAACAACCAAGGCAAGTCCGATGAGCGACACACGCCGGCGATCGATAGAGCTAGTTTTTTCGAGACCCTCGATAGACCAACGGATCGACATCTGGCCGGCATGCAGGACGACAGGAAGAGGGACAACGACGGGCTCGTTAGGCAAAACAGTGTCGTGCCCGTCGACACGGACGTCGCTCGCCAGGGCCTCAATCTCGATGGAATTGGAATGCGGGGTAACACGAAGATGGTGCGGTTCGAGGCCTTGCTCGACAAAGATTAAATCAGCATCGAGGCTGCTGCCGATCAGACACGATCCGACCCCCAATTCACCTGTTAACCCAGAATAGCACCCCAGCAGCACTTCGAAACGCCAGCGATGTGGCTCATTCACGGTCGCTCTCCTGAACAGCGAACGGAACCGTACGGCAAAACCGTACGGCCCGTTGCGACTTCACGGACTAAGCAGCCCGAGAAAGTGGGCGACGTACGTCGCCCACCTCATCCCTTACTGCACCCGCTCATCGGCTGCTTTCTTGACGGTCGAGAGCTCGGTCGAGACGACGCGGAGTTCCACATCCCTCTCAGCAGCCTTGGTGCTGGTGAGAGTCAGAGCGGCGATTTGCCGTTGGAATGCTGCCTCTCCAGCAACTTCAGCGGCGGTGGAAGCGGTTGCAGCAGCAGCGGTGCCAGCTGCACCAACACCCTTAGTCATACTAGTTCTCCTGTTTGCTTGTATTTCGCCGCAACGTGCGGCTCCCAATTTCCTGCCGTCGCAACATGCGACGTCAGGAATCCTCTTCTGTTTCGGCCATGACGTCGTCAAAATGACCCATTGCACTATTTGCAAGCTGCAGAGCAGCGGCTCCCAGAGCGACGTTGAATGCTTGCTGCATAGCGGCTTCGCGCGAGGTTCCGCCTGGCGTGGACGCGCCGCCGTTTACGGGACTGTTCACATCTGGCGATCGGCCATGCTCATCGCGCTCGTCAGGTTTGTGAGATCCTTTTTTGCCGCTGCTTTTGCCGCCAGCCGCATGGAGGTCAGCATCAACGTGCCCAGTGGCGCTGGAGCTTGTAACGCGCATCGGGTTCTCCTATGTCAATTCAATCGTGCCAATGGAGGAAGTCTCCGCCCACCAATGTGCAAACGTTAGCTTTCGAGAAGCTGACGAGTTCTACAAAATGCAATGGGCCGATGCTGGATCTACGAAAGCTGCAGATCAGATGGTATGTACCAGGATAAACGTTCGTTTGTGGAGCTCGATCGGGTCGGATCGCTGCTCATCAAGGCGAAAGCTTCAGCAGGCTGATGTTAACGCGACTATTAATAGATCGCGTTTGAAGTCGACGCGTTGCAATCCCGGGCTGACGTCACTTTCGATGCCCGCGGGGTCTTTCGACAATTTTCTTGCGGCCGGGCGCAGCGGGACGGAGCTTGACCTGGTTTGGAGCGGGGCGGAAAGCCAGATTGACGGCGATTCAGCGGTCAAGGATGATCCCTCGGTCCTGGCGGGCTCATGAAGGATCCGTCAATCGGGGGCCCGCCTTCATGCAGAGCGAACAGCAGCCTGCGGCTCGAGAAGCGGTCCATCGCCCTGGCGCTCTGCGATCAGCATGCTCCTGATCCTTGCGCAAGCCGGCAGGCTCCGCACCTCTGACCGGTTCTGTCGCGCGGCTTTAATGCATCGACCTTCTTGCCGGGCTGCGTATGCAGCCGATTAACCTTCGCAGCGGCAGACTGGACTTGAGGTCGGCCTCGCGCGATCGGGCGCGGCCTACACAAATTGTGCGCAGTGAAGAGCGAGCAAGTTCCTCGGATCCGGCGGACGGCATCGAGGATGGTAGAGCTTGCGCGACCGACTGCTCGGCAGGGAGACCCGACCGCGCGTAAGCCGCACAAGCTCGACTGGCGTTTTCAGCCTGATCCTGACAGATAGTGTGATGCGGCTAGGCGTTAGCGCCTGCAGCTTGCATGCGTTCGGACTCGATGCGAGCCTTCAAGTTATTCAGGTAGTCCTCCGCGTAGGATTGGGCTACCGAAACCGGGAGGTTGACTCCCGCCGTGGCTGCTTCTTGAATTGCCTGCTTCACCAAGCCTTCTCGCATTGCCAATTTGACCTCAGGGCCGCCGATGAAACCTACCGCCTGTGCCGCAAGGTTCAGGCCAGCTTCTTCGAGCGCTTGCTTTATATTGCCACCGCTGATCGCCGTGTGAAGAAGATTTGCAGCTTGCGCTTCGGCTTCGAGCACCATTGACGCCAGATCGGCCAATTCGCCCAAGCCTGGAATGAAGCTAAGTACACCGACTGCGGTCGCGGCCCAGTCGAGTACCTTCGAGCCAACCTTTAGCACGTCATTGATTGCGTGCATGAAGGCGCCGCCGTTTTTTTTGGGAGACTTGATGTCGGGCTGGTCTGCCACGCCCATCGTCATGTCCGCGACCGCGTCCTTCTCGGCGGCCGTTCGGGCGGCATGCGTCTTCACATGCTGAACGGTGCGGTTCGCACCGGACATGTTGCTGAAGAACTGGTTGAAGTCGCTCTTGCTGATATTGCCGGAATCGACCGTATGGCCGCCGCCGAAGTCGAAGAACTTGTGGTGGGTTTTGTAGCCCGTAATCGCGTTGTTCATCAACCCGAACAGCACAGGGTCGGACAGCAGCTGGGATGCCGCCTTTCGCACCTCGGGCGCGAGGCTCTTGTCATCGGCCATGCTCGCCAGCTTTTCCCGCGTCAGGTCGCCCGTCCCGAAAAAGGCGCTTTGGTTCTTGCTGATCGTGTCGAGCGTATCGAGCTCGGCTTTCGTGAGATTAACCGATGATGAAGCAACCTGCAGAAAGTCCTCTTTGTGGACCTTGTCTATCGAGCCGCCATACAACTGCTTCCATTCATCCGGATGGTCGAGGAAGTATTGAGCGGCCGCGAGAACCTGCGGCGGGCATTTGCCCGTCTTAGCTTCGCCGTCGACGATCTGCTTGAAATCCGATAGGCTTAGGTTCTTGGGCAGGTTGTCGGAATAGCGATAGAGCTCGCGCAATGCATCGGTCAGCATCATAACCGATGGCTCGCCATCGCCGCTGCCGTCGGAGGGGATGTAGTTTTGCGTATAGTTCTTTGCCCGCTGCTCCTGGAACTCAGCAACTTGCGGGTGGTGATCGGAGAAGCCGGAGAGATCACCCGCTTTGATTTTACCGCCGCAGCGGCCGTCGCCTTGCGAGCCTATCGCGTAGAAGAGCTCGGGGTCTCGCTGCAGTGCCTCGATGGCCGCCTTTAGATCCGGCGGTGTGGAGGGATCGTTAGCCAAATCTCCCAGAGATTTCCAATCCAGCGGGCATTTGTCCTTGTGTCGGATCAGC
Source organism: Bradyrhizobium sp. USDA 4452 (assembly GCF_054063575.1). Taxonomy (NCBI): domain Bacteria; kingdom Pseudomonadati; phylum Pseudomonadota; class Alphaproteobacteria; order Hyphomicrobiales; family Nitrobacteraceae; genus Bradyrhizobium; species Bradyrhizobium sp. USDA 4452. The sequence goes on from NZ_JBSSGK010000001.1 coordinate 6,062,749, forward strand.
ACCGACACAATCTGCAGCTCGGCCTCAGTCGGGGCGCCGCTGTTCCACGTAATTCTGGAGCTTTGTACGGGGGCTTCTGCAATCTTTGGGGCGTTCGCAGCCGAGGAGGCTTCTTCAGAGGACGGCTCGGGGGTCTCCTGACATGCGTCCAGTGCGGCCTTAATCTCCGGCGGGATGATGTTCCGCACCTCTTGCGTGAGTTCCTCCGTCAGTTGCTTGGCCGAGTCCTCGGTCGCCGGACCTTGCGGGGGGGAATGCTCGTCAGTCGCGTCCTTCAACGACAAACTGACCAGCACCGCCTCGAAGCTTGAAAAGTCACGCGCCGGCGAGGGCCCGGAAGCTAGCCCCGACAAAGCCAAATTCGAGCTGGTGGTTAGCGGCAGATTGTTGACTGACATCATACGTCCTCTGATTTGAGATCGCACCACAAGCTGGCTATGTGGCGCAGCCTGAGATCGCGGCGAACAACGAGCAAGAGATGTCGATAGGCTTCAATGGCTCCTACCGCTTGCTTCCGATTGCACAGCGCTCCCAGCGCTCAGTTTGGCTACAATCTATAGGCATATCGCCGTCTAGATATTCACGCCGTATGGTAGGAGCGATTAGCTTTCGAGAAGCTGACGGCGCTCAAAGGATTTCACAATGAGTTGAGAAATGACGTCGCTCTAGGTGGTGTGGACTCTAAGGATTCCCTTTTAGGAGCAAATCAGATTCAAGGCTGCTTTTGGGGAGGCCGCCTTGGGTGTGATGGACCGTTTGGTATTGAGCGACGCGGCGTGGAAGCGGATGGCGCCGTTGATCATAGGGCGCCCGGATCAGAAGGGCTCGACCGGGCGCGACAACCGAATGTTCGTTGAAGGAGTGCTGTGGATCGTGCGTACGGGGTCTCCCTGGCGCGATCTCCCGGAGGTCTTCGGCGATTGGAACAGCGTGTTCCGGCGCTTCAGCCGATGGAGCATCAAGGGTGTTTGGTGGCGGATCTTCGAGGCGATGTCCGATGATCCGGACTTCGAATATCTGATCGTCGATTCCACCATCGTTCGGGCGCATCAGCACGCTGCCGGCGCCAAAAAAGGGGGTCTGAAGATCAGGCGATCGGCCGCTCGCGCGGGGGCCTGAGCACCAAGATACATCTGGCCGTTCGAGGCTTGGGATGTCCGGTGCGGTTCACGCTGACCGCGGGTCAGAAGGGCGATGCACCGCAAGCCGCCGCATTGATCGAAGGCTTGTCCGCCGAGGTCGTCATGGCCGACGCCGCCTATGACGCCGATCACTTGCGCCAAGCTATCGCCGCCAAAGGCGCGCTCGCCGTCATTCCCAACAACCCGTCACGCGCGCTCAAATACCCACTCGACAAGCATCTCTACGCCCAGCGTCATCTCGTCGAATGCTGCTTCTCAAAGCTCAAGCAGTTCCGACGTGTCGCAACCCGCTTCGAAAAAACGGCCCGGAATTACCGGGCCGTCGTCACTCTCGCTGCCATTGTTCTATGGATGCGCTAGTGTCCACACCACCTAGGCGGCGACGGTCCTCAGTTCGGCATCGGCTTGCTTCGGTGCTCGGTCGCCTCTGCGACAGCCAGGCCAACGAGTCTGCCGCTCTTCGCAGGAGTCGCGTGCGCTGGTTCATGCAACACATCGCGAGTTCCGCAACATCTCTCGGCAACTCACCAGCGCTCAGCCAGCTCGCGCCTGCGTGTCAAACGAGTTATTGGCGTCTGCCCGATCGGGGCGATGCAGCATGACCGGATCAGATTGCTGGGGTGGCCGCACGAATCAATCCATCGCCCATAAAGTTGAGCGGTGCATGGCACTCTGACGCCTCGAATCTCAGATGCACTCTGCATCTGTCAATCTTATTGTGCTTGGTCACCTGGCGGGCGTTCGCCCGAACCTGCGGGCCTAAAAGCGGCTTCCAGCGACGGTTCGAGACGAATGAACCCTTCTGCTCGCCATTGCGCCGTGTGAGGCACACCCAGGATGGTGAACGTTGTAGTCCGGACATTTCTGCTCGGCATGACGTCACGGCCTCTCAGCATCTCGATCTGAGCAGGTGAAGCTGTTTGGCCGATAAAGACCCAGTTTTCCCTGGCGAGATATCCGTTCGCCATGACGAAATCGCCAAGTTCCGGCGGCGCGACGCGTGCGGGCAGCGCGGGCCGCCCTTCGGACCGTCCGGCGTGAGGCGACCCCGCGTGCATGAGTCCAGGCTCAAGATCTTGCCAAACCGGGTCGTTGCCGAAATCGGAGGAGCCCGCGCGATCTTGAGCGGCCGCCTGTTGGGAATTGGACTGCTCGCCGACGGTCAATGATGGCCCGACATGCGACGGTCGGCCTCCAAGCTCCTGCCAAATCAGGTCCTGACTGTATCCAGGCATTTCATGCAATGCCATCAGTTCACGCTCAAACTCACTTCGATCGGTGGGCGATGAGGGCGAGCGGGGCGGTGGGCTCTTGTCTGCTCCGCCTAGCGCATTGAAGTCCATCCTGTTCCTCCTTTTGTACAACAAAGCGGCTCTCAACCGATGCGGCGAAGTTCATGACGGACTTCGTAGAGCGTTTCAAAAGCTCGCATGAAACGCTAAGGCTGAAAAGCAGGTCACGGATACTGCTTGCCCTTTTCGGCTCGAGCATCCGTGGTGCAGGCCCGGCCCTTTATCGCCTGTCTTGCGGCATCGCCGCTGGACAGCCGCCCTCTCGTCATGACAGCTGCAGCTTTCGAAAAGCTGACAGAGGCATAGGTAGAAACTACATCTCTTCCCAACCCATCTGTTATTATCCGTTCATTTCTTACCAGTATCGGGTGCGTGATCCACGCCGTCTTGATGTGAAAGCTCGGGTGAAGGAGCGTCGTTGGGGCGTCCTTCGCGAACGACCACGCTGGAAGATCCGCGAAACAGCATCAAGACCGACTCATGCGGTGGCTTTTCGGCTCCGTTCGGGTTTCGTCGCGCCTGTGCCTCCGTCACCAGTCCTTTGAGTGTTTGCTCCACAAGCGCGATAAAGCGAGGCGGACCGGACGCGAAGACGAGGCCATCTCCCGGCACGGCTCTCACGATGTAGCGCTCGTCCGAGATGTTAAGTGCGTCGAGCGCCGCCTTGAACGCGTCAAAGCTGATCGGATTCAGTATCAGAAGGCGACTTTGCGCCTCATGCGCGTCAGATACGTAGAGCACCAGCCCATCGTAGTACCATTGAAGATTGTAGAGACTGATCAACCGTTCGAGAAACTCCCGCGGTGGGAGGTCCGGCATTCGCCCGCGAATTCGTCCCTTCACCCCGGTGCTGATATTGACTCTGATATTGAGGTTGTTACCGAACTCCTGCAGCGCGGTCGCGAGGTCCTGATCCAGCACTGTGTAACTATACGGCGTCGACGGCAGCGCCAGCGGGGCACCGAGCGCCTTGATGGCGCCCAAGCACATGAAAACAGCAAGACAGAGAACTTTCTTCAAGATATGCAACCTTGTAGACGGGATGAGCATTCCAGCGATTTTCTTCTAATTGAGACCAAGCACCGGAATTCGTCCCAAAATTTGGAGGCCGACGCTTCGCCAGAAATTGGAAGCCAACCGTGATTATTAGATGACAGATGCTCGTCAGCTTTTGGTCAGTTTGGGTCTCTAGGGTGCCAGCCCATTCATGAGAGCGAATGGCTAATCTCACCGCGGGACAGAAATGATTTCTCCCATGTTGCTTGGAATTGCGTCGGTCTCCGCCAACCCCGTCGAGTGTGCCTCCAGCGGCTGTTCGCTGGCGCACGCTCAGTTTCACGAGAGTCTCGCGCAGGCCGCCTTGAAACAGGGGGGCGACTCTTCTGTGACCGAGCGCGCGCCAGTTTCATCAGTGCCGGAAGTGCAGCGCGCCGTCACGCCGGCGAGCCCGCTTGGCGATCGCGTCCTTCAGAGCATTTCTGCTATCCACCAGGGCAAACCATTTCCTGGAGATGCAGTTTCGCCGACGCTCGTCGGCGGCGTTGATCCTGCGAAGAGTTTCCAGCTTGGGCCGGCCGCGCAACCGCTCCTGCGGCCGCAGCAAGTCGAGGTGCATCCGGCAGGCAAGCCGGAAGGTGCGGATCATTTCGATTCGGCGCTGACGAATTTGCGCGATGTTTACAACGGCGTCGTCCAGGTTTCGCTCATCTCCAAGGGTACGGGTGCCGTCAGTTCATCTCTGAATAAACTTCTATCAGCAGGCTGAGTGGGCCGTTGGCTGTCTTGACGAAAGGTGAGATCGGTAACGGTCGGCCCGCGAGCAAGCGGCTTCATGCTCTTGTTCTGCTGCTACTTTTACCGACCCTCACCGGTTGCAAAACGGATCTGTATACCAAAGTGCAGGAGCGTGACGCCAACGAGATGCTTGGGCTGCTGCTGAGCAGGGGCGTGGATGCCATCCGGGTCGTCGGTAAGGATGGGACGAGCACCATTCAGGTCGAAGAAAAGCAGCTCGCCTATTCCATCGAGTTGCTAAATGACCAGGGCTTGCCGCGCCAGCCTTTCAAGAGCCTTGGTGAGGTGTTCAAGGGGTCGGGGCTCGTTGCCTCTCCGGTCGAGGAGCGGGCCCGCTACGTCTATGCCCTAAGTGAAGAATTGTCGCGTACGATCAACGATATTGATGGGGTTCTCTCCGCCCGTGTTCATGTCGTCCTACCGAAGAATGATCTGCTGCGGCAGGATGCAACCCCGTCCTCGGCGTCGGTTTTCATTCGGCACGCCTCCAGCGCGAAGCTCTCAGCCTTGCTGCCGCAAATCAAGATGCTCGTCGCCAATAGCATCGAAGGTCTATCATACGACAAAGTGGCAGTCGTGTTCGTGCCCGTCGAGCGGACTCAGCATGAGGTCTCGGTTACGCCAGCGGCAGCGTCAAACGAGTCAACCAGGTTCGTCGCGGCTCCCATTGCGATCGGCGCGGGCGGTGCGCTCGCCGTATTGGGCATCGTATCTTGCCTGCTGCTGAGCGCACGCGGGGGGCAACTTCGCCAATCCTGGCGTAAGCTGATAAATCTCGGCAGTGGTGCCAGCAAGCCAGCGGTCCAGTCCGCTGGCAAGAAGCTCTCCTCCGATGCGAAATAGGCCGGCATTCAGGTTCGTATCGATGGTATCACCCGACCAAAATCATTCACTCAACGCGCATTCCGATCGCCGGCGCGAGCTTGCCGCCTTGATCCATCCGAGCCGTTTGGCCGGCCATCTTGATGGGCTCCTGTCGGAGGCCACGGTGCTGCAGTTGCAGAAGACTCCGAGGTTGCAGCAAAGACTGGCCGAATTGCTGCTAAGTGAGCTGGCCTCGAACGGAACTGACTGGGGTAGGGACGTTCTGCTCGGGCATGATCCGCGTCGGGCGGCCTTGCTCGCTGGCAGTATCTGGCATGCCCGTTCGGTGCTGAAGCTTGTGTCAAAGCATGATGTGGCGATTCTGATCGAAAATATTGGTGCGGAAGCGCACGCTTTCGCAATCCGACACTTATCTGCTGCAGTCGCGACCACATCGATTGTCGATCCGCATAAACTGTCGAGCCAGATTGAACATGACGGATATGCGAGCCTTGGTGCCTGGCTCAAGGACGCATCAGAGCTTGACCGTCTGCGCGTCCTTTTCCGCTTACGTGTTGGGACCGCCGCCGAATCCCCAGCAGCCGAACACCACAGCGCAGCGGGTCGTTTGCTGTCTTTGGTGGTAGCCCACTTGGCCAACGAGGCGCCAGCGGCATGACGGCCAATGAGATGGCCCAGCTAGATAGCCCGCGGATACGGCCGGTTGGTCCACTCATACCAGCCGCGGAACTCGGTATCTGGTACGATGCGGTGCAGACGCGTGCGCTAGCCGACCGATATCTGCAGCAAGTTCGCAGCTGGGCAAGCAAAGCCTATCAGCAGGAGCGGGAGCGCGGCCACAGCGAGGGTCTTAGGTCGGGATCGGACCAAATGGCGCAGCTGATCGCCCGAGCTGCTTCCGATGTGGCCCGGCGAAAAGCCGTTCTGCAGCAGGAGTTGCCACAGCTCGTCCTTGAGATATTGACCGACCTGTTGGGCTCCTTTGATCCCGGCGAGATGCTGGTAAGAACCGTTCGTCACGCCGTCGAGCAAAGATATGGCAGCGCGGAAGTATGCCTTCACGTGTCTCCTGTGAATGCTGATGCACTAAGACATGAATTCGAGGCGTTCGACGGAACGAATGGTCGGCCGAAGGTCAGAATTGATCCGGACCCGGCTATGGGACCTGACCAGTGCGTTTTGTGGAGCGAGTTCGGCAATGTGGATTTAGGACTTGCCGCACAACTCCGCAAATTGCGTCTCAGCCTTGATCCGTCCTCTCAGGAAGGCGAGTCGTGACGATGCAACGATCAGGCCCTGGTCTAGCGGCCAGAGAAGGAGATTTGCGTGCGGCGCTGGCATCTGTAAGGTCCGCAGCAAAAGATGTCGATACGCGTGCTGTGCGGGGACGGATCACGCGAGCGATCGGCACGTTACTTCATGCCGTATTACCTGGGGCCCGTGTCGGAGAACTTTGCCTGTTGCAGGATCACGCATCCGGATGGGCGCTTGAGGCCGAAGTCATCGGTTTGTTGCCGGATGGGGTTCTGCTGACGCCTATCGGCGACATGGTAGGCCTGTCACACCGCGCGGAAGTGGTCCCGACCGGGCGCATGCAGGAAGTGTCGGTCGGGCCCGGCCTGCTCGGTCGCGTGATCGACAGCTTCGGCCGTCCACTCGACGGCAAGGGGCCCATAAAGACGGTCCACACTTGTCCGCTCCGCGGCAGGGCACCCAACCCGATGAAACGGCGTAGCATCGAGCAGCCATTTCCTCTCGGCGTCCGCGTGTTGGATGGGCTTCTGACGTGTGGCGAAGGTCAGCGGATCGGAATCTATGGAGATGCTGGGTGCGGTAAGTCGACGCTGATGTCGCAAATCGTAAAAGGGGCGGCCGCTGACGTCACCGTAGTTGCACTCATAGGAGAGCGCGGCCGCGAGGTGCGTGAATTCATTGAACGTCATATTGGAGATGCCATTGCGCGCACGATCGTTGTCGTTGAGACATCCGATCGATCCGCAATGGAGCGGGCGCAGTGCGCTCATATGGCGACCGCACTCGCGGAGTATTTTCGGGATCAAGGACTGCAGGTCGTGCTAATGATGGATTCGCTGACGCGCTTTAGCCGCGCGATGCGCGAAATCGGCCTCGCCGCGGGAGAACCTCCGACCCGACGCGGCTTTCCTCCTTCCGTTTTTGCGCTGCTGCCCGGTCTGTTGGAACGTGCCGGTATGGGAGAGCGGGGCTCCATCACGGCATTCTATACAGTGCTTGTCGAAGGTGACGGCACGGGCGATCCGATTGCCGAAGAGTCGCGCGGCATTCTTGATGGTCATATCATTCTTTCGCGCGCACTGGCTTCGCGCGAGCACTTTCCCGCCATCGATGTGCTGTCGAGCCGAAGTCGTGTCATGGATGCGGTCGCCTCCGCGCCACATCGCAAGGCGGCCTCCGTCTTCCGCGATCTGCTCTCGCGCTACAATGAAGCTGAGTTTCTGATCAAGGTCGATGAATACAAGCCCGGCAGCGACCCACTGACTGATCGAGCAATCGATTCAATCGAGGAACTGCGCGCATTCTTGCGCCAGGGACAGGACGAGCCGTCCAGCTTTGAGGAGACCGTTTCATGGATGTCGCGTCTCACGGCCTGAATCCCGTGCAAGCGTCGAAATTGCGGCTGGTGAAAGACATGAGGGAGCGAAGCGCGCTTCGTGAATTGTCGAACATGGAAGCCAAGCGCCGAATTGCAGCCGACGCGCTGCAGCTGGCGTCTGAGGGGCTTGAAGCCGCGCAGAAGCATCGCGCCAAGGTCGAAGCTGAACTTTATCGGGAACTGGCGGCGCTCGGCATAACGTCCGTGACCGAACTCGATCGACGCTGTCAACTCGTCACTGGGCGACTGGCAGCAGAGATCGAATCGGCGCGTCAGGCGCTTGAGCAGGCACGCATCGCGCATGAGGAGGCACAGCGGGCGGTAAGTGAGGCGCGGGCAGTATGGTCCGGGCGTTCGGCGGCGAGCCAGAAATGGCAAGAGATTGAGGGCAATGTCCAGCGCGCGAGCGCCGTTCGTTCGGAGTCTGCGGCCGAAATCGACGCCGACGACGAGGTTTTGCTCCGATATCGGGGTGGTTCGCGCAGCCAGACGATCGGCGGGGCGTTCTAATGGCTTGTTCTTTTATGACGTCACGAACTGCGCCTGTGCAACCTGTCGGTAAGCGCCGTGGCTGAACCCGCACTATTTCAGCCAGCGGTGAAGCTGGCGCATGAAGTGGTCTCGTGGGCCAACGAGATTGCCGCACGGCGTACCATCTTCCAGAGCCGCCATGGCGACAAGCCACTATCCATCCGTGTGAGCCGTCTTGTCTGGCAGGCAGAGCCATATGACATGTCGATGCTCGACTGCGTATTTGGCGCCGGCGGCGAGACAGCTGTTTTGTCCTTACCTCGTCTTCTCGTCGAGACACTGATTTCAACGATCCAGCAGGGCCTTACGTTACCTTCCGACCCAACCCGCTCGCTCGTTCTCGAGCTCGCACTGGAACCCTGGATCGCTGGACTAGAGAACGTGCTCGCATCGAATGTGCAGTTGATCCGCATCGAAGACGCAACGGCCAAAGACCCCTATCTGGAGCTCGATGTTGCCATCGGAGCGCTGGCGGGAAAGGCCCGCCTGTTATTGTTCGCACCGCTTGATGGTCGGATTCCTTCTGCGTTTCGCTTGTTAGGCGAATTGATCGGCCAATTACCGCGAGAGCAAGGCAAGATTTCGTCGGAATTGCCGGTCGTGATTACGACAGAGATCGGCTCGCTGCGGGCGCCTGTCAGGCTACTTCGCCAAGCACAGCCGGGCGACGCACTACTGCCCGACGTCATTCCCTTTGCCCATAGCCAGCTGATCCTCACGGCGGACAAGTTGTGGGCGCCGGCGCAGGCCGTGGACGACAGACTTGTCCTTCGCGGACCATTCCGCCTGCAGCCCCATCCTCTAAGGTATGTAGATATGACGATACGCCCCCAAACGGAACAAGCAATCCCGCCCTCGGAAGCCGACATCGACAGTGTTGAGATCACGCTTGTGTTCGAATGCGGCCGCTGGCCTATCCCGCTGGGTACGTTGAGAAGCATCAACGAGGGACACGTGTTCGAACTTGGGCGGTCCCTGGACGGTGCGGTCGATATTGTAGCCAACGGTCAATTGATCGGCCGGGGCGATATCGTGCGCATTGGTGACGCGCTTGGGATCCGGTTGCGTAGCAGGTTGGCAGTCAATGGTTGACATTCAACCGAGCATCCTTGCGCTTCTTGCGGCGACGGTCGGCCTTGGCCTGCTGGCGTTCGCAGTCGTCACAACGACCGCCTTCATAAAGGTTTCTGTCGTTCTGTTCCTGGTTCGCAACGCGCTCGGGACTCAGTCCATACCACCGAATGTCGTTCTGTATGGCGCTGCATTGATTCTTACCGTGTTCATAGGCGCTCCAGTGTTCGAGCAGACCTACAACCGCGTGACCGATCCGCAACTTCGCTACCAAACCGCCGACGACTGGTTGACCGCCGCCAAGGAGGGCAGCGAGCCGCTGCGCGCCCACCTCAAAAAGTTCACTACTGAGGAGCAGCGCACGTTCTTCCTGTCATCGACGGAACATATCTGGTCGGACGAGATGCGCAGCAACGCAACAGCCGATGATTTTGCAATTCTCGTGCCGTCCTTTTTGATCTCGGAACTTAAGCGTGCATTTGAGATTGGCTTCCTTCTCTATCTTCCATTCATCACGATCGACCTGATCGTGACGACAATTCTGATGGCCATGGGCATGTCAATGGTGTCACCAACAATGATATCCGTTCCTTTCAAGCTCTTTCTGTTCGTCACAATCGACGGCTGGTCGCGGCTCATGCACGGACTGGTGTTAAGCTACGCAACCCCCGGAGGTTGAGATGGACGAAGCCAGCATCCTCACCCACCTGAGCCGATCACTTGTCCTATTCATGATCTGGGTTCTTCCCCCGCTCCTGGCAGCCCTCGCGGCCGGACTGGGTATCGGCATCGTGCAGGCAGCAACCCAGCTCCAGGATCAAACCTTGCCACTGACAGTGAAGCTCCTCGTCGTCGTCGCGGTGCTCGTTCTGTTCGCCCCGGTGCTGAGCGCGCCACTGATCGAGCAAGCACAGCACATCTTCACCGAGTTCCCGGCGCTCACAGCGAGGTATTAGTGCGGGGAACGCAAGGCGGACCAAGCCTGCAGCTATGGCGTCGCGCTTGTCTGTCCTCATTCTGAACCATGGAAGAGACGAGTTTCGTCAGCTTACCGAAAGCTCGCCTCATTATCATGGGACGGATAGATATCCGAACTGTCCTGTTCAGCTCGATCGGCCTTCGGAGGAGGAATGACCTCATCTGAAATTGTCATCCACTCAATTCGAGTCTGGCTCCACGATGAAATGACCTGCTGTGAGGCCTGGCCCTCGATGCATAACCTGGCGAGTTGTTAACTAGGTGGATAGGCGAACCGATTTGATCTCAAGTGGGCGCAGGGTTTTGACGATCTGATGGATCAAGCCGCGATGAAGTGCCGGCCGAGACCGATCGCCGCGAACTGTTGAATTGATGCAAGCTCCGAAGCTCCAGGTCACCAGAAACCGCCCTGCGGCCGGTGACAGCCAAAGGAGCTTGGCTTGCTAGCCTGGTAGCGGCGCTATTCGGCGGGTCCTATCATTGAGATGGTCATACCTTATTGGTGGACAGCCGTGGCTGCGGAGAGTTGAAGCGCAAGTGACGTGACCCTAGCGCTAGGTATGTCGATCTGCAGCCGCTAGGACAGAAGGTAGATGACCAGCAGAGTTGACGACTCGCATAATGGCGAGGCGCCCGGGCGATTAGATTGGCTTGAAGCGAGCGGTGAGCTGAGCTCAAATGGATGCGTTGTCACCCACCGAGACGCAAAGTCTGGTTCAGACTGCCGTCGAATTCGTCGTTGCGGCTGGACTTAGCGCGGCCCGTGCGCTTGGCATTATGCTGGTTCATCCGGTATTCACGCGGCCGCACATTGGCGGGATGATCCGCGCAAGCGCGACGGTTGTAATTGGATTGCCTTGCTTGATGCAAATCAAGAGCGGCTTGCAGGCGCTGGATCCCGGCACCCGTATGATTGCGGTCGCGCTCCTCGGTGTGAAGGAGATATTTATCGGCCTATTGTTCGGCTTTCTGCTCAGCATACCACTTTGGAGCATCCAAGCCGTTGGTGACATCATTGATACCCAGCGCGGCATCTCCAGTCAGGTAGACGATCCGACGACACGCAGCCAAACCTCCGCAATGGGGCTCTTTCTCGGAACTGCGGCGGTTACGATCTTCGTCGTATCGGGAGGCCTGCAGACAATGGTCAGATGCCTTTACGGGAGTTATCTGATCTGGCCCGTGTATCGGCTGCTACCGCCCCTGACCCAGCAGGGAGCAATGGAATTTATCAAGCTTCTCGACCATATCATGCATGCGACGCTCGTGGTCGCCGGGCCTGTGCTGGCTCTGCTGCTTCTGATTGACGTATCCCTCATGCTGCTTGGGCGCTTTGCGCCGCAAATCAAGCTGAACGATCTCTCTCCGACCATCAAGAATGCCGCCTTTGGCATCATCATGGTGAGCTACACCGTCTTTTTGATCGAATATATGGGAGCCGAGATCGTTCAGTTCGACGGTGTACTGGATTGGCTCGAGAAGTTCTTGAAATGAATGACACGAGTGAGGAGAAAAAGCTTCCACCGAGCCACAAGAAGCTGAGGGACGCGCGTAAGAAAGGGCAGAGTCCGCGTAGCGCCGACTTTGTGACCGCGGCAAGCCTTTGCGCTGGTTTCGGCTGCTTGTGCTTCAGGGCAGGCCCGATCGAAGACGGATGGCGCGAAGCAGTGCGGCTCATCGACAAGCTGCAGGGCCAGCCATTTAACGGTGCGGTCCGGCAGGCATTGGTCGGATTGATGGACCTTGCTATGGCAGCCGTAGCCCCAATCCTGGGTGCGGCGTTGGTTGCGGCCATCTTGGCCGGCGTCTTGGCCAACGGCGGGCTGACGATTTCCGTCGAGCCACTGAAACCTAGCTTTGAGAAATTGGATCCGGTCAAAGGGCTGAAGCGGATTGTGTCCCAGCGCTCGCTTGTGGAGCTTGGAAAGTCCCTCGTCAAAGTATTGGTTCTTGGTGCCACGTTCGTGTTCACTGTGCTCTCAGGTTGGAGGGCATTGGTCTATTTGCCCGTGTGCGATTTAAGCTGCCTTGGTTTTGTCTTTAACGAGCTGAAAGTGCTGATAGCGATTGCTGCCGTCGCCTTTCTGATTGGTGGGCTCGCCGATCTCCTCATTCAGCGTTGGTTATTCCTGCGCGACATGCGCATGACGCAGAGCGAGGCCAAGCGCGAGTCCAAGGAACAGGATGGTAATCCGCACATCAAGGGTGAACACCGCAGGCTTCGTCGTGAGTCGGCGAACGAGTCTCCGCTCGGCATCCACCAGGCAACATTGATATTGACTGGACCGGCGACGGTGATTGGGCTGCGCTACGTGCGGGGCGAGACAGGCGTCCCGGTCCTGGTGTGCCGCGGTGAAGGCGAGGTGGCGTTACAGTTACTTGCGCAGGCGCGGGCCCAGCGTCTGAGCATTGTCGAGGATCATGTATTGGCGCGTCAGCTGATCAGTAAAGGTGCGATGGGCAAGGCCGTTCCCATGGTTTGTTTTGAGAGGGTCGCAAAGGCGGTGTTTGCCGCCGGCCTTGTGTAGCGTCGACGCGCTCGGACCATCGGTCAAGACCCCTATTGTCGCAGAACTTGGCAAACGCTCCGCGAACCAAAAACAACGGCAGAGCACAGAACGGAGTCCACGAGCTCGTCGGCCGATCGCAAAACTGACATGGAAACCAGAGTGCCCAGCGTCATTGGTCCTGGCCGGATATTATTGGGTTTCGGGCGCACCCTTGTTTTGGGCTCCATCCTCCAAATTGCTGCGATTGCCGGTCGCCGCGGGCCCACGCGCTGTGATGGGAAGCACTGCACGATCACCGCTGGTCGGCATGACGGCGCTATTGCCTAGCAGGTCGCCGGGATCATTGACCATGACTGCGAGGTTATTGCGGACTGAGCAGCCAAGCGTTGGATCGAAAGAATTGTCGCCTAGAGAAGGGCCGGTGACGGCGAACGGCGGACAGGCGGCAGGATGTGCTTCGTAGGTAATTGCCTCGATCCGGACCCCGAAATGTGCGGGTAGGTCGACGGGAGAGGCGGACAGGCGGATATTGTAGGGGACAATGCCCATCGCGCGCGCCTCATGGGCAACTTGCGCTACGAGCCGCGGTGAGCCGGCTACGTCGAGTTGGAGTGCATCGCGCCTGCCGCGGCTGGCATTCGCAATGAAATCCCGCAGGCCGTACCTCTCGTTGCGACGAAGATTTTGAAGCAGTAGGACACTGGTCTTCCGCTCCACCCTGACCGTTTGTCCGGCCGGTCCAGAAGAAATCGCAGCACTGTTTGCACATCCGCCAAGGGCAGCCGCAACTGCGATCAAAAGACATAGGTGTCGTCGCAAGGTCATTGGCAGTCCTCATTCAATGATAAAGCCGGCACCGACGGTTGCACCCGATCTGGCCGTGGCCGGCGCCGCCTCACGGCCCTTCGATGAACCAGCCAGCGTATTCGTCAGGGTGCGTCCTGCGTCCGAAGGTGGCCCGATGCGATCAGTTGGAGCGCTCATCTTGCCCGGGCCAGATCCCGGCCGGACGATGTAGGGAGTGACAATAATGACCAGTTCGGTCTCCTGCTTCTGAAATGAAGAGGAGCGAAACAGCACACCAAGGATCGGAACATCTCCTAACCAAGGAAAAGTGTCGATGTCGGTACTGAAATTGCGCCTGATGAGCCCCCCAATGGCGAAGCTTTGGCCGCTGGCAAGCTCGACGACAGTACTGGCACGACGCGTGGAGAGACCGGGCACCGATATTCCGTTGACGCTGACCTCGCCTTCTTTCGACAGTTCGCTGACTTCAGGCTTCACATGGATATTGATCTGATTATTGCTGAGGACGGTCGGGACGAACTCCAGGCTGATTCCGAATTGTCGGAATTGGACCGAGACTTGCCGGTTGTCCTGCATCACCGGAATTGGAAATTCGCCACCGGCCAGAAAACTTGCGGATTCCCCAGACATGGCGGTCAGGTTCGGTTCAGCCAGGATCGAGGCGAGGTGTTCGCTGGCGAGTGCATCGAGAACAGCGCTCAGGTTGGTATTGCCAGCGCTGTACCCGATGCCGATCGTGCCGCCGCCGCGGGCCGGCGCGGAACCGCCACTTTTTCCGGTGACAAGGAAAGCGCCGTTCGGACCGGAAGCCGTGAAATTGATATTGAGGTCCTTGACGGCGCTGCGGGAGACTTCTGCCACCCGCACACTCAGATTCACCTGCAGCGAACCTGCCACCTGAATCTTGTTGACGACCAGCGCACCCGGACCGAGAAACTGCTCGGTCACCTTCCTGGCCGTCTCGACGATATCGGCGTTGGGAGCCGTACCGCCAAGGATTGCGCCGCGTGGGGTATAGCTGACTTGGATCGGATAATCGCCGATCTCAGCCTTCAGCGTGGCACGCAGGTCCTCGATCGGTTGGGTGACAACGACGCGCAGCTCGGCGAGAGCCTCGCCGTTCTCGTTCAAGGCGAACAGGCTGGTTCGTCCGGATTTTTTGCCGAATACGAATATCGTACTGCTCGATGGCGCCTGGTAATCGGCGATCGCCGGGTCGGCAACAAAAATGCTCGCTGCCGGCGCGTTCAGATGAACCGTCTTGCCCTGCGAGGAGGTGAGGTTGAGCGTGCCGGTGGTGCTGCCAGGCGCCGCACGTGCAGGCTCTCCTTTGCCGTCCCGTTTTGTCTCGGCTGCGCCAGCAAGTGGAAACAGCAGAGCAAGCCCGCACAGGACGTAGCACAAGCGGGGCAGGGCGGCAGAGCGTTGCGAGATGATGACCATCGGCGGCAGACTGGCGCCGGCAGCATTCTTGACGACCTTCAAGGGATTGTTGCTTTCAAGTTAGATTGCTAGGCAGCCGATGCTGCGCCAACGAGTTCAAGGGTGTAGCCGACGCCGCGCGCAGTCTTGATCCTGAGCGTCGCACCGGCCTGGTTCAAATGCGCGCGTAAGCGATAGATCCCGACTTCCAGCGCATTGGTCGAGACCTCGTCGTCAAACGCATACAAGCTATCTTCCAGCGATGTGCGCGGCACGGTGCGGCCGGCGCGGTTGAGCAGATGTTCGAGAATGCACACTTCGCGCCGCGCAATTCTCAGTATCCGGCCGCCAACCGAGACTTGCCTTGCGATCGGGTCGAAATGCAGGTTGCCGAATGTTACCACCGGCGCCGTCATTTGCGTCGACCGCCGCAGAATAGCTCGCATGCGGGCGATAAGTTCGTCGATAGCCACGGGCTTGGGCAGGAAATCATCTGCACCTGCATTGAAAGTCGCAATTCGGCGGTTGAGATCATTGAGACTGCTCATCATCATCGCCGGCATTGATCGTCCCTCGCGCCGCAACTGCTTCAGCCATTCAAGTCCGTCTCCGTCGGGCAAGATAGATTCGAGCAGGACCATGTGGTAGTTCGCGCATTCCAGCGCGGCCGACGCCTCTTCCAGTGTACGCGTCACATCAACGGCGAAGCCGCAATCCAAGAGCGCTTCCTTCACGGCGCGACCAAAGTCGGCATGATGATCAACCAGGAGAATTCGCATTCATTGCCTCTCGTCCATCCTCGGCAGGACTTGAGCGAGTCACGGTTGACCATGAGGCTCGGTGGATCCGAGAGGCGGCCGCTCTGACGCGAATTCGAAAAGTCGGAGATGCCAGGGTTGAGCATAGTGACGGGCGATCAATGTCTGCCGGTCTATCGTCATCGGATAGGCGGCCTGCCGCGCATCGCGTCCGCCGGCGACTGGGTTCAAAAGACCCTGTATGTCGGCAGGAGCTCTGCGATTTCCAATAACGTTGAAAGCCTTGGCAGCGCGCTGATACATCTGTGGGCCGAGGCCGCCGCCTGCAGGGGCGATTGCGCCAAACCGCAGGATCGAAACGAAATCGCAGGCGAGGGCGGCTGAATTGGCCGAACAGACTAGCGAAGCTGACATTTGGAAACTCCCCCAATTCGTCTTAATCCGCGGTCAGTCCTTGCTAGGCGTTGAGCCCGTACTGTCGTCGAGCCACGACAATGCAAGTTTTCTCGCGCATTTAAGACGGTTCACGCGCTCTGCATCTGGCCGAGTGCTGGATAAGGCCGAGATGCATGACAAAAAGATCAGTACGTCTATCGGCCTGTTAGGCATCCTCTCGCCGGTTGGTGATTGCCACGTGAGGTGCCAAGCGTCCCGAAGTTCGGACGCGCCGAAGTCCTCTCACGCCGCCGCGGAGCGAATGCTGCGAACGAAGAACGAAGCGAATCCGGTGTTGTCATCGCGCATCGACTGAGGTGCTTACGCCGGCACCGTGTCGTCACACGGGATGAACGGCGAATCAATGATTTGATTTCTAACTCGGTGTGTGACCGGCATGAGAAAAATTGCGGCTGCCCCCCTCCTTCTCGCCGGCTGGATCTAGCCCTGGTTACACATGGTGCGCTTCGTCCTCCGCTGTGCGCAGAGGCGATGCACGATGTCCGCTCTGAAGAGAAGCTATCGAGGCGGAGCCACCGAGCATTGAGTTTTCGAGACGTTCGCATTTCTTGCTACCTGTCGGAAAGATTTCACGCGAGCGGATTCTGTCGCGAGACTGTCGGAAATCCTACAATCTGACGCTAGGTGAGATTCAAGTGCCTTTGACTGCTCGTGGCGATGCCATCAAACTCGAAAGCCCTGAGAGATAGCGGGTGAAACAGTTTGGACCAGACCATCAACCTTCGCATGGCGGTCTGTCTCGCGATGTCCGGGCCGTGATCATTTCGCCGTCCGATCAAGCTTAGCGCCAGAGCCATGGATGCGCACGAAGAGCCAGCCGTTCGTGCCAGGGTTTTGAGCAAAGCCATGGCGTCACAGTCGGGCGAGCGACGGACCCGCCTCATGTGTGGCAATATTGCGGGAAGACCGAGGTGGGTACGCGTTCACGTGACGAGCATGAGCTAATAGCCGAGATGCGGACGAGCGATCGCGCGAGCCAATTTGATCATCAAGGAACTGAGGAGAGAATCGACTACCAGACGTCATTTTGAATGTTGCCTCCATAGATCGCGGTCGACTATGAGGCGCTTAGGTGTCACCGGGAAAATCGATTGTTTTGATGGAACACATCCAGGTGACGGATCGGCCCTGCTGCAACAGTATCGCTTGCCGCAGACGAATGAATAGCTGAAGCGATCGGGGCCAAAGCGTTGATCGCGCGGTCAATGTAAGGTCGAGCTAGCTAAAAGGGGCGATGCTTCGCGTTCAGCAGCTTACTTCATCACGCCGCCGGCCACGTGTGATGGCCACTCACAAATTGAGGCCGTGCGATGTCGGAACGCAGCCAAGAAACGAGGATGTCCCGAACGGCCAGCTCCTCCCGACCGTCGTAGTGCGACTGTCGCTCTCGGAGCCGTCAACCCGCCCGTAGCGCGTTGGTAGGGGCGACGCCCTATGCTCAAATCGTTGCGCGTGAGGTGTGCCGTGCTCCAAGTCTTCCTTGAGGTGGTTATCTTGGTCTGATAAATTGCGGGATAGACCGAGTATCTATTCATTACTCCCACGCTTGTAGGGATTTGCTTCGCGGGCGGTTCGGTAGCTCTCCAAATTGCCGCCTAGGAACAGGCGCTCAGTCTCTCGGGTTGGAGTTCTGCCGAGTGAGCACATCAAATCGACGTCCCCGTCGATGTGGTCCGGATCTTCGGCGTTCATTCCAAGCCCGATGCTGCTCAGCACGTCGTCGGGCGTCCAGACCGTGGACTTAGGTACCGTGTAGGTGTGCAGCGCGTCCGCATAGTTGGCGATCGCTCTCGCCCAAGTATCGCGCGAAACGGCGAGCTTTTCCGGATCCTCGACCAACGATACGAACGCAGATGCGGTTGTCTTGCCGCGCATATGCCAGCCAGCTTGGCGCGCCCGGTCGAGAGGATAGCGCTCTAGCGGGTATCCAACGGAAGAGTGATCCCGAGCCGTGTTACGGACATGCCATATTGCGCTTGTGTGTTCTTCGGCGCGCGCCTTGCAATCGCTGTTCTGATTCTGAAAGCGCCGCAGTGTGACGTATGACGAGCCCGCCACGTCCTCGAATACACGGTCCCGATCGACGGGAGGTGCGATCGCGGGTGACCAACGCGCTGACTCCCGCTCGGCAAGGTTGATCTCGTTCCTGAGCGCTTCAAGAGTGGCACCCGTCAGTGTTGCGGCAAGTTGGGCGCGGGCGCTGACAAATGATGTGGCTGGATAGCAACCGGCTTTCGGAGCCTCGCTCGGCGCAGACGAGGACGTGCCGGTTGTGGAGTCTGGTATTGACGAGACTGAATCCTTCCTTCGGAAGACCGAAGCCTGGTCATCTAGGTCCAGGTCATCCAGCTGCTGCTTAAAGCTTGCTTGATTCTCGCAACGCCCGTCGCGGCTCGGCTGCTGCAGCACGTCGTGAGCCTCGAATTTAGTGTCTGCGGCAACCCGGGGATCAACGTTCATTTCAGTCTCCATTCGAGCGCCGGCTATTGGAGTAGACTATTGCAGGCGCAGCTTTCGAGAAGCTGACGGACCAGGAAGAAAGCCATTTGCTTTGGGTTTTGAGGGGCCGGATGGATTTGGTCAGTGAGGCGATCGTCAGCCAGAAGGAAGGCGCGCAATACTAGGCATCAGAAGTCGGCGCTGTCTGGTGCCCTCTGTCATTTCTGTTGCAAATAAGCCGAGATCGGGCCCCCTTGACTGAGCTTGTTCGGACCGCCGCGCGAGGTTCGCTCCACCACCTCATTGCGGCCACGCCCTCTTGGGGCCGCAGTCCTGAGCTATCATATGAACGAGCTGGCGGATGCGACGGACCGACGTGTTCGTTTCAAGTCGTTTGCTTACAAAGATGCAAGAACGGCCCTCTCGGCCGTCGGATCAGCATCAATGGACGAGCGCGACCGGTTGCAGTTTTGTGTTTTTCAAGCGGCCGACGCTCGATCAAATCGTTCTAATCAATTTCGCACGGGCGGGCGAGCGGCTTTAGCAAACCTCACCTACGAGGTTGTGACGTCGGAATAGCCGTCACAACCTCTTGCGCCTAGCTGCGCTGGTTGTCTTTGTGGCAGGCGCGCATGATGTCTTGAATCCGCCAATCGGCTTTGGAGCACGACGTCTCGCAATGTGCGATCTGTGATACTTATCGAGGGAGAAGAACGTATGAAGTGCACTGGCAGGGGACTGGCGATCGTGTTGTCCTTGCTTTCGATCGTAGGCGCGAGCACGATGGCGAGAGCCGATGAGGCCTCACCGAAATACACCGAGGTGCTCAACGCCCTGCAGACCGGCAAGAATGTGAAGCTCGTCCTGGACATGAGCCGCTGTACCCCTGCGGAGGGCGGCAAAGCTGCATCGGCAACTCAGGCTGGTCTGGTCATCAATGCCTTCAGGGTGACCCCCCAGAACGGCATTAGCTTCGCCAACGCGCACCAAACGGTGGACAGCTCCGGACATGCCGTGACCGAGTACATCCGCCATAGCCTCAGCCGAGAAGGCAAGCTCACGGTGCGGGCCTCGAAGCTTGTCGTCGGGAGCACCGAACTCGTGAATCACGGCGAGTTCATCTGCGAACTGCCGGATGGCGCTAAGTTCATCTGGTAAACGAAGAGTACAGCGCAAGGGGGCGCGCTTCGAAACCGTGATCCTTTAACTGTGCAAATACCTTCGCACGTCATGATGGATGGTTTCGATCGTGAGAGACGGCCAGATTGTTTCTGGCCGTCCTTCCTGAAGCGCATCGAGTGCGCGAACTTGCTGTCTAAAGGTATCGTACGACGGCCATCGATCATCATTGAACGGCAGTTATCGAAAGATCGGCGGTTCCGGCTATCCTCATATTGTTCGGAGACAGGCCTGTCATTTGAACATTCCAGACGGGTCTTTCCAAAGTAACGTCCGCACCTGATCCGCGATCATTTGAGGATTCAATCCGTTCAAGCTGCCGGCCCGCGATGATGACGCTTACTCCTCGGCTGCCCGACAATGCGCTTGTATCATGGATCTCGCGTCTTTTTGGTCCGTTCATCTGAGAGTGTCGTGGTTCCAAATGTGGTCACGGTGATTGAACCATCCCGCCTAAGACCTGCCGCGGTGGGTTTGCACGCCGCTTAAGCTGTCGTTTGGACGCAATTCTTGATTTTCCAGTTTTCCTTTTGAGCTAACGATTCAGCGCAGACTTCCACGCTGAATCGTCATGCCCAGCCCACTGAGACCGGGGGGCACACGCAGGGACGACGCTGCCGAGGGGGATGACTCAGCCCGCACAAGCGCAGCGCGGAAGGCCGGAGAGACGGCCGCGGCGAACGCAACGGCCCTCGTGGGCGCCGGGGGTGGAGCCCCTCGCGAGGGGCGTAATCGAAGGCCGGGATGGGAGCCTCGGCGCGCATCGAGCCAAATCGGCGAAGCCGACGCGCCAACTCGATAAATTACTTATTCGACTAAGGCAAACACAACACGGCGCCGATCGACCTCCTCAACAGTTGAGAGCCAGTCATCCCCTTTTTTGGCGATGGAAGAAAGTAAAGAAATGATCGTCCTCGGAAAAGAACGATCTGTTAGAGTCGATCTCGGTAGGCGATACGTTCATTAAGTTGCCAAGAAGTCGGCGAATGAAAATTGTCCTAATAGGGTATCAGTGCATCTCTCTCGTATGCACGTGCCGGCGACGTTAAACTGCCGTCGTTGCCGAAAGATTTTTAAAGACGCCTGAGATAGAAAGCACAATCACCAATGGCCAGACTGCTATTGAGATGATTGGAGCGCAGGTTGTGTGTTTAAGAGTGACCGCGACCAGCTTGGAGCGGGAATTTTGTACGAACAAGCGCTGTTGCCGGGGGCCGATTTAAAGCGCCAATAGCGAAAACAGAAGCTTTTTGATCCACCAGCGACGTCGCTGGCGTGGTTGCGGAGACGGCAGCATCAAGATGAGCCGCTGCGGACAAGCTCTACTGCTAGGATCGGGACCTTAGTATGTCGGGAAACAGACAAACCCAACACAAACGTCATCCAAACTGTCGACTATTGCTTGGCACGAAGAATGCACACCCCTAGCCATGCTTAGGGGCCTGCCCGCATGGCTACCATCGCAAGTTGCGGCCATGGCTGGCCACCGAAGTTAGCGGCGTGACCTAAGGCAGACGGCGTGTGCTCGTCCGATACCGGCGGGCGTCTTGTCACGTCGCCGATAACTTTCAACGGCATGAATAGCGGGTTTGTAGTGCGCTTAGAGCAGAATGAACGGGACGCGCTGTAGAGGGCGCGGAAGACCTCGGAAGATGAACGCAGAAAACAACTTCGCGGCCCGGCTCCTTGACGCCGGACGCCTAGCAGCAATCGCGCGTACACGTGGCCTGAAGGCGGATGTTTCATACTACGTCGGCGAGGCGCTCAAGGAGCTTTGGCGGACCAGATCACCGGAAGAAGCAAAAGCGATCGCAGGGCGTTGGGTCTTATGGGACGCAAAGGGCAAGCCTTGGCCGCGCATGCCCCCACTGGAAAACGTCGTCCCGTTCAAACGGACCGGCGCGGCCGGGATGCCGAGGACGCCCTTGCAAGCAATCCGCGAATGGTTCGAAAAACAAGATGAGGACGTGCGATGTGAAATCGCCGGCATGGCGGCGCTTTTGATTTTCGAAGGTGACCACCTTCTCGACTTGAGCAGCAAGGAATGGTGCGACCATTTGCGCCGATGGCTCAGTGAGACGGGATTACCAAACCATAAGGTCATCGGCCGTGCTCTGACGTTTCGCACCTGTTTCGAGTATTTCTCGGAGAGCAGGTTCACCGAAGCGGCGTGGATGCGATCCAAAGAGACCGCCGTGAAAATCCTTGCAGATGCTGGCCGCGACCCAACCTCCGAAGCTGCGAGTCTCGCACCTATTGCCCAAAAAGTGCTGGAGACCTTGCCCGCGCGAAAATGCCGCTGGATCGAAGTAGGCAAGTCCTGGAGCAAACTCGTCGATACCAGACTGGCACCCCGGGCCATCAGGGTTTGGAGCGCCTCGCATATGGAATAAGAAGGCAGCGCCTGAATGTGTGCTCGGCGCGGCGCCCCAATATAGCAAGCTGACGGAGTCGTCATCCGTCTCGAAAAACTGAGCCAACACCTGCGGGACAAACGACAGAATACAAACCAGACCGCCCACAGCGAAGAGAAGAAGCGCTGCGCAGAATGCGACGTTGTAACCAAGTGGCAAGCTGGCCTGGCTCGTTGGTTCATCGTACCGATGATCCAAGCCGAGGAGAACGTAAGAAGGGCGGCATTCTTGGTTTCGGCGAACTTGACGAAATCGATGGTTCGGACAAGTCGCATGGAGAGAGTCTTCTCAAAGGCTCTTCTTGATCGTCCTTCATGAGCTTTCGCCTACCGCGTGGACGGCGTCCATCTCTATGCCGACATTCTCAATATGAAGGACGTGTTGGCCGTCACCGACGTTGAAGGCGAAGATGTCCAGCGGCGTCTTTGAAGGTCTTCTCCGCGCTCGCGGATACAGTTTGCCGAGCTCTCTTCTGATGCGCTTGCGGTCTTAAGTTCTCTAAAAGCAAACGCTTCGATGTGATTTCGCGGCCTGAGTAGCCGTACAAGGTGCCAACGAGCACCTCACTCAGTCAAATTGCGGCCGATGAAATAGAAGAATGCGGCCTCCGGGTAAGCTTTCGGCCGTGTAGGGCTGACCGTGGATCAAAAAACAGGTCATGGGGACGCCCTGGCTCGGCAGAAGGCCCAGGTCTTGGAGCATGTCGATCACGAAAGGCGAAGCCTCTCGGGGGCCGTCCCTCCAGTCTGGGCCGAACAACTCTCCGAGTTCAGGCATTTGCGGGGCCGGCTGATGGCTCCATGCCGAAGCCGCAGACGGCAGTGGAAGGTTTGGCTCCAGTGTCGAAGGGGCGTCCTTTCGTAATTCGAGCGTGGCGGGTGGATTCAACCCGGATACAGGGCCGCTATAGATATGCGGGGGAGCCGTCGGCGTCACAAGCGCAGCTTCACCCCGCAAAACGAACCCAGGGTGGTGGATAAGTTGAACGTCGTTGGGCCCTCTCGGTCCCAATACGGCCGTGTAGCGTTCACCGGCAATCTCATAGTTCATCACCGGATTTTCCGCATCAGGCAAGAAGTCCCAATTACCCAACTGAGAAAGCATCATGTCGGGTGCCGGCTGGGTGCAATGGGAAAAGTCCTTCGGCACGGCGAATGAAACATCAAACGTGTCGCCGACGGCGAGAGAGCGCAGATGAATAAGCTGAATATCATTGTGTCCTCCGGGTCCTAACACGGCAGTATAGGGCTCGCCGTGAATGTCGTAGGTCTTCACCGGCTGCGTCGCGTCCGGCAACAGACCCCAATGGCCCAGTTTGGAGCGCATCATATCCGGCGCGGGCTGGTTGCCGTGGGAGAAGTCATCTGGAACGACCAAAGAAGCATCAAAGCTTTCGCTGGCTGGGAATGGCGTTGTGGCCGGGGCGGCACCGCCTTGGTCCATCGTCCGTGCGAGGTATTCTTCAGAGGCAAGGTTCCGCAGTCGCGAGTTCGGCTGCGAGGTTGCAGCATCGAGAAACTCTTCTCGGCCGGCACTTTTAATGGGCAGGTTGGCAGTTGACTCCAGTTCCCGCAAAAACTCCGGCACAATAAGATCGTCCGCGACCAGGAAGCCCTCCAGATCCGCGGCTTCGAAAAGCTGTTTCTGGGCTATGCTTTGCACGGGCGAAGGGACGACCAGATTCACCCGCGACGCCGGTTCCGGTGCATCGAAGGCCATCCCCGGCAGCAAATCATCTCGATCGATGCCATGGAAAAGCGCCCCTTGGTCGGCGCTTTGCAGGTTCGAACGGGCGGCTGAGCTCATCGTTCGCCAAAGCGCCGATTGATCGTAGGGTGCGGCTGCCATCAGGCTCTCGCGATCCGTAGCATCGAAAAGCTCTTCCTGAGCAAAACTCTGTACGGACGAGAAAGCGGGGGCGCGCATTCCCTGCCAAAGTAACGGTGCATCGAAGCAGGAGACCGCAAGCTCTCCGCTCCGCGCCGCGTTGTCGAAAAGCAGATCCTGCGCGACACTTTGTGGGGGAGAATGAGCGGCCAAATCCATTTCACGCCAAACCTCCGGAGCATTGAGATTGCCAGCCAGCAATACGCCCTGATCCGCAGCATTCTCCAAAAGCTGGTTCTCGACAGTCAGCATGGACGAACGCACGGCCGGCTGAGTTGGCGGATGCGAGCCACCTCCTTGTCCTTCTAAATTGTCCTGCCTGACGCCCGCGCGATAGTCGCGGAGTCTGTTCAAAGCGTAGCGGAGTTTCGTGTCTTTCGGGAACAAAGTATCGGCGTGACCGCGCAACTTGTCGGCACTGAGCCTGGCAATGGACAGGGGGCGGAGAGCTGACGCCAACTTCCGAAGACTGCTTGCGTAATTTCCGGCCGTTTTCGCGTCGATCCCTCGACCGAAGCCTGCCTCGGCAGCCTTCCTAATGAGGCGTTCGTCTTCGTCCGATGGACGGTAATGTGTCGCGGTGATCCGAGCGGCGGCGCCAGGCTTGCGGTAGCGGCTGACCATCGACAATGCTGGGGCGATAACCTTATCGTTTGGCAATAGCTTCTTGGCGCAATCGAGCAACGTATCATCATCGAGGGCTGCCATAGATTTGCCATCCTCCTTCAGAGCCTCAGCCAACTTGCGAAGGCGGCGATCGTAAATGCTGATGGTTGTCGGCCCGGGCAGTGGTCCTCGCTCGAGGGCCACACCAGACGCTGCCTGGATCAGGCGATCGTCTTCCTCACTAACATCGTAAAGCTGCCTGTGATCATATATAGGCCCCAGCTGTTGCGCGTCTGCGAGCTGCTGCTCAAAGTGGACTTGCTGCGGTTGCGGTTGTTCCACGGTTGTCTCAGACGCAGCGGGACGATTACCGGCAGGGTTGATATTGTCAAATTGGTTCATGGTCGCGTCTCCGCTTGCATCGGTCTCGGCGCCTCGGTACTAGCGGTGGCTGTCCAAAACCTGACGTGGCCCCCAAGCACGACAGAGAATGATAGCGAACAAGGGCGGCACCCAAGGCGATGGTGTGTGTTCGCGTCGCGAAAAGGAGAGCGCAGGATGACAAATCCTTCAACTGAGGTTCGAACTGAAATGCGATGCGAGGACCTCGATCCAACGCTCAGCTCGCGATCGCGAGGATCCCAGGCCTGTCATCGTGATGATCGGTCTGCCATTGGCCGAGTTCGCGATTGATGAGAGGAGAGCGTATCGCTCCTTCAGCCGGATAATCCCTCCCCCCATGAGAACGGTCGTCGGCCAATACTGTTTGCGCTATGAGCGTCCTATTGAGCGGAAGATCAGCGTACAATGTCGCAGTTGATTCTGCGGCAGCATCTCACGATGCGCAGGTGATGACCTTCCGGGGAACGAGTTGTCGGATGCCCACATCGCACGGTTTGTGGGAGCTGACGGCACCGGCGCCGCCGTGTGCGGGTTTTCTTGGGACGATCCGCAAGTCGATGTCGTTGTGATCGATCGTGGATGAAATATTCTGTAGCTATTCACCTTGCTGAATTGCAAGCGCAACGTTGGTCGCGTCAAGGCGGGCATGTGGGGCAGGCCCGTTACGCTCTCTTGTACTCTCGAAACTTCCATTGGAGAGCGGTGTTGAATTACTGAACACGGCAAGGGCTTTTGGATCAATCGAGAGGCACGAGATCAACCGCGAGGCCGAATCGTTCGTCATCCTGCCGGAAAAGCATCTACCACCTCCAGTCGCACCAGTTGAACATAGGCGATCCTCGGGGCTCTCTTACGGCGGGCCCCGGCTCGTGCATTTCGCCGAAGCGCGCTCTGATCCGCCTTCTGGCACTAGTCCAGCTGGTGCGGCGAGCTTCCATTGGTATCGCCATTCCTCACAGCGCGCGGGCAGGGGCCCTACAGCATTCCGGCTCCGGTTTGGCAAATTCACACGTCCTGCAAAGTAGAAAGCCATCCGTACCGTTCATGCGGTCGGCGATTTCGCTAAAGATCCGGCCTTCGAACAGATCTTCGTACTCGTCGCGCAAAAGATTCCCAATGACATGACGCCGCTCAAAATCCATGCAGCACAAAGTAACATCGCCGTTTGGAAGAAGGACATTCCGATGTTGCTGTTTCCCATTGCATGTCAGAGTGCCGGCGATCGGCTGCCGCGGGGTGATCATTTTCGGATCTATATGTCCTCGCCTGCTACTCAGCGGCCGCAAGCGTTGCAGCTTTTTGGCGGGGATTACATCGGCTAGATCAGGATGGATTTTACCCAAGATCACAAATTGAATCGAGGGAATGTTTGCCTCAATCAGTCGGCGCATGACATTGATGTAGTTTTTTCCGACGAGGCGGCTGTTCATATAAGTGCCATCGTCGGGAACGTGCACGACGAAAGTCTTGAATCGGAGCATTTGCAGACGTCGAACGTCAGTCCTGTTCATTCCAACAAGGGTCGTGAAGATCCGGACGTCGTGGCCGCGTGCGTAAGCATGCTCAACCATCGTGCTGCAATGCGGATGCAACCAGGGTTCCGAATATCCGGAAAAACTAATGCCAGTAGCTGTCGGTACGCGTGAGAGACATTGCTTGAAATCCTGAACACCCAGATGCTTGGCTTGGGATACGGGCCTTTGGCGATCTGCAAACTTGTCCTGGGAGCAATAAGAACATCTGACGATGCAGCCGGTGGTCGTGGTTATCTCCAATACCCGATGGCCGGGCTCAACCACACGCAACTCTTGTAAGACCCTAGGGTATGCCGTCATGTATCTGGTCCTTTCAGGTGCCGGAGCAGGCAATTGCCGCAGATCGAGCGCAGCTAACGCAGCGTCGCGCCTTGCCTGAAACGATCGCAACCGGAGTTTGGACGTTGGGCCAGATGCCTTGAATGAAGCCCGTGCCTTGCCACGCTGGTTTCGACAACAGGGTACAGGAGGACCCGTACGGCGCTCCTCTCTCTGGGTGTCGATTGCCGCCTACCACCATGTCTGCGCCTAGCATCCTCCTTTCCTCCAGAAACACGTCAGCTCGACAGCTCTTAATGTTGTCGAGGAGAGCCGCAAATCGGGCTCCGGGAGGTGCTCGATCCTGAGGACCACATCATCTCCGTGTCGCCGGACCGGGCAGTCAATCGCCGACATGGGACGGCCCAGAGGCGACATACGTTGTTCCGATCGGGTCCGAAATGCCAAGCTTGTTTGCCAAACAGTCGTGGCTTGCGCCGAATCCTGCAACATGACGTCGGGTACGATTCAAGCGCGTCGGGCGTGATCCAGCACGGCCCTGGAGGCTTTCGCGTGTTGCGAAGAGTGCTCTGGGTCGCGATGAGAGGCGCGAACGATCCGGAAATCCTGATGGACGCGGCCGAGTAGGACCAACCTGACTTCTTTGGGCACCGAACAGTAGGCGAAGCCTTTATCGGCAGATCGCGAGAATGGGCCAGACAATTGGTCCGCTACAAACATGCACCGGGCACGTGCCGAATTGATCAGAAGGGCGGCGACCTAGATGCGCCGCGACCAAATCGATCTGCTATGCGCGCCGAACAGCAGCTATACTGGCTAGAAAGATATTGACCAGGCGATCTCGGTGGGACGGACCTGCTCCTTCATTGTGAGACAAGGCTTGCGCCGACGGTAAATTCACGAAGGGAGCCGGTTTCGTCGCGCTTACAGCGGCTTAGCCGCTGCGAGCTCGATGAGCTTTCGTGTTCTTCAGGGCCCTCAGCCGTTCGAGCAGCGAGATCGCGCGGGGAGCGTCGTGCGTCGAGGAGCTGACTGCGTCGGCTACGTCCATGATAGCTTTCCAGCGCCTTAGACACGATTTCATCTGGATCGTTGACGCTGATAGCTTCGAAGATCTTGAGCTGAAGATCCGCTCATACTCATCGGAACGGAAAAAACGGTCTCAGAGCCTTTGGTAGGATCTACGTTCCAGATCAGCATAGACTGATGAATGGTCGGCCGGATTTCTGGATTGATTTGCCTGAACAGCCACAAGTGGACGTGTATGGATATCGGAACATACCGGTGCTCGGCGCCGGCCGCTCCATTCATGGACTTCGCGGTGTCCTCTTCTGAAGCTTGATGTACCCCAAACGAGACTTGACGAATCTCGGCATGTGACGCCTAGATGTAGATCTGTCATGGTTCTTCCACCCTTTATCTTGTAGGACAGGAAGCTAAGAGGGAACCCGGTGCGCCGAACGGCTACTCCGGGGCTGCCCCCGCAACTGTAGGCGGTGAGCGGTTGTCATCATGGGCCACTGGCGCAGAAACGCGCCGGGAAGGTCGACAGCCGCAGCGACCCGCAAGCCAGGAGACCTGCCGCGACAGAACAAACGTCCTCGGGCGGGGTGCCCCGGTGGAGCGCTTGCACTGAGGGACGTTTGTCTCCCTGCAAGTCGTCCGCGGCCCCGGCTCCAAACATCGCGGGGTTGCCGATGTCGCCGTCTTTTGATTTCGATCAACAGGGGCATCTCGTTACACCATCCAGTGTGCGGGCAGCGCACGCACAGGCAGAGCTTGCCCCGCTTCAGCGGTCTGTTGCGCAGCCTCCATCGCTGGCCCCGCTGCCGCGTCCCCTCGCGCCAGCTCCAAAGCCGTCTGACCTTGCCCTTGATCGATCGCGCGACAGCCTCCTGACATCGTTCGGCAAGCTGACATTGACCGACCGTTATCTGCTCGCGGGCGAAGGCGTCCAGGACATGTTTGCGCGGGTATCGTGCGCGTTTGCGGACGATGTTGCACATGCTCAGCGTCTATATGATGCAATGTCCCGACTGTGGTTCATGCCGGCGACGCCGGTGCTCTCGAATGGCGGCAGCTCGCGTGGTCTACCCATTTCATGCTTCCTCAATTCGGTCTCGGATTCGCTCGAAGGTATTGTCGGCGTCTGGAACGAGAACGTCTGGCTTGCCTCCAACGGCGGCGGCATCGGTACCTACTGGGGGAATGTTCGCTCGATCGGCGAGAAGGTGAAGGGCGGTGTCACCTCGGGCATCATCCCGTTTATCCACGTCATGGACGGCCTGACGCTGGCGATCAGTCAAGGCTCGTTGCGGCGAGGCTCGGCGGCAGTCTATCTCGATGTCCAACATCCCGAGATAGAGGAGTTCCTTGAGATCCGGAAGGCGTCCGGCGACTTCAATCGTAAGAGCCTCAACCTGCATCACGGCATCAACGTTACTGACGAATTTATGCATGCCCTGCGAGCCGGGACAGCGTTCGCGCTTCGCAGTCCAAAGACCAGCGAAATGGTTCGCGAGATCGACGCTCGCCAGCTGTGGCAACGTATCCTTGAGAACCGGCTGCAGACCGGCGAGCCTTATCTCTTGTTCATCGACACCGTGAACCGCGCCCTTCCCAAGCACCAGCGCGACCTCGGCCTCAAGGTCTCAACGTCCAATTTGTGCAGCGAAATTACCCTGCCGACCGGCATCGATCATCGCGACGAGGAGCGCACCGCGGTGTGCTGTCTCTCATCGCTCAATCTCGAGACATGGGACCGGTGGAGCGAGGAGCCGGGCTTCATCGAAGACATCATGCGTTTCCTTGACAACGTGCTCACCCACTTCATCACGGTGGCGCCGGAGGGCATGAGGCGTGCCCGCTATGCTGCCCTACGCGAGCGCTCCGTCGGCCTAGGTGTCATGGGCTTCCACTCGTTCCTTCAGGCCAAGGGCATTCCGATGGAGAGCGTCCTGGCCAAGTCGTTCAATCTGAACATGTTCCGGAAAATCCGGCGTGATGCCGACGCGGCGTCGGTGACGCTCGCTCGCGAGCGCGGCCCTTGCCCGGATGCGCTGGAACGCGGCGTGATGGCGCGATTCAGCCATAAGATCGCAATTGCGCCGACCGCCTCGATCAGCATTATCTGCGGCGGCACGAGCGCTTGCATCGAGCCAGTCCCGGCCAACATTTACACCCATAAGACATTGTCTGGCGCCATCTCGGTGCGCAATCCGCATCTCGCCAGGGTACTCACGGCCAAGGGCGCCAACACCCCGGCGATATGGCAGTCGATCATAGCGCACGAGGGATCGGTCGCTCATCTCGACATCCTCTCGGAGCACGAGAAAGCGATCTTTCGCACCGCTTTCGAGATTGATCAGCGCTGGATCATCGAGCTCGCCGCCGACCGCGCGCCGTTCATCTGCCAGAGCCAATCGATCAACCTCTATCTGGCGGCCGACGTCGATAAGTGGGATCTCCATATGCTGCATTGGACGGCATGGGAGCGCGGATTGAAAAGCCTCTATTACTGCCGTTCGAAGTCGATCTCGCGCGCAGCGTTCGCCGGCAAAATCAGCGGCCGTGACGAGGCGGAACGACCGCAGCCGCAGCGCACCGACTATGAGGAGTGCCTTGCATGTCAGTGATTGACCTCTCGGCTGTCGATCCGCGCACGTTGATCGGCAAGGGACGGGTCGGCCTCCTGGACTCGACCGGAAGCTATGACGTTGATCGCTATGGCTGGGCTTACGAGTTCTGGAAACGTCAGCAGCAGACCCATTGGATGGGCGAGGAGGTTCCGCTCGGCTCCGACCTCAAGGATTGGGCGTCGGATCGTGTCACTGCCAACGAGCGCGCGCTGCTCACCCAGATATTCCGCTTCTTCACTCAATCGGACATCGAGGTCGGTGACAATTATCTCAAGCGCTACATCCCGATTTTCCAGCCGCTCACCGTGCAGATGATGATGGCTGCCTTCACCAATATGGAGACCGTCCATATTGACGCCTATGCGTTGTTGCTCAAGACGCTTGGCATGCCCAAGGCCGAGTTTGAGGCATTCCGCGGCTATGCGCAGATGCGCGCCAAGGCTGACTACATGCACCAATTCGGCGTCCATACTGTGGCCGACGTCGCTCGCACGCTGGCCATGTTCGGCGCCTTTACTGAAGGCATGGCTTTGTTCGCGAGCTTTGCCATGCTGCTTAACTTTCCGCGGCACAACAAGATGAACGGCATGGGACAAATCGTGAGCTGGTCAGTGCGCGACGAGAGTCTCCACTGCGAGGGCATCATCAAGCTATTTCACGAATGGCACCGCGAAACTGGCGCGGTGACGCGCTCCGTTAGCGACGACATCATCGACGTCGCCAGGACCATGGTGAAGCTGGAGGAAAACTTCGTTGATCTCGCCTTTGGTCTCGGCGAGATCGATGGCATGCGCCCTGAGCAGATCCATGCCTATGTCCGCTATGTCGCCGATTGGCGGCTGACCCAGCTCGGGATTGCCCCGGTCTTCGATTTTTTTGAGGCTGGTCAGAGCGGGTTTACCCAGCTCAAGCCGCATCCATTGCCCTGGCTGGTCGAGATCCTCAATGGGGTCGAGCACGCCAACTTCTTCGAGCAGCGCGCTACGGAGTACTCCAAGGCAGCGAGCCGCGGCAGCTGGGACGGCGAAGAGGGAGTATGGGCTACTTTCGGCCGTATCTAGCACGAACGCAACAACGCTTTTGCTCTTCGATTCTGGTGCACCTAGGACTTTTCGCGAAAATCCGCTGGAGACCGCGCAGGAAGGCCACATCGCGTGACATCGATCTGGTCCGCTCGAAATGATTATCGCGGACCCGTGACAGCAAAGCCGCTGGATCTGGCGCCACTCACCATCAGTCGCTCAAGTCCTTATGCTTGTGGAGGATCGGCCGTTCTGGCGTCGACAGAGCAGGCAGTCGATAGTGAACCTGCGCACTCGGTCGGTGCTCAAACGCGTATGTGTTGCGAGTTTGACAAGCTTAGCCTCGCGGCATGCGGGTGGCGGAGCTGCGTTCTGAGCTTGCGCCCCTTTACAGCGCAGCCCTGGCGCCGAACCATGGGATGATGGCTCTCGGCCAGCCACAAGCAGATCGATATGGAAAGTCAATGCGGTTCTGACTGCCGGAAATGGTAGGAGAGGCCGGCTCGCGCTTTGAGATACTCTGTTGGAGCGAGGACATGCTCGCAATCAACACAAGAGGACGGTCGTGGAGAGCGACTATGCGGACCCGTATGCTCTCGAATGAACAAAATCTGCGGAGACCATCATGAAAGCGAGATCGGCACGTAGAGCCGATGAGGCGTCGAGTATCCCGCTGAGCAAGCTGGATGTTAGCGAAGCCAAGCGCTTTCAGGATGATAGCATATGGGGGTACTTCGAGCGGCTGCGAAGGGAGGATCCCGTTCACTACTGCCAAGATAGCTGCTATGGCCCCTATTGGTCCGTCACGAAGTACCGCGATATTGTCGCGGTGGATACAAACCATAAGGCATTCTCGTCAGAACACGGTGTCACCATCGTCGATGTGCCTGACGAGCATTGGACCCCGAGCTTCATTAAGATGGGTCCTCCAAAACACGCCGGGCAGCGCAATACCGTAAGTCCGATAGTTGCACCGGATAACCTGGCGAAGTTTGAAAGTCTGATCCGCTCGCGGGTCAGGGTGATTCTGGACGGGCTGCCGCGCAATGATCCGTTCAATTGGGTGAATATGGTCTCGATCGAGCTGACGACGCAGATGCTTGCCACGCTCTTCGACTTTCCCTTCGAAGACCGACGGCTCCTGACCTATTGGTCAGATGTAGCTGTCACACCTCCGAGAGCCGGCCATGCCATCGACAGCTGGGAAAAGCGAAGGACAATCCTGTCCGGATGTCTTGAGTATTTCACGCGACTTTGGAACGAGCGCATTAATGCCGAGCCGCGGCTGGACCTGATTTCTTTGATGGCACATTCGCCCGACACGCGCCATATGAAGCCGGATGAGTTTCTCGGCAATCTGATCCTGCTGATCGTCGGAGGCAATGACACCACCCGCAACTCGATGACCGGCGGCGTCTTATTCATGAATCAGTACCCCGGCGAGCTGCGAAAACTGCGCGATAACCCTGCGCTCGTGTCGAGCGCCGTGTCGGAGATTATTCGATACCAGACACCGATCGCCCATATGCGCCGTACCGCCGCGGCAGATTGCATTCTGGGTGGCAAGCAGATCAGCAAGGGCGACAAGGTCGTTATGTGGTATATCTCTGGCAACCGAGATGAAGAAGTTATCGAGAATGGCGACAGCTTTGTGATCGACCGCAAGAATGTGCGGCAGCATCTATCGTTCGGATTTGGTATCCATCGGTGCGTTGGTCGGCACCTTGCGCAATTGCAGTTGAATATCCTCTGGGACGAAATATTGCGTGCAGGGCTAGACGTAAGCGTTGTCGGCGAACCCGAGCGAATCGCATCTAATTTCGTGCGCGGCTATTCCTCACTTCCAGTGCGGATTGCAGCCTAGTCCCTGATCGCGTCGGCGGCCGGCGGCCGGCGGCACGCGGTGCGGTTGGGCTCGTCTTGAACCGCATTCGTTGACGCCGCTAGCGAAAGCGGCTTGATCGGCGCCAAACAATCGCTGCATGTCGCGAGCCGGTCGGCAATCAGGCAGGCGTTGACGAGCCCGCGTAAGGAGTGACAGTTGAGCCGGCCCGGCGCCCTGCAGGCGCCGGATAAGCGAAAAAGGCAACGCCAACGGTGCCCCCCAAATGCCCTATCTCCGGGCCTCCTGGATAGCTGCAACGGTAAAGGCCGATGAGCTTGATATTGAAGATTGTAGCGGTGGCAGCGATTTTCGTTGGAGAAGCGATTTCGATCATCGCCGAGCTGATTGCCTCAAGGCGGTTTGGAAAAGCCGGCGGGGATGTGACAATGCTCTTGCCGATGTTTCTGCTGATATCTTTCGGTGGCATCCTTCTCGTTTTCGGATACGCGCTGGGCTACATGCATCTGAAGAATATTTGGATCATTGTCGCAATATCTGTGGGAGCTATTCTGGTGGTGGAGCCGATACTCACTCTTCTCCTCTTTAGAGACGTTCCGACAACCGGTTCGCTGATCGGGCTGATGCTCGGTGCGCTTGGTACGCTCGCTGCCATATGTCTATGAGGGTATTCTGATTGAGCCTGGATGGGTGCTGGCTTCGGCGAGATGTAGTTTGAAAGGGACCTGCGCAACGTCGGTTCTGCTCGCTTCGCACGGGGGCTAATGTTGTTGCTGATCGGCTTTCAACGTTTCATCACGGTCGGTGCGTTGCCGTTGGCTTCGTAAACTCTTCTCGAAGTCTCCTTGCCGGATAGTGAGACGCGTGCGGGGTCGTAGATCTTGATCGATCTACGCTGGCCAATTTCTGCCTGACCACAGTCGTTGCCTGGTGTTCTCCAGCATTTGGATCCAGTTCGTGTGAACTCACCACTGCTCTGGAGGCAGGATGATCACGGATCGCCTCGCGGCCTGTACTGTCGCATTCGGAAAAGCAGATCAAGACCAGGACAGGTCAGTCCGCGGTCATGTGCTTCAGCTGATTATTCGGCAACCTACGCGGTCATCCCCGCACTTCAGCAACATAGGAGGTGCGACGGGAAATGAAGCCACAGGCCACATAATTTTTTGCGCATCCCCGGAGAACGCTCTTGGTCAGCTACTCGTCAGCCAAGCGGTCTATCCAGACAGGCTGCACATCGTCGACTTAATCGGAGATAAAGAGATGACGGGCATTGGCCGATCCGGGAACTCGCACGTTGGGGCGGCAGGAGCTGACAGCGCTGAGGAGCTCGTTGTCATCCCTGGGGAACGCAGTCAATCCTTCGACGCCGTCGTGGAGCGGATGCGCTCGGGGCCTCACGAGCGAGCCCTGTCGCTCGCGAGGCAGCCAGCGGATTCAGATGTGGTGGCGCCAACGCGAGACGAGATCAGAGCAGCAAAGCGAAGATTGGAGAGCCTCCTTGAGGAGCTTGAAACTTGTCGTCGAGCGGCCATGCAGACCCGGGACTTGCCCGAGGCGCAAGAGCTGATCGACCAAGTCGTCAGGGCAGGCTCAGCAGCTCTGGACTACTACGCCGATCTGCCCCCAAATTTGGCGCGTCGCATTCTGCCGGACGATCGGGCCCGTTTTCTCCGCGATGACGTGCTTGACGCAGCCACCCAATGTAACACCGTTGCTAGGCAGATTGTTGACCAAGTGGAGAAGAAGAGAAAAGAAGCGCTAAGATGCCTCGAGAGGTTGAAAGGCATCGCTACGCCCCACCAGCTGGGCCGCTCGGTTGCAAGCGTGGCGGAACATTATGCGGCCCACATGGAGTGGTGGGGAAAGAAGACACTGCGCTTGGAGCGGATGCAATCCGTCTGCGCGGCTACTGCGGGCTTGCCAAGCGCTACGCCCGCGATGCGTAAGGCCGAAGAGGCCGCACTAAGGCTGCATACCGGCCATGCGCTCAATACGAAGTGCATGTATCTGCAAACCCGGATAGCTCTCGCGGAGCTCTTGATTGACTCGCAAGCGAGCACGTTGGGATCAGACGCGCACGAAGCCCTCATGGACGAGAACGGGCAGGTGCGTCTGCTCGGGACCTTCATCGAAGATGTTTTTCCAGCATTCGTCTCGACCGGCCATGCCGTTCTGAACAGCAACGGGGCACCGCTCGACGCCGAGCATCGCGCCGTTCTGGAAGGTGTCATGGAGCGGCTTTCGGAATTCGCTTCAGGAGTGAGTTCCATGGTTGCCACGCTGAGGGAGGCCGGATCAGGAGCTGACCTGCCGTTGCAGTTGCTGGACCAGATCGTGGAAGGTGCGTGGCTTACGGCGAACGAAGTCATGCGGTTGCTGGCGGTGCAGCCAATGTTGGCAGCCACAATTGAACCGCCAGCTCGGGCTACGCTGCCAGAAAATACCGCCACGGTGGGAGAAACCAGCAGAGCGCGCAGAAAGGGCAAAGGAAGACGCGCAGTGGCCGAAGGCGAGGGGAGTTCGACGGCGCGCCCGCCCGAGCCGCAACTCGCCAGGCCCGATGCGGCCACGACGCCGACCGGCAAGGTTATCGTGCTCTCGGACCTCGGTACCAAAATACTCGTGACCGCGGAGGAGGCACGGGCGTGCGCGTCAACCTCTGCTACCGAGCACCTCCAGATGTGGCAGGCTCCGCCCTCCAGAAAAGCGCTGGCGGGATTACTCGAGCGACTGGACGAACTGGTGCAATTCGATCTGCCGGCTCAACAAAGGGCCGTCTCGCAAGCGCGCCAGATGAAGCCCGAGGACGCCGACCACGTCTTGGATCTCGTCAGTAAGCGCTTGCAGACGCAGGCCGCTGAGATTGAGGCCTGTATAGTCGCACTGGAGGAGCCTCTCCGTCGGGGCCTGCTCACGCCGGCGCAACTGCCGGAAGTGCACGAAAAAATAATGCGGCTCAGGACGATGTCGTCCGACGTGCAGGGGCAGGCAAACTCATTGAACGTGCGAAGGGCGGCGATCACGAGCGATTGCATGAAGACCTATGCGTTTCCGTCGCAAAGGTACCTTGAACAATTGCGGGCGGAGGGGGAATTGGCGCCAGTCGATCCACCGCGCGCCTTGCATGGAGAGCCAGGGAAGCTGTTCGAGGTCAAGCTGCAGCCCAAGGCGCTGAGCAGTGGTGCGAGGCCAAGCCCGATGTGGGTGCACATCCATACCAAGCAGTCGGTGCACGCCTGGCAATTGCCAATGCTCGGGGACCGTGACTTCGCCGCTTGCCACGTGAAGTCCGATGAACAGCGGGGCTATAATCAGCACTGGCAGAACGCTCGAGCCGCCGAGGGGCACAACAACGTCGTGATCCACCGCGGCAAACTCACACCTGCGTTTTGCAAGTCCTTGTTGAGCACCGCAGCTGGCGGCCAGGCGTTGTACCACCTTACCGATGCTGGGCACGCGTCAGCGCAGATGGGACGACTAGGAATCTAATGAGCTAATTGTCGTGCGCAGCATGCCGTTCGATAGCAGCTTTCATGCCTCCAGGTCGGCTCGGCGGATTACCTGAGCCGCACCGGCTCTTCTTCGAAAGGATGGAGCTCGGAGGAAGAGCACGCGCATTAAATCCACGAGAGGCTCGTCGGCCGGAGAGCGGGATCATTTTCGCGCTCACTATGAGGCCATTGGTGCGCCGAAAATCGGGCGCGTGGGCACGAAGCCAGCCGCCGAGCGCGGCAGCCTGAGAAACGGTCGGATGTCGTCGCGTGTGTCGCGAAAGGCCTGCCTGCATGTGCGCCGCCAACTGACAAGTAAACCTCACGAGGGATTGCTTCGGATGGTTGGCATGCCGATAGAAAACTATGCCCTCTGGTTTGACGAATCGACTTCGCAATGCACAATGAGTCTGCCTATCCGTTTGCTTCTCTTGGATAAGGCGACGAGAGCCCCAGCATCCAAGCCTCCAGGCCCCCAGAAGGTGCTGGGCTTTTCGTTCTTCCGGGTGTCCCAGCCGGTGAGGGCGGAGCTGCTTCTCTGCAAATACTGATCCTGTGACGGCCACGATCGCGTCGGCGTGGCGGGAAACTGTGGTGCTCTGCTGGCTTGCTGTCAGATTCAAGCGTGGAGCTCTGGCGATTATAACTGGACCATATTGGGCTATCGGCGAGCGAAATACCCTCGCTTCCCTCCGACGACAAGTGCGACGAATTTGAAGACGGTGCAGATCTCGGCGGACACTTTGATGGTCGACGTACGCTACCCGACCAGCTCCCCCGCTAGCCACCCAGATCAGTCATTATAGATGCCGCGCTGCTTCCGATTCTTCCCGAGCAGCGCGACAAGAGATGTCGCGCTTTCTCGCACCCTTTAGCCTCAGCGTCTCGTCTCTGACTTTCTGTACGGATTCGATTCGCTAGCGGTCCGATAGTCATCCAGATTCCCGCCCAGAAACAGTACCTCGCGCTCCTCGGTTGGGGTATCGCTCACCCATGCAAGATTGGGTTCATCATCCTCAGTTCCGTCCTCAAGGATACTGACGATCTGTTCGGCCGTCCAGGTGGTGACCCGTGGCACCGTGTAGGTGTGCAACTCGTTCGCGCTCTCCGCAATTGCTTTGGCGCCATACTCGTTGTCATCGTCCGGCGACAGGAGCAGTTGTGAGGCCTCCTCG
Organism: Bradyrhizobium sp. USDA 4452; assembly: GCF_054063575.1. NCBI lineage: Bacteria > Pseudomonadati > Pseudomonadota > Alphaproteobacteria > Hyphomicrobiales > Nitrobacteraceae > Bradyrhizobium > Bradyrhizobium sp. USDA 4452. Next base: position 6,100,880 of record NZ_JBSSGK010000001.1, read on the forward strand.
GACAGTGATACAAAAGGCGAAGAATAGGTGCCCCCTCTCATGTGCGCTGCCGCTGCGCGACCCAGTTCAAGTTGTTGGCCTCCCCAAATATTCCAGGGGGCGGCGTCGTAACGCAAAGCTGCCATGGAACGCAGATGGTCCATCGCGCTTTGACGGTCCAGTACATGTGGCTTGCAATGGCTGGCGTGATTCTGAAAGCGCTGCAGCTCAGCGTACGACGATGCCACCACCTCGTCGTAAACGCGGCCACTATCGATGCCGCCGGCTGATGGCCCAGTTGCTTTTGACCATCGTGCCGATTTTTGCGCAGCGAGTTCGATTTCTCTTCTGAGTTCCGCAACGGTTGCGCAGGTCAGCGTCGCGGCAAGCTCAGCGCGCGTCCTGATAAAGGATGCAGCTGCGCACCGTTCGTCCCCCTGAATAGCCTGCGCTCTCAAATTGCCTTCCGTGTCAGTCCGGGACGATCCGGTCCCGGGCGCATCTGATGTTTGGGGGCTCGGCTGAGGCTCTCCAAGCCGCTGCTCAAAATCTGCTTGCCCCGTTTCTTCCTGTTGCTGCTCGACGCAATTCGTAAAAGCCGCAGACGGGCCGATATTGTCAAACGGGTTCATTCCATTTTCCTTTTGGTAGCCTTGTCGATATTAATCGGACAAGTTGATCCGATTTGAGCGAGTCGCGAGGGTCGGGAAACCGAGACGTGCACAAACGGCTATAAAAAAGAAGCGGATCTGGTTGTCGACGGGGCGGTATGTTGAGGAGATCCGGCTTTTTCTTCTGTTCCAGATTTTGAGCCCATCAAGCCCAGCCTTGTCCGGATAGAGACGGGTCTCATGCTAGAGGGTTTAGCTGTCGAGCAGCTGACGGGCCTCATTGCTGGAAGAAAATCCAGCCCTTGCGACTGTGCGGGCTGTCCATTGTTCATCGCAGAGCCAACTTTGGCGAGATGGCGTCACGTCGCTATCCGGCAGTGCGAAAGGCCGGCAGACGCAGCCCGGCGGAGGTACAAAAATCCTGAGCTTGAGTTGCGTGAGGGGGCTGCCGAGGCAGGCCTACATAGATCGTGAATCGATGCCCCGAAGTGCCAGTCGAGACGCTGGCTCTGGTCCGATTAGCCGATCCTGTCACAGCTATCGGGGTCGTGACCGCTTGGCGTTGGGCGGAAGCGGATTGTGCTCTGCTAAGACTCCTGACGGAGCGCGAGGATTCGCGTGGGCCCACGTGGGCATTGGTTCGAACAAGATTCGCGCGGTGCAACTTCGAGCCAGGCATCCTTAACACACGGCGAATAGCTTAAGCGTCCAAGGCCAAGGCGCCACGACCGAGACGTTGAATTGCCGAGCCTTGCGGTGTGGCCCGCAGCGCAGCCACAAATAGAGGAACCAAGGCGATCTCCGCAATCGGTCGTATCGGCCGTGAAGAAATCGCGTATCCACTAATCGGAAGGGATGGAGGGGCCGTCGGGAAACCCAGGCGGTCCCAACCATGGCAACGCACAGTGTGCCATGATCAACAAACGCGCGGTGCTTCGATTGCTTCGACAGATGCATCGATAGCTTCGATGCTGGGCCAGAGCTCGAGCATAAACAGCCTCGCTGACTCCGATTGGCTTAAGGCGAGGTTCTGCCGAGATATCCGAACGTATCCATTCCGTAGATAGACCCAATCAAGAAAATCAATTTTACCACTTGCGGTGCGGTCATATAGACGTGGTGGACGGCTGGGGCCAACCTAGGGAAGCGACTCTAGAATGAAAAAATTCGTGATTGTGACTGCGAGCGCCCTCGCGCTGGGAATGGCGGCGGCGCCGACCTTTGTTGCTGAGGTTGCCGCCCAACCGGTCGGCACCAAGGTGCAGGTAGCCGATACGTCATATCCTCAATGCGCGGATGACCCGTTGGATGGCATCTGCGACTTATTTTTCTGTTTGACCGACCCGTCGTGCGTGCGGCACTAACGACGGAAGACAAACCAAGCATAAACGAGGAAAGAGGCGCCGGCCGCTCGCTGAACAGCGGCCGCGTCCTCCTCCTCTTGCTACAGCGGACTGTTTAACAATTATCAGGCGACGCGCACTGCTGAGCTCCACTTTGTCACTAAGGCCGGGACGAGATTTAAACGCGGTTAAAATCGTTGAGTTCTAACCTTTTGCCTAATGTTGCTTCGGCGCGCTTCAAGGCGAGATCCGATAGCGCACCGTCGAGTTCGCAATCGCCAAACAAGAAGCGCAAAATTCGCAGCTGGCGTTCAGCTGCCTCGCTACAAAACATGATCTCTCATGTGAGAAGGCGGACGACAACCTACCAGCCTTGGTGAGTTGATGACCGTGCTGGATCGATTGATTTGAAGCCAAGCAATGGTAAACGGAAAGTCCGGCGAGCCCTCATCGAGCATCTTCATGTGCGCTCGCACGGAAGCATCGTGCGAACAGGGCTATGTCGGCTATATCCCAAGCAAAGCCCATTCATCTATCCGCTAGATATGTCGAACGGCAGCAAGTTATCACCGGTTTCCGAAATTTTGCATGCGTACTGGCGCTCCGATCGGTGGTTGCTTCTCGTCGTTGTCGCAGTGGTGCTGATCTCAAGCGCGACCAGCGTCGCAGCGCCCTACGTGTTTTCCTCTCTCATTGACCGTCTCCCGCGCGAGAAAGACATGTCGGCGCTCGCGTGGGAGGTCGCAGGCTATGCGGTCCTGCTCGGGGTCGCCTCCGCATTGCAGCGCATGCTGCAGTATCTGTCCTTCATGACAGCTGAGAACCTGGGTTTCATCGCTGCAACGGGTTTCTTTGATCGCATCCTGAGGAAAACCGCGGCTTTTTTCCTTGAGCACAATCCCGTAGAGATACAGAGTGCGGCCGCGCGCGGGCGCAGCGCCCTGACGGCTTTGGTCCAACTTGGGATCGTCGTCTTCATCCCTGCTGCAACACAACTTCTACTTACGTTCGTCACTCTCGGCGCGCTCCTCAATATCCAGATCGCTGCAATCGTCGTTGTCTATGGGGCAGTCCTGATTACATTGACGTGGAGTTCCACGCGTCGGGCGTACGTGTTCCTGGAACGGGCCAGAGAAGCCGGACAAGACAATGCGCGCTTCGTTGGCAACGTCATGAGCTCAATGGACACCCTGCGCTATTTCGGCAGTCATTCCTGGATGAGCCAGCGCTTTGCGATGACGGCGCGGGAGGTGCGTGATAACTGGCGCGCCTATGTGTTGCAACGCGTTGCCTACATCGCTGTGCTCGGCCCTGCCGTCGCGCTACAATTTGCGGTCACGTTTCTCCTTCTCATACCTGAATACCAGGTCGGGGCGGTCACCATCGGGAATATGGTGCTATTCAACACGCTTCTACTCCAGCTCAATATGCCATTCGAGATGGTTGCGCGTGCCATCTCTGACGCGGCGCGCTCGCGAGCCGACCTCATCCCCCTGGCTAGACTATGGGCCGCACCCGAAGAGCGGCGACCATCTCACGCTCAAGATTTCACGCCCTCCGCTGGCCAGGTCTCTTTCGAGGGCATTGGTTACGCCTACGACAACGGTCGTGGTGTTACGAACGTCTCGTTTGTGGCTGGGGGGGATCACCTTCCTTGTCGGTGAATCGGGATCGGGAAAATCGACAATCTTTAAGCTTGTCTTGAAGTCGATTGAACCGGACCGCGGTCGTATTCTGGTAGATGGAACCGATATAGCGTGCATCGAACGCGCGGATTGGTATACCGCAGTTGCTGTCGTACCGCAGGACGTGATGTTGCTCAATGAGTCGCTAGCCGACAACATCCTGCTAGGGCGGCCCCGCAACGAAGTGCGCCTTCGCGCTGCGTCGGAAAAAGCCGCTATTCTCCCCTTGATCGAGGCCTTGCCTGAAGGATTTGAAACAGCCGTTGGAGAACGTGGTTTGAAGCTTTCCGGCGGGGAGCGCCAGCGTATTGCCATTGCCCGCGCGCTTTATGGCGAGCCGGCGATCCTTCTTCTTGACGAGGCCAGCTCCGCGCTCGACGAAGAAACCGAGCAGGACATTATGAACCATATCCGTACGCTAGCCAAAGACGTGACCGTGCTGGCGATCACTCACCGCAAGGGCGTCGTTTCTACAAGCGACGTCGTGGTCGATCTGACCAACTGCGGCTTGTCAGTGACATAGGCGAGGGGAATGATTGGCCGGCGCGTTGACGCCGCACAGAAGGTGCATCGCCGGACGAGATGCAGTCGCCGTTCAAGGAGCTACCCACGTCATAGAGACGATCCTCGGCATCTATGAAGGAATCGGCGCCCTGTGCTCCGATAGACGTGAAGCATTCTAGGTGCCGATTGGCAATCTGCGACGCCAGGCGGCAGGGCGGGCGTAAGTTGGCGATCGGCCGGCTTTGCGGTCGGAGCAGGCTCCTTCGTCCTGAATCAGGCTGCACCAGACCGGAATTCTATGTGCCGAGATTGATGAGCTCGTCGACAAGGCAGACGTCGACCCACTAACCAATACTTGCGTCCGGACGCCAACATCGGCCACGATGTCTTCGCGGGCATTGGCGAGGCGGCCATGGTCCTGCGCCGTCACCCGGATCGGAGCTGCCGCCCTTGCACGCATGCGCTTGACCACGAGGGTGGGTATGCAGCTCAGGAAAAGCCGTGGACGCGATGTGTTCCGGAGGGCCGGCGGTGCTTCGGGGCGTGCCGAGCGCGTGCCGACGGCGTTTTTTGTCCCGACAAGCAGCCGCCTTACTCGTGGCGTCCGCTTTGCGGATCGCAGGTGTTGTTCAATCATCGCCGGCCGAGATCCTTGAACTGCGGACGGTGCGATGTCGGCCCCACACCGACACTGACTTTCTAACGAAGCTCCGGCAAAACGGGATCGAGTTCTTCCTGCTCAAGCGTCTTGGCTCCATCTTCTGCCAGGTACGCTGCCAGCCGCGCGATACCGGACTCTGGTGAGCATCTGGCGGGTGCGGATTTTTTGGACGGCACTTGTCCCGAGCGCTCGGCAATTTCGACGCTCATCAGGTGGGGGTGGATCGGTCGGCCGATGGCGCGCTCGATGGTGTGGAATATCCAGGTCCCGTCGGGATCGATATCCGACCAATGAAAGATCGGCGTCTGTTCGGATACCGACCCTGCGATCGTCTGCAGCGCCTGCTGGGTGGCCAACGAGGGGTAACCGCCGACGTATATCGTCGTTCCCAGTCGACGGGGGTCCGCCTCGGCAATATGCCGGTTGAAGCTTGCGAAGTTTTCGATCGTCAGAATGTACGCCGGCGGCTCCCGAAAACGGACGCGATCTGCTTCCTTGGGAGTGATTCCAAGATAATGTGGAGAAATCCTGGAGAGGTCTGCTTCCTCGAGGTCGATTTTTCCCGCGACCAGCAGCGGTGGCGCGAAGCGCTCCAGTCCGATTGCCCGCAGTGCCTCGCGGGGCCGCGCGCCGGGCGGAAACTCCAGGATGCCGCTCAGGAGCCGCACGACCGCACCCTCGATGCGTTCGAGCGTCTTGCTGTGACCCACTGTCCGTCGCGAGAAGGTCTTGTAGTCGACGTCGAGATGCTTGTTATCCAGGATGGCCTGGGCGAGAACGAAGGCGTCACGCAGCATCTCGACGTCGGACGAAGCGAATCCGTGCCACGTCTTGCCCCGTCCCCAGACCTCGGCGATTTGGGAAGCGCTGTTCTTCAGAGAGTCGCGCAGCGCTGATCCAGCGGCAAGCCTTGCCGCAGCGTCCTGCGCAATCCGCGACGCGGGGGTGCGGTCGAGATATCGGTATAGGATCTCCGCCGAGGCCAGCCGCACGTGTGCGACCTGATCCCGCTTGGCGCCTCGGCCCCAGCCAACGGACACCGCGCCGGTACCTTCGGCTTCCCTGATCTGCTTGAGGAAGGCGTCCGCCGCGACGACCGAGGCGAAGGCGGCATAATCCGGGTGGGCGATCGGGCTTGCGGCGCCGGCCTCGAAGCGATCGAGCAGGTCGTTGAAGAGGCCGTTCGCGTCCGTGAAACGCCGCGCCATGGCTACTCGGCGGCCAGGCGGCTGGCGAGCTCATCTTCGGACATCAGATCCGGATCGATAGCCATCAGCTCGCGCTTGGCCTTCTCTTTCAGTTGCACCACGGTGGCTCTGGACTGCTCGCCAATGCGGTCCACTTCCACGATCGTATCCATGTGCTCGAGCACGGCGACCCGCTTCTCGAACGGCGCTGCGATCACGAACTGGAGCCCGAGATTCTTATAGAAGCTCATCATCTGCCGCTGGTTCTTGCCATCCATTTTCGAGAAGACCTCGTCGAACATGGCGAGAGCGAAGCCGGCGGGCTTGCCCGTACGACGCTCGGCGCTGCCGTAAACGGCGGCGAGCGAAGCGCCGATGGCGACGTAGATGGGGACCTGCTGTTCGGCGCCCGATCCGGTGCCGCGCCGCTGCTCCCAGCGGGTCGAGCGGCCGGTAGCGACATCCTCCATGTGGATCTCGAAGGTGTAGAAGTTGCGGTAGTCCTCAAACTGGGTGAAGTCCTTGTCGGGATCCTCGAGCAGCGCCTCGAGTGCAAGGATCGTATCCTTGTGCGGGAAGTCATCGGGCACATCGCCCCGGAACAGCATGTCGAGCGCCTCCGGAGAGGTCTTGGCGATCTCGATGATCTTCAGGATGGGCTGGAATTCCACCACTTGGGTGCGATGGAACGAATATCTCTCGTTGTGGAAGGGATGTGCGTAGAGGCTACGGTTCAGCGACTGCAGTTCCCGCTCCATCTTGCCGATCCGGGCCGTGAGCGCGTTGATGAACTCACCGCGGAGCAGCGTCGAGGCCTTTTCTGCCGCTTCTCGGGCCTGCCGTTCGTACAGGCGCAGCTCGTTGGATTCGATATCCGAGATGAGCTGCTCCATCCAGGGCCTCACCTCGCGTAGCGGCTCGCTTTCGGCGCCAACTTGCGAGCTCATCCCGAACTGGTCGAAATAATCGTAGAGGAACTCGCGAACCCGGCGCTCGATCCGGACGCGCTCGACCTCCGACGCGTCGGCATCTTTAACCGCCTTGTCTGCGATGGCACGGTGTTTCTCAGCAAAACCGCCTTTTGCTGCGCCATCGAGGCGCTCGCGGTAGACGAGCCTGCCTTTCGCTGCGGAGTAGAGCGGGAAGGTCTTGCGGTAGATCGACCGGGCGACCCGGAGGTTCAGCTCGGAGCCCGGCACGTTCTCCCCATCTTTGAGCCTCCTCTCGGCCGATCTGAGTTCGCCGTCATGCTCGCCAAACGCCTTCTGCTGGGTCTTTCTCTCGTCGAGCCTCTTGTCCTTCAGCTTCTGCTGCGCTCGCTTCTTGTCGCGAAGGCCGCCGTCGCCCGCGCCGTCGAGCGCATCGAGCCTGGCATGCGCTTCGCCGATCTCGGTCTGCGCGGCCGCAAAGGCCGCAGCGAAAACCTTCAGGTCGTCATGCCCCTCGCAGATGTTCTTCAGAGCGGCAAAGGCCTGCTCGACGGCTTGGGCCTCCTTACTCTTGTCGGCCAGGAGCCGATCCAGTTCCTCGGCCTGATCTTGCAGGGAGCGCAGGGCGTTCGCCTGGGCCGCCTTTCCGATCTTGTGCTGCGAGGCTTCGATCCAGCGATGGGTCCTGACGAGTCCATCGTCGTAGAGGCCGTCCTTCATGATGGCCCGGCCGGGCCTATTAAACTGATCGAGCGTGTCGGCGAGACGGACCGTGCCGTAGCGGCGCATGATGAACGCCATCGCGTCCGGATCCTGGCTCCGGAAGATGGAGGGGAAACTGCCGCGTTCCGGCTTGGCCCTGAACTGCTCAAGCTTGTTCAGGCTCACGAGGGACGCGTGGCGAAACTCGCGGCGGCCTTCCTTGAACATCGCCGTGGCGGCGCTGATGTCCGCTCTGTCCACGAACACCGCCTCCCGGTCGCGGCCGAGGAGCGCCTCGGCAGCCCCCACCCATTCGGGTTCAGCGATTTCGATGATGTCACAGAGCACGCGCGGGGCCATTCCCTTCTGCCGGAGCCTTCGGCAGAGGAGTTCCGTGTCGTCGCCGAGATAGGCCCGCGCCCCTCCGGAGGCGTGCTGTCGGACCCGTTCGAGCACCTCGTCGCGCCGGCCTCGCAGCCCGGAAAGCTCCGCGATGATCGCCTGACGCGCTTCGTCGACCTTCGGCAGCCATTTCGCACCGCTGGTCGCGAAGGATTTCTCGGCCGCGGAGAGCTCACCTGAGACGCCCGCTATGTCGGCCTCGACGGCGGCGGTTAGAAGATGCTCCAGAGCAGGGACGAAGTCTTCGAAAGAGTCCGCGCACATCGCCCGGAGCGGATGCAGGCGACGGATGTTATCCAGGCGTGCCTTGAAGTCGGCCGAGGCGCGCTGCGCCGCCTGCGCGGCCACATCGGCGCTTTGCTGCAGCGACTTTCTTCCGATCTTGGCATCGTGCTCGGCGATCGCCGCCGTCAGGCGTTCGATCTCCTGATCTATGGCCTTGACGTCCTCCTCTATGAATTCGAGTTCTTTTGCTGCTGCATCTCGGCGCGCCATTTCGGTACGCCGTTTGGTCTTAAAGTCCAGGTTGATCGCCCGCGCCGCGAGCCAGGCCGCGCGTTTGGCGATCCACTCCTCCCTGAACTTGGTCTCGAGCGCCTCTTCGAGTGCGGCGAGAACCTCCCGAAGTGCCCTCAGGGCTTCGAGCCTGAGGCGCATTTTCCGGATCGTTTCGCTGATATTGCGGTAGGTCTGGATCGACTCGCGCAGCTCCTTGATCCCGATCGGACTGTCCTCGAGGATATAGTTCCGCACGAACTGCGTGGCCGTCTGGTTGTGATCGAGCGTCATCGCATTGACGATCGACTTTTGCAGGGCGCTTGCGTTCTGCTCGCCGTAGGGCGAATGCGGCAGGAGATGGCGCATGTACTCGCGGACGTAGTCGCCCGCCCGATCGCGGTGGTTCACGAAGTTGCCTTCGCCGACCACCGCGACGATCCGCGCGCGCACGTCTTCCCACTGCGCCGGGAACTGCAACTTCCCGCGCTGTTCGACGAAGTCGTTGGAGCTTAGAACGGCGCCGACGGTGACGAACAGCGCCAGCACGGTTTCCCTGCTGTCCGACTTCCGCGCCTCGAGCGCCATGCCGATTGTGACCGGCGGCCGCGCGCCTTCCGTGTCTTCAAAACCGAGCGCGATGTAGGTGCGCGCCTCGTCGCGCCGGCGCTGGTCCTCGCCGAGCGTGCCGAGACAGTAGTCGACGACGCTGCGCTTCGAGCCACTACGCGACTTTCCGCTGTCGCCGGCGACTGCGTTCAGGCGCAGGAACCGCCGGCTGCCGCCCGTGAGCACGACTTGGGCCATATCGAGGATCGTCGATTTGCCGGAACGGTTCTCGCCAAGGACGCCGACGTGCCCCGTCACGTCGATGTCCGCGACGTCGAACAGGTGCCAGTTCACCATCGTCAGGTGGCGTAGCTCCATCATGCCTCGTCTCTCGCGGGCTGCGGAAAGCGGGTCTCCTCGCTGCGCACGTAGCGCTCGAGCCGTTGCAGGGCGTCGCCGCCGCTGATCAGCTTGATCATCGGGCGGATTCTGACCTCGCAGTCCTGCTGCTCGTCGTCGAAGTCGCCGATCTCGACAAGGCTGCGCTGGGCGGCCTCGCGCAGGATATCGCGGAAGCGGGCGGCCGAAATCGCGCCTCCGCCGCCGTGTTGCGCCATCTCGCGGTAGCGGTCGAACAGGTCATTCAAGGTGGCGACCACGACGGCCCGGTCTTCGACCGCTCCGACGTTCACCTCTTGCTGCCAGTACGCTGCCAGCACCAGAATGACGATGGTTTCGTCGAGCTTCATCCGGGGCAGCGGCACGTCCTCGTCCATGGCGACGATGCCGGCCCACTGCGCCTCCGGATCGCGATGGACGCGGTATCCGCAACTATCGAAGAAGTCATCGACCACGTTGCGGAAGCGGCCGTCCGTGATCACGTTGTAGACGGTTCCGGTTCTGGGATCTCCCGCGAACACGAACTGCCGCCGCAGCAGGAAGTGAAGCGCTTTGCGGAGGTCGGCCGCCTTTTCCGCACCGAAGGAGCGCTCGACGTGTTCGAATTCACTGAGCATGGGGCGCCTCCGCTTTCCGGAGCCTGCCGGATCGCCTGACTACGAAGTTCGAGCAACAAAGCCATTCGCTATCGTGGGGCGGCGTGTCTGGGCGCGGCTCCAGATCGAATCCGGCCGCGACCTGCGGCGGAACCTCGCCCGTCAGCGCATAGCGGCGGGCGCAATCGAAGGCGAGGAAGTCGTCTACGGTGTCGATTTCCATGAAGCGAGCTTCCTTGGTCGCGAATGGCGGCACTTGGCCCTCGAGGAATCGTCTGACATCCTCGGGCCGGGGCGCGATGCGAGCGATGTACTCGAGACGGAGCTTCTTCCTCAGCTCGTACAACGGGTCCGAGGGCGGGCCGGCGAGCTCCCTCGCCTCGACCGGGCGGCGCGGCTGCCTGGCTGGCGCCTGATGGTGCTCCGACCAGGGCGACCGCGGCGGCTCGATGCTCCACTCGACGGTCGCCTTGTCGCGTCTGCCGTCTCTCAGCAGAGCGTCGAGCCGCCGCACCAGGTCGCCGGCCCGGCCGACCAGTCCCTGCCCGCCGCGCTCGGCATACTTGATGGTGTTGCGGACCCGGGCTTCGAGCTGTCTGCGGAAGGCCTCGATCCGTTCGAACATCTCGCCGATCTGTTCGAAGATGTTTTCGATTGCGAGCAGGTCGTCGGCCGCCGCCATTCGACCGTCCTCGACGTCGGCGGCCATGCTGGAGGCGGTGTACTCCTCGGCGAGGACTTGCATAGTGTCCGGTGTATAGGAGATCCGCCGTGCGAGATCGACGATGGCATCGCGGAAGCGGTACGGATGGTTGACGGTGAGGATGGACTCGAAATCCTTCAGCAGGAGCTGGTCGACGAACTCTTCGAAGAAGGCTTCTAGCCGGGTAGCCACCGTCTTCGATTCCATGACGGTCCGTCGGATCCGCTTCAGGTCGGCTAGAATGGCCCGCAGGCTCTTGGTAAACTGGTCGGCCTGGTTGCGTGCCTCGCGGACGGCGAGCGCGGCTTCGCGCTGCTTGCGGTCGGTGATCTCGGGCCTCAGCTTTTCGACGGCTTCGAGATTGAGGCGGATCTGCACGATCAAGCCGCCGAACCGCTGCGAGAGATCCTATTGAGGCTCGCGAGCCGCTGGATCACGAGCAGCGGTCCCATAGCCATGTCGACCGTGACACGGAGCCCGTATTCCTCCTCCTCAAGCCAACCCCAGGCGAGCAGGCGCGCGTAGAGTTGCCGCGCCAGACCGAGCGCCTTGTCGCCCTTCTCGGACGCGAGCGCGACGTCGGCCTTCCGGATACGGCGGCGACCTGCCGAGATCATTTCCGGCAGGGTGCCGAAGTCATCGCCTTCGCTCCAGAGGGCCGGGTTGGCGCGCATGACGTCGTAGATGGCGTGGACGACCTGCTGCGGAGTCGGGAACGACGGCGCGCCTGAAAAGAAGCGTTCAAGGAGGTCGAGCAGACAAGCCGCGTACAGGTGCTTGTGATCGCGCGAGAAGGCCAAAAAAGCCTCGTCATGCAAATGGCGGAACAAGGACAATCGCTATTGCTCCTGCGTCGGCGTCATCCAGACGATCTGTTGCCCATAACCTTATGATCTATCAAGGAAATAATTCAGTCGAGATGTATCTCAAGGCAATCGCAACTAGAAGATTTTTGTTCCCTGTATGTTCGTGTATAGCTTGTCGAAGGGAAGCTGTCGAGCCTGAGGGTGGGGGCGCTTCGAGGCAGGGTTCAGTCTTCGGAGAATGGCAGCTCTAAGAGCTTCGGCAAGCTATGTTGTCCAATGAGACAAAAGCCCCCAAGCTCTCCCCATTGAAAAGCTGTTAGATCGGCACGGTTGCCAGAAAGTAACGGTCATCGTGTCAAACGTTGGGAGGTTACTGACGCCGCCGGCCGGCGTAGCACCAAAAAGGCAATCTGCTGGCCGCCGTCGATCATCCGGTCAGGTCAAGTGGCGCGGGCTGTGCCCGTGCGGCGATTACCCACGATCGGGGCTGGCTTCAGGCACCCTGGAGAATCGTGGTGTCTACGATTGCGAGGTACGTTCCCCCTGCAGTCTGCGAGGGGCGGGCGGTCTCGGCTCCGAGGTTAGATATTTTGCGCCGCTTAACTTTGTTCTTCATTGGTCGGCCGGGCTCGCGGTCGAGTTGAAACCTCCTGGTTCTCCGGGGACGTTTCTTCCGTAGATGGCGCTTTCTTAGGACGCTTTACGGCGCTTGTTGATCTTGACGGTGGGCTAGATCCGGACACATCAGCGTTTTCACGGCTTCCGTCAGAGCGTCGGCGCCGTGCTCTGGTCATGAGGCTGACAAGCACCAGCAGGGTGCCAGCAGCGATCATGAGAAGCGCGACTGCTTTTGCCCAATCGAGGCGCAAGGACTTGACCTCACTAGATTGCGAGCGCGAAAGAACACTCATGCCGCGACCACCGACTATGTTCGGTCGTTGTGCGGAGTATTCGCCAGGACCTGTTTTATATGTTCCGCCTCTTCCCTCGTCAGTTTCTCGGCTAGGCGGCTATTCTTGGTCAGCGCTGGCCCTTTGCGCTCCCGATCATAAACCATCCATCCAGAGGTCCCCCTTCGAACGAGGAATCTGGCCTGCGCAGGTGTTTCAAAATTCACCGGTGCTCTCTACAAGCCGTTGCAATCCACAATTTGGCCCCGCCATCGGCATGCAAGTCAATTGTAATATGTGAATCTGCGCATCGGATTTGGGCGAGCAGGCGGTTCGGGTTTCGGGGCCGCTGGATCAGGCGACTTGGGTCGTCCCGAGAGATCGATCATTCCTTGAAATTCCAAGCCGCCTTGGAACGCCCTGATCGATCCAATTAACGACAATGGTCGAGGGACTTAGAATATAGGTCGCGTTCGCGGTCGATGCCGCTTAAGTGGCGAGACCACTTATGAGTTCATCAGCCATCAGCGACGAGACCAAGGAAGGGCGAGGGGTATCTAGATGCCCACGGTGTCATCGCACTTTGGGTCGACCATAGGTTGGCCGCCCGTTTGAAGCGTGGCTAGGTGAAGGGTCAATTGCTCTGCTAGCGTCAAGTGTTGTCCCATTGGACTAACTAGTCGGCCGCCTTGGCGGAATGCTCTCGCGCTCCTTGCGTCGGCGCCTGTTGGAATGGCCATCCAAGCAACCCTGAGGTGAGCCGGAACCCAAGCTTTGGCCGGCTGCCGCGGTCACCTGCGGCCTGGAATTTCTGACAAGTGCGATCGTATCAATGGACCAGGCACAGCGCAGGGATCGAGACGCTTAACCGAAGATCCTTGACGAATTCGACCTCACCAGGATCATTTGACCACCCTGAGGACCGCTGCTCGGAGCCTGGCTTGGCTTTCGGACAAACAGCCCATCCTCGCTTCGTGGCGGCCAGGTGCTTCGTCGATCGCGTCGTGTGAAGGGCTGCGGGCACCGACAGTCTGATGGGCTTGGTAACCATCGACGAGGTCATGGGTGCTCTTGGAGTACTCCGCGCTATCGGCGCTCTCGATGGTCGCGCGATCGACCTGCGTAAAAGGCAGCATTCCGACGTTCTCGTCAGGCGGCATGAGGCGTCGCGCGATCGGCAGAAAGACACTCGTGATCATATTGTCCAGCGTTATGGCGGGCTTTGCTTGTTTACAGCGCTATTATTCTTGAGCGGTGCAGTCTCCGGCATCGTGAGCATGGCACAGAGCGCGGCGGTGCTAGCGATTAGCATGTACCAGGCGGGCGCCAGCGCGCTGCCGGTAAGATAGATCAGCCAGGTGACGACGGGTTGAGCTGTGCCTCCGAAGATCGCTATGGCAAAGGCGTAGATCGTCGCGAAGGCGCCACCACGAATGTTCTTGGGCAAACCTTCGGCCATGCTCACATAGAAGGCGCTATACGGAATCGTTCCGATGAGGGTGAGCGCGCCGAGACCCCCGAGAAGTGCGAGGGCACTGCGGCTCTCTGAGATCCAGAAGAACACGGGATAGGTCATCAACAATGCAGCGATCTGCGGCCATATCATGATGTGCCGGCGGCCCGCGCGGTCTGCGAGCCAGCCGCCCAGCAGTGCGGCAGCAATTCCTACCGTATTGCTGACAAGCGTAGTGCCAAAGGCGAGAGGCGCGGAAACGTGCAGCGTGTTCAGTGCATAGGTGGTCATATATCCCGTGACGTAGGTAGTAATCGTGCAGCAGGCCAGGATGACGAATCCCAAGCTCATGATGCGGCGCGCGGCAGGCGATTTCTCTACAGTCTGGACGACCAGAGCAGGCAGCTCAGGGCGGTGCAACGTTTCGGGCAGGGAGTTCCGCAACCACAGTCCGAAGGGCAGCGTAGCGGCGCCGAGCAGCAGCGCGATCCGCCATCCGTACACATTGAGTGCTTCGGTTGTCATGGTCAGCGAGAGTATTTCTCCAACAAGCGCTCCGGCCGTCGCAGCGATCTGTTGGCTGGCAGGCTGAAACGAGACAGCAAGACCGCGCCGTTCGGCCGGGGCCGCTTCCATCAAAAAGGCGGTCGTCGGCCCAACCTCACCGCCCAGCGCGAAGCCCTGCACCAAACGTGCGAAAATGACCAGCAGCGGGGCGGCAATTCCTATTGTCTCGTACGAGGGCGTAATACCCAACAATAGGATCGCGGCGCTCATCATGGCAAAGCTGACCGTCATCGCGGGTCGGCGGCCGGCCCGATCCGAGTACGAGCCGAGCACGATGGCCCCGATTGGCCTGGTCACAAAACCCGCGCCGAAGGTTGCGAGCGACAGCATGAGGCTGGCGAACGGGTCGCTTGCCGGGAAGAATGCATGACCGATCTGAATCGCGAAAAAGCTATAGGTCCCAAAGTCGTAGAATTCGAGAATATTTCCGATCGTTGCACCTAACACGGCGCGGCGGGTCAAGCGTTCGTCTGCGGCATCGAGGACTGGGTCCGGCTTCTCCTGAGTAAATTGCTTGACCATCCCCGATCCGTCCGAGGCGCGATCGCCGTCCTGAGCATTTCAAGCAGCCGGGTCGCGCGCGTTGCATTCGACCTGCTCTACCCGTCATCTAGCATGGGGTGGCCGGCCGCGCATCCCGGGTGTTTTACATATGCCTGACGCATGCCAGGACGAAGCTCACGACGAGTGCAATAAGAATGCCTGCCTGTCGCAGCCCCATTTCAAACGCTGAACTGATCGCGGCAATCGCCAGTAAAGATGAACAAAGGAACGCGCTGCAACTGTCAGGGGGCGTTGTGCTCGTGTGCATGGCGAGTGTGCGACAACATTGGTGGGCGCCCCAACACGAAGTGCCTGTTTTCGCACAGAGGGGCAGTCGCGCGTAGACGCGGCGTTCGGCTGGTTGCGCGCGGGCGGACGCATCAGGCTATTTGGCCCGTCTTTTGCTCCGCTCGTTGTTAGTTGCGCGCAAGCCGCCTGCTTTGTCGGGATTGGTTCGCTGCACAAATCGCGGTCTTTGCGCGATCAAAGGACAATAGGAGCGCATAATTGGCGGTACCATGAGAGCGATCGACATCGCCTGGCGCCGAGGCTTCGGGCGATCATTTCGATCAGGCGCAAACTGCTCGGCGGTCGCAAATGGAAAGTGTAACGCACCAGATTTTGAGCTCCAGCAAGTCGAAATCAAAATCACGAACAATGGCGAACACACCTGCGTGAGTAGATCTGGTTTCATCGAGATCGACCAGGGAAATAGCCTTCCGTATTGAAGTGCTGCCGTCAGATTGGGCACCGAAGGCGCGCAGCTGGGGTCTGATCGATGACGGCTGCGCTTCGCTGTCGCATCTGCGCCCACGCGCGCTCGAAATTGGACGGCGAAGCAAGCCGGCAATCAATGTCTTGAATAGAACGTGTAGCATGAAGACGAAGACAATTACGACCATCGTGCTTGCGGTGGATGCGTTGCTATGTTTGCCGAGTAGAGCCCTTGAAACTTACGATGTTAGGAATTCGAACGGCGTGTCCTTCATCCGAGCACGTATTCGGTCCCGGAGATGGCCCTTTCTGTTGTGACGGAGGTAGCGAGCCGGCGTATTCAGCTCGGAAGCTACCGCAATGGGAAACCGACCATTCGCTCGCAGCGATCCGCTATTGGGCCGAAATCATAAGGGTCAAACCCGGACAGTCGCCGGCCGTCGTCAACATCGGCGGAATTCAGGGCAACACGGCATGGGCCTCAGTCCAGTGGTCGCCTGATGGTGAGAACAAGGTGCAGGCGGCAGTCACCGGTCAGAATCCGGGCGAGTTGAACCATGGCGCACATGGTATGATTGCGATCGGCGAAATGGGATTTTCATCCGAAGCATACATTCCTTCGCAATTGCCAATGACGCCGAAGATCGGCCTGGCCCCTGTTATGATTCATGAGCTCGCTCATCAGCTGGGAATGGCCGGTACCATTGACGGCTATGATGGTTGGCCCACCGAGCCGATATCACCGTACTTCCCTAAAGCGATAAATGCCTGGACTAACCATTTATATGACGACAACGGCAAACAAGCCAAGCCTGGACAGACGATCTATTGCTCGCTGTGCGTGAACCTGCCAGCTAAGGACGTTTTCGACCTGCGCCGCGATCGGGGCTATTTCGTCGGGAAGCAAGTGAGCGAAGTGCTGGCCGGTGCCATGCCAGGTATTCCGGTGCGAGTGATGACTGAGGACGGCCAGCTGGATGCACCCTTCGCTGGGCATAGCGAGCTTAAGAACGGCACGATGAGCCATCAGAGATACCAGAACTACACCGTCCTGATGGAGGCGGAGATCGCCGCGTTTCAAGATATAGGTTACACTATCGATCGGCGCAATTTGTTCGGGTTCTCCATCTACGGAAACGGCCAGAATCTGGTCAACGACAATCCCTTCTTCGCTCGCAGTGCTGAGGGTACCGCCTATCTGCCAAATACATACAACACAGCTACGCTCGGACTGGGATTGCACGTCTATGGCAGCGGCAACACTGTGGTCCAGCGCGCCGACCTGCTTTCGAAAGGAGCGGGGGGCGCCGGCATCCGCGTCGACGGCGAATACAATCAGATCACAATTCCGCCCGGAACCCGCGTATACGCCGACGGCGCTTATGGGCGCGGTGTCATGTTCGCCTATGGTAAGGATCACACACTGACTCAACGCGGGGACGTGCAGGCTCTCGGCGAGCATGGCATCGCGGCAAGTTTCGACTTTGGCAACAATGTGTTGGGCAATGACGATGAATATCGTGGCTCGTATATCCGCACGATTGGCGATAACGCGGCCCCGATGCTGAACGAGATCGCAGGTCCGCTCGTCAGCAAGTTCGATCTGACCGGTCGCCTGGCCGGCAGTCATGCTGCGATGTACATGTCGAACAATGGTTACGTCGGCGAGATCAATGTGATGCGTGGCTCTGCGTTGTCAGGGGACATCCTGTCTGACTACAACCAGCTTGACGAGAACGGTGCTCCGCGTCTGACCAAATTAACGTTCGGTTTGACGCCTGATGCGAACGGTCACTCAACGCAGGAGCCCGACGCAAATTTTGCAACCCGCTACCACGGTAATATCGTTGGACGCAACAATCTTTCGCTGCAGTTCGCCGGCGGCGCCGCGACATTGACTGGCAATCACGAGCTGTACGACGCAAGTGTCGCGCAAGGTGCAACCCTGTCCGGTAACGGCAGTTATCTGCTCAATGCTAATGGTCGCTTCACCAACAGCGGTGCTGTCGCGCCCCTCATCAGCGGTCTGGACAACAGCATCAAAGTGTATGGCGACTATCTGCAAACCTCGACCGGTCGCTTGCAGGTCGCCGTAAACGATGCTGGCGGGTTCAGCCGCCTCATCGTGAACGGAAATGCAACGGTCGACGGTACGCTCACGATCACCCCGCAGCGCGGCTGGTATGGTAGCGGTTTTAACGTCTCCTCCGATCAGTGGCTGAATGCAACAAATCTCACAGGCTCGTTCGCGAACGTGACGACAGCCCTGCAATCGCCAACGTTGCTGGCGAGTGCAACGGCTCAAGGCGGCAACACCTACGCCTTGACACTCTCCCGCCCATCCGGTGCCTATTCGCGTTATGGAGCCGATGCCAACAGCCGCCAGGTGGGCGCGGCGCTCGATCGAGTGGCTGGCAACGCGGCTGTAGGGCTGCACCCGCTTCTCGCGGCGCTCGACTTTTCCGCGCCGGACGGCACGGCGGTGACATCTGGGCTGCGTCAAATTTCCCCGTCCATCTATGCCTCGGAGCATGGCAGACGTGTCAATGACAGCTATTATGCGCGTTCGGCAGTCTACAACCGTCTTGAACAAGCGTTTGGCGGCGCGTCAACCTCAGGCATGGCGGTGATGGGGTATGGTCCTGAGCAGAAGAGGTCGCGCGGCAATTCTGCCTCTGCCACAGGCCTGGTCGGCCCGGCTTCTTCTGACCTGCCCTCTTATGACCTGCAACGTTATGCGGCGTGGGCTTCCGCCTTTGGCGGATGGACGACCCAATCGGGCGATAGCAATGGTGCGAGCACCAGATCCACCATCAGCGGCCTCATGACCGGTATCGACACGCCGGTCTTTGATGACTGGCGCGTCGGTGTCCTTGCGGGCTATAGCCGTTCCACTTTCAAGGTTGGCGCTGCTTCCTCGTCAGGCCGCAGCGACAATTACACGTTCGGGACCTATGCCGGCACCGAGTGGACCGTGCCCGAAGGGGCCATCGCCTTCCGCTCAGGCCTTGCCTATACATGGCACGATCTTGAGATGAGCCGCAACGTTCGGTTCCCGGGCTTCAACGACAACTTGATCTCGGATTATAAGGCAGGCACGCATGCGGATGCGCGTTCCAGCCGATGCGTAGTTGATCGATCGGATTGGGCCGCGGTAGCCCCGCAGGATTTAACGATCATTCGGTCATCGGATTTCAGCGTCCGGACGGCGTCCATCGGCATCGCGCCGACGTCGTCGACGCTTGCGGGCGCAGCGCGTTCACGCCGAGTATTGTTGCACAATCGCTTTGCCGCGCGCCGAGATTCCGTCCAGCATCGTGTCGAGCACCGGCTCTTTCAGGCCCTCGATCCTCGCCTCCTTCACGACGTCGCTCAGCGCGTCGGGAATCTTCTCGCCAAGGGCCACCAATCGCGCGATCATCTCGTCGGGATCCATTTTCATCAATTCCGCCTGGCGTCTCCAATGCCGCGGCAGAACTTCTGAGAGCTTGTAGTAGCCGCCGATCTTCATCGCCATGCGCAGCCGCCGCCGCTGATGTTCGTCGTCGTCATAAGGCACGAAGCTCAGGACGTCGTAGAGCGGCGCAAGAAACATCCGCCGCCCCGGGAGGTGGATGACGGAGAAGTTCTTCGCGTGCGCGTCGGTACCGAGGACCAGGAAATTGAAGGCGATCATGTCAGCGAACGCCGCCCTGTCCGCCTCCGGATCGGTGGCGTAGCGCAGCACGTCGTTGGAGATCTGCTCGATCGAGGGTCCGCCCTCGCTCTGGTACTTGACGGCGGGATGCACGCCGAGCGCCTGGCACATGTCTTCCTGGTGGAATCGTCTGACGACGCCGTCCTTGTCGATCTCGCGGTCGTACCGGGTGACGACGATCGCGACCTCTTCGCCAAACGTCCCGACCTTCACTTCGGCCGCCGTGATTCCGACGTGGTTCGCGAGACGCAGGCACGCGTACTCGTTCTCGGTCGTGCCTCGAAGGTGAGGCATCGGCGGCTTGAGGATGTGCGTGGTCGCCCGGCGGCCGCTCGGTACGCCCCAGCGCTTTCCGTCGAACAGCAAGGCCATCTTCGGCTGCGCGCCGGCGAGACTGAAATGCCCCCGGTCGCCCTCGCGGCGTCCTGTCCAGGTCCTCTCCTCGCGCAGGCGCTTGAGGCGGCTCGCGACCTCCGCCTCGTCGATCCACTGGACCTCCCCGGGCGAATCCGCGTTGGCGGCCATCCACTCGTCGGTGACGATCTGGATCGCGCCCGCGCAGTCCTCTCCGACTTTCGACAGCAGAGCGAACGCGCTGTTTGGCGACACGCCGTAGATCTGTCCCCATTTCTGCAGGGTCCGGTCGTTGTCCGGAAGCAGATTCCAGAGATAGTTGGCCACCTTCGCGCCGGAGTGCTTCTTGGCGGCGAGAGGCAGGGACATCGAAAGCGGAATCTGGACCCTGTCGGCCGCAAGCCAACGATCGGCGTACTCGATGGCGAGGACACCGGTGTCCATCTGCTCGAGACGTCCGATCGGGACGCCGCCCATCAGGACGTTCATGAATTTGCTCATCGCCGCCGCCCCTTGAGGAAGCTCGGCTTGTCGAGGGCGAGATCACCGGTGTCCAAGTCGTCGTTCCGGGCGGACCCCGGCAAGCTGTCGATATTCAAGTCGATCCCCAACGTGGCGAAGGCGTTGAGCACCGTTCCGAGGCTCGGGTTCTCCAGGCGGCCGGTCTCGAACTGCGAAATCCACTCTTGGGTTGTCCCCAGCATCTGGGCAAGTTGCTTCTGGGTCAGCTTCCGCCGATGACGGGCTTCCCGGACGGCCAGCCCTGCGTCGCTGATTGTCTTCAAAATCATGCCGGTACCCTGTATGAGTTTTAAGAAATATAGTCCAAGCATGAGTTTTACGCCATATCCCGGGGATATTAGTTTTAATTCATAATTCGCAAACATGACTTAAAACTCATACCGAGCTTGACCGGAGCGGTTGGCCAACGCTTTCAGCTCCGACGTACTAAAGGGCGCAGTCGCCAGAATGCGCACGCGCGGGAGGATCGACGATTTCGCTGTCGACATGCAGCACATCGCCTGGCCGGGGAGACGCGGCCATTCGAACTCGACGCTGCGCCGATCAGCCCTCCGGTTATGGGCAGGCCCCATCGACGAGAAGCCGCATCGTGAGCGCCGCGGTGTGCCAGCCGCCGAACAGCGTGCCCTTCGCGAGTTCTCCATCCAGATGGAAAGGTTGCGGATCGAACTCGGACGCGAAGGCCTCGATCCTGCGCTCGCCCACTCCCGTGACATAAGTAATGATCGTACAGCTGGCCAAGATGACAAATCCGAAGCTCATGATGCGCGAGCACCAGGCGATCTCGTTACAGTCTGGATGACCAGAGCCGGCGCCTCAGGGCGGTGCAACGTTTCGGCTGGCGCGCTCCGCAGCCAAAATCCGAACGGCAGCATAGCGGCACCAAGCACGAGCGCGACCCGCCATCCATACGCATTGAGTGCCTCGCTTGTCATGCTGAGGGAGAGTATTCCTCCAACAAGCGCTCCTCCGGCTGTTGCAGCGACCTGATGATTGGTTGACTGAAACGACACAGCATGACCGCGCGTTTCGGCTGGGGCCGCTTCCATCAGGCGGTTGTTGGACCAACCTCACCGCCCAGCGCGAAACCCCGCACTAAACGCGCGAAAATGACCAGCAGCTGAGCGGCAATTCTTATTGTCTCGTACGAGGGCGTAAGTGCAGTCCGAGGACGGCGACGCTCATCAAGGTAAAGCTGGCGCTCATCGCGGATCGGCGGCCGGCCCGATCCGAGTACGAGCCGAGCACGATGGCCCCGATCGGACTGGTCACAAAACCAGCGCCGAAGGTTGCGAACGACAGCATGAGGCTGGCGAACGGGTCGCTTGCCGGAAACAATGGATGACCGATCTGGATCGCGAACAGCTATAGGTTCCGAAGTCGTAGAATTCGAGAATATTGCCGATGGTTGCTCCCCTCACGGCGCGGCCGGTCAAGCGTTCTGCCGGAACGAGGACGGGCTCCGGCGTCTCCTGCGTAAATTGCTTGACCATCCTGGATCCGTCTGAGGCGCGATCGCTGTCCTGAGCATTTTGAGCAGCCAGGTCGCGCACGCTGCATTTCAGTTGCTCTACACGTCGTCTAGCGTGAGGTGGCCGGGCTCGCGTCCCGCTGCTCTACATCTGCCTGACGCATGGCAGGACGATGGCTTACGACGATGGGTGCAACAAAAATGCTTGCGTCTTGCCCTCAATCAAACCTTGAACCGGTCACGGCGATCGCCAGCAAAGATGAACAAGGCGCGCGGCAATTGTCGGGCGGCGCAGTCGTTTTGCTCCCGTGCAATGGCGAGTTTGCGACAACATTGGCGGGCGACGAACAGGCATCGCCTGCTTTCACGCAGAAGGGCCACCGCGCGGCGTTGCTGCGTTCATCTGGTTGCGCACGGCGAACGCATCAGGCGATTTGGCCCGGCTTTTGCTCCGCTGCTTGTTAGTTGCGTGCAGCCGACTGCTTTGTCGGGATTGGCGCTGCAGAATGCAGGATCTGTCTGCGATGCAGAATGCAGGATCTGTCTGCGATCAAAAGACAATAGGAGGTCGCATTGTTGACGGGGCCCATAAAACGATCGACATCGCCAGCGCCAGGCATCGGACGGCCGCGAAGCATCAGGCGGTCATATTCGCTCAGGCACGGCTCGGCGGATCGCAATGGCAAGCGTGAAGTGCCCCAGTTTGAGCTTGAGGAAGTTGAAATCAAAGCCACGAGCAATGAGGGACATGCTTGTGAGTTGACTTGACTTTATCAAGGCTGACTTAGCCTTCCTCTTGAATTGAAGTTCTACCGTCAGACTCTGGCTACGAAGGCGCAAGGCCGATGTCCGATCAATGACGGCTGCGCTTCGCGGGCGCATCTGCGTGCACGCGCGCTCGAAGTTGAACGGCGAAGCACGCCGGCAATCAAGACATCGAACAGAATTCGTAAATGAAGACGAAGACAATTGCGACCATCGTGCTTGCGGCCAGTGCCTTGCTGGAATCCCCCAGTAGAGCGGTTGAAACCTACGACGTCATGGACCCGAATGGCATGCCCTTCATGCGGGCGCGGATATTTGGTCCCGGCGATGGCCCTTACGCGGAAGGTGATACGCGTTCAACGCGGAGCTTGCCACAATCAGAAATAGATCATTCACTGGCGGCGATTCGGTATTGGGCGGAAATCATCAAGGTTGTTCCGGGGCAATTGCCGGCCATTGTCAACATCGGTGGGGATAGCGAGCGCAACGCATTTGCCTATAGTGATACGTCTCCTAGTGGCGTCGCCAAGGTTCAGGCGGCACTCACGGGGCAGGAGCCGGGCGAGCTGCAATACGGCGCACACGGCATGATTACAATCGGCCAGATGGGGTTTTCGTCCGAAGCATACATTCCTTCGCAATTGCCAAGGACTCCAGAGATTGGTCTTACACCCGTTGTGATCCACGAGCTCGGCCATGGGCACGGTATGCTCAGCACCATCAGCTATGAACGATATCCCGACGGGGCGCTATCAGCGCATTTCCCTGAAAAGTTAAACGCCTGGACGGAGCATTTGCACGACGACAACGGCAAACAAGCCAAGCCTGGACAGACGATCTATTGCTCGCTGTGCGTGAACCTGCCAGCTAAGGACGTTTTCGACCTGCGCCGCGATCGGGGCTATTTCGTCGGGAAGCAAGTGAGCGAAGTGCTGGCCGGTGCCATGCCAGGTATTCCGGTGCGAGTGATGACTGAGGACGGCCAGCTGGATGCACCCTTCGCTGGGCATAGCGAGCTTAAGAACGGCACGATGAGCCATCAGAGATACCAGAACTACACCGTCCTGATGGAGGCGGAGATCGCCGCGTTTCAAGATATAGGTTACACTATCGATCGGCGCAATTTGTTCGGGTTCTCCATCTACGGAAACGGCCAGAATCTGGTCAACGACAATCCCTTCTTCGCTCGCAGTGCTGAGGGTACCGCCTATCTGCCAAATACATACAACACAGCTACGCTCGGACTGGGATTGCACGTCTATGGCAGCGGCAACACTGTGGTCCAGCGCGCCGACCTGCTTTCGAAAGGAGCGGGGGGCGCCGGCATCCGCGTCGACGGCGAATACAATCAGATCACAATTCCGCCCGGAACCCGCGTATACGCCGACGGCGCTTATGGGCGCGGTGTCATGTTCGCCTATGGTAAGGATCACACACTGACTCAACGCGGGGACGTGCAGGCTCTCGGCGAGCATGGCATCGCGGCAAGTTTCGACTTTGGCAACAATGTGTTGGGCAATGACGATGAATATCGTGGCTCGTATATCCGCACGATTGGCGATAACGCGGCCCCGATGCTGAACGAGATCGCAGGTCCGCTCGTCAGCAAGTTCGATCTGACCGGTCGCCTGGCTGGCAGTCATGCTGCGATGTACATGTCGAACAATGGTTACGTCGGCGAGATCAATGTGATGCGTGGCTCTGCGTTGTCAGGGGACATCCTGTCTGACTACAACCAGCTTGACGAGAACGGTGCTCCGCGTCTGACCAAATTAACGTTCGGTTTGACGCCTGACGCGAGCGGTCACTCAACGCAACAGTCGGACGCAAGCTTTGCAGCCCGCTATGACGGTAATATCGTTGGACGCAACAATCTTTCGCTGCAGTTCGCCGGTGGCGCCGCGACATTGACTGGCAATCACGAGCTGTACGACGCAAGTGTCGCGCAAGGTGCAACCCTGTCCGGTAACGGCAGTTATCTGCTCAATGCTAATGGTCGCTTCACCAACAGCGGTGCTGTCGCGCCCCTCATCAGCGGTCTGGACAACAGCATCAAAGTGTATGGCGACTATCTGCAAACCTCGACCGGTCGCTTGCAGGTCGCCGTAAACGATGCTGGCGGGTTCAGCCGCCTCATCGTGAACGGAAATGCAACGGTCGACGGTACGCTCACGATCACCCCGCAGCGCGGCTGGTATGGTAGCGGTTTTAACGTCTCCTCCGATCAGTGGCTGAATGCAACAAATCTCACAGGCTCGTTCGCGAACGTGACGACAGCCCTGCAATCGCCAACGTTGCTGGCGAGTGCAACGGCTCAAGGCGGCAACACCTACGCCTTGACACTCTCCCGCCCATCCGGTGCCTATTCGCGTTATGGAGCCGATGCCAACAGCCGCCAGGTGGGCGCGGCGCTCGATCGAGTGGCTGGCAACGCGGCTGTAGGGCTGCACCCGCTTCTCGCGGCGCTCGACTTTTCCGCGCCGGACGGCACGGCGGTGACATCTGGGCTGCGTAAAATTTCCCCGTCCATCTATGCCTCGGAGCATGGCAGACGTGTCAATGACAGCTATTATGCGCGTTCGGCAGTCTACAACCGTCTCGAACAAGCGTTTGGCGGCGCGTCAACCTCAGGCATGGCGGTGATGGGGTATGGTCCTGAGCAGAAGAGGTCGCGCGGCAATTCTGCCTCTGCCACAGGCCTGGTCGGCCCGGCTTCTTCTGACCTGCCCTCTTATGACCTGCAAGGTTATGCGGCGTGGGCTTCCGCCTTTGGCGGATGGACGACCCAATCGGGCGATAGCAATGGTGCGAGCACCAGATCCACCATCAGCGGCCTCATGACCGGTATCGACACGCCGGTCTTTGATGACTGGCGCGTCGGTGTCCTTGCGGGCTATAGCCGTTCCACTTTCAAGGTTGGCGCTGCTTCCTCGTCAGGCCGCAGCGACAATTACACGTTCGGGACCTATGCCGGCACCGAGTGGGCCGTGCCCGAAGGGGCCATCGCCTTCCGCTCAGGCCTTGCCTATACATGGCACGATCTTGAGATGAGCCGCAACGTTCGGTTCCCGGGCTTCAACGACAACTTGATCTCGGATTACAAGGCAGGCACGTTCCAGATCTTTGGAGAACTGGGTTACAAAATCGATCTCGGCAAGTCTTCCGTCATCGAGCCCTATGCCAATCTCGCCCATGTTCGTGCGGCGACGGACAGCTTTAGCGAGAGGGGATTGAACGGAGCGGCGCTTAGTGTTCGCGCTGACACGATGGATACGACGCTCTCCACGCTCGGCGTTTACGCGACCACCCGTTTTCAAGTTGGCCAAACCGCCACGACTGCGCGAGCCGATATTGGCTGGCGTCATGCCATAGGTGACCTCATTCCGCTGTCGACCGCCAGCTTTGCTGCTGGATCCAGCCCATTTGCAGCTTCAGGCCTATCCATTGGCAAGGACGTGGCACTCGTCGAATCCGGTCTGGACTTCCAGCTTTCGAACAACAGCACCCTTGGCATCGCCTACCAGGGGCAGTTCGGTTCAGGCATCACCCAGAACGGACTGAATGCCACCTTCAACGTGAAGTTCTAATACGCACGCAATGCATTTTGGCCCGCGTGCTGCACAGCAATGAGATCACGTTGATTTCCGTCCACATCTCGTCGACAAGAACTTGGCGCCGCCGATCGAGGTCAGCCTGCCTGAACGCCGTTGCTGGCGTCTACGCGGGATCTCGGAGCGAACTCGCTCGAGGGCAAGCAGCGTTTTTATCAACGCTGACGATCTATCCGACATCGTCTTAAGCGCCTCAAGCGTCGGGTGGGCTCGAGCGGCCGCTCCGCCGGCAGTGCGATTTTTCGGGCCGACGCGGCGCAGGCGCAAACAGGCGTCGGCGGGAAAAGTCTCCCGCAAAGCCGGTGAAGCGAAGCGCTCGCATGATCACCGAGCGTGAGCCGGAGGTCCCAGCTGAATTACAAGGAACATTGGGGCCGAAGGACCGAGCGCCTGCGGGAAGGAAACCTCGACGCAACGGGTCGCGACCGGCGCGACAAGTCAATGGCTTCGGGGCAGGGAGCGCTGGACAAAGCCGGGAGCGAGTACGCGCAACGGGTTCGGCCATCCTGGCCAAGGTCGAGGCTCCGGAGAAACGCTCGCGCGCTGCGGACGAACTCTGGAAAAGCAGCGGCAGCGGCTGGAGCCCCTTGCGGCGTGCCGCCCGGAATAGGCCGGCGGCACCATGCGAACCATCGTCCAATACGGCGTTGAGATAACCTCGTCTCCAGGCGGATTAAACTTCGAAGTCAACCCTTGGGCCGTGACCTCGAAGTGACTCTTTTCCAACTGTCCACGCGAAGTGAGGTGTCGCTCAACGCGGTCGGCCGCTTCGCTAGTCTTAGGGGGTGGCTATGCGTTGTGCTTCCGAGCCGGTTTGGTCCCGCGATCTTGCACGAAAACGCTGTTGGTTCATCGAGCAGCTCGCACGTTAAACCGCTTACATTAAGTGTCGAAAGAGGCTCAGTGTGCGAACGCAGCGCGATGTGAGCTCGTCAGACATTATAGATTGTACCGCGCATCTGCGGCGTGCCGCTTCGTCGCCTTTGCCGTAGAATGGTTTGGCGGCGAGGTTGCAAAAAGTGTCGAGCTGAAGGCCGACAAAATACGAATACTACCCGGGTCGCGACCGAAGCGTTATGCCGCCAGCTACAGCACGAGGCGCTGGTGGAAAACAAGGTCAAGGCGCTAGTTTGGCAACGGGCGCAGATACTCGCCACGTTCGGAAGGCTTCACGTTCATGGAATGGTTTCCACAGCGTCTTTGGCTAAGCCGCGGCCCGGGGGTAATGGGAAAAGCCGCGCGGGTGTCTGGAGCAACCACCCGCGCTGAGTTTTCTACGCCAAGCTTGGCCTGTATGGAGACGCGCGAGGATAAACAGCCAAGCCGATGAGCCTCTCAGCAGCTCGCATGCCAAACCTCACTGTGCAGGAACAAAGACAAAAAGCACGGAGCTTGCCATCTGATCCAAGGCAGCTCTTACCCGAGCGCTTGGTGACTGGCGCGACTCCTGTCAACCGCGCAAGGCGGCGTAGGCACGTTGCTGCGGGGCATCGAAGGGCTCTGTGAGCAGCGCGGCGAGGATGATCCTTTTCACTCCCGGCAAGGATGCGACGATCTCCTCGTCATGCTGTTTCCTCTACCTCGGCTCGGCCTTCTCGGTCGGAATGAGGTGGGGGGAGCGCCGAGTTTGCACTCGAAGCTCCACATCAACGCCTCGCCGATGCCAATAAAGTGCGGTGGCTGCCATGGCGGACCTGCCGCTCACGAGCGATTGGCAATCGACCGTCGATTTTGCTGCAAAACCACGTCGGCGCAACCAGCCCGCCAACGTGACCAAGGCGCAAAACTCTAGTTCTGGGTGGTCCAAAGTTCGGTCTCGCTGCACCAAGGCGCAAAACTCTAGTTCTCGGTGGTCCAAACTTCAGTCTCACTGCAGCCACTTGGCGCACCTGACCGCTGTTGGATCAAACTTCAGTGGCACGTCACTTGGTGAAGCAAGCATTTGCTTCTCGCAGAAAGCAAGCATGTCCATTTCCTTCCTTCAGCTTTTGTGAGCTTGTGGGTAAGCCTCGTCACCTTCGTGGGTCGGCGGCTTGTCGGCTCCTGGCTTCGGCCGTGTCAATTTGGCTCAAGTAGCGCGCCGCTCTCCTCCAACAGAGCACGCCGTCGCTCCATCTTCGCGTGCGTGAAGTTTCTGTTCGGGTTGTTCGCGGCCTTGAAATTGCTACTATCGATGGCGACGGCTGGCCGCCGCCAGAAGACCTGTTTTTTGGCAGAGTTTGACGAAGCTCGCAAACCCCTTGCGCAACGCCAGGCCGTCGTCCTTGCGGAAGTCCGCAATCGTCTGTGATCGGGGGCGAGCCGAACCAGCAGCCACATCACGTCGACATTGCGCCCGGCCTCTCGTTCCAGCCGCCGGCCCGACTGCACCCGGTCTAGATAGCCGTAAGGTAAAGCTTGATGAGCACGGAGGGATGGTACGACGGCCAACCGCCGCCGGCTCCGCAACCTCAAAACCTATCTCAGCCAAACCGAGCGCATCGACAAATACGTCGATCACGCGAACCGGGCTGCTCTCGTCAATCAAGTCGTCGAGGCATTCGGGACAGCAGCGTCCGGCTCCCACGATATGCTTCTGCATGAACGCCGCACCAATTCCTTTAAAGACCCACGGGGGAATCGTAACAGCAGCCCAGTGTTTTCGCTGCCAGGACGCGTTGCGGACATTAGCGAGTAAAAAAGCGAATTAGTAACGAAGCCTTAAGTTGGTACTACAGATGTAGTGAACTACACGTCGGGGGTTACCAACGTCATCGAAGGCGCTTTCGTGCGCGTCCAAGGACGTCGAACAAGACCGTGCTCACGATGATCTTCAACTCGCGTCGTCTCGATGGAGACGCCGCTGCCGAAACTCTGCCCGGTGTAAATTTGCCGACGGAATCAACGTCGCCAGACCGCAGACTCAATCCAACGCTGCCAGGCGCCTTCCGGCTCCAGGATTCGGCGCCAGCTCTTTAACCCACGATAAGTCGCACCGTGGATCGAAAGACGAGTAATCGCAAGTCAGTTCTTCATCGGGTTGTACGTTGCGGGCTGTGAAAATTCGGCAATGATCCCCTTGATATGTGTTTGGCTGACTGCTGTGATTCATGAAACGGGCATTGTCAGCATTGTACTCTACAACACCATCATCAACATCGCGGTCTCTTGGATAGGCATGCTTGTCAAGTAAAGCTTGAAATGTTGGAGGTAAGGCTTCGTACTGTTGAGGCGTCACGGCAATGTCAACGACTGGATTATGAATCCAAACTAATGTGCCTTTAGGTAAAAAATTAGCAGAGAAAAGTCCGATGCCGCCAAAGCGGTCTGGCTTCAAAATGGTTTCAACAATCAACACTGAAATTCTCCAAAGGTGACTAACACCCAGCAAGCTAACTGACCTAAGTCCCGCAAATCTCCTCCAAGAATTGGGAGGGCTGTTTAATCGCGCCTCCGCCACAATTTCGATTTTCTTCGATCTCTGTATTGTTTTCGGTGCTACTGCTGTCGGATCCCGGCTATTGCTGATCCCGAAGATACGGCACTGATAGACTCGATGCGGATCGACGACGCCGCACACGGCGTTGGCCAGAGGAGCTATGCAAGGCCACGACAAGGATGCGCATCTGGGGGTGATGGACCACCAGGCCCGCCGTCATCAGTTGTCAACAGTTCAGTCGACCGGGGTTTCAATGGAACGCAGGAAGCAGCCTCTTTACTCCGAGGATGCTTCCTTTATTTCGGGGCTTGAGCAGGGCCTTACAAAGGGCAATGCCGCCAAACGTGCCGTCAAGAACACCGTAGGTTTTTCTTCGCAGCTTTGGCGGCCGGCTCTTCAATAATAAGAGGTGATAGCCGTTCGGCTGAACGAGGAGTCGTTGTGCGATGATGCGCGCAAGTTCATCGGGACGGGTAGCGCTCATCTACATCGCCCACAAAGGTCGCCAAGCTCGTAAGAGTCGTTGGAGCGAGCTATCGTCCATGAACAAGCCCGATACCAGAGCTATCTGGACGGGCTCCTAGCGTCGGGAGTGTCCGTCGGCGTCTCCATTCGTGGGGTGATGGATGAGCCGAACGTCATTGGGCCCTCCCGGGCCCAAGAGGGCGGTGTAGCGCTCGCCACGAATGTCGTACTGTTTTTCCGGCTGCGCCGCGTCCGGCAAGAGGCCCCAGCGGCCGAGCTTCGAGAGCATCGTGCCCGGGGCGGGTTGGGTGCCGTGGGAAAAGCCCTCGGGAACGGCCCATGATGCAGCATAAATCTCGCGGACCGCGGGGGACGTCGTCTCAGTTTTGGAGGACGCCGGAGCGGCGTTTTCCGTCGACCGTCCAAGCTGCGCTTGCGAGGCCCGATTCTCCGGCTGCGCACTGGGGTGCGGAACGCCTTCCGGTCGAAAGCCGGGACGCATGGCAGCGCCTGGCGGATTGAGTGGGCTGCTTCGCCTCATCGTCGCCGCGGGCACGAACAGCGCGGTGTAGCGGTCAGTGTGAACCACGAAACTGTTGGGTCGGCTGTCCTGGCTCGGCGGGATGCTGCTACCGTCAAGCGCAGCCGACGCGTGCTGGTCGCCCTGCCGGAAGTTGAAGGGACGAACGACCGCTCCTAAATCCAGGGGCTGCTGATGGCGCGCGGTTGACGATGATGGGCCGGCGTCTTCCGCCATCACCCACAGCTGATCCTGATCGCAACCTTCCTCAGCAAGGACCAATGGCGAACCGACCGCTGGCCCGAAAGGCGACGGTGCGCCGGTGCTTTCCATCAGCACACGAGCCATTGAATTGCCCGGCTCGCTCAGCTGGCGCTCAATAGCATCCAGTTCCGCATGGCTTAGCGTCCTCTGCCTCTTCGCAGGACTCAACTGCCCGCTCAAATCCTCACCCATGAGGGCCGCGTGACTTGAATGGGAGGCGCTCCGCGTCTGTTCATTCGCAGCCGGCTGGTAACCGTCGCTCCAGTTGAAGTGACGAACGGCTTCTCCGGGATCCGACGCCTGGTGATCGCGCGCGGTTGGGTTGAGAGACGGTGCTGGGATGGCTTCGCCCATCATCCCTCGCAGCGGATCCTGATCGTGATGTTCCGCAGTCAGCTCCTTCGGCCAACTTAGAGCTTCTCGCGGCGCGCTGTGCTGCGCGGCGGCACCCCCGAGGCGTCTGGCAACTGCGTCTTCGGGATGAGGACCTTGGGCCCTATGGTGCACAAGTTCCAACGCCTCGGTGACTCTACGGTCTTCGTCGAACAAACGAGGATAGTAGTGATCTGGTGAAACAGGAACCCTTGCGACGGCACGGGGATCAAGCTGCTGCACTTCATCCAAGTACGGCTCAAACTCCGCTTGCTGCTGCTGCGGTTGTGGCTCCGCGGCGTTGTGAGCAGCGCGATCTTGGTTGAATGGGTTGATGCTGTTAAATGGGTCCATGTCACTTCCCGGTTGAGTCGGTCGCAATCCCGAGCAGATAGTGTCACTCTCTGTTCTCGCTCTATTAGGTTCAGCTGTCGACAAGCTGACGCACTTAGAGACTTAAGAGAGAGCCAAATTGGCCAGCCCGCTGCCACACTCACCAGAGGGACGCGCCAAGGATGCCGGATTGCATTTTTCGGGAACACTGGCTCGGCTGAGTAGGAGCCGGCACGAACAGGTTCTATTTTGAGTAGCATCATGGGACCTACAAAATCGTCCCAAATGAAGTGTGTACTGAGTTGGGATGTGCTCTGACGATGCCGACCGGATGGTGCCTAAACTGAGGCGGACCTGTTCGTTGAAGTCATGCTTTGCCGAGAAGGCCTGGACTCTGGCCGCAAAGGATGAATCGGATCCGGCAATCTTGGCACGTGTCGCGGTGCGGACAGTGCAGAAATTTCTGCATACGACTGATGTGTGGGTGGACGTGATGTGCGACATGTTGCGTGTCGCCAGGAGCGGGCTTGAATTATTGTACTCGCAAGGCGTCATCCATCGAACGGGCGAGTACCTGAAAATCGAGCAAAAGCGCTTTCCGGTCTTCAAGGCCCATCAGGGCGGTGCATGAGCGACTAAACCGTGACGAAGATTCGAAATTGATCAAATCGGCGTCTGAGGTTACCTAACAGGGGACAGCCAGGGCGGTTCAGGAGCGATGCTGTAACTGCAAGGGGTCTCGCGGACGCTGCTGGGTGCCGTTGAGCAGACCTGACCAGCGGCAGCATCTCGGGCGCGCGAGCGCTCGACAGCACCAAGCGAACAGTTTAGTGATGCCGATCACGACTAGGCAGACCGCTGCAATTGGTTGCCCGTCGGCTCGAGGTGGACGGGCTTTGGCTGTGCTGCTTCCGTATCAGCCCATTTCAGTAGCGTCAGTTCGGCTGAGAAGCCTGGCCCGAAGGCGCCTAAGATACCGTATGATCCAGCCGCTTGCTCCTCATGCGCTAGCACGTGTTCCAGCACGAATAGCACAGTTGCGCTCGACATATTTCCATGAAGGCGAAGTGTCTCATAGCTGGAAAAAAAGCTCTCAGAGGACCTGCCAAGGCCCCGCTCACAAACTTCCAACACTTTTCTTCCGCCAGGATGAAAGATAAAGCTCCTTACTTGGCCAGGAAGGACGCCAGCCTCCGCGAGCAACGAGCTCATTGCACGTGGCATCAATTCGCTAATCATCGACGGAATGCGCTCGGAGACCACGACTTCAAATCCCGAGTCGCCAAAATGCCAGCCCATTAGAGAAGTCGAGTCCGGGTGAAGCAAACTCGTACTTCTCACGATATCCAGCTTGCCAGTACCGCATTCAGCTGGCCCGATTAATAACGCGGCAGCGCCATCTCCAAAGAGGCTTGAGGCGACAACGTTCTTTGGCGTGAGATCATTCGGTTGGAATGTAAGGGAGGTCAGCTCCACCGCAACGAGGAGAATACGTTCGTTGGTTGCTCGGCAAAGGGCTCCTGCTAAATTAACTCCCGATGCTCCCCCAGCGCATCCGAGGCCAAAAATCGGTGTCCGTCCCACGTCTGGTCGCAGCCCGACTTTGAAGATCAGGTCCACGTCGAGACTAGGAGTCGCTATCCCTGTCGTCGAGACGAACAAGACCCGATCGACTTGCTCGGGCTTAACCCGAGCCCGGTCGAGACAGAGCACGGTCGCTTTGCACGCGAGCTCCTTCGCCCAATCCAAATATACCTGGTTGGTTTCACTTATGCGATGCTCGCGGAGAAGCCATTCGGGCGTAACACAAAAGAACCGCTGATCGACTAGCGCATGATCGAATACGGTGAGATATCTCTTCAGCTTCTCCATTCTGGATACGAAGTGGTGACCCGCTAAAGCCTTGAGGTCGGTCTGAGAGAACCGAAACGGTGGCAAAGCCGTCCCAACAGCCAAAATTCTGGACATCAGTGCCTCTTATCGCTCGACATGGAATTCACACCAAACAAGGACCCCCGCGACATCCTGCCGTTAGTGCACGTGGACCAAGCCGACGTTGATGTTCTGCCCAACGCGGGCAGTTCCTACTGAGCCGCTCGTTGGAATGCCTGCGATTCCGGTTGTGCAAAAGCCAACAATCGGAGGGCCCATGAGCACGCAGTCGTACTCAGCGCTGACGGCCAAGTGGGAAGAAAAGAAGACTTTATGTCCACGCCTGCTGCACCGCCCTGTTGGCCGTCGCTGCCGTTGACGGGCAGCAGCGGAGTCGCAAGGTCGCAGGTCTGATATTTATTGATGACGACCGCAGTGGCGCCTTTTGCATCCAGGAGGACATCATTCCAGGCGTGACCGAGCGGATCCTTAACGGGGTTGCGGGTAGCAGTTTTGCGTTCATCCCGAAGGCCCGGCAGAATGAGTTTAGCGTTTGAGCCCTTGGGACTGGCGCAGTTGCCGTTCATCGCGATTCCAAACACCGAGTTGGCGATCTGCCAGCGGAAGCCGATTTCGCCGCCGAGCGGACTTCCTGTTGCACCAGGACACGTCAGGGCAGGAGGTGGCGTACGGACCACATCTCCGGCGTTGACGAATTCCCAGCATCGACAGCCATCGCCGCGATTGAGACCGACATCAGAACCGCTTCGCTCGCAGAGTCGCGCGGCCAGACCGGCGACAGCTGCGGCCAGCAAGACGATGGCTATCGTGCCCAGGAGCAGCCGTTTCATTCTTCTCGACCCAATCCGGGGTCAACGTTCTTGAGAGGTTCACAGACCGGATGCATGCCATGTGGCTGTCTTCTTGATCAATTCATAAGGTTGGTAGGTGACTGGAAATAATGTGTCCGCCTCTGCGAATGAATGGCTCGTCTTCTTATGTGCGGACTCATATGGGTTCGTCGCGGCAAGCCGCGTTGCCATCGTCGATACGCCTGGCAGGCGTCGGATACAGTGCCGGGATTTCGCGTAGCTGACATGTCGGACGAAATCGGCTCGGGTCGTCGCCAAGTATTTGGCGATGCCAGCACGACCGTGAGCCTGTCAGGAACCAGTTATCCGCAACGCCGCCGGAGCAGGTGCCTAGTGCAGGCCGCAAGGGCTCACAGTAAAGGCATTCCCATCCGTGCGAGGGCGCACCCAGGGACGGTGATTGTTGTTCTTATTGGAGCTCAATTGATTGAGTCTGGCTCTTTAAAGGCCGACATTGCGGTTCAGCCGGCTTGACGCGTCATGGGTTGCTAGGTGATCCACTCGTCTAGTCGCGAGCGTCACTGCGAAGCTGCCGATAACCGTCATCTGCTATCCACTTTGCCCGAGCGAGATGGCTGTCAAAAGCGCGACGCGCCCGATCCCAGTCGTGAGCAGGGTCAACGTGAAGAACAACGCGCGCTACCTCGCGCCAATCTGCACCCTCAGCTTCAGCGTCAAGCAGCCGCCAGTATGTGGCCAAATGCTCCTCGTCATAGACGGTCAGGCTCGCACCCGATGGTGCAATGTCATCGACGGTCAAATCGAGCAGCGGTTCCTGCACTGAAAGGTCTCCCGGGCAGCTTTAGGGGCAACGAGGGGATCGTCGCGCGCTTGGTGCGAAGTCGCAGTATCCTCCGATTGTGGAATAGTTTTGGTGACGCATGAGGCACATCAGGTGATGCGCTTTACGCAACGACATCTGAAACGCTTCACTGCTACGCCCCTATTATCACTGCACTGAATGGCCGGTTTGGCATGCCATCGATCATGAGCTTGTGGATACATGTGATGATTCTCGAGGCTGGGGATAACAACGAAAAGCGGAGTGAAACTGGTGGGCTAGGTATGGCGCCGTGTCGGCGCCGACCCGGCAGAAATGATCGTCGCAGCATTGCCGAGAACGACATGCGGTCAATTTTGCTCAAGTTGATGGAAATACTGGTGGGCGATCGCAAAGCGAACGCGATACTTGCGGGCAGTGCCGAGAGGTTCGCGAGCGCGTGAGCTATCAAATTTGCGCCCGGCAAATCGACGCGATTGTTTTGCCATCATGGCTCTCAATTCTGGTCTGAAATCTGGTGATGCAAAGGGCCGCCGCGAGTCTGTCGCGGCTGGTGCGCTGCGCGCAGGCTGCTACAGCAATGCGAAGGAGATGCGACCGCTCTGAAGAGCGAGCGGATCTCCGTGGTCAGAGCGGCCGCCGTCGCATCGCGACCAGTCAGGGGCTGCAGGGTGCTCAGTCGCGTTGATCCGTTCAGGCTCGGCAACTCGCCGTACGGGACAGATCGCTGGATGTGCGATCGTGCATTGTATCGTGATTGCACCAATTCAAGTGAGTTGACGTCTAGCGCAACGTACGAAACACGCTGTTAGCCTGCGGGCATGGCGCGTAGAACTGCAACATATTAAGGAATTCACTTGCTGAGCGCATGCGCGTTTGTCCGCTTCGTACGAAGTGACGAGTATATGAAAGCGCTTGGAATTGAAAGCGCCACCATTTAGTCTGGCCCCAACTTTCTTGTAGGCCGCCCGATGCTGATCTGTGATGTTACGTGTCGATGCGGTGCCGCATACGAACGCGCCGAATCGGAGCGGTACACGTGCCTGTCGCGAGCCGACAACTATCGATGCGACTGCTGCGGGTCGCCGTTGGAAAGGCACGAACCGAAATTTCTTATCGCATATCGGCGTGCCTTTACTCCATCCGCCCATTCCCTCTGCCAGAGCAAAACGAGCTCAACCTAGCCTGCTTTGGAGGACAAGCGCGAAGGCCGAGCTACGCGACCATTCAGAGATGAGAGAACCCGCTGCGCAATGCCAATTGCCCAATTTCCAATGTGATCGGTGTGACCCAGTGCGGTACTCAACTATATCCTGATGATTGGGACAAGCAGGTGTAACGTCGTTCACAGCGACGAAGAAGCGATCCCTTCCGCCCATACAGCAACGTTGTTAGGCTGACGATTTTCAGACTTGCGATCAGGCCGACTGAATATTTCTGCGCAGTTACGAAATTAGTTGCCAGCCAATTGTAGGAGCTAAAACCATCCCCCGTACCTCAGTCTCATCTCGTCAGCACGACCGGCCGCCGATTGTCCAGTGTTATCGGGCAAGCCGATATCGGTTCGTAGCCATGGCCGTGAGGGATACTGCTCGAACTTGCGCGGCCTGAGGCAGGCGGCTCGGTGCAGCCAGGCGACCATCAACGCGGCGACCCGGTTGCCCCGTCTTGTGCGTGCCTTATGCGCGCAACCGCCTTTCCTCGCTCCTGACAAACCATCCTGAGCTACTGTACCATCTCCGAGGAAAATGCCTTCTCGTTGCCTATAGCCCCGTTCAACCATCATCGAGCCTTGTCCGGTACATCTCGCCATGCGGATCAGCCTGATCGAGAACCATCAATTTAGCGAATGTTCTGATCCCGATTCGTGCGATGAGCGGCTCGTCGGCGGTTAAATCCTGCGTCCAGCTGCTGTTCCTTGAGGGAGCTGGTTAGCTACCCTCACTGAACGTGAGGACAGAAGGCGATTATCGGTTCGCCCAGAAACTTGGACGCCGTAGTGACGATCGGGGACGAACTGCATTTGTTCGAGTGCGTATCGAGCGGTCGGCCCTTCAATTACGAAATCGCGAAAACCGCAACGATTTCAGAGGAGAATCGTCGACGCGACAAAAAGTCACTCAAGCACTGCGCTGAGCGGAGTTCTTCCGCGCCTGCGCGGTCGGCACTAACTCTGACTTCGGGCATATCCGTTGTTTCGTTGCATTCGTCGTCTCGCCGTTCGAGGAGTGGATCTGGGTTGTCTCCGACCGTATGTGGGAGGAGGAGCCCTATCAATGGCGCATCCTGAGCGCCGGAGAACCAATCAAAGATGCTCGAGGATCGACGGTTACCGCCACCGACGACTGACGGCGCTCAGGGTTGAGCCGCAGGTTTTCACGCAACCAACCACTGCAGGGGCTTGAATCGTGCGTCGCGTCATATTGTACAGTCTCAACTCGTTGTTTGCGGCCGGGCTCGGAACGGCTCCATGCGACAAGAACGCCGCGCATAAGAGTACGACTTACCATGCATAACCGGACTATCAGCTCGTCGAGTCTCGGATCGCTCTCGTATGCAACGGAGGTTAATGAGATCGATCAACCTCTAAGCAGTACCGCGCAACCTGTTACAGATGCCCCCAGGTTCGTAGACGTGCTTGCAGGCATTCAGTCGACGCCGAATCCGAACGCTAGTTCGTCTGCGGCGGCAGCACCGTCGTACTTCCTCACTCACCGACCTCCTGTCATCGAGATCACACGGTCTCAATTCAAGAAAAAAATGAGGGAGTTTCATAGCGCTGAAATCAAACATATCGCCGCGAATTCACAGGAGTACTCGCCTTTCGTATCCTCAAAAGCTGCGCGCACAGCGAGTCTCGCTGAAGGTTCCGGTACAGCGAGAAGACATACACACGACGCGCGATATTTCAGCTATGAGTTAGGCAACGAAAGCGTTGGGCTTCTAAGAACAGAAGCCGGATTTTGCATGAATGAGGTATTCGAAGGCGAAAAGTGGCGGGACCTGTTTCCTGGGCGAACTGAAATCACATCCACCACAGCTCTTCGGGTTAGTCATCCGCTTGTCGACAACGCAGGGGATATTCTGCTGGAATATCAACTTCGGCTCGATGGCGAGCGACCATTGATCAATTCCACTCCGGTCAGTCTGGAAGCGCAATCCCGCCTCGCGGCGATGGGGTTTGTTGAGGTGGATGAAGCCAATATGGTGCTTGATCCTGCCCAGCGTCCCGATAAGTGGACTAGGAATGCTGACGGTAAATGGCAGCGTGCAAATAAACCCGAACTGTACCTTTCTAAAGCACGGGACACCAGCGATAGCGATGACGAGAGTGTTGCAAGTATCTCGACCGAGTCGTGCGACGATGACGTCGAAGTGGATGAACTCACTCGCGCGCTCGACAGACTCCTTGCCCAACAATAGACTGTTCGCCCGATGTTCCGGCAGCAACCATTCTGCCTTTCTAGGTGGCATGTCATAGACCCCTGAGGGGCATTGGCTTCTTGCGATCCTTGAGGAAAGAAAGCCCGCCAAGCATATGGGCGCGGCCGTTAATGTCCTCACGCGCAGGCTCAACTGGCGATCGGACGGTTCCTAGGAACTGCTCAACGGCGCGGTCTAGCGGCACTGGACCTTCCGCAACGATAGTCCGCCCGCAGTCGCCATCGGTACTGCGCGGCATCTTCGCGAGGGACGCGTGTTGATTGGGCAGGCCGCCTCATGTTCTATTCACGCGACGCATCGCGCCAAGCCTTTCGCGCGGAGGGCTCCGATGTTTACGGGATGAGAGCCGGTCGGTTTGCTCCCGTCGATCTCCGGCCCCACCACAAGGTTCTGCAGCAGGCCGCGGGCGGCGATGCTGGCCGCGAGCGCCTCAATATCGGCCTCGGTGTGCGGCATCTTCCGCGCGTTCTTCGGCGATTTCTTGAGCTTATGAGCAGGCACCAACAATTCAGCGCCAATCTTCGGCCTATCGAAGCGGGAGCGCGATCGACGTTGGTGAGTAGCCGGGGCGGAGCAAAGGCGACTCAATGAAAAGCGAGATTGGCGTTGGAGCTTCTAAGAAGATCAGATCCGCGGCGTTGACCATGTCCCAGCATCGATGCGCTGAACCGCCGCCGGCATTCGATGCCGACGTAGAAGCCGGTCCAATCAAGGAGCGGAACGAAAACCACGCCGATGACGGTAACCGAAGCGCTTTTCATCTTGTGAGGGCTGGCGGCGAGGGTTCGCGTCCGCAGTCAATATTTACCTAGACGACAACATCGATATTGACGCGCTGTGGACAGGCCTGAGTGCAGGGATCGGGACCTGACCATGTCGGAAAATCGCCAAAGCTAACACAAAAGCACAGCGAACCCGCTACTACCGGCTGGCACGAAGAATGCAGGTTCTTGGGCGTGCCTGGAGGACCTCCCTCCCTCAGGCATGGCTACCATCGCAAGTTGAGGCCGTGGCTGGCCACTGAGGTTAGCGGCGCGTGACATGAGGAAAGGACGGTGTCTGCTCGGCCGATACCGACGGGCGCGTCGTCACGTCGCCGCTAACTTTCAGTGCTGAAGACAGCGTAGTCGCGGTCCCCTTAGGATTGAGCCCGCCAGAGAGAACAGGTAGATCCGGGCCGACCAGAAGGTGCGAAGCCGAGGGATCCTTTAACTCAAGTAGCCTCAAGCGTTTCATCCTCGCTGTCGGTTTGAAGAATGGTTTGCGATAGGAGCACGGCCGCTCTTTGGAGTGGGGGAATGAACCGGTCAAGCTCTGCGAAGCTGACTCGCGCCGCGGGCACCGAGACGCCAAGACAGGCTATCAGCTCCCGGTCCGGAGAAACGATAGGGACCGCACAGCCGACCACGCCTTTCACGTATTCCTCATTGGTCTTGGCCCATCCATGATGGCGCGTCTCCTCGAGAATTTT
The DNA here is from genome assembly GCF_054063575.1 of Bradyrhizobium sp. USDA 4452. Classification (NCBI taxonomy): domain Bacteria; kingdom Pseudomonadati; phylum Pseudomonadota; class Alphaproteobacteria; order Hyphomicrobiales; family Nitrobacteraceae; genus Bradyrhizobium; species Bradyrhizobium sp. USDA 4452. Next base: position 6,140,830 of record NZ_JBSSGK010000001.1, read on the forward strand.
CAGAAGCGTCTCGCAATCCACGATGGTGTTATCAGTGTACTGGGTCAGAGCGAGTGAGCGGCATAGCTTTTCGCGCGGCCTCTTGGGCAGTCGGCTCATGTAGATCTTTCCCGTCGAGGTGCAGTGAAGTGGAGCCGCCTCGCCGGGATTGAATTGAAGCCCCTGTGGTTGGGACACGCGTACGCTGTCAACGTAAGTGACGAGATTGTCGCGCACGACACCGATCTCGCACTGTTCGCCGATCTCGCCAGCAACCGCGCGCAGCACCGCATGGCGTCGCGCCGTGCGAAAAGCCGCGCCGATGACTCTGGCGGACAGCATCACCAACTGATTGCCTACCACGTAGCGCTTCGATCCAAGCGCTTTCTGAAGAAGGCCGCGTTCTTCCAGGTTTCCGACAAGTCGATGCGCCGTCGGAACGGGTAACGAAAGGGCGCTCGCGATCTCAACGACCGAGACGGCCTTTGTCTGGTGAGCGACATGGCCAACTATCGCGAAAGCTCGGTCGAGGGGCCCAGCAGTCTTTTTTTGGTCGGCCATCCTAATCTCCCCGGTCGAAGAAAATTATCATTTTTCGGAACTATTGCTACTGAAATATGAAAAGCCACCTGGATCAGGCTTAGGTTTGCTCATATCGTTGGCGTCGTCGGTCGTTGATCGGTTTTTGTGCGCTGCACAGGCTCGGTATGGCGATCAAGCCCAGCAAATTTGGCAATATGGTCGAAGCGTTTTGAAGGGGAGTGGGAATGTCTCGTCATTACGACGTGGAAGCTGTCCGCAAGGAGTTCCCTGCAGCCGAAACGATGGTCTACCTCGACTCCGGTTTTCAGGCGCCGCTCGCGCGTCCCGTAATGGCCGCCATCGAAACCTTTCTTCGTGAAGGCCTGGAGAGCGCCGGGCCGAAAGGCGTGTGGCTCGACCGGGTTGAGCAAACGCGTGCCAAAGTAGCCCGTTTCCTAGGGGTGTCGGCCGACGAAATTGCCTTTACCAAGAACACATCGGAAAGCATGAACATCGCGGCGAACGCGTTGCCTCTGCGAGCCGGCGATAGCGTTTTGATGATCCATGGCGATCATCCAAACAACACCTATGCTTTCCTCAATTTGAAGAAGAAGGGGGTCCGGATCGACTTCCTTCCCATGACGAATGTCGTAAACGCCGAGGCTTTTCTTCCTTACATCGAAGATACGACTCGCGCGATTTCGCTGTCGCACGTGACCTTCCACGCAGGACATCGCTTCGATATCGAGAGTATCGGCGCTCTTTGCGCGGATAAGAAGCTCTACTTCGTTGTCGACGTCATGCAGGCAATCGGGGTCGTTCCGATCGATGTGAAGGCCATCCAGGCGACCTTCGTGGGCTGTGGAAGTCACAAGGGATTGCTCGTCCCTCAAGGTCTCGGATTGCTCTATTGGGACCAAACCCTGAAGGAGCTGGAGCCCGCCTATCTTGCAGCTGCCAGTTTGGCGGAAATTCCTGACGACCTTATCGCTCGTCCCGATCGTTTGGCGTCGTCTCCCACCGCGCGACGCTTCGAGTTAGGCAACTTCAACCTTCCTGCAATTCATGCGCTCGGAGCCTCGCTCGACATGATCGAGCAGATCGGGGTGAAGAACATTCAGAATCATTGCTTCGATTTAGGTGATCATCTGCTCGCCCAGCTGGACGAACTCGGCGTCAGTCTCATCGGTCCGCGTCAGCGGCAACATCGCTCGCCTCATATCTACGTCATCGGTCTTCCTGCGACAGAATGGCTTAGCTTCTTCGAAGAGAATGGCGTGCGTGTTTCCCCAGAGCGCGACGGCATCCGTATATCGTTCGGCATGTTCAACACGATCGACGATGTGGATCGCTTAGTGCATTTTATCCGCGGACGGCTGTCAAAAAAGTCATTCAAGGCTGCGTAGGTTTAGGCATGGGAGCAGTTCGAGAAAAAGCGCTCGAGGCGGACGGCCTGATCGAGCCAAAGCGAAGATCATGGCTTTGCGCTTGCCGATACGCTGAAGGAGAGATCGTGCATTCAGCTGACGCGGTCGATTAGTACCGGCACAACGTGCACGATGAGCGACCATGCCAAGCGCGGTCGCCGTGCGCACCCGCAATCGTGAGGTTTGCGATGTTCACAGTTCTCCTTGAAAAGACCGTGGATGGCCAGCGTTACATCGACTGGCTTGTTTCGGGTCTCGGTTGGACGTTGGCGCTTGCCTTCTTCGGCTGGTGGATTGCATTCGCAATCGGAGTCGTCGTCGGCATAGGTCGAACTGTGCAGAATCCCTTCTTCCGGGCCCTAGCTCGATTGTACGTTGAGATCTTCCGAAACATCCCCGTTCTCGTGCAGATGTTTCTCTGGTACTTCGTCCTGCCCGAGCTTCTTCCAACGACCATGGGCGACGGGATAAAGCAAATACCTCCGCCTTGGGGAACTTTCCTTCCGGCCCTGTGGTGCCTGGGCCTCTACACCGCCGCGCGCATCGCAGAACAGGTTCGCGCAGGCATCGAAGCCTTGCCCAAGGGACAGGACGAAGGCGCTGCCGCACTCGGCCTGAGCGGTTATCTAACGTATCGCCATATTATCTTGCCGCAGGCACTTCGCCTGATCGTGCCAAGCCTGACAAGCGAGGTGATGGGCATCTACAAGAATACATCCGTCGCTCTAACCATCGGTGTGATGGAGCTGACGGCCCAGGCGCGCCAAATCAGCGATGCGACGTTCCAAACCTTCGCGGCATTCGGTGCCGCCACGCTCATCTATCTTGCTTTGGCTTTGATCGCCTACCAGACGATGATGCTTATCGACAAAGCCCTGCGCATACCCGGTACCGCACCCGGTAGGGAGGCCGGCGGGTCAGATTTCGACGCTGTGAAGCTGGAAAGCCCCGTCCCTAACGGTATGGAGGTCGTGAAATGAACAGTCTCGATGTCTCGATTGTCGTACAGGCATGGCCCTATCTGTGGTCAGGATTGCTGTTCTCGCTTTCATTGACGGCAGCCGCCTTCTTGGTTGGAATGTTTCTTGGAACGCTCTTCGCCCTCGTGCAGCACTTTGAGCTCCGCATTCTGAGCCAGCTCGTCCGTAGCTATGTCGCTCTGATGCGATCGATTCCGCTCATTCTGGTCCTGTTTTGGTTCTTCTTCTTGGTGCCCATCGTTCTGGGGCACCTGTCAGGCAACGGTCGCCCGGTTCCAGTCGGTGCCACCTACACAGCGTTCATCACCTTCGGCCTGTTTGAAGCCGCCTACTATTCGGAAATCATCCGTGTCGGATTGCGCGCCGTGAACAAAGGACAATTCGAGGCGTGCCAGGCTCTCGCCCTGTCGACGTTCGATACGTATCGTCATGTCGTCCTTCCGCAGGTGTTTCGGGTCGCAAGCCCCATCATACTGAGCCAGACCATTATCCTGTTTCAGGATACGTCCCTTGTTTACGTTCTATCGCTCACTGATCTCCTTGGTGCGGCTTCCAAGCTTGCACAGCTCAATGGTCGTCTGGTCGAGATGTACCTCGCAGTGGCTGGTGTTTATCTCATCATAGGCTGCGCCGCGTCCCAATTCGTCGCCTCGCTCCGCAGGAAGTACGCGATCGCGGGCGCCCGCCGATAATCAGTCATAATCCGATGGCCCGTCATTCCCTGGGGCTACAACCTGGAGATCAGCATGCAGCAAGAACGCACCGTTAGCCCAGCTGACCCGTTTGCGATGGTTGTCGTCGAGCACCTCGTCAAGCGGTTCGGCAGCTTCAATGCCCTGAGCGACGTCAACCTCAAAGTCGCAAAAGGAGAAAAGATTGTACTCTGCGGACCATCGGGTTCCGGGAAATCGACTCTCATCCGCTGCATCAATCATATCGAAAAGCACGATTCCGGACGCATAGTCGTCGATGGGATCGAACTGACAGACCGGATTTGCGACATCAACAACGTTCGCTCTGAAGTCGGCATGGTCTTTCAGAGCTTTAACCTGTTTCCGCATCTGTCGGTGCTCGAAAATTGCATGCTGGCTCCGATGAAGGTCAGGGGCCTTGCTGAGTCCGAGGCGCATCAGCGGTCGATGGCGCTGTTGAGGAAAGTCCGGATCCATGACCAAGCCAACAAATATCCCGCTCAATTGTCGGGCGGGCAGCAGCAACGTGTCGCGATAGCCCGTGCCCTCTGCATGCAGCCCAAGATCATGCTGTTCGACGAGCCGACCTCTGCCCTCGATCCGGAAATGGTCAAGGAGGTGCTCGAAACCATAGTTGAGCTCGCGCAGGATGGGATGACGATGGTCTGCGTCACGCACGAAATGGGTTTCGCGCGCGAAGTTGCGGATCGCGTGGTCTTCATGGATCGCGGCTCAATCGTGGAAGAGGGCGATCCAAGCACATTCTTTCGCGCGCCGAATACGGAACGCGCGAAGGCGTTCCTCAATCAGATCATTCACTGAGATCGCGGCCCACGCGGGTTTCCCTGAAATGCCGTGATCAGACATGACAGTTTGATATGACCAACGCATCGCCAACAGAGCGTATCGAAAGCGACTCGCTTGGCCCGGCGACGATCCCGCTGAAAGCCTACTATGGTCCGCAGACCGCGCGCGGGATCGCAAATTTCTCGATCTGAGGTATTCCGATTAGTCACTTTCCCAACTTCATATAGGCGCTGGCATTCGTAAAGATGGCCGCAGCCAGGGCAAATGCGCGCCTCGGGCGATATTGAGAAGGATAAGGCCGATGTAATCTGCGCGGTTTTGCGGCGAAATTGCGCGAGGAGTGCTGCGGAGAGAATTTCCGCTGGACGTCTTCCAGAGAGGGGCGAGAACGTCGACCAAGATGAATATGAACGAGGTGATTGCAAATCGCGCCGCCTCGGACCGGCATCCCATTCGGCTCGGCCTCGACCGTCCCCTAGCCTTGGTCGGCGCCGCTTGCTCTAAAAACCACAAGCTTTGTGCTGCGGAAAGACGCTCTGATTCCCGGCGATGGAGCAGATTGCGAACTCGGGCAACCAAAATATAGAAAATGCGTATGCCCGGATTTCGTGTTTTCCGATTGAGCTTGATTGCCGATGGACGGGAGCGCTCACACAAGCGGGGAAGGTGGCTCCCATCGGGTTCATGATGTTGCCTTCGATAAATTCTCATATTTCGAAATCTAGGTACTCGTAAACTGAAATTATTGTGGTACCAAATGGCTCGTGAGGCCTATCATTTAGCCATGGCTGAACGCTGCCCGGTTCATGTGCGGTGCGGAATGAGCGGATCGTACGCTGCCCAGCTTCGGGAGTCGGAAGCGGTCATGTTAGCGACGCCAGATCGCGCACGGATCGCCTGGGAGCGCCCGCGCTGCCCAAGATCAAAAGCGCAAAAAGCGCGCTTCATCTGAATCAGAGGAATTCCTATGGCCAAAATGTTTGCACTGCTTTCAGCGATCGCGATCACCGCAACTGCGATTTCCACGGCGCACGCGGGGCCAACGCTTGACAACATCAGATCGAAAAAGGTGATCACCATTGGTTATCGCGAGGCCTCGATTCCCTTTTCCTATCTCGGCGCTGATCAGAAGCCCGTTGGTTTTTCCCTCGACCTGTGCGCGCACGTCGTCGATCGTCTGAAACTTGATCTCGGCGCTCCGGACATTCAGACAAAGCTTACGCCCGTCAACTCGTCCAACCGGATTCCACTTATCCAGAATGGCACGATCGACATCGAGTGCGGCGGCACTGCCAGCAGTAAGCAGCGTCTAGAACAGGTCTCATTCAGTGTTGCAACCTTCGCCAGTCAAACGGCTTGGCTCGCAAAGGCGTCGAGCGGGCTCAAGACGCCGAAAGACCTGAAAGGGAAGACCGTTGTTGTAACACAGGGTTCCGATGCTCTCGGCATTGCCAAGGGCATTTCGCAGCAGGACGATCTCAACCTGACCATCGCGCAAGCCAAAGACCATGCGGAATCATTGCTGCTACTCACGACCGGTCGTGTGACGGCGTGGGTGGAAGCTGACATTCTCCTGGCCGGCATGAAGGCGGATTATGCGAAGCCGGCCGACCTCATCTTTCTAAATGCTAACTATGGTACCATTTATTATTATGGCCTGATGTTCTCGAAGGATGATCCCGACTTCAAAAAGTTAGTCGACGACGTTCTCTCCAAGCTCATGGCTTCCGGCGAGTTCACCAGAATCTACGACAAATGGTTCGTGGCTGCGATTCCGCCGAAAAACATCAACCTGAACTTCCCAATGACCGATGCGCTCAAGGAGCGCGTCGCTCACCCCAGTGATGTGGTCAATTACTGAGCTTGACCGCGGCGAGCCGAAGCCGCCGCGGCGACAGGACATCAACGCCAGACCTGGCAACATGGTCCAATGCTGGCGTGATTGCGAACGCGGACGCAAGCAACTGTCGTCACCCAAAGGGAGCGCGAAATGACAAGCGGAGCAGTGGACTGGAAGTCGATGACAGACGTGGATCGACAAATCGCGCAATGGGTCGAGCAGACGCCATTTGTGGACACCCATGAACACCTGATCGAGGAAAGCCAGCGCCTTTCCGGAGCAATCCATCCACGGACATTGCCGTGCAACGACTGGGCCTATCTATTCAGATCCTATGCTGCCGAGGATCTGGTGGTTGCGGGCCTGCCAGCGACCGACCTACGGGCGTTTCTCGGGCCGGACCTTGCGAGCCAGGACAAATATCGGCTGATCGCGCCTTATTGGGAACGCATCCGCCACACCGGCTACGCCCAGGCGCTACGCCATACGTTTCGTGGCGTTTACGGTGAAGAGGACCTGACCGCCGAAAGCCTGCCCCGCATCGCCGAGAAATACCATCAGACCGTACAGCCGGGTTTTTACGCACGGATTCTGGAGCTGGCAAACATCAAAGGCTGTCACGTCAATTCGCTTCAGCGCATCTTTATGGAGACCGAGCAGCCAGGGCTGCTCGACCACGACATAAGCATCCTTCAATTGTGCCGGTGTAGTGCTGCTGACTTTGCGTGGGTGGAGGTCGAGACGGGCAAACGCCCGACCACTCTCGATGAATGGCTCGGGGTCATAGACTTTTATTTCGCGACTTACGGAGCCAAGGCCGTGGCTGTAAAATCGCAAATCGCCTATTCTCGCGCTCTCGATTTCGAGCCGGTCACCAAGGCGCATGCCGCAAGACTATTCCCGCACCATGCCGACAGGGTAGGCGCATTGCACGCCCTCGGTCCTGAGGATCTTAAGGCGCTGCAAGACTATCTATTCCGCTATTGCGTCGGCAAGGCCGGCGAGTACGGCTTGCCGGTCAAACTGCACACCGGCGTTTTGGCGGGCCACGGCGTGATGCAACTCGCGCGTACTCGCAGCAATGCAGCAGATGTGTGCCGTCTGCTGCAGGATTTTCCCGAAATCCGATTCGTCCTCATGCATATTGGCTACCCATACGAGCACGAGTTTATTGCGTTGGCCAAACATTATCCTAACGCGGCGATCGACATGTGCTGGGCATGGATCATCAATCCGGTGGCGGGCGTTCGCTTCTTGAAGGAGTTTTTGATGGCGGTTCCGTCCAACAAGATATTCACCTTCGGCGGCGACTATGTCTCTGTCGAGCCAATTTATGGTCATGCGTGCGTAGCGCGCCGTGGAATCGCACAAGCTCTCTCGCAATTGGTGGCCGAAGGCTGGATCGCGCTCGAGGCCACCCGTGACCTGATCGACCGGATCATGCGCGGCAACGCGCTTCAGTTCTTTCAGAAAGCGCATCGGGTGGATACGACGCCAGCGGAGTGTCGAGCAATCCCCCGATGAGTAGTCAGCTTCAAAGCTGACCCCGAAAGTATTCCATTGGTTAATCATGGCCGGAGTTGGCAGCCGATCGCAACAAAACGTTGCGGTGGCACAAATTGCACGTGCCATCGAGTTCGATTGGGTGTAAGGTCCGGTACTAACGCTGGAGTTGTGTTATGGAAAGTGAACTCCTTAAAAGTGTTTGTATCGTCCTGTTCGGACTGAGCCCCTTCCTCATCATCGGCATAGCGATGTTCGCGCCGTGAACGATTCAACAAATAGGCCGTCGCAGTTGGCGGCCCTGTTTGATCCTACTCTCAAGGCTAAGACGCGGACTCATTAGGGCGCAGCCATAGCGTGATCGACGCGAGTTGAACGAAGGCAAGATAGTTGGCGGCGAGCCTGTCGCAGCGCGTCGCCACCCGACGTCCTGTTGAAGAACCGCTCGACCTCGTGACGGTCGTGCACCCGAGGAACGCCAAGCGGCTGTTCGGCAGCATGGGCTTGATGGCGATCAATTCATGATCGGCGAGTTCGTAGCGCATGAGTGAGCCCAGTTTGGAAGCTTGTATCACGGCCATCTGCTCCGACGCAGCGCTTTGAGGCAGGCGCCGGTGGGGGCGCTTACCGGCAGAAGCTGGAATCAGCCCGCCGACAATCCTTCTCGAAACCGTCGAAAATGATCCGAAGCGGGCCGCGCGCTTCAGGCTCTTGGCTCGTCATCTGCATGACAGACGATCTATGCAGTTACCGCTATAAGCGGATACATGGATAAACAGCGGAAGCCGATCTATAGACCTAATCGGGCGATGGACCAGCAGATGATAATGCGCTCCCTCGAAAATATCGAGCGGTGCTTGGAACTCTTGCAGCGTTCATCTCCCAATAGCTTCGCCGGATACAATACCGCGGTGAGGACCGACGACAGTCAGTGAGCGAGCGATTTTCCAAACGGCTTGGCCACTTTTGGGCTAAGCTGTTGTATGGACCGGGCCATGTGGCTCAGACATCTGGAAGAGGCCGAGCGGCACATCGCGTAAGGCGTGCGACACATTGCTGAACAAGAGGAGCGGATCCGCTTCATGTTGCGGCGGGCTATGATACAGAGGAGGCTCAGAGGCTGCTGGATCACTTCTATGCTTCCCAAGCGCAGCATATTCAGCACCGAGACCGCATCCTCCACGAGCTAGAGGAGTAAGAAAGGACGTTACTGCCCGCACCGATGCGCGTCCCACTGCTCGGAGATGATTTGCAGCATTCCGGCCATCCGCGCGGGTGACGTGAAGATTTCCACCTTTCCCATTTCGATTGCCGCGCACGGCATCGCAAAATCGCGCGAGCTCGTCCTGCTCTGAGCCATCGAAATCCCCCCCGCGGCGCGAACCTGCTTGAGGCCCTCTAGCGCAGTTGGTAGTGCGCCACTGAGAACGATGGCTGCTAAGCGGTTGCCATAAGTCTCGGACATGCTCCCCAGCAGGCCATCCGGCACTTGAAGCCAACTGATTGGGTTCTCGGGAAGTGGACGGACGCGAAAGCCGTCCGGCGTCAGTTGCACCGAAGCTCCGGGAGGGCAGAGATAAACTTGCCCGAAGACGGGCCAGCCTTCCTCTTCGGCCCAGCAGACCTTTCTCTTCGTGTGCCACCCCAGCACCTGATCCAAGTTGCTGGTAGATGATCTCGGGAGATGTTGAGCCAGGACGATCGGAGGATAGAAGTCAGCAGGAAGGGAACTCAAAAGTTCAATAGTTGCCCCGATCCCGCCAGCCGAGGCGATAACGCCAACGGCGCAGGAACGTCGAACCGAGGCGTTGGTTGGACCGAAGCGCATTCTGTCATCTGGATGACATAGCCTGCCCGTGGAGGCAATCATGCCCATGTCCAACCGCCTGCTGCTGAAAGCGCCTGTTGAGGAACTCAAGCTCGTCGAACCCAAGCTCGAAACGGTGGAACTGAAGTGCAAGCAGGTCTTGGTTGGGCCAAATGAGCCGATCAAGCATTTCTACTTCGTGGATAGCGGCGTCGTGTCCATGGTCAATGAACCGGATGATGGACAAGTCGTTGAGTTCGCAACCGTTGGACCTGAAGGATTGGTCGGCATCCACGCGCTGCTTGGCGTTGCTTCCATCCCGAGCACGATGCTTGTGCAAATCCCCGGGTCTGCTCGTCGCGCAGAAATCAAATCGCTGGCCTCCTCGCTCGATAAGATTCCGAAGCTGCACCAGATGCTGATGCGTTATACGGTGGCGCTGATGAACCAGATCGCGCAGGGCACCTCGTGCAACCGTCTACACGAAGTCCAGGAGCGATGTGCGCGATGGCTGCTGCAAACGCACGACCGGGTTGAAGGAGATGTATTTCCACTTACTCATGAATTTTTGTCGCAGATGCTTGGCGTGCACCGGCCGACCGTGACGGTGGCTGCTGGCGTTCTGCAAAAGGCGGGTTTGATCAACTACGACAGAGGTCAGGTAACGATATTGAATCGCAAAGGGTTAGAGGCTGCCTCATGTAGCTGTTACAAAATCATCTTGCGCGAATACGAGCGTCTTGTCGGTGCTTGAGGGTTGTAAGCTCTCCCAGGTGTCATATGCACCCGCCGCATAGTAACGCCCACTTCTAGGCTTTAGTCGCATCACGCCGCCGAGTTTATGGTACATGGCCTAGCAGCCAGCCTTACGACTTCTTCCACACGCATTCCAGAGCCTCGTGCTCGTCTGGTATCCGAAGATGCTATCGACCTTGCGCGACGTCACAGGACGCTGACAGAATGCCCTTGCCGATGGCGTACTGACGGACCACTGATATTCCGGCTTGAAGTTCGCTAGCTCCCATCGCTCTAGCATCACAACTAAGTCTCCCATCTCTCAGAGCTTGTCGGTCACGCCAGTGGCCATCGCGGGCGTAACCTTGACCGTGTGATGGCTGCGCACGAAGTTATCGTGCATCGTGTGCAGCGCAATCGCCGCGGCATGGTTCTCGACCTTTTCAGAAGGCGTCCGTCGATCGCGTGAACCGGCGCATGGCGTGGTTGCTGCGCTCGGCGTAAGATGTGCTGAAATGGTTCGGATCAGGGTTGCCAATCTTCGTCTTTTCCGCGCCAAGGCACTCGGCCGGCCTATAGCGGACTTCCGCCTGCGGATCAGAGCCGCAAATCAGATAAGCATCGCATGGTCAACCTGGTCCGCGAATGCCGCCTGAACGGCATGCAAGTACGGCCTGTAAGCATCACTGGTAAGCTGGACGCGATTGGCTAGGCCCCTCGTGGACGAACGTCAGAGCGGCGTCCGGATCACGAGCGCCAAGCAACCAGCTCACAATCGGCTTGGTTGCGGCGCAGATCGCCGTTCATGTCCAATTGTCGCCAACGGCCCGGGAGCGGCAACAGCCTTCTTGGTGCGCGGCCTTGGCTAACGAAGTTCCAGATTTCATCCATCTGGACGGGCTTTCACGGCATGTTCTCGAGGGTCTTGTCCTGATAAGCCGCGCGGCGTGGCCTCTATCTACCAACAACATTGCCACCGTGTTCTTGCTAGCCACCCGTCAAACGTTTGATAGCGCAAAATATCCATTGCAGAGTAGACGAAGGATTCGGGCACGGGCCTGTCTGGTTAACTTATTCATACTGACCATTATGCGTGGCAAAAGACATTGTTATGCTTCCTAGCCGGCTGCCTGACGATGCGGATCGCCTTTACGTACACGACGTGGCCGTGTGCCTTCGCGCGCGGGTGGTTAGTGGTCGCCTATATCGCGACGCTTAAGCGACTCGAGCGCTCGTGGGGCAGTTCTCGCGTTGGTCGCCGCGAAGTATCATACCGAGATCGCTGGTCACACAATGTCTCGGCGGCCAGATACGGCAAGAGACCTGTTTCACGGAATGCGACCGTGATGCCGGTCGGCGAGTTGAGTCGATCGTCGACACCGAGCGTGAACTTTCATCTTACCCAATGTTACCCAACGTTCGTTTGAAAAGCCGCATAGGGCGAAAAAATGACGGATTAGCATCCCTGCGCCTCGGCCGCGGACGAGGAGGGCGCGTGAGTTTAGGGGCCAACGAGCCCAGAGGGGGAATGATGACAAGGAAGCTTACCACCTTTCACGGTTATTACATGGGGCTTGCCCGTAACGTTCTCATCTGCGTTGCGCCTTTGGCTGGAACGGTCATAGGATTCACCCAAGTCAAGGCGGACGAGATCAACTGGCGTCAGGTTGAAGGCGCGTCGATTGTCTGGGCCTATGGCATTCATCCGTATGCCGACGCGGTGGCAGCCCAGTTGCCGGAATTCGAGAAGCTGACGGGCATCACCTCGAACGCGGCATAACCTTCGGTGCGGTAAAATGAATGCCAGGCCATTGATGTTCTTCGGAACGACGAATCTCGATCTGTGCTTCAATGTCGAGCGGCTTCCAACGCCGGGTGAAAGCCTGATGGGTGCGTTGACCCGTAACCCCGGAGGAAAGGGCGCCAACCAGGCCGTCGCGGCCGCCCGGCTCGGCCTAAAACCACACTTCTACACGCATCTCGGTGATGATGATGCCGGTCAGTCGCTTTTAAAATCGCTTATGGAAGCCGGCGTTCGCACTGAGGCAATTACGATCTGTGCAGGCGAAGTCTCAGGCTTGGCCGCATTTGCAGCATCGCTCGCTCAACGGCTGCCTCTTAAGGAAGCAGTTAGAAAGGCGCTAGCCGTTGCAGCCTTGTGCGTAACACGGCGCGGGCGGTCCGCCCGGTCGCGTCCGATCGATACAGGCTTGATTTCACTGAACTGGCTGGCGGCGAGGTTCGACAAGCCGCCGATGGCTGGCATGCCATTGTTCCGCTTGGAGGAGCGAAACACCGGCTCTGGCTGAATGAACTTCCGCGGCGCGGATCGCTGGTTGGCATCGACTTGCCCCTTGACCGCAGCTTCGATCTTCGTTTGCAGGCTGCCTATCGATTTTGGCTGGCGCTCGAAGAGCGCCCTGTTGGACCGCCACCTCTTGCCCAATCGATCGGTACCCGCAACCGGCACATCTTCGCCCTGCGTGCACTCGACGGGTGGCTCGAAGGCAACAGCTACCGCAACATCGCCGAAGGCCTGTTCGGCAAGACCCGCATCCCGGATCGAGGCTGGAAAACACACGACCTGCGCAGCCGGACCATTCGCCTTGTCCGGATGGGGCTGCACCTGATGCGAGGTGGTTATCGTGACTTGCTCCGTTACAAACGCAAGGACAGGGACGACACTTCATGACTTCGCTGCGTGGCCCGCTCCATGTGGCGGGCTCCCGACTTGCCACGCAGGATGCCGCGGCGTTCTCCCTGCGAAGACAACGATCCGGGATCACCGTCGGATCCTGTGCGGGCCAGCAGACAGCCTCATCCAATGCGCACCGCGCGGCCCTGGACATGAATACGTCCCTGCTGCGGCGATTGGCTCGCGACTGGTCAGCTTCCCGAAAGCTGGCCCTGCCATCCTGCGTCGTGGGGATACTTCTCGGGGCTGATCTGCGACTGAATCAAACGCAAACATCGTCAAACGGAGTTTTGAGATGGTTCGATATGATGCGCTCTACATGGCAGCCTTGGCCTACAGCAGTACATCAGGCGCTACCCAGCAAGATGAAACCAAAAACCGGCATGTCTTTGGCCAACAGTTGGACCGGATAGCGCCAGAGCTGAATGAACAAGCCAGTGCAGGCCCCGCCCATTCTATTGCCTCGGACGAGGTGGCAGATGTGATCAACCAGCAACCTGATTTGAAGCTTGTCGTCATTTCGAACCGCGTTGCGCCCTTCGACCCCAGTAAACCCCAGACCGGCGGCCTTGCCGCCGCCCTCGAACCGGTCGTGCAACGGTCCGGCGCGGTCTGGGTCGGCTCTTCGGAAAACCGCGGCGATGGGACCGAGGTGCCCCTGCCGCTGGTCGAGACTGGGGCGGGATTTGTCGCCAGGCTCGATCTGCCGGCCGCTGACCATGCTGGCTATTATCGTGGTTTTTCGAACTCGACGTTGTGGCCGGCACTGCACTCCCTGCCGGACCGGATGTCGGTCTCCGAAGACGATTATGAAAACGATTACCAAAGCTATCAAAGGACCAACAGTTATATTGCGGGTGCCGTCTTCGACGTACGGGATCGGGACCTATTCTGGGTGCATGATTATCATTTGCTCCCGCTCGGAGCCCGACTGCACGAACTCGGCATCGACCGGCCGACCGGCTTCTTCCTTCACACGCCGTGGCCGGCGCCCGATATGGTCGATAGCGTACCCAATCATCGCGAACTGGTGAAGGCGACGCTGAAGTATGACCTGATCGGATTCCAGACGAACCAGGATCTGAATAACTTCTCGGCGTACCTCCGAACCCATTTCGGACTGGAGACTGAGAATGGCGTCGTCACCACGGAGCGCGGTCAGACGCGACTGAAAAAGTTCCCAATCGGGATCGATCCCAAGCAGTTCGCAGACTATCTCGCTGCAGATCTCTCTGCTGCAGAGCAAGAAAAAGTCTCGTCATTGTTGCAAAACTTCGAAGGATCCAAGTTTGCGATCGGCGTGGACCGGCTCGATTACACCAAGGGCATCGACAAACGGGTCGAAGGGCTCAATCAGCTGCTAAGGACGGAACCCCACAGCATCCCCCTATTGCAGATCGCTCCGTTCTCACGCGCCGATGTCGAGCAGTATCAGAACTATAAAGAAGAGGTCGAGAGCGCGATCAACCGCGTCAATGCCGAGCATGGCACCGACAGGTGGAGCCCGATCCACTACAAGAACGATTCGTTCAGCCAGGCGGCACTCGCGCGGCTTTACCGCGCCGCCCATGTCGGCGTCGTGACCCCGTTGCGCGACGGCATGAATCTTGTGGCGAAAGAATATGTTGCGGAACAAGACCCGAAGGATCCCGGCGTTCTGGTCCTATCCAAGTTCGCGGGCGCCGCTGAAGACTTCAACGAGAACGAGGCACTTCTGGTGGATCCGAACAACCCTGAAGAGATCGCAGCCGCTATCTCGAAGGCGATCCGCATGCCGCTTGAGGAGCGTGTCACCCGGTGGCGCTCGATGATGGACAAGATTGAATCCTATACCATCCACGACTGGTCGGCGGATTATATTCGAGAGCTGGATAAGAGCCGTGTCACTGTCCCAGCTGATCAGTTCCATCGTCTCGGTCTCGGCTGGACCAACGAAGCTCAAATGCCGCTGTACCAGAATTATGCCACGGCTTTGACTGCTTTCAACCAAGTCGACCCCGCTGATACCGCCTTGAAGGAGGCTGCCTATGCAGATGTTGAGTCAAGCTTTGAGGCGCTAGCGGCTCCACTGATGCGTACGCAGGACAGACTCTGGGTCCTGCCGACACCGGACAGCATCGCCTAGTTCTGGTCGCATAGCAGTCCCGTGCCGGGGAGAAAACAGCACACGGCAGATTGCGCTTCTGCGGCAGGCGAGAGGCACAATACAGGTCTGGCAGCTGGCGCGGTTCTTTCGATCCGCGCTGGCTCACATGATGAGCGGAATGTCGCGGCAGATACTTACAGTCACGAATTGGAGATCGCCATGCGCACTGCCATCAGCTTGATCGCGATCTGGCTGCTGATCAACGCGCTGTTCTATGTCATGCTGATGCGCGGCGACAAGTCTGCCCGATGATCCGGATCAGAAGAGCGGACCTCATATTTTGAGTAAGCGTTCCGATGGCGGGTCGGAAGCGTCCCTCTGTTCCGGCTCTTGGCCGCTGAAGATCCATAGTACCGGTGCTGTCTGAGACACATGTCGTGCCGACATTGCCCTGTCTGCTTGGCAACCAATGTCGGCAAGCGAACATGATCGTGCAGCCCTGAGCGGCTGAAACTTGCGGCGCTTTGCTCGGCATGCAGCTTGCAGTGAACGGTTCGCGAGATAGCGCGAGCCGAACCATGTCATGCGTTGCGTACTTTCTGCAGCTTCTGCTTGACGCGTCAGGCCAACGTGGCCGCTCGACCTCAGCCGGAGCAAGTCCATGAACACGTCACTTCTCTCTGCAGCGCTGCTTTCGATTGCCTGCGTCACCTCCGCTGCGATTTCACAGGAGCGAAACGTGGCCGCGGTCACGGAGGATCCATTCCTCTGGCTCGAGGAGATCGAAGGACAGGGCGCATTGGCATGGGCCCGGGCCGAGAACGAGAAGACACTTGGCGTGCTCCAATCGGATCCTCGCTATCACCGGTTCTACGAGCAGGCGCTCTCAATCTTGCAGGCCAAGGATCGAATTCCATACGTCTCCTTGGGACATCGCGGGTTGGAGAATTTTTGGAAAGACGAGGACCATGTGCGCGGCATCTGGCGGCGCACCACGCTTGAAAGCTATCGTCGCCAAGACCCACGGTGGGAAACCATCCTTGACGTGGACGCCTTGGCGGTTGCCGAGAACAAGAACTGGATCTTTCAAGGCGGCAGCTGCCTTCCGCCAGAAGAGCGCCTCTGCCTGATCAGCCTTTCAGACGGCGGCAAGGATGCCGCGTCCATACGCGAGTTCGACAGCGAGGCAAAGCGCTTCGTTGCGGACGGCTTTTATCTTCCAGAGGGCAAGCAGAGCGTCAGCTGGGTCGATCGAGACACGCTCCTTGTTGCACGGGACTGGGGCGAGGGCTCTTTGACGCAGGCCGGCTACCCCTTCGTGGTCAAGGAGCTCAAACGCGCTCAGCCGCTCAGCGAGGCGCGCGAGGTCTTTCGCGGCGAACCCAACGATGTTCGGGCGGTGCCCTTGGTACTTCGAGACAATGAAGGTCATGTTCATGCGACCGGGGTCATCCGAGCGATCGGGTTTTTCGAGCATGAGTACGTGCTCTTCCGCCCCGATGGGCTCGTCAAACTCAATCTGCCGAAAAAAGCGGCGATCGTAGGCCTCTTGAGCCATCGCCTGCTTGTGAAACTTGACGAGGAGTGGACGCCGTCGGGGGATGTCAACTTCACTGCCGGCTCGCTGATCTCGTATGACCTGACCGAATGGAAAGCCGATCCGCTGCGCGCCAAAGCCTCGCTTGTCTTCAAACCTGGGGCTCGTCAGGCCCTGAGTGGGCTAAGCTTCACAAAGAACCTCTTGATCCTGACGATCCTGGATAACGTTCAAAGCAAAGCGTTCGTGTACAAGTACGATCAGGGAGCTTGGTCGGCCACGCCAATCCCGCTACCAGAACATACCAGTGTCGGCGTGACAGCCGCCTCCGACGAGGCGGATCAGGCCATGTTCGCTGTCTCAAGTTATCTCAGGCCAACGTCAGTCTGGTATTTTGATGCAAAAACTCAAAAACTCGAGGAATTGAAGACGACACCTACCGCGTTCGATGCCTCCAAGCATGTCGTAGAGCAGTTCCAAGCGACTTCGCGTGATGGCACGTCAATTCCATATTCTCTGGTGCGACCGAAAAACGCGAGATTTGACGGCGCCATTCCAACACTACTTTATGGCTATGGCGGGTTCCAAGCTTCGCTTCTGCCCTCTTATCTAGGCCCTGTGGGGCGGCTGTGGCTCGAACAGGGGAATGCCTATGTCGTTGCAAATCTGCGCGGGGGCGGCGAGTTTGGCCCGCAATGGCATCAAGCAGCCCAGCGGGCCGCGAAGCAGACGACGTGGGATGATTTCATCGCTGTTGCCGAGGACCTGATCCGCCGGAAGATCACAAGTCCGCGCCGGCTCGGTGTCATTGGCGGCAGCCAGGGCGGGCTACTCGTTGGCACCGCAATCACCCAACGTCCCGAGCTCTTTAACGCGGCGATCATTCAGGTGCCGCTGTTTGACATGCTTCGATACACCAAATTGGGTGCCGGCGCCTCCTGGATCGGCGAGTACGGCGATCCCGCTTTTCCCGAGCAGCGGGCTTGGATCGAAGCCTACTCGCCCTATCAGAAACTAGTGCCGGGCAAGCCATACCCCGCGCCTCTAATTCTGACCTCCACCAAGGACGATCGTGTGCATCCCGCGCATGGTCGCAAGGCCGCGGCAAAGCTCGCCGCCCTGGGCCAGCCTTACTTCTATTACGAGAACATCGATGGGGGGCACAGCGCGGCGGCCAACCTGATCGAAACGGCGCGTCGACTAGCCCTTGAATACACCTACGCGTCGAGGCGGCTATTGTTCTGAATAAACCGGCGGACGGGCCAATCGAACCAGGCTCCAGACCATTCATGATGCCTGGTCACCACGTCTGTCAGCTCAATCATCGAGGCGAGATGCGAGGCGATACACAGAACGGGCCAATCGACGGACCAGATGCTGCAGATTTCAACGGGAATTAAACGAATTGCCGCAGCGCTAGAGGTGCTCGAACACAAGCCCGCAGTTTGCGGTTCGTCATGCAATTTAACTGGCAAGGCGCACCCCCTCATGAAGGATCGACCTTTGCTGAGTCAGAATGGCCATGAGTCGGTGTTCTAAATCTCAAGCTCGGTTTTGGCTTTGCTTGAGAGATCGCGCAGCGATGAACCCTGCACCGAATACGGAATCCAAGCGTGCCTCAGGGGCACCGAATTTCAAGGGGTATGTGCCTAGATCGACGGCTGGTCGACCGGCTGGGCAGGGAGCCAGGTCGTTGAGTTCGCCGTGACAGGGCCAATACCTAGGAGGTCTCGTCGTGGCCAGTTCCGGCATTGAACGACAGCGGTCGTCGCTGCTGGAGAAAATCGGCACACACTGCACGGCTCCACAGCAGCTATCCCAGTGAGAGAGGCAGGAAAGAAAGATGCGCAAGCTACCGATCCTGAAAAGCCTCCATCTGTTTGAGGCAGTCAGCGAGTTTCCAAGTTTCTCACGGGCGGCCGAGCGGCTAAATATGACCACCGGCGCGGTAAGCTACCAGATGCGCCTGCTTGAGGATTGGTTCGGCAGGAAACTATTCGTGCGCCATAGTTCGGGCGTGCGGCTGACATCCGACGGCGAGCAGCTCAAGCGCAGCTGCGCGAGCGCGTTCACCATGCTCGAGAAGGGGTGCTACGAGCTGCGAAGGCGCCATGCGGGACCCTTCGTCGTGGTCGGGTGCTCGACCACGTTTCTATCGCACGGCCTGTTCCCCCGTATCGGTCGATTCCGCAAACTCTATCCGGACATTGACCTTGTCTTTGAAACCGAAGCCGATCTTGACGCGCTGGCTGTTGGTGCGTTGGACGTATTATTTGTCGCCGGCCCGCTGAAGGGGCCGCTTCCCGTCCGCGAGGTGCACGCTTCAAATGAGATGATTGGCCCAGTCTGTGCGCCAGCTGCGCTCGACGCCATCAAAAACCCGGAAGATATTCTGTCGATCTATCTGTTGCACGAGGCCGACAGGCTGGACGCCTGGAGCGAATGGGCCAGCGCAGCTGCAATATGCTTGCGGGAATCGCGCAAGGTCATCTTTGATACATTTTCCTTGACGATGGAGGCAGCAAAAAGTGGGCTGGGAGCCGCAATATCCTCGCAGATTCTGGTCAGAAGCAACCTTGAGAAAGGGGAGCTTATAGCTCCATTCGGCTTCGTGCCGGTCAATCGGTCGATCTACATGTTTGTTAGCGGACAAGCCCGTAACAGCGCCGCCGTCAAACAGTTTGAGGGGTGGGCGCTGTCAGAAATACTGGACCGGGATCATCAGCAATCGCCTTTAGAGGCCCCAGCCCGGCAGATCAAGCAAGCCGCTCGATTGAAGCGCCCCGATCGGTTCCTGCTGGCATCAAGTCGTTGATGACCACCATGACTTAAAAGCATGACTTAAAAGGTGCCGACTGTTCGAGGGTAAGGCGCCGGAAATCCGTGGCGCGCGGCCAGAAGATCAAGGATTGCAAATACATCGTCAACATAGGCGAGCCCGTTGGCGTACTTCGCATTCTCAGGTAAAGGGCCTTTCTTTTCCAAAATCAGAACCGGCGCGGACTGGTGATCCCGGCCAAGCTTCTCGATGAGTGCGGTTCGTGGTCTCGCCCAGGAAATCCGACGAACGTCGAGCCTCGCAGCGCGGCTTGGAAACGCGGACAGCAACCCGTCCAATAGCATGCATTGCCAGCAATAGAATTGTCGCCCCGGCAAGGCCGGATCCTCAAAAGGGTGTTCCAACAGGAACAGCTGATCCCATGGCATGGTGTGGATCCCTGATCTAGCGATCGGCGGGACGTGAAGCTTGAGTATCCCTTGCACTGACCACCGCGAAGGCCGCAACGGCGAAGGCAACAAAGGCGCTCGCCGCGCATAGGAGAAGGATTGTTCCAAGAGGCCAATCACCTAGAAGCGACAAGGCAATGCCATTTCCCGCAACGCCGCTATAGGTGCAACATTGAAATAACCCGGAGAGGCGACCGGCGCGGTCCGGAGCCACTGCAGACACCATGTGCGCGTGAGCGGCAGCCGCAAATATCTGGCCGAAACCAAGCATTGCGCTGCTGGACGCGATCACCACGAGCAGGCCCGCATCGAGTGACATCATTCCAAGACATGCCGCAAGCAGGACTGCGGCGCCAGAGATGGTTGGCAAAGCGCCCATCCGTTCGTAAATTGGCTTGACCGCGAGCGCGCCCAGCAAGGCAAAAACGCCGTTCGTCATGACGATCGTCAGTAGAACGCTTTTGTCGAGAACGCCGTCAGCTGTGGCATGTATCGCAGGATAGACGTTGATGATGCCGGCGCCTAGGTTGAGCAGAAAGACAGCCAAGAATGCGGGATAGAGGGGCGCCAAGTCCAGGACGGTTCCGGAAGGCCGCGCCTCAAGCACGGCTGGCGTCCTTCTGAACTGCTGCTTGATGCCAAGGAGCACGACCAAGGACAGCATGATCGCCGATATGTTGAAGGCCAAGACGCCAGGCAAGTGCAATTGGTCGGTCAGCATGGCACCAGCAAACATTCCCAAAAGATAGGTCAGCCAGTCGATATTGGCGATATTGCGCAGCACCGCGATCATGCCGTCTTCCGATGTAATACGACGAAAGAAAGCAATCTCTGCAGACAAATAGACCGGCTGGACCAAGCTCAGGACGGCCATTGCAGCATAGCTCAGAAACGAATCGGCCCCGTCGCTGCCGAAGATGGCGAGCAGCGCGCAAATGCGTACAGCATTGACGATCATCATGGCTGAGATCGGGTCGCCCCTGTCGACCAACGGTGACAGGAAGAGGCTGCCAAGCATGATCGGCGCAAAAGTGACCGCAATGCCAAGACCCGCGGCGCTCATGCCGGACCGCAGAAGGCCGATCAGGATGCCAATACGGAACGCCCAGCCGCCGATCTGGATGATTAGATGCGAGAGATAGATGAACTGCCGTGTGCTCGCCCCGCTCATTGTTGACCTAGCTCATCGAGAATCATCGGATCGCTTGACGCGGATGGACAGGTGGGGGGCGCGGGCTTCGGGATGCGACATCGGTGCGATGAGCCCACAAGCCCATCTATGAATGCTCTGGCAACAGGACGGTATGGCAAAAGGCATCCTATTTACCTATCTACGTCCCTGTACTTCCCGATGGCGTTCGGTCGCTACGACAAGGCCGGCTTAGGCGCTTCCTTGCCGGTCAGCCTCTGTTGCCGCGCCTGCCGCGACGCATCCGCTAGACGAAACCGAAGCTCTGAGGTGCCGCCATCAACTCCTGAGCGATCCTGTCTCACGCTGCTCGAATGGCAAGAGTGCCATGAGCCAAGCTCATTTAGGCTTGGCGGAAGATGCAGAAGCCCGGTCCCGCCGCGAGGCAAGGTCGGCCTGCAGGCTTTTCTCGATGTGCTCGCGGGTGAGCAGGTAGTCTGGATCTCCCCCGATCTCGACAGCGACCGTCGCATGATTCAATGAAATATCCGGCCGACCCTCGTTAAAGTATTCGATGGCGAGATTGTTGTGGGTGAGCGCATGCCGAGGGTTGAGTTCAAGGGCTCGAACATAGTGCGCGATGCTCTCGCTCGACTTGCCAAGCTCGGAGTAGGCGAGGCCGAGATTGCTCTGTAGGTCGGGGTTTTTGGAATTGATCTCGGCCGCCGCCAGATAGGACTCCAGAGCAGCCTTCGGCCTGTCCTGTCGCATCAAGATGTTGCCCTTCTCGAAGTGACCCCGCCATTCGTTTGGCTTGACGACAAGTGTCCTGTCGAGATCGGCGAGTGCGCCAGCGGCATCCCCCATTCTGCTGCGAAGTGCGGCCCTGTTCAGGTGGGCTTCATAATAGGGTGGGCAAAGTTCAATGGCGCGCGCATAGGCCTCCAGAGCCTCAGCTTCCCGTCCAGCGACCTTCGAAAGCAGGTTCCCCAGGTCGTTGTGATACTCTCCATAGTAGGGATCATAGGCAATGGCCTCACGCAGCTGCTTCTCGGCCCGAGATAGTTCGTCGATGAGTTCATAGACCTGACTGGTGTTGTAGACCAGAATCGATTGGTGAAGCTTGAAGCGCTCGTCGCCATACGCCTTGAGCATCTTGCCAAGGCCTTCGGCGCAAAGGGCGAGGGCTTCGTCGTACTTCTGCTGTTTGGCCTTGATGTAGGCATAGGCGTTCTCGGCAAACACCTTGATGTAATCGTACTTGTCGTGCTCCCTGAAATCCCGCTCGATGGTCTCCAAATTCCGTAACGCATACTCTTCGGCCAGCGTGAGGTTGACCGGCTGCTGATAGCGCCCATACGTCATGGATTGGGCATAGAGAACGGTGGGCGTGTATCGGCTCTTTGGGAACGTTTTGTAGAATTCATCCAGATAGGGCACCGACACCCGCCCGCAGCCGAGTGAGTACAGCACAAAAGCCGCGTTGATGAAGGCGGCATTCACGCTGGCATCCCCGGAGCCGTAGGTGCGAAGCGCGGGATCGGCGAAAATCTCTCCGAAATAGCCAAACCAGAGATCGTACAGGCCAATGCTCTGGAGGATCTGACTTGGTTCTGCAAGCAGCTCCAGACGCTTGTACTTGTCCCGTACCGATAACGCATGAAGCATAACGAGAGGCGCCTTGCCCGCCAGATAACGCTCCAGGCAAGCGTGGTGCAACTGCTCGTGCAGATGATCTGCGGTCGCCGGCTCGAAGGTCGCATAGTTTCGCTGTGCGATCAGGTCAGGCGTCGTGCAGTCGGATTCGATGTATGATTTGAGAAGAGCGTGGCGTTCTCCGGTATCGAGGCTGGCTAAATAGAGGTCCACGGTCGCGGTCGGGTCGAGATAGCCGACGACTGGTAATCCTGCCGCAGCGCATTTGCTCAAGGCCTCCGCAATCAACGGATTGCCGCCACTTGCCTCGTAGATCTGCCGTCGATTCTCGGCAGGTAGGTCTCGGTCAAGGATCGAGCATAGCTCTTGCGAGCTATATCTGCCGAAATGGACCTCGTTGGCGTCCGGGAAATAGAGGCGCTGTTCATAATCGACCAGGACAAACCGAAACAGCCGCGCATCGTCGTCCAGCCTGACGAGTAGCTTGATCAGATTCTTGGCCGAGCCGGACAGGGCCGCCGCCCGATCGATGACGATGATGTGGCGCTCGTTGAGCTGTCGGGCGCAGTTGATCAGGAATTCGGCCAGGCCGACCAGGAGCTTGTTTTGATATTCATGATGATAGAACCGGGTACGCTCCTCCTTGCTCGAGGTATTGGTGAGATCCTTCGGCACGGTAAAGGCGCCGCTTTCTAGGAGGGGAAATAGCCGCTTCAAGGATTGTTGTGCCGCCTCAACCAGTTTGGGCCTATTTTCTGTGGCCCACCTTAGTTCGGCGTCAATGAGGGGTTGCAGCCCAGCAAGATAGCCGCCGGTCCGCCAGTCGCCGTCAGTGATCGAGAAATTTGAATTGGAGCTCGCGAGTGCCGATTTGATCGTTGGCACTGGTGCCATGCCCGCTTCCGCCTTCAAAATCGTGATCGCACTGAGCTCGACGGATGCCGATATGGCTGAAACCACGCGCTGCTGGATCAGATCAACCATTTTACTCTCCCGAACTGTCGCAAAAGAGGGTGGTCGAAACGACCACCCTCCGATGCTGCAATGCTCTCATCAGGTAGATGCATCCAGGCATCCGTCGCACCAACCTAGAGCGTACCCGTGTACGGAGTGGTGGTGCGGATCGTGGTCTTGATCTCAGCGATCTTCTTTTTCATCACGCGTTCCTTTCCTTCTCTGGCACGCCAGACTCAAGCGAAAGCGCGTCCGGTCGTGCAGGACGAGAATAGTAAATTGCTGCACCAATCCGCAGCGAGATTCCTTGGCAGTCGCTGTCAAAAAGATTGAACGCGCTGGTGGCGGAGGCGTAAGGACGAACCTCGTCGTAAAAGTCTCGCGAGGATGGGCACCTTGTGCAACTCCGCCGCTGCACGCGAATCTCGTGTTGGCTGGCTGATGATAGCTCGCGGCTTTTCCGCGTGGGACGTGAACCGGTGCATGTATCCGTTGTGAGGCTGCCGGTGACGAAAACCTGTTGCTTTGACCTTGGACTTTCATCGGGACCTTGCGCCCTAAGCTCCCTTCGCAGCGGAGCAAATTGGCTGGCGCCAACTTGTTCGGGAAGGCTTCCGGTGAGACAATGGCGCGGTTCAAGTATGACAGTCAGGGGACATAGCTTGGGCGAGAACCGGTCGCAATATGGATCCGAGGAGCCCTACCAGAAGTCAGAGTTTCAGCGCTGGCCGGATACCCACTAAGCTGCACGGGCGCTCTTATCACCGATTTGAGCTTCCGCAGGAGTTTGGCTGATCGCATGGCAAGTTCGCGCGATGCGATCAGTCTTCCTGCCTTTAGCGGTGTGTTCAGCCGCCAGCCTTTGGTGCCATCGATCGCCAAGATTTGTACCCACCTCGCAAATGACGAGCGACATCGATGGTTAAGCAGATACCCGCGCTGACCGGTATCCGGTTTGTCGCGGCGGCAGCGGTCGCATTGTCTCACGGCGGCAGCGTGTTCTTGCAGGGACCGAGCCTCGGGCTCGATATCAGCGTCGGGACACTCGGCCTGCTCGGAATGTCGGTTTTCTTCACGCTGAGTGGCTTTGTCATTCAATATAATTATGGCAGCTCGATTGTGAGCAGCCCGCGGAAAGCGATCCCGGACTTTCTCGTGGCGCGCATAGCGCGGATCTATCCTCTGTTTGTTGTTCTCTTTCTCGTTCAATTGCTGACCGGACCGTTTGTCTGGCCGTGGCTCCTCGGAACCGAGCCGCCGGCCGAAGGATTCTCAACGCACCTTGTCCCGTTTCAACTCGGGATGGTTCAAACCTGGTTTTTCGCAAATATCGCCGGAGTAGCTCCCGTCTGGCAGTACGAGGAGGTCGGCATCATCTCCTGGTCGGTGAGCACCGAGTGGTTTTTCTATCTCGTTTTTCCGCTCGTTTGCCCTCTGCTTGCGCAGATCAGAACTGTGCCCGCCGCGGTCGTTTGCGCCGTCGGAGCCGTCGCAATCGAGCTTGGCATCGACCTTGCGGTGCTCATGCTGCAGGGCCGCATCAACCTGTTTGCGCTTCATGCCTATGGCACCGAGGCGGCCCTGCCGAATTGGAAGAACACGCTGATCCTATGGATCGTCTACTTTTCGCCGTTTTGCAGGGTGTGGGAGTTCGTTCTCGGCTGTTGCCTGGCAAGGCTCCATGAGGTGTGGTCGGCGCAGGACTTCAAGCCGTCTCGCGCTCTGCTCGACATCGCGGCAATTGTTGGCCTCAGTGCGATTAGCTGGGTGTTCTGGTTTACCGCCCACAAGCCGCCATTTGAGGCTTCCATGAGCCTGTTCGATATTACACGCAACAATATCGCTCTCGCAGCACCGGTTGCGCTCATCCTTGTTGCGGCGGCGCAGCCCGGCAGCACTGCAGGACGGCTGTTGTCGGCAAGGTGGCTTGTCTTTCTGGGCGAGGCCAGCTTTGCCCTTTATCTTATACACATCATCATCTTCCGGCGTTTTCCGGTGGTGCGTTGGGAAACAGCGAGCGAACTGCTTGGACATCTCGGTGCGTTCGCTCTCGCTTTCGCCTTGGCGACTTGCGCCGCGATCCTGTTGCATTTCGGCTTCGAGGTACCGGCCCGGCGGCGAATTCGCGGCGCCTATCAGGCGGCCTCGGCGGGACAGCGCAGGCTCCTGGTGCGATTGGGAACTGTCGGCTTTGCCGCACTTGTTGGCGCGGCGGCCGCATATGCGCTGCGGGGTGCGGCCGGCAATGCCATCACGCAATCGGGTATTTCGGTTGTTTCCGGCACGTATGGCGGCAATTGCCGCTGGATGTCAGCGCGCGGCAACACCACGGATGCACTTGCAGAAGCGTGTGATGGTAAGAACGGGTGTACGTTTCGTACAGAGGCGGCACGGATTGCCGATCCTGCGCCGGGGTGCGCAAAGGAGTTTGCGGTCGCCTGGTTCTGCAAGGGGGATCGCAGCATTCATTCCAGCTCGGCTCCGGATGCGCACGATACGTCCTTGGCTCTGCAACTTTCCTGTAAGAAGGTGGCGCGCGATGATTGAGCTGCAGGCTGAACGGCCATCCGAATCCCGCTCCCCTGAAGATCTCCGACGTCAGGGTATTGCTACAGCCGCTGCACAAACGAGTCAGCATCGCAGTCATCGGGCAGGAAAGTTGCGGACGTGACTGCCGCCGCGGACGAGCGTCGTTTTGCCGCCCACCTTGATGGCTGCGAGACTCTTCGCTAGATCACGAAGGTTCACTGATGGAGATGCCGCCGTGGCAATGGGTATTGTGAAGTGGTTCAATTCCAGCAAGGGTTATGGCTTTATTCGGCCGGAGGACGGAAGTGCCGATGTGTTCGTGCACATCAGTGCCGTGGAAAAGGCCGGTTACACCACCCTCGAAGAGGGAGCTCGGGTCAGTTACGAGCTCAAGGCCGGACGCTCGGGCAAGACGTCAGCTGAGGATCTTCGGGTTGGCTGATTGAAGTGCACCTCCGGGCTGCCTCCTGCAACCTATGATCTCGCACCTGTCCGGCGATGCCTTGTATATGGTGCGCCGGACGGTCCTTTACGACCGTCGCTTTCGACTGAGGCTTTGCCGCGCGCCCCATGGCACTCTTCAATCGAGGCATCGCTCGCCGATGGCACGGCAAGTTCCGGATTTTGCCCTTGGTGCAGTGCCGACCTGACACGATAACCCCGGTGTTATGAAGGGTCCGAACCGTACGCTCTTGCCGAGCGGGCAGGGGGTGTACGCCGCCCATGTCCCGCAGCGTCTTGCTGCGCGACATCGCTCACGGCTCAAAGCCTGTGCTGTCGCTTCTGAAGGAAACTTACCGAGGCGAGTTCGTCCGTTATGGACGATACGAGCCTGCGGCGCTGACATCCGTTCCCGCGCGAGGACCGTTCGCGCATGAGCCGGCGCGCGATTTCAGGACGCGGCGCGCCGGATTAGCCAAAATAGTTGAGGTTAACGGCGCCATGTTGTTGACGATGCAGCCTAAGCCTTGATCCATTGCAGGGAACTGCACCGCACAGCCTATCGGAGACACGACAAGTGTCCTTCCAGCTGACCGTCCTGAAAGTGCTGGCCGGTCAGCCCGCCGGGCGCGCCTCTGTTGCCGAAGTCCGGCGCGCCGTGGAGATCCTGATGAACAGCGGCCGCGACTGGACCGATCGAATGAAGCGGTTGGCCGAACAGGCGCCGGAACTGAATATCTTTTCGGCGAAGTTTGTCGTTCGCGATGCTCTCGGCTGGCAAATCACGCAAGAGGGCCGGCAATTCCTCTCTGCGCTCGAAAGAGCGGTCGCCGATCAAAGAGAGCGGCCCCAATCAACCATCGATCCCTCGTCCAACGATGTTCATACGCAGGCGTTGGATGCCGCTAAGCCGCATCCTGCTCCCTGCGATCGCCGTCGCAGGTCGCGGCGGCGCCGCAGGAAGGCCCGGTCTGATCGGCGTACAGCATGAAGTGGCTTGACGCCAACTGTCACCCATCTGCTCGCAAGATGGACGGAAGAGATGCAACAAACAAGTTTGATGCTGCGTAACATGCGTCGTATGCCCAGGCCATTGACGGGCATCATCCCGCGCTTTGTGTCGTTGAGCCCGGCTCCGCCCCCCTGATAAATAGCGGCCGCACCATCGCCGAACACACTGTTCAATACACGGACGCGACGGCTTTGAGCGTCAGTTCGATCGAATGCTTATCAATGATAGAGCACGAGCTCGTATTTGCGAGCATTGAGAGCGCCAAAGCCACGGCTGCAAGAAAGCACCGTTGCGGGGCAGAAATCCTCGGCAAGGTGAAAGAAGCCCAGCGGGCCATCGATTCCATGAATGCTACCTGGTCAACGCAGCTCGACAGAAAGAACGTGCAGAAATCCACCAGGCCAGCTTGGGTGAGATTGCCTCGACCATCGAGGTCGCCCCGGCGCGGCTCGTCGGCGGCTCGCAGGCCCACCTTGTACTTGTCGACAGCCCGAGCAAGTCCGCGTGAAATTGACCAGAGGCTTGAACCAATGCCTAGCTCCTTAAGAAAGGCATGCGAGACGAGGCGCGTAACGCGACCGTTGCCATCGGCGAACGGGTGAATCCACAAAAGACGATGATGCGACGCCGCCACACCGATGATGCGTTGTATTTTGGGAAGCTTGATGTTTCCGTAGGCCTCCGCAAAGCGTGCCAGGAAGCGGGCCAGGTCTTCTGGCGCTGGTGAAATGTGGCGCCCGACCTGTACGTGGACCTGTCGCAGTTCGCCCGGAATGACCTTCACTTCCTTGCCGGACTTGGGGTCTGACACGACAAGCAGGTTTTCCGGCAGTTGCTGGCAGAACTCCTTGTGCACACAGCGGATGAACTCGGCGGAGGTAGAAGGCTGCGGCGCCAGGCCGAGGTCGATCTTCCGCTGGACGTCGATGTGTGCCCGCGCTTCAAGCTGCAAGTCGCGCTTTTCGGGGTCCGCGCTATAGTCGCCGGCCAGAGCCTTATCAATGTCGACTGGATGGGTGTGGTGGCCCTCGATGAGATTGCTGTAGTAGCAATTCATCGAGCGGACCAGATCGCCGATGCCCTCCTGAATGAGCGGATGGAGGCGTCCCATCAGGGCATTACTTCTAGCAACCAGATCGGTTGCAAGGTCTGATAGCGCCTTGTTTTCCTCCGGAAAAACAGGTTCCATCGCTGTGGTGGAAGTCATTTTGCCGCTTTCATTGCATGTTGTAATATAAATAAATCAATAGGTTATATAAAAATAAGTCCATGAAATTGCCGGTTTCATTGCCGGTTGGCAACAGGCTTCATCCATTGATTGCGTCGTTGTTTGAACGCTTTGGCGTTACGGGTCTCTCGCTGGACCGTATCGAAGCTGAACTCGATAAGATGAAGGCCCACCGCTTTGGCGAGTTAAGGAGCGCGCCGCCAACTCGGCGGGGCAGATCGTAAGCCAGTGCTGGGCTTGGCCTGACACGAAAATGCCGTTGCCCACCCGCCTGGTTAGCGTGACGGTCATACGTCGCCGATCTTGGTCAGTATTCTGATGCGGCGATCGAGATGTCTCCGACGGACGGCCCAGAGCAGACATTGCCCTGGGCCGGAAGCCGAATCTGAGAACAGTGATGCGGATTCCGACGAAGTCGCCCGGGTATACCGATGTGAAGTTGCTCGGGGATTCCGAGACGATGTCGCCCACCTTTCCGATTTGATCTCGCCCGGTGACGAGGCGTTCTGGCGGCAGCTTCTCTGGCATTTGGCGAGCCGCGTGGTCAACCTGGAATCGCGGCTTGAACTTCTTCTGCTTCTGTTGCGGTTGCTGTGGGCATGTGGGCAACGCCTGGCGTTGTCCAAGCGAAGCGGCATGTCAACGGCACGCGCGAAGCGATGCGGAACGCTGTAATAATGCTTCTCCACCTCGACGTGTAGTCGAGGCTGACGCGGCGGATCCGCCACTCCGCGAGGACGTACGGCCTTGCCGGCAACGGCTTGACCGCCGGCCGGTTGACCTCCTCGAGCAGCCGGCGGCGCGTCACGCCGAGCCGTCGGACCGGCCGCTCCTCGTTGAGCCTGGTGAGCAACTCGCCGATCGCTGCGTTGACCTCGGTGAGGCTGTAGAAGACGCGGTGGCGCAGGCGGCCGAGCAGCCAGCGCTCGATGATGAGGACAGCCTGCTCGACCTTGGCCTTGTCGCGCGGCTTGCGCGGCCGCGCGGGCAGGACGGCCGTGCCGTAATGCGCGTCCATCTCCGCATAGGTGCGATTGATCTGCGGGTCGCAGAGGCTCGCCTTGATGACTGCGACTTTGGTGTTGTCAGGCACCAAGAGCGTCGGGACGCCGCCGATCGCCGCGAGGGCGCCAACATGGGCGCTGATCCAGTCGGCGAGCCCTGCGTCCACGTCGCCTGCGCGTAGGTGAAGATCGAGGCGCCGAGCACGGCGACGAAGATCTGCGGCTTCCTCCGCTCGCCAATGAGGCGGTCGACCACCACTGGCACGCCCCCGCGTAGTCGACGAGCAGCTTGTCGCCGGCCGCGTCCGCCTGGCGCATCGTCACCGACAAGCGTCCCTCCCAGGCGCGGTAAAGCTCGCAGAAGCGCGAGTACCGGTATCCGCCGGGCTCGCGCCGATGTACTCCTCCCACAGGATCGACAGCGTCATGTGCTTGCGCTTGAGCTCGCGGTGCACCGCCGCCCAGTCGGGCTCGGCGATGCGGCGATGACCCTGCCGATTACCGTTGCCGGTCTTGGCGAACAGGCGGGCCGCCAGGGCCGCGTCCGTGAGTTGGTGCTGTCCTAGTTAGGACACTCGGAAGAACAAACTAGGACACTTGGGGATCGGTATTCATGCAG
This sequence comes from Bradyrhizobium sp. USDA 4452, assembly GCF_054063575.1. NCBI lineage: Bacteria > Pseudomonadati > Pseudomonadota > Alphaproteobacteria > Hyphomicrobiales > Nitrobacteraceae > Bradyrhizobium > Bradyrhizobium sp. USDA 4452. The sequence goes on from NZ_JBSSGK010000001.1 coordinate 6,171,240, forward strand.
CCGCTTTTCCTGATGGTCGTTAGCCGGGCGCTAACGGCAGCCTCGCTGCGTCCAAGTTGGATTGCGATTTCCCGCTGCGTCATCCCGGGTACGCCGGTGAGCGCGATCAGCGCAATGTCATCCTCAGCAGTCCAGTGCTTGGCTCGATTGATCGGCATGTAAGCGTCCCCACAAACTGCGCCGGTTCCTCCTTCGTAGCCGATGAAACATTGGGAAACAGTCCGTGCGACTACGGGATCGGGAAAAAGTGGCATAGGCCTATGCAAGAACCAGAGGTTGTCGCGGCAACTACTTGCGGTACCTAATGGCTCCCTAGAGCACCCGGGAGCCCTCCTTGGCATGTCTATTGTGGACGCGGCTAAGGCCCTTCTGGCATCCAAGCGAACCCCACTTAAGAATCCGGAACTTGCCGCGATGTTTAAGGCTGGTGGGCTTCATATGAACTCGAAAGAGCCCGCCAATACGATTGGCTCAGTGCTTACGCGCCGTATGGCCGACGTCGGTGACGTGGTGCGCGTGGGGCGCGGTACATGGGGTTTTAAGGAGTGGTACCCCAACCGAAGCTTCAAGGTGAAGGACGACGATAAAAGGGACGATAAGGGGCCTCAAGAAACGTCCGAATCTCCCATAAAGCCGCCCCCATACTGAAAGAGGCCGCCAACTGAGGCGGCCTTACTCTTTCGCTGGCTCGTTCTGCGGCTCAGGGGGCGGCGCGGCCTTCTTTTCCGAAAGCGGCCTGATCTTCTTCGACTTGGCGATCAGCTCGCGCAACCTGGCTCGGGCTCGCTTGGAAGAAGTGTCGTTGCGCCGCCCTTTTCTCGGTCCAGCCATACCGGTTTTCCTCTTGCGGGAATGGCTCCTGCGTCTTGCGACCGATGAATGTGTCAGGCGCCGGATTGTCCCTGAGTAGCTGAAATGCTCGCCCTGAGACCTTGATCGCTTCCTCGACTATCCGGGAGTCCAAGTTGTGCGATCGGTAGATGCGGTTGATGATGCGTTTATCAACCATGGCCGTGACCCGGATTGATCGACCTATCAACGCACACGCGCGAGACTTGTTTCTGTCGGAACTCCGTTCCCCCACGGAGAACCCCGGTAACACTCCATCGCTGTGGATGGAGAACAGTTGGCGGACCATAACGATTGCTATGTGCAGAACATCCACCGCGCGACTCAGTAGTTACCGAGAACAACGGCTAAGTATTGGTTTCCGTTCGCTTAATCCAAAGTAGGACACTGCAAAAATCAACTTAGAACACTGGGGCTTAAGTACGGACAGCACCCGTGAGTTCGTCGGGCAACGGCCAGCTCAGGCCTGCGGCCTCGAACCGCCGGATGGTGAGCCGCACTGTCGAGGGCGCCGCGCCCATCCGCCGAGCAATCTCGCGGCTCGGCAGTCCAGCCGCCTTCATCCTGATCACATCGCGCACACGGCGCGTCACAAGCCTCTCCGTCGGCATCCAGGGTCCCCCTTCGCAAAGCCGAAAGGGGGACCTTAAGGGAGCCAGAAGAGGCCTCGTCACCCGGATTCGCTCTTGCGATACCCCGGGCGACATCATCCCGGAATGGTGGGCGACTTCAAATCGGAAAGGTGGGCGAGATCATCTCGGAAAGCCGGGCGACACCGAGCGGAATCCGCACACGCTGTCGAGCGTTTTTGTCCGATGCTTGCTGGGGACCCGATTGAAACTGCATGACCGCTCCGTGACTGACACGCAATCGAGCCATTTTCGCCCCGCGCCAGTCAATATCGGCGGAGACATAAGAATGAGATGGTCGTGTACGCCGTCGACAGATACTCGGGGGCCCATCCCTTATTTAGCCAAGCTCTCCCTCGAAAAACAGAGTTCCATTGATGTCGGATGAGGGGAGCGCTCTGATCGCTTGGCTCCTGCTCGATCATGCATGTCGATGGTATGTCGGTCAACAATCATAATCGCAGACACCATTCCAACGTTAAGCCGGGAAGCGGCCACGATCTTTTTCTACAAGTTGGGGCCGGATCAGTACCGACTATGGAATTCGGAAATAGATAGCCCTCCTCTCTACAAGAAGGACATGGAAAAGGAGGAGCCAACGTCGCAAACAGGCAACGAGCTTGATCATGATGTGTCGAGACATCGAATGGGTTTGCGTTCGAACGCGATTTACAAAACTATCTCGTTAAGAACCTCGGTCGGATCGAGCCCGGCTTGCGTCTCTATGAGGAGGAAGAACTTACGGGCGTCGAGTTTGACGCCGGAGGACGCTTCATCGACATCCTCGCAATTGACGCTCAGGGCAGCTAGCCGTGTTCCTAGGCGCGATTGATCCGTGAGATCGAAACCTTCAAGGGCTGGGCGTTCAATGCGAATGCGCGGTTCGACTGCGCGGTAGGCGCGTGGGCCCGCAGGATACGGTCAATGTCGTCATAGACGTCGCCGAAATAGATCTTGTCGAGGCACTCCTTCACCTTGGCATCGTCCTTATCTATCTTAAGGCGGGCTGTGCGCAGGATATTCGGTACGACCTGATCCAGCTTTATCCTGTCATGCACGACGACGGTGCCCTTGATGTCCGGCTCGCTGGTCCAGAAGCCGGCCTTGTCGAAGAATATCATCGGCGTGAAATCCTTCGGCTCCTTGGCGTAGAAGTTCAATTCGACGTCCTGGAAGATCTCGCGCAGCGTTCCGCCACCGCCGTGCCCGTAGACGATGCCCGCGCGGGAGTTGTTCACAAGCGCCTCTTCGCGGATGCTGTTCTGGAAATACTTCCCGTAGTGGCTTGCGAACGGCATCGTGGGCTCGGCGCCATAAAGCCATGTCGGAATGGCCAGGCTGACGGGGAGCTCGCCTTCGGCCATCGATCTCGCCTTGAGCGAAGCCGCCAGCCAGTCCCGTGCCTGGATTAGCTTTCCTTCCATATCGGGCGCGACGTTACCGTCGCTGTCGATCAGGCCGTCAAGATTGGGAAATCTCGGGGTACCCTTCAGCAAAGCGAGCGCTTCGTCGAACTTGGCCGCGTTCCGCCCGGAGAAGACCACCCCGAAGTGCGCGGCTTCCATGATTCCCGGCCCGCCGCCGGTCACGATGAGGTAGCCACGCTCGTTGAGATGTCCGGCGAGGAGTGCCAGATCGCGGTAGGCAGCATCGTCGCGAGGGACCGAGTGCCCGCCCATGATCCCGACCAAAGGGCGGTCGTGCGCCTTCAAGAATCTGCGCAGGCCATCCCCGATGCATGAATCATGCTCCGCTTGTCTGCGCCTGATATCCAGCGTCTTCGGCACGGCACCACCTTCCTTCACAAACGCCCGGAATACCGAGAAATCGAAGGTCTTGGTGAAGGCGAGGGTGTGTTCCGGATTGAACCCGTCGAGGAGCTCCGTTGCGGTGTACAGCCCTTGAGGTGCGTCGAACATCTGCGTCTATCCTTTCGTGAAGTCCAGGCGGTGTTACGGCCAGATCTTGTTGAGGATCGCGGCCAGGCGTGCGCCGCATTTGACGTACTGGTCCTTCTTGGTCTGGTCCGCGTCGCGGAAATACGCGTCGTGGCCGTCCTGGAAATCGATGGACCATAGTCTCGGTCCAGTCTGGGTGTAATTCACCTTGGCCATGGCCCTCTTCGCGACTGCGATCGTGTCGCTCGCCCAGGCGACCGACCAGTCCTCAATCGCGCCGGTCTGGGGCGGGAGTGCTCTTGCTGCGTCGACCAGGGCTTGGGGCGCCGTATCCGTCAGGTCCTTCGGATTGTCATCCCACTCGGAATGAAAGTTGTCGCTTGCGCCATCCTTGATCCAATTGCCGCCGGCGGTCTCGGTGCTCGGATCGATCGTGTGGGTTACGTCCGGATCGACGAGGCTGCCGTCGGGTCCCAAATAGGGCGCGGCGACATGGAGCGGCTGGCCGAGGTCGCCGACAAGATGCGCGAGCATGAAAAGGGCTTCACGTTTGTTCTTGATATCGAACGGCGGCGGCGCGGGTCGGTCGAGGAGGACGGCGATCGCGGCGTTGATCGCCGCGACCAGATCATGGTCGTTGGTACCGACGTAGTTCCTGTCGAAACGGTCCCTTTGAACCGCAACGTCGTCGAAGTGATACGTGTTGTGGCAGCCGGTGTTGGCGCTGGTGTTCGGCACCTCGGGATACACGCAATTCATCCAGTTCCTTCCGACGTAGTCGATCATCGCGGAATGGTCGTTCGAAAATGCCTTACAGGGCTTGTCGTATTCCTCCTTAGGTGGAGAATAGGACAGGGTTCCGTCCGGCTGCTTGCGGACGCTCTTCACGCAGTCGAGCCACGGACCTGCTTCGCGCAGTCCGACGCCCAGGAGCAGCTTCACCTGCCGGGACGCGTTCACGGTCAGCAACTGGTCGGCGATGGAGCCCACGATCTGATGCCCCGTGGCGTTCCACGCGAACGCCCCTTGCGGGAGCAGAAGGGCGACCAGGAGCGACAATGTGGCTGCAAGTCTCGACATGATGCGGCGGTCCTCGTTCGTTGGTCAAAATTGGTGAAACGTCAGGCCTGACGGGCTGCGGCAGTGACGATCGTGTCGGCGAGTGCTTCGGCCATTCGGCGCGCGCTCCAGTCGCTGTGATGCAGCCGGTCGCCGTCCCGCGGATCGACGATGCGATCGAAGGAGACGTGCTCCACGAGGTGCCAACGCCGCATCATGTCGTAGAATACGTTGACCGGGTAGCGCGCGGCTTCGGCGGCGGATTTGATCAGATCAACCATTCGCTCGCCGGCTTCCTTCGTATCGGCCGGTGTAAGTAGCGCGGGCACGTATTGGGGATCCATCAGGATTACGTCCGCGCCGAGCTGCGAGAGCATCGCCAGGCCGTCGGAAATCGCTTCGGCAACTACGCCGAGGTCATATCCCTTCCACGCAGCATTCGTGCCGACCTGCCAGATGACCACGCTCGGCCGCTCGGCGATGACGTCCCTCTGCAATCGCTTCGCTTCATCGGGTGCCTCTTCGCCGCCGACGCCGCGATTGAGGACGTCGAAGACGTGGCCTTGGTACCGCTGGCGCAGGGCGCTCTCGAGACGTTGCGGGTAAGGAACGATGTCACCTTCGCCGGCGGTCGTGGACGAACCTATGGCGACCATCTTGATCGCGCCGGTGCCGGCCAAGTGCTCCGACAGAGCTAACATCCTGTGCTGGAAAGCCGTGGGTTTTACCGGAATGGCAGTCGTGGAGGGTGCTTCGGCCATGCGAGGACCTCGGAAATGTCACTCAGTCTGGAGGGCAAGTACGACAATGGGATTACGGATGCGAAATAAGTTGTGAAACGCTTCGAATGCTACCAGTGCTAGGGAGGCAAATCCAGTCCGTCATCGAGCCAAAATGCGGTCTCCCAAGACGCTCGTGGGAAATTCGCCGCTCGAACCGAAATGTCCGAAGCGTACCAAGCGATCGTTGAGCGATACAGCAGCCGTCGACGGCGGCGCTCGGCATGCAGCCTCATCTTTTCAGGACCTGGCGAGGGTTTCGTCAAGCTGCAGTCAAGCCCGTTCTCAGCGCCACATGCCGCGCATTCGGGCACCGATGTCGATCCGAGGACCTCGGCCAGCACCGCGCGCGGCCGCCGCAGCCGACATACTGGGCCAATTCGTCCTCTCGAACAGATTTAGCCGCTTCTCCGGAATGAAGCGGGTCCGTGACGCATAGACGTGACGGTCTCCTTGGGAATGCTGTCCGTGCGTGAAGAAGCGCTGCGGCACGACCAAGTGGAGGTGATCCTTCGCCCGCGTCATCGCGACGTACAGCAGTCGACGCTCTTCCTCGAGTTCAGCGGAGGTGCCGGCACCCAAATCTGAAGGCATGCAGCCGTCAACCACGTTGAGTGAATTTGCGTCGTTGCACTTTTCGCCGGGCCGGTCGTTCGCGATGGCCGAACGGGGAGGCGGCTTCTCGCTGCAATTCGGCCGCGGCGATCGGAAGAATTCCGGAGAGGGCAGCAGGTCTGCGGCCGACAAGCGGCCTTAGCCAATCATTCCTGGTCAATGAATCGACCGTGTTTCGTCAAGGCGGGAATCAAAACACTGTCGGCGAACTTACAGCCCGTCGATAGAATCGGTTTTTGGCCAGTTTTCTTGGCTTCTTCTGGAGCGTGGCCATCCCCGGCAGCGAGGCGAACTACCATGGGCGCGTATCCTGGCTCCCACGCTTGCGCGGAAGGAAAGTTGGTCCGGAGGCTACAGAGAATGGCCATGCCGGCATGATCGAGGTCGCCCCAGAAGGCTGCGTCGACGTCGATGTCGCTGTAGAAGGCCGCGTCGAAGGCCTCTAACTCGGTTGCAGCAGAGACAGCGTCCAGACAATAGAACGCCCTAGAGCCGGACGATTTTCGCATCCGTCCGGCCGTTCCCATGAAGCCGCTAGAATAGATCAAGGCAGCGCCGGCATAGGGAGTGAATCGTCCATGCGTGAGCGCTTCTCTGGCGTCGCGGATCGCGCGCTCGAATGACGCCTTGTTCTCGATGAACAGTATCCAGGAAAAAGCTCCCGAAAAATAAATGTTCAGATGGATCGGCTGAGCGGGGTAGGGACATTCCGCCATTCCAAGCAAAGCCGCAATGAGGTCGGACCGGTTGTCGAGGACCTTCGATAGTCCCCAGAACGTTCGGCTTGATACCTCCCGCAAATGTAGGCTTTCTCGTTCATCGTATAGGGCGCGGATCGAGATCAGACGACCGAAGACGTCGACTGCGGATCGTCCCGGGATGGAGATGGGAAGATCGCCAATGGCGTTCTTGATATCGTCACCGAGCTCGCTGGATCGGACCAGAGAGCGCCATTCCTCCGAATACTTCAGGCCAGGCCGTGGCCGGCTATAGAAGGTGCGAAGGCGACGGTCGGCAGAAGTTCGCAGCGCACGAAAGGCTGTTAAGAGACGGAAGGTCTGTGCGACCTCGTCAGAGCTGTTCTTAGTCGACAAGGGAGCTCCATACTCGACTAAAGCTTAGATCGCCCGATCCCAAATGCAAACAGGGAGTTAATCGTAACAATACGGACAGGACATGGATGAGGGTAGCCGCGGGAAATGTGACGTTGCGTCACTCGGTGGCCAAGCGGGGTTTTGATCACGTCGCGAGGCTCCGGAAGGTAAGGCGCCGAATCCTTCACCGCGAGCACGACTGGAGAGCAGGGGGTAGGCGGCGGCAGGTCGATGCGCGAAGGCTGGAACTCCGTCTTGCGCGAGCCGGCTGCCGACATCGTTCGGATATTCGAAGCCGACGCGCGCCATGTACCGGGTCGCATTCGACGTGAGCTGCATTTTTCTGCCAGAGTCCCTTGCTCCCGCAAAAATCCAATCCTATTTCAGCTCGGCCCGTGATTAGCACTCGCGGGAATCGATTGCTAATACCTGAAAATCCTCAAATCGTGCAAATGCTTAGGAGGGCTGCATGAAATTCCGTCCACTTCACGACCGCGTCGTGGTCAAGCGCATCGACGCCGAAGAGAAGACCGCGGGTGGCATCATCATTCCGGACAGTGCCAAGGAGAAGCCGTCGCAGGGCGAAGTCGTCGCCGTTGGCCCCGGCGGCCGCGACGAGAGCGGCAAACTGACCCCGATCGACGTCAAGGTCGGCGACCGCGTCCTGTTCGGCAAGTGGTCGGGCACCGAGGTCAAGATCGACGGCGAAGACCTGCTGATCATGAAGGAAAGCGACATCATGGGCGTGCTCGACGTCCCCGCTTCCAAGAAGAAAGCCGCCTAACCAACCGCTCGCACCGCTCACCCCTGAGGAGCGCCTGCCGGGCGCCTCGCCAAGGGTGGGACCAAGACAACTCAGGGAAACCAATATGTCAGCCAAAGAAGTCAAATTCGGCGTAGACGCACGCGACCGCATGTTGCGTGGTGTCGACATCCTCGCCAACGCGGTGAAGGTCACTCTCGGTCCGAAGGGCCGCAACGTGGTGCTCGACAAGTCGTTCGGCGCTCCCCGCATTACCAAGGACGGCGTCACCGTCGCCAAGGAGATCGAGCTCGACGACAAGTTCGAGAACATGGGCGCCCAGATGGTGCGCGAAGTCGCCTCCAAGTCCGCTGACGCGGCCGGCGACGGCACCACCACCGCCACCGTGCTCGCGGCTGCGATCGTCCGCGAGGGCGCCAAGTCGGTCGCCGCCGGCATGAACCCGATGGATCTGAAGCGCGGTATCGACCTCGCGGTCGAGGCCGTCGTGGCCGACCTCCAGAAGAACTCGAAGAAGGTCACCTCGAACGAGGAGATCGCCCAGGTTGGCACCATTTCGGCCAACGGCGATGCCGAGATCGGCAAGTTCCTCGCCGACGCCATGAAGAAGGTCGGCAACGAGGGCGTGATCACGGTCGAGGAAGCCAAGTCGCTCGAAACCGAACTCGACGTCGTCGAGGGCATGCAGTTCGACCGCGGCTACATCTCGCCCTACTTCGTGACCAACGCCGACAAGATGCGCGTTGAGATGGACGACGCCTACATCCTCATCAACGAGAAGAAGCTCTCCTCGCTGAACGAGCTGCTGCCGCTGCTCGAGGCCGTGGTGCAGACCGGCAAGCCGCTGGTCATCGTCGCTGAAGACGTCGAAGGCGAAGCGCTCGCCACCCTCGTCGTCAACCGCCTGCGTGGCGGCCTGAAGGTCGCGGCCGTCAAGGCTCCGGGCTTCGGCGATCGCCGCAAGGCCATGCTGCAGGACATCGCGATCCTGACCGGCGGCCAGGCGATCTCGGAAGACCTCGGCATCAAGCTCGAGAACGTCACCCTCAACATGCTCGGTCGCGCCAAGAAGGTGATGATCGACAAGGAAAACACCACGATCGTCAACGGCGCCGGCAAGAAGGCCGACATCGAGGCGCGGGTCACCCAGATCAAGGCGCAGATCGAGGAGACCACCTCGGACTACGACCGTGAGAAGCTGCAGGAGCGTCTCGCCAAGCTCGCGGGCGGCGTCGCGGTGATCCGCGTCGGCGGCGCGACCGAGGTCGAGGTGAAGGAGCGCAAGGATCGCGTTGATGACGCGATGCATGCGACCCGCGCGGCGGTCGAGGAAGGTATCGTCCCAGGCGGCGGCGTCGCTCTGCTCCGTGCCGCCGAACAGCTCAAGGGCCTGCGCACCAAGAACGACGACCAGAAGACCGGCGTCGAGATCGTACGCAAGGCGCTGTCCGCGCCGGCCCGCCAGATCGCGATCAACGCCGGTGAAGACGGTTCCGTGATCGTCGGCAAGATCCTCGAGAAGGAACAGTACGCCTACGGTTTCGACTCGCAGACTGGCGAGTACGGCAACCTGGTGTCCAAGGGCATCATCGACCCGACCAAGGTCGTGCGCACGGCGATCCAGAACGCCTCCTCCGTGGCGGCGCTGCTGATCACCACCGAGGCCATGGTCGCCGAGCTGCCGAAGAAAGCCGCAGCCGGCCCGGCCATGCCCCCGGGCGGCGGCATGGGCGGCATGGGAGGCATGGACTTCTGATCCAGCCGCATCGAAGAATACGAGAATTACAGAACCCCGGCACCAATGCCGGGGTTTTTCCTTGTCGCCGCGTTCATGTCCTTTGTTATGCTGGTGCGCGGAGCCCGAGCCCTGAGCTTCATGCGGAAGTTGAAAAAGGCCAGTGTCCTCCAGCCTCTCACTTACAGCGGAAGCTGAAGCAGGTCTCTTCCGACAACGATGTTGCCTCCATAATGTCGTCCGAACCGCGTCCCTCGATACCTCGGGTGCCACGTTGTTATCACCCGCAGGCACGAAATGATTGAGAACAAGTGTTTTAACGTTCGCCATCGCTGCGATGCAGCCCACCGCATCCGCGCGGGTGTAATGGCTCTGAATACTGGCCTTCAACCTTTCGGCGTTCGGCACGCGGCGCGCAGCGGCGTCCAGACCGCGTTCGTACAACGCTTCGTGCACGAGATAATTGGCTCCCTTCGCGAAGTCAGCGAGCGGCGGAAGGAACGCAGGTGTCGCCTGAAAAAACACCGTCTTGTCTTTCAACTGGAATTTGAACGCATCGACCCGACCAAACAACCGTCGCGCCGTGCTCGTCACTGTCTAGGACGCTATGCGCCGGCTCCGCCGGTGGCGCGTGCAGCGGCATCCTAGACAGCACCTGCGCGCGACGCTCCTTGGAGGGGCAGGTCGGGCCTGGTTGTCGATCGAGAATGCGGGTCTCGATGGGCTTTCGCCGCCTACCGACTTCCAGTTGCTTGAGAGTTTTCGCTTCACGCTGTTTCTTGCGCGTGTGGCTTGCGCCGTGCTCTCATGAAGCTGAGCCGCACAGCGTCTCGACTATTTGCCCTCGGTCTCTGGCGCTCGATAAGGGTCTCTCGTCATTCTGGGGGCTAGTCGCATCCGGCGAGCGGGCGATTGATTGCCGGTAACTGATCTGGCGCGATCGCGCTAGCTGGTCCCAATAAAAGCGGCGCCATAGACACTTGGCGTCCTGTCAGCTTCTCGTCAGCTACCTCGCCTAGCATGGGTTCGACAATCCGAGTTTCCGCATCCGATCCGAACATATCGATCGAGATTGGAAGGGAGCAGCTTCAACGCGGCCAGCGCGGCTCCGCCTCTCACTGTAACAACTCCTTCAGCGCTTCTGCCGGCGCTTTTTCATCCTAGAAAGTCCGCTCTCGGTCCAGCAATGAGGGCGACTTCGTCAGGTCTTCATTGTGCGAAATGCTGATGCGACGGCCATTGAGCTTAAGGTGCGTGGGTGTTGATGGCAACGTAAAGAGTTGAATTTAAAGCGGCTTACGCGCCGGCGATGGCCCAGCACTGCTTGTCACGCGACCCGCGCGATCGCACGGCTTCGACATTGCGGGTCTTGTGCCGCGCGATGGCCGAGACTGCACCGCGGCTTGCTTCCGACCTCTCGATCGCAGCGGCCGCACAAGATGTCCATGCCCGCTACGAGCCTGGGTGGTGGCGACGCAAACGGATGGGGTACGTCCTCTTGGTTGTTAGTGCTCGGTTCCCTGCACTGAGACAAAACGACCGGACTCATTTCGATCCCGCTTTCTTCTAGATCCGATTCTGGACCGTTAGATCTGTAGATCGACCTGCGTCCAACCGGAGGAGAAGACCCGAAAGTTTCGTATGCGAAAGCGCTGCGGGGCGAAGGCCTGGCGGCTGCTGAAGCCAAGAACGCCGGCCGTCAGAGCGCTGCATCGGGCGCTCTCGCGCGCGATTGCGCCGACGCAAAAATTGCCTGCTGCGAATCAATGCCAGCAATACTTGGGTATCCGACACTGCGAGACGACACGTGAATGACCACATAGATTCCAAAAGCTGCGTTCAAATCGACCCTGTCGACCTGCTGCCCGATGAGGGCGCTCGGCAGCGGTTCGATGCGATTGTGGATCGTGCGGCGGATGCGCGATCAACGTGGGTGCCGCTTGACGAGGAGATGCGAGCGACTCGTGGCGAGCTTCATCGCGTCGAGACCCGCCGCAAACGGCTGATATTGGCCCGCACCGCCGGCGATCCCGGCGCGGACGAGGAGGACGTGCAAATCCGTGACCTCGACGTGCAAGCCGCCGGACTCGCTGAAAAGTTGCGTTGCCTCATCGGTCGGGAGGCGACCGCTGGCGCCCGCATGCGGAGCTGTGGGAGCCTGGCATCCCGCTGCCGGGCCTTTCTGGTTCGCGGTAGCCTGCCGTCGGGCATGCGTCTTGCCTCGGTCTCGCAAATCGCGCTGTCGGAGATTCTAAATCGAGACGAGCCGATCAGTGAGGCTCTCAACCGCCTGCGCCTGCACCTTGGCGAACTCGAGGCCGAGGCGCACCGGATCCGCAATGCGCCATTTCCCAGTGAGGCAAAGAAGCGAGACGCGGCGGCGCTGATCGCACGGCTGGCGGAACGTGGGGCGCCGTGTATCACGGCTATGATTGATGATAACGCGAGTGAGATCAAATGGCCGGTCACCCTCCAGGAGCACCATCTGATGGCTGCCGTCCTCGATGCGGGCACGCGGGTTGTGGGCAGAGCGTCTGGCCAGGTTCCCGATGTGATCGGGCTGATCTGTTGGGTCCTTCGTGACACTCTGACCGAAAAGGTGAACGAACTGATCGACACCAACAGCGACGATGCCGCCGCGGTCCCGGCGGATGAGCGTCAAAAGCAGCTGGCCAGAATCGAAGCTGACAAATTGATGATCGAACGCAAGGAGGCCGCCCTAGTACAAGCCGCCCAGGATGCGGGCGAGGCCATCGAACACCGCACTGACATCAGCGTTCTGGCCGCGCTTCAGCTCCAGCTAGTCACGCCGGCACTATGACGACGGCACACCAATATTCTCGGTGCTCATGAAAGAAGGCGGCGCCAATCCGCAGTTGCCGGACGCCGTCCGCACTGGACTGCGCGCCGGCGACCTGCGGCCGTGGGCGCCGTTCGAAATGCTGTCCCCGCCGAAGTCGACGGCCAGGAGCAGCAGGCCGATTTCGTCATCGACTTCCCGGCCTTCACGATCAACGGCAACGCGAGCGGACGGAGGTTTGGGACAGGAAAGGACAGCAAAAAGGACGTCCCTTTTGGGCGGCGCATCGGCGTGATCGGTGGGCCGGCTGGAAGTTCTTGAAGGACCATCGGAGCGCCGCGTCCGTTCGGAAGCCGAGAGAGTTCGGCTCGTCATAGATGTCGGCCTGGGGCTCGCCCCCGTTGTCGAATACGTGGATGGAGCCGAACATCCCGCAGAGCTGTAACACTTTTGGTCCTACCAGGGCCTTTCCCAGAGCGGGTGACGCGACCCCCGGCCTGCTCCGATCAGCGCGCCGCATTTCTGCGCTGGGCCGGAAGTTATAGACGGGATCGTATCGGGCAATGTCGCGCCGGTCATTCGCTACATGCGCGGGTGATTATCTCGCCATTCCTGGAGCGCCTCTGCGGGCTCGTCATCAAGTAGTCGCCGAAGCTCCCGTGGAGAGAACTGCTCAGGCTCCCAAGTAAACTCTTCCAGATCGATGGAAACCGACAGATCAGGATGATTGTCTCCTAGCCCGTGAAGCTCGTCATGCAACTGTTTTTCCAGTCGCTGGAGTTCCTCCGAAGCGGCGGCGCCTGCCCACGGCGTGGCTTCATCTTCCAGATGATTTAGTACTCGCCGAAGCTCTCCCCGAGGGAGCTGCTCTGAACAGGATGCGGTTTGCTCCTGCATAAAAGCCGATGGGGCGAGGTGATCATCTCGCCATTCCTGAAGCTCCTCTGCTGGCTCGTCATCAAACGCTAGCAGGAGCTCCTCTGGAAAGAACAGCTCGCGATCCAAAGTAAGGTCTTCCGGATCGATGGGAAACGACAGAGCAGGATGATTATCTCCTAATCCTTGAAACTCGTCATGGAACTGCTTTTCCAGTCGCTCCTCTGAAAAGTCGGAGACTGCGGACGGCATGGCTTGATTACCCGAATGATCCAGCACTCGCCGAAGCTCCCCCTGAGGGAGTTGCTCTGAATGGAAGGCGGCTTGCTCCTGAACGAAAGGCGAGGCGGCGGGTTGACCGTCCTGTTCCTCCCGAAGCTCCTTTAGCCGAGTACTCGCTTCGTGCCGCGCGCTGCGCTGCGCAGCGGCGTCGTCGGTGCGACGCGGTACCATCTGCACAGCGCTTTCGGGATTGAGGGCCACGTTCTGGTGGGAAGCCTTAAGCTTAGCGCTCGCGCGGCCAGGTTGCGTGGGCGCGACCACTCCCGTTTTCCGAAAGGTGTGGAAATATTCCAAAGCTTTGAGGAGATTTGCATCAATCCCTCCGGAGTACTTGAACAGGGCCTCATCGTCGCTCAGCGACTTGCTGTCCAGCCGAGCAACAATGCTCGGCCTGTTGTTTTCGAACAGCCAACGGCTAAAGCCAACAAGGCCGTTTCCAAGCTGCCTTGCCGATTTGGAGGTCATGCCGCCCCGGATAAGGGCCTGCTCAAGCCCGAAGACGGCGGCAGCATCCTCGGAATAAAAAGGCCGCTTGTCCGACTGCCCCCGGATTATGACGCCTGTTGAGGCAACCTGCGGTGCTGCGCTACTTACTTCTGAAGCGACGTTTGCACTTGGTTGTCGGTTTGCCACAACCTCTTCCAGATCGTTCGGCGTCCTCAGTCTCTTCGCTGCTCTCGAAGGAGCGGCGTCAGAATTAGGGGCATAACAGTCACGAAGGACTCCTACCGCTGACCTCATATGCCCGTCTTTCGGAAAATAAGTATTTGCGTATTCGAGCAGGGACTTGTGGTGCGCTAAATCGGTCGTTTGGCCGCGACCGCGGAGATCATTCGCCAGTTGACGAAGCGCCCGAGTATAACGTTTTACCGTTTCAGGTTTTGGGCTTTTCTGAGCTGCATATTGAGTAATCACGCTATCGATAAAGTTTCGGTCCTCTGTAGACAGATTGGGATAGGCGGGGTCGAGGCCATGATACGCACAAAGGACGCTTAGCCCTCTCTTCATATATTCGTCTTTCGGGAAGTAAGTATTAGCGTGATCGAGCAGGGACTTGTAGTCCGCTAGATCGATTGTTTGGCCGCGAGCGCGGACATCATTCGCTAGTCGACGAAGTGCCGTAGAATTATATGTAGCCGTTGCAGGTTGTACGTTTTTCTGAGTCGCATATTGAGTAATCATTCTATCGATAAGGCTCCGGTCTTCCGGAGACAGGCAAGGGTAGTTGGAGTCAATGTCATGATACGCACCAAGGACGCTCAGTCCCGCCTTAATATTTGAGTCGTTCGGAAAATAAGTATTTGCGTATTCGAGCAGGGACTCGTGGTCTGCTAGATCGGTCGTTTGGCCGCGCGCGCGGAGATCATTCACCAGTCGATGAAGTACCTGCGTATAGTGTCTAACCGTTCCAGGTGTTGGCTTTTTCTGAGCCGCATATTGAGTAATCACGCTCTCGATAAGGCTCTGGTCTTCTGTGGACAGATTGGGATAGGCGGGGTCCCTGCTGGCGATGGGAGAGGCTTGGCTTGCCTCGGCCAAGTGCTGCTCAAATTGCACGGCCTCGTCCGTCTGCGACGCTTCGGGGACCGCGTGCTGCACTTGCGACGAAGCTGGCACATTAAATGCCTTAAAGTCTTGCGCGTTCACGTTAGCCTCATGTTCATGCTCACCCGAGCAGGTCTTCTACTCGGGCTGACTTTCGAGAACCTGACATGATCATGGGCACGTAAGGGGCGAACCGGCCCATATCGGAACCGACATCGCTCGGGATCAGCATCTCCGCAAAGGTGACTTGAGTTCGCCGCTAAGCTGCTTGCAGCGGCACGGGCGAAGGGAGGATCCTTGTCAACTGCGCATTCCGCCCCGGCTAACGTGAGATCAGCTCGCTCAATAAGCCTTTATCCCGGCACTTCCGCCGGGTAGCCGCCCGCTACGACAAGCTTGCAGCCAACTTCCTCGCTATGGTGCAGCTGCGCCTCGCAAAAGTTCACGTTGCGTTAAGCGCCATCGGCGAGGCCAGGCGGGGTGGCAAATCGGCGTTCCGTCAGCAGAGAATGGCGTCTAGTTTCGCGCATCTTGTCCTGAAACCAATCTTCTGTGGCTTCGACAAAGCCGAGAAGACGCGACCGATCAAGCTCTCCGTCGTCGGCCTCTTGCTGCGCGGCCTGGCCCAAGAACAGCCGCACAAATAGGGACGGGGGGAATTCGCCGTCCTCGTATCTCTTGAACAGCTCGTGCAGCGGCAGCATCCCGCGCGTGGCTATTTCCTGGAATAATTCCATGACAATCACCTGCTAGTCAGAAAACCCAAGTTCGCGCTTTGCGACCTCGATCGCCTCCATCGAATCCCGGGCCAGACGGCTGTCGACCTCGTGGAAGTAGCGCCCGCCGTCCCGTTCGTAGCTGACGCGCCAAGCGTAGTGACCAGGGTGGCCCCCGACGTGTAGCGGGCCAATACCCGCGCCCATGATCTGGATGGTCATTTCGACTCCTCGCCAGTGTTGTTGGATACCTTCACCTAATCCACCAGGCACTCGACGAATCGCGGTTCCAGCCCGCGACAAGGACAGGCTGAAAACGTGGCCCCATTTTGCTATGCAAAATTGTGATACCTAAATGGAGCGACCGCGATCTCAATCTAGAGCCGGAGCACATTCCGACACCCGACCGCATGGTGTTGTACTATCGGTCTCAACGTTCACAGATCATCCCGTTGGACCATCGAGTCCCTGATCTGGTCTAATCCTCGCTGAACGTGAGGACAGATATCAGCGCTCTTGTGTTTGCAGAGACGTGCCATTCGCTTTCGAAGATCCGAAAGATTTTGCTGCTCGGACGCCCTCGAGATGAGCTTCGATGCCGCACTCGGGACATTTGAAACGTCAGGTTCGCTTTGCATATCTCAGTCTCTCAGCGCTGATGTCTGGGTTGTATCGTGAAGCGCTCGTCCCTGTGTTTAGCCATAAGAGCAAGCGCCGAACGCTAGATCGTGACGTATTTTTGCTCCGTGTCAGTAAGGAAACAGATCGCGGACCCGGATGAAGGGAGAGCCGGTTTCGGCGGCTCGGCGAACTTTGCGTTCCAGGACCTGGGCGAGCGATATTTCCCGGTGTAGCATTTCGTATAGGTCCAGACCCGTCCATGCAGATGACACGTTTACCGCGGCCAAAGGCTATCAGGCCGTCATCGGTAAAGCCGCTGTTGCTGACGAACAAGCCTCGTGTCCAAGCCGCCTTTTGTTCGATCTTCCCGTGGAAGACATGGAGCTCGGCGACGCCGATGGGATGTCCATGCCATTTTGCCTCAAGCAGATAGGTGTCGCCGCCTAGCTGGAAGCTGCCGTCGATCTGCTCGCCGCGCAGGCGGAAAGGTTCGCGCGTGACCAAACCGAACGCGTCGAAGAGGCGCTTGAGGAAGTCCTCGAATGCAAAGCCGCGTTCCTGTGGACCGAGGGCCGCCACTTTGAGGAGATCAGCTTTGATTTTAGCGAGGCTCTGCTGGTCGAGCACGTTGGCGGTCGCGGCGGCATTTGTTGACTGCGGCATGACGGCACCGGAGAGGCGCTTGATTAAACCTTCGTAGCGGCTTTCGGCGTTGACGACGGGATCTGTTCCGGCAGTGCGGGCAAGATATTCGGAGCGATGTTCCCAGAGAGCCCCCAATGTACGGACGGCCGTGGCGTCATCGCAGCTTTGCAGGAAGCACCGAAGGCGCTTGCCTTTCGAGCGTCCGTTGACCGAATATTCGGGGGCGTCGATGTTGACCTTAAGTTCAGAGGCGAAGAAGTCGGCAAAGCTAGCGTCGGAAAAGTCCAGCACGAAACCGGGGCCTCGGACGAAGTCGACGAGGTCATCTACCAGGCGCAAGTCTATTGATCGTATCGAGCTAATGAGCGTCATCCTCCTCCGAGTCGCACGATTTTATCGATTGATCTTGCTGGCCTCAACACGTTCCGGTAGTGCCCGAGACGAGACTCTGGACCGGGCGTGGCGAGCATCGCTTGTGCGCCCCGCATGCTGCGGCCGACGCTGACCTAGCCTCAACTAGCGACACAGGAGGGAGTAACAAATACGGACCGTGTCACCTTCTGAATGAACTGCTTCCGTATCGGATGCAGGCAATTGAAACGCTCAACTTAGCGCTCAATCTCAGCACTAGTTGGGGTGCGGCCCCCATGACACTCTATGCGGGCGACAAGTTGGTGATCGAAGGCACCTTACGCGGCTTCACAAATCCCTGCATCGAAGCCGGGATGATGCACTGTCGTGCGCTGCTTGAGTTTCTAGGGCTATGCGACAAGAATGGCAGGCTCGGCAATATCGGCTATTCGGAATACGGTGTGGAGCAGGTCCGATTATTCGCTTAATCCGCAGCCGAAGCAGCCGGATGCCTGTTAGGCGGTCCAGGGATCGATTATCGTCAGACCGGCAGCCTTGAACGCACTCGTGTCGCGCGATGCCACGGCAAACCCCTGCACGGCGGCGATCGCGGCGACGTAGCCGTTGGGCGTGGGGAAGCCTTTTCCGGCCGCGCGCGCCTTGACGGTGAGATCGGCATACCGCCGCGCCGCGGCGGTGTCGAAGGGCAGGATGCGGGCCGAGAACAAGTCCAGCACACCATCGAGCGTAGCTGCCAACCTGTCCTTGCGCCTGCCGCGCGGCAGCGCGCCGATGCCGAACAACAGTTCGGCGACGGTGACGCTGGAGAGAAACACCGTCTCGGCCGCCTGGGCGTCGAGCCAGCCGCGGACCGATGGATGTGGTTCGGGCTTCATCGCCTCTGAGACCACATTGGTATCGAGCAGGATCATTCGACGCGCATCGGCTCGGCGGGATGCGTGCCGCGGCCATGCTCGAGCGCCTCGACATCGGCATTGGTGAGGCCGATCTTCCTGCTCAACTCCGAAAGGGCGGTGCCGAGCCGCAGCCGGCCCTCGGGACGCACGGCGGCCTCCAGAATGGCGCGCATTTCCGCTTCCGCGCTGCGATTATGCTGCGCCGCGCGGACTTTCAGGGCGCGATGCGCCTCCTCGGACAGGTTACGGATGGTGACGGCGGCCATGATAGCATCCTCCCGGGGATCGATAGCGATGATATCAAATCGAGCGTTTGATAGCATTTTTCAAGGGGCGCAGTGGGTCACGCGCTGGGCTCGGGCGGCCGACGAGCGCGGCCGGCCCCGATGGCTCAATACCTTCCATCTGCGGATAATCCGGTTTTTCCGTAACCCCACACCGTAGTCCGAACAGCCGCAATATCGAGATGCGGCGCTCAACTGACATGGGGATAGAGGATTTCAACACCTCGTCTGGCGCGCCGCTCAAGAAGGTGGCACCTGCCGATGCCACAGACCGCTATCCTGGCCCGAGCGGTGAAGCGGAGAATGCACGTTCGGCATTGGAAGGCCAGGCAATCCCTGAAACTTACTGAGGCTGTCCTTCTCCACTTCGACAGACACCGGCAGACCCGCCTCTGGCATCGCGAGGACGGAGGTCTCCTATTCGCCCGGTTAGCGCTTCCGACAGTATAGGCTAAACGGCTTCGTGATGGTGATCGTCGGGAGCGCGCCCTTCACCAGCGGCCTACCGTGACGCTTCTCGGGTGCACCCGCTGCGAGGCGCATCACTTGGGCTCCGTACGACCCTATGGCGGCCCCCGTGATTAGCTGTTCTGACCGACGCGGAACCTATCACCCGGCGCGTGGCCGGCGGGTAAGCTTGTAGTTCGGAGCAGACAAACCCATCGGCTTGTAGAAACAGCCGACCATTAGCACTGGGACACCTCGGCTTGCGATTTCGATCAGTCGGGCATGCTCCGGACTGTCATTCAAACCCTCGGTGATGTGAGCTAGTCCCTTTGTTCGTCACATGAAAGACTGCGAGTAGCGTCCGGTTGGCAGCCCCACAGTCGTTCGATCATTGCGTCGCCTTCGAGAGCACGGGGCGCGCGATCGCGCGTAACATTCTCAAGTTGGCCGACGCGCATCGACGATGCGCAGCAGATGGCTTGCGAGCATGACCTGCTCACGCGCTTCCGCCGGGTCACCTAGGTTCACGGTCCGATGAGAATGAGGGTTCTTATACGATCCGATCGCGCCGGCGAACAAATGCGCCAAGGCTTCTCGCTCGCCCGGTGGATGCGTGAGGTTCGTCAGTCGTCCGCGATTGTCCTTCGGCGCCTCGCTGGGATCGAAGGCCTTGCGCATCAGGTCCGCGCCGAGGTCCGTAGCTTCGTAGCCGCCTGCTTGGCGCACCGCAACTTCCACGGCCTTGAACGCGGCGAACACGGCTTCGTCCAGATCGCCTCTTGCCAACGCTGCCCAGACCTTGTCACGGATCGCAGGATGGATCAGTTCCTTCGGAAAGAGCATCGCCACGCGTGTAGCCTCGAAGTCGTGACCGTTGGCGACGGCCAGACCGGCGTCCGTGAATGTCTTCCAGCCATGAGTACCGTTGATGCCGGGAGAGGACTCGATAAACCCTTCGCGCTCGAGCAGGCGCCATGCCTTGTTTAGGTGTTCGTCTATCTGGGCCTTCTTGAAGAACGGGTAGTTGCTGCCGCGCTCGGCCGCCATTCCCGTGCCGAACGGCTCGGTTGTGATCGCCTCATAGGTAAAGCCGGCGCCTTGCCGCACTTGTTTGGCGATCATCAGCATGATGCGCCCGACGTCAGCGGGGGTCATCTTAAGGAGGTCGTCGGCGTCCTTTATGTAGGTCGAGATCATTGGGGTTCTCGGAATTGCTCAAAGAGCGTCACTGCAGGAAATGGCTGGGCTTTGACCGCGCCAAGTCCAAAAAATTCGAACTTTATCGCCCGGCTGAAGCTTGATCGCTTCCACGATCGCGATTCCGTTCTGCCAGTTGACAGGCACCGTGCGCGAATCGTCTTCTTTCACGTGCTTGAGGCAAGCGGAGGGCGCAGGTGTTTCGGCGTATTCGGACCAACGGATCGAGGTAAAATCGTAGACTAGGGTGAGCTTTTCGGTCGGATACTTGACGTCTTTGCCTCCCAAGGAGTTGGCGCCCTGAAAGCCGTTCCGGAAGACGTAGATCATACGCGGGCTAGGGGACACGCCGGTCAACGCGTATTCCTTGTTCTGGTCGAGGTCCGCTTCCGATTCGACTGTGTACTCGATCGTGTTCTTGTCTTCACCTGGCGCACGCTTCGTCTTGAGCCGGACCTGCGGCTCGATCGCCTTGATTTCGGGTTCGATTCCGCTGCTGGTGAGGCGAATGGCGTATGCGGCGCTCGTCCGGTGCATGTCGACGTTCTCGACATATGTGGCTTTGTCGAAGACCGCTATGCCGTTGAAGCTATCGACTGGCTGATCTTTCCGCTGATCGGCGAAAAAATCGAAGTGTACGTAAACGAAGTCGCTGGAAATCCTTATGTCGGTGTTCTTCCAGATGTGGGAAGTTGGTCGAAGTCCGGGTTGAACCATTTGGCTCCGAAAATGGCTGAAGCTACGCCGAGAATAGCAATCAGTATCTCTTTCATTCGAATGACCCTGGCTTTACAACCCAAGCTTACCACAACTTCTCGGCGTTACTGCAAGGTGTCTAATCGAGGCATCCCGCAGTGAAGTGCCCGATACCAAGTCCGAAGCGGTTCGTCGGCAGAATGCGCGAAACGGCCGGACGAGAAACTGCGAATGGTTTTCCCTCGTTTTTGTCGCGACCGGGATTGTCCGACCCGGCGGTCCTCAACATAACCACGCAAGCTCACCGAGGACGACAGACGAGAATACCCAGCCGACACGTCGAACTAGCAAAGACCGGTTATGCTATCGAGATGGACGGGATCCTCAATTCCGAGTTCAGCACTAGAATGGGTGCCGCAGACGGCGCCCTCGAACTGAAGCGCCGCTTCCCGAAGGTCCGGATCCGAATGGGATAAATTAGCAGACCAGGTTCGATCCGCCGACGTGAAGCGGGCTAGTCAGCGTTGACTGGCAGTCAAGCTGCTTTCCTGCGCCGGCGAGGAGGCTGCGCGGCGGGCGCCATCGCGTTGGTTGGATCGGCCTGAAAGATGAAATGGCCTCGCAGCCAGCCGGATAGATATCTTGCCAGATCGCGATC
Organism: Bradyrhizobium sp. USDA 4452; assembly: GCF_054063575.1. NCBI lineage: Bacteria > Pseudomonadati > Pseudomonadota > Alphaproteobacteria > Hyphomicrobiales > Nitrobacteraceae > Bradyrhizobium > Bradyrhizobium sp. USDA 4452. The sequence continues at coordinate 6,192,696 of NZ_JBSSGK010000001.1, forward strand.
GCGGAGGCTCCACATAAGTATCTCGTTCAGCAATGGAGCCCAATCGCGGCTCCGGTTGAGATGCCGTCAATCTTGATCTCGCCAGCCAGCCAATCGTAGAAGTCCTTGCGTGACTTGATATGAGCCGGTTTGTTCTGGTTTTTGCCGGTTTTCACATCCTGGCCGGGGAACGGCTGAATCAGAATATGTAAAAGTAGGCGGTGAGCGCCGCGTCGCGTTTGTGCGATCGGTTTCTCACCGCCTCTTCCCGAACCGGACTTGCGTCTTTCGTTACGCATCCGGCTCTCCGGAAGTCGTGGCGAAGGCAGGTGTTTCCATCCAAGCAAGGCGGTACCGGCAGACCGGGGTCCATGCGAGCACAAATTGCTCGATTGGTCCGTCCTGCCAGACCTTACGTGTGCGCCGAAGTCGACTTGGCCTGCGTGAGGCCAGAATCTCGTGCGCTCCCGCTTTTGGGCGTTTGTACCGTAACCAGCGCCATATTCGATCGCCGACATACCAGTCGATGCTGGTGAACACGTCGAACGCATAAGCACAGTAGCGGTAGTAGTATGCCCATCCGCGGAGGATGGAATTAATCTCTCGAAGCTTTTCACCAAGTCTGACCAGCGTGGTATTGCGCGCCCTTCCGAGCTTGCCACGGCAGGCGTCACGGCGGCGACAATTGCCCGCATGAAGCAAAAGGGCCTTGTCGTTCAACTTGGACGTGGGCTCTACCAACTGCCGGACGCTTCCACCGATACGCATCACTCGCTCGCCGAGGCGGCCAAGCGCGTACCCAAAGGAGGCGTCGCTCTGATTTCCGCGCTCGCTTTTCACGATCTGACCGATACCATCACCTCTATGGTCTGGCTCGCCATCGGCCCCAAGGATCGGCAACCGCGTCTGACCCATCCACCCATGCAGTTCGTTCGCTTCAGTCCGGAGCGGCTTCAGGAAGGTGTCGAGACACATATCATCGAGGGTTGCCCGATGAAGATCTTCAGCCCGGCCAAGACCGTCGTCGATCTTTTCCGCTATCGGCGGAGGGCCGGGACACGCTATCGTCACAGCACCGGGCTCAATCTCGCGCTCGAAGGTCTGCGCGAAGTGCTGCGTACCCACAAGGCCAAGCCTGCCGAGATCGCGGCCTTCGCGCGCAAGGCCGGTGTGTGGAAAGCGATGCAACCCTATATCGATGCGATGACCGCCAATGGCTAGCGTTGTGTCGACAGGCAGGCGAGCGTCTGGCTCATGTCGCTAAAGTCAGAATGCGCTTTGCGATATTGGACACCGGCCTTGCGCATACGTGGCGACCGCTGAACGTAGGGATGGCAGTTCAAGAACGAATTGCGTCTGGATCATAAGACGAGCGAAAAGGCGGGCTCGCTTCCATTTTCCAGGAGATCCTCTTACTGGCGCCAGCGCATCGCTTCGCGGCAGGCCGAACTATGGCGGGTTCAACTCGGCAAAGGCTGGCCCCGAACGCGCCAAAGCTCCGGCGGCTAACAGCTTGCGTCGTCTGTCCGAGCGCAAACGAGAAGCAGCCCGCCGCGATATCGCACTGCTGATTTCCCAGGTCGAACCAGCGGCCTCAAAGGGCAGGCGAGGCTGTCTGATGCCGAAAGCTTGTCCGGCAGACACCTGATTGTCAGCTTCAGACCCAATGTCGGGAAGCTGACCTGGCGATGCGGTACGACGCGTCAGATACTGCTGTTTTCCAGACGGCATGCTGCTTGCACAATCGAGGTGCGGGCGGCGCGACATAGTACGTGCACGCTCAAAACACGAATTTCGCGACTGTCGCCCGGTCGCAAGAATCTGCGGGCTCGCCCTGCGTGCGCCCATCGAGGAGACGACAGTGAAAAAGTCCGTTCTGCGCGCCGGCTTGCTCTCGATCATATGTCTGACAGTCGCGCTGCTCCACGGCCAGTCTGGTGCGACGCCGGCGGACGATCCGTTCCTCTGGCTCGAGGAGTCCGAGGGGCCGCGCGCATTGGCCTGGGCCCAGGCCGAGAACGAAAAGACGCTCGGCTCGCTGCAGTCGGATCCTCGCTATGATCGCTTTTATCGGGACGCCCTAACCATCCTCCAGGAAAAAGACCGGATTCCGTACGTTTCGCTGGGAGGACGAGGTCTCGAAAATTTCTGGCAGGACGAGAGCCATGTGCGTGGCATCTGGCGGCGTACCACCCTTGAGAGCTATCGAAGCGAGGATCCGCGATGGGAGACCATCCTGGACATCGATGCGCTCGCTGCCGCCGAGAACAGGAACTGGGTTTACAAGGGGCACAGCTGCTTTAGACGCCGCTGCCTCGTCGAACTTTCCGATGGTGGCAAGGACGCCGTATCCATACGCGAGTTCGATCGCCAGGCCAAAAGCTTTGTTACAGGTGGATTCGAGCTGCCAGAGGGCAAGCAGAGCGTCAGCTGGCTCGATCGTGACACTGTCCTCGTTGCACGTGATTGGGGCGAGGGGACCACGACCGAGGCCGGCTACCCTTTCGTATTGAAGGAACTCAGGCGCGCTCAGCCGCTCGACCAGGCGCGCGCGGTCTTTCGTGGCCAGCGCACCGACTTTAAAATCGGGCCATTGGTGCTTGGTGACGGGAGGATCAATGTGACCGGCGTCGACCGTCGGATCAACGGCTTCGAGCGCCAGTATGTGCTGTTCGGGCCCGCGGGGCCGATCGAGCTCAATCTGCCGAAGAAGTCGGCGATCGTCGGCATCGTGAGTGGCCGCCTGCTTGTGAAACTGGACGAAGACTGGATGCCCAGCGGCGAGAGCAGCTTCAAGGCCGGCTCAATGATCTCGCATGACTTCGCCGAATGGAAGCAGGATCCGCTGCGGGCCAAACCATCTGTCGTTTTCCGGCCCAATTGCCGGCAGGCACTCCGCGGATTTGGCAGCAACAGGAATGTCCTGGTGCTGACGATTTTGGACAATGTTCAAAGCAAGGCATTCATCTACAGGTACGATCAGGGCAGATGGCATGCCACGTCGATCCCGCTGCCGGAGAATGCGAGCGTCAGCCTATCAGCCGTTTCCCAGCAAGCGGACGAGATGATGTTTAGCGTCTCTGACTATCTCGCGCCAACGTCGCTTTGGTACTTTGATGCCAAAAGCAAACGGCTCGAGCTCTTGAAGACAGCACCTACCGCGTTCGACGCATCGAAGCATGTCGTCCAGCAGTGCAAGGCAACTTCCCGCGATGGTACGCAAATTCCGTACTTCCTGGTGCGACCAAGGAGCGCAAGATTCGACGGGTCAAACCCGACGCTGCTTTATGGTTATGGTGGGTTTCAGGTTCCGCTTCTCCCTTCCTATGCAGGAACTGTGGGGCGGCTATGGCTCGAACAGGGGAATGCATATGTTGTTGCCAACCTGCGCGGAGGCGGCGAGTTCGGTCCACCATGGCACCAGGCTGGCCAAGGGGCAACGAAGCAAAAGACATGGGATGATTTCATCGCGGTCGCCGAGGATCTGATCCGCCGGAAAGTCACAAGTCCGCGCCGGCTCGGCGTGATCGGCGGCAGTCAATGGAGCCTGCTGGTCGGGGCCGCAATGACCCAGCGCCCAGACCTTTTCAACGCGGCGATCATAGAGGTGCCGCTGTTCGACATGCTTCGATTCACCCACTTGGGCGCCGGCGCGTCCTGGGTCGCCGAGTATGGCGACCCGGCCATTCCCGAACAACGAGAGTGGATCGAGGGCTACTCGCCCTATCAAAAGTTAGTACCGGGCAGGAGCTACCCGGAGCCTTTCATTTTTACCTCCACCAAAGACGACCGCGTCCATCCTGCGCACGGCCGCAAGGCCGCCGCGAAGCTTGCTGCGCTTGGCCAACCTTATTTTTACTTTGAGGACCCCGATGGGGGGCACAGCGCCGCAGCCAATCTCATCGAACATGCGCGAAATTTGGCTCTGGAATATACATGCGCATCCAGGCGGCTTTCGTCCGAGCCACGAGGAGCCGCACCCTAAGCATAGGTCGACGGCCCTGTGGACCTAGCTCAGCTCTTCATGCTGGTGAACGAGCTGACGTCAGCAAAGTCGAGACTGGCGATCAGTTTCTTGTAAACTGCGTCAAAAGACCTCTAGAGCCGGCACCACGAGGCGGAGCAGACTATCGGTTCCGCCGATTAAGCGAGAGGCTTCGAGGATTTTCGGAATTTGCGCAACGGCACGACGGAAATCCTCAAGACAGCCATCGAGTGACGCGACGGCGCAGACCCATGAACACACTCATCGGACGTTGGCTTCGCGTCACTCGACCAGGGCGACGCGCCGATCAAACCGCGGTCCTCCACCGTGCTTGATGCACCGCCAACAGGCGACCGCTCGATTCGGCGAGCGGCGTCACGGGAGTCGTTGCGTCGAGCTGCAACTTGCCCAGAATCGTTCAGGCGACGGCATGCCTTTCAGCCGGCTTCGCAGCTCCGGTGAGAAGAGCTTTTCCATCGCAGGGATAAGGCCTTTGATTTGCTCTTTCCAGAGAGATTGCGCGAAACAACGCCGACTATTTGCCGCCGAAGGCGCGGCACGCCGATGTCGCCTTCGTATCAAGTGGAGATCGTAAAGTGCAGCGAACCATCGGGCTGATCGGAGGGGTGAGCTGGGAAAGCACAGCCATCTATTACAAGGAAATCAATGAAATCGTCCGTCGGCGCCGCGGCGGTCTGGCCTCGGCAGACATCTTGCTTCGCTCTGTTGACTTCGCCGATATCGTCGCCCTTCAGAAGGCGGGAGAATGGAGGCAAGCCGCTGCTCATCTGGCGAGGATCGCCCGGCAGTAGGTCGATGCAGGCGCCAGCTACATCCTGATCTGCACCAATACGATGCATGTGATTGCCGACATCGTTGCTGCCGAGCTGAGTGTGCCGCTCATCCACATCGTCGATGTGACCGCTGCGGCTCTGCTTGCCGCTTTCGTCACGCGGCCACTCTTGCTCGGGACACGCTATACGATGGAGCAGCCGTTCTATTGTGAGCGCCTGCGGCAGCGGTTCGGCCTTTCGCCGGTCATACCGGCGGAGGACGAGCGGAGCCGGATCCACGATGTCATTTTCGATGAGCTGTGCTGCGGCACGGTCTCTGATCACTCGCGCCAGGAAGTTATTGATATCATTGCGCGAGGTCGTGCCCGGGGCGCCGACGCGCTCATCCTTGGCTGCACGGAGATTGGTCTTCTCATCGGTCCCGAACATACACAATTGCCAGTGTTCGATTCGGCGAGGCTGCATGCCAGGGCGGCAGCTGATTTTGCAGAGGGCAGCGGTCGGCTCATGCCGTCTCCCTAAGCGCGCAGCGACAATCGCATCGCTGATCGACGTCTGATCTCGTCCGCGGTGAAGCCATCTGGCCTTTGCAGCGGTCTCAACGCGCTGCATCTGGCCATCTCAGGCAGCGCGCAGCGCATCAAGGACAATTGTTCGCTTGATGTTGCCAGTTTGTCAGATTGGCTTCACTGCTCTGCTGATTTTCGCTCGCTAGCCAGCTGAAACAGCCACAAATTCATCTCTTAATCTGCGTGCGACCATGGCATGAGGTTTGCTCAGTTCGCTGAGAGGCTGCGGTGCTGTACTCGCGCCGCGAGGAAAAGCGAAGGAAGGAAACAACTTGCCAAATCTGCGACCGAAACCGCTTTGTCTGCCCGGCAACATCACCAGCAGCTGCAGCGACAATGAATTTAACGTGTATTCGGCAGTCGCACCCTATGATTGTGCGTAGCCTGCACGATGTTGAAGCGACCGATCACTTCGTCGATTGGGGCAATGGTACGAGTCACCGCCTTCTGACGGAGAGGGACGGCGTGGGTTTTAGCGTCTGCCACACTGTGGTCCGCGCTAACACCGTTTCGCTTCTGCAATACCGGAACCATCTCGAAGCCTGCTACTGCATCGCCGGAGAGGGCGAGGTCGAGGACATGGACGGCAATGTCTTCTCCATTCGTAAAGGCGACATGTATGTGCTCGACAAGCATGACAAGCATCTTCTGCGCGGAGGACGGGACAAGGACCTGATCCTCGTCAGCATCTTCAACCCGCCTCTTAACGGAACCGAGCGCCACAAGCTCGATGACCCGGCAGGCTCGGCATATTGAGCAAGGCGAAGATTGCATGACGCAGCCTTTGCAAAGTTTGTTACATGCCGTGAGGGCCGATGCGGGGCAGCCGGTCAGCCGCATCGACATTCTGTCGACCGACGAACGCAAATATCTACTGGAGGAGTTGAACCGGACGGCGGCGCCGTATCCGTCGGAGCTGTGCATCCATCAGCTGTTCGAGGCGCAGGTGCAGAAGGCGCCGCAGGCGGTGGCGGTGGTCCATGAGAAGGAGAGATTGAGCTATGGCGAGCTCAATGCGCGGGCCAACCGGCTGGCGCATCAGCTGATCGAACGCGGGGTCAAGCCGGACCAGCCGGTGGCGATCTGTCTGGAGCGCAGCGTGGCGATGGTCGTCGGTGTCCTGGCGATCCTGAAGGCGGGCGGCGCCTATCTGCCGCTGGATCCAGCCTATCCACCGGCGCGGCTGCGGCAGATTGTCGGCGATGCAGAACCGCAACTGCTGCTTTGCGATACAGCCGGCCGAACCGCATTGGGCGGCGAGGCGCTCGCCGATGTCAGCGTGGTCGATCTGGATACTGGCACCCCGGCCTGGTGCGAACGCCCCCCTTCGGACCCGGACCCACGCACGCTTGGTCTCACATCGCGTCATCTCGCCTATGTGATCTACACCTCGGGCTCGACCGGAACGCCCAAAGGCGTGGAAATGTCCCACGGCTCGCTCGTGAATTCGCTTGCCGGGATCAGCACGTCAAAACTGCGTACACTTCAGTTCGCGACCCTGAACTTCGATGTGTCCTGCCAGGAATTGTTCATTTGTTGGAAGGACGGCGGAGTACTTGTGCTCCTGCGGGAAGAAACCCGGAGGCGATTCTCCGACCTATTGGAGTTTATCGAGCGGCAGGCAATCGAGCGGCTTTTCCTCCCATTCGTGGCATTGAATCATCTTGCAGAAGTCTGGAGCACGCAGCGCGTGCAGCTGCCCTCTTTAAGAGAGCTTTATACAGCCGGCGAACGATTGCAGGCCACTCCATCGCTGAGGGCGTTCTTCGAAGCACACCCGAAAGCGAGATTGATCAATCAATATGGGTCCACAGAAATCAGCGTTATTTCCGAGCACCACCTTGCAGCTGATCCGTCAGGTTGGCCCGAGATGCCTCACATTGGGCGTCCAATCGCCAACACGCTTGTGTACCTGCTGGACGGCCATGGCGCGCCCGTTCCGTTTGGCGCGGTGGGCGAGCTTTACATCGGCGGGGCGGGGGTGGCGCGCGGCTATTTGAACCGCCCTGAACTGACAGCGGAGCGGTTCGTCGCCAGTCCCTTTGTCAAGGGCGATCGGCTGTACCGGACCGGTGACCTCGGGCGTTATCTGCCGGGCGGCAATATTGAGTTTTTGGGCCGCAATGACGACCAGGTGAAGATCCGCGGCTACCGCATCGAGCCGGGCGAGATCGTAGCAAAGCTTTGCGAGCACGCCTTTGTGCGCGAGGCGGTGGTGGTGGCGCGCCAGAGCCGCGCCGGCGACAAGCATCTGATCGCCTATGTAGTCTGCGCGCCGGAAGCTGCGGACGAGGCCGATGGGGGCGGGCTTGCGGGCGCCTTGCGCGCGCACTTGAGTAGCCGGCTGCCGGACTACATGGTGCCGGTGGCGTTCGTGCCGATCGCGGCGCTGCCGCTGACGCCGAACGGCAAGCTCGATCGGAACGCGCTGCCGGCGCCGGCCGATGAAGCCTATGCGCTGGCGGCCTATGAGCCGCCGCAGGGCGCGGTCGAGACCGCGTTGGCGCAGATCTGGGCCGAGCTCCTCGGTGTCGAGCGCATCGGGCGCCACGACCACTTCTTCGAACTGGGCGGCCACTCGCTCCTGGCCGTGCAGGTGTCGAGCCGGCTGTCACAGGCTGTCGGGGTCGAACTGCCGCTGTCGACACTGTTCGCAAGGCCGGTGCTGACTGACCTGGCGGCAAGCATCGTCGAGCTGTTGAGCCGCTCCGGTCCGCAACAGCTGCCGTCGATTGCAGTCGTGTCGCGGCATGAGCCGCTTACGCTGTCGTTTGCGCAGCAGCGGCTCTGGTTCTTGGCGCAGCTAAACGAAGACAGCACCAATTATCACATTCCGCTGGCCCTGCGACTGCGCGGAGCGCTCGATCGCAGCGCCTGGCAGCGCAGCCTTGACCGTCTGTTTGCACGTCATGAGGCGCTGCGCAGCGTCTTTGTCGCGACGCAAGGCAAGCCCCGCGTCGAGGTCCTGCCGCCGGATGCGGGATTGCCGATAGTCGACCACGATCTTCGGCACAGTGCTGATGCGGAAGCGGCGCTGTTGGATCTGTGCCATGAAGAGGCGCGTACGCCCTTTGATCTTGCGCGCGGGCCGCTGATCCGCGGGCATCTGGTGCGGATGTCGGATGATGAGCACGTCTTCCTGCTGACCCAGCATCACATCGTCTCGGACGGCTGGTCGATGGGCGTGCTGCTGCGTGAACTCAGCCAGCTCTACCGGGCATTCGCGGCCGGGCAGGACGATCCTTTGCCGGCGTTGGCAATCCAGTATCCGGATTACGCCGCCTGGCAACGCCAATGGCTGTCGGGGGAACGGCTGCAGAAGCAGGCGCAGTATTGGCGCAGCGCCCTGGCCGGCACGACCCGTCTTGTCTTGCCGACCGACCGTGCGCGGCCGGCCCAGCAGTCGTTTGCCGCGGCCACGGTCCCGATCGTCATCGATGCGGATCTGACGCGGGCGCTGAAGCGGTTGAGCAGGCAGCATGGCACGACGTTGTTCATGACGGTGCTGGCGGCCTGGGCGGCGGTGCTTTCGCGTCTGTCGGGGCAGGACGATCTTGTGATCGGTGTGCCGAGCGCCAATCGCGGGCGCCGGGAGATCGAAGAGCTGATCGGCTTCTTCGTCAACACCCTGGCGCTTCGGTTGGACCTGTCGGGCGAGCCGAGCGTGTCGGATCTTCTGGAGCGGACGCGGCGCACGGTGCTGGCTGCGCAGGAGCATCAGGACCTGCCATTCGAGCAGGTGGTGGAGATCGTGCAGCCGCCCCGGGCTCTTGATCACACGCCGTTGTTGCAGGTGATGCTGGCCTGGGAGAACAATGCGGTTGGGTCACTGGACCTGCCGGGGCTGAGTATAGAGGCTGCCTCCGAAGAGATCGATCAGATCGAGTTCGACCTGGAGCTGAGCCTTAACGAGCATGGCAGGAAGATCGCCGGAACACTGGGTTATGCCACGGCGCTGTTCGATCGCGCGACCATCGAGCGGCAGCGTGGTTATCTGCTGGCGCTGCTGCGCGCAATGGCTGCCGATGCAGGCCAGGTGATCGGCCGCATCGACATCCTGCCGGCCGACGAGCGCAGCTATCTGCTGGAGGAGTTGAATCGGACTGCGGCACCTTATCCGTCGGAACGGTGCATCCATGAGCTGTTCGAGGCGCAGGTGCAAAAGGCGCCGGAGGCGGTGGCGCTGGTCTGCGAAGATCAGCGGCTGAGCTATGGTGAGCTCAACGCGAAGGCCAACCGCCTGGCGCATCATTTGATCACCCTTGGGGTCAAGCCTGGGGAGCGCATTGCAACCGTGCTGGACCGCTCCGCCGCTCTTGTGGTGGCGCAGCTGGCGATCTTGAAAGCGGGCGGCGTGTATGTACCAATCGATCGCGCCCTTCCCCCAGCGCGACAACAATTGTTGATGGCCGATTGTGCTGCACGCCTGGTGCTTTGCGGCGATGATCTGGTTGAGGCGACGATACCTGTTCTTTCTATTGAGCCGCTCATAGCTGGAACGGGATGTAGTTCCGCTCCTGGGCTGGCGTTGAGCGCTGAAACTGCCGCTTACGTCATGTACACCTCCGGCTCAACTGGCCTTCCCAAAGGAGTCGTTGTTCCTCATCGCGCCGTCAACCGGCTCGTGATCAACAGTGGGTATGTGAAGGTCAATGCAGGAGATCGGGTGGCATGGGCTGGCAATCCCGCCTTCGATGCAAGCACATTCGAAGTATGGGCACCGCTGCTTAACGGTGGTTGCATTGTTGCAGTGCATGCCGCCACCGTCAGGGATGCTCCCAGTTTTGCCCGGGCGCTAGAACAGCACCGCGTGACATCACTGTTTCTGACAACAGCATTGTTCAACCAATATACGTCATCGATTGCTCCGACGTTGGCGCAGCTGAAATACCTCCTCTGTGGGGGTGAGCGCGGTGATCTTGCCTCATTTCTGAGATTGCTGAAAGAACAAGGCCCTGTACGTCTCGTTCACTGCTACGGGCCCACCGAGACGACGACCTTCGCGACGGTCTGGAATTGCCCGGCTGATTTTGATGGGGCAGTGGTCCCGATCGGGCGTCCAATCGCCAACACGCTTGTGTACCTGCTGGACGGCCATGGCGCGCCCGTTCCGTTTGGCGCGGTGGGCGAGCTTTACATCGGCGGGGCGGGGGTGGCGCGCGGCTATTTGAACCGCCCTGAACTGACAGCGGAGCGGTTCGTCGCCAGTCCCTTTGTCAAGGGCGATCGGCTGTACCGGACCGGTGACCTCGGGCGTTATCTGCCGGGCGGCAATATTGAGTTTTTGGGCCGCAATGACGACCAGGTGAAGATCCGCGGCTACCGCATCGAGCCGGGCGAGATCGTAGCAAAGCTTTGCGAGCACGCCTTTGTGCGCGAGGCGGTGGTGGTGGCGCGCCAGAGCCGCGCCGGCGACAAGCATCTGATCGCCTATGTAGTCTGCGCGCCGGAAGCTGCGGACGAGGCCGATGGGGGCGGGCTTGCGGGCGCCTTGCGCGCGCACTTGAGTAGCCGGCTGCCGGACTACATGGTGCCGGTGGCGTTCGTGCCGATCGCGGCGCTGCCGCTGACGCCGAACGGCAAGCTCGATCGGAACGCGCTGCCGGCGCCGGCCGATGAAGCCTATGCGCTGGCGGCCTATGAGCCGCCGCAGGGCGCGGTCGAGACCGCGTTGGCGCAGATCTGGGCCGAGCTCCTCGGTGTCGAGCGCATCGGGCGCCACGACCACTTCTTCGAACTGGGCGGCCACTCGCTCCTGGCCGTGCAGGTGTCGAGCCGGCTGTCACAGGCTGTCGGGGTCGAACTGCCGCTGTCGACACTGTTCGCAAGGCCGGTGCTGACTGACCTGGCGGCAAGCATCGTCGAGCTGTTGAGCCGCTCCGGTCCGCAACAGCTGCCGTCGATTGCAGTCGTGTCGCGGCATGAGCCGCTTACGCTGTCGTTTGCGCAGCAGCGGCTCTGGTTCTTGGCGCAGCTAAACGAAGACAGCACCAATTATCACATTCCGCTGGCCCTGCGACTGCGCGGAGCGCTCGATCGCAGCGCCTGGCAGCGCAGCCTTGACCGTCTGTTTGCACGTCATGAGGCGCTGCGCAGCGTCTTTGTCGCGACGCAAGGCAAGCCCCGCGTCGAGGTCCTGCCGCCGGATGCGGGATTGCCGATAGTCGACCACGATCTTCGGCACAGTGCTGATGCGGAAGCGGCGCTGTTGGATCTGTGCCATGAAGAGGCGCGTACGCCCTTTGATCTTGCGCGCGGGCCGCTGATCCGCGGGCATCTGGTGCGGATGTCGGATGATGAGCACGTCTTCCTGCTGACCCAGCATCACATCGTCTCGGACGGCTGGTCGATGGGCGTGCTGCTGCGTGAACTCAGCCAGCTCTACCGGGCATTCGCGGCCGGGCAGGACGATCCTTTGCCGGCGTTGGCAATCCAGTATCCGGATTACCGCCGCCTGGCAACGCCAATGGCTGTCGGGGGAACGGCTGCAGAAGCAGGCGCAGTATTGGCGCAGCGCCCTGGCCGGCACGACCCGTCTTGTCTTGCCGACCGACCGTGCGCGGCCGGCCCAGCAGTCGTTTGCCGCGGCCACGGTCCCGATCGTCATCGATGCGGATCTGACGCGGGCGCTGAAGCGGTTGAGCAGGCAGCATGGCACGACGTTGTTCATGACGGTGCTGGCGGCCTGGGCGGCGGTGCTTTCGCGTCTGTCGGGGCAGGACGATCTTGTGATCGGTGTGCCGAGCGCCAATCGCGGGCGCCGGGAGATCGAAGAGCTGATCGGCTTCTTCGTCAACACCCTGGCGCTTCGGTTGGACCTGTCGGGCGAGCCGAGCGTGTCGGATCTTCTGGAGCGGACGCGGCGCACGGTGCTGGCTGCGCAGGAGCATCAGGACCTGCCATTCGAGCAGGTGGTGGAGATCGTGCAGCCGCCCCGGGCTCTTGATCACACGCCGTTGTTGCAGGTGATGCTGGCCTGGGAGAACAATGCGGTTGGGTCACTGGACCTGCCGGGGCTGAGTATAGAGGCTGCCTCCGAAGAGATCGATCAGATCAAGTTCGACCTGGAGCTGAGCCTTGGCGAGCATAGCGAGGAGATCGCCGGAACACTGGGTTATGCCACGGCGCTGTTCGATCGCGCGACTATCGAGCGGCAGCGTGGTTATCTGCTGGCGCTGCTGCGCGCAATGGCTGCCGATGCGCAGCAAGAGGTCCGCCGCATTGAGCTGCTGTCGACTGATGAGCGCAGCTATCTGCTGGAGGAGTTGAATCGGACTGCGGCACCTTATCCGTCGGAACGGTGCATCCATGAGCTGTTTGAGGCACAGGTGCAAAAGGCGCCGCAGGCGGTGGCGCTGGTCTGCGAAGCTGAGCGGCTGAGCTATCGTGAGCTCAACGCGAAGGCCAACCGCCTGGCGCATCATTTGATCGCCCTCGGGGTCAAGCCGGACCAGCCGGTGGCGATCTGCCTGGAACGCAGCCTGGCGATGGTGGTCGGGCTCTTGGCGATCCTCAAGGCGGGCGGTGCCTATCTGCCGCTGGACCCGGCCTATCCCAGCGAACGGCTGCGGCAGGTTGTCGACGATGCCGCGCCGCGGCTGCTGCTGTGCGACGCCGCCGGCCGCACAGCACTCGGCCCGGACGTGCTGAATGCCGTGACGGTGGTCGATCTGGCGACGGCCACGCCGGCCTGGGCCGACCGGCCGGATTCGGACCCTGACCCGCGCGCGCTTGGCCTCACATCCAGTCATCTTGCCTATGTGATCTACACCTCAGGCTCAACCGGAACGCCCAAAGGCGCGCAGAATGAGCATCGGGCTATTATCAATCGCCTGATCTGGATGCAAAAAGCCTACGCACTCAATGCGACTGATGTTGTCTTGCAGAAGACCCCATTTGGCTTCGATGTCTCGGCCTGGGAGTTCTTCTGGACGTTGCTTGAAGGGGCGAGCCTGGTGCTGGCGCTTCCCGGTGCGCACAAAGACCCTGATGCGCTTGTCAACTTGATAGTCAGCCAACGCATCACCACAGCACATTTTGTACCATCCATGCTGATCAGCTTCATGGACGCAAAGGGTGTTGATCGCTGCACATCGCTGAAGCGTCTCATCTGTAGTGGTGAGGCGCTGTCTACTTCCCTTGCGCAGAAGGTTCGTCGCGTCTTGCCTTGGACCGATCTGCACAATCTATACGGTCCCACGGAAGCTGCTATCGACGTGACGGCCTGGACTTGTCCGGCTGATTTTGATGGATCGGTGGTCCCGATCGGCCGCCCAATTGCCAACACGCTTGTGTACCTGCTGGATGGTCATGGCGCGCCTGTGCCGTTTGGCGCGGTGGGCGAGCTTTACATCGGCGGGGCGGGGGTGGCGCGCGGGTATTTGAACCGCCCTGAACTGACAGCCGAGCGGTTCATCGCCAGTCCCTTTGTCGAGGGCGATCGGCTGTACCGGACCGGTGACCTCGGGCGTTATCTGCCGGACGGCAATATTGAGTTTTTGGGCCGCAATGACGACCAGGTGAAGATCCGCGGCTACCGCATCGAGCCGGGCGAGATCGTAGCAAAGCTTTGCGAGCACGCCTTTGTGCGCGAGGCGGTGGTGGTGGCGCGCCAGAGCCGCGCCGGCGACAAGCATCTGATCGCCTATGTAGTCTGCGCGCCGGAAGCTACGGACGAGGCCGATGGGGGCGGGCTTGCGGGCGCCTTGCGCGCGCACTTGAGTAGCCGGCTGCCGGACTACATGGTGCCGGTGGCGTTCGTGCCGATCGCGGCGCTGCCGCTGACGCCGAACGGCAAGCTCGATCGGAACGCGCTGCCGGCGCCGGCCGATGAAGCCTATGCGCTGGCGGCCTATGAGCCGCCGCAGGGCGCGGTCGAGACCGCGTTGGCGCAGATCTGGGCCGAGCTCCTCGGTGTCGAGCGCATCGGGCGCCACGACCACTTCTTCGAACTGGGCGGCCACTCGCTCCTGGCCGTGCAGGTGCTCAGTCGGGCATTAGAACTTGGGCTGAGTTTTAGCGCTGCCGACCTCTTCCAAACCCCTATCCTGAAGGAATTTGCATCAAAGGTTCATGTGGAGCCACAGCCCGGTAGCCGAGGGGTAATTTCCGTTCGATCAACCGGATCGCAGCCACCACTCTTCTTTGTCCCCTCAGGTTTTGGGGATTATTCCTATGTCTTCGGTTTGGTGGCGGAAATGGATGTAGATTGCCCCGTCTACGCTCTGCCATGGCCGCCCTTCAATGACGTTCGTCCACCAACGCTTGAGGCGATGGCCGCAGAGGTGATCCTTGCAATTAAAGAGATCCAGCCACGAGGTCCATACCGCTTTGCTGGATACTCATCAGGTGCAATCCTGGCCTATGCAATCGCCGAGCAATTCCTGAGCATCGACGAAGTCGTATCATTCATGGCGTTCATCGATGTTAGTTCACCTGCAGATTCTTCAAACGCATCACATATCAATTTGGCTCGAGAATTTGTTTTGGAGCGCTGTGGAATCTCGCGCGATGAATATGGCGAGGTTTTCGAAGGATGCACGGAGCAATGTTCTGTTTCTGAGTTGCTCGAAAAGGCGCAGCAAATAGGAGCGTTACCTCCAGAGCACGATCTCCACCGCGATGTTTCGATGTATCAAAGGGCCGCGGCATTTCACCGGGCGCTACAATCGTACCGAGGGCCGTCGCTCCCGATCGAGATACATCAGTTTTATGCCAGTGAGCCTCTTATCAGCCCTGGGGTACCACCTGACGAACAACTGCATCGCAATGCAAACTCGCCAAAGAAGGGTTGGGACTTGGTTTTGGATGCAGCGGCCATTCATCCGGTCCCGATGCCAGGTAACCACACGACAATGGTGAACAATCCAGAAAACCGGCAAGTTCTGGCCGGGGCCATTTCAAGGGCGCTAAGTGCGGACTCTTAGATAGACAAGGACTTTCTCTGCTTGGGCTCGAAGGTATCTCAAGCCCCCAAAATACCCCACAGGTCGGCAAGTGGCTCAGTGGTCCAGACTTCGGTCTCGCCGCGAAACCACCGAGACTCTAACTGCCGCCGGATCAAATTCAGGCGCAGATCAGAAGCGGTCCATATGTGGGCGGCCGCCGCCCGCTCTGGTCGACCCTCAAATGTTCGAAAAGCAAGCGGGACCAAGTGATGGAGATTGTCACAATTGATCAACAGAACATCATGGTCGGTATCCGTCCGATAAAACCCTGCGACGAATCCACCCTGTACGCTTCCGAAGTGATGTCCTTGGGACGCGCCGTTGCCAAAGTCCGTCGCGAAAGCGCTGCCGCAAGAGTAGCTGCCCGAACACTTCTTGGACAATTGGGATTCCCACCAACGGCGATTCCGAAGACGCGCTTTGGTGTTCCGCTCTGGCCAGCCGGCGTGGTCGGATCTTTGGCACACCACGATACAGTCGCAGCCGCTGCTATTGCAGGAACGAAAAAAATTGCAGCTCTCGGCATCGACATCGAGCCTAATGAACCTCTGCCGGAGGACCTGATCGAATTGATTGCCACTCCTAATGAACGGCGAATGTACGATCTAAACACGCTCGAGCGGCGCGATCTCTTCGTTTTGAAAGAGGCGGTGTATAAGGCGTGCTTTCCAATGGATTGCCAGTTTCTTGAGTTCCAGGACGTGGAAATTGATATCTTCGCGCGATCAGGACACGTGTCCAAGGTCAATCGCGCGTTTTCGCTCGAGTTACTTATTTCTAAGAATCTAGTCGGGGTGGCGTATTCGCGGCCGAATGGGACGAGCAAGCCGGAAGCTGGCGCTGAGGAGCCGCCGCCGCAGCAGGCGATGCTCGACGCGGCGACGAGCTCGACGACATCTTCGTCTCCGACCTCGCACAGAAACATATCGTCATCTATGCGACGCGGGTTCCGGCCCGCTATGGCGAACCTTGAGCAAAAATCGAGAAGCCGTTGAAAACGAAAATTGGCACCATGCAAACGATCTCGCATCGTGCTTCTGCCCCTGCTTCTCGAACAAATTGGTGTCAGCGTAGTCGGCCTGACGTTCGCGTCCTAAACAACGCGGCGGTCAGGAATCTGTATCGCCTCTGATCGCCAAATCGCTCCAAAAATTGCCATCGGGGACCTGCTAGGGTCCGGCAGGCCAAAAAACTTCGCCACAACATGTTCACGTTGTATGAAGTCAGTCTTGCCGATCAAACCTGACCTGCCACTGAACTTTCATCCAGCGGCATTTAGAGTCTCGGTGGTTTGTACGCCAAGTGGCGCGGGTGGAGCAACGGACGATCGGCGGAGCTGGTCGGGGTTGCGCAGCCGAGCGTCCGTTGCGGTGAGAGTGGCGGCGTAGGCCGCGGGCGTGAGGTATTGCAGCGAGGAATGAGGTCGCTCGCCATTGTAGTCGGCGACCCATGCCGCGAGTTTGGTCCTGGTGTCGTTGAGATCGAAGAACAGCGTCTCATTGAGGAGCTCGTCGCGCATCCGGCCGTTAAAGCTCTCGACGAAGCCGTTCTGCATCGGTTTGCCCGGTGCGATGAAGTGCCAGTCGACGCCGGTTTCCTTGCACCAGGCGAGCATGGCGTTGCAGGTGAGCTCGGTGCCGTTGTCGGAGACGATCAGGCCGGGTTTGCCGCGGCGAGCGACAATCGTCGTCAGTTCCCGCGCCACACGCCGGCCCGAGATCGACGTGTCAGGAATGGCGCCCAGACATTCCTTGGTGACATCGTCGACGATGTGGAGGATGCGGAAGCGTCGTCCATTGGCGAACTGGTCGTGGACGAAGTCCAGCGACCAGCGCGCATTCGGCTTTGCTTCCACCAGGATCGGTGCCCGGCACCCCATGGCCTTGCGGCGAGCCCGCCGCTTGCGGACCGTCAGCCCTTCTTCCCGATAGATCCGGTGAATGCGGTTGATGCCTGATGGCTCGCCCTCCCGCCGCAGCAGGACGAACAGTCGACGGTAGCCGAACCGTCGGCGCTCGTGAGCAAGGTCGCGCAGCCGGGCACGAAGATCCGTATCCGGAGGGCGGCAAGATCGGTAACGGACCATCCTCCGATCCGCGTCGACGATCGTGCAGGCCCGTCGCTCCGACAGGCCCATCACGGCCTTCAGGTGCGCCACAGCTGCGCGCTTGGCGGCGGGCCCTACCATTTTTTTGACAGAAGCTCGCGAAGGGCGGCCGCGTCGAGCATCTGCTCGGCCAAAAGCTTCTTCAGCTTCGCGTTCTCCTGCTCCAGCGACTTCAGCCGCTTGGCTTCGGAAGCTTCCATGCCGCCGAATTTGGCCTTCCAATTGTAGATCGTCGCTTCGGAGACTCCGTGTTTGCGAGCCAGGTCAGCTGTCGTCGCCCCAGCCCCATGCTCCTTCAACACTGCGATAATCTGCTCTTCCGTGAACCTTGCTCGCTTCATCTGTCCGTCCTTGCTCGGGCCGGACTCTAACTCCATCTGGAGGAAATACTCAGGGGCAGGTCAAACCTACCAAAAAAGGTAAGTATCACATATTGAAGATCGTGTTACCCTCCGACGATTGATGAGAGTTGGGCCTCGAAACCCAATCACAACGTTACAGTTTCTTGAAAGAGGAGACGCACAATGGCAACGAGTATAGCCGAAGACGAGAAACGCCGTACACAACAAGGGCCGCAAGTGGCCCAGACATCGCCCGTTGGCCCAGGTGGCGCCGCTGAGCACACTAAAGAATCGACGGCAGCCTCGCGCGCTTCATTCGTGTTTCCAGAATGGCAGAAGTCGATCGAAGTAACGACCAACTTCTTCGCGGCGATGTTGAAAGATGGATTCAGATTGACTGCTTCCTCTTTGCAAGATCATGCCAATTTTCTAAAAGTCGTTGCCGAGGTCAAAAGTCCCTCCGAGTTGCTGAAAAGCTATCTGGACTTGGCAGAGCGATCCTGGTCGAGGTCGTTTAGTGAAGGATCGAAGTTGTTGGATAATCTCAAGATACAACAACATCAGCGGTGAGCAGTCGAATTGATATAGGTGAAGACCTTGGGGCGGTCGCCTAATATTCCCCAAGATCGCCTGATCAGATAATTCTGATTGCAACGCGCCTTCGGTAGAGGCGAAGCATTTGTCGAGCGGTCAGCTCATTGCCGCCATTGCTGAAAACGGACACGATTGCAAAGACAGCAAAGCCGGCCGGGCATTGGTGCCCGCGCCTTGCATAAGGCCGCGCTCGTAGCAGCGAACCGCATCGCTTAAGTGCCTGGCTGCGCCGCGGCTGCAGGCGCAACTTGGAAGGATCGCGTCGATTTCTGTGCTGGGCCCAACCGTCAGGGGAAAACGCTGAAGCGCTGTGGCGATCAAGCAAATGGTCGACGTCGTCGCTCCTTCCAGAAGAACTCCTGATGGAACTCCATCAGTTCGTCCTTAACCGACTTCGTCGGGCGGCAATCGAAGGAATGAAGGATAACAAGCCGTAGGTGCAGTTGAACGTTTCCTCAAACATGCGCCCGCCACGCATGACATATCCATCCTTAGGATTGCCATGCGCGATGAGGCTCCCGCCGAACTGCTCCATTTG
The DNA here is from genome assembly GCF_054063575.1 of Bradyrhizobium sp. USDA 4452. Classification (NCBI taxonomy): domain Bacteria; kingdom Pseudomonadati; phylum Pseudomonadota; class Alphaproteobacteria; order Hyphomicrobiales; family Nitrobacteraceae; genus Bradyrhizobium; species Bradyrhizobium sp. USDA 4452. The sequence continues at coordinate 6,211,550 of NZ_JBSSGK010000001.1, forward strand.
TTCGAAAAGGACGATATCCGGGCCCGACAGCCCGTCCTCCTGGAGGAGGTAGGCCGCTGCGGCCAAGGCGGCAATGGGCCTGTTCCGATCAAATAGGCTTTGCCAGGAGCCGTTTGCTTAGCTGATTCTAGACGGAAAAGGGAGAGGCAGAGAACATAACGGTTTCCGGCATATCAGCGGTTAGAATATCAGTCAGCGCAATCGGCGGGCCGACACGGACCCGTGCAATGAATGTTCGTGAAGTACAGCTCCGCAGTCCATCACTGCAGAGATCATGAGCAGCAATTGCGCCACGTCTTACGTCTTTCGGGGACCCAATTAAAGGCATGCCAGCAGAAATTCGCAGCGCGTAGAAAACCGCTTGGAAGCCTTGCTTGAATACAGACTGGAAGAATAATCATGTCGGATTTCTGACTTTGCCGTTTTCGACCAGACAGGGTGGCAACACAAAATTAATGTGCTGCCGCCTGGTGCCTGTGCCGACTTTTGTATTAGCGTTTCTGGGCGACCAGCTTGGCCAGTGCCAACTAAGCGGGCATGCCGGATTTCGGCAACACTGCCCGATTGGGCGCTTACACCGAAGCTGCACCGCATTTCGCTAGCCGAATATTAGCTGCCTACAAGAGTTGGCAGGGCCTAGCTCAACCAGCTTTTGTATATAGCTGAACCTCTGTCCCGCGTTTCGGCGCGGGACCACCGGCAGATAACGGAGGCCACATGGCACACAAGAAACTCGTCAATCAAAGTGGGCTGACACTTACGGTGTTGCTCATCACGCGCGTCGGCTCAGAGCCGAACCAGTCCGGGCCGATCGTCCCAGCGGCACTACCGGTGGGCGGGAAGCAGACGATTGAGTACGGTAATGCGCAGAATCCTTTTCTCAATGGGCTTGTGATCTCCTCATCGTCCGATGGTGCGTTTTCGAATGGGTCCCAGATCGTGACGGCTCGAGGCAGCAACTGGGATACCCTACTAAACACGCACGATACGCTTACCTTTAGCGGAGCGGGTGGACTGAACGTTGTGGGTTCGAACACATGACCCGTCACGGCGCCAGCGCCGCGACGGAAATTGACCGCTCGTGGATGGCAAGCTGATGTTTGTCGCTCCGCCGTCCTGCTGGTGCCGCAGATGGACCGAAAGGTGAAGCTCATGCCCTCTGCGCTCGTCTGCCGCGATCATTCGCGTCGGCCTGTTAGATGGCCTCCGGCGGAGGCGAACCAGTGATATCTTCACCTTGCACAGCAGGACCGGAAGGTATCTGAAAAAAGCCCCGGAGTTCATGAAAGGACCGCGTGGAGTCATCTTGGAATGACGGTATAGCATATGAGTACCAATCTCGCAGTGCATGGTCCGCCCAAAACGTTGCGGCTGGTCACAGAGGCCTATACGAGCCTGCTCATCATCGGCTTCGCCCTGCTGCCCACTCAGTTCATCGCTTATCTTTATTTCCAGCAAGATCCCGCGCTGAAGTTTGAGGATCACCTCTTCCACGAGTTCGCCATCGCCGTCGCCACCCTCGAGGGGCTGTTCGTCACATATGTGACCTGGCGTTGCTACCGGTCTTCAGGCGAGCCTCTGCTGCGTTGGTTGACGCTTGGCTTTCTGGCGTTCGCGCTGATCTATTCGCTACACGGTGCCTTCACTGGGATGGCACACCACAATATTTGGCTGTTTCTGCTCTATGGGCCGGCTTCGCGTCTAGCAATGTCGATTTTGCTCTTGGTCGGGCTGCTCAGCTACAATCAGCCGTCAGACGAGTTCGAGAAGCGTTCGGACGCGCGCGCATGGTTGATGTGGATTGGCCTGTTCCTAGCTACGGACATCGGTGTCGCACTGATCGCCTATTCCTCGTATGCGGGGCACCCAGCGGTCCGCTTGTCCATGGAGGGCGGCGCATTGCTATTCAGTGTGTTGAATGTCTTGGTCATGCTCATGCGACGGATTCACTCGCCGCTGATGCTTGTTTTTGGCGTTTCCGTCGCGTGGTTCGCGCTATCGTCGCTCGCATTCATTCTAGCGGCGCCATGGAATCATATGTGGTGGCTGGCCCACGCGATCTTTGCTGGCGGGTTCTTTTTGCTCAGCTACGGAGTTGTCCGGGCTTTCCGAACGACGCAATCGTTCGCGACCATCTATAGCCAGGAAGAAATGACGGCCCGCCTAGCTCAATCGATGGCCGATACTCAAAAGGCGCTCCAGCAAGTGCAGCTGAGCAATCAAAGGTTGGAGCGACTTGCCGCCACCGATCCGCTGACTGGTGCCGGGAATCGGCGCCACTTCATCGAGCATATCGGCGCCGAGATCGCGCGGGCCAAGCGGACCTGTTCCCCATTGTCTCTGTTATCGCTCGATCTGGACCATTTCAAGGATATCAATGACTCACGCGGCCATAGCGTCGGCGATGAAGTCCTGCGCATATTCGTACGAAAGTGTCTGGAGGCGATTCGGCCTTACGACTCCATCGCGCGCGTGGGTGGCGAAGAATTCATGGTGTTGCTTCCGGGGGCGACGCTCGACGCGGCTAGCGCGGTAGCCGAGCGCGTTCGGTCCGCGATCGAGCGCACTGCATTCGACGTCGGAGCCGAACCGCCGGTTGGCGTCACTATCAGTGTTGGAGTGTCGGAGTTCGGGCGCGATGGCGACACGCTCGACCAATTCTTGAACGTCGCCGACCAGCGGCTCTATCGCGCAAAATTTGAAGGTCGCAACCGAGTTGTAGTCGCTTAGGTTATCGTAGACCGTGCACTTCGTCTCAATCCGCCTTGGCCCTACGCCGGCTCTCGCTGTCATTTCTCCGAGAAAGAGCCGCGCCCCACTAACAAGCATTCGGTCATGGTCCAGCAATTGAAATGTTTGCAGGTGAGTTCGCACCGCAACCGGTTGCGGCAACTAGCTGCCGGGAGCTGCCATGTCGTTGCTTTTCAACGGCGCTCGATCGCCTTCGCTCCGTCGATCGCTCAGTTGCCGATCACCTCATGCTGCGAAGGTCAGCGTCCCGCGTGCGCGCCCGCGGTCATCGATCGGCTCGCCAGGCAATTGGGAGGAGGTCCGGCTCCGAAGCACTACTGGCAGAAACCCCCGCGTCGCGCTCGATGAGTTCGGAACAGGTTATGCTACGCTCAGCCAGCTGCTTTCGTTTCGTCTTGACAAGATCAAGATCGACCGCAGCTTTGTGTCGGATCTCGACAATAGTACCGACAGCCGGGTGATTGTTCGTGCTATACTTAACCTTGCTAGGGGATTTGGTTTGACGACGACGGCCGAGGGGATCGAAGACGAACGCCAGTTGGTCTATCTGGCGGCTAATGGTTGTACAGAAGGACAAGGCTATCTATTCAGTGGTGCCGTTACAGCCGCGGGTATTCCCGCGCTGCTTGATCGAGAGGCCGGCCGCAGAGCGGTTACTGATGATGGAGCAGGACGTCTGCTTGCCAGAGTCGACGTGCTGAGTTCTTGAGGAGCGTCCGCCACAAGTGGGCTGCGAAAAAGTCACGCTGGTCCCCAGAACACCTCGAACCTGCTCGGGGGCTTAATCAGAAAGGGGGCGTTAGATTCTCGACGCTACATTGCATACAGCATCCGAAATTGCATTGTTGCTCCGGGTAAGCGCATTCTCTTGGGTAGGCGGCAGCTTTTAAGAAATCACATCGGCCCGATAGTTGGGCGGGTGGCTCACCTTTTTCAACAACTCGCGTGAACGCGCAGGGACTCCGCTAACGGTCCTATTTCCTCAGGCCGCACGAGCGGCCAAGCCTGATCTTCGACCAACTCTCTTCGCCCCGGCGGTGTGCAGATGCGCAATGGTGGAGGACTACGGTCAGACATCTGTCGTTCAGACATCGTCTAATGCGCCCGATACCCCTCCGACTGAAGTGCCGGAGCTCAATGTTCCAGTCTGGTTCCTGACCGCGCCAAGCACTGTCGTACGCGCACCCGCTTAACACACTGCCATTGGCACCCAGTTGTGCGCAGGCGGAACCCTCCCGACGGGGCATCGATAATCAGTGACGCCCGCGAGGCCGTATCACTCAACACCAAACGAACTAGCAGACAAGGCTCCCAATGCGAAACCTAATCTGACTTTCGGTCTCGCGGGAGGACATGACATAGACTGTCCGATTTCTGACAGGCTACCGGTCTAATCCGCTTACTCAGAAAATTTACTTTACTGATCAAGCCCTCGCAAATGGCACAAGGTTTGAAGGTAAAGGGGCATCGGCCGCAGTCGCTCGTGGACCGAGGCTGCAACACCGCGTCTTCGGCTATGGCCATTTGTTCGCAATGATACGAGCTACCACATGGAGTCGATTTCAATTGCACGTCACAAAGCCTGCCCTCAATGTGGCTCCGCATTGGTCCACCTTGAGTGGCATGAACGCGTCGGTTCGCGGGAGGTCCAGTATCTTTGGCGCTGCTGGAACTGCAGGAACGAATTCGTCACCGTTGTCAATTCTGACGAGAAGGATCCCCCTGTCGCTGAGATCACGAAGCTATTCTTTACCAGCCTGTTAGTCTGATCAATGACGCCTGAGCCGCTGGCACTCGTATTAGAGCGGCACTTGGCTTGCCAATCCAGAGTGGGGGCGGAGGGTCGGTTAGAGGAGGACGTTTCGACCTCAAGCTGGTCAGTCTATGTTTGCGCCGGGCTGGCAATACGTCTGTGCGACCTTCCCATCATAGACGTAGTTGGAATGTCCTTATGAAGCTCCTACGTGCAATCGTCGGCTTGGCCATGTTGACAGTGGGATTGTACGTTGTCATCGGTGAACACTTCGCTGGAACATCGGCGGACGCAACGCTCAATGCTCGACTCAACATCGTTCGCGCCCCAATCGAAGGAAAAGTAACGCTTGCGACAAAGAGCATCGGTGCGCGCATTAACCCCGGAGAGCTCGTAGCAGAAATCAACGACCAACGCTTTGATATCGCGAGGCTACTCGAGCTCGATCGCGATCGCGCAAACCAGCATATCGAGCTCAACCGCCTTCTTGGCCAGCGAGAGGCTTTGTCGGCATCCAGGTCCCGGTTCGATACTCAAGCGGCTGAATACCAGCGTGGCAGGGTTCGGCAGATCGAGGCCCGAATTGCCGAAACCAAAGCAGCTCAAGACGCTGCGGCCGCGCGCCTTCGTCAAGCTGACGCAGAATTCAAGCGAGCAAACGAACTGAGCACGCGTGGTGTACAGACGGCGGCGAATCTGGATCGCGCTCGCGCAACTTACGACGTCGCGCAACAAGAACTGGAGAGTGCGCAGCAGCGAGTAAATTACCTAGAGACGGAACTCACGTCCGCTCGCGACGGCGTCTTCATCGGGGAGTCGTATAACGACGCTCCCTCCTCGGCTCAACGTATCAGAGAGCTCCAGCAGCGACTGGCCGAACTGAATGTCGACAACGAACAGGTGAAAGCGCGTATTGTCCAGCTCGATCGGCAAATCGATGCCGAGCGTCTTCGTGTCAATAGTCTGAGCTTCGCTACGCTTAATGCCACCGTCGTTGGTCTAGTCTGGGACATACTAATAGACGATGGCCAATATGCGCGGCGCGGCCAGGATCTTGTCAAGGTCGTCGACTGCAATACGCTTATCGTCACCGCGGGCGTCAGCGAATCTCTATACGATAGTCTTTCGGTGGGAACGGCCGTCCAATTTCGGTTGTTTGGAGATGATCGCATTTTCAATGGGACCATAACCCGCCTTGGGGGATCCGGTGCAGCTTCACTCTACACCAATCTTGCGGTGGGTCCGAGTGCACAACATCTCCAGCGCTTTGATGTCACCGTGACTATTTCAGACCTCGCAACAGAGCCAGATCTCAGCTGCGCAATTGGGCGTACTGGACGCGTTATCTTCACAAGTGGCCCAATCGCTCAATTCCGCCGGTTTTTTACGCGGTACGGATTCTGATGCTTCTGCTGTCACCAATCGCTGCTGCCTTCGCAGGCGCCGCTTTCATAGTTGGCCTCTGCTTTACTGTCTTCCCGTTGCTTAATCCGATGAAGTGGTATTGGCGCACTCTCGTCCTAGGGACGGCTGCTTTACTGTCTTGGCGTTATACGACTTGGCGCTTCAGCGAAACGCTGGCGCCGCTCGACTGGACTGCTGACGCGTTGTTCAGTTGGGGATTTGCCGTGCTCGAAGCTCTGACCGTGCTGTCGTCTACCATCGCATTTTTTATATTGTCGCGGGTGAAAGACCGGACGGCCGAAGCAGACCAGTACTCCGAATGGTGGCTGCCGGGAGAAGCGCCGCACGTTGATGTCTTCATCACGACTTACAACGAGCCCTCGGAAGTACTCGAGCGCACGATCGTTGGTGCGACGGAAATCCGCTATCCACGCCTTCGGATTTTCGTTCTCGACGACGGTGCCAGAAACTGGGTGCGGCAACTTTGCGAACTGCACGAAATCGGATACCTCGCTCGCGCGAATAAAGAGCACGCTAAGGCAGGGAACATCAACCATGCACTTCGCGCGCGCGCTCGAGATCCCGCACCGCCAGCCTTTGTTGCTGTACTTGATGCCGATTTCGTTCCCCATGCGGACTTCATCGAGCGGACGCTAGCGTTGTTTCACGAGCCAAGCGTGGCGCTCGTGCAAACCCCGCAGCACTTCTTCAATCCCGACCCGATCCAACACAACCTGGGAATAAGCACCGCATATCCGGATGAGCAACGTCATTTCTTTGACAACGTTGAGCCGGCGCGGGATGCTTGGGGCATCGCCATCTGCTGCGGAACCTCATCCGTAATGCGGGTCCAGGCCCTCGAGCAGATTGGCTGGATTCCGACACAAAGCGTAACCGAGGACTTCCTGCTCACGCTTAAGCTCGCGGAAAACGGCTGGCAAACAGTGTACCTTAACGAGCCCTTAAGTGAAGGCTTGGCTCCCGAAGGGCTGAAAGAATATATCACTCAGCGTGGACGGTGGTGCCTTGGTTTGATGCAGATCGTCCGCAACGCCTATAGCCCCTTTGGCATGCGCAGCCTTGGTCTGATGCATCGAATCGGCATCGTTGATTCCTTGCTCTACTGGATCAGTACCTTTCCCTTCCGGCTTGCCAGCCTGATTCTCCCTCTCTTGTACTGGTGGTTCGGCATCACCATCGTGAATGCGTCATTGGTGGACATCATCAAATATTACGTACCGTACTACCTGATGGTTCTGATGTCCCTGAACTGGCTTTCAAAGGGGTTGTTTGTCCCGCTTCTCAACGATACGGCTCAGCTGATTGCGGCCTGGCCCATCAGCCAGGCGGCTGCTCTCGGGTTGCTGACCGGAGGATCGCATAAATTCTCGGTGACGGCCAAAGGCGGCGACCGAACCAAAGTAGTTGTTCAATGGTCTTTGATGCGACCATTTTTACTCCTGCTCGGACTGACGATCGGCGGCCTGATCGTGCCACTGAACTCCGATTTCGTCTTCAATACGTCTGCGACAGCCGGCGACGGCACGGCTGTCGTGATGTTCTGGACGGTTTACAACATTCTGGTGTTGCTCGTGGCAGTCGTGGTGTGCATCGAACGACCGCGATACGATCGACCTCAGCGCCAGATCCCAGAACCGATCACCCTGGTGATCCAAGGTGAGAAGCACCGCGGATGGCTTCTTAATCTGGGCCGAGGGGGCGCGCGAATCAGTGGTCCGTCCGGACTATCCACCGGAGCAGCAGGGAAGCTCAACCTGCCTGGAATTAGCGGAGTAGACGCGCATGTTGCTGCGACAACGCGTGACGGCTATCGACTTAAGTTCTCTCCAACTCCCGCGCAAAGGGCGAAACTTATCAAGAAGCTTCATACCGAATCCGCCATGCCAGGAGCCGATCGAGGGAACATCTGGCAAATGATCCGGGAGTTGGCGCGAGCTCTAACGAGGTGAGGAGCGCGAGATGCCTAAAAGACCGAGCCTACTTTCCTTGGTGTTCTTTGGAGGCGCCTTGCTCATATTGGTCCCTGCGATGGTGACCGCAACGGTCTACACGGCTTTGCTACAGCAGCGGGGAGAGCAGCTGCAATTCGACGCGTTAAGGATTCGCGGCGAGTTAAGCTCCGCGCTGCTGGCACGCCGGCTCTATGGCGTCTGGATGGATGTAGCTCGGTCCGCTCAGCTCATTGACCTAACGGATCTTAAAAATGCACGGGAACAAATAGACTTCTTGAGCCGCCTTGATGCGCGCTACACTTGGCTCGGCGTGGCGGATATCGAAGGGACCATTCTTGTGGCTAAAGACGGCATGCTCGAAGGAGTGAGCGTTGCACAGCGGCCCTGGTTTAGGCGGGGCCTTGTCTCGCCGACGGCTATCGATGTCCATGCTGCTCAATTATTGGCCACCCAGTTGCCCGCAGCTCGTGAGCCATATCGGTTTATCGACCTGGCTGCGCCGTTGCACCACGCCGGCTCCGTTGCCGGAGTCATCGGCGCTCATCTTGACTGGAAATGGGTCGCAGAAGGCATGGACTCGTTACAGGTACCCGGCATTGACGTGCTGCTGCTTTCGGGTGATCGAACCATCCTGTTTGGCCCGCCGGATCTCATCAACAAGCCGCTTAACATCGGCTCGGCGATTGCGGCTAGCCGCGTCACGACTGCGTCTCTACGCGAGCGTTGGCCGAACGGCAGGGACTACTTCACGGTGATCGTTCCGACGGTCAGCTTCGCGAACCTTCCAAGCTTTGGCTGGTCTCTTCTGGTTCGGCAGAGTGCCGACGAAGCGCTTGCGTCCACCCGTGATTTGATCCGATCGTTCTGGATTAGTTTCGGTGCGTGCGCGATTGCCACACTAGCGCTGCTCTTATGTGCGGCACAGTGGCTCGGGACGCCCCTAGGTCGGCTTTCGAATACAGCGGAGGCCCTCGCGCACGACGCGTCCGTGCTTCCGCCATACTCGGAAACACGCTTTAATGAAGCTGCGAGGCTCAGCGACGCACTAGCTCGCATCCAGTCGAAGCTGATGGGACTATCTGGTCACAATCGGATCCAAACACCAGGTGGAGACGACTAGCTGAATGACGACCAAGACAATCTTGGCGCCGGTCCGTCGCATAGGCTTGCGTGCAATGTGTAGTCGCCGCGACGTTTGAGATAAATTGAAGGGTTTTAGCGAGACGGGATTTCCGGTTCATCGCAGCCACTGGGATCGCAGAGGAGGCAGAGATCCGATCAGGCAAGGGGTGGCAGAACAAACGCGAAGGGATATTCGGCGTCAGATCGACGGGCTTCGGCAGCAAGGCAGAGTCTATATGAGGAGAAAAGTACGCGCCTTGGTGGAGCTTTCGATTATCCATAATAGTTCTCTCGAGGCATTTCCTGGATCGTTGGTTCGGACAGGTTATCCACCGAGCCCGCGCGACCTGTAGATTAGCGAGTCGTCCGACCGCAGGTGTTGACCGCATCAGTCGTTCCGGTCGAGCCAGAAGGATATTGCTGGGTTAGTTGGAGGTCTTCGTCTCCGACCCAACTGAAGCGGGCAGCTTCGAAGAGCATGCTTGCATGACCAATCACGGCTCAGCGCGTAAAGCTAGTCAGCTCGTAACACGCCCAAGCCGTTGCGCCGGGAACAAATTTGCTGCCGACTACTACCATTCCAGCAACTTTGCAGTCCGATAGCGTTGCCAGGTATCCCTCTAGGATCGTTATTCCGCCATCCTCGTTCTGATAGGCAACGATGCCTAACGCGCCGGACAATTCTCGTTTGAGGGTGGTATGGTGGCAGACATAGGAAGCGGAAGAGCCGGGCTTCATAGTCGCGGCTTTGATTGCTGCCTCCCCCATCGTCCTGCACTCGTCTATATTGTCTGCGCGCTGAGCAGTGATGTTGATCGTGGCTAACAGGCTCAGGTGCATCGAAGCGACAATAACGATTAATGGCGACATGGCGACGGACCTCACACTCATTCATCATGGCGAAATTGCGCTGAGCACGTCACGCCGTCGAAGATGGATGGGGCCGGCCATTGCGCACGCCTTTCGCGCTGATCGATGTCTTCGGCCGATTTATTTGCCGGCACATATATCGCCGTGCTGTCCAAGCCACATTGGCGACCGATGCCGCCGCGTCGGCGATGACAATGGTATGGTTTGGGCGGGAGGATACTCATGGGCGGTGCTCCTCATGAGCAGCGTCGGAGATGATCGAGATCAACCTGAAGAGCGTGAGCTGATGTTTGTCGCATAAGTCCCGGAGTCGCCAGCGCGAACTCATCTGGGCCACCTCTGGCGGACACCCTCCCGGAGTGCGACGAGCTTCTCGGCATCAGCGGAACGGAGAGCGGCTTCGAAAGTCGGTACAAATGTGAGACGATCCATTGCAGCCTCATCACGGGTCATGGAACGATCTCCACAGCACTCTGCCGCCCAAGGCCGTGCGGCCTGCGGAAAAGACGCGCGGGCGTCTGGAGGTACCGCCCGCGCGAAGGTTGCTACGCCAAGCTTGGTCTGTCTGGGGTTGCGTGAAGATAAACAGCCAAGCCGATAACCCTCTCAGCAACTCGTGTGCCAGATGGTCTTGATTTATGAAAAGCGTGCGGGCGGCTACTCACGACCGCCCGCACGCCGTCGCGCCGCGAACAGGCTTGGCCCTCACGAGGGTCATTCAATAAGGACCAAGCTACACCTGGCTCAGCAACCGGCGTGCCAGTCATGAAGCGAGAAACGATTGAATTTAACGCATGCATCGGTGCGTCACTGTCGTCAACCCGACGGGTTTGAACGAAAGCAGACGAGCGGCTAGAGCGTGATCCTTTTGGTCTGAATCGATTGGGGATTCCCAAATCAGCGGGGTTCTGATTCAAGATGCTGGCTGGAGGAGGCCAGCATCTGATGGGACGGGCCTATTCTCTTGATTTGCGCGAGCGCGTTGTTGCCGCGGTAGCGGCGGGAGAGAGCTGCCGGTCGGTGGCTGCCACCTTCAAGGTCAGTGTTGCGAGCGTGGTGAAGTGGTCGCAGCGGTTTCGCGCGACCGGAAGCGCGGCGGCGCGGCAGATGGGCGGCAATCGTCCCTACGCGCTGTCTTCCGAACGCGACTGGCTGCTCAAGCGGCTTGCCGAACAGCCGGACGTGACGTTGCGCGCCCTGCTGGCGGAGCTGGCCGAGCGCGGGATCAAGGTCAGCTATTACGCGGTGTGGCACTTCTTCGAACACGAAGGCATCAGCTTCAAAAAAACTGCACGCCAGCGAGCAGGATCGCCCCGACGTCGCCCGGCGGCGGGCGCAATGGCGAAAATATCAAGGACGGCTTGATCCTTCCCGGCTGGTCTTCATCGACGAAACCTGGGTCAAAACCAACATGACGCGCACCCACGGCCGTGCGCCACGTGGCGAGCGACTGATCGCCAAGGCCCCGCATGGCCGCTGGCGGACGCTGACCTTCCTGGCCGCCCTGCGCCATGATCTCATCGAGGCGCCCTGCGTGATCGATGGTCCGATCAATGGCGAGAGCTTCCTGGCTTACGTCGAGCAAATGCTGGTTCCGACACTTAAGCCTGGCGACATTGTCATCATCGACAACCTCGGCAGTCACAAAGGCAAGACCGTCCGTCGCGTCATCCGCGCCGCCGGCGCAAAGTTGTTCTTCTTGCCGCCCTACAGCCCGGATCTCAATCCGATCGAGCAGGTCTTCGCCAAGCTCAAGACCTTGCTCCGAAAAGCTGCCGAGCGAACCGTCGAAGCAACCTGGATGCGCATCGGCGCTCTACTCAACTGCTTCACGCCCCAGGAATGCGCCAACTACATCGCAAACGCCGGATACGCTTCAACATGAACCAATCATGCTCTAATGACGCCCAGGGAGGGAGGGGCTCGGATGATTGCCATCTTGTATCGCGATCAGTTTGCCGGCTTTCAGGCCGAGCTTTTGTAATTGCTCCTTTTGCAGCGGACAATTAAGCATTCCGGCCCTTGCGCCGCTGTTTGCTAACGTAATCCGCACTGCTTCGGACGGGTCAGCGACGGCAACCGCGTATACGTGTCTGAATTCTTCGTCGTCGCCGTCCTCCTTGAACACAGCAACTGTCACTACCCAACCATCCATTGTGCTGCGCTCCCGGTAGGCGTCGTCTACGCGCTACCGAGCCTCGGGAATTCCGGAGCCAATGGATTCGGAGACCGAACTAGCTAATTGCATGAATATCGCGGCCGATACGATGGCGAGCGAAGCAGGCGCCATTAAAATCACGCAAGTACGGGAGATCAACGCGCACCACATAGCTCCGGCTCCAGCTGATCGAGGCGGAGCCTTGCACTACCTTCGGAACCAGCGCTAGCCGCTCGAACTCGAAATGCCTGCAGCTAGATCGGTTCAGTCGGGGCGGAGAAGGGATGGATGCAAGCAAACACGATGCCGCCCGTTTGGGCTGACGCGGCGATGTATAGATCCGCCGCACGCTGAGCCGAACAGAAATCGTAGTCGTCCGAGGTCAAATCGCAAGCGGTATCATTCTTATCCGGCTTAGGCACAAGATCGTTGGCTCTTCCAGGATTTCGCCATTTGATTTGTCCTCCTCGTTGAAAGCTTGCGCCAAATCGCTTGGGGCAGACTGCTCGGTTCAGACCAGATGGACGTGCTGTAATTGCTTGCGCGCTCGGCGTAGTGGTCTCATTGTTGCTATCATTCCGTTGTGGTCCGCCGTAGGCATGTGTGGCACAAGAAGGCCGCCATTACGGGAGCCTTGATCACAATAGCGGATCATCCGCTTAAGCTTGCTTCAGCAGGCGGCTGGTCTGTGTTGACGGTGCCAACATCACCAGCGCGGCACGATCACTGCAGCGCGCGAGGATTACAGGCGAAAGCACGAGCGCTCATGGCGACTGGCGCGCGTCATCGAAGGTTCGCGGGCGAACTTTTGATCGAGCCGTAAGGCCAGACGCTCGGTGTGGTCGTTCGTGGCGCCGAGCAGCATCCTAGCGATCGATAATTCGGCCCTCTAGGCTCTTCCCTTTTGTAGAATTGGGAGCTGGCTGCTAGCAAGTGGGGGCGCAATGTGATCGCTTACCTGGCTATCGGATGAACACTGCGATGGCAGCCGGGTGGATGGTTTCGATAGGTAGCGTCTAGAACGACAAGCTTCTATACGCCGTATATGCCTTCGCAATGCCTGGTCAGGCGGATGCCGTGGCGGCACCGTTGGTGGCCAGGGTGGGTGAGCCAACGATCGCGAACTCCGAACTCGGGGAGGTCGATTTGAGGGGCCTTGAGCTAAAAGCGGGCGAACTTATCGCCAGATACGAATGATCCAAGGATCCGGCGATGTCGCGCACGTGGCGTCCTTTCCGAGCGCGCGACATAAATTAGCGGCCAGTTCATCTGCTCGGGCTGTGAAGTCGCCCCAGGACGGCAGACAGCGACGGCTGATTATCCGACTGACCTTTGGTGCAGTTGCGCGCTGATTTGATATGAATGGATGAACACCGATGGTTGGAAGAAAGGCACCGGACAACACTTAGGTCACGCGTCGTCTCCCTTGTTCTCCATCTCTTCGAGGCATCTGAGCACCCGTTGGTATTCGAGCTCGCACCACGCAAGCTCGAACGGTTCCATCAGTATTTCTATCCACGTTTCGGCAAAGGCTACCATTCCAACGAAAAATAGAATTCACGACCTCCCGATCAGCTATCAGTCGACGAAACCGGCGAAGACGAATGAGTTGTCGTTGTAGCCAGCCGCACATGCAGCTAAGAGGATCGTGACCAGCGGCTCAATCGAACCTTGGTAAAAATTAGGCACCTCAAGGGGAGCGCCTGACGATACGAAAGTTTATGGCGGAGCCGGAAGAAGCAAAAGCAATCGCAGAGCGTTGCATGCCGCCACTGGTAAACGTCGTCCTGTTCAATCGGACCGGCGCGACAGAAATATCGGCCGAAAATCAGCCGAGGGCGTCCTCGCAAGCAATCCGCGGGCGGCCTGGCCGGAGCTGCGGCACTTGTAGTGATAGGTCGAGCGGTCCAACTCGAGAGCGTCATAAGTTCTGCGGATCAACACCTGCCGCGCGCCACAGACCTCGTCGACCAGCTTGAGGGTCCGGCCAGGCTTCATAGCTAATGGGATGGTCCACTCCGTCCTCCCAGTGCAACAATGGCGGTGCAGACAAGGAGGAGTGGTCATGGCACATCGCAAACCAACGAACGTGGCGGTCTATGGAGTCGATCTTGGCAAGAACGTCTTCCACATCGCAGGAGCCGATGCCGATGGCGCGATTATCGGCAACTGGAAATTCCGACGCGATAAGCTGCTGCAGTTCTTTAGAGAGGCTCAACCAGCGCTGATTGGTATGGAGGCCTGCCCCGGTTCACAATGGCTGGCACGTCACCTGCAGACATTTGGGCATCGTGTTCGCATCATTCCCGCCCAATTTGTGAAGCCCTATGTCAAGTCGAATAAGAACGACGTGATCGACGCGGCTGCGATCGCCGAGGCTGTCACGCGGCCGACCATGCGCTTTGTTGAGATCAAGACGGAGACGCAGGCGGAGCTGCAAGCGCTTCACCGTATCCGCGACCGCATGGTAACCGGGCGAACCCGGCTGATCTGCCAGATGCGAGCGCTGTGTATCGAGTTCGGCGTCGCAATCCATCAGGGTGTGGGTAAATTCAAGGCCGACATGCCGCGAGTACTGGCCAACGAGGAAAACGACCTGACGCCGATGATGCGCCGGCTGCTGGGAGATCTGTTCGGCGATCTGTGCCATCTCGAAGAGCGGATCACCGAAGTCACCCGTGAGATTGAAGCAAATGCTGCACAGGACGAGCGATCTCGACGGCTGATGACCGTACCCGGCATCGGCCCACTCATCGCCACCGCAATCCTGGCTTCGGCTGGAGACGGTCGGCAGTTCCGCACGGCACGAGACATGGCAGCTTGGCTGGGCCTCGTCCCAAGACAGCATTCCACTGGCGGAAAGACGACACTGCTGGGAATCAGCCGCCGAGGGAACCGCTACTTGCGGCGCTTGCTCATCCACGGCGCACGATCCTGTGTCATCCACCTTGATCGCAGCCGAGACCGGCTCGGCGCCTGGATCGACACCTTGCAGAAGCGCATGCACATCAACAAAGTCACGGTTGCATTGGCGGCAAAGATCGCTCGCGTCGCATGGGTGATTCTCAATCGGCCGGGAGCAACCTACGAACGCCGTGATCCCACGGTGGCGTAGAGTTCTAGGTCGACAGACTGCGAGGCTCGAGGAAACGATGACGAGACAGTTGATCGGCGCACTGTAAGCCTTCCTGCCGAAAGCGTGCTCCAGCACGACGAAGCTATCCAGGAACAGCGCGCGCGTATCTCATCTTGGCCTGGCTGCAACCGCAGCTCACTCGCGAGAGGCCGGATACATTTAAGCAGACTGTGCTCGTTACGAGACCGAAAAGCCTTGCACGGACGGAGTGGACCATACATTTCGGCGGATCACGTTCTGCAGCATCTCCTTGTCGAACGACGGGTCCGCCACCAGCTGCTTCAGCTTGCCGTACTACTCCTCGAGCTGCTTCAGCGGTCGCATCTCGGTCGGCAGCGGCCTGTCGTGCTACTTCTTCCAGTTGAAATAGGTCGCCTGGCTGATCCCGGCCTTACGGCAAATCTTCGCTACCGCAATCCCGTCACTGCCCTGCTTGAGGATGAACACCTTCTGGGCGTCCGAAAATCTCAAGGCCTTCATCGTCCTTCGCACCTCCAAGCCGATGGGATTCGGTGGCGAAAACGCTAACCCAAGTGGTCCAGTTTGCCGGCCTCAGATCACATCGCGCTTCGATAGGTGCCATCAACCACCAGAAAAGATAGCTGCAATGGAAATAGAGAAACACTATATAGTAGAAGCAACAACAGTACCAACAAGCCGTCTAGCTACTTGGAGAATGCTGCCGTGAGTGAGGAGAGCTTTGATCGATAGCGTCATTGCACCTGCCGATGTCGTCAAACGTTCGGGACGTATTGGCGCCCAAATACTGAACATCAAGCTGTCGGGCGATTTGCCGGAGCAGACCATCGCTGCGATCAACGGTCTGCTGCTCGAATACAAGGTCATCTTTTTCCGCGAGCAGGGTCATCTGGACGACGTAGAACAGGAACGCTTCGCTTGTCGATTTGGGAAAGCTCTCCCGCCGGCTCCGACGGTGAGTACTCTCAAGGGAACGATTTCGATGATTGAGATTGATACGGTGCGCGGTCTCCGAGCTGACTGTTGGCACATCGATATGGCCTACATGGAGGCCTATCCCAAGATTTTAGTGCTCCGAGGCGTTGTAATTCCACCTACCGGCGGCGACACGGTATGGGCAAACACCGCGACCGCATACCTCGATTTGCCTCCGCCGCTGCAACGGCTTGCCGACGACCTGTTGGTTGTTCACAGCAACGCGTTCGATCCCGCTATATTTTCTCGGCCGACCGAAGCTGACAAGAAGCATTATGACAGAGTCCTTAAAGCAAAGCTGGAGACCGAGCATCCGCTTGTACGTGTTCACCCCGAGACCGGCGAGCGCGCGCTGGTGCTGGGCATGTATGCGAAACGCCTCGTTGACGTCCCGAGATATGACGGCCAGAGGCTATTCGACTTGTTCGAGTCTCACATCATCGCGCCCGAAAACACACTGCGCTGGAATTGGAAGCAGGATGACGTGGTCATGTGGGACAACCGAGCTACTATGCATTATGCGGCCAGGGATTACGGAGACCAACCTCGCCTTGTCCGTCGCGCGGCCATAGCTGGTGAGGTGCCCATCGGCGTTAACGGCCGGCGCAGTGTAGCGCGCGCCAAGCAGCAGTCAGCGAATGTCGTCTAGCTTATGCGCAAATTTCAACAATATCGGTAGAAATTGGCGAGCTATGCCCTCGCATGAACGTATCCTGACAACTGCGCTTCGCAAATAAATGACGGCTTTTTGTCGCACGGGTCGAACTCAGAAGAGCGCAGCAGACAGGCTTGTGGCGAGTGCTGGTTCGAGACACATGTGACAATGTCGCTTACTTAATTGTACCGAGCGTTAAAAGCACCTCGGGCTTGTGAAGCTGCGTGCATGATTGGGCGGCAAGAGAGTTTCGGGTCTGTGCTTAGTTTCGGTCGTGCATCACGCGCGGAGTAGGGGCAGCACCACTTCGCACCAGGTCCTCGCCGAGTCGGTCGATTTTCGACAGCTCGCGGGTTCGCCGATCCGCTTGTTCGTGACGGCGACCAACGTTCATACCGGCCGCGGGCGTGTGTTTCGCAATGCCGAGCTTACACCCGACGTTCTGCTTGCTTCCGCCTGCTTGCCGACTCTATTCCGAGCGATAGAGATCGATGGCGAGCCCTATTGGGATGGCGGCTACTCCGGGAACCCGACGATCACGCGCTCATGCGGGAGTGCAATTCGCACGACACGCTTCTCGCCGCGGTCAACCCGGTCGAGCGACCCGGAACACCGCGCTCGGCGCGCGAGATCCTCGATCGGTTAACCGAGCGGCGCCTTACGACCATAACGATCTTCCTTTGCGTCCTCCGGGACCTGGCGGATGCTAAAATCGGGCAGGCGATCCATAACTCCATCTGCAGACCGGCGATCCGAATGGAAACGGCCGCGTCATTAGGTTAAAGCCCAGGGAGCGCGATGCTGAGTTCTTCCGCTCGACGATCCAGATCGCATCGCAAACGCGGAGCTTGCCGATCCGCGGCTGCTTGTGAGGTCACATCCTGGCTGAACCATTGTCGATGCGATCGGCTTTACGGGCTTCGAACGAAAGCTGATGTCGTGGAAAGTCATACCCTGCGCACAGTCGGTCTGGATCAAGCGCGTGGTTTGATAGCGGACGGCATGGATTGTCGCCGCAACAATTGCTTCTTGGCGACGTCAATTGAGAGAAACAGAGAAACCGCAGGCGGTCATTCCGAAACAGAATTGCAATTTGTGCCGGCCGTCATGGATAGCGGGGGCCGGCGCCCCCGCTATCAATGCCGGCACACTCGCCAGCCGGCACGCAGCCGGCTATCCGCCGCAGATTTGGCCCCCGATACAACGACCGCCGGCCGACGAATCCGAGCCTTCACAGAAGGCGCCAATCACCACCGGCAAGAAGGCCCAACTCACTGCATCCTTTGCGTCGTGATTGTCGATAAATGCTGCCCGTTGGGATTCCTGTAACGATTGGCGAGGCTTTGTAACAATGAAGCCATCTGGTCCGGATTTGACCGAACAGTAAATTCTCCATAGTTAGGGTCAAAAACCGTGGTCCTTCCATTCGAGGCCGACGTCGCGATCGTGTGTGCGCCGCCTTCGGCGAAATACAAGCTGAGCAAATGGTTCGATCCATCTTCGTTGATTTCGTTCACCATGCGCTTGACGTTCGAAGGCTTGCCGAATGCGAATCTCTTCTCTTCTCCAGCCGGTTCCAAGCCTGCGTTCTCCAAAATGGTATTTTGTGCCTGAAGGTCGGCCTGAGAAGATTCTGCTCCCCTGCTGCGCAACTGATCCTTGAGATTTTGATATTGCTGCTGCCGTTCAGCCGCTGAGGCGTGCGTTTGCGATCCGGGTGTGAGCGCACTCATTCGGGTTGATGGGCTGTTGTTAAGATTGCGGAACCACTCCGCAGTCAGTCCAACGCAGATGCCGTCCACATTCGCATCACGCAAGTCGGCGGTTCTGTATTCAAACAAGGAGGTGGCCGGACTCTCTGGAGAGGATGTACTGGGGTCGGAGGCGCTAGAAGTGTGAACGTTTGCATCCGAGGTATGTGGCTTGCTGCAGCAGGCCCCCATCTTGTCGGGCAACTCCCCCGGTTGCGAGCTCCAACGAGGCGCGAGACCTGCAAGTGTTTCCGTAAAGCTGCTGCTATCCACCGACTGACTCGGTTCGTCAGCTTGTCTAGTGCATGGGGACGAGCCACTGATTCGATCATACATGACGATTTACCTTCTGTGCTGCGCTAGTCTCTACGGATCAATTCGGGCTGCTTAGGCCCTGCTGCGAGGATACCCAGACAAGCTGATGGCAAGCTGACGGGCAGCTGTTGTCGGGCTTAGAAAGCGTTCCTTTGTCGGACTTCTGACAATGTCTGATGCGGCGCGGCATAGCGCTGTGTCAGATCCTCCCGCGCGTCGGCTGCCGGATTCCGGAACGACATTGAAAGGCTATCGCTGCGATGCCGCCGAGCGCCCACGGGGCTTTCTGCAAGCCCTCGGCCAGAGCGACGAAGCTTTCGCCGCGGCGCACGACATGGGCATGCTCGAAGCTGGAGCGCCAACCGGAAGTGACAGAGCCGATGATCGAGCGGCCTCATAGGCGCATGCTGCACCGGGTAATGGCGGAGGAACACTTTCTCACGCCTGCGGGCCGTGATCGAGGCCTTGGCGGCCATCCGCGCGATGGTTTCCAGCGTCATGTAGCGGGCGCGCTGGACGGCTCATTCATCGTTCTATCGAGCAGGATCGTGCCCATTAGAAGGACGATGGCGTCTTCATTGGGGGAGATGCCAACGACCTCGGTCCGGCGCTTGATCTCACCGTTGAGGCGCTCGAGAGGGTTGGCCGAGTGCAGCTTGGTCCGGTGCTGCGGCGGGAACATCATATAGGCCAGCGCATCGGTCTCGGCCTCATCGAGGAGGCCGGCAAGCTTGAGCAGCTTGGGGCGGAGCTGGTCGTCGGCGACCTTCCGACGTTGCGCTCGTGCGGATTCCGCATCGTCCTGGGTCAAAGGCGGTTGCGAGGAAGGCAGAGAGGACACGTCGTCCGCTCTTGCCGGCGTGCGAGCACGCGGCAGCGCTGCCAACTGGCATTGAGCACCTTGGCGGCGGTCGCCTTGATGCCCTCACGGGCGTCGGACACGACCAGCTTGACGCCGCGCAGGCCACGGCGAGCGAGCTTGCGCAGGAAGCCGTCCAGAAGGTCTCAGCCTCCGAGGGGCCAATGTCCGTGCCGAGAACTTCGCGCCGGCCATCACTGTTGACGCCGACCGCGGCGATCACCGCGACCAACACGATGCGTCCCTGCTGGCGCACCTTCACAGATGCTGCTCATCCCCATCGCCTGCACCAGATCGTCGACCGAGCGGGTCGAGACGCCCTGCACGTAGGCTTCTTGCACCACGGCGGTGAGCGCCTTCTCGGCCATCCGGCGCGGCTCCAAAAAGCCCGGGAATCGCAGTCGTCCATGCCGAACAACCGGCAGAACCGGCGCCATGTTGCTAACGTCGGTTCACAGTAGTCAAAGGTCGCCCAGGCTTTAGCGCGACACCTCTTGAACGCGAAGATCGCGGTTACTCTGATCCCGCACCACGCGCGTCGAAATCACTGGATAAGCCGGACTGCAACGATCGAGATCTGAAAATGTCGGAATGCGGACAAAGCGAGCACAAAGTGGTGCTAACTTTCGAGTATTCGCTGGCACGAACAATGCATAGCCTCAACGTGCCTCGGGCAATCTCCCTCCCTTAGGCATAACTACCATCGCAAGTTGAGGCCCTGCCTGGCCGGTGAGGTTTGCGGCACGTGACATAAGGCAGGGACGGCGCCTGCTCGGCCGATGTCGACGGGCCTCTTGTCACGTCGCCGCTAACTTTCAACGCTGTGAACAGCGTGTTTGTGATCGGCGTAGAATTTGCGCGTCATAGAGAGAACAGATGGATCCGGGCGGCAGGTGAAAAACGGCAAGAAAACGCGCGCGGCCTGGCCCGTGAGCGCGACCATGGCTGGTATGGCCGGCCGATTGGGGGAGCAGTGGCGGAGGGCGCGGCGATTGGCTCTGTCGGAGCTGCGGCTGCGGCGACATGGGCGGGTGCGCCGCCGGCGCCGGGCATGTGCTGGTACTACGCCGATCCATCCAAGACGCAGGACTTCCTGTCCGCGATAAGCATATGCGGGTGGACCGCCATCTTGCAGATCGACCTCGCGCGCGCCGAGTCTCCGCTGGCTATTCGGACCGACGGGATGGTCTGGATTCCGGGCGGCACGTTCCGCATGGGCTCCGATCATCATTATCGGGAGGAAGCTCCGTCGCACCGGGTCAGGGTCGACGCCTTCTGGATTGACCGTACCCCGGTCACCAACGCGCGGTTTCGCTCGTTCGTGAACCAGGCCGGCCACATCACGGTGGCCGAGACAGCACCGGATCCGGCACACTATTCCGGTGCGCTGCCGCATATGCTTTACGCCGGCTCGCTGGTGTTTGAGCCGCCGCACCGGGGGCACAACCTAGGGGACTTGGGCCAATGGTGGACCTATATGCGGGGCGCGAACTGGCGCCGTCCTTACGGTCCGCGCAGCAATATCGATGTGCTCGGCGATCATCCCGTCGTCCACGTCGCATATTCGAACGCGCCCGCCTATGCCAAATGGGGAGGCAAGGAACTCTCCACTGAAGCCGAATGGGAATTCGCTGCACGCGGTGGGCTCGAAGCCGAGGAGTACGCCTGGGGCAATGCCGTGACGCCCGGCGGCAAGCTCATGGCTAACATTTGGCAGGGCAACTTTCCGATCCAGAATCTCTGCGAAGACGGCATCGATCGCGCCTCGCCGGTGACAGCATTCCCAGCGAACGGATACGGCGTATGCGACATGATCGGCAATGTCTGGGAGTGCACCGGCGATTCCGCAGAATCCGCGCGGCGGCCGCGCGGCGGCGAGCTACGATCCCTGCCAGCCCGCGATCAGGATTCCGCGCAAGGTCCTGAAGGGGGCTCGCATCTGTATGCGCCGAACTACTGCCGGCGCTATCGCCCCGCGACTCGGCAAACCAAGCCGATCGACACGTCAACCAGTCACCTCGGCTCTCGCTGCGTGGTGCAGTCGCCCGTCCCTTCTCAACCACCGCAAACGCCGTCTGAAAAGTAGAGGGAGTGTTGAATGAGCAGTGACAACCATAAGACCGTCGAAACGGAGCGGGTGATCAACCGCAGGAATAGCCGTTTTCGTACGACCGTTCGTTCCTCCCTTGGTCTTGCGCCGTGCGACCTTTTCCAGGAGCCGCGTCAAGGCGCGACAGCCGCCGACATAACCGATACCTCCTCGCCTGTTGCGACGGGCGGGCGTTCAGTAAGGAGCTGACGGTGCCGACCGGTGAAGCGTATCACGTGAGTCCGTTCCCGGCGACCGATGAAAGCACCCACGCCGCTTTCGTCTACGCCATGGAGCGCGTCATCGATCACGTGATGGAAAGTTGGGACGAGCAATCTGCTCCGACGAGCGGCATCAAGTTTGACCAGCTCCAGCACTTGCTGGCGTCGCTCGAAGTGTGCCCGGCCGCGGGCCGCGGTCTCGATGCCGTCATGCTGGAGGTGCGCGAGCGGATCATGCCGCACTTCGTCTCGGTCTCGCATCCTCACTATGTCGCGCATGTGCACTCCGCGCCAATGTTGCCGTCGTTGGTTGCGGAGTTTCTGATCAGCGCGAGCAACCAGTCGCTGGATTCGTTCGACCAAGGCCCATCCGCAACGGCATTGGAATGCCATGTGGTGCGCTGGCTGAGCGATCTCGTGGGGTTCGGCGCGGCCGGTGATGGCGTGTTCACGAGTGGAGGAACGCAGGCTAATCTCATGGGGCTGATGCTGGCGCGCGATCACGCCCAGGCGAGCGAACAGAACACTGTGAGGATATCCGGCTTGCCGGCCGAGGCACGGGGGTGGCGCATTCTGTGCTCGGAGCTTGCGCACTTCTCAGTCGCCAGAAGTGCCCACATCCTGGGTCTCGGCGAATCCGCAGTCGTGCCGATCGAGGCCGAGCGCGATGGCAAGTTGAGCGCGGACAGGCTCGACCGGGCGATACGGTCCGAGGTCAATCGAGGTCATCGTCCGATCGCGCTGGCGCTGACGGCCGGCACCACCGAATGCGGCTCAATCGATCGAATCGAGGAATGCATGCCTGTGGCCCACGGCGCGAACGTGTGGGTTCACTTGGATGCTGCCGCCGCCGGCGCGCTGCTGTTGAGCGATCACGCGCCGCTTTTGCGCGGTATCGAACTCACCGATTCCGTCTCAATCGACTTCCACAAGCTGCTGTTCCAGTCCATCAGCTGCGGAGTCTTCATGGTTCGCAGGCGTGCGACGCTGTCGATCCTCGATCGGTCGATCGCTTACCTCAGCCCGAGCGATAAGGCCGATAGTCTCGGACCGAATCTGGTCGGGAAGTCGTTGCAAACGACGCGCCGGTTCGATGCCTTGAAGGTGTTCATGTCGCTGCGGGCGCTCGGCAGGAAACGCGTGGGCGAACTGCTCGACCTGATGCTTGCGCAAGCGCAATTTGCCGCGGACGAGATTGAGAAATCGACGGAGCTCGAATTGCTGGTCCGGCCCGAAACCAATATCGTATTGTTCCGATGGCGACCCGCTGGGCAGAGCCTGCCGGACGCGCTCATCAACAAGGTCAATCGGCAGCTTCCTGGCCGCCTCTGGAATGATCGAATCGTCGTCATCGGGAAGACAGTTTACCGGGGTCTCGCAGCTCTGAAGCTGACGCTGCTGCATCCCGAATGCGAGAAAGAGCGGATCATCCCGATGCTGGCCGCGATCGAAGCCGGCGCGGGCAAGCTCGGCGCAGAGTTGTGGTCCGGCGCTGATCGTCTGGACGAAATGTTATTGGTCGGAGCAGGCAAAGGCACGCCGCAGATGACGCTAGGACAGAAAGGGCGGTAGCGCTTGCGGTGCTTCACTTTCACGTTCATCAGTTCGCGCACCGCTTTGTTGCGGGGGGGCCGCCAACAGACTGCGATTTCCCAGCGCCTGCGGTCTCCATTCAATCCGCCCCTGGAACCATCCGACGATCCCGCGGTCGGAATATGACGGTCCCAGATATGCGTCGGCGCATACATAGTCGCGTTTGGCTCGGGAGCCGCATTGCATTTGCTTGCGGATGAGTTCCGTCAAGCTGTTAACAAGCTGTCGGATTATCTGCGAAGCGAAGCCATCACCCATGCTACGCTGCCTCCAGCCTGGCTTCAGGGAAGCCAGAAGCTGTAAGGCTTGGGACCGCAGGCTCTCATTCTTCCTGGAGAGCTGCCGAAGGCAGAACTCATCCGACGCCTGCGTGCAACATCTATTGTCAACGCCTATGGGTGCTTACGGATCTTCGCCCTCGTCGCCCTGTCGTCGGTGTTGTTGTTTGAGCTGTGTCTGGTTCACCACATCGATGCCTCGAGTCGAACAGTGAAACTCCTCTTTCGCGGCTATAGGCGCGTTGTTCTTTGAGGAACTCTCGCGCAACGTCGTTGGCACGTCGGTTGCTTAAGATGCGTAGAACTCTGTGACGATCATCTCGCTTCGTAGGCGCTGCCAAACAGTTCGGACTAGAGGTTCTC
Organism: Bradyrhizobium sp. USDA 4452; assembly: GCF_054063575.1. Taxonomy (NCBI): domain Bacteria; kingdom Pseudomonadati; phylum Pseudomonadota; class Alphaproteobacteria; order Hyphomicrobiales; family Nitrobacteraceae; genus Bradyrhizobium; species Bradyrhizobium sp. USDA 4452. Next base: position 6,235,795 of record NZ_JBSSGK010000001.1, read on the forward strand.
ATCGATCCAAATGTAGGAGCGATGACGTTGTCGCAATCAGGTGCTTGGAGGTGTCGTCTAACCGCTCGAGCTTATCGGCGGGCTCTCTGCTTGAAATCACCCCGACCATTGGCGTGTGGCGATAGGTACGGAGGATGTTCATGTTTGGTTCGGTGGCTCAGATGGTCGGCTCGTGGATGCGCCGGAGCTCGCGAGGAATTGCGGCATGGATATAGGCCACCGCCTCCCGATCTTAAGCGAAGCTGAGGTGCGGAGCACAGCTGCCCATGAAATTTTGGCATCTCGTGAAGAGTTCTGGCGACAGCGACTAGAGCAGTTCAAGATAGTTCAGCTTCCGTTTTCGTCGTTAGAAGGCAAGGCTCCGGCGACATGGCAGTCGAGCGCTTGGCTCATGCCGAGTGCGTTGGCTGAGCTATCTCCCAGTGATCGCGCGGAATTCTTGCTAACTGCTTGGCTGGTCTATCTCGCCCGCATCACGGGGGAATCAGAGCTTCAATTGGGATGGACTCCCGCGCCGAATAAATCGCGAGCCGGCGTGAAAGCGCTCGAGGTGCTTGTCGCGTCTGTCGTGCCGATGGCAATTACCATCGATCTCGATAATAATTTCGCAGAGGTGCGCACGGCGGTCGCGGCCGAATTCGTTCAGCTGAACGAGCAGGATACCTTTGCGCGGGATCTTATTGCGCGATGCCCGACGTTGCGCGCTGTGGAGGCGCTACGATTGCGCCGTCCTTGGCTGGTTGGCGTTACGGTTACCGGAGAGGGCTGTTCTGCTGCTGAAGAGTCGGCTTCGAGCTCCAGTTCTGCGATAGCGCGCTCCGGTGAGTTGCTAACGCTCGAGATTTGCGCTCTGGATGGGAGCTTCCGATGGCACTTTGATGCAAGTCGCCTGCAGCCCAATCAGATCGAGCATATGACACAGCATTTGCAGAATTTGTTGTGTGCTGTGGAGGCCGATGCGCAGCAGCCAGTGTGGCGGGTTGAACTCTTGTCATCCTCTGAGCGGGCGTATCTGTTGGAGGAACTGAACCGGACGGCTGCGGCCTATCCGTCGGAACGGTGCATCCATGAGGTGTTCGAGGCCGAGGTGCGCCGTGCGCCGGATGCGGTGGCGGTGGTCTATCAGGACGAGTGCTTGAGCTATGGCGAGCTCAATGCGCGGGCCAACCGCCTAGCGCGTCATCTGATCGCAATTGGGGTGACGCCGGACCAGCCGGTGGCGATCTGCCTGCAGCGCAGTCCGATGATGGTGGTGGGGCTGTTGGCGATCCTCAAGGCGGGGGGCGCCTATCTGCCGCTGGACCCGGCCTATCCGAGTGCGCGGCTGCACCAGGTGCTTGCGGATGCCGTTCCGCAGTTGCTGCTGGCCGATGCAGCCGGACGCGCTGCACTCGGCGCTGAGGCGCTGGCCGACCTGACGGTGGTCGATCTGGCGGCGACGCCGGAATGGGCAAATCTGCCGGCGTCGGATCCCGACCCGCGCGCGCTTGGGCTGACCTCGCGTCATCTCGCCTATGTGATCTACACCTCGGGGTCGTCAGGCATGCCTAACGGCGTGGAAATGCCCCACAGGTCGCTTATGAATTTGCTCTGGTCCTCGCCGGACTGTGACGCGCCAAAACGACGTACACTTCAGTTCACGACTTTGAACTTCGACGTCTCTTTCCAGGAATTGTTCTGTTGCTGGAGGGACGGCGGGCTACTCGTGCTAGTGCGGGAAGAGATCCGTGCCGATTTCTCCGAGTTGTTGGACTTTGTGTGGAGAGAAGAGATCGAAAGGCTTTTCCTCCCGTTCGTGGCCTTGAATCATTTTGCCGAAGTTTGGTGCGCTCGGGGGACGCTGCTGCCGTCTTTGAGGGAAGTCTATACAGCGGGTGAGCAATTACGAGTCACCCCCGAGATCAAGTCGTTCTTCGAAACGCACCCGAGAGCAAGGTTGATAAATCAGTATGGGCCCACGGAAACCCACGTTGTTACTGAGCACCATCTGGCGGCTGATCCATCATGCTGGCCGCAATTGCCTCCGATTGGCCGTCCGATTGCGAACACGCGGGTGTACCTGCTGGACGGTCATGGTGAGCCCGTTCCGTTTGGCGCTGCGGGCGAGCTTTACATTGGCGGGGCGGGAGTTGCGCGCGGCTATCTGAACCGGCCCGAGCTGACGGCGGAGCGGTTCATCGCGAGCCGGTTTGTGGACGGCGACCGGCTGTACCGCACCGGCGATCTGGCGCGCTATCTGCCGGACGGCAATCTTGAGTTTTTGGGCCGTAACGACGATCAGGTGAAGATCCGCGGCTTCCGGATTGAGCCGGGCGAGATTGCGGCGCGGCTCATCGAGCATGCCTGGGTGCGCGATGCGGTGGTGGTGGCGCAGCAGGATGGTACCGGCGAGAAGCAGCTGGTGGCCTATGTGGTGTGTGCGTCTGAAGCTCAGTCGGATGAGCTGGATGGCGCTGGAGCTGAGCTGGCCGCCACGTTGCGGGCGCATGTGGACGCACACCTGCCGGACTACATGGTGCCGGCGGCGTTTGTGCGGCTGGCGGCCCTGCCGCTGACGGTGAATGGCAAGCTCGATCGCAAGGCGCTGCCGGCGCCGGACGATGAGGCGTATGCGCATCGCGCTTACGAGCAGCCGCAGGGCGAGATCGAGACGGCACTGGCGCAGATCTGGGCCGAGCTTCTCGGTGTGGAGCGGGTCGGGCGCCACGACCACTTCTTTGCACTCGGCGGGCACTCGCTGTTGGCAGTTCAGCTGATGGAGCGGCTGCGGCGGCGGTCGCTGGGGGTCGAGGTGCGGACGTTGTTTGCAAAGCCCGTGCTGGCGGATCTGGCCGCGAGCCTCGGCAGTCATCAAGAGGTGGCGGTCCCGGCCAACCTGATCAGCGAACAGAGCACGGCGATCACGCCAGAGATGCTGCCGCTGATTGAGCTGACGCAGGGAGAGATCGATCGGATCGTCGCCACGGTGCCCGGCGGCATCGGCAACATCCAGGATATTTATGCCTTGTCGCCGCTGCAGGACGGCATCCTGTTCCATCATCTGCTGGCCAGCCAAGGCGATCCGTACCTGCTGGTCGGTCAGATGGCATTTGCCGACCGGGGGCTGTTGGAGCGCTATCTTGCCGCGGCTCAGCGGGTGGTGGATCGGCACGACATTCTGCGCACGTCCTTTGTCTGGGAGGGGCTCTCGCGCCCGGCCCAAGTGGTGTGGCGCAACGCCCCGCTGGAGGTGAGCGAGGTCGAGCTGGATGGCTCTGAGGGTCCTGGCCCCGCGCAGCTCAAGGATCGGTTTGATCCGCGCCGGCACCGCATCGATCTTGGCCGGGCGCCGCTGTTGCGGTTTGTGATTGCCCGCGAGCCCGGCAGCGCGCGCTGGCTATTGCTGCAGCTGCAGCACCATTTGATCGGCGATCATGCGACATCGGAAGTGATGCATGCCGAGATGCGGGCCGAGCTGGAGGGGCGGGCGCATGAGCTGATAGCTCCGCAGCCGTTCCGCAATCTGGTCGCGCAGGCGCGGCTGGGGGTTGGAGCAAAGGCGCATGAAGAGTTCTTCCGAGGTCTGCTCGCAGACGTCGATGAGCCGACCCTGCCGTTCGGGCTGAGCGAGGTCCACGGCGACGGCAGCCGGGCCCATGAGGCGCGGCGGATGCTGCCGCAGGCGCTCAACGCGCGATTGCGCAGCCAAGCGCGGCGGCTGGGAGTGAGCCTGGCCAGCCTGTGCCATCTGGCGTGGGGGCAGGTGGTGGCACGCAGCAGCGGCCGCGAGCGGGTGGTGTTCGGCACGGTGCTGTTCGGCCGCATGCATGGCGGCGCCGGCGCCGACCGCCCGATGGGCCTGTTCATGAACACCCTGCCGCTGCGGCTTGACCTTGACGGCACCGCGGTCGAGGCGAGCGTGCGGACCACACATGCCCGGCTGGCCGAACTCTTGGCGCACGAGCACGCCTCGCTGGCCTTGGCGCAACGCTGCAGCGCCGTTGCGGCGCCGGCGCCGCTGTTCAGTTCGCTGTTCAATTACCGCCACACCACGCCGGCGGTCACTTCCGGAACCGATGATGTGCTGTCCGGCGTGGAATGGCTGAGCGAGAGGGAACGCACCAACTATCCCCTGACCTTGTCGGTGGACGATTTTGGTCAGGCGCTCGGTCTAGTTGCAGAAGCGGCGGAGCCCGTCTCTTCGGATCGGATCTGCGGTTACATGCAGCACGCGCTCGAGCAACTGGCCGAGGCGCTGGAGCGGGCACCCAACAGGCCGGTGCGCGAGCTGGATATCCTGCCACCCGCTGAGCGCGCGTACCTCTTGGAGGAGCTGAACCGGACGGCGGCGGCCTATCCGACGGAGCGGTGCATCCATGAGCTGTTTGAGGCGCAGGTGCGCCAAGCGCCGGATGCAGTGGCGGTGGTCTATCAGGACGAGTGCTTGAGCTATGGCGAGCTCAATGCACGGGCCAACCGGCTGGCGCATCATCTGATCGGGCTCGGGGTTACGCCGGATCAGCCGGTCGCGATCTGCCTTCAGCGCAGCGTGGCGATGGTGGTGGGGCTTTTGGCGATCCTGAAGGCGGGCGGCGCCTATCTGCCGCTCGATCCGGCCTATCCGTCGGCGCGGCTGCGCCAGGTGCTCGAGGATGCGGCGCCGCTTTTGGTGCTGGCCGATGCGGCGGGCCGCGCGGCGCTGGGCGCCGATGCGCTGCTCGATCTGACGGTGGTCGATCTGGAGACGGCGACGCCGGCGTGGGCGGCGCTGCCGGCGACGGATCCGGATGTGCGCGCGCTTGGCCTGACCTCACGCCATCTCGCTTATGTGATCTACACCTCGGGATCGTCAGGCAAGCCCAAGGGCGTCATGGTCGAGCATGCCCAGATTGTTCGTTTGTTCGAGGCGACCGGGAGCTGGTATGGCTTCACCGAACACGACGTATGGTGCCTGTTCCATTCCTTCTCGTTCGACTTCTCAGTTTGGGAGTTATGGGGCGCACTGCGCTATGGCGGACGTTTGGTTCTCGTGCCGAGCCATACGGCTCGCTCTGCTTCTGACTTCCATGATCTCATCTGCAAGTCGGGCGTCACAGTTCTGAACCAGACCCCCTCGGCTTTTAAAGCTCTCATCGAGGCGGATTCTCAGAGCAGTGTTCGAAGCCGCATTCGATACGTGATTTTTGGTGGGGAGGCTCTGGAGCCATCGATACTGAAGCCGTGGTATGCAAGGCATTCCGATTGCGCCCTCCAACTGATCAACATGTACGGGATTACGGAAACGACCGTGCATGTGACCTATCGGCCGCTTGATCAGTCCGACACTTCCAACTCGGGTAGTCCGATTGGAAGACGCATCCCCGATCTTCGGCTGTACGTGTTGGATCGATTTGGCCAGCCCGTTCCGTTTGGTGCGGTGGGGGAGCTTTACATCGGCGGGGCGGGAGTTGCGCGCGGCTATCTGAACCGGCCCGAGCTGACGGCGGAGCGGTTCATCGCGAGCCGGTTTGTGGACGGCGACCGGCTGTACCGCACCGGCGATCTGGCGCGCTATCTGCCGGACGGCAATCTTGAGTTTTTGGGCCGTAACGACGATCAGGTGAAGATCCGCGGCTTCCGGATTGAGCCGGGCGAGATTGCGGCGCGGCTCATCGAGCATGCCTGGGTGCGCGATGCGGTGGTGGTGGCGCAGCAGGATGGTACCGGCGAGAAGCAGCTGGTGGCCTATGTGGTGTGTGCGTCTGAAGCTCAGTCGGATGAGCTGGATGGCGCTGGAGCTGAGCTGGCCGCCACGTTGCGGGCGCATGTGGACGCACACCTGCCGGACTACATGGTGCCGGCGGCGTTTGTGCGGCTGGCGGCCCTGCCGCTGACGGTGAATGGCAAGCTCGATCGCAAGGCGCTGCCGGCGCCGGACGATGAGGCGTATGCGCATCGCGCTTACGAGCAGCCGCAGGGCGAGATCGAGACGGCACTGGCGCAGATCTGGGCCGAGCTTCTCGGTGTGGAGCGGGTCGGACGGCTCGACAACTTCTTCGAACTGGGCGGCCACTCGCTCTTGGCGGTGCAGCTGCTCAGTCGAGCACTAGAAGCTGGACTGACGTTTAGCGCTGCCGACCTCTTCCAAGCCCCTGTTCTGAGGGAGCTTGCATCGAAGATTCATTTGAAACGACAGCCCAGCAGCCCGCAAGTGATTTCCGTTCTGGAAACGGGATCACAGCCACCGCTCTTCTTTGTTCCCACGGGATTGGGCGATTGTTCCTATGTCCTCCCCCTCGTGAAGGAAATGGACATCGACTCTCCGGTCTATGCTTTGCCATGGCCGCATTTCGACGACGTACGTCCACCAACTCTTGAGGCAATTGCCGCGGAAGTAATCCTGGCAGTTAGAGAGATCCAACCACATGGACCATACCGCTTTGCTGGATACTCATCAGGGGCAATCTTGGCCTACGCAATTGCGCAGCACTTACTGAATCTGGATGAAGATGTGTCGTTCCTAGCCTTCGTGGATGCTGCGTTACCTGCAAATCGACGAAGCTTATCGCCGACTCAAATGGTACGGGAAGTGCTACTGGATTCTTTGGAATTCTTGGAAGATGAGAGCTTCCGAGTCTTGGAACGATTTGCCGACCAAAGCTCGATTGACCAACTGATTCAAAAGGCACAGCAAATTGGGGCGATACCCCTGGATCGTGACCTAGAAAGCCTTCTTCTGACGTATGAAAAGGCCGCGCAGTTCCGAAGGGCACTGGACTTGTATGAAGCTCCACCTCTTGGAATCGAGATCAACCAGTTTTATGTCAACGCGCCTGTCTGCCACCGTCGTGCACGAGATCCAATAGGTAAGGAAGCAAGTTCGCCCTCGCGGGGGTGGGACAGGGTTTTGCGTGCCGAAGCCATTCACGCCGTGTCCGTTCCGGGGGACCACACGACGATGATGAGCATCCCAGAAAACCGCCGAGTTCTGGCTCGATGCCTTTCGATGGCCTTAACCAATTCACCAGACCGTCGGCAGCAATCGCAGGTGCCGCCGAGCTAAGCTTGTTCGGGCATCGATTAGGAGCGGCGGACATGATCTGGGATGTGGAGCAGGCCCACGGCTTTGAACACCAGGGAGTCGGCGATGTGGTAAAGTCTCAGAGGCCTTCTCGGAGGAAGCCGTCGCGCAACCGGCAGACCTGGAGACTCCGCGATAACTGAGGCCGAGCGGTTGCTGGCCGACAAGGGATGGTACCGTCAGATGCTGCGGGTCCCGCAACCGGGCAGTCTTCGATTGCACAACAGGTATGCTCTCAAAATTCGGAAACGAGAGCAGCATAGATCCAGCTCTGCTCAATTTTAGCGAGTGCCATTTGCAATGATGGCTTAGGAATTTTTAGTCTCGCCAGTTACTGGAGCGGATTGAGGTTGGATCGTTGTGGCTCTTTTGTCCAGACCCTGCAGATGAACTCGAAACGGTGTGAGGCCTTTGAGAGTTTTGAGTCGTCGCTGGCGAAGTTGTAGTCTGAGAGATGGTTGTGGAGCTCGCCGCGCTGGTTCTTCAAGCCGGAGCACCACCAAGGGGAACTTAGGTTGCACCGAATCCGCAGGTAACAATCACCCCAACCGCCGCAGAAGACCTTTCCGGCTGGAAGGCGCGACGGCTTCGCTGTGGGTTCAGCTAGGGCTTCCCGGCTGTACCGCCGCGAGCGCCTCTTGATCGAATAGCCCGGCGCGCCCCTTCGTCCTTCGAGAACTGCAAGGGGGAGCTGCGCGTCCGGCCTGACCATAGACCTGATGTCCAGGCCAGCGCGCCTGCCTGCCCCTGCGCGATCTGATGCATGGACATTTTGGAAGCAATCGCGTTGCGCAAGCGGAGAAAATAATCCCTTTGAGCGCTGCGGGCCTGAGCTGCCGCAATATTCATCCATTTGTAAGCGAGAACGACATCCTGCGGGACGCCATGACCTTTGTCATACATCAGGCCGAGCATCGCCTGGGCAAATGGAATTCCGCCATTTGCGGCCTGAATATATAGGCCGACTGCAGCATCGTAGGCTTTTGGTGCGCCGAAGCCGTTTTCGTACATGAAACCAAGCATCGCCTGTGCTTGCGCGTGGCCCCGTAAAGCAAGTGGGGTGAGCTGGCGGACTGCGCTCTGATAATCCCCCTGTGCATAGGCGCTCCTTGCCGATGCAATGGCTTCTGCGCGTGCTGGCGCCAACGCGACAAGCAGAGCCATTATTTGCGCCAGCACGAACCAGATGTTGCGTCGAGCCAATAGTGGGATGTGACAATGATCAGCGGGCATTACGGACACGTAGGTCATCTGTAATGCTCGCGCCGACTGCACCGCGAAGCTTCGAGCGTAGCTCCTCTGCCAGCTGATGCGCATCGCTGCCGGTCTGGATGATCTGTGGCCGAATGAAGATGATCAACTCCGTCCGCTGGCCCTCTTTGCTCTGGTGTGAAAACACATCGCCAAGACCGGGAATCTCGTCAAGTAGCGGAATGCCGCTGCGATCCCCCTTGTGGTCTTCACTGATCAATCCGGCCAGCACCACGGTTTGGCCGTTTGCCACAGAGACCGCGCTCTTCACCCTGCGTTGGGACACGGTCGGCGTAAGCGCGGATGAACCGGCCGAGGATACGTGGCTGATTTCCTGTTCGATCTCGAGACTGACGTTTCCACTTGTGGTGATACGCGGCACAACACGAAGAATAATGCCTGTGTTGCGGTAGTCGATAGTACTAACCATAGCGCCGTTTTGCGATGGATAACTCGTGTTGCTAGTCTGGACCGGGACGACATCGCCGACCTGAAGGGTGGCGGGCTGGTTGTTGGTGACAACGAGTGACGGATTGGACAACACATTGACGCTGGTCACCCCGTGCAGCGCATCGAGGATAATGGCTGGCTTAGACTCCGATCCGATCAGGAAGTTGAAGCCCGGAATTGCGCGATTTAGCAGCGCGTTCGCTGCCTTGCTCACTGCACCGCTGGTCGAGGTTGATGCAAGGATAGAACCCTGGTCGGCCTTCAATCCAAGCTGCTTGCTGGTCAGATAACTCTGGACACCGTAACTCAGCTCGTTGGTGAGCTTTACCTCCGCGATCGTCGCCTCGATGCCGACCTGCAGCACGGGCTGATCGAGCTGCTTCAAGGTGGAACTGATGATCCGATAGTTTTCGCGACTGGCATAGATCAAGACAGAGTTATTCACGGTATCATGGGTAATCCGTACGTTGGACATCACCGACGGCGCGCCACCGGTTGGTGTGTCGAGTCCATTGCTGGCATCCTTTCCGCTCGACGAATTCAAGCTTGATGGGGATGGGGTACTTACGACGTTGCCGCCCGACGCGGGGGTGGACAAGCTGGCGGATGACGCGGACATATTGGCAGGCAGCCGTTCGGCAACCGAGGCCGTGCGAGCCACCTCCTTATCGGCGATGTCGATCGACGTAGATGCGTTACCGCCGAACATCTGGGTCAGCACCTTGGCCAAGTGGCGGGCGTCACCATAACGGACACGATAGACGCGAACGCCGGTTTGAGCCAAGTCTGCCTGATCGAGCCGGTGGATCCAAGTCGCTACGGTCTGAAGCAAGGGCGGCTTGCGCGTTACGACCATGATGGCGTTCAACCTAGAGATGACCTGGAGCTTCACAAGGTCATGATTGAGCCCGTTGTCGCCGGAATCGATAATAGTCTCAAGCTCTGCGATCAGGGGCTCGGGCGCGGAATTGTTAATGGGATAGATGCCCACCGATTGGCCTTTCATCCAGTCGACATCAAAGGTCAAGGCGGTTTCGACGGCCGTTCGCCGCTCGGGTCCGGTCCCCTGTATCAGAAGTAGGTTTCGCGTGGAGTCCGCACGTACGCTTCCTGCGCGGGTTGCAAAGCTGTCCAATAGCTTGAGGATGGTTTTCGCTGCAACATATTGCAGCGGTACCACTGACACTCCATAGCCGGCTTCGGAACGACGAGCTTCGACATTGACGTGGCCGGCTCCAGTGGCATTGCCGAGGGGCGTCACTTTGTATCCGCCACCATCACGTACCAGCGCAAGGCCGGAAAGTCGCAGCGCGCTTTCGAGCACGAAGACGATGTCAGATCTAGGCACCGGTCGTGCGGACACCAGGCTGACTGTGGCCTGCTCGCGTGGATCGATAGTATAGCCGAGACCGAGAATGTCGCCGAGCATCACCTTTAGAACAGTGGCGACAGGCGCGTTCTCGAAGTTCAGATCGTAGCCGGGGCCATTTGGTGTCTGCAGCGGCCCCGCCTCCGTAGCTTCAGGGATATCCGAACCCCAATAGGTCCTGATTGCTACATCATCTGGCTTAGGCGATGCTTGGAAAGCGGCGATCGGCTGTTCGCCGCGCGGAAGGATGTCGAGCGATCGAACTTTGTCGAGCACTTCCCCATCAGCGGGGGCTGTGGTGGGACTGCCGTTCGTGGCAATGCCACACGACGCACACAGAAACATTGCCCCGACAAGCAGCATGTTGCGGGCGACCTCACCGCACTGACTTCGACTCACTGAAAGACTCACTGGATTGCCGATCCACTTAGGCAATTGATGCAATGTGGCTGGGAGCTCCGCGGCAGATTTACTGTCCCACGTTCGAGAAGCCGGCAAGTTCGGTGCGCCGGTCCGCCGCGATTAACCACTTCCATGTCGATAGCCAATTGTTTGAAGTTGAAGCCGATTGCGCCGGCGGGTGGGTGATCTCGCCACCACGTTCTCTCGCCGAAGCACGAGTTTGATCCCTTATGATCGGCTGACTCATCCCGTCATCGATAGCCGGCCACGTCTTCTTCGGAGTGCGGAGGAACGGATGACCTGTTTGCCGGTTGCAGTATGACTCGCTTGAAGTCGTTTCGCCCACATTTACGTTACTGAATAGCCGGATCGCGACCGTGAAGAGGCGCAATGGTCACAAATGAGATCACCGTTGCGGCTAGTGCCCAGTTTGCGGGTGCAGTTCGTCACAGTCATTTTCTCGTATCGTTTGAGTGGCTCCCACAGTCGGAGAGCACGTATCGAAGCGCGGCTATAGGAACGCTGTCGTTGGCGCTCGCGCCCGGCGGGTTGGTAGCACTCGACGCCTTCCCGACACGAGGGCCATCGAGCGGACCGCGTTCCGTGTTTTTGCTGGTTTGACAACGCGTCCCGCCCGCCGGCCGCGGTCACCAGCATCGTTCTAGACTCAACGCAAGCGCCAATGTCGCCCAGGAGTAACCGTGGCCAACTTGCGAACGTTCATCGATCCGCCGCATCAGCGCCGGATTATCGCCTGGCTAGCGATGCGTGGCGGCCCATAGACGCTTGAGCGGACAAGACCGAGCAGCTTGCAACGACAGCGACCTTCGGCGTTCCATAATAGCTCGGCCATACTCGCCACCGCCGCTCTCGAACGTGCGTGCCACCTGCTTCAGAAGTTGCCGCTTTAGTTGGCCCGAATGCAGCCGATAGCGCTGCGCCAGATTGGCCTTTTTCGCATGCCTCTGCAGCTCCTTCAGCGCGATGTTCGTTATTCAGCGCAATCTTTCGTCTCGTGCTCTGCGTCATTCTCTCCTCTGTCGGTTTCTGCGGGGCGGCCCAAGTCAAACCGGCCAATCGCTCAGAGTCTCAGGGCCGATTCAGCTTTAGGAGTTCTGCAAGCACTATACCAATCTGCAGGGCGGCATGGCACTTTTCTGATATGTCGCGTTCGCGACGGAGCTGGCGGATTAAAGACCTTGCTCCCCTTCTTTGTTCGAATCCCACATTCGCGCATTCGAGCCGATGAATAACGCAGCACCCCCTCGGACGATCTGTCTAAACAAACTACGCGCTTTTCTCACAATTTGGCATGTGGCTTGCCAGAGATGTTTGACAAGTCGGCTCGGGTCCGAGTCCGACCCCTGGGCGCGAGCGGATCACGTTATGTGCGGTACATCGTCTGCGCAATTCATCGAGCATCTCCGGCGGGTATGTTCGGCGCACCCGGAGCGTGTCGCTCAAACCGGTGAGCGGCCGACGAGAACTTGGGAGATGTTTGACCTATCGGCAGAGTCATTTGCGGACGAAGCCGCCCGCTTTTCTGGTCTCGAACGTATTGCGCTGCCGGAAATGATGGCCGCCGCTCCTGCAACCGACCAGTTTGCGTCGGCCTTTCTTCGCGAAGCGGCCGCTTTTCCTCACCGCCTTTCGGACGGCACACCCGTCTTTGCCATGGCGGATCCCACCGATCAGCCCTCGCGTAGAGCCGCGGAGCTCGTATTCGGGGTACCGACCTCGTTTAAGGTAGCTTCGATAGAGGACATTGGGATCCTTCTCGATCAGAAGCTCGGGGTTGCGGAAGACGGGGGGCAGTCCGCCGTTCAGCAGCTACGCGAGGACGACATCGAAAGTCTGCGCGACCTGGCGAGCGGCGCGCCAGTCGTGCGCGCGGTCAATGATTTGATCGAAAAAGCCCTCGAAATGCGCGCGAGCGACATTCATATCGAGCCGTTCTCAGCCGGGCTTACGGTTCGGTTACGGATCGATGGGCTGCTTCGTGCCACTCAGCCGCCAGCGGGTGTGCTGCCCCAGGCAGTCATCTCTCGCATCAAGATCATCGCGGGATTGAACATCGCGGAACGTCGTCTGCCGCAAGACGGAGGTGCGCGAATTCGGGTCGGCCGCGAGATCGACGTACGTGTTGCTATCATGCCGACGCAGTATGGCGAGTCTGCGGTTCTGCGCCTTCTGCCGAAGGATCGCTCCCAGCTTGCAGTAGACCGTCTCGGGCTTTCTGAGCGCGATGAGGCTGTTCTGCGCAGGCTGATCACGGCTCCGCACGGAATGATCGTGGTCACAGGACCGACTGGCAGCGGAAAAACAACTACTCTCGCCACCATAATGTCGATGCTCAATGTACCGGAACGGAAAATCCTGACAGTCGAGGACCCCGTAGAGTACGACATTCCCGGGATCAATCAGTCGCAAATCAAGCCTGCCATCGGCCTTACTTTCGCGAGCGCACTCCGCTCCTTTGTTCGCCAGGATCCCGACGTGATCATGGTCGGTGAAATCCGAGATTCGGAGACGGCGAATGTCGCCGTTCATGCCGCGCTCACGGGACATCTTGTGCTCACGACGCTGCACGCCGAAACGGCCGCCGCGGCCGTGCCGCGACTGCTTGATCTTGGTGTGGAAGATTATCTTTTGCGATCCACTTTGCGAGGCGTCATCGCGCAGCGGCTGGTGCGACAACTCTGCGATCATTGCAAGGCGCCGACGCCATTCGGCGAGGATGAACAGTCCCAGGACATCAGAGTGAGCCGCCTCGGACTATCTGTAGGGAAAACGGTGTGGCAGCCGCGGGGCTGCGCACGCTGCGGTCAGAGCGGTTATCGCGGTCGAATCGGAGTATTTGAGGTCCTCGAACTCATCAGCGGTTTGCGTGAGCTGATCGCAGATAATGCCGATGGGCTGGCAATCGAAAAGGCGGCGATCGGTGGGGGGATGACGACGATGCTTGACGATGGGATTGCGAAATGCCGAGCTGCAATCACAGCGCCGGCTGAAATTGTTCGTGTTGTTGCTGCACGCTGAGTCAGGATTATGCCAAGTTTCCGCTATCGAGCCTTAACCCATCTCGGAAAGATCGTTGTCGGCTCGTTGGACGCACCGACGCAAGCAGAGGCCGAGCGCCGGATTTCATATATGCATCTGCTGCCGATTGAAGCGGTGGAGGAGATCGGTTCCGCTTCGGTATTTCGCAGCGGATTTTGGTCTAGCCGCCCTTCATACGCGGAGATCACAAGTTTCACGCGCGATCTTGCGCTGCTTCTAAAGGCTGGGGCACGCCTTGATGACGCTCTTGATCTTTTATCGGGAGATTGCGATGTCGGCCGGCTGCATTCGGTGATTAGACGATTGAGGTTAGCCGTGCTTGGCGGCGAAAGCTTCAGCGATGCAGTTTCAGCGCAACCTGATCTGTTTCCGTCAATATATGGCGCACTCATGAAGGTCGGTGAAGCCTCTGGTACGCTGAGCCAAATTCTTGAGGTTCTGGCCGCGGAACGTGATCGGGCTGAGGCAACTCGGCGGAAGCTCAGCGACGCCATGCGTTATCCGACCTTCGTGTTGCTTGCAGCGGGCTGCGTTATGCTGTTCTTCGTTCTGGCTGTGTTGCCACAATTTTCATCCGTGCTGCGCGATTTTGGCGGCGGGGCCGACCCGGCACTTAGCTTCTTCATGGCAGCCTCTGGTCTGATGCGAGACAATCGCGCTTTGCTGCTGATCTCAAGCGCTTTCCTCTTGGCCGGGGGCTGGTGGCTCACGCGGCAAGCCAAGGTACGAGCGTCGATCGTCGCTGCGCTTTCAGCACTGCCTGGAATTGGCAGAGTCTTTGTTTTCCACCGCACGAGCCTGTTCTGTCGGAACTTGGGACTGTTGTTGGGATGTGGCGTTAGTCTCACCGAAACGCAGCGCATTCTCGTCGACGTGATGTCAGTGACCTCGTCTCCTGCCCCGTGGATCGAAGCGGCTGATCGCGTTCGCTACGGCGGCAAGCTGTCGCAAGCGCTGGCCGCGTCCAACGTCCTCCCGCCTATGACGGTTCGCATGCTACGGCTGGGCGAGGAGACCGGCGAATTGCCGGTGCTCGCCGGCCGAATCGCGGAATTCTATGAAGCGAAACTCCAGCGCAGCCTCGATCGCGTGTTAGGCATGGTCGGGCCAGCCGCAATACTGACGATCAGCATTGTCGTCGGAGGCCTGATCGTTTCGATCATGACGGCGCTGCTTTCCGTCACGCAGCTCGTCGACTGAGGAGGCGCAAGGAGATCAGCATGACAACAGAATGCCAGAGGGTCGTGGAACGTCGTGCATACCGCTCGAGACTTATATGTCGTATTCCGGCGGAGGCCTTCGACGGCGAGCGAGGATTTACATTGACTGAGATGCTGGTAGTGATCACCATCATAGGCCTGATCATGGGGCTGATCGGGCCAAGAGTCCTCAACTATCTCGGTGAGTCCAAGGTCAAGGCAGCCAAGATCCAGTTGCAGAGCTTCGCAAGCGCGCTGGACCTCTTTTATCTGGACGCCGGTCGTTATCCCTCGACATCAGAAGGGTTGCGAGCCTTGGCGAACCGGCCCGCCGGCATTACGGCCTGGAATGGCCCGTACCTGAGAGGTGGCGCGATCCCCGCCGATCCTTGGAATACGCCTTATGTTTATCGCTCCCCCGGCGAGCGTGGCCCATACGAGATTAAATCCTACGGCGCCGACGCTCACGAGGGAGGCAGCGGTACGGCTGCCGACATTACGCTCGGTGCGCAGATGAGTGCACGCAATGAGTGATGGTCAACGCGGTTTCACATTGCTGGAGGTGGTTTGCATGCTCGCGATCACCGGAATGATCGTGGCCGTGCTATTGCCGTCCGTGCCGCGGCAGACCTCCAAGGCAAGGCTGCAGGCCTATGCTCTTGCGGCTGCCTCAATTCTAAAAGGCGACCGCGCGATGTCGGTCGCCGGTGGCGTCAGGGTGGATACTCTGGTTGATCTGCCAGGCCGGGCGATTCGTTCGGTCGCCAGTTCCGCCGTCTTCCAAGTACCGGACGACATCAAATTCGAGGCGATATTGCCACGCAGCTGCAACCAACGTCCGGTCTTATCGACGATCAGTTTCTTTCCGGACGGCATGTCCTGCGGTGGTGCGATTGCGCTCTGGCGGGCTGACCTGCGTCTCGAGATCAGGATCGACTGGCTGACTGGGAGGATTGAGGTTGCTTCTCGTTCCCTCGTCAATCGCTGAAAAGGGTGACGCTGGCTTCACCCTGATAGAGGTGGTGGTCGCTCTCTCGGTGCTCAGCCTGTCGCTTGGGTCGATTGGCACTGTCGTATCAGCCAATATACGCGCCATTCGTAAGCTCGAGGAGAGGGTCTCAATCATCCAGGAGACGAGCGCAGCTTTCGTCACCGCGGTTCCCGACCGTAATCGGCTGCTACCGGGTACATTGCGCGGTGCGTCCGACTCCGGCGAGTGGACTGTTCTGATTGCGCCGATCGGGCCGGGTTGGGACGTCGCCGCCGGTCAGGCGGGCTGGATTCCTCGCATGGTAGAGCTGCGTCTCCGTTCGGCATCGGGCGCCGTCGTCGATGTGCGCACAGTGCGACTGGCGCGGACTGCAGGCTGATGTGTGCGGCATCAGAATATCGTGACGATCGAGCGGGATTCACCCTGCTTGAGGCGCTGGCTGCGCTTGTTGTCGCGGGGCTCGTGATGTCGGTGCTCGCGACGATGGCCTCGCAATGGTTTCCAGCGTGGAATCGCGGCGTCAATCGTGTTCAACGTGCGGAGATGCTCGGTTTGGCACTGCGCCGAATAGCTAACGATCTTTCTGCGGCGGAGTTTGTCCCGTCCAATCGCGAGCGGACGCAGCCGCTGTTTGAAGGGGGCGAGCTAGGGGTGACGTTTGTCCGCAAGGCGATTGGACCGAATGTCGGACCCGGTCTTGACATCGTCCAGATCGGCGAAACCGCTAACCGGCCAGATGTTGCGCTCGTGCGCTCGCGAACCCCCTTCACTCCTTTGCCCATCGGCGTTTCACTTTCCGAGACTCTGCATTTCTCCGATCGAGTGGTGCTGCTTACTTCTCCCTTCCGACTGTCCTTTGCCTATGCGGATTCGAGCCTTGCCTGGTGGCCGGATTGGCATGAGGCGGGCCGGCTTCCCACCGCGGTTCGCCTGACTATTCACGATCGTAGTCGGGGCGGAGTCGTCATAATGTCGAGAGTGGTGCGCATTCATGTCGATGCTCCGGCCGCGGGATGTATTGAAAATGAGAGGGACTGCGTTAGCTCGAGGCCGGACGAGCCGCAGCCGACCTTCAAGGCCGATTTCGGTGGCGCGCGGAGCGATTGATGTTGCAGTCGAAAGGGCAATTATCGCGCAAGCGTGGCCCTCGGGATGGCTTTATTCTGGTGGCGGCGCTATGGTTTCTAGCAGGCTTGGCAGCGCTCGTCGTGATATTCTCACAGTACCTTTCGAGCTCGGCGCGACTCTTGCGGATTGATGATGACGCCTTGCAAGCAGAAGCGTTGGTCGCCGCCGGGGTTGAGCTAGCGGCTTATCAATTGCTCATGGCGAAAAGTGACGAGCGGCCAAGGCGCGGTGGATTCAGCATCCGGATCGGTGGCGACATTGTGGCGGTCTCGTTCCTAACCGAGGCCGCCCGAGTCGATCTCAATGCCGCGCCGAAGGAGATGATTGCCAATCTCTTCAATATCCTTGGAGCAGACGCCGAAGCGGCGCAGGATTATGCTGATAGGGTGCTGTCCTGGCGTACCAATCCGGTGGATAAGGCGGCTGCGCAATCGGAAGAGGCGCTCTATGCAGCGGCGGGACGTAAATATGGACCGAGGCTGGCGCCCTTCGTCCATGTCGACGAGCTACTCCTGGTGCTAGGGCCACCGTCCTGGCTGTTTGACCGAGTGATGCCGTTTGTCACGGTCTTCAGCCGCTCGCCTGGGATAGACATCTTGGCCGCCCCGGCGGAGGTGGTCGCTTCAGTTCCGGGAATGACGCCGCTGATCCTGAAGGATTTCCTCGCGTCCCGAGAAACGTTATCGGCCGATCCGGCTGCTGTTGCGCAGGCGCTGGTGCCCTCAAGTGCCAGGGTCATCGCGGGCAAGAGCAAGGCGTGGAGGTTGCGTGTGTCATTAGAGGCAGCCGATGGTCGGCGACGATCGTCGGTGGTCGTAATTGAATTGGGCGAAGGGAAATCGCCTTATCGAGTTCTGTCGCACGAGGATGAGGGCGCGCAAATACGGGACGCGCGCGGCGTGCGCCGTCGGGCATGAAGATGGCAAGTAAGATCGAAGCGGTGCTTACAGCGTGGTGTGCGGCGGTGGCTAGCGCTCTTGAGGCGATCGCGAACCGTGTCCACCGGCGCCGGCGGGTAAGCGCTTGCCACGACGGAGCGGACGGGTTGACGCTACAGCTGCTGCAATACTCTGCACGCAAGCTGCAGCCAG
Source organism: Bradyrhizobium sp. USDA 4452 (assembly GCF_054063575.1). Classification (NCBI taxonomy): domain Bacteria; kingdom Pseudomonadati; phylum Pseudomonadota; class Alphaproteobacteria; order Hyphomicrobiales; family Nitrobacteraceae; genus Bradyrhizobium; species Bradyrhizobium sp. USDA 4452. The sequence continues at coordinate 6,253,775 of NZ_JBSSGK010000001.1, forward strand.
AGAATGCCCAAGTTCGGATGGCCAGCGAACATGCCCTGCCCAGCAACTGGATTGGGGTACTGCGCGGGTGCGTAATGGACATTTACCTCGCGCCGAACCAAGTTCTGGTTCGGCAGCTCGACTTTCCAAAGCAGGCAGAACCATTTCTAAACGGAATGATCCGTTCACGGATCGATCGACTGACGCCCTGGAGTGCCGAACAGGCGCTCTTTGGCTTTAGTGAGCCTCAGTCGGTACCCAATGAGCGCATCAGCCTCATTTTAGCGGCGGTGTCGCGTGCCACGGTAGAGCCGCTAATCCAGTTCGCGGATCATGTCGGAGCTGCCACAGTCGCGATCCGTACACATCGCGAGCTGTCGCCGCATCCGATTACGCTTTTCAGCGCAGGCCTTCGTTCGGCAATCTGCGGTCGCCGAGACCTCGCGAAGCTCCTGAAGTGTTTTCTGCTCGGCGCTGGGATTGCGACTGCATTGGTACTGATAATAACCATGGTGCTCGGCACCAAAGCAGACGGAGCATTGCAAGAACTGCGCAGCACGATCGCGCGTCAGCCGGCAGCAGTGAAGGGCGATCCGAGCGATGTTGCATCAACCGCCGAGACGCTGCTCGCTCGGCGTAAGCAGGCTACGCCAGCGACGGTGTTGGTTCTGGATCATCTATCGAGCATTCTGCCCGATGGTACCTACGTCACCAAACTGCGTGTCGAGGGAGAACGGCTGCAACTGATTGGTCTTACTCAGGACGCCCCGACGCTGATCCAGCTGATCGAGCAGTCACCGCAGTTCAGCCGAGCCGCATTTTTCGCACCGACCACCAGATCATCGAACGAGCCCGGCGAGCGGTTTCACATCGAGGTTCGTGTGAATGCCTATTTCAAGGGAAGCACATGAGGGGATCCGCTCTCTTTCGCGTGGCATTTCGGTCATCACCCGCCGCAGCCGCGTCAGGCTATGCTATCGTAGTTCTCGCTCTTCTCTGGGTAATCGCAAGCGCCATCACCGATCTACTTGCCCGATACGACCAGCTCCGCGACGCTGGAGAGCTATTGGCTCAGTTCGAGGGACGAGCGGTTCGGCCTGATCGCCGCGAGGAGCCTAATCTGACCGCGCCTGGAGGCTCCCCTTTTGTCGAAGGAAAGACTGTGACCGTTGCAGGCGCTGCGCTCGTGCAAAGGGTGGTGGGCGCCGTCACAAGAGCTGGGGGCCACGTTCTGTCGACTGAGGTCGAACTGCAGGGCGACGATTCGAAAGCAGGGTTCATTAGTGTAGCGACGAGTTGCGAGATCGAACAACCAGCCCTACAGCAACTGCTCTATGATCTGGAAGCCGGTCTTCCATTCCTCTTTGTGAAGCAGCTCTTGGTCGAGACGTTCTTGACTGTCACGACCACCCCGCCAGGAAAGCTGCGCGTTTCGCTCACATTGTCGGGGCAGTGGCGGGGAGGCGAATGATGCGCCCTCTCGCAATGATCCGTTGGGCCGCCATCATAGCGGGCACGACAAACCTGTCGGTCTGCACGGCCGTGGCGGCTCTGAAAAGCGAGGAAGTGACGGACACGGGGCCGATAGTGCAGCGGGAGGGTGGGGCAGAAGCCGACAAGCCTGAGCCCCCCTCATTGAACGTCAACTCGGTGTCGGCGCCGAAAGAGCCTGCACCCAGTGCCAATCCCTTGTGGAGCATTCCATTGACCTCGCTGTCCCCCACCCGAGATCGTCCCATCTTCTCGCCCTCACGACGGGCGCTGGTTCCCCCATCGACGTCCGTTGCCGCTGTGCCCGTGCCTCCGTTGTCCTCCAAGAGACCAGAGAAGCCGGCGCTCTCGTTGGTTGGAACCGTTGTGGGAGGTTTCGAGCGCTTCGGGATATTCGTCGACCAATCCAGCAAGCTGCCGCTTCGGATGAGGGTCGGCGAACAGCACGATGGCTGGTTGCTACGCGAGGTGCAAGCCCGGGAGGTGATGTTGGAAAAGGCTCTCAACAAGGCGATCATGTCTATGCCCCAGCCTGGAAAAGGAAGTGAGGGAGATATCCAGTTATTGCCTTTGAAGTCGACGCCCGCCGAACAGGAGCTGGGACGTCGCCAGCTGCAGTAGTGGTCCGATGCAACATCCGGTCCTCCAACAGCGCCTGTGTTCTCTCTTACTGCAATCCGCGAAGTCGCGGAACGAATGAGTGTCGTCTTTGCGCTTTTCCGCTGCGCGGCTTCAATGTCCGAGGGCATTCGGCGGCTTCGGCTCGCCAGTCCTTGACGACGTTCTCGGTCGGATCTCCGGTAAGTGCGCTAATTCGTCAATATCCAGGAGCTACTCGCGAGCATGTTGTTGCTCGGGATCCGTGAAGCACCTTCATATTCCAATGAATGCCACAACCGCCGTTGACATCAATTTTCGTGATTGCGTGACCTCTCTTGCGACAGAGCGTTCGCCTAGGCGAGGCAGCACGGCTGCTGAAGCAATCGTTGTGCGCTGTGAATGTGCGACAAGCTATTTGCCTCGCGGGAATAAACGGTCAGTAAATCTAGAAAAGGATACTTGCAACACTCCCCTGCACAATAAGCACGACGAATAGGCCAACGACCAGAAATGGTCCGAACGGGATCGACGTTCGAGCGGTGACGCCTTGCCCGACAACATGGAGACAGAGGACAGCGGCCAGCGCCGTGACGCTTGCGGCAAGCAACAGAAGTGGGAAGTCGAATAGTCCAGTCCAAAGCGTAGCGGCGCCCAGAAACTTGACGTCACCAAGGCCGAGCCCTTGTATGCTACGCCAACGGAAGTAGAGTCCTCTCAGCAGCAGGAGCAGGGCAGCTATTATCAAGCCCTGGCTGCCCGCGATCAGTGGAGCAAGAGCCCCCTCCATCGCAAACGTCCTCGCAAGTCCCAGCGCCGCGATCAAGCCGTTGATCCAATCAGGGATGATGCCATGGCGGAGATCCGTCCAGATCAGCCAGCCACACGCAAATAGCAGCAGCGTGTTGCAAATCGTGTTGGTCAAATTTGTCATGAAGGGTGCGGCATGACGACGACACGGAGCGCCGTCTCACAATCTGGGCGAGGGGTGGCAAGCGGCCGCCCAACTTCCCAGCGCCGGGGACCGCGCGCGTTGCCATGGGAAATCGGTTCGGACGAACTTAGAGTGCCAGGCGTGTATAATTGGGATGCACATGGGCAGGCTAAGAGCTTAGCCGGGCCGTAACGGGCATGCAATCAATTTGAGGCGCGACACTGCTTGCACTGTCGGCAAGGGGCAAAGGCTGGGTGACGGTACCCCGCGCGCAGCGGCGGCGAGGGAATGCGTAACGCCGTTGCGAGCAGCAACCCGAGCAAAGGCATTATCAGGCGTTCATCTCCGCTCATCGCCTGTTTCGGCTCCTTTGCGTTGGAGGCGGCCGGCGGTTTCGCCACATACAAGCAAGCTAACTGCGGGTCCGGCTGCCTGGTTTGACCGAACACGGGGCAGTCCGGACGAGGATTTCGACATCAGCGACACATTCACTCGATCGCTCTGCAGGCCATGGGCCGCGAACGGCGATCCAGGAGCTCGGAGTGCCGCATTGCAATTTTTATCCTCCTCCCCCGCAAGCGGCGCGTCTGGAGAATGTAGCGCTGGCAGGGCGATCTGCGGGGATCATCTATTGAACGCACGCGCATTTACAACGAGGTCCTGGCGTTAGCAGAATATGCCGCAGTGAAAATATGATCCGCGTCGCTCCGGCAACGCCGGCAGCTGTCCGAGTTCGAGTAGTTTTTTAATCGGGCTGCTCTCATGCGAACGGTGCTGTTGAACCAGCAGCAATCCGATGCGGCTGAGCGGGACAAAGCTGACCGCAGCCCGCCCGGCCATTACAAAGCGCCCGCTGGCGTTCGATTGCTGCAGCGCTGGTCGCAACCCACCGTGAGCGCCGGCCTGTTCCGAACGATCCAACTCGAGCACAAAACTAGCTATTTGCGTGAGTTTAACATGGCGCCAGGACTGATGCGGTTCTCCATTGAGACAGACCCAATGGCGCCGGATCCCCACGGTCGGCTCCCGGTCCTGCAATTCGGTGCGCTCAGCGGCTGCGGTGCATAGTATCGGAATAGTCGTGATTTTGTCGCTGACTCTGCAACAAATTGCCGGTCACTAACCGTGCTGATTGTCAGGATTAGGCCAATATCGAGCTGCGACACCACCCAGATGCTACGAAGCACCAGTAATGTTGGAATTTCGATTTGGCACGCCGCTTGCTCTGTTCGTGCGACCACAACAATTCTCGCAGAGAACATCATCTTCAAGCGAACGCGCCGCGAGTCATCGCCGAACGACTGGTTGTCCGGCGGCTACTGTGACGATGCGTAGCGCGGTTGCGTCATCAAGATGCTCATGCGTTGGCTAAAGGAACTGGACATGAAAAGAATGAGCCGCTCAAAGACGATCCTAACTGCTTTAGCCATGTTGCTGGTGGGCGGTCCCTGTACTTATGCACAATCCTCAAGGCTTTGGGTTGTCGCTGGCGACAATGTGGCAGCTGCCGCGCAGCGGTCTCTTGTGGGTCGGCAATCAGATGCGGACGATCTTGTTGTTCCCACCTTTCAAGTGGTCAACGGCATGTCGGTTGCTGACATCGCTGAAACAGATCTAGACAGGTTTTCTAATTGGCTGCACAGCGCATGCCCGCGCTGCGGCGGCTTCACTGTCCACACCTCGCGTGAGGCAGCCCTCAAGGAGGTGGACAACCCAGCTTATAAGCCCGGATTTCGCTACTTAGCTCCCCTTCCGGAGGCGCTTGATCAGCAGAGTACCGTTGGCCGCGCTCTTGACCGGGTTAAGGGCGACAAGATCGTCAGCACGATCACAATGCTTCAAGGTTTCGGGACGCGACACTACCAAACGTTTAAAGGGCAAGAAGCGGCTGAGTTTGTTCGTAGAGAATGGCAGAGCCTGGGACAGGAGCGTCCAGACTTCACCGTCGCGTTATTTTCGCACGACTGGGTTCAGAACTCGGTTATCGGAACAATCCGGGGCGCGTCCCGCCCGGATGAAGTGGTGGTGATTGGCGCGCATATCGACTCTATTAATTGGAAGAATAAAGAGAACCCCAAAGAGAGCGCACCTGGTGCTGACGACGACGCATCCGGAGTCGCGGTCGTCACAGAGGCGCTTCGTGTGCTGATGGAAACGGGGTTCAAACCGCAGCGGACTATTAAGTTTATGGCCTACTCGGCAGAAGAGGTAGGGCTTCGAGGTTCCGCAGAAATCGCGGGCAGATACGCGGCCGAAAGCAAAAGCAAAGACGGGCAAAAGATAATTGCGGCCTTGCAGTTTGACATGACCGGCTTCAATCCAGGCAAGGACACCCGGGACATTTACCTGGTAAACGATCAAGCCAGCGCCGAACTAAATGGTTTTCTCACTAAGCTCCTAAAGGAATACAACCATTCTGGTGCTCATGCGATTACTCACGCTGAAACTGAGGGCTGCTACGCATGCTCTGATCATGTCTCGTGGACGAGTAATGGCATCCGCGCAGCCTGGCCGTTCGAGTCTCCGCTCGAGCGGAGCAATCCATACATTCACACGTCGGATGACTTGGTCTCCAAGTTGGATCCGGCGAAAGCCGTCCGCTTCGCAAAGCTCGCAGTTGAATTTCTGATCGAAACAGCAAAAGGCGTCGATGGTCGCGAAAGCTATAGCAACTGATGATGGGAGAGATGACATTGGATATGCAGGTTAAGAATGTCATTGAAAGCCGCGAAAGCGTCGTGCCATCGCGGTGGATCAGCATCGAACCGTCGTTGGTGTGCTCGTATCAATCTCAACCCAGCCACATGAACAGGAGAAGCGCAGTGTCACCGCGGTGCTGGTTGATGGTTGCGCGGCGACAGCGAAACGCCTTAGCACCTCGGCTGCAAAGTGCGGGTTCTGAGACGCGGGGGCGTTGTCACAGTCTGACAATCAAACCCGTCTGGCGTCTCGGAGCTGGCAGCAATGTCTCTCACCGTGGAGCGCGCATCAGACGACGTCTGCAACGGCTAGAACTCGTTCAGCGTAGAGAGATGAGGTCGTGAAGCTCTAAGCCAAGATCGGGCAATTGACGTTCGAGCGAGAGTTCATAAGCGACGGCCGAAAGATGGGCGCGCGCCGGGTAGACGAGGATTGAGTCTGTGCGCCATGAGAGTCTGTCCATCCGCCGGCAATGCCAACTGCAACGCGCGCGGTTGCAAAGGACCTGCAAAGCCACATCTTTGATGTGGCGCGTCCGTTGTTTTTTCGTGCTCCCACATCGGATCAGTTGGGTGGATCAGGTGGCGGCAATTACGTCCGCTGCTGTCAATGCAGCGAAGCGATTAATCAATCGAGCTTGAGGACAGTGTCATGCGTCACAACCGTGCCCAAGGACTGGCGTGCCTTTTATTGAGTGCCTCGTTAGGGTCAGCTACCGCCGCAGAGATTCGAGAGGTGAACAAGGTTGTACCTCAAAACACTCCCGTAAGTGTAACGCCTCAGGGAATACCGCTCGAGGCCTCTGTTGCCGGATTACTTGAGCTCGATACGTCTTCCTCGCTTAAGCCATTGGCTAACCGTTCCGGCGCCACTCTCCGCCTTGAACAGCATCACAACAGAATTCCCGTGTGGGGCCAGCAGATCGTTCTCGAAAGATCCGCTGATGGCACGAGAATTGTTGCCGTAAGCGGAACTGCGGCCTACAATCTAGGTCCGGCCCTCACCGCGAAGATCACCAAACAGCAGGCGCTTCAAAAAGCTAAGGAAATTGTGCTCTCCTCTGCTCCTACGCTTCGCGCGAGCAGTTACGAGAATGAAGAGGCCCAGCTCGTGTATCTCGTTCAAAAGAGCGGCGAGGTCCGGCTTGTGTACCGCACCTCGTTCTATACAACTGTTCAGAACGGTACCGCCGGGCCACGCCAGACACGTCCTGTGTTCTTTATCGACGCTGTCACAGGCGAAACGGTGAGTTCGTATGAGAATATACAACACGCACAAAAAGGAACAGGGCCTGGCGGAAATGCTAAGACTGGCCAGTACACTTATGGAAGTGAAATGGTTCCGCCCTTCGAAGTTAGCGAGCAGGGCACCACCTGCCAAATGGATAGCCCAGACGTTTTCACCGAGCACATGCACAACTCTGGAGAAAAAGAAGCTACGAACAAGCCCTTTGAGTTTAGGTGTTACAACAACGCTGGGGATGGTACCAATGGCGCGTTCTCGCCGCTCAATGATGCCCAATTTTTCGGGAAGGTCGTTGTGGACATGTATAAGGACTGGTACGGCGTCAGTCCTTTGAAGCAGAAACTGCATTTGCGCGTACACTATCTTAGGAACTTCGAGAACGCATCGTGGAATGGCAGCTCTGTGACGTTTGGCGACGGGGAAAGGTATTTCTACCCTCTCGTCGGATTGGATGTTGTTGCCCATGAAGTGTCGCATGGTTTCACAGAGCAGAATTCGAACCTCGAATATCAGTACCAGTCAGGTGGAATGAACGAATCGTTTTCCGACATGGCAGGAGAAGCTGCTGAGTACTATTTCTTCCAGAAGTATGGCAATGCATTCGGAAGATCGGGGTCTGACTGGAGGGTGGCGGCGGATGTTGCGAAAAAAGCTGGCACGGCCCTCCGAGATATGTGCGACCCGCCACAGGATGGCGTCTCTATAGACCACGTCTCCAAATACAATGATAGATTGGACGTACACCATTCCAGTGGAATTTATAACAAGGTGTTTTGTATCTTATCCAAGCGCTCTGGTTGGGATATCAGGAAGGCATTCCACGCGTTTGCTGTCGCAAATCAAGACTACTGGACGATTAACGCCACGTTTCAAACTGGTGCCGAAGGAGTGCTCCGTGCAGCGCATAAACTGAAGTATCAAACCAAAGATGTCGTCTTTGCATTTGATCACGTAGGGATCTGTTGCACGATGGCTGCAGCTCAGGGCGCCGGGAAGGTGCTTGAAGACATAACGCTTTGGGACTGTGTCTCTGGGCAGGCCGCTGCCGGCTCAGTCAACTAGTCAACTGGCGGCGTTTGGCTTCCTAGCGCGTGATTGTCTGGGGCTGAATCGATTGGGATTTCCCGAATCAGGCGGGTTCTGATTGAAGATCCAGGCTGGGCTGGAGGCCAGCATCCCATGGGACGCGCCTCTTCGCTTGATTTGCGCGGGGGGGGCTGCGGTGGCGGCGGGGGAGAGCTGCCGGACAGTGGCTGCGACCTTTAAGATCGGCGTTGCCAGCGTAGTGAAATGGTCGCACGGTTTCCTGCGACTGGAAGCGCCGCGGCCCAGCCGATGGGCGGTAATCGTTCATGCAGTCAAGGCCATGTGCGAGGGCTTCGTTGATTGGTTTGACGAACACGGAAATAGAGCGTAAGCGGTTATTTTCTCCCACCTTGGCGTATGCGGGCTGACTTGCAATATGCGTTCCGTCATGAAGAGAGCGGATCGCAACACAATTTCGAATGTTGTTGACGCGTCACAGCCTCGGTGCCTGCGCCGTCGTTGGAGCGACGATGTTAAGGCGCAGGTAGTAGCGGCGTCCTACGCGCCGGGCGCCGTGGTCTCGGAGGTCGCGCGTCGGCACGAGATCTTGCCGCAGCAGCTTTCTGCCTGGCGCAGCGCGGCCCGCGACGGCGTGTTGAAGCTGCCGGATGGGAGCGAGCTGGTGGCAACCAGGCCCTCAGGTTCGAGCGCGATCCAGGATCGCAGTTCGTCAAGCGGCGAGGCTTCTTCCGTGCTCGGCGGCCCGGCCCAAGGCATCAGGTCGTCCAGACGGGAGGCCGGCCAGAGATTGACCAGCTTGGTGAGGACGTCGGTCAGATAGGCCTGCGGCTCGACGCCACAGAGCTTGCAGGTCTCGATCAGCGAAGCGATGCAGGCCCAGTTCTCCGCGCCCTGATCATGCCCCGCAAACAATGCGTTTTTGCGATTGAGGACAAGCGGGCGGATGCTTCGCTCGACGATGTCCGAGTCGAGTTCGATGCGGCCATCGTCGAGGAGCCGCGTGAGCCCGTCCCAGTGGTTCAAGGCGTAGCGAATGTGCTCGGCGATCGTTGCCTTGCCCGAGACGCGGGTGAGTTGCTGCTCGAACCAGGCCTTGAGCGCCAGCATGAGGGGCTTGCTGCGTTCCTGGCGGACGGCACGGCGCTCATCGGCGCTGCGGCCCCTGATCGTCTTCTCGATGGCATAGAGAGCGGCGATACGCTCGAGCGCCTCGCTGGCGATCGGGGCAGGACCGGCCTGGGCAACGTCAAAGAAGCGCCGGCGCAGGTGAGCCCAGCAGAACGCCAGCGCGATTGCCGCGTCAGGCGCGGTTTCGGCAATGGTCTTGTAGACGCGATAGCCGTCGCATTGCACGATGCCGCGATAGCCGTCGAGCAGCTTGAGCGCGTGGACGGCGCCACGACCGGGGGCATAAGTGTAGGCCACGGCCGGCGGGTCGGCCCCGCCCCACGGCCGATCGTCGCGCGCGATCGCCCAGAAGAAGCCCTTCTTGGTGCGGCCACGGCCGGGATCCAGCACCGGTGCCGTGGTCTCGTCGACCGCGATCTTGCCCGCGGTCAGAATGATCTCGCGCAGCCGCAGCCAGAGCGGATGAAGCTCCGCGGCCGCATAGCCCACCCAGAACGCAAGCACCGCGCGCTTGATATCGATGCCCTGCGCCAGCAGCATCTGGCCTGCCGATAGAGCGGCAGATGCCAGGCATATTGGGCGACCAGCACATGGGCGACCATCGCCTCGGTCGGCAGTCCACCCTTGATCAGCCGCTCTGGCGCCGGTGCTTGAACCACGCCATCCGTGCAGGCCCGGCAGGCATATTTGGGACGATGCGTGACGATCACGCGGAACTGCGCCGGAACGACGTCGAGCCGCTTCGACGTCTCCTCGCCGATCACATGCATTGGCGCGCGGCAGCACGGGCAGTTGATATCTTCCGGGGCAACCGTCACATCGATGTGCGGCAGATGGGCCGGAAGCGCACCACGATCGGCGCGTCGCTTATCAGCGCGCTTGCGTGCGCCCGCAGGGTCCTTCTTATCCTCAGCCGACTCGTTGGCGGCAACGGCCTGCTCGATGTCCTCGATCGCCAGCAGCAGTTGTTCCGGATCAAGCTTCTCCGAGCGGCGGCCGAACTGCGCACGTTGCAGCTGCCGCAAGAGGTGGCGCAGCCGATCCATCTGCGACAGCGCGTGGTCTCGCTCGGCGATCGCAGCGTCGCACTTTGCGATCGCAGCATCGCGCTCCGCGCGCGCTGCCGCGATCAGCGCCTGCAGCGCGTCGATGTCGGTCGGAAGCTGATCCGTGATGTCGTCCACATCAACCATTCAATCTGATTCGCGGCACGTTGTAGCATGCGAAGAGTGGCCGGATTCAAGTGGTCGCAACGGCTCACGATGTCACTGTTGGCTGCGCAACGTCGTGGACATGCAGACGTGACCAGTCCAATCCGTCCATCAGCGCGGCGAGCTGCGAGGCGGAGAGCCGCATCACACCATCGCTGATCGGCGGCCAGCGGAACGCGCTATGTTCCAGACGTTTCCACAGCAGCACCAGTCCGGACCCGTCCCACGCCAAAATCTTCAAGCGGTCCGCTCGCTTCGAGCGAAAGACAAAAATCGTTCCCGAGAACGGATCATGGCGGAGCTGCTCGCGGACCAGCGCGGCGAGCCCGTCGGCACCCCTGCGGAAGTCGACCGGTCTCGTCGCGACTAGCGCATCGTCCACCCCTTCTTGCGGGGATAGGTGCGACCGTGCTTGACCTGCTGGCGGTGGACCCGCAGCGCCTCAACCGCCGCCGCCCGGGCGCGGACGAGATCGCGCATCGCTTCGTGGCCTTCATCGGGAACCCACACCGCCGTTAACTCGCCGGCGCGCAGCAGCCGGGCGAGAGAAACAGCGTCCCGGCGGTTTGTCTTCACGCGATCGCCTGGCTACCTCGGGATCAGGGACGGCGCAACCACGGTGCATTCATGGCCGAGCGACCGGATCGAGCGATAAAGGCCATAGCCAGTCGGACCGGCCTCGCAACAGAAATGCACATCACCAAACCTGCTGGCGATCCGTTCAAGGACCCGGCGCATGCTGGTCGCCGACGCGTCGACCTCACCGAAGAAACGAACCTCTCCTTCCCGGCCTGCTTCCGCGATCGCGATGGCGTTTTTCAGCTTCGCGACATCGATTCCGACAAATGCTTCCCCATAATCTGCCACGGCTCGTCCTCCTGTGATGAGGATCGGCTCGGTACGCCCGAGTAACCCTCGGACGCGCAGTGTAGGGCGAGCCACCTCACTGGAAGAGGCGGACATACGGCCTTACCCAGTAGACTTCGGGTCAGTCGGATCAGCGGCAGCCGCTTTTCAGCACCGGGTATAATGCCAGCGCACAAAGCGATTGTAGATCTAAAATCTGGTCGGCGGACTTGGTCCATTTGAATGGCTTCGGTTTTTGTTGTGGAGTTCGATGAAGGTGCGGATGTCGGCCTCGAGCTGCCTGGCGGAGGTATGAACGCCTCGCTGGATCTGCTTCCCGGTGAGTTCGGCAAACCAGCGCTCAACCTGGTTGATCCAGGACGCGGAAGTCGGCGTGAAGTGGACACGGTAGTGCGGCCGGCGAGCGAGCCACGCATTGATCTTGGGTATCTTGTGGGTGGCGTAGTTGTCCATGACGATTTGGACATCGAGCCCTTCAGGGATTTGAACATCGATCTCTTTGAGAAACTTCCAGAGCTCGACCGCTCGGTGGCAAGCAGACCCGTCACAACCATCCGTCAAGAATCGGCGGGCCACTTGCCAACGGTGTGTTCATGGATGCCGAGTTCGGCAGCCACAGACTTGCTTGGCAAGCCATCTGCACACCGTAGGATCGCACGGCAGCGTTCAGATAGCGACCGGGCCACAGGATGACTACGTGGTCGTACCATGCCGCACGTAGCTGTGCGTGCGACGTTCCGGTACACCGGGCATCATTGGCAAGACCGGTTGCTCTCGATCGAGAGCCTGAATCTGGCTTTTCTCATCGATGCTGAGCTGAGGACAAGCGCCCGGGTTCGGTGGGGATAGGTAAAGGCCTACGATATCGCGCACCCTATCGACGAACAGCGGATCGCTCGACAGCTTGAAGCTCTCGCTACGGTACGGCTGCAAGCCGAACGCCGTCCACATCCGGCGGATCGTAGTGTGAGAAAAGCCAGTTTCCGCAGCCATCGAGCGGATCGACCAGTGCGTCGCGTCGGGGTGGCGTCGTACGCAATGTCCGCTCGATTACCTCAGCAACCTGATCTACTCAGCATCAACGGCTCGATCGGCCCGCCTCTACCACCTGCATTCGCCACAAACGCTCTCTTCTACAGAGATTCGAGCCTGTCAACTAATGTGACGAACTTACGTTCCAGATGACTAGTTACCCCGCATATCGCGCTCGGCATCCGCGTCGCCCAGCAGACCATGCTCGATGCGGGTTCTTGCATTTGTTGCCCAAGCCAGGCCGCCGTGCGCCCCATCGTCCAGCCACCCGCGGACAAAGCCGCGCAACTGGCCAAGGTTGCGCAGGATCAGGTGTCGGATCGCCGTTTCGCCCGGCGAAGCATTGAGGTCTTCCGCCGTTTCGTTGAAGGGCGATAGGCAACGGCCGAGAAGCCGGCCAGGTGATAGGCCGCAGCGGCGATGGTGCGGCGGAAACCGCGGTCGGGCGCCTCCGGGTCACCGTTGCGCGCCAGGGTGGACGTTCACAACCGACAAAGCACGCGCCAAACTCGGCCGCGCCTATCCAGCAACCGCCAAAGAGCCAAAATCACTGAGATGAACCACTAGTCAGACTAACGTCAGGTGCAGGGCATATCTTCGGCACTAGAGCACACAATCGTACAAAACTGACTCGCACGTCAGGTTTGTGGCGAGTGAGGTCCTGTCGACGCGGCCAAGGGCCTCCGCTCTGAAACAAAAATCGTTGAGACCGGCGCCGCAGGCCTCTCAGCCACCGTCTTATTGGGCGCATTCTAGCTCGCAGGGGAGATTGATTTTGACGAGAACCGACTGGAGCGCGAAGGAAGCCCGCGGATCAGAGATGGACTGGTCCAGCCCTGAAGCAGATCTTGGCGGCGGAGACGATCGCTCGAAGTTCAGTTCTGTCTTGCAGGGCTTGCGCTCTGAGAATCAGGATCTGGCTGCGGGCTCGGCCCGAAGGCCGACTTCGGCCAGCGATGCCCGACGCCGCACGTCAACCGATCCTTCCCCTAATACGCATGTCGACGAGCCAGCTTTGCGGTATTTGGCGCATCGCGGCGCGCCGAATTGGGAAGAAAGTTCGTCGCGTTCCGGTGCCGAGAGCCGCTGTGCCGATCAGTCCAGGAGTTCACGAGGTGCCTCTTCCTTGCACGGGCAATCTGTATCGGGCCTGGAGGTAGGGCCAAAGCGGCGGCGCCTGGATTTTGTCGCCCCCCAGGGCACGCAAGCTGCGATTTCAGAACAGCAATGTAACGCCGCTCTGGACGCCATTTATTTCGCTCACGACATTGTCGAATTCTCACGTGCAGTGGTGGAAAACGACAAGCGGCTGCAGCGGGTGGACGAGAAGATCCATGCGGCCTTTATGCAAAAGGCTGCTGCCCGGTTCAGAAGCCAATTTATCACCCACTTCGAAGACGATATCCGCCGCAGGAAATCCTGGGGCTACGCCACGGCTTGCAACGCTGTGAGTCGCGAGGCCGGCGGTCAGGAAGGCCTCGAAGCTTGCAAGGCGGTGGCATCTCGGGTGTCGCAGCTTTCCAATTCGTTACTGCGCGAACTTGAGCCCCCTGCTCTTGCGCTGTTCGCGACATCATTCGGTCGGCAACTGCAGTCGAAGACATGCCGCAATGGAGTCATCAGAATTGCCGAGTTTTGTCGTGACGAACCCAAGGTACTTGGCGCGGCAAATAGCCAAAATCTCTCGCTGCTGGTGAACGGTTTCAGCAAGTGGACGCAGGAGGCGGGAACTCGTGAGGGCACGGAAGCTATCGCTCGCGTGGTCCGTCGTGCCGGCCGCAACAGCGAGCTCTCTGATTTTGAGCAGAAACATTTGGCGATGCTTGTGAACGGGTTCAGCAAATGGCCGGACGCGCCAGACTGTCGCGACGGCACGTTTGCGATCGCGTCTGAGGTTCTTCGCCGCCGTGAGTTCGGACTGTCCGATTTTGAGCCGCAGACACTGGCGAATCTGGTGAGCGGCTTCAGCAAGTGGCCGGACGGGGCGGACACGCGCGAGGCCACGTTGGCGATCGCAAGTGAGGTCCTCCGCCGCGGCCGCCATGCTCGGCTCTCGAAATTCAATCACCAGAATCTGGCTAATCTGGTGAACGGCTTCAGCAAATGGCCGGACGCGCGGGACTGTCGTGACGCTACGCTTGCGATCGCGGGTGAGGTCCTTCGCCGCGACGAGCTCTTCCATTTTAAACCGCAGGAACTGGCAAGTCTGGTGAACGGTTTCATCAAGTGGCCGGACGCGCGGGACTCGCGCGATGCGACGTTTGCGATCGCGGGCGAGGTCCTGCGCCGCGGTGCTCGGCATTTTGAGAGCCAGCACCTGGCGATGCTTGTGAACGGCTTCGGCAAATGGCCGGACGCGCGGGACTGTCGTGAGGCTACGCTTGCGATCGCGGGTGAGGTCCTTCGCCGCGACCGTTATGCCTGGCTCTCTAAACTCACTCACCAGCAAGTGGCCAACCTGGTGAACGGCTTTAGCAAGTGGCCGGACGAGGCGGATACGCGCGACGCCACGGTGGCGATCGCGGGTGAGGTCCTTCGCCGCGACCGCCATGTCCGGCTCTCTGAATTCACTTACCAGGAACTGGCGAACCTGGTGAACGGGCTCAGCAAGTGGGCGGATGCGCCGGACTGTCGCGGCGCCACGGTTGCGATCGCGGGTGAGGTCCTTCGCCGCAGCGCCCGGCTCTCTCATTTTATTCCGCAGGAACTGGCGAACCTGGTGAATGGCTTCGGCAAGTGTGCGGACGCGCCCGACTGCCGTGACGCGACGTTTGCGATCGCGGGTGAGCTCCTTCGTCGTGCCGAACTCTCCCATTTTTCCCACCAGCACCTGGCTAATCTGGTGAACGGTTTCAGCAAGTGGCCGGACGCGCGGGACTGTCGCGAGGCCACGTTTGCGATCGCGCATGAGGTCCTTCGCCGCGGCGCCCGACTCTCTCATTTTACTCCGCAGGAGCTGGCGAACCTGGTGAACGGCTTCAGCAAGTGGCCTGACGCGCCGGACTGTGGTGACGCTACGGTTGCGATCGCGGGCGAGGTCGTTCGCCGCGGCGCGCGCGGTGAGTTCGCACTCTCTGGTTTCAATCGTCGGGACTTTGCGCACCTGGTGAACGGCTTCAGCAAATGGCCGAATGCGCCGGCCTGCCGCGGCGCCACGGTTGCGATCGCGGGTGAGGTCCTTCGTCGCGGTACCCGGCATTTTAGCCACCAGCACTTGGCGAATCTGGTGAACGGCTTCAGCAAATGGCCGGACGCGCCGGACTGTCCGGAGGCCACGTTTGCGATCGCGCGTGAGGTCCTTCGCGCCGAACTCTCCGATTTTGCCGCGCAGGCACTGGCAAACCTAGTGAACGGGTTTAGCAAGTGGTCGGACGCGCCGGACTGTCGCGGCGCGACGTGTGCGATCGCGCATGAGGTCCTTCGCCGCGCCGAACTCTCTGATTTTACCCCGCAGGGATTGGCAAACCTGGTGAACGGCTTTAGCAAGTGGCCGGAGGCGCCGGACTGTCGCAAGGCTGCGTTTGCCATTGCGGGTGAGGTCCTTCGCCGCGATGTCCGGCTGTCTGATTTTACTGCGCAGGGCTTGGCGAACCTCGTACACGGCTTCAGCAAATGGCCGGAGAATGAGGATTGTCTCAAAGCCACGATGGCAATCGCGGGGGAAACCCGTCAGCATCAGCTCTCTAATTTCCCTCCACAAGCAGTGGCGAACCTTCTGAACGGCTTCAGCAAGTGGCCTGAGGAGCCGACATGCGGGCAGTCCACGATGGACATCGCGCGCGAATTGGGGGCTGGGGCGCAGCGATTTGGTGTGTTCACCACGCCTGAGCTGGCTATGCTCGCCAACGCTCTGTCCCGAACCATCATGAGGGCGGAGGAGAGTGGGGAGATAACGGATGCCGCTCTGCCGAAGGATCGGTTGCACAAGCTCGCCCACTACCTGCACTATGATAATGATCGCCTGTTGAAGGCTGAGGTTCTGAGCATCACGAACATTTTCAAGGCGCTGGGTAAGGCTCGCCTATTCGATGATCTCGGTTTGCTCGCGCCGACAGGCTTGAGTCGGCTCTCTGAATTGCGTTCAGCTCCTGGTTTTTCCGCCGAGAACAACCTGGAAACCATGGGTAATCTGAGTGCTGCTCTGCTGCCGCTCGCGCGCAGCCCAGAGAAGCCACTGCGCTGGCACCGCAGGCAGGCCCTCAACGTGCTCAACGATCTTCAGCCCTTGCTCGAGCAAAAAATCAAAGCGCATCTGAATGCGGACGATGCGGAGCGGAGCCGTGGGCCCCTTGCGAGCCGGAGCCCCGCTTTATCGATCTATCAGACGCTCAAGGCCCGTGCGGCGCTGGAGAGATTGTTCAGGTCACCCTATGTCGAGGGCAACGGGGCAGATTTACGGGCCAGGCAGAAAGAGCTGCAGCGCGGCACGAGAGAGATCCTGGCGGGCGCTCGCGACCTGATTCAAGGCGATCTGTCCAGCATGAGCTGGAATTTGATTGCGCAGATCGAGGCGGACAGTCCAGTGGATGCGCTGGACTTGTTCATGGAGCAGCAAGCGGCGGCGATCCAGGCGCAACATCCTCCGTCGGTGTTCGACATGCATCAGTTATTGCGAGCCATGGACCACGCCCCACGGCCTCCGCAGGGTGAGGCGGGACGGATGAAGTTGCCGGTCGTGGACATGCATGGGCGGCCGTTGGCCACGGAGCCGGAGACGCGATACTCGATTTTCCATCGCCTGACTTCGGGGGTCCTGCCCGTTGTCGCGGTGCAACTGCCGGGACCCCCGAGCGCCTTCATGCTAGCGCGTACGGTAAATGTAAACGGTATCCCATACCGGATGGACCTATTCGGCGGCAGCAGGTTAAAGCCGCCACGATTGACTGTGTCTCAAATTGCGACCCGCGCTCGAGACGTGCAAGCAAAGCCTTCGGGGGGAAAGCTGCTGGCGATTCCCTATGCCGAAACCGCGCCGGGTACAGCATTCGAGCAGCTGTCGCGCGCGTGGGCTCCTTTCAAAGAGGCCTATTATTATACTCAGCGCAGAGGCTTTGCGGCGCCTCCGGCGATCAAAGGCCTATCACCCCACGACTCCGCGCTGGAAGGCGCCTTCAAACTGGGGCTGCTGCCGGACCGCCCTGCCAACGAGGAGCATCCCTTCCAGCTGAGGGGACCGGACGGCCCCATCGCTTTGCGACCGCACGACGGCTGCGGCTTCATCCGGGCCTCGCTGGCCAAGCTTATGCCAGCTGTCCGCCGCGCCGACGAGCAGGAAGGTCCTGACCGCGTGCCTGCCTTTGCCGAGGGAACGAGAGCATCCTTGCCAGCATCGGCCTTGCAACATTATCCGCGCAGCGAGCAAGTAGCGGATGAGGCCCGGCAGAAGGCGATGAGCTGGCTTGAGAGTCGGGTAAAGCAAGAGCTGACGTCGGAGGAGCTGTTTCGCGTCGTAACAGCCGCGAACATCAATGGTCCGGGCGCCGTCGCTATCCCATCCGGTGATGGCTGTCTGCACGTGCCGAGGCTCAAGAGCGAAACATTGACCGGTGGTGGCGTGCTGATCGGGCGATCGCCCTACGACCAACCCAACCTCCGCCCGTTCGCCCCCGATCGCGTCAGGTCAGCTGCGGACGGGGACCCGACTGCGGCGTTTCTCGATCAGTGCGTGACCATACAATACAGCTTCAACGTCGCCCAGAAGTCGGGGGAGGAGCTGGCAGTCGATGATCCGACTTTCTTTGCCAAGGGGCTTCTGATCGTGGTGCCGGATGAAATATGGCCGGCCGACTTCGCCGACCGTGGCCTGGTGATGTCCGCCGAGGACGTCAAGTGCCATTCGAGCTGGATCAAGGGCAAGGACCGCGTAACGGCGGACAGCGCGCTCGATTGTATCGGGATCCTGCAGGCCACTGAGATCTTCGCTCCGGGGTCCCTGGTTGCAATCCCGCCTGATGAACAGAAAAAACTCGACGGCGACTTCGATGGCGATACGGCCATTATCATTGCCGACCGGCCGCAGCTTTACGAGCATGTCAGGCAATTCGACCAAGAGGAGCAAGCTCGCGGCCTCCGCTCGCTCAAGCCGCCAAAATCCCATACCCCGGCGATTGAGGACGGTCGCTATAATTTCGGTCGCGCCAGCCAGATTCTCGCCGCCACGCGGAACGTTCTGGAAACCTATACCGGCCTGCAGCGAGGCTTTCTGGCTCAATCAGATGAAGCCCGGCAGTGGTTTGCCGAACGTGCCATATTCGGCACGTACGAAGGCATTGACCGAGAGCTCAAGCGAGACATCCGCGGCCTGCTGGAGCAGGAAAAGGTTAGTGCTCGCGACGTCCGGGACAAGGTCGAGAAGGCGCGGCGCGATATCGAGCTGGCGCACCATCCCGTCGCGCGCGAGACGGTCGAGTTGCTTCTCACCGAACTCGAGGCGTGGGCGGCTGGTCTCGACGAGCAAGTTCCGCCTCAACTCCTGCCCGAACCTGCCGCCACTGCGAGTGAGAGACAGCTCGCAATGAGCCAAGAGCTTTGCGAGCTGTTTCCGCCGCTAGCCGAGACCTATCCGGCAACGGCTCACCCACGGGACCGCGTCCAGATTCTGGTCGATCGCTACCCTACGCGCATCGACCCCCGACCGGATGGTTACAGGCCGCACGACTTCGTGCAAAGTGCAAAAAACCTGCTGAGCATCGGCATCAAGGTCGGAACTGACGCCTACAAATCCGACACTGGCGCTTACGCCTTTATGATCAAGAGCAGGCAGCTTCAGCGCCTGCTGCAACAGACACCCGGGTTGAAATCGGCTCCATACACCAAGGGCTTGGCGGCTACCCTCAACCAAGGCCGTTTCGACGTCGATGCGGCCTTGGAGGATCTCAAGGACAATCCGACGCTGGCGGCTTCGGTCATGCAAGCCTCGATCAAGCTTGCCGCCGAGCGGGGGATTCTGCGCGAACCCTCGGCTCCAACGCTTGCTGCCGAAGATGTCGCCACCACAATCACGTTGACTCGCGAGGAGGCGGCACAGCGCGCCCAGATGGAGGCTTCCCGCGCTCAAGCCGAAGAGAAAGACATCACCCGGACGGCAATGTCGGTTGCCGAAGCCCTTAAGGGGGCCGGCATCGAGGTGAAGATGCCCCATTTGGCTAAGCGTCTTAGATCGCAAAGCTCAATGACAGACGAGCTCACCGGAATCCAGGCCAGCTCTGAGGCCGGCGTCCAGCTCTTCAACAACGCTGTGCGGCATGTCTTCGAATTCTCTGACAGGGATTTTACACGTGCCTTCAAGAAAGCCATTCTAGCGTTCGAGGAGAGCGGGTATAGCGAGGTCAGCACGACTAACTGGTTCAGGACGCGATCGCGGACCTTCGCGGGCATCAAGACAGTGCTCGCCACGCCCGGCGGTTACCGTTTTGAGCTCGAGTTTCACACGGCAGACAGCTACAAGGCCAAGCTCGACAATCATGAGACGTACAAGGAGCTGCAGAAGCTCAGACGGCTACAGCGAGGGAGCGAAGAGCCTCGGGATGAATCTATAGCCGAGCAACTCCTGGAGCGCGTGCGACGGGCGTGCACCGAGGTTGTGATCCCAGAGGGTGCCACGGAGATCCCCCATTGGGAAGCCAAAGCCAGCAACAGCGTTGGTGCTAGGCCTGTTCATGTGTCGAACGTGGCCCGGCCCACACGCGCAGCGCGGTCGGCGCGCGCAACAGAGATTGTGGGCGCCCTCGACAACCGCCCGATCGTGCTCGTTGGCATGATGGGGGCCGGGAAATCCACTGTGGGACCTGCACTCGCAAAGCAGCTGGGGCTGACGTTCGTCGACTCCGATAAAGCGATCGAGGCGAAGGCTGGCAAGTCCATAACCAAGATTTTCGCGGAGGACGGCGAGGCGCATTTCAGGGATCTCGAGGCGAATGAAATCAGCCGGCTGCTCGACCGCGGGCCGCTGGTGCTCGCAACCGGTGGTGGAGCGTTCATGTCCGAAGAAGTCCGACGTCGTGTCGGCGAGAAGGCGGTTTCGATCTGGCTTAATACCAACGGGGACGTGATCAGGCGCAACCTGCGGCATGACACCAACCGCCCGAAAATACAAACCGCAGACCGGGACGAAATGATCACAAAGCTGATGGAGCAGCGCAATCCTGTGTATGAGCTCGCCAATCTCACGATTACCCCACAGGACCGGCGGGAACTCAAGAGCGCGGATGCTTGTCTTAGCGTGCTGCACGGCTATCTCTGCGCCGGTGGCGGGCTAGACGCCGGGCAATCTGGCTCGGTTAAGGAGGAGCCCGCTGCTTCAAGCGCCGCGGGGGCGCGAGACTCGGTTGCGCAGGAGCAGATGCCATGACCCACGTCACTATCGACTGCTGCGACTCCCGGTCAGATATCCATCGCAGTGCCGGATCTGTGCTCGATTTTCCGTCGACACCGCACGACTTGTGATGTCAAACATTTCAAATCGTGGTTTGTACCCTCGAGCCCTGGCCGATGCCGGCGTCGTGGACGGGGCCAGGGATTTGCCAGATGACGATATCGCGGCCGATTACGCTCTGCTGTACGAGCAGTTGCAGAAGCATGATCAGTTTCTTGCGGTGCAGACGCGGCTGGTTGGACCGACGCAAAGTCATCTGCTGGCAGCGAAATGACCATCAAGGTGTTTGGTGGCGGATCTTCGAGGCGAAGTCGATGTTATACTAAATTCGCAAAGACAGTATAATGGTCGCGCTGGCGACTGGCCTTGGTGCCTCTGGTCTCTGGCTTGCCTGGGCCAAAGCCAATCGGCTCTCGAAGTGAAACTCGCAACCAAGCGTAGCGATAGTGGTGCTGATTGACGACTGCCGAAATTGCGAGGTTAACGGGCCTCAGCGCTCACCATCCAAGCGGGCAGCAAACAAATCGAGCAAAGGCCACATCATCTTCGTATTGAATGGCTAGAATCTTTGGATTGTCGTCGCTCGCAACCACCACAAGACGAGGTCGAAGACGTTCTCACGGAGCACCGGGCGTCGCGCGCGGTACGAAGCCGACCTGGAAACCGAATACGCGACCGATGCGCTCGAGGGTCGCTACCGTCGGATTGGCGCCGCCCCGCTCCATCTCGGAGACTTGTCGAGTGGTGAGTGAAAATACCTTCGCGAATTCAGCTTGAGAAAGTCCGAGAGCATGCCGCATTTCGGCGATGCCTTCGGGCAGCCGCAGTTGCGCGCTCCGCGCTTTCTCGTTGATCGCGGCGCGGCGATCCCAGATCTCCTCCCGAGTGGGCTTTCGTGTTCTCGGCATCGTCTATCCGTAAGTCGGTCGATTCCGCAGCCTTGCGACCTTGTCGGCCATATCGTCGCCGCGCACGACGGCGCTGGCAATGACGCTGTCCGGCACACCGTACGTCCGCGCCGCCTCAGGCAGCGCGCGAAGTAAGTCCTCCTTCTCGGCGAGCGCAGCCATGAGATCGTCCGCCGGCACGCCGGGCCTCGCAACGGTGTCGCAGATCAGGCGCCAATCCGGCTCGATGTCACTGCCGCCGGCAAAGACCATGCAGGCCCACTTCGTGGACCTCACGATCCCCGCGAGCGAGATGCGCATCGGTGCGAAATCGAATAGCGGCGACAGGCGCACCTGGCCGTCGGGAAACTTGCGCAACGCGGTGTTTCTGCCGTGGTTGTCCGGATTGCCCATCGCGAGATTGAGCATGTCGCGCCGCAAATATTCGATCGTGTCCGCGAGCGGGTCAGAGGAGACCTCTTGGAGCTTCGCGACATAGGTTTCGTGCTTCTCCAGATGCCCGAACGCCGCGACGCCGATCGCGGATACGAGGCTTTCCTGACCGTACCGGATCAGTCCGCTGGCATCCCTGCTGCGGTCGAACCTTGGCACGACCAGCACGCCGTTGCCGTGTATGCTGGTCCGCTCGACATGCAACCCGAAATCCTTTGCGACCTTCGCATAGGCGGCCTCTGATTGAAGAATCCGCTGATCGATTCCTTCCTCGCTTCGAAGCAACTTGGCGATCACATGGTCCCCGGCATCATCGTCGGCCACCATCGGATCGGGATACCAGAGTCCGTCCGCCATCGACTTTGTGAGCGCGACCTTCGGCCAGTCGCCCTGAAGACCGCTGGAGCCGGAGGCGATAAGGGCAAAGTCGTCCGCCATCGCGAGGAAATGGTCTGTACGCGCTAGAACGTCGTCCATTGAGACGCCGATCCCGACCATCTTCTCGATGCGCTGGACTTCTTCCTCATGTGCCTCCTTTATGCGGAGATTGCCAACTGGAGCCCCCGCCGATCGCAGCAGCAGCTTGATCTGGGTCGCTGGATCGCTTGCATTGAGAGCGAGAAACGCGGCGATACGGTCTGCCTGCTTCCCCTGAGGGATCAGATCCAGCAGGAAGGCCGGCCAAGTATCCGCCGTCCGGTCCTCGAGGTCGATTGGCGCGGCTACCGAGTATGCCCGTAGGTCGCGAACCGGATTCTTTGTCGTTCCGTGCTCATAGAAATAGCTCATCTCGTAGCCGGCCGACGACCGGCTTCCGATCCCACTCTCGGCCTGGGCAAGCGTTATGACGGCGGCGTCATGCCATGTGCCGCCCAAAAACGTCTGTATGGTAAGCTTCACAATCGACCCCTTTAAGGGCTATCTATTGTCCCAGAAATTAATAATCAACCCATTATAGGGATTACCATTAAAAATGTGGAACCTGGTTACGGTCTCGAGCGACCCGTCAGCCACGTGGCCGCCGAGGATACGTATCACCATGGCCGCCGGGGAGCTCGCCGGGCTCGGCTCGCGGCGCCCTCCGAGCCCGCCCGCCCATCGGTCGACGACTTGCCGCTCGCCTATCTTTTGGGGATCTGGTGCCCTGGCCCCGAGCATGGCCTGACCTGACGCGCGGAAGCGACTGCGCCAAGGCGAGTCGCCGGCGGGCCCCAAGCTACAGTTGATGCAGTGACACCCGTTTTTGTCCTCTTCTATCGGCGAGCAGTCGCGGAATTTTGTGAGGGACGAGGATCTGGAGTCCGAAAAAGGCTCTGGGGAAGCACGTCGAGTGCAAATGGATGTGATGCGCTCGTGTATTGGATGATCGATGCGGCGCGTCGGGCAGGGTATCGTGACATTGGCATGAGCACGCACTTGAACGCCTGGAATTCTGCATGCACATGCCGACCCGGGAATTTTAGAGCTGAGAGTCGCAGCCGGCCCGAGCCATCTTTAATGAGCTTCTAAGTGGAACTACGGATCGTTCGCTCCGTTGGAACAATCGGGCTTCGAGCTGAGGAGCCACCAATGCGTGTGTCTCTGTTGTTTGCCGCTCTGGCGTTTGGGATCGCGTGGTACGTAACTGGTATTCCGGCGAGCGCTAGGGATTTTCCATGGTGCGTGCAGGGGAGAGGCGTCGGATATCCCGGCGATTGCATGTACCAGACACGTGCGCAGTGCCTCGCGTCCGCGTCCGGGCGAAACGTGACGTGCGGGCTCAACCCACGCGCGGCATTTGGCGAGCAGCGGCGGCAAGTCAGAGATCGACATCGCTAGTCTAGTGCATGTTGGAAGTGCGGCCCCCGGCGCTGTCCGAGCCCGGACAAGCCTATAAATCGCCAATGGTCTCCAGGTTAGAGTGGGTTCGAATGTGACACGGCGCCATTATCGGCAGTAGCACCACACTGTCGTTCGTTGGTGTGCGGCGGTCGTTGCCACGAAGGCATCAGGACAAGGCATGCCGCCCGTCTTGTAGTAGAGCGCGGTATGGAAATTCCAGGCGGTCGTGGCTTTGTCCTGCAGCTTCATGTCGCGCGCGCGGCCATCGAGCGAAAAACCGCAGGTGTCCGGACGCACGACTTGACACGGAAGGGGTAAGTCTACCGCACGCGCCTTGAACAAATCGTGGAAGTTCAGCGACGATGGCGTCGGTCGCCGCTGCGCCGGAGCGGGTTCCTGCAGTTCGTCGATCGGAGGGTCGACCTCGGAGATGCGAGGTCCGTCTCCAAGCGCGAAGACCTCGTGAGGCGGCGCGATTATGGGAACGTGGAGCCCGCTTTCGCCGCCAGATCTCGCGCGTGGTCCATGAAGGTCTCGACCAGGCGGGTCAGCGGCTCCTCGCCGGCCAAAGCGGCCGAAAGCTCGTGACGCGAAACCGCGCGCGTCGTCAGGTCGGAAAGCTCCAGAGTCGTCCCGAAGACCTGAGTGGTCATCCCCGGGAACGAAGGGCGAAGGGTCGTGAGCTTCGTCTCCTGGGACGCGACACCGTTCTTGCAGTCTTCAAGCCAGTCGCGGACGTGGTCGACGGTCGCTGTCGTGCCGACCACTCTCAAGCGGATCGGCCTGGATCGTGGGGCTGCCCTTGTCGAAGACGCCGAACGAAGTCAGTCCGGCGCGAATGTCGACGTCGCTGTTGTTCTGAAAGAACGCCGACGCCGGTTCGTCGATGAACTGGAGTCTTATCACTCGATCTCCTGGTCGCTCGATGGCCGTTCAATCGGCGAGTCCAGCGGCGTGAGTGAATCGTCGTCCATGCGTACGAAGCGAAAGGACCCCCGCGGACTCCATCTCCACCGCGAGCATCGATCTCGCCGTGGCGATCCAAGGGAAGAGGACCTGCGGGTCTTTGATGAGGCGGTCACTCGACGCGATCGATCCGGCGACGAACCGCGGCGCGCGACGCGCCACGTTCTTCCCGTAGACCGATTGCAGTTTCGCTCGAAGATCCCGTTGCCAAGCCTTGGGCCCGTACAGCTTGCCCGTGCCGAAGGATACGGCCGGCTTGGCAGGCAGATCGACCGCCCAATCTCCCATGTCCGCGCCGCGTGCGGACAGGTTCGCGATGCCGGCGGCAATCGTTCTCTCGATGGGCCCGCCTCCGACGTTGTAAACCGTCGCCTCCTCGAAGCGCCGGGCTTCCAGGCTGAAATCATGCATGCGCGTCGAGAGGACGACGTCGCCCAGCGTGACGTCGTCCGACGGTAACCCGCCGGCGATGCCCACCACCAGGATCAGGGACGGCTGCATGTCGTCGAAGACATCGCGAGCGGCTTCTTGCGCCTCGCCGTTGCCCTGCTCGAGTTGCCGCAGGATAGTCAGGCGATAGCGCCGGCCATCGTCCACATCCGCGGTGCGAGGCGCGTACTCGCGGTGACGGCTCTTATGGATCCGCGGCTCGTCCGGAAAAGGCATCCAGCACCGCAACGAACTCGTCGTCGCAGATGGTCAGGATGCCGACGTCTACAAGCTGCGTCATCGATTTTCACGAATAAGAGGCGGAACACTTTCGCGGCGAAGCCGAAGCCCGCCGCGAACCTTTGCCATCACTGCCGGCACTTAGAAGGCCGGGAAAGGCGCGGCTCCCAACCGGAGTAGGGAGCCGCATTGTGGTCATTGAACCGGCCGCCGAAACCGGTGGTGGTGTGGCGCGTCGCCCTACGAAAGTAGAGGCCGCTTAATTAGGGGGGAGTTGCTCGTCGCCGCACCCGTCGTGACTCCTGCCGACTAGAAGATTGTTCCAATGGCATACAAGGTTGAACCAAATGGACACAAAAACGCTCTGGATGGACGACTTGGAGTGACTTTCACAATAGGGATTGCTACAGGCTCCGCGGCCCCTGCGCTATGCACGTTGAATGAGATCGAGAGCGGAAATTCGAGGTCACTTTCCGATCGTCGGCTCGGCATGGTGATGAACAGGCCGCGCGGCAGTTGAACGATCTACCGTCTGATCCGTTCGATTTCTTATCTCGAGAGCCCAATCGTCGTTGTTCACAAAACCATAAAATACCGCGGTAATGTCAGTAATGTTCCTCGACGATGATGATTTATCAGGACGGGACCGGACAGATCTTGGCCGTGAATAGCAAACGCTGAATTCAGCTACGACGCGGCATTAGAGATGCTTGTAAAAGAAGGTCGCCGAGCGATATGTTCCGTCAGGGGCGAGCACACACCCGGGTATGATACCTACCCGCTGCCATCCCTCGCTGGCGTAAAGACGCTCGGCGGCAGAACCTGTTGTCGTGCTGAGCGTCAACAACGTCTTTCCCTCCTTTCGTGCTAAGTCGCTGACAGCCGAGATGAGCCGGCGCCCGATGCCGCGGCGGCGTGCACTTCCGTCAACCAGGACTTTGACGATTCGGGCGCTATGCAATTGGTTCTCAGACGCGGCAGGTATCATTTGGGTTGTGCCAACAATCTGACCTGCGCCATCTTCCGCAGCTAGTAATGCGCATCCATCGCTGATGACCGCGTCTGCGACGCTACGCCAGTACACCAGCGCACGTCGTCGAGTTAATGGTGGCAGGAAGCTGACCGAGTCGCCATGGGCGACGCAGTCAATGAGGATGTCGGCGAGACGCTCCAAACGCTTATCCACTTCGTCGGCGCCGATGCGCCGTACCTGGATATCGTCCGTCATCTGTCGGACAGCGCGAGCCGATCGGCCCCTGCTAGGTCGGACGGTGAGTTCATTGCCAACGCCACGGCACGAGCGAGTTTCCACAGAGCGACATGCTCTTGAAGGCAAAAAGTGGTCACGTGTCGCGTCGCCCAACTCAACCGAAGCTGGCAAATGACTATGGAGGACTACTCCGCCAAGCTGCAATGCTCATCTGCCTGCTCGAAGCGCTTGGACCTGAGGCGGGCTCCGCATCACGACCCAAATTTATCGCGGAGCTCCGCAGCACGAAATAAATTCAGCGCGGAGATGAGATTCTTGTCGTGCGGGAACAGCCTCCGAGCGGACTTGACCCGCGCGTCATGGTCCAGTCCAGATATCGTCTGGCCCTCTAAAAGAAGCGCCTCGGAGAATCTGCGCAGAGCGGGGCGATACGAGTCAAGGGCTGCCTCGCTGCGCCGATTGGCACGCGTCATCATTTCAATGAAACTCTCGTCGTTTTCTGAGGGGCCTGGGTGGAATCCACAGCGAGCGGCGGGCTCGCAGCAATCGCGAAGATTGCTCAACGGCGCCTTCATCCTTCGGCTATTGGAATTCGTTGACGTGAGCGATAGGATTGCTGATTGCGCAGATCAAACGCTCGACGTCGAAAGCGGAGAACATGCCCGCAATCGGCCAAGTTCGGTGGTATGCAGGCTTAATGTGTGCATGTTACTGAGCCCGAGCTGCTGCGTTATTCGTCGCGTCATCAATTCGGAGCCGGTCTTCTTCAGACTGATGAGGACATGGACCGCTGCCGGCTGGGAGTGCCGTCGCCAAGTACGGCTCAAACGCCTGGTGCCTCGCCGACCCTCTTGCTGTTCTTCCGAGGTGGCATGCTGCACCTGCGACCAAACTGTTACATTGGATGGGTCACAATTGTGCGGGTCCACGTAGCCTCACGTCCAAGTTCACCTGAACAGACATTCTACCAGAACAAGCTTTCGAAAAGCTGACGAAGCAGCAACGTTGCTGCTGGCACTCGTACGGGACGACATTGGCTGCGATCGTCCGTTACGCCTACGTCATCGGCCTTCCAGCAGGCATGGCTTCGCACCGAGCGCCGAAGTGACTTTGGATCATCGACATTCTGATGGCGAGCCGCACGGGGGCCGATTGGATGGTCATCAGTGGCAGCCTTCCGGCCCGGTAGCTGTGCGGCGGGTGCACTAGCGATCCTGGTCGCAGACCTACGGTGAGCGCCGTGTGCCGCGAAGCCGACGCCAGACGATCGCGTTGGGCATTGAGTGCGCTGTGAAACCCTCCGCCAACGGGAAAGAAGATTCGTTGGCCGCACTGCCGAAGTATCCTGCGCGTGATCAAGTTCGACCAGGGCTATGCCAGTCGTGACCTGGCACAGCCTTGTATTCGCACCTGACGAATAAGGTCTCTTCGTCGAAATCCAGGCGGGCAATGGCCTTGAACTCTGGCGTCGCTTACAAGTTGAGAATTGCAGGTTCCTGGGTACGGCCGGCGAGTGAACAATGCACCGAAGTGGTGGTCGGAGGCGGTCAGCAGACGGCAACTGCACGTGTCCATTCAATCTGAACAATCGCTCATCCTGGAGCGATTAAGCGAGACTGCCTGATCCGGGGCACGGTCGCATCGATCAGGGCTCGAGGCCGTGCTCCCGGAGAACCTTATGCATCAGCTCGCCTTTGATCTCGTGAGCGATTTCGCTGAGGATCTGGGCCCCGACCACCCTCTGGGCATCGACATCATCGCTCAGGCCATGCTCCGCGAGTCGCTCGTTCAAGCGGGCCGGAAACTCATTTTCGATCGCATCGGCAATCCGATCCCGCGCCGCGGCATGATCATCGGGGGCGATCCGCCTCACCGCCGCATCCCAGGGCTCCCAGCGCGTTGCCAGAAAATCCGCAAAACCCGTCGCTTCCTGTTGCCGCACCGACGCCTCAGCCCTGGCAATGTCGTCCGCCGTGACCTCAGCGAGATTCAAGAAGCGCATATCGGGGGCGATGTGGCGCAGTTCAAGCCGGTCCCGTAGCTGGGTCTGATAGGCAAGATAGACCTCGATCTCGTCGATATCGGCCTCCGGGTCGGCACGACGCAGCGAGCTGACCGTCTCGCGTGCAATGTCGTCAAGCGCCCCCAAACGAAACATGACACGGCCGTGTTGGACCAGTTGGTCGAGCCGATTGTCATAGAGCCCGTCCTTGACATCAGCGTTCAGGCGTGCCGTGTGCATGCCGTTCCAGGTCAAGGTGATGCGGTCCTCGCAGGATGCGGTCGCTCCATTGGCCAGCTCGAAATACTGCTCGCGCAGGTTAGGCCTCATCGCGGCCTGTCGCAGATTTTCGGCCACCTGGTCGCGGAACCCCTGATGACCATAGTTCACGGTGCCCGCGAGCCTTTCGAGAAACAGTGCGAAGTCCTGCGCACCCGGCTCTTCGGCGAAGCCTTGCCACGCGTCCACTGCGCCGGGCTCGTCCGCGAGCCAATCCGCGACAACCTCGTGCAGGAGTGGCGGCTGATGTCCCACCGGTTGTAGCGGCCCGGACAGAAAGACCTGCGGGCCGGCATAATCCGCACCTCGCGTGGCTGACGCCAAATCGGCCAGCACCGGGGCCGGTATTGGATTCGACCGCAGGTCGATGCTGGACGCGCTGCCGAGCTGCGTCAGCACGGTCGCGGGCAGGCCGGTTAGCTGGTTATTGCTGGCGCCGAGCATTTCAAGGCTGACCGGGAGCGTCTCTGGCAGATTGGTCAGCTGATTTTCGCTGACGTCCAGGTATCGAAGTCTGGCCGGAATGTCGGGCAGGCTTGTCAACTGGTTGTTGCCAGCGTCCAGGTATTGCAGCCTTGCCGGAAGATCGGGCAGGCTCGTCAGCTGATTTTCGCTGACGTCCAGGCGGCGGAGCCTGGCTGGAAGGTCGGGCAGACTGGTGAGCTGGTTATTGCAGGCGGAGAACTCCTCGATCGTTGCCGGAAGGGCGGGCAGATCGGTCAGCTGGTTGCCATCGACAGTCAAGCTGCGGAGCCTGGATGGCAGCTCTGCCGGCAGGCTGGCCAGCTCGTTGGCCATAAGGTGGAGGTGCCGGAGCCTGCTCGGAAGAGCGGGCAGGCTGGTCAGCCGGTTGTCAGAGGCGTAGAGGTCCCGGAGTCCGCCCGGAAGCTGGGCCGGCAAGCTGCCCAACTGGTTACCGATGACGTTGAGGGCCCGGAGCCTGGGCGGGAGTGAGGCTGGCAAGGCGGTCAGGGACAATGACGACAAATCCAACTCGTCTCTGACATCACCCTCGTCCCGCCATGCTCTCGTCCGGTTGACCCCCGCTTGCCGATTCTCGTCTTCGCCCTGCCCCTCTTCCGCTGCCCAGCTCGCCAGGACGCGATCCTGCGACGAGACGAGGTCGGCGGCGGCCGCTCCTGTGGCCCACCGCGTCAAGGCTGACGCTCACTGGGGCAGGCATGAGGGACAGCGCCCGGCGGCCGCAGACGCTGGCTCGGTGCTTTCGGATTCGGAAGGTATGCCAGCGCCAGGCTGAGCCCGTTCGGTATTCATTGAACTCCATGACATGTTTAGACTCAGCCGATGAGGCAGTTCTGTCGGCTAGATCGAGACGTCCGTATGCTACGAAGCTCAGCTGTCGATAAGCTGACGAGCGTCAGGTCATCCGCCATGAACGGTTGCAAAGCTACTCTTCATTCGCTCGGTGAGGATTCTGCGCCGTTGCGCAGCTGCTCAAATATTTCAATTCCATATTCGCTGCATCGGTCTCGAGATTGCTGCTCAGGCCGGACCATAACTCCATCCGGATGAAATATTCGGAGGCAGGTCACCTTGAACCGTTTTGCTGGTGGGAAACTGACTGGTCCGGCGTACAGCGCGGTCTCCTCGTGAGGCTCGCCGGCGCTTGTCAACTGCTGCTCGAACGCCTCGCCCGCTTCGATCTTCCGCGGCGGCCCGTTGCACCTGCATCAAAGCTGCCGGACTGGATGGGAAAGGATTGTCCATGATCTTCTCGCTCCGCGGACGGTGGCAGCACAGCTACGCCGGCAAGCTTGCGAGAAGCTGGCGGCCTTCCTCCCGGCTACAAAAAGTGGCGCACCGATCCTTGCATTTGTTTTCCGTGGGGGCCGTACTGTGATCGCCCGCTCCAGCACAGGAGATCGTGCAATGTGCGGCCCGGGTGTCCTGAATGCCGGGGGGCAGCGGCGCATTGCATTCGCCGTGGATGGATTTTCGTCGACCGCGACCGCCTGCTGAGAAACACACCATAGCTGCTTCATCCCGTCCAAAGGGACTCACCGTCGAACAAAGGGTTCAGCTCGCAGGCGGAATGTGGTCAATCAAGGCGCGTTCATCCTTCAGCCGACGCCTTTGCTCCGGCTGCTATTGGCAAGCAGGAAGGCAAAGATCTTGTCGATATGGGCGATGCCGGTCAATCGATCACCTCAAGCCAAAGCCCCGGCTGCATGTTAGCCCAAGAAGCAAATGGGGTAAGTCACTTCGAAAACCCTAGCCAATATGGAGTGGCCTGTCTTTTGCATCAGAAACGGTAGCGAGATCGCGTCCGCAAAATCTCGTCGGAAGCTATGCTGCTCGAAGATTCGCAGAGCGACGACGCTGACGCTTGAAACGAGGAAGCGCTTCAATGAGGAAAAAGCGAAATCATGCGAGGCAAACAACGTCACTGCAGGACCGCCTGGCCATATTCGCAAGAGGTCTTGCCGAAATGGCGGCGACCATGCCTGCGGGAGCGGAGCGAGATAATCTGCTGAAGCGAGCCCGCACCGCGGAAATTGCAGCAGACATTGACGATTGGGTCTCTTCGGCGGGGCTTCAGCCGCCGACGCCATAGGGCTGGAGCCTCTCCTTCTCGAGGCCCCCGTGTCCGGCAGGGGCTCTTCTACTTCAGGAACAAGAGGGCCGGAGATTCGGATCTCGAAGCCTGACTACAGGAATAGGCTAGGAGCCGGCTGCCTGTGTTGTCCGAAGAGAATGAGGAACCGCTCCGTGGCGCTCCACAGACTGCGGAGCCTGTCCTTCACGCGCATTTTCTGGTCGCGGGCCATAGCTTCGGCTCATGGCTGGCTCACCGCTCGAGCTGAAGCCTGGCTCATGGCTGCTACAGGAGGCCTGTTCGCCAAAAGACGCAAACGTATCACAAGGAGCGCCGCGTAAACGGCCTTGCCGATGGACAAGCCGATCCAGATACCGATCGAACCGAGGCCAGTTTTCAAGCCGAGCACGTAGCTGACCGAAAGGCCGATCAGCCAGTAAGCGATGCCTGCGAAGAGCAGCGGCACACGCGTGTCCCTTAAGCCGCGTAGGCCACCAGCGGCAATGCTCTGAAGCGCATCTGTAATGAAGTAGCTCCCTCCGACAAGGATGAGAGCTGCCGTCAGCTTGATCGTGGCGTCCGCGTTGCTGGCCGATCGGTCGACGAACAGCTCGGCGATTTCAAAGCGCGTGCCGACCACCGCAATCGTAGCGACCGCCGCGATCAGGACGCCAAGCAGCATGGCGGCAAAACCAGCTTGTCTGATAGCTGATAGATCGTTGCGGCCGAGTGCGTGCCCGATGCGCACGCTCACCGCCATTCCGATGCAAAACGGGATCATGAACAGGGCGGCTGCAACCTGGAATGCGATCTGATGGGCGGCGACCGCGGTGGTGCTGATCACACCCATCAGGAGGGCGGTCGCAGAGAAAAGACCCGATTCCATGAAAATAGCGACCGAAATCGGAGTGCCGACCACGAGGAGCTCCCGCATCAATGGCCAATCGAAACGCAAAAGATATCGGAGCACCTGGTAGTCGCGAAAAGGACGGCAGTATGTAACGAACCAAATGCCGGCCAGAAAGGTCCCACTGTTCACCAGACTGGTCGCAAGGCCGGCCCCGAACAAGTCAAGTTGCGGCAAGCCGAATTTGCCGGTGATCAACAGATAGGCCAGCAGTGCGTTGGTCGGAATGGCGGCGAGTGTGATCCACAAGGCCGGCGCCGGGCGATCGACCGCTGCCATGAAACTGCGGATCGCCAAAAACCACAGCGCAGGCAAGATGCCCCAGGCGAGCCCGAGCAGATATTGCCGAGCTAAGCGCGCGATAGCTGGCTCCTGGCCAAGCGCAAGCACGATTTGCTCGCCTTGCACCGGCAAAACCATGATCGGCGCCCATAGAATGAGTGCAATCCATAGCCCCATGCGCAGCGAGCTCCGTACCAGAGCTGTGTTTGCCGCGCCACGTGCTTGCGCCGCGAGTGGCCCCACTGCCGAGATCACGCCAGCTGCGAAGGTCAGGCCAACCGATAAGATCATGCCGGCAAGCGCGGCTGCCGCGAGGGCTTCGGTGCCGATGTGGCCGATCCAGGCCAGATCCGTCGCCATCATCGCGATCTGCGCAAGTTGCGTGAGCGCGATTGGGGTCGCGAGTGTCGCCGTTGCGGCGAGCTCGCCACTGAGGCGATGGCGGGTCACCCATTTGGCCAACTGGTGACGCCAGGATGATCGGTGCGTGTCGTCCCCCGTCTTTCTCATTGAATGACACCGCTCCGGATTCTGCGCTTCAGCCAATTGCTTTGCTGATACTACATTCGCGCTGCAATGACGGTCGGGTCATCAGCACTGTCATTGCTGATAGCATGTTCTCAATTGATGACGCTCCGCTCAAAAATGGTGAGAGCGTTTGGCCGCCAAGGAAAGCAGTCGTTGTTATGAGCGTTGTGCTTGCGACTTCGGCTGTCGCGTTTCAGACGCCGTCTGTCTCAATCGCGACAACAGGACCTTTACAGCGAGCAAATGCTGCGACAGGCGCATCATTCTTCAGTGAAGAACTCTCAAGCACCATCGGCATGTCGATTGCTTGAAAGATGTGAGAAGATTCATGCGGCCATGATGTATCTCCAGTAACTCATACGGGTTTTCAAATGAAGTTTTCCGGATTCGTTCGACTTCAGAGGTCCTACCGGCCGCGCTCCACCGCGCGCGCCTGCATGGCGACGTTTTGTCACCTTCAGATCCCGGTTAGATTTGACGGCCGCGACCAACACCTTGCAAGGTGCGCGGCACGAATGTGCATACCAGATTGAAGGTGTTGCATTCGAAGGCGATCTACCGCCTGACCTTTCACCAACATCGCAGGCGCGAGCATCGATCGACGGCGAGAGGCCGAGCCGTTTCGCTTGAAGCTGAGCGATGACGAGGCATCGGAGCTTGCGCTGGCAAAGGATTGATGAGCCGATGCAGGACGATTGGGATCCTGAGCAACTTCTCAGGCAACAGGACGAGCTCAAGGTCAAGATGCTTTGTGCCCAATCGGTTATAGCCGAATGTAAGGCCGAATTGGCGGAGCTCGAGCGGAGACTTGAGGGTCGATCGGTCTCGTCGCCGATCGATGAACGCCAGCGCGACTCTGCAGTCAATAGTTCAATACCCAACACGCGACCGCGCGAATCCCGAAGCGTCGATGATTCTGTTGATCAGAATGCTGCTGTGGCGTTTTCGAGCTGGTCATGGGACCGTTGAAGCTGCCGCCGCGGACGAGAGGTATTGTCATGGACCTGGCGAAGACCTCTGGATGCATCGTGTTGCGAACCCGGGAGGCGAACTGCGCAACGGGGGCGGCCCTGCGCTAGGCTCGGACGTTGTGAAGCGTGGCGCTGCTGGGAGTAGAGGACCGTATCGTAGCGTTTTGACGAAAGCCTCCTGTTTCGGGGGCTTACGCAGATTTCGCCGGATGTTGAAAGCTCTCCACCTGCACACACGGCGAGTGGTCGTCTTAGTTCGTCTTCGGGTCGTTCGAATTGCGGGTAGACGTGTCTGGAGCGGGCGTTCAATGATCACGATGGTCCGCGGCCGTGGGGCAAGGCTTACGATGTCCCGGGCGGTGCTGACCGGTGATGCCGCCCATGCCTCGTCCTGCATCGCGTCGATGATCAAGTCGCTGCAAGCGATCACAATGCGATCCGGAAGGGAGCGGGTAAGCGGCAGTCACGTAAATTCGTGAGACGCAGGAAGAGGGGGTCTCAAGGCGAATGCGACCCGGCGCCGGCCGTAGCCTCGTCAGCTTCTCGAAAGCTTACTCGATTAAGGACTAACCTACTGATTCGGGATGAGAGGCTGGCGTGGACTCGCGCAATTTCGACATATTCCATGCAGCACCTCCGGCATCGGTACAGCATGCTGTTGGAGATGAGCAGCAACCCAACCAGGGGGAACAATACGCCTTCGAGCGGCAATTGGATGCAGCGCGTGTGGCCGTTCCCGCTGGGCCTGCCCGACGCCCCGGCCGCAAGCCGCCGCCGAATGTCTCGCGCGCGGACTATCATTACATTCACGAGATGATGAGCGGTGTCAGTACTCGCCGGAAACTGGCACCGTTGACGGCCGAAAAGTATGTTCAAATGCTTTACAAGGTGGCGAATTACCTCGGCGAGCGCGGCCAGTCGCTCGAAGCCAGCGACGATAATGCACTCAATCAGCTCTCGGACACGGTGTTCAAGGAGAACAAGCACGTAGGTATCGCTTTGCGGGCGCTTCAAGAACAGCGCGGTGGTTCATCGGTAGTTAGGGTCAGGCGCGTGCGTGCCGCAGCTCCAGCGGGGGCCGGGCGCACACCTATTGCTGCCACTGAGGCTGATGCGCCGCTTATCGAAAGCGTCATAAACGAAGGTATCAAGCGCAAGCACTGGACGCCGCCTACCGCCCAGCATCATCACACGACCCTTCGCAAGCTGTCGAAGAGTCTCGCCACGCGGCGCGAGACGCTTGCCGGAACAAGCGATGATGCGCTGCACGAATATATTCAGGAAGCCTTCCCAGAGAACTGGAAGAGAATGACGGGTTCGCTCGGGGCGCTCCGCGAGCATCGAAGAGAGGGGAGAGCTTTGGAGGGCGGGCCTTTCGCATCAGACGGCGTTGAGCGGGCCGAAAGCATGGCCGCCGCCGGCTCGTCAAGTTCGGATCTCATTCCCAATGAGCTTTACCAGCTGCTGGTTAATGATCTCGACGAGTCGTCCGTCGTAGCCGAGACTCCAGAACTTCTGAGCAAGGAGCAGGAGCTTCGGGAGCAAATTGCGGTCGGACCGGAATCGACCTCCCTGCCGCTTCCCGTCCTGGGCGAAGAATTGAGGTCATATCCAGAGGGTTCCGCCAGGCGGCCGGAAAAGCGAAGACGAGTGCTGGATGGTCAATTCCCGCATTCGCTGACGGCCATCGATCCAGGGCGGTTGGCCCTAAGCCCCTGGCAGTTTGTTCCGGCGGAGCGTCCGCAACTGCTGGATGAGCTCGCTCGGTTCAATCCGGTTCCGTTCGCCGACGACGCCGCAGGCCCAATAGATCCGGAGGCGCTTATTTTCGCAACCCTTCCGCTTTCACCGGGGGAGCTGTCGCGATTGTTAGATAATGAACCCATGCCGCCACAGCCAAATCAACTCGCCGACGAGGCAGCAGGCGCGGCAGATGCAAAAGCCTCTGTCATCGCTCCACCGTCGTTTTCGCCTGGGGAGCTTTGGCGTCTGCTGGATGATGACTCCATGACGTCTGCCCCAGATCGGTTCTCAGTCCCGATCAATTCAGATGTCTTCAATTTCGCTTCCCTGCCGCTTTCTTCGGACGAGCCTGGTCGACTGCTTGATGCTGCCCCCGCGCCCGGCAGAGCAGACCCGTTCACCGGCCAGTCGCCCAATTGTGCTGCTGGTTCCGACACTGTCGACATGCCCTTCTCACCAGGCGAGCTCCGCGCGCTGCTGGATGATCACCCCGCGCCGATTGCTATAAATCAGCCAGGCGGCAATTTGCCGGTCTCCGCGGATCCAGATCGGTTCATATTGAACCAAGAGCAGATGCCACCAGGAGAGCTTCGGCGATTGCTTGACGATGAGCCGGCATCCTGAGCCGCGGATCATCAACCGCCTCGCCGCTTGCCGACCGGCTATTGGACACCACGAGGCATCGCCGCCGACGCCCCGAGTTCTCTATGGCGGCCTGTTTAATTCGCGGCGCGCCACGGCACGTCTAGTCGGTATCGAGCGTGCCACCTTGGCTTCAGCCGGCTTTGCTTCGATAAATGGATTGCTTCCGCGCACAGTGCTCTTGGAGCTTTGGATAAAGATGCATTTGTAGCCTAGGGAGTGTTGTGTCGGCACCTGACCGGCTCTCAATCAATGACTGAAAACATCGGCAGCGGATTATTGGCCGACCTGCAAGTCTTCCTGCAAGGCGGCACGGGCGTGCAAGCCTCTCCCCGCTATGAAGCTGGAAATCCTACGCGGCCCTTGCAGGACCGTTCATCGTCCCTTGCAGCAATGCTGCTGCGAGCTCGTGAAAGTCTATGCATCCTCTGCGTCTTATAAATGTCATCTTGCGCGGCGAGTGAGGCGAGCCGCGACGGACCAGGTCGCGCACGTGAGACAATAGGGCCGCACCGATCCACGCGGCGAAGAGACGAGGTCGATGACAAAGCCTTTTCGAGCATGCAGTCTGTTATTCATCATCGCCTGGATCATTCTTTGTCCGGCGGCCAACGCACAAGATCGTCGCATCGTTACCGAACCTATTGCACCTCAGACGGTGTGCGACCGGCCCGTGCCGTCCGGCAAGCAAGATACGGTCACCTTGCAAGATGCCATCGACCAATGCCCGTCGGGGGCCGCCGTTTATTTAGGACGGGGCGAGTTCCGGTCTGGTCCTATCGAGATGAAATCGGGCGTGACGTTATGGATCGGACGAGGCGCCAAGCTCATCGCCATCCCCGAACCGGCTGCTTACGACAAGGGCCGTGGACAGTGTGGTCGCATCTCGGGCAAGGGCGATGGTTGCCGGCCATTCATCAGCTTTTCCAAAACCCGTGGCGGCGGTATCTACGGGGACGGCATCATCGATGGTCAGGGCGGCGCAACAATGGTCGGCGGCGCCGAAACCTGGTGGCAGCTGGCCCGCCGCGCCCAAGCCGAAGGCGGCAACCAAAACGCCCCGCGCTTGATCCAGATCGATCATGCGCAAGACATCACGTTCGCGGGTGTCACCTTGCGCAATGCGCCCAATTTTCATATCGCGATGAACCGGGTCGAAGGTGCCACGTTTTGGGGTCTCACGATCGATGCCCCGGCGGACGCCCGCAATACCGACGGCATCGACCCTGGCGCGAGCCAGGATGTGACCATCACCCGCAGCTTCATCCGAACGGGAGACGACAACGTCGCAATCAAGGCCGGCGATAATGGCTCAAGCAGCCATATCTCCATCATTGATAATTATTTCGGCTGGGGGCACGGCATGTCGATCGGTAGTGAGGTGAATTCCGGGGCCAGCGACATAATGGTGCGTAACCTGACGCTGGACGGAACGACGTCTGGTCTGCGCATCAAGAGCGATGTCAGTCGAGGCGGTTTGGTCGAGCGCGTGACTTATGAAAACATCTGCCTGAGGGGCAACCGGTGGCCGCTGGCGTTCGATGCGAAATACGATCCACGTGCACAGGGCTCGCGGATTCCGGTCTATCGGCAGATTGTTCTGCGCCATGTGCGTGGCGACAATGGCGCGCTGATGATGCGTGGCGTAGACGAGCGGCATGCCCTTGACGTAACACTCGAGGATGTCCGATTTGCCAGTTCCGCGACCTGGCAGCTCGAACATGCAAAGGTGACCGCCGATCACTCTGACGTATCGCCGCCGCTGCCGGGGCGAACTGCAGAACCGCTGTCGCGCGGATCGGACGCTTGTTCCAGCGCATTCCGAGACACCGACCGGTAAGCCTACGACTCCGGTGCGGAACGTCGGAGCGGAGAGGCCGCATCGATGGGCTTGGATTGCCGATATTGGCGGCATAAAGCCTCATGGCGCGCGCCCCGCTGCGCGACTGGTTCGCAAGGGCGGACATTGAGAGAGTTGCGCTCAGGATCCTCAGGGTTAGCTCGCGGCCGCGCGTTACATCGACTGCAGCGAAGGCGCCGCAAACGCGACCAAGGGGAAGATCAAATGAGAATGTTCTTGATGTTCGCCGCGCTTCTGGCTGGATGTTTCTGTGTCCCGGCAGCATACGCCGAGGCATTATTGGTGTCGCATGCCGCAAATGCTGACTATCACTCCGTGCAGGAAGCCATCGACGCGTTGCCGGCGCTAGGCGGGGATGTTCGGATCGCGCCGGGGACCTATCGCGAGAAGGTCAACACCTCAAAATCCGGTATTCATATCGTGGGGACTGGCAACAAGCCGGAGGATACGGTCATTGTGTATGGCGACGGCGCGATCAATGCGGGAGGAACCGCGCGTTCGGCCACACTGGATGCCGCTGGCGATGACTTCCGGCTCGAAAATCTGACCATCCAGAACGACTACGCCCTCAATCCAGCCAATCCCCCCTCCCAAGCAGTAGCGCTGTCAGTTACCGGAGACCGGGACGTCATTACGCGCGTCCGCCTGCTCGGCGCCCAGGACACGCTGTTTGCCGGCAAGGGACCGAACGGCCGAATGTCACGACAATTCTTCTCGAAGTGCTACATCGAGGGGCATGTCGATTTTATATTCGGCAACGCCAAGGCCTGGTTTCGGCAATGTGAGTTGCACGGCATCGCCAATCAAGCGGTCATCTATACCGCTCAGAGCAAGGCAGCGCCGGATGAGGACAGTGGCTATGTTTTTGATCATTGCAGGCTAACTGCCGACCCTGTTGCGGGCTATATCGCACTTGGCCGCCCTTGGCGCCCCTACGCCACAGTGGTCTTCCTGTCGGCGAAAATAGATGCCCCCGTGATCGCGGAAGGGTGGCGCGAATGGACGCCCGGTAAGACCAATACGTTGAAGACAAGCTATTATGCTGAATACAGATCCTTCGGCGTCGGGGCCAACCCCTCAGGCCGCGAGCCTCACTCCCATCAATTGACAGATGGCGAAGCTGGGCGATGGTCGCTGAGCGTGTTCTTCGGAGGCGCCACAGATTGGCTGCCAACGAACCATCATGATAGAACACAGAGCAGCGTTCAGGGCGAAGGGCTTCGACGGTGATCCTCGGATGAATGACGGGAGGAGAGCCTAGTTGTCATGGAGAGTCTTGTACAGCAACCCACTGGTGCCGCGGTCAAACCGATAGAAAGGGGCCGACGCGACGATCTCATCGGTTCGCGGTCGGCCCACATGCGCCCGCTTCAGCTCGCAGATCATCTTGTTCCTCTTGGCGGATCAGTGTCGGCAAGCGCTACGGACAACGAAGTGATCTGATGCTTCGCGGCTATCTTCGCTCGGCCGGTGATGTTCAGGGCCATCGTAGCTTAGCCAGTAGCGGTCGGCTCGGTCAGCCGATACCGCGAGGCAACTACGTTGGAGTAAGACGTTCATCCATCCTGGATCGGGAGCCCTACAAAGGCGCGCATCTTCTCTGTGATTTCGGCAATTCGCTCTATCCATGCGGCACTCGGGGTAGCGGCCGAGGACATCCACCAGAGGGAAACTGCAATGGGACTTAGCAGCTTCCCGCAGCAAAAGCCGATTTACAGTTTGAGGCCGTGATCATTGAGCACCTTGTCTCTGAGAGCGCCCTTGATCTCACGGGCGATTTCCCTACGAACTGCGGCACCCAACTCCAGCTTGGCAT
The DNA here is from genome assembly GCF_054063575.1 of Bradyrhizobium sp. USDA 4452. Taxonomy (NCBI): domain Bacteria; kingdom Pseudomonadati; phylum Pseudomonadota; class Alphaproteobacteria; order Hyphomicrobiales; family Nitrobacteraceae; genus Bradyrhizobium; species Bradyrhizobium sp. USDA 4452. The sequence continues at coordinate 6,293,974 of NZ_JBSSGK010000001.1, forward strand.
CCTCGACAAGGTCAGCTTCGACCCCGATCAAACCTTTGTCGGTGAGCTGTTGCTGCAGCCGCCTGGCGAACTCCGGCCCCATTGCAGCAATGAGCTCGTCGTGCGCCGTGGCATGGTCTTTGGGGGCGATGTGACGCACAACGTCGTCCCAAGGTTGCCAGTCCACCGCCAAATAGTCGGCGAATTCCGCCGCCTCCCTGTCCCGCACGGATGTCTCTGCGCTATCAACGTCTGCGTCGGTGACGCCGGAGACTTCAAAGAAGCGCATGTTCGGCGCGACGTGTTGCAATCCCAGCCGCTCGCGGAGCTTATTTTGATAAGCAAGAAAGACCTCAATGGCGTCGACGTCTTCGACGTTGTTGCCCGAGCCTTGCGAGTGAACCTTCTCGCGCGCAATTCTCTCCAGCGCGTCCAGGCGGAACATGACCCGCCCCAGATCGATGAGATCGGGAAGCCGGGCCTTGTTGTTATAGGCGCCGTTCTCGACTTCTGCGATGAGCCGTGCGGTCTGCATGCCGTTCCAAGTCAAAGTTCGGCGATCCTCGCAGCTCTGGTTGGCGTCCAGGGCCAGTTGGAAGTAGCGCTTGCACAATTGCGGGTCGTTCGCCGCCTGCCGCAGATCATCGGCGACCGACTGGCGGAATTCTTCATTACCTGAGTTCACGGAGTCGAACAGTTTGCCAAGGAAGAGCGTGTATTCCCGGGCGCCCGGCTCTTCAGCAAGGCTCTGCCAAGCTGCCAGCACCTCTCGATCAGCCTCCTGTGGATTGCCGCGGAGCCAGTCTGCGACTTTCTCGATGAGAGCATCGGCCGCCTCATCTTCCATCCCGGACGATTCACTCTCGTCATCGCGCGAAAGGTAGACGGTCGGACCGACATAGTCACCGGCGTTAAGTATTGTACCCAGATTCGCTAACACCTGCTCGGGCAACGGATTTTCAGTCAGACCTATCGTGCCATTTGCTCGAAACTGCGTTAGCAGGTCCTCGGGCAAACTCGTCAACTGGTTTTGGCTGGCATCGAGCAACTCAATTGAAGCAGGAAGGGTCTCTGGCAAACGCGTGAGTTGGTTTTCGCTGACGTCGACAAACTGGAGCGTGGCAGGAAGGACCGCCGGCAGATTCGTCAACTGATTGTGGTTGGCGTAGAGAAACTGGAGCGAAGCAGGGAGGACCTCGGGCAGATCCTGCAGCTGATTGTGGCTGAGGCCGAGAAGCTCGAGCGCAGCAGGTAGGACCTCAGGCAGGCTCCTCAGCCGGTTGAAGCTCGCGTCGAGGGCTCTGAGCTCGGTCGGAAGTGCGGGCAGGCTGGTCAGCTGATTGCCCCTGACGTCAAGACGCTGGAGCGAAGCAGGGAGGCTATCGGGCAGAGTGGTCAGCCGGTTGAACGGCAGGTCAAGCAAAACGATGGCGCTCGGAAGCCTAGGCAGGCTTGTAAGGGACAGCGATTCAAGATTCAGTGTAGTGGCCTCACCGAGAGCATTCACTCGGCGTACTGCTTCGTCCCGATCCTCGAGCGGGCCAACCTGCGGTTCAGCAGCCCAATTCTCGAGCACCTCGTCTTCGTCGTTCTCTGCATGGACTGAGTGCCCGGAGTTTGCGGCGTAGCCGGTCACGACTGCGTTCCACTGCGCCGCCGCCCCGTTTTGCCCGCCCTCTTGTCCGGAAGATGCAGAAGGGACGCCTCCGCCGCGCTGAATCTGTCCTGCCTCAAAAGGATCCAACTCACCCTCCTTATGAAACTGAGCAGACTCAGCCCATGGTGACCTGCTCTTGTACCTAAGACACTTAGCTTTCGATAAGCTGACAGACTTTCACCGTCAGGTGACAACGATCGACATCGAAGCCGAATGACTGCCGCTGCGACGATTCTGGAACAGTGACTCGATCTCCGCCGAGGGCTGTTATCTCCAACCTACACGTGCTGCGCTCATCCCAGTGGCAAACGAGCGATCCAGAGGTTCTGCAGCGACACTCGTCAGCTGATCGACAGGTAGGGCTGTTAACGGCGGAACGCTGCCCCAGGAACGGGTCCTACCGGACTTATCTGGTCAACGAAATGGCGGCAAAACTTGCAGCAGCGCCGATCCATGTCGATCCATTTGCCGCGCTTGGACTCGTGTGAACCCGTACCCACTCGGACGGGGCCGTAGAGCACTTATAGCGGTTATCAAGTGACATTCGCGCGGTGCAACCGCCCGCTCCGCGGGGGGCATTCTTGTTTCTGATGATGGAGAAATTGATGGACGCGGTACGGGCACAGTGGAACGCAGGTTCTTCTTCCTCGGCGCCTTCCGAAGAGGCGGACCAGGAAAGCTACCTCGGCGGCTTCAACCGCGCCGTGGCGAATTTGGTCGAAAGCTTGACGGGCTATCGGATCCCGGCTTCCGCGCGCGCGCAGGTCATCGACAACTGGGTTGCCGAAGTGGGGCAGGGCGGGGCCGAGAATCGGCGGCAGGGGCGCACACGAATCAGGAATACGGAGAACACAGGCTCGCACTCGCTGGATTTGTCCTCGCTTTCGCTGACCGTTTTGCCCGCCGCCCTGCCGCCAAGATTGCAGGAACTGCGCGCCAGGCACAACGAGCTAAGCAGCCTGCCCACCATGTTCCCACCCGGTCTCCGGCGTCTTTTCATCAGCCATAACCGCTTGACCAGTTTGCCGGACGACCTTCCGGCGACCCTCACTGAGCTGGAGGTCGCCGACAATAGATTGAGCAGTCTGCCGGCCAACCTTCCGGCCGCGCTCGAAATCCTGAACGCGAACGACAACCGGCTAACCAGCCTGCCGGACGCTCTCCCGAGCGGGCTCACCTCGCTTGCGGTCGGCGGCAATCAGTTGACCGATCTGCCCGAGTCGCTCCCGTCGCGGCTCATTGAACTCAATGTCAGCAGCAATCAATTGGCCAGCCTTCCCGCCCCACTTCCGAGCACGCTCCAGTCGCTCAACGTCAGCGGTAACCGGCTGACCAGCCTGCCTGAAGGTCTTTTAGATGCTCTCGTGCCGATGAATAGCCTCTACTACCCGCATCTGCAGAGCCCCGAGTTCGGGGATAACCCGCTGCCGGACGACGTCCTCGGTCATCTGGCGGCGGCTGAAGCGCCACCACCCCAGCTTGCGCAGCAATCCCTGCATGAGGCTGCGGCACACTGGCTCGCAGACGACCCGGACGCGCTGGCCGAATGGCAGCACTTTGCCGATGAGCCCGGCGCCCAGGACTACGCACAGTTTCTGGGAAGGCTACGTGGCACTGTGAACTACGGTAATGACGCGTTTCGGCAGGCCGTGGCTGATGATCTGCGGCAGGCGGCCGCCAATGAGGGATTGCGCGAGCAGTTCTTTGCACAGGCTTCCGAGGCTAACACCAGCTGCGAGGATCGTGTTACGTTGCACTGGAACGGTATGCAGACGGCGCGCATCAACGCTGAGGTCAAGAATGGGCTATATGACAACCGGCTTGGCGAACTGGTCCAGTGCGGCCGTCTCGCGTTTCGCCTGGAGGCGCTGGACGAGATCGCGCGCGACAGGGTCAACTTGCTTGCTAGCGTCAACCCGAACGTAGACGACGTCGAGGTCTACTTGGCCTATCAACATCGGCTGCGCGAGCCGCTGGAGCTCAGTCACGTCGCTCTTGACATGCGCTTCTTGGCGGTCTCGGACGTAAGCGAGGATGATGCGACGGAGGCGCTGGACCTGGTCCGGAGCCGCGAAGCAAGCGAGTTCAGCGACTACTTGGCAAGCCGTTGGCAACCCTGGGAGACGGTGCTGGAGCGCATCTCTCCAGACGAACATGCCACGATGCAAGACCGGGTGCTCGAAGCCATGGGCGAGGAGTTTCAAAGCCGCCTCGGTCAGCGACTGGCCGAGCATGGTCTGCCGGGCGACGCGGATGCCGAGCGGGTGCTTGGAGCGCAAGTCCGAAACGAGATCGCTGGCGAGATCAAACGCGAGGTCATGGAGCGCGTGCTGGCAGAGCATGGCCTCGAACTATGATGCTCCGACCGCCGCAGAGCTGTTTATCATTGCTCTGCGGCGGCACGTAAAGATCGATCGTGAAGCCTCCTCCATCGCTGCCAACGTGCTTTTGCACCTTGGAAAGTGCGCGGCCGTCGATCTGGGCCTTTCGGTTTTGCCGAGCGACGAAAATCCCGCGCGCGAGGCGGGGGAGGGCGTACGGCCGAAAGCCGCTATGGGACGAGAGCTCCATCGGTCGAAAAGCTGTTGAGAGACCAAGGCGCCGCGGTGAAATCATCAGTTCCGGAGGCGCTGCCCAGCCAACGGGCTCAGGTTGACGAGGCAGCTAACTGTTCGGCAGGTCTATTTGACTTCGGGCGCCTCCCGCCTGCTCCATCATGGCAAGCAAGTCGTGCGGTTCAAGCATGCGCCGCGTCGGCAGCTTACGATGGACAAGCCCTCGTGCAGGTGAGGTCGTGCGCGCGCTCCAGTGGGGCAGTCTCGAGACTGCACGGGAAGCCTTGCGGTTCTCAGTCAAAACTGCGTCATCTAAAAGACGTTGTCCGTCATCAATGAGCGCCTGCAATAGGACAAGCTCGCCGCCAAAGTTGATGCCACGGACGACGAGATACTCGTCACGTATTATCTGTCGGAGACTGGTATAGGCTATGTAAATCCCGCCGTAATGTTTGAATTCGGCGCACGATCGACAGGCGATCCATTGTTATATCCGTCGACCAATTCGCGGCCGGCGAAGAGGTTCGGCAAAACCGGAGCGAACCGTCCTGTCGTCAGGCGGGTGACGATGCGAAGGCGCTGTTGCGCGCAGCAATATCCTGATCTCGTCAGCTTTTGGAAAGGTTGCGGCTACAACAATCAGATAATCCGACCCTTGCTGAACGAACTGCTACCTGGCTGTAATCCAGGATGTGCGGGTTGTTGCAGGGTCCATGCAAACATGAGGAGAGCAGGATGGATCCGGTTGACCCATTCTTCGATTCAGGAGCCTGGATGCGCGAGTACGCCGCCCTTCAGGGGCGGACTGGGCAACGGGCGGGTAGCCCAAGCGAACAGGGTGACTTTGAAGGGCGGCTGCATGACTTGACCCTCGATCCGTCTGATCGAAGGAATTCAACTTCGCCTGATCGGCCTCCCGCAGCAGGTGGTCGAGCAGTGCGGAGGGACGATTTCGGCGGTTCGATGCGAGCGCCGCCGCATTCCACTTCTAGGGAGAGCGCGCTAGGCGGCACGCGCCGGAGCGTAGACATTCCCAGCGTTCAGCTTCCCGCTTCGGCGCAACCGCAGTCTAGTTTGCGAGATGATCTGTTCAGCAGCGCACGCTACAGCTTTCCGGAGGCTGAGTCTGCCGCGTCGGCCAAGAGTGGAAAAAGCCGAGGATTATGGTCGCGCTTCAAGTCGGGACTTGGCAAGGCCCTTGGCGGGAGCAGCAGCGCAAAGTCGTCGCGCGACGCGGGGCAGTCTGACGTCATTTCGACGAATCTACGAATTGATCACGCCAGGCAGCCAGGCCGGACCCGTGGGGTCTTGCGGGCCGATGAGGAGCTCATCGAGGATTTCCGAAACAAGGCGGCGGGTAATCTCAGCGACGGCACGATCAAGAACGCGGCAGCCGATTTGCGCCATTTGAGCGCGCGCCTGAGCGACGCCGGCAGGCTCTCGCTTGCCGATCGAATTCGCCGCGAACTGGAGAATGCGCAGCTGGAAAATCCCGATGTGGAAAACCACCAGCTGGAAGCTGAGCTCGATGAGGACGTCGACACCTACGCAAAGGACCGCGGCAGGCGCATCAAGGCGGCCCTGAAGAAGCTTCGTGAAGTAGGCGCCGGAAACACCTTGGCAGCCGATGTCCGCCGACTGGCCCCTCGTGCTGAGGACGCAAGCTTCATCCGCATGTGGGCGGCGGCGGAAAAGGCAACCGGCAGGATCGATCCCAAGACGATCGATAGGCAAACTCGCCGTATGTTCAGGCTGAGTGAGTGGCTGCAGACGCACGACAGACAGCCGATCGCCGGCCGACTTTCTACCCCTGGACTCGTTCAAGACGTCGAGGAATACAAGCAAGAAACCAAGGACGGCAAGATCAACGCTGATCTGGTGAGGCTTGGGCACTACCAGCAAATCCTCGAGGCGAACAGGGCTCTTGGGTTGCCGCCTCCTGAGGACGCAGGTCAGCCTTCTGGGGGGGCTACTCCACAGGCCCACTCACCACAGGAATTTCCTGCAACGCCAGCCACGCCGAGCGCAGGAGCCTGGCAGTGGCTCGGAGAGCAAATGCACGGGCCCGGTTCATCGACGCCGGCGCCGCACAGCGGTCGGCAGACCAGCTCATCTCAACCGCTTCCCGCAACGCCTGCGACGCCGAGTGCTGGAGCCTGGGATTGGCTTGGTGAACAGATCCACGGGCCCGCCTCACCAATGCCTGCGCCGCACTGGGCCGCGCAGGCTCATCCGCCATTCGAGCTTCCTGCCACTCCGGCCACCCCAAGCCAGGGAGCTTGGGCCTGGCTTGGGCAGCAGATGCAAGAACCTGCATCGCCTTCGTCCCTGAGGCCTCGATCGTCCAACATCTACGGCGGTCTCGAGTCCTTCGTTGATCTGGATCCACCCACACCGCATGATTTGCGCGACGATGCGCGCTCTGCGCCACCTGAATTTGCAGCAGCTTCGTCGTTCGCGGGTCCACCGGGGGCGACTCCGGAGCTGCGGGACATCGGAGCGATCGTTGGGGTGGATTGGCGCCACGGCTCCCAGGCGGCCTCAGAGGTGTTGATCGATGTGTTGGGCAACATCAATCTGCTGCCAAACCAGTTCGGGCCAAGTCAATTTGCGATTAATGGGGAGCGCTATTCGGCGACATTTGGAGCGGGCGGTCGCAGGGATATTCGCCTGATCCATCACCCGCGCATTGGCGGGATGAACGAAGCCGGGCCATCCCGGCCGCTACACCGCCCAGCGCCGATCGTAAGCGCAAGACGACCCGGGGAAGGTGTAGTTGATCTTGGCCATCTGATCCGGGGCGGCTGGGAGCACAGAGAGCGGTTCCTTCCGCCTTATCTCGTCCGCGTTCTGGAAGGCGAGCGCATCATGCCTGCGCCCGGGCGGCCGAGCTATTTCGAGATCCGAGGAATGCCTTATAGGGGCGAGTTGGAGGAAAGCGAAGGACGCCAGCGCGTTCGCATCTATCCCGAACCTCGGTGAAGAAACAGTTGGCTGCAATTCCAAATGCTCGTCGGGCAGCGCGCGCGAGGCGTTCCATCGCGCGTGCGCTTGACCGGCCATACACCCAATCGATGCAGATCGCAGAGGTGGGGCGTGAGTACACGCCTGATTTCGACGGCGATGTTGGCTCTGTCAGTTTCCCAAGCGGTAACCTCGCAGCTGGTCGGTACATCATCCTCATCGAAACACTGACGTCAGGGCGCCGGATCGGTCCATCCACTTTTGCGGAACGCTGATCAGAGGAATCGATTTGTAGCTCGCTTTAGCCGGTGCTCAAACCCCTGTTGACCCGCAGGCATGTTGCCGCATTGTTGGGTCTCCGGCTTTCCGGGAGCAAGGTCACCCGGTCGAGCAGCTTCTTCGCGTGCCTCCAGGTCGAGCCTGGCGTCCTGGGGGGGCTTGTCGCAGCGGCGCTGATGCGCCTGGCACGAAAGCTGACGTCTCGCCCTTCCTGAACCTCCTCTGGTTATTCATCATCAAGCAGTCGCCGAATCTCCTCTGGAGAAAACTGATCGAGCTCGAAGGTAAATTCGTCTGGATCAATGGAGACAGGAGGAGCGAGGTGATGATCATCCCGTAGTCCGTGAAGCGCGTCGTGCAAGCCCTGTTCCAGTTGCCGCAGCTCCTCTGGAGGAACGGAAACTGGCGAGCCGCTGGGTTGATCATCGAGATGATCCAGTACTCGCCGAAGATCTGCCTGAGGGAACTGCTCTGGATCGGATGTGACTTGCTCCTGGACGAAAGTGGCGGGTTGATCATCTCGTCCCTCGGTAAGCTCCTGTGCGTCTTCATCCTCGAGCAGTCGCCGAAACTCCGCTGGAGAGAACTGGTCTGGATCAATGATAAGCTCTACTGGGTCAAAGGAAAACGAGGGAGCAGGGGGATTCTCCGATTGCCGCTGAAGCTCGTTACGCAATTCCTTTTCCGGCTGCTGAAGCTCCTCTGAAGGCAAGGAAACTGGCGAGAGGATAGCTTGGTCATCAAGATGGTCTCGCAGGCGCCGAAGCTGCTCCCGAGGAAGCTGCTCTGGCTCGACCGCGACCTGTCCTTCGAGGGGAGCCGACGGGACCGGCTGATTGCCGTGTCCCTCCTGATGCTCCGCTCGCCGATCAGCTTCGCACGATCCGCGGTGCTGCGCGGCGGCGCTGTCGATGCGTATCGGTTCTGTCAGTAAAGCGCCTTCGGGATTGATGAGCACCACGTTCTGAACGGAAGGGTTGAGCTTAGCGCGCTTACGCCCTGGACGCACGATGGGCACGACCGCCCCCGTCGATCGAAAGGTCCGCAGATGCTCTAACGCTCTAGCGAGTCTGTCGCTATCAGAGGCACCGCTGAACTCGCGCATGTCACTGCCATCGCTCAGCGATTTGCCGTCTAGCCGAGCCACAATGCTTGGTTTGTTTTTTGCGAAGAGCCAACGGCTATAGCCAATAAGAGAACCTGCATGCTGCTTCGCCGTTGCGGCGGCCGCGCCCCCCTTAATAAGCGCCTCCTCAAGCCTGAAGATATCGGCAGCATCCTCGGGATAGAGAGGCCGCCTGTCCCACTGACCCCGGATTATGACGCCCGTTGAAGCGACCGGCATAGCCCCGCCACTTCCTCCCGCAGCGGCGCTTGCGTTCGGTTTCCTATATACCTGAACTTCTTCCAGATCGTTCGGCGTCCTCTTTCTTTTCGCTGCTCTCGGTTGAGCTGGGCCAGCTTCATGATTGATGGGGACATCCTCGCTTGGGGCACATGGACCCATCGCTTCGTCTGGGGATTGCTGGCCATCGTTAGATGCGTCTTTCGCTGAGGGGAGCGCGCGCGGTCGCCCGCGAGAAACCGAATGACCGGAACCATGATACGCACGAAGTACACTCACTCCCGTCTTCATGAGCGCGTCTTTCGGAAAGTAAGTATCTAGGTGAACAACCAGGGACTGGTGGTCACTTAGGTCCGTCGTTTGGCCACGGCTGCGGAGATCATTCACCAGTCGACGGAGTGCCTGAGTATAAAGCTTGACCGTGTTCGGTTGTGGGTCCTTCTGAGGCTTGTATTGAGCAATCGCCCTGTCGATAAGGTCCCGGTCTTCTGTAGATAGATGGGGATAGGAGCCTCCAGCGCCGATGGACGCGGCTTCGGACTGCCTTGTCTCAGCCAAGTGCTGCTCAAAGCGTTCTTGTCCGGCCTGGCTCGTCTGCGGCTCTTGCGAGACGTCGTGCTGCACCTGCGGCCAAGCTGGCACGTTAGACGGGTCGAAATCTCGCGGGTCCACGCTAACCTCTCCTGCAGGATCACCTGAACAAGTCTGCCTAGTCGGGCAAGCTTTCGAGAACCTGACGTGGTTAAGGCTCCGTGGTGGGCAGTTATTCGCGCGGACAAGCTCGCAAATGACGGCGTTCGGTCTCAGCCTCTTCTCGACAACCCTTCGATCGTCCCTACAGACCTAACGACGTCCATTTTGCGTAATCACTTACAGCTGGTGTCCCTTTACATGTGGTGTAACCGGCGCATCAAACGCAGATGCAGGATCGATCCCGCAAGCAGATCGCAGAGTTCCGCTCCCCGGGGGCACGCGAAGAGGGCAGCAGAACGGCGCTTGCCAGTCTCAGAAAAAAACCAGCGTAGACACCAGCAGATTGAGGGCGTGCTCGGTGTGAAGCGTATGTGTGATGCTTGTCGGGTTGTGGATGTATGACAGTCCGGCGCTTGCATAGATGCCAGGGGCGAGATGGGCAGTATATGTGCCCGTGATCGCCAAGGTATCGCGATGCGCAAGTTGGCCTTTAGCCAGGGCAGCATCCACGGCGAATTTGCTCCAGGTCGTGTTACTGGCGACAAGAGCAACCAGATCCTTGGGGCGACTATCAAACGGCCCTTTCGTATAAAGACGAAGCTCGTAATACTGGCTGATCCTGTTGAGGTCAGGCGGAGCTGCCATGACAGAGAATCCGCCATAGAGCCCGCGAGACGGCGACCCATTGGCATCAATTTGCCAGAATTGCCGGTCTGCTGCGATGTAACGGAAATTGTTGCCGCTAACTCGCTGTTGATCCGGGTCTGCCAAATTCCTGTAGCGGCTGGTGTTGAAACCAGCGCCGGCCCGCAGCCATGTGTCGGGCGCTCCAGGAGCGGCCTTGCTCCTGTAGCCGATTTCATCGATGAAGAGCGTGCCCGAATTGGCCGTGCTCCAGTTCAAGCCGGCGGGATTCTCCCTTATCTCGACATAGGGGCCATCCGGACTGATTGAGCGCTGGAGTGAGAACTTGTTGTAGAAGCGATCGTTAAAATTGTACTTCAGGTTGACCGCCGGCGTGGGCGCAGCATTGGTGCTCACCCCGGCCTGGATCAAGGCGAACATGTTCGATCCGGTCATCCCTCCGAACAATGTGCCGGTAAACTCATTTTGGTTTCTCAGGTAACCAAGTTTCAGTTCGAGTTTCCTGTCGAGGAAAGTCTGGTAGTAGGCGAGCGTGTTGAGCCCCACTCTGTCAGGCCCCGGGCGATCCCACGTCCAGTATTGCTGCTCCGCTCCGACGACAATCTGGCCATCGGGGATGCCAAATCGGCTGAGATCGTAAGTGACGATCAAGAAGTTCGCCGAAGCGAAGGTCGGATTCTGGCCCATGTAAAGCTGGTTTGCGATTGGGCTTCTCGCTGCATTCGGCAGCTGATTATCTACAAGCATGTTGTGTGTCCAGCCGATATAGCCAATGCCGACATCTGCCAGCGCAGACCGAACGCCGCCATTTTCCTGATCAATCGTATCTGCAGGGCCAGGTATGGCGAGCCACAACCCTTTTTCACGCAGATTGTCGTACCTGGCGAAGGGATCCATGGGCTTTTGCGTTCGCGTCTGAGCAAATCTATCAACACCGCGGCGCTTTTCGCCAGACGCATCGGCGCGTGCCGCAGACCATGGGCGCCGAGGCTGGATTGCTTGACGCATCATCCCGGTCCGCAACTTTGTCGCCCGACCGGAAGCTCGTCTGCTTTCGCTGGCTTGATCTACAGTGTCGTTCCCGGAATCGAGCTCGTCCTCGGTTTGTGCCTGCGCGGAGTTGCCGAGCAGGCAGGCCGCCAGAGAAACTGCGATAGCCCGTCTACATCGTTTGCGGATTGGCCGAAACGTGAACGCAGATGCCAAGGCGGCGGTAGATGTTCGAAGCGACGTCGCCGCAAGAAACCAATCACGCATGGCGTACTTCAGGTCCGTGTCAGTCAGTCATGAACGCGACGAACTGTCGCCTGAATGGCCGACAGTGGCATCCCAGCATCTTCGCTCCCGAGGAGGCAGCAGATGATCTGCTCTGCAATTCACTTGCGCTTCAGGCCGGAGGCCGAAAAGAGAGCAGCGCGCGCTGGTGCGGCGAGAGGTTCATGACGAGTACCGTTACCCTCGCTGTCACTTTATGAACACAGCCTCGCTGCTCGCAGTGGGGCAGAGTGGGACGACGTTGGCGGGGCCCTTGCTGAAAGACCCCTTTACTGACGAAGTGGCAGGCGCCAGAAAGCAAATCCCGCGGGGCATGAGCCACGGGTTCATGGAGTTTTGTGATGCTGTTGGGCCAGACAATCGACAGGATCTGGGACCGGCTCTGGAATGCGTGTGCTCGACGATCGCACAACGACGCCCATACTGGTCATCCCAGGTGAATGGACGAAACAGCCTTCGGGCCGCTTTGGTGGAGGCGGGCGAGCAGCTCGCTCGGTAGGGACCGCTGGGACGGCCGAATCTGTCTTGCATAATGGGTCCTTCCCGTGCGCGGCTTTCGTTAGTCCCGCTTGGCATGTGCCCATGATTTCGATCAACCTGCTGACATTGGTAGTTGATCGAGCGCAATGGTTGCCCTCCCTATGAGGAATTGAGGGCTCAGCCGTCACTTAATCAGCCGTCACTTAAGCGGTGCGTCTTGAGTGAAGCTGCCGGCAGTCGGGACCTTTGGACCGCGCGAACGCCGCAAGCGCTCGGATCGGCGAAACAGACCGCTCGAAGGAAGAACGCTGGACGAGGAGCGATGGCGATGATCGACGATGCGGTCGGTTCGGATTTGCGACCGCTGTTGCGAGAGCCGTCACGATGCATCCTCCGGGTTTTGGTGCTTCTCCTTGTGATCGTCAGCTTTAGTGCAGCTGGCGCCTGGTTTTGGGCTGGCCTCGGAGAGCTTGTCGGGCCGTCGGAAAGCCACCGAGTCGATCCAATCGTGAGGTCGTCATTGGATGACAGAGCTGCCCTGTCCGAGATAAAGTGGGCACAGCTGAAGGCTAGCGATGAGATCGCAGAACTGAACCGTAGCATCCATGCCACGCGGGAGGACCTCAAGGGGATATTAGATCAGATCAGCGTGCTGACTTCGCGGATCGAGTCCCTGCAGAATACTTCCACGCCTTCCGTTTCTGCCCCACCGTCCGCCCAGGCTGCTTCGAGCCGGGCCAAGAAACGGCGCGGTCAGTCCACACCACAAGGACCTGTTTCCGTTGGAGGCGCCCCAGTGATCGCAGCACCCATGGCAGGCGCACCTTGATGTTTCGATTGGCTACAGGCGTGACCAGCCTCCCAACCGGTCCCACTATTTGGGCCCGGTTTCGCGATGCCGCTTGTCGCCGTGGGATCATCTAAAGGCTTCGACGGGGCCAGATTTTTGAAGGTATTCTTGCTAGGTCGCGGAGCGCGTTCCGCGTACCAGGTCGTGAACGACATATCCGCGGGACGGTCTGTCATCAGATCATTGCCAGTTCGGGCAGATCTGAAGGGAGGGGCATCACGCAGCCGATGCCCCTACGACATCTGCAAAAGATGAGGCCAACGTACTACTGACGACCGCGGCAAGACCCCGCAATTTGCGTCTCTCGTCAACTCGGCGCGCCGTTGTCAGTAAGCCTTAGCAGGAGCAGAAGCGCCACAGCAGTTCGATTCCACAGCGTGGGAATATCGTATTCGCCGGTTGATCTGTGCGGGCAAGGGAGTTCGGCTACTTCAGGTGGCGGCGTCAGTTATAGGGATTGATTGCTCCGCCTCATAACGACCATTTGGCCTGGCTGCCACAGGCGCTTCGTCGATTGCTCCTTTGCGATGCGCGTTGATATTAGAGATCTGCTCGCATGCGTCACTTCTCAATAGGGCGTGCGGTCGAGATGAGCGTCGAACGCGGCAGCGACAGCGCGAATGACAAAACGGTGCTCTGATTTGACTCGGATGAACCCCTGCTCGATGTCAACTATCCCGTCTTTGGCAAGCATTCCCAGACGGTCAGCTGAATCGAGAAAGGGCATCGGAGCAAAGCCGTGGGCGGAGCAGATTGCCGGCACGTCGGCCTGCAAGTCGCACATCAGCCGCTCGATGATTGCGGCCCGAAGGCGATCTTCGGCGGTGAGGCAGTGGCCCTTTGAGGTTGCCAGACGGCCAGCACTAATCTGTCTGCTATAGGAAATGGTTGCCGTCTCGTTCTGCACGTAGCCATCGCGCAGACGGCCGATGGCTGACGGACCAAAGCCGATCACGGTGTTACACGTATCGGCCGAATAGCCCAGCGAGTTGCGGCGCAGCCGGCCGGTTCTCTGCGTGTGCGCGAGTTCGTCGTCCGGGAGGGCAAAATGGTCGAGCCCGATTTGGCGATATCCGGCGGAAACCAGCGTATCTGCCATGGCTGCTGCTTGCTCGGCGCGCGCAACATTGTCAGGGAGCACCGCTTCGTCGATCTGGCGCTGGCGTTTCATGTAGGAGGGAACATGGGCATAGCCGAACACCGCAAGGCGGTCGGGCCGCATGGTCAAGGCCGTCTGCGCTGAGTTCACGCAGGATTGCACGGTCTGATGCGGCAATCCGAAGAGCAGGTCGAAATTGATACGGCTTATTCCATGCTGGCGAAGGCGTTCGACGGCCAAAGCGACCTGCGCTTCGCTTTGGAGACGGTTGACCGCCCTTTGAACTACGGGATCGAAGCTTTGCACGCCGATGCTCGCGCGGCTGACGGCCGCTGCTCCCAAGGTTTCCGCCATCTCGGCCGTGAACGCGCGGGGGTCGATCTCGACGGCGAGCGCGGTCGATTTGCTGAACGCGAAACAGCGGCGCAGCAGCTCCATCAGAGCCAAGAAATCGACCGGTGGGATGGTAGTCGGCGTGCCGCCGCCGAAATGCAGGTCGCTCACTGGAAGACCGTGAGGCGCTTGCTCTGTGACCAGACGAATTTCCTCTCGTACCGTCAGCAGGTAATTGCGAATCGGCCGCTCGCTGTGAGTGAGGCTTGTTGGGAAGCCGCAATACCAGCAGATCGAACGGCAGAACGGAACGTGAAGGTAGAGCGATACGGATTCGTCAGGCGGCAGCCGGCGCAACCACGCCTCATAGGTCGTGGCGCCGACCGCATCAGAGAAATCCGGTACGGTTGGGTAGATGGTGTACCAGGGCAGGCGAGCATCGCAATATTTGTTTAGGAGTGAGGTCTGCACGCTTACCTTTCCGCGCTGATACGGTATGAGGCTGATGCATATCCTCTGCTGTGTCTTTGCGCTAAGTCAAAAGGCGCTGCTCTGATCCCGAAGCTCGAGACCCTTCCTCGATGTAATTGCCAGGACAGCCTACGAACTGGGAGCGGTGAGGAAGTCAGGTGCTAGCCATCATTTGCACCCCGGTGAAAGAACAAATGTCCCACATAAGCTTGGCCGCGCGGGCTCGATACGCCCAGCCATTATGCGCAGGAACAATCATTATCGGAGCGCCCATTGCGCCTGCATTCTCCGACGCAGGGGCTTTTGCGACAAAGACAGGATCCAAGGCGTTGTCGGCGGCGAACCAGTCGGCCTCAGCCTTTCAGACTGGCTTCAGTGGAAAAGCTGATGTGGATGCCCAGACGTTCGATCGAGTCAGAAAATCACGCTAAGTCCGATTGGTAGTCCGCGCCACTGAATCTGCACAATCTTTGTCAGTCACGCCGTTTCAAACCCGCGCAGACGGGATTGAGCCCGTTCGCAATGCTTTCAGCGACGTGGGCGCGAGACGCTTTGGCACGCCATGGAGTGCTCCGGGTTGCGTCCGAGCTGACTGGGGTTGTGCAGGATAAAATGGCATACGCGAACGAAGATAGGGATAGTATTTAGCGCGGTGCCTCGAGATGCAACGAGTAGAATGCTCTCCGAGCTGGGATTGTCAGTCAGGCAGCGTCGGTTGATGAAACACAGGGTACGAGATGGTACAACGTGACGCAACGTGAGTTTCAATAGCCGTCGAACCGGCTAAAAAACATTTTTGCACTCCGCCTCATAAGTATAGATGAGCCTCAATTCCGCCACGCCGCTTGTTTCATTGCAGCCAAGCATCGTCACGGATGTACTGATGATGTTGGGGCCGCCCCGGCGCACTTCCACCCCGGCAGGTGCGTCGGGGCGCTTTGATTCGGCCGTGCTGTTGTGAGCGCTGCGAGTTCACCAATTCCCAACCAGGCCCCAGGCTGGGCCGGAATCGCAAAGCGTGGGCATTGTCAGCTTCTGCGCTCTCTGGCACGTCCAAGTCAGACGATACGCGTCTGTTCTGCTTCAAGGCCACAGGTCGTTCGTTTTGGAATCGTTCCGGCTATTGTCCTGGCCCCCGTTTGGTGCACGATGACCGCAACGACAGCCGCAGCAAAGGCAGTTCGGACCGCATCTAGGTGCGAACCAACTGCACGCCGGCAATGAGCAGAACCGCTACAAGGATGAACCTAATAGCTGTTTGGCTCAGCCATTTCAGGCCGATAACTGTTCCTGCGATGGCTCCTCCCAGTGCGGCGATTGCGTAAATGGCCGAATCCGAACACGGAAACTGGCCGGTGAAAAGAACTCCGACGAAGCCCACCATGGAATTCGCTAGGATAAACGGAGGCGACAGCAGGGTGACTTGTCTGGCGGACGCCCAGTTCAGTGTCACGAGCGCGGTCGCCAGGAATACTCCGCCGCCCACGCCGGTCAGACCCGAAACCAACCCGATGACCGATCCAATGCCGACGCTTCCCCAGAGCGGAGCTTCGAAAACACGATGGGCAACGCGGCCGCGCCGCACGATCATCACAGCGCTCGCCAAAAGGAGGACAAGACCGGTCAACGTCCTGTAAACGTGCTCCCCGAGCACCAGCAAGCTACCGGCAAGTGCCGCTGGCATTGATGACAATAGAAGCGGCCGGAGCGCTATCCAGTCGATCGCTTTGTTGCGGTTTAAGAACCACGTGGAATAACTCGCGACAACAATGTTGAGGCCAAGCGCCGTCGGGCGCATCTCTGTGGAGGGCAAGCTAGAAAACGCCATAAGCGCTAGGAATGCGGTTCCACCCGCTTGGCCAACCATTGCATAGAGCAGGGAGATAACCGCGAAGAACAGGGAAAGCATACTTCACCAACCTGCGAGAGGTTCTTCGCTTGTCTTGCACTAACTGCATGCAGTCCCAATTGTCTTTCCGCGAGGGAAGAAGTCCAAGCGAGCGCTTAATCGGATGCCGCGCGTCCGGACGCCGCATTTGGCACCGGCCAAGGTTCCTAGAGCATTGCCATTTGTCGATCGGCTTCTTCAATTGCCAGCATTGGTACTTGACCAGGATGCGAAAGTAGTACGCGAGCAGCTCGGCTGTTTGAAAGGCGCTTGGGAGCCGCCGCGCCGAGCGGCACTCATTCCAGGCCGTGGGAGCCTTGCGCAAGTGGCGCTGTCGCGTTTCCTCCAGATGTCGCCAATGCTTCAAGCGCTCGTGCGCCGAAACCGGGCTCTTGCCTTGGATTCCTGGTATCGAGGATTGATTTTTGTGAGGCCGCCAGTTGGTACGACACTTGCTGATCCGCGCCTAGGTCCTCTCCCTTTTGGAGATGCGCATGCAAGGTGTCCTCCGCGGCCGGCAGGTTTCGTTTCTGCGCGTATCTCCCGTCGCTCGCCTGGCGCGCCGATCATCTGTGCCTTCAATTCAGGTGCGCTGGACCTCTTCAACGCGCCTGATCAGGCCCCGGGCCGTCATATCACGCGGTCACCTGCTGGCGCGGCTCTTCTGTGTTGCTCGCAGACCGCGTTCCCGACGCCGTCGAAAGACGGAGGACGGAATTCGCGACAGCAATTCGCAAGATGGGGAAGAAACAGTCACCCTCCTGTCCGCAGAAAGCAGAAGGCCAATGTCGGAACTGCGTAGGTCGAGTTCGGCGCCGCCAAGTTGGCCAACGTGCTCCGTTTCGCTTGAACCGCAAAGTTCAACGTTCAGGATATCGTCGTGCTCGACCGTGAGGCAAAGCCAGGCGTCTTTCGGGCAGCACGGTCGCTCCTCACCGTTCAATCTGAGCAGGGCAGATATTGTCATTCATAGCTGGTTGGCGTCGCCAGCTGGATTACCACGAGCCATCGGGGCTGCTGCAGCCGACACAGACCATCAGACGAATGACAATGCGGTGATCGCCTGCTTGGCCAGCGCGTCATCGGCGAGCGGGATCCCGGCGTTTGACAGGACGATTATCGCGCCGTAGCCGGCGGAAGGCGAAAAACCCGGGATGGCGTCTGACGCAGCGCGCGCTCTAGACTTCTCGAAGAGCAACCTAAGAGTTCAGCTCATGGAACGGAATTTGGCTCCGCTTGAAACAAACGTAATCGAACGCAGCGATGGCGAACCGGATCGGCGTGCAGATGCGCCCATCGTGGATCTCTTTAGCTTCACCGAATGCGCAAACCAGACGCATTCGCTGAGAGCGTTGTTTGATCTTCTTGTAAACCGTGCCACCGAGGAAGGATTCAGTGAAGTTGCTTACGGAGCCCTCAACTTCGTCGAGCCGCTTCGGTTGGCTGAGTATCCGCCGCCGACTGTCGCTGTGAATTGGCCGCCGGCCTGGTGCGATCGATACTTCAAACACAAGTACCACACCATCGACCCGGTGGTCCGGCGGACGCCGATGCATGCGCGTCCGTTTCTGTGGGACCAACTCGCTGACCATTATCAGCTACAACCGGACGAGAGACGCGTATTGGATGAGGCCAGAGAGGCCGGCCTGAAGCATGGCATGAGCGTGCCCCTATTTGGCCCGTTGGGCCAAGTATCTGTAGTGTCCTTTGCGTCTCCGTCCGACGATGCTGATCCTCAGGATCGCATCGGTCATCTCAACGCCCTGGCTTCGCTTTTTCACAGCGCCTATGGCGAGATTGCTCGACCCTCTAATAGCGGCTGTAGGAAAAAAATTGCATTATCGCAACGGGAGATCAGCTGTATGCGGTGGGTGGCAGAGGGGAAATCGTCCTGGGAAATCGGCAGGATTCTAGGAATTAGCGATAATACCGTCAATTTTCATATCAAGAATGCAATGCGAAAGCTGGGTGCGACCACCAGGATCCAAGCGACCGCTATCGCCATTCGCCTCAATATTCTTTGAGATCCTCACTGCAAGGAAGTGACGGACTGATTGGCTAAGCCATTGACGCCAAGCTCTGGCTGGCTCATGCCATTATTCCAGCCGTGCTTGGTTGAGACAGGCGAGGGTAAACCTAACGTTGCGTGAGGTTCTGGAGTTCGTCGGCGCATGTCAAGCCGACTGGGTCGTTGACTACGGACGGTGCCTGCGGTCTGCTCCGCCAGCGAGCGATCTAAGCTTCGACGAGTTCGAGCCAGTGCAGCCGGCTGGGCGCGCGGGGGCAGCGTTTCGGAAAAAGAACCCCGACCATTGGTCGGGGTTCTCGATCAACAAGGCGCGCGCGGTCCTATTTTGCAAACGCCGGGCCGAACTTGTAGTTGAGCCGTGCCGTGACAAGATCAATGTCCTGGTGAACGCGATCGAAGCCAGCGGCCGTGGGGAAGCTTACGTTAGTGCCTTGCATGAACAAGTGATTATACTCGAGGCCAGCCGACCAGTTCGAGGTCAGGCTGACTTCGGCGCCAGCGCCGAGCGCCCCACCCCAGCGAACATCGTTGTTCCTGCCAAGCTCGGTGCCAGCAGCCACTGAGTTGACGTGATAGGTGTTGCTCGTCACCGCCGCACCGCCCTTGGCGTAAAGCAGAACGGCATTGAATGCGTAGCCGACGTGGCCGGTGAGCAATCCAAATGCATCTGTCTTGGTGCCAATGGTGTCCGCTGGGAGGGCGGTGCTGACATTGGAGCCATTGAAGTCGGCCCAGTTGCCTTGACCTTCGATGCCGTACACAGTTCTGAAGATCTGCCAGCGATAGCCGATCTGGCCGCCGACGGTGCCGCCGGTCGAATTATGGCAGCCCTCGGGAGTGACGCCGTTGAAGTCCCAGCAATTGTGACTCGATCCCCAACCTCCATTGAGACCGATATAGTAGCCGCTCCAGTCGTTGATCGGAGCTACGACCGGCAATGGGGGCGCCTTGATGTTGACAGGCTGCCCGGCGAGGTCAGCGCCGAATGCGGGAGCTGCAGCGCTGAGCGCGATGCTTACGGTCAGAATCAGAAAATTCTTCATTCCAGTGTCATTCCTTTTGATGCCCCCCGGCGCCGTGCGTCTTAACAACATGATTGCGAATTGCTGTAACTGAGGCACAACATTCCTCCGCAAGAAATGGGTCGAAACGCACGGTGCGTCAGGTTGTGAGGCTCCTAGCTTGCGACGCGTCGATGCAACGACATTGATAGGGGCGCCTCGTTGCGCCTCTATCTGAAGGCGATCCGATCGCGATGGCACTATGCGACGCAATGCTGTGAGCATTTGCTGAAGCACCGCTACAACCAGGTTCTCGGCGATACGTCCGGCTACGCGTCGTTCCGCGGGTTTCGTCATGAAGCGCAAAGATGAAAGTGCCCCAATCGGGAGTGGGATTGGAATTTTTCTAGGGTCAGGAAGTCATGAGGCGACTTAACATTGTGGTAACGTCGGAAAGGGCCATCAGAGGTATTGATCGATCTGAATCCGGACATCCCCTGAAATCCGCGCGAGCTGTAACTTCTCTTGCCGCAACAGGAGAGCCAATCGACGGTGCGCCGCCAACATCGTCTACCGCAAAATGTTGGTCACCGCGCTGGACGAAGCTCGCATCGAAATTGCTCGGAGGCGTACCAATCTGCCAGATCCGGTGCGCATTGTGTCACGTCGGGGCAAAGCGTGCCTGTCGCCTTACTGGCGTGGGGGCCACGAGAGCTACACAAGCAGGCTCCCTGACGCAGTCGTCGGTGTAGAAGAAGATGAGCAGAGAAACTCAGCTCGACCACGACTTGGCCCTTCGGGAGCCGACGACACCATCCCGTTTCTGTCGATAACACGGGTACTGCTGAGCTAGAGGAACGAACCCTCCTATTGTTTGCTCGGCGACGCCAGTTCCGCTCGTAAATTGCGTATCGCTTCGTTTGCCAGATGCAGGGTATTTCGTTCGCCGGTCCTGATCGAACACTCCAGTAATGCTCGCAAGCGGCGGTGAAGGAACGTCTTGAGATGATGCGCCAGAACTGGGTCCTTCTCGACAAAGCTCCACGCTTTTTCAAATGCGATGCTTACGATAGCCTCTGGCGCTTGCACCTGGTCGGATATGACCTGATCCATCTCAAAACTCCTCGACTCCTGACACAAGTTAAACGTTTCGTCCGCAGCGTATCGGCGAGCTGCGGCCCGTCGTGACCGCCAAGAAATCGAAGCCACAGCCAAAAATGTGTGTCGATCTGCTCGCGGCGCTACAGCGAACTTTATAATGCCGCTTGTTGAAGTCCGGATGACCGAATGTCGAAGTGCGAGCGCAAGTCGAACGATTCTGAGTTGCCTGAAGGGACCTGCGTTGAAATTTGCTTCGTTGCGCCGCGCATCTTGTTGCCTGGCGTTGGTCCTTCGCCGCACCCATACTTCCAAGCGTCAGTCGCACTGAAGCCGTGCTGCGGAGCGGGCCGTTCGCCACCTTCCGGATTTCAAGGCTAAGAAGTGTTCGGGGGGATGTCGCATGCGCTGGTTATGTCGCGTCCAGCGGTGTGGCTCATTCTCGACAATCGTTCGTGTGCTTCCCGACATGCGTCAACAACCTGGTCGTATCCGCCAGCTCCTTCGCACGCCCCACGTTTGCGATACGATGCTGCTTCGGGTGGGGCGCACCAAATAAATGGGACAAGTGATCGCGCAATTGCGTTGATCTGCCTGGAGCTCGTTCTGGCAACGAAATATCAGACGGCGCGCAACGATAGAACACGGCGGCTGGGATCCGGGGGCAGCGTTTCTGTCAAGACACGAATATCGGAAGGCGCGGCCAACCGTGCGGTGTCGCGCCAGAATATGTCGGATCGTGCTTCTCCCTATCTGCCTTGGAGTAAATTGCGAGCGTGTAAGCTGCCATGATCAAGTGTTTGGGGTGCACAGCCACGGTCAGCCTAGCGATGAAGCCCGTCAATCTGAGAAGATCAAAACGGCTCTCAGCCCGCTGCACGTGCCAGAATCAATCTGGCAATCCGCATCTGGTTGGCCGGAGTGCGCAGTGCGGGCGGTAAGGCGGCCACTGCCTGATCGAGAAGGCGCCCCAAGATTTGAAGCTCTTCTGGATTGTAGACGCCAGGGTCCCGTCTCATTCGCGCTGCTCGCCCGTCGCCGGGATGGTCACCGGTGCTCGTATCGCCGAGCCGGCCGAGCTCCAGTTCCGCTGATATCATTTCGTTCGTGAGTGCGTTGAGCAGCTGGATTGCCTCGAGTTCGTTGCTTCCTTCGCGTACGAGAGTTGCCACGATGTCGAGCTGTAGGTCGATGCGATCCTCAAGCTCCTGCATGCGTGAATTCGAAGGGTCAAGTTCCACAGTGTTTCTCCAGACTAATTCAGCGAGATTGACGTGTAGGTTTTGTGTGCGTTCCGGTTTGCGAGGCAGCCGATGCGGTGCGTGACCGAATTGCCGCAGGACAAGGTAACTCGCGTCTGTGCAACCGAAGGAAGGGAGAGTCAGGCACCGCAGAAAGACCGGAGGGAGGTATGGACGCTATAGAGCGCTGTGCGCTGCGTGGTAGAACGCCCGTCCTCGATTGAGCTATCGAGCCGGCGCACTCCAAGCTGGGGGACCTCGCTGGAACGCCGTTGGCATAGGCAGAGCCCACCAAACAGCGTGGAGCGGAAGGGCGGCATGAGAACCCCGCGATCAAAGGGCGTAAGTGGGCGGCTAGTGCTGCCGCACAGCCTTTCGCGTCGCCGGAATCGACGTCGATAGGCGCCGCTGACACGAGCACGTCCTTCTCGTGTCCGAGGAGATCGGATACCTGAAGTCGCATCGCATGGGAATCGCAACATCGTGGAAATAACGGCGTTGTCCACCTGGTCAGGCCGACAAGCCTTGCCGAGTTCGGCGCAAGAGGCAGTTCGACTGCCCGGCTTCTATGCGGCGCACGCATTGAACCTGGCCAATGCGCGTGCAAAGCACCTGATTTTGAGGGCCACCCTTAGGATGCCGAAATTGCTGTCGGCGACTTCGAATGAAGGCCATACGTTTCGGCGGGCCATCCGGCCGAAGCTAGGCCGCTGGTGGCACGGTTTCAGAGGTTGACGGATCTCGTTGTTGGCGCGAAAGGCGTGAGCCGACCTGCGACTCGGCTGAAAGCAAAGGGGATCCATGGTCACACGAGCTTCGTCAAAGGTGCTTGCCGGAAATCGGTGAGCGACTATGGTGCATTTGGCCGAAATCCGTAAAATCGAAAGTTTTGATGGGATGCATCCAGTCCGCCGATAGCGCGCGCGGGTATCCTCGACGTGCTCTGGACGACGCATAAAACTAACCCGCATTCGGATTGAGCCACTTTGTCATACCAACTGTTCAAGCTGATCATTTCGCCGCCGACGACATCGGCTGCGCGGCCGGAAAAGTGATGCATGAGGTCGCGCCTATATCCTTATGGGTTTGGGATCTCCCGTCGAGCAAGAAAGAACGCCTTGATCGTACGCCGATCGGCGCGTACGGCATGCCAAGAAGCGGCCGGGCATCCCGAGTAGCGAAGTTGAACAAGTCAGCCAAAGGTATGTCAGCCAAAGCTATCGATGATTTCGGCTTTGATCGTGCTCGCGGTGTATAGTGAAATGTCGAGCGGAAGGTTCCCGAATGCTAGCTGGCAGAGTAGGTAGTTGGTACCTGCCTCTTCCATCTGGTTAAGAAGCCGCTGCCGGGCGGAAGCCGGCGTTCCGACGACGCACAATTGGCTCTCCAGCGCTGTATCGAACGACAGAGGCAGGGTCGGCGGTGTCGGAGCGGCATTCAACTCGTAAAGGAACTTAAAGCTGTCCAGCCATTGTCTATAAGCGGCTTCGGCAGCCTCATGAGCGTCTCCGTCAGATCTCGCAATCACGATCATACGAGCCAACCCTAGGAATGGCTCTCGATCGTTCGCGACTGTGCGGCGCGCTCGACGGCAACGAAAAGCATTCGTAATGCTTCGTACAGAAGCGGCGGGACCGACACACGCCAGATTTGCACCATTTGCCGCGGCCCATTCCGCCGATTCGGTCCGATTGCTGGCCATCCAGGTAGGTGGATAAGGGCGCTGATGAGGCCTCAAAGTTAGGGGTACACGGTTCAGCTCAAAATGGCTTCCTCGGTAGGATAGCGTATCGCCCTTCAGCGCAACATTTAAGATTTCGCTGGCCTCCGAAAAGCGGCTTGGCGCCGCGTCTGCGCTGATTCCGAAATAACCCCATTCGATCGGCTGGGAGCCGCGACCGATACCGAGTTCGAGCCGACCGCCGCTCAATTGGTCGAGCATGCAGATCTCTTCGAACGCGCGCAATGGATGATGGAGGTTGAGCAACAGAACAAGGGGACCAAAGCGAAGCCTTCGGGTGCGCTGCGCAAGACTTGCTAGAAACAGGTTCGGCGACGGCCCTCTGCCATGCGGGGTGCAGTGGTGCTCCGCCAGGTGATAAGCGTAAAAGCCCAGAGAATCACACGCCTCCGCCAACTTGAGACGATCTTCATACTGTCGCGCGATATCGCGGCCGTCGTCGTCCAAGTGGTCAAAGATCGCGCATGTCAGTCTTGAGGGAAGGCCGCTTCTCACTCGATCATCTCCGATTCTGGAATAGGCGTCCTTTTGCTTTGTGCCTTCGGCCTCAAAGAGGTGGCGTGCATCACTTGGCCGATCTGGCAATTCTGCGGGAGCTAGCGCTCTGGGCTTGCGCCGTGCAGCGGCGTGGGAGCCTGCAAATTGGTGGCGACTACTTTGATAGGAGTTCGCGAAGTGCATCCACGCCGAGCATGTGCTCCACCAGAAGCTTCTTTAGCTTCGCGTTCTCCTCTTCCAGGGCGTTCAACCGCTTGGCGGCTGAAACGTCCATGCCACCGAACTTGGCCTTCCAGTCGTAGATCGCCGCTTCAGAGATCTTGTGTCTGTGAGCTAGATCAGCCGGTTTCGCACCAGCCCCATGCTCCTTCAGTATCGCGATAATTTGCTCTTCTGTGAATCCCGGTCGTTTCATCTGTCCGTTCCGCTTTGCACAGCACTTGCACTCGAAGTGCCGGCAATATGCAATGTGACATCATCTGTCGTAGGCGCCCTTACGAAGCGCGGCTCGAAACCGCAGTAGAGATTCCGAGTATCCGCTATGTCAGATGGAGCTTTCCATCTTTCATGCCAAATGGATCGGCGGCTGTGCCTTAAAGTAGAGCAACGTCGAAAGTGCGCAGGCCGATAGGACGGCTGATCGAAGTCATTCGATAACAATCTCAATCTCAATGTTGTAATCCTGCCTCTTTGTCGAGGCGCCATGCCCGACGTGCCGACTGCCGGTCAACGTAGAAAATGTTGTTGGCAAGGAAACAGCAATTGGATCCCAATCGCCTTGCGCGCAATGTGAGGTCGCCGGAAGTTGCGAAGTACAGTTGCATTTGTCAGCAAGCGTGGTCGACAGAGAGATTGCCCCGATGGTTTGGCCGTCATAGCTGCTGTCGCATGAGCGGCAACGGCCGGACCTGCGTAGCATTGCCAATCAGACTGTTGCGGATGTTTGGCAGTGAAGCGTCGCAAGAACTGGCCTTCATCGGGATGCTATTTGTCTAACATCGGACGTAGCTCCTCCTCTACGTCGACGTCTGGTAATTCTGCAAGCGCTGCAGCGAGGGCGATAAGCGCTCCGAAAGCCGCGAGCACAAGAGAGCTCGCGAGTATAACGGCAGCAAGGTCTTGATGTCGTTTCATCATCTGTGTCGGTAGCTAGGTTGAGGGAGAAAGGCTGTGATCGCGTCGATCAATTCTGGTCCAGCGCTTCAACACGCCCGTCAAGCCAGCGGTAAACTACAAAGCCTGGGGCTGCATTGTCTCCCTTGGTATCGAACCTGACCGGACCAACGACAGTCTCGATCGGAAGTGAACGGAGTTCGGTTGCGACCCGCGCAGCATTGAGGGAACCAGCCCGCTTCACCGCCTCTGCCCACGCCTGCACTGCGGCATAGGCGTAAAGTGTGTAGCCTTCGGACGACAGTTGGGAAGCCTTGAGATTGGCCACGGCGTCGGCCGCATTGGCATTCGTCGCCACGTCGGGCATGAAGGTAAAGAGCGTACCGTTTCCCGCGCTGCTGGTGATGCCCCAGAATTCGGAGGTCATCAACGGGTCGTTGGCCATGACGGTAAGGCCGGCCTCTGCCTCTGATGCCTGACGGATGATTAGCCCAATCTCGGTGTGATAACCGCCGATATAGGCGAGGCGTACCCCGTCCTTCTTCAATCTAGAGATCAGCGCCGTATAATCCTTTTCACCGGCGATATAGCTCTGCCGAGTGACGCGTTTGCCGAATCTCTGAAGCTGTGCTTCCACCGCATCGGCAATACCCTTGCCGGCGGTGCTCTTGTCGTCGAGTACTGCGATCTTGTCGTTATGGTAGTTTCGGTGAATGTACTCAGCCGCAACGGCACCCTGCTGGTCGTCGCGGCCGCAGATCCGAAATACGGTCGGGATGCCGCGTTCTGTTAGCTGAGGATTTGTCGAGCCAGGTGACACTTGGATGATACCTGCTTCGGCATAGACGTCGGAGGCTGGGATGGACGAGGACGAGCAAAAATGGCCGACGACCAGACGCACCTGAGCCATTGTGAGCTTATTTGCAACGGCGACCGCTTGCCTTGGGTCGCAGGCGTCGTCAGCGACACTCAGTAGCACCTTGGTGTTGGGAAGGAACCCCGAGGCGTTCAATGCCTCGACAGCCGCAGCGGCGCCGTTGCGCATCTGCGCGCCGAACGCCGCGCTGCTTCCGCTCATTGGGCCAGCCACGGCAATATGAACGTCCGAAGCCCACGCAGTCGAGGCGAGGGCACAGAAGAGGAAGGCTGCACTTGCAGCTGGAGTGTAACGCCTATTCAACACTGCAGAACTCCTAGTGCTCACCTCGATCTAAGCCAAACTGTCTGCGACCAGCACGGGCCCGCAGATCGAAGGATCGCCAAGCGAAGCATGCGCCAGCTCGGGCGACGACCATGGCGGAGCCTACAATTTGACGTTACGTGCGATTCAAGACCCCTTGAACGGGAGCTTCGGAGAGAAAGCAGCGGATTGCCGAGAGCCTTCCACAAAATCTGACCGGTGATTGGGAAAGCTGCCGTCGGGCATCAAAGCCCGCGGATCACGCCGAACCGCCATGGCGATCGAGCCGGCCAAGCGGACTGGTCAACCGTCCGAAGCCGCATTCTGATCTCAGTATGGCTGGTCCTCCAGGCCGGTGAGGGCAAGATCGAGATATTGCATGAGGCAGGGATCCCAACCAGCCAAACTGCGTGGGGCACTTAGGCGTGCGAGGACCTTCAGGATCGTCGAAACCCGAGAATCCGCTCCAGCGATTTCGCCGATCAGTAGGCGCGCGGCAATCGCGACGGCTTTCGCGCGCTCGCCGCAAGGATGTTCGCCTCTATCCATACAATCGCGCAGGTCGTCCCGAATGCGTCGCCATCGCTCCTCGCGTTCTGCAGCCAACTTGCATGTGCATCGGGATGTTTGGCTCCGTGTCTCAACGCGCGACATGGCGTCCAAGGTGGCAGGTAGCTCATCCACGCTAACCTGAACGTCACTGTCGGTCGTCATGTTGCGCAATCGATCTCGCAACAGCGTTGCTCGAGCAACTTGAAGCTCAATACGCTCCAAATGTTTGCGCAATAGGTCGATCAGCGAAGTCGTTCCCTCCATGGCTTTACGGATCTCGTAAAGGGAGAAGCCAAGCTCACGTAACGCCCGGATCTGGTGAACCCGCTGGACGCTTTCGCGGTCGTACATACGATGGCCGCCGTCCGTGCGCTCTGAAGCGGCTAACAGGCCGGTGTGTTCATAATGATGCAGCGTGCGTACCGTCACTCCGGTCGCTTCCGCAAGTTCGCCAATGCGCCATCGACGCCGTCTTGGTGTAGCTTTGCTCATGTTGTTCAATTTCAAAGCCTACAACCTGACGTCACGTTGGATTCAAGCCATTTCAAAGCTCTAGCTGGATCGTCTTCCATTCCAGCGCAGGAGTGGTGACTATCCCTAGAACGGCGCGCGATCAACCCTGAGGGGAAAGGGTGATCAACAGGTTCGTTAAGCATGCCAGCTGGGTATCGCCGGCCGCTGTACGCTCCAGAATAAGTTTCGCGATCGCCGTTCGATTGTCCGGAGTTCGCATTGATGGCGGTAGCGCGAAGACTGTCCTGTCAAAAAGGCTTCCTAAGAAAGAAAGCTCTTCGGGATCGAATACTCCACTGTGTTGCTCCAACGTACGGCTCCTTGTTCGTCATTGCGTCGGCATAGCGCACCTCGTCAAGACGTTGGGCCGAGGTTGGGCCAAAAGAAGTCAGACCCGCGGCGCAGAGAGACGAAGATGCGATGGGCTCTAGGGTGATGCGACAGAGCAACACGCACGTGCGATGCCTTGCTTGGACGGAGCTAGTTCAATATTCATGTGCACAATCAATCGGCACGGCATTCGCTGTCGGGGTGCTGGGTCTCGGCCGATGCCGAACTGCCCTGCTCATTGCGAGCGCCGCGACCGATTCGCCGTGTTGATGCGATTAGCCGCCGAGCCGATTCTGGCGTCTCGTGAGCGGCGCGGCCGCGAAGCCGGGCTTGCAATGCGCCAGCGTAGCTTGGCGCGAGCACGTAGCGACCTCTCTGTCTCTCAAAGCCGGGCCAGTGCTCGAGCAACCGCTTTATTTCGAGCCGGTCGCCGGTGCGGGAAAGACGGCGGGGCACGCTTGTGACGTTCGCCAGCTATAAGGAGCTTTAGCGAGAGACAACGAGTTCGAGCGAGGCGATCCAAATTTGCACGCGCTGGGACACGGTCCGGTGGCCGGGTTCGTTCACCTTTGCTAAAGTCCTTACGCTAACGGCGAGTCCGATCGCGCGAAGCCGCCGGCATCGTTTGGTTGCTCCGGATTGCTAATGTTGAGTGCCTCTTCATGCGCAGTTATGCGAGCGGCCTCCTGCAGCAATATCTCTCTCAGCCAGATGCATTCTGGATCGCTGTTGTTCAAGACTGGCCATTGGA
Organism: Bradyrhizobium sp. USDA 4452; assembly: GCF_054063575.1. Lineage (NCBI taxonomy): Bacteria > Pseudomonadati > Pseudomonadota > Alphaproteobacteria > Hyphomicrobiales > Nitrobacteraceae > Bradyrhizobium > Bradyrhizobium sp. USDA 4452. The sequence continues at coordinate 6,322,534 of NZ_JBSSGK010000001.1, forward strand.
CTGCCTCGGTGAAGGTGGGGAATGGCTGCGGAAGCGTGGCAATCCGAAGCGGTGCGGTTCTTTGAAAATGCTTCGCGAGCCGTAGTGGAATGGTCCCTATGCGGCCTGTGCCCACCAGCAGGGGTGGGATCATGCTGAAGCTCTGTACAAGAATGTCGATGCGCCGATTGAGGCCGAGATCGAGTAACAAGGAATCCTCGACGAAGCTCGTGCCTCCGAGCTTGACTGCAACGTGGCCCATCGACATATACCGATCAAATGTCAACCGCCTCAGTAGGTGACTATTTGTGTGGCAGCCCACGCAAACGAGGCTCTCCTCGAACAAGGCCGCTCTGGGGTGCGTGCCGGACATGAATAGTTCCGGCAGGATGACGAAATCGACCTCGCCGCGCCGAAGTAGCTTGTCGTGCTCGTCGGTGAGCGTCACCAACTCGAATCCGACATTGGGGGCTTCTCGTGCGACGCGCTCCACGACGTGGCGGAAGAATACGACGGTTATGAAATCTGACAGGCAGATCCTGAACCGCCGGTTCGACCGACCGGGGTCGAAGGCCTCCCGCGCGATAATCGAGTGCTGAATGTGCAGCAGCGCCTCACGAACCGGAGCGGCGAGTGCCTCTGCACGTGGGGTCAGGACAAGTGCCCGTCCTCTCATTGCAAACAACTCGTCACCAAAATAGGAGCGAAGTCGGGCGACCGCTGCACTCATAGCGGGCTGGCTAAGTTTGATCTTACGTGCTGCTGTAGTCAGGCTGCGCTCGGTCATTAGAGCATCGAGCGCGACGAGAAGGTTTAGATCGAGTCCTTTGAAACGCATATCTTCTTGTCCGGCGCAAACGTGCTTGCGGTGTACAAACGACCGGCCGCGGCTACGTCTGAGGCGGTCTCACCGGCTTGTCCGAATCAGTTTCGTCCCACCTTGCGATCGCGAGAGGAAGGCCGCGCAATCATCGCAACGATGGACAGTTCGGCCGTTGGCGGACATCAGAGGCCGGAAACCGTTACAAGCCCGAAGCTAATAGGCTCGCCGCTCCTGCGTGCCCCGTAACAAGACCCGGTCGTTAACTATTGGCACCAGTCCAGGTGTTCCGCCAAAGCCGTGAGTTCGGCTGTGCGCCCGGTCGACCGCCGCTTACCGCAGCGTCAGCCAAGGCGTGCAGCCTACAACCTCACGCAGCGTGGGATTCAAGCGAATAATTGACGTGCCGGACATTTGCTTCCCAACAAGGCGTATGTACCCGCCTAATGCTGGACCTCCGTCGACCAGTATCGCGGGTATCCCAACCTCAACCGGAACATTATTACGCGCACGGCCTGCCAAGCCCTCTTAGCGGGTCGTCATTTAACGTCAGACGCCTGCAACATCGCGCGTCGAGAAATGGAAAGCGTCGGCAGAGAATCAATGTGTGCCGCCGTACCCGAGAATCGGCCGGAATCGCCTTATGCTAAACTTAACATCGCCTGCGAGTAGATGTCTCGAGATGCCCAGATGCGAGGTTGGACGCCTCTTCCAACAATATCCGTCTCATCCAAACACTCGCTGGGTCGGTGTTGTGAAACGCAGGCCATTGCAATGCTTCGGTGAATGTAGGCAGAGGCAAGGGTGGTTCGACAATCCGCACGGGCATACGTTTTTCGAAGTGCCTGGCGAGTCGCAAAGGCATCGTGCCGATACGGCGGGTGTCCAATATTATGGGTGGAATAAGGCTAAAGCCTTGCACAACCACCTCGATCCGTCTCTTCAGGCCGTGTTCAAGCAAAAACCATTCTTCCAGGTTGGGTCTCAGGGCCCGTCCGAATTTGGCCGTAACGTGACCCATCGAAAGGTATTTTTCGAACGTCAGCTGGCGTGACAGCTGCTTGTTCGTGCGGCATCCCACGCATACGAGAGTCTCGTCGAACAGCATCGCCTTGGGATGAGCGCTCGACATAAATAATTCCGGCAGAATGAGAAAGTCGACCTCGCCCCGGCGGAGCAACTCGTCTGGCTCATCCGAAAAAGGCAGCAATTCAAAGCGCACAGCCGGGGCTTCCTGTGCGATGCGGTCCATAATTTGCCGAAAAAAGACGATTGTCATGAAATCGGATAGAATGACCCTGAAGCGACGGCTGGACTGAGCAGGGTCGAACGAATCTCGTGAAATAATCGAAATTTGAATGTGCAAGAGGGCCTCGCGAACGGGACCCGCGAGCGCTTCCGCGCCCGGTGTCGGCACGAGCTCTCGACCGCGCATCGTGAAAAGTTCATCGCCGAAGTAGGTGCGAAGCCGCGCGATTGCCGCGCTCATAGCGGGCTGGCTCAGGTTAATTTTGCGCGCCGCTGCTGTGAGGTTGCGTTCGGTCATCAGAGCATCGAGCGCAACGAGTAGGTTTAGATCAAGTCCTTTGAATCGCATCTTTTGAGTCTATCCATCGTCTGGATGCATTCTATCGAAACAATCGATTTTACCAAACTGGGGGATGTTGGATAGCAAACATCAGTTTGGAAAAGGACTGAACACCACAATGGCTGTTGGTCGTGCGCGGGCTCTGGACAACCTCTTGAACGCGAGCGGCTGCTGTCGGCCTCTTGGGTCGGCTATTCAAGACCAAGGCGCACGAGTGGCGTCGGTCGTGACCGGCGCAACCCGCGCATTCGTTGTAACGCGAAGCGCTGGGTAAACCTTCGTATGTGCATTCCAACCCTTTCCATATCGGCGATTTACCCGCGTACACTTGAGGGCCGGATCCGCATCGCCCTAGTGTCGCGACAGAGAGGCCGGCGCAAATTGCCGATGCCAAGCACTTCTGGCGACAGTCCATTCGCTCGACTGTCGATTGCATTCAGGGCGTGTCGAAGATGCATGAGAAATACCACGTTGATCAGGTGTCATGGGGACGCTCCTTCAACAAGGTGGTCCGCGTCGAAGGCCCGGTCACTTGCGGCAAAGCCCCGATGGTCGCCACAGACGAGGCAGAAGGGCGCCCTGGTGCAGATAACATCTGCACGTTTAGATCGCCCCGTCCGTACGCCTTCCGCACAGCATTCGATCGGAATGACAAGCCTCAACGGAGCGATCAACTGATCGCACACAGAGGCGCGACCCCAAGCGATCTGCTACGGCGCCGGCGCGCAAAGGAGAACGGGCATCCACCACAACGCGACGGCGCATTTCTCGATCGATCTGCGTCCGGTGAGTGAGGTTGCGTGACTGACCCCGCTCTTGAAATGCCTCGCGTAGGAAAGCCCGCCATGAACATTGTCGCATCTCGGACCGCGGAAGCGCCTTCTACACGCACCCAAATTCATTGGAGCATTCGCTGGGAAAACGAGCTGCGGCTCACTGAGCATGCCGAGCTCGCCGAATTTTTTCGCAAGAGTTACGGGCCGACCGGCGCTTTCAATGCGCAGCCATTTGAAGGCAACAGAAGTTGGGCCGGCGCTAGGCCTGAGGTGCGCGTGATTGGTCGGGACGTCCATGGCGTGGCTGCTCACGTCGGTCTACTGCGCCGCTTCATCAAGATTGGTGCAGTCGATCTACTCGTGGCCGAACTGGGACTGTATGCCGTGCGGCCGGATCTCGAGGGACTGGGGATCAGCCAGGCACTGCGGGTGATGTATCCCATATTGCACGAACTTAGAGTCCCGTTCGGCTTCGGGACGGTCCGGCCCGCGCTTGAGAAGCATCTTACCCGACTGGTGCAAAGACAGGGCCTCGCGACGCTGATGTCAGGCCTTCGCGTCCGATCAACGCTTCCGGATGTCTATCCCAATTTGTCGCCGATCCGCATCGAAGAGGTGATCGTGGTGGTGTTCCCGGTTCAGAGCGCGATGAGCGAGTGGCCCGCCGGCGCAATGATCGATCGCAACGGGCCCGAGCTGTGAAAGAACGTCTCCCCGTGTCTGCCGTCCCTTGCGACTACGCTGATGTGAGCGGAAGCTTCCCTGTCTATTTGACGTTTGACGATGGGCCAAATCCATTCTGCACGCCAGAGGTTCTCGATGTGTTGACGCAACATCGGGTGCCAGCGACGTTCTTTGTGATCGGTACCTACGCGGTCGAGCAGCCGGAGCTCATTCGACGGATGGTCGCGCAAGGCCATGAGGTAGCGAACCACACGATGACGCATCCGGATCTGTCCAGATGTGGGTCGGCGGAGGTGCGCGGTGAGCTGCTAATGGCCAGCGACGCGATTCGTTCGGCGTGTCCGCAGGCCGCGCCCAGGCACATGCGGGCCCCCTACGGTAAATGGACCGAAGAGGTGCTGGCTACGTCGGCACAGGCTGGCCTTACGGCTGTGCACTGGTCGGTCGATCCGAGGGATTGGTCCCAGCCCGGGGTGAACAGAATTGTGACCTCGGTGCTCGGAGCCGTTCGGCCGGGTTCAATTGTTCTCCTGCACGATGGATATCCTCCCGATGAGGACGGGCCGTGGGCTGATGCAACTCGGCGAGATCAGACGGTCAGAGCGCTCTCTTACCTGGTCCCAGCACTACAACACCGCGGCTTCGTGATTCGCCCGCTCCCTCAGCTTCACTGAACAACAACTGGCACCCTATGGACCTGCTCGCTACAACCAGCGCCGTCGCGGTTTCGTCTTACGCGCTGCTCTCGACCATCTACAAAAGCATGCAGGCGCTGTATGCGCGGCGGGGGAATGCCCCATCGTTGCGCAACGATCTGGGACAACCCGAGCTGGCTCTGCCAAGTGTGGATATTATCGTGCCTTGCTTCAACGAGAAGCCGGACACGCTCGCCCAGTGTTTGGAGTCGCTCGCCAGGCAAGACTACAAAGGAGAGCTGCGGGTCTATGTGGTCGACGATGGCTCGGCAAATCGCGACGTTGTGGGGCCTGTACATAAGATCTATGCCAACGATGCGCGCTTCAGCATCATCTTGCTTGCCAGGAACGTTGGCAAGCGCAAAGCGCAGATCGCCGCAATACGCGGCTCGTCCGGTGACTTGGTGCTTAACGTCGATTCGGATACGATACTGGCCGCTGACGTGGTCACTAAGCTTGCGGCGAAGATGCGGGACCCCGACATTGGTGCCGCGATGGGCCAGTTGGTAGCGAGCAATCGCAACGACACATGGCTGACCAGTCTGATCGACATGGAATACTGGTTGGCGTGCAACGAAGAGCGCGCGGCGCAAGCTCGCTTCGGTGCGGTCATGTGCTGCTGCGGTCCATGTGCGATGTATCGTCGCTCCGCTCTTTCCCTGCTGCTTGATCAGTACGAAACGCAATTCTTTCGCGGCAAGCCGAGTGACTTTGGCGAAGATCGCCATTTGACGATCCTCATGCTCAAGGCGGGGTTTCGAACCGAGTATGTTCCGGACGCGATCGCGGCAACACTTGTCCCCGACGCTCTCGGGCCATACCTGCGTCAGCAGCTGCGCTGGGCGCGGAGCACCTTTCGCGATACGTTTCTCGCATTGCGTCTGCTGCCGGAACTCGATGGCTACCTCACACTGGACGTTGTCGGGCAGAATCTCGGCCCACTGCTACTCGCCCTTTCGGCACTGGCTGCGCTTGCAGAGCTTGCAGTCGACGGATCTGTACCCTGGTTGACGGGCTTGACAATTGTGGCGATGACGATGGTCCGGTGCAGTGTAGCTGCACTTCGGGCGGGGGAATTGCGATTTCTCGGCTTCTCGCTCCACACACCGATAAACATTTTTCTTTTACTGCCACTCAAAGCGTATGCCCTCTGTACATTGAGCAATAGCGATTGGCTGTCGCGCACAATCGTGAGCGCGGCAACTGAAGGAGATGAGCAGGCGGTCATGTCGGTGCCAAACAGTGCAGCAGGTCCTGTGGCTGCAGGGAGCGTGTCTGGCACAATTCCGAAGCCGGCGGTTCCTCACGGTCCGTCGCGCTTGGCGGTGCCGGAGAGCATCTGCGGTCGGAAACGATCGGGCGCGTTATAAGTAGGTGGATCGGCGCATGACTGTGTACAAGAACCATCAATTGCTGGAACGCGAGCTCGCTGTGGATGATCCATGGCATCTCGACAGCAGTGCATTCGAGCAGGAACGGTACGCGCAAATGCTCCGGATGTCGTCTTGCAATGGAGATGTCGAGCATGCCCTCGAAGTTGGATGCGCAGCCGGGGTATTCACGGAAATGCTTGCACTGCGTTGCCAGCGCCTAACGGTAGTCGATATCATGCCGCAGGCGATTGAACGAGCGCGCCTGCGGACCGGGCATTGGTCACATATAAACTGGATAACCTGCAATATTCAGCAATTTTCGACCAAAGAGAAGTTCGATCTGATCGTCGTCGCCGAGGTTCTCTACTATCTCAATGACGTTTCCGAGATGCACGCGGCGGTCCGCAATCTGGTGAGCATGCTTGCCCCAGACGGCGCTCTGGTGTTCGGGTCCGCGCGTGATGCCACCTGTCGACACTGGGGTCATGCCGCTGGTGCCGAGACGGTGATCTCTCTCTTCAAGGAGAGCTTGTCGGAGGTGGAGCGCCTGCACTGCCAAACCACGTCAGTCAATGAAGATTGCTTGCTCGTCCTGTTCCGGAAGTCGGGGCAGCCGTTAAAACACTCAATCGTCGGTCATTAGATCAGGGGGTCGTATGCGCATCTGCGGCATCAAATTAACACATGACGGCGCAATTGCTCTCGTCGAGGACGGGCGGCTCGTTTTTTGCACCGAGCAGGAAAAGCGCAGCAACAACCCGCGCTATCAGTCCATCGATAACCTCGATGAAGTCGTGCGTGCGTTGGCGGAGCATGGATTTGATCCGCGAGATATTGATCAGTTCGTCATCGATGGCTGGGATGGAGAGATCGAGTCGCGGTTCCAGGTCATTAGTGGGGCGGTGCCGATCACGCTGAAAGGAGGACCATATGTCGAGCGTCATGCTGAGGGCCTTCTTGATTCCGTCGAAGGCTTTGGCCTGATCCTGGGCGACAAGGTCTTTCCCTATAAAAGTTACCCGCACGTCACGGGCCACGTTGCATCAGCCTATAGCACCAGCCCCTTTGCCAGCACCGGAAAGCCCGCGTTCTGTCTAGTATGGGACGGCTCCATCTTTCCCCGGCTTTACTATGTCGAACCTCGCGGCGCGCGGCTTGTGAGATCCTTGTGTCCCATGATTGGTCAGGCCTATGCTGCCGCCGGCCTTCACTTCGGGCCTTACCGGCAGCCGAACCGCACCAGCTGGGATTTGGGCATCGCCGGCAAGCTGATGGCGTATATCGCGCTTGGCTCTGTCGACGAAGACGCTGTCGCAATTTTTCAAGAACTGTACGAGAAGCGCTTCGCCGCGGACACGGAGCAGGCTCGTCGCTACCGCGCGGACATCCACAATCCGGAAGCGTTACTTGCGGCTACGCACGAGTTTTTCGAGGCAAGCGCATTGCGCCTTACAGGCAGACGAGCCGAGGATATCCTTGCCTCGTTCCATATTTTCCTGGAACGGCTTCTGGTTCGGGAAATCGCGATGGTTCTGTTACAGCACTCCTCTCTTCCGGGCGCGCGAAATCTATGTGTGGCAGGTGGGTGCGGTCTCAACATCAAGTGGAATAGTGCGCTTCGCGCGACGGGCCTGTTCGATGAGGTGTGGGTACCGCCTTTCCCGAATGACAGCGGCTCGGCAATAGGTGTTGCTTGCGCGGCGGTGGCGGCGCGAAATGGGTTTGGACCGTTGGAATGGTCTGTTTACAGCGGTCCGGCTCTGCGGGCCACCGAGGGGTTGTCGGAATGGGAGGCCGAGCCGTGCAGTCTGCGTGAGCTTGCCGCCATTCTCGCCGACAACAAGCCGGTAGTGTTTCTGTCCGGGCGCGCCGAGCTGGGTCCGCGAGCGTTGGGCGGCAGAAGTATTCTGGCGGCTCCCACGTCACCGGCGATGAAGGATCACCTCAACGACATTAAGTGTCGTGAGCACTTCCGACCGGTGGCGCCGATCTGCTTGGAGGATCGCGCGCCAGAGATATTCAACCCAGGTACGCCGGACCCCTACATGCTGTTCGATCATCAGACCAGGGCGGAATGGTGTGACAAAATCCCCGCTGTCATCCATCTGGACGGCTCGGCGCGACTACAGACAATCTCCCGCAGCTCTCCGCACAAAGTCGCTGAGCTTCTCATCGAATTCGAGCGCCTTACGGGGCTTCCGTTGCTCTGCAACACGAGCGCAAACCTGAACGGGCGTGGGTTCTTTCCCGACGCCGCGGCGGCCTGTCAATGGGGGCGCGTGGAGCATGTGTGGTGTGATGGCCAGCTCTGGACCAAGCCGGCCGTAAGGAAACAGCCGCCGGCTAAACGGCTCCAGTCGGCCTAAGATGAGCATGTCCACGGTAGCAATCGACCTCGCCGGCGTCAGAAAGTCATTTGGCGGCAGAATTATCGTCGATGAACTGTCGTTCTCGGTTGCCCGCGGAGAGTGCTTTGGTTTACTCGGGCCAAATGGAGCCGGCAAGAGCACGATCGCCCGTATGCTCCTCGGCATGATCTCGCCGGACGCAGGCGAGATAATGGTACTCAATGAACCTGTACCGGCGCGCGCTCGCGTCGCACGCATGCGGGTCGGTGTCGTACCACAGTTCGACAACCTTGAGCTTGAGTTTACCGTACGCGAGAATCTGCTGGTGTTTGGTCGCTATTTCGGAATGAGCGCCCGCAAGATCGAAGCCATCGTACCATCGCTGCTCGAGTTCGCGCGGCTGGAAACCAAGGCGGACGCACGGGTCTCAGAACTGTCTGGTGGCATGAAGCGGCGTTTGACCTTGGCACGCGCGCTAATAAATGACCCGCATCTGCTCGTAATGGACGAGCCGACGACTGGCCTGGATCCGCACGCACGCCACCTGATCTGGGAGCGCCTGCGGGTTCTGCTGGCGCGTGGCAAGACGATCCTGCTGACAACCCACTTCATGGAAGAAGCCGAGCGCCTATGCGACCGCTTGTGTGTGCTCGAGAGTGGACGCAAGATCGCCGAAGGCAAACCGGACGCGCTGATCGACGAGCATATTGGTTGCAACGTAATTGAAGTTTATGGCGGCGATCCACATGAGCTTTGCAACCTGGTAAGGCCCTATGCACGGCATGTCGAGGTGAGTGGAGAGACACTCTTTTGCTATGCGCCATATCCGGAGCAGGTCCGTGTGCAACTGCGGGGCCGTGTGGGTCTACGCATTCTGCAGCGACCGCCAAATCTCGAGGACGTATTTTTGCGCCTGACCGGACGCGAAATGGAGAAGTGAGCGATGGCCGAAAGTTATGCGACGATGATGCCAGCGAACGCTTACAACTGGATGGCGGTGTGGCGGCGGAACTTCCTGGCGTGGAGGAAGGTCGCTCTTGCCGCTATTCTCGGCAATCTCGCAGATCCCATAACTAATCTGTTCGGCCTTGGCTTTGGCCTTGGACTGATTGTGGGGCGCGTTGAGGGGACTTCGTACATCGCATTTTTAGCGGCGGGCATGGTTGCGACCAGCGCTATGACTTCCGCTACCTTCGAAACAATGTATGCGGCTTTCGCGCGCATGGATGCAAAGCGCACTTGGGAGGCCATTCTATCCACACAGCTTACGCTTGGCGATATCGTTCTCGGTGAGTTGGTGTGGGCGGCTAGCAAGTCGGTTCTGGCCGGAACAACGATCGGGATCGTCGCCGCCACGCTTGGTTATGCATCTTGGCTTTCGATTTTTTACGCGATTCCAACCGTTGCTCTTACCGGTGTTGTCTTCGCCAGCCTAGCCATGGTCGTCATATCTCTTGCTCCAACCTACGACTATTTCGTCTTCTACCAGACTCTCTTCCTCACACCGATGGTGTTTTTATGTGGCGTCGTCTTCCCGACCAGCCAACTGCCCGGCTCGGTACAGAATTTGGCTGGCTTGTTGCCGCTGGCGCATTCGGTCGACCTTATTCGTCCAGTAATGCTTGAGCACGATGCCGGCGGCGTTGCGCTGCACATCGGGGCGCTTTGTCTATACGCCGTCTTTCCCTTCTTCGTGTCGACAGCGCTGTTTCGGCGTCGCTTGCTGCGTTGACATGAAGTGCAGCGCCGGGAAAAAATCGATTGAAGCAGTGTCACGTGATCACCTCAGACGCGCTAGGTCGCGCCGGACATCCGTTTACGCTCTCGTCACCGGATCGGGTGCGAACGAGTGCGGGCGACAGCAGGGATAGACACTGCGATGAAATTCTACCGAAGGACATCGACAGCGCCTCAATCGCCGAGCGTGGCCTCGGACAGGACAAAGCGTTTGGGGTCGCTTAGGACGTCTCTAGCCCAACCCGAAGCGCGGAATGAGGTAGTGCAGATGCTTGGCAGCTCGAAGAACGATCGGTTCGTTGTCTCCCGACGGCGTACCGGATTTGGCGACTGCCTGTGGTCGCTGGCGGCAGCCTGGCGTTTTGCACAGCGGACCGAGCGGACCCTGGTGATCGATTGGCGGGGATCCTGTTATCTCGACCAACCGTTCATCAATGCCTTCCCCGTGTTCTTCGAACCAATTCAAGACATTGCGGGTGTGCGGGTGATTTGCGACGACCAGATCAATCAATGTTCGTTTCCGGGACCATTTTTCCCGGCTTGGTGGAACAAGCCATCGATCGACTGCGTCTATCGGCCAGACGAGCAGATTTTCCAGGAACGTGACGAGCTCGACCAATTGTTTCAAAGTCAGCAGGATAGTGAAGCTAATACAGTTGTATGTGACGCCTGCCTGATGTGGCGCTGCGATCAAGGAGCAGAACGAGAAATCTTTCGGACCATCAAACCACGATCTGAGATTCAGGCCCGGATTGATGCGATCTACCGCGAGCAGTTTGAGCCATACAGCATGATCGGCGTGCATGTTCGACATGGCAATGGTGAGGACATTATGGGGCATACCCCGTATTGGACCGATCCGGAGCGGGCCCTGCGACAGGTCTGTAATGCTGTCGAAATGGCCAAAGCGTTGCCACACAAAAAGCCTGCGAGGGTGTTCCTTTGCACGGACAGTGCGCTCGTCCTGGAAGAGATCTCGGCGAAATTTCCTGATGTCTTCGTGATTCCCAAGAGTTTCCAGGCGCCTCATGCCGGACCATTGCATAGCGGCGCGCTCGGAACCGCAGGCGGCTTTTCCGCTCTTATCGAAATGTATCTTCTTGCAAGGTGCGACACTGCCATTCGCTTTCCCCCGACGAGCGCATTCACGCGCTATGCGCGCCTGTTTGCGCCTCGTGTGGTAGAATTCGACCTGAGCGATCCAGGACGGCTAATCTTGATTGAAGAGGCAGCCCAAGAGCTTGTGACACTATGAAGTTCGTTGCCCGCCTGATCGATCTGTTGGCCGCTCTTTGCATCGAGAAGTACTGTCACTTTTTCTCCGCGCGCAGAATTGTTGCCAAAGCAGCTCCTGGCGGCCAAGTTCCATCAAAGGACGCCACCCGCCAACAGCTACATGGCGACCACGGTACTCGATCTCCGTGAAGAGTGCTCTGCCGGGCTCAAAAAGGTGCGACCGGTGATGAAAGACGAGCCGGAACGCGCTGCTGAAGCAAAGATCGCGCTGGAAGCGGTGCGGAGCAGGCGACGGTGGCCGATCTGGCCCAGCGCTATGAGGCTCACCCAAACCAGATCTGCGCCTGGAAGCAGCAACCGCTGGATCAGGCGGTCCGGGCCTTTGACCCCTTGACGCGGGCGTCGGGCGGGAGAGCCAGGACGTTTGCGAACGCTAGATCGAGAAGCTGCACGCCAGTGCTCGATCGCGCCGACATGGCGCTGTCGACTCGCCGGCAATGCACGTTGCTTGGCTAGCGCGCTCTGGGGGCTGCCGGCCGCCACGGCCGGCCAACGATAACGACCTTACCTCATGCGGCGTCTCGACGGGCTGTTCACCGCCTGGCCGCTCCTGGGCTCGCGGCGACTGACCGCGATGCTGAAGGTTGAGGGGCTTCAGGTCAATCGCAAGCGTGCAGCGGTTGATGCGGAAGATGGGCATCGCGGCACTGTGACGGGGCTGGTGCTGGGCCACAAGACATATCCCTATCTTTGTGCAACATGACGATCGACGGCCAAACCAGGTATGGATTGCCGACATCACATATCTGCCCATCGGTCGTGGCTTTCTTTATCTCGTCGCCATCATCGACTGGGCGAGCTGTGCGGTTCTGGCGTGGCGGTTGTCGATCACGATCGACGTCTCGTTCTGCGGAGCAGCTCTGGACGAGGTGCTGACACTCCGGAGATCTTCAACACCGATCAGCGAGCCAATTCATCAGTCCAACCCTCATGAGCGCGCGAACGCAGGGGCAAGATCTCCATGGATGGCCGCGGTCGTTGGATAGATAAGGTCTTCAGCGAGCGGTTGTGGCGGTCGCTCCGGCACGAGGACATCTGTATCAAAGGCTATGCCGGCTGCCGCGAGCTCAAGGCAGGGGTCGCGAGCTGGATCGCCTTCTATAACGATCGTCGCCTTCATCAGGCGCAGGGCTGTCGCATGCCGATGGCGGTCTGGCGCGAACGGATGCAGGCCAGCGAAGGCTGTGGACACGGTGGCGGGCAACGCTGATGCGTTGACCACATGGCCACAGCACCTGCAGCAGACCGAGACTCTGGCAGCGCGAAGATAAGGATCAGGAGCGGTAAGTGCAACAAACGGCTCAATTGGTCATGTGCCGCGGGTCCAGTTCACTGGCGCGCACCTGATCCTTTAGGCCCTGATGCCCCAAGTGTTATTCGCGGGCCGCATTGTCCCCGTCAGCGAAAAATGGGCTTCATCTGGGTGAGATCGTCGACGGAACGCAGATCCGTAGACGAAGGACGTCCCGGGCAAAGATCCACTCAGCCGGTTCGTCTTCCGTGCATGCTGCGGCGATCTTCTGAAGGTGTTCAGGCGCAGCCAGGGAGCATGCTTGTCCACAGACCGCCCGGATTGGGTTAATCTGACCATCACTGACGGTGAACTGCACGTTAGAGTCACGCGCAGGAAAATCGGACGTGCGATGACGATTACGTTAGCTTTGGATCGCTCGAGCTACGGCGACGGGCCGAGTTCCGTGGACCGATCCTTGCGCTGCGAAAGCTCTGCCCGCGGTTAGCGCCTTCGATTGCGCGGTTCAGGATTCAGCGTACGCCTCGTGACCTGTCTTGCTCGCGACACAGACGAGAGCCGACTCCTGACATTTTATCGGTGATGCGCCATTGTCGTCGCAAAGGCAACGCGACGCCTCGCGAGCCCGCCAGACGTTCGATGTGCGCGACACCAGGCCGCAAAGACAGAGCGGCATTGCCTTGGCTATGGTGGCCCAATTCCTGCTTGGAGTGCGCGAGCACGCAACAGGAGAGGAGGTGGGGCGTGGGTCTCGATCTGCCAAATGATGATCTGATCCCGGGCGCGCCATCGGCGATGCACTCAACCTGTCCTTTTCAGGCCGATAAGGCTGGCTTGCATCGAGGAGAACGGAAGGCGATGCTGCTAACCGGAGCATCGCGCGGAATTGGTCACGCTACTGCCAAGCTGTTTTCAGAAGCTGGCTGGCGTATCATTTCTTGCGCACGCCAGCCGTTCGACGGCGAGCGCTGCCCGTGGGAATCAGGGAACGAGGATCATGTCGAGATCGACCTCAGCGACCATCGAATGCTGCCGCGCGCGGTAAGCGAGGTCAAGAAGCGCCTGAGCGGTGGAGTTTTGCATGCGCTGGTGAATAATGCCGGGGTTTCGCCCAAAACACCTAGCGGGGACCGGCTAACATCCTTGACGACATCCACCGAGACTTGGATGAGGGTCTTCCACCTCAATCTCGTGGCTCCGATCCTGCTGGCGCAGGGTTTGTTTGACGAGCTGAGAGCTGGGTCGGGATCGATCGTCAATGTGACTTCGATCGCCGGATCGAAGGTGCATCCGTTTGCTGGAAGTGCCTATGCGACGTCGAAGGCGGCGCTTGCAAGTCTCACACGCGAAATGGCCCATGATTATGCGCCGCACGGCGTTCGTGTGAACGCGATTGCTCTCGGCGAAATCGGGACGGACATGTTGTCGCCCGACACCGAAGCGCGTCTTGTGCCAACGATCCCGCTGCGCAGAGTGGGAACGCCAGAAGAGGTGGCGAAGGTCATCTTCTTCCTGTGTTCAGATGCTGCGAGCTACGTCACGGGAGCCGAGCTGCCAATCAACGGTGGGCAACATCTGTGATTGGCCTCGTCTGGCAACGCAGCTGACGTGAGCTGCAGCAGTGGAACGTGCGTTTCACGCCGGCGTCGGTCACCCATTCCGCAAAAGCAAACGCACTGAAAGTTTATCGTCGTGTTACGAAAAGCTGTTACGTTTCTATGTCATCTCGTTATCTCTCGGCGCTAGATCGAGAATGACATGCGGAACGAAGCTCGCAAACCAGAACAAGGCGTCAGGGAGGATGATCAAAACATCGGAGACCGTCTCATGCTGCATATCGCTACCGCACGCGAAAGGCCTGCCTCACAAGTGGAGCCGGAGCGCGAGCTCTCCTTCGAGCCGTTGCGCGAGAGCGCACTGACCGGCATTTTCGAAATATCGAAGATACTGAACGCTCCTTGCCGGCTTGAAGTCACATTGGCCAACGTCCTCGATCTTCTGCAATCGTTTGTGCAGATGCGACACGGTATCGTCTCACTGTTCGACGATGATGGGATGCCAGACATCACGGTTGGCGCCGGCTGGAGCGAGGGCAGCGACGAACGCTACCGGCTGCGCTTGCCCCGAAAGGCGATCGAGCAAATCGTCGCGGCGGACCGGCCTCTTGTCGCCGAAAATGTGGCAGCCGATCCGGCATTCAGCGCCGCCGATCTCGAGGTGCTGGGCGCCTCGGATGGTACGCCCGTGTCGTTCATCGGGGTTCCAATTCGCATCGACCCCAAGGTCGTGGGTACGCTGACAGTTGACCGTATCCGGGACGACAGGTCGAGTCTGCGGCTCGATCACGATACACAACTACTCGCCATGATCGCCAACTTGGTGGGACAGACAGTGAAGCTGCATCGCTTGTTCGCTTGCGATCGCGAACGGCTGATGGTGGAGAAGGACCGGCTACAAAAGCAATTGTTTGAGCTTAGGCAACCTGCACGGGATCGTAAGAAGCTCCCGGTCCACGGTATCATTGGCGACAGCCCGGCGCTCCGTGGGCTTCTCGAGAAGATCGCGATTGTAGCCAAGTCGAACAGCACAGTTCTATTGCGCGGTGAATCCGGGACCGGAAAGGAGTTGGTAGCCAAAGCCATTCACGAGTCGTCATCTCGCGCCAAGCGGCCCTTCGTCAAACTGAATTGCGCGGCGCTGCCTGAGACGGTCCTGGAGTCCGAATTGTTTGGCCATGAAAAAGGTGCCTTCACCGGCGCGTTCAGCTCGCGCAAGGGGCGCTTCGAGCTTGCTGACAAAGGGACACTATTTCTTGACGAAATCGGCGAGATCTCGGCGCCGTTCCAGGCGAAATTGCTGCGAGTTCTGCAAGAGCAAGAGTTCGAGCGCGTCGGCAGCAACCAGACCATCAAGGTCGATGTTCGTGTCATAGCAGCGACGAACAGGAATTTGGAAGAGGCCGTGGCAAAGAGCGAGTTTCGTGCTGACCTATACTATCGGATCAGCGTCGTTCCTTTGCTTCTGCCACCGCTGCGCGAACGGCGCAGTGATATTCCGCTGTTGGCCAGCGAGTTTCTCAGGAACTTCAACAATGAGAACGGGCGTACGCTGACCTTGGAGGCGAGCGCGATTGATGTGCTGATGAGCTGCGGATTTCCCGGAAATGTCCGAGAACTCGAGAACTGCATTCAGCGCACGGCGACGCTGTCCGCTGGGCCAGCAATCGTGAGAAATGATTTCGCTTGTTGCCACGGCCAATGTCTTTCCGCGATGCTGTGGAAAAGCACCTCGGAGCAGATGATTATGCCACCGGTCCCGAGCACGCCGGTGCTGGCTAAGTCGATCGCTCCGCTATCGGAAGCGACCGCGCCGGCTCCGCCAGGCGGCAGCGAGTTGGCCTCGTTGACTGCTCCTCCCGGTACAGTCCTCGTAAGCGGCGCGAAGATAGCCGATCGCGAGCGAGTCATTGCAGCCATGGAAAAATCTGGATGGGTGCAGGCAAAGGCAGCGCGCTTGCTGGGGCTAACGCCGCGCCAGATTGGTTACGCGCTGAGAAAATACGGAATCGAAATCAAGCGGTTTTGACCGCAAGGATCTTGGCGTCACTTACCTGACGTGCCGGGCGGCGTCAGGGCGCTGTCGCGGGCTCGACGCATGTCGGTATTCGTCCCTCACAAAACCGGGCCAGGTCGCTCGATCGGCTCGGTCCAGGCCTTTGTAATAGCGAGCAAAGTCCAAGGAGAGCCGTGATGGTACGAGACTTGCTGGCCTCTTCGCAGCTGTCGCAACTTTTGGAGCAACTCCGTGCACAATGTCGTCTGCATCAAACAGGTTCCTGACTCTGCGCAGATCCGCGTGCACCCCGTTACTAATACAATCATGCGTCAGGGTGTGCCGACCATCATCAACCCATATGACCTCTTTGCGCTTGAGGCCGCGCTGGAGCTGCGCGATCGGTTCGGCGGCGAAATAACCGTGCTGACAATGGGCCCGCCCTCGGCGGAAGACTCTTTAAGGAAGGCGCTGACCTATGGCGCTGATCGCGCCGTACTGCTCACCGATCGATGCTTTGCGGGCTCTGACACCCTTGCCACGACGTATGCACTGGCAACAGCTATCCGGAAGATTGGTAAGGAATATGGCCCGGTAAACCTCATCTTCACGGGTAAGCAGACCATCGACGGCGATACCGCGCAGGTTGGGCCCGGCATCGCAAAGCGGCTGGGCGTGTTGCAGCTTACCTACGTCGCCAAGGTTAGATCCCTGGATCTCGTCGCACATACAATCGAAGCAGAACGACGTTCCGAAGGTGGTATCCAGGTGCTGCACACGAGACTTCCCTGTCTCGTCACCATGCTGGAGGCGACAAACCAGATACGGCGCGGCGCGATGGCGGATGCCTTACGTGCCGCACGGGCGCCGATCGTGAAATGGAGCGCGCATGACGCCGGCGTCGAGGACATCTCCAAATGCGGTCTCAAGGGCTCGCCGACCGTCGTCAAGCGAGTGTTCGCGCCATCTGCACGCGCTGAGAAGGCGGCTTTGGTTGAGGCCACAGAGCAACCGGCGCAGGCGCTGATAGACGCCATTTTCAAGCATCAACCCAAGCTCGAAGCCGATCTTGCGGCATCCGCCCGTGATGCTTGATCTGGATAGAAGCTCAGTCAGGCCATAACACAAGGCCAGCTTCGAAGTGGCAGTGACGACGAGGCGAAACGGTCTGCATCAGGAAGCATCATGCTAGGGCGATGCCGTCTGCACGCCCAAAGTGCTGTCCTTTGGTTCAGGGTGTGAACGGTCCGCGGTTCTCGACGGTTTGGCGGTGCCCCGATAGATCGTCAGTGCCGCGATGATGCCGAGCGCGGCTGAAAACATCAGCCAATACCCCGGGGAGGCCTTGTCGTTGGTCCGCTCAATGAGCCAGGTCGAGGCCAATGGCGTAAAGGTCCCAAACAAGGCGGCCGCAAGTGCGAAGGCTAAAGAAAAGCAAGTTGTGCGCACATGCGCGGGCACGATCTCAACGAGCGTGCCCAACATAGTTCCACTGTAGGTGCCAAAATAGAACGAGAACATCATCGCGACTGCCAACATCTTCCCGAAGGTGGGAGCGCTTACCAGCCAGTTCAAAGCCGGATACGCGGTCATCAATGCAAGGCCGGCAATGGTGAGCAGAACAGGCTTTCGGCCGATACGGTCGGAGACGGCGCCGCCAATCGGATTCCAGAAGAAATTGGTCATGGCGACCAGAAGCGTAACAAGGAGAGCGTCCTGAGCGGATAGCTTCAAGACTGTCTTGCCGAAAGTGGGCGTGTAAACGGTGACGAAATAGAAGGTCGTTGTGCTCAGGATCGCCATCATCATTCCGAGAACGATCACGCGCCAGCTGACCAGCGCCGAGGCAAAGATCTCGCGGGCTTTCGGGTGCTTCTTCATCGCCAGAAATTCCGGCGTTTCCTCCAGTGTTCGACGAAGAAGGAAGATAAGCGGGATGATAAGGCAGCCGAGAAAGAACGGAATGCGCCACCCCCAGGAGGCAACGGTTTCGGCCGGCATCGACTCGTTCAGCAGGTAGCCCACGCTCGCCGCGACAAAGATCGCGACCTGCTGGCTGGACGATTGAAAGGAGGTATAGAAGCCGCGATTGCCTGGGGTTGCGATCTCCGCCAGGTAGACTGAAACGCCGCCGACCTCGACGCCGGCGGAAAAACCCTGGAGCAGCCGTCCGGCTAAAACGATAATCGGGGCGGCAATGCCAATGGTCGCGTAACTAGGACAGAAGGCGATGATGACAGTGCCGATCGCCATGATCGATAGCGTGATGATCAGGCCTTTTCGACGGCCGATCTGGTCGATATAGGCGCCGAGGACGATTGCGCCTACCGGACGCATTAAGGCTCCCAACCAGAACACGCCGAAGGTGTTGAGCAACGAGGCTGTTTCACTTTCGGACGGGAAGAAGGCTCGTCCGATAGCGCTGGCGTAAAAGCCAAACAGGAAAAAGTCGAATTGCTCCAGGAAATTGCCGCTGGTTGCACGCAGGATTGCATTGAGGCGCGATTTAACCGTGCCGGGCTGAATAAGTCTATGTGACACGCGAGTTTCCTTCCCGTCAAGAATGGCCGGTTCGGAAAACCTCACGCCAGCCCAATTGCGTCAGGCCGTGACTTTGTCGTTGGTGACATTACCGGCCGCGCGGAAGGCGCCAGATCTTTTCGGCGTATTTTCGGCGATAATTAGATTAGTGCAGATATTTCAGCGCCCGTTCGCGGAGCACCAGCAGATCTCAACGACAATTGCCGCAAGCTAGCTTCATTTCAAACCAAATTGAGAATTCAGAAGGTGATTCGTTTGCCGGCACGGCAGCTATGAAGCTTGTTGGAGCGATCTCGGTGGTCAAGGACGTATGCCCCTTGCGGGCAGAGGCTGACACTTTTTCGCTGCTCGATCTCCGACAGCCATGCAAACCGTGTCAGACTCAAGACGCTTGCCATGACGAGCCCGTATGAACGTTTTCCCAAACTATTCCGAAGCTTATGGCGTGAGAGCAGGTTTTGGCACGACGATTGCTGAAGACGTGCGAAACAACAGGAGCGGACGAGTGCAGGCGGAAAGAACCAGCGGCGGTGTTTTCTCAGATGCTCGTGGCGGCGAGCTGCCGACATCTCGTGCAGATTGCGGCTGAAACTCTCAAGAGCGCGGCAGATGCGCCTCCTTTTTCTGACAGGGTTGTCGCCGCATCAATCAATGGGCGTGCTCCATGTGTGAAAAGGATTGGGCTCACGACGCCCGGCTAAGGGGGCCGCGAGGATGCAAAGAGTAGAACTCGTCTGGAAGGCGACGGTGGTCACGAGCGCCATCGAGCCATCGAGCTCTTCTGTCTCGACCGGCCAATAGTTGGTCACGACGAAAATTCGTTTCTTCAGGGTTTGTTCTCTCTTATGGCCATCGTCCAAATGACGTCTTCTGACGCTTCTCGATTTTCGCCGGATCAGACTCCGCAGATATTTTGCGCGCATTTGACTGAGCGCGCGCGAGCTCAGTTTGGCGCACATCCCTTTGCTAAGGAACTGTCCGAAGAGCAGTTTGCTAGCCTGCTGCCTGAATATCTGGCGATGTCGCAGGCGTTTCCCTATCTGCAGGCAGGATCGCAAAAGGATCTCATATTCGAAGCAATGCATCATAATCGGGATCTTCCCAGGGATATTGAGCTGACCAGCGTCGTCGCAAATTTCATTTGCTGGGATGAGACGGGCGGCTACGGCCGAATTATCCAGGGTGGCAAGGTGGCGCTACCCGACATTCTGCTGACCGAAAATTTTCACTCGAACCTGTTCAGAAGGGATGCATCGCGACTGCTCGGCAGAGCAATACGCCCCAACTATAGCGCCACGACGAACCGGTACCTGCATTCTCTCTATGACGGATTATCAGCAAAAGACCCTGTGGTACGTTGCGCCTACATGGTCGCCTTTGAGCTGCACGCTGCGGAGATGATCCAGGCGCTGTGGACCACCACGGTCAAAACCTTTGACACGAGGCCCGACGATCTTGAGTACTTCCGCAGCCACGTCGGTGGAGAAGATCCAGCCGAAAAGTATCATGGAGAGATGACAAGCCGCCTCATTGGCGAACTTGTCTCGGCGGATTGCAATGGTCGTTTTCTGGACGAGTTCGATCGGGCCTATCGACTGAACTTAAAGTGGTGCCAGGATCTGCTCCGAATTCCCTCACTTGAGCAAAATGACCGAGCTGAAATCGAACACCGTGGCCATTGTCATTGTGGTTCTGTCAAATTCCTCGTGCGGGCGCCGCGGCAGCTATCTGCAGTTCGATGCAATTGCTCGATCTGCCGGATGTCTGGATTTATGCATTTGCCGGTACCTGGCGATAGGCTCACGATTGAATGCGGCGAAGAGTTCCTCACTACTTACCAGTTCAATAAGAACATCGCCCGGCACACGTTTTGTCGGGTTTGCGGCGTCAAGCCATTCTATCGGCCGCGTTCGAATCCCTCCGGATTCAGCGTCAATGTTCGATGCCTGGATAAAAGAACGATCGAAGGCATCAGAATAGACGAGTTCGATGGCGAGCATTGGGAACAAGCATTCCGCTCGAAGCGACCAGGATCCTGGCTCTGCATTGAAGAACAAACCCCGGAGTGAACCCAATGGCGCGTTCAGCAAATGACAAAAAAGGCCTGCTTTCAGAAGAGGCTCTGACGAAATTCCGCGTAGAGCTGCTGGTGAAGGGTACGATCGTGATCAGCCCCCAGACGTTATTTACGCAGGATGAATTGGCAAGGATCAATCAGCTGCAGGCTGAGATTCCCGAAGAAGAGGTGCGATTGGGAGATGCAGGCGACGCGCACAACGTCTTCGTCAAACGCGTAAGGGTGGACCCGCCCGGCCGCAATCCCAGCAATGTGGATGGCGCAGCGGCGGGGCAAATCATCGATCTACTTGAAAGGAAGGACCGCGGCTTCGCCTTAAAACGGATCCTGGGAGCGTCGTCGGATTATGTGATTCGCAGATGCCAGTTGCATCGTATGCCGCCTGGTTCGTTTGTCGGCATCCATTTGGATGCCGAGAGCGATCCAGACTTTGAATACTCCGTAATTGTGCAGCTCGCGCAGGATTTTGAGGGGGGTGAATTCGTCGTATATCCGAGCGCGTATGAGCAGCAGATATTTCGACCACCGCTTGGTGCGGTGCTCGTCACAACATGTAGGCTGCGCCATGAGGTGAAGCCTGTGTCCGCCGGGGAGCGCCGGTCGCTGGTCTACTTCTGTTCGAAGCGCAGCGGCACAAACCGGCGCATCATCGAAAGCTCTACCAGCGGCCATAAAGCAAGTTAGCTCAGACACTTGCGAATAGGTTGAGTGGCGCAAGTGCTCTGAGGCAGTGAGATCGGCAGATCGCACCCATCTTGCAGAAGATCTGTCTTGCGAGATGGTTTGTCGCTGCGGCGCGCGCTTTCAGGTTGGCTCTGGTGAGGGCCGTCGGCGAGAGCCATTCGGAAAGGAACGACGTGGTGACCCGCCAGGATCCCCGCAGCGAGTTCGGGCGCACAAAGGCGCGTCGGCGGTTCCACATTCCACCCGGGGCGGGGTGCGCCAACTTTGGTCAAAGCGGGAACCGGGTGTTTCGAGCAGTGAATACGTTTTTTGCCGGGTCCATTTGTTTTGGAGGGCCTGTACGGCGATGCCTTCGTTGGCACCCACCGCCTGCCGATCGCTTGCTGGAATGAGCGTGGCGGTAGATGGTGAATTCGACGACCGCAATTGCTCTGGCTTAAGGGAGTCGGCGCAAACACCCGCGCGGACAGGCCACTGCTCGGCCAGGCTGCCGGAATGCTGATCCGAGCCATGGAAGCCACGATCGACAGAATCGCGCAATCTGCCTCATAAGAATACTGGGGCAACGTCGGGGCAGGACCTCGTCACTGTTTTCGAACTGCGGGTGTTCCGGCGCGTGCGCGACCGTGTTGTCGCGCCGCTCGTAGAAAGCTACGGGCTCGTCAGGTTCTCGACAGCTATCCGACCTAACAAAACAGGCGGATCTTGGGACCATTTGGGACGGCGTGTGCGAAAACAGACTCTAGTGCAAAGGGCAGGCGAAAGAAAAGCGGTTAGCTGATGCTCTCATCGCAGTCGCTCGATCGCCCGATTGTCCCATGCCGCAGCCGAGGTCCAGATATTTCACCGTCGAAAGTGACAGCGAATGAACGTTCCCTCTCCTGGTCGCGTGCTTCAGCAGTCGGGCAGCGCGGGCGCGCAAGACAACTCGTCGGTCTCCCCCTTGGCGGACCCGGCGGCATTCGAACAACAGCTGAGAGAGATCGCCAATGCGGGCAGTGGCGTGCCGGAGCAGACCTCCGCCCAACTGGTCGGCGCATCACGAAGCGTGGGGCTGCCCCTTACGGATACCGATCAGCATGAATATTCGACGCTATCGCATGGCGGAAGCTCCCGGGCGATGCTGCTGCCCTCCGTGCAGCAGTCGAGCCAGGGCCAGGCAGTGTGGGCTTTCGCAGGCCGTAGCAGTGAGCCCCTTTATTCTGAAGATGTGCCTCTCGTCGAGGGTTTGAGAGCAGCACTCATCAACGCGGCTTCAAGGAGCGTACTGCAAAAGGGCACGTCGATTCGCTTCTCAGGTTAGGACGCTGGCCCGTCAAACACAGCAAGCAGGGAATTGCCCAGCGTCTTCACGACAGTACGCTGGACAGCGACGCAGCGGCTTTCGAAGAGATTAGCGGGCGGGGTATCCTCACTGCGCTCGGCCATCTGCGGACCTCTTAGGTGTCGGGCCGAGGGGGCTATCCCGCGGACTAGCCCCTTGCTCAGGACGCCGAGCTCATCAAGGAGTACAAGTCGACTGTCATTAACGAGGGCAAGAAGGAAGCAGCCACAGCATACAAGTATGGAACTGCCCTAGGCAAATTCAGCGAGTACCTGCGTAACAATGCCAAGCTCGCCATCGCTGCCCGGCTTCACGACAAGTCGCTGGATGGGGGCCACACCCGATCATCACCTGAAGGTTCGAGCTGCACTAGCCCACTTGCGAAAGACACTGGCCGGCGACGACGCGGTCGAGCTTGATGGCGGTATTCGTCCCGATACGGAAGCGGCGGTCGGAACGGATGAAATGCGGTCGGCAGACGCCGTTGCGCCCGACGGCGTGTGGCAGCGAACGGTCGGCTGGTCAGAGATGCTGCCTGCGCAAGGTCAGGAGGGGCGCCCTCGAGCGTCATGGATCAACCGAGCCCCTCGGCTTATCTGGTTCGGCAAGCAGGCCAGATCGGACGCTGGCAAAATCGGCCGCAGGTGTGGACGCCACGGAACTCAGGCGCACAACTGATGAAGTTGCGCCGGACAATGCACCCCTAGGTGCCGTCAATTCGCCTGTGGATGTTGCCGCGGAAGAGCACGACCATCTGTCGGCGGGACCGCCTGCAGCCAGCACTTCCTCGCTGCTCGCGTCGATCCCGCACCCTCACGAGGCTCCAGATCCTGGAGAGAGCCTGGATGCCTTGAGCGAGAATTACGAGAATGCGATTGCCGCGGAGGGGCTGACCAACGCACTTGATTGGGACGATTTGCTCTCCACCGAGTACGTTGTTGGCGATGATGAGCACGTAATCGCGGGCGCCAGATCGACGAAGAGACAGCGGATCGACAATGATCCGCAAAACGGCGCGTTCGAGCGGCAGTCGAGCCACAACAGCGGTTCAAAAGCCGAAGCGTTAGTGCAGCTTCCAGCCAATCAGCCGGATGCGTCCGTTTCACAGGAACAGAATGGACATGGCCACGAGACACCGCCACGAGCTGCCCCGGGGCACGTTGTGGACGAAGCTTCGCAGCAACGATCGCCGCAGCGGCTTGTCAGCTGGCCATTGCTTCTGCCGACGGCTTACGATCAGGATCAGCTTTGGGGGTTGTTAGTAAAGCTTCCGGCGAGGTCCGGGTTAGCCAGCCCCGAGCGCGCGCCAGAGATAGATCAAGTAGCAAGGCCGGCAATCGCTGGACCAACCTCGAGCTGGTCGCTGCCGATGTCGCCCGACTTTGATTGGAGCATGCTGCTCGCTACGCCATCCTCTGTCGAGACTCGTTCGTCTGATGTCGAGCGCGGTGTCGAGGCCCTGATGGATTTGCTGTCTCAAGAATTGCGTGATGATGGCCAGTTACGCACGCCAAGTGATGCCGGCATCCAAGGCGTGGCTGCGGCGGTCAAGGTGGACGGGCACAACGGACAGCGGCTAGGCCTGACCGAATGGTTGCACGACGAACATATCGCCGCCGAGTACGCGCTGGTTGAAGAGGAGTTATATTGGAACAATCCCGATCTTGCTCGCCAGACGCGATTCGTACACCCGGCGCAAGCCCAGATATTGCGTCTGGTTCCGAGTGAGAGCGACCGCATGCAGATCCTGCTGCAGATCTTCAATGAGGAACATACAGATGTCGCCAACTTCTTGTTCGTCCCCGTGAATGATGGTGGAGTTGCTGGCGGCGGATCGCACTGGTCGCTGCTGCTGGTTGATCGGCGCGTGCCGACAGCCGCGGTTGCCTATCACTATGACTCTGCCGGGCTTCGCAACCGTGCCGTTGCAGAACAGCTCGCAGCACGTCTTGGCTCCCGCTTGCAAGCGGCACGGATGGCCCAGCAGCTGAACGGTCATGATTGCGGAGTCTTCGTGGTGGACGCGACGCGAGCGTTGGCCGGACGATTGGCGCAAGGAGAGCGGCCGGACCGTGAGCCGCTGCACCTCGAGCGCCTCATCGCCGATCGACCGGCACTTCAGGATCGCCTCGGGACTGATCGCGCCTTACGCTGACGGACTCCATCCGACCGCCGGTTTTCGCCCGGATCCGTCTGTCGGCTGAACAGCGCAGCCGGCAACGGATATCCGCATCAGGCGAGATGGACGCGGATCCCGGTCGCCTCCCAGGTACCGTCCTCCAGCACGCTGTCGGAAGCAGGCGTAAGTTCGAATGATTGGAGTGGCAGGATACATGTGGTTACCATGACCCCAATCAAACCAATGTGAGTAGCCGTTGTTTGAGATCGCCGGCGGCGGGCCGGTCATACGCAATCACGAGGCACTCCACCGTGCCAGCCTCCTGGTCACTGGCGAGCGGGATCACGCCCTGCTTGCGTGCGCCATCGAATAGAAAGCCCTCCCTGGCGAAACGTTCATGTGCAGCCTTGAGCGAACTCGATCGAACATTCCTCACGGATGAAATAACGTGGGAACCGGAGTAGTCGAAGCCCAGGAGCCGGACGGCAATGCTGTGTAATACCGAGCCGCCACCCCAGCGGCCGTTCGCTTCATTGAAGAGCAGCCGCCCGTCGTTCGTGAAAATGGCGTCAATATTAACCGGTCCGCGATATCCTAGATTGCGGACAAGGGACACGAAGCGGTGAGCATGCGTCTGCGCAGTCAACCATTGCTCATTCCTCAGATCGCTTGGAAGCTCTAGTCCTGTCCAGATCAGAGCCTTTTCGGATTGATCTGTGCTTCGACGCAGACGTATGTTTCCACTGTTGATGAAGATTAAACCATCATTCTCGATCTCATACTCAAGATAGAAGAGGGACCTGGCACGGTGATATGATTCCACGACCAGCGTGTTGCACGACGCCGTGGCCATCTCGGCCCAAAGTGCATCAGGATCAAACGACGGCCATGGAATCCGCCGCGTATCTCTTGCCCCAGGCAGTGGACCGCTTTCGTTACTGGCCAGAATGATATTGCCGACGCCGCCGGCCCCATTGTCCAGCTTCACGATGACCCTGCCGGTCTCGTGGCGGAGCAAGTTGACCGCCCGGAACAATTCGTTCGAGTTCGTCGTGACGATTCCATTTGGCATCGGGAGCGCGACACTTGTCGCCAATTGACGGAAATGGCTCTTGCGGTTCAGCAGATCAGGTCCTCGCTGCAGAGCGAAATCGTCCCCGGATTGCGGAATGCCCAGCATCGCCGCCAATCGCGCGACGCCTTCGCTGGAGTAGCAGGGATACATGCTCCACGAAGATGTTTGACGAATACGGCTGTTGAGCCCCTCAACGATGCTGCTGGACAGCAGGGTGCAATCATTCAAGACCGGCGCTTCGTGACCAAATTCAGGTACAAGCAATGAAACGCTTGAGGCGTCGAAATCGAGTGTCTCGCCGATGTAGGAGAGCAGATCTGCCGGGATGGAAAGTGGCGAGACAATCAGATCACCCTCCTTAGCAAACCACGTCGAACGGTAAGCCGAGTTGGCAGCGAGCGCGAGTTGAGCTGCTGTCAGATCGGAGCCCGACATTTGGGGCGTACCGGCATTCATGATTATGATCCGTGGCATCGGTCACCTTTGCGTAGTCGGTTACTCAGAGAGCGTTAGCAAAAACGGATGAACCGGCTGCCGTGACCTGGAAATGCGGCCGACAAGATCATTTCGCGGCATCGCGGCATCATCGGCAGGGTTGCTGGAAAGCACGGCGTGTCTGCATCCGTCGAACTCAACTGCCGCCTCCCTTGCCGCTCGATTGCCTGCTGGCTTCCTTCCACACAAAATGCTGGACCTTCCCCATGCGTGAAAATGATCTCGCTTGGAACCTTTAAACGGGCGAGGCGCGACCGGACATGCGCCATCAGCGCTTCTGCTTCGATCCGGGCGCGACCTCGCAACGCCCTCGCGAGGCCGCCATCACATGGTTCGGCGTCCGTTGCACAAGCGATAATCACGACCTTCGGCAGGACAATGCAGCTATTGATGGTCGTTACGGGGACGATCAACGGATATTGCCTGGCCAATCGCTGGCGATTGATTACTCATTCTGCTTGGCTCAGCAGTGGCGGTGTGCATCTGCCCGTAGTGGTAAGCGCACCATGACGACTGTTTCTTGCCTGGTCTTTGACAGACAGGCTCGCCGCACATATAGGCAGCTCGGGCGTCTCCATCCTTGAAGCCGATGATGGCCCGGCACTGGCCTTCAATGTGATCGATCAACAAGACCTTGTTGACGCCGTCAGGCTCTTTCAACTTGCTGCTCCAGGATACCAGGCAATCTCTTCGGTGCGTTCCGTTCACGCCGAGTGATACTTGCAGCGGGGGCCCGTTGAAATCCTCTGGAGGTTCACGGCCGGTCGCACATCTCCGCGACGAGAACCAACCGGCAGGCCGGCATGAACGGAGCGAAGAGCCGGTTCGGCGGAACGCCTTTGGGACTGTGTTCCGCCAGAAGAGGGGTTCGGGTTCAATATCGGGAAGAGGCCGCGCCCTGCAGGGGCGCTGCATCGAACTCTGCATTGATCTCTTCTCACGTCACCTGCTCGTTGCTGGGCCGACTTGCGCCAGCCACAGTGTTGCGATTCTGCAATGCCCGACCATTGCAACTAGCCGCGAGGCGTAAGGCTGCGTTCAAGGGGCGCTGCGTTACTGTTTCGACCGACAGGCCGCCAGGGATGAAGATCATGACCAACCAGGGTGCGGGATTGTTCTGACCAGCTGAGACATTCGTCAGTCCCGGCGGCGGATGAAGATGGGTGCCAACCGAAATATCGTACAACTTAACGTTACGTCCGTTTCAAGTTCTTTCTGACAATCTGCGTGTACATCCCAATGGGTATGTCGGGGCAGATCCCGGTGGTGGGTGGAGAGCTTGCAGCGCGATTTCCGTCAGAAAGTGGCGCTCTTATGAGAACGGTTCTACTGCCGACCGGGTCCTTGTTGGAGAGGCTCGCTCGTCCAGCGATCGACTGCTCGCAGCTCTAGCGGTTCCGCGACAACGTCCGCTTAGGCACGCTCACGTCCCGTTTCGTGGTTATCGCAGTGTCTGACAGAGGCGATACAGCAGCCGCGCGCGAGGTTCGATCGATGAAATATAGAGTTGCTCATAATGCGTATGCGCGCCCTTGCCGTCTACGCCGAGGCCATCGAGGGTTGCGGTATGCGGCGCGGTGAAATTGGCGTCGGAGCCGCCGCCGCTGAACGCGTCGAGCAGATCGAAGCCGATCTCAGCGGCAAGTTGCCTGGCGTGCTCGTAGAGCGTAGCGCCGGCCTTGCTCTTCTCATAGGGAGGACGGTTCAAGCCGCCCAATACTTTCAGGCGAACGTCATCGGTGCGCGAGGTCATTCGGAGGATTCTTGGCACCAACTCGTCCGCATGAGCCATGGTCGGCACGCGCAGATCGACTTCCGCATAAGCCTGTTCGGCGACTACATTTGGTTTAGTGCCGCCGCGGACGACGCCAACGTTGACGGTGATGCCGCGCGAAAGGTCGTTCATTGCCTCGAGCGTCTGGATCACATTGGCTAGTTCCCGGATCGCGCTACGGCCGTCCTCGGGGCGTGTACCGGCGTGCGCCGATGCGCCCTTGATGAGCACATCGAAGCGGCCAACGCCCTTGCGCCCGGTGATGACCTTGCCGCCGTCGCGCGCTGGTTCGGTAACCAGCACATATTTCGCCTTGCGGCCCTCTGCCTCGATCAGCGCCCGCGAGGTCGGGCTGCCGATCTCCTCATCCGACACGTAGAGGTGGGTGATGCCGAGCGGTGGGCGTGCGTCGTCGGCGCAGATCTGCCGAAATGCATGATAGGCCAGATAGGCACCGCCCTTCATGTCGTAGGTGCCCGGGCCGAACGCGCTGTCACCGTTGATTTTGAACGGTAGTCGTCTTATGGATCCCATCGGATGGACTGTGTCGAGATGGCTCAAGACCAGAATGCCCGGCACGCCTTGTCCCCAGGACGAACGCGCGACCAGGTGATCGCCGCAACCCTCGCGTCCCGCAATGCGTTCGATGGTCGCCGGTAGGTCGCGATAGCCTGCCGCTACGACGTCAGCCAGCTTGTTGAGCTGATCCGGCTGCTCCGTCGGCGACTCGAGTTCGACCCATCGGCGGATACCATCCAGGATCACGGAGGTTTCAAACGGGTGACTGGACATAGTTGTCTGATGCCCCTCGAATCTGAACTTTCATCACTCGCCGAAGATCATGGTACGTCCGCTTGCCCGCATCGAGATCGAGCACGGAGCTCTCAGCTTGGCTGTCTGTTGCGATGCAGTGCGCGTTTGAAGCACGACCTTGCCGCGATGCTACGCGCCCACCGAGGAGAACTGAGCTACCAAAGCTGGTAGTTTACGTCGTGGACCATGTGGGTCCAGCCTGCGGTAGGAAAGTGTAGCTAGTCGCAAAGTGTAGCTAGTCGCGAGGAATGCGTGCTTCTCAACGTGTGGTGGCCCGTAAGAACCAAACCAATCCACGAGTCGGCGAGATGATTGTTTGATAACGGTCGCTCCAGTACCGGTCATCCGCTCAGCATGTATTCTATTCTAACGACGTTCTGCGCAAAACTCGAAGCGCGCGCTCGAAATTGAACAATGTACAGCCGCGGCAAGTCCGCGCTGCGGCAACTTGTCCGATAAAGATCCTATGTGTGCCAATGATCTTGTCGTCATACCAAGCGCATTCGAGCGCGCAAAATGCTTGGTATAATAACGGCACATCAATATGCCTTGAGTCCAGGAAGCAGTGCCGAAGCGATGAACACGTGTCGCTTCCTCCTGGCCGCAAAAACGCAGACTAAGTCCTCCTCGTCGCTGCGGATAAGATTGATTGCAGAACTGCACCTACCAAGTATCGCGTCATGCAACTCAGAGGAGCGAATGCCGACAAGCAAGCACGTCGAGTGGGATGCAGATGGAGGCATGGAATTCGCCATCAGTCGGCGTCGTCCGCCGGCCGCTCCGGGCGTCACGATGGCGGCACCGCTTGCCAGAGTTCGCATTGCCGGACGGGTCTGCCGGCTGGATAGACGGCAGTGTCCCGACCCAGGGGAACTGGTGCTTCATAATCAGCTTTCGACCGGAGTGCCGCCCTGGTTAGCGCGCTCAATGCACTCGCAAGAGAACACGCTTTTTTGCATCTAGAAGATGCACATCGAGCGTCGCGTGCAGCGAACCGCGCAGCTCGGGCGGGATCGAGCCATCCGTATCGATCAATTCACGAAACTTTCGAATGATGTGTTCTATCATTGCGATGGATCCGAGTGCTTCCAGCTTCTGTGATGACATTACCTGATTATCTCCTTTGGAACGCAGCGCACGCCGCGGGTCCGCGTGCTTAATGCGGATTGCCTTGATCGGCGCGCGGCAGGCGGCGCATGCTCATCGAGAGCTCCAAGGAATCGACACCCATTCGCAGCTGAAATTGCTTAGCGCTTGTCACGATCGGCCTCCGCCGGAATCTCCTTCGAACCCCGAGCCGTTGGAGACCGCAATCAGGCGTTTCAGTCGAACGGCTGCGCCGCCACCGTCAAGCGCATGTTGTGCAAGGGCGACGCCCTCCTGCAGCGTCTGGACGCGACCGGCCACGATCAGTGTCGCCGCCGCATTTAAAAGTGCTGCGTCGCGAAGTGGACCTGGAATGCCATTGAGTACGTCTTGCAGGGCGACGGAATTGACCTTCGCTTCGCCGCTCTCCAGCGTCTCCCTGTCGCAGCGGGCAAGCCCGGCTTGTTCCGGCGTTACTTCAAAGGTCCGCACTGTGCCGGCCGCAAGCGCAGCAACAAAGGTCGGTCCGGCGAGGGTAACTTCGCCGACCCCGTCAGAGCCATGAACCACCCATGCCGATTCGACGTCGAGGTTTTTCAACACGTAAGCCAGAGGCTGGACCCATTCGCGAGCAAATATCCCAACGATCTGCCGCTTGGCCCTGGTTGGATTGGACAGGGGCCCGATGAGGTTAAGGATGGTATGGGTCCCAAGTGCGGTCCGGATCTGGCCGACGCGCTGCATCGCTGGATATTGGGCCGACGCAAATGAGAAGCCGATTCCGGCTTCGTTGACACAGCGCGCAACGGCCTCAGGCTTGAGGTCAACGTTGACACCGAGATGCGCCAATAGGCCTGCCGTGCTAGGACTTGAAGATGTATCGCTGTGGGCATGCCTGGCGACAGGAACGTCGGCTCCGGCGACGATAAATGAGGCGCAGGTCATGACGGCGGCCGAATACGCAGCGGTATCGCTCGTACTAACCATATTGATGGGATCGCATGCGATCTCGATCCGCGGCATTCTCTCGCGTACCGCGGAGACGGCACCGGTGACCTCTTCGATCGTTTCGCCCCTGACTCGCAAACCCATCAACAAGCCGCCGATCTGCGACGGAGTCGCATGACCCGACAATAGGCCGTCGAATGCTGACGCAGCTTCCGCACGGGTCAGGGTGGCGCCGGTAGCAACTTTACCGATAATTGATTTCAGCGCTTCCATCGACTTGACACGTTCATCGTCGGCATCCGAAGCGTTTCGATTCGACGGAGGCGTTTGTTGAAGAGACATGGCACTGCCTGTCTTGATGAAGCCGTCTTGCCCATCGACGCACGCCCGAACGTCGAGGTTTGAGTGATCGGGTGGTTGCGCACCGCCATTCTGTCAAGGCTACAACCTGACGCAACGTGAGGGTCAAGCTCTCAATGTCGCGGATGCTTCAAGAGATCGCTGGCCGATGAAAGCAGTGCCGTCGCTGCGCCAGCAAAGGATGGCGAACGCAACGCCGGCGATTGTCACGGCTCTGGCGAACTCCGCATTTCGGAAAGTAGCCCATAGTCGGGAGCAGCGCACCGGCGCGCGCCTGGTCGGCAGCCGCGATGATCTGCCCAAGATCGAGATAACTTGTGATCGGCGTTCTGCCGCCGTCCTGAATGGCCAGGTCGGCTATGGAGACGGCGGGTGTTCTCGTATCTAGTTCGTGGTAGGCAATTGCGGAACGGAGTCCAAGCCTACGTAATGTTTTGACGATGCGGGCGGCTATCTCGCCCCTGTTGGCGATCAGTACTGTATCGAAGGATAATTGTTGCATTTGCCTATCTAGATAAGCACCAAGGGACCAAACCGTCGTGAGTGGCTAGGCTCCTTGCCTCCTGCCGACGTTTCGTGACCGTCCTGTGTGCGAGGGCGGCTATCTCGGAACGTGAGGCGGGCGAACAGGCCACCTGATCCTCTACTTCGAGGTGCCGCCGTTCTTGCCCATATCTCGTGAGGAGATCACGTAACGGCATTGCTGGCTGAGGCTGCTGTGCTTGGATCTGAGGCAAGCAAGGATAGCGACGTAGCTCGGTATGTGATTGCTGCAAAGGCGGAACACGTCCTCCATACACGCCTGTCTCTCCTCGGGAGTCGGGGCTTGATCTCGCGCGTTTACCTGCCGCGGGATTACAGCAGTCACTGCGGCAGCTATAGCGACGGCGCGGCAGGATTTTAGGAGCGAAGCCAAACCGGTCAGTTGGTATTGAGTCATGCCATTCCTTAAGAGTGGTAGGTCTGCGATGTCTTGAGCGAAGCGCAAAATCGTCTGTCCGTCGGCCAATAGACGTGTAGCGCCAGGTGCAATGCCCAGAGTGCCGTTTCGCCTTTCTCTGATATGCCTCGATGTCCTGAGGTATTCGGCGTGGTACGTCTTTCGGTGTTTGAGCGCAGCCCCACCTCATGGCCGATAGTTGCCGTCACGCGGGCGCGATACGGGATCGAACAAGACCTGCGGACTGGTGCCGGACTTATCGAGGCAGAGAGATGAGCCAAACGCCAGGTGCGCCAGCTGATGACGCAATTGATCCTGCGTAACGAACCCTGCTGGGGCACCAGCAGGTCATGCTTAGTGTAGTCGGCCTGCGCTCCACATTAATGTGGAGACGGCGATCGGGATGATGCCTTCTGTAGAAATATCGAAGGGCCCGATTGCTTCCGCCGCTAGCCGAGTTAGCCTCGGATAACGTGTGAACAGGCACGTGTCTGCAAAAGCGTGTGATCCCGTGCGACTCTCGCCAGGTGAGTTTAGATCTTCGACACATTCGCTCTTCTCATTGCCTGCAGCAAGCGTCTGCATTGCCGGAGGCGCTCCCGGCCTGTCCAGGATCGTACAATCTGACGCTGCGTATGATTCAACCCTCTTCTTGGATCAAGTCAACCGAGTATCCTCTGCGGTGGCGAACGGCGCTTTGATGGCCGCCGGCTCTTACGTGATTATACGGAGCGCCGGTGTCGCATTTCTTTGATGTCTCAATTGCATGCTCACGGCATGAATCCGAAAAGTAAACTCTATCAGCCCGACCACTGGCGAAGCCGTGCGGAAGCAACGCGAAAAAAGGCGGAAGGACTCGCTTACGGTAAACCCAGAGACAGGCTTCTTAACGTTGCGATCGAGTACGATAAGCTGGCTCGGCGTGCCCAAGAGTGGCAGACGCGTAGAAGGGAGGACGAAACATGGCCAGAGCGAGAGCTGTAGGGCTTTGCTGGGCTTCGAGAAGCCGCACCTCAGCTGGACGGCCGCAGCGCCAATCGCGGAGCAAATGTCACTCGGCAATCGTCGCATCCAAGTAAGTAGCGCTGAAGGTGGCGCTTTGGTCCACGATGGGCCGTTTGGCTTCCAGGCACATTGAGTGGCCTCGAAGCTGGTTCGGCACGGTATGCCGGGTGCGTCTTCTTGCCTCA
Organism: Bradyrhizobium sp. USDA 4452; assembly: GCF_054063575.1. Classification (NCBI taxonomy): domain Bacteria; kingdom Pseudomonadati; phylum Pseudomonadota; class Alphaproteobacteria; order Hyphomicrobiales; family Nitrobacteraceae; genus Bradyrhizobium; species Bradyrhizobium sp. USDA 4452. The sequence continues at coordinate 6,356,060 of NZ_JBSSGK010000001.1, forward strand.
GTTGCGAATTCATATCCCGCTAGCCAAGCCGGGGCGCAAGGCTGGCTCGTGAAAGACAAGGCTGGTTCGTGAAAGAAGCGCCCGCTTTCCGCTGACGGCGGGCATATTCCTGCCCGGCAATCGAACCGCCGAGGTCGGGAAGTGCGTGGGCGTGCCACCCGACGCAGCTTCCCTTGCGATTTTTCGGTTCTGCTAGCTTCTTTGGCTCATAAGACCGCCGCGACGATCCAGTAAATGCTGGCCCAGAGCAGCGCACCCAAGAGGAGTGCGGCCAGCGGCCATAGATTCCATCGCCGTTGCGCCTGCGAACAACGGCAATCGGCACCATAATGCCTGACAGTGGGGTCCTTCGGTGCGCGCCAGTGAGTCATTGACCACGTGCCGCACTGGTCCGCGGGGAACGGTTGGTTTCCGGATGCATCGTATCGTTCATAAGTTCGCAGTCTTCCTTCATGGTTCGGGTTGTCAGAGTCTTGTCTGCAGCGCCACCTGCATCCAGGTGATGGCGTTCTCATGCAATGGGCGGTTAGAGGAGGTGCTACCAAAGCTGAGGGGCGCTGGGCAGCGCATCGCTCAGAACTAAACAAATAGCCAGATAAGTGGCGCGTGGACTCAGCCTGGACTCAACTGCAGCAATCAGCGTGCCACGAGCGGACAGGTGCCGGCGCAGCCTTGACGCGAAGTAAGCCACGCGAGCTCGCTGCCTTTGGTCGGAGTTGCCACCTTGGTGTCCGGAAGGCGACATCGGCATTGAAAGAAGGCAAGAGCTCGCTAGCGACATTCGACAAATAGAGGGTGTGAGTTGCGTTGTAGGGACGCGGCAAAGGGGCAGCCGGCGGCAGCGCGATTGCAGTGCCTCAAGATAGATAGACTAATCAGCTTCTCTGACCACTAGCTTACGAGATCGCATCAACCCATGGATGTTATCGGTATGGGGACAATGTATGCTTAACCGTCACGGCGTAACGCGAGCGCATTTCGATTTTGCTACCGCACGAATCAATTACGGTCACATAGATGACGCATTGGCACTGTTTCAGAGCCGGCGAGCAGAAAGCGGCGAATGATCGTAGGACAGGTGGTAAGGCAGCAATATCGCCCTTGCGAAGCATTGAACGAGGATAGGCGAAATATGCTGTGGTATTGCGAGCGATAATGGAATGTAGATGTCAGGCCATGTCGGAGTGCATACCAAGCATTGTGGTCGATCCGGCGACGATGAGGTGGTGGCCCTCGACGCCTCTGTAGGATCAAGCGCATCTCCGCGTGACCTCGACGCGGCGCACGCAACGAAACATTGTGCGTTAACTGCTAAAGCTCAAGGCATACATCGTATGCTGATGCGCACGTTGTTCGGCGGTGTACGCTGCAGTCGATGAGCAAGGCGCTCCGCATGGGCCTTGTGCGGTGATCGAGATGTCGGCTCCCATAACCGCCGAGCCTCCCAGAGTGGCAATTCTCAACCTATGCGCCGGGTCATATCGAGTGGATCTTGCACGGTTTGCATTCGGGCAATAAAGGCCCCGCAAGGACTGGCAAGCGCCCTGGGCAGGGCGTCAGCGTCCAAAAAGACAGGAGAACAAGTGATGGACATCTGCGGCTTTCTCAGCAGGTGGTTCGCTGAAGAATGGTATTGGAGCGCCGTCCCAAAGAGGACGGAACATGCGCCAAGTTGTGAGTTGCAAAACAACAACGTCATCTACATCGACTTCAAGGCGGTCCACGAGGCAAAGGAGGAAACGTGCGGACGCAAGTAATAGAGAAGCTGGAGGCCGGTCGCGTACAATATGGCCAGCTTGCCAGCCTTCCAGGATCAGGTCCTTGCGGCATGTTCGTTGTACAGGGACCTTGCGGCTGTGAACTGAGGATCAGCGGATTAATTCGTCCTGGCTGGGAGCATGTTGCTGTCTCAACGCCGCGACGTTGTCCGAATTGGGAAGAGATGTGCTTCGTCAAAGACCTGTTCTGGGATGAAGAGGAATGCGTGATGCAGCTGCATCCCCCACACTCGCAATATGTAAATAACAGTCGGTATTGCCTGCATCTGTGGAGGCCAACTCATCGGGACATCCCAATGCCGCCATCGGGCTTTGTAGGCGTCGTTGGGCTCGGCCCATCGGAGGCGGCAATGTGGTTTGCTCGCATGAGTGCGACCGCATTATGAGGTAGGCTAAGGATTGTCCGCGTGGCAGATGAAAAGCAGTGGTTCGGCGCTGTTGTCAGCCCCACACCGCAACGGAAAGTGTCGGCGGTTCTGTTTGCCTAACCTCGCGGGCTTGCCAGCCGAGCGAAACAGGAGGTGATGATAACGCACCGGCCCGGCGAGTCCTGTGCTGGCGAATTGAGGGAACGACATCGTCAGAATCGGGCCATCGCCGCGTCAAATCTGCGTGGAGAGCCGCGCCAAACCCGAGCTCGGGATAAAATTGCATCCACCGACGACTGTGCCCGGCCACTCCGTATCCTTGAAGTCGTCGACCAGGGCGCCGGCATTTCGGCCGGGATTAGGTAAGCGGAAAGGTGGCCATCCAAGAGACGCCATTCGGCGGCTTCTCCAACCTATTCTTGCTCGTCAGCTCGTCGTCAGCTTGCCGCAATACCATTCGCAGGTAGAGCTCGCCCAGCCCCACTCGGTCCAGGCAAGCATACGCTAGAGGCACGGGACTGCCATGTTCAATCCGGTAATTGACCAAGCCACGCGCGCCGATCAAGCGGATGAACTGAGTCAGTCGACGGATAACAGCAACTTCGAGCAGGTGCTTACGGCTCTCGCGCAGGAAGAGACCCTGCCTCCCGAAGAGCTGTCGGATAAAATGGGGCTCTGCTGCAGCAGGCCGCATACCTCGGATGCGAACGTCCACACCCCTGTCTCATCGGACCTCACCACCTCTTCTCTGTCTTCCGGTTCAGGTTCAGCCTCTCCGGCGGAGCCGAGCCAGCCTTTGTTCCGATACAGAACTGCCGAATTATCTGGCGCCAATGTCAATGGCATCTGCGTGGGCTTGGCAGCTGAGTGGCTCCTCAATCTCGCCAGAAGTCCATCGTCTCGAATGCGCGCGCTGGTACCGGGCGCTGAAAATCATGTCTCGGCGGCAGTGCGGCAGCGACGGTATGAAGATCTCAAGGCGTTGTTGCGAAGTGACAGGGCGGGGGATTCTACCAACCTTCAGGCAAAAACCGCTATGTTGCGGGAGGCGGGATTAGATCCTGCGAACGCTCAGACCCGATATGAGTTTGGAACGTCCTCCGGAATTGCCCGGATAGTGCATGAAGTTACCCACGATCCATCGGTCTATCTGATGAGCCTGCGTTTTAAACCGCGTGACGCGCATACAATTGCGACCTCGACATCGAATGGAATGACGACCCTGTTTGATCCTAATTATGGAGAATTTACCGTTCGGTCAGACCAGATGGGCGAGTTGTTCAAAAGTCTCGGCGACCGATACAGGAATCCCCCGAACAAGCTTCGAATATCCACGGTCGTCACGCAAAGAATGATGTGAGTGGCATAACAGGGCTCCGGAGGCCGGTCCGACGTCCTCGCCCGAGTTGTTTTGCATGACGGCAACGATCGAGATCGGAAGCCGCATTGGTTTGAGGTGCCAACTCCGAAGCCATCGAAGATCGAATTTGCTGCCCACGTCCCGGTAGTGCCCCGAAGGTATCGTAGCTTGGTGCCGAGATTCACGATGGTTGCGCATGAGGTGCTGTACGTTCGCGAGATTGCCTTGCTTGCTTGGCCGACAGCTCACGCACGACAGAGCGCGCCTGGCTCAAACTTAAGGGGCTGAGTCGCCCTACGCCAGGATTGTGCTGCGCGGGAGGGCACAATAACGGTGTCTGTTGAATGGTCTCGGTTGAGTTGGGGCGACCACTCGGCTCCTTGAGGCACAAGATTGAAGCCGTCTCAACCGTTCAAAGCAGGGTTAAGCTCCTGGTGTTGGCTTCAATGGCTTTGTCGACCTGCGGAGGTCGGCATGCTCGCCGGCCAGTTCTCAGCGGCGCGCGGAAACGACCTGCTCCGAAGCGCAATCGGCTGGTCGGTAAGGTCCGTGTTTCGCAGCAAGCTATCGGATCTCGTTCAGTGAGAGCGCATGCATCCTTTCGCGCGGGCCTATTTGATCGCTGCGCGGTCGTTCGCTTGGGCAGCATCATCTGAAACCTTGCAATCGCCGGAATGGTCGCCCGGCGTAGATCGTGACCTCGCAGTCGCCCAGGCCGACGCCGGTTGCCCAGCCCACAGGTCGCCGTTGCTCGTGAGGGAGTAATGGGAAAGAGCCTGTGGCGGACTCCTGCCGGCCCTGCCGAGCCGTCTGTCAGGTTCGCGACAAAATGTTGGTAGTCGACCTAAATGCAGGCCTCGGCATGGGCAAAATCAGCGATTTTGAATTGGCGCGCCGCTTGCTTCTTCACGGCGTCATCTCGATCGCTCCAGGGGCGATCCCGTGAGATTGACTAAGCAGAGGTGGAGAGGGTGGCCAGGTTGCGAGCTGAGGTGAATCGACACGTGACGTGTCCAGCTAGGAGAGGGTCTAGAGGTATTCAAACAGTGTGTGACGCGCTTTGAACGCCCTGGATCCGCTACCCGATGGGAGCCGTAACCTATCAAGCCGCGCGCGTATTCCCGTTGTCGTGCCGAACTATCTGGATGTCTATTCGGGTGTTTTCAGGATCGGTTCCTGGATGTCATTTGTGCAGATATGAGAAGAAGCCCAATCATCACACCGCTAAGCGTAGCGAATACGAAGCCCGCCGACGTATATATCTCGCCCGTCAACTTGACGGCTAATGGCAGGGCACATCTTGGCCACGCTGCCGGCCCATTTCTCAGAATAGACGTTCTACAAAGGCACCTGAAGAGGGCAGGCCATCATGTTCGCTCCGGTCTGACGACCGACGGTTTCGAGAACCATGTTCTAGTCCGAGCAGCCCGCGAGAACATCGACCCGTCGGACTTGGCTCATGGCTTCCATGTCGGGATTGCTCATGATCTCGCCTCACTAGGGATCGTTTTCGACCATTTCGATGATCCAGCCCACGGTAAAAATCTTCAGCGGTTTTCCAATGTCAGCAACGTGCTCATGGATGCATTATCTGCAGCAGGATCGCTGGAGTTTCGCGCAGCGCGGCTACCCGTCGACGATGCTGGTTCTGCTCTGACGCCAACGGAAGAGCGTTTCTGCATTGGAGGCTGGTTTGGTGCAACCTGCCCCGTATGCGAGGCGTCCGCAGGGAGCTTCTTCTGCGAACAGTGTGGACATCATTTCGAGCCAGATGAAGCACGAAATCCGGTGTCGAGGCGGGGACAGATTGTAGAATGGACAGATAACATTTCTGCCTTTCTCTCAATTGCACGAAAAGACCAACTCGTCCGGGCGTGGGACGATGCGGCTATCGAACCTGGCTTTGTGGAGATAGGGAAGCGGTATATCGCACGCAAAGGGCCGCAAATGCGGCTGACCGTTCCTGGCCTGCATGGATTGTCCTGGAATTCGGGGCAGTTCAACACACGTCAGATCCTGTTTAGCTACTCCTCGTTGCTCTATGCTCATTCCCTCTATTGCGGGCATAAAGATGTGGAGACATCCGGCACGCCAAGTGCCTTTGCGCGCAATTCCGATACTTTCCTGATCGGCGCGACCGGCATCGACAATACAATTCCGATGCTCGTGGGAGTCACCGGGTGCGCATTGGGCCAAGAGTCATTTCGTCAATTTGACCGAATTTTCTTTAATCATTTCCTTCGGTTGAACGGATCGAAGTTTTCCACCAGCCGCGGCCACGTGATTTGGGCTGGTGAAATAGCTCAAGTGCCGGATATATCTATCGATATTCTCAGAGCATGTCTGTCGGAAATCTGCCCCGAAGAAGCCGAAACCGATCTGATCCCAAAGCAACTGATTGATCGCTATAATGCAATTCTCGACAAGAGCGCTGGGGTCATCAACCGTTGTACGGACATCATCAACGCGATGCCGGCCTTCGCCGCGTGTCACGTAGATGATGCAATGATGATCACGCTGGACCGGCTGTACGACCAACAGTGCTCCGCTCTCTCGCTAGATCATCTGCGCGTATCGCACGCGTCCAGATCGGTAACCGAATGGCTCGATTGTCTTGATTCCAATCCGAACCATCAGATCGCTTACACATGGCTGATGGGCTTCAGCATACTGGGTTGGCCGCTGATGCCCAGGATAACAGAAGCTCTGTGGCATTGGCTCGGTCATGAAGGACATCCCCTCGCAGCCCGCGCGGCGAGACCCTCATCCGAACGAAGCGGAAGCGTGCCAAGAATCGATGGGCGCAGCTTGACGGCCGCAGACATTGATCGGTGCCTTCCGGGAAAAGTTGCACAATGAGCGCTGCAGCGAACATTATCGCCGCCGAGAACTTGCCCGATGAAGTGCCGCTCGAGGTCTCGATTCCATTTATGCTTGGTAGCATCAACGTGGCCGCGTCGTATGGGTCGAGCTTCTTTCTCGTGGATGCTCTGCGGTCGGCTCCACAGAACGCATCCATAGCAGGAACAGTTATTTCGACCGGTACGGTCGCGACAATACTATGTTCGCTTGTAGCTGGCCGGATCGCCGATCTATTTGGGGTGATGCGAACGATCACCCTTGCTGCCTCGGTGATGGCAATTGCAATGATCTGTTTTGCAGCGGCGCCGGCGTTTATGTTCCTCGCTTATCTCGGCGGGCTCTCGCTCGGCATTGGATGGTCAATCTTCTATATGCTGGCGCCGCTTCAAATACTGGAACGCGTGCGGCCTGCGGCTCGTGTCAAGTATCTCACCTTGCTTTCCGGATCCCAGATGCTGGGGATCGGACTTGCTGTTCCCCTGGCGCGCACTGTCGTGGAGATTTTCGGATCCTATATCGCAGCGTACTCTCTGTTCGCGGCTGGATGTCTCGTTGGCGCCATGCTGCTGGAGTTAGCCGGCAGGGCACTGGCGCAGGCTCCTCAGATCAAAATGGCGACTGTTCGACTCACGTTTGAGGGCGTGCGAGAGGCCTTCAAGTCGAATACGCGGTATCCGATCGTCATGATCGGCATCGGCGCATGCGTGTTTTCCGGTCTGTCCACGTTCCAGACGCTTTACGCTTCATCGCGGGGGCAATCCGCCGATACATTCTTTATGGTCTTCACGTTGACAGCTGTTTTCTTGCGCTTCGCGGCGGCGCCCGTCATCGGAAAGGTCCGGCTTGAGTGGGTCGGTGCGTTTCTCGTCGTGTGCACCATGGCGGGACTATTCTTGCTTTTGATCAATGCAAGGAGTGCGGAGATCTACATCCTCGGTACAGCGATATTCGCCCTTGGATACGGACTTAGCTATTCGACTCTGAACGGTATGGTTGTCTTCATTGCAGGTACAGACGGGACATCATTGGCGGTTGCTTCTCAGGTCTTCACGCTTTCCTACTTCGTTGGTCTATTCGGATTTCCATATATCGCCGGGCAGATCGTGAGCGTCCACAGCTTCGATGATCTGCTGATCAGCATGATGATGCTTGTCGGTGGCAATGGCATCGTTCTCGCAATTCAAGTGTTTTCAACCAGCCGGGAGCGCTAAATGGCTCGTCTCGCGGACAGTGTGATGTCGAAGCAGGGCGGCGGCCATCAGGTAACGGCAATCGGCGCGGGCCCGGCGAATCTGAGTCTGGCAGCGCTCGCGGCCCCGATTCCGGAAATTTCCTTGCACATCCTGGAAAGATCGGAGGCGCCGAGTTGGCATCCGGGGTTGCTTCTAGATGGGGCTCTTATGCAAACCAGCCCCTTAAAGGACCTGGTAACGCCAGCAGATCCGACCAGTGCATATAGCTTTCTCGCCTACCTGCACGAGAGAAGACGGCTTTATCAAGCCATTGTTCGAGGAATCGCTTCGGTTGGCCGGAGCGAATTTGAAGATTATTTGAAATGGGCAGCAGAAAAGCTAGCGAACGTTCAATTCGGCGAACAGGTTATTGCAGTCGAACTACGCGGTGATGCGTTCAGTATCGCTACCAACCGCCGCGATTATCAGACCCGTACGGCAGTGGTCGGCGTAGGCCGGGTGCCCTCTGTTCCTGACTGGAGCAGAAATGCACCGGAGAATCAGGTGTTTCACGCGAGTACCTTTCTCCTGCGACGCCGCGAGTTTCCCAACAAGCGTGTTGTTGTGGTCGGTGGTGGACAAAGCGGAGCAGAAATATTTCTTCATTTGCTAACCGGTGCATGCGGCGCGCTGGGAGCCTTGACCTGGGTCACGCGCCGCGCAAGCATATTTGCCCTCGAAGATAGCCCCTTCGTCAATGAGTGGTTCTTTCCACAGTTTGGCGCATGGTTCCTTGAGCAAAGCGACGCCGCCAGAACGCAAACCCTTGCACGGCAGGTTTTGGCGAGCGATGGCGTCAACCCATCGACACTACGCGCGATCTACAACGCACTTTACGATCGCGAGGTTGGTCGAGGTTCGTATCCCGCTCAGGTCGAAATACGCGTCGACACCATGGCTGAGGAGCTGCGTGCCACATCTCCGTTTCGCCTGGGAGTGCGTCAGCAGGCCACCGGCGTCCGCGCAGAACATGTCGCTGACATTATCGTGCTGGCCACGGGCTACCGTACCGAGATCCCTCCCTTTCTGGAGCCGGTCGCAAACCGGCTTTCGATTGTGAGTGCGCCTGGTGGCTCTCGGGAGATCGTGGTCGGCAAGGAGTTCCGGGCCCGGTTTGATGGTCCCGAAAGCTGCCGCTTATACGTCCAGAATGGCGCACGATTTCAACATGGCATCGCCGACACAAATCTGAGTTTGGTTCCTTGGCGCGCCTCGACGGTACTCAATTCGATCATTGGTCGGGTAGCTTACGATTGCGGGCCTGCAACAGGAGCTCTCGAGTGGCATGGTGCGGTGCGTGAGAGCGCCCGCTGAGGATCGGCAATGCGCAGCATGTCGCGGTCCAGCTGCATGATTGGAGATACACCGTGAAGAATGCTCAGCTGATGACTTTAGGGGACGTAACGGTCTATAGCCCCGGCGTACTGGTACAGGACGTCAAAGGCATAGATGATCCGGATATCACCGTTCCGGTTGAATTCATCGAATTCCGCCTCGATCCACTCGCGGTGTCGACGCCTCATTCCCATCCTTCTACCGAGATCTGGCGGATCACGAGCGGGTGCGGTCAGGTAGTGACCGACGATGGTGAGTTGGCCGTGAAGGCCGGCGATCTGGTGTTTCTGCAGCCAAATCAGACCCATCACTTGCGGAATAGTGGCAGCGAAGTTCTGAGCGCCTTCTCCATCTCCTGGATACAAACTCAATGACTGACAAGATCTACGACCTCGCTGTCATCGGGGCCGGCGTTATGGGCCTCAGTGCTGCCTTCATCGCGGCGAGCGATGGCCCGGAAAAAAGAATAGTCATCGTTGAACGAGATATCGTTGGATCTGGGACCAGCGGGTTTGCGCCTGGGATCCAGATCAACATCTGTCGTAACCAGAAGGAAAGGAGCCTCATCAATTGTGGTTCAAAATTCTGGCGCGGGATCTATCCCGACGGACAATGGCCCAAGGGACGAGACTGTGATGTGTTTTGGTTGACGCACAATCCCGGCGAACTCGCGCGACAGAGCAGCGTGGGCCACCCGACCCCATCAACATCCTTCGCTCTGGCCGAGAGGTTATTATCGCTGCCACAGTTTTTCGTCCCCGGCGATGTGGCCGTCCTGGTGGATCGTGGTTCGTACTGTCAAGTCGATTCCATCATTCAGGATCTGACTCAAAGGCTCAAGATTGAAGGTGTTTCGATAAGCGAGCGTACATCGATTACAAGAATACGGAAGGGGCCGCGCAATATTCTTCTCCAGACCTCTGATAACAGCGAGCTCTCGACGAAGCGGGCCATTCTTGCAATCGGGCCCTGGTTACCCAAGGTCACCGTTGCGCCGGCATCTAACAGACGAGTCGGGATTGCGAGTTAAGAAGGTAGTCGCGCTCCATTTGGCCGCACGGCCCACGCCGAACTGTCCAATGATCGGGCTATTCGATGACTACGCGTTCCTCATTCCCATGATCGAGCAGGGATACTGGCTTTTTAGCTTTACCTCGCAGGAATGGGATGTGAATCCGGTCTCCGATGAACTGCGGCTCAGTTCGGATGATCTCGCGGGTGCTACCGCAATTCTGGCCAAGTGGTTTTCCGCCGAAGTGCCAGCAGTGGCATCAGCACGTGTGTTCTGCGACTGCTATTCGGCGGATGGTGTCCCGTTCTCCCGTCCTGCGAAAGATATCGCAGGTTTGCATGTGATCGGCGGTGGTTCGGGTAATGGGTTTCGCTTTGGGCCGGCGTGTGCGGAAGAGGCGGTACGATCCCTATATGCTGCGGATCGGCGCGCCAGTACGGCGACATGAGGGGCGGCATATGCCGGATGTGATTGGTCTCAACTCCAATCTCTCTGATAATCCGTCAGATGCCGGTTATGCCAATACATCGAGATCGACCATGGTCGTTGATCTCGGCGCGATAGAATCTAACTACCGGAAGTTTCGGATGCTGGCGCCCCAAAGCGCTTGCGGCGCAGTTCTCAAGGCAGACGCGTACGGCCTTGGCGCGCTCCGCATAGCGCCGTTTCTTGCGCGGCTTGGCTGCGGGCATTTCTTCGTGGCCGATGTGGAAGAAGGCGTGGCCTTGCGCAAGGTGCTGCCTTTAGCTGCGAAAATCTACCTGCTTCATGGGGTTATGCCCGGTTCGGAGGCGGCGATTGAGCACCATGACTTGCTGCCGATCCTGAACAGCAGGGAACAGCTGGATGCATGGCTTGGGCATTGCCGCCTTCGCAACCGGCTGTTGCCCGCAGGTATCCATGTCGACACGGGCTTGTCTCGACTGGGGTTTCCCATCGATGAGCTGCAAAAAGTCGCCGAGAATGAAAGGGGGCTGTTGGAGTTGCCGGTCGTGCTGTTCATGAGCCAACTCGCCTGCGCGGAGTGGCGCAACGAAATCAGTCGGCAACAATTGTATCAGTTCCGCAAACTCACCTATCTGTTTCCCAAAGCGATCCTTTCGCTGTCGAACTCCGCGGGACTATTTGCCGGATGTGAATTTCATTTCGACCTCATACGGTCGGGTGGAGGAATTCTCGGCCTTTCAATATCCGGTGATCCCGACTTCAGGCCGTCGCAAGTCGTCCGCCTGCGAACGCGAATCCTTCAAAGTCGCAGGGTAAAGGTCGGGGAAGCGATCGGATACCACAGGTCATACCCAGTGAAGAGACGGATGCGTGTCGCGACCGCCTCTATCGGTTATGCAGATGGGTTTCCGCGTAGTCTCAGCAGTCGAGGTCATGTCTTCATATGTGGTGCTCGCGCGCCAATCGTCGGCTTCGTTTCGATGGATCTCATCAGTATCGATGTGACGGATTTGCCCGAGAGCTGGACTGCGCCGGGTACAACGGTCGACCTGATCTGCCCCGAGCAGACCGTTGCAGATGTGGCTTTGGCCGCGAATATGCTGAGCGATGAATTAACCACGGCGATCGGACAACGATGTCGCAGACTTTATGTTTCGGCCAAGCGGGATCAGATGAGGCGCCAATGAACTCCTCTGCATTCCGATCTCGCCAAGCGAATCGAGCGATCTATCTGGGCGACGAAGGTATGCGGCTCATGCGTCCGGGCTACTTCACCGCTCGGGTGCGTCAGTTCCATGAACGTGAGAGAGCCTTCTATCTTGAACTCCTGCGTTCGACCACATACCGGTTGATTATTGAGGTAGGTTGCAGTTGCTACCGCCTTGTCGGCATCAAGAACGATGACAGTGATTACCTCGGTGTCGATATCAATCCACCTCGTGCGCGAAGGTTAAAGGATGACAACGCGGCTGTTGTCCGCTGCGAGGCCAACAGATTCTTCAAAAGAAGGCGTCTGGTCGGTGAGATCATGCGGCGATATGACGGAAGAGTGCTTTGCATGTTGCCGTTCAATTTTCTTGGCACCATGGATCGTCCAATCGAATTTCTCACGCTAATCTGCCAGACGCCCTTTGATCTCGCTTTGTCGCTCTTTTCAACGAGCGAGGCAGCGACCGCTGCGCGGCTAGAATATTATGATCTTTGCGGAATAAACGTTCAGGCTGTCGTGCGGACAGATGACTACGTCCGATTAGATTGCTCGAACGGCTTCGAGGCGTTTGCTTTCGATCCGTGTGTTCTGACGAGCCGAATATCGGCATTTGGATTCCGCTTGAATGAGGCAAAATACTCTGACGTCTGTAATTTCCTTCATTTCAGTAACGAGCGGGTGTGAAGGTTATTCGCGTTCGTCTTACGAGACATGCAGAAGGGGGAGCAGGGGGCGACGCTTGCCTCGTCGTAGGTATCGACAGAAAGATAAAATGCAAGTCGGTTTTGAGCACCGATTCAGTGAAGTAGGGATTGTTCCGCGGATACAAGCCTTAGCAAGCGTATGCCGTTCAACGTGTCTCAAATGCGGACGCCGCGAGCAAGCAACGGTCCAGAGCGAAAATGCTGCAGGAGCCACCCGATCGCTTTCAACGGAAAGTCCCGCCCCGTGCGATCGTGGATCCTTCGTCCGGCGGGGCGGTGGATGGAGCATCTCAAGGCTGACGCGATGCGCCATCATGAACTGGCAGCTTTGCGTGGTCGGCGACTTATTGTCCCTGACAAGGTCAGGTCATGCTGGAGGAGACTCGGCGCATCCGCAATGCCTGTGTGGCAGTTCGCCTTCGCTCCAGCTCGTGGCTGGACGTTAGACATATTGTACCAATTTAAGGTAATCGTCTGAGAGAACAGGGGAGCGGATGGAGCATGCCGCGTCTTGAAGAAAACTGGCCAGCGTCTGGCTGGCATGACTGCGGCGTTCGACACTTAGGCGCGTCGGCGCGCGAGAACGCACAGCAGCGAGTTCGGTGCTGACCAGATCGGCCGCCGCTGTGGCACAGTTCGAGGCAGTGAAAGTGCCAGCAGTCATGACAGCTTGTGCTAATCCCAATGTGGTGAGCCAACCTGCATAGATTAGCACGGCACCATCTGTCTCATCGAGGCCGCGGAGCTCCTCAACGGCGTCCGCATGGACCGACGCTGCACCCAGAGAGACAAAAAGATCGGCTATTTCGTCGCGTGTGGCTCTGGAAAGAAGACAACGGCCAAGATGGGATAAAAGCGTCTCCGTCGGACCTTCGAAGATGCGGAGAATACGGGCGTCACGATAGATTTTAGCTAAGGGCGTCCCCTCATCGTACCCTCGGCCACCCAACAGTTGGACGCATTGATCGGCGACAAGGCCGCACCATTCGGACGACAGTACCTTCGTTGCCGACGCAAGGTGGTTATTGGGAGATCCCCGCCCAGAGACGAGTCGGCAGGATGCCGTAAGCATCGCCTTCACGACTTCGCGGCGAAGTACCATCTGCCCAAACAGCTGCTCTATGTAGCTGTTCTCAATCATGCGCAGCTTACCTAGGCGACGATGATTTGCATATGAAGCCGCGACCTGGATCGCGCGCTCAAGGGCGCCAAGGCCCATCGCAGCCACACCTATTCGGCCGCGGTTCATACTGGATGCCGCTGCGCCCCAACCGTCTTGGTCGCGAGAAAGCACGTAAGCACGTGGCACCTCGACATCCTGGAACTCGAGAGTATTCTGTATAATTCCACGCAAACCGAGGGTGCGATGCTCGTGCGTGACTTTAAGGCCGGGAGCCTGCCTATCAACCAGTATACCAACGAGGCGACCTTTGGCATCATGACCGGACGCTCGCGCAAAACAAACGATCCACCGGGCCCAGTCAGCGAGGCCAATCCAAATCTTACGGCCGCAGATGCGGACCTTATCTTCATGCATGAATGCCGAAGCTTCTATGTGCCTCGGGGCAGAACCTGCTCCAGGCTCCGTCAAAGCGAAAGCGCAAAGATCGCCGCGTGTTGCACCCCGTATGACCTGCTCTTGGTTGGGCAGATGCGGTGCCGCTTCGATGCAGGGCAAGGCCAGAAAGTTATGAATGACGAGGGTAGAGGCAGCGGAGACATCGAAAGATGCAGTGGCAGAGATGAGCTCGATGGCCTTTTGCAGGGAAAGAGCCAATCCGCCGCGATCTGCCGGTATGGTGAGCCCGAACAGTCCATGCCTTGCCAGCATACTATGTAGGGTCGGAGGGAATGCTCGACGGTCATCCGCGTCTGCGAAATTTAGCTGACTGAGGTCATCGATCAGAGTGGAGTACAGGCTGGAAGCACGAACTCCGGCTGAGCGTTCCGGCGCCTCCTCGAAAAGGGCGCAAACTTGAGAGGACATAGCCATGCAGCCAGAATGATTGCCCCTGCGCTTTATGCCAATTATCCCTGCGGCTCGCCGGAATACACATTGGTATAGCTCGCTCGCCAGAGCCCCAGAATTTGTGCGGGGGACGCTAGGCAACAGGACGCCCGCGGAATTGCCGGTCAGAGCGCACCGTCGGTTCTGAGGACCCCTTTACTCCGCATTAGAACGTGGCGCCCGGCGTTGTCCGCTTCCCCGATGGCGAACGACCTGCAGCAGGCTCGTGGCACCGGTCACTCCGCAGAATTCTTGCGAAGCGGAAAAGTCTTGATCAGACTGACGGCCTGCCAGACGGCGACCCGGACCGTCCCACCGACTGGCACCGGTGATTCCCCACATAGAGCTTTACGAAGTCGGCCCGATCGATGTCGGTTCGATTTCGAACCGAGACGCTGCGCCGACCTCGCGACAGAGGGGGCCCAACGTTCAGAAGCGAGTCAACCGCCGCTTTGGTGAAAAGAATATTGGCGCGCATCCAGTTCAGGCGGGGGTGTAAGGTCGGCTACGATCGCTTCTCGTTGGAAAACGTGGCCGAGATTCACATATGCTAATTGCCCAGTTTGGCCCGCTCTTTATTGTCAAGTTGCCCGTCTCTTATCCCTGAGTCAGGCAAGATGGCGGCCCCAGTACCGGCCCTTGGCCCCCAGAGGTGCTGGGGCCGTTCTCCAGAGGACGTCAAAAGGTTGGTCGGCAAGCTGCTCGTAGACCCCGAGGCCTTCCTCTCGCTCACTACGTTGCAGGTTATTGCCGCAGCATGCTGAGTAATTTGAAGACCGACGTGGAAACCGAACTTGTGGAAGACGCCGAGGCGTCTTTCGATGTCCGCGTGCGGGATTCTTGCGACTCGGCTAGTTCACGCTCGGCGCCGCGTTGCCGTGGAGGCGGCGGCTCAATTGTGACCCTCTCGAGGAGCAAAGCGGCTCATGTGGGTTTCTCGCGACCGTGTCGTCAAAGTCACCAAAACGCTTGAGCATCGGCCTATGTTCGTCGGGAGCGAGGATCCATGTACGATATCTACGTGAACGAACGGAACGACCTTCTCGTTGTTCCTCGGGGCGATTCCATTCCGCTCCATTTCAACAGGAACTGGCGGAAGAAACGCGTCGTGCGGTCGGTGAGCGAGCAAATCCGCGAAGACATCCGGACGCACGGCTACCATCGGCGAAGTGTTACAGCCAGGCCGCGTATTCGGGGAGCTTGCGCGTCCTCTCAGCCACGCGCTGAAAACGCTAGCTGACAAGGTGGCTTGATCTACAAAAGAAGAGTTCATCCGCATCTTAGGTGCAGGCGGTCATAGGCTTCATTTGCGAACCTCGGCTCTGATGGAGAGTCGCGGCTCTCGGTGCGCCAGGTCGGCGGGTGGTCGGCAGGAGAGCTCTTCCGTTACCGGCAATGCTTGCCCAGCGTTGTCCTCAATGCGTTTTCGTTCGAGCAGGCCGATTTCGACGCAAGCGAGAGTCAGCAGTGTTGCCGCCCTTTGGTATGCAGCAGGCCAACAGAACAGCTTCATTTCTGGAAAGATGTAATCGATCCTTTGATGCGCTTGGGCTCGTCCCGCCCTGCTTTGAGATCGCGAGTCGTTACCGTCAGGTCGGCGTAGAACGAGCCTTCCATATTCTACGTGCAGCTCTCCTTTCAAGCTGCCGGCATATCTTTGATTAGTGGAGCAACCGGACGCTGACCATTGCTCGTCGTCTGGCGCTCGCCCACGCTGCTCATCCGCTGCATGGTCTCTTGCCCGCATCTTGTGAAATCAGGCCCGGCGCCGGCGAGACCGAGCTGTGTCCTCCGGGCCGCCGATGAGCGAAATATTGGCAGGTGGAACTATGATACCTCAGCCATTGATCTAGAATTCTCAGCTAAGATTCACATCTGTTATTTTCGGAACCCAGATTCGCTCAGATCATGCCGGGATGGGCAGGTAATTTTCATTTCGTATTTTTTCAGCCCAAAGGACGGCCGCTGATTTCGGCGAGCAGCGGTTCGGTAACATCAATCTGACTTCAGCGAGAGGTCCTCGCTGGGGACCTTTCTTTCGTGAAACAGATGTATCAGGTTGGCGGTCTTGCGGCCGCGTTCAGTGCTCGGTCGGCTCTGTGGACTTTGGCCGTTGCTTGTACAGCCCGGACAATTCGCCGCACCGCTTGATCTTTGATCAAAGCGAATGGCTCGTAGCAGTGGAGTATCTTTGCAGCCTCTTAAGCAAGTGGTTGCTTCGTTAGAGTCCCGCGGTCTGCCTATCAAACATTCAACACCATCAATTACAATGCTGTTACGTCGCTCCAAGATCGATATGTCGATACCAGGAAGATGGACCGCGGAATTGAGGGATCCGTTCTCTTGAAGTGTGTTTCAAAGCGGCCTGATGAAATGTCGGACCGAAGCCGGGAACGGTATCTGGCGCTTCGGACTACGCATCAGAATTGGAATGTCGGCGGAAGGGTAAAAGCCTAGCTTGGTACGAGCTATGCGTCTGCTCAGACAAGAATCTTCGAAGATTCGAATGAACAGAGGCGGCTTCGTCAGACCGAATGGCCGGCAAGCCAGGGGCCCGTCACAAGCTGGGCTCGTTTTTTACCCTGCCGAGGCCGAGGGGACACGTCAGACCAGACGGCTTGGTCGGGCCAACCGTTACTGACATGGATGACCGATGCGGCTCTCGATGTCACCCTCAAATGGTGTCTAGATGGTTCGCCCGAAGTTGAAAAACCCTGGCATTCCTGCCAGGGCTCCGCATGTGTCGGCGCTTTGAGGGGCGCAGTCAGAAATCCATACCGCCCATGCCGGCGCCGGGTGGGATTGCGGGACCCACCGCGGCCTTCTTCGGCAGCTCGGCGACCATCGCTTCCGTGGTGATCAGCAGAGCCGCCACCGAGGACGCGTTCTGGACCGCGATGCGCACGACCTTGGTCGGATCGATGATGCCCTTGGTGACGAGATTGCTGTACTCGCCCGTCTGGGCGTCGAAGCCGAAAGAATATTGGTCGTTCTCGAGGACTTTGCCGACCACGATCGAGCCGTCTTCGCCAGCGTTGATCGCGATCTGGCGGGCCGGCCAGGACAGCGCCTTGCGCACGATCTCGACGCCGGTCTTCTGGTCGTCGTTCTTGGTGCGCAGGCCCTTGAGCTGCTCGGAGGCACGGAGCAGGGCGACGCCGCCGCCCGGCAGGACACCTTCCTCGACAGCCGCACGGGTCGCATGCATCGCGTCATCAACGCGATCCTTGCGCTCCTTCACCTCGACCTCGGTCGAGCCGCCGACACGGATCACCGCGACGCCGCCCGCGAGCTTGGCGAGACGCTCCTGCAGCTTCTCACGGTCGTAGTCCGAGGTGGTTTCCTCGATCTGCGCCTTGATCTGGGCAACGCGGGCGTCGATGTCGGCCTTCTTGCCGGCGCCGTTGACGATCGTGGTGTTCTCCTTGTCGATCATCACCTTCTTGGCGCGACCGAGCATCTGCAGCGTGACGTTCTCGAGCTTGATGCCGAGGTCTTCCGAGATGGCCTGACCGCCGGTCAGGATCGCGATGTCCTGCAGCATGGCCTTGCGGCGATCGCCGAAGCCCGGAGCCTTGACGGCCGCGACCTTCAGGCCGCCACGCAGGCGGTTGACGACGAGGGTGGCGAGGGCTTCGCCTTCGACGTCTTCAGCGACGATCACCAGCGGCTTGCCGGTCTGCACCACGGCCTCGAGCAGCGGCAGCAGCTCGTTCAGCGAGGAAAGCTTCTTCTCGTTGATGAGGATGTAGGCGTCGTCCATCTCAACGCGCATCTTGTCGGCGTTGGTGACGAAGTAGGGCGAGATGTAGCCGCGGTCGAACTGCATGCCCTCGACAACGTCGAGTTCGGTCTCGAGCGACTTGGCTTCCTCGACCGTGATCACGCCCTCGTTGCCGACCTTCTTCATGGCGTCGGCGAGGAACTTGCCGATCTCGGCATCGCCGTTGGCCGAAATGGTGCCGACCTGGGCGATCTCCTCGTTCGAGGTGACCTTCTTCGAGTTCTTCTGGAGGTCGGCCACGACGGCTTCGACCGCGAGGTCGATACCACGCTTCAGATCCATCGGGTTCATGCCGGCGGCGACCGACTTGGCGCCCTCGCGGACGATGGCGGCCGCAAGCACGGTCGCCGTGGTGGTGCCGTCGCCGGCCGCGTCAGCAGCCTTGGAGGCGACTTCGCGCACCATCTGGGCGCCCATGTTCTCGAACTTCTCCTCCAGCTCGACCTCCTTGGCGACGGCGACGCCGTCCTTGGTGATGCGGGGAGCGCCGAACGACTTCTCGAGCACCACGTTGCGGCCCTTCGGACCGAGCGTGACCTGTACCGCGTTGGCGAGGATGTCCACACCACGCAGCATGCGGTCGCGCGCGTCTACTCCGAATTTGACTTCTTTGGCTGTCATAAACAATTCCTTCGGTTATTCTCTCATCCTTCGGCGCGCCGACAGGCGCCCGTCGGGGTGAGATGTGCGAGTAGCCGGGTCAGGCGGCCTTCTTCTTGGAAAACACATCGGTGAGCACGCCCATGATGTCGCTTTCTTTCATGATCAGCAGGTCTTCGCCGTCGATCTTGACCTCGGTACCCGACCACTTGCCGAACAGGACACGATCGCCGACCTGGAGGTCGATCGGAATCAGCTTGCCTGTTTCGTCGCGGCCGCCCGGGCCAACGGCGATGACTTCGCCTTGCGAGGGCTTTTCCTTGGCTGTGTCGGGAATGATGATACCGCCAGCGGTCTTCTCTTCAGCGTCAATGCGCCTGACCACGACGCGGTCGTGAAGCGGACGGAAATTCATACGGACCTCCTGAGCATTTGAACGAGTTGGCGTTTCGCCACATTGCAACAGTATCGGTGATAGCAAGAGCCAGGCCAACGATGAGGAGCGCCTCGTGCCTGCGGTTCTGCTGAATCGTGCGCCTGGACTGCGCGTGTCCTAGGTCGGAAGCAGACGTCATCATGTCTAGAGACAGCCAAGCTGTTGCGAAAATGACATTGCATTTCATCAACACAACCACATTCCCCCTATACCCCCATCTCGCGGTCTCTGGATGCACCCAGCGGCTCCGGCGAAGTGAAGGGTAGCGGAACGTAGCGTGACCCGCGGTCGACGGCCCGAATTGGCGTAGCCTTCCGGAACCGAGCCGATCCGTCGGGAGCGCCCGACCACCTGGGAGGCCGCGTGCCCCGTCGGAGTGGCCGTGATCGATGCTCCCTAAGGAGTTCGCGCCGCAGCAATGCTGTTTTCTCCGAGCGCCATCGGCGAACGTTGCGGTGAGTTCTGCCCATCATTCAGTGGCGGTCAGCGTGGCCTGGGGCGCGCTCTCAGGATCGCCGGCGTGATCGCGCTCCTTCAGGCCAAACAGCCTAAAAGTCGTGAGCCGAAGGATCGAGAGTGCGCGAATCCGGAACGCCGACTATCAGATGGAGGAAGACATTGGCTGGCTGCAACTGCGATAGACGGTGACTGGTCATCGTTGCACAGGAGCGGTCACTCTGTCCTCGACCGCTCCATCGAGAGCCGCCGACGGGTAATGCGCCCGCACGACGATGTTTGGAGGAAGACGATCCTTAGTCTCGAGGGCGAGGGACCGCACACCGGCATGGCTATCCGCTTCTCCTGCGCGTTGTCCGATTTAGGTCCTTCCGGACAGCTCTGTCGCCCCAGGACAATTGCTGCGGCTTTCGCCGCGACGGACTGCCGTTTGGTATCAGCGTCCAGATGGAGATGGATAAGGAAGGGCGGGCATATGAATTATATACGTTGATATACGTTGTGCGGGGTCGTCTGGCATGTGATTGCGGCTTCGAGCACAAATCTCAACTGTTGGGGAAAAACCGGTGTCTTCTGTGGAAATACATCAGCACATTGTTTCCCTTCTTCAGAAGTCGGATCCGGTCATCCTGGATATCGGATGTAACGACGGAACCGACACACAACACTTTCTCAACCTGTGCCCGCAAGCGCAGCTCTACTGCTTCGAGCCTGACCCCAGAGCGATCGCGCGCTTCAGGAAGAAGCTGGGCCCATCTCTCGACAAGGTGAAGTTGCTTGAAATCGCGATCAGCGATCGAAACGGGATGATCGAATTCCATCCAAGCAATGCAGATGGTGATGCGAAGGAATGGGACCTTTCCGGCTCGATACGCCGCCCGAAAAATCATTTGACTGAGTATGATTGGGTTCGTTTCGATCGTCCCGTCCCGGTTCAAACGCGGCGGCTTGACGATTGGTGCAACGAAGCCGGGCTGAACAGGGTCGATTTCATCTGGATGGATGTCCAGGGAGCCGAAGCCGATGTCATCGCCGGCGGGATGCAGACCGTCAGCAACACGCGCTTCATCTACACGGAATACAGCGACCGCGAGCTGTACGAAGGGCAGCTGTCTCTCCAGGCCATTCTTGACCTGTTACCATCGTTCGAAGTGGCGGCGCATTATCCGCGCGACGTGGAAGGCGATGTATTGCTTAAAAATACGCGCTTCTAGCGGCTACTTGAATACGGCGCTCATTCGTAGCTGGAAGACTGATTTGCGCAGTTTATGCCGCCCAAAGCTGCAGAATCAATGATCAATAGGGCGAACAAATGTAACGGCCGGACAGGCTTGCAAGCGTCCTTTTTGTTCGCGGCTGTTATTGCAGACCCCGCCGATGGCGGCCACGTCGAGGCTTTGGTGAGAGTGTGACAATCACCGGCTTAGCGAGCCGGCACGACCGGCGAGTTTGCGGTCAATCGCCCGAGCCGTTTCAGATGCTTGAACCAGGACTACCAGCCGGCGCTCCAAGCGTTTAAGCGTCTGAACGGCTGCTGTATGTTCTGGGCCTCTTGGAAGCTCGTGCACTCGTTCGAACAAATGCCAAAGCAATTGCATGAGTTCGCGTAGCTCCTTGAGTTGGTCGGATTTCGTCACGCACTTGGCGCCGCTATTGTTATTCATGGCGTGAGTTGGTCCGCACGCCATCCCTGGCGTCTTCCTTGTTCGAACGGTCTGCATCTGCGGACAACTTGGTCATAGCAGGCTCATTGAAGCTCCCTCTATCCATGCGAGCATAACTGCAGCAGCCGACCATCCCGTAGGCCTCCTCGGCCATTCTCGGACGAATTAATCTCACGGCCAAGGCTTGGCAAGGACTGTGCCATCGCCAAGCTCAGTGCATAAAAGGCAGGTGAGGATGCTGTGCGCCTTTTGGTCAGTTCGAAAGTTGCGGCAGCGGACGAGCGCGACTGATGAAATGAGCGTGCGCCGCCACTTCAGCGAGATAGTGATCCATCGCGGTTCGCGCGAGGGCGGTGCCGGGGTGACGGAAGTGCACGTAAATTCCGTCCTGCCAGCGACTGATCCAAAGGTATGTCTCGCAAGCATCAGAACTACGACTGATCATAAATCGTGTCCGCCACTGCGGCCACAGGTCTGACCCGGGCACAGTGCGATTGTCCATATAAGAGACCATGAAACGGTCGCGCAGCGCGGTGCCGAGCAGCTCCATCGCTTTTGGAAATGGCACCTGAGCGGTTTTCCTGGCTCGCTTGAGCTCGAGCCGCGCGGCGCGCAGGAGCTCCGGCAACGTGCCAGCCAGGCGGAAACGCACCGGGCCCATCCCGACATACCATCCTACCGAGCGCATCGAGCGCAGATCGTACCGCGTGTGAAAGGGGGCAACGGTGAGGAATTCTTGTTGGTCTGCCAGTGTCTTTCCGGCGAGCGCCAGACAGGCGAATAATCCCGTCGTCGCGTTTCCGCCCTGGGACCTGCAGCCGCGATCGAACTCAGATGCTTGTGCCGCATCGAGCAGCCACATTCGCCCTGTGCGTTGTAAGGTCCCCTCCGGCGCACCGAGTGGTAGCGGAAAATCCGGCAATTGACCGCCGTTTGCGGCGATCAGTTCGCGCCAGTGAGCGATAGCAGGATGATCATCGGTCAAATCGCCCAGTCGCTCTCGTTCGGATTCAGCGTGGTCCAGATAGCTGCTCACCGGCGCCAGCCCGGGCGCCACTCCCAGGATTGCGGCTGTGTACAGCTCCCGGATTTCGTATGGCACCGAAGCGATAGAGTAGGCATCGCTGACGGAGTGGTCGCAGGCCAAGAGGAGGCATGTCGATGTCGGCCGGGTGATCGTCACGAAGACATATGCCGGCCAGGACAGCGGCTTGGTCTCTGCGTCGAACAGCTCTTCCAGCAATTGAGCTATTTCATCGGGACCGGCGCAGTCGCCGACCACGGTTTTTTCAAGCGCTGCCGCGCCTGGATCAATCGTGGCACGACGAATTGTCGATCCATCCCTGACCAACTGGCTGCGTAGCGCCTCGTGCCGGTCGACCCAGCCAAGGATCGATTTGGTCAGCGCAGCGCTGTTGAACTCGCCCGGCAAGTCGAAGGCGGTGCCGAGCCAGCCGGGCTGGCCATCGTGCGCAAAGCGAAGATGGTCTTCCTGAACATGGGACGGACGGCGCGGGTCCGGCCGCCAGCTGACCGGGTCGGGAACGCTGACCCGCCACACCATCAGCCGCCCCGGCTGCCGATCAGTATCGCAAAATTCCTTGATGTCCATGAAGGGCCGTCGCGACGGTTACAGGTGCAAGCTGCGCATGCGGCGCAGCGGCGAGCGCCAGATCCAGAGTATCGAGGCAGTGCCTAGCACACTGCTGGTCAGCAACATGGTGCGCAGGCCCGTTGCAGCGGCGGCCGCGCCGCCGACCAGTGCGCCCAATGAGCCCAGTCCCCACACGACGCAGCGGATGCTCGCATTGACCCGGCCTTGCAGGTGCTGCGGGACCAACCCATATCGAATTGGAACTTGCTGCACGTGGTAGAGTCCCTGGCCGATCCACAGAATGAATTGGGAAAGCGCCACGCATGCCACTGCTGCCCACCAGGGCCCGGTGAGCAGGGCCGCAAGGCTCATGCCTGCCGCGCTCACCGCCAAACCGGTCATTAATACGGGACCAAGCCCAATTGTCCGGCCCGCCCACGGTGAGCCCGCCGCGCCCACCACACCGCCAAGAGCGCCGATACCGAGAACCATGCCGACGATCCGGCTGTCGAATTCGAGAGTCCTGGTCAGATGCAGCAGAAAAGCCGCAGAATACGCGTTGTGCCAAAAGATGAATGTGCCGGTGGCCAGGGTAACGGCCCTTAAAACTGGATTGCCGAACACGCTCGCCAACCCTTCCGCCATTTGGACGAGCACAGTGCTCGAGGGGGCCGCTGAGCATGAGGCGGCACGCATCGGCACCAGCGAGAGCAACGCGGCGGCAAGCAGAAAGGAGACGCAGTCGGCCAGAATTGCGGTTGGAGCGGAAAACGCGTTGATGAGCCAGCCGGCCAGAAACGGACCTGCGGCCATCGCGGTCGCCTGGCTGAACTCCAATGAGCTCTGCGCCCGAACCAGCTGAGACCGGTCCAGCACTGCGGGTATGCACGCCAGATAAGCCACGTCGGCGATCACCGCGGCTACCCCAACCAGCACGGTTGTCATGTACAGCTGAACCATTCCCAGATGTCCAACGCTGGCGCACAACGGAATGGTGGCGAGCGTTACCGCCATCACCACATTGGCGGTCAGAAGGATTCGTCGGTGCGGGAGACGGTCGACGATGACGCCGGCGAACAGGCTCACGAAAAGGCACGGTGCCCGACCGCAGGCCAGCAAGAGCCCCGCCTGCGCCGGTCCGGCATCCAGCAGGGTAATTGCAGTGAGCGGCAGCGCCAGCACGGTTACGTTGGAGCCCAGCAAGGAAATGGTCTGGCCGACGAGCAGCGCAAGGTAGCTGCTCGGCAGCCGGTGAGGCGCAGCAGATCGGTGCCGGCGACTCACGCGTCGCCAGACGGGGTTGATGTGGACAGATAGCCTAGTCGGGCCAGTTCACTTCCGGCGATCTCCTCAAACTCCAGAATCTGAGCTGGTGTCAAATCCTGGACATGGCGACCGATCCGCCCCTGATGCAGCGGCTTTCCCGCAGCCTCGGCTGCCGGATGGTCGTGCGGTTGTTCGAACAACGCGTGTTCGTATTCAGCGTGACGCAGCACGGCCTCGTGCCAAAGCAAGCCGAGGTGATCCAAAATCGCCGCCAGAGTACTGCGGGGACTGCTGACGAGGTCCTCGTAACGCACCTCGAGGTAACGGCCAGGCGGCGCGATTCCGTGCGGCCGGGATACCACTTCAGCCCAACCCTGGGCGGCATCGGCAATTGTTCGGTACCCCCAATCAGGAACTGTCCTCAGATGAGAGGCGGCAACGTCGCGGCCGTCCCGCACGATATGCACGAAATGTGCACGCGGCCACAGGCGGGCGAAGTCGTCGATCCGGGTGATCTTCCGCTGCAGTTTCAATCCCCAGCGTTGGGCTCCGCTGCGCGTCCGGCGCAACTCGCCGATCTCGTTGATGAGGTGGCATCGGTCGGCGAACGAAACAATGTCATTGCCGGTGACGACCATGACCTTGCCGACAAGTTCGCGCACGTCATCGAAGTCGAGACCGAAGCGGCGGCACTGCACCAAAAAATGCATCCCGTCGTACCAGAACGGATCAATTGTGTTCTGGCTTGCGCTCATGAGCCGCGAATCGGCCGCAAGCAGATCGATGGCACCAAGAATGTGCGGCCCGAGATCGGGCGGTTCGAGGAAGTCGATCTCTGGCCCGGCTACCAGATCCAGATGCGAGTCGAGCACGATACTCAGCAGGGTGGTGCCCGACCGGTTGTCACCTCCGAGAAGCACCGGCGATGTGGAAAATGGATCCGGTTGCGACATGGCCTTGTTCTCTGTTCGACATGCGTGCTTGTCAGCGGACGGGCGCATTGAACCAGCGCCGAACCGCTCCCGGGGTGGCAACGAAATGATCTCTGGCGAACCTTACTGCGGCTGCGACTGGATCCGGGTCGCGAGCCGGGCTCTCCATGCGGGACAGCGCCGCCGCAAGGGCATCTCCAGCTGCTTCGACGGCGGCCTGCACATCGGTGTCGGATACCGCCGCCGATGGCATGAAACGCCCACCATACTGCATCAGAAAGCCCCGACCCCACATTTCCTGGAAGAAGGCATGGCCAAGCTCGGCGTCAGCAAATACGACGTCGAACATGGTTGGCCAGGCAAACGCCCATGCCGCGACCTGCTGTTTTGTGAAGACCCCGTTGAGCCCCTTGATCAATTGCTCGCCGACCTCGCGCATCCGGGCCAGGGCGCTCCCGTCGCGCAGGGCGTGCAGCGTGCTCAATGCGGCGGCGAACGGGGTTACTTCGCGCTGGTAAGTGTTTCCCATGTATGTCTTTTCGGCCGCGGCCAGTACGTCCGCACGACCCGCGACTGCCGACAGCGCCATTCCGTTCGCCAGTCCTTTGCTCAGTGTAATCAGATCGGGCGTGAGGCCGATCGCCATGTGGTACCCGCCAAGGGCGTAGCGGAATCCGGTCATCACCTCGTCAAGGATCAGCAGGGCGCCGTGCCGATGCACCAGCCTCTGCAGTTCCTGATGGTATTCAGGCGGGAAGAAGTTGACCTCCGGGGTGACGATCACCGCGGCGACGCGCTGGACACTTGCCAGTTCGTCGAGCAAGTCGAGGTTGTAGCGGAAGTCCACGCTGTCCCGGTCCCGATTGGGCAACCCCATCTCCGGTCGGTCCTGCAATTGCCAGTCATGCCAGCCGTGATATCCACTGGTCAGTACATGGTTGAGGCCCGTGAACGCGCGGGCAAGGCGCACGGCTGCGGTGGTAGCGCAAGATCCGGTGCGAAAAAACATCGAGCGTTCCGCGACGGGGAAGATCTCCGCCAGCTGTTCGGCCAGTTCGACCCGGTGCACGGACAGCGGTCCGGGCAGAATCCCCCCGGTGCGGCGCATCTCAGCGGCTGCGTGAGCCACGACCGGCTCGTATCCGGCCCCGAGCGGCGCGGCACCGCTACAGGAAGTGAAATCGATGTATTGCTTTCCATTAATGTCCCATGCATGCGCGCCTGACGCGCGCGTCATCACCACCGGAAAACGCCTGTTGAGATCCCACTTCTGCGAGGCGGTGACGCGCAGGGCGCGTCGCAGTGCCGATCCATGCCCGTCGGTCGCGGTCACGGTGGCAGTAGGCGTGCTGATCGACAAAACCCGTCTCCGTTGCGCTCGCTACGTCAGCTGCGTGACTATTCTTCGAGCGATCCGCAGCGCGTTCGCCTGAATAGTGAAGGTCGGGTTGACACCCCCGGCATAGGGGAAGAAGCCGCCATCTGCGACATAGAGATTGTCGATGTCATGCACGCGGCCCCAATGGTCAACCACCGACTGTGTCGGATCGATTCCGGCCCGACAGCCGCCATGCAGGTGGCCGCTGCCGTACTGATAATTGGAATCTTGATAATCGACTTGTTTTACC
This sequence comes from Bradyrhizobium sp. USDA 4452, assembly GCF_054063575.1. Lineage (NCBI taxonomy): Bacteria > Pseudomonadati > Pseudomonadota > Alphaproteobacteria > Hyphomicrobiales > Nitrobacteraceae > Bradyrhizobium > Bradyrhizobium sp. USDA 4452. The sequence goes on from NZ_JBSSGK010000001.1 coordinate 6,382,736, forward strand.
CCAGCCTCGACCAGCAAGTTCGACGCATGTCGCGACAAGTAGCCTAGTCGGCGCTTGTCGAGGGGATGGGTCCGGTAATCGAGAATGATCTTGGGCAAACCTAGCCCGTCCCGGCTGGTGGCCAGCCGGACCGCATTGTCGCGCATGGGTTGATCGGCTGCCAAAAAATGCAGCCGTAGCCTTATCTCTCCGTCGGAATCCGTGCGTTCAGGCGGACTTGCTTCGTAGATCATTCCGCCGAGCCCCGAAGGCGCCTCGTCGTCCAGGTAGTGATCGGACACCGCGACAGTGGAGAAGGGGCGGCCGGGCTGGGGCGTGATCGGCGGATTCAACGTGGTCCTACCGGACACGTAACCGCTGATCTTAAACGAGATACCACTGCCTACCATGCCAGATGCGTTGCCGATTCCGTTGGGCGCTGCCGGCTGCGCCGACCGTAGGAGCAGGGCGGCAGACTGCACTGCGTTGCCCGCGAGTACCACGCAGCGGGCGCGAACCCGAGCGCGTTGTCGGTTGAGCGTGTCCACCCATTCCACCGAATCGGCTCGACTGACGTTGCCGAGATCGATGCGGACGGCCTTGCTGCCGAGCGCAATCGTCAGCGCGTCCGGCGGCAGGGCGATACCTGTGAACGGCGAGCGTGCGTCGGCCCTTGCGCCGCTCGGGCACAGATGTTCGTTGCATGGTCCCTCGCAGCGACAGGCTGACCGGCCACGATATGGGATCGAGTTGATTGCCAATGGAGTGGGGAACGGGAGCCGGCCCAGGCGTGCCCCGGCATCGGCAATCAACTGGCCCTGCACACTGTACCGGTGCGGTGGCAGAATGGGGGGATCGCTCGGTGGCTCGAGCGGGTCGGCTCCGGCTACGCGCGCCACTCCAACGCGCCGTTCCAGCTCATCATAGAATGGGCGTAGGTCCGTGTAGTCGATCGGCCAGCTCGGGTCGAGCGCGTCCCCGGCCACATGCGCTCGTGCGTCAAAATCGATGGCGCGACAGCGGAAGGCTATTCCGGCATATAAGGTCATTCCGCCGCCGAGCGCGCAGACGGTCCACGGACGCCCGAACGGCATCAACGTTCCTGCCGCAGTCTGCACGAGGGCGCTATCCATGTCTTTTTGGACGCTCGCCAGCGAAGCGCCGGGAGGAAGTGTTCGCCCCTCTTCGAGAAGGAGTACTCGCAATCCGCGTTGCGCGATCTCGTGAGCGACCGTCGAGCCGCTGGCGCCGCTCCCGATTACACATACATCAACAATATCGGCCATCATTATCCCATCTTCTGGCAACAAATATCGCCGATGCGCTATCGCGCCTTATTCATTAGAGAGGAAGTGCCATCGAGCTAAGTCTCATCGCGAGCGTTGGACGCGCGGCTGATCCGTGCGATCGCTCCGGATTATCCGGTTTGGCTTCGCTCGTTTGCCAAGGATCATCGCCGTGAGATCGTACAATATGACGTCGCGTGCGATTCAAGCCCTTCGAGGCGGCAAATGCATGAGCAAGCGGCTTTTCCGGAATGCTATCTTTGATAGATCCAAGAGCTCTCAAAGCAAATCCACCCACATGTGCTCCCGATGCGGGCACCAGACATATAATTTCGTGATCAAGAAGGCGCTCGCAAGTTCAGCTTCGCGACGCCCTGTGGAAGCTTTTAAAGCCGCAGTCGCTGGAATGTGTCGATCGGTCGCCACTCTCGTATATCATCGTCCGAATTGTACGCGGTTTGATCGCAAGATACTCAGCCGGCCCACCGGCAATTCAAATTCGTTCTCAACTCTCCGCAATCAACAGACGCCGGCGAGAACGCCTCAAAATACGCCCTTCATGGGCGGCAAAAAAAGGCCCGGCCATCATCGATGGCCGGGCGGAGTCAGTCTGGGGGAGCGAGGCTGTTAAGCATCGCGCCGGCTTCCGTCGACAGAGGGAGGGCCGACGGTTATTTGCGGCAAAGATTTCACCGCAAATTCAAATTGCGAAGGATCATGTCGGGCAGATCTGGTGTGGAGTGTTCCTCCTTGCGTCATCGCATAGATAATGGTCGCAACAGTGGAGTTGGTCTCTGCTGCACACATATCGACCGCATCAGCGTCTCATCATGGCAGCAACAGTTGGTCCTTTCGGACTCCCTTCTGAGCTACTCTGAGATGATACAACGTGCCGCCGCGTGCGATTCAAGCTCTTTGAGCTGACCCGCATACAATTCAACCGGAGCCTTTTACAATCAGCTAAGTACCTTCGAGAGGGGCAGACGTACGTGTTGCACTCGTTCCTTGATAGTCGCGTACTACACCGTGATCGAGACGCGCTGTGCGTCATGTTTTCCATGTGATCTCATGCCTTTTGGCCTTTCCAGAAACTGACGTGCTTTCTGATTGGCGGCCGAGAATCTTCGGCGCACCTTTTGAGCGTCTTGTTAGCCAGCCGAATGACACGGTCGGTGTCGACGATCTCAAATGCGCGATGATCATTTTACCAAGACTGGACAGGATCGGTCCGGGCATGATGGAGTCGATGCCCGATCCGAGCATCTTTACCGGGGAGTTGCGGCGCGGCTCATTCGGCGGGCACATCACAGCCAAGCGCCAAAGCTGGGCTGGCAACACGGAAATCACTCTCCCCGTGGCCTCGAGCTCCTCAGCGATTGACGATGCAGATCTTGTGGATCTTGCCGGCGTTCCTCAAAATCCGGTCGGCGACACACGTTCGCTGCGGTGAGGTCGCGGCGGGACGCTGGCCGGGCGGGAAAATTGCCCCGGATTTCGCCCACGAGCAATGCATTCGCCTCAAAGCCAATTACAACCCAGCGCTCGATCCTACCTGTCGAATGGTGAACGCCGCCCGCGATGTCTAGACCAGGCTGCGCAGGCAGCAACGGCCGAAGCAATTCAGCGCATCAGATAGGAGGGACGGAATTCTGCAAGCAACTCGAGTCGATCTCGCTGAAGAAGATCAACAGCATGTCCGTTCCATTCAATGAGCTTCCTGCGCCTAAGCTCCTGGATTGTCCGATTCACGTGCACCGTCGAAAGGCCGCATGCATCGGCGATGTCTTGCTGTGTGAACGGAACATGGAAGCGACCATTGTGCAGAAGACCGACGAGCTCAAGCCGCGCGGCGACCTCGCAGATAAGATGAGCAAGTCGAGGCAGCGCTTCCCGGGAGCCAAGATTTTCGATCCATTCGCGATAGATCGCCGTATGAATCAACGTCTCCCGCCAAAACGCATGGGCGAGCGCAGCGGACTTCGCGAGGATATCCCTGAGGTAGGAGTGAGGTACAAAGGCAATGACGCTCATGCCGATGCTGCAGAGATCGCGATCCATTTCCGGGAAGTGAAGGGTGTGCAGGTCGGGGATGTCCCCAGGTACATAGAAGGACGTTATCTGAGTCCGATCCGATGCCACTCTTTGGCGAGACAGAAAGCCGCCCATCACGACTGCACAGCTTACAGGCCGATCCCCCTGGCGTGCCAGACACTCGCCCGGAGCAAACCGTTTGATAGTGTGAGGCATGCTTTCGAGCTCAGCATGGTCTTGCTCGGACAAGCCCGTGACGCCCCGGAGGCGCGCAATGAGCATTTGGTGCGGCAAGCGTACCCCGTTCTATCGCCGGGGTACGCCGATATCGACACCTATCCCCACCAGCTATGGCCGCAGCCATTCTGCACGGTTCCTCTTGATGTTCAACGTTTCTTCTACTCTCCTATTCGAGCTCTACGGGATCTCCAGGGGAGATGCGGGATAGCCACAAACGTACCGGACGACGACCTTCTGGCTATCCCTTAAAGCTCGACGATAAACCGCTTGCTTCTGGAGAACGACGAAACATGGCGTGCGATCGCGTGGACCGCCGGGCTGCGGTACCCTCCAACCGAAAGTCAAGGCTCACGAGCGTACAGCCAACGCAGGCTCGACACTAACACCTTCCGCATCGTGCCTTGGCACCAAGACAAGCAATTCCGGAGCCGGCGCGGCTCATTTGGTCACGCAAGAATGCATCTAATTTGCGGTGGATCATGAGTGAGGGTGGAAAGGGCCCCGTCGAATCGGCGGCTGGATATGAAGCCCCGTGAAACACGATCGGCAGACCTTCTCAGCAGGAACGGCGATCGCCTCGTCAGCCTGGGATAGGTTTCGGGGGTGTGCGCGCCGTGGTCGACGTGACGTGCAAATCAGGCTGGCAATAGAAATCCGAGTGATTATTCGTTCCGGCTCCAAGAGGACAAGGCTCGACGTCCTGGCGCGTCATGCCAGCGAGTTTATGGATGTACGAAACGGACGGATCTGTAGCGTGGGTAACACATTGATCCACTTGGCGAGACAGTTTGACCGCTGCGTACAGTATATAGTGGCGTCGAAAGGCCGACGTGCCCGTACAATGACGGGGCAATAGGGTGTGCTTGAATTGTCGTTCGCGGTTATCTTGTCGGATAGAGGTCAAATGAATCATGCGGTTGGGCGCCGCCATGAACTGTCGACAACGACAGATGAAGAGCGTGAGCTGGTGCGCTGCAGACAGGAGATAGCGCGTCTCAAACAGCTGGTCGTGCAGCTTTCTGAACTCGTCTTGCGAAATGTCACGCAAAATGCAGAGGGCGAAAGTCGCAGTCCGGCTGACGCGCTCGGCCGTATACCGAATGGTCAATCCGCAGATGATGGACGTTAGACAACAGCCATTATGATCCGCAGCGCGGCGTCGAATCGGTTCGCGGATCGATGGACATGAGGCGTATCGCACGGAAAAATATAGCTCTGCAGGCTCTCGAGCAGCCGATGATCTCTGCGACAATCCATGCGTTGTCCTCGTCGCTCCACTTCCGCCGACGGCTGGCTCCAGTGAAGACTTCGACCCGCCGCACTGGCTCCGTGACAGCCGTATGCACTATGTCCATTCTAAGCCTAACGGTCCAAACCGAACCGCAGGCTCCCGGCGCCGCTGGCAAGCGAGGCGCTCAAGCATATCGCCGGGTTCTATGCCATCGAGAAGGACATCCGTGGCCGCCGCACCGAGGAGCGAGGTCTCGATCGACAACAAAAAAAGCCGGCCGCTCGCCGACGCATTCGAAAAATGGCTGCGAACGAAACCTCGAACGGATCAACAAGGAGATCGATCAACTCAAGCGCAAGGCGCAAAAACTGGATAACCACAAAGAGCGTATGGACACCATGAGAGCAATCGGACGTCTCGTTGAACGACGCAACAAGCTGAAAGAGCAATGAACATGACAGCGCTCAAGGACCCTAGCTGAGGTGGATGACCGGCAGACCTCCACAACCGAAAAACATACGAATCAGCGTTCCGACCCGCGTGCTTGGAACGGCGCTTACGCTTGATGTCACCGGCATCGTATTCCTTGTGCGGCCAAGATGCCTCTCCGCTATGGAATCCCCGACTGGCGGACGCGGCTGGCAACATCGTGCCGGTTGACCCAGTCGGTCAGGTGAGACACGACCAATTTTCTGATGTATGAACCGGCAAAGCGCCGCATACGGAAGTGAGCCTTGTGTTTTGCTATTTCAAGCCATCACTTCCGGACCATGTCCGACGGCCTAACAATTTGCACGTTGCCGTGCTCAACGTGAAGATCGGCGGAGTTCGGCTATTCGAAACCGTTCTCTGCCTCGTAAGAGGGGGGTCACGATGTCCAAAATGACCAAGAGCCAGCTAATTGCCTCGATTGCTGATGGAACGCAGCTTCCCAAAGCTGACGTACGGGCCGTGATTGAGCACCTGGCGATTGTCGGCTACAAAGAATTGCATGACTGCGGCGAGTTCGTCATTCCCGGCATGGTAAAAATGTCCATTGTGAACAAACCCCCTACTGAAGCCCGCATTGGCGTCAATCCTTTTACGAAGGCGCCGATGAAATTCGCGGCAAAGCCGGCTCGCAAATCCGTTAAGGCATCACCACTCAAGGTCGCTAAAGATGTATTCGCGGGATAGATTATCCGTGCTGTGTCCTGATTTGCTATTCGGGTGGCGACGCTCCTCCATTAAGACTTAACTCAGCAGATTGTCGCATCACTGACAAATTGGCTCGGCGCCCGCTTGGTTCCCTGGTCATGATGCAGAAACGCGCAGGGACTTGATTCCCTGGCGGGCCGCTCGCACTTTGAACTAGCCGTGCAGCCTGCCCGAAACTGACCTTCTGCATTCGTGCACATCCGTCCGACCAAGGCTCCCGGGGCTTCGGGCAAACCTGATTACTTGGTCGGCCGAAGCGACCGGCCACCCGTGCTTGCCGTGTTTGGCGATATTTCCGCCCTCACGTGCTGAGGCGTGTCGTCCTTCCAACGTACCGAGCCGAACGGCCTCTCCAGCATGCGGCGCACACGTATCGGCGCGGGGCCAATATGAAAGTGAACGGCCTGCCGTTCCAGGGCACGTTCCGACCGGGTCGGGCGGTTGCGCCAGCGTAAATAATCAAACCACGTCGGAAAGTGATAACGCTCGGTCCAAAGCTCGGGATCGGCGAGGTCGCGCGCGATCGACCAGCCATAGGCGCCGTTTCGCTGGCGGGACATTTGCACGTCTTGCATGATGTTGTGAAACGCGCGGGCATTCTCTTGTGCAATCCGGTATTCGATCTCGACGACGAGCGGCCCGCTACGTCCAGTCAAGGCGAGCCGTACTTCGGGATCGGCGAGCAGTTCAGGCTCCTCGCCGCGCGCGCCGACACGGGGCATGGGTAGCCAACGGCCGATGAGTGTCGAGGCGAGCATCAGGGCGGCCGACACCAGCAACGCGGTTTCAACGCCGGCCGCGTCCGTCAGATGGCCCCAACCCCAGCTGCCGACGGCAATCCCGCCTGAACTCGCGGCCTGATAGGCCGCAAGCGAGCGACCGGTTACCCAGCGTGGCGCCGACAGTTGAACTCCGATGTTGAACACCGCCCATGTCAGCATCCAGACGGCTCCCGCCAGGACCAGTGCGGCCGCGGTCAATAACGGTTGGCGGCTTAGCGCCACGGCAGCCATCGCCGCGCCCATGGACAATGCACAGGCCCGAATCGCAGCCTCGCCGCTCATCCGCCTGCGGATCTCGGCAATGTTCAGCGCGCCGACCACGGCCCCCGCGCCAAAAGCGCCAAGCATGATGCCGTAGGTCTGGGCGTCGCCATGCAATACATCCCGCACCACCAGAGGCATCAGCGCAGTAATCGCGCCGGCTCCGACGCCGGTTACAAGGGTGCGCAGCAGCACGACCTTGATCGATGGCGAATTGCTGATGTAGCGCACGCCAGATACCATTGCGCGGCTCAATCTTTCAGGCGGCAGCCGTGAGGGAGCGCTGACGCGCTTCCAAAGGAACAATGCGGCTATCAGCGGTAGATAGAGCACCGTGTTGAGCGCGAATGCGGCCACTGCACCGGCGCTGGCGACCACCACGCCGCCGATCGCCGGGCCGACGCTCCGTGCGATATTATAGCTGATGCCATTCAGCGCAATGGCCGCAGGTAGCTGCGCTTCCAACGGTACTTGTTCGCTTACGGATGATTGCCAGGCCGGTCCCATAAGCGCCATGCCGCTGCCGACCGCGAAGCAGAGTACGAGCAAGACGTTCGGTGTGGCCAAGTCAAGCCAGGCGGCCACCGTTAGGCCAGTTGCGCCGGCGAGCGCAATGCCAAGCGAAACCAGTGCCACGATGCGGCGATCGTACATATCAGCGATTGCGCCCGCTGGTATCGAAATCAGCATCACTGGCAGCAAAAGCGCTGTCTGTACCAACGCCACCTTGTCAGCCGACGACGTCATCTGCGTCATCGCCCAGGCTGCACCCACACCTTGAATCAAGCTGCCGACATTGGACAGAAGGCTCGCAATCCAGATACGACGGAAGGTTACGTGCCGCAGAGGCGCTGTGATGCTTTCGGCGCGACGCGACGGGGCTTTGGCTGAATCGCTCATGTCGGATCGTGATGATCTATCATGATTTGATTCTGGTGCGGATCACAAGGATGTTCCCGACGTGATATCGCAGCGGAATAAGACGTTTCGATCTGGCGATGTTCCGTTGGCTGCCGATCTTCCATTCCAGTAAGCACAGCATTGGTGACGTATGAAGCGTTGTTCATTGGTGACCTTAATGCTGCATCCAGCGCATCGCGTACAGGACAGATTGACAGACGCTGTATCGCTCGCGCGCAATCTTTGTACGAAACGAACAAATGATGAAGTCGACGAGTGCGGATCACTCGTCGGTGGGTAGAGTGAAGTACGGCCTCTTCGCAAAGAAGTCGAAGGCCAACGACGCAGCACTACCCATGGTTCATGGGTTTCGCAGCGTCAGGTAGACCTTGTTGTCACTCAGGGCGAGTGGTTGCGTCTCTGAGAATAATCAGCCTGTCCCACCCCGCGCGACCGATGCTTCTGCGAAGGATCTCCATCCAGAAGGCAATGTGATGCAGCAGATCGAGCCACCCCGGCCTAGCTCGACAATTGTTACCTCAATGGCTGCGAGTTAGTCGCAGCTCGGATGAAATATTCGAAAGCTGCAACATCGGTTCTACCGAGGTGCGGATTGATAGCCTGGTTCAAGGCTTTCCGCTTCGGTATCTACTCGTTCGGATGAGTGTCTCGGACGAGTTCTCGGGCGAGCGAGCATGACGCGGGATTCGGCAGACCGTTGTTGCGGGTCGTGCGGAGTTGCTTGTGGATGGCCGGTCTTCACGGAAACCCTGATGGCGCTGAACTTCCGAGCAGGAGACGACCTGCGCTCTGAAGTGTTCCCTCGTTCAAGGCTGCGTGCTGGGCAACCACGAAACTGTCGCACATCGCGCGCGCGAGATTGCTTGTCGTATAGAGTGATTGCGTTCCTGCGAGACCACTCGCGATCTTGCAGACCTCGGCGCTCTGTCGGGCAGCATTGGTTGCGGCAAGGCGCATCAGGGTCGTCGTAGTCGACTGGACCGCATCCTGCAACGCTTCGTTCCAAAGCTCCTGGGTGACTTCATAGAAGAAGGAGCGTGCGGAGCGCAACATGGCTTCGGCTCTGGCGGCCTCCAGCTGGATGTAGCCGCGCTCTGCCATCACCGGCGCTCCAGTAATCGAGGTGCGGCTCCGGGCCATGCCGATCACCTCGTCCAGCGCGGAGCGCGCAATGCCGATGCCCACAATCGCATGCGCCTGCGCAGCGAAAGTCACCGAAGGATAGCGATGGAGGGGCCCGTCGAAAGCCGATGGACCGCCGCGGATCAGTGTCCATTCCTCTGGTACAATAACATTGTCGACAACGATGTCATGACTGCCGGTGCCTTGCAGGCCGATGACGTCCCAATTTGGACGGATTGTTACCTTGTCGGCCGGGATCACGGCTATGCGTGCAAGTCCACTTGTTGGATCATCGTCTACGGTGATACCAACACCAATTAGCTCCGCGCCCGGCGATCCGCTGGCGAAAGGCCATACGCCGTTCACAACAAACCCGTCGGCACTTCGTTGAGCGGGCTGGAGCGGGAAAACTGCACCTGCGTACACCACGTCAGGTCCATTGGCATATACGCGGCTAAGCGTGCCCTCAGGGAGAGCAGAGAGGTAGCGAGCCCCATCGCCGAAGCTGGCGACCCAACCGGCCGATCCGTCCGCTTCGGAAATGCGCTCGATCAGGCGACAAAAGTCGGCAGGCGTTCTCTCGTCGCCGCCGAAGCGTTTGGCGGCCAAAGCCCGGTAGACGCCAACGCGTTTGAATGCCTGAATAACGTCATCTGGAACCCTCTGCGCGCGGGCGAACTCGTTTCGGCGCGCACGGATATCGGCCAGCAGCGGCGACAGATCATCACTCGTTGCAGCCGAAACATCCGTTTCTGCTGCGATCATTCCTGGCGGAACGTTCATGTTTGTCCTCCGTGCTTTGACGACCAGCGGTGTAGCCGACGGAGATTGCGAGCGCATGGCAGAGCCGGCCGTATTGAGTGAAGCCGGAGAAGATCGCCGATTGCCGCAATTGATATCGATCGTGACCAGCCAGCAGGATCCTTCCTCTCCAAACCGCTTGCCGAACGGATCGGATCAACAACACGGTCTTGAGGGGCCCGAAGGCCGAGCAACACATGGCCATCGGCGCTGCCCTCGAGGTTGGCCGGTAAGCAAACAACGGCGGCGACGGCATCCGTCCTCATCCGTTTCACCAGGACTGCGAGAGTTGACGATAGCACTTGCTTCCCCATCTCTTCTCAAACTGGGAGTTGCGACGCCTCACGACCCTGTGGATCCGTGTATCGTCTCACCAGCAATCGATGTGCCATCAAACAGGGCCTGTTAGCTGTGTATCCGTGGGAGTGAATCGTTGGTACGAACCGGGTCAGCGGGATGTGAGCACCATCTGTGTCTGGTTCCAGCCACATCGTGTCATCAAGCGGACAGGACGCGAAGTGAATGACTGTTGAGGACCTGGACCGAGGGCGGGCCCGCCTCGGTCATTTGCCGTCACTGCGACTTGGCGATATGGCGTATCGCTGCAAAGGCACCCAAGATGCATGGCAGAGCATGCAGTATTTTTCTACTTTGTTCCAAGGTTGACGCGGCTCGCCCGTGCCGCTTGCGCCCTGGTAAGAGGCGATGGTAGACGCAGGCCGCGTGACAAACGCGAGGGACAAGCTGCAGACGCAGCCTTCGCATTGCCTAGTCCTGCCCTATGTGCTGCGGACTCCAGCTCATGCACGAGGCTACAGAGAGCTTCCTGGGGCTTTTGAAGCCTTTCCAGCCTGCCGGCAAGAGATCCACTGACTATATCCGCGGTGTCGGACACAAGCAGTCGCCCAGTCTCTTGGCTTGGTTCATGCTCTCGAAGGTCGCTGGCAGCCTTTGTTCGACGAATTTCAACTGCCTCGGATCCCAACTGAACTTATGCAGCTCATCCAGCAAAAGTGTTGTCAGTGCTCATCGTCTGCCGGTCCCTGCTGGCGAGATCAGTGCTATGCGACAGCTCAGATAGCGATCGATGTTGGCGCGCGCGGGTGCCCGTATATGTCGCCGCTCCCTGTTGTAAGTTGTAAGGAACCGCTCCGGGCAAAGCTAATGTTACCGCCCAATGCCAGCACGCGCCGGCATTTGTCGCTGTTTACCCTTGGCACCAGCCGGAAGAACGACCTAACTCCCGTGCCTCCTCACTGTACGTGCAACGGGACCTGATTAGAACTCGCGAGGTGCCGATGGCAAATGATACCACGAGCTGGCCAGGCGAGCAGACCTTCACGCCTCACCATCGGTCAAGCCTTGTACCGTCCAAACGTCCGAACCCAGTACCGTACCAACCACTGAAAATGTGGCGAGCTGTTCCTTTTCGGTTTCCGTAAGCGTTATGAGTTCGCAAGGAGTGGATGCCTTCCGGATTAACGCGACGCATCGGCGGGCTAGGTCTGCCAAGTTGGATCATTCGACCTATCCCAGCGAAGGTTACGAGTTCCGGTCTGCCGTCGAAACTCGCTTGGACTGAACTCATTCGTGTCAGTGAACAAGCCATGTGACGAATCGTGAGACATCCGAGCTCGCGGCCCAAACCGGTCAGAACGCTATCGTGGCATTGGCTGCACCGCGACGCTGCTCCGGTTGCCGTGATGCGCTCCGCAAGATCACAGGGCGGCGAGCGATAGAATCGGCAGTGGCGTTGGAAACGGTTTTGTACGTATCGAACAATTGTGATGCAATTGGATCACACTCACTGCCGTGATGCGCGTTTGTCCGGTTCGTGCCGAGGTTGCGCGCGAATGGCAAACAGTAATCTGCTAACATGACTTTCCGCGAGTGAAAAAGTGCGCAGCGCAAGGCTCGTCCCCTTATCGGGCCCTCTCGGTAAAGCGCTTTTCGGGTGCAAGGGATCAAAGACGCTAGTGTCTCCGTGCGAGGTCAACGATTCAGCCGCGGCAGCAGCGCTGGACTGGGCGAGCATGTGGAGACCAGGCCAGAAATGCCAGTACTATTTGACTGGCGGCGGCTGTGGCTCGACCTTGAGAGCGGTTATTTGGCAACGCCCTTGAGACGTTCGAGCGCGGGCTGGTGGTCGTGATGGCCCAAATCGAAGGGCGCCTCAGCAACGCTCCTGTTCATCGCGTCTACCGACCCGACGGAAGGTATCGCGGTGGTTGGCCGCTCTGCCCAGCATGCCGTAGAACGTCCCGCGAATGCGTCGCGCTCCAAGTGCCCGAGCCAGATTGTTGGACAAAGACTCGATCGATTGCGCGGTCGCGTGGCCAGGATAGGCGTTTGAGCGGACAAGACGTGACTTGTGGGAGCCGAAGCGACGACGGCCATCTACGTGATCGAAGCGTTCCGAAATCGGGACTGGCGCCTCCGATTGACAGGCTGCAGCCATGCGAAGGCGCAAAGGTCGCGCGTCGCTCTGCTTGAGAGAAGACAGCTCGTTCCAACAGGATCAAAAACCGCGCGGCGTTCTATCGTCTTCCTTTTCGATGGCATGGGCTGGATCAGGCAATGAACTTAACTCACCCAAGCAAGCTTGAGCGCTATGCTGCGGCCGTAGAAGCTATGAGAGACGAGGGCTGGCGGCACGGCCTCAAGGCCCGCGCAGGTGTTGATTTTGCTTCCAGCGATTATCTGGCACTGGCGAGCGCGCCACGTATGAAAGAGGCTCTGTTCGCTGCGCTCCTGGCTGGAGCGCCCATCGGAGCTGGCGGGTCACGGCTCCTGCGCGGCAATTGCGAGGAACACGAAGCTCTCGAAACGGAAGCGGCGCGGTTCTTTCGGGCGGAGACAGCGCTGTTCTTCGGTAGCGGTTACATCGCAAACTTTGCTGTTCTGACAACGCTGCCGCAGCGAGGCGATCTGCTGGTTCTCGATTCGCTTGTGCACGCCAGCATTCATGAAGGCGCGCGCGCGGGCCGAGCGGAGTTCCGGATAGCAGCCCATAACGATCCTCAATCGGTTGAAGACACGATTGGTAATTGGCGCGCCAAAGGCGGCGTAGGGCGCGTCTGGATCTTGGTCGAGAGCCTCTACAGTGTGGATGGTGACTTCGCACCGCTTGCAGATCTGGTTGAAATCGCTGAACGGTACGAGGCGTTCCTGGTTGTGGATGAGGCCCATGCCACAGGCATTTACGGCGAGCAGGGGCGGGGGCTCACAGCGCCATACCAGGGATGCGAATATATTCTGGTGATCCACACCTGCGGGAAGGCTCTAGGCGCGGCCGGTGCTCTTGTCACTGCGTCCCGCGTATTGCGCGATTTCATGGCCAATCGGTGTCGTCCATTTATCTTCGCTACCGCGCCGTCGCCCCTGATGGCAGTCGCTGTTCGGCAGGCGCTTTTGATTGTACAGGAGGAGCCTGAGCGGCGGCGACGCCTGATCGATCTTGTCGAGTTTGCACACCGTCAGCTCGCCATCTGCGGCCGCCCGACCCGTTCGAGCTCCCAGATCGTTCCTTACAGGGTCGGTGACAACGCCCGCACGATGCGGCTGGCCGCAGCACTGCAGGCGCGCGGTTTTGATGTCCGAGCAATACGACCGCCAGTGCCCCCGGGCAGGGCAAGGTTGCGGATTTCGTTAACCCTTAATGTCGAGCAAGATGATGTATCCGAGATGATCGATGCGTTGGTCGAAGAGACCTGGGGTAAGCTACGGTGAGGTCCCACAATCGTGATGCTGGTCGGTATTAGGATCGATCAACGATCTTCCAAGGAATGCGCCGGGGCGCGCAAATCCTCCCGCCGATCGGTAATCACGAGGTCCTGCGCTCGTTAGTTCCGCCCTATGCGGCGCAAATATAAACTCGACATGAATTCGACGAGGCTGCTCATTGCGACACTGGCGGCGGCTTCGTTGGCTGACGAAGGAGAAAACGCCCCATGTCGGCGCGCGTAGCACTTTTCGTATCATCGGTGGGCTGGACAGCCATCGTCGTCGCAATTTTCCTGTATGTAATCTTTAGTCCTGCTTGATGGCCAAGGCCGGACAATCCGCGTCGTATGGCTTCTCAACCTGTTCGATATTGAAGGCTTACTGAACATCCATCAGCATGCCGACCGATCGGCGGATCGACCCACGTCACAGTCGACAATCAGGCTCACGAATGTCGATGGATAGCGTCGCTGGAAGGCCCCCTGTTAAGCACACCTCGTCGGGCCGCGAAGACGGCCAAGCTCGACAGGTGAGTGTCATCTGATGATGGATGGGGAAAGCAACTCCGAAGGGATGGCAGGTACCGGTCACACGCGAATTCGAGTCAACAATAGTCTCGTTGGATATTGATGTTGTCCGGGATCCGGACCAAAGCTCCCGTCCGCGGGAGGAATTGTGGGAAGGTCTAGGATCGCTCCCCGGCGCTTTCTCGATGTCGGCTTAAGGTCGATTTGATCGTAGGTCGCTCGCTTTGACTTGTCGACCGGAGCTCGAGCCCGGACCGAGACATCACCTTTCCTGTGAACCACGACCGCCGCGTCTGCCGCTGCGCTCGTCTCCCCGAAACGCGTCAGCTTCTCGAAAGCCAGGCCTCTTAGCATAGACCTTCCCTCTCGATGACCGAACCGGCGGAGGTAACGGCGGTGCGGATCTGCAAGAGATTAAGAAAGGAGAGCTGTATGGATTTCAATGAGATCAGCCGCGGCGGATCCCCAGAGTCTCCGGGAGAATACGCCTGGACACAAGAAGATCATGATCTATTTAGTCGGATCATCAATGAACCCGGGCCATCGTCATCCGCCGTGCCTGAGGAGACGGCATACGATGTCTCATTCGCCGTTCCCCACAAGTTTTCCCACGGCACCCAATCCGCCCCCGGGCAAATGGTCGAGAGACTGAACCACTTGGGTCTCCTGCCTGATGCCGACCAGCCGAGTATGACCTATGAAATCAAGGGGCATCGCTATACGGCTGCCCTAGACCCCTCTAGCGGCGTGCGTCTCATTCATAACCCTCCGGAGGACCAAAATATTGGGGCTGGGCCAGCGGGGCTACCAGATTTCGGAGCATTCATTTTCGAGACGTCGCGCAGAGATTTCCCGCTTCCGGAGCAGTGGGCGACCCCAGCCCTAATCGAGAAGCTGCAGGAAACGGGCTTCATGCCTAGTCCAAACCACACAACAACCATTGCCCTCAATGGCCGAACTTACAATGCGGAATTAATGCAGGGAGGGTTCGTCAGGCTCAGGAGGGCTGGATGAAAGGCGCCGAGATAGAACCCGCGGAGCTAGCCGCTACAGTCTTGCGGTCATTCGGTTCCAACTATCTCGGCTGTTCATAGCTCAGCAATGGACTGTCGCGTGCGCCAGCGGTTGGACAGCATCGGCCCCTGGCGGATCGCAGATTCAGCAAGCCGCCGAAGCGCCCGTGTGAACCGGTTTCGTGAAATCGCCGTCGGCATCGGCTTCGAACGCACTAGAAGGCCACAAAACAACTACGCGAAGGATAGCCTCTCCACGGCGATGGCAGCGGGTGAATCCGTTCTGGCCGTCTCCACGCTGCTAAAGACAACGATAATAAACAACATCGGCCGCGATATCGAGAGTCCGGATGCTGGCCCGCGCGTTACCAACATCCGTACGAAGAACATGACCACGATCAGGAGACCACGCCAACATTATCCCGAAGTTAAGACGATCGTGACGCGGGTCCACGTTCCGGTGCACTTGACGTAGCCCGATGGATCCGCGAATGTTGTGCCAGTCGATTGAGGGGGCGAGGTCACCCCGCTGGGCGATCGCGCGAAGGCATCAGGTCAGCCCAATACGTCGACCCTGCCGGTTTCGAGCCGATATAATCCGCCGACGATCTTTAGTGTTTTCTGCTCGACAGCCGGGTTGAGGATCGGGCTGGCGGATTTGAGCTTATTGACATTGTCGATCACATTCTGCCGGATCACATCGGCAGAGCTGTCACCTGGTTGGTGGCGCGCCCCGCTTACGGCAGGCGCGAGCGCGCTGACGAGGGAGCGGATATGTCCCGGCGCCGGCTTGCCTTCGTCAAGCGAGTTGATCGTGGCGTCTATCGCGCCGCAGTGATCGTGACCGAGTACCAGAATCAACGGCGTGTTCAGTGCAGAAACCGCATACTCCAGGCTACCTAGCGTGTCATCGTTGACGAAGTTACCGGCCAGGCGGCATACGAATAGATCACCAAGTCCGCTGTCGAAGGCAAGCTCGGGCGCTACCCGCGAATCGGCGCAGCTCAGAACCGCCGCATATGGATTCTGACCATTGACTAAAAGTCGGCGCTCGCGTTCCAGATCGCGCCCTCGCGACACGCTCTGCACATAACGATCGTTACCCTCCATCAGCCGCTTCAGCGCAGCATCGGGCGAGAGCTGGTTATCCGGCTTCGGCGGTGCTGTTGATTGCTTCGCGTCGACAATGTTGCCGGCAAACGGCACGACCAATGCCGAAACAGCGAACAGCAACAGGGAGCGGCGCGAAGGCGCGACCTCGGCCGGATACGGAGTGCCCCGTGTATGGTTTGCATGCATGGTAGGACCTCTATCGCGCGGCTCTATGCCACCCCATGGCTTCGGCCTCGTTTTCGCTGCAGAACCAGCGTTCAGCCGGTTTCTTCGTCATGTCGATTTGTCCGTAGCTGATTTGCCCCGGAGAGTGATACGTGCGCTCGCCGGTGCCGTCGACGGTGCCCTTTATCAGGCAGTCGGGCGAGGGTGGGTCAGATAGCAGCGTGGACCCGAGCAGGAGTTCCTGGGCCTTGTTCGGCACCGAGCTCGCGCCGACAATAATCGTGCTCTTGTTGCGGTGGCGCCAGTCCCAGGGGGTGATGAATGCTCCCGACCACAAGCCGGCAAAGGCATTGCTCGCCACCACTTCATTGACAACGTAGACATGGGTGGATGGACCGGATGACAGTGCCCAACCGGAGCTTACCATCCAGGCGTTCACGTCCTGGCCCTCGATAAAGCAACTGCCGAGAGACCTGCCGTACTTATCTACTCCTGCGGTTTGACAATCCCATATTCGTCCATTCGAGTAGCTGATAAGGGCGTCACGAGCAGCGACCCCGCAGGCCCATTTTCGACCATGAGCGTCCAGGCAAATCTGATCGGTCTCGGGGGCCTCGATACCCGAAAGCCGAATTCGCGTTTGCTCGATCTCTATCATGTTGGCGTCGAGGATTTGGGGAGTACCGCTGAGTTTCGCCGCGCAAACAGGAGACGCGATGATAGCGAGGAATGCTGCCATCATTACGCGGTACTTCATCCTGGTATCCTTTCGCTCATGGTTCATCGGCTCGAATCCCAGCGATCCGGTGCCGTCACAGCGGACTGTTTGACCGCACAGGTCCGTCATCTGGTCAGCATCGTCCGACCATGCTTTTGTGTAAGCTTGCCTACATTTTCAGCCTACGACCTGACGCTGGGTGAGATTCAAGAGATTTCTTTTGGGGGTATTTTCCGATGCGGTGCTGGCATCTGAAGCTCACTCTGCTTCTCCCCGGACATATCTCCCGCTCTGGACCTGAGGAAGAGATCCCGCATGTTTCATCGCTGGACGCGCGACCCGGGAAGGGCGCTTGGCACGCTATTTCTCCAAGGGCTCGGAAGAAGCGGGCGGGTGCTAATCTCCGCCGCCGAGCGGAAGAAGCGGCGTTGCTAGGCCTTGTTGACTGTTATCGTTCGACGGGTCTGCACGCGGTCCATCATGGTGAGGCAAGCGGAGGCTTGGACAAGGCATGATAAGAGTGATTGCGCAAAAGAGATCGGCCTGTCGCCTGGTCCCGGCACAAAACCACCATGCATCACTCACACGGTGGCCCGCGTCCGCGACCTTATCCGCCCCGAAATGCTGCGCGTGAAGTGAATTCCACAACGCCTGGCTGGCCTTTGATGCTCGAACGGAACAACGCACGGCCCGGCATAACGGCGAGCGTGCGGACTGACGGGGCCGCCTTTTACGGGCTTGCGGTGTTAAGGCTTCCTCGCACGATTGCGAGTGGCAATCTGGTTGCCATTTCAGAGGATGAATCAGTCCACAACACGTGTCGGCACTCAGGGCATTGCGGCAGTTAGCGCTGGCAGGGCTTAGGCGACTCATCCCAATAATCATGTTCGACCGCCTCGCTGCACAATGGGATTGAAATGGTTATGGCCACCCCTGAATTGCCGGTCTCTTGTTACGCGCTAGAAGTCGAGGCCGACTCAAAGCCGAATTCTCTACCAGAGACGGCGCCCGGGCTGGTGGAGCAGAACTAAAGAAGCGTTTTCTCGCGCTTCAAATCAAGATCTATGACTCGCAGACGAATGCGAGCGAGGAAATTTAGACTAGATCAGGCTCAATTTCGATCCTCGCAGCAAGGCTGCGGAGCTCCTCGCCGGGGGCACTCGGGAAAGGGTCCCGCCGCCATCGAGGATGCCGGCGTCGCTATCACTGCCCCGTTCCCGGGGGCCCTCTTAAACCGGTCTCGTCGCTGCACTCGCTCCCGCGGGTGCTTATTGGTCGTGCGATGCGCTGCGCGCACGCTGGATCGGGCTTGGCCTCAGCATCGCCTCGCTTGGTTCGCGAAGGACGACATGGCGCTCGGGCGAGAGCTCGGATGTGTCTTTTTGTACCAGTTCCGTTGTGGCTACTCGTCTGAAGGGGCAACAGCCATCCTGATGCCTGGCTTTCCAGTGTGTGTGTATATGTGTGGCTTGCAGGCCGGAGCGAGGCTCGCCTCCTGCTGGCAGAGCTGGACGCGTCAACTTTCCAGCGCATGGCTCCTGCTATTGGCGCGCTCAGCGCTCAAGGAGTAGCGCTGCCATCCTGATCATCCGTCGAGGCCTTTCGCACCCCCTCCAACGCGTCCCGTTCGTTTGGCTCTGTGTGATGGAACCAGGAGCCGGGAGGAAAAGTCGCAATCCTCTTGGCAAGGAAAGATTGCGGCTCCCAATCGTGTCCCTCGCGCTTCTCGAAGGTGATGACCCCATTTTCGGTAAAGTAGCGGGGGCCTGGTATGTTGCAGTTCACCAGCAGCAGAACGCGCCACCGGTGCGCTTTCTCGGTCGGCTTGTCATTCGCCGCCGTAACGTAATCCACGACAACTGGTTCGATGATGTGACAACGGCCGTGGCGGAGAAGATTTCCGAGCTTGCCCTGCGCGGTCGTCACAAAGTTGAAATTGACCGGATTATGCAGAAAACTAAGGTTTGCTTCTTTTTCGCCGTCGGTGACTTCACTGGCGATGAGAGAAAGCGCCAGGGCGCGCCAGCCGAGTTCGATGGGCTTTGCATAGGGAGACGCAACTTCAACCTTTCCGTCGGTCCCGACCTTCCAGGTAATAACGTAATGTTCGTCTGAACTGTTATCCTGATGTCTGGTCCAGGAAAGATAAACATACTCAGTGTGGTCGATGCCTTCGGCGATTCCCCAGTTTCGAGGGACAAAGTGCGCCACTTTCGAGACCTTTGAGACAATGTGCTCGATTGTCTCACCGTCTTGTGCTCGCCAGGTTGACTTGACGCGTTCGACGAGCGCGTTTTCGCCGGCTCGCGCACTGTTGGCCGCCGCAACCAGCCCAGCAAGGAAAATCAGCGATTGACAGAGACGGTGTACGCCTCTTGCAGACATTCTCGTCATAACGGCTGGACCATCGGGTTTCATCTACACGTCAATACGGCGCCTTCAATGCTATGCTCGATTGGAAGAAGTTAGCGGCAACGCGACGCGGGCGCCTGCCGATGTCCCGCGCGAGCAGGCGCTATCCCCTCGATGTCGCGCGCCGCTAACTTCAGTGGGCCAATCACAACCTCAATTTGCTGTGCTGGACCTGCCCAGGGGGAGAAGCCTGGGCATCCCGGAGCTTGCATCCTTCGTGCCAGGAAATAGCCGGCGAATCGCGCCAGATTAGTGCAATGTTTGTCGGCTTTCCGACGGCGCTCGTTTCAATGTTTCCATTCAACCGATCCACACGGGCTTGTTCAGCTTTTGTCGTGCCGATCCTCGAGGCGCAAACGAAGGCCGTTGCCAACTTACGAAAGAGGAATTGGGCAGCACTTTTGAAAGCTGTTGAACTGTCTGATCCGGTGTTATTACCCGAACGCTTGCGATCTCTATCGGCTCGCAAATGATAATATGCCAAAGTCGCTCATCGCCGCCGGGCGTACGGAACAGTTCGGAAGCGCATCGTCAGGCAGGCAAACGATATGGTGCGCGCGTTGTCTGCCTACGCGCACGATAGTGCAATCTGGTCAATCGTCCAGCTGCCTCGGTTCCATATGCATGGCTGGGTGAGCCGCTATTTCCAGTGGCGCCGGCCGGCAAGCGAGAAATGATCAAGTCGCGCTAACTACTTCCTCTCGAGTTGCTCAACATTCTCGAAAGCATCTGTCTGACGGATTGATTCATGAACGCTTTCACCAATCGCCCGAACAGGCCGACCGCAAAGATGGTGACAGCAAAGACGCCAACGGCACTCCAAACAGCCATTTTCATTGCGGGGCTTCTCAGTGTTCGTTGAGTCGAATCGACATGCGTTCCTGCGCATTATCGGCATCACAGACCGCAAGTCGCCTACCAGGATTGGTTGGCACGCAGATCAACATGCGCGCCGGGCATGCTGATGGCGTGCGGCGTTTTGCCCCCGGCGCCCCTTCTCGACTGCCGAGAGACCGAATGCCGGCACGCTCGAAGCGCGCGACTTGCGCCTTTCGACAATTCCTTTGAAACCTATATTGGAGAGAGCTTCCACTCGTGGTCCACTTTCGATGTCAAATAGCCATTTGAGTCACCGATGATGGCAGCATTGACGTGAGAGAGTCATCTGAGAGGTTGACGGAAGAGGTCTGTTGCAGATAATCGAAATCGTAGAGGTTCTCCGGTCCCGCTCGATCCGGAGCTAAGAGGGAAGCCGGTGAACAGGCCGGCGCTGCCCCCGCAACTGTAAGCGGCGAGCCGCTGTCCAACAAAGTCACTGAAGCCCGTGGGGCTTTGGGAAGACCGGACAGCGGCGATGACCCGCGAGCCAGGAGACCTGCCTCGACCACATTTACGTCCACGGGCGGGGTGTCCCGGTGGTACGCCAAGCAGCCGCCCTCCGGGCGATCGTGCTTGCGTCCGCCATGGCCTTTGCCCCCAACTACGGGGTTAGCGCTATGTCTCTTCTCTCCCTTCCGGTTGCCACGCTTGGAACGCCTCGGATCGGTCCAAGACGCGAGCTCAAACGCGCGCTTGAAAGTTACTGGGCCGGCGCAATCAGTGAACAGCAATTGCTCGAGGACGCAACGGGCCTGCGCGCTGCGAACTGGGCCCGCCAAAAATCCCTCGGTGTCACCGTCATTCCGTCCAACGATTTCTCTTTGTACGATCAGGTGCTAGACACCTCTGTCATGGTTGGTGCCATTCCGGAAGTCTATGCGTCGAAAGTCGAGCCGGTTTCGCTCAGGACGTACTTCGAGATGGCCCGCGGTTCACAGTGGGACCGCCAGAATGCGAGTTGCAGCCCCGGATCGGGCGGATATGGCGCGCCCGCACAGGAGATGACCAAGTGGTTCGACACCAACTACCACTACATGGTCCCTGAATTTCGTCGGGGACAGACGTTCCGCCTGTCCTCGCGAAAGCCTATCGAGGAGTACGAGGAAGCCAAAGCCCTGGGATTCCAGACCCGCCCTGTCCTGATCGGGCCGGTCACATTCTTGAAGCTTGGCAAGAGTGCGGATCCTGCGTTCCAGCCACTGTCGCTCCTGGACGAGCTAATACCGGTCTATGTCGAGGTTCTGCGAGAACTAGCCAAACGAGGAGCAAACTGGGTTCAATGCGACGAGCCCTGCCTGGTCCTTGATCTGGAGGAGCGGGCGCGAAAATCTTTGCTGCACGTCTACGATTGGCTTGCCAAGGAAGTACCCGACGTCAAGATCATGGTCGCGAGCTATTTCGGCGATCTCGGCGATAATCTGGACACAGCTTTGAACATGCCCGTTGCCGGACTGCACGTGGATTTGGTTCGCGCGCCGAACCTGTTGGACCGGATCATTGCTGCCCGGCGAAGCGACCTCGTCATGTCTCTCGGCGTCATCGACGGACGAAATGTATGGCGGTCGAACCTGTCGACGCTCCGCCAGCAACTGGATCCCGCCATTGCGAAGCTAGGCAGGGATCGTGTCCAGATCGCTCCGTCCTGCTCGCTGCTTCATGTGCCCGTCGATGTTGAACTTGAGACCGGACTTGCATCCGATCTCAAGAGCTGGCTTGCCTTTTCGGTACAGAAGATGCGTGAGCTCGCGATCCTGGCGCGGGCACTCGCGGGTGATCAGAATGTTGCTGAAAGTCTCGCTGAATCGGAGTCGGCCGTGACGTTCCGCCGGACTTCACCAAAGATCCGCGATGCAACTCTCGCGGTACGGATGCGAGCGATCGACCAGGCCATGCGGCGGCGCGCCAGCCCATTTGTCCGTCGGGCCGAGATCCAGCGCAAGCGCTTTGGACTACCGGCCTTTCCCACCACGACGATTGGATCATTCCCGCAAACCCCAGAGGTCCGTAACGCCCGCGCAGCACATGCGCAAGGCGCCATGAGCGACGAGCAATACGACAAGTTCCTCAAGGAGGAGACCGCGCGCGCTCTGCGTTGGCAGGAGGACATCGGGCTGGACGTCCTCGTGCATGGCGAGTTTGAGCGCAATGACATGGTGCAGTACTTCGGCGAGCAACTCGCCGGGTTCGCATTTACCAGGAATGGTTGGGTACAATCCTATGGCTCGCGCTGTGTCAGGCCACCGATCCTGTTTGGCGATGTTTTGCGGCGAAAGCCGATCACCGTGGATTGGTGGCTCTACGCGCAATCACTCACCAGTAAGCCGGTGAAGGCGATGTTGACCGGACCAGTAACGATCCTGAATTGGTCGTTTGTTCGCGATGATATTCCAAGAGGCGAGGTCTGCCGGCAGATCGCACTGGCGATCCGCGACGAAGTCCGTGATCTCGAGATAGCCGGTGCGAGCATGATCCAGATCGACGAAGCCGCCCTCCGCGAAGGATTGCCATTGCGCCGATCGGAGTGGGCGACCTACCTTCAATGGGCCGTCGATAGCTTCCGGATATGCTCATCAGGCGTTGCAGATCAAACCCAGATTCATACGCACATGTGCTATTCGGAGTTTAATGACATCATCGGCGCCATTGCTGCAATGGATGCGGATGTCATCTCGATCGAGACGTCGCGCTCGAAGATGGAGCTGCTGGACGCGTTCAGGAATTACAAATATCCCAATCAAATCGGGCCGGGCGTATACGACATCCATTCTCCCCGCATTCCCGAGGCAGGGGAAATGAAGGAGCTGATAGCATTGGCTCGGCAGCGGTTGCAGGACTCGCAGCTTTGGGTAAATCCGGACTGTGGTCTGAAGACGCGCAAATGGGAGGAGGTTCGACCGGCGCTGATCAATATGGTCGCCGCCGCCCGGCAACTGCGCGCGGCATCCGATCGGCCAGGTCGTTGATCCTGCGCTTGGCTCTCTCCTCCAGGACGCTGATCCGCTCATAGCGCGTTTGCGCTCTGGATCATCTCGACCGAGCTCGGACAAAAAAAACGCCCGGCCGCGTTTAGCAGGCCGGGCGAAAGTTAAGTCTGAGGGGAGCGACGCTGACACATCGCCGACTTCCACCGGCGCAGGGAGGACCGCCGATGGTCCGATTGCCGGCGAGGACATTCGCCGTAAATCTGAACCCAAGTTAAAGCACGGCTCAGCGTGGCTCAATCATGCTGTGGTATGCGACCAACGTAGTTGAGTATTGGAAGACTAGACCAAGGTTTGTCCGCGATGAGCCGCGTTCACAACGGGTTGCCGAGGCGAGCGAAGACCACGGCTGGCGACGCCCGGCCGCCTTAAGTGCAATTAACGGCGCCTGCCCGCCGCTGGATCGGCGCGACCATGCGAGCAAACGCGACCGCAAGGATTACTCAACCAATCAATGCATGAGTGGTTTTTTGTTGATCAGGCTGCGCAGGCAGTCTGTCTGGTTCCACTCTGGCGAAGGTCTGGAACTCTGTTTGGAATGGATGGGCAAGTCGACGCGTGACCATGAAAGTGGCTGACATATAAGATGCTCCACGATCACGAGATCGACCCGAGCCGCGCATACCAGTTCACTGGTGCAGAAGTGCGGGATGACTAGAGTGGCACGGCCGCCGTTCACACGATTAGACCGCCGCGCTGTGCGTAGCCCCGCACCGAGCGAGGTGAGCGTCGAACACGGAAACGACGCTCCGGACCAGAAACCGGGCGCCGCCGGCTACGGAAAGGCGGCCATTGTCGAACACGACGGCGCCATCTGCGATGAGGCTTTCAAGCCGGGAATGATCGACAACGGCCGAATCCGGATCCCTGCCGTGACGGCGAGATGTCTCGGAGAGATCGATTGTCATGTCGCACATGATTCGCTCGATGATCTCCGCCCGGTAGCGATCATCATCAGTCAGTAAATAGCCCTTCGCCGTCGCGAGCCGATCCTCGGTGATGCGAGCGAGATAATCCCTGGTCGAGACAGCATTCGCGACGAACCCCTGCTGCAGCCGGCCGATGGCGCTGGCACCGAGGCCAATAAGCGCGCCTGCGCAATCGTCAGTATATCCCTGGAAATTGCGGCGCAACCTGCCTTGCTTCGCCGCCACAGCGAGATTGTCATGCGGCAGGGCGAAGTGATCGAGGCCTACGCGTACGTATCCAGCGTCTACCAAAGTGTCAGCTACCATTTCGGATTGGAGATAGCGCTCGACGCTGTCGGGCAGAGTCGATTCGTTGATCTTGCGTTGATGCTTCTTGAAGGTCGGAACGTGCGCGTAACCAAAGGCCGAAAACCGGTCCGGATGCAATTCGAGGCATTTGCCGACGGTATCCAGGCACGAATCGACCGTCTGCCCGGGCAGCCCATACAGCAGGTCGAAATTGATCCGGCAAATGCCGGCGTGGCGTAACCGCTCGACCGAAACGGCGGTCTGTTCGAAGCTCTGAGGGCGGTTGATGGCCTGTTGGACGACCGGGTCGAAGCTCTGCACGCCAAGGCTTGCCCGGTTGACACCGCTATAGCCCAGGGCTTCGGCCATCGGATTGCTCAACATGCGGGGATCAATCTCGACGGCGATCTCAGCATCAGGCAGGACGGCGAATGAATAACGCAACGAGCCGACCAAATCGGCGAATGCTTCAGGTGTCAGGATCGTCGGCGTGCCGCCCCCGAAGTGGATATGAGAGATTGCCTGCCGTTGGCCAATGGCTTCTGCAACGAGGTAGGCCTCAGTGCGCAATCCAGCCGCATAGATCGCGATCGGATCGTCGCGTTTCGTGACAGATGTATGGCAGCCGCAGTACCAACACATGCTTCGGCAAAATGGCACGTGCAGGTAGATAGAGGCGGACTGCCGGCCGTCGAGGGAGTTGAGCCAAGCTTGATAGTCGAGCGCCCGGACTGATGTCGAGAAATGCGGGGCGCTCGGATAGCTGGTGTAGCGCGGTAGTCGGTGCTGCCCGTAGGATTGTGCTAGGTCCGGTCGCATTGCGATGCCTCTCTCGCTCTCGGGCCGCACGATTACCGGACAGGAGCCTGGTAAGCTTTGCGCTGCCTCAAATATCGCGGTTACTGATGGGCTGGCGGGTAGGTCATGCCCGCGGCGCATCCACGATTATCGATGGCAGATCGCGATCGCTGCGGATCGTCGCCCGCACGCCTTGCTCCTTGGCGCCGAGCAAGGCCAGAGCGACCGCCTCTTCAAGCAAGGTGAGAGGATTCTCCACCGTGTGCTCCGTCTCGCCTTTGGCAACGAATTCCCGCAGGCGCTTGATGATATCGCCGGCGCGCAGCGCTTGCTGGGCGGCATTTTCGATGGCATCACCAACACGATTGGCGTCCGGCTTGTCTGATGCTAGCAGCGTCTTGGCGCCGCGCATGTAGTTTGTGATTGCGGAGAGCGGTTGGTTGATCTCGTGGGCAATAGACGAGGCCATCTCCCCCATGGCGGTCAACCGCGAGACGTGCACGAGCTCAGATTGCAGTTCCTGCAATCGCCGTTCCTGCGCTCGCCGTTCGGTGAGGTCTCGGATGAAGCCGGTGAAGAATCGTTCCCCGCTCACTTTGGCCTCACCGACGGCAAGCTCCATCGGAAAGGTCGAGCCGTCGCTTCGCTCGCCGACCACGATACGGCCGATGCCGATGATGCGCCGTTCTCTGGTAGCCAGATAGCGCTCAATGTAGCGGTCATGCTCGCCGCGGTAGGGCTGTGGCATCATCCTGGATACATTCGATCCGATCACTTCGTCCGGAGACCAGCCGAATAAACGCACTGCCGCGGCGCTGAACGAGCGAATGATTCCCCTCTCGTCAATCACGATCATGGCTTCCGGCACGGTGTCCAGGATCGACTGCAGATGGGCTTGCCGGTACCGTGCCTGCTCTGATTCTCGCCGCAGCCGATCGCCCATGAAGCCGAGCAGGGGGCCAAGTACCGCGAGTCCGGCTATATCGATCATGTTTGCGGAATCGGAGATGAGGTTGTTCCCAAGACGTGCCGCGCTGATGATGAGGCAGAGCAGCGTAGCGAAGATGGCCGGTCCGCGGCCCCCAGCGAAAGCGGCAAAAACGATGACTGGAAGGTAGATGATCGTGAACGTGCGGTCCTGAAGATACGGATCCAGTGCCGCACGAAGCACGACCGCCAGCGCGGCGGCCGCCGCGGCTGTGCCATAGCGGTACCAAATGTGGTCGGACATGTTTCCGGACAAACCCTTTCATTCGATCGACTGTACATAGTTTATCTATGTGAGGCGACCGAATGCAGCCGCATTTCGTTGCGCTACCTATTGCGTGCAGGGCGGCCGCCGCTATCTCGGCCAGATGCGCCAGTGCGTGGGCTGCACAGCGACGTGCTCTCCGGTCAAGGCCTTGATCCAGCCGCCGAAGGTGCGGCGGCAAGGAAAGACCAGCCGGTGAATGGTATTACCCTCGATCACCGCGATCTCCAGCTCCCGGTCAAAGGGCGCCGTTTCAATGCGCTCCCAGGTCAAGTTGCCTAGAGACCCCGGACGGTGTTCATCGCCGCTGACTGACAAAATTAGGCAACCTTCCGATACTAAGGGCGAGATCGCTCGGCCGCTGGCCCAACAGGCTCGGCCTGATCTCGCCAAAGCGGCGCATGGTCTCGATCACGCCAGTTGCGATTCAGATGCTTTGGCGCGTAGCGCCACCGATCGGATCGTGCTGAGACGTGATCCGTCGCCGACCGAAGAATTTGGGCTACGAAACAGTTCCCGCGATCCGGTCGAGTCGAACCGGACCAGCGCCGGTTGGTATTGATTACTGTTGGACAGCAGCTGGAGTGGACTGCCGTTCCCGCAAGCTTGCCGCAGCGGGACATTTGTCGCCCTGGTCTGTCATGTCGAATATCCTTTGTCGGTCGGAAGTCTCCCCGTCCTACCAGGTCCGCGTGGGGCCTGGAGTCTTGATGCCCTCGAGCGTGATTTTGCGAGTCTGGCGGCGTGTCCGTGCGCGAACGGTATGACGCCGGGATTGGCTTGATGGCATTCAGGTTAGCTGCGCTCGGCCCGAGCATCGTGCCGATCTGCGCGTCGATGAAGTGCTCAGCATTACACGCGGCGCAGGTGACCGGGTGCAACTCGCTCGGGTGCGTTCGGCAGCAGCTCGTGAGCCCAGTCGCCGGTATTGGATACGAAAAGATGATGGGGCGCCAAGTCTTTCTATCTGCCATTTAACTGAGCTTGACTGGAAAGTCGTTTCTATCCGCAAGCCGCCGCCGCCGTATTGATGCAGGTCAAAAAGAAGCCGACGCGCGTCTAGAACGGGGCGAGGACGAGTGGTCACTGCCAGTGCGTTGCCGGTAACACGCATTGAATCGGGTTATCCGGCAGGGCCGCGCAATGATCCACGCGACACGCCAGCGTGTAGCGGGTTTGATTGAAATCAAAATGTAGGGGCGCGCAATGTGCGAATGTTGCTGCGCAGCGTACGGGCATTGCATCATCACAGCGCGTTCATTGAGCTGCGAGAGTCGCGAAGGAGATGCTAAGTTGATTGCTCGCGTCACATTGTCGTTCGTCTTGCTCGCGCTGATCGTAGCCATCGGCTATGGCGCGGAACTCTTTAACCTTGGGCTTATCGAAACCTTGGCCGCGGCCAGCCTGATCATCGGCTTTGCCGTTGCGGCGATAGGGTGGACCATCACGAGCGAGATGAAGCCGGTTCGCCTCATTTGCTCACGTGCGGGTAGTTCTCGCCGCCGGTAGTCTTCGGCCGCCGGTGCCGGTCGGAAATGCCTTTGCCCGCTGCCTCACAATCAGGCGGAGCGGTCGGGAATGCCTTGTGAGACGACCAAGCACCGTGCAAGGTTCGCGGCGCCACAGGCTTCCACATTGCCGGCGATTGAAGTTGCGATTGATCGATAATCGCCATCTGCCTCCAACCGTGTCATGAGAATTTTCTCAACTCTGCCGGCCCAACGCACGGGAAGACGAGAGCTGTTGTTCTTCAGCGACCTCAACCAGATGTGATCCGCCAAACCGACGCTTGATGCTTTGGAGCTTCTTCGGACGAAAGAGCACTCACATCACCTGCCCAAGTCTCAACCTTATCTCGATGGAGCAACAATCTTTTTGGGTGCTGCTTGAGACAAATTAAATACTCGCCTGGCGCGGCTGGCAGAATGCAACATAAGCAAACGCACAGGAACAGGGTATCATGCCTTCATTTAACGTTCGGTTCATCAAGACCGTTTGTGACGAGACCGGCCACGAGCATCGTGCCTGTCAGGCAACGTTCCGGGTGCATGCAGCCTCGCTGAGTGCTGCTGCACAACAGGCAGAAACCGATTTCTGCAGGCAAAAAGGTGTCCGTGATTGGACCATCTTTGCCGATGCAATGGAGCTTCGAACCCCGCCTGCGTTGCCCCCGGCATGGGGTGGTTAGCCTGAGCTCGGCTAGGGAAGTCCGCGAATTTTGATCGTGGAGATACTCCGCGAATCGAGGGTGAGATTTACAAAACGTCTTCCCGAACGTCGATCGAGAGAACAGCTCGCGGTGCTGCCGCCAATTGGGCAGGCGGCCCTCTTGTTTGTGACACCCTCCTAGAGCTCGCACCCGACATTTGCCGGCCTGCGGTTCTGCGGGCTCGCAGCGCATCATCGTCCTTCTGGGGCGATCCGGATCGATGATTTTCTCGCACAGACGGGCCTTATTTTGATGCATGTCAAAAACAAGTCTGCTGCCGGAAGCTATGGCTGCTTTGAGGGGGATGACTCATGGTTAGCCACTCTGGATCTGTCGGTCGCCCTTGGGGGTTCAAGAATCTGCTTACCCGGTTACGAGCGAAGCTGTCACGAACAGCCGAATTGGCCTATTTGAGCGCGCAGGATATCGACGCGATCGCACGTGAACTTAATCTGTCCACGTCGGACTTTCGAAAGATGGCGCAAAATCCGGGCTCTCCTGAACTCTTAAGCAAGCGCCTCGCACTCGCCGGCTTTTCCGGAAATACGCTGGCTGCCCGCCATGGAGACGTGGTGCGCGATTTGCAGCGGGTATGCGGCCTTTGTCAGACCAAGATCCGCTGCGCGGCCGACCTCGAGCGGCATAAGCCTGTAAATCCCCTCAAAGGCTGCCCCAACGAACATACTCTGCGCGCGCTCGCGCGTGATATCGGCAGCGCTCCGCAGCGTTCTAGCGACTGATCGCGCTCTCGTCCCGTCCTCCGAAAATGTGATCTCCTGGCAAGCCCGCTTTCAAAGAAGGCCTAGACATGACAAGCCCGTCCCCCACCTCGAAATCCATGACCATGGGTGAAGCAGGCCTGATGTCGGTATTCGCCGTTTCTGCCTATGTTTGCTTTTTCGCAGGAGCGATGGGGCACGATTCCGCATTTAGCTTCCACGCATTGCTGGCGTCCGCCGCCAGTCTGGCCACCGCAGGCGTTATTCTCAATCGCTACTATGAACGGCCGGCGCAATTGCCGCCGGCGCAGATCAAGGGCCGGCCGAATTACAATCTCGCTCCGATCAAATTCGCCTCAGTGATGGCGATGTTCTGGGGTATCGCAGGCTTTTCGGTCGGCGTTTTTATCGCCTCGCAACTCGCCTGGCCCGCACTGAATTTCGATCTGCCTTGGACGAGCTTCGGCCGACTCCGCCCGCTGCATACGTCGGCCGTGATCTTTGCGTTCGGCGGAAACGTACTTATCGCGACCTCTTTCTACGTCGTGCAGAAGACCTGCCGCACGCGCCTCGCGGGCGATCTTGCGCCGTGGTTCGTGGTAGTTGGCTATAATTTCTTCATCCTGATCGCTGGCACCGGCTATCTGTTCGGCGCCACCCAGTCAAAGGAATACGCCGAACCCGAATGGTACGCCGATCTCTGGCTCACCATCGTCTGGGTCACTTATCTCATCGTGTTCCTGGCGACATTGGTGAAAAGGAAAGAGCCGCACATTTTCGTCGCCAACTGGTTCTATCTCGCTTTTATCGTTACGATTGCGGTGCTCCACCTCGGCAACAATCCAGCATTACCGGTCTCCGTGTTCGGCGCGAAATCCTACATCGCCTGGGGCGGTGTGCAGGACGCCATGTTTCAGTGGTGGTACGGCCACAACGCGGTCGGTTTCTTCCTGACCGCCGGCTTTCTGGCCATCATGTATTATTTCATTCCGAAAAGAGCCGAGCGCCCGGTCTATTCCTACCGCCTCTCGATCATCCACTTCTGGGCGCTGATCTTCCTCTACATCTGGGCCGGCCCTCACCATCTACATTACACCGCGCTGCCGGATTGGACACAGACCCTGGGCATGACGTTCTCGATCATGCTGTGGATGCCCTCATGGGGCGGCATGATCAACGGCCTGATGACGCTCTCGGGTGCGTGGGACAAGCTGCGCACTGACCCGGTGCTCCGCATGCTCGTGGTCTCGGTGGCCTTTTATGGCATGTCGACGTTTGAGGGCCCCACCATGGCAATTAAGGTGGTCAACTCGCTCAGTCATTACACCGACTGGACCGTCGGCCACGTGCATTCCGGTGCGCTGGGCTGGGTCGGTTTTGTATCGTTCGGTGCGCTCTATTGCCTGGTTCCCTGGCTTTGGAAGCGCGAGCTGTACAGCCTCAAGCTCGTCAACTGGCATTTCTGGATCGCCTCGATCGGGATCGTGCTCTACATCTCGGCGATGTGGGTGTCTGGTGTCCTGCAAGGCCTGATGTGGCGCGCCTATACCCCGCTAGGCTTCCTCGAATACTCGTTCATCGAGTCGGTCGAGGCTATGCATCCCTTCTACATCATCCGCGCCGCGGGAGGCGCAATGTTCCTGATTGGAGCGCTGATCATGGCCGCCAATCTCTGGATGACCGTGAATGCAAAGCAAACCGATCAAATCCAGGACACTGGAGCACTCCAAGTCGCGGAATAGGTCATCGCATGTCTCTTTGGAACCGACACAAGATCTTTGAGAAGAACTCGATCATCCTGATCGCAGGCATCCTTGCCGTGATCGCGATCGGGGGGCTGGTCGAGATCACGCCGCTGTTCTACCTCAAAAGTACGGTCGAGGCCGTGGATGGCGTACGACCGTATACCCCGCTTGAGCTTGCAGGCCGCAACATCTACATACGCGAAGGCTGCTATGTGTGCCACTCGCAGATGATCCGGCCATTGCGTGACGAGGTCGAGCGCTACGGACATTACTCGCTGGCCGCCGAGAGCATGTATGATCACCCGTTTCAATGGGGCTCGAAGCGTACCGGCCCGGACCTCGCGCGTGTCGGCGCGAAATACTCCGACGAATGGCACGTCACGCATCTGACCAATCCGCGGGCCATCGTCCCGCGGTCGGTCATGCCTGGATACCCGACGCTGGCGCGCACCGAGCTCGACCTGACCGACGTGGCTGCACATCTGCGCACCAACCGGGCGGTCGGTGTCCCCTATACCGAAGATCAGATCAAGAACGCGGTCACTGACTTGAAGACCCAACTCGATCCTGACGGCGCGGACCTCGCCTCGTTCCAGAAACGCTATCCGAAGGCAGCTGTGCGCAATTTCGACGGAAGCGTTGGCAATCCGACCGAACTCGATGCGCTCATCGCCTACCTGCAGATGCTCGGAACGCTGATCGATTTCAAGCTCTACGACGAAAAAGCCAATCTGCGCTGAAGGATCCTGTGATGAAAGCCGTCATTTCCATCGAGAGCCTGGCGTCAAGCTTCGTCGTGAGCCTCTGGACGCCGTTGTTTGTCGGTATCTTCATGGCCATTGTTGTTTATGCGCTGTGGCCCGGCAATAGGCGGCGTTTTGACTCTGCGGCGCGCATGCCGCTGTGCCGGGATTGACAGACCATGACTGACCGCAACGACTTCGATCGGATCTCTGGCCGCTCCACGACGGGACACGAATGGGATGGCATAAAGGAGCTCAACACGCCGCTGCCGCGCTGGTGGATCTCGACCTTCTACGCCACCATCCTTTGGGCGATCGGTTATTGGGTCGTCTATCCGGCCTGGCCGCTCCTCTCCAGCTACACGACCGGCGTATTTCAACATTCGACCCGCGCGAGTGTCGTCAACGATCTTGCCGGGCTCGAGAGGCTGCGCGGCGAGAAGATGGCGGTTCTCGGCAAAGCGTCACTGACAGAGATAGAGACGGATCCGGCCCTGCTGGCACTGGCCCGTGCCCGGGGCAAGACGGTGTTTGCAGACAATTGCGCGCCATGCCATGGCAGCGGCGGCGCAGGTGCCAAGGGTTATCCCAATCTCAACGACGATGACTGGTTGTGGGGCGGATCGCTCGATCAGATCCAGCGGACCATCCAGTTTGGCGCACGGTCCGGGCACGCCCAGGCCCATGAAGGGCAAATGCTGGCCTTCGGCCGCGACGGCATCCTCAGGAAGGATGAGATCGCCACAGTAGCGAATTACGTGCGATCGCTGTCCGGCCTGTCAACAGTCGCCAATTTCGATGCCGCGGCCGGCACAAGGATCTTTGCCGACAATTGCGCGGTCTGTCATGGCGAGAACGCCAAAGGCAACCATGAGCTCGGCGCGCCGAATCTGACGGACCACATTTGGTTGTACGGCTCGGACGAGGAGACGCTGATCGAGACGATCAGCTATGGCCGTGGGGGCATCATGCCGGCCTGGAGCGGGCGGTTCGATTCCATCACGATCAAGGCACTTGCGGTCTATGTGCACTCGCTCGGTGGTGGACAATAGGTGAGATGAGCCGAGAAGCCATCGGCCCATCGACAAGGCTCTAAATCAGTCACCCGGGCCAGATGTAAGGTCGGCCATGAAGCTAGCCCTGAACAAGACTGGTGCGCGCGCTAACCCGCCGATCGGCGAAGATGGGCCTCTCTATACAACTCATAAGAAGGTCCAGCCGCAGAGCGTCTGCGGCACTTTCCGCACCATCAAATGGCGGCTGATGGTGGTGTGTCTGGGCATCTACTATTTGCTGCCGTTCGTGCGTTGGCGTCGTGGCTTAGGCGTTCCTGACCAGGCGGTGTTGCTCGATTTCCCGAACCGACGGTTCTACTTTTTCTTCATCGAGTTGTGGCCGCAGGAGCTTTATTACTTCACCGGGTTGCTCGTGCTTGCCGCGCTGGCACTATTCTTGATGAACGCCCTGGGCGGACGTATTTGGTGCGGCTATCTCTGTCCGCAAACGGCATGGACCGATCTGTTCTATGCGGTAGAGCGTTGGATCGAGGGCGATCGTCGCGACCGACTGAGGGCCGCCGCACGCCCGATGACAGTGGGGCGGGCGGCAAAGCGCGTGCTAAAGCACGCGGTCTGGTTGATGATCGCTTGGTGGACCGGTGGTGCCTGGGTGCTCTACTTCTCCGACGCGCATACATTGGTCCGCGATCTGGCGACATTCCAGGCGCCCGCGATCGCCTATATCTGGATCGGGATCCTCACCGCTACGACGTACCTGTTGGCCGGCTACATGCGCGAACAGGTTTGCGTGTATATGTGCCCCTGGCCGCGCATCCAGGCTGCGCTCACCGACGAGTGGGCACTCAATGTCACCTACAAGTACGATCGCGGCGAACAGCGCTGCTCGTTGAAGAAGTCATTCGATCTGCGCGCGCGGGGCGAAAAGATTGGAGACTGCATCGATTGCAATCAATGCGCGGCGGTCTGTCCGACCGGCGTCGACATTCGCAACGGCGCCCAGCTCGGCTGCATCCAGTGCGGGCTATGCATCGACGCCTGCGATGCCGTCATGAAGAAGATCGGGCGCGCAAGTCGCCTGATTGGCTACGACAACGACATCAATATCAGGCGCCGAATGGAAGGCAAGTCGGAGGTGTTCAAGCCGGTACGCCCGCGGACGATCGTATATGCGTCTTTGATCTCGGTCGTCTGTGCGATGATGCTTTATGGGGTGTTGTCCAGAACACTGCTCGACATCAACGTGCTGCACGATCGTAATCCGATAGCGGTCAGGCTCAGCGATGGTTCCATTCGCAACGGCTACACGGTACGCTTGCTTAACAAACTCGCGTTCGACCGCGTCATTGCGATCGACATCGATGGGCCGCCCCAAACGTCCGTCCACGTCGTCGGCGTAGATTCTGTGACCGTGGAACGACCGACGATTGTCCTGGCTCGCGATACCACGACAGAACTCCGCTTGTTGGTGACCGCGCCAGCCGACGACACGTCGGAACGGTCGATGCCGGTGACATTTCGGGTCACTGACATTGGCCTCGGTGAGGTCGCCACCGCAACGGACCACTTCGTCTTCCCCTAAGAATTACTGACGAGATCTTGCCAATGACCGCATCAACTTTAGTCGCTCGGCCCATCACCGGACGCTTTGTCCTGATCGCCATACTGGCTTTCTTCTCGGTTGTGATTGTTGCCAATTTGATCATGATGCGCTTTGCCATCACGACGCTGCCAGCAACTGAGGTTGACAGCGCCTACAGCGCGAGCCTCGCCTATCAGCGCGAGATCCTGGCGGCGCGGGACCAGAACGAGCGAAGCTGGCAGGTGCAGGTACATGTCCTACGGCAGTTCGATGGCCGGGCGGTGCTTGCGATCGAGGCGCGCGACCGCGCAGGCGCGCCTCTCGTCGGAATGAATTTCGAGGCCCGGCTCGAGCGACCGGTGGACCGCCGGGCCGATCGCGCGATCAACGTGGCGGAGCGCAGTGCTGGAACCTACCGAGGGGACGCCGCGGGGGTCGCTCTCGGACGGTGGGATCTCGTGATCGAAGGCGGCGCTGACGGCCGCCGCATGTTTTTGTCGAAAAATCGCATCGTCTTGGACTGAGGGCAGATGAGCATGCAGGAGGACGTCGACTTTTCGCACTATTTGAAGAGGACAGGCACGGGCTTCGTCCAACTCGACCTCGCGGTAGAAGGGATCAATTGCGCGGGCTGCATGGGCAAGATCGAGCGCAATCTATCGAGCATTCCGGACGTGACCTCGGCGCGCGTGAATCTCACCGACAACCGACTGGCGCTGGAATGGAAAGCAGGCGCGCTCGATCCAGCGCTATTCATCAAGCGGCTCGCTGAACTGGGCTATCGCGCATATCCCTTTCAACAGCACAATGCGGAGACACTGGAATCGGAGCGGGCGCGGGACTTACTGCGGCGGCTGGGCGTGGCTGCTTTTGCCGCGATGAACGTTATGATGCTCTCGATCCCGGTATGGTCCGGCAATGTCTCGGACATGCTGCCGGAGCAGCGCGACTTCTTTCACTGGCTCTCCGCGCTGATCGTGCTTCCTGCCGCGGCTTATTCGGCGCAGCCGTTCTTCTTCTCAGCTTTTACCGCGCTACGGGCGCGCGGGGCCAATATGGACGTGCCGATCAGCATCGGCATCGTACTCGCGTTGGCGTCGTCGCTGATCGAGACCATCGCTCATGCCGAGTATGCATATTTTGACGCGGCGATCATGTTGATCGCCTTCCTACTCGCAGGCCGCTATCTCGACCAGAACGTGAGGCGGCGCACCCGCGCCTTCGCCGGCAATCTTGCCGCGCTCAAGGCGGAGACCGCCGCGAAGTTCATAAGCCCGACGGAGATCAGAACCGTTCCGGCATCAACGATCAAACCGGGCGACGTCG
Source organism: Bradyrhizobium sp. USDA 4452 (assembly GCF_054063575.1). Classification (NCBI taxonomy): domain Bacteria; kingdom Pseudomonadati; phylum Pseudomonadota; class Alphaproteobacteria; order Hyphomicrobiales; family Nitrobacteraceae; genus Bradyrhizobium; species Bradyrhizobium sp. USDA 4452. The sequence continues at coordinate 6,418,725 of NZ_JBSSGK010000001.1, forward strand.
TGCTGGTCCGACCCGGCGAATGCTGTACCGTCGATGGCGACGTGATCGACGGCCGCTCCGAGGTCGATCAAAGCCTCATTACGGGTGAGACCTTGCCCGCGCTAGTGGTGCCCGGCAGCGCGGTGTTCGCCGGTACATTGGTGCGATCGGGTACCTTGCGCGTTCGCGCGGTGGCGGCCTCGCAGGACACGCTGCTCGCCGAGATTTGTCGGCTACTTGATCATGCCCTGCAAGCCCGCTCGCGCTACCTACGCCTAGCCGAGCGCGCCTCGCGGCTCTATCCCCGATCGTCCATGCAACTGCCTTTCTGACGATGCTCGGTTGGCTTGCCTCTGGCGCAACCTTCCATGATGCGATCGTCACGGCGATCGCGGTCTTGATCATCACGTGTCCTTGCGCGCTGGGTCTGGCTATACCGGCGGTGCAGACCGTGGCGTCCGGCGTGCTGTTCAGGTCCGGAGTGCTGCTTAACGCCGGGGATGCGATCGAGCGCATGGCCGAAGTGAACCGGGTGGTCTTCGACAAGACCGGAACGCTGACGTTGCTGGAGCTCGATGTCGCCAATCTCGCCAACATCCCGGAAGATGTCGTCGAATTGGCGGGCCGGCTTGCATTATCGAGCCGCCATCCGGTCGCCACGGCCGTGGCCCGAGCTGCTGGCGCAAGCGAGCCGCTGGCCGATATCGAAGAGGAGCTGGGGCAGGGTGTTAGGGGTTACTATCAAGGGTCGGAGATCCGGCTCGGCCGCCCGTCCTTCTGTGGCGCTGACAGCCTCGCCGATCAGGCTCTTTGCCGAGATCCAGAGGCTTCTATCGTCGCCTTTAGACACGGCGACAGCAAGCACGTCTTCGCCGTCCGCCAACGCATGCGGCCAGACGCGCATGAGGTCGTCGCGGGCCTCGTGAGCCTTGGGGTCGCGGTAGAGATCGTGTCGGGAGATCGCGAGCCAGCAGTTCGGCGCACGGCCGAGACGCTCGGCATTCAAAATTGGCGCGCCGCCGTCTCGCCGACGGATAAGGTCGCCCGGGTCGAAGGCCTGACGGACGAGGGATACAAGGTGCTGATGGTCGGCGATGGCTTGAACGACGCGCCCGCGCTCGCAACGGCTCATGCCTCGATGTCCCCTGTTACGGCCACTCATATGAGCCAGGCGGTCGCTGATGCGGTCTTCCTCGGTGAGCGTCTTTGGCCCGTGATGACGGCGGTTATGACCTCGCGCAAGGCGCTGCGGCTGATGCGGCAGAACCTTTGGCTCGCTGTCGTCTACAATGTCCTGGCAGTCCCGGTTGCGATCGCCGGCCTGGTGACGCCGCTAATTGCCGCCGCGGCGATGTCAGGTTCGTCCGTGCTGGTCATGCTCAATGCGCTGCGGGCGCGAAGGGGCGAGGCAGTCTGATGGAGGTTCTGCTCTATCTGGTTCCACTCGCTCTTGCACTGGGCTTCGTTGGCCTGCTCGGCTTTCTGTGGGCGCTGAACAGTGGTCAGTATGACGATCTCGATGGCGCGGCCTGGCGCGCCCTCGCCGATGACGAGCCCGACGAGGCGCCGGTCCAAATAGTGCAGATGGGCCAGCGTAATAGCGAGCTGGGACGAGAGTGCTAGCTCGGCCGTTCCGGTGGTCCGCGGGGCAACTGAAAGACGCGTGGTCGCAAGGACTGGCAGCGATAACTTGTTGATCAGGGCAATTCGTGCAGACGCGATGCGGGAAGATTTGGCAATACCGGCGAGGACGTGGGCGAACCAAGCCTTGGGTTGACCTCGTCAAGGCGACAGGTCGTGATCATCGTCAACATGATGGCGGCCCGGTTGGCGCCGCGCTGGTTGCCGGCGAAGGTCCAGTTCACCTTCCAAAACGATGCCTCTCAATGCACGCCCAGCACAATTGTGGTTATGCAGATCCTGCCATCGTCGAGGAAGCGGGCGAAGTCGTCCCAGCGCCCTCTCCGTGAATAGCCGATGAGAGAGCGAATGAAGCAGGAGCGAATCGCGGAAGGCTCGTCGCGGATTTGCGAGAGCGATCCATGGATCAACTGCGGCTTGGCACCTATGCGTGCACCTGCGGTGCCGCCGTATGCCGCTTTGCAACCAGAGCAATGACGAGTCCTCGGCTCCCATGCCGGCGGAAGGCGTCATCGGCGGCAAGGAAGGCGGGTCCTGAAACCCACGAAGCCTGCGACGATTGAGAGCCCGCGGGGGGCGTTTCATGTTGCGGATGTGGCGATGCATTGTTCCACAAGCGACGGCCTCGTCAGCTTCCGGAAAGCCTATCCAGATAGGATCAGATCAATTGATTTCTTGGACGTGAGGCTAGCGTGGACCCGTACAATTCCGATCCATCCAATGTAACAGCTTGGTCCCAGGTGCATCACGCCGTCTTGGAAGAGAACCAGGGCGGCCAGGCCGGGCAAGCGGGCTTTGAGCAGCACTTGGCCGAGGCGCGCCCACCCGATCCGGGTCCTGTCTCCCGTGGCGGCCGCAACTACCATCCCGATCTCTCTACAGAACATCGAGACGTTATCGATAAGGCGATTGCCCAATATGCGGATCAGAAAAAGCCAAGCCCGAAGACGGTTAAGCGCTATACTCAGGCGCTTCGTCGACTTGGAAATCATCTTGGCGCTCATCGCCAAACGATTGTTCTGGGGGACCACGAGTCCTTGGTCCGTCACGTCAAGACTTACTTCCCAAAAGACGAAGACATGAAGAAGGGGTTGAATATCCTTCGTTCGTATCATGATCGGAGCTATGTAGCTTCTGGCGGGCGGCCGCGCACGATCCCCTCAGCGGAAGACGCCCCCCTCTCAGAGCGGCTTAATGCCAGCGGCATGACGTCGTGCAGCGTTGCTCTTTATGATCGTAGTCTTCGCAGATTTTCTAACGCCCTTAAATCAGAGGGCTACTCGATATCCGGGCTAGACCACGCTGCGCGCATCGCATTTGCTCAGAAGTTGTTCCCAAAGGACGAGCATCTATTGATCGCGTTAGGCAAGGTCGGCGATGCCGACCACGTTTCCGGAGTGGGTGCGTCTCAGAAAGCCCGCGGTCATACTGTCCCGTCGCCCACATTGCATCTTTATCCCGATGACGCCCGCATCATTGATAGCCTGGAAAAGGCAGAGCTGAGCCTGCTCAACTCCGAGGATACTAGGAGAAAAGTTGTTCAAAATCTGGCCGGCAACCAACGAAGATTCGGCGCTTGGCTACAAAGGAACGGGCGAGGGAGCATAGTGAGCCGGCTTACCGGCACCAGTGAGCAGCAAAAGTCGTTGAACGACGATCACGTGGACTTTAAAAAAGCCAGCCGAAACGATGACATGGGCTTCGATCGTCTTCGGAGCTACCTATGGCTCGTCAAGGCGAACGCTGCGCTGGGCGTCTCCCCTGAACAGGCGGGTGAGGAGCCGCGGCGTGAGGAGTCGAGTTCAACGTGGTCGCCGCACCTGCCGCACGATTTTGAGCGGCCGACGCCGGAAGCGGTACCAGATGGGTCGTCGGCGATCTACCAAGGTCTCGACTCTTTCGTTGACCTGCCGTATACGCCGCAGCAGATGCGCGACGATGCCCAGTCAGCGCCGGTGAGTGGAACTGTGGCCAGACCGCCGCTCTTCACCGGACCATCGGATGGGCCAGCTCAGTCGGCAGACACCTTCCGCGGACTTCGGTCTTTCGTTGATCTGCCGTACACGCCACAGCAGATGCGTGACGATGCTCAGTCAGCGCCGGTGGGCGGGGCTGTCGCCAAACCGCCGCTCTTCACCGGACCATCGGATGCGCCAGCTCAATCGGCAGACACCTTCCGCGGTCTTCAGTCTTTCGTTGATCTGCCGTACACGCCGCAGCAGATGCTTGACGATGCTCAGTCAGCGCCGGCGGGCGGGGCTGTCGCCAACCCGCCGTTCTTCACCGGATCATCGGACGCGCCAGCTCAGTCGGCAGACACCTTCCGCGGTCTTCAGTCTTTCGTTGATCTGCCGTACACGCCACAGCAGATGCTTGACGATGCTCAGTCCGCGCCGGTGGGTGGGACTGCCGCCAAACCGCCGCTCTTCACCGGACCGTCGGACGCGCCAGCTCAGTCGGGAGATACCTTCCGCGGTCTTCAGTCTTTCGTTGATCTGCCGCACACGCCGCAGCAGATGCGCGACGATGCTCAGTCAGCGCCAGTGCTCAGCCCTGCCGGTAAACCCGCGTTCTTCGTCGGGCGGTCGGGCGTACGTCAGGCGCTTGAGGACATCGGACACCGAGTCGACGCGGATTGGCAGGATGGCCGCCAGCCGGTGCCGGATTTCTTACACAATGTCCGGGATAACATCGAGGTCCTGCCGCCCCAGTCCAGCGGCCCAACCCAGGTCTCCGTCAATGGTGAGACCCGCTCGATCCCACTGGGGCCGCTAGGACGCCGCGGTGCGCAGGTCATCCATCATCCTCGCCCGTCTCCCGTCCAGGGTGCTCAAATCGGCCCCTCGGCTGCCGTTGCCTCTTCCGGCCAGCACAGCGAGGCCGTCCTCGGCCCCACCCAGTGGTTGGGTGACGAGCATATCCAGCGGGACTATGAGCTCCTGGCGCAGGAGTTGCGGCAGAACAATCCGGATCTCGCCGCCCGGACGCGGTTTGTGGATCCCCTGATAGCCCAAATGCTGCGATCCCCCTCCAAGGAGATAGCCGAACGAGCATTAGGGTGGGTTCGTCATGATACCGTCGACTTCCTGTTTCTGCCGGTAAGCGATGCCAGCGATACGGATAGACATCAGCGCGGCCGTCACTGGTCGCTGCTGCTGGTTGACCGCCGCAATTGGGGCGGGCCGATCGCCTTTCACTATGACTCCACCCAGGAATACAATGACAGGCCCGCAGCGGTACTCGCAGGACGGCTCGACGCTAACCTGCAACGGGCCCCGATAAGACAGCAGCAGAACGGCTATGACTGCGGCGTCTTTGTCGTGGACGGCACCCGGGAACTTGTAAAACGATTGGCAGCAAGGCGGCCGGACCTGAACCTCAGCCTCAACCTCAACGATCTTGTCATCAGTCGACCGGCACTGCGGGACCGACTAGACGCTGGTGTCGGCTTCAGCTGAACAGGGCGCGTGCCTGTAAATGCGCTTCTCGCCGATCGAAAATCCGCAATCGGCGTGTTCGCAAAGCATCATAGTGTCTCACGTGAGGAGCTGAGTACGCATACGACGAGACCACCTGAGCGACGCATGAACGCGGGCACGGCGAGCTCCATGAATGGCATTGCGTAAAGGTCAGGCGACCTGCTGATCGGCGGGCTTGTCGGCTCGGCGCAGGAGCTTCCATTGCCAGGGCAGCAATGCGCCATGATCGCAACAAATGCTCGGCAGCACGTCTGGCTACCGAGACACCGCGAGGTCGCATTGTCCGGCAAGCTTGAGGACGGCCTCGCGGCGAGGAAAAAGTCGATCGATAACGCCGGTCAGCTTTGGATCGGTCAGGCTAAGCCATCTTATCGCGCCTTGGCCCAATAAGGCGGCCGCATTTTTCGCGGCGCAATAGCACCGATTGCGAACCATCAGGCGGCGGCTTCGTCTTCCTTTCTCGCCAAATATGCATACATCACATCAAAAGAAAATTGGAGGAAGATCGCGCCATTAAGGCTGAAGCGGTGGCCGCTCATCTTAACGTCATCCGAAGCCCCTCTATGAGAGATCATCGCGGGCGGTCAATCCAGCGTTTGCCGTTCTCGGCCTGCGTCAAGAGAGGTGAAAGCTGCCTGTTCATAAGAACACACTTGTCCCTCCAACCTTGAGCCGAGACCGGACGACGGGTACGAAGAGGAGATTCGATCTGGTGTTCTCGCCAGCGCAAGGAGGCTCTGACAGTCTAGACAGCGCAGCGCGCCAAGCGTAGTAGGGCGACCGTGGTAGAGATTGCTACGATATCTCCTAGGTGGTTGGACACTAGCGCATCCATAGAACAATGGCAGCGAGAGTGACGACGGCCCGGTAATTCCGGGCCGTTTTTTCGAAGCGGGTTGCGACACGTCGGAACTGCTTGAGCTTTGAGAAGCAGCATTCGACGAGATGACGCTGGGCGTAGAGATGCTTGTCGAGTGGGTATTTGAGCGCGCGTGACGGGTTGTTGGGAATGACGGCGAGCGCGCCTTTGGCCGCGATGGCTTGGCGCAAGTGATCGGCGTCATAGGCGGCGTCGGCCATGACGACCTCGGCGGACAAGCCTTCGATCAATGCGGCGGCTTGCGGTGCATCGCCCTCTGACCCGCGGTCAGCGTGAACCGCACCGGACATCCCAAGCCTCGAACGGCCAGATGTATCTTGGTGCTCAGGCCCCCGCGCGAGCGGCCGATCGCCTGATCTTCAGACCCCCTTTTTTGGCGCCGGCAGCGTGCTGATGCACCCGAACGATGGTGGAATCGACGATCAGATATTCGAAGTCCGGATCATCGGACATCGCCTCGAAGATCCGCCACCAAACACCCTTGATGCTCCATCGGCTGAAGCGCCGGAACACGCTGTTCCAATCGCCGAAGACCTCCGGGAGATCGCGCCAGGGAGACCCCGTACGCACGATCCACAGCACTCCTTCAACGAACATTCGGTTGTCGCGCCCGGTCGAACCCTTCTGATCGGGGCGCCCTATAATCAACGGCGCCATCCGCTCCCACGCCGCGTCGCTCAATACCAAACGGTCCATCACACCCAAGGCGGCCTCCCCAAAAGCAGCCTTGAATCTGATTTGCTCCTAAAAGGGAATCCTTAGAGTCCACACCACCTAGTCCTCGAGCGTTGAGCCTCCCCGCCTAATACAAATCACGAACATGCCTGATTCGGAGTTTGTGCAAGCCTACCACACCCTGCTTGCTCACTTCCTTCCAGCAACATGCTAGTCTGCGGGCTTAGCTTCGAATAACCAGGCGAAGCCCCTCAAGACGGCATCTGTACTAAGTTCACAATAGTCGAGCTGCGTTGTTTTCTGAATACATATCATGGCGCGAGTTCCCATGATTGCCTCTTTTTTTACGGTCGTCGCTCCTAAAAAACTATGTTACAAGCCGCACCTCTCAAAAGGAGCATTCACTGTGAAAAAAGCAACCAAGAAACGCGTTAAGCGGCGCGAGTGGACCAAGGCAGATATCAAGGAGCTCAAAGTCCATTCGAAGGCTCGGACTCCCGTCATAAAAATTGCAAAAATGACCAAACGCAGCGTCGGTGCGTTGCGCCAGAAGGCGTTAAATCTCGGAATAGGACTCGGACATCAGCGGTAGCTTACTTAGCAGCGCTGGTAGCCGGCACAAAAGGGCGGTCGCAGGCCGCCCTTTACGGCCGTTGAAATTGTTTTGCAGGGGTTGCCAATTGCTTTGTGGAAAGAGCTTTTCACGCGCTTGGTCTGTCACTCTCGAGGAAAGGGCTCCAGTGCTTCGTGAGCCTTGAGGTTTAAAGGAGTACGGCCGCGAAGGCCCCCGGTATGATCGAGAGCGACGAGACAATCGTACAACCGGTCCTGCTTCGAATGTTTCAAGGTTGGAAATTGTTTCGATGGTCGCTCGTTCCCGTTAAGGGGTCGAGGAATGCGGCGGATCGCCGTCAAGGGCCTCGATTGTTCTCGGAGACGGCGAGAGGGGGCGCTCCAATTAGCAAACCGCATCGCTGCAAGTCTTGACACCCACGCCGCCGCAGTTGAAGCTCATGCTAGGCTAAAGCTTTGGCGTAAGCGGTGGCCGCGGAGTTTGTTGGTGAACTTGAGCTGCCAAGCGATAAGGCGCGCTCAGCAGCAACTGAAAAAGCGCTCTGTTAGCTTGATAGACGGCGGCGGAGCGATTGCGTGCGAAACCCCTCATCACCTGCGCGCCTTCGGCGGTGTGAAGGGACCATAACCACCTTCGACCGCGCCGCCTCACGAAATATTCGAAGGCCGGGAGAGTCGGATGGTTAGCCAGCTTCATTTCTGACGATTGCTCGTTTTGGTCTGGATGCCAGAGCGGGCCTTCTCCAAGCGATGCCTCACTGCGGCCAGCCCGGTAATGAACTCGCTTGATCCGTCAGGGCCGAACTCGTCAAAAGCCTGTATATCCTGCGCTTCCTCTCGAGGCGTCAAACTTGCGAGATGCTTGCGCGTTTTGGCGGTCAGCGACATCTGAACTACTCGCGCATCGGCTGTGGAGGGTTTGCGCCGCAGGAATCCCTTTTTCTCCAGGAGTTTTGAGTGGGTCGTGACGAAAGAAGGATCGACGTGCATCAACCGTGACACCAGGTTGACGGACACACCTTTTTCTTTGCCCAGGTAGTCCACTGCCATCAGGATCATCCACTGTGGCCCAGTGATGCCAAGCATATTGGCACGGAATTTGGCGAGTTCTTCGAGGCAGGCACTGATCGATCTGATCTCCCACATGAACGGCCGGAATATCTCCTGTCCGTCAGTGGAGATACGATAAGGCGCGGTTGCTGGATTAGGTAAATCCGGCGGCATGGTGAGCCAAGGTTCCATCCTTCACAGACTTTTATTAGCGCGGATCACAAATCGGGACAACGCCGCAAGAGCAAGCAACTCAGATACTTGGTACAGTTCGGACGGATTGTGGGACTTGCGATAGCACGGCGGGCAGAGCCGCTACGCGCTCATTGTGTTGACCGCAGACAGTTGCGGCGGATAGCGCGCGCTGAAAGATCTGATCCGCCTGGCATTTCAGATGTCCGCCTGTGTGCTTTCTTGTCCCTCTCGCCGAGCTCTCCGTTCTATTGCCGGACTCTTCCGGCCTATGCCAAGACAGCGAAGTGCATGGTGCATGTCGCATTTATGCTTTCAATGGTCGAGAAAAACGGCAGCACGTCGACTGCACATAGCAACTCCCCATGTGCCGCGCGCAGGTACCTGCTAAGCATTAGAATTCTTTGCAGCCTTTCGAATCCGCAGCCAGTCTTCGCGCAATTGAGCTGGCCCTTGACTTCATCTCGACTGTCGAGCAATCGGGGGCATCGCAGCTGACAAATGCGTCTGCGATCTCGTCCAATCGATCGAACCGAACGGCTATCGAATCATGAGCCGCAAATTCCTGTCGCAGCGATAGCTGGTACGCAAGCAGTCGTCCCTAACTGTTCAGCGCCTGGCTCCTCTTCGAAGTCAAACGAGCGTCGCGGTTCACTTTTTCAAGCATGAGGTCCGAACTATGAGCGATGCTTTTGGCCGTTCGCCCGCGGTCTGCTTTCTTCTCGGACTTCCACGATCGGGGACGACACTCCTCGCGCACCTGCTCCAGCAACATCCAGATATTGTAGCTCCGCCTGAACCCTGGTTGATGCTGGCGCTCGAGGCAATCGGCAAGGTGGATCAGCGCCACCCGGCAGGATCTTTGCTGATTGAGAGCGCAACCTCCGAATTCCTGGGGCGCATCGATCGGACAATTGCCAGCCGCGCTTTTGCCGATGCAGCATATGGTCAGTATCTGGCAACAGCCGGCAAGCGGATCATCATAGACAAAACGCCCCGCTATTGGGCGGCGCTCGAATTCCTTGAACGTGTCTATCCGGAGGCACCACACATCCTTTTGATACGCAATCCTTATGCCATCGCGGCTTCACTGAAATCCACGTGGGGCATCCCGCTTCGAGCCGAAAGCTCCTACTCGGTCAGCGTATCTAGTCTCGCCGATCTCATGCTCCGTCTGCCTGATGCCTTAATATCTTCAATTGCCGATTTGGTTCTGGGCCTTCCGATGCTCGCCGCGCACCGCTCGCGCCCGCGCACACAGCTGGTAAGATATGAGCTGCTCGTGACGCATCCAGACGAAGAGCTTCGGCGCCTGCTAAGTGGGCTCGACTGTGATCCCGCGGCAACCGCAGCGGCCAGCATAGAACAAGTAGATTATCTTCGATCCAGCAGCTTTGGAGATCGAAAAATCCTGGAACGAAATGCGGTCGATCAAAACTCTGTCAAGACATGGCAATCCCAACTAAGCATCGAAGAGATGCAAACTGTGACCGATCTGGTCGGCACCAGGCTTCTGACAGAACTGGGATATGAGGCGGAGCTGCTGCAAGCACAGCAAGCCGGAGTTGTGGATAGGGGGCCTCGGCTAACTGAACTTCATCGACAAATATTCCAAACCTGGCGGAATTTGCGAACTGGCAAGGCGGGAGCATTGTGCGGGTTATCTCAATCCGGGCAAGTCCACCCTGCTCCGCAGGTTCCGGAGAGCTTTCGTTCCAAGTGCGACATGTCCGTGGTCCAGCCGCAGGATCTGTCCGCCGCCAGTATTGCGGAAAATTTGCGGCTGGCCGATTCAATGAGAGCGCAGTTGCAACAGGCACTGTTGGCGTCAGAAGCTGATCGAGCCGCAGGGCTGGATGCTATTCGGACTCGTGATGCGGCGATCGAGCTCTTGCGAGGTGAGGTCGCGCGGCTTGAGCAGATCCTCAAGATGGCTTAGGGTGATCTCGATGCTTGCGATCAAAACACGCTGGCTGATTTAGCCAGGCCCCCCCCCCAACGAACTGATCTACGCCAAAAGCGTGTGAGGCAGGCGCCGGCGGCACCACGGTAGAACGCGACCTGCCCGGGGTGTGTCAGTCGGTCTACTGCCCAACCGGCACTTGATCACTTGGATAGCCAAGCGCACCGGCGAGCTCGCTCCGCACCCGACTTCCTCCTCTGGGCCGGCGCTGCAGAACCGAGAAAAGAACATATATGCTGCCACAACATCTGCGCCGTCTTGAAGCTGAATCGATCGAAATCATGCGTGAGGTGGCCGCCGAGTTCAAAAGGCCGGTCATGCTTTACTCGATCGGAAAAGACTCGAGCGTGCTGCTGCACATAGCGATCAAGGCGTTCTATCCGGCAAAAGTGCCTTTCCCCCTGCTTCACGTCGACACGACTTGGAAGTTCCGCGAGATGATCAGCTTCCGGGACGCGACGGCCAAACGACTCGGCGTCGAGCTGATCGTCCATGTGAATGAGGAGGGCACTGCGCGCGGAATCAATCCGATCGACTCCGGCTCGGCGCTTCATACCCAGGTGATGAAGACCGACGCCCTGAAGCAGGCGCTCGAGCTTTACGGATTTGATGCCGCGCTTGGCGGAGCCAGGCGTGACGAGGAAAAGAGCCGTGCCAAGGAACGGATACTGTCCTTCCGTTCGGCCGGACACGTATGGGACCCCCGCAACCAGCGGCCGGAGCTCTGGAGCCTGTTCAACACACGGATACGCCAGGGCGAAAGCATGCGCGTGTTTGCGATGTCAAACTGGACCGAGCTCGATGTATGGGAATATATCATGCTCGAAAAAATCCAGGTCGTCCCGCTCTACTTCGCAAAGCTAAGACCCACGGTGCGCCGAAATGGCGCGACGATCATGGTCGACGACAGGCGATTGCCGCTCAACTGCGATGAGACGCCGCAAATGCGCATGATCCGCTTTCGCACGCTGGGATGTTATCCCTTGAGCGGGGCCATTGAATCCGATGCGACGACGATCGAAGAGGTCGTCGCAGAAATGCAGACAGCGACGGTGTCCGAGCGTCAGGGGCGCCTGATTGATACCGATGAAGCCGCTTCGATGGAGAAGAAGAAGCGGGAAGGTTACTTCTGATGATTTCCATAGCATTGTCGAAACCTGTCCACCCTGGTGCAAGGGACCAGCTGCGCTTCATAACATGCGGCTCGGTGGACGATGGAAAATCGACCCTGATCGGGCGGTTGTTGCACGACAGCAAGATGATCTACCAAGATCAGCTCACGGCGGTGAAACGCGACAGCGTCAGGCATGGCAGCGCCGAGATCGACTTCGCGCTGCTCGTGGACGGGCTCAAGGCCGAACGGGAGCAGGGTATCACGATCGACGTCGCCTACCGCTTCTTCACGACGCCGCGGCGCTCTTTCATGGTGGCTGACACTCCCGGTCACGAGCAGTACACCCGCAACATGGCAACCGGCGCCTCGAATGCGCAGCTCGCAATCATCCTGATCGATGCCCGCAAGGGCGTGTTGGTTCAGACCCGCCGCCACTCCTTCATTTGTTCGCTGCTTGGCATTCGCCATGTTGTGCTGGCAGTGAACAAGATCGACTTAGTCGCATACAGCAAGGCTGCCTTCGATCGGATCGTCGCCGACTATCTGGCCTTTGCCGCCGGCCTTGGCTTTAGCTCAATTGTCCCGATCCCGATCTCTGCCCGCTACGGTGACAACGTCGTCGACCGGTCCGCCCATACCAAGTGGTATCATGGTCAATGCCTGATGGAGCATTTGGAGAGCGTCGATATCCAGTCCGACACCGCAAGCCAGGCGTTCCGCTTTCCAGTCCAATGGGTGAACCGGCCCGATCCGGATTTTCGCGGCTACGCCGGATCGGTGGCTTCCGGCAGGATCTCGGCAGGCGACGAGATCGTTGTCGCCGCATCCGGACGGACCACCCGCATCAGGCGGATCGTGACCTATGATGGCGACCTTGTCGACGCCGAAGCCGGCGATGCCGTCACCATTACGCTGGAAGACGAGATCGACATTGGCCGTGGCGATCTTCTGACGCGACCAACCGAACGACCCAGCGTCGCCGATCAATTCGCCGCTTATCTGATCTGGATGGACAACGAGTCGCTCGCTCTCGGACGAAATTACATCCTGCGGATTGGCTTGCAGACGGTAACCGGCAGCATTACCGCGATCCGGCATAGGATCGATGTCAACACATGTGAGCACCTGGCTGCCGAGACGCTTTCTCTCAACGAGATCGCGTTCTGCAATATTGCGACTGCACTGCCCACCGCATTCGATCCTTACGACGTCAACCGGAAAACCGGATCATTTATCGTCATTGATCGTTGCACCAATCGCACCGTCGGCGCCGGCATGATTGCGTTTCCGCTGCGGCGGGCCACCAGTGTTTCCTGCCAGGCGCTTTCGGTGGGCAGGAGTGAGCGCGCCGCGCTCAAGGATCAGAAGCCTTGCGTCGTCTGGTTCACCGGTCTGTCTGGCGCGGGAAAGTCGACGATCGCCAACATGGTTGATCAGAAGCTGCTCGCAATGTCGCGGCATGCCATGCTGCTGGATGGTGACGACCTCCGGAACGGATTGAACGCGGACCTGGGCTTCTCGAAGGCTGCGCGGGTGGAAAACATTCGGCGTGCCGGACAGGTTGCCAAGTTGATGCTGGACAGCGGCTTGATCGTGATCTGTTCGTTCATCTCTCCCTACAGGTCCGAACGAGATATGGTTCGCAGTCTGATTGGCAAGGACGAGTTCATCGAAGTCTTTGTCGATACGCCAATCGAGGAATGCGCAAGGCGGGATCCAAAAGGTCTCTACTCAAAGGCAAAAGCCGGTGAGATCAAGAACTTCACGGGCATCGATGCGTCCTACGAAGCGCCGATAACGCCCGAAATTCATCTCAGGACAATGGAGCAGGCGCCAGAGCAAGCAGCGGAAGTCGTCGTCAACGCCGTGATGGAGCGCGCAGTCCTCTGCGACGAGCGGCGATAAACCTGCCGCTTCGTGGTCGCGGATGCTGCTCTCCTGCCTACTGGCCTGCCGAAGGCGACTCGGGTTAGGTGCGAGCATCGATCGGATTCGTCGATGCTAAGGAATTAAGATGGTTGCATCCGCTCGTCGATTGCCCGCTTCCGGTTATGTGCTAGAAGTCGACGGTCAATTGAAAACCGAGTTCGCGACAAGAGACGGCGACTGGGCAGGAGCGCAAGAGCTTAAGAAGCGCCGTCCCATGCTCCAGGTCAAAGTCTATGACGCCATGACGAAGGACAGAGACGAAGTCAGCCTTCCAGTCGCCTAAGTGTCTTCAAGCGTCCTTTTTTCTGCGTGGGGCTAGCGCCGCGCCGAGTTGCTGTGCAGGCAGAGCCGCAGTGTCTTGGAGCCTCGATCTCGTCCGCAACTCCGAGATTGAGAGGCAAAGTTACCTCTTTTTCTTCAGCCACGGCGTCTCACGCTGTTCGCCGGCGACTGCTTGACGCGCCCGTGAGGTCATTTCGCTTTGTCATCGGTAGTGTTCGAAAGGCTCTTCAAGGGGGTTCGGTGGGTTCTGGCAGGACAATGCCGGCGCGGCCCTGCGCAACTGTAAGTGGCGAGACGATGACCCTTTTTTGCCACCGGGATTCGCAATCCCGAGAAGGGGGCAAGAGCGGCGAACCGCAGCCAGCAAACCTGCTAGCAGCCATTGTCATGCGCAATGCGTCGGACGGGGTGCTCTGAGGCACTGGTTGGCTCGTTAGACTTGACTACGGCTCAGATCGAGGTTGCAACGTCAACGCGTCAACGCGTCAACGCGTCAACGCGGCGGCACAATCGCGCGACACGAGCTCACGGCCGGTATGAGCCGCACGAAGCGGTCCAGCACGTCAGCCCAGCAGAGCGGCACGAAACCTGCACCGCGAAGGAGGCGCCAGCCATGAAAAGTAGGAAATGCCACTCAACTCCACTGCCGTTGCGACCAGCGCAATTGTCCACCTCGTGCTGCGAATGGTCATGATCATCGTATGCTGTATCCGTCGGTTCGTCTTCAGTCTGACCGGACCGGACCGGCTTTGATCATGTTCTCATATCTAAAGCTTGCCTTAGACGACGGATCGGCGGCCTCGCGTAGTCGAATCATCTCGCTCTATGCCTTCTTGTTGGCCATCAATTGCTTGGCCTGGACCTGGGCCATGGTAGCGCTGTCCGACAGGCCGACGCTGCTGGCAACAGGCTTGCTGGCCTATGTGCTCGGCCTTCGGCACGCCGTCGATGCCGATCATATCGCGACCATCGACAATGTCGTTCGCAAGCTGATGCAGGATGGCAGGCACCCTCTCGCGGTCGGACTTTTCTTCGCCTTTGGCCATTCCTTGTCGGTTGCAGTGGCGGTCGCCGCGATCGCAGCTGCGGCACTCGCCCTGCAAAGCGGTTTCCAGGAGTTCCGGGCGGTTGGCAGCATCATCGGTACCGGTGCATCAGCCTTCTTCTTGTTGACGATTGCCGCCATCAACCTTGTGATCCTACGCGATGTCTGGCGAAGCTTTCAGCGTGCGCGGCGTGGCGAACGAATTGGAGAGCATGAGTTCGATCTGCTTCTGTCCGGTCGTGGCTTGCTGTCCCGGCTCTTGCGCCCACTGTTTCGCATGGTGACGGCGAGCTGGCAGATGTTCGCGATCGGTCTGTTGTTCGGCCTCGGATTCGATACCGCGACGGAAATCAGCCTTTTCACCGTCGCAGCCGGGCAAGCTTCAGGAGGGCTGGACTTCACTACGGTGATGATATTTCCGGCTCTCTTCGCCGCCGGCATGATGCTCGTCGATACGACCGACAGCGTCTTGATGGTCGGTGCTTATGGCTGGGCTTTCCTCAATCCGATCCGCAAGATCTGGTACAATCTGACGATTACGGCGATCTCAGTCGTCGTGGCGCTGCTGATCGGCGGCATCGAGGCACTCGGCCTGCTCGCCAACAAATTAGCGCTTGAAGGCACCTTCTGGAGCGCGGTGGACGATCTCAACGGCAGCTTGGCCAATTTCGGCTATCTCGTCGTCGGCGTCTTCCTGGTCAGTTGGGCGCTGTCATTTGCGATCTATCGCTGGCAAGGACTCGAAAAGCCGCTCAAGCCGGGGTGAACTCATACAACCAATCATCGCACGTCTTCGGCGTCATTAGCTACGAGCGTCTGACATCGAACAATGTCGGGTTCCATACCACCAGCGCAAAAGCGACTTCGAAATAGCCGATCGCAGGCGTTCAAAACTGCGAATAGTTTACGCTCTGGCCAGGCGCGGTTAGTCCCGGCGCTCCACTGGTTAGCTGTATCAGCATCGCTGGCGGAGTGGCTTGGTTGTGCGACTAGAACCAGAAACCTCCGATATCGAGCTCGAAAGTCGCCAATGAAAGAGCGGCAACATCTCTGAGGAGATCAGTCATCGTCTGGCCTACCGCACATCTGGGCTAGTCGGCTTCTCCGCCTATCGATGTCGTAAAACGTTGGCATCGCTCTTGCTGGTGCACAACAAACTCAGTCGAATGTTTAAGAAGTCGCTCGAGGGGATCGTGCCGCGTAATCAACTGCTTCGTTTTCCGTCGAACGGCTATACATGTCCGGCAAGCGCCTCGATAAACGAAACGTCCGCATCTTCGACGCGTCGAGATATGATCGACGGCTCGCTAATCGTCGCCAGAGGTGACCGGACGTTGGTTCATCAACTCAGGTGTACTGACCAGCTCCTGCGACCGCGGATCGGCCTGCCTACCTCAAGACTGCGGATAGATAGCTATGATTGTTTTATCGACGGCGATCAACGCGGCACACGACCAATGTCGGAATGAGATAATCGAAGACGATCTCGCAGGCACACCGCGGTGGCGCCACCAGTCTGCACTGCAGCGTGCGCACTTTCTTGAAACTGATCGCACGAGGCGTTCGCCTTCGTCATCGAAATCAACGGCTGGGTGAACGCAGGTGCAGAATGAATCGGTGATCAGGCGGCGGGATCTGCTGGCGCTGATCGGCACCATCGCCGGCAGTTCGGCGATGTATCACGCAATGACGAGCCTCGGCTTTGCATCCGAGTCCGCCTACAAGGGACCGCTCAGGCTGGCGGGCGATGTCAAGGGCGCTTCGGTGTTGGTTCTCGGCGCTGGTCTTGCCGGCATGACGGCGGCGCTGGAACTGCGCAAGGCCGGCTACAAGGTCCAGATCCTCGAATTCAACAGCCGTGCCGGCGGTCGCAACTGGTCGATCCGTGGCGGGGACAGCTTTGTCGAGCTCGGCGGTTTTAAGCAGGCCTGCCAGTTCGAGCCGGGGCTCTACCTCAATCCCGGCCCGTGGCGAATTCCCTGTCACCACCGGGCGCTGCTCGATTATTGCCGCAGGCTCAATGTGTCGCTGGAACCTTTCATCCAGCTCAATCATAATGCCTATCTGCACGCGACGCGCGCCTTCGAAGGCAAGCCGCAACGCTTTCGCAGCATCAAGGCGGATTTCCAGGGCGGCGTGGCCGAGCTGCTCGCGAAGGTCAGCCAGCGGGGCAGGCTCGAGGAGTTCGTCAGCAAGGAAGACCAGGAGATCCTGCTGCAAGCGCTGCGCGACTGGGGCGCGCTGGATCGCGATTGCAAGTACAACGCCAATCTCGTCGCCGCCGAATTCCGCGGTTATGCCCACGATCCGGGCGGTGGCTTGATGAGAGATCCGCTGCCCAGCAACCCGATCTCGCTGCAGGAGCTGTTGCGGTCGCGGATGTGGCGCTATGTGCGGAGCTACGCGCGCTACGACTTCCAGACCACCATGTTCCAGCCGGTCGGCGGCATGGACATGATCGGCA
The DNA here is from genome assembly GCF_054063575.1 of Bradyrhizobium sp. USDA 4452. NCBI lineage: Bacteria > Pseudomonadati > Pseudomonadota > Alphaproteobacteria > Hyphomicrobiales > Nitrobacteraceae > Bradyrhizobium > Bradyrhizobium sp. USDA 4452. The sequence continues at coordinate 6,435,991 of NZ_JBSSGK010000001.1, forward strand.
AGGCGTTCGCGCGCGAGGTTGGCGATCTCATCCGCTATAACGCCAAGGTCACGCAGATCCAGCAGAACGGCTCCGGCGTCACCGTGAGCTATGTCGACACCGCCAACCCGTCCGCCGTGCAGCAGGCGACCGCCGGCTGGTGCATCTGTACCATTCCGCTGTCGATTCTGAGCCAGCTGCCGATCGATGTCGGCGGGCCGATGAAAAATGCGATCGATTCCTTGCCCTACCTAGCCTCGGTGAAGGTCGGGCTACAGTTCAAACGCCGCTTCTGGGAGGAGGACGACGCGATCTATGGCGGCATCAGCTACACTGACCTGCCGATCCAGCAGATCGCGTATCCGAACTATGGCTTCAACCGCGGCGGCCGCGGCATCCTGCTCGGTGCCTACATGTATGGCGGCGCCAATTCGTTCGAGTTCACCGCCATGACGCCGGCCGAGCGGGTCGCCAGCGCGGTCGAGTTCGGGGCCGCGATCCATCCGCAATACAAAAGCGAATTCGAGAACGGCGTCGCGGTGGCCTGGCATCGCGTGCCGTTCACGCTCGGCTGCGCCGGCCAGTGGACCGAGGCCGCCCGCGCGCAGAACTACCGCAATCTGTGCCAGATCGACGGCCGCATCGCGCTGGCGGGCGAGCACGCCTCGCAGCTGCCATGGCAGGAGGGCGCGATCCTGTCGGCGCTCGACGCCACTACCCGATTGCACGAACGCGTGGTGAAGACCTGATGCAGGAACAGGTGTCATCCCTGCGCTGGCGCTGCTGCCGGCAAGCGCGACCGTTGGAGAGGACAGCGCTACCGGCAAGCGCACCTTTTTCCTCGGACTGTGGACCTTCAACCAGCGACCAAGCTGTCGACCTCCCTGCGGAGCTGGAGACGCGCTGGGTCGACGATGGTTACGACCGGCGTACGCCAGGGAGCCTTGCTTGCCAATGTGACGTCGATAGCGCCGTCTACTGGGAAGGCAACTGGGCTCAACAAGATGAAGGCCAGGCGCGGTGTGCATTGAATTGAGTATGGCCCGATCCGAACGGATAACGGCCCGCCGCTGTCTTTTCAAACAGTGCTCTTAAGGCATGCGCGAAATCGATTTCGGGAGAAGTAAGCGGATGGGAAATCGTTACCTGCCATATATTGGGATGGTTGCGTTGGCTAGTCAGCAGTATCTGGCGATCGCGTTCATCTATTCGGCCATTCCCGTGATCCTTCGGGGCAACGGTGCTAGCTTGGAACTAGTCGGCCTATATGGCACTGCTTTCTTTGCATTCACCGTTAACTTCCTTTGGGCCCCGGTGGTGGATCGATGGAGCCTCAATCGTCTCGGGCTGAGACGTTCGTGGATACTGTTGACCCAAGTTGCCAGTACCATCGTGCTGGCAGCGATGGCATTCTTGAATCCAAAAACCGATTTTGTCTCGCTTTTTCTTGTTTCCCTGGTACTTGCGACCATTGCTGCCACGCAGCGGATCGCAACTTTGGGCTATATAGCTGAAGCTCTCGATTCCAGCGAACGGCCCCTCGGGGCCGCGCTGCTGGGTTGGGGCCGGGCCATCGGCCATGTGATCGGTGGCGCCGTCTGCCTCCAATTGATCGAGATGGTCGGATGGCGTCCAGCTTTGTTGGGTTTGGCGCTGCTGCTAGCCGTCTTCGCTGGTTGGGTGTTCGCTATTTCTGAACCGCTCCAACGCCGCGACCGATGGAGCTCGACGCAACGCCCCTCGATCTCCGCGATCTTTCGCTACCATGGCCTGTGGACGACGGCCGCATTGATCGCGCCGGCGGTTATCGGGATCGCTGTGGCGTTCGCGACGGTTCAGTTGCGGCTTGTTGACCTGGGCTTCGCCGCAGCAGACATTGGATGGATCGGAGCGCTTTCGAACGTATTGACGTATACGCTGGTAGCGCCGTTGACCAGCGCAATCATCGGCCGAATGGCACCGCAGCGAGGCTTGATCTGGGGCTGCGCAGTCATGGCCATAAGTTTCGGCGTGCTCGCGACGGTTGATCGCTACGTCAACGTTCGCCTGAGCGCCGTTGTGAGCGTCGGCATCGTGTTCGCGGCCCTCGCTGTTCAGCATGTTACATTCACGAACTGGTTTCTCGGGCTCGCCCGGCCAGGCAAGGCGGGGACAGATGTCACGTTTCTGACTTCGGTCATGTCGGCGTCAGCGTTGGTGGGCTTCGCAGCGAGTGGGTTTGCCGTGGCGAGGTTAGGTTATGCTGTCACGCTGATACTGCCGGGCCTTGGCTCTGCTCTCTCCGCCTTGCTCGGCCTGGCATTGCTCCGTCAATCTGATAAAGAAGGGCCGGCGAGGGTTAGTAGGCCCCTTGCTGCAGAGCAAGTTGTCGGCGCGAGGGACTTACGCAATGAACGACGATGATGCAGTGCTCACGCTGATTGGCCGTACCTATAGTTTTGAGTCAGCTCATCGCCTTCCCCATCTCCCCGATGGCCACAAATGCAAGAACCTACACGGCCACAACTACCGTATGGAAGTGGTGATGCGCGGAGGAGTGGATGCGAGGGGCTTTGTGAAAGATTTCGCTGAGATGGATGCCGAACTGGAGCCGCTGCTGAAGCTCGTCGATCACCGACTGCTCAACGATGTCGATGGACTGGAGAATCCAACCGCCGAGATAATCGCTCGTTGGTTCTTTGATCGCATTCCCAATTGCGCGAGTGTGCGGATTTATGAGACTGCCGATTGTTGGGCGGAGGTTGCGATTTATGGCGGCAGTCCAACACGGGCGCCGAGGTAGTCGAGGGTGGTGAAACGCCAATGCAACTGCGCTATGGGGTGCCGGGCAATGTGGCCGGTGCTCGGCGGCGTCCGCATCTGCCCAGGTATGCAACTCGACCGATATCCATCAGCCGTGCCGCTCATCGCCATTGGCCTGGCACAGTGAAAGAGTTGCCGCGCCGTAGTTATCGGGCCGCTCATCGGGTCGAGATGCAGTAGTCCAAGGTCGCTACAGACTTGTCTGGCATCGTCGCCGTTCGCGACAGTTGCCCTGACGGCCGTGACGCGGCGCTGACATTCTACTCGTAAATCAGCAAGCTGATCGGCATCCAACGGCCGGATGCTGCGATTGCTCTTAGCACGCAGATCTGCAATCCGCTTCACTGATGTAGCGTGGCTCTCTAACCACTCGCGAAGCCTTGCCCTTGCCTATGGTCGATCTCGACTTGCCTGACAGCCACGGCCTCGTCTTGTGCGCAAAGTCCACACGCACGACATGCGCGCCCTCTTGAGGCGCTTTGCTGAAACCGTGACGGGCACTTCTTGGAAGTGTGTGGAATGACGGGCTTTACGTCTCGGGCGAGGGTGACGACTACTTGATCTGGTAGCTTTGTTGTTCAGCCGCATGAGCTAGTCGTTAGGGCCGTTTTGACAGACACGCCTCGCGCACCAAGGGGGCGCACCGGGGCAGGAGAAACGCGATGAAATTGACCGCTCCGGGTCTCACCTCTCTTGCACTGATCCTGTTCGCCTGCGGGGCAACGGAGAGCGCTCGGGCCAACAATCCTTCCCCCGCCCAGGTCACGATACCGGCCGGCCAGAAGGGTGGCGGCGGTCAAACCCCGAGTATGTCGTCGCTGACCGAGCAGCATCGCCTGCCGCCGGACTCCAGCAGCAGGCACACGCTTGAGCTGCCCGGGCGGACGCTTTCTTTCGTCGCGACCGCCGGCTCCATCCGCCTGTTTGACGATAAGGGTGAGCCGCAGGCCGATATCGTCTATACTTCCTATCAGCTTGAAGGCACTGATCTCGGCACGCGCCCGGTTACATTCCTCTTCAACGGCGGACCAGGCTCATCATCGGCGTGGCTGCAGCTTGGCAATGCCGGACCGTGGCGGCTGCCGATCAATGCTGACGAGGTCACGCCATCGACATTTCCCGAGGTGAGGCCAAACGCGGAAACGTGGCTCGATTTCACCGATCTGGTGTTTCTCGATCCTGTAAGCACCGGCTATAGCCGTTTCGTGGCGGCCGGCGATGACGCGCGCAAATGGCTCTATTCCGTTGAGGGCGACGTCAACGCGCTCGCGCTGGTGATCCGCCGCTGGCTCGAAAAGCATGACCGGCTGTTGTCGCCGAAGTACATCGCGGGTGAAAGCTATGGCGGCATTCGTGGGCCGAAGGTCGTCGACCAGTTGCAGACGCGGCAGGGGATAGGCGTCAGGGGCCTGATCATGGTCTCGCCAGTGTTCGACTACAGCGCCGGCAGGAGCGTGCTGCAGTACGTCGCCACGCTGCCGAGCTATGTCGCGACCCTGCGTGAAGCCGAAGGTTCGGTAAACCGAACAGATCTCGCCCACGTGGAAGCCTATGCGCGCGGCGAGTTTCTGGTTGATCTCATCAAAGGCCAGGCCGACAAGGAAGCAACCACGCGTCTGGCCGACAAGGTCGCGGTGCTGACCGGCATCGACCAAGCGGTGAGCCGCCGGCTCGCCGGCCGTTTCGAAGTCGCCGAGTTCCGCCGTGAGTTCGATCGCAAGAATGGCAAGTTAATCGGCAGGTTTGACGCCTCGGTGCGTGGCCTCGATCCATATCCGGAGTCGAATTTCCAGCTTTCAGGCGATCCCTCAAGCGATACGCTGGTGGCGCCTCTGACCAGCGCCACTGTCGATCTCCTTACGCGCAAGCTTGGCTGGCGGCCGGAGGGCTCCTACGAATTGGCCAATCGCAAGGTCAGGGAGGCCTGGGATTTCGGCCGTAGCCCTCCGGAGTCAGTTTCGGAGCTGCGCAAGATCTTGGCGACGGACCGGAATATGAAATTGCTGGTCGCGCACGGGCTGTTTGACCTGGCCACGCCATATTTCGGATCACAGATCGTGCTCGATCAACTGCCGCCATTTGCCTCCACACCGCGCGTCAAACTTGTCGTTTTTCCGGGGGGCCACATGTTCTATTCACGAGACGCGTCGCGCCACGCTCTTCGAGCAGAGGTCGAAGCGCTGATGAAGTGAGGCCGACACCAGACCTCGTCACGAGCAAGCCCGCGTTCGCACAAACATAATGTCGCTGATGCTGTGGGACAGAGCTCAAGGGACCAGTCTTGGATTGCGTCGTCCGGCCGCTAGACGACGCAGTCCCAAAATGGCTGCGAACAAAACCCGGCTTGATCAGCCAAGCAGCAAGCTGGCGGATGGCATCTGATGCGCGCTCTCACGCCGGGCGGCGCGGGCGTGACACGCTTCGCCGAAGATGGCCGAATCGAGCTCGACGATAACGCTGCCGCGCGCGATCCGCCCGATCGCATTCACGGAAGAGCGCATCATTCGTAGATCCTGACGGCGACGCTAAACACCGCGCTGTCATCGTCTCCTCGGCCAAAACCTGTAAGTGCTGAATTATACCGACGGCGGACCTACCGCGCCGATGGTATCACCAAGGTCGTCAACGATGATCCGAACCACTTCTCGACAGTGTTGTTGCCACAGGCCCAGCGAATTTTGTTCGGCCTCAAGGCTCGCGAACCGCTTTCCCTGTGAGACGCGCTTTTCGGAATTGGTAGAGCCAAGCGCTTCCTGGAGAGCCGAAATGAATTTGAGCCCTTCCCTTGCGGCACACTTCCGTGAAGTGATCGTTAGGGGCTGGCTCATGAAGCAAGCTTTTATTCGCCGCAAGTACCAGGCGAGCTTCGATTCGTCCTTTCGATTCCCCAGAACCGGCATGCATTTTATGTGGCTCCTACGGGCCATGAGTTGATCTTCTCAGCGCGTCTGTTGCCGAAACTCTCCACTTTTACAGCACTTCGGAAAGAAGGCGCGGGTGTTTGGAGGAGCCACCCGCGTCAAGTTTGCTTCGCCAGCTTGGCCGCCTTGGGGGGCGTGAAGATAAACAGCCAAGCCGATAGGGTTCGCAGCAATTCATGTGCCAAGTGGGTCACGTGCAAGAGTAGCAAACAGACAGTACTCGACAGAGCGTAGTGACCAGGCAGACAGGACGGAAAATCGTGCGGTCGGCTGCTGACAGACCGCGCATGACTTGCGATCCAAACGTGCGAGACTCAGGAGGTTTAATCAACAAGCGATTTCCTCAGCAACCCGCGTTCTAGACCATCATCGTTCTGTCAGAAAACCTGCCTTCGAACCCGCGCAAGCTGCTTACTCATCGCTATCCGGCCATGCGCTCATCGTCTCGTTCCAAAGTCTGCTTTCCGGACGCTCCATCGAACGCAAACAGACGCCGTGTATCTGTTTGCCGATGTGACAAAGCGCCGCGCACGCAAGGCGGGCGGAGCATGTCAACTGACCTGTCCGTGGCCATCGAGCTCGGGTGAATTCCAGCAGCGTCATTGAACTCCAGGCTACTACCGGGCTCGTCCGAGAATCTCCGCACCCGTCGTCTTGTCTCCCGAAGGTGGAGGCGTACGTCAGGAAAAATTCACACGAGAAAATTCCAGAGAGGGTTGAAACGCACCTAACGTCAAGTTGTACGATCTGAAAAATGGACGGCGAGGGTCGTCAGCGTACAAAAACCTCCAACGAGCGACAGTGTGCGAATGTCTCAAGTCTTAGGCTCACGCAGGAAGCGGCAATCACCAAAGGCGCCATGCCGGGATCGGGGCCGGTCGCCACCGTCCGACGCGCGCTGCTAGTGCGATTTCAACATTGCCGGAGTGGCACACGACGCACGTAAGCCGGTCAGCTGGACTGCCGATGCGCGGGGACGAGCCGGCACGCGCGCTCAAATCTTCGGTGTGCGATCAGAGTGAGCCGTCGCGCCGAATGGGTTCGAGGAGCGGTCAGAGATCTGAATGACATCGCTCGAGGCTCTATCGCGCAGGGCTCCAGGCTGTTGAACGGCGCTCGTCGTCTCTTTGCTAGGGCGGTTTTGCTTCAGGTCATCGATGAATACAACTAAGGGGGAATAGTGTGACAAGACAGCGCTCTTTGCTGACGCCTGGTCCATTGTCGTTATCGCTGGACGTCAGGAGCCAAATGCAGCTCGACCTTGCATCGCGCGATTGCGAGTTCAAGGAAGTAACCGCCCGCATGAGGCGGCTGATGCTCCATTTGCTGGCAAATGCCGATGACTATTCGGTGGTCCCGATTCAGGGCGGCGGCTCTTTTGCGATGGAAGCCGCTCTGTCTACATTCGTGTCTTCAGCCCACAAGCCGCTCGTTTGCGTAAATGGCATCTATGGCGAGCGCATATACAAGATGCTGCGGCTATGGGGTGTCGAAGCGGTGACGCTTGCCAAGCGCGCGACCGACCCTTTGGACCCTCAGGAAATCGGCGAGCATCTGAGCCGAAATCCCGGCGTTACGCACCTGTGTTTCGTGCATTGCGAGACCACGACCGGCATCGTCAATCCGCTGGATGCGATCGTGGAGGAGGCGAGGCGGCGGGGCGTGAAGACGATCGTCGACGGGATGAGTTCTTTTGGCGGCATCGATATTGACCTGAGCAAGGGGGGGCCTGACGTCCTGGTCACGTCGAGCAACAAGTGCATAGAGGGGCCTCCGGGAGTAGCGTTTGTGATCGCCGCTCGCGAACTGTTGGAGAAAGCGGTTCAAGAGCCGAGGTCATTTGTGCTCGACGTGAGAGATCAATGGCTCTCGCTAGAGCGCACAGGTGAATGGCGTTCGACACCTCCCACCCATATCGTTCAGGCAACGACCAGGGCACTGGAAATCTTGGAGGAAGAGGGCATTCCTGCCCGCTGCCGCAGGTATGAGAAGGTCAGGGACGATCTCATCAAGGAGCTCGAGGGATTGGTCTCCCCGCTGCTAGCCCCGAACGTGCAGTCACCGGTCTGTGTTGCGTTCGTTGCGCCGTCGGGGATGGCGGATCAGGCAGCATTCGATGGGCTGTATCGCCACCTGGCGAGCCACAACCTTTACATCTACTCCAAGCTGCACGGTGCGACGCGGAGTTTTCGGGTCGGTTGCATCGGGGAAATTCAATCCAGTTGGATCCAGCAGTTGGGTTGCGCCTTCCGGACATACTTCCGCCCTGGTCAGGGTGCGGCAGCGCGACCAATATCCGCTCAGGAGACATCCCAGGCGCTCGCCAAGGTGCCGCCTCGCGTGACAGCGGGCGCGCAAGTGCCGTGGTCCCCCGAGACTGCCGTTCTGCACGCGGGTTACCGACGCGACCCGGTGACGAAAGCTGTGGCCGTGCCGATATATCAGAACACGGCCTATGAACTCGATGGCGATCTGAACCACATTGCCGATGTCTACAACGTGAAGGCTGATGGCTTCACCTATACAAGGATCATCAATCCGACGACCCGCGCGCTCGAAAGAAGGTATGCGGCGGTCGATACGGGAAGGGACTCGCTCGCCGTCGCATCAGGGCAAGCGGCAACCTTTCTTGCCATCGTCAACCTGGCAAGCGGGCAAGTCGGGGATAATGTCGTCGCCTCGCCCTATCTGTATGGCAATACCTGGAACCTGCTCCATAACACGCTAAAGCGTCTTGGCATCAGCGTCAGGACGGCGGATCCTCGAAGGCCTGAGACCTTCGAACGTGCCATCGATGATCGCACGATATGCCTGTTCGGAGAGGTGATTTCGAACCCCTGTCTGATTCCGCTACCGGTCAAGCAGTTGGCGGAGATCGGTCGGAAGTACGGCGTTCCCCTGGTGGTGGATAATACCACGACGCCATTGGTATGCCGGCCGTCAGATCTCGGTGCTGCGATCACGACGTACTCCGCCACGAAATACATATGCGGCCATGGCACCACGCTGGGCGGGCTGATCGTCGACAACGGCAAGTTCAGCTACCGCGGAGCCTCCCGCTTTCCGTTGTTCAACGGTCCTGACGAGGCGCATGGCGGGATCATCTGGCGCAGCGCACTGCAGGATGTCGACGATCTTGGAAAAAGCGAGTTTCTGCTGAAGGCTCGCATGACTTGGCTGCGCGATACGGGGGCTGCGATCGCTCCGTTTGCGAGCTTCCAACTGATCCAGGGGCTTGAGACGCTGCCGCTCCGCATGAAGCAGCACTGCGCCAACGCCAGGGTCGTCGCAGACGCTCTCAAGAAGCATCCAAAGGTGCGCCGTGTCTTCTATCCGGGGCTTTTCGAAGGCGCCGATCGGGAAACCGTCGACCAGACGCTCAACCCGGCATATGGGCACGGCGCAATGGTCATGTTCGAGGTGGAGGACGAGCTGGCCGGACGCAAGTTCATCCAGAACGTCGACTTGATGTATCACGTTTCGAATGTGGGGGATGCCCGCACCCTGGTGACGCATCCCGTCTCCACGACACACACAACCGTTCCACGGGAGAAGCGCGAGGCCGCGGGCATATTTGGCGGTTCGATCCGGCTTTGCGTCGGCATCGAGGACGTCGACGATATTGTCCGCGATCTGCACAAGGCGCTCTCCGCAATCTGACAACCTAGAAGGTGATCAGGAAGGGATTCTCATGAATCAGCCAGAAGCTTGGAAACTGAGGTCGTCACGCTATGAGGCCGTTCCATTCAGCCGCGAGATCAACAGGCAGCTCTCCGAGCTGAGGCCCGATAACATAACGGGTGCTGTGTATATCGCGAAAGACTACGTCGTGATCGCGGCGTGCACGCTCGCGACCGTGTCGGTCTCATGGTGGTTGTATCCGCTCGCGGTTCTTCTGATCGGCGCCTACCAGCGCGGATTGACGACGATCGCGCATGATGCGGCTCACCGCACGCTCGCGAAGAACACCACCTGGAACTACGTTCTCGGGATTCTGTTCGCTGCCTATCCTTTGTTCCAGCGCCACTGGGCCTATCGGATCTCACACGTCTATTTGCACCATCCCTATCTCGGCGACCCGGACAAGGACCCTGATCTGAAGTTCTTCCTGGCCAATGGTGTTTACGACGTGCAGCCGCCTGAGCGGTACGCGTTCAACCTGATCTGGAAGCCGATATTTGGCGGTGCGACGGTGGCGTACCTGAAGTATCTCTGGACCAACCGGTTTTCGATCAGAGATGCCGAGGACGAGAGCCGCTCAGGCATACTTATCGACAAATATGGCTTCTATCTCTTCTGGATCTGCATCCTGGGCGGATCATATGCCCTTGGGCTGCTCCACATCGTGATCCTGTTCTGGATCGTGCCCTATCTCACCACGTTCCAGGTGCTTGGCTGGTTTGTCGAACTCGCCGAGCACTCACCGATGTGCGAGACCGAGACGCAGAACGTCTATCTGACCAGGAATCGCAAAGGAAATTTCCTGGAGCGGGCCATCCTGGGGCAAAACCTGGATGAATATCACCTCGAGCATCACCTCTCGCCCGGCATCCCGTTCTGGCTGTTGCACAAAGCCCAGAAAATCAGGATGCAGGATCCGGCTTACGCAAAGGTTGCCGCAAGCTGGGGAGGGCTCTTTGTCAAGGGGCCGCAAGGTCAGCCGAGCGTCATCACTCAGCTGAAGGAGCGAAACCGCCGTCTGTATGAGCAGTCTATGCGCGGTGCCAACACGAGCGGACAACCCGCGTGACGTTGCAACGGCCAGACAAAGCCCGCGCCGTGGTCGGCATCACCTCGAACCGTCTGTTGGTCGATGGCGTGCATCGCGATTGGTTGCGGCGCAAGTACGTCAAGGCCCTGCTTCATCATGCGGGAGTGGCGTGCGTCATATTGCCGACGATCGACGCTGAAGATGCGCCGGTTGAGAGCGCACGGGCGATCATGCGGGCTCTCGACGGGCTCGTGTTGACAGGAGACGAATCCAACGTCGATCCTGCCGTTCTGAGGGCGCCTGCGTCCTGTCCAGGGCCTGATCAGCAAGACATCGAGAATGGAATCCGTGATCGTCCCCGGGACAGGCTATCCGGGGTAGCGATCAGGAACGCCATTGCCCAGGGAATGCCGATCCTGGGCATTTGCCGCGGTCTGCAGGAGCTCAACGTCTATTTCGGCGGCACACTTCGCTCATCCCTTAGCGAGTGGAGTCTGGGAAGTGGCCAGATGCACGCCGAGAAGACAGACCGCCCGAGAGATCGCCAGTACGATGTCGCGCATAGTATCAGGGTATGTCCGGACGGTGCGCTCTTTCCGATCGCGCGTACCGTCGAAGCACAGGTCAACTCCCTTCACAATCAAGGCATAGAGGTGCTGGCCAGTGCGCTAAGAGGGGAGGCGTGGGCGCCTGACGGTCTGGTCGAAGCGGTCTCGGTCGTGGGCGCGCCGACGCTGCAGATCGCGGTGCAATGGCACCCTGAATGGCACGCCTCAACCGATCTGTTGAGCAAGCGACTATTTACGGCGTTCGGAGAGGCGTGTCATGCGTACGCCGAACAAAGAAGCACGAGAGGTGGACAGTGACATTGCAAACCAAGCGCGGTCCGCCCAGATCGAAAGAGGAGTTCACCGGAACCGACGCGCCGGCATGGTTCGGGGGGCGCGCTGCGCCGCGACAGCCTCAAACGAACGGCGGGCGATCGACAAGCCGCTTCGCTCTGGGAGTTCTCTTTGTGGCGCTTTACGTCGTTCTGAGCGCGGCGGGCGAGGTGTATGCGGCATCGTATTTTCAGCAGGCGGACCTGTTCGTGGCTCTGTTGGTGTCCTTTGCCGCGGTATGTCTGTCGTTCAATCTGCTGGCTGGTCACGGGACGGGCAAGGCACGAGTGACGAAGCCCGCGCTCGTGGCTTTTGTGTCGCTCAATCTCGTGACCGCGATCAGCTGGATCGGATTGTTTGTCGGCCTGAAATACGCCGAACCTGCCATCGTCGTCGCGTTCATGGTGGCGTTAGGACCCGCCGCAACGGTGTGGTTGAATGCGCTGATCAGGCGGAAGGGTATCCCTCCAGCATCCGACATCGTCGTGAGCGCCATGATTGCGACGATTGGCGGCTACATGATCTGGATCTCGGTCAGCGGCAATGCAGGGGTGCAGTGGGGTTCTCGATCGTCTTTGGGCATCGTCCTCGCAATCGTGGCCGGCCTATCGCTGGCGCTTACAAATGTACTGGTCAAACTGCTGTTTGATTGCGGGTTTTCCGGCAGACAGGTATTGGCGCATCGGTTCTACGGAACGATTCTGCTGTTGCTGGGACTGGTCGACTATTCCTCCATGATGCTCGAGATCTCGCAACATTGGCGTGCGATCGCGGCGATTGGGCTTTCCACGATCATTGTTCCGCTGCTCTTGATCCAGGAGGGCATCCGCCGCGTCGAGCCCTTTACCGTCAACATGGTGTTGTCCACCGCTCCTGTCATCACGTTCCTGTTCCAGTACTTCGATTCTCGTATCGTGCCTTCGCTCCACACGTTCATTGGAAATGTTCTCATCACGATCGTCGCTGTCGGCAACGTCTACTCGCAATATCGGAGGACCGCATGAACGAACGCAAATGTGTAATCGTCGACGCATATTCGACTGGCAGATTTCTACCTGAAGAGTTCAGGCGGTACGGAATTGGAACGGTGCACGTGATGTCGGCTGCACAGATCCCAGGCATCTTCCAGTCGCATTTCGACGCGGACCTGTATGATGAAGTCATTCGTCCCCGCGAATGCATGGCCCACGACGAGATCGTTGAATTTCATCTTCAGGCGCTCCGCGGCAGGGAGCTCGAGTTCGTTATTGCGGGGTCCGAGACCGGAGTTGAGCTCGCCGATTCCATCTCGGAACGGCTGGGGTTGCCTTCGAATGGCACGGCTCTGTCAGCCGCCCGGCGTGACAAATCGCGGATGTCCGAAGCGTTGGCCGCAGCAGGCGTGCGATCGATCAGGCAGGTCGTGTCAGACAACGCCGTTGAGATCGCTCGCTGGAAACGTCAAGAGAACTTCGATGAGATCGTGATCAAGCCGCTGAACAGCACAGGCACGGAGGACGTGTTCTTTTGCTCGGCTGATGCGGATGTCGAGCGCGCTCTGGCTGCCATCGTCGGAAAAACGAACCGGGTCGGAGCGTTCAATGAACTGGCGCTTGCACAGGAGAGAATAAAGGGTCAGCAATATACCGTGAATGCCGTCTCGATCGATGGAGAAGCGTTCGTCACCGAGGCCTGGACCTATGAGACCGTTCCCGTCGAGGGCGCGTCATCGGTCTGCTCACGCGAGTGGTTGCTGGGAGCCAGGGAGCCAATCGTTCTGGAGCTGTCCGATTATCTTATGCGTGCGTTGCAGGCGCTTCGGATCGTCAACGGACCCTCGCATGCAGAGATCATCGTCGATGATCGCGGACCAGTGTTGGTCGACTTCGGAGCGAGACTGCAAGGATCCATGTCAGCAAAAGCCCGGACCATGGCGTTGGGTGACAATCATATGTCGCTAACGGCCTGGCGGTACGCAAAACCCAAGGAATTTGGTGAGTGTATGAGGTTGCGTGGGGCCTACAAGCGACAGGCTCATGCGCTATGCGTCTCTTTGATTTCCGATATGAGCGGTGTCGTTGCCGGATACTCCGGATTGGCTGCAATCCGTAACCTCGCGAGCTTCGCTGATGCCATCGCATTCGTTCCCATAGGCCAAAAGCTGGTCCCGACCATCGACCTGGTGTCCACACCAGGCATTGTGTACCTCGTCAACAACGATTTGGTACAGCTTGAGGATGACTATCGCCAATTGCGTGCGCTGCGGATGAACCAGGTGTTCGATCTGATGGCGCAGGAAAGCGGCGAATGACCGACATCCGTGGGGCCCGCGCGAACTCAGCTCGTGCGGCGATGATTGGCGTAAGTGACTTTGACGGCATCCTTCGAGGTAAGCACGTCCTGGGTGAAGATCTCTCGGATGGAGACAAGATCGTCAAGTTCTCTGAGGCTGTGCTGGCGTGGGATTGTGCGGACCGGGTCATTCCCGCAGGATTCACCAAAAAGCCGCTCTCAGCATTTGGAGATGCCGATCTGCGTGTTCTGTCCGGCACCGGCCGTTTGGTGTCCTATCTCGGCGATCAGGATCTCTACCTTGCGGAGTTTATGGGCGCGCATGAGGACATCTGCCCGCGAGGTATCCTGCGCAAAGTCCTAAAAAGGGCAGCTGACCACGGATACGGCTGCACGGCCGGGTTCGAGTTCGAGTTCATGCTGTTCAATGAGAACGCCGATACAATTGAGGACAAGCCGTTCGGCCAATGGGCTCCGTTCACGCGAGGTCCTTTTGGTTACTCGATTGCGCGCTCTGTCGCGCACCAGGAGCTGTTCGGCGAGATCTTGGCGCTTTGTGAGAAGGCCAGAATACCTCTCAGCGGCCTGCACTTCGAGACAGGGCCGGGCGTGATTGAAGCATCACTTCATCATTGTGATGCCCTGGAAGCTGCGGATCGAGCGATCATCTTCAAGGCAATGATAAAGGCCTGGGCGCAGACGAAAGGCATGATGGCAACGTTCATGGCCAAGGTTTGTGAGGAGTGGCCCGGCCAGTCGGGTCATATTCACATCTCGATGTCCTCTGACGGTCAGAATGTGTTCTACGACAGTAACGCGTTTCGCAACCTCTCAAAGATCATGAGGCAATTTCTCGGCGGACAACTGAACTACATGAATGAGTTCTGCGTGCTCGCCGCGCCGAACTTCAATAGCTACAAGAGATTGGTCCCCGGCTACTGGGCGCCGGTCTGCCCAAGCTGGGGAATTGACAACCGTTCCTGCGCGGTGCGGGCCATCCCGGGAGAGCCGTCTGCACATCGCCTTGAGTACAGGCTGGCTGGTGCAGACATGAACCCATATCTCGCTCTCGCATGCGCCATCGGCTCGGGCATGCTGGGCGTCGAGACAGATGCGGCCTTGCCGGCTTCGATCGTCGGTGATGCAAGCATGGAAATGTGTCCGCGCTCCGGAAGGCTGCCTCAAAGCCTGTCGGAGGCAACATATCGGTTTGCAGAGTCGCCGGCGGCCAATGATGTGTTCGGAGAAAGGTTTGTCGAGGCCTTTTCCTGCTCCCGGCGCTGGGAGTGGGAGGCCGTTCAACATCGGGTGACTGACTTTGAACGTCGGCGGTACTTCGAGATCATCTAGCTGTTCGTGTTCTTGGGTATGGCGGTCGTTGCGCTGTGGTTGATCAGGGCCATGGCGCCAGTCCGGGACAGCCGCGCAAGTGCACGCCTGGACCCTTCCTTTCC
The DNA here is from genome assembly GCF_054063575.1 of Bradyrhizobium sp. USDA 4452. NCBI lineage: Bacteria > Pseudomonadati > Pseudomonadota > Alphaproteobacteria > Hyphomicrobiales > Nitrobacteraceae > Bradyrhizobium > Bradyrhizobium sp. USDA 4452. The sequence continues at coordinate 6,451,010 of NZ_JBSSGK010000001.1, forward strand.
CTCGCCGTCACTCGGAAGCTGGCGACCATCACAATCTAGCTATCCGTATTGCTGCGCCTTAGACTAGATGAACCTCCGGCCGCAGGGCGCGACCGGAGGTTGGCCCCAACAGGGCTTCGCGTCAGTGCCGCTTGCCGCTTATCGGCGTGCTGGTCGCAGTATCGTCAACTGCCTCATCGTCGGATGCGTTGCCGTCCGCGGCATTCTTTGCGCCCTTGGTCGACTTCCTGCCCGCCTTTGCACCCGTGGTCCTGAGCTTGGGCGGGGAGTCCTCGTCATCGCTTATCCCGCTCTGTATGCTTGTTCCTTGCACGCCTTTGCGAGCCTTGGCGTCCGCAGCAAGGCTCTGCGCAATGACTGGGTACGCAAGGAAAGTTGCAAGGCCGCATGCGAGTACAGAGGTCTTCACCAAATTCATTCGTGTCTCCTGGATCGATTTGCTTGCGACGAACGATTTCGGCTCAACGCCGCGCCGTTCGCCTGCACCGCTTGCATCGCGTTAAGTGTATGAGCAGCGCGGCTTCATCTAATCTCTCTTGTGTGGTCATCGTTTAGGAGATTTGGGGTAAATTCGCGAAGTTGTTGTCCTACCTGTGGCGATAGAACATCCGTATCGTCGAACCCTGCTCACGACTGAGTGGACGAGTCTACGATCTGCGCTGCTGAAGTCGCCGACGTCCCCGGCCGGGGAGATAGACGCACGCGACTGGCGGCTTTGAAGTTCTCACGTCTGGAGTCGTCTCAAGGCAGCCACCGCGTTTGTCGTCGAGCTTGTCAGCATCCTGTAAGCTAAGCTCGGCAGTCTACCGCAATCCGAAGGCCGGCTTTGGCGGTTCTCAACGGGAGACTAGGTATGGATTCTATCGAGCGAGCTTCGTCTGCGCGCGCAATGCCAACAATCATCGAAGATGAAGAAATCCAGCATCCGAGGACGGAAACCTCTCCATCAGCTGATCCAACGGATTTTCGCCAGCAACCAGCCGCGCTGAGAAGAGTCGGGTCATCCAACGCGTGCGACAATTCCCTGGGCAGTATGTCGCAGGAGTTTCGCGCGGTGCTGGCCGGGATAGGGGAGCGTCGCCCGGAATCTCGCTTGAATCGTCCCTATCGTGAGTCTGTGTTGCGCGACGGTCCTCGCTTTGTACGAAATCCGTCGCAGGGCCGCCCTACTGACGGCCTTACGGGGATCGTCGACCGCAACGGCATTTTAGATAGCTCGGGCGGTATCGCCTCCGAGGCGGATATTAACGAGTATCGGCAGTGGTGCCTTGCGCGGTTGGACGCCAATAGGCAGGGAGCTTCGGCGGAGCGGATGCCGCTTGCGGTGCCCGTCGAGTCTCGCTTTGTGCGGCATGATAGCGCCCGTGAACCGACCACTCCGGGTCAACAAGCCGCCTCGTCACGTTCAGTCGAGACCGTGCGTCATCACGAAGCGCAAACTCTGGGGCGTCGCCACGACACCGTCGACACTTTCGATAACTTCATCGAGAGCCGAGATGATACCAGCGACAGCGCGGGTTTCACTGCTTCAGAGGAGAACCTGCGTCGCCAGCGCGCCCTCCTCGAGGTGACTCGACCGGTGCCGCCCCGAGACAGAGTACGCAGCGACGACTCAACGGTACGCGAAGTCGCCCACGTATTCGCGATGCAGCGCGGCCAACAAGCCGGGCCGTCAGTCGTGGGTCCGTTCCGCGGCGGCTTTCAGAATCAAGAAGCGGCCGGACCTTCGTCTTCCGCCGAGCCTTCGCGCCATCAGCGGCGACTGGATCACGCAGTAACAGGGCCGATGAATGACTCCGGGCATCTAGACTTCGGCCCTGTTGTCGGCCCGAACTGGGTCCATCGCGATCAACCGGCCCCTGCTTCCCTGATTCTTCAGTTACATCAGCACGGCTTACTGCCGAGTTCGAGCCAGCGACAGACGACGATCGAGATCAATAGTGTGGCCTATACAGTCGTGCGGGGGCCGGGAGGGTCACGGGACATTCGCGTTTTCCGCAATCGGTATGTTCCGCCGCCGCAATCTGGCATCGTCACGCCGTGAGCATCCATGGACCGTAGGTGCTGGGTTCATCGCCGTCTCCCTGCGGGAGCGGGCTGTCGGCTCACGCTGAAACCCCGGCTTGCGCCGGGTTTTCACCCTTCGGGCTTCCATCCCTGACGGGAGCTGCGGCGACGCGGAATCCTCTTGGGCCTCAGCGGCCGATGAAAAGGGAGAGGCAGAGTGGAATGGCCTTGGCCATGACGGGTTGAAGGCCGGAGGAGAGTCTTCCGGCGCTCGTCATGGAGATTGCTGCCATGAATACGCAGATTGTTGATGCCGGCCGCGTTGCGAGCGGCGGATACAGAGTGGATGTGAGCCGCGGCGAGCGCGTCGGTCGGGTGTCCTCGGAGTGGTTCTCACGCCCGGCGGATGAGCGTTACCTGTCGCTCGATGAGCTGGCCCGCACGGTGCACGATCGCGCGAACCGCAGCCGGACGCGCGTGGTCGAAAGCGCGCTCATCCATGTCGACGCAAGCCGTGCCGCCCCTGAGCGGCTGACCTTGATGTTGCCTGGCTCCGACACGCCGGTTGCGCCGACGCATTGGAGCTTCGGTCAGCTTGCAAGCCAGGTTGGCGCTCCGGCCGCTTATTTGCGGCAGCTCCCTGCGTCACTCGCGGCCATCAACCTGCAATATGGCTTGAACGCCAATCGCGTCGAGCAGATCAAAACGCTCGAGACCGAGGATAGCCGTGTCGAGCTTCGCGCCGTCACCGGCCCCGACTATGGCCGGATCTACGACCACGAGCTGGTCGAGGCCGTGCAGCGCATCGCCGGCAATGGCACAGGCGATACAAGGTGGAAGGTGCCCGGTGTACTCGACTGGTCGAGCGGCATCTACGATCCCCGTGTCGACATTTCCAAGGCCACGACGACCCTGTATGCATCAGACAGGGACGTTTTCCTCTTTCTGATGACTTGAATCCGATCGAAGCCGGCCGTCTTCGTGACGGCTCGCCCGACCTCTATTTCCGAGGCTTCTATTGTTGGAACTCAGAAGTCGGCGCGAAGACCCTCGGCATGGCGAGCTTCTATCTTCGTGCGGTTTGCCAGAATCGCAATCTCTGGGGCGTGGAAGATTTCGAGGAGATCACCATCCGCCATTCCAAATACGCAGCCTCACGCTTTGCTCACGAAGCAGGCCCGGCGTTGTCGAACTTCGCCAACTCTTCACCCATGCCTTTCGTCAACGGCATCAAGGCCGCTCGCGAGCGGATCGTGGCCCGCAGTGACGAGGATCGCAACGAGTTCTTGCGCCGCCGCGGCTTCTCCAAGGCGGAGACAGGCAAGGTGATAGACGCGGCGCTGGCGGAGGAGGGGCGCCCGCCTGAAAGCATCTTCGACTTCGTGCAGGGCATCACCGCCGTCGCGCGCGACAAGCCGCATCAAGATGTCCGCCTCGACATGGAGACCAAGGCCAAGAAGTTGCTCGACCGGGCGGCCTAATGTCAGCCAGGCCGGAGATCTAGGTCTCCGGCCTGGTACGTCTACCCTTTCCATTCACGGGTGATGGGCGCTGCTCTCGCGCCGTCATGTCCATCGCGGGCTGACAGGTCTTGGCGGTTTCGGAGTCCCGCGGGATTGAGACCCGCGAGTGAGATTGCGACGACGACATCCGGAATATCTGGCTTTTCGCGTCAACACGATCGGCTGACTCATACAATTGCCGCCACGAACCGCCTTCGTGCGTGCGTTCGGCTTCGCGTCCAGTCAAACGTATTGCCTCGGGGACAGTCAACATAACCGCCTCTGGCACCGCCGGCGGCCATTTCGAGCTTCATCTGATCCGGGATGTGAACGGCGCGACCTGGTTTGTTCCGATAGCGCGGCTGCCGCCAACGAACGCCATTTGCCGCCGCAAGCCGGAGCGAGAGCTGGACAGGCTTGTCCGCGAACGGGTTGGAGGCCGAGAGAGAGGCTCCCGGCCGCCCGGTTCGGAGAAGCTGACATGGCAAGCGCCGTTTGGAAGATCAAGCTGTCGCCGTCGTGCGACATCCTCTTAAGCAAATTCGTCTTGAGCCGTTTCGTTGAACGGGAGGGCGCGTGATGGTCTTTGATGTCTCAGATTTGGTACATCGCCTTGCACGCGAGGCCGAGGGCGTATGCCGACACTATCTGTCCAACGGCAAGCGGGTGGGACGGTACTGGGTGGTTGGCGACGTCCGCAACACGCCAGGACGCTCGTTGTTCGTACGGCTCCAGGAATCGACGAAGGGGCCCGCCGGAAAGTGGACCGATGCCGCCACCGGAGAACATGGGGACCTGCTCGACATCATCCGCGAAAGCATGGCTTTGCGCGATTTTCGCGAGGTGGCCGAGGAGGCAAGACGCTTTCTAACGCTACCTCATTGCGAGCAGCAACCCGCCCCGAATGCCGTCAGTCCAGCAGCGCGAGCCGGATCGCAGCAAGCCGCCCGTCGCCTGTTTGCAATGTCCAGCCCCATCGACGGTACCGTGGTCGAAGCTTATTTGCGGCGTCGCGGAATGGTCAGTATCCACCATGGCGGCAGCTTGCGCTTCCATCCGCGTTGCTATTATCGACCGGACGAGCATTTGCCGATGGAAACCTGGCCAGCGATGATAGCCAGCGTCACCAATCTTGATGGGCGGATCTGCGGCGTGCATCGCGCTTGGCTCGATCCGGACGGCTTTGATCGCATCCGGCTCGGCAAGGCTCCCATCGACACCCCACGGCGGGCCATGGGCGACCTGCTCGGTAACGCTGTTCGTTTCGGCCCGGTGGATGATGTGCTCGCTGCCGGCGAGGGCATCGAGACCATGCTGTCGCTGCGCTGCGTGCTGCCGACCTTGCCGATGGCTGCTGCGCTTTCGGCCAATCATCTCTCAGTCATGTTGCTGCCGGCTGGCTTGCGTCGGCTCTATATCGCCCGTGACGCCGATGCCGCCGGAGACGCCGTACAAGCCATCCTTACCCACCGCGCGGAGGACGCCGGCGTTGAAGCGATCTCGCTGTCGCCTCGGCTCGGTGACTTCAATGAAGATCTGCATGTCTTCGGCCTTGAGGCTCTCCGGGCAGCGTTGCGGCTTCAACTTGTTCCTGACGATGCCGCCCGCTTCCTGCGCTCCTCCATGATCGACGCCGGGTAGTCGCGGTTGTTCGACCGATGGCGAAAGATCGGTCATAGCCGAGGCCAATTGGCGGAGCGGACGCGACCTTCGGCCTTCTAGTGGGCGATCGGACGGCAAGCGGCCCGGGCCGGCAATGGCTGCGTCCGGCTATTTTCCGCCGCGCGCAGGCAATGAGAAGACATGATCGCGATTTGGCGAGCGCGCTTTGCATCGCGAAGCAAAATAGCCGGTCTTCGCCATCCTCCGCTGCCGCTTCGGCCCTGCGCTACCGCCCACGCCCTGCGGGCCTGGGCGGACAAGGCGCTCCGGGTTCTGACCCGTTCCGCCCGCCGTCTGAGTGATCGCCACGAAGGCCGCGATGGGCGCGGCCGCTCCGCCAAAGGATCTCTTGCGATGACCGACCACGACGACATCGAACCGACGCACGCCCCGTCTCCGACCGAGCACGTCATCAGCGAATTGCAGCTGTTCGGCTATCGCCCCTACGACGATCAGCCAGACCCAAGACCTCTCCCCGAGAGCCAGATGATCGCCGCTACCATCGTCGATATGTTCGACATCCTGGTTGCCGCGCTAAGCGATACACGGCTCGAACCGGATCTCAGCGAACTCCTCTGGTCAACCGTCAATCTGTTCCATCGGGCTGTCGATCGCATCGAACGCCAGCTCGACGACAATGAACAAGCGCAGCACAAGAGCCAGCGGGAGCAGAATGGGTCAGAGGTGCGATCGGTCGAGCTCGAGCGCCTCACGGCGGAGGGCCTCACCTTGATCGAGCGCCGAAATTGCCTGGAACTCTTCCGCGACCAGGCGATAGAGCAATTTGAGGTTCACACCGGCTCGTCCTGGCGTCCTCGGTCGGGCTCGCTGGTGAGCCACCGCACGCTCACGGCAGCCATGATCGACTCGCGGGACTTCATCGCCGCCAAGCGCCGTTCCCAGACCGAGGTCATGTTGCCGGCAGGACCGAAGATCGCACTCACCGGCGGGCTCGACTTCAACGACCACCACCTCATCTGGGATCGCCTCGACAAGGTTCACGCCAAGCATCCCGACATGGTCCTGCTCCATGGCGGCTCACCCAAGGGGGCCGAACTAATCGCTTCCAAATGGGCGACGACCCGCAAGGTGCCCCAGATCGCGTTCAAGCCCGACTGGACGAAGCACGCCAAGGCGGCACCCTTCAAGCGCAATGACGCCATGCTCGAGCTCTTGCCGATCGGCGTCATGCATTTCCCGGGTTCGGGAATTCAGGATAACCTCGCCGACAAGGCGAGGCGTTTCGGCATCCCCGTCTGGAAATTCGGCGGCGCGTGAGCGCCGTCTTTTCGAACCATCGCGCGGAGCTGGACGCCTGGCACTCCGGCGCGTCCAGCCTTCTATCCGAAGTTGCGACTTGTGATGGTGGTGAAAGACGCGATCGTCATCCATCCGGATGAAGCCGCCACAGTGCTCGCGCCTGGTCTTGTTGTTACCACATCATGCATCGGCTTGTTCTGCCGGGCGGTCAGTGGCGGCCTGGCCCTTTCGTCGCACTGGTGCTCACGCTTGCGCAGATCGGGCCGCTGACGCGCTTTGCGTTGGCGCGCGACATGGACGCAGGTGACTGTTCCTGCTTGCGAAGACCCGCCTGTTGGAGCCGGCTGAACTGGTGGAGCAACAGTCTCAACGATTCTCATGGCCGCCATGCGCGAAGGATGATCCCTCGTCACCTTCCTCATCAAACAGGTTGCGCAGGATCGCCATATTGAGCCGGGGGGTAAGTGACTCGAGTGAGAGGTATCGCGGCCCTCTTCGGAACGCTTCGACCAGGCTGCGCCGATCTCGGCCCGGCCCACCTCGTCGCTTGGCACGTTGAGTCGTTCTCGATCGTTCTCTCATGACGACACCGCCCTTTGCGGCAGGTTGTTTCTCTTTGTTCGCCGAGCCGTTCCAGCTTCTTGTGCAGCCCAACCGAGATTTGCCAAGTCTCTTCTCCCGAGCTTGCGATCCAGCCCGCGGACGCACGTGGCCTCTTGGATGGCTTGATCTGGCCGAAGACCGGCTTCGCCTCGATCGTCTGAGCCGCAACGCCGTTGATGCGACTTTCTTCCCCTGGGCTTCGCCCATTCCTCGCGAGGCAAGATAGTCGCCACAACGGCGTCCTCCGCTGCGCTCCGGCCCGCAAGGGGTGCGTCGCCGATCGTCCTCGGCCTTTAGATCGCCATCGAGGCCGCGGTGGTCGCGGGCTCGAAACACAACAGGAGAAGTGACATGGCTAACATCGGTACTTTCAAGAAGGCGGGCAACGATTTCCAGGGCGAGATTGTCACCCTGAGCCTGCAAGCCAAGGGCGTCCGTATCGTCGCCGAGACCAACCGCTCCAACGACAACGCTCCGAGCCACCGCATCTACGTGGGCCGGGCCGAGATCGGGGCCGGCTGGTCCAAGCGCTCCAACGAGGGGCGCGACTATCTGAGCCTCAAGCTCGACGATCCGAGCTTCACCGCTCCGATCTTCGCCAACCTCTTCGCCGACGAGGAAGGCGAGGGCTTCAGCCTGATCTGGTCCCGTCCCAGCCGTCGCAACGGCGACTGACCCGACCCACGACGCCTCGCCCGGCTGGTCCGGGCGGGGCATTACCCTGCGCAGGAGGCGGCCGCGATCTTGCGGCAGCGTCGCACCACAACCATGCGAGCCTCGCCGGACGGACGCACCGATCCCCTCAAGGAGCTCTAGTCGCAACTAACCGAGGGCGCGTCGTCGTGCTTGAGGTGCCGCTTTCGGACATTATAACTCACCAGCCAGATGACGCCGACCGCGATCGGCACGAAGGCTGCGGTCAGGAACGAGGGCTCTACTCGCAGTCCGACATCATGCGCGCCCTTGGCAAGATAGCTAAACAGGCTGACCACATAATATCCTATCGCCCCGACCGACAATCCTTCGACCGTGCACTGCAGCCGAAGTTGCTGTCTTGCGCGCTCGTTGATGGCCTGCAACAGGTCACGATTCTGTCGTTCGATTTCGACGTCGACCCGAGTTCGCAACAGATCGGCGGCACGCGCGAGCTTGACCGAGAGAGTCGCCTGACGATCCTCCACGGTCGCGCAGGTTCGCATCGCCGGGGCCATGCGGCGCGCCAGAAACGACGACCAGGTCGGATAGCCCGAGACATCGGTGCCTTCAATGATGGACAGTCGCGATTGGACCAGCTCGTTATAGGCCCTGCTGGCGCCGAAGCGAAACAGGCTGCCGGCTGCGCCTCTTTCGAAGGATGCGGCCAGCGCCGTCAGCTCGGCAAGCAGATGGTTGTTGAACTGCAGCCCTTCACCGCTTTGCATTTTCTCGAGTGCCTCAACAAGACGGCGGTCGATGCGATCAACAGATGGTGCAAGCTCAAGGGCCGCCGACAGGCCAAGCAGCGCCAGTGGACGGTAGGTCGCAATTTCCAGGAGCCGTTGCACCAGCGCTCCGAGATCGTGCGACGTCAACCCGAGGTCGCAGACGAGGATTTTCGTGAAGCCTTTTTCGTCTACGCGGAAGTCTGAGGCCGCAACGCCTGCGCCGCTCTTTGTGGCAACCATGGCCAGGCTGTTCTTGTCAAAAATCTGTTCGGCCCGTCTGGTCGGCGAGGCGTCCTGCTCGACCTCTAGCCTGATCGCGACCAGCAACTGCCCGGTCTGACGCAACGCGCGGATCAGCGATCGGACGGTACAATCAACCTTGTCAAATCGGTCTGCGGCAGAACAATTTGCGTTGGTCCAGATCCAGGTGAATGTTGTAAATTCCGAATGCTGCTCCCAGCGTAGCGTAGCGGGCCCGATGAGGATCTGATGAAGTTTCGCCGACTGATCAGGCGGCGCAAGATTACGCTCGAGGCAAAAATCGATAAAGCGGCAGCGATCGCTCGTGGCCGCTTCGCCCTGTGCAAGAAAAGCGAAGTGGATCACGCTGAAGGGCGAAACCAGGCGCGTAAAAGGGCGCGCGTGCACTTCGCCGAGCACAGCGTCGCGTTGCGGATGTGGCGTGAAGGTTCGCAGGTCCAGTTCATCGATCATGTATTGACGCCTTGCTTCAGGGTGAGCAGGCAACCGAGCCTTGACGCGGGAGGCAATGGCGGTGCCGGGAAACCGTTGCGCACGGCCAGGTTGCTGATCAAGCCATGTCGACGATCATGACCGAAGCCGCCTCGAACTCGGGAAAGAGGTCTTGCGGCAGGAGGGTTAGGCCAGGCAGATTGGCATGGATCAGCCTCATCCAGCTTTCGAATGACGCCATCACCGGCATCCGCCGGGTACGGTCCGGTGTCTATGGCGAAATGCCGGCGTCGCGGCTTAATAAGTCTAGCGGTGCGCCAGCAAGCCGTTCCGCGACCTTGACGATGGCCCGCCGTACCGTCCGACGAATGCTTGGAGTTACACGGACAGGGTTGTCTGTCTCCGAACCCCGCCGACATCGCCCGCCACCGAAGGGGTGCCGCGTGCAAGTGAAGATACGCCGGCCCTCTTCTGAAAGCAGTTGTCTGGTCGCATGACCGATGCCGTGCGAGGTCGTGGTGAGCAGGAACGTCTTGCGTTCTCCCAGCGTGGTGCGGACAAACGACCTCGGGTGCGGCAAACGCCGTGTCGATTGACGGATCGAGGCCCAAACGCGACTCCCATCTTGTTGCCGTCGTCAAACTTCCTGGCGCAGAGAGCGGGTGCAGGATTTAGGCCAGCACTATAGAAGGGGCGCTCCCGCGCGTTTTTACGCAATGTGGCTTTCGAAGACAGTCGGGGGCGGGTTTCAGACATGAAGCGCGCTTGTATTCCGACAGAATGCGCAGGTGGCACAGGCCGCAGGGAATTGCGTGTTTTCGGCAAGGTGATCGCTCGCCCGGCCGCTGCCATTGAGCGGCCACGCTCTGGCTGGATTTGTCGATGCCGAGCCCTGCGAGTGACCGCGCCCGGACCCGCGGGGCAAGGTGCTCGGTGATAGGCTGATAACGTCACATCGCGTGAGGTTGACTGGATCATGCAGATGGAGCTCTCGCCGTCCTCGTCTTTGATACGTCACTCAGAGCAGCCCAAGCGTCGCGGCTTGACCGATTGCCGCAGGAGATAGATACGCGGCGACCGTTGTGAGCGGTCAACCAAATAGCGGCGGATCACAGATACGGCCGGCGACTATTGTGAGCCCGAGCGTAGGGCCGAGGCGTTGATCGCGGAATCGGAAATCTGCGCCTGGCAGCACAAAGAGCCAATCACCACTCAATTCGTTGGGCCTGCTTCTCGGCGGGACTCGGCATCGCCACGTTGTCCTTGATGTCAGCTCTGTTCGGATCGAGCGCACGAAACGGCCTCTTCGATGGATGGATCTGCCCGAAGGACGGCTGCGCCTCGACCGCCTATGGCGCAACAGCGGCGTCACAACTTTCTTCCCCTGCCGGCTGCGCCGTCATTCCTCGCGCGAGCCAAGAAAGTTGCTCCTTTGCTGTCAGGCCCCTTCGGGGTGCGCCGTCGATCGCCTCCGGCCTGTCGATCACCATCGAGGCCGCATGGTGCGGGCTCGGAAAACAGAGATCAAGGAGAACTACCATGGCGACCATCGGCACCTTCAAGAAGACCGGCAACAACGAGTTCACCGGCGAGATCGTCACCCTCTCGCTCCAGGCCAGGAGCATTCGGATCGTCCCCGAAACCAACCGCTCCGGCGAGAATGCACCGAGCCACCGGGTCTATGTCGGCCGAGTTGAGATCGGCGCAGCCTGGTCGAAGCGTTCAGAAGAGGGCCGCGATTACCTCTCGGTCAAGCTGGATGACCCCTCGTTCAATGCACCGATCTACGCGAACTTGTTCGACGACGAAGGCGGCGAAGGCTACACGCTTCTCTGGTCGCGGCCGCGCAAGAACCGCGAAACTTTGGCCGAGTGCTGGCGCCCCGCCGATCCGGCGGGGCGCTTCCCGGCAGCTTAAGAGGCGCTGCGATCCGCTTGGCGCCGCCGGTCGCGCCGACGTGGCGGGCGCTCAGCCGGGTTTACCGGCGCCATTGTCGCCGTCAATGACGGTCAGGCCCGTTTTTCCCGAACCAGAGGCGCCCACCCGGCGCCAGCGTCTTGACATGAGACAGGCTGCGAGGGCGCCGATCCGAGGGATGACGTGGCCGGCTGCAGTCCCTGACACGGCTCGCCTCGAGCGAGGCGGTCGCCGCATCGCCCTTGCAGATCGCGACGAGCGCTTGATGTCGGCTGCCTCGAGCTTGATCTGCCGGTGATCGGACCACTGTCGCTGGCTTGAAGCTGTGAAGGAACGTTCTCGTCATAGCGCCAGCGACCGTTTTAGATCGTCGTGCTCGAAGGCGCTGGCCATGCGGTTGATTTCGGCCGAGCGGGCGCCGACCGCCTTAGCGGCTTCGCGCCAGGTTGCCGTTACGCTCGCGACTTCTTTGATAATCGTGCGGGCCTGCGGCAGCGTGAGTGCGAAGAACTCCGATGCGGCCTCCAGCAGGTCGAGCGAGCAAGTGCCCTCGTCCAGATCGATGTTCGTCGACAACACGCGGGCCTTGAGATCAGTTGGAACGGGATTGAGGTCGTATGCCGGCGAGAGAGACCATCCTGCCTTTCCCAGCCACAGGAAACCGTGGTTGCGGAGGTGATCGTCGACATTTGAGATCAGCACGTTGAAGACGACACGCTGATAAAGGGCATGGGCATCCGTTTTCCCTTGTGCGCCGTGTTGAGCAAGGGCATCGACGATCTCCGGATAACTGCCGCGCTCTCCGTCTTTGGCGCCCATCATCGCCATCGCCGACAGGAACGGGATGCGGATCGCACCCTCACGATCGAAGCGCCGCGACAGCATGACCGGCTTGCCGCCGACGTCGATCAGTTCGTGCTGCGGAGTGGCGATACCTGCCTGGCCAGCGAGCCGCAGTGCGATCTCTTCCCAGGTCTCCATGCTATAGTCGTCGGTCTCCTTCGGGAATTTGGCGATGGAGAGGTGACCATGCTGGTCAATGACTGAGGCCTTCGGACGCCCGCCGCCGAGCGAAGAGCCGGGGGCAAAGATGAGTTGGAGCTCCTCATCTGTTTCTTCATCCCGGAGAATCCGCTCGGTGATTTGGAGCAACCGGCCGAGTTCGATCAGGGCAGGCACGCCGGCCCGGGTCGGCGCCTGGAAAACACGGTCGCCGACCCAGCGGAAACGGAGCGCGCCTAGCCGGCTCTCGTCGGCGACGCCCAGCAGATAGTCGCTTTCCGCGAGGGTGCGAACGGCACGGCCCTAGTGTTCGGCGAGGCGGCGCTCGGCGCGCTGCATGAGGCGGCGGCCCCAGGTGTCCGGCGCCGAGTCGCCAATGGAGCCAAAGATGGCTAATCGGGCGGGAGGAGCGAATGCGCCGCGTGTCAGTGCAAGTGCCGGCTCCAGCGAGAAGCGGTCCGGATCCTCAAGCCATGCAGCGTCGTACTCGAAGAGGATGGTCTCCGCGCCTCTGACGCGATTGCTCCTCGCCAACCCTATCGGGCGCGTGCGGCCGTCCAGATCGATGTGCACCTCGAAGTCAGCCATCGTGGGATGGTCCGGTTGGCCGCTTGAGGTGGACGTGCTTGGGAAGGTGCGCGCTGGCGAGGGCTTGGCCGACGCTGTCGTTGCTGATGTCGGCGACCTGACCCAGGCCGTCGAGCAGGCCGAGCGCCTGCAGCACGCCAGCGTAGATGCCGATGCCGACGCTGGTATCACCAGCTTCGACCCTTTGCAGGGTCGACCGGGACGTGAAGGCGCGCTCGGCCACGACCGCCATCGGCAACCGTCGGCGTCGACGGGCGTCATGGATGTCCGCCCCAAGCTTGCGTAGCGCGCGCCTTACCGCAGCAGGAGGATTGTGTGGAGTAGGCATTGTTGACGTCTTCCTGCATCAAATTCGATGAATATGTAGCACGAAGATCACAATTTTCCTAGATGAGCCGAACGATTGAAGGTTCTATGTTACCTCATGCGCAGGCCTCGGCCTTGAATTTCCGAGCTCGGCGGCCCCCTCGCTCTGGCCTTTACATCAGGGGACTGGCTGCAATTTCTGTCAATCTGACTGAGCCATCTGCTTCCCTCAGGATTCGATCGATTGGCAAGCCGGTGCCAAGGCACGGCCTCGATTCGAGCGCATCATTTCAATTTTTGAGCAAGAGCTAGCAGCCGAGCGTGGCCGCACGTCGCGCCTCACTCTTGCTTCCGAGCATGACCGTGCCACGGTCCTGCGGAAATATTGCTCGATCATCTCAGGTCGCGCGCCGCGGAATACTGCCACCTCGGCTTCACAAGGAATTGCGATTGTAGAAGCGTGTACCGGCGTCGAGGCCCACTTCGCCGGCATGACATTTCAGACCGCCGACGCTCCTATAGGGCAGCTCGCCCTCTCCAACGTGCTGCTGTTATCGGAGCGCTCGCCGCTCATTGCTGCGATGAGCGTCTATCGAACCATCGCCGGAGCGCTGCTCGACAAAAACGCATCCCGGCCGTGCTCAGAAGACACGGTTCCTCGCAATTGGACCATCCGAGGGGGCGGAGCCTCGCCTTGATAGATTGCCGGCTACTGCAAGACTTCTGAGGCGAACGCCTTCGATGTGGGTGTCGAAAATCACCGCATCATCTTCGGCATCCCCCTAAGCACCTCTACTCCGCGATCATGGCAGTCGACGCGCGGCGAACCTCGCATGCGCTCCAAAGGAGCACGGAGCTTCTCAAATGTCCGATCCGAACACGGATAAGCCGCCGCGTTACTTACGCACGTCCGAAGCCGCGCGCTTCTTGAGTTTGTCCGGCCGCACGTTGGAGAAACACCGAACCTACGGAACCGGTCCCGAGTATCACAAGATTGGCGGACGCGTGGTCTATTCAGTAGCTGACCTGACAGCATGGGCCAAACTCGGCAAGAAGAAGTCGACCTCGGATCCTGGTGTCGGCACCGTACTGCCCGCAAAACGGCGAGCGCCAATTCCCTATGCGGGTAAAGAGCGGCGCTAGGCCATGTCCGTTAGCAAATCCTCAGCGCACCGCCGCCGGTGTCGCGGCGCACTTCAGACCCTTTTTCCCGGCGAGCTACGGGCTCCCGAGACCCGGCTTGAAATTGTCGGGAATGCTGGTCAGGATCGTGATGGCCGCCTTTTGCGGCATCGCCTGCGTCAGTTCGTCGCCGCATTCGGTGATGCTTACGATGCGACCGGTCTGTCCGGATTGATGGCGCCGTGGCGCCAATCCGAAGTGGGCCCGGACATTGGTCGATTTCCTAGATCGTCTCGGATCCAGCGAAACGTCGAACCCTGCGTGCAAGTCCATCGTTCGACTTCGTCGCCGACGGCTGGAATGCGTGGTGCGCTCCAGCCGCGAATCGTCGCGCGGTATCGTCGCCGTAGCGCGGCATGCAAGGGGGCACAACTCAGTACTGCTGCTAGCCATAAATACTTGGGCTTCTTTCTGGCGGACCAGGCCTCAACTTACATGGGAACTGACTGGCAACGTCAGGCCGCTAGGCCTGCTCACCTTCAGAAGAGACACACGTGGTTCGCTCTGCCCAAAGCATACCGTTCCCGATTCGAGCGTCAGGGAGCGGCGGCATGAACGATCTCACGGAAGTGGAAGTTTTGTGGCTCGAGAAGCGTATCGAAAACCGCATTCGGTTCGGTCGTATTGTCAAGGAACGAAAGCTTGATCGTCACCGGCGTGTCCTATCATTTGCACCGGGTAGCATCTTTGCCTTCGTCCGTTGGACATCCAACGACTTTGGCACGACCATGTCGCGGATTGACATCTTGCGCGCTGTCGCACCGGGACAGCGTTGCTCGACCGTACCGTATGTGAGGCCCGGCGGAGAGATCGTGCTGCGGCTCTCTGGATGGCCGAAGGTCGAGCGAGTGTTGCAGATGGTTGATGCCGTCGAGGCGCTTGGAATCGATCCGGCTGACGTCGCGCCCGATCATTGGCATCATGTTCATAACCGTCTCTCCGTCAACGAAAACCCGCGTCCATACACCAAAACACGCCACCAGGCCTGGCTCCATCGTCGCAGAGTGATGCGATGAAGAGCCGCCTGATGACGCTGACCACGACGGTTGCGGTGGCTGCCGCGCTCATCGCGACGATCGTCCTGGTGCCGCTTCCACTCTACATTTGGAATGCATCGGCAAGCGTGCCAATCGGTCTCTACAGCCTACGACCGACGAAGCGCTTCCATGTCACCGAGCTGGTCGCCGTTCAACCGCCGGAGCCGCTTGCGACCTTCCTCGATTTGAACGGCTATCTGCCGGTCGGCGTCCCCATGCTTAAGCGGATCTCGGCACTGCCCGGGCAGACGGTCTGTAGAAGCGGGCGGGCGATTTTGGTGGATGATGTTGCGGTGGGCGAGGCGAAGGATCGCGACGGACGTGGCCGGCCACTGCCCAAATGGCAGGGCTGCCGCGTCGTCGGCGACGGCGAGCTCTTTCTCATGAATTGGCAGTCGGACGACTCCATGGACGGCCGATATTTTGGATTTCTTCCGGCGTCTGCGGTGATTGGCTGTGCGCTCCCGGTCTGGACCTGGGAGGAGTGACCGTGCGTGCTCTACGTGTTCACCCTCGGTTCGATCGGTTGCGGGACCATTCCTCCGACCCAGCCAACGCTCGCAAGCCTGGCGCACCCGGCGGTGGTCCAAATGGCCGGCGCGAAGCGGCTTTACCTTGGACGGGCGCGAGCACGGCAGCAGACTCGGCTCGGCCAGGTGCGTCTGTTTGGGTGGTCGTGTCGCTGCTGCTTGCTCTGACCGCGTCGGACACTACCGCTCTGGCCCAAAGCGGGTCCGCTGCGCTCCCAGCGATCTGTCGAACCACCCACAAGCTTTCGGCCTTCATCGAAGAAGCTTCACAACGCTTTGCGATCCCGGCGCGGTGGATATGCTCGGTTTTGAGCATAGAAACTGCTGGAGATATGCACGCCAAGTCGCCCAAGGGCGCAATGGGACTGATGCAGATCATGCCGGCGACTTGGGCGGAACTGCGCCAACGCTATGATCTAGGGAACGATCCGTACGATCCGCGTGACAACATTCTGGCCGGCACGGCGTATCTCCGTGAATTGCTCGACCGCTACGGTTCGCGTGGCGCTTTTGCTGCGTACAATGCGGGACCAACTCGCTATGAGGAACATCTCGCGGGAGCACCGTTACCTGACGAGACGCGAGCATACGTGGCAAAGCTTGCAAATTTGCTTGGCATTCAACTGCCGCCGACGTGTACCACGAGCTGGAGGTCATCAACAGCCCCGACGCTGTTCGTTGAACGAGCTGAGCTGATGGAAATCCGAGGTAGGCCGACATCGTTCGTGCTCTCGCGCTGCGCAACGATTGCAATCTCGTCGCCCGATGTCTCGCAGTTGGCACCCCGGCGTACTGGCGTTTTTGTAGCTCGATCGGACTCGAGGGCGCTGCGATGATCAGCAATGGCGTGCTTCAGCAAGCAATCGGCGGAGGAGCGAGAGCAGTGGGCAGGCACGACGCGTGTTCCGGGGCTGCATATGACGTCATGTCTTGACGAGACTAGTGGCCTCGGCCGGGATTGCATCGACTCGGCGAGCTCCTACTCTGTGCGGGGCCCTGCCGTGGCAGCTGCCGCCTTCGCGATCACTGCTTCGGCGCGCTCGATCGCGGCGCGGAAATCCTCGCTCTTCCAAGTATCAACCGAATGGCCGTCATCGTACGACTCGTCTGTGGCGTCCTGCGCGCGTGAAACCAGCTCGCGAAGCACGGCAATGGCTTCGGAGAGCAGCTTGGCATTCAACTCATCGCGGGAAGAGCGCGTCACCTCTTTAGAGTCGCCGCATCGCAATTGTGAACCGTCAGGCAACGTCGTCGCAATAAATGATTATTGCGTTTGCCTACGGAACATGACGGCAGAGCGGCCCTTCAAGTTGGGCTTCGAGAAACCGGTGCACAGGGATAGCCGCCGTGTGGGCGAATCCGGATCCCGGTGCAGCGACTTAGCTTGTCATAGCCACATGGGAGAGCTCCGATGAAGCTTTGCGTTGGGTCGGGCATCGGTCTTGAGGAGACCAGTCTTTGCATCGTCGATGGCGGGGGTCTCGCCGTTCGCGAGGTCAACATTATGATCGAGCCAGCTGCGATCCCTTCCGCAGTCGAAGGCTGCGCGGATCGCCTAGAGAGAGCGGGGGGCGAGCCGTCATCGCTTGGCATCTGGCTGCATCGCCAACTGCAGACAGCGGGGCTACCGATCATTGTCGTCGAAGCGCGTCACATGTGCGTTTCGCTGTCGACAATGCGTAACAAGACCGACCAGAATGACACGCGCGGCATCGGGCGGATGACGCGGTTGAGCTGGTATCGCGCCGTTCATGTCAAGAATATCGACATGCAGAAGATGTGTACGCTGCTGACCAGCCGAAGGCTGCTCAAGCGCAAACTAATCGACCTCGAGGACCACATTCGTGGTGCGCTGCGTGCCTATGCTTTGCTCGTTCGAACGGTCGCCCGTGGCGCCTTTGAGGCTCGCGTCCGCGAGCTTTTCGAGCGCAGCCATCCGATCTTCGTAATGACCATCGGGGCCATGTTGGATGTGCGTCGCGCCATCCTGGAGGGGTACGACTGGCTGCACCGTGTGCTGCTCCAGGTCGTCCAGTGTGATGATGTGTGGCGGCGCCTGATGACGGTTCCTGGCGTCGGTCCCGTTGCGACCGCCATGTCGTTCAAGGTCGGCGTCGATGATCCCTGGCGCTTTGCCAGATCGCGAACGGTAGGCGAGCATTTTGGTTTGGCGTCGAGGCGGCAACGGTCCGGCATGTCGATCGATCACGAAGGGCGCATCAGCAAACTGGGTGACGTCGCAGTGTGCGAGGCGGCCGCAAGCCTGCTGCTGCGGGTCAGGAAATGGTCGGTGCCGCGAGCGCGGGGCCTGCGGATCGCCAAACGGTCGAGCATGCTGTGCGCGATCACCGTGGTCGCGCGCAAGCTTGCGAGCATTCTGCACCGGATGTGGGTCAGCGAGACCGGTTTCCACGTTCGTTTTGGCGCCAAAGTCACGCAGCGGCTGCGGTGGAAACCTGCACGTTAACCGCGGTGCAGGCGACGACGGATTAGCGCTGGGTTTGCGCCGGCATGTTGAGGAGGAACGAAATTAGAGATCCGCGCGCGGTGAGCGCCCCCTGGCGGGTGCGCGAAACGGGGAAATGTCCGCTATCTCTTGCCTGCTCCCGCCCCTAGGGGACGAGAGCGCAAAACTGCTTGGACAGCCCTGTTTACGAACCTGGTGAAGAGCATGCGACGGCCGAAGTGCTGAACGCGAAGGAACGCATGGACCCCGTCTGGTGAATGCGACTGCAAGCGCGGTGCGGTGACGTTTGCGTGTTGTCGATGCAGGGAGTCTGTCATGGCTGAAGTGCGAAAAGTCGAAGAAAAGCGTAGGAAGACGTTGACTTTGAACGCCGGATTAGGAAGGCGAGATAAAAGGGGCTCGCCGGTCGAACCACAAGCCATTGACATGGCTTGGGTTCCGGCGTGCCGGTCGGTCGGGGCGCGTGCCGCGCCAAAGACTTTTTCCCGGACATTCAAACAAGTTTTCGGCACTGTAGGTGTCGCTGCGTTCTTCGAGGCCTGGTCATGACGGCAGGCGATAGCGACCTGCGAATTCGGCCTGGGCGCATCCGCAGTACACGCGCGCCGAAGCCCAAGAGCTTCATCAACCAGGTGCTGCGGGCGGCGAAGAAAGCCGGACACAGCTCGGGTCACACCATGGCCGGCAGGCGTTCGCCGGGCCATGGACGCTCGACGTTTGGCCGTGGTCGGTTCGCCTTTAGCCGCGCCAGATTATTCAGCTCGACGAGGCGCGTTGTGCTGAAAGCGCGCGTGGTCCGGCACAAAGGGCGAGCCTTCCGTTCAGCACCACTGACCGCCCACCTCTCGTATCTGAAGCGCGACGGCGTGACCCGGAGTGGTGAGCGGGCCGAGATGTTTGATGCCGGCAGCGACCGTGCTGATGGCCTGGCTTTCGCAGAACGGTGCAAGGACGACCGGCATCATTTCCGCTTCATCGTCTCGCCAGAGGATGCCGGCGACATGACCGACTTGAAGGCCTTTGTCCGCGATCTCGTCAGGCAGATGGAGACCGATCTCGGCACGCGGCTCGATTGGGTTGCTATCGATCATTGGAACACCGACAACCCTCACGTCCACCTTCTCGTTCGGGGAGTAGATGAGGAGGGGGCGGATCTCGTGATCTCCCGCGACTACATCAGCCAAGGCCTGCGCTCCCGCGCCGAGGAACTGGTCGCCTGCGAGTTGGGTCCAAAACCGGAGCACGAGATCCGCAATTCGCTAGAGAGGGAAGTCACGGCGGAACGATGGACGCGGCTCGATCGGGAGATCCGGCTGGCGGCCGATGAGACCGGCACTATCGATCTTCGCCCGGAGAATTCCGGCAAGTCCGATCCCGAGATCCGGCGCCTGATGGTCGGTCGCCTTCAACACCTGGAGAAGATGGGTCTTGCTGCACCCGCCTCGCCGGGGGAGTGGATGGTCGGGCTCGAGGCCGAGCGCAATCTTTGCGACCTCGGCATGCGTGGCGATATCATCAAGGCCATGCACCGCGCCTTTACCAACCGCGGGGAAGCGCGCGGCGTTGCCGACTACGTCATCGAAGGCGAACAGCCGACGTCCCAGCTTATCGGACGCCTGGTCGACCGTGGACTGCATGACGAACTGACCGGGGAAGCCTATGCCCTGATCGATGGAATAGACGGACGCGCGCATCACGTGCGCTTCCGAGGTCTCGAAGCTTTCGACCACGCACCGCCGATCGGCGGAATCGTCGAAGTCCGACGCTTCGGTCAAGCCGGCGACCCGCGTCCCACCCTGGTGCTCGCGACCCGTTCAGATCTCGATCTTGGTGAGCAGGTCACCGCGAAGGGGGCAACCTGGGTCGACTACCGGCTGGTCGAGCGCGACCCCATGCCACTCGCCATGGGAGGATTTGGGCGTGAGACCCGCGACGCCATGGAAGCCCGTACCGAGCATCTGATCCAGGAGGGCCTAGCGCGGCGGCAGGGGCAACGCATTATCTTGCAGCGCGATCTCCTGAACACGTTGCGCCGGCGCGAACTGGACGAGGCTGCCGCAAAAGTCTCGGCCGACATCCGCCTACCACGGGTAAAGGCTGACTCCGGGGAGCATGTGGCGGGCACGTATCGCCAGCGGCTGACGCTAGCCTCGGGACGCTTCGCCATGATCGATAATGGGTTGGGCTTTCAGCTGGTGCCCTGGTCGCGCGAACTCGAAAAGAAGCTTGGCCAACACGTCACCGGCGTCGTGAAGGACGGCGGGGGCATCGAATGGGGCTTTGGTCGGAAGCGTGACCTCGGTCTCTAGGAATCTCTCCAATCAAGTTGCGGAAGGGACGTTCGGAATGTCCGGAACCAAAATCCTCTGGGGGCAGGTGATCGTTGTCGGCCTGATCGTTCTGCTGGCCATCTGGGGAGCAACAGAGTGGACGGCTTGGCGGCTCGCCTATCAACCGGAGCTTGGCCGGCCCTGGTTCGAACTGTTGGGCCTCAAGATCTATTACCCACCGATCTTCTTTTGGTGGTGGTTCGTCTACGATGCTTATGCGCCTCAGGTCTTTGTCGAGGGAGCCTTCATCGCCGCGTCCGGGACCTTCGTTTCGATCGCGGCGGCGATCGGCATGTCGGTGTGGCGTGCGCGTGAAGCCAAGAACGTCGAGACCTATGGCTCAGCGCGCTGGGCTGATGCGGAAGAGATTCGAGTGGCGGGACTTCTTGGTCCGGACGGTGTGGTGCTCGGCGAACTCGACCGCGACTACCTCCGTCATGACGGACCGGAGCACGTGCTGTGTTTCGCGCCCACCCGGTCCGGCAAAGGCGTTGGTCTCGTCGTTCCCTCTCTTCTTGTATGGCCGGGTTCGGCCATTGTGCACGACATCAAGGGCGAGAACTGGCAACTGACCGCCGGCTTCCGCTCGCGGCATGGCCGCGTCCTGTTGTTCGACCCCACCAACCCAAAGTCATCAGCTTACAATCCGCTCCTCGAAGTCCGACGTGGGGAATGGGAGGTTCGCGACGTCCAGAACGTGGCCGACGTCCTGGTCGACCCCGAAGGCTCGCTCGACAAGCGGAACCACTGGGAGAAGACCAGTCATTCGCTCCTGGTCGGCGCCATACTCCATGTTCTCTATGCTGAGGCAGACAAGACCCTGGCCGGCGTCGCAGCTTTCCTATCCGATCCGAAGCGGCCGATCGAGGCCACGTTGAAGGCGATGATGACCAGCCGGCACCTTGGCGAGCATGGTGCCCATCCCGTGGTCGCCTCAACCGCGCGCGAACTCCTCAACAAATCCGAGAACGAACGTTCAGGCGTCCTGTCCACCGCGATGTCGTTCCTCGGCCTTTACCGCGATCCCGTCGTGGCCCAGGTGACCTGTCGCTGCGACTGGCGGATTGCCGATCTGATCGCAGATAGCCGACCGGCGACGCTTTACCTTGTGGTGCCACCTTCTGATATCTCGCGAACCAAACCATTGATTCGTCTGGTGCTGAATCAGATCGGCCGGCGCCTAACCGAGGACTTACACGCCCGCGATCGCCGGCATCGCGTTCTGATGATGCTCGACGAGTTCCCGGCACTCGGACGGCTTGATTTCTTCGAGTCCGCGCTGGCCTTCATGGCGGGATACGGCATCAAGAGTTTCTTGATCGCGCAATCGCTCAATCAGATCGAGAAGGCCTACGGCCCCAACAACGCCATTCTCGACAATTGTCACGTCCGCGTCAGTTTCGCGACCAACGACGAGCGGACGGCCAAAAGGGTGTCCGACGCGCTGGGTACGGCGACCGAGATGCGGGCGATGAAGAACTACGCCGGGCACAGGTTGAACCCATGGCTGGGGCACCTCATGGTCTCGCGCCAGGAGACGGCGAGGCCGCTCTTGACCCCCGGCGAAGTCATGCAGCTTCCACCGATGGACGAGATCGTGATGGTGGCTGGCACGCCGCCAATCCGGGCGAAGAAGGTCCGCTACTACGAGGATCAGCGATTTACCGAGCGTGTCTTGCCACCGCCCGAGCCGGCGGCATCAGGTCAGTCATCGCGAACGGACGGATGGTCAACACTTGGAACTCTGAAGCCGACGCGAGGTCCAGCTGACAAAGCCGCGGAGGTCGAGGAAGATGCGGCGAACAGCGGGCTCCGTCGTGAGCCCGAACTCGCCGATCACGTCGCGATCGCTAAGGAGACGACCGAACCGACGCCGGCAGAGGAATTTGCGGCCGTTCTTGACGACGACGAGGATGCCATCCGTCAGTCCCGGCTCATACGCCAGCAGATGCGCGGTGTCGCCCGTCAAGTCGCCATGGACCCGAATGACGGTATGGAGCTCTGAGGCAATATGCGCGACCGGATGAACGTCTACTTCCCACCGGAGATTCTGAAACAGATATCGGAGCTTGCCGATCGCAAGAAGCTTTCCCGGTCTGCGATCGTAGAGGCGGCGGTTGCTTCGTTCCTGTCGCCGGACGGCGCGGACAGGCGGGAGGCAGCGTTTACCCGGCGCCTAGATCGGCTTTCCCGTCAGATGCAGAGACTGGAACGCGACGTCGGTTTGACCGCCGAGAGCTTGGCCCTGTTCATCCGTTTCTGGCTGACGATCACGCCACCGCTACCCAACGACGCGCAGGCAGCCGCACAGGCAAAGGGCCGGGAGCGCTTTGAAGGATTTGTCCAGGCGCTCGGTCGGCGTTTGCAAAAGGGGCAAAGCTTTCTGCGCGAAATTCCAGAAGATATACGCCGTCAGGAACCGGCCGAAGAAATCTGATTGAACCATGTAGAAAGACCATTTCGCCGGTCTTTCTTTTTCTACCCCAGCCTACGACCGCAGCGATTTAGCCGAACTGACAAAAGCTGGACGCGCTATCGGCTCGAGCGAGCTGAGAGCAAAGGGGCCAGCATGCAAATTTCAACAGCATGGCGTCGAATCGCGCGCGTCTTTCTGCCTTTTGCAGCTGGGTCCTATTTCTCTTATCTGTTTCGAACGATCAACGCTCTGATCGCCAGCCATCTCAGCTCGGATACGGGCGTTGGTGCTGCTGATCTCGGGTTGCTTACGTCAGTCTATTTTTTTGTTTTCGCAGCGGTTCAGATCCCCATCGGTATTCTATTGGACCGCTTTGGTCCACGTCGCGTCCAGAGCGTTTTGCTGTTGCTCGCAGCAGTCGGCGCCGGACTATTCGCGGTATCGAACGGCTTCCTACTCCTCTTGATCGCGCGCGCAATGATCGGGCTTGGTGTCGCGGCGTCGCTCACGGCAGGACTGAAGTCCATCATCCTTTGGTTCCCCAGGGAGCGAGTTGCGTTGCTCAATGGCTACATGATCATGTTGGGATCGCTTGGAGCAGTGACCGCCACAGCTCCCGTCGAATACCTGCTTGGCTGGATGGGCTGGCGGCAGCTCTTTGACATCATTGCACTCGCGACCGGTACGACAGCCATTCTCATCTACGTCGTAGTGCCTGAACGAAGCGTGGCCCCATCAACAGCGGCCGCTTCCCTGAGCTCCGTCTTCAGCGATCGGCGCTTTTGGCGAATGGCACCGTTGTCGGCGACTTGCGTTGGATCGTCCTGGTCCCTGCAGGGATTGTGGGCATCGCCGTGGCTGACAGACGTCGAGGGGTTTGACCGTTCAAGTCTTGTCAGACAACTGTTCATAATGTCGATCATGCTTGGCGGCGGTGCCTGGCTGTTCGGCATGACGGTTCATCACATCAAACGAAGGGGAATCGGGGCGGAGACGATATTAAGGATCGTTGCAGTCTTGCTTATCGCAGCCGAGCTGGCCTTGATCCTGCGAGCGCCTCTGCCGTCCATTTTTCCTTGGTCCGTTGTCGCAATTGCCGGAACGGCGACTGTGGTCAGTTTTGCGGTAATAGCGGATTACTTTCCGCCTGAGCTTGCTGGTCGTGCCAATGGCGCTTTGAACGTCTTGCACTTTGGCTGGGCCTTTCTGGCGCAATCTGCAACAGGCCTGATCCTTTCGCAATGGGCGACGAACGATGGCCATAGGCCCGTCCAAGCCTATCAAGTCGCTTTTGGTCTCAACGTAGTACTGCAGATCGCGACGCTGGTCTGGTTCGCGCTGCCCTGGCGCCGATCCATCGCTTCGTGGATGAGTTCAATCCTCTTCTTCAGGCCGGCTGACATTCGCTGCGCTGTCGAGTCAGTTGGGTTGTATGAGGATTCGGTCATCCTCTTGCCCGCGAATGACGATGTGGAGTGGTGAGCAAGCCACTCCCAGCGAACCGTCACCTCAAGCATCAATTCTCAGACTTTCTTTTTCTACGCTAGTCCACGATCGTTGAAGCCGCTTGTTGCGCCAAGTCCATCGGTGCCTTTTCTAATCATCCCCATCTTAGGCGCCCCGTAGGCGCCTCGTTTAGTGGGGGCGGCGGTGGCAATTCATTCCATTCAATCGGAAGCGAATTCGCGCGGCGCGCGAATGCTGCGCAGCGCGCTTGGCTCTGCGATTGCCGGCTACCTCGAAGACGAAGCGATCATCGAGGTGATGCTCAATCCGGATGGGCGGTTGTGGATCGACCGGTTGTCGAATGGCCTGATCGACACAGGCGAAACTTTATCGGCGGCGGACGGCGAGCGCATTGTTCGCCTGGTAGCGCACCATGTAGGTGCGGAGGTGCATGCCGGCTCGCCGCGGGTCTCGGCCGAATTGCCTGGGACAGGCGAGCGCTTCGAAGGGCTGTTGCCTCCGGTCGTTGCGGCACCGGCCTTTGCTATCCGCAAGCCGGCAGTGGCGGTGTTCACGCTCGACGACTACGTCGCCAGGGGGATCATGACCTCGGAGCAGGCGAGGAACCTGAGGGACGCGGTCGCGGCACGGAAAAACATCCTCGTCGCCGGCGGGACATCGACCGGCAAGACAACCTTGACGAACGCGCGCTGGCCGAGGTCGCGAAGAGCTCCGATCGGGTCGTGCTGATCGAAGATACGCGCGAACTCCAATGTAAGGCGCCTAATCTCGTAGCTTTGCGGACCAAAGATGGGGTGGCCACGCTTTCCGACCTGGTTCGCTCATCGCTGCGATTGCGCCCGGATCGCATTCCGGTTGGCGAGGTTCGCGGTGCCGAAGCGCTCGACCTGCTCAAGGCCTGGGGCACCGGTCACCCCGGTGGCATCGGGACTATCCATGCGGGCAGCGCGCTCGGCGCGCTGCGGCGACTCGAGCAACTCATCCAGGAAGCCGTCATCACGGTTCCGCGCGCCCTGATCGCGGAGACCATCAACGTTATCGTCGTGCTGGCGGGGCGCGGCGCCGACCGTCGCCTCGCTGAACTCGCCATCGTCACCGGGCTCGGGGCCGCCGGTGACTACAACCTTTCATCAGCAGGAGACTGACATGCGCCCGCAATTTCGTTTTCTTCGAGATGTCGCTTCACTGACCACGTCCGGGATGGTTCTTTTGGCGTCAGCACCGGCGTGGGCTGCCGGCTCGAATATGCCGTGGGAGCAGCCACTCAATCAGATCCTGCAGTCGGTTGAAGGCCCGGTCGCCAAGATCATCGCTGTCATTATCATTGTCGTGACCGGGCTCACGCTCGCGTTCGGGGACTCGTCAGGTGGCTTCCGCAGGCTGATCCAGATCGTGTTCGGTCTGTCGATCGCGTTTGCCGCCTCGAGTTTCTTCCTGTCGTTCTTCTCCTTCGGCGGCGGCGTGGTGATCTGATGGATGACCCGGTCGCAGGTTTTGTCGTGCCCGTTCACCGCGCACTCACCGAGCCGATCTTGATGGGCGGCGCGCCGCGGTCGGTTGCGATTGTCAACGGCACGCTTGCGGCAGCCCTGGGGCTGGGACTTCGGCTCTGGATCGCGGGTCTTGTCCTCTGGTTCATCGGCCACATGGCCGCCGTCTGGGCCGCCAAGCGCGATCCTGCCTTCGTCGATGTGGTGCGCCGACATCTGCGCATTCCCGGTCACCTCAACACCTGAGCCTCGGTCATGATGAATCTTGCCGAATATCGCCATTCCAGCGCGCGCCTCGCCGACTTCCTGCCCTGGGCAGCGCTCGTCGACGAGGGAATCATCCTGAACAAGGACGGCTCGTTCCAGCGGATAGCAAAGTTCCGAGGACCGGACCTCGATAGCGCAGTGCCGGCCGAACTCGTCGCCGTCGCGGGCCGCTTGAATAACGCTCTGCGCCGCCTGGGATCAGGCTGGGCTGTGTTCGTTGAGGCGCAGCGGCATTTTGCCGGAGCCTATCCTGCGAGCACCTTTCCGGATGTCGCGTCTGCGCTGGTTGACGCGGAACGCAGGGCTCAATTCGAGGAGGCGGGCGCCCACTATGAGTCCAGCTACTTCCTGACCTTCCTCTATCTGCCTCCGGAGGAAGGGGCCGCCAGGGCAGAGCAACTGCTTTACGAAGGTCGCGACCGCACCGTCGGAGCCGACGCGCGCGAGGTCCTCCGTGGGTTTATCGACCAGACAAGCCGTGTGCTTCAACTCGTCGAAGGTTTCATGCCCGAATGTGCCTGGCTCGATGATCAGGACACGCTGACCTACCTGCACTCGACGATCTCGACCAAACGTCACCGCGTTCGGGTGCCCGAAATACCGATGTATATCGACGCGCTCTTGGCCGACCAGCCGCTGACCGGCGGGCTCGAGCCGATGCTGGGCTCGGCCAATGTGCGAGTTCTGACGATCGTGGGCTTTCCGGGGGCGACGACTCCGGGGATCCTGGACGACCTGAATCGCCTGGCATTCTCGTATCGGTGGTCGACCCGAGCGATCATGCTCGACAAGACCGATGCCACCAAGCTGCTGACCAAAATCCGCCGTCAGTGGTTCGCCAAGAGAAAATCCATCGGTGCCATCCTCAAGGAGGTCATGACCAACGAGGCATCGACGCTGCTCGATACCGACGCCCACAACAAGGCGCTTGATGCCGACGCGGCATTGCAGGAACTGGGGTCGGATCAGATCGGACAAGCCTTTGTCACGGCGACAATAACTGTCTGGGACCGCGATACTAACGCCGCCGATGAGAAGCTCCGTCTCGTCGAGAAAGTCATTCAGGGGCGCGATTTCACGTGCATGATCGAGACGGTGAACGCCGTCGAAGCCTGGCTCGGCAGTCTGCCGGGGCACGTCTACGCCAACGTGCGGCAGCCACCGGTGTCGACCCTCAACCTCGCCCATATGATTCCGATGTCGGCCGTTTGGGCGGGCGAGGCGAGGGATCTGCACTTCAAGGGTCCGCCGCTTCTGTTCGGCAAGACGGAGGGATCTACTCCCTTCCGATTCTCGCTCCACGTCGGCGACGTCGGCCACACCCCTCGTGGTCGGCCCGACTGGCGCCGGCAAATCCGTGTTGCTGGCTCTGATGGCGCTGCAATTCCGCCGCTATCCGAACTCTCAGGTCTTCGCGTTCGATTTCGGTGGTTCGATCCGGGCGGCCGCGCTCGCCATGGGTGGCGACTGGCACGATTTAGGTGGTGCCTTGTCGGACGGGGACGAAAACCCCGTCGCCCTGCAGCCGCTGGCCTGGATCGACGATCCTTCCGAGCGGGGATGGGCCACCGAGTGGATCGGGGCCATCCTGGCACGGGAAAAGGTCGAGATCACTCCTGAGGTCAAGGATCATCTGTGGTCGGCGCTGACATCTCTCGCTTCGGCGCCGAGGCAGGAACGGACCTTGACGGGCCTGTCAGTCCTTCTTCAATTGAACTCCCTGAAGCGCGCCCTGCAACCATATTGCCTGGGCGGACCTTCCGGGCGCTTGCTTGATGCCGAATTCGAGCGTCTCGGCGAGGCGTCGGTCCAGGCGTTTGAGACCGAAGGCTTGATCGGAACGAGTGCGGCGCCGGCCGTGCTGGCGTACCTCTTCCATCGTATTGGTGATCGTCTCGATGGCCGGCCGACACTCCTGATTGTCGACGAGGGGTGGCTTGCCCTCGATGACGAGCATTTTGCGGGGCAACTCCGGGAATGGCTGAAGACGCTTCGGAAAAAGAACGCGTCCGTCATCTTCGCCACCCAGTCGCTTTCGGACATTGACGGCTCCGCGATCGCGCCGGCGATCATCGAAAGCTGCCCAACGCGCCTGTTGCTGCCGAACGAACGAGCGATCGAACCGCAGATCACTGCGATCTATCGCCGTTTCGGCCTCAATGATCGCCAGATCGAGCTTCTGAGCCGGGCAACGCCCAAGCAAGCGCGACTACTACTGCCAGTCTCGTCGCGGCAACCGGATGTTCGAACTTGGCCTTGGTGAGGTTGCGCTCGCCTTCACCGCGGCCTCTTCCAAGACAGACCAGGCCGCCATCTCGCTACTCATCGCCGAGCATGGACCTGACGGTTTCGTGCCGGCCTGGCTCCAGCACCGTGGCGTCGCCTGGGCGACAGATCTGATTCCCAATCTCGTCAATCTGGAGAATTCGCTATGAGACCTCTTGGCCTATTGGCGACCACGGCCGCCTTCGCGCTGCTGCTCGGCGTTACGCCGCCCGCACGGGCGCTGATCGTCTTTGATCCCACCAACTACGTCCAGAATGTCCTGACGGCCGCGCGGGAGCTCCAGCAGATCAATAATCAGATCACCTCGTTGCAGAACGAGGCGCAGATGCTGATCAACCAGGCCAGGAATCTGGCAAACCTGCCGTATTCGTCGCTGCAGCAACTGCAATCATCGATCCAGCGGACCCAGCAATTGCTGGCGCAGGCACAGCGCATTGCCTACGACGTGCAGCAGATCGATCGTGCCTTCTCGACCAGCTATGCACCGGCGACCGGCAGCCAGTCGAGCCAGTTACTCATCTCCAACGCTCAATCGCGCTGGCAAATACTTACTCGGCAACTCAGGACGCGCTTCGCGTCCAGGCCGGCATCGTCGGCAACCTCGACACCAATCGTATCCAGACATCCACACTCGTAACGTCGAGCCAGGGTGCCAGCGGCGCGCTGCAGGCAACCCAGGCTGGCAATCAGATCCTTGCGTTGAACGCGCAGCAGCTCGCCGACCTCACCGCCGTCATGACGGCGCAGGGCAGGGCGCAGAGCCTTGAAGCCGCTCAGCGCGCATCGGCTCAAGATCAAGGCCGAGAACAGCTTCGGCGGTTCCTGACACCGGGGCAGGGCTATCAATCCTCCAACGTGCAGATGTTTCACTGATGACCAACATCCGGGCATTCAAGGCGCTGTCGCTGCTTACGACGATCGGCCTGGTGGCCGTCGCCGCCTGCACGATTCAGCTGCGTGGCGGAGACGATTCTCCGCCGACACCGCAGGCGGGGCAGACGACCGATGCAACCGCCTCCGATCTCGCACGCTGCCGCGGCGTCACTCCAGAGGAGACGGCAGGCTATCGCCACTGCCAGCAGATTTGGGCTGAAAACCGGCGTCGGTTCCTTGGCAAGAAAGGCGGCGTTGTAGTTTCTGGCCACGATGACTCGGCCAGTTCGGCGCCTGCCCCAAAAGATCAAAGCCGGATCCCGCAGGGATTTCCGAACCTGGCGGCACCTGAGGCGAGCAAGCCATGACCGGTACGGGGATCATTGACCAGTTTCTGGAAACATTCACGCGTTATGTCGATAACGGATTCGGGTTGCTGGGAAGTGACGTCGGTTATCTCGCGACGACTCTTGCCGCGATCGACATCACACTCGCCGCCTTGTTCTGGAGTTGGGGAACGGACGAGGACATCGTCGCACGTCTCGTCAAGAAGACGCTTTTCGTCGGCGTCTTTGCCTACCTCATCGGCAACTGGAATGGCTTGGCGCGCATTGTTTTCGAGAGTTTTGCGGGTCTTGGGCTGAAAGCATCGGGCGCAAGCCTGTCCGCATCCGACTTTCTGAGACCGGGAAAGATCGCTCAAGTCGGACTCGATGCCGGCCGACCGTTGCTCGATTCGATCTCCAACCTGATGGGCTACATCAGTTTCTTCGAGAATTTCGTCCAGATCGTCATCCTCCTGTTCGCCTGGGTCGTAGTGTTGCTCGCCTTCTTCATTTTGGCGATTCAGCTCTTTGTCACCCTGATTGAGTTCACACTCACGACACTGGCCGGCTTCGTGCTCATTCCATTTGGTCTGTTTGGCAAGACCGCCTTTGCGGCGGAGCGGGTTTTGGGCAATGTCATATCTTCAGGGATCAAGGTTCTGGTCCTGGCCGTCATCATAGGCATCGGCTCGACCCTGTTCTCGCAGTTCACCGCTGGTTTCGGCGGCGCACAGCCGACCATTGAAGACGCGATGACACTGGTGCTCGCGGCGCTCTCCTTGCTGGGGCTCGGCATCTTCGGTCCGGGTATCGCAAACGGCCTGGTGTCGGGCGGACCTCAGCTCGGCGCGGGTGCCGCGATTGGAACAGGCCTTGCTGCCGGCGGCATTGTTGCGGCAGGCGCAGGTGTTGTTGCCGGTGGCGCTGGCCTCGCTGGTGGGGCGATTGCAGGCGCCGCGCGCGGTGGCGGCGCTGTCATAAGCGGAGCATCAGCCGCCTATCGAAGCGGAGGCCTTGCTGGCGTCGCGGAGGCTGGCACTTCGGCTGCAATGAGTCCGTTACGTCGTGCGGCGGGTGCGCTCAGCGGAAGTGGGGAAACCGGCGCACAGGCCGCGAGCACCTCGGCCGAAGGTCAGCCCGATTGGGCGCGGCGCATGAAGCGTGCCGAGACTATTCGGCACGGCGCATCGGTAGCCGGCCACGCGGCTCGCTCAGGCGATCACGGCGGCAGCGGCTCCTCCGTCGATTTGTCTGAAGGAGAGCGCTGAGACGCACCACTGCATCCCCAACGCAGAGCAGCACCTCAAACCCTTCCCTCGCACGACTTGAAACCGATCACTTGATCGCAGGGGCAAACATCGATGTTCAAACGACCATCAGTTCATTACGGGCGCATGCCCGAACCGATCACGCCTTATCAAAAGGCAGCCCAAGTTTGGGACGAACGCATTGGATCTGCCCGCGTGCAGGCCAAGAATTGGCGCTTGATGGCGTTCGGCTGCCTGATGCTATCCGCTGGCCTAGCAGGTAGCCTTGTCTGGCAGTCGAGCCAAGGATCGATCACGCCGTGGGTGGTCGAAGTGGATCATCTCGGCCAGGCTCAAAGGGTTGCGCCGGCCAACATCGACTATCAACCGACTGATGCGCAGATCGCCTACCATCTGGCGCGCTTCATCGAGGATGTCAGAGGTCTGCCGGCGGACGGCATCGTTCTGCGAAAAAACTGGCTCAGGGCCTATGACTTTACGACAGATCGCGGCGCCGCTGCGCTCAACGACTACGCGCGCAACAACGATCCCTTTGCCAAGCTGGGTAAGGCGCAAATCTCCGTCGACGTCTCGAGCGTCATTCGCGCCTCTTCGGAAAGCTTTCGCGTCGGGTGGACTCAGCGCACCTACGACAACGGATCGTTGAGTTCGACGGAGCGTTGGACCGCGATTCTTACGATCGTGATCGAAACGCCGCGCGATGCCGAACGCCTGCGCAAAAACCCTCTTGGCGTCCGCGCCATCAACTGGTCAAAGGAGTTGAGTCAGTGACCAAGCCGCCGTCCGACGTTCATTCGAAGCGTTTCCTCCCGCACAGCAAGCTCAATGTGCCTCGGTCCGAGTTCGTGACCTCAAAGCGAGCGCTCCTGTCGGCGCTCTTGCTTTGTTCGTCGGCGCTCGGCGGGTGCGCGACCTACGTACCGCCGGAGATCAGCTATGACGCGGAGGTCCCGCCGCTGCCGGCAGCTCCAGTGGGCACTGGACGACAGCTTGCGGCCGCTTCACGTTCCACCGCTCTGGAAGCCAACTCTCGGCGGCAAATCGGCCGAGAAAGAAAAGCCCGAACCCGTGAGCCGGGTTGAGACGGCAAACAGCGCAGCGAGGGTCGAACCGCGCAAACGTGGGTATTTCAACGCGGCGCAAATCTACGCCTACAGTCCTGGCGCTCTCTATCAGGTGTACGCCGCGCCCGGGCAGATCACGGATATCGCGCTCGAGGAAGGAGAACAGTTGATGGGATCAGGGCCGATCGCGGCCGGAGATACCGTACGCTGGGTCGTGGGCGATACCGAGAGCGGGAGCGGCGACACGCGGCGCGTCCATATCCTGGTCAAGCCGACCCGAGCTTCGATTGAGACCAACCTGGTGGTCAATACTGACCGGCGCACTTACCTGATCGAACTCCGCTCCCGCGAGCGACCATACATGCCGTCTGTTGCCTGGTACTATCCAGAAACCGCACGTGACCGTTCACGTGCAGTCGCTCTGAAACCCGTTCTTCCGGATCCGGCGCAGCGCATCTCTCGCTATGCCATCGAAGGGGACAGTCCTCCCTGGCGGCCGATCGCCGCATATGACGATGGCCGCAAGGTCTATGTCGAATTCCCGCAAGGCATCGTGCAGGGCGAGATGCCTCCGCTCTTCGTCATCGGTCCAGACGGCAAGACCGAACTCGTCAACTACCGCGCCTACGGGAACGTATTGATCGTCGATCGGCTGTTTGCTGCCGCCG
Organism: Bradyrhizobium sp. USDA 4452; assembly: GCF_054063575.1. Lineage (NCBI taxonomy): Bacteria > Pseudomonadati > Pseudomonadota > Alphaproteobacteria > Hyphomicrobiales > Nitrobacteraceae > Bradyrhizobium > Bradyrhizobium sp. USDA 4452. Next base: position 6,483,645 of record NZ_JBSSGK010000001.1, read on the forward strand.
AATTGCGGCTTGGCGGCGAGCACCAGCAGAAGGTCCGTATTGTCAGGACCGACGGGAGGCCGTCGTCATGAATACTCGGAATCCCAACGATCACGAGCAAGCAGTTCCGCCAGCGACACAAGGCGAGCCGTCCGAAAGCTTCCGCTTGAGAGCTGAGCAGCCGCGCGTCACGCGGTTGTCGCGGAAGGTCTTGGCCGGCGGAAGCGCCGTTGCATTGCTCGTCATCGGCGGAACCGTGTTGTGGTCGCTACAGAGCAATCGCTCCCGTAATCAAACGGCCGATGAGCTTTACAGTACCGACCACCACAATGTTGCGGACGGTATTACGACGCTGCCGAAGGACTATGCTGGCGTTCCGCGCCAACCCGTCCCACAGCTTGGTCCGCCGCTCCCCGGGGATCTCGGTCGACCGATCCTTGCCGCTCAAGGCCAGTTGCCGGCGATCGGCGCTGATCCGGACCAGCAGCGCCGAGATCAGGAGTCCGAGGCAGCCCGCATCAGTCATCTATTCGCTTCGACCAATGGAGGATGAGTGCGTGCGCCCACCGCTGCAGCGGTTGCAAGCGATCGCGCCGTGCTACCGAACGCAACGGGCACTGGCGACGATGGGTCTGCGCAGAACGGCCAGGACCGCAAGCTTGCCTTCGTGAACGCCTCTGTGGATCGTCGCACGGTAAGTCCTGACCGCATTACCCGGCCGGCTTCACCCTACATCGTACAGGCTGGAACTGTGATTCCGGGAGCTCTGATTACGGGGATTAGATCGGATCTTCCAGGCCAAATCACCGCGCAGGTGACAGACAACGTGTACGACTCACCCACCGGTCGATTCTTGTTAGTGCCGCAGGGCGCGCGTCTGATCGGGGTCTACGACAGCCAGGTCACTTTCGGCCAGTCACGCGTCCTACTCGTCTGGACCCGGCTGATCATGCCGAATGGACGTTCCATCGTTCTCGAGCGACAACCTGGCGCTGACGCTGCCGGATATGCAGGCCTCGAAGATCAGGTCGATAATCACTGGGGCGAGCTGTTCAAGGCTGCAGCGCTATCGACGTTTCTGGCGGTCGGGACTGAACTGGGGGTCGGCTCGGACACCAACAGCAACGACAGCGCCATCATCCAGGCATTACGACACGGTGCCTCCGACTCCCTAAACCAAACCGGACAGCAGGTGGTTCGACGCAGTCTCAACATCCAGCCTACTTTGACCGTACGACCTGGTTTCCCGGTTCGTGTTCTTGTCAATCGTGACCTCATACTTACGCCGTATAGAGGGTGACAACATGCCAAAGCTCAAAATAGGAGAGCTTCCAGATGACAAGCCGGTCAAAGTGAGTGCGGAACTGCCGGCGGCCGTGCATCGCGATCTCATCGCATATGCAGAAGCCCTTACGCTTCAAGGTGGTCAAGTGGTCGAACCGACTAAGCTCATCGCTCCCATGTTGGCGCGCTTTATGGCCACGGATCGAGGATTTTCTAAATTGAAACGTGGCGGCCGCGTACCGGTAGCCGGCGAATGACAGTGATGCTCAAGGCTTCTCGAAGCTGCCGGTCAAAGCTAACAGTACGATGCATCAACCGAGACGCTGCCGGGTTTGGCCCGTGAGCTAAGATATCGTGTCGGAAAGCGTGTTCCTGCGTCTGCCCCGAAATAACGCCGATCACCGGGCTTTCTCTGTCTTCAGATGCAAGAGCGCCTGGCGTCGATGGGCATTTATTCGGTCACCTTCAGGCGCGGTACGCTACTCCGGCCATCGACGCTGATAGGCACGTCGCCCTCGATTGTCGCCCGACGTACGACGCGATGCCCGTCCCCGTAATCGTTGACGGCGTAATGCTGCGTTGCGCGGTTATCCCATATCGCGATATCGCCCTCTAACCAGTTCCAGCGCACAGTGTTTTCGGGCGCGGTGATGTGAGACTGGAACAGATCGAAGAGCTTTTGTCCGTCGTATTTGGAGATCCCAACAAAGTGCTTCACCAAAGCACCGAGCACTAGCGTCCGCTCGCCTGTTTCGGGGTGGACGCGCACGACGGGATGCTCGGTCTCAAAAACCGTTCTGGTGAATACCTCGTCGAAGTGTTTCTTGTCCACCTCGCGGACACGCGCGATCCCGGCGTAATCGAAAACGTTGCTGTGAACGGCCCATAGCTCCTCGGCAAGCCGTTGTAGCGGCGGCGGCAGATCGAGATACGCGGAAGCTGTGTTTGACCACACGGTGTCGCCTCCGTAAGCTGGCATTACTACGGCCCGCAGGACTAAAATCTTGGGATAGGCATCGGCGAAGGTCCCATCCGCATGCCAAACATCGGCACGGCCGCCGCCGCGAGTGGAGTCCAGTTCGAGGAGCGAGGCCGTCCCCCTGGCGGCGCCAAGCATCGGATGAGGCGTTAGCTTTCCAAGACGAGCAGCAAAGCGCTCCTGTTCAACGTCATTGAGATGTCGTTGGTTGCGGAAGAAGATCACCTTGTGCTCGAGCAGCAAGCTGTTGATCGCAGCGATCGTGCGGTCCGGTAGATCGCCCGATAGCTCGATATTTTTGACTTCGGCACCGATGCGCGCTGCACGTTTCAGAACATCGGCGCCCGGAATGACGTCACCGATCAAAGCCGTTGTGCTCATGTTGTTTTTCCAAGCCCTTGAAGTTTCTGCTTCTCGGGGTGGATGATCTTCAGCAAGCAACGTGCCAGGCGAAAGAAGAACATGTAGCCTCCATGGAAACGAATTGCGCTAATTGGCGCGAGTTCTCGGACCAACCGATGATTCGACCGAACGACAAAGAAGCGCGATCGTCGACCTCACCCATCGAATATGGTGCAAAGAGAGCGGCAGCCGACGGAAGACATTCGGTTATGTTATTGCAATCACTCAACTGCCCTCAAAAAGGCAATGCTTCCGTAAGATTGGTAATAATTCATGATGATCATAAATCATGTAGTCGGGCCCTGCCGCGCGTAAGCGCCCTTCGGAAACATATCCTCCCACGATTGATACGTTGATAAGGCCAAGATTGCGAGCAATCTCGGTCTCAACTGGCATATCGCCCACGATGACAGTTCTTTCTGGGGATAGATCATTGGCCTGCATATACAAGCGCAGCCGTTCTTGCTTGCTCATGCTCCTAAACTGAGTTGCGCGGCTCTCAAATGCCAAAATGTCGGTGACGTGAGTCTTGATCCCAAGTCTTCGCAATTGTGTGCGAATTGGTCCAACAATGTGGTGGCTGACAATGACGGTTTGGATGGCTTGCTGATCAGCGGCGAGCAAAACATTTCGAGCCCCTTTACGTAAGGCCGCGTTGCGCGCCAGAAACTCGTAAGTGTCGTGAAAAATGGCGTTGTCGTTGCTCTGTAGGACTTCGATTTCATCTTTCGACATGTCTAGGTTGCGGAAAAGAGCCGAAGGAGGAAGTTCGAACCTCTCTCGAAGCTTGTGCATATCCACAGCTGCGCGACCGAAGCGGCTCAAAATTGCATTGATGGTTTGCAGCACTGCGTTGGCATCATCGAGCAGCGTGCCATTCCAGTCGAAAATAATTGCGGATTTCATGCATGAACCTAAGGCAAATGTGATCGTGCGATAGAATGTGTTCGAGACTTAGATATTTACTCGTCTACATGTCTGGGGCGATCGTCGCGGTTCGAACAGAGTCGTCACGGGTGCAGCGCGCGCCAGTGAGTTGAACAGGCGGACCGTTCTTCCGAGGCGAGAGGGCGGGTGGAGAGCGTACGCATTGCTGCTTCTGTAGCTCTATTTCTGGATTGATTTAGTTGAAGCAATGGCCATGCCAGCCAGCGTTGGCATGCAATAAGGCCGGAAGGGCTTTGGAAGGTCTCAACGCTTACTATGCGCGCTGCACTGGACCTGACACGACATTGCGTCTCTGTCAGAATACGAACAAGAGTCTACATGGTGCGGTAAGTTCGAGCTGACCGTTCCGTAAGTGAATTTTGCGAGTTAATCGATGGGCTAGGTTGATCTCTCCGAGATCGGTTCACTCCGGTGGGGCAAATTGGATTCTCAGACTCTCGGAATACTAAGTCGAAGCTCCGGGGTGTTGAACAACTTTCGACTGAGAGGCCGCCGCTGCAGCCAATCCTTAATGCCTCGACCGGCGTCACGGCAAGACTAATGCCGCTGGGGCCCGTGAGAGCAGATGTAGGCTCGCTTTCTGTCGACCGGCCCTGTTGGCGCTAGTCATGCACATTGTCGCCTCAGCCCTGAATCAGGATAAGAGCTGCAACTTCCTGATCCCGTGGCAGTTTGCTCGCCGCCAAGCCGGTGGCGACACCAAGGCGGTCAGGAGCGGGACGGTTTTGACTCATCTTGCGCTTGCCTTCGACCCTGGTGATGGGGATGCGCACGCCGACGATCCCACGCAACTGGGCGGCGATGAAATCCGCGGGAGCATCGCTGACAGCCCAAGGCGTCGCTCGTGACGTCTCATGGATATTCGTCAGACGCGTCACGATTTCAAGCAGGCGATCGGGATCCTCGAAGAACTCGGTCGGCCCATGGGCGTGGACCGCGATGTAATTCCATGTCGGCACCTCACGTTCAGATTGTCGTTTGCTGGGATACCAGGATGGCGTCACATAAGCCTCTGCGCCAGCAAAGATCGCGAGAGCTTCTCCGATCGGGGGCGTGCGCCATTGCGGATTGCCCTTCGCTAGATGGCCGTACAGCGCGCCGTGTTTGCCTTCGCTCTCATCGAGAAAGAGCGGAAGAGGCGTCGCAAGGGGCCCGTCAGACGTGGCCGTGATCAGGTTGGCCAATCGGGCGCACCGGATTGTCGCTCGAATGTTCTCCAGGTCGTCATCTCGAAAGTGGGGTGGTATGTACATGAAGGTTCTCCGTTGGAGGTCGTCGAGATAAACCCAGGTCAGTATGCTAGAAAACTGCCAGTTTCAGTCGGCCTGTAGAGGTTCCACGTTGGATCGAGCTGCCTTGCTCGTGGCCCCGCCGGCTGATGATCGCACCCCTCACGCACTTCTGGGGCCGTGAAGAAGCTGAGCAAGGCAATTGTAATGGACCGGGCGGCAAGTCCGGGTGCACCGGTAGCTCGGTTTTATTCGTCGCTCTGAACGTCTGGCTTTCCTTGAACTGCTGCCCGTTGCCCGAGCCATATTCTTAACTTGAATCTACGACAGCGGATTGCTGAGGGCAGAGAATACGGCGGTGCCTCACGGGTATGATTGCGAGCCGGCGCGACGCGAGTGCGCACTGAGAGGGGCCGCTGGACTAAAGAGCCGTTGGCTCGATCGCCGCTGGAGGATCTCGTCGCTTGGCAACAGCTTCGGGCAGGCTCACCGAAAAAGCCGCAGGACGCTTCGTTACGGCGATATGAATCCGAAGCGAAGGCCAAACTGGCCGCGTTCGACGGGATGATCTCCCTGAAAGATAGACGTGGCTGGGATGGATCGGGCGCCGCCTGTCGGTCTGTGAAGTTTCGTCCGGTGGGCTTGTCGAACCGCCTTCCCCGCAATTCATCGATCCGATCCAAGAGTCGCTGGCCCGTCCCAACAAATATTTTTCTACCAATATCCGCATGAACATAGCTGGTTCGCGAGAGCCACCGGGGCGTAGGACTCCACACGATTCGAATTGTCTTTCCACAGGCGAACGACTATGGCATCCAACCCGGAATGGCGGGCTGCGGCGCGTCAATTGCGCGACATGTGGGAACACAAGGCTTGGCCCGACGAGCCGCTCGGCCCGGTTGGGCCAATGCATTCTCCGATTGGATCGAGAGATTCGGTTTCCGGCGCGTCTCGGACGCGGTTCAGATGGCGTCGGCTCCCCGTCTGAGGACGGCTAGCGCTTGCCTCCGGACATTCGGGACATTCCGAGATACGCCGTGGTAGAGCGCGCCGCGGATCGGGAGCCCGGGATGAAGGGCTGTTATCTCGTCCGCGGCAGGATGCGCTTGAAATTCTACTGCTCGGGAGGCGATGACGAGGTCCTCAAGCTGCTAAGGCACGCAATGCGCGCGGGAGTTTCAGAGTCTGCAATGCACCATGCCGTCGATGATAACACTACGCTTGAGGACTGCTTTGCGGCGATGGGTGTAGACCGCACGGCGTTCCGCATTGCCTTGGGGCATCCGATCGTCGACTTGCGTCCCAAAGGACAGCAGGTTTTCGTCCGGCAAGATCCAGAGTGACGAGTTTGAGAGGCCTATCTGCGGAGGACGAGTGGCCGGGGCGCGCCGATCAGCAGGCTGGGGGCTGGTGTTTTCCGAGTCGTTTTCCACCGGCTGATCCCCACCCAAGAAGGCGAGGCGGTGAGACCGCGCCAGCGAACGATCAGCTCGGGACCCGCGCTATTCAATCCTCGTGGTCAGCGTCCTTTCTGCTAGATTTCTCGGCTGCTTCGACGATCGCCTGCCTTCCTCACGATCTCCTTGCGAAGACGCTGTTTGGCGCACATGCGCCGCTTCCTGACCGGCGCGCCGGGCGTCGGGGGCGCCGTGTCGGCCGGCCGGAATCTTCGGTTCGGCGTCGGCGCGAAGCCATCCTGGGAACCCGCATTCCAAGGATTGGAAATCGGAGCGGATCCGGAACCGGACCACCGGCGGGACCGCTCGCACCCGGTTTCCGGCTTCCTGTCGTCCGTGGAATCGAATCCTTCGAACGCCGGGGGGCGCCGGGCGGGCTCTCCCGTCGCATCGGCGCCAGTTCGCCTGTCGCGCGAAAACCCAGTTCGTCGCGCGTGACGCCTGAGCAACAGCACCGAAGACGCTGCTGGCAGGCTCGTAGATGCAGCCTGACCAAGGGATCAGCCAAGCGCATTGATCGGCCTCGAAATTGCGGCGGCTGGGACAGGAGGCGGTTCTTTGCCAGCCGTGCCGCAAGCGATGTGCCCCCGTTGTGCCCCGACTTTTCTGGGGCATACGCTAAGGGAATCGATCTATTAAGTCTTTGAAATCTGGAGCTAAATGGTGGACGCACAAGGGATCGAACCTTGGACCTCTCCCGTGTGAAGGGAACGCTCTCCCGCTGAGCTATGCGTCCGGGATCTGACATACCAAGGGCCGTTGCCGGCCGGTCGAAAATGGGCGCTTCGTCAGAGCGTGCGATTTACGAAGTGCCGGGCAGGGGTGTCAAGCCAAACCCTGCAGGAATTAAGCGCCTTGCTGGCGGGCGCGGGAGGCGTGTGACTGCAGCGCCCGGATGCGCTCGGCGAGCGTGCCGCCGCCTTCGGGCATCCCGCTGCCCGGCGGGACGCCATTTGCGGCGCCGTTGGCGGCCGCCTTGGCCGGCACGGTCGGCTCCGCCGCCAGCATCGCCTCGATCGCCGAATTGGGGCCTTCGAGCTGGATCGCGAGCTTGGCCACCTCGGCGGCGATGTCGTTGATGCGCTCGCGCAGCAGCGCGTTCTCCATCCGCTCGGTCGCCCAGGAACTCTCGGCCTGCTGCTGGATCGCGTTGATGTCGCGCTGCAGCTTGCCGCGATCGTCGCGGGCGACACGCAGCTGCTCCTCGACCGCCGCCTTCTCCTGGCGCAGCTTCTCGAGCACGGACGATTTGCCGCCGCTTGCCGCAGCGATCTCCTCGCGCAGCTCCTGCATCGTCCGCTCGGCGGCGGCGTTGGCCTGCTTGAGCTGGCTGTTCTCGAATTCGCGTTCTGCAAGCAGCTTGCCCTGGGTCGCAAGCCGGGTCTCGAGATCGACGACGCGGTTGCCGAGCATCTCGGCTTCCTTGACCTGAACGATCAGCTGGCGGTCGAGATCGGTCACCCGCTGGCTCAGATTCTCGACCCGGCCGCGCGCGTCCGTGAGATCGCGCGTTGCGGTCTCCGACTGGTTGCGCTCCTGGGCGAGGCGGGCCTCGGTCGCCGCGAACTCCCTGGCGGCATCGCTGACGCGGTTCTTCAACTCCTCGACCTGGGTCCGCACCGCGACCAGCTCGACCTGACGGCTGTCCGCCTTCATCGAGCGGTCGCTGAGCTCGGCGTTGATCTTGCCGAGCTCGCTTTGCTTGTCGGTCAGCGCCTGCTCGGCGTTGCGCAACAGCTCGGTCTTGGCGGAAAACTCTTCCTCGGTGGCGCGAAGCTGCTCCTTCATCGCCTTCTCGCGCGCCTCCAGAGCGAAGATCGCGGCGTTCTTCTCGCCGAGCTCGATCTTCATGCGGTTGATCGCATCGGTCTTCTTGCCGAGTTCGGCGAGCTGGCTCGTGGTCTTGCTCTTGAGCTGGTCGACGCTCATCTCGAGCCGGCGGGCCGACATGGCAAATTCGGCGCGGAGCTGGTCCTTGTCGGCCTGGATCTCGGCCATCGACAGCGGGGTGGCCGCCTCCATGCGGCGCGTGGTCAGCCGCACCGCCCGGTTATGCACCAGCGGAACGATCATCAGGCCACAGAGCATCGAGATCAGGAAACCGATCGCCGCGTACATGATCGGCTCGATCATGAAGGGTCACTCCAAAGCAAAGAAGGAATTTGTTAATCACAATGCCACGGCGGGCCGGCCAAAGGCCAGCCCGATTGCCGCGTTAAGGTGAATCGCTAACCGCGCCGAAGCGCCCGGCACAGTCGCCCGATCGGCGCAGCGACCTAGAACGGGTTCCAGGTCGCGCGCGGGGTGTATTTGAGATAGCCGACGCTGGCACCGAGCCGCAGGCCGATGCCGGAGCGAATCGGGACCAGCACGATGTTGTTGGCGGTCAGTGCCGTCATGCCGAAGCCGCCGACGATATAGGCCGAGCCGTCGATGCCGACGAAGCGCTGATAGATCGCCTGCGTCGAGGGCAGGTTGTAGACCAGCGTCATGGTGCGGGCGCCGTCGCCGCCCCAGTCGAATCCGACCGAGGGGCCTTGCCAGTAGACCCTGAGGTCGCCGGCGTTCTTGGTGTAGAGCGTGCCTTCGCCATAGCGCAACCCAGCCACGAAAGCGCCGGAGCCTTCCTCGCCGAGCACGTAACCGTTGGGCAGGCCCCATTGGCTGACCGCGCGCTCGATCACCGAGGCGAGCCCGCGCGAGACGTTGCCGAAGAACTTGTGGCCGGCGCCGACCAACTCGTCGGGCCCGTAAGTATACGGTGTCTGCTCACGCTGCGGCGGTGGATATTGCGGTGGTGGGGGCTGCTGCGCGGACGCCCCTGCGCTCCAGCACATCAGCGCGGCAAACGCGACCGCGGCAAGGCGTGATGCGAAAGTCATTAAGAACCCCTGCTATCGAAATCCGGGCGTTGCCCTTTAACCTGATGCCAACAGGCACGGCTCTAGGTTGCGCCCAGTGTCCCCTCGACTCGGATGTTATCGGTATCAACTATGACGGCACAACGGCAGGAAAGATATGGATCGTGCCGCGGCATGGCCTTTTTCGGCCTGTTGGCGGGCATTTTGACGGCTGTTTGGCTCCCTTTGCCTGTCGACGCCACCACGACCGAGCGTGTGGTGACCAACCGCTACTCCGGATTGGCGATCGAGGGATTCGATCCCGTCGCCTACTTCACCGATGCCGCCGCCACCCAGGGGCGGCCGGAATACGAGGCCGCCGAGAGCGGCGTGGTCTGGCGTTTCCGCAACGAAGGCAACCGCGCCTCGTTCGTGGCGCATCCCGAAATCTATGGTCCGCAGTTCGGCGGCTACGATCCGACCGACCTGGTGCGGGGCGTGACCTGCGCCGGCAATCCGAGATTCTGGGCTGTCGTCGGGAACAGGCTTTATCTGTTCAATCGTGAACACAGCCGCGACGCCTTCGCCGCCGATCCCGCGCGCTTCCTGAAGGAAGCCGCGGCGCGCTGGCCGGAGCTGGAAGAAAGTCTCGCGCAGTAATCACGCCGCTGCGGACGGGTCGCCCCACGCAATGAATTCGGGCACCAGAAAGTCCTCGCGGCCGAGCCCAAAATGCAATGGGCGCCCGCTCGAATCGGTCACCTTGCCGCCGGCGGCAACGACGACCGCGTGACCGGCCGCCACATCCCATTCGGACGTCGGCGATAGGCGCGGATAGATATCGACCTCGCCCTCGGCGACGCGGCCGAACTTGACGGCCGAGCCCAGCACGGCGCGCACCGCGCCGCCGCGTGCGTCGATGAAGGCTTCGGTGCGCGCATCGCCATGCGAGCGGCTGACCGCAACGGTCCAGGGCGCGCCGCGTGGCGGGCATGGACGGCTCTTGATCGGCATCGCCTGCGAAACGGTGCCGTCGTCCCGCAATGTCAATCGCTCGGCGCCCTTGCCGACGATGCCGCGCCAGATCAGCCCCAGCGCGGGCGCACCGATGATGCCGAGCAGCGGCACGCCGTGTGTGACCAGCGCCACATTGACGGTGAACTCGTTGCGGCCGGCGACGAACTCCTTGGTGCCGTCGAGCGGATCGATCAGGAAGAAGCTGTCCTTGTAGGGCGGCGTCGCCAGATGGACGCGCTCCTCCGAGAGCAGCGATATCCGCGGCGCAAGCCTTGCCAGCCCTTCGACGATAATCTGGTCGGCGGCCAGATCGGCCTCCGTGACCGGCGACCCGTCGCCCTTGCCGGCAACATGCATCGTGGAACGATTGACCGCAAGGATCGCCTGGCCGGCCTCGATCACCAGCTTGGTCAGTGATTCGAGCAGCGTCGCGGCGGCCTCGCAGCCAAGGGCGGGCGATCTTGCCTCATTCATGAGCGGGTCTCATATCAGCGGTCGCATATCCTGTTTGTGTTCCCTTATCAGCCCCGCCGCAAGCTGGCAGCATCCGTCTGCGCGGTGTATCAAGCCCACAGGCATGCGTGATTCGCACTCCTCCCGCGGCGTGCGGCTTTCCAGGAAACAATTGATGTCTGGCACTTCGTCTCCCGGTCCCGCTCCCGATGCACTCGAACTCGCGGCGCTGCTGTGCTCGCGGGTCTGTCACGATCTCATCAGTCCGGTCGGCGCGATCGTCAATGGGCTTGAGGTCCTTGACGACAATCCCAAGCCCGAAGACCGCGACTTCGCGCTCGACCTGATCCGCAAGAGCGCCAAGACCGCGTCGGCGCGGCTGCAGTTCTGCCGGCTGGCGTTCGGTGCCGCGGGTTCCTCCGGCGCGCAGATCGACCTCGGCGACGCCCAGAACATGGCGAAGGGGCATATCGAGGACGGCAAGGTGACGCTGAGCTGGAATTTGCCGCGGCTGCTGCTGCCCAAGAATCGCGTCAAGCTGCTGCTGAACATGCTGGTCATCGCGCAGCAGACCATTCCGCGCGGCGGCACGCTCACCATCGATCCGGTCGGTGAGGGTGAGACGATGAGCTTCCGCATCCTGGCCGCGGGCCTCAATGCGCGGGTGCCGCAGAACATCGTCGACCTGCTCAATGCAAGCTCGCCGAACACGGTCGATGCGCATGCGGTGCAGCCGCATTACACCCGCCTGTTGGCTGATGCCTGCGGGTTGAAAGTGACGCTCGCGCTCGACGGCGACAAGGTCATCATCGCGGCGTCCTGAACGGGGCCGCGGCAACATCCTTAAGCAAAGGTTACGACCGGCCGCGCGATCCGATCGTGCGGCCTTATCTCTTTGTTGATCCCGTTCTTTTCCAATTACTCAACCAAACTTAAACGCTTTGCGGAGAAGCTGACCTGAGTTCCGGCCGGCGCGTCGATGTCGCGCGCCGCAGCGTTTTCGGCGTTTTTCGAAGGTTGGTTTCATGGACGATCTGTTGCGCGAGTTCCTGACGGAGAGCAGCGAGAGCCTGGATACGGTCGACAACCAGCTGGTGCAATTCGAGCAGGATCCGAACAACGCGAAGATCCTGGATAACATTTTCCGGCTCGTGCACACGATCAAGGGGACCTGCGGCTTCCTCGGACTGCCGCGGCTGGAAGCGCTGGCGCATGCCGGCGAGACGTTGATGGGCAAATTCCGCGACGGCATGCCGGTGAAGGCGGAAGCCGTGACGCTGATCCTGTCCTCGATCGACCGCATCAAGGAGATCCTCGGCGGGCTCGAGGCGACCGAGGCCGAGCCCGAGGGCAACGACCGCGACCTGATCGATCAGCTCGAGGCGATGGTCGAGCACGGCATGGCGGCGATGGCGGCTGCTGAAAAAGATGTGCCTGTGGTCGAAGCGCCGCCGGTGCAGGCCGCGATGAGCGAAGGCACGCTGGTGGTGCAGACGCTGGAGCGTCCCTTACGTCCGGGCGAGGTCTCGCTCGACGAGCTCGAGCGCGCCTTCCGCGAGACCGAGATCGAAGTCGCAGCACCGACGCCGGTCGCCAAGCCCGTCGCCGCCGCGCCTGCTGCCCCCGCCGCCGAGCCGACGGAGGCTGCCAGGAAGCCGGCCCGCAAGGTCGCCACCGAGGATGTCCAGGAAGGCGACAAGATCGCCAACCAGTCGATCCGGGTCAACGTCGACACCCTCGAACACCTCATGACCATGGTCTCCGAGCTGGTGCTGACCCGCAACCAGCTGCTGGAGATCTCCCGCCGCAACGAGGACACCGAGTTCAAGGTGCCGCTGCAGCGGCTCTCCAATGTCACCGCCGAGCTGCAGGAAGGCGTCATGAAGACGCGGATGCAGCCGATCGGCAATGCCTGGCAGAAGCTGCCGCGCATCGTCCGCGACCTCTCCGGCGAACTCGGCAAGCAGATCGAGCTCGAGATGCACGGCGCCGACACCGAGCTCGACCGCCAGGTGCTCGACCTGATCAAGGATCCGTTGACGCACATGGTGCGCAACTCCGCCGATCACGGCCTGGAGACCACCGCCGAGCGTCTCGCCGCCGGCAAGGGAGAGCAGGGCACCATCCGCCTGTCCGCCTATCACGAGGGCGGCCACATCATCATCTGCATCGCCGACAATGGCCGCGGGCTCAACACCGAGCGGATCAAGGCCAAGGCGCTTCAGAACGGTCTCGTCACCGAGGCCGAGCTCGAGAAGATGACCGAGGCCCAGATCCACAAGTTCATCTTCGCGCCGGGCTTCTCGACCGCGGCGCAAGTCACCTCGGTGTCCGGCCGCGGCGTCGGCATGGACGTGGTGCGCACCAATATCGACCAGATCGGCGGCACCATCGACATCAAGAGCGTGGCCGGCGAGGGCGCTTCCGTCACCATCAAGATCCCGCTGACGCTTGCGATCGTCTCCGCCCTGATCGTGGAAGCCGGCGGCGACCGTTTTGCGATTCCGCAATTGTCCGTGGTCGAGCTGGTGCGGGCCCGCGCCAACTCCGAGCACCGCATCGAGCGGATCAAGGACACCGCCGTGCTGCGCCTGCGCAACAAGCTGCTGCCGCTGATCCATCTGAAGAAGCTGCTCAAGATCGACGACGGTGCGTCGACCGCCGATGCCGAGAACGGCTTCATCGTGGTGACGCAAGTCGGCAGCCAGACCTTCGGCATCGTGGTCGACGGCGTGTTCCACACCGAGGAGATCGTGGTCAAGCCGATGTCGACCAAGCTGCGGCACATCGACATGTTCTCCGGCAATACCATTCTGGGCGATGGCGCCGTGATCATGATCATCGATCCCAACGGGATCGCCAAGGCGCTCGGCGCGTCCGGCTCCTCGGCCCATGACATGGCCGACGACAATGCCAGCGCACATGCCAATAGCGGCGAGCAGCTGACCTCGCTGCTGGTGTTCCGCGCGGGCTCCTCGCAGCCCAAGGCGGTGCCGCTCGGCCTCGTCACCCGGCTGGAGGAGATCGCAACCGACAAGATCGAGCTCTCGAACGGCCGCTACATGGTGCAGTACCGCGAGCAGCTGATGCCGCTGGTGCAGATGGCCGGGGTCGAGGTGCAGACCCAGGGGGCGCAGCCGATCCTGGTGTTCGCCGACGACGGCCGCTCGATGGGGCTCGTGGTCGACGAGATCATCGACATCGTCGAGGAAAAGCTCAACATCGAGGTCGCAGGCTCCCAGGACGGCATTCTGGGCTCGGCCGTGATCAAGGGCCAGGCCACCGAGGTGATCGATGTCGGCCACTTCCTGCCGATGGCGTTCGCCGACTGGTTCTCGCGCAAGGAGATGCGCCCCTCGGCTAGCGCGCAGTCGGTGCTGCTGGTCGATGACAGCGCCTTCTTCCGCAACATGCTGGCGCCGGTCCTGAAGGCCGCCGGCTACAAGGTGCGGACCGCACCGAATGCCCAGGAAGGGCTCGCGGCGCTGCGCTCGGGGCAGGCGTTCGACGTCGTGCTGACCGACATCGAGATGCCCGAGATGAACGGCTTCGAGTTCGCCGAGAACATCCGAAGCGACCACAACCTGGTCGGGCTGCCGATCATCGCGCTGTCGGCGATGGTGTCGCCGGCGGCGATCGAGCGCGGCCGGCAGGCCGGCTTCCACGACTATGTCGCCAAGTTCGACCGTCCCGGGCTGATCGCGGCGCTGAAAGAGCAGACCGCCGAACTGCGCCGGGCGGCCTGAGCGGATGCAAGGAAACCAATCGATGACCAGCAAGACCGAGACCAGTGAGGGCGCGATGGCCGAATACGTCACCGCCGTGATCGGCGGGCAGCTGTTCGGGCTGCCGATCTCGCGGGTGCAGGACGTGTTCATGCCGGAGCGGCTGACGCGGGTGCCGCTGGCCTCCAGCGAGATCGCCGGCGTGCTCAATCTGCGCGGCCGCATCGTCACCGTGGTCGACATGCGCGCCCGGCTCGGGCTGCCGAAGGCCGACGACGGCCAGTTGCCGATGGCGGTCGGCGTCGACCAGCGCGGCGAATCCTATGGCCTTTTGATCGACCAGATCGGCGAGGTGTTGCGGCTGCCCGACGACGGCCGCGAGGACAACCCGGTCAACCTCGATCCCCGCATGGCCAAGCTCGCCGGCGGCGTCCACCGCCTCGACGGCCAGCTCATGGTCGTCCTCGATATCGATCGCGTGCTCGAACTGGTGCCTGATGCCAAGGCGGCCTGAGACGGGCCGATAGAACAGAAGAACTGAAACATCCCGCCGGGGATGAGGAAGTAGAGGTCGCAGATGAGAACGTGTCTTGTTGTCGATGACTCCAGCGTCATCCGCAAGGTCGCCCGCCGTATCCTGGAAGGGCTCGATTTCCAGATCGTCGAAGCCGAGGACGGCGCCAAGGCGCTCGAAGCCTGCAAGCGCGCGATGCCCGAGGCCGTGCTGCTCGACTGGAACATGCCTGTGATGGACGGCTACGAGTTTCTCGGCAATCTCCGCCGCATGCCCGGCGGCGATCAGCCCAAGGTCGTGTTCTGCACCACAGAGAACGATGTCGCGCATATCGCACGCGCGCTGCATGCCGGCGCCAACGAATACATCATGAAGCCGTTCGACCGGGACATCGTCACCGCGAAGTTCCAGGAGGTCGGGCTAATCTAAATTCTACCTTCGATCCGGCGGCAGAAGCCTTCGGCTCAACGGTTGTTGTGCGTCGTGTTGCGTCGCTGGTGAAGTCATGAGTGTTGCGTTGACAAGTACTGTGGTCCCGACATCGACCCGATCCGACAAGGTGCGGGTGATGGTCGTTGACGATTCCGTGGTCATCCGCGGGATGATCTCGCGCTGGATCGGCGCCGAGCCGGACATGGAGGTCGTGGCCTCGCTGCGCACCGGCCTCGATGCCGTCAACCAGCTCGAGCGCTTCAACCCCGACGTTGCGGTGCTCGATATCGAGATGCCCGACCTCGACGGCATCTCGGCGCTGCCGCAGCTCCTGGCCAAGAAGCGCGACCTCGTCATCATCATGGCCTCGACGCTGACCCGCCGCAACGCGGAGATCAGCCTGAAGGCGCTCTCGCTCGGCGCGTCCGATTACATTCCGAAGCCTGAGAGCACGCGCGAGGCCACCGCCGCGGAAACCTTCCGCCACGACCTGATCCAGAAGATCCGTCATCTCGGCGCCAAGGCGCGGCGCAGCACGGTGCACACCACGGCGAGCCCGCCGCTCGCGCCCGGACATGACAAGCCGCGCACGGGGCTGGCCCCCGCCGCAGCACCCGCCCAGGTCGCGCGCCGTTCGTTCGGCCTGCTGCAGCCGAAGGTGCTGCTGATCGGCTCCTCCACCGGCGGCCCCCAGGCGCTGATGTCGCTGGTCGCAGAGATCGGCCCCGTGATCGATCGCGTGCCGGTGCTGATCACCCAGCACATGCCGCCGACCTTCACCACCATTCTTGCCGAGCACCTGGCGCGCACCAGCAAGCGGCCAGCGCATGAGGGGATCGACGGCGAGACCATCAAGCCGGGCCAGATCTATCTGGCGCCGGGCGGACGCCATATGCGCATCGTCCGCCACGGCATCGATGCCACGATCGCGCTCGATGACGGGCCGCCGGTCAATTTCTGCAAGCCCGCGGTAGATCCGATGTTCACCTCCGCGATCGATGTCTGGCAGGGCAGCATCATGTCGGTGATCCTGACCGGCATGGGCTCCGACGGCATGCGCGGCGGCAAGGACATCGTCGCCGCCGGCGGCAGCGTGATCGCCCAGGACGAAGCGAGCAGCGTGGTGTGGGGCATGCCCGGTGCCGCGGTCCATGCCGGCATCTGCGCAGCCGTGCTGCCGCTCAATCAGATCGCACCGAAGCTCGTTCGCGTGTTTGCGGGAGACCGTTCGTGACGCCGCTGGACTACGAGTATCTGCGTAAGCTGCTGAAGGAACGTTCCGGTCTCGATCTGTCGGCCGACAAGCAATATCTCGTCGAGAGCCGCCTGTTGCCCCTGGCGCGCAGATCGAACCTCGCCGGCATTCCCGAACTCGTCCAGAAGATAAAGGGCGGCGCCGAGATGCTGACGTCGGAGGTGGTCGAGGCGATGACCACCAACGAGACCTTCTTCTTTCGCGACAAGATCCCGTTCGACCATCTGAAAGAAGCGGTGCTGCCGGCGCTGGCGCAGGCTCGTGCCGCGCGCCGCAGCTTGCGGGTCTGGTGCGCGGCCTCGTCGACCGGGCAGGAGCCGTATTCGATCGCGATGCTGCTGAAGGAGATGACCGCGCTGTTCGCCGGCTGGCGCATCGAGATCATCGCCACCGACCTGTCGCAGGCGGTGCTGGAAAAGTCCAAGGCCGGCCTGTTCAGCCAGTTCGAGGTGCAGCGCGGGCTGCCGATCCAGCTGCTGGTCAAGCACTTCGTGCAGCAGGGCGAGCTCTGGCAGCTCAACGCCGATATCCGCGGCATGGTGCAGCACCGCCAGCTCAATCTGCTGCAGGACATTTCGCATCTCGGCACCTTCGACGTGATCTTCTGCCGCAACGTGCTGATCTATTTCGATCAGCAGACCAAGGCATCGATCTTCGGCAAGATCTCCCGGATGCTCGAGCCCGACGGCGTGCTGGCGCTCGGTGCGGCGGAATCCGTGGTCGGCATCACCAATCTGTTCAGGCCCTATCCGGACCGCCGCGGGCTCTATCAGCCCAGCACCGCGCCCGTCGCGCGCGCCGGCGCCGCGCATGTGCTGAAGGCGGTCGCGTCCGCTGCTCGTTGAGCAGAATGCGCTGAGGCGGCGTCCGCTTTCTCCGTGTCATTGCGAGCGAAGCGAAGCAATCCATTCCGCCGCGAGCGAAGAAATGGATTGCTTCGTCGCTATCGCTCCTCGCAATGACGGCGATGCAAAGTCCATCTTCTCGGGATGACGGGGTGAAGACGCGCGCTTGCGTCAACGCCGCTACAAAATCGCGTGCGGCAGGAAGCGCGAAGTGTTGCCGGTGATCGGGTTCTCGTCCTCTCGGATCGAGAGCCCGCAGGGCGTGTGGTCGACCAGCCAGCTGCCGACCACCGGGTACTGCCCGGAGAAATTCGACAGCGGCGCGAGCGCCTGCTGGATGAAGCCCTCGGCGCCGTAGGGGCCTTGCTCCGCGACCAGCGTGATGCCGGCGCTGACCAGTTCGACATTGGCGCCCTCACGCGAATAGATCGGCTTGCGCACGAACGAGGTGCCGAGCTGCGCGGCCTGCGGGTCGTCCTCGAAATAGGCCGGCAGCAGGTTGGGATGATTTGGGAACATTTCCCACAACAGCGGCAGGATGCCCTTGTTGGAGAGGATCGCCTTCCACGGCGGCTCGATCCATTGCGTCGGTGCCGTCGAAAGGTTCTTGCCGAACGCGTCGTGGAACATCCACTCCCATGGATAGAGCTTGAACGCGAGCGCGATCGGGCGTTCGTCGAGGTCGACGAACTGGCCGTCATTGCGCAGCCCGATCTGTTCGATGTCGAGTAGCGTCGTCTTCAGCCCGGCCTGCGCCGCGGTATCCTCGAGATAGGCGAGCGTGCCGGCGTCCTCGGAATTGCCGGTCAGTCCGGTGAGATGCAGCGGGCGGGTCGCGCCGATCGTCTTCCAGGCCGCGATCAACGCTTCGTGGATCGAGTTGAACTGGTCGGCGCGCTTCGGGATGATGTTGCGTTCGATTGCCTGTTCGAGCCAGGTCCATTGGAACACCGCGGCCTCGAAGATCGACGTCGGCGTGTCGGCATTGTATTCGAGCAGCTTGGCTGGGCCGCTGCCGCTGAATTTGAGGTCGAGCCGGCCGTAGAGGCTCGGCTCCTTGCGGCGCCAACTCGCCGCGATCATATCCCAAAACGCTTCCGGTATCTTCAGCCGGCGCAGATAGCGTTCATCCTTGACCGCACGCCCGGCGAGTTCGAGGCACATCGCGTCGATCTCGCCGGTCGGCGCCTCGATATCGCGCTCGATCTCGTCGAGCGTGAAGCCGTAATAGGCGCGCTCGTCCCAGTAACGTTCGCCGTCGATGGTGTGGAAGGTGAAGCCGGCGCTTTCGGCGGTCGCCTGCCAATCGTCGCGCTCGGAACATGCGATGCGTTGCATAAGGGAGTCCGTGATCTTCAGACGATGCGTGTCAGCTCGGTGTCAGCCGCCGCCGAAGCCGAACGCATGCGCGAACGAGCCGAAGCCGCCGCGGCTGACCGACGAAGTTGACGATGAACCCGACGAGGATGAAGAGCCGCCGGACGAGGAACTGCTGCTGTAGAAGCTGCTGCGCGACGAGCCGCCGCCTCCACCGCTGCCGCCCGATCCGGATGACGAACTGCGCGGCGCGCAGTCGGCGCCGGGCTGCACGGGGGCCGGCGCGGTCACGCCCGGAGGCGTCGGTGGGATGGGCTGGCAATTCTGCCGCGGCATCAGCGCATAGGCGCCGCCGCCGACCGCGAGCGTGCCCATCACCAGCAGCGCGACATGGTTGGAGCGTTTGGAAGGCGGTTCCAATCGCGGCGGTACCGCCGGCACCACCGGCCGCCGCTTGCCGAATTCCGGGTTCGGTTTGCGCGCCATGGTCAGCTCAATCGCTCAGTAGATCATGCAGGCCGCGTTCAGCGCGCCTGCGGCCAGCGAGGACAGCCCGAGCCAGATCGCCGCCGCCATCTCGCCGGAGGCGATCCGCGCCGACAGGTTCGGCACCGGGATCTTGACGATGTAGAAGACGATGATCTGCACGATCAGCGCGATGATGCTCCAGATCATGCAGTCGATCACATTGGCCGAATGCGCGATGGCGCTGACAACAGGCAGCACGAAGCCGAGCAGGCTGAGGCCGAGCGCAATCGCCGCCGCCGGATCGTTGTCGCGGATCAGCTGGAATTCGTCATGTGGGGTGACGCGTGTGTAGACGAAGAGGTAGGCGACCACGGCGATCAGCGCTGTGCAGAAATAGACCAGGAACGCCGGCAGGCCGGCGAGGGATTGCAGGATCATGTGATGCGCCCGAACAGCCCTAGATGGTCATCCTATAGCTGATTGGTCGCGGTTCGCGAAGCTTCGGTTCGATTTGAGCTGTGGGCTGGCCGCCGACCGCCGGCAGAAAATTGCTGCGCGGCGGTGTGAGCCGCTTCACAGCGGTTTCAGCGATAGTCGCCTATACGATATGCAACCAGAAGTGCATGTCGCGAATGGGCTCGGTGATCCCGATGACGACCAGCTTTGGCAACGACATCCTGCCGATGTTTCGACCGGGCGACATCGCCTGCATGACGCCGAAGGGCATTCGGCTCGGCGACGCCGACTGGATCTGCGACCCGGCCGGCAATGATGACTTTGCCGATCATGCCAACGCACGCCGCGTCTTCGCTGCACTGTCGTCCGGCTTCATGCCGCCCGGTCACCGATGGTCGCAGGACGCGCTCGATACCTATGCGAGCTGGATGGGGGACGGCTTCCAACCTTGAACGGATTGCAACCTTGAACCCCAACCTTGAATCCAATGTGGAGAGCAAGATGAGAAGATCGATCGACACGCTGCTCGTCTGTGGTCTGCTGGTGCTTCTCGGGCTTCCGGCTGCGGCGCAATCGCCGCCGAACCCTGCGATGAGCGCGCCGGATCAGGTCGCCTGGCAGCTCTTCATCCAGGCCAACACCCGCGCCGGCGGCAGCAATTCGACGTTCGAGACCTGGGCGAGCGATACCGATCTGTTCCAGCCCAATCCGCAGTTCCCGGCCGCAGCGACGCCGCCGTCGCTGCGGCCGCCGATCCTGCCGCAGGTGGCGCGCGAAGGCGTGCAGCAGAGCGGCGGATTGTTGCCGGCGCTGCCGCCGGGCGCCGCACAGGGGCAGATGGAGGAAACGCGTCACAACAAGCCGACGTTCGATTTCATCGTGCAGAACAATCTCTACAAGCGCTCGGGCGTGAAGGCCGCCTTCGGCAAGCAGCTGTCGTTCCCGGTCGATTCGATCGAGGTGAAGGGCAATTGGATGCCGGTCAGCGACATTCCGCAATTCACCAACAACAAGGTGACGGTGGCGCAGGTGCCGCAGCTCTATCACGTCAACAGCGCGGCCGGCGTGCAGTACGCCCTGGTCTCGATGCATGTCATTAGCAAGCAGGTGCCGAACTGGACCTGGGCGACGTTCGAGCACCGTTTCAATCCGGGCCGCTGCGACATCATCGGTTGCCGCGATAATTTCGGCGTGCAGACCGCATTCGTGCCGTCGAACCGGATCGCCGGCCAGGGCTATCCGGATTGCGTGAAGACGGCCGCACTGACCGCGATGCTGTCGAGCGCGGATATCGATCCCGTCTACAACAACTACTGCCTGAAGGGATCACAGGCCGATTTCGTCGACAACGTCGGGCTCGACATCAGGGTCGGCAATTCCGTCACCGAGGACGGCTTCGTCGCGACGTCGTCCTGCATCACCTGTCACGGACGAGCGGCCTTCAAGGCCGACGGCACGCCGGCCTCGCAGGCGGGATTCCTGTCGTTCGGTCCGAATGGCCCGGTCGCTCCGCTCGGGCCGCTGCTGCCGGAATGGTACTGGAAGTTCTCGGGCCAGCCGCCGATCTTCGAAGGCAAGCCGGGCCTCACGCGCATCGCAACGGCTGCGGACTTCGTGTGGTCGATCCCGTTCTGCGCCTACGACGATACGCAAACTCCGGTACAGCCGACGCCATGTAGCGGCAAGTGAGATCGCAGCGATGGCGGGCGCCTCCGAGCGCAGGGTTCCGCTAGCCGGCAGCAACCGCGCCGCGCCCGTCGGTGCGACGCTGGTCGGCGATGTCGATCCCGATGAGCGGATCCCCATCGTGGTCTATGTGAAGCGGCGCACCCCCGACAAGTTTGCGCCGGGCAGCGCCGGTGATCTTGCCCGGCTCGCCGGGCCGATCACGCGGCACCAGCTCGCGACGGAGCGTCACCGCAGCCATGCCCGCGCCATCGCCCGCGTGGTGCGGCTGGCGGCCGAGCGAGGCTTGACCGTCGGCCGCAGCGATCCGGTCGCGCGCACGGTCGAGCTGCAAGGCACCGCGCGGCAGATGGTCGAGATCTTCGGCGCGACGCTGCGCACCTACCACGACGGCGAGCGCACGTTTCGCGCCCGCGTCGGCGGCCTGACGGTGCCGGCCGAGATCGCGCCATGGACCCGCGCCATTCTCGGCTTCGATCAGCGGCCGCTGCGGACCAGGACGCCGCTTGTGAGGGCCGAGGCCGACACGGGCAGCGGCAGCGGACTGTGGCCGACTGACGTCGCGGCGCTCTACGGCATTCCGCTCGATCGCGACGTGTCGTCGATCTGCGTCGGCGTCATCGCGCTCGGTGGCGGCTATCTCGCGAGCGATCTCGCCATGGCGGTGGCCGGCATGGACCGGCCGCCGCCGGTGGTCGTCAACGTGCCGCCGGCCGGCAATGATGGCAGCTTCGGCAGCAACGATGTCGCCGATCAGGAGATCGCGCTCGATCTCCAGGTGCTCGCCGGCCTGCTGCCGAAGGGCAAGATCGCGGTCTACTTTGCCGAGAACTCCGCCGCCGGTCTCACCGGCGCGATCCATCAGGCGGTGTTCGATGAGAAGCACGCGCCGCAGGTAATCTCCGTCAGCTGGGGTAGCGCCGAGAAATACTGGACCGAGCCGGGGCGCGACGCGATGCAGGCGGTGCTGGCCGATGCCGCGCGGCTGCGGGTCAGCGTGCTGTTCGCCTCGGGTGATCAGCTCGCGACCAGCGGCCTGACCGACGGCAAAGTCCATGTCTGGTTTCCCGCCTCGAGCCCTTATGCGACGAGCTGCGGCGGCACCCAGCCCGTGGGCAATGGGGCGGCCGCCGCGGAGGCGGTCTGGAACGCCGGCGCGGTCGGCACCGGCGGCGGCATCAGCGACGCGTTTCCCGTCCCCGACTATCAGTTGCATGTGACGCTGCCGGAATCGCAGAACGACGGCGCCATCAGGCGCGGCGTGCCCGATGTCGCCTGCGCGGCGTCGGCGAGCCCGGGCTACCGCATCATCGTCAACGGACAGGCGATGGCGATGAGCGGGACCAGCGCCGCGACGCCGCTATGGGCCGCGCTGGTCGCAATGGCCGTCGCCGCGCGCGGCGAGCAGATCGGCTTGCTCAACGCGGCGCTGTATTCCAACCCTGGCGCGTTCCGTGCGGTCGTGCAGGGCAATAACCGCGTCGGCGGCAGGGGTTACGATGCCGGCCCCGGTTGGAACGCCTGCACCGGGCTCGGCGTTCCGAAGGGCGCGGATCTGCTTGCCGCCTTGACCGCGATCCCGGTGGCGTAATTTCTCAAACAAAAACCCCGCCATTTGCGGCGGGGTCCAGGAGGTTTGCTGTAGAAAGCGAAGCGTCAGGCGGGAATGCGCTCGTCGGCCTCGTGCGGCTCGCGCAGCACGTAGCCGCGGCCCCACACGGTCTCGATGAAATTGCGGCCCTCGGAGGCGTTGGCGAGCTTCTTGCGGAGCTTGCAGATGAAGACGTCGATGATCTTCAGCTCCGGCTCATCCATGCCGCCGTAGAGATGGTTGAGGAACATTTCCTTGGTGAGCGTGGTGCCCTTGCGGAGCGAGAGCAGCTCCAGCATCTGGTATTCCTTGCCGGTGAGGTGGACGCGCTGACCGCCGACCTCGACCGTCTTGGTGTCCAGATTGACCACGAGATCGCCGGTCTGGATCACCGACTGGGCGTGACCCTTGGAGCGGCGCACGATCGCGTGGATGCGGGCGACCAGCTCGTCCTTGTGGAAGGGTTTGGTCATGTAGTCGTCGGCGCCGACGCCGAGACCCTTGACCTTGTCCTCGATGCCGGCGAGGCCGGAGAGGATCAGAATGGGAGTCTTGATCTTCGAAACCCGGAGCTGCTTGAGCACGTCGTAGCCGGACATGTCGGGCAGGTTGAGGTCGAGCAGGATGATGTCGTAGTCGTAAAGCTTGCCGAGGTCGACGCCTTCTTCACCGAGATCCGTCGTGTAGACGTTGAAACTCTCGGATTTGAGCATCAATTCGATCGACTGCGCGACGGCGCTATCATCTTCAATCAGCAAAACGCGCATGCCAGTCCCCTATAGTCGCCGCTCCGGGCGTCAGGTCGGCCGCACTTGCGGCACTCACAAAACGCCTTTGAACAACTGATTCGGATCCTGACGAGATATGGTTAACAAAAACTGATTCCTCGACGCAAGCTCTAACCGTGCAATTTTTGTCGAATCGCCCTAAGATATTGCGTAGAAGAAGCTTTTCCTAACCGCGCTCGTTCAGTTTCCACATTAAGAGCCGGGCCTAACCGACTCTCGCGACTCGCCCTTCTTCTGATGGGCGAGCGACCTCAGTCACCAAAGACAGTGACGCAATGATTAATGATGCGGGTAAACACGAAGTTAAGCGGCCGGAGCAAAATTGCCGAAACTTAAGGTTTTCGCAATGAAGGCACTCGCGGAGCAGATCGGCGACATCGACGGCGTCAATATTTATGGCCGCGTGGTCGGCGTCCGCGGGCTGATGGTCGAGATCGCCGGTCCCATTCATGCGATGTCGGTCGGCGCGCGCATCGTGATCGACGTCGGCGCCGGCCGCTCCATCCCGGCCGAGGTGATCGGCTTCTCCGGCGAGAACGCTGTGGTGATGCCGTTCGGCGGGCTCGAGGGCGTCAGGCGCGGCTGCCGCGCCGTGATCGCCAACGCGGCGAGCCAGGTGCGGCCGTCGCCGGCCTGGCTCGGCCGCGTCGTCAACGCGATGGGCGAACCGATCGACGGCAAGGGGCCGCTGGTCCAGGGCGCTTCGCCGATGTCCTACCGCAACTCGCCGCCCCCGGCACATTCGCGCAAGCGTGTGGGCCCGCCGCTCGACCTCGGCGTGCGCGGTCTCAATACTTTCCTGACCTGCTGCCGCGGCCAGCGGCTCGGCATCTTCGCCGGCTCCGGTGTCGGCAAGTCGGTGCTGCTGTCGATGCTGGCTCGCAATGTCGATGCCGCGATCTCGGTGATCGGGCTGATCGGCGAACGCGGCCGCGAGGTGCAGGAATTCCTCCAGGAGGATCTCGGCGAGGAGGGGCTGGCGCGCTCGGTCGTGGTGGTCGCCACCTCGGACGAGCCGGCGCTGATGCGGCGCCAGGCGGCCTACCTCACGCTCGCCATTGCGGAATATTTCCGCGACGAGGACCAGGACGTGCTGTGCCTGATGGATTCGGTGACGCGCTTTGCGATGGCGCAGCGCGAGATCGGGCTCTCGGCGGGCGAGCCGCCGACCGCCAAGGGCTACACGCCGACCGTGTTCACCGAACTGCCGAAGCTGCTCGAGCGGGCAGGGCCGGGCACCGGCGAGGGCACCATCACCGCGATCTTCACCGTGCTGGTCGACGGCGACGACCACAACGAGCCGATCGCTGACGCGGTGCGCGGCATCCTCGACGGCCACATCGTGATGCAGCGGGCGATCGCCGAGCGCGGCCGCTACCCCGCGGTCAACATCCTCAAGTCGGTTTCCCGCACCATGCCGCGGTCCGCCGACCCTGAGTTCCTGCCCTTCATCAACAAGGCGCGGCAGGTGATGGCGACCTATGCCGACATGGAGGAACTGATCCGGCTCGGCGCCTACCGGCCGGGCTCCAGCCCGGAGGTCGACGAGGCGATCCGGCTGCACGAGCCGCTGGAGGCCTTCCTGCGCCAGGCCAAGGACGAAGCGACCAGTCTGGGCGACGGCTACCGGCAACTCGCTCAAATCCTGTCGGGTTTGGAAACGGAACGCTAACTTTGTCAGGCCATCATCCCCGGCACACCATAGCTATGCCGGCGGGGCCCAGCGGGGAGCCGGTTCTGTCCCGCGTTCAGAATTGGGACTTCTGGGGAGTATGAGTCGATGAAGTCACGTGAAACGCTGATCCGCCTGAAGAAGTTTCAGGTCGATGAAAAGCGCCGTCGGGTTACCCAGATCGAAGGCATGATCGCCGACTTCCAGCGCATGTCCGTCGAGCTCGAGCGCGAGATCCAGACCGAGCAGGAGCGCGCCGGGATCAACGATCCCTCGCACTTCGCCTATCCGACCTACGCCAAGGCCGCGATCCAGCGCCGCGAGAACCTGACCCGTTCGGCCGACGAACTGCGTACCCAGCTCGACGACGCCAAGGCGCTGCTGTCGGAAGCATTCGAGGAGCTGAAGAAGGTCGAGCTGCTCGACGAGCGCGACCAGGCGCGCGAACGCGCGGAGGAGAGTGCCCGTGAGCAAGCCGACATGGATTCGATCGGCCTGATGCGGGCCCGGCTCGGCGTCATCGCCTGAACCTCGCTTCCTCCGCTGACCAGATTGCGAGCCCGGGCCGATCACCCGGGCTTTTTGCTGGGCGCCTGTCCACAAGCCCGCCGTCTGTCGACCACTTGGCGGATCGTGGTGTCCCAAAATATGCTACCACCGGTCCGGACCAGATGATGATCGGCAGCGGTGGCAATGAGGCGGTGGGGGATGCAGGCTCGGAGGGCGCTGAATGCTGACGCCGGCTGAGCTCGTCTGGCTGATCGCCGCCGTCGCGAAGGGGGATCAGGCCGCCTTCGAGCGGCTGTACGCCGCGACCCGGGCGAAACTCTTTGGCGTCGTGCTCCGTATCTTGCGGCGTCAGGACCTCGCCGAGGAGGTCATTCAGGAGGCTTACGTCAAGGTCTGGAACAGCGCCGGGCAGTTCAATCCGGCCCTGTCTTCGCCGATCACATGGATGACGTCGATTGCGCGCAACCGCGCCATCGATGTCGTGCGCAAGCGAGGCGAGACCTCGCTGGAAGAAGAGCCGGCCGCGATGGAAGTCGCCGCCGACCAGCCCGATCCGCTGGCGCGGCGGGAAATGACGGAAGAGTTGAAGCGGTTGCTGGAGTGCGTCGGTCGTCTGGAGCCCGATCGTCAGAAGCTCGTGCTGCTCGCCTATTACAACGGCTGGAGCCGCGAGCAGCTCGCCGCAAAGTTCGAGACACCGGTGAATACGGTGAAGACCTGGCTGCGCCGCAGCCTGATGGATATCCGGGAGTGTCTTGGACTCTGATTGATGGCCTATAGCGAAGACCATATCGCGCTCGCCGCGGAATATGCGCTCGGTACCCTCGATGCCGACGAGCGTACGCAGGTCGAGACCATGATGGCCGTCGACAACGAGTTCGCAGCCCTCGTGCAGGCCTGGGAGTTCAGGCTCGGGACGCTGAACCAGATGGTCGGCCTCGTCGAGCCGCGTCCGGTGGTCTGGGAGAACATCAAGGCGGCGATCGGCCATGCCGGCCCGCCGCAGGCGCCGCTGGTGCTGCCTGAGACGCCGGCCGCGACGGTGACGCCGCCGCCTGCGCCGACGACCGACGATCCCGAATTCGGCTCGGCGTTCGATCCGGAGCCGCCGCCGTCAGCCGGGATGCCGCAGTCAGCCGAGCCTAGGCGGCTGCCCGAGCTCCGGCAGCCACGGGTCGTCTTCGACGAGCGCAACGTGACCGCGCTTTCGAACCGCGTGAAGCGCTGGCGCGGCATCGCCTCGGCCGCGACCGCGATCGCGGCCGCGCTGCTGGTGACACTCGGATTGCAGATCTACCGGCCCGACGCCTTGCCGAACGCGATCCGGCCGAAGCCGCGCATCCAGACCGTCGAAGTGAAGACGCCGGCGCCGGCGCTCGCGCCGTCGGCGCAATATGTCGCGCTGCTGCAGGGGCCGAATGGCGGGCCAGCCTTCATCATGACCATCGATGGCGCGACCAAGAATTTCACGGTGCGCAAGGTCGACGCCGCGTCCGAGCCCGGCAAGAGCTTCGAGCTCTGGCTGATCTCCGACAGACTGCCGCAGCCGCGCTCGCTCGGCGTGATCGGCGCCGATGATTTCACTGCGCGCCCGGTGCTGTCGGGCTACGATCCCGATGTAATCAACGGCGCGACCTACGCGGTGACGGTCGAGCAGGCCGGCGGTTCGCCGAACGGCCAGCCGACCTCGGCGCCGATCTTCACCGGCAAGCTGATCGAGACCGTGCCGGGCGCGTCGGGGTCGCCGCGATAGGCGCGAACTCAATATTCCATTGTAGCCCGTCATTGCGAGGAGCGTCAGCGACGAAGCAATCCATCCTTCCGCATGCTCGGTGACAATGGATTGCTTCGCTTCGCTCGCAATGACGTGGATGGAGTTTGTGCGTTTCAGGGTGTGACTTCGCGCAGCTCATCCGCAAAAAAGAAAACGCCCGTGGGGAGCGGGCGTTTTCGATAGTCAACTTGGGGGTAGTTGAGGGTCTTAAATATCCACGTGGCGACTTTGGGGGGCTGTAAAGAACACCACGTGAATTCGTGAAACTCTCCTGTTAGCGGACCAGCGACGTGCCCGAACTAGTGATCGCGACCGGCTTGCCAGCCTTCATGACCCGCGCCGTCTGCGTGTAACCATCATCCGACGAGTTATGTGCCGCGATGCCAAAGCCCGCGACCAGGATACCGGCGAACAACGCCACGACCACAATCTTCAGGTGCGTCATACGATCGGCGCTGTAGATCGAGTGGTTCATGGAAGTCTCCTGCCGCCTTCCTGCTCTCGCTAAATCTGTCGGTTCGGTTTGCTGTCCGGTTCAACGTCTCGTGCCCCACTAACGTAGGATTTCCCGATTCCGTTCCCCAGAGGTCATCACAAGGGCGTGATGATACGTGATCAATCGCGATCAAAAGCTGCCTTCAGCTTCCAAAGCCAACATTAACTGCGCGTAATATCAGTAACTTGCTAAGTATCCGGATCATGTTACCCGATAAAGGGCCGTTCCGGACAGTTTCACATAAATCAGTTGCCTGTGGCGAGAAAGCACAGGCGAAAACGCAAGTGATTTGCGACGGCTAGAGCGATTTTGAGTGAAGCCTATCCCGCACTTGATGCGGGATGGACGCCGGGTTCGCGTGAAGAAAACGCGTCCAGACAAGAAGCCCTACACGCTGCCGACGGTCTTCAGCCGGGCCCGCGGATGGATCTCGGCCTGCGACAAAACGGTGGTCTGCGAGCGGAACCGTTCCACCAGAGAGCGAACGAACGGCCGGATCGCCGCCGATGTCACCAGTACCGGCGCCTCGCCTTCGCGCGCCGCCTGCTCGAAGGCGTTGCGCACGGCCGTCATGAATTCCGACAGCTTCGAGGGCTGCATCGCCAGGCTGCGGTCGTCGCCGGTGCCGACGATCGATTCGGCAAACGCCTGCTCCCAGCGCGCCGACAGCGCGATCAGCGGCAGGTAGCCGTTCGGCGAGGTGTTCTGGGCGCAGATCTGGCGCGCCAGCCGGGCGCGGACGTGCTCGACCATGGTGGCCGGATTGCGCGAGAACGCCAGCGCGTCGGCGATGCCCTCGAGGATGGTCGAGAGGTCGCGGATCGAGATCCGCTCGGCGAGCAGCAATTGCAGCACGCGCTGGATGCCCGACACCGTGACCTGGCTCGGGACGATGTCCTTGATCAACTCGCCCTGCTCCTTCGGCAGGTCCTTCAAGAGCTTCTGCACCTCGCCGTAGGACAGCAAGTCCGACATGTTGGTCTTCAGCAGCTCGGTCAGGTGCGTCGACAGCACGGTCGCGGCGTCGACCACGGTGTAGCCCTTCAGCGCGGCCTCTTCCTTCAGGCCGGCGTCGACCCATGTCGCGGGCAGGCCGAAGGTCGGCTCGATGGTGTGGATGCCGGGCAGCTGCACTTGGTTGCCGGCGGGATCCATGACCATGAACTGGCTCGGCCAGATCTTGCCGGTGCCGGCGTCGACTTCCTTGATTTTGATGGCGTAGCTGTTGGCCTCGAGCTGCACATTGTCGAGGATGCGCACCGCCGGCATCACGAAACCCATCTCGATCGCGAGCGAACGGCGCAGCGCCTTGATCTGCTCGGTGAGGCGATCGGTGCCGTCGGGGCCGTTGACCAGCGGCAGCAGCGCATAGCCGAGCTCGATCTTGAGGTCGTCGATCTTCAGCGCGGCGGCGATCGGCTCCTCCGCGGCGGCAGCGGCGGCGGCCGCGGCTGCAGCGGGGGCGGCGGCCGCTGCCGTTTCGGCCGCCTTGGCCGCGCGCTTCTGGTTGCGGGCATTCCAGGCCAGCGCCGCGGCGCCAGAGCCCAGCGCCAGGAACGGCAATGTCGGAATGCCCGGCAGCAGCGCCAGCACCAGCATGACGCCGGCCGACATACCGAGCGCCTGCGGATAGCCGGATAGCTGGCGCATCAGCGCCTTGTCGGCGGCGCCGGTGATGCCGGCCTTGGAAACCAGGAGGCCGGCGGCGGTCGAGACGATCAGCGCGGGCACCTGGGTGACGAGGCCGTCGCCCACCGTCAGCACGGTGTAGGTGCGGGCGGCTTCGCCGAAGGAGAGGCCCTGCTGGGCGACGCCGATGATGATGCCGCCGACGATGTTGATGCCGACGATCAGGAGGCCGGCGATGGCGTCGCCGCGGACGAATTTCGAGGCACCGTCCATCGCGCCGAAGAAGCCGCTCTCGTCTTCCAGCGCCTTGCGGCGCTCCTTGGCGGCCTTCTCGTCGATCAGGCCGGCGGACAGGTCGGCGTCGATCGCCATCTGCTTGCCGGGCATCGAGTCCAGCTGGAAGCGTGCCGCGACTTCGGCGATACGGCCCGAACCCTTGGTGATGACCACGAAGTTCACGATCACCAGGATCGCGAACACGATGATGCCGATCACGAAGTTGCCGCCCATCACGAAGTTGCCGAACGCCTCGATGACGTGGCCGGCGGCCGCGGTGCCCTCGTGGCCGTGGCTCAGGATCAGGCGGGTCGAGGCCATGTTCAGCGACAGCCGCAGCATGGTCGAGATCAGCAGGATGGTCGGAAACGACGAGAATTCCAGCGGCGCCTGGATGAACAGCGAGGTCATCAGGATCAGGATCGAGACAGTGATCGAGACCGCCAAAAACAGGTCGAGCACGATCGCGGGCAGCGGCAGGATCAGCACCACCAGGATGGTGAGGACGCCGAGCGCCAGCGCGAGATCGCCGCGCTTGAGGATGTCGCCGATCTCGCCGAGACCAGGCAATCCGCCTTTGCCTGCCGTGCCTTGCCCCGCCGTGACGTCGACCATGGTAGCCGCTCTCCCCCGCGACTGGCGGCTACGGCCGCCAAGCGTCTGCGCGACGGCCGCAGGGCCGCCGTTCCGAAAGTGAGGCACCGCGCTGGCGTTCACGGGGATCTCCGCCCGTTAGACGCGTTCGACGACACTCGACTTCACTCGGCAATTCTTGCCGGGTGTATGGTTAGCAAAGGGTTAATAAATGCCGTCCAGGGGCCGCGCGGGACGTCGCAGGCTTCAGGTCACTGGGATTTTGGGCCAGGAGGGGCGGGACCCGTCCGGCGGTTCCGGGCGCGGGTGTCACCGGCCTCTATCGGAGCGCACCGAGCACGGTGCCCGATGCTGCGATGATGCCGAGCCCGATGACCCTGGCGCGCCACAGCAATTGCCGCCGGGCGGCGCGCCGATCGTGGAAGGCCAGCCAGTCGTGGACAAAGCCGGCAGGGATGTCGAACACGACTGCCGCCTGATCGCGATAGTGCGTCTCATGCTCGCAATACATCGTCCGGACCGTCGGCACGCCCAGCCGCTCGAGCTCGCAATGCCATTCCCAGGCATGCTTGCCGTTCGTCCAGCGATTTTCGAAAGGGATCACGTGTGATTCCATGACGAGCCTCCTGGCCCACCGTTGAACCTCACGTGGCAATCCTAGCTCAATCTACCGAGCGGCGCGAGATCGGCGTTGGCCTGGAGCCGGTCATGGCCGCCTTAATTGGCGGACTGCACCCATCTGCGCCAATGCGTCGGCTGGATGTCGAGAGGCTTGCTGCTGGCATGGTCGACCCACGCAGTGCCGTCGCGGTGGCAGGGGAACATGAGCGCGTGAACCATGCCGTCATAGTCGAGGACGCAGACCTCGAGCTCCCGGTCCGACGGCGCTGACGCAACGGGTAACCATTCTGCTGACAACGAATGCATGACGATCCTCCGGCAGTGTGCGCTTCGATCCGGCTACCTTGCGAGCTGCGCGCCATCCGACGGGATGATAGGTCCGGACGGCAAGCCGCCAATGTGAACCGGCTCGCATTGTAGCAGTTTTTCTCGTCAGGATGGATCGCGGCTCGACGGGCGATATTCCCGGTCGGGTGGACTGCGATTCCCGCGGCGCACAACGCAGATTGAACTTTAGCGGCCCGGTCCCCGACGAAACGCCAGCAACGCCACTCAGCCGCCAGAGGCCATCCATGACCAATCAGGCAGGTCGAACCGTGACGGCAGGATTTGCTGCCGCAATTGCGCTGCTGTCGCTGCCGGCATCGGCCGCAACGCTGCCGGACGACCGCGCCTGGATGATCCGCATGATCGCCTGCAAGGGTAACGGTGTCCTGATGGAGGTCTACCTGCCGCAATCGGTGGTCTTCGCGCCGCATGGCGGCATGGCCGCAGGCAAGACGGCGGATGGCTACTACACGCTCGATCTGACCGAGCTCAACAAGGGCAAGGATCTCGAGCCGGTGCACGTGACGATGAGCGCGGACAAGAAATTCGTCACCGTCGACCAGTACACGCGCGGCTTGCCGCCGACGCGCATACCGGTTGGCGGTGGCACCGTGGACTTCGACCACCGCTTTGGCCTCGATGCGAAGTGCGGTCCGTTCCAGGCACAGGATCCGAACTACGGCAATTGAGGCGCGTCACGCATCGGTGGGTTCGGCGCGTCCCCTTGTTGGTGCATGCCTAATCTCTCGGCAACGCGCTTGACCTCGAGGCAAATGCCGACGAAGTTCCACGTGCCGTGGTAATTTCTTCTGAATATTCCCCCGAAACCGCATTGTTCATTCCGGACTCGCGCCGGGCATGGCTGCGCCTCGGCGTCGCCGTCGTCATCGGCTCGCTCGGCAGCGTCGGCATGTGGTCGGTGGTGGTGGCGCTGCCAGCGGTGCAGACCGACTTCGGCGCGACGCGCGGAACGGCCTCGCTCGCCTTCACGATGGTGATGCTCGGCTTCGGCATCGGCCAGGTCGTGACCGGCAAGATCAGCGATCGCTTCGGCATCGTCGCCGCGATCGGCGCCGGGATCGGCATTCTCGGTCTCGGCTATATCGGCGCCGGCTACGCGCCGTCGGTCTGGGCCTTCATCCTGCTGCATTTCGCGATCGGCCTGTCGTCGGCTGCGACCTTCGGTCCGCTGATGGCGGAGGCCTCGCACTGGTTCGAGCGCTACCGTGGCCTTGCGGTCGCGATCGCCGCGAGCGGCAATTACATCGGTGGTACGGTGTGGCCGCCGCTGGTCAATTTCGGCATCCAGAGCGTCGGCTGGCGCACCACCCACATCGTGATCGGCATTTTCACCGCGGTCGCGATGATGCTTGCACTCATGTTGCTGCGCTTGTTGATGGGGGCGGCCGTCAGGCGCAACCATGTCAACGCGGCGCCGCCGCGGGTCGACATGCGGCTCTCCACCAATGCGCTGACCGCGATCCTGTCGCTCGCATCAATCGCGTGCTGCGTGGCGATGGCGATGCCGCAGGTCCACATCGTCGCCTATTGCGGCGATCTCGGCTACGGTGTGGCGCGCGGCGCCGAGATGCTGTCGCTGATGCTCGGCTTCGGCATCATCAGCCGAATCGGCTCCGGCTTCCTCGCCGACCGGATCGGCGGCATCCGCACGCTCTTGATCGGCTCGATCGCGCAGGGCACAGCGCTGCTGTTCTATCTGTTCTTCGACAGCCTGAGCTCGCTCTACATCATCTCGGCGATGTTCGGCCTGTTCCAGGGCGGCATCGTGCCGAGCTACGCCATCATCGTGCGGGAGGCGATGCCGGCGTCGGAGGCTGCGACCCGGATCGGCATCGTGATCTTCGCCTCGGTGTTCGGCATGTCGTTCGGCGGCTGGATCTCCGGCGTGATCTTCGACGCCACCGGCTCCTACGCCGCTGCCTTCACCAATGGTCTCGCCTGGAACCTGCTCAATGTCAGCATCATGCTGCTGCTCCTGATGCGGGCGCGGCAGCGGCTCGCCATCGCCTGATCCATTAAAGATCGAGCGAGATCCGCGCGATCGCCTTTTCCAGGCGGTTCTTGATGGAGTCCATCTTGCCGGTGAGTTGCTGCAGCTCGCGCAGGTCGAGTTCGGCATAGACGAACTCGTTCAACTCCTTGCGCTGCGCGGACAGGTTCGCCATTTGCTTCTTCGCATGCTCGGTCAGCGACAGGTTCACGACCCGGGCATCCTCGGTCGAATTTTTGCGGCGCAGCAGGTTCTTCTTCTCGAGCAGCTTCGACTGCGTCACCACAAACGACTGATCGACGCGCAGCGCCCGCGAAACCGCGCCGACCGGCAGGCCGACGCTGCGGTCCTCGGCGTTCGCCAGCACCGTCATGATCATCCATTGCGGTCCGGTGACCCCGATCATCTTGGCCCAGATGCTGCGCAACTCGTCGAGTCGGATGCTGGTCGACACGATCTCCCAAGCCAAACGTTCAGCCGCGTCCTGCACTTTGTCGGTCGATCTGCGCTCGCTCATGGCGTTCCTTAACAAAAATTCATCTTCACCTATATCGGGCGATTTTTGAAGCTGGCCTGACAAAAATGTTCGTCGATGCGTTGCCTGAATGACACATGGGTGCGCAAACATATGGTGACTAACTAATATAAGTTGAATATGTGACTACCCGATTGCATTGTTCCCCGTCGTAGATGGGGGGCATCCACCATCTCACGCCTGCAGTGGCCGAGTTGACCACGAGCATCTTGAAAATGGCTGCGCCGCAGCGGTTTTCGGGAGGGGAACGTTTGTCGCTTTGCCAGCAGTGCAAGGCATCACTTGGAGGATAGCATGAAGATAATTAAGGGCCTCTTGTTGGCCTCGGTGGCAACTCTCGCCGCGAGCAGTGGCGCCATGGCGGCCGACCTTCCGGTCAAGGCCAAGGCAGTCGAGTACGTGAAGGTCTGCTCGCTCTATGGCCCGGGCTTCTACTTCATTCCGGGCACCGACACCTGCATCAAGCTGGGCGGCTACCTGCGCGTCGACGTTCTGGCGAACACCAACTCGGACCACACCGGCAACTACGCCGGCGCGGGCGGCGCACAGAACCGCTTCACCAACGGTTACACCTGGCGCTCGCGTGAAGACCTCAACGTCGACACCCGCACCGCGACCGAGTACGGCGTGGTTCGCACCTTCTTCGATGCGACCTTCAGCTGGACCTCGGACAGCTACGGCGCGGGCGCGGCGGCTGGCTCGACGGTCTACTCGCCGATCGGAACGTCTGCTGCGCCGAACAACGCAAGTTCGGGCGGTGTCGCCGCCGGCACGGTCGGCGTCTACTACGCCTTCATCCAGTTCGCCGGCTTCACCATGGGTAAGGCGGTCTCGCAGTTCGCGACGCCATGGGCCAACTATCCCGGCAACAACTTCGACGGTCTCGTCGGTGGCGGCGGTACGGTCACGGGTGTGAACCAGTTCACCTACACCGCGCAGTTCGGCAACGGCGTGTCGCTGGCTTTGTCGGCCCAGGATCAGTCGGCCTACTATCAGGCCGGCGTGCAGAATCTCGGCGTGCAGGGGACCGGCGCGCTCGGTCCTTACGGTGCGAGCGACTATGCCGGCACGATTGCTCCGGATCTGGTCGCCTCGCTCCGCGTCGACCAGGCCTGGGGTCTGTTCCAGGCGTCGTTCGCGGCGCATGACAATCACGCGGCCTATTACGGCGCCACCGAGTTGACCGGTCATCCCGACGACAAGTGGGGCTGGGCGGGTCAGCTGGCGCTGTCGATCAAGAACATCCCGACCGGACCCGGCGATACCATCAACGTCCAGGGCGTCTATACCAACGGTGCGACGCGCTACAACATCCAGGATCTCTCGGGGGCCGGTGCGTTCACCACCTTCGGCAACACCAGCGTTCCCGGTGCCTACCAGAGCATCGGCTTCGGCATCGCGCCGGACAGCGTGTTCGTCAGCGGCGGCTCGCAGCAGCTGATCACGACGTACGGCGTGCGCGGTGCATACGTGCACAACTGGAATCCCTATTGGAACACCAGTGTCTATGGTGCGTGGGCCCAGGTGAACTACAACGGCACCGCCAAGAGCTACATCTGCGGCCCGGGCGGGACCGGCGTGGGCGGCTCGTTCGGCGTCCTGATCGGCGCCACCTCGAACCTGACCTCGTGCAATCCGGACTACAGCGTTGCCCAGATCGGTACGCAGACCCAGTGGACCCCGGTGAAGAACCTGACCTTCTCGGCTGACTTCACCTACACCCATCTGGATCAGAACTACGCGGGCACGATCACCTACCCGGGTAGCGCTGCGATCGGCAAGCCGGCCGCGGTCTACTCCCTCAGCAACCAGGATACCTACATGTTGCTGCTGCGCGCGCAGCGCAACTGGTAAGGCCCGGTAGATCCGGACTTGATCGCGACCCAAAGCCTCGACGGGAAACTGTCGGGGCTTTGATTTTGAAAGAAGAGCCTATTATATGATTTACTAACATTATTGCATCATGTACAAACCGTGTGTCGGTTGCTCTGCCGACCATGACGAGGAGATATCAGACTTCTTCATGAACTAACCTCCAAAGCCTCCGGCAATGCCCTGCCGGAGGCTTTTTATTTGCGATGAACGACGATGAATTCGCGATCTGTGAAGTCACGGCCGAGTGAAGTGCGGCACGCTGGTTCTCGCGATCTCGTGAGCGCGCTGCAAGTTCGCTGCACGAGGCAAGCGAGTTGGCGGTATCCTGAACATGACCGAGCATCTGCTCGGCAACGATTGCCGCAGCAACATTCCACTCAGGCATAAGCGCAACGCATTCCTGCGCCGCCATATCAACATTTGCCGCCGCCGAATTACTTCAATTATATGAATCAGTATTGGAATAATTTCTTGGGAGGGCCGGGTGATTGGCGTTCGCGATTTCAGCGCCGATTTCGCGCGGCCACCGAGGCGCCGGCACGCCGACGCCAATGGGCGGACTCGTATCGATAACGCGTACCGGCGGCAGAGCCGGGCTGCGAACGAGTTGACCAAATATGCGTGACCACTGTGGGGCGCGTGGTGCCTCGTCGAGCAGCGTCGAGTTCGATGACAAGGGCTGGCCCGCCTGGCCGGATCGCGAGGATCTGTCGGCGGAGTTCATCAAGCTCCTGGCCGCAGCACAGGAAGGCGGTTCGACGGTCTCCGAATGCTGGTTGACATTGAGCAAGATAAACCTCGCTTCGGAGAGCTCGTGGTCCGCGGAGTGGATCAAGACCGCGGAACGGAACGAGACGAGAGCCGAGCATTCGCTGCTGAACAACAATCTGGTCACCGCACGTCGCAACTGGCTTCGGGCTACGACCTACTTTCACGCCGCCGCAAGGCCTCCCGGATACGCCAACGATTTGCTGAACCGTGCCGTCGACGGCATGCGGCGGTGCGCAACCAGCTTCTTGAAGAGCCGGGTTCCGGTCGGCCAGGTGCTCTCGATTCCCTGGACCGAGGACCTGTCCCTTCAAGCCTACTATCTGCCGTCAGCCTTTCGCGACGATGGACCCGTCATCGTGTGCGTCGGCGAGCCGGGTTCCTACAAGGAAGAGTTGATCACCAAATACGCAGGTCATGCCAACGAGCGCGGGTTCTCGCTGCTCGCCGTGGATCTGCTGGGGACGCAGACGGCCTTGTCGCCGGAACGGCTCGAGGGCCACAAGTTCGAAGCCGCCATGAGCCGGGTGCTCGATTTTCTTTGGGAGAAGCCCGGTGTCGACAGCACGCGGATCGCCATCGTCGCGGACGCCTGCAACTCCTCCTTGGTCGCCCGCGCAGCCGCAAGTGACGCCCGCTTTGCCGCCGCGGTGTGCGACGCCGGAATTTGGGACTCGCACGAGAAGAGTTTCTTCTATCGGCAAGCCGGCGACGGCGAGCAGGCCGGATGGCTCGACGAAGCCAATGCGATCTCGCGGAGCATCGATTGTCCGCTCCTGGTCACCGCGGGCGAGGGCGGCTGGCTTCTTCCCGGCGCCCTGATCGAATTCGGCGATCAATTGAGCAGCATTCATCGCGACGCCAGCCTGATCCTGTTCAGGCGCGCCGAAACCGCTGCGATGCAGGGGCATATCGACAATCCTACTTTGGCGAATGAAGTCATCTTCGACTGGCTTGAAGACAGGCTTCGGCTGAGAAAAGGCTTGTCCTGAAGCGACCGGCCCAAGGCGACCGATGCGGCGCCGATCCGTGCGGTCACACCGCCTGGCCTGCCTTCTGCAATGAGCAGCCGGTGATCTTCAAACTGCCGTCGGCCTGCCGCTCCAGCGTATAGAGCGCCTCCCACGCCTCGCCATTGGCGTCGACGATCTGAACGCGCTGCGCGATCCGGTCGCCGTCGCTCTGCGCCGCGCCGAATTCGAAGCTCCTGTGGCGATAGACCGGCGCGTACTGGTTCTGCACCATCGACATGAAGATATCGGCCTGCGGAAATATCTGCCGGATCGCCGGCGCGGCATAGGAATAGGCCGCCGCGGCATCGTCGCGGCCGAACGCCTGCTCCTGGGCGCGGATCACGCCTTGCGCGGTGGCGACGTCATCGGCGATCGCCGGCGAGGCGAGGGCGAACAGGATGGCGGCAATGAGGGCGATCGCGCGCATGCGGATGCTCCGTGGCGACTGCCCCAGCTTACGTGAAAGCCGGTCGCATGGTTTCACCAACGATCGATCTCCTCAGAAAATTGATCTGCCGCAAGGTTCCTTCCGGCCGGCGCACTAGCCTTGATTCGTCAACCTTGGAGGACTGCCATGACCCTCGATACCATTCTCGTTGTCATCGCCGTAACCATGATGTTCGGGACGGTCGCCTTCGTGATCGCCTATGGCGACAGGCAGACGCGCAATTTGTGACCGTAACAGCCCGCCATCCGACTCTTCAGCGGATCGAGCCCTTGAGATTGTCGATGTCGGGCGAGGGGCGGGCGGGAAACAGCCGCGCAGTCGAGGAGTTGTCGAGCCGGCGCTTGCATTTGGCTTCGTCGGCGCTGTCGTCGGTGCGCTTCTTGGCAAAGGCATCGTCCTGCCGGTTGACGATCAGCATCGCGTGGTCGCGCTCGAGCGTATCCGGATTCTCACGCTGCGCGTCGGAGCGGAATGCGCCGCCGATCATCTTGCCCGTCATCTCGTAATCGCAGCCGGCCTTCCAGTCGCCCTGGTCCCACTTCCATCCGACGGCCTTCAGCGTGCCGTCCTTCTCCGCGGTGACCTTGATGATGGCGTTGTAGGCGAGCCAGATGCCGGCCAGCCCGCTGCGCTTGTCGTCGAAGCCGTCGAGCAGCGCCAGGCGCTCGCGCTGCAAGCCGTTGACGTGATCGCGCGCATCGACGGTGAAGTGGACCTGCGAGTTCTGCTTGTTCCAGGCCGGATGCAGGAATTCCGGGAATTGTTGGGTCTGGCTCTTCACCCAGTTGCGCTGGTCGTCGATCAGCGCGCGCCGCGTCGCCTCGTCGAGCCGCGGCTGTAGCGCCTTCCAGGCGCGGTTCAGCCGCTGGTCGTTGTCGGCGAGATCAGGATCGGCGCAGATCTCCTCGTCGGTTGCGGTCTCGGGCCTGGTGCAGTCGAAGGTCGGCGCGACGAACGCGGTGTCGGCCTTGTCGGATGCCGCATCCTTGCCGACAGCAAAGTAGCTGCCGGTGACCTGCCACATCGACGAGCAGTCGTTGAGCCCGGCAAACTCCTCGTCATCGATGCTGCCGACGATCCGCAAGGTCTCGCCCTGGCGGCGGAGTTTTATTGAAGGTGGTTTGGCGGGGACGGCGGCCGCGTCTGTCTTGGGCTTGTCGGCGGATGCGTCCGCTTCGATCACCACGGCACCAGAGGGCCAGCCAGTCCCCGAGGTCTTCAACTCGGCGGTGAGCTTGCAGCTCCGCCTGCGGTCGCCGCCATAATCGCCGCGCAGATCGGCGGCGAGGCGATAGCCGCCGCCGTCGGCCGGCGTCAGCTTGACACTGCCGAACGCATTGACCCATGTGCCTGACAGGCCGCTCCGGCCGGATCCGATACCGTTGAGGGCTGCCGCCCGGCGCCGTAAAGCCTCGGCAAAAGCCTGCTTCAGCTCGTCCTCGTTGGCATCGGCGCGCACCTCGGCGGCGTCGATGATCATCTCGTTGAACCAGGCCTGGTCGCGCTTCAGCAGCGGCTTGACATTGGCCGGCAGCTTGCTAAGCGCCGCATCGAACGCCTTGTCGATCTGCGCCACGAGCTTGTCATAGCCGGCCTTCCTGCAGTCGGCAGTCTTGATCCGGTCGTCGCCGCTATTGCCGCACAGGCTGATCGTGGTCGGTGCGCTGCTCGAGGCCCGCAGATAATCGTCCATCGCCAGCGATGGGTCGCCGGAGGCAAGGACCGTGATGGCCGCGACGGCGGCGGCAAGCCATGGGGAGCGAGGCATCGATGTCACCCGCAAGGCCGCGACATGCGGCTCTTGCGGCTTGGGTCGCGCAGCGCCTGCGCCGGGTTCAAAATGTCGGCGGCGTGCAGGCCGAGATCACCTCGCACGGCTTGGCGCCGATGCAGCGGAAGCGGTGCGGGCGGCGGCTTTCGAAGTAATAGGCATCGCCGGCATTGAGCACCCGCCGCTCGTCGTCGACCGTGACCTCGAGCCGGCCCGAGACCACGATCCCGCCTTCCTCGCCTTCGTGCACCAGCGGCACCCGGCCGGTGTCGCTGCCGGGCTCGTAGCGCTCTTTCAGGATCTGCAACGCCCGTCCGAACAGGCTGTCGCCGATCTGCAGGTAGGAGATCGGCTTCTTGCCGATCTCGGTCAGCTCGTCGGCGCGATAGAACGCCTTGCGCGGCCGCTCCGGCTCGATCGCGAAGAACTCCGCAAGCCCCATCGGAATGCCGTCGAGGATCCGCTTCAGCGCGCCGACCGACGGGTTCATCTGGTTGGATTCGATCAGCGAGATCGTCGAATTGGTCACGCCGGAGCGCTTGGCGAGCTCGCGCTGCGACATCTTGTGCCGCGCGCGGATGAATCGAAGCCGACCGCCGATGTCGACGCTCATGACAGATCCCTGTTGCAGGTGTTGCGGATCGAACAAATCTTGGCAGACCGCCTCAGCAAGATCAATGGCTTGCGCTGCGACAGAAAAGGACTTGTTGAGTGCACCGAAGAGTGGTCCGACTACGCATCCCCAGCCCATGGAGTGCGCCGTGACCGTTCATCAGATTCCGAACACCATCAAGACCGATTCGTTCTGGATGCCGTTCACGGCCAACCGGCAGTTCAAGAAGGCGCCGCGGCTGTTCTCCTCCGCCAAGGGCATGTACTACACCTCGGTCGATGGCCGGCAGGTGATCGACGGCTCCGCGGGTCTCTGGTGCGTCAACGCCGGCCATGGCCGGCCGCAGATCGCGGCCGCGGTCGAGCGCCAGCTCTCCACGCTGGATTTCGCACCGTCGTTCAACATGGGCCACCCGCTGGCGTTCGATTTCGCCGAGCGCCTCGCCGAGATCGCCCCGAAGGGGCTGGACCGGATCTTCTTCACCAATTCGGGCTCCGAATCGGTCGACACCGCGCTGAAGATCGCGCTGGCCTATCATCGCGCCGCCGGCCAGCCGACCCGCACCCGGCTGATCGGCCGCGAGCGCGGCTATCACGGCGTCGGCTTCGGCGGCATGTCGGTCGGCGGCATGGTCGCCAACCGCCGCCAGTTCGCGACCCATCTGCCGGGCGTCGACCACATCCGCCACACCCATGATCTCGCCCGCAACGCCTTCGCCAAGGATCAGCCGGACCATGGCGCCGAGCTCGCCGACGACGTCGAGCGGATGGTCGCGCTGCATGGTGCGGACACCATCGCGGCCGTGATCGTCGAGCCTGTGCCGGGTTCGACCGCGGTGCTGCCGGCGCCGAAGGGCTATCTGCAGCGGCTGCGCGAGCTCTGCACCAAGCACGGCATCCTGTTGATCTTCGACGAGGTCATCACCGGCTTCGGCCGCCTCGGCGCGCCGTTCGCCGCCAACTTCTACGGCGTGACGCCGGACATGATGACCACCGCCAAGGGCATCACCAACGGCACCGTGCCGTGCGGCGCGGTGTTCGCCAGCCGCCAGATCCATGACGGCCTGATGGTCGGTCCTGATAACGCCATGGAGCTGTTCCACGGCTACACCTATTCGGCGCATCCGGTGGCCTGCGCGGCGGGTCTTGCCACGCTCGACATCTACAAGGACGA
Source organism: Bradyrhizobium sp. USDA 4452 (assembly GCF_054063575.1). Lineage (NCBI taxonomy): Bacteria > Pseudomonadati > Pseudomonadota > Alphaproteobacteria > Hyphomicrobiales > Nitrobacteraceae > Bradyrhizobium > Bradyrhizobium sp. USDA 4452. The sequence goes on from NZ_JBSSGK010000001.1 coordinate 6,525,416, forward strand.
GGGTCTGTTGACCCGCGGCGCCTCGCTCTCCGAATACTGGCGCGATGGCCTGCATTCGCTCAAGGGCCTGCCGAACGTCGTCGACATCCGCAACCAGGGCCTGATGGGCGCGGTCGAAGTCGGACCGCGCGAGGGCGTCGTCGGCGCGCGCGGCTACGACATCATGGTCGACTGCTTCAACCGCGGCCTCTACTTCCGCATGAGCGGCGACTCGCTTGCGCTGTCGCCGCCCTTGATCGTCGAGAAGTCGCACATCGACGACATCGTCTCGATCCTCGGTGACTCCATCAAGCGGGTGGCCTGATAATTGCTAGCTGGCTGATCGCTAGCTCTACAAATTGCTGTCGCCGTTGCGAAGCAGAGTGGTTTCGCAGCGGCGATTGCGTTTTCGCTGCAGGATGTGAGGAAAAGTGAAGGTCCTGGTTCTCGGCAGTGGCGTGATCGGCGTCACCTCGGCCTATTATCTTGCGCGCGCCGGCCACGAGGTGACGGTGATCGACCGTCAGCCGAAGCCCGCGCTCGAAACGTCCTTTGCCAATGCCGGCGAGGTGTCGCCGGGCTATTCGTCGCCCTGGGCCGGCCCCGGCGTGCCGGTCAAGGCGGTGAAGTGGCTCTTGATGAAGCACGGCCCGCTGGTGATCCGCCCGAAGCTCGATCCCGTGATGTGGCTCTGGCTTCTGAAGATGCTGCGCAACTGCACCACGGCGCGCTACGCGGTGAACAAGAGCCGGATGATCCCAATCGCGGAATACAGCCGCGACTGCCTGCAGGCGTTGCGCAGCGAGATCGGCATCAAATACGACGAGCGCGCGCAGGGCACGCTGCAGCTGTTTCGCGAGCAGGCCCAGCTCGACCACACCGGCGACGACATCGCCGTACTCAAGCAGTATGGCGTCCCATTCGAAGTGCTCGACCGTGACGGCTGCATCAAGGCAGAGCCGGCGCTGGCCGGCGTGAAAGAGAAATTCGCCGGCGGGCTGCGGTTGCCGCATGACGAGACCGGCGACTGCCACATGTTCACGCAGGCCCTAGCGCTGGAAGCCGAGAAGATCGGCGTGCGCTTCAACTTCAATGTCGGCATCGACGGCTTGAACGCGGATGCCACCCGCATCACCGGCGTTGCCACCAGTGCCGGCCTGATGACCGCCGACGCCTATGTGCTCGCGCTCGGCAGCTACTCGCCGCATCTGGTGCGGCCGCTCGGCATCTTGCTGCCCGTCTATCCCGTGAAAGGCTATTCGATCACGGTGCCGATCAAGGACGCGGCGGGTGCGCCGGAATCCACCGTGATGGACGAGAGTTACAAGGTCGCGATCACCCGGCTCGGCGATCGCATCCGGGTCGGCGGCACCGCGGAGATCTCGGGCTATTCGACCAAGCTCTACGACGCGCGGCGCGCGACGCTGGACCATTCGCTGACCGATCTGTTTCCGCGCGGCGGCGATCTTCCGAAGGCCAGCTTCTGGTGCGGCCTGCGCCCGATGACGCCGGACGGCCCGCCGGTGATCGGCGCGACACGGTTTGCCAATCTGCATCTCAACACCGGCCACGGCACGCTGGGCTGGACCATGGCCTGCGGCTCGGGCCGGGTGCTGGCCGACATGCTGTCCGGCAAGAAGCCCGAGATCGACACCAAGGAGCTGTCGATCAAGCGCTACGACGCGAGGTTCGGCTGACCACTCAAGCGGGCGGGCTAGTCGTAGCCCGCGCGCCTGATCAGCGGCGGGGCAATGCCGGCGAGAGGCGAGGCTGGCCTTCCTCGGCGATGTCCCAGCTGCAATTTGCGCGCGCACCGGGCCTAGGCGATGTCGAACTCGTCCTGCATCGCCGTCACGGTGTCGCGCAGTTCGCTTTCCTTTGCCTCATCCAGCGCGGTCTGTCGCGTGCCGCCGAGATCCCAACTTGGGCTGTAGCCCTTCAGGCGGATCAGCTTCAGTCCTTTGACGCCGGATCGCCTTTCCAGTTCGGCCGTGATCTCGTGCTGCATCTGAAGTGTTTTCATCGGGCATCTCCCGGAACGCTGTTTCCGCTCAACAGGACACCCGGCATCATGTTCCTCGTGCTGCGCTGAACGTGAACCTGCTGCCCAGGAACGACTGCCTCGCGGACTTCGTTGCTCCGGCTCGAACCAGGAAAGGATGTCACATGAAGAAATTGGCTATGATCGGGTTGGCCGCGGCGATGGTGCTCTCGACACCGCTCGCCTTTGCGCAAGGAGCGGGTGGTGGAGCAGGCGGGGCCGGGGGCGGATCGGCTGGCGGCGCGGGCGCAGGGACGGGAAGTTCGAGCTCAGGAACCGGCACCGGCACCGGCTCGTCGGGCACCGGCGGCACCACGGGAATGGGAACGGGCTCGGGCATGAGCAATCCACCCGGCAGCACCACCGGCAGCATGAACAACCCCGGCAGTTCGACGCCGAATTATTCGACCGATCCGAATAACAATTCCGCGACCGGGACCGGAACGTCGAACCTTCCAGGCAACAACAGCGGAACGCGGACCAATCCGCGATAGTCACAAAAGCCCCGCCTCGCGCGGGGCTTTTCGTTGCCCAGGATCGATCAACGAAAAGCCCGGCACGCTGGCCGGGCTGGATCGCAAATATTCACTACAGCAAATATGAGTTTGGACTTAGCAATGTGCCGATCTAGCCGAAAGCCGGCCAGTTGGTCTGTGCACTTTGGCACATTTGCCGGGGGCTTCTTTCGGCTGCTCCGGTAGGGCTATGCTTGGCGCGGTTTTCGCTTCGGTTTCTTCGCAGGCTTTGCCGTCGGCGCCTTGTGATCGGGCTGCACCCGCAAGCCGTCCACGAACACATCGAGCAGCCTGAGCGCCGTGGTCTGCCAGCCCGGCTGGTCGTGCATGTAGCACATGCCGATCAGCGCGCGCAGCACGTCCTCGGCGCTGATGTCGTCGCGAATGGCGCCGGCGGCGACGGCGCGCGCGAGCAGGGTGCCGATCGCCTTGGTCAGGCGATCGAACGAATAGGCTTGCAGCTCGCTCGAGCCGGCCGCGACCAGCGCCAGCGCTGCGACCATGCCCTTCTTGGTCGCGACGAATTCAACATTGGCGCGCAGCCAGCGCCGCAGCGCCGCGACCGGCTCGGGCGCGCATTGCAACTGCTCGGCAAGATCGCCGAGCTGCGCGACCTCGCGGCGATAGACCGCCTCATACAGCGCCTCGCGGGTCGGGAAGTGGCGATACAGCGTGCCGATGCCGACGCCGGCATGGCGCGCCACGGCCTCCAGACTCGCCTCGTTGCCGCCGGCCGAGAACACAGCCTTGGCCGCTTCCAGCACACGCTCGCGGTTGCGCACGGCGTCGGCGCGCGGCTTGCGGACTATTTCTGGTGAAGAATCGGCCATCCTTTTCTTTTCATCCTCCCTTGTAAACGGAGGATGCCTCCGTATATGGCGACCAGCACCGGGCCTGACAAGGCGCGCCGATCATGCATCGGCGGCCACGGGCTCGCGTTGCCTCGATTCAACCCGACCATACACGGATCGGAGCCCCGCATGAATCTTCCACTCAGTCTCACCATCAACGGCGTGCGCAGGGAAATTACCGTCGACGACCCCCGCGTCACCCTGCTCGACCTGCTCCGCGAGCGGCTCGACCTCACCGGAACCAAGAAGGGATGTGACCGCGGCCAGTGCGGCGCCTGCACCATCTTGGTCGACGGCCGCCGCATCAATTCCTGCCTCGCGCTCGCCGTCAGCCATGACGGCGCCGAGATCGTCACCATCGAAGGCGTCGGGCACGGCGGCGAGCTGCATCCGGTGCAGGCCGCCTTCATCGCCCATGACGGCTTCCAGTGCGGCTTCTGCACCCCGGGCCAGATCATGAGCGGCATCGGCCTGATCGGGGAAGGCCAAGCCGGCGACGACCCGGAGCGGGTGCGCGAATGCATGAGCGGCAATTTGTGCCGCTGCGGCGCCTATCAGGGGATCACCGAAGCCGTGCTCGAGGCACAATCCAACATGACCGCCAGCAAGCAGAGGCGCTCCGCATGATGAACTTCGATTATGTCAGGCCGGCCAGCGTCGCGGACGCGATCGCGGCGGGCTCCGAGAAGGGCGCGAGCTATCTCGCCTCCGGCACCAATCTGCTCGATCTGATGAAGGGCGGCGTCAGCCGGCCGAGCCGTCTCGTCGACCTCACGCGGCTGCCCGGGCTCGATCGCATCGAGCATCTTCCCGACGGGAGCCTGCGCATCGGCGCGCTGGTGCGCAACGCCGATCTCGCGCATGACGCCGGCTTCGCGAGCAACTATCCCGCGGTCGCCGAGGCATTGTTGTCGGGCGCGTCCGCGCAGCTGCGCAATGCCGCGACGGTTGGCGGCAATCTGATGCAGCGGACCCGCTGCGCCTATTTCTACGACGCCGGCAGCGCCTGCAACCGGCGCTGGCCGGGTGCCGGCTGCGATGCGCTGAACGGCGAGAATCGCCTGCACGCGGTGCTCGGCTGGAGCGAGGGCTGCATCGCGACCCATCCGTCGGATTTCTGCGTGCCGCTGGTCGCGCTCGATGCCATCGTCGAGATCGAGGGCAAAAGCGGCCGGCGCGAGCTGCCGCTCGAGGCGCTGCATCGGTTGCCCGGTGAGACGCCGGAGCGCGAGACCGCGCTGGAACGCGGCGATCTGATCGTCGCGCTGCGCCTGCCGGCCGAGGCGCAGGGCTTTGCGAAGCATGCCCGTTACATCAAGGTGCGCGAGCGGACCTCCTACGCCTTCGCCGTTGTCTCGGCGGCAGCTAGCCTGCGCATCGAGGACGGCAGCATCCGCGAGGCGCGGATTGCGCTCGGCGGCGTCGCCGCCAAACCGTGGCGGGCGCGCGAGGCCGAGCAGGTGCTCGCAGGCGCTGCGCCGGATGTGGCTGCTTATCGCGAGGCGGCACGCGCCGCACTCGCCGGCGCAAAACCGTCCGGCGACAACGCCTTCAAGATCGAGCTCGCGCAGCGCATCCTCGTGCGCGCGCTCACCCTTGCTGCCGCAGGCACGCCGGACCGGATTCCCGCTTTGCCCGGCTCTCCCTTTTCCTCCGTTGCAGGAGCGTAACGCATGACGGTTGAACTCAGTCTGACCCGCGACCCCGCCCATATCAGGCACGGCTCGAATATCGGCCAGCCGATGACCCGCACCGACGGTGTGCTGAAGGTCACCGGCAAGGCGCGCTACGCCGCCGACAACCATCCGCCCGGCATGGTCTATGCCGTGATCGCGACCAGCTGCATCGCACGCGGCCGTGTCAAATCGCTCGACGTCGCCGCCGCCAAGCGCCATCCCGGCGTGATCGACGTGATGACGCCGGCGCACAAGCCTGAACTTGCCGAAGACCCCGACGCCAAGGGCAACCCGTTCGCCTTCCGCATGGAGCTGTTGCAGAGCGACGAGGTGCGCTACGCCAACCAGGCGATCGCGGTCGTGATCGCCGAGACGCTGGAGGCCGCGACCGAGGGCGCCGCGCTGCTGTCGCCGCGCTATCAGGTCGAGATCGCACGCGTCGGCCTCGACGCCGGCGAGCCCTACACGCCGCCGGTGGTCGGTATCGGCAATCCCGCCGAAGTCCGCCACGGCGACATCGACGCCGGCATGGCTGCCGCGTCGAAGCTGACCGATTCGACCTACGAAACCCCGGCGCAATATCACAACGCGATGGAGCCGCATGCGATCGTCGCGGTGTGGGACGGCGACCGGCTGTTCATCGATACGCCGAGCCAGGGCATGGGCTTCGCACAGATGCGCATCGCCGGCTTGTTCGGCATTCCGCCGGCGAACATCCACATCAACAGCCCGTTCCTCGGCGGCGGCTTCGGCTCCAAGGGGCTGATCTCCGGGCCGCAGGTGCTCGGGATCATGGCCGCCAGGCTGATCGGCCGTCCGGTGAAGCTCGTGCTGCGCCGCAGCCAGATGTATGGCCCGGTCGGCCATCGTCCGCCGACCCGCCAGCGCATCCGGATCGGCACCGACGATGCGGGCCAGCTCACCGCGATCAATCACGAGGCGCGCGTCACGACGTCGAGCTTCGACGATTTCTACGAGCCCGCCGCCGACGCCTCGCATACGCTCTATGCCAGTCCTGCGATCCGCACCGCGCACGAAGCGGTGCGCGTCGACACCGGCACGCCGCTGTTCATGCGCGCGCCGGGCGAGGCTACCGGCTCAATCGTGCTGGAGAGCGCGATCGACGAGGCGGCGTTCGCCTGCGGCATCGATCCGCTGGAGTTTCGGCTGAAGAACTACGCCGAGGTCGAGCCGACCACCGGCAAGCCGTTCTCCTCCAAGGCGCTGCGCCAGTGCTACGCCAAGGCCGCCGAACGGTTCGGCTGGGCCGGCCGTCCGTTGCAGCCGAAGCAGATGCGCGACGAGAACGGCTTTCTGGTCGGCTGGGGCATGGGTACCGCGACGTTCCCGGCGATCATGTTCCAGGGCAATGCGCGGGCGGTGATCCGCGCCGATGGCAAGGGCGTGATGGAGACCGGCGCGCACGACATGGGGCAGGGCGCCTGGACCGCGCTGGCGCAGATCTCGGCCGACTCGCTTGGTCTGAATTTCGATCAGCTGACGTTCCGCTCCGGCAGCTCCGATCTGCCCGATGCCGGCATCGCCGGCGGTTCGGGGCATACTGCAACCGTCGGCGCCGCGATCCACAATGCAGGTGCGGCCGTGATCGCAAAGCTCGCCGAGCTTGCGACCTCGGATGAGCGCTCGCCGCTGTTCGGCGCCGGCAATGCCGGCGTGGTGGCGCGGGCCGGGCGGCTGCACCGCCGTGACGACGATGCGCGCAGCGAGAGCTATGCCGAGATCCTGGCGCGCGCCGGCCTCGCCGAGGTCGACGCGACAGGGAGCGGGGCAGCCGATGCGACGGCGCAGTCGCAATATGCGATGCACGCGCACGGTGCTGTCTTTGCCGAGGTCAAGGTCGATCCGGAGCTCGGCCAGATCCGCGCCACGCGGCTGGTCGGCGCATTCGCTGCGGGCCGCATCATCAATCCGTTGCTGGTCGAGAGCCAGCTACGCGGTGGCATGATCTGGGGCCTCTCCTTCGCGCTGCATGAGGAGGCGGTGATGGACCATCGTTCCGGCCGCATCCTCAATGCGAACCTCGCCGAGTATCATGTGCCCGTGAATGCCGACGTGCCGCCGATGGATGTCATCACCGTCGACGAGCACGATCCGCACGTGAACCCGCTCGGCATCAAGGGCGTCGGCGAGATCGGCATCACCGGCAGCGCCGGCGCCGTCGCCAACGCCGTTTTCCACGCCACCGGCATCCGGGTGCGGAATTTCCCGATCAAGATCGAGGAGATCGTGATGGGGTTGGGAAGCTAGCTTTCTCCGTCATTGCGAGCCACCCGGTCGGCGCGAAGCGGCGCCGGATGACAGGCTCCGCGAAGCAATCCATATCACCGCGCATGCGGAACGATGGATTGCTTCGTCGCTTCGCTCCTCGCAATGACGGCAGCCGAAAATCACCCCGCCGCCGTCACGGAATTCACCCACAGCACCACGGCCTTGGCATCGCGGGCCGGATTGGAAAAGCGATGCGGCCTGCGGCTGGCGAAGCGGAAGCTGTCGCCCTGCTTCAGCGTCCAAGTCTCGCTATCGACGGTCAGCGTCATCTCGCCTGACAGTACGAGGCCAGCCTCCTCGCCGTCATGGGTGTAGAACTCGTCGCCGGTGTTGCCGCCGGGGTCGAGATGGACCAGGAACAGATTGAGCCGGCTCTCGCTGCCCGCCGGGCTCAGCAGCTGCTTTGAAATGCCGGTGCGCCACAGCTTCAGCTCGGCGCGCTGCACCTCCCGGGTGACAACGCCATTGGTGTTGTCATCCCGCGGCGCTGCGCCGAACAGCGCGGCGATGCCGACGCCGAGCACGTCGGCGAGTGTCGCCAGCACGCGCAGCGAGGGCGACGACAGGCCGCGCTCGATCTGGCTGATGAAGCCGATCGAAAGCTCGCTGCGCGCGGCGACAGTTTCCAGCGACAACTGCTTGGTGCGACGCAGGTCGCGGATCCGGCGTCCGACCGCGAGATCCATCGCGGGTTCGGCCGGCTTCTTCACGGGCTTTTTGGCCGCCCGGCGGGCTGTCACGAGCTTCGCTGCCGCGCCTTTGCGCATTCTCCTGCCGCCGCTCACGTCAGCCCGCTTCCTTCATGTGCATGAAAACCGCTTGCATTGGCCGCGGTTTCGTGACCACAATTTCATATTGGTGAAAATAGGCCGGAACGGCGTCGCCCGCAACCAAAAGCGCCGAAACAGCGGGCGAGGCGGCACCGGCGCCAGTTTGGGAGGTGGTGCGATGTCCTTTCAGCGTCTCGTTCAGGCCGCAGTCGCGGCGCTCGCCCTTGCCGTGAGTACGCCGTCGGGCGCGCAGCAGGTGCTCAAGGTCGGCTCGACGCCGACCGGCATCCCCTTCACCTTCCTCGACACCAAGACCAATTCGATCCAGGGCATCATGGTCGATCTCGCCACCGAGATCGGCAAGGACGCCGGCTTCACCGTGCAGATCGAGCCGATGCAATTCTCGGCGCTGATCCCCTCGCTGACCGCGAACAAGATCGACATCATTGCCGCCGCGATGTTCGCCACCGCCGCGCGCAAGGAGGTGATCGACTTCTCCGAGCCGGTCTACACCTATGGCGAAGGTCTGGTGGTGCCGAAGGCCGACACCAAGGCCTATGCCTCGCAGGAGGACCTGAAGGGCACGGTGGTCGGCGCCCAGGTCGGCACGGCGTTCGTCGACGCGCTGAAGAAGACCGGGCTGTTCAGCGAGGTCAAGGTCTACGACACCATTCCCGACATCCTGCGCGATGTGAATGCCGGCCGCCTCAAGGCCGGCTTCGCCGACTATCCGATCCTCGCCTACAATCTGCAGCAGGGCAATTTCGCCGACGTCCGGCTGGTCGACGGCTACAAGCCGGTCACCGTCGGCACGGTCGCGATCGGTGTCCGCAAGAGCGACACCGAGCTCTTGGCCAAGATCAACACCTCGCTGGTGAAGCTGAAGGCCAACGGTACGATCGCCAAGATCCTGGAGAAATGGGGCCAGAAGGCCAGCGCGTCGTGAAGGCCGGTGCTTCGGCGGAATTCAAGTGATCCGTCATCCTGAGGAGCCTGCGCAGCAGGCGTCTCGAAGGATGCACGGCCCGGCCGGTGGCCGTCGACCCTTCGAGACGCGCTGCGCGCTCCTCAGGGTGACGGAAACGATATTCGAGCGTGTGACGGGACTGGATATCTCTAACCGATGCAGAAATTCTTCCATGACGCCGTCGAGTTCGTGCCGATCCTGTTGCAGGGCGTCTGGCTGACCATCGTCGTCACTGTCGGCTCGCTCCTGCTGTCGACCGTGCTCGGGCTGGTGTGGGCCTTGATGCGGGTGTCGGGAATTCGCATCCTCACAGGGCTCAGCGCCGCGCTGATCAACGTGATCCGCGGCATCCCGATCATCGTGCTGCTGTTCTACATCTATTTCGTGATGCCCGATTTCGGCATCGCGCTGTCGGCGCTGCAGGCCGCGATCATCGGCCTCGGCATCGCCTATTCGGCCTATCAGGCGGAGAACTTCCGCGCCGGCATCGAGGCGATCGACAAGGGGCAGATCGAGGCGGCGCAGACCATCGGGATGGGCTGGTGGCTCACCATGCGGCGCGTGGTGCTGCCGCAGGCGGTCAGGATCATCCTGCCGCCCTACGGCAACATCATGATCATGATGCTGAAGGACTCCTCGCAGGCATCGACCATCACGGTGGCCGAGCTCGCATTGCAAGGCAAGCTGATCGCCTCCTCGACCTTCAAGAACACCAGCGTGTTCACGCTGGTGGCGCTGATGTATCTCACCATGAGCATCCCGCTCATCCTGCTGGTTCGGCACTTCGAGAACAAGGCGAACCGCAAATGATCGAGCTGCGCGACGTCCACAAGAGCTTTGGCAAGGTCGAGGTGCTGAAGGGCATCACGGCCTCGGTCGCCAGGAGCGAGGTGGTCTGCATCATCGGTCCGTCCGGCTCCGGCAAGTCGACCATCCTGCGCTGCATCAACGGGCTCGAGAGCTACGATCGCGGCGAGATCAGCGTCGAGGGCGCACGCGTCGACAGCAATGACCGCTCGATCGTCGCGATCCGTACCCAGGTCTCGATGGTGTTCCAGCGCTTCAACCTGTTTCCGCACCGCACCGCGCTCGAGAACGTCATCGAGGGCCCGCTCTATGTGAAGAAGGAGCCGCGCGAACAGGCGATCGCCCGCGGCCGCGCGCTGCTGGCGCAGGTCGGCCTTGCCGACAAGGCCGAGGTGCATCCGCCAAAGCTCTCCGGCGGCCAGCAGCAGCGCGTCGCGATCGCGCGAGCGCTGGCGATGCAGCCGAAGGCGATCCTGTTCGACGAGCCGACCTCGGCGCTCGATCCCGAACTGGTCGGCGAGGTGCTGTCGGTGATGCGCAAGCTTGCCGATGACGGCATGACCATGGTCGTCGTCACCCATGAGATGGGCTTTGCCCGCGACGTCGCCGACCGCGTCCTGTTCATCGACGGCGGCGTCATCGTCGAGCAGGGCGCCGCCAAATCCGTCCTCAACCAACCGCAACACCCGCGCACCCAGGATTTCCTGCGCCGCGTGCTGCACCCGTTGTGATTGGAAGATGATGTCGTCTGGTCGAGTCGTTGCATCAACGGTTCACCTCTCCCCTTGTGGGAGAGGTCGGATTGCATCGTCAGATGCAATCCGGGTGAGGGGTTACGCTCTCTCGTGGGACCTGAATCCCTCACCCGCGCCTTCGGCGCGACCTCTCCCCGATGGGGAGAGGTGAAACGCGAGCTCCAGTCATGACCGCAATATCACGCCTGCCGCTGCCACCGAGTCTCTACGCCGACACCGCGGTGGAGGCGACGCCGACGCCACAGTTGACGTCGGACAAGAGCGTGCCGGTTGCGATCATCGGCGGCGGCTTCACGGGTCTGTCCACCGCGCTGCATCTCGCCGAGCAGGGCGTGTTCGCGACCGTGCTGGAGGCGCAGGAACCGGGCTGGGGCGCCTCCGGCAACAATGGTGGCCAGACCAATCCCGGGCTGAAGCACGACCCCGACCAGATCGAGCAGGATTTCGGCGCCGATCTCGGTCGCCGCATGATCGAATTTTCCTACGGCACCACCAACTTCACCCACGATCTGATCCGCCGCTACCAGATCCCCTGCGAGGCGCGGCAGAACGGCACGCTGCGCGCCGCCTACAATGAAGCCAGCGCGACCGCGATCGAGACCACGGCCAAGCAGTGCATCCGGCGCGGCATGCCGGTGAAACTGCTCAACGCCGCCGAGCTGCGCGAGATGACCGGCAGCGACCGCTATCTCTGCGCCATGCTGGATGCGCGTGGCGGCGACCTGCAGCCGCTGAGCTACGCGCGCGGCCTGGCGCGTGCCGCGATCGGCGCCGGCGCCGCCGTCCATGGCGAGACGCCGGCGCTGTCGCTCCGCCGTGATGGCGGCCGCTGGCGGATCGAAACGCCGCGTGCAATCGTCCATGCCGACAAGGTGCTGCTCGCGACCAACGGCTTTACCGACGATCTCTGGCCGGCGCTCCGCCGTACCATCGTGCCGGTGTTCTCGTCGATCGCGGCGACCGCGCCGCTGTCCGACGCGGTCGCAGCCTCGATCATGCCGGGCCGCCCGGTGCTCTACGAAAGCGGCCACATCACGGTCTATTACCGCATCGACCAGCACAACCGCCTCTTGATGGGCGGCCGCGGCCCGATGCGCTGGATCAGCAAGCCGACCGACGTCGCCTACCTGATTCGCTACGCCGAGCGGCTGTGGCCGCAGCTCAAAGGCGTCAGCTGGACCCATGGCTGGAACAGCCGTCTTGCCATCACCGCCGATCACTATCCGCACGTCCATGCGCCGGCCGAGAATCTGCTGATCTCGCTCGGCTGCAACGGCCGCGGCGTCGCGCTCTCGACCGCGATGGGCGCGCAACTCGCCCGCCGGCTGATCGGAGGTACGAATGCCGAGATCGACATGCCAGTGACCGGCATCAAGCCGATCCCGCTGCACGCCTTCTGGCGGGTCGGCGTCACCACGGCGGTGCTGACCGGGCGGGTGAGGGACCGGCTCGGTGTGTGAAGGATTTAACACAATTACAGAATGTGCTGGGCTAATCTGACGCGTCGGATATATTCGCAGTCTTTATTGAAAGGCTGTTCATGCAGTGCGAGCGATGCGGTCATGCAAACCGGGCTGGCAACGATTATTGTGAAGATTGCGGTGCGCCGTTAGGCCTCAAATGTGATTCCTGTCACCATGTGAACGGGCCGTCCAGCCGCTTCTGCGGCCGCTGCGGAACCGTGCTCACCGCGACAGCCGCCCGGCCCGACGTGCCCTCGCAGCGGATGCTCCGTTCGCTCAGCAGCAAGGGCGGCGAGCGCAAGAACCTCACTCTGCTGTTTGCCGATATCCGCAATTCGACCAATCTGATCGACAGCCTCGGTGATCCCGAACTCGGCATGCGGCGCCTGGAGCCGGTGCTCGACCTGATGAAGGAAGCCGTCCACCGCTACGACGGCATCGTCAACAAGATTCAGGGCGACGGTGTGATGGCGCTGTTCGGCGCACCGCCGCGCCCCCATGAGGACCATGCGGTCCGCGGCTGTCTCGCCGCTCTTGCGATGCAGGATTCGGTTGCACGGCTGGGCGATCCCGGCATGCAGATCCGGGTCGGGCTGCACACCGGCGAAGTCGTCGTTCAGACGGTGGAAAACACCATCTATCAGACCTACGACGCCGCCGGCGCCAACGTCCATATCGCCAACCGGATGGAGCAGATGGCGGATGAGGGGGCGATCCTGGTCACCCGCGACACTTATCTCGGCGCCAGGCAATTCGTCGAGGTCCTGCCGCTCGGTATGCAGACTATTCGCGGCATCTCGACGCCCGTGGAGGTCTTCAGGCTGACCGGGCTGCTCAATGCGCCCGCGAGCGACGTCTTCCGCAGCGGCCGGCGCCTGACCTCGATGGTCAACCGAGTCGCGCAGACGGCGGCGCTCGACCATGAGCTGTCGCGTGCGGTTGGCGGCGCCGGCCGGGTCGTCGGCATGGTCGGCGACGCCGGCATCGGCAAGAGCCGGCTCTGCTTCGAGTTCACCGAAAGCTGCCGGCGCAAGGGTATTCGCGTCTACGAGGCCCGTGTGCTGGCGCACGGGCGCGCAACACCGTTCCAGCCCGTGCTCGAGCTGCTGCGCGACATCTTCGGCATCCGCAACAAGGAGCCGGTCGAGACCTCCCGGCGTCGCGTCATCGACCGGTTTGCCGAGATGGGCTCGTCGGACCAGGAACTGCTCGTGATGCTCGAGTTTCTCGGGCTCGCCGATCCGGAGCGGCCGGCTCCAAAGCTCGATCCACGCGCGCTGAAGCTGCAGCTGCTCGATCTCGTTCGAACCCTGGTGCGTGTCCGCCCCGGTGATACGCCGACGGTCGTCCTGATCGAGGATTTGCACTGGATCGACGCCGCGAGCGAGGAGTTCATCGAGACGCTGGTCGATGCGACCGTCGGCACCGCGACCTTGCTCGTGGTCAATTTCAGGCCGGGCTTCGCCGCTCCGTTCATGCAGCGTTCCCATTACCGTCAGATCGCGATACCTCCGCTGCCTTGGGCCGATTCGAACGAGCTGCTGCGCGAGCATTTTGGCAAGCATCCCTCGCTGGCCGCGCTGAGCAGCAACGTCATCGAACGGGCGCAGGGCAATCCGTTCTTCATCGAGGAACTTGCCAACACCGTCGTGGAACGCGGCAATGTCGAGGGCGAGCGCGGCAATTACCGGCTCAAGCACGGCGTCGACGCGGTGCCGCTGCCCGCGACGGTGCAGGCCGTCGTTGCCGCCCGTATCGATCATCTCGAGGAAGTCGCCAAGCAGGTGCTCGAAACTGCGGCCGTCATCGGCCGGCTTGTCGCGATGTCGGTGCTGCGTCCGGTTGCGGCGCTGCCGAACGACGATCTGCAGAACGCCATCGCGCAGCTCCGGCAGGCCGAGCTGCTGTACGACCTGCCGCCTTACGACAAGGGACTGCTGGCGTTTCGCCATCCATTGATCCAGGAAGTGGCCTATGCGACCCAGTTGCGATCGCGGCTCGTCACATTGCATGCCACCGTCGCCAAGGCGATCGAGAGCTTCGACTGGGGCAAGCTCGACGAGTTTGCCGGGTTGCTCGCCTATCACTACGAGGCCGCGGGCCAGCCACTGGAGGCGGTCTCGCATTTGCAGCGGGCGGCGCGCTGGATCGGCAAGACCAACTCCGCCGAGGCGATGAAGAGCTGGAAAAAGGTACGTGCCCTGCTGCAGGACCTGCCTTCGTCCGAATACGTCGACCGGCTGCGGGCGATGTCGAGCGGCCAGATCCTCAATTTCGGCTGGCGCGAGGGGATGTCCGCCGAAGAGGTCAAGCCCTACGCCGAGGAGGCGATCAAGTACGCACGCGCGGCGGACCCGGTGCACGAGCCGATCCTGCTCGGCGCCTATGGCAGGATCCTGGCCGCGACCGCGGCCGCCGACGACTATGTCAATCTCGTGCAGGGCGCCTTGAAGCTCACCTCCGGCACCGGAGACGTCGGACGATTTGCGACGGTCAACGCCATGCTGAGCCAGGCGTTCTTCCTGTCGGGCCGCCTCGGCGAGGCGCTGGATGCCGGGCAGGTCGCGGTCGACGCCATCGCCGAGCAGGGTGGTTTTCACGACAACGTCACACTCGGCCTCAACCCGAACCAGATTCTCGGCTTCGACGTCGAGCATTGGATCAAGTGCCTTGGCACCAGGATTCTGGTTCGGCTGGGCCGGTTCGATGAGGCCGAACGGCGGATTGCCGAGCTGTTGAGGGCCGAGCCGGAACGCTTCGCGGCCGTCGTGCAGTTCATTCCACATTTCGCGATGGTGGAGATGGGCTGGAGCCGCGGCCGGCCGGAACTCGCAAAGCCGCATGCGGCGAGGATCGCCGAACTGGCCGAGCAGTCCGGAACGCCCTACCTCAGGGTTGCCGCGGTCGCCAGTGCCGGCCTCGCCAGCGGCGCTGCCGGCGACTTCAAGGTCGCCGCGGCCCAGCTTCGGGAGGCAATCGACTTTGCACGCTCCGCGCGAGCCGGGCTGGAATTCGAGGCTCGCATGCTCGCCGATCTGGCCGAAGCGCTGTATCGCGCCGCCGACCATCACGCGGCCCTGCAAACGGCGGACGAGGCGCTGATGGTCGCGCGGCGAAGGACCGATCGCATCGCCGAGCTGCACGCGACCGTCATGCGCGGCCTGATCATCTGTGCCTTGGGCAGTACGTCACATGATGAGCTTGACGAGATTGTCGGCGGCGCTCAGAATCTGCTCGATGTCTCCGGGGCAGTCTACTTCACGCCACAACTCGATCAGCTTCGATTGCACCTTGAGCGACGCCACTAACGCGACGATTTTTTCATTTCTGGAAACAGCGTACTGAGGGGGTTTTTGATGGGACGGATGATTCAAGACGATACGACGCGCGATGTGCTGGACATGCTGAACAAGCGGTTTGGTCCCGGCGGGATCATGGAGATGGTCGAGCTGCAAAAGGAGTTCGACATCTTCTCTTCCGATCATCCCCTCGAGCAGTCCTTCAGGCTGATCGGGATCGAGCCGGCGGACCGGGGCGAGCGGCAGCGTTGGTACAACTTCCTCGGCACGCTGAAGGACTATCCGTCCGATCAGCCCAATGTGAACGGATACAAGCGGGTGATCCAGGCGTTCCGGCAAGCGCTCACGCAGAGCCCGTATCTGCCGGTGCTCGTGAGCGTTCACGCCATGAAGGAAAACCCGCAGGTGACGTTTGCGGCCGATGGCAGCGCGCCGCTGATCTACTCGACCCAGACGTATCGGGTGCTGTCGATCCCGACCAAGCCGAGCCAGGTCGCCCGCAAGGAGGTTGCGGCGGTGGCAAAGCAACGGCGGGCCAAGAAGGCCGCCAAGAAATGAGTGAGACATGAGCATGGCAACGGAGACCGCAGGTTCCGGCGTCGACGGCAACCGGGCGCGGTTCTCCGGTCTGTGTGCCGATGTCGAATCCTACTACAGCGCGCGGGTCGCCAAATACGGCGCCACCCCGCGCGGAGTGGACTGGTCTTGCCAGGCCACCCAGGACCTGCGTTTCGTCCAGCTGCTCAAGCTCTGCGATTTTTCCGCGCCGTTCAGCCTGAACGACATCGGCTGCGGATACGGTGCGCTGTGCGCCTATCTCGCGAAGCGCCACCCGCAGGCCGCGATCGACTATCTGGGGATCGACCTGTCGCTCTCCATGGTCAGCCGCGCGCGCCGCCGTTTCTCGGCGTCGGGACGGCGTTTCAAGGTCGGCAAAGTCAGTCCGCGTCGCGCGACCTATTCGGTCGCGAGCGGCATCATGAACATCAATGTCGGCGGCTCCCGTGCATCATGGGAAGCGTTCGTCGCCGAAATGCTGGCCGACCTCTGCCGCGCCAGCCTGCGCGGCTTCAGCGTCAACTTCATCATCGGCGAGGTCGCAGGCACGGCGGATGCGGATGCAGCACCAGTGCAGCTCTATCGCACCAGCCCCCAGCCTTGGATCCAATATTGCGAACGGGAGCTCGGCTGCACCGTCGAGACGATCGACGGCTACGGCATGAACGAAGTCACCCTGCTGGCGCGGTGCAACGAGTCCTGATCGGACCGCGTCCGCGCTCAGCGCGTTCCCGCTTCGCCCAGATGCTTTCTGAAGAACGCGACGGCCTCGGCGTGCAAGCGCTGATGAAACGCGACGCGATCGAAGCCGGGCGCGTCGGTGCAGATGCTTGGAATCTTCTCGGCCTCCTTCGGTGTGCAGGTTGCAAGGAAAGAGAAGTGCTTTGCGTCCTTCGCCAAATGATAGTCGGGCGGCGACGGAAGCATGTCCCTGACGTCGGCGGCGCAACAGCCCGACAGACCGTCGCCGCTTTGCGCGGGGTCCGAGCTCCAGAGTTGCACGGGGATCGTGACAGTCTTGAGGTTCTCGACCGCGAAGAACAGCACCGGATATGGATCGACGATGATCGCGGCCTTGATCCGTGGATCATGGACCACCGGCCCGCTCGGGTGCAGTCCAGCTCCGAGTTCCTTGCATGCTCGCAAGCTCGAGGCCTGGCAGTTCGGCAGTCCCTCGCGGAGATCGGGTGCGGCGCCGATCGCGACAAGGCCGGTGTACCCGCCCCAGGAAAACCCATAGAGACCGATGCGTGCGGCATCGATGCGCGCCGCGTCCGGCCAGCTTCCGAAGGCGTAATCGATTGCGCGCTTGATGTCGGCAGGGCGCTCGACGGTGACGGCAAGACTGTCCGTACCGCTGGTGTCGCGCTCGGTATCGGTCGGATGATTGATCGTCAGAACGATGAATCCTGCATCCGCCAGCGCCGCGGCAGTGTCGTGATGACCGCCAAGCCATCCACGCCTTCCATGCGAGATCACGATAAATGGCAGCTTGTCGCCCACGATCGGGCAGTCGTTCACGCCGAAGAATGTCCTGCCACCGCGGGCATCGATCTCGTGCGGCGTCTCCGCACAGGGATGCCATATGAGCCCTCGGATCGCGGGGCCGTCAGGACCGGCAGGCACGTCGAAGGCTCGTAGCCCGGCGGCCTGTGCCGCAGAGAGGCCAAGCAACAGCAGCGCGGACAATATCAAGGGAAGATGACGCATCACGATCGCTTGTCGAGAATTCGCAGTTCGGCGGTGGCGGTGGCGACGGTGATGTTTTCGGCGTCGGTCAGATCGGCCTCGACGATCATGTCGCGCCCGGTCTGCGAGATGACCTTCGCCTTGGCCGTGATCGGACCAACTCGCGCCGGCTTGAGAAATCGCGTGGCGAGGGCTTTGGTCACCACCGTCTGTGTTGCGGGAAGTGCTGCAAGCGCGCCGAGGCCCGTGGCCGAGTCCAGCATTGCGGCGAGGAAGCCGCCCTGGATCGTGCCATGGCGGTTGGTGAACAAGGGTTTCGCCTCGAAGCGGATCGAGGTGGTCTCGCCGTCGAAGCCCAGCCATTCGCGTCCAAGGAGCTGCGCGCCGGGCGGTACGTCTGCACTTGCTTCATTCAATTCGGTCACCGCGCTTGCTGCTCGGCCGCCTTCGGAAACAGCGGCCGGAAGAACGACCGATCGTACCGCGTGAAGCAGCCCGTCTCCTTTGCGAAGGCGATCGCCTTCTGAACTTCCGGATCGGCTGCGGAATCCTTTCGATATTGCTCGTAAGCGGCGAGGCTGGGAAAGCTGAACATCGCCAGCGCGACGTCGCTCGCGCCTTCGGATGGCAGGAAGTAGCCGTGATGGATGCCGCCAAACCGCGGCAGCAGGTCGAGCCACATTGCAGCATAGGCTTCGAACTCGGCGAGCTTGCCCAGCCTGACCTCGTAACGCAGGTAACAGGTAATCATCCCGCAGTGCTCCGAACCGTCGTCGAACTACCCGTCGTCACTATATCCCGGCGGTGGATTCGCGCCACTCCGGGCGTGCGCTCGATCGGGCAATCATGTCGCGAGAATGCGGAGCCGGATCCCATCCTCACCTGTCATCGCCCGGCCCGTGCGCAATTGCGCACATGGACCGGGCAATCCAGCGCGCCGCCGGAACGGCGGCGATGACGGATGTCCGCGCCTTCACCGCTCCGCGATCGCATCGCTCCACGGATGAAACGGCTCGCTGGCGCCGCTGTTGGTCGTGCCGTCGCGCAGCACGATGCTGGGGCAGGCGAACTTCTTCGGCTGGGTCTGGATGCGCGCCTCCTCATAGTCGAAGCGGCCGCGCAGCGCTTCACGCACAGCCTGGGGCAGGCGCACATCGCCGATCACGATGGCGCCTTCGCTGGCGTCGATCCGCGGCTGGTGGATCGCCGCGTCGAGGTCCATCCCGAAATCCATCACAAAGGAGAGCAGCTGCGACACCGCCGGCAGGATGCGGCGGCCGCCGGATGCGCCGGCGGCAAGTCGGCGACCGTCGGCAGCCTCGGCCACCACGGGCGTGTAGTTGGTCAGGCAGCGCTTGCCGGGCGCGAGCGAGTTCGGATTGCCTTGCGTCGGATCGAACCACATGATGCCGTTGTTCATGGTGAGGCCGGTGTTCGGCGTCACGAATTTGGAGCCGAAGGTCGACAGCAGGGTTTGCGTCACCGCGGCCATGTTGCCGTCGCGGTCGACCGCGGAGAAATGCGTGGTGCAGGATGGCGCGACCGCCTCGGCGCCGAGCGCGCGGCGGCCGTCGACATCGCCCATGTCCTTCAGCCGCTCGCGATAGGCGGCCTGCAGCGCCTCGGCGTACGCCGTATAGGCCGCCGCATCCGGACCGCCTTGCGCGGGCGCGAGCGCCTTCTGCAGCAGACCGAGCGTGCGCGCCATGGTCGGACCCGCGGTCAGTTCCGGCGTCGCGTAGACCGTGCCGCCGCGATAGGGGATCTTGAGCGGCTCGCGCAGATGGGCGCGGAACGAGGCGAGATCGCGCACCGACAGCGCACCGCCGGCGGCCTGGATATCGTCGGCGAGGCTGCGCGCCAGGTCGCCCTCGTAGAAATCGCGAGGGCCGGCTGCGGCAAGCTGCGCCATCGTCGCCCGCAGCCTGTCCTGCGGCATGCGGACCTCCGAGCGGATGCCCCATTGCGCATTCGGCGGCAGGCCGTCCAGCAGATATGCCGCGGCGCTGGCCGGATAGCGCCGCAGATCGGCGGCCGAGCTTGCGATCATGTCGGTGGTCCACCAATCCACCAAGAGGCCTTCGCCGGCGAGCTTGACGCTCGGCGCCAGCAGGTCCTTCCACGGCATTTTGGCGTGTCGGCGATGCGCCTCTTCCATGCCGGCGACGACGCCGGGCACCGCGATCGAGCCGGGACCATGCAGGTTGCGGTCGTCCTTGACCCGCGCCCACGGGAACAGGTCGGAGGCCGCGCCGCCGGTCAGCGGATAGTCCTCCAGGCGCAGGCCGTCGGGCGCGCGCATGCCGTAGTCGATCACCTCGACGCGGTTCTCCTTGGCGCGGTACAGCACCATCGCGCCGCCGCCGCCGGCCCCGCTCATCCACGGCTCCAGCACGCCGAGGGCAAAGGTGGTTGCGATCACGGCGTCGACGCAATCGCCGCCCGCAGCCAATACCTCCGCGCCGACTTCGGCCGCCTTGCGCGATTGCGCGGCGACGATGCCGCCCTTGGCGCTGACGGCCGGCTTGCGGATCACTTGCGAGTTGGAGAACTGGTCGGACATGGCGTTGCTTTCGCTGTTCTTGTTGCGGGCGGGACACGTTGGCGTAGCATGCCAAGCTTGGCGCTGTCAGTGCAACAAGAACCAATTTCGGGGAGCGGAAAATGAGCAGTGTGAAGCGCGAACGGGACGGCAAGGTCGGGATCCTGACGCTGAACGATCCCGCCAGCCTGAACGCGATGACGCCGGAACTGCTCGGCGATCTCGCACGCGCCGTCGGCGAGATGGGCATCGAACCCGGCATCCGCGCCCTGATCCTGACCGGGGAGGGACGCGGCTTCTGCTCCGGGCAGAATCTCAAGGCGTTCAACTCGCTCGGCGACAATATCTATACCGGCGTGATGAAGCATTACTGGCCGGCGATGCAGGCCTTGCGCGAATGCCGGATGCCGGTGGTGGTCGCGGTCAACGGCGTTGCGGCCGGCGGCGGCTTCAGCCTGGCGATGTCCGGCGACATCATCCTGGCCGCGCGCTCGGCGAGCTTCATCCAGGTGTTCAGCCGGATCGGCCTGGTGCCTGACCTCGGCTCGACCTGGCTGTTGCCGCGGCTGATCGGGCGCCAGCGCGCGCTCGAGCTGATGCTGCTGAACGAGCCGCTGCCGGCCGAGCGGGCCAAGGAGTGGGGACTGGTGCGCGACGTGGTCGATGACGCAAGGCTGCTCGAGGAGGCGAGGGCGCTCGCCGGTCGCCTCGCGGATGGCCCGACCCGTGCGCTGGTCGCGACACGGCAATTGCTCGAGGAGAGCGAGCACGCCAGCTACGCCGATCAGTTCCGCCGCGAGATCGAGCTGCAGCAGGTGATCCGCGAAAGCGCCGACGCGAAGGAAGGCCGCCAGGCCTTCGTCGAGAAGCGCAAGGCGCAATTCACGGGGCGCTAGGCCTTGGTGGTGGGCAAATCAGCCGATCGCAATCGCGATCTTGCCGAAATGCGCGCCGCTCGCCATGTGAGCGTACGCGTCCTTGACCTGGTCGAATGCGAACACCTTGTCGATCACGGGCTTGACGCCGTGCATGCTGATGCCGTCGCACAATGCCTGCAGATCCTCGATCGAGCCGACGGTGACGCCCTGCAGCCGCTGCTGCTGCATCACCATCAGCGGCAGCCGCGAGTCGGACGAGGCGGGACCGGCGAGCACGCCGATGAAGGCGATGGTGCCGCCGATCTTCGTCGCGCGGATCGACTCGTTCAGCGTGCCGACGCCGCCGACCTCGACGACGAGATCGACGCCGCGCCCGGTCAGCTCGCGCGCCTTCTTGCCCCAGTCGGGCGTGGTCTTGTAGTTCAGCGTGACGTCGGCGCCGAGCTCTTTCAGCCGCGCGATCTTGGCGTCGCTGGAGGAGGTCGCGATGACCCGGGCGCCGCACATCTTGGCGAATTGCAGCGCGAACAGCGAGACGCCGCCGGTGCCCTGGGTCAGCACCGTCTGTCCCGGCTTGATGTCGCCGAGCTTGACCACCGCGCTCCACGCCGTGAGGCCGGCGCAGGGCAGCGCCGCAGCCTCGACGTCGTTCAGATGCTCCGGCGTGCGCACCAGCGCGTGCGCCGGAAACACCCGGTATTCGGTCAGCACGCCGTCGACGCTGCCGCCGAGCGCTGCGCGCATCCGCGCCTCGCTCGGCGCGCCGCCGAGCCAGCTTTCGAAGAAGCTGCCGATCACGCGATCGCCGGCCGCAAAACTCCTGACCCCAGCGCCGACCGCCTCGACCACACCCGCGCCGTCGGAGACCGGCACCAGCGGAAACTTCTGGCGCGAGCCGTAGCCGCCCTTGACCGTGAGCAGGTCGCGATAGTTCAGCGTCGCCGCCGTCAGCCGCACCAGCACCTCGCCGGGGCCGGCCTGCGGAACCGGCTTGTCGACCAGCGTCAGCGCGTCGACGCCGCCGGGACCTTGCAACTCATAGCATTTCACGGGACGTCTCCTGCTGCGTGTTGTGATGGGCGGCGCCGTGCGCCGCCGCGCTTTCACCGAGCATATGTCAGGCCTGCCGTGTGTGGCCATAGCGCGCGTTCTAGCCGATGGAATGGCGCCCATGTCCGAACGGATTGGCGCTGCCGGAAAATACCGCCAATGTGCCGTTGACGACGTGAGCGAGCGGAGGTGACGATGGCTGCCTTGCTTGAGACGAAACGCAATCCGATCGCGACATTCTCGCGCGGCGCGATCTTGCTTGCCGCTGCATTGATCTGTTGCAGCGTTGCGATGGCGGCGGATGACAGCCTCTACCGCGCGCAGACCGTCGTCACTGGCCAGGGCGAGCCGAACCGCATCATCGGGTTCGGTGCATGCCTGGAGGACGTGCTGATCAAGGTCTCCGGCCAGCCGATGCTGGCAAGCGACCGTCGACTGGCAGGCTACAAGTCCAGGGCGCGGGCGTTCGTCAGCAGTTTCGACTATCACGACCAATATGCCGGCAAGCCGCATCATGACGAGCAGGGCACCCGCGACCGGCCTTACGACCTGACGGTCGCTTTCGACCAGAACAAGATCGACGGCATTCTCGGCGAGCTTGGCCTCAAGCCGTGGCGAGCGCAGCGGCCGGCGCTCGGCGTCTTCGTCGAGATGCTGCACGGTCCGAAGGACTATGTCGTCACGTCGGACGGGACGCAGTCCGATCTGCAGCGCGATGCGCTGGCGGCTGCGGCCGGCAAGCGCGGCATGCGCGTCGTGCTGCCGGATACGGCTGCCGTGACGCGCGCCAACGTCACGGCGGCCGGGCTCCTGAAGATGCCGCCCGCGCAGCTGAGCCCGATCGTGGCGCCGCAGGGCGGCGAGGCCATTCTGGTCGGGCAGCTGGTCTGGGACGACAAGGATCTCGGCTGGGCCACGCAATGGCGGATGGGGTGGCGCGGCAAGGACTACAGATGGCAGTTTCGCGGCGTCACCTTCGATGAGGCCTTCCGCCGCGGCGTCGGCGGCGCCGCGCAGGTGCTGTCCGGCAATGGCGATCCGGGCCGATCGAAATGAACGTGCTTCAGCCGGCGTAGCCCAGCGTCTGCGACGGGTACTCCCCGAACATCGCGCGATAATATTGCGAGAAGCGCCCGAGCTCGATGAAGCCCTGTTCGATCGCGACCCTGGAAACGGTGGTCTGCGCCGGCGTGCTTTCGCGCAGGATCTCGCGGACCGTGCAGAGCCGCTTGTAGCGCAGGAAGGTCACCGGACCGACGCCGAACACCTCGTGGAAAGCGCGGTGCAGGCTGCGCCGCGACAGCCGAAGCTCGGTGCAGATTTCCGAGACATGCACCGGGCGGGCGCCCGCGGCATGCAGATAGTCCTCGACGTCGCGGACCAGCCTCATCGCCGACGGCAGATAGCTGGTTCCGTCTGACGGCAGCGATGTGATCGCCGTCGGCCTGATGCAATCGATGATCGCGCGCTTCCAGAACTCGGACGAGGTGTCCGACAGCGCGTCCGGATACCGGGCGAGATGCGCGATGATTTGCGGCAGCCTGGTCGCCCCGGCCATGCCGAGCGCGGGGTCGGCGCGAAAGTGGTTCTTGGCTTGCCATGTTTCGGCATCCGCCAGCCGCGGCTCGTCGCCGAATATGTCGGGCAGATCGGCCATGTCGAAGCGAATCGCGGCATAGGACGAGGCCTTGTGAAAGACGCCGTCATGCTCGACCGAGGGAGGGATCACCAGCACGTCGGCCGGCTGCATGTCGAATGCCCAATGCGTGACGCGGTCGGTGGCGTTCAGCAGCATTCCGATGATCAGCTTGTCGTCGGCCGAGGTGCGCTGGGTGCGGACCCCGACATTGAATGCGCCGATGCTGAGCGAGAAATCGCCGATCCCGACATGGGACAACGTCCCGCGCAGCTTGCCGCGCTCGAGCTGCATCACCTCGACATGCGAGCCTTTGACGGCGTCGTGGAGTCCCTCGAAGCCGTCGAGCACACCGGTGTGAACCGTAAGATGCTGCCCCATATCCACGCTACCCACGGCGGAATCGTCAGCGGGATTTTTGCCGGTTTTGCTCGGGAAGGCAACGCGGACGAAGCCGCGGGATCGGCGGGATCGGGACGTCGTTCTTGCCGGATCGCGCACCCTTGGGGCGGGACTGGCACAAACTGCATATCACGCCCGCCGCATGGCCGGCAATCGCTTGATCCCAAAAGCGAAATGCGCAGCCTTTGGCCGCGCCGCGCCGGCGGTCAGGCCGCCATCAGATGCTCGAGCGCAACCGCCTGTTCGCGGGTCTGGAATGCGATGGCGGTGTGCGTGAAGCCCGACGAGGCCTGGGTCTGCGCGATGTGATTGAGAACCTCGGTGCCCTTGACCACGTGAAGGTCCATTCCGGGGCCGGCCGGGAAGATGCCGAGAACGACGTCGTAGGCGTCGACGATGGCCTTCAGCGCGCCACCCTTGTCTTCCGAAGCATCGATGAAGATACGAACATCCGCGGCGATACTACGAAGTTCGTCAAAGTCGATCACTGGAAGTCTCCTATACGCAACTCACTGATCGATCCTAGCTACAACTTGCTTACTGAAACATAAATTACGCCGGGTTCCCTCGTGCGCTCACCGCACCGTGAATCGAATCTCGATCTGCGATCGGCCGCCGTCCCGGCTCGCCGCGTTCAGGCGCCGCTTGGCGGTCTCCGCTTTGCAATGCGCTTGACCGGTGCATGGGCCGGCGCGGCGTGTTCGGACGGATCGGCCATATGAGGAATGCGGTGCTCGATGTGATCGACGACACGGAAGAAGGTCTCCAGCGTCCTGGCGTCGAGGCCGGCCGTGAGGTTGCTGTGCCGGCGCAGGATTTCGTCGAGGCTGCGGTCGAGCAGCGCCACGCCCTGCGCCGTCAGGCGGATCTCGCTCCGGTTCCGGGCGCTGCCACGGACTGGGGTCAGCGCGATCAGCCCCTTCTTCTTCAGCGACGTCGTCTCGCGGCTGACGACGGCCTTGTCCAGCTGCGCGTTGGTCCAGATGTCGTAGGCGCTGGCGGGCTCATGCTCCCTGAGAAAGGACAGCACCCGCCATTCCGCGAGCGATACGCCGTAGGCCTGCGGGAAGAACGCGTTGGCGTTGGCGCGCAGCTTCGCGACCAGGCTCGACAGCACCGTCGGCACGTAGCGTTCGAAATCGATCACCAGTTCCGATCCCGCGTCCTCCTGCGGGGGGCGGCGCGGATCAGCGACTTTGGTACGACTTGTTGCAGTCCGGCTCTTCATTCTTTCACGAGTTGTGTGCGCGCGATCAAGACCAGGACCGCCGCGACCAGGAGAACGCCTGTGACCACGAGGAATCCGGTGGTGAAGCTGCCCGAGGCATCCTTGGCGCGTCCGATCACGATCGGGATCGTCGCGCCTCCGATGCTGCCGATCATGCCGACCAGACCGATCGCTCCCGGCGCGCTCTGCCGCGACATGTAGGACTGCGGAATGGTCCAGAACACGGCCTGCGTACCATAGACGCCGACATTGGCAACCATGAATCCGATGATGATCCAGGCCGGCGATGTGGAGAACGCAGCGATGGCGAAGCCCACCGCCGCGATCACGAAGGTCGTCGCGGCATAGTAGAACCGCTCACCGACGTGATCGGAGTGCCGCGACAGTGCAATCATGCCGATCAGGCCGGCGATCGGCGGGATCGCGGTGACGAAGCCGACCTGCGAATTCGGCAGGCCGAACGACTTGATGATCTGCGGCAGCCAGGGAAACAGCGACGCCAGCCCGCAGAACAGGCCGAAATTGCACAGGCCGAACAGCAGCACCATCGGCTTGGTGATGGTCCTGAGCACGCCCTCGGCGTGCACCACGCCGGTTGCCTTGGCATCGCGCTCCAGCGCGCCGGTCAGCCAGTTGCGCTGCGCCGTCGACAGCCAGCTCGCCTGCTGTGGATGGTCGGTCAGATAGAAGATGCCGACGATCCCCAGGATCACGGGCGGCACGCCTTCGAGGATGAACAGCCATTTCCAGCCGGAAATGCCGAACACCCCGTTCAGCTCGAGGATGGCGCCTGAAATCAGCGAGGCGAAGATGTAGGAGATCGGTACCGCATAATTGAACATGGCGTTGTAGCGGGCGCGATAGCTGAACGGAAACCAGAGGCTCAGCAGCAGCATGACGCCGGGAAACAGGCCGGACTCGGCAAAGCCGAGGAAGCCGCGGAAAGCATAGAGGCTCAATGGGCCCTGCGTGAAGGCCATTAGCACGGTGGCGATGCCCCACAGGATCGCGATCCGCGTCAGCGTGATACGGGCGCCGTATTTGCTGAGGATGAGATTGCTCGGGATCTCGAAGATCGAATAGGTGAAATACATGATCCCGACCGCGATGCCGAACATCTCGGCATTGAGGCCGAGTTCCTTGTTCATCTGCAACGCGGCAAAGGAGATGTTGCCGCGGTCGAGAATGGCGAGGAAGTACATCGCCATCACGAACCACATCAGGCGCAGCGCGACCTTGCGGACGGTGCTGCGCTCGATCTCATCGGCGATCGCACTCGCCACCTTGTCCATCACGACTTCGGTCATCCCGGCTTCCCCCCGATTCTTGATTATTTGACGGTCGCGCTATGCGGGCAGGCAGACTTCCAGCCTGTCGCCAACCACACGGACCGGATAGGTCTGGATGTCGACCTCGACCGGACTGGTCAGCGCCTCGCCGGTCCTGATGTCGAAGCGGCCCATATGCAGCGGGCATTCGATTTCGCAGCCGTCCAGCAGACCATCGGACAGCAGCGCTTCCGCGTGGGTGCAGATGTTGCTGGTGGCGTAGTACTCGCTGCCGACGCGATAGAGCGCGATGTGGCGGCCTGCGATCTCGATGCCGTGGGGCTCGCCTTCGTTCAGCGCGCCGAGCGCGGCGGCCTCGTGCCAGATTCCCTGATCCGCCATATAGCCTCTCAAATGCTGTAGAAATCGAGCACGGTCGGGACCCGGTCATTGACCAGCGTGATGACCTTGCGCGTGATCTTCCAAATGTCGCCGTCACGCCGCAGCGTGTGCGCGTAGCGTCCATGGCGCAGATGCTCCTTGGCGACGCGCGGGTCGTAGACGTGGACCGAGAACACCGAGTGACAGGTGATCTCGCCAGGCGCGCTCTCGGACGCCTCCAGGTTCGAGATCTGGTGCACGGTGCGCGGCAACGGCAGCGCGGTGATCGACTTGCGCGACTCGATGCGCGCGATCCGCTCTTCCAGCCCGCGCCGTGCATCGTGGTAGAGCAGCGAGACCTGCGTCTTGGGATCGCTGGTGGTGGTGTATTCGTCGAGCCATCCCGGCACCCAATAGACGGCGTCCTCGCGGTACATCGCGACCCAATCGGTCCATTCGCCGGTATCGAGCAGGCGGGCCTCGCGGAAGATGATCGCGGCCGCGATCGCGTGCGCGTCGGCTTGTTCGATTGCGCTAGCAGCCATCATGCCGTCTCCCCCGCGGCGTGCTGCAACAGCCTGCGCCACTCGCGATAGCCGGGGTGGAAATTGGTCTCGCCGCCGAAGCTGGCGGGGCCGAACGACCATTCGGACGCCGTAATCCCGAGCTCGCGCGAATGCGCGCTCTCGCCGTGGCCGACGTCTGCAACGCCCCGCAGATAGCCTTGCGTGGGTGCGGCTGATGTCGCTTCATAGCCGGTCTGGCAGAATTCATACATCACGTTGTCGTCGGAGCTCGCGAGCCCCGAAGCGTTGAAGAAATCCTCGTAGTTGTGAATCCGAAGGGTGCGCGCCGCGGCGCTTTCGCCGACCGGAGCGAGACAATGCGACACCATCTCGGTCTTGTCCGGTGCCAGCGGCCGCCAGGTCCGCACCTGCGCCGACAGGATGTCGATCACCTGCAGGTTCGGAAAGATCGTGAGGTTGCGCTGGCGAAGCATCCACTTGGCGCGGGTACTGCCGACCCGCTGCCGCACCGCATCGAGACGCGCCGGGTCCATCCCGAGCGGACGGCCATAGAGCTGCGTTCGCTTGATCGACCAGTTCACGGCGTGGCCATAGTCGAAGCTGAAGCTGCCTTGTCCTTCCTGCTCGCCCTCCGGCTCCACCGTGAAGCCGGCGTCGGGTCCGGCGTTAGCGTTGCGCTTCTTCAGGATATCGACGTAGGAGCTGTGGGTGGTGGCGAAATGATAATAGTCGAGGCCGTTCTCGAACTGCAGCTTCCAGTTCGCATCGAACGTATAGGTGCTGGCGCCGGGCACGAACTCGACCTGGCCGCTGTCGCTCTGATCGATGATGAGGTCGAGGAAGGCGCGGGTGTCGCCCAGAAATTCTTCCAGCGGCGGGACGTCGGCCGAGAGGCTGGCGAACATGAATCCGCGGTATGAGCCGAGCCGCGCGACCGGGAGCAGGTCGTGGTTCTGGTTCGAGAATGACGGCGGATACTGCCCGCTCGCTTCCTCCGTCACCGAGATGTTGCGCCCGCTCGAGTCATAGGCCCAGCCATGATAGCGGCAGACATGGAATTTCTGCCGGCCCTGCTTGAACGGGCAGACGATCGTGCCGCGATGCCGGCAGGTGTTGAGGAACGCGCCGACCTTGCCGTCGGCGCTGCGCATCACCAGAATCGGATGCCGGCCGATATGGGTGGTGACGAAGTCGTTGGGCCGCGCGACCTGGGATTCCAGGCCGATGAAATTCCACGTGGCCTCGAAGATATGCCTGAGCTCGGCATCGAATACGTCCGGATCAGTGAATATCCGGCGGTCGACCTCGAATATGCGTTCGCTGGGGCGGTCGTCAATCAGCCGGGAAATCTCGCGCAGCCGTGCCGCGTGGTTCTGCGAAGCAGCGTTCATCACGTCCTCCCTACGACTTGCCGCCGGCCGCAAGGCGCGTTCCTCGGCGGGAACAGCCGGCTTGATCGCCAATCTTGAACGACTCTATAGTTGTCATGACAACTATGGTCAAGGCGATTGGTGGACCTGACCGGACGCTGTGAGGCCGGGGCCGCCTGGAACGGGCGGCGGGATGCCGCGAATGGAGCCCGCGCGTGCAGCGCGGAATCATGCTCAGGTCTTGCGCGCCGGCGCGGTCAGGATGATCCCGTCATCGATCAAAGTGCGGCAGATCTTCTTCAACGTTGCAATCGCTTCGCGCGTCGCCCGGCTCACCGGCCGTCCGCGCGGCAGCGCCAGCACGCGGTCGGCGCGCATCCACGGCAACAACGCTGCCGATAGCACGCCGTCGGCCACTTCCTGGTGAATGCCGGAGAAGGGCAGCAATGCATAGCCGAGGCCGGATGCCACCATGCGCTTCATCGGGGTGCTGTTGTCGACCCGCACCGCACAGCGCATTGTCGACGGGAACGGGTTGCGGCTGAGCGGGCCAACGGCGGCCGGCAAGGCGTCGAACTCCTTGCGGGTCAGCCTGCCGCGCTTCAGTAGCGGATCGCGCGCTGGCCCGATCAGAAACACCTGCTCGACAACCAGCGTTTCATAGTCGAGATGGTCATTGGGGGACGGCGTCGTCACGATCGCCAGATCGAGCTCGCCCCGCAACAGGCGTTCGGACGCGTTCTCGGTCAGGCCTTCATTCAACTCGAGCCGCACGCGCGGAAATTGCTTCACGAAGGCCTGGGCAAGCGGCGGGTAGAGGATATCGCCGAGGCTTGGCGGCGCGCCGATCCGCACCGTGCCGCTCGGCTCGCGATTTTCCGTGCGTACCTCGGCCTTGATGTCGTCGATGGTGCCAAGCAGCCAGCGCCCGCGCGCGAGCAGCACCTTGCCGGATTCCGTGACCGAGACGCCGCGTGCGCCGCGTTCGAGCAGGGCGCCGCCCAATTCGTCTTCGAGTTCCTTGACGTGGCGGCTGAGCGCCGATTGGGCGACGTTCAGCGTGCTCGCGGCGGCGGCGAAGCCGCTGCGCTCGGCAACGGCGACGAAATAGCGGATCTGCCGCAGGTCCATGACGGGGCACTCCATCTCAAATCGAGATGGATACCATATCAAACATATTCTTGTGAGATACCAAAAAGAGCGCAGTCTCTTCGCAACGGTCAAACGGAGGAGAGACGAGGATGGGCATCGCCACCGATGAGGCACGCCAGACGTCCGTATTCATCGCCGGCGGCGGGCCGGTCGGGCTTGCGATGTCACTGCTGCTCGATCGCTTCGGCATCGACTGCGTGGTGGTCGAGAAGAGCCCGACGACGACGGATCATCCGAAGTCGCGCGGCTGCTGGGTCCGCACCATGGAGATCTTCCGGCAGTGGGGGATCGAGCAGGCGATCCGCGAGCGCGGCCTGCAGGACAACTCCGACATGTTCGTGTTCCTCGACAGCATCGCGGGTCACGAGTTCGGCCGCACCCGTCCCGAGCCGAATGTCGGTCACACCCCCGCCTGGAAGAGCCTGGTTGCCCAGGACGCCGTCGAGGAGGAAATCCTGCGGGTGGTCGAGAAGTCCAGACACGCCACCGTGCTGTTCAACACGGCCTGTGAATCGTTCGAGGAGACCAACAGCGGCGTTAACGTCACGACACGTTGCGAGAAGAGCGGCGAGGTGACGCAGTGGACGGCGACTTATTTGATCGCCGCCGATGGCGCGGGCAGCCAGACCCGGCGCAGCGCCGGGATCGAGATGGTCGGGCCGTCCACGCTGGCGGTGATGTCGAACGAGTACTGGCGGGCCGACCTGTCGCGGCTGCCGATCGCGCGCGAGGCCGCCGGCTTCATCATCGTCCCTGACAGGCCCGATCTGCCGCGCGCCGCCATCCTGAACACCAACGGCCGGGATCGCTGGCTGACCGTGACGCAAATCGGCCTGACCAAGGACGATCGCGAGCGGCCTTGGACCGACCAGGAGTTCATCGAGATCGCGCGCGGTCATGTCGGCATTCCCGACCTCGATGTCACGCTTCTGAACCGTTCGATCTGGCGCGTCAGCATGCAGGTGGCCGAGACCTTTCGAAAGGGGCGAGTGTTTCTCGTCGGCGACTGCGCGCACCGCTTTCCGCCCACCGGCGGCTTCGGCCTCAACTCCGGCGTTCAGGACGCGCATAATCTCGCCTGGAAGCTCGCCTTCGTGCTCAAGGGCCTCGCGGACGAGAAGCTGCTCGACAGCTATTCCAGTGAGCGCCGCCCGATCGCGCAATCCAATGCCAATTTCAGCTACGGCAACAGATTGCGATTTGGGCTGACCGACGACGCCGTGCGTTCGCGCAATCCGGACCGGATCAGGTTCTGGATCAACGACATGGACAATCATTTGCACAGCATCGGGCAGAACCTCGGGCACAATTACGAGGAAGGCGCTGTCATCCCCGATGGCACCGTCGCGAAGGCGTTGAACTCCCGCTACTACACGCCGACCGACCGTCCCGGCGCGCGCTTTCCGCATATGTGGCTCGAGCCGTCGCGCAAGACATCGACGCTCGACTGGTTCGACAAGGAATTCACCGTCGTCACTGGGCCGCTCGGCGCCGAATGGCTCGAGGCGGGAAGGCAGGTGTCGGAGAAGACCGGCATGCCGCTATCGCTGAAACAGCTGCCGTCAGCCGACCCGGCGGACGGCTTCCAGCTCGGCATGCGCGGCGCCGTGCTGGTGCGGCCCGATGGACACGTGGCGTGGCGGATGCCGTGGCTGCCGTCGGATCCGGCGAAGGAATTGGCCGGCGCCCTTTCAACGCTGCTGCATTGACGGAGGCTCCGATGCAATCGTTCGAATCCAGCGGCGTGGTCACGGCGTTTGAGAAGACCGGACGTGGCGAGCCGATCGTGTTGCTGCATGGCGGCGAGGCCGATCATTCGATGTTCGACGGCCTTGCGCCTGCCCTCGCGGCGGATTTCACGGTGATCGCTTACGACCAGCGCGATTCCGGCGCTACCAAAAATCCGCCGTCGTCCTATTCGCTGGCCGACCTGGCCGATGATGCCGCGGCCTTGATCAGGGGCCTCGGCTATGATCGCGCCCATGTCTTCGGAACTTCGCTGGGCGGACAGATCGCGCAAGTGTTGGCGGCCCGCCATCCCGGCTGTATCGACCGCCTGATCCTGAGCAGCACCTGGAAGGTCAACAGAAGCCCTCTCGACGTCAATGCGGATGTCTTCCGCACACTCGCGTCCTACCGCGCGGACACCGCCGGCAATGCGCCGAAGATCGCCGAGTTCTTCTTTCCACCCGACTATCTGCGCGCGCGGCCCGAGCTGATCGACATCTTCCGTGGCTCGAACCGCGACGACGGCCAGAAGGCACGACGCGGCGCCTTGCTCGCGCAGCCCGTCGCCGCCGATCTGACCGGCTTTGATCGTCCGACCTTGCTGCTCGCGGGCGGTGACGACCGGCTGATCCCGAATGCGGAGACCTTTGCGCTCGCTCGCGATCTTGCGCGCGTCGAGACCAAGACCATCGCAGGCGTCGGCCACGTCGCGTCGATCCAGGCGCCCGAACGGGTCGCGGAAGCGGTGACGGCGTTCCTGAATTCGAAAAAGAAGGCGGCTTGATAACAACAGGGGGGACCATGGCTGAGCAAGTGAACGCGGTGCCGTTCGACGAAGCGCCGGTGACGACGCGCTATTGGCTATCGATCATCATCTTCGCCGCTGCCGGCGTGGTGGATTTCTTCGATTTCTTTGTGGTCGGCTTTCTGGTCTCGGTGCTGGCGCCGAAATGGCACCTGACGTTCGGCCAGACCTCGATCATGCTGATGAGTGCGGGCATCGGGGCGATGCTCGGGGCGTTTGCCGCGGGCGTCCTCGCCGATCGGTTCGGGCGCAAGCCGCTGGCGGTTGCCGGCGTTCTGCTGTGCGGCCTGACCTCGGGCGCGATCGCGTTCATTCCGGACGACGGCTGGGTTGCGTTTGCGATCCTGCGTTTCTTCGTCGGCTTCGGCCTTGCCGCGGGCGCGGCCGCGGCGGTTCCTGCCATCGTCGAATTCGCGCCGACCCGTCATCGCACGCTGGTCACGAGCCTCGTGGTCGTCCCGGTTGCCTTTGGCGTGCTGTCCGCGTCGGTGACGGCGAGCTTCCTGCTGCCGCTGGTCGGCTGGCGCGGACTGGCGGCGGTCGGCTTCCTGCCGATCGTGCTCGGAATTCTCACCATGATCATCATGCCGGAATCGCCGCGCTGGTTGATCAGCAAGGGCCGCGTGCGCGATGCCCAGGCGAGCATCCGGAAACTCTATCGGGTCGGCGGCCAGTCATTCCAGCTGCCTGCAATGCCGCCGGCGAACCCGGCGACATTTGCCGATCTGTTTGCCGAGCAGCGGCGCTTCTGGCTGACGGTCCTGATCTGGTTCGGCGCCAGCACGGCAAACTATGGCGTCTTCCTGTGGGGGCCGACCATCGTGGCGTTGCTGCTCGGCGTCGCGCCCCAGGATGCGGCGAAGATGTTCATCTATGTCAGCCTCGCCGGCGTCGTTGGCCGGACCGGCTTTGCCTTTCTCGCCCATCGGATTGGCCGCAAGCCATGCGGCCAGTTGATGGGCTACGGCACCGC
This sequence comes from Bradyrhizobium sp. USDA 4452, assembly GCF_054063575.1. NCBI lineage: Bacteria > Pseudomonadati > Pseudomonadota > Alphaproteobacteria > Hyphomicrobiales > Nitrobacteraceae > Bradyrhizobium > Bradyrhizobium sp. USDA 4452. The sequence goes on from NZ_JBSSGK010000001.1 coordinate 6,559,015, forward strand.
GATCTCGCTGGCGCTTGCTGCCTGTTTCCACAACGACTTTGCCGGCTCGGTCCCGCTATTCCTGGTCTTCCTGATCATCGGCGCCGTGTTCTTCGATGGTGGCTTCTCCAACATCGGGCCCTATCCGGCGGAGATTTTTCCGGTCCAGCTTTCGGGGCGCGCGGTCGGGCTTGCCCAGCTCTCGAACGGGGTCGGCAAGATCGTGGGTCCCCTGTGTCTCGCATTGATTGCCGGTGCGGACAATGTCGTGCAACCCAGCGCGACCGCGTCGGCGGTGGCGCCGGCGTTTTTGTTTCTCGCCGGCGCGGGCCTTCTGATCGGACTTGCCTTCACCTTCCTCGGCGTCGAGCCGCACGGACGTCCGGTCGCTCTGTTTGGTGACAACATGGGCTCGAACGCCGCGCCGAAACCGCTGGCCGCAAAAGCGTCCGCGGGACAGTGAAAACGAAAGGGCATATCATGGACAATACGCTCGACACGATCGCAACGGCTGCGCCCTTCGATACCGCCAAGCTCGATCGGCTGATGGACGAGGCAGGGCTCGACATCCTGGTCGTCACCTCGCGTCACAATGTGCAGTATCTGCTCGGCGGATACCGCTTTTTCTTCTTCGACGTCATGGAAGCGATCGGCACGAGCCGCTATCTGCCGGTGTTCGTCTATCAGAAAGGCCACCCCGAGAACTCCGCATATATCGGTAACCGGATGGAGAAGTTCGAGCACGCGCTCGGACGGATATGGACGCCGGCCGTCAAGGCGGATGCCTGGGGAACGATCGATGCGATCGGCCTCGCCATCGATCACGTGAGAAAGCTCGGGGGCGCGACGAGGCGCATCGGCATCGAGGCAGGTTTTCTGCCGGCCGACGCCAGGGATCATCTGCTTGCCCGCCTTGGCCATGTCGAGCTCCGCGAGGCCCATTTTACGCTGGAACGGCTTCGTGCCGTGAAGTCGCCGGCCGAACTCGACCTCATCAAGGAGGCGTCCGAACGGGTTGTCGATGCGATGATGGCGACGTTCAAGGCCTGTGCGCCGGGCATGACCAAGAACGATGTCGTCGCCTGCCTGCGCCGTGAGGAGCAGCAACGTGATCTCGTCTTCGAATACTGCCTGATCGCCGCGGGCAAGAGCCATAACCGCGCGCCGTCGGACCAGCGTCTTGCGGAGGGCGACGTGATCTCGATCGATTCCGGCGGTAACTATCGGGGCTATATCGGCGATCTCAGCCGCATGGGTATTCTGGGCGAGCCCGACAGCGAGCTGCGCGAGTTGCTGCAAGAGATCGAGGACATCCAGCAGGTGGCCCGGCGCGCCATCCGACCGGGCGCCTCGGGTGGCGACATCATTGCGGCGGGGGAGACCGCTGCCAGGTCATCGCCGCATCGCGCGGTGCTCGACTTCACCGCGCATGGCATCGGGCTTGTCAGTCACGAGGCGCCGCGCCTCACCGCGACCGGCCCGGTGCCTTACGCGGCCTATGACGCCGATCGGCCGCTCGAATGCGGGATGGTGATCTCGATCGAAACCGCGCTGCTGCATCCGGCGCGCGGCTACATCAAGCTCGAGGACACGCTACTCGTCTCCGAGGCGGGCTGGAAAGCTCCCGGCGACCATGGCCGGGAATGGAATTCGTCGCATCGCATGGTGTGAAGCAGTCAACGCCAGGGCGGCATCTTGGGATGGGTCACACTGATTCAGCTGTGGTCCCGGAGCCGCTCGTGGCTGACTTCGGAATACTAGAAATGTATCCCTGAGTTGCCCGACGCGTCAAGTGGCCCGGCCGATGTCGGCCCCCGCCGGCTACTGTGCATGGGGTTGTTTTCAATATTTTGGCAGCGGCGGGTCTTTGCTTCACGCGAGCCTCCGGTCATGCGATGCTTCGAACTGGAAGCGGTAACCGCCTCGTGCTGTCCGCTCGCCGGGTCGGCGCCGACGATGGTAAGGTGCAACCGATATCGATTGCCGCCCCATCGACAGAAGCGACCCGATGACCGCCAACGCGCTCCGTGACTACGCCCAAAGCATCCTGACCGCCCGTGTCTACGACGTCGCGGTGGAGACGCCGCTCGATCCGATGCCGCGGCTCTCGGAGCGTTTGTCGCGCACCGTCCTGCTGAAGCGGGAAGACTTCCAGCCGATCTTTTCGTTCAAGCTTCGCGGCGCCTACAACAAGATCGTCAGGCTGCCGGATGCGCAGCGGAGACAGGGCGTGATCTGCGCGTCGGCCGGCAATCACGCGCAGGGCGTGGCGCTGTCGGCGCGCAAGCTCGGCATTCCCGCGACGATCGTGATGCCGCGGACGACGCCGGCCATCAAGGTCGAAGCCGTCCGGCGCCTGGGCGGCGACGTCGTGCTGCATGGCGACACCTTCGACGACGCCCAAACCAAGGCGAGGGAGATCGAGGTCGCGCGGGGCCTGACCTTCGTGCATCCGTTCGACGATCCCGACGTGATCGCCGGCCAGGGCACCGTCGGGATGGAGATCCTGCGCCAGCATCCCGATCCGATCGAGGCGATCTTCGTGCCGATCGGCGGCGGCGGGCTGGCGGCCGGCGTCGCCGCTTTCGTGAAGTTCCTCAATCCGTCGATCAAGGTCGTCGGCGTGGAGCCGGCCGACGCTGCCTCGATGGCGGCGGCGCTCGCCAAGGGGAGCGTCGTCGCGTTGGACCAGGTCGGGCTGTTCGCCGACGGCGTCGCGGTCCGCAAGGTCGGAGCGGAGACGTTCCGGCTCTGCCGCGACCTGCTCGACGAGGTCGTCACCGTCGATACCGACGCGATGTGTGCGGCCATCAAGGATATCTTCGACGATTTGCGATCGGTCGCCGAGCCGTCCGGGGCATTGGCGCTTGCCGGCCTCAAGGCCTATGCCGAACGCGGCACGCTGAGCGACGGGAGCCTGATTGCCGTCAACAGCGGCGCCAACCTGAATTTCGACCGGCTGCGCACGATTGCCGATCGCGCCGAGGTCGGCGAACATCGCGAGGCGCTGCTTGCGGTCACCGTGCCGGAGAAGCCGGGCAGCTATCGCCACTTCATCCGCATCCTCGGCTCGCGCGCCATCACCGAATTCAACTACCGCTTTGCCGAGACGACCGCGCCGGCGCAGCTGTTCGTCGGCATCGCGCTGAGCCGTGGCGAAGCCGAGAAGCGGGAAGTCATGGAGCTGCTGCGGCGCGAGGGCTATCCGATCCTGGATCTGAGCGAGAACGAGATGGCCAAGGACCATGTGCGCTACATGGTGGGCGGCCGCGCGCCGCTGCTCAAGGACGAGGTGATCTACCGCTTCGAGTTTCCGGAGCGTCCCGGTGCGTTGCTGAAGTTCCTTGAGAGCCTGGCGCCCGACTGGAACATCTCGCTGTTCCACTACCGCAATCACGGCGCCGACTACGGACGCATTTTGGCAGGCATCGAGGTCAAGCCAGGCGAGCGCGCGCGGTTCGTTCAAGCGCTCGATGCACTCGGTTATCCCTACTGGAACGAGAGCGAAAATCCGGCCTATCGCCTGTTCCTCTCCGCCGAGAAGGGATGAAGCGGCGGGCAGGGTCTTACGCTGGTCCAGAGTAAAGAGGACGGTTGCCGGTCAAGACATCGGCGAGCCGAGACGCAATCCGCGCTGAAGGGAAAGGCTATCGGTATGACCCGTGAGGAACGACAATTGCGCGAGGCAATCATTGCCAAGTGCCGATGGATGAATGCGTCGGGTCTCAACCAGGGGACATCAGGCAATATCTCCGCCCGCTACAAGGACCGGATGCTGATCACACCGTCCGCAACACCGTATGATTCGATGAAACCGGAGATGATCGCGTCGATGCCGCTCGAAGGCGACTATGGCACGTGGGAAGGGCCGCTGCAGCCGTCTACCGAATGGCGCTTCCATCTCGACATCACGCGCGCCCGGCCCGATGTCGGCGCCATCGTCCACACCCACTCGACTTATGCGACCGTGCTTGCGATCGCGCGCAAGCCGATTCCGGCCTGCCACTACATGATGGCGGCATTCGGCGGCACCGACATCCGCTGCGCCGGCTACGCGCGCTACGGCACCAAGGAACTCTCGGATCACGCGATCTCGGCACTCGAAGGTCGCAATGGCTGCCTGCTCGCCAATCACGGCATGATCGCGCTCGGCGCCAATCTCGACAAGGCGATGTGGCTCGCGGTCGAGCTCGAGACCATCGCGCGGCAGTACTACCTCTCGCTGGCGCTCGACTCGCAGATCATCCTGAGCGACGAGGAGATCGCCGATGCCGCGAAGGGGTTCTCCAGCTACGGGTTGCAGGTGCCAAAGCCGAACAAGGCCCGCGCGACGGCGCCGCGCCGCGCCCAGAAAAGGCGCAGCAGCAAGCGATGACGGGCACTGCGCCGATCTAGGACGGCATGTGCAAGGAAGCGAGAAGCCCGGCTCCGATTGAACCGAACGAGCGCGCGACGAGCCGCAGATGGCCGGGCCATTTGACGGCCCCGTCAGCATGGGCAAGATTGATCGAGTCAAACTGTGCTTGCGGGACATTTCCGGTGCTCAATTCGGTTTCTGCTTTGCCCTCGTCGATCAACTGGGCGGGCTTACGCTCTGCCATGGCGGCGCTTCTCATCGCGTCGGCGGCTATATTCAGCGCACCTGCGTCCGCTCAAGTGGCGTGGCAAATGGCGACCGAGTATCCTCGCAGCAATATCTCCGGTGTTGGCTTGGAAAGATTCGCGGAGCTCGTGTCCGCGCAGACGAATGGATACGTTACGGTCCGCAATGCGTTCGATAACGAGTTGAAGATCAGCTCCGGCGAAATGTTGCGCGCGGCCCAGGCGGGGCGGATTGCCGGCGGCGACGCATTTGCAGGGCCGCTCGAGGCGTCCGATCCGGTGTTCGGCCTTCCGTCGCTGCCGTTTGTTGTCCAATCGATCGAGGCGGCGCGGACCATCAATGCGCGCGCGCGGCCGCTCTATGAGAAGGCGTTGGCCGCGCAGGGCCTCAAGCTCCTGTACATCACCATTTGGCCGTCCACCGGCCTCTGGAGTGTCCAGCCGATCTCTGCGCCGCCGGACCTTCGATCCATCGCCGCGCGGACCTATGATTACAATTCGGCCGAGGTGATGCGCGCGGTCGGTGCAACGGCGGAGTACCTTCCGTTCAACGAGGCAATCGCCAAGGTCAGAAGCCATGAGCTGAATGCCATCCTCACATCGGGCGACGGCGGGGCCGGCCGAAAGCTCTGGCAGGATCTGCCCCATTTCACGGCGATCAACTACGCGATTCCGATCTCGATCGCCTTTGTGAGGACCGATGCCTTTGAAGCACTCCCGAAGAGGGTTCAACGCCAGGTGATGCAGGTGGCTGCCGAGACGGAACAAAGCCAGTTCGAGCTTCTGGCCAATCGGACCGCCGAGAATTACGCGCGCATGCGCGCCAATGGGGTTCAGATCACCGAGCCGGCGCCGGCCCCTGTTCTCGCCGCGCTCAAGCAGGGGGCGTCGGCGCCGATCGCTGCGTGGAAGGCCAAGGCTCCTCCGGAAGCCGTTGCTATCGTTGATCGCGCGCTGCAGCAGCAATAGGCGGCGGTGTCGTTGCGCGGGCGGTGCTGAGCCGCCGTGAGCAACGATGTAAGGTGCCGCTGTGTGCGGCGTGCAGCATTAGTTCGTGCGTCGGGTGCAGCCTTGCGGTGCATGCGCATTGACGATCGATGTGCCCATCGACGCGGACGCGGTCTCGACCCGAGGGCTCGCAAGATGCAGATTGCGTCGAACGTGAAACTCGAACGTGCCGGCGAGCGCCGTTTCGATGGCGGAAAGGTGCGTATCTCCATCGTCGAGCAGCGCGTGGCCATGCCCAGCCGAGAACAATGCGCCTGCAACGAAGATCGGAAAATAGGCGGTGCATCCGACGCCGAGATACCTGTCGTCGATGCGCCCGCTGAACCCATTCGGATCGCTCGGTTTGCGCGGGTCCCAGTTCGCCGGCGGCGCGACACCAAAGTTGCCGAAGCAGGGCGATAATTTCAGTTCCCGTCCCCAAGGCAGACGCGCGATATTGCGCGTGCGATCGAGCAGGACGTGCCGGCAGCAGAAGTCCAGTGACGTTTCCCGCGCCACGCTTGTCGGGGTCCTCATGTTCCAACCCCAATCCGATCGCAGGCGGACATCGAGGACACGAACTTCGAGCACGTCACCCGGTTCGGCGCCCTCGATGTGGATCGGTCCGGTCAATAGCCGTGGCGCAGCTTCGTGGGAGCCGGGAATGTCGCTGCCGCCAAGCGGTTCGATCAGGTCGCGCACAAGATCGAAAGCTTCATCCGGTTCGGCCGAGAGCGTTTCGATCGTCACCCGATCACCCGGAGCGATCCTGATGACGGGACTGAGCCGACCGTCCCACGGTCCCCAATGAAGATGATCTGGTGTCGAGGTAAGATAATGCTCCACGGTCCATCCTTTCTTATTAGTTCTAGTTGACGCCTGTGCGCACGCCACCGCATCAGGCGGCCACTCCGACCCGATGATCGCCGTGAAAGCAGGCGATGCATGACGACGCTGTCAAAGTGACGGTGGCTCCATAAGCACGATTTGTGCCAAGAGCCGCTAGGCGGGACATCCTATCTACCGCCTTATAGTCTTTATGCTCTCCCCGCTTCGCGCCTGCATCTTGAACTTGCCGGGTCAACAGCGCGGCGGCTCGCGTCCGCTCGCGTAGCGAATGGGAAGAACCGTGACGCTCGAGAGCAACAGGCTGGAATGGCGGGCATCGCTCGTCGTTCATTGTGCCGCTTGGCGATAGCAAACCCACCGCATCTCGCGGGATGCTGAACCCGTCACGATTGGGACGTTGCGAAGATTCCGCTAGACGTATGGGACTAACATTAGTACGATAGGTCCAATTGGCAGGAAGGGCCTGCGGTTCGCTCCTCAGCCGCTGCCGGTTGCCGACAAGGAGGATGTTTTGCCGGATACACTGGTGGAGCCGTATACGCGGCTCAGAGAGAAGATGGCGCAGCGCGATCGAAGCCTGCGCGAAAAGGTGGTGTCGCTCGAGGAAGCGGCCGGCTTCGTCCAAGACGGCATGAAGGTGGGAATTGGCGGGTCGACCATGTCCCGCACGCCGATGGCGATGCTCTGGGAGCTGATCCGCCAGCATCGCAAGGATCTTTCGATTTCGCGCTGCATCGTCTCGACGGACGGCGACCTCGTGTTCGGATCCGGCATTGCGAACCACGTCGTCACCAGCTGGTTCGCCCAGGGGATTCTCTGGGGTCTGTCCAAGGTGATGCGGCATCACGTGGAGAATGGCGGCAAGCGCTATGAGGAATGGAGCCACATGGCCGTCGGCATGCGCTTTCGCGCAGGCGGCATGGGCGTTCCGTTCCTGCCGACCCGCGCCATGCTGGGGTCGGATATCGTCGGTCAGCGCCCCGAGGCCAAGCAGATCGATTGTCCGTTCACCGGCGAGAAAGTGCTGCTGGTTCCCGCGCTCAACCCCGACGTCGCGCTGATCCACGTCCAGCGCTGCGACCCCTACGGCAACGCCCAGATCGACGGCCTGCAATTCATGGACATCGATCTTGCGCTCGCCGCCAACAGCGTGATCCTCACGACCGAGCGGATCGTCTCGAACGACCAGATCCGGCGCGCGCCGGACCAGACGAAGATTCCGTTCTTCTGCGTCGACGCGGTGGTCGAGGTTCCCTACGGATCGGCGCCCCACGAATGCTACGGCCTCTATGAGCCGATGATGCGGCACATGGAAGCCTATGTCACGCAGGTCAACGCGGATCCCGTCAAGGGCATGCAGGAATATCTCGACCGCTATTTCTACAGCCCGAAGTCCTGGAACGAATATCTCTCGCTGATCGGCATGGATGAGGTGTTGGAGGCAACGCAGAAGGGCAGGAGCATCTTTAATGACTGAGGCGCAGCGCTACACCGCAAGCGAAATCCTCGCGATCTTGAGCGCGCGCCAGCTGCAGGACGGGCAGGTGGTGTTCGCCGGCATCGGCGTGCCGCTACTCGCTGCAACCCTGGCCCAGCGCACCCGCTGTCCGGCCCTCACCATTCTGTTCGAGGGCGGCGTGGTCGGCGCCTTCGTCGAGCCCGGCAAACTGCCTCCGTCGACCAACGACCAGCGCTGCACCAAGCGCGCCAACATGGTCCTCGGCAGCGCCGATGTCTTGCTGCTGCTCCAGCGCGGTTACGTCGACGTCGGTTTCATGGGCGGCGCCCAGATCGATCAGTTCGGCAATCTGAACTCGTCGTTCATCGGCGATCCGGCGAAGCCGAAGACGCGCCTGCCGGGTACCGGCGGCGGCAACGACATCTCAAGCCTGACCAACATGATCGTCGCGATGAAGCACGAGAAGCGTCGCTTCGTCGAAAAGGTCGACTTCATCACCAGCCCCGGTTTCATCCGCGGCGGCGCCAGCCGGCGCGACTCCGGCCTGCCCAGCGGCGGCATGTGGCGTGTGATCACCGAGCTCGCCGTGTTCGGCTTCGATGACAGGACCCGGCGCATCAAGGTGCTGGCGCTCAATCCCGGCGTCAGCCGCGAGGAAGTGCAGGACAATACCGGCTTCAGGCTCGACTTCGACGAGAACCTCCACGTCACGTCGCCGCCGACCGATCACGAACTCGAGACGCTGCGGGTGCTCGATCCCGACCGTCTCTTCACCGCTTAAAGCTACACCAAGTCCGGAGATCTATTGATGACCACGCTCGCCAACACGTTTGGTATTGCCGCGCGCAACTTCACCGCTTATCCCGAAATGCCCAACGCCCGGGCGCTCGTCGAGTATGGCGTTCGTGTCGAGGAGCTCGGCTACGATTCGGTCTGGGTCTGGGATCACATGCTTCTCGGCGTCGATCCGAACTTCCCGATCATCGACTCCCTGACCACGCTGACGGGCATTGCCGCGCGCACCAAGCGGATCAAGATGGGCACCGGCATCCTGGTGCTGCCGCTCCGCAACGCCGTGGCGCTCGCCAAGCAGCTCTCGAGCATGGATCAGCTGTCCGAGGGCCGCCTGATCATGGGCATGGCGTCCGGATGGTACAAGCGCGAGTTCGACGCGCTCGGCATTCCCTTCGAGAAGCGCGGCAAGATCATGGATGAAAATCTCGAGATCATGCGCCGGCTGTGGACTGAAGAATCCGTTTCGGGCGAATACATGCGCCACAACATTTCCAAGGCGGTGATGTATCCCAAGCCGGCGCAGCCGCAAATTCCGCTGCTGATCGGCGGCTACGCCGATCCCGTGCTGAAGCGCGCCGCACTGAACGGGGACGGCTGGCTCACCTACTTCTATCGTCCCGCCGACTTCAAGAAGTCCTGGGACAAGATCATCAATTTCGCCAAGGAGGGCGGCAAGGATCCGTCGACTTTGAAGAACGCCTCGCAATTGCCGATCATGATCGGCAAATCGCGGCAGGCGGTCGAAGCCGACATGATGGACTGGCTCAACAAGGAGTGGGATTTCCCGGCTCACAGCGATTGCAGCCGCGAGAGCGCCATCATGGGCTCGGTCGATGAATGCGTCGCCCAGCTGCGTGAGCACATTGCGCTCGGCGTTCAGAAGATCATCTTCGTCCCGTACAAGTATCAGGCGGACCAGGTCGAAACCATCGCGCGTGAGATCATCCCGCGCCTGCGCGCCAAGTAACCAACCCGGAAACGATCAACACAGGCGACAAGCAGATGACTGACCCCGTACGCAAGAAGATCATCGACAAGGTCGACGCTTCGAAGGATCACGCGATCAAGTTCCTCCAGGATATGGTCGCGATCCCGAGCGTGACCGGCGACGAAGCCGCGATCCAGAAGCACATGCACGGCTACCTGACCGAGATCGGTCTTGACGTCGACATGTGGGAGACCAATTGGGACGAGCTGAAGAAGCATCCCGGCTATCGCCCGGTCGATCGCGGTTATGAGAATCGTCCCAACATCGTTGCGACCCTGAAGGGCACCGGCGGTGGCCGCTCGCTGCTGCTCAACGGTCATACCGACGTGATCCCCGTCGGCAACGGCGAGGGATGGAGCGACAATCCGTGGTCGGCTTCGATCAAGAACGGGCGCATCTACGGCCGTGGCTCGTGCGACATGAAGAGCGGCGTTGCCAGCCATGTGCTTGCGGTCCAGTACCTGAAGGAACTTGGACTCACGCCGAAGGGCGATGTCATGATCAACATCGTCATCGACGAGGAAGTCAGCGGGCACGGCACGCTCGACACCGTCATCCGCGGCTACAAGGCGGATGCCGGCATTTCCGGCGAAACCAGCGACCTGTTCGTGCAGCCGGCCTGCATCGGGCGCATCTGGTTCCAGATCGACATCGAAGGCAAGCCTGCCGGTATCCAGCAGCGCTACCTCGGCATCAGCGCCATCGAGCTCGGCAACAAGATCGTGAAAGCGGTGCAGGAGCTGGAAGATGAGCGCGTTGCGACCGTCAAGCATGCGCTCTACCCGAGCGCCATCGACTCCTTGCCCTGCATCATCGGCAGCTTCCAGGCCGGCAACTATCCGAGCGCCTTCCCGGCGAGCGCCGTTCTGAAGGGATCGATCGGCACCGTGCCGAGCGAGGACCACGAGGGCGTCAAGCAGAGCCTCGTCAGGAAGATCGCCGAGGTTGCGGCTCAGGATCCCTGGATGAAGGACCATCCGCCCGTGGTGAAGTTCGTCGGTTACGACGCCGAGGCTTCCGAGATTCCGGTGCAGCATCCGATCGTGCAGACCGTCTGCGACGTCTATACGGAAGTGACCGGCAAGAAGCCGACGATCTCGGGTCGCCAGGGGGCGGCGGATACGCGATTCCTGAACAAGTACGCGAACACGCCAACCGTGATCTTCGGACCCGGTTCGACGGCGGTCATGCATGCGAATGACGAGTATGTCTCGATCGATGATTACCTGACGGCCATCAAGGTCATGGCGCTCAGCATCCACGACTGGTGCAACTCCGCCCCGGCCAAATAATCAAAAGGCCGGATCAATCGGAAAGGGGGCCCGCGGTTTGGGCCCCTTTTTTTGGCGGCGTCGGTGGTGCGAACTCGCTATTGTCGCACGCGGGAGGGTTCTCCAGACTCGACGCTCAATCGTGGTGATGCTATCATTGCGATAATAGAATGAATCTCGTTCGAGCAGTCGATTGCTTCGGACGCGGACGATAGAGAGGGCGCGGAGTGGGAAAGCAGGGCGTTGGAGTTTCGATTGCCCGGAAGGAAGATGATCGCTTTCTTCGCGGGCGGGGCGAATATGTCGGCGATATTCGCTTGCCCGGCATGCGCGACGTCGCGTTCGTCCGTAGTCCGCTTGCGCATGCGCGGATCAAGGATATTCGCATCCCGTCACATCTCCGCAGCAGCGTGTTCATTGCGTCGGATATCGCGGCCGACACGCGCCCGATTCGCGCCGTGTCCGGATTGCCGGGCTTCAAGCCCTCCGATCAGCCGATCCTGGCGTTCGAGAAGGTCCGTCAGGTCGGCGAATTGATCGCGATGTGCGTCGCCGATACCCGCGCGGAAGCCGAGGACATTGCGGCTGCCGTCGAAATTGATTTCGAGGAGTTGCCGGCCGTGCATGACATGCTCCTGGCGCGGCGTCCGGACTCCGCCCTGGTGCACGAGGAGTGGGGCGACAATGTGTTCCTCGAGACATTCGTCGACATCAACATGGAGGCGGCCTACGACGCTCCGATCAAGATCACGCGCGAGATATCGACCGCGCGGCAGAGCATGGCGCCGATGGAAGGCCGCGGCACGGTCGCTGTCTGGCACAAGCGGATGGATCAGCTCGTGCTCTACACCGGAAATCAGCAACCGCACATCGTGCGCAACGGTCTGTCGGAGTGCCTCAAGCTTGAGCAGCTGAATATCCGCATCGTCTCGCCCGATGTCGGCGGCGGCTTCGGCTACAAGGGCATCGTGCTGACGGAGGATGTTTGCCTCGGTTGGCTCGCCATGCGCTGCGGCTATCCGGTGCGCTGGATTGAGGATCGTCGCGAGCATTTGACGGCGGGGGCGAATTGCCGCGAGCATCACTACAACATCACCGTCTATGCCGATCGCGACGGGAAATTGCGCGGTGTCGAGTGCGAAGCCTCGGTCGATTCAGGTGCCTATTCGTCCTATCCGTTTTCGGCCTGTCTCGAAGCTGCGCAGATCGCCAGCATCCTGCCCGGCCCGTACGACTTCCCGTCCTATCGCTGCCGCACCTGGTCGGTCTCCACCAACAAGTGCCCGATCCTGCCTTACCGCGGCGTTGCCCGCACCGGCGTTTGCTACGCGATCGAGCTGATGATGGACGCGATCGCACACGAATGCGGTCTTGAACCCTACGAGGTGAGGCTCAAGAACCTGGTGCGGCCGGAGCAGATGCCGTTCGACAACATCACCAAGAAGCATTTCGACAGCGGAAATTACCCGGAGTCGTTGCGGCAGGCTCTCGCAAAGATCGACTTGCCCGGTCTGCGTGCGCGCCAGAAAAAAGGTGAGCCAGACGGTCGGCTGATCGGGGTCGGTCTATCCGTCTATTGCGAGCAGGGCGCGCACGGCACGTCGGTCTACGCAGGCTGGGGCATCCCGATGGTTCCGGGGCACGAACAGGCGACCGCCCGCATGACTCCCGACGGCGGCCTCGAGCTGCGCATCGGCGCGCATTCGCATGGTCAGAGCATGGAGACCACGCTTCCGCAGGTCGCGCACGAGATCCTTGGCATCGACATCGCGCGCATCAAGCTGGTTCACGGCGACACCGAGTACACGCCTTACTCGACGGGCAGCTGGGGATCGCGCTGCGCGGTGATGTCCGGCGGCGCCGTTGCGACCGCATCGCGTGAGCTCGCCAAGCTCATCAAGGGCATTGGCGCGCATCTGCTGCAGACCGAGGTCGAGAACGTCAAGCTCCAGAATGGCGCGGTCGTTGGTCCGTCCAACAGCGTGAAGATCGACGAAATCGCGCACACCTGGTACCGCCGGCCGCAGGACCTGCCGGCAACCGTCGATCCGCGGGGCCTGGAAGTCACCATCGGCTACAAGCCGGCGCGCGATTCCGGCACGTTCAGCTATGCAACGCATATCGCGGTGGTCGCCGTCGATCCCGAACTGGGCGATATCGAGCTGATCGACTACGTGGTCGTCGAAGACGGCGGCCAGCTGATCAATCCCATGGTCGTCGACGGGCAAATCTACGGCGGGCTGGCGCAGGGCATCGGCACCGCGATGTATGAAGAGATGAATTTTGATAGCTCGGGGCAGCCGCTCGCTTCGACCTTTGCCGACTATCTGCTGCCAGGCCCGACCGAAGTGCCGGCGCCCAAGCTTGGCCACATGGAGACGTTGGCGCCCTATACGGAATTCGGTGTCAAAGGCATCGGCGAGGGCGGTGCCATCGCGCCTCCAGGCGCGATCGGCAATGCGGTCAATGACGCATTGCGGCCTCTTGGAGCCCAGGTCTTGCACACGCCAATGACGCCACGGCGTGTTCTCGAAGCCATTCGGACCGCGGCCGAGCGCCGCGAGGAGAAGGCGCCCAAAGTTGCGGAAGGGTTGCCGGCGTGAAACCTGTCAATTTCGACTACGCACGCCCCGATGCGATCGACGCGGTGATCAGACTCATCGCGGACGACAGCAGGACCGTCAAAATGATGGCCGGGAGCCAGTCGCTCGGGCCGATGTTGAATCTCAGGCTCGTGCAGCCCGATCTGATCGTCGACCTGACCGGGATCGAGGAGCTGCGTTGTTTCAGTGATGGGGCGGACGAAATCTCGATCGGGGCTTGTGTCACGCATGCCGATATCGAGGATCTCCGCGTCACCGACGTCACCCGCGGCGCGCTGCCGACAGTGGCCAATGGCATCGCATATCGCGCGGTGCGCAATCGCGGCACCATCGGCGGAAGCTTGACGCATGCCGATCCGTCGGCCGACTGGCACTCGATCCTCGCTGCGGTAGGCGCGAAGGTCGTGCTGCGTGGTCCGGCCGGAGAGCGGATCGTGACCGTTGAGGACTACATGGTGGGCGCGCTGGAAGCCGACCTGCGCCCCGGCGAAGTTCTGGTTCGCGTTGTGGTGCCGCGACTGAGCAAGTCGGCGCGCTGGGGCTACTACAAGAGCTGTCGCAAGACCGGCGAATTCGCCCACGCGATAGGCGCCTTCATGACCGACCCCGATCGTGGCGTCAGCCGTGCGGTGATTGGCGCAACGGAGAGCCGTCCGGTCGTCATTGCCAAGGCATGCAATGTAATCGGCGACGGTCGCGCGCCGCGTTTGAGCGACAGTTTCGACGGCAGGGCCGTCGGCGAGATTTTGGAGAAGGCAGGGATGGTCGATCCCCTGGATAAGCAAACCCACGTCGCCGCGCTGCGCCGCGCGATCGAGCAGGCGCGGCCGCAATGAGCATCTGTAGCCTCAACATCAACGGAAGCGCGGTCAGCGCGGAGATTCAGCCGCGGACGCATCTTGCGGATTTTCTCCGCGAGAAGCTCAATCTGACCGGCACCCATCTGGGCTGCGAGCACGGCGTCTGCGGCGCGTGCACGCTGCTTGTCGATGGCGTGCCGACGCGCTCCTGTATCACCTTCGCGCTGGCATGCCAGCAGGCAGACGTCACGACGATCGAGGGGCTTGACGACGACGAGATCACGCGCGAGCTGCGTGCGGCCTTTACAAGGGAACACGGCCTCCAATGCGGCTATTGCACGCCGGGGATGGTCGTGTCGGCGCGCGATGTCGTGCTGCGCATGCAGGACCCCAGCGAGCGCGACATTCGCGTGGCCATGAGCGGAAACCTTTGTCGCTGCACCGGCTATGTCGGCATTGTCCGTGCGATCCAGGGTGTGATCGCGGATCGCCGGGAGCGAGGGATCGCGGCGATTCCAAACGGAAACCGGACGCGCCTTGGACCGTCGGGCTCCGGCAATGCGACCCCGGTGACTGCGGCTTCCGTCCGGCCCAAGGCAAACGCCGCACCAGCTGTGAAAAAAGCAGAAGCTCCGGCGGCGGCCTCGCTCAGGGATACGAGCTGGAAGCCGCAAACGACCTTCATGCAGAGCTTCACCGTCGGGCATCCGGTCGATGACGTCTGGAATTTCTTCTCCGACATCGGTGCGGTCGCGGCTTGCCTGCCGGGCGCATCGCTCGCCCGAGAGCCGGTCGATGGTCACGTCGACGGCCAGATCAAGATCAAGGTCGGGCCGATCTCTGCCGAATTTCAGGGCATCGCCGACGTGACGCGCGACGATGCGACCCGCACCGGCACGATTGTCGGCGCAGGCAAGGACAAGCGCAGCAACTCCTCGACCCGCGGTCTGATCGGCTATGCCGTCAAGCCGGGTGACGCGGAAAGCCAAACCAGGGTCGATCTCAACATTGGCTTCACTTTGACTGGGGCCCTGGCGCAGTTCAGCCGCTCGGGCCTGATCCAGGATGTGGCCGGACGAATCATCGCTGTCTTTGTCCAGAACCTCGAGACAAGGCTCTCCCATCGATCGGGAGGGGGCGAGGGTGAGCCGGCCATGGTCAGGGAATTCGACGCCGGCGCGCTCATGCGATCGATGGCGTTGGATTATCTGAGACGCGGGCTTCGATGGCTGTTGCGACGATCCTAGTTGTCCGGCGATAAAAACTCGCCTTTGGCGATGAAATGGACTATCTTACTATCATGAATAAGCTAGTCCCAAACTACGAGCGCAGCCGGGTCCCCCTCTACGTGCAGGTCGCATCCGTGATGCGTCAGCGTGTCGAGTCCGGGCAATGGCAAGAGGGCGACAAGATCTCGACCATCGAGGAGCTGGAAACCGAATTCGGTGTCGCGCGCGTTACGGTCCGGCAGGCGATCGAGATGTTGCGGAACGAGGGTCTTCTCGATGCGCAGCAGGGTCGTGGGACCTTCGTGTCCGGACGGCCCAAGAATCGTCACTGGCTGAACTTGGCCAACGATTTCGAGTCGATGGTCGATTCCGTCAGGAACAACGTCCTCAAGCGCGTCTATGTCGAGGAGAATGCGGAGCCGCCCCGGCTCGCCGCGCATGAAGGAAAGCCTGCCGCCGGCTACGCCTTTCTCAGAAGCGTTCAGTACAACGAGGACGAGCCGTTTTCGGTCGTCAATCTCCATCTGGCGCGCAACCTCTATCTCAAGGACCGCAAGCGCTTCACCCACACGGCTGCGCTGACCAAGATCATGGAGATGGACGACATCACGCTCGCCCATGCCCATCAGGTCGTGACGATCGGCGTGGCCGATCCCGAAACGGCCGAGCTGCTCAAGATCGGCCTCGGTGAACCAACTGCCGATTGTCGCCTGGTGTTGGTCGACAGCAACGACATCGCGGTCTACGTCGCCAATATCCATTATCATCGCAGTTGCTTCGCGCTTCGTTCCGATCTTCTCGAAAAATCGAAGAAGCGAACGAAGGCCTGACGAGGGAGCGGGCGCAAGACCCGCTCCTCATTGCCGCTAAGCGAGGATGCTCGCCGGCGAAGCTCCCACGATCTCCGTGTAGCGCTTCTGGTCGGTCGCGCCTTCGGTGTTGATCAGCAGCACACGCGATGCCTGGTTCAAGCCCAGCTTTTCACGCGTAACGCTGCTCTTGGCGGCGCGCCAAAGGCCAGCCAGTCCCGCGGCGCCGCTTTCGCCGGCCACAATGGCCGGGTCGCCGCCGGTCGGGTGCGCGAGCCGGCGCATCGCTGCCGCGGCGCCTTCTTCGCCGACCATCATGAACGCATCCGCCTTTCGCGACAGGATGCGCCACGCAACCAGAGAAGGCTCGTAGCATTCGAGCATCGCCATGATCGTTGGCTCGCCATGGGCGATCTTGATCGGCGCGCCCGCAACGGCGCTTTGATAGAGGCACGCAGCCCGTTCGGGCTCTACGACCA
The DNA here is from genome assembly GCF_054063575.1 of Bradyrhizobium sp. USDA 4452. Lineage (NCBI taxonomy): Bacteria > Pseudomonadati > Pseudomonadota > Alphaproteobacteria > Hyphomicrobiales > Nitrobacteraceae > Bradyrhizobium > Bradyrhizobium sp. USDA 4452. Next base: position 6,575,865 of record NZ_JBSSGK010000001.1, read on the forward strand.
CGAATGTCGGCCGGCTCTTGCCGAAGACGACATCGAAGTAACCGGCGACTGCCGCCGCGAGGCCTCCGACTCCGGCCTGGACGAAGACATGGGTGGGCGCCTCCGGCTGCTGCCGGAGGATCTCGTTCAGCATCGCCGTATAGCCCTGCATGACCAGTCCGGGGATGCGCTCATAGCCGGGCCAAGACGTATCAGAGACGACGATCCAGTGATTGTCCTGGCAGACCTTGTCGGCGACAGCGACGGAGTCGTCGTAGGTGCCGGGCACCCGAACGATTTCCGCGCCGAAGCGGGCAATCGCCTGTACGCGCTCGTCCGTGACGCCGGAATGCACGAAGATGACCGCCTTGGCTCCGACCATCTGCGCGCCGGCTGCGACCGATCGGCCGTGATTTCCATCGGTGGCACAGCCGACGGTCAGGCTGCGCGCGATCTCGCGGATGGCAGGGGTCCCGATCTCGCTGATGTCCACCGCGCGGCCCAGCTTGCTGCCGGCATGCTCCAGCAGTAGCCTGACGACGGCGTAGGATCCGCCCAGGGCCTTGAAGCTGCCGAGGCCGAGCCGATGCGATTCGTCCTTGATATGGATGGACTTCACCTCGAATTCGCGGGCGAGCGCCGGCAGCGATCGCAGCGGCGTTTCGGCGTGGTTCGGCCGGAAGCTGAGAAAGCGCTCGACTTCGCTGGCTTCCTCACGCGCCAGCGTAGCGGCATCCGCCGGGTCAAGCGGTTGCTCGTGAGATGAACTTGTATTCGACAGGAACATTCGAACCGGCCTTCGCGATGAGTTGTTTGGTGGAGCAGCCGCCGCTGATCGGTCGTATCGTCGTCGGGCAGCGTAGCTTGCTAGAGAGTTGAATACATACTATCATTGGTATGATAGTTCAATGCGGTTCTCACCACCTCCGTACTGTCTTCGTAGTCCAAACCAATGTTCGGAAAAGCGGGAAAATTGTCTAGGTAAACATATTGTCATACCAATAATAGGATGTTATAGCTCAAGCGCACGAGGTGACGGATGACCATATCGATCAACTTGAACGCCGACATGGCCGAAGGGTTCGGCGCCTACGACATCGGCGACGATGCCGGAATCCTTGAGATCATCGGATCGGCCAATATCGCCTGCGGCTTTCACGCCGGTGACCCGCGGGTGATGCGCAACGTCGTGCGCGAAGCCAAGCGCCTCGGCGTCACGATCGGTGCGCATCCCGGCTTCAACGATCTCTGGGGCTTCGGGCGTCGACGCATCGATATGCGCCCCGATGACCTCGAATACATGGTCGCCTATCAGATCGGCGCGCTGCAGGCGATGGCGGCCTACGAGGGCGAGCGGGTCACCCACCTCAAGCCGCACGGCGCGCTCAACAACATGGCCGCCGAAGACGCCGAATACGCGCTGGCCATCGGCCGCGCCATCAAGGCCGTCGATCCGCGCATCATCTATGTGGCGCTGGCGGGGTCGGAGATGGAGAAGGCCGGCCGCAAGCTCGGACTTGCCGTCGCGATCGAAGGCTTCTGCGATCGCCAATACGACGACGACGGCAATCTGACCTCGCGCAAGATCGCGGGCTCGGTCATCAAGGACGCCGCGGTCGCGACCCGGCAGGTGCTGGACATGGTGTTGAACAACACCATCACCTCCCGCAACGGCAAGAAGATCAAATGCAAGGTCCATTCGCTGTGCGTCCACGGCGACGAGCCCACGGGCGTCGCCACGGCCCGTGCGGTGCGGGAAGGCCTCGAGAAGGCCGGCGTCAAGCTCGTGCCGCTCACCGAAATGCCCCTCGACTAATCCTGGAAAGGCCACCGAGACATGAACACGAAGTCGACGATTGCCATCCTTGGAGGAACCGGTGACCTGGGATCCGGCCTCGCAAAATGCTGGCTTGCGGCCGGTTACAGGGTCATTCTCGGTTCACGCTCCGCGGAGAAGGCCCGGAGCACGGCTGAGACCATGACCGGTGACGTCGCGGGCGACGACAATGCCGCCGCTGCCAGGGCTGCCGACATCGTGGTCGTTGCTGTGCCATTCGCCAGCCATGATGCGACGCTGAACGAAGTCAAGGACGTGGTGCAGGGCAAGATCGTGGTGGATGCGGCGGTCCCGCTGGTGCCGCCGAAAGTGTCGGTCGTCCAGCTTCCGTCCGCCGGATCGGCCGCGCAGATCGCGCAGCAGTTGCTGGGACCCGGCGTGCGCGTCGTCTCCGCGTTCCACAATGTGGGCGCAACCAAGCTGCACCAGGGCGGCAAGGCGGATTGCGACGTTCTGGTCTTTGGCGACGACAAGGCGGCGCGCGACATCGTCATTGGTCTTGCGAACGAAGTTGCATCCGCGGGCATCGACGGCGGCGTGCTGGCAAACTCGGCGGCGGCGGAGGCGCTGACATCCGTGCTGATCGGGATCAATCGGCGCTACAAGGTGCCCGGTGCCGGCATCCGCATCACCGGCCTGTCTGCGAGCCCGGGTGTCTGATCCATGCCCGTGGGGACGCGAGTCGAATACATCGCCCTGCAGGACATTCGGCGCGTCGAGCCGGGCGAGGATCTTGCCGCGCTCATCAGGCAGAGCCTCGCCGGGATGTCCCTAGACCTGCAGCGGGGCGACATCCTCGTCATTGCGCAGAAGATCGTCTCGAAATCGGAAGGGCGCTACGTTCGGCTGAGCGACGTCGAGCCGTCCGCGCAGGCGCTCGAACTCGCAACGACGGTCGGCAAGGACCCGCGCTTCCTCGAGGTCGTGCTTCGCGAATCCGCAGAGGTCGTCAAGACCCGGCCGAACGTCGTCATCGCCGCCCACCGGCTCGGCTTCGTCATGGCCAACGCCGGGATCGATCAATCGAACATCGAGCATCGTGACGACGAAGAGCGCGTCTTGCTGCTGCCCAAGGATCCCGACGGATCCGCGCAGAAGCTGAAGGTCGCGCTGGACGCAGCCGGCGACCTCGATCTTGGAATCATCATCAACGACAGCTTTGGCCGCCCCTGGCGCAACGGTGTCGTCGGGGTGGCGATCGGCGCGGCCGGCATTCCCTCGCTGCTGAGCCAGATCGGTGTCCCCGACATGTTCGGCCGGGCGATGCGCGTGACCGAGATCGCCATCGCCGATGAGATCGCCGGCGGCGCTTCACTCCTGATGGGGCAGGCGGGCGAGGGGATGCCGATCATCCTCGTCCGTGGCCTCACGCTTGATGGACCGGTCTCACCCGCGGCCGCGCTCGCGCGGCCCAAGAGCCAGGACATGTTTCGATGAGTGGCGCCGACCTCAACGTTGTTGCGCTTTGCGGCGGGGTCGGCGGCGCCAAGCTGGCCTATGGCCTCAATCGCTTGCTGGGCGCCAAGCTCGCCGTTGTCGTGAACACGGGCGACGACTTCGAGCATCTCGGTCTCACGATCTCGCCGGACATCGACACGGTCATCTACACGCTCGGCGAACTCGCCGACGAAGAGCGTGGCTGGGGACGTGCTGGCGAAAGCTGGAATTTCATGGAGGCGCTCGGCGGCCTCAAGGGCGAGACCTGGTTTCGTTTGGGCGACCGCGATCTTGCCATGCACGTCTTGCGCTCGCGCGCGCTCGGCGCCGGCGTCACCTTGACCGACTTCACGGGCAGGATTGCATCGCATCTCGCCATTGAGGCGCGCATCCTGCCGATGACCGACGATCCGTTTGCGACGATCGTCGTCACGGCCGATCAGAGGCTCGCGTTTCAGCGTTATTTCGTCGAGCTGCAGGCCCGGCCCGAGGTCAGGAAGATCGAATTCCAGAACCCCAGCGATGCAACCGCGACCGACGCCGCGCTGCGGGCCATCGGCGCCGCCGATGCCATCATTGTCTGTCCATCGAATCCGTATCTCAGCATCGATCCGATCCTGGCCGTTCCAGGTATCCGGGCGGCCCTGGACACGACCAGGGCCCCCATTGTGGCAGTCTCGCCGCTGGTCGGCGGCCGCGCCATCAAGGGACCGACCGTGAAGATCATGAACGAGCTCGGCGTCGCGACAAACTGCGCCTCGATCGTCAGGCACTATGGCTTCCTCGACGGTCTGGTGATGGATCGAGAGGATCAGGCCGACGCCGGTGCGATCGGGATTCCCGTGCATGTGACCAACACGATCATGCGCGCGAAGGAAGAGCGTGTTCAGTTGGCACGCGAGTGTCTTCAGTTTCTTGATCGACTGAAAGGTTGAGCGAAGCGATGGACGATTCCGAAACCTGGGCGCTGGTGCCGGTCAAGCGGTTCAGTCAAGCAAAGAGCAGGCTGTGCGATATCCTGGTGGCGACCGAGCGCGCAAAACTGGCGCAAGCCATGCTGTGCGACGTGCTCGGCAACCTGCGGGATACGCGCTCGCTGGCCGGCATCGCCGTGGTGAGTGCCGATCCCGAGGCGTTCGCGATCGCCAAGCGTTTTGGCGCGGCCATGATCTTTGATGAGGTCGAGACCGGCGTTAATGCCGCGGTGCGGCGCGGTCTCGATGCGTTCCGGCCGTACGGGCGGCGGGTTCTTGTTGTCCCCGCCGATATTCCGTTCGCCCGTCCGGAGGACTTCGAACACGTCATCCGGTTGCTGGACCACACGCCGGTCGTGCTCGTACCTGCACTCTACGATGGTGGCACCAATGCCCTGGCGATGCGGGCGCCCGACATGCTGGAGCCTCGATTTGGCGAAGAGAGCTTTCGCGCGCACCGCGACCTGGCGCGGCAGCGGCAACTGAGCTGCAGCGTGTTCAAGTCCCATGGTATCGGCAAGGACATCGACTGCCCGATCGATTTTGGTCCGTATCTGATCTCGTCGCAAAACCTCGGAACGACGGGTTCGCTTCTTGATGACCTCAGAATTGCCGAGCGCTTCGGCATCGACGACCATCCCGTTCCCGTGAGGCTGTTCTGATGACGTCCGTCTTGAGTCTTCCGTTCGACCGTCGCCTGTCCCGAAGCGAGGCTTACAGGCTCATCGATCTCACTGACATCGACGAGCTCCTGACGACTGCCGCCAGGCGAAGGGATACCGCGCACGGTGATGTCATCACCTATTCGCCCAAGGTATTCATCCCGCTCACCCAGCTCTGCCGCGATGTCTGTCACTACTGCACGTTCGCTCACGCGCCGCGTTCGAACGTCAAACCGTATCTCTCGGTCGACGAAGCCGTCGCGATCGCCAGGGCCGGCAAGGAAGCCGGCTGTCATGAGGCGCTGTTTACGCTCGGTGACAAGCCGGAGCTTCGCTACCGCGTCGCGCGTGAGGAGCTGACAAGGCTGGGCCACGAATCCTCGCTGTCGTATCTCGCCGAAGTTGCAAGGGCGGTGTTCGAGCAGACCGGCCTGCTGCCTCACGTCAATCCCGGGATCATGAGCGAGCTCGACCTTGCCATGCTGCGCAAGGTCTCGGTCTCGCAGGGCATCATGCTGGAGTCCGCGTCCGACCGGCTTTGCGCGAAGGGCGGTCCGCACTTCGGATCGCCGGACAAGGTGCCGGCCGTCAGGCTTCAGACGATCAAGACCGCCGGTGAGCAGGCCGTTCCCTTCACCTCGGGAATCCTGATCGGCATCGGGGAGACCCGGGCCGAACGGATCGATGCGCTGCTTGCGCTGCGCGACCTGAATGATGCGCATGGCCATCTGCAGGAGATCATCATCCAGAACTTCCGGCCGAAGGTTGGCACGCGCATGGCCAATGCGCCGGCACCCTCCGTGGACGATCATCTCTGGACCATCGCCATTGCCCGCCTGATCTTCGAGCCGGAGATGAACATTCAGGCGCCGCCGAACCTGAGCCCGGCAGCCCTGGGGCGCGTTGTTGCGGCAGGGATCAACGATTGGGGCGGCGTGTCGCCTGTCACGCCCGACCACGTCAATCCCGAAGCACCATGGCCGCATCTGCGGCTGCTGGACGCTGCAACACGGTCCACCGGCAAGCGGCTCGAGAAGCGGCTGCCGATCTATCCGAGCTTCGCACGCTATCCGTCGCGCTGGCTCGACACCAAGCTGCTGAAGTCGGTCCTCGATCGCATCGACGGCGACGGATTTCCGCGCAGCGACGACTGGCATCCGGGCCACGTCGGCGGGATTCCGTCGCGCGAGCTCGGATGGCTGAAGTCCGCACCACGCATCGGGCATGGCGGCGAGGTGACATCCGTAATCGCCAGGGCTCAGCGCGGCAATGAGCTGTCGGAAGGCGAGATTGTCAGGCTGTTCCGCGCTCACGAGACCGACTTCACCAGCATTTGCCGGGCGGCCGACGAATTGCGCAGCAGCGTCAACGGCGACGTGGTGTCCTACGTCGTCTGCCGCAACATCAATTACACCAACATCTGCTCCTTCAAATGCCAGTTCTGCGCCTTCTCGAAGGGGAAGATGAGCGAGAATCTGCGCGGGCGGCCTTACGACCTCGAGATGTCCGAAGTCGCGCAGCGGGTCACCGAGGCCTGGGACCGCGGCGCCTCCGAGGTGTGCATGCAGGGCGGCATCCATCCTTCCTATACCGGGCAGAAGTATCTGGATATCTGCCGGGCCGTGAAGGGCGCCGTTCCGGCCATGCATCTTCATGCGTTCTCGCCGCTCGAGATCCATCAGGGCGCGCACACGCTCGGCATTTCCGTCGCCGAGTTCCTGCAGGAGCTGAAGGCGGCAGGCCTCGGCACTTTGCCGGGAACGGCCGCTGAAATCCTCGACGACGAGGTGCGCGAGATGCTCTGCGCGGACAAGATCAGGACCCAGCAGTGGCTCGACGTGATGCGCACGGCGCATTCGATCGGGCTCCGATCGACGGCCACCATCATGTTCGGCCATATCGAACGTTACGACCATTGGGCGCGGCATCTGCTCCGGCTGCGACGCCTGCAGGCGGAGACCGGCGGATTTACCGAGCTCGTACCGTTGCCGTTCGTTCACATGGAAGCGCCGGTCTATCTCAAGGGCCGGGCGCGTCCGGGCCCGACATTCCGCGAGGCGGTCCTCATGCACGCGGTGTCGCGCCTCGTCCTCAATCCGCACATCACCAATATCCAGGCGTCCTGGGTCAAGATGGGACCGGAGGGGCTGCGGCACTGCCTTTCGGCCGGCGTGAACGACCTCGGTGGTACTCTGATGGATGAAAGCATCTCGCGGTCGGCCGGCGCCTCGCACGGCCAGGAGATGACGCCGCAGGAGCTCGAATCGATCATCGTTTCGGCAGGCCGTGTGCCGCGTCAGCGCACGACGACCTACGGCGTCGCGGACGAGGTGCGGAGGCAGCGCTCATTTGACGCGGTCCGCGAGCGGCAGACCGGCACCGAGATGCGATCCGCGGGGTGCTAAAGGACCCGGAAGGCCGCGAGAGCAGAGAACTCTCCAACAGGGATGTTTGAAAATGGCGTTTGTGATCGAGCCGAATATTGTCGACAGAAAAGGCTGGCGGCAGGCTGCGGCGCAGGCGCGCAGACTTAACCTGAAGCTGCCGACCTTCTCCCAGCTCGCGCACCCACCGCTTCCGTCGGCCAAGGTGTGGGAGGACATCGCGGCGGTAGGACCGGACGAGCCGAGTGCCGCGAACCTCTGGCGCATGCACTGGTACAATGCGGAAAACCGCCGGGGCAGGGACCTGGTGCCGGGCCATATCGTGCTGCCGAAGGAGATCACCGGCGTCGATGCCAAGATCATCGTGCTGCTCGGTGACCGCTTTCCGATGATCGGCGCACACAAGGTGCTGCCGGCCTATGCTGCCTTGATCGAGCAGCTCGTGACCGGGCGCTTCGATCCGTCAAGGCAGAAGGCCGTCTGGCCTTCCACCGGCAATTACTGTCGCGGCGGTGTCGCCGTTTCACGGATCCTCGGCTGTCGCGGCGTGGCCGTCTTGCCCGAAGGCATGAGCCGCGAGCGCTTCGAATGGCTCGAGAAGTGGGTCAGCGACCCTGCCGACATCATCCGGACACCCGGCACCGAGAGCAACGTCAAGGAGATCTACGACAAGTGCGCGGAGCTCAGGCGGGACGACAGCAACATCATTCTCAACCAGTTCTCGTCGTTCTCGAACTATCTCATCCACTATGAATGCACGGGGCGCGCGGCGGAAGATGCCTTCAAGGCATTCAACCAAAACGAGAGCCACGAACTGGCGGCCTTCGTCTCGGCGACCGGATCGTCGGGGACGATCGCCGCGGGTGATTTTCTCAAGACGCGCTGGGGCTCGAAAGTCGTTGCCGTCGAGGCGCTCGAGTGTCCAACGATGCTCAACAACGGCTATGGCGAGCACAACATCCAGGGGATCGGCGACAAGCACATTCCGCTGATTCACAATGTCATGAACCTCGACTTCGTCGTCGGGGTCTCGGACCGAACCACGGACCAGCTCAATCTGCTGTTCGGCTCGAAAGCGGGCCGGGATTATCTCGAGACGCGCTGCGGACTCGACCCCGTGCTGGTGCGCGCCTTTGACCATGTCGGCATCTCCGGGCTCGCCAACGTCATCGCCTCGATCAAGCTGGCAAAGCTGATGAACTACGGGCCCGAGAAGGCCATCGTCACCGTGGCGACGGACAGTGCCTCCATGTACGGCAGCGAACGCAGGCAGTTCGAAGAGAAGCACTACGCGCGTGGTCTTGATCAGGTGAATGCCGCCGAAATCTTCGGCGCCTGCCTGCTCGGCGCCGCATCCGACAATGTTGTCGAGCTGACGGAGCTTTCGCGACGCGCCGTCTTCAACCTCGGCTACTACACCTGGGTCGAACAGCAAGGCGTTTCAGTCGCCGATTTTGAGCGACGCCGGTCGCAGTCCTTCTGGAGCAAGATTCAGGACAGCCTGGGCGAATGGGATCAACTCACCATCGAGTTCAACAAAGAAGCGAGTTTGGCGAACGCCTGATCCGCACGCGCGGCATCGTGTCCGTCGAAGGAGTTTCGAAATTGGTCTAGCCGAAAGCAATCGCGCAAATGATGAGCGGCCTGCGTCAAATGAGGGCAATGCAAAACAAAAATAGAGCAGGGCGCCTGCTTGACGACAGATCACAAGTATCTTTAAGATACTAATAATAGGATGATAGGATCATCACCGCGGTGACGAATGGCCAGCATCCATAAGCTGGCGCGCTGCACCGGTGTTTCGTTCCCTAGGCATGGCTCATGCGAGCACAGGAGGAAAGATGAGGCGAGCACACGGATTGATTACGGGCGCGGCCCTCGCCGCGGCGATGTCGACCGCACTGGTGACGGGCGCGGCGGCTCAGACCATCAAGATCGGTGTCAATGAGCCGCTCACCGGTCCGTTCGCCGCTTCCGGTACGTATGTCGTGAACGGCGCCAAGATTGCCGCCGACGAAATCAACGCCAAGGGCGGTCTGCTCGGTCGCAAGATCGAGTTGGTCATCGAAGACAACAAGAGCAATCCGACGGAGGCCGCAGCCGTAGCCGAGAAGCTGATCACCGGCGACAAGGTGCCAGTGATCATGGGCGCCTGGGGCTCGAGCCTGACGCTCGCAGTGATGCCGAAGCTCATGGAATACAAGGTCCCGATGGTGGTGGAGACCTCGTCCTCCAGCAAGATCACGACGTCGGGCAATTCCTACATCTTCCGTATCTCACCGCCGTCCTCGGTCGAGGCGACCGAGTTCAAGTCCATCATGCCGTCACTCGGCATCAAGAAGGCCGACTTCCTCGTCATCAACAATGACTGGGGCCGCGGATCGGCCGAGGACTTCGGCAAGGTCATGAAGGCGCAAAACATTCAGGTCGGCCTCGTCGAGATCATGGATCAGGCCGCGCAGGACATGAGCGCCCAGCTTGCCAAGATCAAGGCGACCGACTCGGACACGATCATGGTCACGACCGCGGTCGAGCAACTCACCCTGGTGTTGAAGCAGGCCGCCGCGCTCGGCATCACCAAGCGGATCGTCACCACGGGCGGCTCGCAGAATCCGGATCAGCTGATCGAGCAGGCCGGCGCCGCGGCGAACGGCTCCATGCATCTGACGACCTTCGCGCCCTGGTATCCGGACAAGACCCCTGACCCGGCAGCGACGAAGTATTTCCTCGGCGAATGGAAGAAGCGCGGCTATGCGATCGCCGGAGCGACCGAGAGCTTCCGCGGCTACGACGGTATTCGCACCATCGCCAATGCGATCCAGCGGGCCGGCAAGGCAGAGCCTGCGGCGATCACCGATGCGCTTTGGACGACCGACTTTGCCGGCCTGAATGGTCAGATCAAGTTCCAGAAACAGGGGCCGGCCGGCAAGGAAAGCGGCCAGAGCATGCCCAATCTCTATCTGATCAAGATCGAGAACGAGAAGATCGTCCTGTCCGGCTCCTGAGCTCGACGACTTGCGGAAGGCGCCGCCATAATTGGTGGCGCCTTGGCACTGCATCGCCCATTGAACATGCTCTGAAGAGAGGATCAGCGGTCGTCCGGCCGGGAAATCAGCATGACCGAGCTTCTGCAACACATCGTCAACACGCTCATCCTGGGCAGCACCTACGCGCTGCTGGGTATTGGGCTCACGCTCATCTTCGGTATCATGCGCGTCGTCAATTTCGCGCATGGCGAGCTGTACTCCTTCGGGGCCTATGCGCTGTATTTCGTCGGTGTGATGCTCGGCCTGAATTTCTTCCTTGCGCTGATCGTGGCGGTCGTGTTGGGCTGCTTTGCTGGTGCACTGATCGAAGTCGTCCTGTTGCGCCCGATGCGTGGCGCGGACATCGATACGACCATGCTGGTCATGATCGGCGCCATGATCGTGATGCAGAATGGCGAGCAGTTCGTCTGGGGTGGCGTTGCGAAGTCGGTTTCGACGCCGTTTCCGGAACTTCCGCTCGTCGTTGGTTCGATTTCGGTGTCCTGGTTGCGCCTGTTCGTCTTCTGCGCGGCCCTCGCCCTGATCGGCGTGTCCTATCTCCTGATCAACCGCACAAAGCTCGGCAAGGCAATGCGCGCGACCTTCCAGGATCGTGACGCCGCGGCGCTCATGGGCGTCAACATCCAGTTCATCTACATGGCGACGTTCGCGATCGGCTCGAGCCTCGCGGCAGCGGCGGGCGCATTGCTTGGGCCGGTCTATGTCATCTCCCCGCAAATGGGCAATCTCGCATCATTGAAGGCTTTCGCCATCGTCATCCTGGGCGGTCTCGGCAGCATCGGCGGGGCCACCATCGGCGGCTTCCTGCTGGCGCTGGCTGAGGAGCTTGGTGCCGGATACGTTTCGTCGGGCTACCGCGACGCCATGGGCTTTCTGATCATCATAGCCGTTCTCCTCTTCAAGCCGACCGGCCTGTTTGCACGCGCGGAGCGGATCGGATGAATCGCCTGATCCGCTATGTGGCGCTCGCAGCGTTCGCATCAGTCCCGCTTTGGCTGCACGATCCGTATCTGCTGAACGCCTTCATCACGACGGGTATCCTCATCATTGCGGCGATGAGCCTCAATCTCCTGCTCGGGTACACGGGACAGCTGAGCCTGGGTCACGTCGCATTCTTTGGCATCGGAGCCTACACCAGCGCGCTGGTGTCGCTGGGCTTCGATGTCGAATTGATCGGCGGTATCCGCGTGGTTCACGAACCCTGGCCGGTCTGGATCGGGTTCGTGATCGGCACGCTGGGTGCCGCGCTCTGCGGCTACGCCGTCGGGAAGCTATCCTTCAAGGTGCGAGGTGCCTACTTCGTCATCGTGACCATCAGCTTTGCGGAAGTGGTCCGGCTGATCGCGCTGAACTGGGTCGAGTTGACCCAAGGACCGCTGGCCTTGACCTCGATCCCGCCAATGACGCTGGGGCTGCCCGGGGTCGGCTATCTCGACTTCTACAGCAAGCAATCCAACTACTACCTCGTGCTAGCCGTCCTTGTGGTGTCCTACATCGTCATCCAGCGTCTCGTCTGCTCTCGTGTCGGGCGGGCAATGATCGCGCTCAAGGAGAACGAGTCGCTCGCGGTCTCGGTCGGGATCGACGTGACCCGCTATCTGGTGCTGGCCGCGGTCTTTTCGGCGGGCATCGCGGGGGCCGCCGGCAGCCTCTACGCCCATTACCTCAAGATCATCGATCCCGACGTGTTTGCGTTTCTCTACACGGTCACGATGGTGATCATGGTGATCTCGGGCGGCAAGGGCACCCTCGCGGGCCCCATCGTCGGCGGCCTCATCTTCGGCTTCATTCCGGTCGCCGCCCGGTCTTTCGCCACCCCTGAGATTCAGTGGATCCTGTATGGCCTGCTGATGATCATCATCGTCTTCGTGCTGCCCAAGGGAATTGTCCCCGCCATCGAGAAGTGGTTCGCAGCGTCTGGCGCCCGCGCCGATCCTGAGCCGCTCCAAGCCAAGATGCACGACGCGCCATGAGCATTATGCCCGCCAATACCCCGCAGCCGGTTCTGTCCGTTGAACATATCGCCGTGCATTTCGGCGGGTTGATTGCGATCACCGACATGAGCTTCGTCGTCAACCAGGGTGAAATTGTCAGCCTGATCGGACCGAACGGCGCCGGCAAGACGACGGCCTTCAATGTCATCACCGGCTTTCTGCGGCCGACCAAGGGCGAGGTGCGCTACAAGAATACGTCGCTGAGTAACCTCAAGCCGCATGAAGTCACGTCACTTGGCCTGGCGCGGACCTTTCAGCGTACCAGCGTGTTCCAGAGCGTGACCGTGTTCGAGAATGTGATGATCGGCTTGCACCGGCGCAGCCGGTCGACGCTGCTGGATACGCTGCTGGCACTGCCGCGCGAAGGGCGCGCGGAGGCGGAGCTGAGGAATCTGGCGCACGAACTGCTCGAGATCGTAGGGATCGCGCGCCGTGCGGACGAGCTCGCGGGGTCGCTGTCCTACGGTGACCAGCGTCTGCTCGGCGTCGCGCTTGCACTTGCAACGGACCCGTCGATGCTTTTGCTGGATGAGCCGGTGTCAGGCATGAACGCGACGGAAACCGCCCGGTTCATGGAACTGCTCAACAGGCTGCACGGCCGCGGCATGTCGATATTGCTGGTGGAGCACGATGTGCCCATGGTCATGGGCGTCTCCGATCGCATTGTCGTGCTCAACTACGGCCGCATCATTGCCGAAGGGCCGCCTGCGGCGATCCGCGGCAATCCCGAGGTCATCCGTGCCTATCTGGGTGAAGGAGCCAGCCGGCATGCTGCACATTAACGGTCTGGTTTGCCGGTATGGCAAGGTCGAGGCGCTCAAGGGCGTCACCTTGTCGATCGGGCAGGGACAGTTGGTCGCGCTGATCGGAGCGAACGGTGCCGGCAAAAGCACGACGTTGCGGGCGATCTCGGGAATCCTGCCGTCGGCGGCCGGACGTATTACGTTCGACGGGCACGACATTACGAAGTGCTCGGCGCGGGAAATCCTGGGCAAGGGAATCGCGCATTGCCCTGAGGGGCGGCGTGTGTTCCCTGATATGACCGTCGACGAAAATCTCGACATGGGCGCGTATCTGCGCTCCGACCGTCGGGAGATCGCGGCAGATCGGGAGCGGATCTTCGCGATGTTTCCGCGACTGGCCGAGCGCCGCCATCAGGTGGCGGGAACGCTATCCGGCGGCGAGCAGCAGATGCTGGCGATCGGGCGCGCGATCATGTCCAAGCCCAGGCTCATGATGTTCGACGAGCCATCGCTCGGTCTGGCCCCCAACATCGTCGAGCAGGTGTTCTCGATCATCGATGGCATCAGGAAGTCCGGGACGACGATCTTGATGGTCGAGCAGAACGCCTACTCGGCGCTCGAGATGTGCGACTATGCATATCTTCTGGAGACCGGTTCGATCGTTCTATCCGGCAGCGGCAAGGATCTGATTGACGATGAGCATGTGCGGTCCGCTTACCTGGGTGGCTGACCGCAGGTGAACCGGAGCCCGCCAGATCCGGTCCTGCCGCGACGGCGCAGCGCCCAGGATGAGTTCAAGGGAAGGCCATGCCTCACCGGAAGACGAGCAAATCCACATCAGCAAGGCCTGGGGCACCGACATTCGACGTTCGCCGCGTTGCGGATGATCTGCAGCCGCCGTCTCACCAAACTCATCAGCTTGGACCGGGGAGCCGCCGTCATTGAAGTGAATAACCGGCATGCCGACGGAAATCGACGCGGCCACATCAATCCGCAAGCCGTCCTGGTTGCTGTGCATCGTTGTCGTCGTCCTCATCAAGAGCGAGCGAACCAGCAAATAGTCCATGGTCCTACACATCGTACTAGGTGATGAATGACGGACAAGTTCAAAGTTTCGACGTCCCGTGCCTAAGATCGCAGCGTCGTCCCCTGGTGACATGTGGGAGCGCGCAAAAAGCGGCCCGCTTCGATAACGAAGCGGACCGCTATGATTTGCACAAATGCAAAATCCGGTCGGCTAGGGCCGCTCGAGCATCCCGCCGCCGAACAGCGTCGGGATGTACCGTGGCGCCTCAATCGCAGCCATGAAGCGATGTTTTGTTGCGACCGGATCGAGCGAGATCGGGGGCCGTACGACTTCGATGTCGGGCTCTGTCGCCAGAACCAGGACTCCGACGCCATCGCGCTTCTCGGCCGCGGCGATGCGGGCAGCGAGTGCGCCCGGCGCATTCAGATTCTCGGCGTGCTGGATTCCCGAGGCGCGCGCCAGTTGTGCCAGATCGAGCGCTGCGTTGGTCAGGGCCTGGCCGCCCGAAGCTGCGTGAACGCCGTTCTGGATCAGGAGGATGGTGAGATTGGATGGGTTCATCGCGCCAATCGTAACGAGCGCGCCCATATGCATGAGCAGGGCGCCATCGCCCTCAACCGCAATGACCGGGCGGTCCGGTTGAGCAATCGCCAGGCCCAGCGCCAGCGGGAGGGTTAGTCCCATGGCGTCTTCGAAGTAGAAGTTCTCCGGCGCGTGATGCAGCGATGCCCACAAATACGAGGCATTGCCGAGCGACGTCACGACGAGCGCGCGGGACGGCAGACTGCCGGCAAGCACCCTGTAGTAATCGGTGCGGGTCGGTCGTGCATTGGTCACCACTGGATATCCTCCCGACCCATCAGCAGGGCAAACGGACACGAAGCTTCCTCCGCATAGGTTGCGGCATGTTCGATCTGCGGACCGATCGGACGGTATCGATCGGTGCAGGCATGGGCGAGGCCGATGCCACGGAAGACCGGCTCCGTCGCTCGGCCCTTCGGTATGTGGTAGAACACCGGATCGTCGGGCGTGCCCCGGTAGGACACCAGCATCAGAAGCGGGAATTGGTAACGCTGCGCGAGCGACACCATGCCCGCGCCCATGCTGAGCACGCCGGCATTCTGCACCAGCAGGGCGGTGCGGACGCCGCCGAGCCGGCTTCCGCAAGCGATCGCGAGCGCCTCCTCCTCATGGGTTGCGCGCACCAGCGTCATGCCCGGCTCCCGGTCGATGCGAATGAGAATTTCGCCCAGCCAGCTGTCGGGGACGGAGACGACGGTGCCGAATCCAAGACGCTTGAGCGCATTCAGAACGGCCGACGGCCGATGGGCCTCTAAAGCTTCCGTCGATGTCGTCATCGACTGCCTCCGCGATTTCAACCAACGTCGAGCGCAGGCTAATCGCAAAAGGTACTATTGTCGATAAGACAAACCTATTGCGGGTCGATGGGCCGCCTGATAAAAGGTACTATTAAGCAGATGATAAGTTTAATTTCATGACCGAGGATTGCAGCTGGAGCCGGGCGCTGCATTCCTTCGCTGGAGGGAGACTGCACCTATGCTTCGCCTTTGGTCTGTGTTGATCGCTGTTCTGATTGCGTTGCCGGCTCACGCACAAGACAAGCTCGTTGTCAGTATCTGGGGCGGCAGTTGGCGTGATCTGGTGGCCGAGACGGTTGCCAGGAAATTCACCGCCGAAACCGGCGTGCCGGTCGAATTCATCACTGGCGGCACGATCGATCGGCTGAACAAGGAAAAGCTCGCCAAGGGAAATCCCGAAAGCGACGTGACGTTCACGACCTCGCATGTCGGGTGGCTCTATGCCAATGACGGGTTGTTCGAGGCGATCGATACCTCGAAGATCCCCAATGCGAAGAATCTCGCGGACGAGGCGCGGATCAGTCCCTATCACCTCGGCGCCTGGGCTTATGTCTACACGATCGGCTACCGCCCCGATCTGATCAAGGATACCAAGTTCGAGAGCTGGAGCGATCTCTGGAAGTCGGAGCTGAAGGACAAGCTCGCCGCTCCGGATTTCGATCCCGGCCACATCATTGCAGTCTCCGCCATTCTTGCCGGCGCCGACCCGGCCCATTGGGAAAAGGGCGAGGAGAAGCTCAAGGCGCTGAAGCCAAACTTCAAGGCGTTCTACACCAACGACGCCAACAGCCAGCAACTGCTCGCGAGCGGCGAGACGCCGGTGCAGATCGTGCTCTCGATGAACGCCTACTACATGATCGGGCAGGGCATTCCGATTGCACTCGCGATGCCGAAGGAAGGCGCGGTGCTGGGTATCGACACCGTCGCGATCATGAAGGGGTCGAAGAAGGCGGACCTCGCGTACAAGTTCATCAACACGCTCTATGACCCCGACATCCAGGCCGAGATTTCGAAGCAGAAAAAGGGGAGCCCGGCAGTCCTCAACGCGAAGATCGACCCGGACATCGCCAAGCTTCCTGGCGTCTTCACGTCGGCGGAGCAATGGAAGCAGCAGATCAACATCGACGCCAAGCTGCGCGCCGGCAAGACGGCGGAATGGCGCAAATGGTTCGCCGAAAACATCATGAACTGATCCGTTGCCAGATCGGCCCCGCTCATGAATCAGCAGCCATTCCTGCGCATCTTCACAGCGCCGGCGACGCTGTGTGCCGTCGGATTCCTCGCGGCGATGGCTGCGGTCCTGCAGTACAGCCTCAGGGCCTACGTGCCGGGATCGCTCGATCCCGGCGGATTGACGCTGGCGAATTTCGCTGACCTCCTGAAACCACTCTATGCGCGCGTGTTTCTCGATACCGTCGTCGTGTGCGCGATGACCGCGGTCGTGACGTTGATCGTCGGATATCCGCTGGCCTATGCGCTGGTGCGCGTCGAACAGCCGATCCTGCGATCCATTCTCCTCGTGATTGTCGTGACGCCGCTGTTTCTGGGCGAGGTCGTTCGCACCTATGCGTGGATCATCGTCCTTGGCAACAACGGCTTCATCAATTCGTTGCTGATGTCGCTCGGCCTCATCGGCAAGCCGCTGCAGCTGATGTTCACGTCATTCGGCGTTGTGGTCGCTCTCGTGCACGTCACGCTACCGGTCATGGTCATCATGCTGGCCGCCGGACTATCCCATATAGACCGCGACTATCCCCGAGCGGCCGAAAGTCTGGGAGCCGGGCCCATTCGCGTGTTCCTGACGGTGACATTGCCGCTGTCGCTGCCGGGCGTGGTCGCCGGCACCACGACGGCATTCGCCTGGACATTCTCGGCATTCGCCACGCCGCAGCTGATCGGCGGCGGCCGCGTCAATATGATCTCAAATCTGGTCTACCAGCTTGGGTTCTCGAGCTTCAATTTCCCCTTCGCCGCGACGTTGTGCGTGGCCGGGCTGGCTTTGACGGCTCTGGTGCTTGGACTTCTTCGGCTTGCCTCCCGCCCGCTTCGGAAGATCGAGGTGCACTGATGATCCCGCGCTCGACCTATCAGAAAGTGCTCGGCTGGATCGGATTGCTGACGGTGTTCGTCATCGTCGCGTTTCTCATCTTGCCGGCAGCGGTCGTGACGATCGCCGCGTTCAACGACAAACCCATCCTGTCGTTTCCGCCGCAGACCTGGTCGTGGCGTTGGTTCGGTCGGGCCCTCGCCTACGAGGATTTCCGGCAAGGGTTCTTCAACGGCCTGATCGTCACGACCTGGAGCTCGACGATCGCGCTGTGCGTCGGCGGCATGTTCGCATTTGTCATCGATCGCTACGAGTTTCCGCTCAAGTCCGCCATCGAGGGAATCCTCATCTCGCCCCTGGTGATTCCGCATTTCACGGTCGGGCTCGGCTTTCTCATCCTTGCGGCGCAAGTCGGCCTGAGCCGCGGCTTTGCCATCGTCGTGATCTGTCACGTCATCCTGGTGCTGCCGTTTGTGTTGCGCAGTGTGTACGTGTCGCTGAGAAATCTCGATCAGAGCTACGAACACGCGGCATCAAGCCTCGGCGCCGGACCGCTTCGTGTCCTGGCCACCGTCACCCTGCCGCTGCTGCTGCCCGGGCTCGTCAGCGGCTGGCTGTTCGCGGCGATCCTGTCGTTCAACGAGTTCACGGCTTCGCTGTTCGTGACCTCGCAACGCACCCAGACGCTTCCCGTCGCGATGTACAATTACGTGCGCGAGTTCGCCGATCCATCGATGGCGGCATTGTCGGTCATGTACATCGTCGGGACCGCCGCCCTGATCGCCTTTGCCAATGCGTTCCTCGGGCTCGGCAAGGTCCTCAATATCGAGCAGTCTCACTAGGGAGCACGGATCTTGAAGCCGTCTGCGAATCTTGAAGGGGAACAAGCGGCGGTCCATTTCGACGTCGTGAGCAAGCGATTTGACGATGTGGTGGCCTTGAACGACGTGACGCTCGGCATCGGCCGCAGCGAGTTCGTGACGCTGCTTGGTCCATCGGGATGCGGCAAGACCACGCTGCTCAAGCTGGCCGCTGGCTTTCTGGGGCCGGACGGCGGTTCGATTTCGATCGAAGGCAAGCGCGTGAACGACATTCCGACCTACCAGCGCGGCATCGGCATGATGTTTCAGAACTACGCGCTGTTTCCGCACATGAGTGTGGCGGAGAACGTCGCTTACGGCCTGAAGACGCGGCGCGTCCCCAGGGCTGAGCGCGACAAGCGCGTCGCCGATGCGCTGGCGCTGGTTAAGCTGATGGGCATGGAGAACCGCAAGCCCAGGCAATTGTCCGGTGGCCAGCAGCAGCGCGTTGCGCTCGCGCGCGCGCTCGTCATCAATCCGACCGTGCTGCTGCTCGACGAGCCGTTCTCGGCGCTGGACAAGAGTCTGCGGAGCTCGATGCAGGTGGAGTTGCGGGAGATTCAGCGCAAGCTGGGCCTGACCACGATCTTCGTGACGCACGATCAGGGCGAGGCCCTGAGCATGTCCGACCGCATGGCGGTGATGTCCGAGGGCCGTATCAGGCAACTCGGAAGCCCTGTCGACGTCTATCGCAGCCCGGCGGACCCGTTCGTCGCCAGCTTTGTCGGCGACAACAACAGGCTGCGCGGCCAGCTTGTGAGCATACAGGCCGAGCAAGCGATCGTCGCACTTGGCGATGCCCTGGTGCAGGTGCCGGGCGAGCGCCTGTCCGGGCTCGAGAAGTCCGCGGCGGTCGACTTGTTCGTCCGCCCCGAGCAGTTCAGGATTGTGGCGCCCGGGGAGCCGTGCGTCATCAAGGGGAGCGTTGTTGCCCAGATCTACCAGGGTGGCCACGTCGATCTTCAGATCGAGTGCTCTGGAAGCGTTGGGGACCGGTTGCTGGTGCGATCTCCGGGGGAGCAGGCCGTTCTGCGCTGGCCAATGGGGGCGCCTGTCGGCGTAGCTATCCAAGCAGATCGATGTTCCGTCTTTCCGGCAGCCTGATCGTAATCGTCTTCGCAGAAGGTGAAGGAATCAAGCTTGCGGGATATTGTGAGTCTTGGCTGGGCGGCGCCCATTTTGTTGTTTCCTGCGATGTCGTTAGCGCCGTTGTCACCGGGCATGTGGTCGCGCAACTCCGGAGAGAATGCTTGAGTGAGCCTCGATCAACCACAGCAGCGGGGGCGATCAGCACGTACATCGCGGCAAAGGATCGAAACCTGCCCCTGCTGATGAAGCGTGCGTTCGTGCCGGATTGCGAGCTTCAGATGCAGCTCCTGACCGACGCAATCTCCTTTCCAAGCTCCGCTCACGGCTTGGAGAACGTCACCGATGTTCTCGTAAGAAGCTTCGGATTGCAGTACGACAATGTGCGCACCTTCTGCCTTTCACGTCCTGCCGTCGATCGCACTCCGCGGTTTCAATGCGACTGGCTGGTGGGAATGTCGAACAGGTCGGACGGCGGCGTGCGCGTCGGGTGCGGTGAGTACACTTGGGATTTCGATGCCGCCGGAGACGGTCGCGTCAAGCGGCTATTCATCAAGATTGAGTTGATGTGCGTGCTGCCGGCCAGCTATCAAGCGCCCGTCCTGCAATGGCTTTCGCTGGTTCCCTATCCCTGGTCGTCATGCAGCGAGGCGTGGGCTGGTTTGCCATCAATCGACGCCTTGACGCCGATTGCTCAATTCCTTCGGCGGGAGCCACGCAACTGACTGCGGCAGTTGAACGCTGCAGAACCGTCCATCGATTTCAGGCCTTGGTGACGAAAGCACGCCAGAGGCCACGAGACGCCGCTCGATAACCTGCATACAAGCCGTTACGGCGATGGCGGACGGTGGTGTAGGTCACCGTCCGCCTGCGCCGTTACTGCGAGACCAGCTCGCAGCCGCCCTCGCCGAGCGGGCGGAAGGCCTGTTCGGCGGGTATCGTCGCGACGATGTCGTAGTAGTCCCATCGTCGGTTCGAGGCTGCCGGTGTCTTGACGCGCGCCAGGTACATGTCGTGCACGAACTGGCCGTCTGGGCGCACCGTGCCGCGCGCGAACGCGTCGCCAACGGGCAATTCGCGTATCTTGGCTGCGACGGCAAGGCCATCGTCGGAATTTGCGGCCTGAACCGCGCGCAGGTAGTGACGCACGGCCGAATAAACTCCGGCCTGGGTCATGGTCGGCATCCGCCCAACCTTCTCAAAGAACTTGTTGGCCCACGCCCGCGACTCGGCATCGCGATCCCAGTAGTATGCGGTCACGAACTGCAGGTTCTGCGCGGCTGCGAGGCCCATCGCGTCGACGTCGGTGAGGAATACGGTCGGTGCCGCCAATGCCTGCCCGCGGGTGATGCCGAATTCGGCGGCCTGCTTCACCGAATTGGTCATGTCGGCGCCGGCGTTGGCCAGCGCAATCACCTTGGCGCCGGACGCCTGCGCCTGCAGCAGCACCGAACTGAAGTCTGCGGTGTTGAGCGGGTGGCGTACCTCGCCGACTACCTTGCCGCCGCCGTTCTCGACTGCGCGGCGCATGTCGGCGGCGAAGGCGTGGCCGAACGAATAGTCCACTGCGATCAGAAACCAGCTGTCGAGCCTCTGCGCGGTGAGCGCCCGCGCGAGACCGTAGCCGTTGGTATAGCTCGTGTAGACCCACTGGAATGAGGTCCGCGTACAGGCCTTGCCGGTGAAGTCCGAGGAGGCAGACGCGTTTAGCACGATCTTGTTGCGTTCCTTGGCGAGAGCGGTCACCGCGAAACCGACGCCGGAATTTGAAATGTCGGCGACGGCATCGACTTTCTCCGTGTCGAACCAGCGCCGCACGATGCCAAGCCCGATGTCCGGCTTGTTCTGGTGATCGGCCGAGACGATCTCGACCGGCACGCCGCCGATGCTGTTGGCGAATTCCTCTGCCGCCATCTTGGCCGCGACGACCGAGCCTTCGCCGCCGAGATCGGCATAGGCGCCGGAGCGGTCATTGAGGACGCCGATGCGGATCACATGGTCGGACATCGCGGCGTGCGCGACGGGAATGTGCAGCAGCGTCGCGGTCATGGCCGCGCATAGGGTCCTGAGAGTGGTTGTCATGGTCGGGGGTTCCTCCGGGGGCGTCTTGTTTGCCGTTTGGCTTTGTTGCGTGGTACGCAAATTTGCTTGTGCTCGACGCGGAGAGCCGTAGGCATCTCCAGCAGTTTCGGCGCGGGCCACAATGTAAATTGCTTGTAGAGCAATTTTTATTGACAGAGAAGCAAATTCGAGAGAGGGGCGGAGCAATGAAAACGCAGGACGAGACGCTGGCGAGGCTTGGAGCACGCATTCGCTCGCTGCGGGAGGAGCGTGGCATGAAGCTGAAGGATCTGGCCGACAGCACCGGGCTGTCCGATGCCTTCGTGTCGCGCCTCGAGCGTGGGCAGGTGTCGAGCTCCGTTGCCAATCTGATCCAGATCGCGCAGGCGCTCGACATCGGCGTCAGCGAGTTGTTCGCCGCGCCGCAGGACCAGTCGCGCAGCCACGTCACGCTGCATCGCCATGGTGACGATGGCGAAGACCAGAGCATCCCGAGCACCGGCTACCGCTGGCGATTGTTCGCGGGCGGCATGCCGAACGATGACCTCGAGGTATTTCACCTCTCGTTCCCGCGCAAGAACCGGATGGACCTGATGGTGTCTCATCCGGGGCAGGAATACTGCTACGTGATCAGCGGTCGCATCCGCTTTCACGTCGGCGCCGAGGTGTTCGATCTTTCGCCCGGTGAAGGCATTTTTCTCAACTCCGAGCTGCCGCACCGCGCCGACAACATCAGTGAGGACGAAGCCCGCATCCTGATGGTGGTCGCGAAGTCGCCGCAGAAGGTCGAGCATTTCGACTGGTGGCGCGTGCCGAGCGCCGCCGCCCCACCTCGATCACCCAAGAGCAAGCCCCAAGGAGACTGATCCATGCAGACCGCAACCGCGACCGGCAGGCACCTGCCCTATGAGGCGAAGCACATCGACGATGTGGAGTGGGAGACCATCCGCTGGCCCGGCGAGACCGGCAAGATGCTGTTCCACCCGCGGCCGGAGCGGCCGACCGAGCCGAACGCGGGCATCCTGCGGCTGGAGCCGGGCGCGCATCATCCGATCCACAATCACGAATTCGCGCAGGTCTGGTACATCCTGAGCGGCGAATTCCGGATCGACGACAATGTCTACACGCAGGGCACGATGATCTTTCATCCGGACCCGCATTTCGAAGGCAAGTTCGAGACCGCGACCGGCGGTGATATCCTGATCGTGCAGTATCCCGGTCCGACCACCGGCGGGCGGCCGATCTATGCGGGGCGCTTCAACATGGAGCAGCGCCGCGACATCTCCGAAGAACGCACCGATCTCTGATCGATCGACGCAACGGACGACTGGCCATGGCGCTGATCACCTATCTGACCACCATTCGCTTCGGCTTCGGCGAGGCGGATGCGCTCGGCGACGAGATCGCAGCGCTCGGTATCCGTCGGCCGATGCTCATCACCGACCGCGGCATCGTCGCGGCCGGCCTGGCGGAGCGCGTGAACGCCCCGCTCGGCACTGCGCCTGTCGTGTTCGACGCGACGCCGCCGAACCCGACCGAGCGCGCGACGCTGCAGGCGCTCGCACGCTATCGCGAGGCCGGATGCGACGGCCTCGTCGCGCTCGGTGGTGGCTCGCCGATCGATCTCGCCAAGGCGGTGGCGCTGCTCGCCACCCATGCCGGTCCGCTGGCGCAATATGCCGCGATCGACGGCGGCGTCGCGCGGATCACCGCCGCCGTCGCGCCGGTGATCGCGATTCCGACCACTGCCGGCACCGGAAGTGAGGTCGGTCGCGCGGCCCTCATCACGCTCGGGGACGGCCGCAAGGTCGGCCTGATCAGTCCGCATCTGATCCCGGCGCGTGCCATCTGCGATCCGCTGCTGACGCTCGGCCTGCCGCCGGTAATGACGGCCGCAACCGGCATGGACGCACTGTCGCATTGCGTCGAGACTTTTCTGTCGCCGCGCTTCAATCCACCAGCGGATGCGATTGCGCTCGATGGCGCCGCGCGCATCGTCGGCCATCTCAAACAGGCCGTGACGGCGGGCGATGACCGCGACGCCCGCGCCGAAGTGATGATGGGCGCGCTGCAGGGCGGCCTGTGCTTCCAGAAGGGCCTTGGCGCGGTGCACGGGTTGTCGCACGCGCTTGGCAGCCTCGCGTCGCCGAGCCTGCATCACGGCACACTCAATGCGGTGCTGATGCCTGCCGTGATGCGCTACAATGGTCCGGCGATCGCGGCCAGGCTGCCGCTGCTGCGGCTGGCGCTCGGTCTGGCTGATGATGCCGACATCGCCGCGTTCTTCGATGCGCTCAATGCCGAGCTCAATCTGCCGCGCGGCCTGCGTGCCATGGGTGTGCCGGCCTCGGTGTTGGACGACATGGCGGAGAAGGCGGCGAAGGATCATTCCACCGCCACCAATCCGCGTCCGGTGGATGCCGACGGCTATCGCGCCATTTTCCAGGCGGCCTGGGAGTGAATAGAGCGCAGCGATGATTCTGGCCGGCGATGCCGAACGGCTCCATCGCCGCAGCGCACGTGGGTCCCGGAGCCAAGGTTCTGGTGCGAAACTGTTGCGGTCATCGGCGTTCGAAATTGAAAGAGTTGGACATCTGCCGCGATCGGCGATCTGTCGATTTTAACCTTCGGATCTTCAAGCCGATAATCCGGGAAGGTCGGGCTAGAAGGTCACGGTGACGACGATGGTGTCGGCGTAGGCTCCTGGAGGGGGCGAGATTTGCGGTGGAACGCGCCCATAGACTGAAACGTTCTGGTTCAACGCTGTTCCTGTGCCAAGCACGCAGGTACTGGCGCCGGACGTGCAGGTCGTGGCGGATGTCGTACTCGTCCAGGCACCGGTCCGCGCCGCATCTGTATAAAGATTATAGTTGATGAAGCTGGAGTTTGCCTGCATGCGCCGCTGGCTGCCGCTTGCGTGTAGTCCGTTGTCGAGGCCGATCGAGTAGGGGGTCGTATTGGTGCACTTCACCGAAATCGTCCCAACGCCGTCAATATTCGACGTCAACAGCGAAGCGTTACCGAAGTTGAGCGGCGTGGTCGAAACAATGCAATTTCCGGCGATTGTCGCCGTCCATGGTGAGGAGCCTGCATTTGTCGTCGTTCCGGGGTTCGACGAACAATTCGGGCTTGTAAGAAGATAGGCCGCGTAGGCGACGACCGGAGAGTTCGTACTCCAGACGTAGGTCCCAGGTATGGTTGCCTGTTGATTGGCGAGGAAGCGTCCATAGACGGTCAAGCTTTGTTGCGCGGGCCCGCCCAAAAGAGGAAGGCTGAGATTGATGCTGACGCCACCGGAGCCATACGCGGTGGTTCCGTATCCCCAGGATCCCCAGACCTGCGTGCGCCCGGAATCCGAATAGAGCTCGTGTACTGCCGTATTCGCTCCACTTCCCAGCGATCGAACCGAGCTGCTGCTGTTGGGCGCCCCATGGTTGAATTGCACACACGCATTGACCGTGCAGCCGAGCGCACAGCCGCTGCATGTTACGGTGAATGTCGAAGTCGTATCGACGGCGCCGCCCGCCAGAATGTCGACGGATCCGTAGTTGCCGGACGCCGAGGTAACGGAGCAGCTTTGGGCGTGGGCCGAAAACGATGCCGCAAATTGCAGGAGCAAGGCGAAGAGCAAAGTTCGCTTTGAGCCGATGAGCACGATTTCGATCTCACAATGCGCGTTGGTCGGAACGAATGATCGAGGAGATTGATGTTCGAAGACGCTGTTTACGCATGAATGACTGCATCATCGGCACGCGACGCCAGGAATCTGGACCTGTTCGCCGGGCCTCGGAACAAACGCAAACGTTGCGTGGCAGCGCATGCCAGCTAACTCGATTTCGGCTTCGTTCATTGACGATAGCCCCTTGATATAGGCCTGTCCGTCGTAGCCTACGACAAACCCGCCTCCGCCAGTCATCTGGCCGACGGCCCCGGCCGGCAGAACGCGATTGTCAGGCCCGACAAAGGTAACCAGCGCAGCCGTGGTCTCCTTGCGGACGTCGAATCTGACGAGCATCCCGGCGCGATCGGCCGGAGCGACGATGTCATGTGTCGTCGCTGCTTCGTCGTCGACCGGAAGGTTCGTCGGATCGATCGCAATCTTGTTCTTCTGGTAGGACCGGAGCGTCGGGATCAGCAGCATGCCGCTGGAATCGGTGACACCCGCCCGGCGGTTCTCGCTGAGGACCTCGACATCCGGCACGCCAGTCGCGACCACCGCGAAACTGTCATCGATCCAGTTCGAAAGGAAAACGCCACCCCCCATGGTCGTGATCGACCCACGCAGTTCCAGTGATCCCACGCTGCCGGATCCGGCCTGGCTTGCGCCTGCCTGGATGGTGCCGTAGCTCGACCTGTAGGAAGCCGTTGCCTCCCGGTACCTCGATGAGCCTTCGGAATCGTGGATGCGCCAGCCGTAGCTGCCGGGCTCCGGCCCAAGCGACTTGACGGCATCGACGGTGCCGGTTGTACCGCCCCGTCCGCTCGAAACCCCGGTCGTAACAGAAGCTGAGTCGCCAAAAGGGATGCTCAAACCGGCGAACACGCCGGTATTTCTTTTGGCACGGAAATCGTGGAAGACGGTGGAGAATATCGACGCAGGGTAGGGCAACGAACGCGAGTAAGAGGCCGTCACGATATTGGAACGATGGCCTGAGTCATCGCGCAGACCGACAAAGCTTGCACTCAGGCTGGCCCGGGGGTCGAACGGCATCGGAGCGCTGAAAGTGATGCGATCGAGTGCGACCGGCGCACGGGCGCTGCCATAGATGCCGGTCACATAGGCAAACGAGTTCGACAACGAGGCAATACTGCCGGGCAGGTAGTTGAACAGACCGTTCAGATTTTGCAGGCCCCCGTTCAACGCCACGATGTTTTGCAATCTTGCGGTCACCGAGGCAAGGTCGTCATAGGTGCCGAAGGTGTGCTGCGAACTCGCCGAAATGCTCACGCCGAAGAGCCGCGTCTCATAGGAAGCGTAGCTCTGCAGACCGCGGTTCGTGCCGCTTCCGCTGCCGGCCAAGGCCACGGCGGCGACACCGATCGTCCCGGTCCTGAAGATACCGCCGATGCCACCATTGATCACGCCAGCTCCGCCTTCGACGTGCGCCTCTGCCGTCAAGCCATCGTAGATACCTCGTCGCAGGGTCGCAGAGCCGACCGGCGAGCCGATGTAGACGTCACTGCTCGAGCCGTAGGACAGCCGCGGCAATCCGCCCTCCACCGACCAGCTGCTCAGCCCGGGCGCAAGCAGGCTCGAAGTCGCATAAAACGGCGCTGACGTCTGGATTTCGTGACCTGCCGAATCCCGCACCACGAGTTGCGTCGTACCGGCGCCGGAAATCAGCGGTACGTTGTTCACGCTGAAAGGGCCGGACGCGACGTCCTGAGAAAATGTCTTGATGTTGTTGACATAGACATCGACGGTTGACGGCACTGCCGCGCTTCCGCCGATGGTCGCGAGCGGCGCGGTAATGAGATCGGGCCGCAGGGCAAAATCGCGCTGAGCCTGAAGGCCACCGATCCTGATCGGCCGCGACCAGGCCAGTCCACCGTTGATCGTATCCCCAGCAACGTAGCCGATCATCCGGTCCTGGTCGGAATACTGGAAAGACGAATTCAGCCGTGTCGCCTGCGCAGGCTGCTGCGGACCAGTGCGGACGATCGCCGACTGTTCGGCGGTGCCGTATGGCGAAAACGCCCGAGCATCGAGCAAAAGCGATGTGTTACCGACCCCGATCAATCGCGGGGTAGCTGCGTTGCTGGTTGAACTCAACAGGTCATAATTCAGCACCGCACCGGGATCGGCCCGCGCCCTTGGCAGGTTCCCGCCGGAGCCGCCTGCGTCAAAGAGCTGCGGCTTGCGTCCGGCTTCGTCGACGGCAATGAATATCCGCTGTGTTCTCTCCTCATATCGATACTTTAGGGTCGGGACATCATCCAGTGCGATGATTTCGCCCAGTCGATGCGATGGGCCCGGTTGCAGGCCGAGGCTTTCAAGTTCCTCTACCGTTCCGCCGATACGGCCGTCGTCGAACCGCACGAATGATCCGATTGTTCGGGCTGGCATGGAGTTGATCACGACATCGAGTTGCAGATTTGTCTGGTTTTCTCCCGCGTGCGAACGCCCGGCACAGAGGACCATGCCGAGGAGTGCTAAGACGGACGCAAGCGTGGAGCCTCTTCTACCGCCGAGTAGGCGACTCAATAACCGCATGAGTCTGGCCCTTGTCCGTTTCCGCCGTGACAGAGATGGATCCGCCAGATCCGAAGCCGCGAGGATATTTCGGCGTGGCCCAACTCATGGAGGAATGTCCGAGGACGTAGCCGAGGAGACCGTTGCCAAAGGACAAGGTAGCTCCCGAAGAGTCCTTAAGCCCCAAGTTTGCGATGCGTAGCCGCTCGTCGCCGGCATTGCTGGTCACGACGGTCAGTTGGCCGGCTTCAGTACGGAGCGCCCAGGTAATTTGTGGCCGGCTGATCTCGCGACCACGAAAAAACGCCGGGATCGACTGTCGTACCAATAGATTGACGCTGCGACCTTGGCTGCCGCCTGCTCGCGGCAATTGGTCGACGATGACACGATAGCTTTCTTCGCCATTGACCGGCTGTTTCGACACCCGCACGACCCGCACGACGTAGTCTGAATGAGGTGTCATCCTGACGGCCGGAGGTGATGCCACCACATCGGTTGTCGGTTCAAGACTCTCCTTGCCGTCGGACTGCGACCAGCGAAGCACGCGGGTCTGGACCTCGACGTCGGCATCTTCGTCATTGCGCAGCGTCAAGGAAGCCGCCGCCGCCGGCGCATTCAGTTCCAGGAGAACCGGCTCAACGCGAAGCGCGGCGGCATGGGCAACCTCCATGCATGCCAAGTTTGCGGCAAACGCGGCCAGCAGCGTCGGATTTTGATGCATCGCGATGCCCAATCGATTTCGAAATCGTGCGCTTAAAAGGCTTTTCGTCGATACGCAGATGCAACGGAATAACGGGCCGCTGCTGCGGCCCCTTCTTCAATAGGTGATGGTCATGACCACCGTGTCCGTATAGGTGCCGGTGCTCGGTGCGGTGCCGGTAGCGGGAACGGTGCCGTAAATGTTGATCGTCTGCGCCGATCCGTTACCGGTGCCGAGAAAGCAGCCGTTCGTGGTCGTGCAGGCGGTGCTGCTGGTAGCCGTAGTCCAAGGGTTGGTGTGGGCTGAATCAGTATAGAGATCGTAGTTGATAAAATTCCCGGCATTCGCCATCCGCCGCTGGCTGCCGGACACATTTGCTCCGTTGTCCATGGCGATGGAGTACGGGCTGCCATTGGTGCAGGTGACCGAGACGGTTGTGCTGCCCGACTGCAAGGTGGTCGCGAGCGTTGTGCCGGACACGCTCCCGAAATTGAGCGTCGCAGCGTTGATTGTGCAAGACGCGGTGATGGTGATCTGAACGGTCAAATTTGCGGTCGATGTGCCGGCCTGGGCGGACGTTTGATAACCGGATGCCACGGCAACGAAGAGTGCGAACGCTCCCGTTCGCGCAGCCTGTCCCATTCGTCGCTTCAGCAAAGGTCCGCGGTCGTCGCGGACGCGAATCGTTCGACAAGGATCGAAAACCGGGCGGGCCGCTCTCCTGGTCAGCCGGCAAACGTCTTCGGTATCTTCCAATGAATTCGTTTTCATCGCCAATTGTGCCCGGACACGCAGGCCATCGTCGTCAAACAAAAAATCAAAATTGAGTAAATTTTGAATGAGCGAAAGCTTCGCCGGGCCTGATCGAACTATCGACAACTATGGCCCCATCAAAAACTATAATGGTCGGCAAAGTCGGCCGGCGGATTCAGAGCTTGGGGCTCAGTCTGCCACCCTCTGAACTCGCTGGTGGGCCCGGCAGGACTCGAACCTGCAACCAGACCGTTATGAGCGGCCGGCTCTAACCATTGAGCTACAGGCCCCGCCGCCTTGCGGGGCCGCGGGGTGCGGCCGGCAACGGTGCGGGCTTCGTTTACAGGCTGCGCGGGGTTTCGGCAATGCCGCTGCCGGAACCCCGGTGCCGCAAGCCGCCCATCTGCCCCCCGAACCTCCGCCCTCAATCCACCGAGACGCCGGCGAACTCGACGACCTTGCGCCACTTCTCGGTCTCGTCGGCGACCAGCCTGCCGAATTCGGCCGGGGTCATCGGCTTCGGGATGCCGCCCACCTCGGCGAGGCGCCCCACCAGCTTGGGGTCCTTGAGGGCCTCGCCGACCGCCTTGTTGAGGATGTCGACGATTTCCGGCGGCGTGCCCTTCGGCGCCGAGATGCCATAGAATCCGACCGACTCGAAGCCCGGCACGGTCTCGGCGATCGCCGGCACATCAGGTACGCCCGGCCAACGCTTCGGCGAGGTGACGCCGAGCGCGCGGACGCTGCCACCGCGCGATTGCTCCAGCGCCGACGGCAGATTGTCGAAGATCAACTGCACCTTGTTGGAGATGATGTCGGGGAAGGCGATCGCGGATCCACGATACGGCACGTGCTGCATGTCGCACTTGGTCATCGCCTTGAACAGCTCGGCCGACATATGCACCGAGGTGCCGTTGCCGGACGAGGCGTAGGCGATCTTGCCTGGGTTGGCCTTGCAGTAGTCGATGAACTCCTGAACCGTCTTCACGGGCATCGCGTTCGAAACCACCAGCATGTTGGTGAGCTGCATGATGCTGGCCACCGGCGTGGTGTCGCGCAGGAAGTCGTAGGGCAGCTTCTTGTAGAGCGAAGTCGAGATCGCGTTGTTGGGCGCGACGAACAAGAGCGTATAGCCGTCCGCCGGCGCGTTGATCGCGGCGGCGGCTGCGATGTTGCCGCCGGAGCCGGCGCGATTCTCGACCACGAATTGCTGGCCGAGATGATCCGACAGCCACTGGCTCATGATGCGCGCCACGATGTCGACCGGGCCGCCGGCGGCAAACCCGATCAGCCAGCGCACCGGACGGTTCGGATAGTCGGACGCGGATGAGGGGGCAACGGAGCCAAGGCAACAAATCAAACCAAGCAATGCGGCACGTGCGAACCGGAACATCGTCTCTCCCGTCATTTTCTTGTGACTGTTGTCGTCATGGTTTCACAAAACGCCGGCTTTGCCTACGATCCCGCCCGTGCGACGATAGTCGCGCTCATCTGCAATGCTTGAGGCTCGGCATGAAATTCGCTGCTATGATCTGCGCCGGCGCGCTGCTGCTCGCGGGCGGTGCGGCGGCGCAAGAGGGGAGCAAGACCATTTCCAAAACCACGATCAGTTTCGCCACGGCGACGCCGGGTGGCGGCTTTCCGCTCTATGGCAATGCCTTCGCCGAGGTGATGAACGCGGCCGATGCGACGTTGTCGATCGAGCCGCGCAACACCAAGGGCTCCAATGAGAACATCCCGCTGCTCGAGGCCGGCAGCGTCGACATCGCAACCGTCGCAGGTGAGCCGTCCTACGAGGCCTTCATGGGCATCGGCCGGCCGAAGGCCACCAGGCTGAAGATCCTCACGGCGATGTACTCGAGCCCGGGCATGTTCGTGGTGCGTGCCGACAGCCCCTACAAGACGATCCAGGACCTGGTCGGTCAGCTCGTGGCGTTCGGCGCCAAGGGTTCCGGCCTGCCGATCCTGTCGCGCTACATTCTCGACGGCATCGGGCTGAAGCAGGACGAGGACTTCAAGCCGATCTATCTCGACCGTGCCGGCGATGGCCCTGCGATGGTCGAGGACGGCCGCGCCGTGGCGCTGTGGGGCGCCGGCGTCGGCTGGCCCGGTTTCAGCAAGATGGCGGAGAGCGCGACCGGCGCGCGCTTCATCGCGCCGACCGCCGACGAGATCGCCCGCATCCGCGCCAAGCACACCTTCCTGAAACCGCTGACGATCGCAGCCGGCAGCTATCCGAAGCAGACTGCTGCGATTAACTCGGTCGGCTCCTGGAGCTACATCCTGGTGCGCGAGACGTTGCCGGACGACATCGCCTATCGGCTCGCGAAGACGCTGCACGGCGTCGAGGCTGATTTCTGCAAGAAGCTCGCCCAGGCCTGCGAGACCACGGCGGCGAACACCGTCGCCGCCGCGCCCGATATCAACCTGATCCATCCCGGCGTGCTCAGATACTTCCGCGAGATCGGGGCGGTGAAATAGCGCGGCGAATGGTGAGTGGCGAGTAGCTGACGATCGCATCTATTGCTACTCCTTATTCGCCATTCGCCGATCTCATTTCTTCGCCATCGCGCACGCCGGGTCCGGCGGACCGAACGCGTCCTCGCCGGAGATTTTGGCGAGGACCTTGTAGTAGTCCCACGGATATTTCGACTCGGCCGGGGTCTTGACCTGGACCAGCCAGAGATCGTGCACCATAAGATTGTCCTCGCGGAGCTTTCCGTTGCGGGCGAAGAAATCCTCGACCGGCTTCTCGCGCATCTTGGCCGCGACCTTGAGCGGATCGTCGGTGCCGGTCTCCTTGATCGCGTTCAGATACGCGGTCACCGAGGAGTAGACGCCGGCCTGCCACATCGTCGGCATCCGGTTCATCTTGGCGAAATAGCGCTTCGACCATTCCCTCGTCTTGTCGTCCATGTCCCAGTAGAACGAGGTGGTCAGCAACAGGCCCTGCGCGGCCGACAGGCCGATCGAATGGACGTCGGTGATCAAGGCTAGCAGCGCGGCCATCTGCTGCCCGCCGGCGAAGACGCCGAACTCGGCGGCGGTCTTGATCTCGTTGGTGTTGTTCGGCGGTCCGCCGGCGATGCCGATGATCTTGGCCTTCGAGGCCTGCGCCTGCAGGATGAAGGATGACAGATCGGGCGTCGCGAACGGCGGACGCACCGCGCCGAGCACCTTGCCGCCGTTCTTGGTCACGATCGCGGAGGCGTCCTTCTCCAGCGAATGGCCGAACGCATAGTCGTCGGTGATGAAGAACCAGCTGTCGCCGCCGCGCTTCACCACCTCCTGCGCGGTGCCGACCGCGAGCGCACGGGTGTCGAACACCCACTGCATCGCGTAGGGCGAACAGAACTTGCCGTGGAAGTCGGTGGCGCCGGTCGAATGCGTGATGAACAGCTTCTTCTTCTCGTTGGCGATGTTCTGTACCGCGAGCCCGACCGCCGACACCGGCACGTCGACGATCAGGTCGACCTGATCGACGTCATACCAGCGCCGCGCGATGGTCGCGCCGATGTCCGGCTTGAGCTGGTGATCGCCGACGATCACCGAGATCGGCTTGCCGAGCACCTTGCCGCCGAAATCGTCGACCGCCATCTGCGCGGCGGTGACCGAGCCCTGTCCGGTCGGCGTCGAGGCCGGGCCGTTCATGTCGGTCAGCACACCGATCTTGACGGTGTCGTCGGATACCTGCGCCGATACGGCCGAGGAGGCCAGCAGCGCGGCTGCGAGCATCCCGAACATGGCAAGTCTGGCGGCGTTCATTGTGTCTCCCTCCTGAATTGGCGCATTGGCCATTATGATTGTGCCGGGCCTCTGGAACCCGGTCATATTGGTTTCTTTTGCAACTAGTTTGGGGTCCGCGTCAACGCGCCATCGGTCTAATGACGAAGGTCCGGACCGGCCCGAGGCAGTTTCTTTCGGGGCCGATTCAGTCCATAGCGGGCCATGATCACCGCCCAGCGCCTTCCGGCTTCGCTCACCCCGCTCGATGCGGTGCTGACCGCCCTGTTGCGCGACCTCGTGCCGGTCCAGCCGATCGAACTGCCGCCGGCCGACGCAGTGCACTGCGTCGCGGCCGAGATGCCGGCCCCGCGCGCCTATCCGCCGCACGACGTTGCCGTCGGCGACGGCTGGGCGATGCGCGCCCATGATCTCGTCGGAGCGTCCTCCTATGCACCGTTGGCGCTGGCCGGACCTCCGGTCTGGGTGGCGGCCGGCGCGGCGATGCCCGACGGCACCGACTGTGTCGTCGATGCCGATGCCGTCGACACCTCCGGTCCGCTGCCGCAGGTGCTCGCCGAAGCCATCCCGGGGCAGGGCGTCCGGCGTGCCGGCAGCGACATCGCGGTTGGGCGTGCCGTGATGTCGGCGGGCGAGCCGCTGTTGCCGCGCGGTCTGTTGCTCGCGCGCGCGGCTGGAGTGAACCTGTTGCGCGTCCGACGGCCTCGGCTTCGCATCGTCAACATCTGCAACGGCCAGCTGACCGCGCAACTGGTCGCCGACACCGCACGTCTCGCGGGCGCTGAGATCGTCTATGCCGAGGCGACACCCGATGCGACGGCGATCGCTGACGCGCTCGAGACCGCCGGCTGCGACCTGATCGTCACGATCGGCGGCACCGGCGTTGGCCGCACCGATGCGGCGGTGAATGCGCTGGCGAGCTGCGGCACGCTGCTCGCGCATGGCATTGCGCTGCAGCCCGGGCGTACCGCAGCGGTCGGCCGGATCGACACAACGCCGGTCGTTGCCCTGCCGGGCGCGCCGGATCAGGCATTCGCGGCCTGCTGGGCGATCGCGCTCCCGGCGCTCGATCGCCTGTCCGGCCGTCGGGCGCGCCAGACACTGCCGCTGCCGCTGGAACGCAAGATCGCCTCCGGCGTCGGCATTGCAGAGGTCGTGTTGCTGACGCGCCGCCAGGGCTGCTGGGCCGCGCTTGCGACCGGCGACCTGTCGCTCAATGCGATCGCGCGTGCCGAAGGCCTGCTGATCGTGCCTGGCGCCGCGGAGGGCTTTGCTGCGGGCACGATCGTCGATGCCTATATGTTGCGGGAGTGAGTTCCCGAGATGACCAATATTTTCACGCCGAAACCCCACCCCTCCATCGAGCAGGACCAGTTCCTGACCATCCTGTCGCGCGAGGAGGCGATCGGGCGCTTCGAGGCGGCGCTGTTCCCGCGCCAATTGCCGTCCGAGACGCGGCAGCTCGCCGACGCGCTCGGCCGCGCGCTTGCGGCGGATGTGGTGGCGCCGATCGACGTACCGCCGTTCGATCGCTCCAATGTCGACGGCTTCGCCGTGCGCTCGGCCGATCTTGCACGCGCTGGCGAGGGTGCCCCAGTGCACCTCGCGGTGAATGACGAGATCATTTCGTGCGGCGTCGCGCCGACCCGGCCGGTGCTGCCGGGCACCGCGACCGCGATCGCGACCGGGGGCCCGGTGCCGCGCGGCGCCGATGCGATCGTGATGGTCGAGCACACCCAACCCTCCGGCAGTGATGCGATCGAGGTTCGCCGCGCGGCGTCGCCCGGGCAGTTCGTGTCCTATGCCGGCTCCGACATCGCGCGCGGCGAGGCTCTGTTGCGGGCGGGCACGATCATCGGCTCGCGCGAGATCGGCATGCTCGCGGCCTGCGGCATCGCCGAAGTCGCGGTGACGCGACGGCCGCGCGTTGCGATCCTCTCGACCGGCGACGAGCTGGTGCAGCCTGGTGAGACGCTGCGGCCGGCCGCGATCTACGACACCAACGGCGCGATCGTCACCGCGGCGATTGCCGAGAACGGCGGTGACGTGTCGTTCCATGGCGCGATCGCGGACAATGAGGCGATGCTCGAAGCCGCGATGCGCAAGGCGCTCGCGGACAGCGACATGCTGGTGCTCTCGGGCGGCACCT
Organism: Bradyrhizobium sp. USDA 4452; assembly: GCF_054063575.1. Lineage (NCBI taxonomy): Bacteria > Pseudomonadati > Pseudomonadota > Alphaproteobacteria > Hyphomicrobiales > Nitrobacteraceae > Bradyrhizobium > Bradyrhizobium sp. USDA 4452. The sequence goes on from NZ_JBSSGK010000001.1 coordinate 6,610,921, forward strand.
CCAAGGGCGCGGGCGACGTCTCGCACCGCATCGTCACGAGGCTCGGCAAGTCCGGCATCATCGCGCATGGCGTGGCGCTGAAGCCGGGCAAGCCGCTGTGCCTTGCGGTCTGCGACGGCAAGCCGGTGGTGATCCTGCCGGGCTTTCCGACCTCGGCGATGTTCACCTTCCACGACATGATCGTGCCGGTGCTGCGGCGAATGGCCGGGCTGCCGCCGCGGTCGGATGCCAAGGTGGCGGCGAAGGTGCCGGTGCGCATCGCCTCCGAGCTCGGGCGCACCGAGTTCGTGATGGTGTCGCTGGTCGAGGGCGCCGACGGCCTGATCGCCTATCCCAGCGGCAAGGGCTCGGGGGCGATCACTTCGTTCGCGCAGGCTGACGGTTTCCTGAAGATCGAGGCGCTGGCCGACCAGCTGCCGACCGGCAGCGACGCCGAGGTGACGCTGTTCACGCCGCATGTGCGGGTGCCTGATCTCGTGATCGTCGGCAGCCATTGCATCGGGCTCGATCTCGTCACCGCGCCGCTGGCCCATGCCGGCCTGGTGGTGCGTTCGATCGCGGTCGGCAGCCTCGGCGGCCTCGCCGCCGCAAAACGGGGCGAGTGCGATCTCGCTCCGATCCATCTGTTCGACGACAAGACCGGGACCTACAACACGCCGTATCTGGCCGATGGCCTCGAGCTGGTGCCGGGCTGGCGGCGCATGCAGGGCATCGTGTTCCGCAAGGACGACACGCGCTTTGCCGGTTTGAGCGCAGAACAGGCGGTGCGCGCCGCGCTGGCCGATCCCGCCTGCATCATGGTCAACCGCAACCAGGGTGCCGGCACCCGGATCCTGATCGACCGCCTGCTGGCAGGCAGCCGGCCCGACGGCTACTGGAATCAGCCCCGCTCGCACAATGCGGTTGCGGCCGCGGTGGCACAGCATCGCGCCGACTGGGGCATGACCATCGCACCGGTCGCGGCGGCCTCCGGGCTCGGTTTCATTCCGCTTGCCGAAGAGCATTACGATTTTGCGCTGGTGACAGTGCGCAAGCAGCGGCCCGCGGTGCAGGCTTTCCTCGACGCACTGGCATCTGATGAGGGGCGCGCCGCGTTGACCGAGGCGGGGTTTAGGCCGGCGTAGGCGATCGGCGCCAGATTCACCGCTGTCGTCCCCGCGAAAGCGGGGAGCCATAACCACAGGGTTGGTTGTTGAACAGAGCTGTGGCCCCAGTGTCGCGCAACAATTGAGATTTGGGGCAATATGTCCTGGCTTTCGCCGGGACGACACCGAATGTCTGGCTCCGCTTGTCAGTCATACTTCGGCACTCTCGCGACATGAATCGTCCGAGCTTTGGATTTCGTTCGACCCTCGCTCATCAGAGGGCGCAGGGAAAGCCGGGTGCCGATCGCACCCATGGGCCCCGTGCAAAGGGTAGAAAGCACGGGGGTAGGACCACAGGTGTAACCGGAGCAATCCGGCTTTCCCTGCGCGATGGGTTACGGCTTACTTCGTGCTCTCCCCGGCGAGACTGGGCTTGCTTGTCACCGCCTTCGCAAAACGCTTGCGCGCTTCACGAGAGGACACCTGCCGCTAGGGCGTCAGGACCACACGACTTCACCGTCCGCTTCACATGCTCTCGTCTCCAGCATGATCGGCGTCCACCGCATCTCACCGCAACACCCGTGACGATGCGCAGCGCCCCTCGATCGGGTGAGACGACGAACTTATAGCACTGAGTTGGTTTTCGGATAAAGCGAAATATTTTCGCGGGCGGGGATTGACAGGTTTCTGTTGAGTTGCCCGTCGGGTAATTTTGCCGCAGGTCCCGGTGCGATTGCGAATCCGGTTCAGTGCCGCATGGCCATCTCGACGAACTCCAGGACGGAGCGCGGGACCTCGTCGTATTCGACGAAACGGCGCCGAAGCTCGTCGGCAATATCGGTGGTGACGTCGCGCGACCATCCTTCGCTGGTATTGAAGGCTATGATACGGACCGGATGGCTGTACTGGTCATCCAGGAGACGGCGGATCAGCGTCTTCCGGTCGGTGCCTTCCTCGTCGGTCTCGCACCAGGCGCGGCCAAGCCGGCCGAAATCGTTGAGCACCAGATAGGTGTCGTGGTCGATTTGGTGCGGCACGATCGAAGGCGAGCGAGGCATGGAGGTGCTCCAGTACGCCACAATATCGTGTTCCGGTCACCCGGTGCATTGGAAACTTCGAGGTATATCCGCTGGATAGTCTCCAAAGGCGATCCGCTAGGGGCCGATCACTCGCGCAGCTTGCGGTCCAGGAAGCCGACATAGGAGTTATCCGGATCCAGCTTGAGGGCCAGGCGAAGCGCGGCACGGGCGGCGGACTTGTCGCCGTCAGCCGTGGCCTGGTGCTCATCCAGGATCGCATTGGCCACCGTGCGCGCGGTGTCGAGGCGGGCCTCGTCGATGGACTTATCGGCAAGATAGGTTTCGACCGGCTCGCGGAGGCGCTTCAGTTCGTCCACGCTGACCGAGCTCAGCGGATACCAGTTGTAATATTCGAGGCGTGGCCGATCGTCCGTGAGGCTCGGCACATCCCTGACAAAGGCCGCGAGTTTTTCATCGGCGGCGATGAACGTCGCCAGAAAATCCTCGGATGAGCGCAGGCCGTTGGCTGTCAGGTCCTCAGCCACCCCAGGCTTCGACATGCGCGCGGCGAGCTCGCCAGGATCGATTGTCAGCGGTTCATCGGAGGCGATGGCCACGCCTTCCATTCTGGACGGCAACCACAGGGAGACGTGCTTGAACTGGCCCATCATGGCCTTGAGGATCATCTTCGGAAGAATGCCGCGGTTGAAATCCAGCGGCACCCACTGCGCGAGGACGGCGCCGGGACGCATCTTCTGTTTTGCCAGCGCATAGAATTCCTCTGTGTAGAGGTTGATGACGCCGGCGTCATGGGGCGGCGGCGGCTCGAGGGTGATGACGTCGAATGTCTCGTTTGTTCCCAGCAGGAAGTGGCGTCCGTCCGCGACGATCTGATGGACCTTGGGATTCTGGTAGAACCGCTTGTTGATCGGCACGAAGTGAGGCGCAAACTCGAACACGGTCGGAGCCAGATCGACCGCGTCGATGGATTTTAGTTCCTGGTGCGTGCTGACCGCACCCACCGTGGTTCCGGTCCCGATGCAAATGACGACAGCCGTTTCAACCGGGCCCGGGTGCAGCAGAATCGGATAGTGCCCCATTGCCGCCATGTAGCGTCGTCCCTCGGGACGGTTGTTGGCATAGCTCTTCGAATTCACCACGAGTTGCTGATAGGTGCCCGCCGCCTTCTCGCGATACTCGACCACCGCAAATGTTGCTTGTTTGGTTTCGCGCAACTCGAGGACATTGCCGCCTTCGATCGCGGTCAGGACCCGTTCGAGATAGTGCGGGGTGAAGAGCAGGAGCGCCGCAGCGATGATGCCTGCTGCGACTGCCCCTTGTCGCCAAAGGCTGCCTTCTTTCAGAAGACCCGGTTGCGATACGGTGGCCGCAACAAAGAGCACGACGTTCAGAGCGATCAGGACGGTGAGCGCCCCCTGGCTGCCCAGATAAGGGATCAGAAGAAACCCTGCCGCCAGGGAGCCCAGCACGCCGCCAATCGTGTTCACGGCGTAGAGCGTGCCGATCCGGCGGCCCAGCGCGCTCATCTGCATCACGGTCAGTTCGCTGGCCAGGGGAAAGCTGATGCCGATCAGCGTGGTCGGCAGCAACAGGGCAACGGCGCAGATCAGGAAGAATGAAACATCGCCTCCCAAAAGCTCCTGCGCCGGGACTGGAACGAGGCCTGATACGATGGGAGACAACGCCGCTCCCACGGTGCGCGCCTTGCCGAGGATTCCGACGGTTAGCGTGGCCGCAACCGCGATGAGCAGCTGCGTGACGGCGAAGTACCGCAGCAGTTGATCCTTGCGCGGCGCGAGCAGCCTCGCGCAGATCAGGGCGCCGATCACCAAGCCCAGCAGGTAGACACCGAGCATGCCCGAGAAGGCGTAGACACTCGAGGTGCTGACATTGGTCAGGAAGCGGAACCAGACGACCTCATAGGCGATGGACACGAATCCGGAGCACGCGAAGATCGCGATGAGGATGGACGTCTTGCCAGGCCCGGGCACGGCGGTTTGCGCCGGCGCTTCTGCGGCGACCGGCGACAGCGGGCTTGCGCCGCGCGCGAGCAGCAGGGCCACGCCGCCGACGCAGACGTACAGGCCTGCTGCGACCAGGCCCGATCCCGTGATCCCCCAGAGGCCCATCAGGACAAAGCCGACGGCGAGGGTGCCGATCGCCGCGCCCAGGGTGTTGAACCCGTAGAGCAGGCCGATGCGATTGGCGAGATCGGTTTGCGTGCGGGTCAGGAATTTCACGAGGAAGGGCAGGGTCGCACCCATCAGCATGGTCGGCAGCGACAGGACGGCGAGCGACAGGGCGACCATCAGCGGCAACCGGAACGGGGACTCCAGGTCCAGCATGGGCGCCAGCCAGCCCACCCATGTCGACCAGTGCGACAGGAACGCGGTTACCGCCAGGGAAACGACCGCGAGCGCGAGTTCGAGAAAGCCGTATATTTTCAGGGGGCGGCTGACGGTGTCGGCGACTCGGCCCCCGAAAGCGCTGCCCAGGGAGAGACCGAAAAAGAAGCTCGCCACCGTAACGCTTACGGAGACGGTCGCGCTTCCCAGCACGAATTGCAGTTGCTTGAACCAGAGAACCTGCAGGATCAGGGATGCCGCGCCCGATGCCAGAAAGATCGTGGTGACCAGAACCCTGTTCTTCAGGCTTATGGCGTCTCGAACACCATCGTGATTGGGCACTGGAGAGGCCTCCCATTGATCGGGAGAACTGGTACGGCAAATGCCGTTAAGATTGCCCTTATGGGCGGTCTGCTCGGGTTTGCGCTGCCGCGCGCGCAACCCGTCCAGGAGCCTCCCAAGGCGATCCCGGGAGCCTGATCCATCGCCACCCGCTGGCAGGGCTGGCATGACATTGCGTCAAGGCTGATATAAGCAGCATTGGACGTTATATGTCTGCGGAGATTGCGTATGAAGGTGATAGGCCTCGCGGGCTGGAGCGGAGCCGGCAAGACCACCCTGCTGTCGCGGGTGATCCCCCATCTGCTTGGCCGGGGCTTGCGCGTCTCCGTGATCAAGCACGCCCATCACGAATTCGACGTCGACATTCCCGGCAAGGACTCCTGGGTGCACCGGCAGGCCGGCGCGACCGAGGTGCTGGTGTCCTCGACGCGGCGCTGGGCGCTGATGCACGAGCTGCGTGGCGCGAGTGAGCCGCGACTGCCGGAACTGCTCGCCAAGATGGCGCCGGTCGATCTGGTCGTGGTCGAGGGCTTCAGGCGCGAGCCGGTCAGCAAGATCGAGGTGTATCGCGCCGCCAACGGCAAGCCGCTGCTGTTTCCCGACGATCCGTGCGTGGTCGGGATCGCCAGCGACGTCGCGGTTGAAACCACGCTGCCGATCGCGCATCTCGACGACATCGAGGATGTCGCCGAATTGATGCTGCGTTCCGCGATTCCCGTCGACGATGTGCTCGCTTCGGCTCCGGCCGACAGCTGAACATGGTTGAGGAAGCGTCGGCGTTGACGACGCGGGGCGGCTTCGCCAAGGTCCGATCATGACAACGACGAAGCTCGATCTCACCGGCCTGAAATGCCCGCTGCCTGCGCTGAAGACGCGCAAGGCCCTCAGGAGCGTGACGGCGGGTGATTTCCTCGAAGTGCATTGCACCGATCCGCTTTCGGTGATCGATATCCCGGCGCTCATCCAGGAGACCGGCGACAAGGTCGAAATCACCGAACGAAGCGAGGTTCGGATCGTTTTCCTGATCGAGAAGACGAATGGAATGATAGATAATTCAAATGCTGCAGCGCCACGTACGCGCTAGATCCAGCCTGATATCTACCTTTTGCCTATCGACACCTATTTCCCCTTCTGCACGAATTGATAATCTCCGCCGGCCTGTGGAGGTGGAGCCGTGCCCGGATGTGGGCATGTGGACGGACAAAACCGGCCTGCGCCCGGATCGGGCGGCACGGCTTGGCATATCCGTTCGCATTGGGGGTTAACATTTCCGGAGTGCGCGTGGTTGGTCCCGGCGCACCGAGGGAATGTGCGGAGCAGTCGGGCCGGCGGTTGCCGCAACGGGCTGAGACGGGATCGAAGACGCAGATGCGCCTGACGAAACGGCGACTGCAGGGGAGGAGTCAATGACCACAGTGAGCAGCGCCGGACGCTTATCCGCGGCAGGTGCAGGTTTCCTCGACAAGGAACACACGATCGCGACCGCCGGCTTCAACCGCTGGCTGGTGCCGCCGGCCGCGCTGTGCATCCATCTGTGCATCGGCATGGCCTATGGCTTCTCGGTGTTCTGGCTGCCGCTGTCGCGCGCGATCGGGCTGACCGCGCCGAAGGCGTGCCCGGATATCTCGCTGGTCCAGGAGCTGTTCACGACGACCTGCGACTGGAAGGTCGCGAGCCTGGGGTGGATGTACACGCTGTTCTTCGTGCTGCTCGGCGTCTCCGCCGCGATCTGGGGCGGCTGGCTTGAGAAGGTCGGTCCGCGCAAGGCCGGCTTCGTCGCTGCGCTGTGCTGGGCCGGCGGTCTCGTGATCGGCGCGCTGGGCGTCTACACGCACCAGCTCTGGCTGATGTGGCTCGGCTCCGGCGTGATCGGCGGTGTCGGCCTCGGCCTCGGCTACATCTCACCGGTGTCGACGCTGGTGAAATGGTTCCCGGATCGCCGCGGCATGGCGACCGGCATGGCGATCATGGGCTTCGGCGGCGGCGCCATGATCGGCGCGCCGCTCGCCGACAGACTGATGAACTATTTCAAGACCCCGACCTCGGTCGGCGTCTGGGAGACTTTCCTCGCGATGGGCGCGATCTATCTCGTGTTCATGATGATCGGAGCGTTCCGCTATCGCCTCCCGCCGACCGGCTGGCAACCGGACGGCTGGACGCCGCCGGCGAAAGCCAACGCGATGATCTCGAGCAAGAACGTCCATCTCGACAACGCGCACAAGACGCCACAGTTCTGGCTGATCTGGGGGGTGCTGTGCCTGAACGTGTCGGCCGGCATCGGCGTGATCGGCATGGCCTCGCCGATGCTGCAGGAGATCTTCGCCGGCAAGCTGATCGGGCTGCCCAATGTCGGCTTCAACGCGCTCGACGCGTCGCAGAAGGCGCAGATCGCGGCGATCGCCGCCGGCTTCGCTGGCCTGCTGTCGCTGTTCAACATCGGTGGCCGTTTCTTCTGGGCGTCGCTGTCCGACAAGATCGGCCGCAAGAACACCTACTATACGTTCTTCATCCTCGGCATCGCGCTCTACGCGCTGGCGCCGACCTTCGCCGCGATGGGATCGAAACTGCTGTTCGTGCTCGGCTTCGGCATCATCCTGTCGATGTATGGCGGCGGCTTCGCCACCGTGCCGGCCTATCTCGCCGACATGTTCGGCACCCAGTTCGTCGGCGCGATCCATGGCCGGCTGCTGACGGCGTGGTCGACCGCGGGCATCATCGGCCCGGTCGTGGTGAACTATCTCCGCGAATTCCAGCTCGCTGCCGGCGTGCCGCGCGACCAGCTCTACAACACCACGATGTACATCCTGTGCGCCATGCTGATCGCCGGCCTCATCTGCAATTACATGATCAAGCCGGTCGATCCGAAGTGGCACATGAGCGACGCCGAGGTGGCGAAGCTGCAAGCCGCGACGGCGACCGGAGGCAACGGCGCGACCGGATCGTTCGGCATCGGCAAGGGCGGCCTCGATGGCAGGGCGGCGCTGTTCTGGCTGTTCGTCGGCATTCCACTTGCCTGGGGCATCTACATGACGCTGCTCAGCGCGGTCAAAATTCTCTGATCGCGACCATCATCGCCGCGGGCCGCCGGTTCTCCGGCGCCCGCGGCGACCGCTCAATTTCATGAATAGAAATCGCATTGGGGATTTCAATGTTTCGCACCCGGATTTGCCTTGCCGCCGCGCTGCTCGCCGTAGGGCTCCATGCCGCGTCGGCCCAGACGGCGGCGCCGGCAGCGCCGGCACCGGCCGCCGCCACCACGGCCAAGCCGTCGAAGATCAAGCTCACGATGGAGAAACTGAAGGCCATGAAGGCGCAGTGGCGCGCCAACAAGCCGAAGCTCAAGGCCTGCCGCAAAGAGGTGAAGCAGAAGGGCCTGATCGGCGACGACCGCTGGTTCTACATCTCGGACTGCATGGCCAGGAGCTGAGCCACGTCGTTCCGAGCGCGTTGAACTTGAGCGGAGGGATTGCGCCCCACAGGCGAGATGCTCGATGGAGCAGCGGGCCGCCGATCACTCCGCGGCCGCAGGTGTCACCTTGGCGGGCTCCAGCGCTGCCGCGATCGCCTCATCGACGCGTTCCAGCCAGATGAACTCCAGCTTGGCGCGGGCGCCGGCAGGGATGTCGTCGTAGTCGCGCTTGTTGCGCGCCGGCAGCATCACCCGGGTCAGGCCGGCGGCCGCGGCGGCGACCACCTTCTCCTTGATGCCGCCGACCGGCAGCACGAGGCCGCGCAACGAGATCTCGCCGGTCATCGCGGTGTCGCTGCGCACGGTGCGATCGGTCAGGAGCGAGGTGAGGGCGGTGAACATCGCAACGCCCGCACTCGGGCCGTCCTTCGGCGTGGCGCCGGCGGGAACGTGGACGTGGATGTCGCTCTTCTCGAACACCGCGGGATCGATCCCGAGTTGCGTCGCGCGGCTCTTCACCAGCGTCATCGCGGCCTGCACGCTCTCGCGCATGACGTCGCCGAGCTGTCCGGTGATCATCAACGCGCCGCGGCCCGGCGTGCGCGAGGCCTCGATGAACAGGATGTCGCCGCCGACCGGCGTCCAGGCAAGTCCGGTGGCCACGCCGGGAATGCTGGTGCGCTGCGCGATCTCGTTCTCGAAGCGCGGCTGGCCGAGCAGCGCCACGATGTCCTTCGGCGCGATGGTGACGTGGCTGGTGCTGCCGTCGGCGATCTGCACCGCGACATTGCGCAGCACCTTGCCGATCTCGCGCTCCAGGTTGCGGACGCCGGCCTCGCGGGTGTAGCTCTTGATGATCAGCCGCAGCGCGTCCGGCTCGATCTCGACCTGCTCGGCCTTGATCCCGTTGGCCTCGAGCTGGCGCCGCACCAGATAGCGCTTGGCGATCTCGAGCTTCTCGTCCTCGGTGTAGCCGGCGAGGCTGATCAACTCCATGCGGTCGAGCAGCGGGCCCGGCACGCCGTCGAGCATGTTGGCGGTGGCGATGAACACGACACGCGAGAGGTCGAACGGCACGCCGAGGTAATTGTCGCGGAAGGTCGAGTTCTGCTCGGGGTCGAGCACCTCCAGCATCGCGGCCGACGGATCGCCCTGGATGCCGCGGCCCATCTTGTCGATCTCGTCCAGCATCATCACGCAATTGCGCGCGCCGGCCTTCTTGATCGCCTGGATGATGTTGCCGGGCAGCGCGCCGATATAGGTGCGGCGATGGCCGCGGATCTCGGCCTCGTCATGCACGCCGCCGAGCGAGACCCGCACGAACGGTCGCGACATCGCGCGCGCGATCGATTGGCCGAGCGAGGTCTTGCCGACGCCGGGCGGCCCGAGGAAGCAGAGGATCGGCGCCTTGCCGCCGGGGGCGAGCTTGCGCACCGCGAGATATTCGATGATGCGGCTCTTGATCTTCTCGAGGCCGTAATGGTCCTGGTCGAGGATCTTGCGCGCCTCCGCGATGTCGATCGGCTTCTCGTCCGGCAGGCTCCAGGGCAGGTCGATCAGCCAGTCGAGATAGCTGCGCACCATGCCGGACTCGGCGGCGGCCTCCGGCATCCGCTCGTAGCGGCGCAATTCCTTCTGCGCCTGGCTCTCGGCCTCCGGCGGCATCTTGGCCTCCGCGATCGCCTTGGTCAGCTCGGCGACCTCGGCCGCCTTGCCGTCGCCCTCGCCGAGCTGGCGCTGGATGGTCGCCATCTGCTCGCGCAGGATCGCCTCGCGCTGCCGCTCGTCGAAAACCGCCTTGGTCTTCTGCCCGATCTCCTGGCTCAGCCTCAGCACCTCGATGCGCTCGGCGAGATGCCGCGAGACCTTGTCCATCCGGGCCACGAGATCGATGGTCTCGAGGATGTCCTGCTTCTCCGTCGGCTTGATGTCCATGTAGGAGGTCGCAAGGTCGGCGAGCGTCGCCGGCGACGTCGTGCCCTGCAGCGCGGCGATCAGCTCGGGCGGCGTCTGCGGCAGCAATTGCGCGGCCTCCAGCGCCTGGCGCTGCAGGTTGAGGAAGCGCGCCTCGATCTCGGGCGAGGTGGTGGTCGGCTCCGGAATCTGCAGCACGCGGGCGGCGAGGAACGGCGTGCCGGGCAGATAGTCGAGCACGCGCATGCGCTGCACGCCCTGGCAGACCAGATGATGGCTGTCGTCGGCGCCGGTGATGTAGCGCACGATGTTGGCGATGGTGCCGACGCGGTAGAGCCCGTCGGGGCCGGGATCGTTGGTCTCGGGATCGCGCTGCAGCAGGATGCCGATCGGCCGCTGCTCGCGCACCGCCTGCTGGGCCGCGGCGATGGAAGTCGCACGCGCGATCGTGATCGGGATGATGACGTCCGGGAACAGCACGGTGTTGCGCACCGGGACGATGATCGTTGCGTCGCTCGGGATCGGCGCCGAATTCGACGGGCTTGAAAGGTTGGAAGCAGCCATGTCGAAATCCCCTAGCTCGATTTTCCGAGCCGCAGGCCGACGCAGCCATGCGCGGCAAAGCGGCTGATGGTGTAGCGGCCGGTCGGCAGCGCGATGCGGCGTTCGAAGTGGCCCTGAGGCAGCTCGAGGCGCAGGATGCGCGCGTTGCGCAGCTCGGCGGGCAAAGTGCGGCGGCCGGAGATCACCAGCGTGCCGCCGTCGAGCGCGGCCTCGACCTCGTCGGGGTCGACCCCCGGCAGCGCGACCAGGATCAGGATCTCCTCCTCGGTCTCGATCACGTCCATCGGCGGTTCCCAGCTCGGCTCGCTGGTGCCCGCGCGCGGGTGTAAATTGAGGAAGCTCTGGTGCAACCGTTCGGCGCGGGCGAGCGCCTCGATCGCATCTGTCAGCATCCAGTTGGTCTGATCCTTGGGCCGCATGGGCACTCTCCACGTCGCATTGGGAGGCGAGGTTACCGGTCTTGCCGCCGACCGTAAACCGGCCCCTCGCGCCGCCGATCGAGGCCAAAATTGTCCGAAATCTCGCGATTTGCGATCCGCCCGGCGCGTCCGGCCGCTTATGCCGCGGCTATGTGACAGGGCTGCCGGTCCTCTCGAATTCCTACGGCCTTCCCAGCATCTTTGCCGTGACGCGTTGCGCTCGCGCGCCGCCACAGGAAGAAGGTGGGACATGACCTTGCTCCATTACCACGATGCCCGGCCGCACGGTTCGGCCGGTGCGATGCCAGCGACGCTGCAGCGGACGATCCGGCGGATCGGCCTCGCTTTCAGCACCGTTCACCGCGCCATCGCCGCCGCCAAGATCCATCGGCTGCGCAACGAGCTGTTGCTGCATCGCGGCCATGAGGATTGGGCACGCACCCATCTCCATGTCGGCCTGCTCGGCGGCGATGCCGAGAAATATCCGCGCGCGCCGGTCGTGCTCGGCGAGAAGTGGGACTACTGACATGAGCGTGGCTTCATTCGTCGCCGCCCTGCTGCGCCGTGTCGCGGAAGGCATGCTCAAATTCCTCGCCTGGATCGGCGAGGAGCCGATCGGCGGCTACCGGCCCGAGGCGCATTACATGCGCGGCCCGGGGCCGGCGTGGCGGGCCAAGCATCAGCCACCTCAGGTGGCTTCGCTGCGCCGCGTCAGGTGATCGAGCAGGTTCATCGGAAGCGGGAAGACCACGGTCGATGAGCGTTCACCGGCGATGTCATGCAGCGCGGCGAAATAGCGCAGCTGCATCGCCTGCGGCTCCTGGGCGAGGATCCGGCCGGCCTCGACCAGCTTCTCGGCGGCCTGCTGCTCGCCCATCGCGTTGATCACCTTGGCGCGCCGCAGCCGTTCCGCCTCGGCCTGCTTGGCGATCGCCCGCACCATGGTTTCGTTGATGTCGATGTCCTTGATCTCGACCGCGGTGACCTTGATGCCCCAGACGTCGGTCTGCTTGTCGAGGGTCTCCTGGATATCGGCGTTCAGCCGGTCACGCTCGGCCAGCATCTCGTCGAGCTCGTGCTTGCCGAGCACCGAGCGCAGCGTGGTCTGGGCCAGCTGGCTGGTCGCGGCCATGTAGTCGCTGACCTTGATGATGGCGCGCTCCGGATCGACGATGCGGAAGTAGAGCACGGCGTTGACCTTGACCGAGACGTTGTCGCGCGAAATCACGTCCTGCGGCGGCACGACCTGCACCACCACCCTGAGGTCGACCTTCACCAGCTGCTGCACCACCGGAATCAGGATGATCAGCCCCGGGCCCTTCACCCCGGTGAAGCGGCCGAGCGTGAAGATGACGCCGCGCTCGTATTCGCGGAGCACGCGCACCGCCTGGGTCAGGAACATGATGACCAGCAGTGCGATCGCCGCATAGGTGAAATAATCAAGCATCATGCTGTACCTCCTTCGCCGGCCGAAGCCGGCGCACGCCGCACGACCAGCGTCAACTCGATGATGTTGGCGACCTCGACCGTCTCTCCCGCTCGGAATGGCTCGGTGCCGCGCGCCTGCCAGCGTTCGCCGTTGGTGAAGACGTGACCCGTGGTCTCGGACCAGTCGAGCACCTCGGCCGATAGTCCGCGCATGGCTTGCGCACCCGTCCGCAGCGGACCGTTGCGCGCGCGGCGCAGCGCGCCGAGCACGACCAGAATGAGACCTGCGAACATCGCCGCGACGATGCCGATGAGCGGCCATGACAGGGCGTATCCGGGCGCCTCGATCCGAAACAGCATGGCGGCTCCGAGGACAAAGGCGACGATACCTCCGAGGCCAATCACGACGGTCGGGTTGAAGGCCTCGATCGCGAGCAGCGCCATCCCGACCAGCATCAAGGCGAAGCCGGCATAGTTGATCGGCAGCATGTTGAGCGCGTAGAGCCCGAGCAGCAGGCAGATCGTGCCGACAACTCCGGGCGCCACGGCGCCGGGGGACATGAATTCGAAGATCAGGCCGTAGATCCCGACCATCAGGAGAACGAATGCGATGTTGGGGTCGGTGATGACAGCAAGCACGCGCAAGATCCAGTTGGGATCGATGGCTTCGATCACGGCATCTTTGGTCGCCAGCCGTTGGGTCTTGCCGCCGGCGAGCTCCACCGTCCGGCCGTCGACCTGCCTGAGCAGATCGGCCAGATCGTGCGCGGTGAACTCGATGACACGGGCCTGCAGCGCGGCGTTGGTGGAAAGGGTGGCGGCGTCGCGCACCGCCTTCTCGGCCCAGTCGGCGTTGCGGCCACGCAGTTCGGCTAGGCTGCGGATGAAGGCGACGGCATCATTCGTCACCTTCGCCGTCATGGCATCCTTGGTCCCCGACGGGTTGCCGGTGTCCTTGTCCTTGCCGTCCTTGTCCGGGGTGCCGCCCGGCAGGCCCGGCAGCGGGCCGCCGATCTGCACCGGTGTCGCGGCGCCAATATTGGTGCCGGGCGCCATCGCCGCAAGATGGGTCGCATAGAGAATGTAGGTCCCGGCGCTCGCGGCATGGGCGCCGGCGGGCCCAACATAGCCGATCACGGGAACGGGCGAGGTCAGCACGTCGGTGATGATCTCGCGCATGCTGCTGCTGAGTCCGCCGGGCGTATTCATTCGCAGAATGACGATCTCGGCGTGCCGCTCTGCGGCCTTCGCCAGGCCATCCTTGACGTAACTGGCGGATGCCGGCCCGATCGCGCCATCGATTGAAATGGTCAGGGCAACGCGGTTGTTATCCGCGGCCGTACCGGGACTGATGGAAACAACCAGAGCGACCAGCGCGGTCGCCACAACGAGAGCCGCCTTGAAGGTCTGCACGGCAAGCACTCCCTTGCCGTGGATATGGGATGCCGTTGCGGAACCTCAATATGGCGCGGTGTCACCGACGCCGTGCGCCGGTCCCGTTGTGCATTGCGATGGCCGGTGTCGGGTCGGCAAAGCTCACTGCGCAGCAGCGAGGTATTCGTCGGCAAGCTCAGCCATCGCCTGCGCGACTTCCGCCTTAGCCGTCGTATCCAGCTGCGCGATCGGCAGTCGCGTCGTCGGCTGCATGTACCCCAACAGTGCCAGCGCGAATTTCAGCGCGGCGGGGTGCTCGCGCTCCAGCAGCGTCGCGAGCGGCACCAGGCGCTGATGCAACTCGCGCGCCTGGTACAGCCGGCCCTCACGCAGATGCCGGGCCACCGCCACGCACAAATCGGGCGCGAGGTTCGATACCGACGAGATGCAGCCGTCACCGCCGGCGGCCATATAGGCGAGCGAGGTGGTGTCGTCGCCGGTCAGCATCCGGAATGTCGCCGGCAGGCGTGGACGAAGGCGCCTGAGGCGGGCGACATCGCTGCTGCCGTCGCGCAATCCAATGAAGCGGGGCGATGCGGCGAGCTCGACCAGCGTCTCGTCTGTCAGCCCCTTCACTGTCCGCGACGGGATGTCGTGCAGGATCAGGGGCAGCGTCGTGACCGCAGCGACGGCGCGGAAATGCGGAGCCATGCCTTGCGGCATCGGCTTGTTGTAATACGGCACGACCGACATGATGGCGTCGGCGCCGGCCGCTTCCGCCGCGCGGGTGAACGTGACGGCGCGATCCGTGGCGTTCGACCCGGCGCCGGCGATGATGCGGACCCGCCTGCGCGCGACGCGGGCTGCGATGCGAACCAACTCTGCGCGTTCCGCAGGCTCCAGCGTCGAGCTTTCACCTGCAGTCTCGCCGACCACGAGCGCCGTGGCGCCGGCTGCGATCTGACGCTCGCACAGCCGGCCGAATGCATCAGTGTCGATTTCGTCCTGGTGGGTGAAGGGGGTCGGAAGATCGGGGATGAAGCCCGACAGCCATTTGGCCGAATCCGCGTTCGCGGCCATGCTCGAAATGACTTTCGTAGTCGCTTTCGCAGTCATGGGAATGGCTCAAGCCACGCGGCTTGCGCGGAGGGGCGCGGTCTTGCCGTGCATGTCGAGCTCGAGCCCGCGCGACAGCTCGACGATCATTTCGGGGTGCTGGCCATTCTCGAACAGCGCGTATTTGACGGCCTGGGCGCGGTTGACGAACAGGCCGCCATAGAGGCCGTTCTGCTGCTGGGCGACCCACTGGCCGCGCTGGTTGCGGCCGATGAAGACGACGGTGGACGCTGCGCTACACGAGGGAGGTTCGACGAGTTTCACGGTGGTAGTCCTTCCAATCACAAGTCACGCGTTCAATGTCTGTTGTGACGGATATGAAATCGAGCGCGGCGGACGGCCGACTTCATAGGAGCGGCATAGGATTTGAGGGGTGAGCTTAGACGTGCTGGACGATGCCGGTGCCGAGCGCGCACAGCGCGACATAGGCGGTCATCTCGTCCCAGTGATTGAGATTTGCGGCAAACGGCATCTCGCGCTTCACCAGTCCCGCGAGTGCACAGATCAGCGCCGACATCCAGAGCAGCGTGACGAGGCCCCTGCCGAAGCCTGCGCCGGCGAACACGGCGAAGCCGATCATGATGGCCAGCCGGAAACCGAACCGGACGATGACCTGGACCGACTGCAGCTGCTGCGGCAGTTGTTTGGCGTTCACGACGTCGCCGCCATCAGCCGATATTGTCGACGAGCAGCGGCTCGTAGAGCGAGCTGATGCCGCGACGGACGGTCGGCACGCTGGTGCGGTTCTCGGGCGCGAAGATCCGCTGCGCCTCGACGAAGCCGCTCAGGATTGCGAGCGCAAGATCCGCATGGCGGGTCTCGATCGACTGGTCGAGCCAGTCAGGTAGCTCGCGTTCGCGCGACAATGCACAGTGCCACTCGCCCTCGTCATAGACCAGGCGGCGGACCTGCCATTGCGGCAGTTCGAGATCGAGCAGCGCGATCGCGGCATCGGTCCAGGCGCCGGACTGGATCAGGCGCTTGATGCGGGCGCTCTTGCCGCCGTATCCCGCCGAAGGAAATCGCCGGCAGGTCTGGCTAACGATGTCGGCGATGAGCTCGGCTGTGACGGCATAGGCATCGCGCAGCCGGTCGGCGAGGTCGGCGGAGGTGTTTTGGGATAGTACTGACATGGCGTCATCCCGTCGAAGGCGCGGCCCAACAAGGTGAGGCTCAAGGCATTGGCCGCACGCCCAAAATGGCCGCACAGCCATTTGAAAACGAGAGGAGGCAAGCGGTGGAGATATAGGGATTCCATAAAGATGAAACGGGCCTGGCGAAGGCGGCAAGCCCAGTCTCGGGGGACGATCGAACGTTTGGCTATTTTCCCATCGAGCAGCAAGGCGGGTTTGATTTTGGTCAAGCACATGGTCGTCTCCTGCTCGTAAGTTACGCTATAGAGGCGGAGCGCACCGGGTTTTTATAGGATTCCTATAACGTCCTTATGCGTCACATCTCGAAAACCTATGCTCCGGATGGCACCTCACCAGTATCCGGCGCGGAGCGTTTATAAGATCGCTCCGGGCCCTGTGATGCATAGGAGTCTCTCATGATGGACATTCTCATGGCGGCGCTGGCGATCGGCTTCTTCGCGGCCGGCATCGGCTACGCTTACGCCTGCGAACGGCTGTAAGGGAGGCGGCGATGATCTTCGATTACTCGCTCGCCGGCCTCGTCTCGCTCGGCCTGCTGTTCTACCTCACCTATGCGTTGCTGCGGCCCGAACGCTTCTAGGCGGTTCGCGATGTCTGCGCTTTGCACAATTCTGTTGGCCGACGCGGTGCTGACCGGGCTGTTGCTCGGCATGTTCGCCTCGCTGTTGCGCTTCGCCCCCATTCGAAAGGTTTGACGCAATGACCGTCATCGGTTGGATTCAAATTATTCTGTTCTGCGCGATCGTGGTCGCGCTGGTCAAACCGCTCGGCTGGTACATGACCCGCGTGTTCAACGGCGAGCGCACCTTCCTCTCACCCGTGCTGCGCCCGGTCGAGCGCGGCATCTACTGGGTCGGCGGCGTCGACGAGCGGCGCGAGCAGCACTGGCTGACCTATACTGTCGCCATGCTGCTATTCCATGTCGGCGGCTTCGCGCTCATTTACGGCCTGATGCGGCTGCAGGCGGTGCTGCCGTTCAACCCGGCCGGCCAGACCGCAGTTGCCGAAGATCTCTCCTTCAATACCGCGATTTCCTTCATCACCAACACCAACTGGCAGAACTACGGCGGCGAGAGCACGCTGTCCTACCTGGTCCAGATGCTGGGCTTGACGCATCAGAACTTCCTGTCGGCTGCGACCGGCATCGCGCTGGCGATGGCTCTGATCCGCGGCTTCACCCGTTCGTCCATGCGCACGGTCGGCAATTTCTGGGTCGACGTCACGCGCTGCACGCTCTACGTGCTGCTGCCGATTTGCGTCGTCTATGCGCTGTTCCTGGTCTGGCAGGGCATGCCGCAGACGCTTGGTGCCTATGTCGACGCCACTACGCTGGAGGGCGGCAAGCAGACCATCGCGCTCGGACCGGTCGCCTCGCAGGTCGCGATCAAGATGCTGGGCACCAATGGCGGCGGCTTCTTCAATGCCAACGCCGCGCATCCGTTCGAGAACCCGACCGCGCTGTCGAACCTCGTGCAGATGATCTCGATCTTCGCGCTCGGTGCCGCGCTGACCAACGTGTTCGGCCGCATGGTGAGCAATCAGCGCCAGGGCTGGGCGATCTTCGCTGTGATGGGCATCCTGTTCGTCGCCGGCGTTACCGTCACCTACTGGGCAGAAGCCAACGGCACCTCGGCGCTGCAGGCGCTTGGTCTCACCGGCGGCAACATGGAGGGCAAGGAGGTCCGCTTCGGCATCGTCGCGTCCTCGCTGTTCGCCGTGATTACCACAGCTGCGTCCTGCGGTGCGGTCAACGCCATGCATGACAGCTTCACCGCGCTCGGCGGCATGATCCCGCTGATCAACATGCAGCTCGGCGAGGTCATCATCGGCGGCGTCGGCGCCGGATTCTACGGCATGCTGCTGTTCGTCGTGTTGGCTATCTTCGTCGCCGGCCTGATGGTCGGCCGCACGCCGGAATATGTCGGCAAGAAGATCGAGGCGCGCGAGGTCAAGATGGCGATGCTCGCGATCCTGGTGCTGCCGCTGATGTACCTCGGTTGGACCGCCGTCGGCGTGGTGCTGCCGTCGGCGGTGGCATCGATGGCCAATGCCGGCCCGCATGGTTTCACCGAGGTGCTGTATGCTTATACGTCCTCGACCGGCAACAACGGCTCGGCCTTCGCGGGCCTCACCGGCAACACGCTGTTCTATAATCTGACGCTCGCCTCTGCGATGTTCGTCGGCCGCTTCTTCATGATCGTGCCGGCGATGGCGATCGCGGGATCGCTGGTCGAGAAGAAATCGATCCCGGCCTCGGCGGGCACTTTCCCGACCACCGGCGGGCTGTTCGTCGGCCTCGTCATCGGCGTGATCCTCATCATCGGCGGCCTCACATTCTTCCCGGCGCTTGCGCTCGGGCCGATCGTCGAGCACCTCGCCATGAACGCCAATACCTTGTTCTGATTGAATACGTCCGGAGTGACATCCATGGAAACCATGAAACTGCAGAAGCAGGTGACGGCGTCGACCATGCTCGACCCGAAGATCCTGGTGCCGGCGATCAAATCGGCCTTCGTCAAGCTCGATCCGAGGCTGATGGCGAAGAACCCCGTGATGTTTGTGGTCGAGGTCGTGGCCGCGTTGACCACCGTGATCTTCGTGCGCGATCTCGTCACCGGTAACGCCAATCTCGGCTTCACCTTCCAGATCATCCTTTGGCTCTGGTTCACGGTGCTGTTCGCCAACTTCGCCGAAGCCGTCGCCGAAGGGCGCGGCAAGGCGCAGGCGGAGTCGCTGAAGAAGACCCGCACCGAGAGCCAGGCCAAGCTGCTGACCGGCACCGACCGGACCTATCGCATGGTGCCCGGCACCTCGCTGAAGGTCGGCGATATCGTGCTGGTCGAGGCCGGCGACAACATCCCGTCCGACGGCGAGGTGATCGAAGGCGTCGCCTCGGTCAACGAAGCCGCGATCACCGGCGAATCCGCGCCGGTCATTCGCGAGTCCGGCGGCGACCGTTCGGCAGTCACCGGCGGCACCCAGGTGCTGTCGGACTGGATTCGCGTCCGCATTACCGCGGCGCAGGGCTCGACCTTCATCGATCGCATGATCAAGCTGGTCGAGGGCGCCGAGCGGCAGAAGACGCCCAACGAGATCGCGCTCAACATCCTGCTCGCGGGCCTCACCATTATCTTCGTGTTCGCGACGGTGACGATCCCGAGCTATGCCGCCTATGCCGGCGGCTCGATCTCGGTCGTGGTGCTGGTGGCGCTGTTTGTCACGTTGATCCCGACCACGATCGGTGCGCTGTTGTCGGCGATCGGCATCGCCGGCATGGATCGCCTGGTGCGCTTCAACGTGCTGGCGATGTCCGGCCGCGCGGTGGAAGCCGCCGGCGACGTCGACACGCTGCTGCTGGACAAGACCGGCACCATCACCCTCGGCAACCGCCAGGCGACCGCGTTCCGCCCCATCCGTGGCGTCACCGAGCAGGACCTCGCCGACGCGGCGCAGCTCGCCTCGCTCGCCGACGAAACGCCGGAAGGCCGCTCCATCGTGGTGCTCGCCAAGGAGAAATACGGCATCCGCGGCCGCGACATGCACGAGCTCGCCGCGACCTTCGTGCCGTTCACCGCGCAGACCCGGATGAGCGGCATCGATGCCGGCACCTCGTCGGTCCGCAAGGGTGCGGTCGACGCCATCCTCGCCTATGTCGACGGCGGCTCGCCCCGCACCCTCGCATCGGGCAACACCGTCCGTGCGGTCGCGGCGACGATGAGCGCAGAAGCGCGCGAGATCCAGGCTATTGCCGACGAGATCGCCAAGGCCGGCGGCACGCCGCTTGCGGTCGCCAAGGACGGCAAGCTGCTCGGCGTCGTGCATCTCAAGGACATCGTCAAGGGCGGCATCCGAGAGCGCTTTGCCGAATTGCGCCGGATGGGCATCCGAACCGTGATGATCACCGGCGACAACCCGATGACCGCGGCCGCGATCGCAGCCGAGGCCGGTGTCGACGATTTCCTGGCGCAGGCAACCCCCGAGGACAAGCTCAAGCTGATCCGCGACGAGCAGTCCAAGGGCAAGCTGGTCGCAATGTGCGGCGACGGCACCAACGACGCGCCGGCGCTCGCGCAGGCCGACGTCGGTGTCGCCATGAACACCGGCACCCAGGCGGCCCGCGAAGCCGGCAACATGGTCGACCTCGACTCCAACCCGACCAAGCTGATCGAGGTGGTCGAGATCGGCAAGCAGCTGTTGATGACCCGCGGTGCGCTGACCACGTTCTCGATCGCCAATGACGTCGCAAAGTACTTTGCGATCATCCCGGCGATGTTCCTCGCGTTCTACCCGCAGCTCCAGGTGCTGAACGTCATGCACCTGGCAAGCCCGCAGAGCGCGATCCTGTCGGCGATCATCTTCAACGCGCTGATCATCATCGCGCTGATTCCCCTGGCGCTGAAGGGCGTCAAGTATCGCGCCGTCGGTGCCGGTGCGCTGCTCAGCCGCAACCTGATGATCTACGGCCTCGGCGGCATCATCATCCCGTTCATCGGCATCAAGGCGATCGACCTCATCGTCGCCGCCCTGGGCCTGGCTTAAGGAGCCGCAATCATGTTGAGAGAAATCCGCCCCGCCATCCTCGTGCTGGTCCTGCTGACTGCGATCACGGGCCTTGCCTATCCGCTCGCCATGACGGCGATCGCCGGCGTCATCTTTCCGAAGCAGGCGCAAGGCAGCCTGATCGAGAAGGGCGGCAAGGTGATCGGCTCCGCCCTGATCGGGCAGGAGTTCAAGGAGGACAAGTACTTTCACGGCCGGCCGTCGGCGACGACGGCGCCCGATCCGAACGACGCTTCCAAGACCGTGCCGGCGCCGTACAACGCGGCCAATTCCGGCGGCTCCAACCTCGGCCCGACCAGCAAGGCACTGAGCGACCGGGTCAAGGAGGATGTCGAGAAGCTGAAGGCGGAGAATCCGTCGGCCAGCGTGCCGGTCGATCTCGTCACCACCTCGGCCAGCGGCCTCGATCCCGACATCTCGCCGGACGCTGCGCTGTTCCAGGTGCCGCGGGTGGCCAAGGCGCGCAGCATGTCGGAGGACGCGGTGCGCGAGCTGGTGACGCAGAACACGCAGGGTCGCTTCGCCGGCGTGATCGGTGAGCCCCGCGTTAACGTTCTTGCGCTCAACCTGGCGCTCGACGCGGCAAAGGCGAAATAGGGGAGTAGGCCCGCTCTCGCAGGATGACTATATTGCGGTATGGCCAATCAGCGTGACCCCGATAAAAGACCCTCGCCGGATGCGCTGCTCGAGGCGGCGCGCCGCGAGACCGATCGGTCGGGGCGGCTGAAGATCTTCATCGGCGCCGCTCCCGGCGTCGGCAAGACCTATGAGATGCTCTCGAGCGCTCACGCCCGCCTCAAGGCGGGCGTCGACGTCGTGGTCGGTGTCGTCGAGACCCATGGACGGGTGGAGACCGAGGCGCTGCTGAGGGGTCTCGAGGTGATACCGCGGAAGCGGCTGACCTATCGCGACCAAACCATCGAGGAGATGGACCTCGACGCCCTGATCGCGCGGCGGCCGCAGCTCGCACTGGTCGACGAGCTCGCCCATACCAATGCGCCGGGCAGCCGGCATCCCAAGCGCTATCTCGACGTCGAGGAATTGCTGTCGCACGGCATCGATGTCTACACCGCGATCAACATCCAGCACATCGAGAGCCTCAACGACGTCGTCGCGCAGATCACCCATGTGCGGGTGCGCGAGACTGTGCCCGACTCGGTGGTCGATCGCGCCGATGCGATCGAGCTGATCGACCTTACGCCCGACGACCTGATCCAGCGGCTGAAGGAGGGCAAGGTCTATGTGCCCAAGCAGGCGGAGCGGGCGCTGGAGCACTATTTTTCGCCCGGCAATCTCACCGCGCTGCGCGAGCTGGCGTTGCGCCGCACCGCCGAACGGGTCGACGAGCAGCTGCTCACCCACATGCAGGCCAATGCGATCCAGGGGCCCTGGGCCGCCGGCGAGCGCATCCTGGTGTGCCTGAGCGAGGATCCGCGCGCGGCCGGCCTCGTGCGCTACACCAAGCGCCTGGCCGACCGGTTGCATGCGCAATGGACCGCGGTCAGCATCGAAACGCGGCGCAGCCTTCAACTCAGCGACGAGCAGCGCGACCGGCTTGCCGACACCATGCGGCTCGCTGAATCGCTCGGCGGCGAGGCGCTGACCCTTCCCGGCGTCGGCCGCCGCATCGCCGACGACGTCATCAATTTCGCCCAGGCCAACAACGTCACCCAGATCATCATCGGCAAGTCGACGCGCTCGCGCTGGTTCGAGCTGACGCGCGGTTCGGTGGTGCACGATCTGGTGCGCCGCGCCGGCAACATCAGCGTCAACGTGATCGCCGGCGACGAGCTGCCGGTCGGCAAGGCGGCGGTACAGACCGCACAGCGCCAGGAGCCATTCAATCCGCGGCCCTATCTGATGGCGCTGCTGCTGACGGCGATCGGGCTCGGCGCGGCCAAGCTGATCCAGCCGTTTTTCGGCATCGAGAATGTCGACCTCGTCTTCATCACCGCGGTGGTCGGTGCGGCGGCGCGCTACGGCCTGGGGCCGTCGCTCTTGGCCAGCGTCGCGGCCTCGCTGTGCTACAACTTCTTCTTCCTGCCGCCGGTCTACACCTTCACCATCACCGACCCGACCAACGTCGCGGCGTTCTTCTTCTTCATGCTGATCGCGCTGATCGTCTCCAACGTCGCGGCACGGGTGCGCACCCAGGCCGACACCGCGATCGGCCGCGTCCGCACCACCGAATCGCTCTACGCCTTCAGCCGCAAGCTCGCCGGCACCGCGACGCTCGACGACGTGCTGTGGGCGACCGCCTACCAGATCGCCCTGATGCTGAAGGTGCGCGTGGTGCTGCTGCTGCCGGAGGGCGGCATGCTGACCGTCAAGAGCGGCTATCCGCCCGAGGACCAGCTCGATCAGGCTGATCTTGCCGCCGCCAACTGGGCCTGGGGCAACGATCGCCCCGCCGGCCGCGGCTCCGACACGCTGCCGGGCGGCAAGCGATTGTTCCTGCCGATGCGCACCGGCCGCGGCCCGATCGGCGTGATCGGCATCGACGACGACCGCACCGGGCCGCTGTTGACCCCGGACCAGCGCCGGCTGCTCGACGCGCTGGTCGACCAGGGTGCGCTCGCGATCGAGCGCGTGCTGCTGGTCGAGGACATGGACCGGGTCAAGCGCACGGTCGAATCCGACCGGCTGCGCGGCGCGCTGCTGACCTCGATCTCGCACGATCTCAAGACGCCGCTGGCCTCGGTGCTCGGCTCGGCCTCGGCGCTGCGCGATCTCGGCGCCAGCCTGAGCGACGCCCAGAAGCACGACCTGCTCGCGACCGTGATCGACGAGTCGGAGCGGCTGAACCGGTTCATCGCCAATCTCTTGGACATGACCAAGCTGGAATCCGGCGCGATCGTGCCGAACACCGCGCGGCACGATGTGGGCGAGATCGTCGGCAGCGCGCTGCGCCGTGCCGCCAAGATCCTGGTGCATCACCGCGTCTCGCTGGAGCTTGCCGCCGACCTGCCGATGTTGGAGCTCGATGCCGTGCTGTTCGAGCAGGTGCTGTTCAATCTGCTCGACAACGCCGCGAAATACGCGCCCTCGGACACCACCATCTCGATCCGCGGCGTGCGCGACCGCGATGCCGTGACGCTGCAGATCCTCGATGAAGGCAACGGCATTCCCGCCGCCGAGCTCGAAAGCGTGTTCGACAAGTTCTATCGCGCCGAGAAGGGCGACCATATCCGCCCAGGCACCGGCCTCGGCCTTGCGATCTCGCGCGGCTTCGTCGAGGCGATGCGCGGCACGATCGCGGCCGCCAACCGCGCCGACCGCAGCGGCGCCGTCATTTCTATCCGCCTGCCGATCCCGGCCGACGCCAACGCGCTGGACACTGCTGCATGAACGCCACGCCGATCAAGGTCCTAGTCATCGACGACGAGCCGCCGATCCGCAAGCTGCTGCGGATGGGGCTGAGTACGCAGGGCTACGACATCCTCGAAGCCTCCAACGGCAGAAACGCGCTGGAAATGCTGGGCGAAGAGCCGGCGCTGATCATCCTCGATCTCGGCCTGCCCGATATCCAGGGCCACGACCTGTTGCGCATGATCCGCGGCCGCAACGAGAGCGTCCCGATCGTGGTGCTGTCGAGCCGCGGCGACGAGGCCGGCAAGGTGCAGGCGCTCGATCTCGGCGCCGACGACTACCTGACCAAGCCGTTCGGCATGGACGAATTGTTGGCGCGGCTGCGCGCTGCATTGCGCCACCAGCTGCAGGTGCAGGGCGAGCGCCCGGTGTTCCGCTCCGGCGATCTCTCGGTCGACCTGGTGCGCCGGATCGTCAAGGTCGGCGACAGGGAGATCAAGCTGTCGCCGAAGGAGTACGACCTGTTGCGCGTGCTGGTGCAGCATGCCGGCAAGGTGCTGACCCATCGCTTCCTCCTGAAGGAATTGTGGGACGAATTGACCGATGCGCAATATCTGCGGGTCTATGTGCGCCAGCTCCGCCAGAAGATCGAGGCCGACCCCGAGCGTCCGCAGTTCGTGCTGACCGAAACCGGCATCGGCTATCGGCTGCGCGCGGCGGACTGAGAGCTTCGGAACTTTCGCTCCCATCAAGGCTTGTTTTCCGTTACCGGGAGAACAAGCCATGGCAAGGAAATACTCGCGGAAGGCATCGGGCGATGTCGAGCGTGTCATGAAGAAACGCAAGGCCGGCACGCTGCGCAGCGGCCGCTCCAAGAAGAAGGTGAAGAGCCGCAAGCAGGCGATCGCGATCGGCTTGTCCGAGGCGCGCGCCAAGGGGCGGAAGGTGCCGAAGAAGGCATCCAAGAAGACAGCGAAGCGCAAGACGGCGAAGAAGCGGAAGACTGCGAAGAAGAAGTAGTCTTCGCATATCGATCCTCGTCATTGCAACGAGCGAAGCGGCGAAGCAATCCACCTCTCCACGCCGGGACAGATGGATTGCTTCGCGGACCCTGTCACCCGGCGGCGCTGCGCGCCGACCGGGTGGCTCGCAATGACGTGAAGAGGCCTTACCCCGCCTTGCGCGATCGCGCGCTAGACCGGTGCGCCTTCTTGGCGGGACGGCGATGCGCAGCCGGCCGGCGGGCGCTTGAGCCTGAGCGCCTGGCGCCACCTTTCCGGTCCTTCAGGCTCTGCTTCAGCGCGTCCATCAGGCTCACCACATTGCTCGGCTTCTCCTCGCGCGCCGCGGCCTTGATCGGCTTGCCGGCGGCCTTGCGGCGGACCAGCGCCTTCAGCGCGGTCTCGTACTCGTCCTTGAATTTCGACGGGTCGAAATGCGCGGCCTTGCTGTCGAGGATGTGACCGGCCAGTTCGATCATGTCTTTGGTCACCTTCGGGCTCTTGATATCGTCGAAATAATCGTCGGCATCGCGTACCTCGTAGGGGTAGCGCAAGGTGGTGCCGAGCATGCCTTTGTCGAGCGGCTCGATCGCGATCACGTGCTCGCGGTTGGTCAGCACGATGCGCGCCAGCGCGACGCGGTCCTGGTCCTTCATGGCGTCGCGGATCACAGCGAACGCGTCGACGCCGGCCTTGCCGTCGGGCCTGATGTAATAGGGATGGTCGAGATAGCGCTTGTCGATCTCGCCCTCGGGCACGAAGCTGTCGATGTCGATGGTGTGGTTGCTCTCGATCTGCACCGCCTCGAGCTCGTCCTTCTCGATCTCGACATATTTGCCCTTGCTGACCTCGTAGCCGCGGCCCTTCTGGTCGCCGTCGACGACGTCGCCCGTCTCGCTATCGACCATCTGCTGCTTCAGCCGGTTGCCGGTCTCGCGGTTGATCATGTGAAAGCGGGTTTTCTCGACCGTGGTGGAGGCCGGATAGAGCGCCACGGGGCACGACACCAGCGAGAGTTTGAGCGTGCCTTTCCAGTAGGCGCGGGGAGCGGCCATGATCGCCTCCAAACAGCTTGAGTTTGGAACTTGAACGGATACCGTAGGTTTTGGTTCCTGAAGGCCGCGCAGAGGCGGCGGCCACCGTTTGCGCCGAGGCGTGGACGTATAGCTGAGAAATCACGTGCCGCTGAGAAACCTCACCACCTATCGCAAGAAGCGCGACTTCGAGAAGACCGATGAGCCGTCGGGCGACGTCAAGGTCGCCCCCGGCCAGCAGCGGCGCTTCGTCATCCAGAAGCACGACGCGACGCGGCTGCATTATGATTTAAGGCTGGAGTTCGACGGCGTCTTCAAGTCCTGGGCGGTGACGCGCGGGCCGTCGCTCGATCCGCATGACAAGCGGCTGGCGGTCGAGGTCGAGGATCATCCGCTCGACTATGGCGATTTCGAAGGCACCATTCCGGAAGGCCAGTATGGCGGCGGCACGGTGCAGCTCTGGGATCGCGGCACCTGGGAATCGGACGATCCCGAGCGCGGCTTCAAGAAAGGCGATCTGAAGTTCACGCTGCATGGCGACAAGCTGCACGGCAGCTGGGTGCTGGTGCGGATGAAGAACGACCGCTTCGGCGGCAAGCGCACCAACTGGCTGCTGATCAAGCACCGCGACGAATATGCCGTCGATGGCAACGGCGAGGCGGTCCTCGACGAGGACCGCTCGGTCGCCTCCGGCCGCTCGATGGCAGAGATCGCGGCCGGCAAGGGTCGGGCGCCGAAGCCGTTCATGCTGGCCAAGGGGACCAGCAAGGGCAATGGCAAGGCCAAGGCCGATGCGGTCTGGCAGTCCAACCATGGCATGGCGGCGGACGCGCGCGCCAGGACCAAGGCGCCGGCGCCCAAGCAGAAATTAAAGGGACAATTGAAGGCGCCGCGGAAGGCGAAGGCCAAGCAAGTGACGGAGATGCCGGATTTCGTCGCGCCGCAGCTCTGCACCGCGGTCGAGAGCCCGCCCAGTGGCGCAGGTTGGTGCCATGAGATCAAGTTCGACGGTTATCGCGTGCAGCTCCGTGTGGAGGGTGGCGAGGCCGTGCTGAAAACCCGCAAGGCGCTCGACTGGACCGACAAATTTGGCGCGATCGCCAAGGAAGCCGGCAGGCTGCCGGACGTGCTGATCGATGGCGAGATCGTCGCACTGGACAAGAACGGAACGCCGGATTTTTCCGCGCTGCAGGCGGCGCTATCGGACGGCAAAACAGACCAGCTGGTTTTCTATGCGTTCGACCTGCTGTTTGCCGGTACCGAGGATCTGCGTCCGCGGCCGCTCAGCGAGCGCAAGGCGCGGCTGAAGAAGGTGCTCGGGGCGCGCAAGGGCAAGAACCCCTTGATCCGCTATGTCGAGCATTTCGAGGAGAGCGGCGAGGCCGTGCTGGAGTCCGTGCGCAAGCTCGGGCTGGAAGGCATCGTCTCCAAGCGTCTGGACAGGCCATACCGATCGGGCCGATCCGATGACTGGACAAAGGCGAAGGTTCGTGCCGGCCACGAGGTGGTCCTCGGCGGCTGGAAGACCACCAATGGCAAATTCCGCTCGCTGATGGCCGGTGTCTATCGTGATGGCCACCTGGCGTTTGTCGGCATCGTCGGCACCGGCTTCGGCCAGGACACCGTCCGTCGCATCATGCCGGCGCTGAAAGCGGCGGCATCCGACACCAGCCCGTTCGGCGGCAAGGACGCGCCGAAGAAGACCCGCGACGTGCACTGGCTAAAGCCTGAGCTGGTCGCCGAGATCGAGTTCGCCGGTTGGACCGATGCCGGCAATATCCGCCAGGCAGCGTTCAAGGGCCTGCGTCAGGACAAGCCGGCGCATGAAGTCGAGGCCGAGCGGCCGGTGGCAACCAAAGTGGTGAAGCCGATGGCGAAAGCAAAATCCGGCGAGGTCATGGGCGTCGCCATCTCGCATCCCGACAAAGCCTTGTGGCCCGACGCCGGCGACGGCAAGCCGGTGACCAAGCTCGACCTCGCCAACTATTTCGAGGCGGTCGGTGCGTGGATGATCTCCTACCTCAAGGGCCGGCCGTGCTCGATCGTGCGCGCGCCCGACGGCATCAAGGGCGAGACGTTCTTCCAGCGCCACGCGATGGCCGGCACATCGAAGCTCCTCAAGCTCGCCAAGGTCTCCGGCGACCGCAAGCCCTATCTGCAGATCGACCAGGTCGAGGGCCTCGCGGCGGTCGCGCAGCTCGGCGGCCTCGAGCTGCATCCCTGGAATTGCGCGCCCGATGCCTATGACACGCCGGGCCGGCTGGTGTTCGATCTCGATCCCGCACCCGACGTCGCGTTCTCCGACGTGGTCGATGCCGCCAAGGACATGCGCCAGCGGCTTACCGCGGTCGGCCTCGAGAGCTTCTGCAAGACGACCGGCGGCAAGGGCCTCCATGTCGTGGCGCCACTGCTCGCAGGCGCCAAGGACAAGGTGACGTGGAAGGAAGCCAAGGCGTTCGCGCAAGGCATCTGCAAATGGATGGCGCAGGACGAACCCGAGCGCTATCTGATCAACATGTCGAAGGCCAAGCGCACCGGAAAGATCTTCCTCGACTATCTGCGCAACGACCGGCTTTCGACCGCGGTCGCGGTGCTGTCGCCGCGGGCGCGGCCGGGCGCCACGGTGTCGATGCCGCTGACCTGGACCCAGGTGCGCGGCGACCTCGATCCGAAGAAATACACGGTAAGGACCGTGCCGGCGCTGCTCGCCAGGAGCAAGGCGTGGAACGGCTATGAGGATGCGGCGTCGTCGATCAAGGCGGCGATGAAGAAGCTCGGGGCGCACTAGCAAAGGTTTAAGCAAGCTTGTGCCGCTGGCGTAGTCGTCCTACCCGCTCGAAGGCAAGGTATCGAGTGCGCCGCGGCTTATCGGCTTAATCGCCAGCGCCTCTTCAAAACTGGTTCACCCGCGAAAGCTTTCGCGGGTGACGATAGTCATTGATATGACACGGCGCGCCGGGGGGGCGCTACAATCGTCCCAGCAGCAGCAGGATCAGCAGGATCACGATCACCAAGCCGAGACCGCCCCCGCCATAGTAACCGGTGCCGTAGAACGGTCCGCCGCCGATGCCGCTGAAGCCGCCAAGCAGCGCAATGACCAGAATGATAAGAATGATCGTTCCAATTGACATGTCAGTCCTCCTCAGCCCCGCGGGCTCGTCGTCGCTGCCCGTCGGGAAGGAAACAACCTGCAACTATGAAGGTTCCGGTTTGAGCGGTGCGATAAAACTGTGCGATCTTCCATTTGCTTTGGAACAGAACTACATCAACGGAAACCATGGAGGAGTGCACTGCGATGTCGGCTCCGCTGATCGTCTCGATCCCCCACAGCCTCGGCCGCGACGAGGCCATGCGCCGCCTGAAAACAGGCCTGTCGCGCGCAGCGGCGAACGTGCCGGTCATGAGCGTCGACGAGGAGCGCTGGGAGAATAACCGCATGAACTTCCGCGTCCGTGCGCTGGGCCAGGTCGCGGCCGGACATCTCGATGTCGAGGACACCCATGTGCGGCTTGAGGTGACACTGCCGTGGCTGTTGCAACGGTTCGCCGAGGTCGCGCAGGTCGCGATTCAGAAGAGCGGGCAGCTGCTGCTGACCAAGCGCTGATGCGCGGCGCTAAAGCGCGATGAGATTGAGTTGAATCGTCATCGCGCTTTGGCTCCTTGTTTGAGCATGATCTTGTCGGAAAACCGCTTCACACTTTTCCGGATCATGCTCTAGCCATGCGCGCGTGCGCGTTTTGGGGCTTGCTTCGTTCCAGCCGCGGCCTTCGCCTTCAGCACCGTAACCGGCAGTTTTGCGAACAACGTCGAGAGCTGAACGTTGTTGCCGTCGCCGCCGGGGAGCGCATATCCAGCCACGTCGATCTCGCCTTCAAAGGCCTCAGCGCGCGGCCAGCTGCGTCCACCTTGCGTGAGCGGGGCAAATGATTTCGCCACCGCGACGATGACCGCATCGCGGCCATGGCGCCGTGCAAAGGCGATGACATGATCGCGATGCGCGCCGCTGACCGCGAGCGGCTGGTAGTCGCCGCTGGTGAAAACCTCGGGCAGCTCGTTGCGCAGCCGTAGCAGATGCCGCGTCCATGCGAACTTCAGGCGGCCGTCGCGCCAACTTTCCGCCAGTGCATCCCAATCCGAGGCCTCCAGTGCCGCGAGCAGGTCAGCGCGTGCGGCAAAGTCGACCGGACGGCGGTTGTCAGGGTCGACGAGC
This sequence comes from Bradyrhizobium sp. USDA 4452, assembly GCF_054063575.1. Lineage (NCBI taxonomy): Bacteria > Pseudomonadati > Pseudomonadota > Alphaproteobacteria > Hyphomicrobiales > Nitrobacteraceae > Bradyrhizobium > Bradyrhizobium sp. USDA 4452. Next base: position 6,641,225 of record NZ_JBSSGK010000001.1, read on the forward strand.
GATAGATCCCAGCTTTCGGTGCCTTGGTAGAAATCCGGCACGCCCGGCATCGTCGCCTTCAGGGTGATCTGGCTCAGCGAATTCAACGCGCCGATCAGCGCGGTGCGCTGCGCCAGCGCCTCCAGCGCATCGAGGAATTCAGGCGAGGCCCTGCGATCGAGGATCCGCGCGATGAAGGTCTTCACGCCGGCTTCATACGGTTCGTGCGGATTGAGCCAGCTGGTCTCCTGCTTGCCCTCGCGCGCGGCCTTCAGGGCATAGGCCTGGATGCGGCCGACCAGCGACGGGTCGTCCGGGTCCCAGGCGCCGAGCAGGGCCTGATAGAGCATGTATTCGAACGTCGCCGATGGAGCCCGCATCTCGCCGTCGAGCACCAGATGCGGCGCGTTGAGCACCTTCCAGCGCGCTACCGCGCTGGTCCATTCGCCGGGAATTTCGGCGAGCGCCATGATGCGGGCGCGGGCGTCCTCGCCGCGCTTGGTGTCATGGGTCGCGGTCGCCGTCATGCCGTGCGGCCATTCGCGGGCGCGGGTCTGCATTATGGCGTGGAAGGTCTCGGGCGCGATTGAGCCGGCGGCCGGATCGCCACCGACCTCGTTGAGCGCGAGCAGGCGGTGGTAGCGATAGAACGTGGTGTCCTCCAGCGACTTCGCCATCATCGGCCCGGTGAATTGCTGCACCTTCAGCGCGAAGCGGCGCACCCGCGGCGCGCTGTGCGGCGGCCGGCCGGGTTTCAGGAGATCCATGGTCAGGGCATCGCGCAGGAAGTCGAAGATGCCTTCGTCCGCGGCGTACCAGTCGGCGCGGGCGCGCTCGATGGTCGCGCTGATCAGCGCGCGGTCATGTGCGGTCGGGCCGGAGGCGGTAAGATAAGTGCGATAGACCGGGAAGTGCAGCACGTAGAGCTCGAGCGCCTGCCGCAGGCTGTCGGCGGAGAAGTCGCGGGTCGAATAGTGCCCGCTGGCGATGCGCGCGACGAGCCGCGCCAGCACGGTGAATTCGCTGGTCAGCAAGGTCTCCAGCACGCGGCGCTTAGCCGCGCGCAGCACCGGCATCAGGTTCGGCGACTGGTTGCTGATCTGGCGCCAGATCTCGTTGAGCGGCTCGAGGCCGGTGCCATCGACCAACACCTGGCTGATCGTGTTCATCCATTCGTAGCCGGTAGTGCCGTGCACGCCGGCAAACTTCGTCAGCTTCTCATCCTCGCCGAGGATCTTCTCGATCACCATGTAGAACGGCTTGGCCTTGCCGCCCTGCGCAGAGCGGATCAGGCGGCGCAGCCGCTGGAAATATTGCGCGGGATCGCGCAGGCCGTCGATATGGTCGAGCCGCAGGCCTTGCAGCCGGTCCTCCGCGATCAGCCGCTTGACGAGGCTGTGGCTCGCCTCGAACGTGGCAGCGTCCTCGACCCTGAGGCCGGCCAGCGTGTTGACGTCGAAGAAGCGGCGATAGTTGATGTCGCTGGAGGCAAGCCGCCAGTGGCCGAGCTTGTAGTGCTGGCGTTCCAGCAGATGATGCAGCGCCAGCGTCTGGGTAGGCCGGTCCTCGGCGGCGCGATAGGCGTCCAGCCCGCGCGCGATGATCCCGGCACCGCCTTCGATCGCCTGGATCGCGGCCTTCAGGGCCGGTGCTTCCCTGCGGTTCGGGTGGCGCAGCCCGCGATATCTGGCGGCGAGCTCGAGCAGCGCGCGGCCGGCCGGGCTGTCCTCGGCGCCGGCCTCGCGGACGATGGTCCGCAGCACCTCGCCATAGCGCTCCGGCGCGATCGGCAGGCGGTGCTCGAAGTACCAGGCGGAGAAGCTGCCTTCGGTCGCTTCGTAGCGCAGTGCGATCTCGCCGCGCTCCAGCGCCTGACCATAGGACGAGCCGAGGATCGGCAGCAGCACGCCGCCGCGCGCACGATACGGCAGCTGGTCCCAGTCGATGTCGAAGGAGACCGCGTGCGGCGAGGCCGGTCCCCATTCCAGCACGTCGAGCCACCATGGATTGTCGGCAAAGTGCACGCCGACATGGTTCGGCACGAAATCCAGGATCAGGCCGAGGTCGTTCTGCTTCAGCGCGTCGCTGAGCCGCGCAAAGCCGTTTTCGCCGCCGAGTTCCGGATTGAACTCGGTGTGGTCGACCACGTCATAGCCATGTGTCGACCCTTTCCGCGCCTTCATGAAAGGCGACGCATAGACATGGCTGATGCCGAGCGCCTTCAGATACGGCGCCACCGCGGCGGCGGCATCGAAGTCGAAATCGGCGGTGAGTTGCAGTCGGTAGGTCGCGATCGGGATCGCCGGAGGCATTGTGCTATCCGATGTGCCAGCGCACCGCCCAGCCAGGGAGGTCGCCGGACAACGCGCCGCCCCAGATCACAGTTCCCTTCGGCCCCGCAACGCCGGCGATGGCCCGATCCGACAGATTGGCTGTGAGCCACAGCGTGCGGCCATCGCTCATCTGCCAATGCGCGGTCAGGAGATCGCCGGTGACGCGGTCGCCGCCGAAGCGCGCCCCAATGAGCCGCGGCGTGATCTCGCGCCGGCGCACGGCGAGCAGGTCGCGCACCAGCTTTAGGCGCGCACGGGCGGGATCGTGGCCAAGCGCCGCCCAGTCGAGCGCAGCCGATCGCACCGTCGCCTCGGCCAGCGGGTCGGGAATGTCGTCGCCGTATTTGGCATAGGCCCAGGCGAACTCCTTGCGCCGGCCCGCGCGGACGGCATTGGCGAGGTCGCCCTTGAAATCGCAGAAGAACGGGAACGGCGTCGTCGCGCCCCATTCCTCGCCCATGAACAGCATCGGCGTGTTGGGCGCGATCAGCGTGACAGCCAGCGCCGCCTCGATCGCCTCTGGCCTTGCGATGCTTTCGAGCCGATCACCGAGCGGCCGGTTGCCGATCTGGTCGTGGTTCTGCAGGAAGTTGATGAAGCAGGTCGGCGACAGCATACCGCTCGTTTCGCCGCGCGCCTTGCCGCCCCAGAACTCGGATACTTCGCCCTGGTAGACGTATCCGGACGACAGCGCGCGTGCGAGGTGCTGCTTCGGCGTCCGGTAGTCGCCATAGTAGCCCTGGCTTTCTCCGGTCAGCAGCACGTGCCAGGCGTGATGATAGTCGTCGTTCCACTGGCCGCGGAACTTGCCGTCCGGCGGATCCTCGGCGGCATCGAGCAGGCTTGCGATGTTGTCGCCGTTCTCGAGCACGAGGTTGATCTGCCGCCCGGTCTCGGTGGCGAGCTGGCCTGCGGCCTTGCTGAAGTCATGCAGGATCGATACTTCGCCGGCTTCGACGATGGTGTTGACCGCGTCGAAGCGCAGTCCGTCGAAGCGATAGTCGCGCAGCCAGCTCACGACGCTGCCGATCGCGAACGCGCGCACCTCGGGTACGCGATAATCGATGGCGCTGCCCCACGGCGTATGCGCGTCGCTGAAGAAGGCGGGCGCATAGCGGCCGAGATAATTCCCCTCGGGCCCGAAATGGTTGTAGACGACGTCGAGCATCACCATCAGCCCGCGCAGATGCGCCTCGTCGATCAGGGTCTTGAGGTCCTCGGGGCGGCCGTAGGTACTGTCGGGCGCGTACCACAGCACGCCGTCATAGCCCCAGTTGCGCTTGCCTGCGAAATCCGCCAGCGGCATCAGCTCGAGCGCGGTGATGCCGGTTGCGACGAGATGATCGAGCTTGTCGATCATGGCAAGATAAGTGCCCTCCCGCGTGAAGGTGCCGACATGGGCCTCGAGAATGACCGCCTCATGCCAGGGGCGGCCGCGCCATTCCGTTGCGCGCCATTTGAAGGCTGAGTGATCGATCACCTCGCTTGGGCCGAACACGTCGTCCGGCTGGAACGCGGAGGCCGGATCGGGCACATCGACCTCGTCATCGATGCGGAATTTGTAGCGCGTGCCGGCGCGCGCGCCCGGGATCTCGGCGACGTACCAGCCGGCGGCATCGCGCGTGAGTGGATGCGGTTTATCGAGCAGGAGATCGACGCGTTTGGCCGCCGGCGCCCAGAGCCGCAAGCGCGTGCCATCAGGTGTCAGCTCAGGGCCGAAATGCCGTGCGCTCATGGGGAGCCTGCAAATGCCAGCACCGAGCGCGGCGGTGCCGTCATGTCGGCGCCGGCTGCGAATTGCTCGGCCGTTTGCTCTGCCTTGGTCGTGTTCAAGACCTGCTGCCAACTCTTGTATTCCGCCATCCTCGGCATCCTGAACACGATCTCCTGCGGCGCGGCATTCAGCACAATAAAGATCGGCGCGTGCCCTTGTTCCATCGGTCCCAGCACGTAGGCGAGGAACCGGCTCTCCGGGAATTTCCAGTCGGACTCCGTCATTTCCTCGGCAGCCGGCGTTAGCCAGAGCACGCCATAGCTGCCGTCGGTGCGGCGGCCGTCCAGCCAGCGCTGGCAGCGGATCTGGCTGAAGCGCTGGCGCAGCGCGGTGAGGTGGCCGATGAAGGCGATGGCGTCGTCGTCGGTGCCGAGATTCTCCCAGCCGATCCAGCCGGTCTCATTGTCCTGGCAATAGGCGTTGTTGTTGCCGCCTTGCGTGTTGGCGACCTCGTCGCCGGCGAGGATCAGCGGCGTGCCCTGCGCCAGCAGCAGGCAGGCCAGCGCATTCTTCCTGAGCTGGCGGCGCAGCGCGATGATCGCGGGATCGTCGGTCGGGCCTTCATGGCCGCAATTGTTGCTGTGGTTGTCGTTGGAACCGTCGCGATTGTCCTCGCCATTGGCCTCATTGTGCTTCTCGTTGTAGCTGAAGAGGTCGGCGAGCGTGAAGCCGTCATGCACCGTGATGTGGTTGATGCTGGCGCGGGTCGCGCGGTTGTCGTGGTGAAACAGGTCGGAGGACGCGGTCATGCGGCCCGAGATGTCGCCGATCAAGCTGCCTTCGCCGCTCCAGTAGCGCCGCATCGCGCTGCGGTAGCGGTCGTTCCACTCCGACCATTGCGACGGAAAGCCGCCGACCTGGTAGCCGCCGAGACCCAGGTCCCAGGGCTCGGCGACCATCTTCACGGTTGCCAGCACCGGGTCCTGGCGGATCGCGGCGAGGAAGGGATGGTTGCGCTCGAAGCCGTTCGGGCCGCGCGCCAGGGTCGTGGCGAGATCGAAGCGGAAGCCGTCGACATGGCAGACCTCGACCCAGTAGCGCAGCGAATCCATCACCATCTGCAGCACGCGCGGATGGGTGAGGTTGACCGAGCTGCCGCAGCCGGTGAAGTCGTCGTAGAAGCGCGGGTTCTCGCGGTTCAGCCAGTAGTAGGAGGCATTGTCGATGCCGCGGAAGCACAGCGTCGGGCCCATGTGGTTGCCCTCGGCGGTGTGGTTGTAGACCACGTCGAGCAGAACCTCGATGCCGGCATCGTGCAGCCGCGCCACCGTGGTGCGGAACGAATCCAGCGCATTGTCCTGGGCGTAGCGCGCCTCCGGCGCGAAGAACGCGATGGTGTTGTAGCCCCAGTAATTCGACAGCTTCTTCTCGACCAGCACGCGGTCGTCGATCAGGCCGTGGATCGGCAGCAGTTCGATGGTGGTGACGCCGAGCCGCTTGAGGTGATCGATGATCGCCGGCGACGACAGGCCGCCATAGGTGCCGCGCAAATTCGGCGGCACGTCCTCGCGCTTCTGCGTCAGGCCCTTGACGTGGGCCTCGTAGATGATGGTGTCTTCCCAGGGAATCTGCGGGCGGATCTCGCGGCGGCCCCAGTTGAAGCTCTCGTCGACCACCACAGCCTTCGGCATGCCGCGGGCATTGTCGCGCCGGTCGAACGAGAGGTCCTCGCGGGCGCTGCCGGTGCGGTAGGCAAAATGCGCATCGCTCCACACCAGCCGGCCGGCGAGCCGCCTGGCATAGGGATCGAGCAGCAGCTTGTTGGCGTTGAAGCGGTGGCCACGCTCCGGCGCGTACGGCCCGTAGACGCGGTAACCGTAAAGCTGGCCCGGCGAGACGTCGTTGAGATAGCAGTGCCAGACGTCCTCGGTGCGCTCCGGCATCTCGATCCGCTCGAGCTCGCGGCGGCCCTGGCCGTCGAACAGGCACAGCTCGACCTTCTCCGCATTCGCCGAGAACAGCGCAAAATTGGTGCCTCTGCCGTCCCAGCTTGCACCGAGCCGTGCGGACGTTCCCCCAGTCAGTCGCATGAGTCAGCTTTCCGGTACGAGGAAGATCGCAGCCAGCGGCGGAATGGTCAGGCTCAACTCGGGCGCGGTACCTTCCGAAGCGCGGACCTCGCCGATATTGCCGACATTGGTGCCGCCGTAATGGGAGGAATCCGAGTTGAACACCTCGTGCCACTTGCCCGCGAACGGCACCCGGACGCGATAGTTGCGGTAGACGTTGGGCGAGAAGTTCAGGACCACGAGGCAGCGGGCGCGCGCGTCATTGCCCTTGCGGATCCAGCCGAACATGTTGTTATTGGCATCGTCGGTGATGACCCATTCGAAGCCGGCCTGGTCGCAGTCGAGCTCATGCAGCGCCGGCAGTGCGCGATAGAGCCGGTTGAGGTCGCGGACCAATTTCTGGATGCCGCTGTGCCTCGGCTGCTGCAGCAGATGCCAATCGATCGAATAGTCGTGATTCCACTCGCGCTCCTGGCCGAACTCGCAGCCCATGAACATCAGCTTCTTGCCGGGATGGCCGAACATGAAGCTGTAATAGGCGCGCAGATTGGCGAAGCGCTGCCAGTCGTCGCCGGGCATGCGGCCGAGGATCGAGCGCTTGCCGTGCACGACCTCGTCGTGGGACAGCGGCAGGATGAAGTTCTCCGAGAAGGCGTAGTGCAGGCCGAACAGGATGTCGCCGTGATGGAATTTGCGGTGGATGGGATCCTTGCCGATGTATTTCAGCGTGTCGTGCATCCAGCCCATGTTCCACTTGTAGCCGAAGCCGAGCCCGCCATATTCGACCGGACGCGACACCTGCGGCCACGCGGTGGATTCTTCGGCCGCCGTCGTCGCCTGCGGGAAGCGCGCGAACAGCTCGGTATTGAAACGGCGCAGGAAGTCGATCGCCTCGATGTTTTCCCGCCCGCCATATTTGTTCGGGATCCAGCCCCCGGCGGGGCGGCTGTAGTCGAGATAGAGCATGGAGGCGACGGCATCGACGCGCAGCCCGTCGATGCCGTAGCGATCGAGCCAGAACAGCGCGTTCGACACCAGGAAGTTGGTGACCTCGGTGCGCCCGTAATTGTAGATCAGCGTCCCCCAGTCGAGGTGCCGGCCCTGCAACGGATTGGCGTGCTCGTAGAGCGCGGTGCCGTCGAAATTGCCGAGTCCGTGCGGATCGTCTGGGAAGTGTCCGGGGACCCAGTCGAGCATCACCGCGAGGCCTGCGCCGTGGCAGGCGTCGATCAGCGCGGCGAAATCATCCGGCGAGCCGAACCGGCTGGTCGGGGCGAACATGCCGGTCGGCTGATAGCCCCAGGAGCCGTCGAACGGATGCTCTGATATGGGCAGGAATTCGACATGGGTGAAGCCCATGTCGCTGGCATAGGCGGGAAGCTGCTCCGCCATCTCGCGATAGGTCAGCCACTCATTGCGGCCCTTGCGCCGCCACGAGCCGAGATGGACCTCGTAGATCGACATCGGCGAGCTCAGCGCGTTGACGCGATCGGGCGCCGGGCGCGGATGCGGGATCTTGCGCTCGTCGATCACGATCGAGGCGGTCTTCGGGCGCACCTCGGCGGCGAACGCCAGCGGATCGGACTTCAGCGGCAGATGCTGGCCGTTGCGCCCGATGATCTCGAACTTGTAGTGGTCGCCGACGCGTGCGCGCGGGATGAACAGCTCCCAATAGCCCGGGCCGCGCACCCGCATCGGATGCCGCCTACCGTCCCAGAAATTGAAGTCGCCGACCACGCTGACCCGCCGCGCATTCGGCGCCAGCACCACGAAGCCGATGCCGTCGACGCCGTCGAGCGTCATCGGATGGGCGCCGAGCGTGTCGTAGATGCGCTGATGCGTGCCTTCGCCGAGCAGATAGAGATCGAAATCGCTCAGGATCGGCGGAAAGCGGTAGGCGTCCTCCAGTTCGACGATGTTGTCGCCGAAGCGGGCGCGGAGCTGGTAGCGCGTCGAGCCGTTCGGCAGGGGACCTGCGAACAGGCCCGCGTCATGGATCCGCGCCAGCGGTGCCGTTTCGCCATGTTCGCCGATCGCCTCGACATTGGTTGCATCCGGCAGGAAGGCGCGCACGACCTTGCGATCCCCCTCGGCGTGGAGCCCGAGATAGTGGAACGGATCGGAATGGCGGCCCTCGATGATGGCATAGGCCTCGGCGGGCAGTTTGTTCATGCAACCTCATGCGGCTGTTGCGCCAGGATCCTCAGCAGGCCGGCGAGCGGCACCCGCAGCCAATCCGGCCGGTTGGCCAGCTCATACTCGATCTCGTAGAAGGCTTTCTCAAGCAGGAAAAAGTTGAGCAGGCGATCGGCTGCCCTGGCCTCAGTGGGCCACAGGCGTTGCCCGGCCATGGTCTCGCGGTAGGCGGCCAGCAGGGCGTCCGTCGCCTGGTCGCGCCATTCGGCCAAAGCAAGGCTCACCCTGCCGCTCTCGTCGGGAGCGACCTTGAGCGCGCGTTCCAGCGCTGCGATCGCGGCATAGTCGATCGAGCGAATCAGGCCGGCGACGTCGCGCGCCGGCGGTGCCTTGCGGCGCCGCTCGGCGATGGTGCGGCCCGGTCCGCCGTCGAAATCGATGATGAAAACGTCGTCCTTGACCACCAGCAGCTGGCCGAGATGCAGGTCGCCATGATGGCGGATGCTCAGCCCGTCGGTCTCGCGCGGCAACAGCGCCTTGAGCCGCTCCGGCAGCACGTCGTGCTGAGCCTGCAACTGATCGGCCAGCACCCGGTCGGCCTCCTTCAGAGAGCCGCGCCGCTGCTTCAGCGTGTCGAACACGCGCTCGGCGCGCGCCATGATCTCGTCGTTCCAGCGCTGCAGGTCCTCGGGCCTGGTCGGCTCGGGCGCGAAGTCCGCCAGGTCGCGGTTGCTGGCGAGCGCGATGTGCAGCTCGGCGAGACGCTTTCCGCTGTGCGACAGGTGACGCAGATAAGTGGCCTGATCGCCGTCCTCCTCCGGATGTTCGCTCGCCGCCAGCAGACGTTGCCGCTCGACCAGGCGGTCGAGGTGCGCGGCGCCGACGTTCCAGAGGTCGCCCTGGTTGACCACCATCGCGTGCAGCACCGCGATCGCGCTGCGATTGTCGCCGTCCACCAGTTCGGACGTGCCGAGCAACGCCGGCGTGTTGGGGAAATTGACCACTTCGGTGAGGAAGCGGCCCATCTCGATCTCCGGATTGATGCCGACCTCGAGCTTCCGGTAGATCTTGGTGACATACTCGTTGTCGACCAGCGCGGTCGAGTGCGGCTGATCGTTCTCGAACACGCGGATCCGCTCCGGCTGCCGCACCGGGCGGTCGGAGAAGCGGCTGGTCGGCCGGAATTCGAGCTTCAGGCCCTGCTCGCCCTCGTCGACGGTGAGGTTTTCCCGCAAATTGCGCAGGAACAGGCCGGTGAAGATCTGGTCGGTGGCGACATCGAGCAGCGTGCCCTCGCGCGCGCCCTGACGAACCGCAGCAAAGGCGCGCGGGTTGTAGCGCTCGCGATCGAAGCGCACCCATTCGATCTGCATCGGCAGCACGTAGCGGCTGGTGGTGCCGCGCTCGGTGGTTTCGAAGAAGATCAGCCAGGGCCGGTTGTCGCCGATGTCGCAGAACGGGATCGCGGCGACCAGCGTCGGCTGGATCGCCTTCGCGGAATGCTCCGGGTACCAGCGCGTGCGCGCGAGATGGCCGGGCAGCACTTCGTGCTCGAACACGCCGCGCTCCCGCGCCAGCGAGGTCCAGGTCGAATTGAGCGGCACCACCAGGGTCTCGAATTCCGGCACCGCCCGCGGCTTCACCGGCTCGGACTTGTCGCGCTCCTGCAGCTGGAACCAATAGAAGCCGTAAGGCGCCAGCGTGATCATGTACGGCAGCTCGCCGATTGCCGGGAAGCGCGTACGCCCGAGCATCTCGAGCGGAATGCGGTCCTTGAAGGCGGAGAGGTCGAGCTCGGTCGCCTGCGCCGAGCGCGACAGGTTGGCGACGCACAGGATGACCTCGCCCTGGTACTGCCTGACATAGGCAAGCACCGAGCGGTTCTCGGGGCGGATGAAGGTCATTGTGCCGCGCCCGAAGGCAAGCGTCGACTTGCGCACCGCGATCAGCCGCTTGGTCGCCGACAGCAGCGACGACAGGCTGCGCGATTGCGCCTCGACATTGACGGCCTCATAGCCATAGACCGGGTCCATGATCATCGGCGCATAGAGCCGCGCCGGGTCGGCGCGCGAGAAGCCGCCGTTGCGGTCCGGCGACCATTGCATCGGGGTCCGCACGCCGTTGCGGTCGCCGAGATAGATGTTGTCGCCCATCCCGATCTCGTCGCCGTAATAGATGATCGGCGTGCCGGGGAACGACAGCAACAGCGAGTTCATCAGCTCGATCTTGCGTCGGTCGTTGTCCATCAGCGGCGCAAGGCGACGGCGAATGCCGACATTGATGCGGGCGCGCGGGTCGTTGGCGTAGGTCGACCACAGATAGTCGCGCTCGACGTCGGTGACCATTTCCAGGGTCAGCTCGTCGTGATTGCGCAGGAACAGCGCCCACTGGCACGCCGACGGGATGTCGGGCGTCTGCCTCAGGATGTCGGTGATCGGAAAGCGGTCTTCCTGCGCGATCGCCATGTAGATGCGCGGCATCAACGGGAAATGATAGGCCATGTGGCATTCGTCGCCATGGCCGAAATATTCCTGCACGTCCTCCGGCCATTGATTGGCCTCGGCCAGCAGGATCTTGCCCTTGGCATAGGCGTCGAGCTCCTGGCGCAGCCGCTTGATGATGGCATGCGTCTCCGGCAGGTTCTCGTTGTTGGTGCCGTCGCGCTCGCACAGATAGGGAATGGCGTCGAGCCGGAAGCCGTCGACGCCGGTGTCGAGCCAGCGCTTCATCACCTGCACGATGGCGCGCACCACGCGCGGATTGTCGAAATTCAAGTCCGGCTGGTGCGAGAAGAAGCGGTGCCAGTAGAACTGGCCGGCCTCCGGATCCCAGGTCCAGTTCGACTTTTCGGTGTCGGTGAAGATGATGCGGGTATCGAGGTATTTCTGGTCGGTGTCGCTCCAGACGTACCAGCTGCGCGCGCTCGAATTCGGCGGGCTGCGGCGCGCGCGCTTGAACCAGGCGTGCTGGTCCGACGTGTGGTTGACGACGAGCTCGGTGATGACGCGCAGGCCGCGCCGCTTGGCCTCCTGGATGAAGCGCTTGAAGTCCTTCATCGTCCCGAAATCGGGATTGATGTCGCCATAGTCCGCGATGTCGTAGCCGTCGTCGCGGCCGGGCGAGGGGTAGAACGGCAGCAGCCACAGCGCGGTGACGCCGAGCTCCTGCAGATAGCCGAGCTTCTCCGTCAGACCTGTGAAGTCGCCGATGCCGTCATTGTTGCTGTCGGCGAATGCCTTGACGTGCAGCTGGTAGATGATCGCGTCCTTGTACCACAGCTGGTCCGCGGTCTCGGTCGCGACCTTCACGTCGGTGTTGACGGAGGAGAATACGTTCATGAGGGCCCCTTCAGGCGACACAGCGCAACAGCAACGCGGGATCGCGCGCAGGATCTAGACGCAGGCGGATGCCACCCCATTCGAGCGCATGGCGCTCGCCGGTAACAAGGTCTTCCACTTCCGTGACGGGGCGGCGGCCATCGCCGCAGCCGACCATGACGTCGCCGAGCGGAAGCCAGACCTCACGCGGCTCAGCCGACAATGCAATCGCGGCCGCGATCACATTGCCCTGATCGACTGCCTCCTTGACGAAGCCGATCACGCCGCCGTCATCGACATTGATAAAGCGCAGATTGGCGAATTGTTGCAGGGCCGGATTGCCGCGCCTGATTTGGTTGAGGCCCGCGATATAGGGCTTGATGTTCCCGGCCTGATCCCAGTCCCGAACCCTGATCTCGTATTTCTCGGAGTTGAGATATTCCTCGCGGCCGGGGATCGGCGCGTGCTCGAGCAATTCGAAGCCGCTATAGATTCCGTAGCTGCTTGAAAGCGTCGCGGCCAGCGCGAGACGCGACTTGAACATCCAGGATTCGCCGCTTTGCAGGTGGAAGGGCAGGATGTCAGGTGTGTTGACGAAGAAATTCGGCCGAAAGAAGTCACGATCGGGATAGGAGGTCAACTCGCCGAGATACTGTTCGAGCTCGAAGCGCTGCGTGCGCCAGGTGAAGTAAGTATAGGACTGCGTGAAGCCGAGCTTGGCGAGACCCTTCATCAGTTTTGGCCGCGCGAAGGCTTCGGAAAGGAACAGCACGTCGGCATCCCGATCCCTCACCTCGCGGATCAGCCATTCCCAGAATGCCAGCGGCTTGGTGTGCGGATTGTCGACCCGGAAGATCTTGACGCCCTGTTCGACCCAGGACAGCACGACATCGCGCAGCGCGCGCCACAGTGCGGCTGCGTCCTCGGAACCGAAATCCGGGTTGACAACGTCGTCCCAGCGCTGCGGCGGATGTTCGGCCGCGCGCATCGAGCCGTCCGGACGGCGCTTGAACCACTGCGGATGTGCGGTCAGCCAGGGATGATCGGGCGCGCACTGCACGGCGAAATCGAGCGCGACCTCGAGGCCGTGGGCATGGCATGCCGCGACGAAGGCGCGAAAATCGTCGAGCGTGCCGAGCTCCGGATGCACCGCGTCGTGGCCGCCCTCCGCCGCGCCGATCGCGTAGGGGCTGCCGGGATCGCCTGGCTGCGCGATGGCGGCATTGTTGCGGCCTTTGCGATGGGTCCGCCCGATCGGGTGGATCGGCGCCAGTAGCACGACGTCGAAGCCCATCGCGGCGATATCGGGCAACCGCGCGATGCAGTCTTTGAAGGTCGCGTGCACGCCCGGCGTCCTGCCCTGGCTGCGCGGAAACATCTGGTACCACGCGCCGCTGCGCGCCCGCGGCCGGTCGGCGGTGAGCGGATAGAGCTGCGACCGCATCAGGTCGCGGCGAAATTGGCTGCCGGCCATCGCCTCGCATAATTCGGGAGCGAGCAGCGCGCCGGGCTCGCCGGTCTGCAGAAAGATCTCGCACTGCCTGATGATGATTGCGGCTGCGGCAGGTCCCCCGGCTTGCGCCTGGGTCAGCATGCCCGCGCCTTCGACGGCATCCAGCGTGTGGTCGCCGCCGTCGCGCTGCTTCTGCTCGAAGCGATCCCGCCAGCTGGCGAATTCGTCGGTCCAGGCCTCGATCGCGAAGCTGTATCGGCCGGGCCGGTCGGGCACGAAGGCGCCGCCCCAGCGGTCATCGCTGTGCAGCGTCATGGGCGCACGTTGCCATTCGCCGTCGCCCTCATGCCGCCACACCAATGCCGCTGCGATCACATCATGTCCGTCACGGTAGATGTCGGCCCACACCTCGACAGGTTCGCCCGCAATGCGCTTGACCGCAAAGCGGCCGCCATCAACCGACGGATAGACATCGGTGATATGAAAAGTGCCATTGGCACTCTCGACAGGCCGGGTGGTTTTGTTCACGGTGATGCCGCCATTGAATAGGCAAATGAACCCCCCGCGCCGGGAAGGAGGCACGCCAGACCCATATAGAAAGCCGCTCGCCGGGCAATGGTTCCCGGTGGGAACGCTGGATAGGGTAGAGCGTTGAACATCAACTATCCCTTTCCCGTATCTGTACAATTTAGCAACGATCCCAATACCGTTGCGAGCAGGCAGCGTGCCGAATGGACCTTTACGCCAAAGCCCAGACCCTGGGAATCCAGACCGAGTATATCGATGGTAGCGGTCACCGCCGTGTGACAACCCCCGAGGCGCTGACGGCGATCCTCGCGGCGCTGCCGCCCCAGACGCCGCGGCGGATCATCGCCGATCCCGTGGTTGTCAGAGGCAGCCATAGCGGACAGACGCAGCTCTCCGAGGCGGCCCGGCTTCCCGTGCAGTGGACGATCACCAATGGCGCCACGCTGCTCGCGCAGGGCGAGGCGCATGGGAGGAGCGTGGCGTGGCCATCCGGCCTGCCCGAGGGCGTGCACCGGTTGCAGCTCAAGGACGCATCGGGCAGCGAGGAGCTGCCGTTCCTGGTAGCGCCCGAGGCTGCGTTCGGCGGCGCGTTCGACCGCTGCTGGGTGATCGCGGTGCAGCTCTATGGCGTGCGGTCCGCCCACAACTGGGGCATCGGCGACTTCACCGATCTGCAGGGCCTGCTCGAATTCGCTCATCGGCTCGGCGCCGACGGTATCGGGCTCAATCCGTTGCACGCGCTGTTCGACGATCGGCCCGGCGATTGCAGCCCGTACTCGCCGAACAGCCGGCTGTTTCTCAACGCGCTTTATATCGACGTCGCGAAGATTCCCGAATTCCACATCGATGCCGAGGTGCAAGCCGCGCTGGCGCAGCTTCGTAGCCGCGACATGGTCGACTATGTCGGTGCGGCCGCGCTGAAATGGCCGGCGCTGCGGGCCGCCTTCGCGGCCTTCAAGGCCAATCCGGGCCTCGGCCGCTGGCAGGATTTCGAGGCCTATCGCAAGGAGCAGGGCGCGCTGCTGTCGCGCTTCGCCTGCTTCGAGGTGATGCGGCACAAATTCAACACGCCGTGGTGGGAATGGCCGGACGAGTGGCGGCAGCCCAATGATGCGGCGTGCACGAAATTGCGCCGGGCGCGCGACACCGCCGCCGAGGTCGAGTTCGTCGAATTCGTGCAATGGACCGCGGACCGGCAGCTCGGCGCTTGCCAGGCGCTGGCGCACAGGCTCGGCATGCGGGTCGGGCTCTATCTCGACGTTGCCGTCGGCGTGCAGTCGGATGGCTTCGACGCCTGGAATGAGCAGACCGCGATCTCGCGTCGCCTCGGCGTCGGAGCGCCGCCTGATCCGCTCAACACCGCGGGCCAGGACTGGGGACTTGCCGGCTTCAATGCCGCGGGCCTCGAGCAGCGCGCGTTCGAGCCGTTCAGGCAGATGCTGCGCGCCTCGATGCACCATGCCGGCGCCATCAGGCTCGACCATGCTTTCGGATTGAAGCGGCTCTATCTGGTACCGCGCGGCTTCGGCCCGGCCAACGGCGCGTATGTACTGATGCCGTTCGAGGCGCTGCTGGCGGCGACCGCGCAGGAGAGCGTTGCAAGCCGCTGCGTCGTGATTGGCGAGGACCTCGGCACGGTGCCCCCGGGGTTCCGCGAGCAGATGAACGGCTGGGGCATCTGGTCCTATCTCGTGATGATGTTCGAGACCGACGACCAGGGCACCTTCCGCAACGCCGACTACTATCTGCCGAACGCGCTGGTGACGTTCAACACCCACGACCTGTCGACCTATGCCGGCTGGCGTTCGTTCAGCGACCTCAAGACCAAGCGCGCGCTCGGCATCGATCCCGGCGAGACCGACGAGCGACGCTGGCACGCGCTCGGCCAGCTCGACGAGGTGCTGCACCGGCACGGCATCAATAGCCACGACTTCTATTCGGTCGCGAGCTTCTTGGCACGGACGCGTTCGCGGATGATGGCGGTTTCGATGGAGGATCTGCTCGGCATTGTCGAGCAGCCGAATATCCCCGGCACCGTCTACGAGCATCCGAACTGGAAACGGCGCCTGCCGGTCTCGCTCGAGCATCTCGCGTCGGCGATCGATATCGACGCGCTCAAGCGTGCAACCCGCGAGCGGTCGCACGCGGAATAACGCGGAGCACGGCGCGTGGCCTCTCGCATCGAAGACTATGGACTGATCGGCGACTGCGAGACCGCGGCGCTGGTCGGCCGTGACGGCTCGATTGACTGGCTGTGCTGGCCGGGATTCGACTCCGACGCCTGCTTCGCTGCGCTGCTCGGCACGTCGCGAAATGGCCGCTGGCTGCTGGCGCCCACTGGCGAGATCAGGCAGATCTCGCGGCGTTATTGGGACGATACGTTGATCCTGGAGACGCGGTTCGAGACCGAGGGCGGCGTGGTCGCGCTGATCGACTTCATGCCGCCGCGCGGCAATGCCTCCGACGTGGTTCGCTTGGTTCGAGGCATCAGCGGCCGAGTCAAGATGCACATGGAGCTGGTGATCCGCTTCGGCTTCGGGGTCGATGTCCCCTGGGTGAAGAAGAACCCGGACGGCGAGGGGCTGCTGGCGATCAGCGGGCAGGACATGACCGTGCTGCGCACGCCGGTTAGGACATCGGGCAAGGACCTGACCACGATCGCTGATTTCGAGGTAGGCGAGGGCGATACCGTGCCGTTCGTCATGACCTATGGCGCGTCCTTTCAGCAGCTGCCGGAGCCGATCGATCCGGAGGCGGCGCTGAAGGATACCGAGGACTACTGGAAGGAATGGTGCAGCCGTTCGACCTATGACGGCAGCCTTCAGCGCGATCTCGTGATGCGTTCGCTCATCACGCTGAAGGCGCTGACCTTCAGGCCGACCGGCGGCATCGTCGCGGCACCGACCACCTCGTTGCCGGAGAAGCTCGGCGGCGCGCGCAACTGGGACTACCGGTTCTGCTGGCTGCGCGACGCCACCTTCACGATGCTGGCTCTGATGAATTCGGGCTACACCGAGGAAGCGGCGGCTTGGCACAATTGGCTGCTGCGGGCCGCGGCCGGCGCGCCGGCCAACATGCAGATCATGTACGGCATCCTGGGCCAGCGGCGCCTCCTGGAATGGGAGGCCGGATGGCTGTCCGGCTATGAGGGGGCACAGCCGGTCCGCATCGGCAACGCCGCGCATGCGCAGCTTCAACTCGATGTCTATGGCGAGCTGATCGACGCCTTCCATCAGTCCCGCATGGCGAAGTTGAATCTCGACAAGGAAAGCTGGTCGCTCGAGTGCACCGTCGTCAGCCATCTCGCCGAGGTTTGGGACCAGCCGGATCATGGTATCTGGGAGCGGCGCGGCACTCCGAGACACTATGTGTTCTCCAAGGTGATGTGTTGGGTCGCCTTCGACCGCGCGATCAAGAGCGCGGAGCGGTTCGGTTTCAAGGGGCCGCTGGTCAAATGGCGGGTGCTGCGCGAGGCGATCCATCGCGAGGTCTGCCGGCGTGGCTTCGATCCTGATCTCGACAGCTTCGTCGAGAGCTACGGCTCGAAGCTGCTCGACGCCAGCCTGCTGCTGCTGCCGTCGGTCGGCTTCCTGCCGCCGGACGATCCACGCATCCGTGGCACGATCGCGGCGGTCGAACGCCACATGATGCGCGACGGCTTCGTGCTGCGGCACGATCCGCGCGAGGTGTCCGACGAAGTCCAGCCGATCGAGGGCGCATTCCTGGCCTGCAGCCTGTGGCTCGCCGATGCCTATGTGCTGGCGGGGGACGTCGACAAGGCACAGACCATGTTCGACCGCGTCGTGGCGGTCGCCAACGATCTCGGGCTGCTGGCGGAGGAGTTCGACCCCGGCGCCGGCCGGCAGACCGGCAACTTCCCGCAGGCGCTGACCCATATCGCGCTGATCAATACCGCGCACAATCTCAGTGCCGCCAGGGCCGACGCCGAGAAGCCGGCGGTCCAGCGGTCGACCTGATCAGGGCATCCTGGGGGGTCGCTGCTTCAGTGGAGCTGCAGCAACATGTCCATCGCGCGCGCGAAACCGTCGCGCTCGTTGGTCTCGGTGACATGCGTGGCGCGGGCCTTCACGTCGTCGCTGGCGTTGCCCATCGCGAACGAGACGCCGCTTCGCGCGAACATCGGCAGATCGTTCTGCATGTCGCCGATCGTGGCGACATTCTCGAGCGACACGCCAAGACGTTTCGCGATACCCTCGACGAAGGTACCCTTGTCGTGGCCGGGTGGGGTGACGTCGAGATAGTAGGTTTGCGAGCGGACCGCGGTGGCATCCTGGCCGACCATCTGCTGCATCTCCGCCTCGCAGCGCTGCAGCAGGGGCGCATCCGAGCTCGCGCCGACGATCTTGCAAGCCTGGTCGAGATAGGGCGTGAAATCGTCGACGATGGTCGGATCATGCTTGATCGTGCGCTGCTCGTGCGCGGTATATTCGCCGTCGGGATTTCGGGTCAGCCAGCGGTCGTTGGTGAACAGCCAGATGTCGATGCCGCGCTCGCGGAGCAGCTCGATGCAGCGCCTGGCGATGGCCGGCGGGATCACATGCTGTTCGAGCGGCTTCAATTGCGGATCGACGATCGAGGAGCCGTTGAAGGCGCCGATCGGCAGCGCGATCGCGAGCGGCGCGACCAGGAAGCCCATCCCGATGGTCGGCCGGCTGGAGACGATGGTGAAGCCGATGCCGGCCTCATGCAGCCTGCGCACGGCCGCCCTGGCGCCGTCGGTCAAGGTCTTGTCCTTGGTGAGCAGCGTGCCGTCGACATCGGATACGACAAGGGCGATGCGGGTCATGAGCGGTCCAGCTTCAGTTGATTGACGATGTCTGCGACGATGGTGTCGACCGAACGGTCGATCGCAACCGTGATCGGGTGCTCGTCCGGCGTCGGCGGCTCCAGCGTCTTGAACTGGCTGGCGAGCAAGCCCGGCGGCATGAAATGGTCCTTGCGCGCGGCCAGCCGCGTCGCGATCAGCTCCTGCGTGCCGTCGAGGAAGACGAGGCGGATATCGTCGCGGCCATGCACCAGGATGTCGCGATAGCTGCGCTTCAGGGCGGAGCAGGCGATCACGGCGGGTTCGCGGACGCCGCAGGTACGGTCGATCTCGGCGGCGATCGCGCGCAGCCAGGGCCAGCGATCCTCGTCGGTGAGCGGCTGGCCGGAATGCATCTTCGCGACATTGCTCGGCGGGTGGAAGCTGTCGCCGTCCTCGAAGCGCCAGCCGATCCTGATCGCGAGGCGGTCGGCGATGGTGCTCTTGCCCGAGCCGGAGACGCCCATCACGACCAGTGCACAGGGGTTTTGCCCGTCACCCAAGAAAGTCACCCAAACAAATCATCAAACAGAATCCTCCGGCAGCGCAGCCTGATCGATCAGCCAGACGGTTTCGCCCAGCGATCGCGCGCGGTTTGCCGGCAGGTTCTCGCCTGCGAACAGGCGCGTCAAGATCGCGCGCTTGGTTTCGCCTGCCACCTCGAACAGCATCTCGCGGCAGGAGGCGAGCGCGGGCAGGGTCAGCGACACCCGCGGCACGAACGGTTCGACGTTGGCCTTCGGGACCCCGACCACCCAGCGCTGCGTCTCCTCGACCGTGGGATAGCCCGGAAACAGCGAGGCGGTATGGCCATCGGGGCCGATGCCCATCAGCACGAGGTCGAACAGCGGCCGCTTCGGATCGAGCTGCTCGGCGCCATAGAACGCCATCAGCTCGTTCTCATAGAGCGCCGCGCTGATGTCAGGATCCCTGAGATCGGCGGTGTCGGTTGCGATCGGGTGGACGTTGGCGGCCGGAGCGCAGCGGTCGAGGAAGGCCTGGCGCGCCATGCTCATATTGTGCAGCTTGTCTTTGCGTGGCACCAGGCGCTCGTCGCCGATGAACCAGTCGACGCGGTCCCACGGAATCCTCGCGCGATAATCCGGCGTCGCCAGCAGCTGGTAGAGCGCCTTGGGGCTGGAGCCGCCGGTGAGGCAGACCGCGATCCGGCCGCTGTTCTGATCGAACCGGGCGAGTACCCGCTCGGCCGCCGTCTTCGCCAGTGCCGCTGGATCGGCGACCGTGATGATCCTGCGCTCGCCGGGCGTGGTCATCTCAGCTGAGCTTCCGCCAGCTGCGGCCATCGCGGGTCAGCAGCGCGTTGGCCGCCTCGGGGCCCTCGCTGCCGGCCTTATAGGGCTGCAGGCCGCGCCCGCCGGCGCTCTTCCAGGCGTCGATGAAGGGCTGCACCGCCTGCCATCCGGCCTCGACGCTATCGGCGCGCTGGAACAGTAAATTGTCGCCGATCATGCAGTCATAGATCAGCGTCTCGTAGCCGGTCGACGGCTCGGCCTTGAAGTAGTCCTTGTAGCGGAACTTCATCTCGACGCCGTCGATGTCGATGGCCGGGCCAGGCACCTTGGTGTTGAATTGCAGCTCGATGCCTTCGGTCGGCTCGGTGGAGATGACGAGGTAATTCTGCGACAGGCGGTCGACCGCGGTGTCTCGGAACATCGCGAACGGCGCCTGCTTGAACTTGATCGCGATCTCGGTGCGCTTGGTCGCCAGCGCCTTGCCGGTGCGCAAATAGAACGGCACGCCGGCCCAGCGCCAATTGTCGATGGTCAGCTTCAGCGCGGCATAGGTCTCGGTCGAGCTGTCCGGCCTGACATCCGGTGTCTTGAGATAGTCCTCGATCTCGGCGTCGCCGATCCGGCCGCCGCGATACTGGCCGCGCACCGAGTTGGACAGCGCCTCCTGCGCGCTCTGGATCTGGATCGCGCTCAGGACCTCGGCCTTCTCGGAGCGCACCGCATGCGCGTCGAACCGCGCCGGCGGCTCCATCGTCACCAGCGACAGCAGCTGGAACAGATGGTTCGGCACCATGTCGCGCAGCGCGCCGGTGGCGTCGTAGAAGCTGCCGCGGTGGCCGACGCCGAGCTTCTCGTCGACGGTGATCTGGACGTGGTCGATGTGGTTGCGATTCCAGATCGGCTCGAACATGCCGTTGGCAAAGCGCAGCACCAGGATGTTCTGGACGGTTTCCTTGCCGAGGTAATGGTCGATCCGGTAGATCTGGTGCTCGTCCATCAGCTTCAGCAGGGCGGCGTTCAGCGCCCTGGCCGACGCCAGATCGGTGCCGAACGGCTTTTCGATGATCAGCCGCCGCCAGGCGCCGTTCTCCTCCAGCATGCCGGTGCGCCCGAGCTGTTCGCTGATCGGCAGGAAGGCGCTCGGCGGGGTCGCGAGATAGAACAGCCGGTTGCCGCCGGTGCCGCGCGCCGTCTCGAGCTTATCGAGCCGTTCGTTCATGGCGTCAAAGGACGACGGATCCCTCGGATCGGCCTCGATCGCGGTGACGCATTCGAACAGCCGTTTCGCGATCGTCTCGTCGACCGGGCGGGTGGCGAACTTGCGCAGCCCCTGCATCAGGCTGTCGGTCAGCTGCTCGTTCGACATGCCCTTGCGGACGATGCCGACAACGCAGAATTTCTCCGGCAGCAGGTTGCCGGCGGCGAGATTGTAGAGCGCCGGGACCACCAGCCGGTGCGTCAGATCACCGGTGGCGCCGAAAATGATGAAGGAGCAAGGATCGGGTTTCTTCTGCACGTGACCTTCCGCGTTCAATTCAAGCCTTCTTCGGCGGCTCCTTGTGGCCGCCAAAACCTGCGCGCATCGCCGAGAGGATCTTCTCGGCGAAGGTGTGATCCTTGCGCGAGCGGAAGCGGGTGTAGAGCGCGGCCGTCAGCACCTCCGCCGGCACTGCCTCGTCGACCGCCGCGTTGACGGTCCAGCGGCCTTCGCCGGAATCCTCGACGAAGCCGGAATAATTGTCGAGCGTGTGGTTCTGCGCCAGCGCCGAGGCCGTGAGGTCGAGCAGCCAGGATGGGATCACGCTCCCGCGCCGCCACACCTCGGCGATGTCGGCGATGTCGAGATCGAAGCGATGCTCCGGCGGCAGCGCCTCGATATTGGCGTTCTTCAGGATGTCGAAGCCCTCGGCATAGGCCTGCATCAGACCGTATTCGATGCCGTTGTGGATCATCTTGACGAAGTGCCCGGCACCAACAGGACCGGCGTGGATGTAGCCCTGTTCGATGCGCGGATCCCGGCCCTCGCGGCCGGAGGTGCGCGGGATGTCGCCGATGCCCGGCGCCAGCGTCTTGAAGATCGGGTCGAGCCGGTCGACCACCTTTTTGTCGCCGCCGATCATCATGCAGTAGCCGCGCTCGATGCCCCAGATGCCGCCGCTGGTGCCGACATCGACGTAATGCAGCCCACGCTCCCGGAGTGCCTTGCCGCGGCGGACGTCGTCCTGCCAGAAGGTGTTGCCGCCGTCGATGATGACGTCGCCCGGCTGCATCAGCTTCGACAGCGCCTCGATGGTGGCTTCGGTGATCTTGCCGGCCGGCAGCATCACCCAGGCGGTGCGCGGCGCTTCCAGCTTGAGGACGAAATCCTCCAGCGACGAGGCGCCGGTGGCGTTGTCGGCGACCAGCGCCGCGACCGCCTTCGGATCCTTGTCGTAGACCACGGTGGTGTGGCCATTGCTCATCAAACGGCGGACGATATTGCCGCCCATCCGCCCGAGGCCGATCATGCCGAGTTGCATCCCTGCCTCCGTCAGTTCAGTGCGGCCGAGATCGCGGCATCGAGTGCCGCAAGCCCGGAGGTGAGATCGCCCTTGAGATGCACCCGCAGCGCGCGCCGGCCGCGCTCGGTGAGCACGTCGAAATCGCCACGCGCCTGCGCCGCCTTGATCACGCCGAAGCTCGCCTTCTGGCCGGGCACCGGAAGGTCCTGGCTATCGTGGGTCGTGACCTGCAGGAACACGCCGCTGTCGGGCCCGCCCTTGTAGGCCTGCCCGGTCGAGTGCAGGAAGCGCGGGCCGAACTCGGCGCAGGTCGCCAGGTGCTTTGCGTCGCGCACTTTCAGCCGCATCGCCTGCATGGCGTCGATGGTGTCGCCGTCGCGCTCGATATAGGCGAGCAGGGCGACATAGTCGCCGCGGCCGGAGCGCGACAGGTGGGTCTTGATCCAGGAATTGAGGTCGCCATTGGCGCCGGCCTTGCGCAGATCCTCGGCGTTCTGCGCGTCGGTGTAGAGCTCGATCCCGTCCGCCGACACCACCGGCTGCTCGGCCGGCAGCGATCCGGTCTTCTCGAACGCCGCCGTCAGCTCGCGGGTCTTGATCTTGGCGGCCTCGACGTCGGGCTGGTTGAACGGGTTGATGCCGAGGATCGAGCCTGCGACCGCGGTCGCAATCTCGAAGCGGAAGAACTCCTGGCCGATATGGTCGATCGACTTCATCACGATCCGGACGACGGGATGGCCGGCGGCCTCGAGCGCAGCGAGCTTGGCCTCATGCGCAGCATCGTGCTCGCCCTCGGTGCGCAGGTCGATGAAGAAGCGGTCGTTGCCGTAGACCACAGCATCGCCGATGGTCTCGCCCTCGATCGGGATCAGGCCCTTGCCGTCCTTGCCGGTCGATTCGGCGATCAGCTGCTCGGCCCAGGCGCCGAAATCGGCGACGTCGGGCGAGGCGAAGATCGTCACCTTGTCGCGGCCTTCCAGCCCGGCGATGCCCATTGCCAGTCCGAGCTGGACGCCCGGGTTTTCCTGCGGCGGCACGTCGGCGCCGCAGGAGCGCACCATGGCGAGCGTATGGCCGAGCAGGCTGCGGACGTCGATGCCCGCGGCCGCTGCCGGCACCAGGCCGAACGGCGACAGCACGGAATAGCGGCCGCCGATCGCGGGGTCGCCGTAGAAGATGCGGGCAAAGCCCTGCTTGATCGCGACCTTCTGCAGCGACGAGCCGGGATCGGTCACCGCGATGAAACGATGTCCGGCCTTGTCCTTGCCGATCGCCTTGGCCACCCGGTCGAAGAAATAGTCCTTCATCACATTCGGCTCGGTGGTGCCGCCGGACTTGGACGAGACGATGAACAGCGTTTTTGCGATATCGACATACTCCTCCATCGCGCGCACCTGCGCCGGATCGGTGGAGTCGAGCACGTGCAGCCGCGGGAAGCCGGACTTGTGCGGGAAGGTCTGGGCCAGGACCTCCGGCCCGAGGCTCGATCCGCCCATGCCGAGCACGACGGCGTCGGTGAAGTTCTGGCCCTTCACGCGTTTGGCGAAATCCTCGTAGTCGGCGACGTCGGCGGAAGCGGCGCTGGTCAGCCAGCCCAGCCATTTGTCCTCGTCATCGCCGGTCCAGACCGACTTGTCCTTGTGCCAGAGCCTTCGGATCTTGGCGGAGGCGCGCCAGTCCTCGGTGCTCTTCTCGACCGCCTTCGCGATGCCGGCGCCGAGCGCCAGCTTCTGCTGGTCGATGCCGCCGCCGAGCGAGGTCGCGCGCTTGTGGGCAACCGCGCCGTACAGCTTGTCGGCCGCGTCGGCGAACAGCTTGACGCCGTCCTTCACCAGCTCCTCGGTGATCGCATCGAGCGAGATGCCGGACTTCTCCAGCTGCTCCAGCACGTGGCGGGCGTCCGCGACATTCTCCTCGAGGCTGTCGCGGACCTTGCCGTGGTCGCGGAAGGCGTCGAGCGTCGCCGGCGGGACGGTGTTGACCGTGTCGGGGCCGATCAGCTCCTCGACATAGAGCACATCGCTATAGTCCTTGTTCTTGGTACCGGTGGACGCCCACAGCAGCCGCTGCGGCTTGGCACCCTTGGCGGTGAGCTTGTCCCAGCGCGCCCCCGAGAACAGGCGCTTGTAGTCCTGGTAGGCGAGCTTTGCATTGGCGATCGCGACCTTGCCCTTCAGCGCCGCGAGCCGCTCCTTCTCGGATGGGTCGTTGGCGCGCGCGATCTTCTCGTCGAGCTGCTTGTCGACGGCGCTATCGATGCGGCTGACGAAGAAGCTGGCGACGCTGGCGACATGGGAAGGATCGCCACCCTTGGCGACGTACTTCTCCAGGCCCTTGAGATAGGCCTCCGCGACCTGCCGATAGACCTTCTGCGAGAACAGCAGCGTGATGTTGATGCTGATGCCTTCGCCGATCAGATACTCGATCGCCGGCAGACCCTCCGGCGTCGCCGGCACCTTGACCATCAGGTTCTTGCGACGGACGTCCTTCCAGAGCCGCTCGGCCTCCACGATCGTGCCCTTGGTATCCATCGCCAGATAGGGCGACACTTCGAGGCTGACGAAGCCGTCGCCGCCATGGCTGTGGTCGTAGACCGGGCGCAGCACGTCGGCGGCATGTTGGATATCCACAACGGCAAGATGCTCGAACAGGTCGGCGACCGAGCGGTCGCCCTTCTTGAGGGCCTGGCCGATCGCCCCGTCATACTCGTCCGAGCTGCCGATCGCCTTCTCGAAGATCGAGGGGTTGGACGTCACGCCTTTGACGCCGTCGGTCTCGATCAGCCGCTTCAGGTCGCCCTTGGCGACGAAGCCGCGGGCGAGGAAGTCCAGCCAGACGGCCTGGCGGTGATTTTCGAGTGCTTTGACGGGGTTCATGGGTGCCTGTTCTCGTTCGATCGAGGGTCGATTTTTGGGTTCCCGGGCAGCTTTCGGGGGTGGAGGCGGATTGTCAACATGACTGGGGGCCCGGGCGGAATATCAGCATTCCCAAGGGATAACGCCATTCACAACAGTTCGATCCCCTCGGAGCGTGGTAGGAGCAGACCCTGATCTAGGCACATTTTTATGACGCGTGCGGCGCATGCCTGTGCGTCACGGCCGCAGCGCGCGTCAGGGCCGCAGGTAGAGGTAGCCTTCGGATTGCAGCTCGGCGAGCCGGACCACGCCGCCGCGCTCGGCGGCGACGAAGCCCGGGAGCAGGTCGGCGAGGGTGATGTTCTGCGATTTCATGGTGTTGCCGCAGGCGGCGAGCTCGATGCCATCCTTGGCGAACTGTCCGACACGCTTCGACAGGTCGGGATTGGCCGCCGCCGCATGAAACGCCTTCAGCGCCCGGCCATGCACCACGAGCGCGATCGTCACATGGCCGGGTCCGCCGACGCCGTCGAGATGGTTCTGGATGTTGCCGATCACGAAATTGACCTTGTCGAGGTCGTCGAGGTGGTAGGCCACCCTCAGCTTTGCCGGTGGTGGAGTCTCAGTAGCGGCGTTCGCCCGTGACGCCGCGAAGGCCGCGCCGACCGCCGAGAGCGTACCCCACAGGATGCTGCGTCGCTGCATGGCGTCCCTCGCGCAATTGTTGTCGACCGGGCCGAGCCTATCACTTGTGGCGGAGCGCAGCGAGTTCCTTGCGGTCGGTCACAAGTTCGGCGCATTCGCCTGGAGCCGCCCGATCGACGCGGAAGATCTTGTCATCGGCGCCGGCAAGCAGCTCTTCGCTCGCCTCATCGTCGGGCTTGTTGCGATTCCACATCCTGATGCTGGCGAGGCGTGCGATCGCGGACTTATCGTCCTTCGACAACGCCACGCTGATACCGCCGCCTTCACAATCCACGCCGCATTCGAAGCGGATTTCGTGTCCGGATTCGGTCGCGATCGCATGGTTGCAGTAGCCGCTGGAGTCGAAATTGCCGGGGCGATGACGATAGGTAACGCCAAGCCGGAACGAGTAACTGGTAGTCCCGTCCTCCGGCGCATCTTCGGCGGCGACGAGGAGCTTCATCGCGCTGACCTTCTGCTTCGGATGCTGCGCCAGATGATTTGCATCGTATCGCCGCACGAAGCAGGCATAGGCTTTCGCGCCCGGCGGGCCTGCAAACATCCTGTTGTCGAAGGCGGCCGCCTTGGCCTTGTCGATGCCTTCCTGCGCCTCGACGGTTAACGCCGCGCCGACGCAGGCTGCGGCGGCAAGTGCGACAACGAGGAATGTCTGCTTCATGACCGCCTCGGGAATAGCCGACGTCTCCAAGCTGTCATCTTTACAGCGCGGCAATGGTGCCGCGTGGAACTGCACGGGCTCGTTGCCTTAGTCGCGGCGACAAGGAGGCACGTTCAACGGCTTCTGAATGTTTGTTCATCCGAATCTGTGACGCGCACATCTTGACGCCAAGGCTGGACAGCCACACGTTTTCAGGGAGCCTAACGTTCATCGCCGGACGGGGAAGTTGCCCCGCTCGGATGTCCGCCTCGGAAGCCTGGCCCCGGTAAACCACGGATGTGGCTAAGGGGCTACAACCGCTAAAATCAGGTTACCAACGGGGGATATTGATGAACCATTAAGCTTCCTGCCTGTTGATAAGGCAGAGGCTGCACGCGCCGTGCATTGCCGAAATGAGTCGGTCGAGTGTCCAATGGACCCAGCGTGCCGACGCTGATTCGATCCTAGGACGCTCTGGTTGCGACTCGTGTCAGTCGTGCGGCGATACATATCGTGGAGATAGGGATCATGTACAACGATTCTTTGTTCAACGCCTTCGCAAGGTCGTTTGAAGCACGAAGCCAGACCGACATGTCGATGGCCGAGTATCTGGAGTCGTGTCGAAGTGATCCGATGCGATACGCCAATGCGGCCGAGCGGTTATTAGCGGCAATCGGTGAGCCCCAGATGATCGACACGGCCAAGGACCCACGCCTTGGCCGTATCTTTTTGAACCGTACGATCAGGTCGTATCCGGCCTTCGCCGGCTTCTACGGCATGGAGGACACGATCGAGCGCCTCGTCGGCTTCTTCCGTCACGCCGCGCAGGGCCTCGAAGAGCGCAAGCAGATCCTTTATCTGCTCGGACCGGTCGGCGGCGGCAAGTCGTCGCTCGCCGAGCGCATCAAGGCGCTGATGGAAATCCATCCGATCTACGTGCTGAAGGCGGGTGACGAGTTGTCGCCGGTGTTCGAGAGCCCGCTCGGGCTGTTCGATCCCGAGCAGCTCGGGCCGATGATCGAGGAGAAGTACGGCATTCCGCGCCGCCGGCTCAGCGGGCTGATGTCGCCCTGGGCCTATAAGCGGCTGGAGGCCTTCGGCGGCGACATCTCGCAATTCCGCGTCGCGCGCATCCAGCCCTCCCGGCTGCGCCAGATCGCGGTCGCCAAGACCGAGCCCGGCGACGAGAACAACCAGGACATCTCCTCGCTGGTCGGCAAGGTCGACATCCGCAAGCTCGAGACCTACGCCCAGAACGATCCGGATGCCTACAGCTATTCCGGCGGCCTCAACCGCGCCAACCAGGGCGTGCTCGAGTTCGTCGAAATGTTCAAGGCGCCGATCAAGATGCTGCACCCGCTGCTGACGGCGACGCAGGAGGGCAACTACATTGGCACCGAGAACATCGGTGCGATCCCGTTCACCGGCATCATCCTCGCGCACTCCAACGAAGCCGAGTGGCAGAGCTTCAAGACCAACAAGAACAACGAGGCTTTCATCGACCGCATCTGCGTCATCAAGGTGCCGTACTGCCTGCGGGTCACCGAGGAGCAGAAGATCTACGAGAAGCTGATCCAGGGCTCCGAGCTTGCCGCCGCGCCGTGCGCGCCGGCCACGCTGGAGACGCTGGCCCGCTTCTCGGTGATGTCGCGGCTGCGCAAGCACGAGAACTCGACGCTGTTCGGCAAGATGCGCGTCTATGACGGCGAGAGCCTGAAGGAATCCGATCCCAAGGCGCGCAGCGTTCAGGAGTACAAGGACGCCGCCGGGGTCGACGAGGGCATGGACGGCGTCTCGACCCGCTTTGCCTTCAAGGTGCTGGCCTCGACCTTCAACCACGATACCACCGAGGTCGGCGCCGACGCCGTGCATCTCATGTACGTGCTGGAGCAGGCGATCCGCCGCGAGCAGCTGCCTGACGAGACCGAGAAACGCTATCTCGAATTCATCAAGGCCGACCTCGCGCCGCGCTATGCCGAGTTCATCGGCAACGAGATCCAGAAGGCCTATCTGGAATCCTACGCCGACTACGGCCAGAATCTGTTCGACCGCTACGTCGACTACGCCGATGCCTGGATCGAGGACCAGGACTTCAAGGATCCCGACACCGGCCAATTGATGAACCGCGAGCTTTTGAACCAGGAGCTGACCAAGATCGAGAAGCCGGCCGGCATCGCCAACCCGAAGGACTTCCGCAACGAGGTCGTCAAGTTCTCGCTGCGTTCGCGGGCGCACAATGGCGGCAAGAATCCGAGCTGGACCTCGTACGAAAAGGTTCGCGACGTGATCGAGAAGCGGATATTCTCCCAGGTCGAGGATTTGCTTCCGGTCATCTCGTTCGGCTCCAAGAAGGACGGCGAGACCGAGAAGAAGCACGGCGAGTTCGTCGAGCGGATGGTGGAGCGCGGTTACACCGAGCGCCAGGTCCGCCGGCTGGTCGAGTGGTACATGCGGGTCAAGCAGGCCGGCTAATGCGCGGTCCGGAAAGCCGGTAACGGCTTTCCGTCTCGTTACGTCCCTTCCAATAAGAATGCGATGCGACTGTCATGATCGCATCCGGTGAGGCAGATGCAACGTGGTCATGCATATCGTCGATCGGCGGTTGAATCCGGGTAGCAAGAGCCTGGAGAACCGCCAGCGCTTCCTGCGGCGTGCCAAGGCGCTGGTGCAGGGAGCCGTCAAGAAGTCGTCGCAGGACCGGGACATCAAGGATGTCCTGGAGGGCGGCGAGGTGACCATCCCGCTGGACGGCATGGATGAGCCGCGGTTCCGGCGCGAGGGCGGCACGCGTGACATGGTGCTGCCCGGCAACAAGAAATTCGTCGAGGGCGACTGGCTGCAACGCCCGAACCAGAGCGGCGGCAAGGGTTCCGGCGCGGGCGAGGGCGACAGCGAGGACGCGTTCCGCTTCGTGCTCAGCCGCGAGGAGTTCGTCGACCTCTTCCTCGACGACCTCGAATTGCCCGACCTTGCCAAGCGCAAGCTCGCGGAAACCGAGAGCGAGGGCATCCAGCGCGCCGGCTATGCGACCTCGGGCTCGCCCGCCAACATCTCGATCAGCCGCACCGTGAGCCGGGCCCTGGCGCGCCGCGTGGCGCTGCGCCGGCCGCGCAAGGACGAGATCGAGGCGCTCGAGGCGGAGCTTGCGGAGTGCGAGGACGAGACGCGCCGCCGCGAGCTGCTCACGCTGCTCGAAGCACTGAAGGCCAAGGCCAAGCGGATCCCTTTCATCGATCCGATCGACATCCGCTACCGCCGCTTCGAGACGGTGCCGAAGCCGGTGGCGCAGGCCGTGATGTTCTGCCTGATGGACGTCTCGGGCTCGATGTCCGAGCACATGAAGGATCTCGCCAAGCGGTTCTACATGCTGCTCTACGTCTTCCTGAAGCGGCGCTACAAGCATGTCGAGATCGTGTTCATCCGGCACACCGACCGCGCCGAGGAGGTGGACGAGGATACGTTCTTCCATGGACCGGCGTCCGGCGGCACGCTGGTGTCGAGCGCGCTGGTTGCGATGAATGACATCGTCCGCACCCGCTTCCGTCCCGCCGACTGGAACATCTACGCCGCGCAGGCTTCCGACGGCGACAACATGACCTCCGACAGCGGAGTGACCGGGCATCTGTTGACCGACAAGATCCTGCCGGTCTGCCAGTTCTTCGCCTATCTCGAGGTCGGCGAGGCCGCCAACTACACCTTCGACATGCCGGACTCCTCGCTCTGGACCCTCTATGAGCGTCTGCGCAACGAGGGCGCGCCGTTGTCGATGCGCAAGGTGAGCGAGCGCGGCGAGATCTTCCCGGTGTTTCAGGACCTGTTCAAGCGTCGCTCTACCAGTCAGGAAAGGGTATAGGTTGATGGGGTCTTCCGGCGAACGGCTGTTCGAGGGCGCCGACTGGGATTTCCAGACGTTGCAGCGGATTCACGATGCCTGCGAAGAGGTCGCCCGCAAGGAGCTCGGGCTCGACGTCTATCCCAACCAGATCGAGGTGATCACCGCCGAGCAGATGCTCGACGCCTATTCCTCGGTCGGCATGCCGCTGTTCTACAAGCACTGGTCGTTCGGCAAGCAGTTCGCCTTCCAGGAAGCCTCCTACCGCAAGGGCCTGATGGGCCTCGCCTATGAAATCGTGATCAACTCCTCGCCGTGCATCTCCTATCTGATGGAGGAGAACACCGCGACGATGCAGACGCTGGTGATCGCGCACGCGGCGTTCGGGCACAATCACTTCTTCAAGAACAACTATCTGTTCAAGCAGTGGACCGATGCGGACGGCATCCTCGATTATCTCGAATTCGCCAAGGGCTACATCGCGGCCTGCGAGGACCGCCACGGCCGCGAGACGGTGGAGCGGACGCTGGATGCCGCGCATGCGCTGATGTCGCATGGCGTCGACCGCTATCCCGGCAAGAAGACGCTCGACCTGCGTGCCGAGGAGAAGCGCGCCGGCGAGCGCCGGCAGCACGAGGAGGCCGTGTTCAACGATCTGTGGCGGACGGTGCCGAACACCAGGGCCAAGAGCAAGGCGACGCTCTCTGCCGAGCGGCGCCGCGCGCTGCTCGGCCTGCCGCAGGAGAACATCCTCTATTTCCTCGAGAAGACCGCGCCGCGCCTGCAAGGCTGGCAGCGCGAGCTGATCCGCATCGTGCGTCACATCGCGCAGTACTTCTACCCGCAGGGCCAGACCAAGGTGATGAACGAGGGCACCGCGACCTACGTGCATTACCGGATCATGAGCCGGCTGCATCAGCAGGGGCGGCTCACCGACGGCAATTTCCTCGAATTCCTGCAGTCGCACACCAATGTGGTGTTCCAGCCCGAGTTCGACGATCGCCGCTATTCCGGCTTCAATCCCTATGCGCTCGGCTTCGCCATGATGCAGGACATCGAGCGGATCGTGAAGAACCCGGAGAACGAGGATCGCGACTGGTTCCCCGACATTGCCGGCAAGGGCGACGTCGAGGGCGTGCTGCGCGAGATCTGGAGCAACTACCGCGACGAGAGTTTCATCAACCAGTTCCTCAGCCCGGCGCTGATCCGGCGCTTCCGCATGTTCCATCTGCACGACGACCCCGCCGAAAGCCAGGGGATCAAGGTCGATGCGATCCATGACGAACGTGGTTACCGCCGGGTGCGCCGCGAGCTGGCGCGGCAATACGATGTCGGCTTCGTCGACGCCAATATCGAGGTCATGGATGTCGATCTCGACGGCGACCGCCGCCTGATGCTGCGTCACACCACCGTGAAGGGCGCGCAGCTCAACGAGACCGACACGCGGCGCGTGCTGCAGCATCTCGCCGATCTGTGGTCCTACGACGTCGCACTGACCGAAGTCGACGGCACCGACAAGGTGCTGAAGGAATACGTCGTCAGCCCGCGCGCGGCTGCGGTCGCTGCTTGAGGATCACGCTCTCGCGATCATGAGCGCGGCGCACACCGCCGCGCGGAATGCCATTCTTGCTCGGTGAACCTTCATTTCCATCGAAGGCTCACATCATGAACATCCCGGCAACATTCCGGATTTGCAATCGCATCACGTTCCATGCGCGAACGAGATGCCGTCATGCGGAGATTTCGCAAGACGGTGTTGGCGATTGCCTGCGCGGGCGCGATTGATAAGGTGCGCCGCGTCAAGAAAACCAAGAAAAGGATATGCCCTTGTCAACTCGCTCCCGCCTCGCGGGCGTCATCGCCGTCGCCGCGCTCGCAGCTTCATCGATTGCGACATCCATCGCAACAGAAAGCGTCATCAGGATCGGAAACACCGCACCGTATAGCGGCCCGGCCTCCGCCTACGGCACGATCGCACGCGCCGAAGCCGCGTACTTCCAGATGCTCAACGACCAGGGAGGCATCAGCGGGCGCAAGATCGACTTCGAAAGTCTCGACGACGCCTATTCGCCGTCGAAAACCGTCGAGCAGACCCGCAAGCTGGTCGAGCAGGACGAGGTGCTGGCAATCTTCAGCGCAGTCGGCACCGCACCCAACATCTCGGTGCAGAAATATCTCAACATCAGGCACGTGCCGCAGCTATTCGTATCCTCGGGCGCGACGCGCTGGAACGATCCGAAGCAGTTCCCGTGGACCGTCGGCTTCAATCCGACCTACGAGCTCGAGGGCCGGCTCTACGCAAAGTACATCCTGAAGACCAGGCCGGACGCGAAGATCGCCGTCATCACGCCGAACGAAGACGCCGGCAAGGACTATCTCAGGGGCTTCAAGGACGGGCTCGGCGAGCACGTCGGCCAGATCGTAGCGGAGACCACCTACCTCACCACCGATCCGACCATCGATTCCCAGATGGTGACGATGCGCGAGTCCGGTGCCGACGTGTTCTTTGCCGAAGCGACGCCGAAATTCGCGGCGCAGGCGCTGCGCAAGGCCGCCAGCATGGGCTGGAAGCCGCTCACCATCCTGCCGACCGTCTCCAACTCGGTCTCCGCGGTGCTCGAGCCGGCCGGGCTCGAGAACGTCATCGGTGTCGTGACCGGGCTCTATCTCAAGGACCCGACCGATCCGCGTTGGGCCGACGATCCCGCGCAGCAGGTGTTTTCCGCCTGGATGAAGAAGTATCAGCCGAATGCCAGCCCGGGCGACCTATTCAACGTGCAGGGCTACACGGTCGCGCAGGTGATGGCGGCGGTGCTGAAGAACTGCAATGGCGACTACAGCCGCGACAACATCATCAAGCAGGCGACCAATCTGAAGCCGCTCGAACTACCGATGCTGCTGCCGGGCATCAAGGTGCAGACCGAGCCCGATAATGTCACGCCGATCCGCCAAATCCAGATGGCGCGGTTCGACGGCAAGTCCTGGGCGCTGTTCGGCGACGTCCTGAGCGACAAGTAGTACCAAACAGAAATCGGGCCTCTTGGCAGTGCCAGGAGGCCCGATTTGAAACCGAATTGAATGTCAGCGCAGGCTGGCGTTGATCTTGTCCAGCACGGCCGAGCCGGGGCAGAGCGCCTGCTCGTCCAGGGTGTTGAGCGGCGTCTCGACGGTGTCGAGATGGGTGTGCAGGTCCTCGGCGTCGGGATCGACGTAAAGCAGGCCGGTGACGATCTGGCCCTTCGCCGCGTGCTTCTGCAGGAAGGTCATTGCGCCGAGCCGATCGTGCGGATCGTAGTCGGCGTCGAGCTTGCGCAGCGCGAGCCGCGTGCCGTCATGCTGCTCGACGAGCTGCACGGTGCCGGGCGCGTAGTCGACGCTGATCGGCTCGCGGCCGACCAGCACGTCGAGCCGGTTCACCGCGTCATTGTGCTCGCGGACGTAGTCGAAGCTCTTGGTCGAGCCGGCATGGTTGTTGAAGGCGATGCAGGGGCTGATCACGTCGATGAACGACGCGCCCTTGTGGCGGATTGCGGCGGCAATCAAGGGAACCAACTGCGCCTTGTCGCCGGAGAAGCTGCGCGCCACGAAGGTTGCGCCGAGTTGCAGCGCGATCGCGACCAGATCGATCGCATTGTCGGTGTTGGTGACGCCCTTCTTGGATTTCGAGCCACGGTCGGCGGTCGCCGAGAACTGACCTTTGGTCAGGCCGTACACGCCGTTGTTCTCGACGATGTAGGTCATGTTGACGGCGCGCCGGATCGAATGCGCGAACTGGCCGAAGCCGATCGATGCGGAATCGCCGTCGCCGGAGACGCCGAGATAGATCAGGTCGCGGTTGGCGAGGTTGGCGCCGGTCAGCACCGACGGCATGCGGCCATGCACCGAGTTGAAGCCATGCGAATTGCCGAGGAAATAGTCCGGCGTCTTCGACGAGCAGCCGATGCCGGATATCTTCGCCACCCGGTGCGGCTCGATCGAGAGCTCGTAGCAGGCTTCGATGATCGAGGCGGTGATCGAATCATGGCCGCAGCCGGCGCACAGGGTCGAAATCTTCCCCTCGTAGTCGCGATGAGTATAGCCCAGCTCGTTCTTCTTCAGGCCGGGGTGATGAAACTTCGGTTTTGCAATGTAGGTCATGTCACGGCCTTGCGGAGAGGGGTCACCTTGAGATGATCCTGGTGGTCGCCGATCGCGCCTGCGATGAAGCGTGCGGTGATCGGCGTGCCGTCATAGTGCAGGATCGGCACCAGCCGCACCGGGTCGATGCCGTTCTCGTTGACGATCAGTTGACGGAGCTGGGCGTCGCGGTTCTGTTCGACCACGTAGACGAAGTCGTGATCGGCGATGAAGCTCGCGACGCTGGAGTGGAACGGGAAGGCGCGAATGCGCATGCGGTCGAGCTGATGGCCGCGCGCCTCCAAAATCCCGATCGCCTCGTCCATCGCGGGCGAGGTCGAGCCGAAATACAGCACGCCGTACTTGGTCGGCTTTGCCGCGTTGGCCTGCAGCGGTCGCGGCACCATGTCCTGGGCGGTCTCGAACTTGCGCACCAGGCGCTGCATGTTGTCGGCGTAAACCGCGCCTTCCTCGGAATAGCGCGCGTAGCGGTCGCGCGAGGTGCCGCGGGTGAAGTAGGAGCCCTTGGTCGGATGCGTGCCGGGATAGGTGCGATAGGGGATGCCGTCGCCGTCGACGTCGAGATAGCGGCCGAAGTCGCGGCCTTCCTCGAGCATCTCCGCGGTCATCACCTTGCCGCGGTCATATTGCTTGGCATCGTCCCATTTCAGCGGGCGGCACAGCCGGTGATTCATTCCGATGTCGAGGTCGAGCATCAGGAAGATCGTGGTCTGCAGCCGCTCGGCGAGATCGAAGGAAGCGGCGGCGAACTCGAACGCTTCCGCCGGATCTTCCGGGAACAGCAGCACGTGCTTGGTGTCGCCGTGCGAGGCATAGGCGCAGGCGATCACGTCGCATTGCTGGGTGCGGGTCGGCATGCCCGTGGAAGGCCCGGCGCGCTGGATGTTCATGATCACGGCTGGGATCTCGGCGAAGTAGGACAGGCCGATGAACTCGGTCATCAGCGAGATGCCGGGACCCGAGGTCGCGGTGAAAGCCCGCGCGCCGTTCCAGGAGGCGCCGATCACGATGCCGATCGAGGCGAGCTCGTCTTCGCCCTGCACGATGGCGTATTTCGCCTTGCCGGTCTCGGGATCGTGGCGGTACTTCTTGCAGTGGCTGGTGAAGGCTTCCGCCACCGACGACGACGGCGTGATCGGATACCAGGCACACACGGTCGCGCCGCCATAGACGGCGCCGAGCGCGGCGGCGCTGTTGCCTTCCACGAAAATGCGGTCGCCGACCTTGTCGGACTTCTTGACCCGGAGCCCGATCGGGCATTTCAGGTTCTGCAGCGCCCAGTCGCGGCCGAGATGCAGCGCATGGACGTTGGAGGAGAGCAGCTTCTCTTTGCCCTTGTACTGCTCGCCGATCAGCTGCTCGACCAGCTTGGGATCGAGGTCGAGCAGGGCGCAGAGCGCGCCGAGATAGATGATGTTCTTGAACAGCTGGCGCTGCCTGGGATCGGTGTAGGTCGAGTTGGTGATCGCGGTCAGCGGCACGCCGATCACCGTGATGTCCTCGCGGAATTTCGACGTCGGCATCGGCTTGGTCGAATCGTAGAACAGATAGCCGCCGGGCTCGATCGAGGCGACGTCCTTGTCCCAGGTCTGCGGGTTCATCGCCACCATCATGTCGACGCCGCCACGGGCGCCGAGATGGCCGTCCTCGGTGACGCGCACCTCATACCAGGTCGGCAAGCCCTGGATGTTGGAGGGGAAGATGTTGCGCGGCGACACCGGCACGCCGTGACGCAGGATCGAACGCGCGAACAGTTCGTTGGCGGAGGCCGAGCCCGAACCGTTGACGTTGGCGAAGCGGACGACGAAGTCGTTTACGCTGCTGATCGGGCTTTGGACTGACATGTTGATCCCGCTTGAACCATATCGATGAGGTACTTCTGCATGTCCCAGGCGCCGGTCGGGCAGCGCTCGGCACACAGCCCGCAATGCAGGCAGACGTCTTCGTCTTTCACCATGACGCGGCCGGTCTTCAGGTCGCCGGAGACGTAGAGCGCCTGGTCGTGATGCGGCGAGGGCGCCTTCAGGCGCTGCCGCAGGTCGTCCTCTTCGCCATTCTCGGTGAAGGTGATGCAGTCCATCGGACAGATGTCCACGCAGGCGTCGCACTCGATGCACAGCGGCGCGGAAAACACCGTCTGCACGTCGCAGTTCAGGCAGCGCTGCGCCTCGCCGAGCGCGAGCTTGAGGTCGTAACCGAGCTCGACCTCGGTGCGGATGTCCTTCAGCGCGACCACCTTGTCGCGATGCGGCACCTTGAAGCGCTTGTCGGCGGAGATGTCGTTGTCATAGCTCCATTCGTGGATGCCCATCTTCTGCGAGGAGACGTGCACTTCGGGCAGCGGGCGCTCGTTGATGTCCTCGCCGGACAGCATCCGGTGGATGGACAGCGCGGCGTCATGGCCGTGCGCCACCGCCCAGATGATGTTCTTCGGCCCGAACGCCGCGTCGCCGCCGAAGAACACCTTCGGGATTGGTCGAGACGAACGTCTTGGGGTCGACCTTCGGCATGTGCCACTTATCGAACTCGATGCCGCAATCGGCTTCGATCCAGGGGAACGCGTTCTCCTGGCCGACCGCAACGAGCACGTCGTCGCAGGGGATGGTCTCGTCCGGCTCGCCCGACGGCACCAGGTTACGCCGACCCTTGGCGTCGTATTCGGCCTTCACCTTCTGGAAAGTGACGCCGATCAGCTTGCCGGCCACATGCTTGAACGCCACCGGCACCATGTAGTTGAGGATCGGAATGTCCTCGTGGATGGCGTCTTCCTTCTCCCACGGAGAGGCCTTCATTTCCTCGAAGCCGGAGCGGACGACCACCTTGACGCTCTCGCCGCCGAGACGGCGCGCGGTGCGGCAGCAATCCATCGCGGTGTTGCCGCCGCCGAGCACGATGACGCGGCGGCCGATCTTGTCGACATGGCCGAACGACACGTTGGCCAGCCACTCGATGCCGATATGGATGTTGGCGGCGGCTTCCTTGCGGCCGGGAATGTCGAGCTCGCGGCCGCGCGGCGCGCCGCTTCCGACGAAGATCGCGTCATAGTTCTCGGCGAGCAGCTGCTTCAGGCTGTCGATGCGCTGGCCGCCCTTGAAGTCGACGCCGAGGCCCAGGATGTAGTCGGTCTCCTCGTCGATCACGCTGTCGGGCAGACGGAATTTCGGAATCTGGCTGCGCATCATGCCGCCGGCCTTGGGATCGCCGTCGAACACGGTGCAGTGATAGCCGAGTGGGGCAAGATCGCGCGCCACCGCGAGCGAGGCGGGGCCGCCGCCGACCAGCGCGATGCGCTTGCCGTTCTTCGGGCCGGGCTTCGGCAGGCGGTGCTTGATGTCGTCCTTGAAATCGGCGGCGACGCGCTTCAGGCGGCAGATCGCGACCGGATTGTCCTCGACCCGGCCGCGGCGACACGCGGGCTCGCAGGGTCGGTCACAGGTGCGCCCGAGAATCCCGGGGAACACGTTCGACTTCCAATTGATCATATAGGCGTCGCTGTAACGCCCCTCAGCAATCAACCGGATGTACTCGGGAACGGGGGTGTGTGCGGGACAAGCCCATTGGCAATCGACTACTTTATGAAAGTAATCCGGCGCCGAGATATCAGTCGGTTTCATTCCTACCTTTGACCCGCGCGAAAATGCCTGGCCGCGCGGCCTTATCGTTGACGACGAACGCTCACACGGCGTTGTTCTGGTTTTTGAATTGGATCATAGGCTTATCTTATTAGAGCCGTTCCAGAGAAGGCAAAGGCTAAATTGTCCGATCATCAGCTTTCGCGCGGCTGATGCGCGTGTAGCGTTAATCTCGATTGCGTTATGTCGCGGTGCAGCATGGTCTGCACCGCGATGCCGCGTGTGTTGAGCATGATTTCCGCGCAAGCGCAGCGCGTTGCTCGCGAGCCAAAACCGCTTCGCACTTTGCCGGATTGAGCGTCAGCCGCGCGGAAGATCGCTCTTCGCGATATCCCACAACAGCCGGTAGACGCCGCTGGTGATCACGAGCGGCTTCAAGGCAGGGTTGCCGGTGATGCTTGCCGCGGCTGCAGGCACCGCGCTGACATCGGTGGCGTCGATCAGGACGAACCAGTCGCCGGCGCCGGGATCGGCTTTCCCGGCGTCCGGCGTCAGCGGCTTCGAGAGCACGGGGTCATTCTCGAGCAGATGCATCGAAATGATGCCGTCGCGCGCGGCGGGATCGAGTTGCTCCCGCAATGCAGCGCGGAGTTTGTCCGCTCCATCGGCGGGCGGGCGCAGCCGGATGATGCCGAGCGCCGCGCCTCTGCCGACGCCGCGGCTGATCGTGATGCGCGCGACCCCGCGGATCATGTTCTGGAAGCGCGCGATGTTGGCCTTCGACCAGTCGGTCTGGTTGGCGAGCGCCGTGCGGTAGGCCGGGCTCTCGAGCACCTCGAAGGTCGCGGTCGAGTAGAGGCTGAGATATTTCGGCTTGCCGTCATGAGCGACGTAGCGTCGGGCTTCCAGGAAGCCGTCGATGGCGACCCGTTCTTCGAGGTGCTCGCGATCGTACCAGCGGTTGAATTCAGCTTCGTGTAAGCTGTCGATATCCATCGAGGTCAGCAGCATGCCTTGTCCGGCGATCGGCATCGAGTGCTCCTTTTTTGCCTGTTTTATCTGCGCAATATCGCCTGATCGCGCCCGCCCGGGAAGCCGATTCTGGGGTGCCCGCGACCGTGCAGACCAAGGATTGCCACAATTGCCGCAATCCTGTTCAGCGCGCATTCACGGAAGTAGCCTTTCCATCCGTAACGCCAACTCTTGAGAAGAAAAGGGACGACCACTATGGCGCGCATTCTGTGGGCTCTGATCGTCGGTCTGGTGTCGCTCGTGTCGCTTCCCGTCCATGCGCAGGATCAGGAGAAACGCCTTGCGCTCGTCGTCGGCAACGGCGCCTATCAGGCCGGTGCGTTGCAGACCGCCGCAAACGATGCCGGCCTGATCGCGCAGACATTGCAGGCCGCCGGCTTCGACGTGGTCGGGGCGCGCGATCTCGACGGCGAAACACTGCGCAAGTCGTTCCGCGATTTCATCCAGAAGGTGCAGGATGCAGGGCCCAATGCGGTGGCCTTCGTCTATCTTGCCGGCTACGGCGTGCAGCTCACCGGCGAGAACTACTTCGTGCCGGTCGATGCCAAGATCGCCCGCGACACCGACGTCCCGGTCGAGGCTATCCGCCTCTCCGACTACAGCCATCAGCTCTCGGCGTTGCCGATCAAGGCCGGCGTCATCGTGCTCGATGCGGCGCGCAGCAATCCCTTCGCCAAGGACGGCCAGCCGCTGGCCGGCGGCCTTGCGCTGGTCGATCCTGATCCGAAGATGCTGATCGCCTTCAATTCGGCGCCCGGCACCGTCGCCCCTGACGGCGCGCCGCCTTACGGGCCCTATGCACAGGCGCTGGCGGAAATGATTCGCGCCGGCGGCCTGACTCTGCCCGAAGTGTTCGACCGCGTTCGCCTGCGCGTCAACGAAATGACCAAGGGCGGCCAGATCCCATGGAATGCCCAGAAGGTCGACGCGCCCTTCATGTTCTTCGAGCGCAAGCCGGACGCGCCGCCGCAGCAGGTCGATGCCGGGCTGCGCACCAAGCCGATCCGTGATTTCCCGGCGCGGGACGCCTATGCCGCGGCGCTGGAGCGCGACACGCTGCAAGGCTACGAGGACTATCTGCAGGCCTATCCGACCGATCCGCTGGCCAAGCGCGTGCGGGCGATCGTGGCGGCGCGGCGCGAGGCCATCACCTGGCGGCGCACCTACAACGCCGACACGCCTGACGCCTATTGGTCGTACCTGCGGCGTTATCCGCGCGGGCCGCATGCCTACGACGCCCGGCGCCGGCTCGCCTATCTGTCGGCCGCGCTGGAGCCGCCGCCGCAGTTCACGGCGCTCGACTACGACGTGCCACCGCCGCCGCCCGACGAGGTCGTCTATGTCGACCGCCCGGTGCTCTACTACAGCGATCCGGTGTTCGACTTCGCGCCACCGCCACCGCCGCCGGTGTTCTTCCTGCCGCCGCCGCCGCCGGACTTCGTCGTGCTGCCGCCGCCGCCACCGCCAATCGGCCTGTTCGTGCTGCCGACGCCGTTCTTCGTGGCGATGCCGGCCTACGTCGCCGCACCGGCCTATGTCGTGCCGCCGCAGAACAACATCGTGTTCAACAACATTCACAACACGACGGTCATCAACACCGTGATCAACAATCCCAACCCCACGCCGGCGCAACTCCAGGCGGCCGGCGTGACGGCGGCCATGGGCGGCGCGCCGGTCAGGGCGGCGCCGCAACTGCCGGCCGCGGCGATGCAGCGGGCCAATCTGGCCCAGCCGGGCGGTCCGCAAGGCGCGACACCGGCGCAGGGGGCGGCGATGGGAGCACCCGGCGCTACGCCGAACGCAACCGTCGCGCCGAATGCGACGGGCGCGCACACTTTGCCTGGCGCAAAGAATGGACCGCCGCTGCCGCAATCGGCGACCGCGCCGGCCAACCCGACGCAGCAGCATGGCGCCGCGCAGCCGGGCACCGTGCAACCTGGTGCCGCGCAACCCGGTGCCGCGCAGTCCGGAGCAAAGCCGAACGCGGTGACGCCAGGCAAGCCGGCGACAGCCATGGCGCCTGCCAATGCGCAGCCGGCTCCGCCGTCCAAGCCCGGCGTTGCCCCTGCGACCAACGCGCCGGCCTCGCCCGCGACTGCCGGCAAGCCAAACGCGCAACCGCTCTCGCATGCCGCGACCGCACCGACCGCAAACGTGAAGCCCGCGACGGCGCCGTCGCCGGCGAGCCGCACACCGCCGGCACGGCAGACGCCGGCCGCGCGTTCGGCCCCCGCGCATGCCGCGGTGTCGCCGGCACCGGTCTCCCGGTCCGCGCCGGCGCGGGTCACAGCTCCGGCCCGCGCAGCTCCCCCACCGCCTCGTGCCGCAGCCGTTGCACCGCATCCGGCACCGGCTCCACGCGCCGCGCCGCCGCCACTACGACCGGCTGTGCAGGCGCAGCGTGCAGCGCCACCGCCGCGGATGGCCGCGCCGCCGCCGAGACCCGCAGCACCACGCCCCGCCGCGCCGGCATGTCCTCCCGGCAAATGCAAACACTGAGGGCATGACACCATGAGCCGAGCAGGTCAGCCTTCATGAGCATCACGGCCACACTCGGATTGCCGACATCAGCGAAACTGATGATCGGCACGATCGCGGGGCTGGTGATTCTCCACCAGCCGGTTCGGGCAGCCGAACTCGCGAGCCAGGACATCGCGCTGCTCGATCGATTGACCTGGGGCGTCAACGCCACGAGCGCGGCGCATCTGCGCGAGGTCGGCACCGAACGCTGGCTGCAGGAGCAGCTGCATCCGGCCAATGTCGCATTGCCGGCCGCCGCGCAGAAGCAGATCGAGGCGATGCCGGACGTGCATCGCTTCCCGTTCGACATTGCGGCCTCGTTCGACCAGCAAGCGAAATCCGCCAACCAGGTCGCCGATCCCGAGCAGCGCAAGGCGGCGCAGCAGGTCTATCAGCAGGCCATGAACGATCGCGCCAGGCAGGCCGCGGCGCGCACCATCCTGCACGCGCTCTACGCGCCGGATCAATTGCGCGAACGGCTGACCTGGTTCTGGTTCAACCACTTCAATGTCCACCAGTACAAGTCCAACATCCGCGTGCTGGTCGGCGACTACGAGGATCGCGCGATCCGCGCCAATGCGCTCGGCAAGTTCCGTACCCTGTTGTCGGCGACGCTGCATCACCCCGTGATGCTGCGCTATCTCGACAATGCCGACAACGCAGCCGGCCACCTCAACGAGAACTACGCCCGCGAGATCATGGAGCTGCACACCATGGGCGTCGGCTCCGGCTATACCCAGGCCGACGTCGAGGCGCTGGCGCGAATCCTCACCGGCGTCGGCATCGACTTCAAGTCGGAGGATCCGAAGCTGAAGCCCGAGCAGCAATCCCAGCTGGTCCGCGAGGGTGCCTTCGAGTTCAATCCGGCGCGCCACGATTTCGGCGACAAGACCTTCCTCGGCCATCAGGTCAAGGGCCGCGGCCTTGCCGAAGTCGACGAGGCGCTCGACATCCTCTGCCATCATCCCGCGACCGCGACGCACATCGCAAAGCAGCTTGCGACCTATTTCGTGTCGGACAATCCGCCGCCCGCGCTGGTGCAGCAGATGGCGCAGACCTTCCAGAAGACCGACGGCGATATCGCGGCCGTGATGTCGACGCTGGTTCATGCCCCCGAATTCGTCGCCAGCCTGAAGGGCGGCGCCAAGTTCAAGGACCCGATGCTGTACGTGATGTCGTCGGTGCGGCTCGCCTACGACACCAAGGTCATCCTCAACACGCTGCCGATCCAGGGCTGGCTCAACCGCCTGTCGGAGGGCCTGTTCAATCACGAGACGCCCGACGGCTATTCGATGCTGTCGGCGGCCTGGAACGGTCCCGGGCAGATGATGCTGCGGTTCGAGATCGCGCGTGCGATCGGCTCGGGATCGGCCGGCCTGTTCAAGCCGAACGAGCCCAACGCGGTCGACCAGCCGGCGTTTCCGCTGGTCATGAACGGGCTCTACTTCAGCAATATCAGGCAGACGCTGAGCCCGACCACGCTCGCCGCGCTCGACCAGGCGGTGTCGCCGCAGGACTGGAACACGCTGTTTCTGTCGTCACCCGAGTTCATGCACTGAAAGGGAGGTTCGCCAATGGACCGCCGTGAACTGCTCAAGGCCTTCGCCGCTTCCGCTTCGCTCACCCTTGCCGGCCGGGTCTGGGCCGCGCCCGCGACCGACGCGCGCCTGCTCGTCGTATTCCTGCGCGGCGCCTATGACGCGGCCAATGTGGTGGTGCCGGTCGGCAGCGAGTTCTATTACGCCTCGCGCCCGACGCTTGCAGTTGCGCGGCCCGACGCCGGCAATCCGAATGCGGCGCTGGCGCTCGACGCCGGATGGGGGCTGCATCCGGCATTGCGCGATTCGATCTATCCGCTGTGGGCCAAGCGCGAGATCGCGTTCGTCCCGTTCGCCGGCACCAGCGACGACCTCTCGCGCAGCCATTTCGAGACCCAGGACACGATCGAACTCGGGCAGGCGGTCGGCGGCAGCCGCGACTACCGCTCCGGCTTCATGAGCCGGCTCGCGACCGAACTGACGCGGGTGAAGCCGATCTCCTTCACCGACCAGCTGCCGCTGATCTTCCGCGGCCAGAACCAGATCCCGAACATCGGCATCGCCAGCGTCAGCAAGCCCGG
Source organism: Bradyrhizobium sp. USDA 4452 (assembly GCF_054063575.1). Taxonomy (NCBI): domain Bacteria; kingdom Pseudomonadati; phylum Pseudomonadota; class Alphaproteobacteria; order Hyphomicrobiales; family Nitrobacteraceae; genus Bradyrhizobium; species Bradyrhizobium sp. USDA 4452. The sequence continues at coordinate 6,684,742 of NZ_JBSSGK010000001.1, forward strand.
TGTCGACGATCGCCAGGCGCGGCTGATCCGGGAGATGTATGCGAAGGGCGATCTCGCCAATTCGGTGTCGGAAGGCTTTCGCGTCCGCGACGACGTCTACAAATCGGTCTCCGAGGAGATGATGGCGGCCAACCGCGGCGCGGTGTCGCCGCGCGGCTTCGAATTGTCGGCGCGGCGGATCGGCCGCCTGATGCGCGAGCAGTTCAACCTCGGCTTCGTCGACGTCGGCGGCTGGGACACCCACGTCAACCAGGGCGCGGCGACCGGCTATCTCGCCGACCGGCTCGGCGAACTCGGCAGGGGCCTTGCCGGCTTCTCCGAGGAGATCGGCCCGGCGATGTGGCGCGACACCGTGGTGGTCGTCATCTCCGAGTTCGGCCGCACCTTCCGCGAGAACGGCGATCGCGGCACCGATCACGGCCATGGCAGCGTCTATTGGGTGATGGGCGGCGGCATCAACGGCGGACGCATGGCCGGCGAGCAGGTCCAGGTCACGCAGGCGACGCTGTTCCAGAACCGCGACTATCCTGTCCTGACCGACTACAAGGCGTTCTTCGCCGGCCTGATCCAGCACGTCTACGGCCTGCAGCAGGCGAGCCTCGAGCGCATCTTCACCGGCATCAAGCCGAAGGATCTGAACCTGGTTTGAAGGGGGTACTGGCAAAAATATCGAAAACAACCCCATGCACAGTAGCCGCCGGGGCTCGGCACGACGACTTGACACGTCGGGCAACTCAGCGGTATTTTTCCATTATTCCGAAATCATGCCGATTGCCGACATGCGCGACCGGGTCGACATGCCGAAGTTAAATCCGGTTTCTAGGACAGCATCTCACCTATCTTCGCCGCCAGTTCCTCGATCTGAAAGGGCTTGCTTATCATCGCCATGTTCGTTCCGAGGAAACCGGCTCGAATGGCGGCGTTTGCGGCATAGCCGGTGACGAACAGGATCGGCACCTTCGGGTGATGCTTGCGAGCGACTTCGGCGAGTTGCCGGCCGTTCATGCCGGGCAGTCCAACATCGGAAATCATCATGTCTATCGGACGGCCGCTTTCCAGCAGCTTGATTGCGGTTTCAGAATCAGGTGCTTCGATCGTTCCGTACCCCAGCTCCGAGAGCAGTTCGCCGATGAGAAGACGAACCGAAGGGTCGTCTTCGACAAGCAGAACGGGCTGACCGGCTCCTTGCGGAGACGCTTCATGATGGACGGTGGTCTCGATCGCCCTTTGATCCGCGGCCGGCAGGTAGATCTTCGCGGAGGTGCCTTGGCCCGGCGTCGAATGGATCCGGACCTGGCCGTTTGACTGCCGTGCGAACCCGTAGACCATCGATAGACCGAGACCGGTACCTTGCCCCACAGGCTTGGTCGTGAAGAACGGATCAAAGACCTTTTCGATCAGGTCTGGCGTCATTCCGACACCGGTGTCCGAAACCGCCAAGACCACGTAGCGGCCGGGCGAAATGCCTGGTCGAGACTTTGTATATGTCGCGTCGAGGTCAACTACGGACGTCTCGACGGTAAGCTTGCCTCCGTGAGGCATCGCGTCTCGCGCGTTGATGGCGAGGTTTAGGATGGCGTTCTCGAGTTGATTGGCATCCACGATGGCGGCGGGCACGTCCTCGTTGGTTTCGATGGCGATCGAGATGTTCTCGTCCACAGTGTGATGCAGCAGGTCCGAGAGCGACCGGACCAGAGCATTGATGTCGGTCGGTTTGCTGTCGAGAGATTGCCGGCGCGAGAAGGCGAGAAGCCGTGATGTCAGATTGGCGGCCCGGTGCGCCGACGTACTCGCCGCATCCATGAAGCGATTCAAGTCGTCAAGCCGATTGGATGCAATGCGCCGTTTCATCAAATCGATGGCGCCGATGACGCCCGTGAGCATGTTGTTGAAGTCGTGCGCAATGCCGCCGGTAAGCTGGCCGACAGCTTCCATTTTTTGAGCCTGGATCAGCGCGGATTCCGCCCGCGACCGCTCTGCCGTCTCCTTGCGGAGATCGGACAAAGCCTTTTCAAGCTCCGCAGTGCGTTCGGCTACCTGCAACTCGAGGGTCTCGGCAGCCTTTGCCAGCCTTTGCTGCGCAAGCTTTTGCTCGTTGATGTCGACGACGACACTTATCGCCCCCATGATCGCGCCGTCGTCTCTCAAGATTGGCACGCTGCTGATGCGGGTCCATACTGGTCCCTCTGCCAAGCCCGTGTAGAGAAATTCGACCCCGGTCACATGTTCGCCCTGCAGTGCACGCGCGCTCGGGAAACGGTTTCGCGAGAGCGGAGAGCCGTCGCTGTCCTGCGCAAGCCATTCACGCTCCGCTGCAGAGTCGAAAGCGGGGCTTTTGCCGGACTTGGAAAAACGTTTGAATGCTGGATTCGAGACCAGACCGGTTCCGGTCTTGTCAAGGAACACGACCCCGACCGGGAGATTGTCGAGAAGTGTCCTCAAGCTGGCCCGCTGCGTCTCGAGCTCCGCGAGTTGATCGCGCATCAAGAATTGTCGCTGTCGCGCCCGCATAGCCGACGTGATCGTGCTCAGCAGGGATTCGGTGCTGAGTGGCCTCTCGAGCAAGACCACATTCGTTGCGCTTGGCGGCAGTTTGCGGCGGACAGCTTCATTCGGATGCTCGCGTCCTGCTCGTCGGCCGAACAGCAGAACGAACGGAATGTCCGACCACGCCGGTTGTGCCGTCAAGGCGGATTGCAGCGCGGACGTGTCTGCGCGGAGTGCTTCCTCGGTCATCAGAACGACGCCCGCATGAGCATCCACCAGTGGCGCGAGTTCGACGAAGCTTTCGCAGATCTTCGTATCGTAACCCTGGGACACCAATAGTCCCGATACGCTCTCGGCATCGCGGCCGTAAGGCGCGATGATCAGGACGCGGTGGCCTTCGGCGGCTGTTCTATGCACCTGAACCGCGATCTTCCATGAGGGGATTGGCTGCGCCCATGTATTCCGGCGTTCCGGTCAAGACGCCCTTGAACCCCGACAGCGGCTCGCCGACCCTCACGCCTCGGTCGTCGATGCGCATCTCGCGTATCGTATCTTCGTGCCTTCCGGACCTGTTCTTGACGACGGAGATAGCCTTCCGGATCCGTCCTGCAGCCTCGAAGAACCGGAGAAGGATGACCGTGTCGGCCAAATACGAAATATCCAAACCATTCGTCTGCATGTTTCCGAAGAAGCCGGTTTGGGGATTGATCATCAGTGTCAGGACGCCGGACTGGCTGAGATAGGACAGGAGTTCGTGAAGTTGCAGAATGAGTTGCTGCTCCTGCGGCATCGCGGCGACGTAGCCGCTGAGGCTGTCGATCATGAGGATCTTGATGGAGCGTTGTTGAACTTCCTTGATAACGTTGGCGGCGAACTCGCCTGGCGATATCTCGGCAGGGTCGATCTGCCGAACGACAAGCTGCCCGCTGTCGATGCACGCTCGAAGGTTGAGGCCCATTGCTTCCGCACGTGCGAGAAGGGTGTCGGTGCGCTCGTCGAATTGATAGACCGTTGCCTTCTCTCCTCTCTCGCAAGCGGCAGCAAGGTATTGCAGCCCGAGAGTCGTCTTTCCTGCGCCGGAAGGCCCGGTGATAAGCACTCCTGTGCCGCGCGCAGGGCCGCCATTCAGCAGCGCATCAAGTTCCGGTATGCCACTACCAACGAGTTCATGCGAGTTTGCGATCTCATGCTCGGCTGCGACCAGTCGAGGAAAAATATCCAAGCCGCCACGACGAATGACGAAATCATGAAATCCCGCGATGAAATCGACGCCGCGAAGTTTTTGAACCTGAAGCCGTCGCCGTGCTGCGCCAAAGTCCAGCGTTAGCCGCGACAGGGTAACCACGCCGTGGCAAAGGCTGTGTAAGTGATTATCCAAATTGCCGCCTGACCCGGTCAAGTCGTCCACCAGCAAGACCGTTGTACTGAGACCGGAGAAAAATTGCTTCAGAACGAGAAGCTGCCGCCGATATCGGAGTGGATCCTGGGCGAGCAGCCGCATCTCGGAAAGACTGTCGAACACGACCCTTGTCGGCTTGATCTCCTCGACCCGCGCCTTGATGAGCTTGATCGTTTCTCCAAGCTCAATCTCCCAGCTATGGAGTATCGACTGATCTCTTCCTGGACCGAGGACTTCGTCGGCAGCGCTCAGTTCAAAAATATCAGTTCCGCTCAGATTCCAACCGTGCGAGGCCGCGACGACCTCGAGTTCTTCCTTCGTTTCCGACAATGTGATGTAGAGCACCCGCTCATTCTCGGATTGACCGTCCTGGAGAAATTCGAGTGCGAGCGTAGTTTTGCCCGAACCGGGCGTTCCCTCGACAAGGTACAAGCGGTTGCGTGGCAAGCCGCCACGAAGGATATAGTCCAGACCAGCGTTTCCGGTCGAAATGCGATTGCGTGTGTGATCCATGGCGCGTTTGGTATCTGGCTCAATATTTGTTGTTCTGCACACGACGGCAGAGGCAAAAGGCTGCTGCCAAGGTACGTCGCCCGCCGCCGATCAAAATGTTCACTAGTGAACACAACCATCGCCTCTGAGGTGTGAGTCAGAGAGGACGATCCTGCTCAAACCCATGCTCCTGTCCTTCATTGTTCCTGGAACAGAACGCGCGCGACGGCGATTGGCTCCCTCAGACAAGGAACTCTATTTCGGCCATTCGGTCGGTTAACGGCGGAACATTTTCGTGGGGCCACCCATTCGGCAGGTGGGAGAGGGGCAGCCGGAATCTGGGGCCGCGCATGAAATCGCACGGCCCGATCTTGTCGATCGCGCCGGCTGGCTTGTCACAATCCCGATTGGACAGACAAGGCCGCAAACGACCTTGCACCACAAACCCAACAGACCCGTCGGAGCTCAGGTCGCCATCAAAGTCCAAGCAATGGGCCGTGCGGGCGATTCAGTTTATGAGCGCGCGCGTAGTCATTGTCTCGCCGCCAAATCCGCGATCGCCTTCATCACGGCATTGCGGATGCCGGGGTCGTAGAGGATGTGGCCGGCGCCATCGATGATGCGGACTTCGCTGCCGGGCCAGCGCGCGGCGAGCGCGTGCGATGTCGCGGGCGGGCACAGCAGATCATAGCGGCCCTGCACCAGGATGCCGGGAATGCCGGCGAGTTTGCCGGCCTCCTCCATCAGTTGGTTCGGCCGCATGAAGCAATCGTTGGCGAAGTAGTGCGCCTCCATGAACGGCGTCGAGGGCAGGGCGCCCGTCGTGTTCGAGAGGTTGAGCCGCGTCTGCTTTGGCGTGTGCTCCGATAGCGTGCGCTCGGTGTCGTGCCAGGCGCGCGCGGCCGGTGCATGTACGGCGGCGTCGGGATCGAGGATGCGGCGGTAATAGGCGGCGAGCGGCGCCGCACGTTCGGCCTCGGGCAGGACGTTGAGGAAGTCTTCGTAGAGGCCGGGATAGAAGCGCGGCAAAGCGCGCAGGAACACGTCTTCCAGCTCTTCACTGGTGCCGAGAAACGTCGCGCGCAGCACCAGCCCGCTGACCCGCTCGGGATGCGCTTGTGCATAGGCCAGCGCCAGCGTCGCGCCCCAGGAGCCGCCGACCACCATCCAGCGCGCGAAGCCGAAACGCTCCCGGATCTTCTCCAGGTCGGCGATCAGATGCTGCGTCGTGTTGTGCTCGCGGCTGCCCTTCGGCCGGCTGCGGCCGCAGCCGCGCTGGTCGAACAGCACCGCGTGAAAGCGTTCGGGATCGAACAGCCGGCGATGATCCGGCTGGCAGCCGCTGCCGGGACCGCCATGCAGATAGACCGCGGGGATGCCGCCCTCGCGCCCGACGCTCTCGACATGGAGCTCGTGGCCGTCGCCGACATCGAGCCATTCCGACGTCAGCGGAGCAAACGGATCGGCGCGCCTCGCAGCCTTACCGGCATCAGCGTCAGGCGCCATGAGGATCGTCCTGACGTTCGTTCGTCTCCAGCGTGCCGCCGGCAAAATTGCGATAGAGGAAGCGGTTCTGCGTGCCGGCGGATTCCCGCTCGGCCTGCTTGAAGATCTCCTCGTGCCGCGGCGACAGCGCGCAGGCCGGGTCGGTGTTGCCGGCATCGCCGGTCAGCGCGAAGGCCTGGCAGCGGCAGCCGCCGTAGTCGACCTCGCGGAATTCGCAGGATTTGCACGGCTCCGGCATCCAGCCGGTGCCGCGATAGCGGTTGAAGGCCTCCGAGTTCTGCCAGATCCAGGCGATCGAATGGTTCGAGCGCACCGATTCGAATTCCAGCCCGGTGATGCTTTCGGCGGCGTGGCAGGGCAGCACCTTGCCGGCCGGCGAGATGTTGAAGAACTGGCGGCCCCAGCCGCCCATGCACTTCTTCGGCCGCAGCGCGTAGTAGTCCGGCACCACATAGTCGATCGCGAGCGTGCCCTTCAGGCGCACCTGTGCGTCCTCGACGATGCGGCTGGTTTCCTCGATCTGCGCGATGGTCGGCATCAGCGCGGCGCGGTTCTTCAGCGCCCACCCGTAATACTGCACGTTGGCGACTTCGAGCCGGTCGGCGTCGAGGTCGACCGCCATCTGGATGATGTCGGGCAGTTGATGCAGGTTCTGCCGGTGCATCACCGCATTGACCGTCAGCGGCATGTCGAGCTCGCGGGTCCATTTCGCGACCTCGAGCTTCTTCTTGTGCGCGTCCTTCAGCCCTGCGACGCGGTCGGCGACGTTGGGCTCGTTGCCTTGAAAACTGATCTGCACATGGCTGAGGCCGGCATCGGCCAGCGCCGACAGCTTGTCTTTGGTCAGCAGCACCGCCGAGGTGATCAGGTTGGAATAGAGCCCGACATCGGATGCGTGCTGCACCAGCTCGACGATGTCCTTGCGCGCGGTCGGCTCGCCGCCGGAGAAATGGACCTGCAATACGCCGAGCTCGGCAAGCTCGCTCAGCACCTTCTTCCATTCCTCGGTGCTGAGCTCGGTCGAGCCGCGGTCGAGCTCGACCGGGTTGGAGCAATACGGGCATTGCAGCGGGCAGCGGTGGGTGACCTCGAGCAGCACCGCGAGCGGGATGCCGTAGGTCTCGGCCGCCGACCGGGTTTGCTCGAGCACGGCGAGCCCGTCGGCCGGGCCTGCCGTCGCTGTCTTGTTGCCGGCGAGCGTGTCAGTCATGCTGTGCTCTCGCGCGCTTCGGTGAGAAAGCCCTTGTCGGCCAGATCCTGCAGCATCGCGACCACGTCGGTTAAGATCGCCTCGCGTGGGGCTGCGTATTTTTCCGCGAGCTGGTCCACCATCTGGGCGACGCTGCGCACGCCGTCGCAGAGCTGCAGCACCTCGACCGCGATTTCGTCGGGCGCCAGCACGCGCTCCGGCGCCAGGATCACCCAGACCTGCCGCGTCTCGTCGAATTTCAGCTTGGTGTGCCGCGGCAGTTTCGGCCGGCTGGTCTCGCTGACACTGATGTTGCGGCTGGCCATGATAGCGTCCCTAGCCCGCTTTGGGCACGAAGGCACCGGGCGGAATGTGGCCTTCGACATAGGCGTGATACAGCGCATCGAGCTGCACCCACAGCACGTTGGTCTTGAAGATCAGCGCGTTGCACACCGCCTCGCGCTCGGCGGGCGTCCTGGCGTGCTGCTTGACGTAGTCGAGCGCGAAGCCGGCGTCGCGCGGCGCCTGGGTCAGGCGGCGGCTGAAATAGCTCATGATGTCGGGATTGACGAAGTCGTAGTGCTTGAGCATCCCCGAGATGCGCTCCTCGTGCAGGTTCGGCGCGAACAATTCGGTGAGCGAGGAGGCGATCGCCTCCAGCGGCGTGCGGTCGCGGCAGAAATGCACATAGGCTTCCACGGCAAAGCGCGTCGCCGGCAGGATGCCTTCGGTGGACTCGACATAGGCGGTGTCGAGGCCGAGCCCTTCGGTCAGCTTCAGCCAGCGCTCGATGCCGCCTTCGCTGCCGAGATCGCCGTCATGATCCTCGATGCGATGGCGCCACTCGACCCGCGTCATGCGGTCGCGGAAGCGTGTCATCACCATCGCGTCCTTCAGCGGGATCGTGCTCTGGTAATAATAGCGGTTCAGCGCCCAGGCCTGGACCTGGCCCTTGTTGAGCTTGCCGCCATGCAGCAGGCGGTGGAACGGATGCAGGCTGTGATAGCGCGTCGCGCCGATCGTGCGCAGCGTCGCCTCCATCGCCTCGGCGCTGTCGAGCGTGATGCCCTTGCCGATCGAGAGCGCGGTCATTCCAGAGGTGGGCACGGCGTTCACAGCACGATCTCCGTTCCGTCGGCGGGAATCTGCCAACCCGCCTGTTCGGCCGCCTTGCGTTCGGCCGACGTCCCAAGCAGTGCCGGGTTGGAGTTGTTGATATGCAAAAACACTTTTCGTCCGATGTCGAGCCCGGCGAGGCTCGCAATCGCGCCCTGATCGCCGGACATCGCGATATGTCCCATGCCCTGGCCGGTCTTGTTGCCAAGCCCTGCCGCGATCAGCTCGTCGTCGCGCCACACCGTGCCGTCGAAGAACACCAGCGGGGCGCCCTTGAGCCGCGATTTCAAATCGTCGGTCACCCGGGCGCAGGCGGCCAGGAAGTAGAAATATTTGCCGCTCTGCTTGTCCGCAATACGCAGGCCGAGCGTATCGCCGACGCCGTCGGCGCCTGCCGGGTGCGCCTTGCCCTCGAGATACCAGGCGCCCTTGCCGGGAACCTCGAACGGCAGCACCTCGAGCCCGGACGGCGATCCGTCGGGCAGTGCCGGCTCGAAGGCCTGGTCGACCGCGATCGGCCGGCGGGCGACGTTCTTCTCGCTCAGCACATTGAAGATGCTGTTGGAGCGCAGGATCGCCAGCACCCGTTCATGCGCATAGATCGCAAACGGCGAGCCCTCGCGCATCGAGAGCAGCCCGGCGACGGCATCGATCTCGCCATTGGTGAGGATGACGCCCGCGATCGGGCTGTGGCGCAGCGCGCCGTGCTTCGGATGCAGCTGCGACGTCGCGATCAATTGCTGACGGAGATCCGGGGAGGCGTTGACCAGGAACCATTGCGCGCCATCGCTGCTGATCGCGATCGAGGCTTGCGTGCTCTGCAGTTCGGGATGCTCACCTCGCGCCGCCCTGCAGACGGCACATCCGCAGTTCCACTGGGGAACGCCGCCACCCGCCGCGGCACCCAGGACGACGACACGAAGCATGATCCGTCCCCTGGAGACGTTTGATAGGCTGGGCCCAGAAACGTTACGAGGTGGACCCCGGCTTAGGCACACACCCCCATGCTCGGGAGCGCGTCACGCCCGGATGTCCACCTGCGCTAAAACGCTAAACGTGTATAAGGCGCCGCCGCTTACTTGCGGGTGGCGCACATATACATGTTGATTTCCATGCCGACCGATACTTCGACAATCTTCGGTGCTTTCCAGGCCATTTGGCTCTCCTTGTTGCAACCGGACGAACTTTCCGCCCTGCAGAGTAAACTACTGCGGTTCGAAAAGTTCGCCACTTAAATTTTTCGCAAGCTGCCCTGCTCGAGGGCATGCTGCACTGCGAAGGGTGAACTCCGGCCAGTCACAAATTTGTGCGCGCTTTTCCCGTCAAAACCCGGTGCCATCAGACCTTTTTCCTGTTGTTCGCCACACGGCGAATGGTGATCTTGGACTAAGAGACGGAGGCCGTTCGATCCTCCGAAGGTCCTGATGACGATCCTGTGCTTCCCGGTGACGGGAAGCGACTAACCGAGCCGAGTTCAGCCGATGCCACGCTATTTCTTCAATACCCGTATCGGCGACGAGCTGATCTCCGATCCCGACGGCGAGATCCTGCGCGACCCGGATCGCGCGTGGGAAATGGCGCGGGCCATGATTCGTGAGCTGCTCAAGACCGAAGGGGCCGACGGCGCGCTGCTCGGCGCGGTGATCGAGGTCACCGACGACGAGGGCGAGATCGTGCTCGAATTTCCATTCACCGAGGCGATTCTCGATCGCCCGGACCGCTCGATGACAAGGCACTGAGACAGGCCGAAAGGGACGCGCGGCCACAACCATGCGTTGGCCGATCTCGGCATGTTTCCGATTGCAATTGTCCGGACAAATTCGCAAGACTATGAACGGAAAGCCGAACCGCGCCGCTCGACGTCAATGGCGCAATCAACAACGGCTTCCACCCAGGGGAGATCATCATGAAAAAACAATCGTTCGTACCGCGCAGCCTGCTGCTCGCGGGCGTCATGCTCGGGGCGTTCACGCTCTCTGCTGCGGCGCAACAACCGGCGGCCGCGCCGGCCGCCCAGCCGCTGCCGCCGGGCTCGCCCCTGATCGGGCGTCCGGACAATGAAGCCGCCGCCAAGCTGGCGCCGGTGGCTCCCCCGCCACTGCCCTCCGCGCCGGACAAGCTACCGCTCGCCAAGCTCAAGGTGCCGGCCGGCTTCAATGTCGAGGTCTATGCCGCCGGCATGGCCAATGCACGCTCGCTGGCGCTCGGCGACAAGGGCACCGTGTTCGTCGGCAGCCGGCTCGTCGACAAGGTCTATGCGATCGTCAACAAGGACGGCAAACGTTCGGTCAAGGTGATCGCCTCCGGCCTCTACCGCCCGAACGGCGTCGCCTTCAAGGACGGCACGCTCTACATCGCCGAGCTGTCGAAGATCTCCAAGATCGACAAGATCGAGGACAATCTCGACAACCCGCCGAAGCCGACCGTGATCTACGACAAGCTGCCGAAGGACGAGGCGCATGGCTGGAAGTTCATCGCCATCGGCCCCGACAACAAGCTCTATGTCCCGGTCGGCCAGCCCGGCAACAACGTGCTGCATGATGCCGACCACGGCCAGATCCGCCGCATGAATCTCGACGGCTCGGGCGCCGAGGTCTACGCGCTGGGCGTCCGCAACTCGGTCGGCTTCGACTGGAATCCCGAGACCAAGCAGATGTACTTCACCGATAACGGCCGCGACTGGCTGTCGGAGACGGTGCCGGAAGACGAGCTCAACCGCGTCACCAAGGCGGGCGAGGATTTCGGCGCGCCGTACTGCTACCAGGGCAACATCATCGACCAGGAGCTCGGCTGGGGTAAGTCCTGCAAGGACTATACGCCGCCGGTCGGCCTGATGGGTCCGCATACCGCTTCGCTCGGCATGCGCTTCTACACCGGCAACATGTTCCCGAAGTCCTACAAGAACGCGATCTTCATCGCGCGTCACGGCTCCTGGAACAAGTCGCAGAAGCAGGGCGGCGATGTCGTCGTCGTCAAGCTGAACAAGGACGGCACCGTGAAGTCGGTCGAGCCGTTCATGACCGGCTTCCTCGAGGACAACAAGTATGTCGGCCGTCCGGTCGACGTGATGCTGCTGAAGGACGGCTCGCTGCTGGTCTCCGACGACTGGAACGGCGCGGTCTATCGCGTCAGCTACGGCAAGCCGAAGGTCGCGAACCAGTAAGTACCTATCGTCGTCATTGCGAGCGAAGCGAAGCAATCCATACCGCCACTTGCGGAACTATGGATTGCTTCGTCGCTTCGCTCCTCGCAATGACGCAACATGCCGGGAGCCGCCAATGCACAAAACGATCGTCGCCACCCTGGCACTTGCCTCCATCGCATTCTCCGCAAATGCCGAGACCATCCAGGAGCGTGCGGTGGCGTGCTTTGCCTGCCATGGCGAGCATGGCACGTCCGAGACCGAGAACACGCCCTCGCTCGGCGGCCAGCAGGCGCCCTATGCGCTGATCCAGCTCTTCATGTTTCGCGAGAAGCTCAGGGTGTTTGAGCCGATGAACGAGATGGCCAAACCGATGACCGACGACGATCTGCGCGCCTTCTCCGATTTCATCGCCACCTTGCCGAAGCCTGCGCCGCCCGCGGATGCCGGCGATCCGGCACGGATGGCGCGCGGCCAGGCGCTGGCGCAGCAGAACCGCTGCAACAGCTGCCACAACACCGATTTCTCGGGCAAGGACAACGTCCCGCGCATCGCCAACCAGCGCGAGGACTACCTCGCCAAGACGCTCGCCGAATACAAGGACAACAGCCGCCACGGCTACGACGCCACCATGGCTGACGTGATGCAGACGGTCACCAAGGAGCAGATCGGCGACCTTGCCTATTACATCGCGCATGTCCGCTGAAACATCGGGCGGCGGACCGCTGGCCTTGCTGTTCGTGTGGGGCTAAAACGCCTGCGTCATACGGAGTATCTCATGCAGGATCTTTGGCGTCTGTCGGCGGCCGAGCTCGCCTCTCTCATCAAATCGAAAAAGGTATCGGCGAAGGAGGCGGCCGAGGCCGGGCTCGCCCGGCTCGATGCGGTCAACCCGAAGATCAATGCGGTGGTCGATCACCGGCCGGACGACGTGCTGGCGCAGGCCGCGAAGGTCGATGCGGCCATTGCGCGCGGCGAGGCGGTCGGGCCGCTGGCCGGCGTACCTGTCACCATCAAGGTCAATGTCGACCAGGAGGGTTACGCCACCACCAACGGGCTGAAGGCGCAGCGCGACGTCGTCGCCAAGATCGACAATCCGGTGGTCGCCAATCTGCGCAAGGCCGGCGCGGTGCTGCTCGGCCGCACCAATTGTCCGGCAGTGTCCTATCGCTGGTTCACCACCAATCTCATTCACGGCGACACCAAGAACCCGCGCGATCCCGGCATCACCCCGGGCGGTTCGTCGGGCGGCGCGGGCTCCGCGGTCGCGGCCGGCATCGGCCACATTGCGCATGGCACCGACATCGCCGGTTCGATCCGCTATCCGGCCTATGCCTGCGGCGTGCACGGCCTGCGGCCGAGCATGGGCCGGATTCCCGCTTTCAATTCGGCATTGCCGGAGCGGCCGATCGGCCCGCAGATCAGCGCGGTGTCGGGTCCGCTGGCGCGCACCATTGGCGACCTGCGCATCTCGCTCGCGGCGATGTCGGCGCCGGACTATCGCGATCCCTGGTACGCGCCGGTGCCGCTCAACGGGCCGCCGCGCGAGAAGCGCGTTGCGATGTGCCTCAACCCGGATGGCCTCAACCCGGTGCCCGAGGTCGTCGCCGCGGTGGCCGATGCGGGCAAGCGCCTGCAAGACGCCGGCTGGATCGTCGAGGAAATCCCCGACACGCCGTCCTTGCGCGAGGCGGCCGAGATCCAGACCCGGCTCTGGCTCGGCGACGGCTTCGAGGCCCAGCTCGCGTTCGCGGAGCGTGAGGGCGATCCCGGCGCGCTGGCCTGCCTGCGCGGCGTCCGCTCAAGAGTGCATCCGTTCGACCTGTCGCAGGCGCTGACCCGCCGCGCCACGCTGACGCGTGAATGGTTTGCCTTCCTCGACAAATATCCGGTGCTGCTGATGCCGGTGTCCGGCGAGCTGCCGTTCCCCGATCATCTCGACCGCAAGGACGAGGCCTCGTTCGCGCGGGTATGGCACGCGCAACTGCCGCAGATCGCAATCCCGTTCATGGGGCTTCCCGGGCTCGTCGTCTCCACCGGGCTGGTGGGACGGATTCCGGTCGGCGTGCAGCTGGTCGCGGCCCGCTACCGCGAGGACCTCTGCCTTGCCGCGGGTGAGGCGGTGGAAGCCGGCGGCGTGCCGTCGTCGCCGATCGATCCGGTGACTTGAGATGGCGACGGTCTACGATTTCACCGCCAAGTCGCTCGCCGGCGAGGACATGCCGTTGCGGCAGTTCGAGGGGCAGGTGCTGCTGATCGTGAACACGGCGAGCGCCTGCGGGTTCACGCCGCAATACAAGGGCCTGCAGGAGCTGCACGCCGGCCTGTCGCCGCGCGGCTTCGCGGTGCTCGGATTCCCCTGCAACCAGTTCGGCGCGCAGGAGCCGGGCGATGCCAAGCAGATCGCCGCGTTCTGCGAGACCAACTACGCCGTGACGTTCCCGATGTTCGCCAAGATCGACGTCAACGGCTCAGGCGCGCATCCATTGTACGAACACCTGAAACGTGAGAAGTCGGGCCTGCTCGGGCCTGCGATCAAATGGAACTTCACCAAGTTCCTGGTCGATCGCGCCGGCAAGGTCGTGGCGCGGCATGCGCCGACCGCCCGGCCCGAAGGATTGAAGAAGGAAATCGAGGCGCTGCTATGAGCGACGACACCAACGACCAGTTCCCCGACCGCCTCTCGGTCGATCCGAACAGCCCGTACTACAATGCGGAGATTCTCGCGCGTGATGTCGGCATCCGCTTCAAGGGTGCGGAGAAGACCAATGTCGAGGAGTACTGCATCAGCGAAGGCTGGGTGCGGGTCACGGCCGGCAATGCCAAGGACCGCTACGGCAATCCGCTGACCATCAAGGTGCACGGGCCGGTCGAGCCGTATTTCCGGGACAAGACGAAGTCCTGACGGACACCCCCGCCGTCATTGCGAGCGAAGCGAAGCAATCCATGCCTCCGCTCGCTGAGAAATGGATTGCTTCGTCGCTTCGCTCCTCGCAATGACGATGAGGATCAAGCCTAACTCAACGAGCTCCCCAATGTCCGTCCGCATCGTCGACGTCCGCGAGGTGACGAAGCCGATCTCCTCGCCGATCCGCAACGCCTATATCGACTTCAGCAAGATGACCTCGAGCCTGGTCGCCGTGGTCACCGACGTGGTGCGCGACGGCAGGCGGGTGATCGGCTACGGCTTCAATTCCAATGGCCGTTACGGGCAGGGCGGTCTGATCCGCGAGCGCTTTGCGCCGCGTTTGCTCGAGGCTGATCCGACATCGCTGCTCGATCCCTCCGGCGCCAACCTCGATCCGGACAAGGTCTGGTCGACGCTGATGTCGAACGAGAAGCCGGGCGGCCATGGCGAGCGTTCGGTCGCGGTCGGCACCATCGACATGGCGGTGTGGGACGCGGTGGCCAAGATCGCCGGCAAGCCGCTGTTCCGGCTGCTCGCCGAGCGCCACGGCCTGACCGCCAATCCGCGCGTCTTCGTCTATGCGGCCGGCGGCTATTACTATCCGGGCAAGGACCTCGGCGCGCTCCGCAAGGAAATGCGCGGCTATCTCGACCGCGGCTACAACGTCGTGAAGATGAAGATCGGCGGCGCGCCGCTTGCCGAGGACCGCGAGCGGATCGAGGCGGTGCTGAAGGAGATCGGCAGCGAGGCGCAGCTCGCAGTCGACGCCAACGGCCGCTTCGATCTGGAGACCGCGATCGCCTATGCCAAGATGCTGCGCGAGTATCCACTGTTCTGGTACGAGGAGGCCGGCGACCCGCTCGATTATGCGTTGCAGGCCGCGCTGGCCGAATTCTATCCGGGGGCGATGGCGACCGGCGAGAACCTGTTCAGCCATCAGGATGCGCGCAACCTGATCCGCTACGGCGGCATGCGGCCGGACCGCGACTGGTTGCAGTTCGATTGCGCGCTGTCCTACGGGCTCTGCGAATATCAGCGCACGCTCGCCGTACTGAAGACCCATGGCTGGTCGCCGAGCCGCTGCATCCCGCATGGCGGCCACCAGATGTCGCTCAACATCGCGGCTGGGCTCGGCCTCGGCGGCAATGAGAGCTATCCCGACCTGTTCCAGCCCTATGGCGGGTTCCCGGACGGCGTGCGCGTCGAGGCTGGCCACATCGTGATGCCCGACCTCCCCGGCATCGGCTTCGAGGGCAAGTCGGATCTCTACAGGGAGATGAAGGCGCTGGCGGAGTAGGGAGTGCCTGTCCGGCCACCCGGGAGGCCGAGTCTGCTCGCAAAATCTTTTGAGCGACGCTCAATAAATTATTGAACGTTGCTCACGTTTCGGTATACTCATGGAGCAGAGGCGCCTCTGCCAGGGCACCGGAGCAGGCGCCCGAACCGGCCACGAGGATAGCCGCATGCCATATTCAGCGAAGAATCTCCGGGACGCCGCCGATGCCGGGGTGATCAGCGCCGCTGATCTGGACCGGTTGCTCGCCTTCCTGGCAAGCCATGAAGGGCAGGGCCCGGCCGGCGAGGCAGCTCCGGCGGCCCGGTTCGATGCCGCCCACGTGCTCTGGTACGCCGGCGCACTGATCGTGATCGGCGCCATGGGACTGTTCTCGACCCTGGCGTTCACCCAGATGGGCGGCCGGGCGCTGACGGCCTGCGCGATCGCCTATGCCACTGCCTTCACTGTGGCCGGTCACCACCTCTGGTACGGCAAGAATCTGCGGGTTCCCGGCGGCTTGCTGATCGCGATCGCGGTTTCGATGGCGCCGCTCGCGGTCTACGGCATCCAGGACGAGCTCGGCTGGTGGGGCAAGTTCGGCAAGCCCGGAACCGTGCAGGACTTCTACATCTGGGTGAAGGGCAGCTGGATCTTCATGGAGATCGCAACCGTCGCCGCCGGCGTCGTTGCGCTGCGCTACTTCCGCTTCGCCTTCATCGTCGCGATCATCGCGTTCGCGCTGTGGTTCATGTCGATGGATCTGGCGCCGTGGTTCAGCGGCTCGAATTATGCCGACTTCGAGATGCGGCGCCGGGTGTCGGTGTGGTTCGGATTGGCCGTGCTCGCGGTGGCCTTGATCGTCGATTATCGCAGCCGCAATGGCGACTTTGCGTTCTGGCTGCATCTGTTCGGCCTGATGGCGTTCTGGGGCGGCATTACCGCGTCCTCGAGTTCAACCGAACTCTCGAAAGCGCTCTATTGCCTGCTCAATGTCGGTCTCATCGCGATCGCCGTGATCCTGATGCGGCGCGCGTATGCGGTGTTCGGCGCGTTCGGCATCTGCATCTATCTCGGACATCTCGCCGACGTCGTCTTCAAGGACTCGCTGTGGTTTCCGTTCTCGCTGTCGCTGATCGGAATTGCGGTGATCGCCGCGGGCCTGCTCTACCATCGCAACGAGCATGCGATCGCCGCCTGGCTCGCGGCGCATCTGCCGGCCGGGCTGCGGCCGCGCTCCGCGACCGCATGATCGCTGCGCGTTCATCATCGAGAACGCGGCTGTCGCCTACGACAGCCGCATGTCCAGCAGCCGCCGGCCTTCGCCCTTCAACAGCTTCTTCACCGCGCTGGAGGCGATCACCTCGCCGTTGTTGGCATAGGCCTCGTGGTTCTTCTCGATGTCGTCGAGGCGGTAGAGATAGTTGACCATGACGCCGGCGGATTCGCGCAGGCCCTTGGGCGAGAGGTCGCCGAGCCAGTTGATCCGCTCCAGCCGGGCGCCGTTGCCGAGATGGAAGCGCGCGACTGAATCGATCTGCCGTCCCTTCGGCGTACGCGCCTTGAGGAAGTAGTAGGCGGCGAGCGGCTCCAGCACGGCGCGCAGCTGCGTGGCGAGCTCGGCGTTCTCGAACCAGTCCGGCTTGCCGAGGCTTTCCAGCAGCTGACGGTCTTCATCCGTCAGCGGCACGTCGTCGGCCTGCTTCACCCACTGCATGAAGCCCGGCACCGGCGACAGCGTCACGAAATTGTCGAGCTTGGGCAATTCGCGGCGCAGTTCCTCGACCACCTGCTTGATCAGGAAGCTGCCGAACGAGATGCCGCCGAGCCCGCGCTGGGTGTTGGAGATCGAATAGAACACCGCGGTGCGGGCTCGCTCGACCGGCACCGGCTCGCGCTCTTCCGCCAGCAGCGGCGCGATCGCGCCTGGGATGGCTTCGGTCAGCGCGACCTCGACGAAGATCAGCGGCTCGTCGGCCAGCGCCGGGTGGAAGAACGCGTAGCAGCGGCGATCGACCGGATCGATGCGGCGGCGCAGATCGTCCCAGTCGCGGATCTCGTGCACGGCCTCATAGCGGATGATCTTCTCCAGAATATTGGCCGGCGACGACCAGTCTATCCTGCGCAGCACGAGGAATCCCCTGTTGAACCAGGATGAGAGCAGATGCACCACGTCGCGATCGAGCGCGGCAAGGTCCTTGTTGCCCTTCATCAGTGAAAGCAGATCCGAGCGGATCGACACCAGCTCGCCGGTGCCGCCCGGTGCGCGGTTGAGCCGCCGGATCAATTCCTGGCGACGCGGCTCGGACGCGAAATGCAGGTCGCTGGCGTCCTCGCCGTTGGCTTTGGCGCGCCAGCTCTCGATCGCCTGCGCCAGCCTGGCGTGATCGGGGCCGAAGTCGCGCGCCAGCGTCTGGAAGAACGACAGCCGCCCGGCGGCGTCGAGGTGGTGGTAGCGGTCGAGCACTTCGCGCGCCATCGCGGTGCCGGAGGCCTCGCCGCGGCCGGACAGCAGCGCCTCGCACAATTCCAGCAGTTCGGACGCATCCTGCTTGTCGTCGGCCGGGCTGGCGCGGCCGAGCAGGACGCGGCCGCGTTCGGAAATCGTCGAGAGCAGATCGGAGAAGAAGGCGTTGGCCATGGGCAGTTCGTATCCAGCGGGTCGTATCCAGTGAAGCCGGACCTTACACGGGATTTAAGGTCGGCAGGAATGCAATCAAGCGCTTGGATCGTACGGAAATATGTCGCAGCCCGACAGCGGTATAATTCGTCGTCGCTGCGTGCGGCGACAAATCCCGTTCACGTTTTCTCCGCGAACGCGGTCGGTGTCTTGCCGGTAACCTGGCGGAACGCGTGGGAGAACGCCGGCACGCTGGCATAACCGAGGTCGGAGGCGACCTGCTTGACCGAAACGTTTGCGTTGGTCGAGAGGCGTTCGATCGCGGCCGCGATACGGGCGCGCTGGCACCAGCTCTTGAAGGACAGTTGCGTCTCCGCAGCGAACAGGCGCGACAGCGTCCGTGCCGAGGTGCCGACCGTGCGCGCCAGCGCATCGATCTCGTGGTCCCTGGTCGGATCGGACAGCACGATGTCCGCGGCGCGGCGGCAGCGCGGCTCCTGCGGCAGCGGAATGAAGGTCGCGGAATCCTCGGCCTGGTGCAGTTCCAGCATCACCAGCCTGATCAGGAGGTCGGTGCGCTCGCGTCCGCATGCGGCGTCGAACAGCGCAAGGATCGCCTGGTGCACCAACGGCGACACCCGCACCACGAATTCATGGCCGAGGCTGTTGCTGCGCTTCTCGCGCGCGAGCCAGGCCTGGTCGAAATAAAGCGTGCGCATCTCGATGTCGGCGAGCACGTCGATCGCATGCGGAAGCAGCGCGGGGACCCACACCGCGCGGTCCGGCGGCACCAGCCAGCGGCCCTTCGGCGTCGTCACCTGCATGGTGCCGCTCGCGGCATAGACCAGCTGTGCCTCGCGGTGCATGTGGGCCTCGAGCCGGATGCCCTTCTCATAGGAGCGCGCCACCAGATGCACGCCGTCGCCGGTGACGCGCCGGTCCTTGTGGAGGGCTCTTATTGGCGGCTCAGCGATAGTCATTGGCGACATCCCGTCAGGGCAAGCACCTATAACCTATTTTCGAGCAATTGAAGAATCGCGTGAAAAGACGTGCCTATGAACAGTCCAAGCAATAATCCGAGCCGGGTGATCAGCTTCGTCAACGCCGGCCATTTCATCGACCATTATGCGATGCTGATCTTCGCGGCCGCCGTCATCATCATGGGCCCGGCGCTCGGCATGGCCTATTCGGAACTCTTGCCCTATGCGACGCCGGGCTTCATCGCGTTCGGCGCCGGCTCGCTGGTCACTGGCTGGCTCGGCGATCGCTGGAGCCGCCGCCACATGATGGTGATCTTCTTCGTCGGCATCGGCCTGTCGATGATCTCGGTCGGCTTCGTGCAGACGCCGCTGCAACTCGGCGCGGCACTGCTTTCGATCGGCATCTTCGCCTCGATCTACCATCCGGTCGGCACCGCGATGATCGTGTCCTATGCCGAGAAGCTCGGCGCCCAGATGGGCATCAACGGCGTCTGGGGCAATCTCGGGGTCGCCTCGTCGGCGCTGGTCACCGGCGTGATCGGCCAGTATCTCGGCTGGCGCTGGGCCTTCATCGTGCCCGGCGCGGTCACCGTGCTGATCGGCATCGCCTTTGCGATGACCGTGGTGCATGAGGACCGCAAGGGCACCAAACAGGCCGCGGCGCAGGTGCGCGTCGCCAAGGAAGACATGTGGCGGGTGGTGTTGTCGCTCTTGATCGTGGTGATCGCGATTTCGACGACGTTCAACGCGGTGACGGTGGCGCTGCCAAAGCTGTTCGCCGAACGGCTCGCCGATCTGACCAAAAGCCCGGCGCTGCTCGGCGTGATCGCGGCCGGGGTGTATGTGTTCGGTGCGATGACGCAGTACACCATCGGCAAGCTGCTCGACCGGCATTCGCTGAAGACGGTGGCGCTGCCGCTGTCGTTCATGTTGGCACCGTTCCTCTACCTGGCGGCGAGCCTGTCCAACCTGCCGCTGATCGTGGTCTCGATCGGCATCGTGATGGGCGCGTTCGGCCAGGTCACGGTGAACGACGCCATGGTCGGCAAGTACACGACGGAGGAATGGCGCTCGCGCGCCTATGCGGTGCGTTATTTCGTCGGCTTCACCGCGGGCGGGCGCTTCCGTCGGCCTGGTGGCATGGCTGTACGACCAGGGCGGCTTCTCCATGATGCTGCGCGCCTTCGCGGCGCTGTGCCTGTTGGCGATTGCGGCCGCGATCATCCTGCCGCGCGAGATCCGCACCCCGGCCCCGCAAGGGGGCTGATGCCGGGCGTCCCGCGCGCCGTTGCCGTCGAGGCAAAGCGCACCCGTCGGCGAGCGGGTGCGCTGATCGGGGCCTGCCGGCATTCGTGACTTGGTCACGCTTCGCGAACTTTGTTCCAACCCGCAGGTGTGGTAGCTTGAGCCGGGCCTCGGGGACGAAGGCGCCGGTTGCGCCTCCTTGCACGTATTTTGGAGCAGCCGGAGCGCCATGGGCGAAATTCGCGACTTTAAGTCAGGCCGGTCACCGTCCGACAACACACAGCCGCCCGGCACTTCGATGCCGCGGCGCCTGGCGGCGATCGTGGTCGGCGATATCGCCGGCTACAGCCGGCTGATGCAACTCGATGAGGAGGGCACGCATACCCGCGTCAAGCGGGCCGAGCGCGACCTGATCGAGCCGACCATTGCCGAGCACCATGGCAAGCTGGTCAAGACCACCGGCGACGGCTTCATCGCGATGTTCGACAGTCCGGTCGAGGCCGTCCGGTGCAGCATCGTGATTCAGCAGAACATGATCGGCCGCAACGCGGCGATCGCGAGAGATCGCTGGATCGAGTATCGGATCGGCGTCAATCTCGGCGATGTCATCATCGAGGCCGACGACATCTATGGCGACGGCGTCAACGTGGCCTCGCGCCTGGAGGGGATTGCGGCGCCCGGTGAAGTCTTCATCTCCGGCGGCATCTACGAGCAGATCAAGCA
This sequence comes from Bradyrhizobium sp. USDA 4452, assembly GCF_054063575.1. Classification (NCBI taxonomy): domain Bacteria; kingdom Pseudomonadati; phylum Pseudomonadota; class Alphaproteobacteria; order Hyphomicrobiales; family Nitrobacteraceae; genus Bradyrhizobium; species Bradyrhizobium sp. USDA 4452. Next base: position 6,705,822 of record NZ_JBSSGK010000001.1, read on the forward strand.
CAAGATGGTCTGTGGGTATGAATCGCTCGGCGACAAGAAGGTCAAGAACATCACCGATCCGGTCAGGGTTTATCGCGTGCTGCCGGACGCCGCCGCGTACCAGAGGACCCGCCGGCGCCGTGAGTCCATCCTGCTTACGCTGCTCGGACTGGCCGTCGCGATCATCGCCGCGGGCGCGCTTTGGTATATGCTCGCGCAGCCGCGCGGCAAGCTGTCCGAGGTGGCGCGGGCGCCTTCGGCTCCGCCGGCGGCTCAGCAGCCTGCACCGAGCCCGGCTCCAGCGCAGACCGCAAGTCCGGCTCCAAGCGCAACGCCGGCCCAGCAGGCGTCACCTCAGGTCGCCCCTTCCGTCAGTCCCACAGCGTCCGTGCCGGAGCCCGAAATGGTGTCGCTTCAAGGCGGCAGTTTCTCGATGGGGAGCAATGACGATCCCTCGGAGCGGCCGATCCGCAGGGTGACGGTCAAGTCCTTCGCGATGGGCAAATATCCGGTCACCGTGCGGGAATGGAACGCCTGCGCGGCGGCCAAGGCATGCGGCTTCGTCGCCACTGGCAAGGACGACGTGCCGGTCACCAATGTGAGCTGGAGCGACGCGAAGCAGTATGTGGCGTGGCTCGCCGAGCGCACCGGGAAGGCTTACCGGCTGCCGAGCGAAGCCGAATGGGAATATGCGGCGCGTGGCGGAACGCAATCGAAATACTGGTGGGGCGACCAGGTGCAATCGGGCCATGCCGGCTGCAAGGATTGCGGTGGTGATGCTGCCGCCGAACAGCCGGTCAAGGTCGGCAGCTTCAAGCCGAATCCGTTTGGTCTCTACGACATGGGCGGCAGTGTCGATCAGTGGGTCGAGGATTGCTGGCACAGGAACTACCAGGGCGCCCCTGTCGACGGTGCGGTGTGGCTTGGTGGCGACTGCGGCTCCCATGTCATTCGTTCCGGCTCCTGGAAGAACGACGCGCGCTATGTCCGTCCGGCCAATCGCGACAATTACGACACCAATGTTCGCTACCCGACCCATGGTTTCCGGGTCGCGCTGTCTCCCTGAGAGATCGTCTGCAATCGCCAGGTTCATGGAGGGGCTATGAAGAGTTCACGCTTGATCATCCTGGCTGCGGCACTGGCATTGCTCGCCAGTCCCGCCACGGCGCAAAACAAACCGGCGGGGAAAGACACCAAGCTGTATTTCATCTGGCCGCACGACGGAGCCAAGGTCAAAAGCCCGTTCTGGTGCCGCTTTGGGCTGCGCAATATGGGCGTCACCCATGCCGGCGACGAATATCCGAACAGTGGCCATCACCATCTACTGATCGATGTGAATGAGCCGCTCAATCCGAACGAGCCGATCCCGTCGGACAAGTCTCACCAGCACTTCGGTGCGGGCCAGACCGAGACGCAGCTCGATCTGGCGCCCGGCAAGCATACCTTGCAGCTAGTGCTGGGCGACGCCAAGCACTATCCATTCAACCCGCCGGTCGTCTCCGAGAAGATCACCATCCGGGTCAAATAGACCGACACGGATAGCTCCCTTGCGCGAACCGCCGCTTGCGCAAAGCGGCCTCGTGCGGTTTGTTGCGCGCCGCCGGGCGCAAGACCGGCGTGGAGGGCGTCCGATGTCGTCTCGACTGCTGCGTCTGGTCTGCGTCGTTCTGGGAGTGATTGTGATGGCCGTATCCGCCAACGCCGACGCCTTGAAGGATCAGATCGCGCCGACCGGAAAGCTCCGGGTCGCGATCGCGATCAGCCCGGCGGGCGGCGCGTTCTGGTCGACGCGGACCGCGAACGGCTATGCCGGCGTTCCCGTCGATCTCGGCCGCGAGATGGCGGCGCAGCTCGGCGTTCCCGTCGAATATGTCGTGCACCAGAATTCCGGACAGATCACCGACGCTGCGGCGAAGAACAGTTGGGACGTCACATTCCTGCCCAAGGATCCCGAACGCGAGACCAGGATGACGTTCGGGCCGATCTACGAGGTCGCCGACGCCACCTATATCGTCAGGCCGGGTTCCAGGATCGCGAACTTCGCCACGCTCGACCAGGACGGCGTCAAGGTCGCTGCCGTCAACAACACCACGACCATGCGTGGCGCGATCGCGCATCTCAAGCATGCCAAGGTCACGGGTTATCAGACCTATGACGAGATCTTCCATCTCCTGGCGAACGGCGAGGTCGACGCCTTCGCATTGTCGCGCGATCAGCTGATGGCGATGGCCAAGAAGATTCCGGGCACCTGCGTGCTGGACGAGACCTTCAAGCAGACCGTCACCGCGGTCGCAGTGCCGCTCGACCGCCCGCTGGCCGCAGCGTTCGTCGCGAAGTTCATGACCGAGGCGATCGCCAACGGCACGCTGCGCAAGGCCTACGACGATAACGGGCTGAAGGACACGCCGGTCCGTACCGAGGTGAAGTAGCGGCGCGTATCGATCCGATCCCGATCACCGTGGGCGACATCTGGGCATGCTGCATAATTCCGCGCCATCGCGCCGGGCAGCGTTCATTCGATTAAGCCATTGTATTGCAATATGTTTTTAGCTTTTCCCCGACGAGGGCGGTTGGCACATCGATTGCTTTTGATTGCATCAGTCAATGACGACTGCCGTTCTCCGGATGGCCGAAGCCAGTGCAGGCCGAGGCAAGGGGACCAAGGTGCCCGGCCGGGCGTCGTGAGCAATCGTCACCCCATCTCCCCGGACGGATGAGCATTACAACCAACCCGCGTCGCTTCCGGCAGGCAGCCGGCGCGGCCGAATTGCGCAAGGGGAATTCACGAATGGCTTATCTCGCACCGTCCGAATTCGTCACCAAGATGGTGGACGCCGGCGAATCCAAGATCTTCATGTCGACGCGCGACACCGTGATCCGCGCCTACATGGCCGGTGCGATCCTGGCGCTGGCGGCCTGGTTTGCCGTGACGATCAACGTCAACACGGGCCAGCCGCTGGTCGGCGCATTGCTGTTTCCGGTCGGCTTCGTGATGCTCTATCTGCTCGGCTTCGACCTGCTGACGGGCGTGTTCGTGCTGTCGCCGCTCGCGCTGCTCGACAAGCGGCCCGGCGTCACGCTCGGCGGCGTGCTGCGCAACTGGGGCCTCGTCTTCATCGGCAACTTCGCCGGCGCGCTGACGGTGGCGTTCATGATGGCGTTCGTGACCACGTTCGGTTTCACGCAGGAGCCCGACAAGGTCGGAATGACCATCGGAAACGTCGGCGAGGCGCGAACGCTGGGCTATGCGGCGCATGGCGCGGCGGGCATGGCCACGCTCTTCATCCGCGGCATGCTCTGCAACTGGATGGTGTCCACCGGCGTCGTCGGCGCCATGATCTCGACGACGGTGCCCGGCAAGGTCATCGCGATGTGGATGCCGATCCTGGTGTTCTTCTACATGGTGTTCGAGCATTCGGTGGTGAACATGTTCCTGTTCCCGTCGGGACTGATGCTGCACGCCAAGTTCTCGATCATGGACTATTTGATCTGGAACGAGATCCCGACCGTGCTCGGCAACCTCGCCGGGGGCCTCGCCTTCACCGGGCTCACGCTCTACACGACGCATGTGAAGACGGCGCCGAAGCGCCAGCGCCTCGCGGCTTGATCCCGGACGGCTTATGGGGCTCTCCTGTCGCGGAGAGCCCCATTCGCATTGGGACGGTCGATGCCGCGCGCGCTGACAATATCGGTCGGGCAATTCTCTGATCAGGGCCGCAAGGACACCAATCAGGATTTCCACGGCATCCTGATCCCCGACGAGCCGCTGCTTGGGCTGAAGGGCATCGCCGTGGTGCTTGCCGACGGCGTCTCCTCGAGCAGCGTCGGCCGCATCGCCGCGGAGTCCGCGGTCAAGAGCTTCCTGACCGATTACTACTGCACCTCGGAATCCTGGTCGGTGAAGACCTCGGCACAGCGGGTGCTGGAGGCGACCAATTCCTGGCTGCATGCGCAGACGCGGCGCAGCCAGAACCCCTACGACAAGGACAAGGGCTACGTCTGCACGCTGAGCGCGCTCGTCATCCGCTCGACCACGGCGCATCTGTTCCATGTCGGCGACTCGAGGATCTACCGCGTCGCGGGCAACAGCCTCGAGCAATTGACCAACGACCACCGCGTCGTGCTGTCGTCGCAGCAGAGCTATCTCGGCCGCGCGCTCGGCGTGAATCCGCAGCTCGAGATCGACTACCGGAATCTGTGGCTGGAGCGCGGCGACACTTTCCTGCTGGTGACCGACGGCATCTACGAGCACGTTGCCGCGCGGCAGCTGGCGAAGACGATCAGGGATGGCGCTGCCGATCTCGATGCCGCCGCGAAGTCGATCGTGGCGCAGGCCTATGACAACGGCAGCCCGGACAATCTCACCGCGCAGATCATCCGGATCGACGAATTGCCCGATGGCGAAGCCAGCGAGGTGTTCGGCCAGCCGACCGAGCTGCCGCTGCCGCCGCTGCTCGATGCACGGATGCTGTTCGACGGTTACCGGATCGTCCGCGAATTGCATGCATCGCATCGCAGCCACATCTATCTCGCGGTCGACGAGGAGAGCGGCACCACGGTCACGATCAAGATCCCCTCGATCGACCTGCGCGACGACGGCGCCTATCTGAAACGCTTCATGCTGGAGGAGTGGGTCGCGCGGCGGATCGACAGCCCGCACGTGCTGAAGCCGTTCCTGCCGCAGCGCAAGCGTAACTTCCTCTATGTCGCGATGGAGTATATCGACGGCCAGACCTTGACGCAGTGGATGATCGACAACCCGGCGCCATCGCTGGAGACGGTGCGCGACATCACCGAGCAGATCGCAAAAGGGCTGCGCGCGTTCCACCGCAAGGAGATGCTGCACCAGGACGTCAGGCCGGACAACATCATGATCGACCGGACCGGCACGGTGAAGATCATCGACTTCGGCTCGACGCGGATCTCTGGCGTCGCCGACGCGGTGGCGGCGGGCGTCGAGAACATCCTGGGCACTCAGCAATACACCGCGCCGGAGTATTTCCTGGGCGAGGGCGGTACCGCGCGCTCGGACCTGTTTTCGCTCGGCGTCGTCACCTATCAGATGCTGACCGGCCGCTTGCCCTACGGCGCGCAGATCGCGCGCGCCCGCACCTGGTCCGACTTCAACCGGCTGGTCTACCGTCCGGCCGCGCATGGCGGCCGCGACATTCCCAACTGGGTCGACGGCACGCTGGAGCATGCCGTGCAGGTCAATCCGCTGAGGCGTTACGACAGCTTCTCGGAGTTTCTGTTCGACCTGCGCAATCCCAATGCGAGATATCTGACGACGTCATCGACCCCGCTGATCGAGCGCAACCCGGTGCTGTTCTGGAAGTCGACCACGCTGGTGCTGGCGCTGGTCGTGGTGCTGCTGCTCGCTTACGGCGCGCATCATTTGCGGTAGGGGCGCCGAAAAAGTTGGCGATGTCTCGCTAATGCGTCGCGCCGGCGGCGATCGGATCGAGGCCGCTCCTGACCAGCGCGTCGCGGGCATCTGATGAGGCGAGGAAGCTGATCAGCGCCTTGCCGGCGTCGGGCTCTTTTGAGACGGTCGCGATCCCGGCGGAGAACACCGTGATCTTCTGCAATGGCTCCGGTAGCGGACCTATGATGTCGATGCCGGCAACCGGCTTCAGCTCCGAGATCTGCTGCAAGCCGATCTCGGCCTCGCCCTTGGCGACGATCTCGCCGACCGGGGTTGCCGGGATCATCCGCGCCTTGTCCTTCATCTGGTCGGCGATGCCGAGTTTTGCGAACATCTCGGTCGAGACATAGACGCCGCTGGCGCTGTCGGAATAGGCGACCGACTTCGCCGCAAGCAGCGCCTGCTTGACGGCGTCGGCCGAGCTGATGTCCGGCCTCGGTGCGCCTGATTTCACCGCAATCCCGATCGGCGACTTCACGAGGTCGACGCGGCTGTCGGCCACCACCTTGCCCTGCTTGACGAGGTCACCCAGCGCATAGCCGACCATGATCAGCACGTCGGCCGGCTCGCCGCGCGCGAGCCGCACCGGAATGGCGTTGGTCGTGGTGCCCATCGACGGCCCGAAGGCGGTCACCACCCTGTGCCCGGTCTTGCGCTCGAACTCCGGCACCAGCGCCTTGTAAGCCGCGGTCAGTCCACCCGAGATCATGACATGGACGTCGGCGGCGGATGCGGCTGACGCGAGGGCGAGGGCGAGGGCGCCGATCAAGGCGAGCGTGAGGGTGCGGAAGGCGGCGCGCATGGAGTTTCTCCCTGGACGATTCTTGCGGCGCGTGGGTCGTCGTGGCCGGGGAGAGTACTGCGCGAGGGGATGCGTGGCTAGCCGCTGCGTCTTTGCGAGGCGCGCACTGACTCAGATGGAGCGGTCGGGCTACCGGATCCACTCACGAATTCACGTGCACGAAATCGCGCAGCAGCGGGTATATCTCGTTGTTCCAGCGTTTGCCGGAAAACACGCCGTAATGGCCGACGCCGGCCTGCATGTGGTGCACCTTGCGATAGGTGCGCACGCCGGTGCAGAGGTCCTGGGCGGCGAGGGTCTGGCCGATCGAGCAGATGTCGTCCTTCTCGCCTTCCACCGTCATCAGGCCCATGCGCCGGATCGCTGCCGGATTCACCGCGCGGCCGCGATGCATCAGCATGCCCTGCGGCAGCAGATGCTCCTGGAACACATCGCGCACCGTCTCGATGTAGAATTCCGCCGGCAGATCCATCACGGCGAAATACTCGTCGTAGAAGGTCTTGATCACCTCGGCCTTCGCGGTCTCGCCCTTGGCGAGATGGTCGGCGAGGTCGATGTGCTGCTTGATGTGACGCTCGAGGTTCATCGAGACGAACGCCGTCAGCTGCACGAAGCCGGGATAGACCTGACGCAGCGCGCCCTTGCACTGCATCGGCACGTAGTTGATCAGATTGTCCTCGAACCATTTGATCGGCTTGCTCTTGGCGAATTCGTTCACCTTGGTCGGCTGGATCCTTGTGTCGATCGGCCCGGCCATCAGGGTCAGCGACGCCGGCCGCGCCGGATGATTGTCTTCGGACATGATCGCGGCCGCCGCCAGCGCCGACACCGAAGGCTGGCAGATCGCCACCATATGCGCGCGCGGGCCGAGCTGGCCGAGGAAGTCGATCAGGTGGTCGGTGTAGTCCTCGAGCCCGAAGCGGCCCTCGCTGCGCGGAATGTCGCGCGGATTGTGCCAGTCGGTGATGTAGACGTCGTGATCCTGCAGCAGCGTCTTCACGGTGCTCCGCAGCAGCGTTGCGAAATGACCGGACATCGGCGCCACCAACAGCAGCCGCGGCTGCTCCGGTCCGTCCACCTTCCTGAAATGCAGCAGCGAGCCGAACGGCGTCGCATAGGCAACCTCCTCGGTCACCTCGTATTCCCTGTTGCCGGAGGACACGCTGCCGATGGCGTAGTCGGGACGGGCGTAGGTCAGGGTGGAGCGCGAGATCAGCTCGAGCGCCGCCGCGAGCCGGCCGAACGTCCGGTCGGAGGTGCCCCGCGGCACCAGATTGAGATACCGCAATGCCGCCGCGGCGCCGGTCCGCCACGGCGCCGTGAGGTCCATGTGGTTCTGATAGGCCTGGTAAAGCATTGACATCATACGCATCCGCCCTTGCCCGGCTGGATATGCAATATCGACGCCAGAGAGGGGCGGGGTGCCCGGCAAATTGGCACGTGGCTTGCTGCAAAAATGAACGGCTTCGGGGGGCGCGGCGGTTTGGACCGGCGCGCGGTGTCCGGCGGTAAGGACGCGTTCAGGGCGTGAGGGACCGATATGGCGAAGGCGACACTCACCATCAGCAGCAAGAATTACTCGTCCTGGTCGCTGCGCGGCTGGCTGCTGGCCAAATTCGCTGGGCTGGAGTTCGAGGAGGTGGTCACCGCGCCCGATGACCCCTCGGCGCGGGCCGAGCTGCTGCTGTTGTCGTCGTCGATCCTGGTGCCCTGCCTGCGCCACGAGGGCGCGACGGTCTGGGATACGCTGGCGATCGGCGAGTACCTCAACGAGATCATGCCGCATGCCGGGCTGCTGCCGGCGGACCGGATCCAGCGCGCGCATTGCCGCTCGATCTCGGGCGAAATCCATTCCGGCTTCACCACGCTGCGGTCGTCGCTGCCGGTCAACCTGAAGGGGCATTTTCCCGGCTTCAAGATCTGGTCGCGGGCGCAGGCCGATATCGATCGCGTCTGCACCATCTGGGGCGATTGCCTCGGCAAATCAGGCGGACCGTTCCTGTTCGGCGAACGCCGCACCATGGCGGACGCGATGTATGCCCCCGTGGTGACCCGCTTCATGACCTATGACGTGAAACTCGACCCGGTTCTGGCGGCGTATGCCCGCACCATCATGGCGATGCCCGAGATGCAGGAGTGGATCGAGGCGGCGAAGGCCGAGCCGGCCGATGTCGAGGAGCTCGAGGTCGAATATTAGGCAGCGCGCGTCCGGCCTGCCTGCGCCGGCGGCTCAAGCTCCGGGCAAGCTTTGCTCAATGGACGTGCCGTCGCCGCCCGGCATCGGCGTCGCGCGGCGATCGGGCGCAGCGCGCGCCGAACTCAAATTCGCGCCTCACGCCAAATGCTTCCGCTGCGATGCCAGCGCATGGCGAGGCCGATCGCCGCGGCACGACCGGGCTGGCAAGGATTTCGCATAGCAACAAGCGAGCTGTGACCGCGACGATGCGACGCTGCCGAAAATTTGGACGCTGAGCCGCGCCGCGATCTCGCGAATACGAGAACCGTGGAGGCTTGAAATGAACCAGCACGCCATCGTCAGCAAATTCTCCCACGTCAAACCCGGTGACACCGAGTTCAAGGGCGGAGGTCTGCGCGACTTCTTCCTGTATCGCGATCTCGGTATCGCCGATGCCACCGGCGGGCAGGTGATCTGCCATCTGGTCAAGGCCAATCCCGACCTGCCGCCGGAACAAGGCACCGGCTGGCACAAGCATCTGTGCGATTTCCAGATCGTGATCATGACCAAGGGTTGGGCGCGCTTCATGTACGAGGACAAGGAGACGCTGGTCGAGGCCGGCGACGTGATCCATCAGCGCCCCGGCATCACGCACTATCTGTTCGATTACTCGAAGGACATGGAATACCTCGAGATCGTCAGCCCCGCCGATTTCAAGACCGTGGATGTGCCGCCGGCAACCGAGACGGTACCGCCGGTCACGCCGTGGAAATGATCGCCAAGAAGGATCAGAGAGGGGATCACAAATGTCGTCTGCGGAAGAGTTAACCTTTGTCGTCGGCCGCTGGCTGCGGCCGATCGTCATGCTTCTGTATGTGGTGCGCCGCCTCGGGCTGATGACCACATCTAGCCGTGAACAACGGAGTACGTAGCTCAATCAGCGATTCGGACGCGGTTCGTTCCATCCGCGTTCCAAATCTTAAGGCGCGTGTGCGCGCGCGTCGCGTTTTGAAACAGCGCGCGCCATGCGTCCCTCAGGCCATGCCCGCCTGCTTCACGCGCGGCATCCGCCAGGCAATGACGTTGACCTCCAGCGCGCCACCGGTTGCGTCATTCCGCCACTGGCCGTCGATGAAACGGCAGGCGAACGGCAGCTGATACGTTCCGCTGTGATCCTCACACAGCACTTCCACGCGTTGTTCCGGCGAGGGTTCGCCATTGCCATCGAATTGCGCCAGACGTTTTTCGCGCGTTGCCATGCGATCTATCTCCACTGCCCAAGGTCGAGCCAAAGGGGTCGAACCAAACAAGTTCCGAAGGCCCCCGTCCCCACGAGTAGTCCCCGTAATGGGTGAAGCACACCGCTCGAATGCGGTTTCAGTGTGGTATGTCTGCCCCGCTTTCAGCGTCGCGAGCACAAATCTGTGAATGACGCCTGTGATTGGGGATGCCGATGATCGCTCGTTTCGTTCTTGTCCTGCTCATGCCGATTGTATTCTACATTACTACAACCGCGCATGCGCAGGACGTTCCCGGCATCGAGATATGCACCGTCGAGAAAACGATGGAGCGGCGCACCAGCTGCCTGCAGAGCAACGTCGATTTCCTGCAGAAGACGATCGGCAAGCTCACATCGGATCATCAGCAGAAGCTCGATGCCGCCAACCGGCAGATCGCGAGCTTGCAGAATGCGCTGGCAAGCTTGCAGAAGCTCGTCACCGATTTGCAGGCGGCGCAGGTCAAGCTGACCGAGGATATGAAGAAGAAGGTCGACGCGCCGCCGGCCAAGGATGCAACGCCGGCCGCAAAGGACGGGACGAAGTAGCCTGCGGCCGTCATTGCGAGCACAGCGAAGCAATCCATTTTCACCGCGCACGCGGAGCGATGGATTGCTTCGTCGCTTCGCTCCTCGCAATGACGGGTCCGGCGTGGTCGCAGCTCACGCCACCCTATACTTCTCCATCACATCGCGATCCGGTTCGTAGCCGAGGCCGGGGCCCTGCGGCACGGCGATGTGGCCAGTGGCGTCGACATCGATGTGGTCGCCCCACAGGCAGGCGGGGCGCTTCATGAAGAAGACCTCGATCAGCCCCGCGTCGCGGATCGCCATCAGGTGCAGCGTGGCGAGGAAGCCCGGTCCGAAATAGGGCGAGTGCGGAATCACCTGGACGCCGAACTCGTCGGCGAGCACGGCCACGCGCAGGAATTCGGTGACGCCGCCGACCTTGATCACCGACGGTTGCGCGTGACTGACCGCCCCCGCGGTCATCATCTGGCGGAATTGATGCACGGTGCAGGCGTTCTCGCCGGCCGCGATGTCGAGCCGGCCCTCTCTGCGCACCTCTGCGAGCGTCGCGAAATCCTCCGGCGGCCAGACCGGCTCCTCCAGGAACATCGGCGCGGCCTGCTTGCAATCGCGGGCGAACTGGATCGCGGCCGGTCCGTCCAGCGGGCAATTCATGTCGACCATCAGCGGCACGTCGGGGCCGATCGCCTCGCGCGCGGCGGTCACCGCGGGCACGGTGGTCTCGTGCAGCTTGATCGCGGCGTAGCCGAGCTTGATCGCCTTCCTGCATTCGGCGGCGATGTGCGCGGGGTTGCCGATCCGCATCAGGCTTGCATAGGCCGGGATCGTGCTGCGCTTGGCGCCGCCGATCAATTGATGCAGCGGCACGCCGTTCACCTTGCCGGCGAGATCCCACAGCGCGATGTCGAGCGCGGAGATCGCAAACATCGTGATGCCGTAGCGGCCGAACAGATGCAGATTTCGCTGGATCTGCTCCATCGCGGCGGGAATTTGGGCGGCGTCGGGTACCTCGAGGCCGCGGGCCTGCGGCGCGATCATCTCGGTCACCGCCGTGCAACTCGTTTTCGGGCAGACATAGGCAAAAGCATCGCCCCAGCCGGTCAGGCCGGCATCGGTCGATACCTCGACCAGCACCATGTCGAGCGCGGAGATCGCGGATGCGCCCTGGCGGAAGCTCGCGGGGCCTGCGTCATAGGGAATGCGGATATGGTGGGCGCGGACGTCGGTGATTTTCATTGTTGTTGTCCTCTTCCCTTGTTCGTCATTGCGAGGAGCGCGAGCGACGAAGCAATCCACCCCTCCGCGTACTCGGACACGATGGATTGCTTCGCTTCGCTCGCAATGACGGCGGTTATTTGGCCGGAACTTACGAGCTCTTCTCGCCGCTCATCACGGGGCCGAACCGCTCCCAGCTCTCGCCCTTGAAGCGCATCATCTGCAACTGCTCGATCGGAGCGTAGTCGTCCGGCCCGGTCTTGATCTTGGTGCCGGGCAGATAGATGCCGATCTCGAAGTTGAGGCTGGCCGCCTGCTTCATCAGGTTCTCGCGGGTGAGGTTGTCGCCGCATTGCCGCAGCACCTGCTCGAGCCCCTTGGCGACGCCGTAACCGAACACGGTCGAGGCGTCGTTCTGGTCGCCCTCGGGATACCACTTGGTCATGAAAGCGCGCCACTCGTTCATGGCCGGATCGTTCTTCCACTCGTGATCGGCGGGATCCTTCAGATACTGGGTCGACAGGATGTCCTGGCTCGCCTCATAGCCGGCCGGCTTCATCACGCCGCCGATCGAGACCGAGACGTTGGTCAGGAACTGGACCGGATGCCAATCCAGCTCGGCGGCCTTCTTGATCGCCTGCGCCGCGAATTTCGGCGTCGCGATGTTGATGAAGATATCCGGATTGGCGCCCTTGATCTGTACGATCTGCGAATCCACCGTCGGCGACGAGGTCTCGTAGGAGGATTCGACGACGATCAGTTTCTTGGCCGCATCGCCGAGTCCCTCATGCAGGCCGATCAGATAGTCCTTGCCGAAATCGTCGTTCTGGTAGAGCACGCCGATGGTCTTGCCGGGATATTTCTGCAGGATGTACTTGGCATAGATGCGCGCCTCGACCTGGTAGCTCGGCTGCCAGCCCATGGTCCAGGGAAAATTCTTCGGGTCGTTCCACTTGGCGGCGCCGGTGGAGACGAACAGCTGCGGCACCTTCTTGGCGTTCATGTATTTCTGGATCGCGGTGTTGCCCGGTGTGCCGAGCGGATTGAAGATCAACAGCACCTCGTCGCTCTCGACCAGCTTGCGGGCCTGCTCGACCATCTTCGGCGGCGAGTAGGCGTCATCGTAGGAGATGAAGTTGACCTTGCGACCGTTGATGCCGCCCTCGCTGTTGAGCTTGTTGAAATAGGCCGCTTCGGTCTTGCCGATCGTGGCGTAAGCGGATGCCGGGCCCGAATAGGGCATGATGTTGCCGACCTTGATCTCGGTGTCGGTCGCACCCGGATCGTACTTCTTCTGGGCGTTGGCGGCGCCGGCGGTGGCGATCGTCAAAAGCCCCGCAAGCGCCGCTGACATGACGCAGTTGGCATAGCTCAGGCGTTGGTGGTGCATCCTTGTCCTCCCTGACATGCTGGCCGCGGCTCGTGCAGTCTTGATTTTCGGGCAGCTTAGTGAGCCGTCGGATCGATGCAACTGCGAGTATGCACGATTGCAGCGGTGTTGCCAGCGACGGCTTTGCGGTAAAATTTCGCTGAGCGGAACCACGGTTTCGCCGCCGCGCAGCAAGGACTGTCAAATGCGCGCACCGCAGCCGTGCATGATGCCGGAGCTTTGCAGGAAGGCCGTCGTCCAATGAATCCAGCCCAGAAGGCGCTCTGGTACATCGAAGGCCACCTTCACAGGTCCCTGACGCTCGACGACATCGCAGTCGTCGCCGGGGTCTCCCGCTTCCATCTGGTACGCGCGTTCGCGGAGGCGACCGGGTTTTCGGTGATGCGCTACCTGCGGGCGCGGCGGCTGAGCGAGGCCGCGCACGCGCTCGCGGCCGGTGCGCCCGACATTCTCACGCTGGCGCTGGATGCGGATTACGGCTCCCACGAAGCATTCACCCGCGCGTTCCGCGACCATTTCGGCGTCACGCCGGAAACCGTGCGTGCGACGACGTGTCTGACACAGCTCAAGCTGCAGGAGCCGATCACCATGATCTCGACCGCCCTCGATCACATCGATCCGCCACGCATTGAGACGGGGAGAGCCCTTCTCGTCGCCGGCGTCGGCGATCGCTACAACCACGCCAATGACAGCACGGCCGGCATTCCGAACCAGTGGAGCGGCTTCCACCAGCAATGCGCGCATATTCCCCGCCAGGTCGGCGATGTCGCCTATGGCGTCTGCTGCAACGGCGACGATGCCGGCAATTTCGACTACATCGCAGGTGTCGAGGTCGCGGATTTCTCCGACCTGCCGCGCGAGTTCGCGCGGGTCCGGATCCCGGCGCAGAAATACGTGGTGTTCACCCACGCCGACCACATCTCGACCATCCGCCGCACCGTCAACACGATCTGGAATCGCTGGCTGCCGCAATCCGGCATGAAGGTCGCAGACGCGCCGAACTTCGAGCGCTACGGCGCGACGTTCGACAAGAACAGCGGCAATGGCGGGCTGGAGATCTGGGTGCCGGTGGAAGGGTAGCTGCTTTCCTCTGGCTCGTCATTCCGGGGCTCGCCGAAGGCGAGAACCTGGAATCCGTCAAGCCGCACCGACTGTGGAGAAATGGATTCCGGGCTCTTGCTTCGCAAGCCCCGGAATGACGGCAGAGATAGCGGGGATTGACTTACACGCAAACCTAGTGCGTGCGCGCGAGGCAGAACGCCACGACCTGTTCCAGCGCCGTCTTCATCGGCGAGGACGGGAACAGCGCCAGCGCGTCGACCGCCATTGCACCGTAGTGCTGGGCGCGGCTGATGGTGTCTTCCAGCGCCCGGTGCTTGGTCATCAGCCCGATCGCGTGATCGAGATCGGCTGATCCGATCTCGCCGCGCTCCAGTGCGCGGATCCAGAACTGGCGCTCGGTGTCGTTGCCGCGGCGGAAGGCGAGCACCACGGGAAGCGTAATCTTGCCCTCGCGGAAATCGTCGCCGACGTTCTTGCCCAGTTTGGCGGATTTGCCGCCATAATCGAGCACGTCGTCGACCAGCTGGAAGGCGATGCCGAGATTCATGCCGACCGAGCGGCACGCGGTCTGCTCGGCCTTCGGCCGGCCCGCGATCACGGGACCGACCTCGCAGGCGGCGGCGAACAGCTCGGCGGTCTTGCCGCGGATCACGGCGAGATATTCGTCCTCGGTGGTCGCGGTGTTCTTGGCGGCGGCAAGCTGCATCACCTCGCCCTCGGCGATGGTGGCGGCGGCGGCTGAGAGAATGTCGAGCGCGCGCAGCGAGCCGACCTCGACCATCATCCGGAACGCCTGGCCGAGCAGGAAGTCGCCGACCAGCACGCTGGCCTCGTTGCCCCACAGCATCCGCGCCGACAATTTGCCACGGCGCAGCTCGCTCTCGTCGACTACGTCGTCGTGCAGCAGGGTCGCGGTGTGCATGAACTCGACCGCGGCGGCGAGCTTGATATGGCCGTCGCCGGTGTAGTCGGCGAGCTGGGCCATCGCCAGGGTCAGCATCGGGCGCAGCCGTTTTCCCCCGGAGGAGATCAGATGATTGGCGACCTCGGGGATCATGGTGACCTCGGAGCCGGTCCGCGAAATGATCGTCGCGTTGACGCGCTCCATGTCGGCGGCGACAAGTCCCACCAGCCCGTCGATCGAAGCATTGGACGGGCTTTCGAAGGGTACAATAACCGCCACGCTGGTCTCCAATTTTGCCGAATTCGCTCTAGCTCAGCTATAACAATAGAAACTGCGAAGGTATGCGGCAAGGCCACGAAGTTGTTGACATGTGACGCATTGGCCGCACAGCCGGGCCAAGAGGAGAGTGGGTTTGCGGGAATTGGTACGGACCAATGACGCGGTGCTGGTCTCCGCCATCGGGGCGTTGCTCGACAGCGCTAACATCCATCATCTGGTGCTGGACCAGAACATGAGCATCATCGAGGGCTCGCTCGGCGTGCTGCCGCGGCGGATCCTGGTGCACGAGGACGACAACCACGAGGCCCGCCAGCTCCTGACCGATGCCGGCCTGGGCCACGAATTGCGGGCCGATGACTAGAGCGTTTTCAGGCGAAAGGGGCGCCGGTTCGCGGGAGGAAAGCGCGTCAAGTAAGCAGTCTGTGGCCGCCGAGATCACCGAGGACGGATTCCTCGGCGGACAATTGCGGCTGCGGCAGCCGCGCAGCGGTCACCGCGCCGGCCACGACGCGATCCTGCTGGCTGCGGCGACGCCGGCAAGGTCGGGCGACCGGGTCGTGGATCTCGGCTCCGGCGTCGGCGCAGCCGGACTTGCGGTGGCGCGGCGGGTCGGCGGGATCGATCTGGTCCTGGTCGAGATCGACCCTGCATTGGCCGAGCTTGCGCGGAATAACGCCACCGCCAACGCGATCATGGCCGACGTGATCGTGCTCGATGTCGAGGCCGCCGCCTCAGCATTCGATGCAGCCGGCCTGACACCCGACAGCGCCGACGTCGTGCTGATGAACCCGCCATTCAACGATCCCGGGAGACACCGCGCCTCGCCGGACGGCTTGCGGCAGCGCGCCCATGTCGCGACCGTGACCACGCTTGCGGCCTGGGTTCATGCGGCGCGGCGGATTTTGAAGTCGAACGGGCAGCTTGCGCTGATCTGGCGGGCCGACGGAATTGCCGAGCTGCTGGCCGCGCTGGACCGCGGCTTCGGCAGCCTCGAGATCCTGCCGGTTCATGGCGAGGCGGCGTCACCGGCGATCCGAATCCTGGTGCGGGCCATCAAGGGCGGCCGGGCGCCGACGCGGCTGCATGCCGCGCTGTTGCTCAATGAAGAGTCAGGTGTGCCCAATAAATGGGTGCAGGAGATTTTGGCTGGAAAGGGAGAATTGCCGCTGGCGCGGCGCTAGCGGGCAGGCGCGCTGCCCGCGTCGTCATTGGCACAAAGCTACTGCGAGGCCGTTTCCGACTGGCGATCCGGCCTGGACGTGAAGTGGATCGCCGTGAGGAGCGTACCGATCAGCAAAATCAGCAGGTAGATCTTCATGGGTCCCTCTTTGCCCGCGCGTTGCATCCCCAATGACAAAATGCAAAACGCGTTCCATGAAATCCAATGACACTGGCGTGATAAAAAGTGGTTAATCCGAGGTAGCGGCATGAATGAACAATTAAGTGATCGCCAAGGACATTCTGGAGGACGTTCGGGACTGCTCGATCGCGTGCAGGAAATGCTGCCGGCGCGGTTCAGGCGCGGCACGGCCGTCGTGCCGGTGGTGCGGCTGTCAGGCGTGATCGGCGCGGTGACGCCGCTGCGGCCCGGCATGACGCTCTCCGGCGTCGCCAAGATGCTGGAGCGCGCGTTTGGTACTCGGAATGCCAAGGCGGTGGCGCTGGTGATCAATTCGCCGGGCGGCTCGCCGGTGCAGTCGCGCCAAATCTATTTGCGCATCCGGCAACTCGCGGCCGAGAAGAAGCTGCCGGTGCTGGTGTTCGCGGAGGATGTCGCGGCCTCCGGCGGCTACATGATCGCCTGCGCCGGCGACGAGATCTATTGCGACCCGTCCTCGATCCTGGGTTCGATCGGCGTGGTCGGCGGCAGCTTCGGCCTCGAGGGGCTGATCAAGAAGATCGGGGTCGAGCGGCGCCTGTACACGGCCGGCAGCCACAAGGCGATGCTCGATCCGTTCCTCCCGGAGAACCCCGACGACGTCGCCCGGCTGAAGACGATCCAGCGAGAGATCCATGCGACCTTCATCAACCTCGTGAAGCAGAGCCGCGGCAGTCGTCTGAAGGCCGCCGACGACGTGCTGTTCACCGGTGAATACTGGGCCGGCGAGACCGCGATCGGCCTCGGTCTCGCCGACAGCATCGGCGATCTCCGCTCCGTTTTGCGCGCCCGCTATGGCGAGAAGGTGCTGACCCCGGTGATCGCGCCCGCCAGTGGCATGCTGTCCGGCCTGCTCGGCCGGCGGGCGCCGGGGGCGGGATCGATGGCGGCGCTGGATGGGCTGGCGAGCTTGCCGGACGATTTGATCTCAGCGGTCGAAACGAGGGCGATCTGGGCCAGATTCGGGCTCTGAACACGGGGATTTGAGCGCGCCATTTAGCCCCAAAAGCGTGATTGCGGCGCAGGCCGCCTTGGGCGAGAATGGCTGCCATTGGGGGCCTGACAGACGTGAACGACAAGGATCGACCGATGCCGCCGCTGATTGCATTCGCAGGCGTCCTGGGTGGCCTGGCCGTGGTCCGCTGGGCATACAAGACGGCCGTCCGGATCAACCAGGAACTGGAAGAGGCGCGATTGTCCCGCGTGGCCGAGACCACGCGTGCGAGCGAAATCAAGACCCTGCGCCGCGACCCCGTGACCGGGGCCTATCGCCCGGGCTAATAGCCGTCGGATTCCGCAAGATGGCGGTGCCGGATTTTCCCGCATCGCCTTGATTCCATTGGCCGCCGCCGATACGGTCCCGCGCGCTTCACAACCCCCTCGCGAGACCTGTCAAGACGATGGACGCCCTGCCTGATCACATGCGCCCGGAACGTTCGTTCCAGGGCTTCATCCTGGCTCTCCAGCGATTCTGGGCCGAGCAGGGTTGCGTCATCCTGCAGCCCTATGACATGGAAATGGGCGCCGGCACCTTCCATCCCGCGACCACGCTGCGCGCGCTGGGGCCAAAGCCCTGGAATGCGGCCTATGTGCAGCCCTCGCGGCGGCCCAAGGACGGCCGCTATGGCGAAAACCCCAACCGCCTGCAGCACTATTACCAGTTCCAGGTGATCATGAAGCCGTCGCCGCCGAACCTTCAGGAGCTGTACCTGAAGTCGCTGGCCGCGATCGGGATCGATTCGGCGGTTCATGACATCCGCTTCGTCGAGGACGACTGGGAGAGCCCGACCCTGGGCGCCTGGGGTCTTGGTTGGGAATGCTGGTGCGACGGCATGGAGGTCAGCCAGTTCACCTACTTCCAGCAGGTCGCCGGCGTCGAATGCGCGCCGGTCGCGGGCGAGCTCACCTACGGGCTCGAGCGGCTCGCGATGTATGTGCAGGGCGTCGACCGCGTCTACGATCTCAATTTCAACGGCCGCGAGGGCGCCGAGAAGGTCACCTATGGCGACGTCTTCCTGCAGGCCGAGCAGGAATATTCGCGGCACAATTTCGAATATGCCGACACCGCGATGCTGTTCGAGCAGTTCAAAATGGCAGAAGAGGCCTGCCGCAAATATCTCGCCGCCGGCTGGCGCGAGGGGAGCAACCACAAGGAACATCTGATGGCCTTGCCGGCCTACGACCAGTGCATCAAGGCGAGCCACGTGTTCAATCTGCTCGACGCCCGCGGCGTCATCTCGGTGACCGAGCGGCAGAGCTACATCGGCCGGGTTCGCGATCTGGCGAAGGCCTGCGGCGAGGCTTGGATCCACACTGAAACGGGCAGGGCGGTCTGATGCCCGATCTTCTCCTCGAACTGTTCTCCGAAGAAATTCCCGCGCGCATGCAGGCCAAGGCGGCCGACGATCTGCGCCGCATGGTGACCGACAGACTGGTCGCCGAAGGCCTCGTCTACGAGGGCGCCAAGGCATTCGCGACCCCGCGTCGCCTTGCGCTCACCGTGCACGGCGTTCCCGCGCGCCAGCCCGACCTGAAGACCGAGCGTCGCGGTCCGAAGATCGGTGCCCCGGATGCGGCGGTGCAGGGCTTTCTGAAAGCGACCGGTCTCAAGTCGCTGGACGAAGCGAAGATCCAGAAGGACGCGAAAGGCGACTTCTACATCGCGCTGATCGAGAAGCCCGGCCGCGCCGCGATCGATGTTATCGCCGAAATTCTGCCGGTGATCATCCGCACCTTCCCCTGGCCGAAATCGATGCGCTGGGGCGCACGCTCGGCGAAGTCAGGCTCGCTCACCTGGGTGCGGCCGCTGCACGCGATCACCGCGACTTTCGGGCTCGAGACCGAAGAGCCGGACATTGTGAAATTCTCGGTCGACGGCATCGAGGCCGGGCAGACCACCTATGGCCACCGCTTCATGGCGCCGGGTGCGATCTCGGTGCGCCGCTTCGAGGATTACGAGGCCAAGCTGAAGGCCGCCAAGGTGATCCTCGATCCGCAGGCGCGCAAGGACATTATCCTCGAGGACGCCAAGGAGCTGGCGTTCGCGCAGGGCCTCGAACTGGTCGAGGATCAGGTGCTGCTGGATGAGGTCTCCGGCCTGGTCGAATGGCCGGTCGTGATGATGGGATCGTTCGAGAAGGAATTCCTGTCGATCCCGGACGAAGTGATCCGCGCCACCATCCGCAACAACCAGAAGTGCTTCGTGGTCAAAGACCCCAAGACGGGCAAGCTGACCAACAAGTTCGTGCTGACCGCCAACATCGAGGCGCCCGACGGCGGCAAGACCATCGTTGCCGGCAATGAGCGCGTGATCCGCCCGCGGCTGTCGGATGCGAAGTTCTTCTACGAGACCGACCTGAGGACCAAGCTCGAAGACCGGCTGCCCAAGTTCGAGCAGATCGTGTTCCATGAGAAGCTCGGGACGCAGGCGGAGCGGATCAAGCGGATCGAGCGGCTCGCTGCCGAGATCGCCCCGCTGGTCGGCGCCGATGTCGAGAAGACCAGGCGCGCCGCGCGCCTTGCCAAGGCGGATTTGCTGACCGAAGTGGTCGGCGAGTTCCCTGAATTGCAGGGCTTGATGGGGAAATACTACGCGCTGGCGCAAGGCGAGGATGCGTCGGTTGCTGCCGCGAGCGAGGAGCACTGGAAGCCGCAAGGGCCGACCGATCGCGTGCCGACCGATCGGGTCAGCGTCGCTGTGGCGCTGGCGGACAAGCTCGACACGCTGGCGGGGTTCTGGGCGATCGATGAGAAGCCGACGGGATCGAAGGACCCGTACGCGCTGCGGCGCGCCGCGTTGGGAGTAATTCGGATCATTCTTGAAAATCGAGCCAACATTGGATTGCGCAACGTTGTCGAGTCTCACTTCAAGCATTCATTTGGCAAAGACTATTTGGATATGGTCGATGCCAAGAACGGTTTGAGGACCGCCGAGGTTATTGATCAACTGATGATCTTTTTCGAGGATCGCCTTAAGGTTCAGTTGCGAGATCAGAAGGCGCGTCACGATTTGGTAGACGCGGTGCTCGCGACCGGCTCGTTACTCCAAGGGCATCCGCTCACACCCATTGTCGATCGTGTAGATGCCCTCGGCAAATTTCTTGAGAGTGATGACGGTAAGAATCTCCTCGCAGGGACGCGGCGGGCCAGCAATATTCTCACCATCGAAGAGAAGAAAGACAAACGTGAGTTCGACGACGAGCCTGACCCCGCGCTCTATAATCTTGGTGAGGAGAAGGCGCTTGCGGAGGCGATCCGCCAAGTGAAGAGCGATGCTTCCTCCGCGGTAGCGAAGAAGGACTTCGCCGCTGCGATGAGCGCGATGGCAAAACTGCGTCCGGCGGTCGATGCGTTCTTCGACAAGGTCAAGGTCAACGACGACGACCCGAAGGTGCGGGAAAATCGCCTAAAACTGCTCAACGAGATCCGCGCCGCGACGCGCGCGGTGGCAGATTTCTCCCGGATCGAGGGCTGACCGATGGACCGTGCAACGCTCGCCGCTTACGACAAGGAGGCGGCGGCGTTTGCGCAGGACTGGCACGACCAGCCGGCACCTCGCGATCTGCAGGAGATCGTCGGGCAATTCTTCATCAAGGGCGGCGCGACCGCCGATATCGGCTGCGGCAGCGGCCGCGAGGTGGCCTGGCTCAATGCCAACGGCTTTCCGGCCGAAGGATTTGATGCCTCCGAGGGGCTGCTCGCGGAAGCTCGTGCGCGCTACCCGGCGTTGCGCTTCACGCGCGCCGAATTGCCTGATCTGTCAGGCATCGCCTCCGGCAGCTTCGACAATGTGCTGTGCGAGACCGTGATCATGCATCTCGCCCCCACACTGATCGGGCCATCGGTGCGCCGCATGTTCGACATCGTGAAGCCCGGCGGCATCTTCTATCTGAGCTGGCGCGTCACTGCCGGCGACGACGCACGCGATGCGCACGGCCGGCTCTACGCGGCGTTCGATGCTGCGCTGGTGCGGACTGAACTTGCGGCGGCCGAGTTGCTGCTCGACACGGAGGTCGTCAGCGCCTCGTCCGGCAAGGTCGTTCACCGCATCGTGGCGCGCCAGCGCGGCTGAAGCGGTCTCGGAAATATCTAGACACAATTTGCAATTTGTTAACCATGCCCTGCGAAGGTCCTGGCGGATCAACGATTTCTTAAGAAATCGCCCCTCGCGCCAATGCAGGGATCGCCCCGATGACCTCGATCGGCACCACCCCCAATCCCTATGCCCAATACGGTTCGGCCTACGCGCGGGCTGCAGCGACGCCCTCGCTGGCAGCGACGTTGTCGGGCGACGGCACGGCCGGTGACCTGTCGGCGTCCGCGACGCCTAGTGCTGCAACCAACCTCACGCTGTCGGATGCCGCCCGCGCGCAACTCGCCAAGACATCGGTCAAGGCGCCGCTGCCGGATTTCGCGACCGTCACCAATGACGCGCGCGTCACGCTCGACCGGCTCTACACGGTCGCCGGCGTCAAGAAGCCGATCGTCGATGGCAAGACCACGATCGATCTCTCGACACTGGACCGCCGCACGCTGTTTGCGATCTCGACCAACAATGGCGGCAAGTTCACCCCGGACGAGCAGGCGGTCGCCGCCACCGAGCTGAAGCAGCGCTTCGACGAGGCGATGGCGCCGTCGCTTGCGACCACACGGCTGACCGGCGACTACAGCGTCAGCTACAAGGCCGCGCTCGACTATCTTGACGGCGCCAGCGACGAGGAGAAGGCCACCGCAACCTGGGCCAGCGAGCGCGCCGCGGTGCTGAAAGGGGTTCAGGCGACGCAGCAGGATCCGAACAAGGCGCCGACGGGAATTACGGGAGACCCGATCGCGGCCGCGCTGGCGGGGACGACGCCGCCCACGACCAGCAAGCCACGCGATTTCAGCAGCGTGGCAAGCGATGTGCGCGCCTTCCTCGATCGGCAGAAGAGCGAGGCGGCGAAGAGCGGCAAGGAACTGGTCTACGATTCCCGCCGCAAGACCGGCCAACTCGCCGATCTGTCCTCGCTCGACAACCGTTCGCTGTCGGCGATCACGCTGAACCAGGACAACAAGTTTTCCGGCGAGGAGATCTTCGCGGCCAAGCAGGAACTCAACACGCGAACGCGTCTTGCGGTGCTCGATGCGTTGAAGCAGAGCCAGTCCGCCGGCGATCCGCGCCAGTTCTCACTCGGCATCCTCAAGCAATACTCCTCGATGAGCGCAGAGGAGCGCCAGGCGGCCAACTGGACGCAGGATTTCCAAGACGCCGCGATCAAGAGCTACAAGTCGACCTCGACGCTGCTCTCGATCCTGAAGTCCTAATTGGGTGCGCAGGACAACCGAAGAGCCCCGCCCGGAGGGGAGGCCGGGCGGGGCTTTCTGGTCCGGTCGATCCTCGCGCACATCCGCTTGCGCGGCGCCCGGACTGCTCCGTTCAGGCTATCGCGTAGGCATTGCGCTAGTCGACCACCTGAACGATTCGCCGCGAACGCGGCTCGACCAGAACGGTCTCGCCATTCACGACGGTGTAGCGATACGGCGTCGCGCCGAACCGTTGCGGCACGTCGTAAGTGGTCACGCCGGCGTCCGGCAGTATGGTGCCGACCACGACGCGATCCGGAACGGTGTAGTTCGGCACGCGCTCGCGCACGATGTACTCGCGGAACGCCGGGCGCTGCTCGATCGCAATGCCCTCGTCATCCTCGACCGCAACCGGCGGGCCACCGCGGACGACGCCAACGGTCTGGGCCTGTGCGGCAACAGCCGGCACCGTGATCGCAGCAGCAACCGCCGCAACGGCAAGTATTCTGTTTCGCATGGCTCGCTCCATTCTTTTCACGCGCGCGCCAGCCTTGGCCGATGCGCACGGCGAGCCAATGCATCGGCCGCGGCGATGTTCCGGAAATCCGCCGCCATATACGCGGCAATTTGGAGCAATTTTCGTGAGTTGCGGGAACTCTCAGGCCGTGCAGGCGTCTTGATGTGGGAACCCCCCCGCAGCGGATAAACTGCCGCTCGATTCGCTCTTCCAAAAATCGCCGGAGAACACGTCAATGGTCATCACCGCTGCGCATCTGCCTGCCATCGTCGCTCTGATCGCAGGCATCTTGATCCTGATCATGCCGCGGCTGCTCAATTACATCGTCGCGATCTACCTGATCTTCGTCGGGCTCGTCGGGATGGGCCTGCTGCGCTGGCTGCACCTGTAGCGGGAAAGCGGGGTTTCGCGGCTTGCGCGGAACCCCTCAAAATGGTGTAAGGCGCGCATCTTCGACCCCTCTTTTCGGATTGTTGTCTGACATGGCCAAAGCCGTCGCGAAGTCCAAGAAAAATGCCGAGAAAACCGCAGCGAAATCAAAGTCCTCGGCGCCGGCCCGGAAGGCCGCTCCAGCGCGCAAGGCGCTGAAGAAGAGCGCCCCGAAGCCTGCCGCCAAATCGGTTGCGAAGCCGGCCGCAAAGCCCGCCAGCAAGGCGCCGGTAAAGGCCGTCACCGCTGCGAAAAAGGCGGCTCCGCCGGCGATCAAGGCCGGCAAGTGGGTCTATACGTTCGGTGACGGCAAGGCCGAGGGCCAGGCGACCTTGCGCAATCTGCTCGGCGGCAAGGGTGCCAACCTCGCGGAAATGGCCAATCTCGGCCTTCCGGTGCCCCCCGGCTTCACCATTCCGACCTCGGTCTGCACCTATTTCTACGACCACGACAAGACGTATCCGAAGGAATTGAAAGCGCAGGTTGAGAAGGCGCTCGACTATGTCGGCAAGCTGACCGGCAAGACCTTCGGCGACGCCAAGAACCCGCTGCTGGTGTCGGTGCGCTCGGGCGCGCGCGCCTCGATGCCGGGCATGATGGACACCGTGCTCAATCTCGGCCTCAACGACCGCACGGTCGAAGCGCTCGCCGAGCTCTCCGGCGACCGCCGCTTCGCCTATGACAGCTATCGCCGTTTCATCACGATGTATTCGGACGTGGTGCTCGGCTTCGAGCATCATCATTTCGAGGACATCCTCGACACCTTCAAGGATGGCCAGGGCTACTCGCTCGACACCGACCTCACCGGCGACGACTGGGTCGAGCTGGTCGGCAAGTACAAGGAAGCCGTCGCCAAGGAGACCGGGCACGATTTCCCGCAGGATCCGCACGACCAGCTGTGGGGTGCGATCGGTGCGGTGTTCTCATCCTGGATGAACGCGCGCGCGGTGACCTATCGCAAGCTGCACGACATTCCGGAGTCCTGGGGCACCGCCGTCAACGTGCAGGCGATGGTGTTCGGCAACATGGGCGAGACCTCGGCGACCGGCGTCGCGTTCACCCGCAACCCCTCGACCGGCGAGAGCAAGCTGTACGGCGAGTTCCTGATCAACGCGCAGGGTGAGGACGTCGTCGCCGGCATCCGCACCCCGCAGGACATCACCGAAGAGGCGCGCCAGGAGAGCGGCTCCGACAAGCCGTCGATGGAAGCCGCGATGCCGGCTGCGTTCAAGGAGCTGACGCGGATCTACACGCTGCTCGAGAAGCACTACCGCGACATGCAGGACATGGAATTCACGGTCGAGCAGGGCAAGCTGTGGATGCTGCAGACCCGCGGCGGCAAGCGCACCGCCAAGGCGGCGCTGCGCATCGCGGTCGAGCTCGCCAATGAGGGCCTGATCTCGCGCAAGGACGCGGTGACGCGGATCGATCCGGCGTCGCTGGACCAGCTGCTGCACCCGACCATCGATCCCGCCGCCAAGCGCGACGTGATCGCGACCGGCCTGCCGGCTTCGCCTGGTGCTGCCTCCGGCGAGATCGTGTTCTCGTCGGACGAAGCGGCCAAGCTGCAGGCCGACGGACGCAAGGTGATTCTGGTCCGCATCGAGACCAGCCCGGAAGACATCCACGGCATGCACGCCGCGGAAGGCATCCTGACCACCCGCGGCGGCATGACGTCGCATGCGGCGGTGGTCGCGCGCGGCATGGGCAAGCCCTGCGTCTCCGGCTGCGGCACCATCCGCGTCGATTACGGCCGCGGCACCATGAGCGTCGGCTCGCGCACCTTCAAGACCGGCGACGTCATCACCATCGACGGCTCGGTCGGGCAGGTGCTGGCCGGCCGCATGCCGATGATCGAGCCGGAACTGTCCGGCGAGTTCGGCACGCTGATGGGCTGGGCCGACGAGGTCCGCAAGCTCGGCGTCCGCGTCAACGGCGACACGCCGGATGACGCGCGCACCGCGGTGAAGTTCGGCGCCGAGGGCATCGGCCTCTGTCGCACCGAGCACATGTTCTTCGAGGAGACCCGCATCCGCACCGTGCGCGAGATGATCCTCTCCGAGGACGAGCAGTCGCGCCGCGCCGCGCTGTCGAAGCTGCTGCCGATGCAGCGCGCCGACTTCGTCGAGCTGTTCGAGATCATGAAGGGCCTGCCGGTCACGATCCGCTTGCTCGATCCGCCGCTGCACGAGTTCCTGCCGCACACCCAGGCCGAGATCGAGGAAGTGGCGCGCGCCATGAACACCGATCCGCGCAAGCTCGCCGATCGGGCCCGCGAACTGTCCGAGTTCAATCCGATGCTCGGCTTCCGCGGCTGCCGTCTCGCGATCGCCTACCCTGAGATCGCCGAGATGCAGGCGCGCGCGATCTTCGAGGCCGCTGTCGAAGCCGGCAAGCGCACCGGCAAGCCGGTCGGACTCGAGGTGATGGTGCCGCTGATCGCGACCAAGGCCGAGTTCGATCTGGTCAAGGCGCGGATCGATGCGACCGCCAACGCTGTCATGAAGGAGACAGGTGTCAAGCTGACCTACCAGGTCGGCACCATGATCGAGCTGCCGCGCGCCTGCCTGATGGCCGGCCAGGTGGCGGAGACCGCGGAGTTCTTCTCCTTCGGCACCAATGACCTGACGCAGACCACCTACGGCATCAGCCGCGACGACGCCGCGAGCTTCCTCGGCACCTACGTCGCCAAGGGCATCCTGGAGATCGATCCGTTCATCTCGGTCGATCGCGACGGCGTCGGCGAGCTGGTCAGGATCGGCGTGACGCGCGGCCGCAAGACGCGGCCGAGCCTCAAGGTCGGCATCTGCGGCGAGCACGGCGGCGATCCGGCCTCGGTCGCGTTCTGCCACGAGGTCGGGCTCGATTACGTCTCCTGCTCGCCCTATCGCGTGCCGATCGCGCGGCTTGCCGCAGCCCAGGCCGCGCTCGGCAAGGAGATCGCCAGCCAGGCGTGAGCGATCAAGCAATTCGGAAAGTGAAATGGCCGGGACCAAGTCCCGGCCATTTTGTTTGGTTAGGCTGCCAACGAGCACCGTCATTGCGAGCGAAGCGAAGCAATCCATGTCTCCACCTGCCGAGACATGGATTGCTCCGTCGCTTGTCGCTCCTCGCAATGCCAGTGGAAGGACGGCGCGTAACGCCTTGTTCACCATCCTTGTTGACCTGCTGTTTACGACTATCATGCGCCGCGCGTTTACCAAGGCGCGCGATGCAGCGCGCATCATGTGTGCGACCGCTTGAGTGTAGCGCGCGGGCAACGCCGATTAACTCCGCGGCAACCTAAACAAGTTAGCAACGGGAAAGGTCGAATTGCGCGGATGTACCGCGTTCGATTGCACTCAGTAAGCGTTGCGTGAGCGTACGATGTTTGTGTCGCGTAACCGGCCGAAGGGCGCACGTCTTGCGCTCTTTGGTCTCGGTCTTGGCATCTTCGCACTGATGCCGACCGAGCTCGGATATCAGGATATTGCCTCGCTCCTGGCCCGGCAGCCCGGCGTCGCCGAGCGCTGGCAGAAGCGCGTCTTCGCCTCCGCGGTCGGCTCGATCCAGGTCGCGACCTACAGCTTCGGCCGTCCGATCGGAACTTCCGCGCCGCAGGATCCGCAAATCCTGCTCGCAAGGCTCGACAGTCCGAGCGCCGACATCACCGGCGCGGTGACGCACAATCCGATCACAGCGCCGCCGCCGCGCTACCAGGCATCCGATTTCCCCAAGGTCGATCGCACGCTGAAGGGCGATCGTCTCGTCGTCGGGCGGCCGGACCAGGCCGATCCTGCGCAGCCGACGAACACGGCTCCGGCGAACGAGGATCCCGCGACATCGAATGCGTCGGTCAAGGGCATGAAGACCGCGACGGCGCCGGCCGAAAACACCCCACTTGATCCCGAATTGCAGGAGGCGCTGCGAGCACCGCCGTTGCCGCAATATGCCAAGCCGTCGCCGCAGCAATACGACGTGTCGATGTCGCTTGAGGCCAGTCCGCTCGATGATCTGAAGCCTGCGCCCGCCAAGCCCGCTGCTGCGCCTGCGGATGCAACGCACGAGCGCGACCCGTTCGCATTCAAGACCGCCAGCCTGTTCTTCGGCTCGTCGCTCGGCACGCCCGAGAATCTCGAGCGCTGGCAGCCGGGCGAGGCGCCGGTCGTCGTCGCGCCCGCAGCGCAGCCCGATCCCGACATGAAGGTGATGGCGTCACTGCCGGTCGATGCCGACGGCCCGGTCAAGGCCGGCGAGATCGGCGAGAGCATCGCGCCGAAGGGCGAAGTCAACGCCGACGACCAGCACACCAAGACGCCGGCGGAACGGCTCGGCCTGTTCGACGCGAAATCGCGCGCCAAGTCGGAGAAGTGCCTTGCCGAGGCGGTCTATTTCGAAGCGCGCGGCGAAGCGGTGCGCGGCCAGATCGCAGTCGCCCAGGTGGTGCTGAACCGCGCCTTCTCCGGCAAATATCCGGATACGGTGTGCGGCGTGGTCTACCAGAACAAGAACCGCCACTACGCCTGCCAGTTCACCTTCGCCTGCGACAACATCCCCGACGTCGTTCGCGAGCCCGACATGTGGGATCGCGCCAAGAAGATCTCTAAGGCGATCCTCGACGGCAAATTGT
Source organism: Bradyrhizobium sp. USDA 4452 (assembly GCF_054063575.1). NCBI lineage: Bacteria > Pseudomonadati > Pseudomonadota > Alphaproteobacteria > Hyphomicrobiales > Nitrobacteraceae > Bradyrhizobium > Bradyrhizobium sp. USDA 4452. The sequence goes on from NZ_JBSSGK010000001.1 coordinate 6,734,076, forward strand.
GGCTGCCGGAGGTCGATCGCTCGACCCATTACCACGCCTATTGGGTGCGGCCGTCCTGGGTCAGTGAAATGAAGAAGATGTACAAGTTCGGCGTCCACACCTTCTATCGCCCGCGCGCCTGGGGCGACGGCAGTGACGCGCCGAGCTGGGGCAGCGCAGCCGAGACAGCCAAGATCTCGGCGCAACTCGCCGAAGCGGCCCAGAGCTCGGCCGAGCAGGCCAGCGCCAAGCGGTAGGGCCGCTAACCCACCCGCCCCTTGAAAAGGGGAGGTCGCTTTGCTCATCAGAGCAAAGCGGGTGAGGATCTGGTCTCTCCACGAGCAGCGGTGCGTCTGGCTGACTCCCATCCCGACCTTCCCCCTTTCAGAGGGAAGGAGAAGACGGGCCCGCAGGCCATGCCCCGGAATGACGCTCGTCATCCTCTCGGATTCTGCAGAGCTGCCTTGCGAGCGAATATTTTTCTCCTTCGCCTCTTGGGCTTTTCATGCAGATGCATTAACTCCTGGCAATGTTTCGCGGGGCGGTTCCCCCGCAGCGTTTGCGGGGGGAGACAAAATGGCCGCTACCACCGGGAATCTGCGACCGACGTCCGGCACCTGGCGCACGCCGCTCGTCATCATCGTCTGCGGCTGTGCGATCGCGCTGTTGAGTTTCGGCCCGCGCTCCAGCCTCGGCTTCTTCGTGCAGCCGATGGGCCGCGAATTCGCCTGGGGCCGCGACGTGTTTGGCCTTGCCATCGCGCTGCAGAACCTGTTGTGGGGTCTCGGCCAGCCGATCGCAGGGGCCATCGCCGACCGCTTCGGCCTGCTGCGCGTCATGATCGTCGGCGCCTTGCTGTATGCCGCCGGCCTGCTGCTGATGCGTTACTCGACCACCTCGTTGTCGCTCGACATCAGCGCCGGCGTGCTGATCGGTTTCGGTTTGTCGGGCTCATCGTTCAATCTGGTACTGGCGGCGTTCAGCAAGCTGTTGCCGCCGGAGAAGCGCGGCATTGCGCTCGGCGCCGGCACCGCCGCCGGCTCGTTCGGCCAGTTCCTGTTCGCGCCGTTCGGCGTTGCGATGATCGACAATTTCGGCTGGCAGACTGCGCTCGTGGTGTTCAGCGCGTTGATGCTGCTGATCCTGCCGCTCTCGCTCGCGCTTGCGACCCCGCCCGCCGCGACCAGCAAGGTGCCGGCCGCCGACCAGCAATCGTTCAAGACCGCGCTGGCCGAGGCCTTCGGCCATCGCTCCTACGTGCTGCTGGTGCTCGGCTTCTTCACCTGCGGCTTCCAGCTCGCCTTCATCACCATCCATCTGCCGGCCTATCTCGCCGATCGCGGCATTTCGGCCTCGACCGGCGGTTGGGTGGTCGCGGCGATCGGCCTGTTCAACATCGTGGGCTCGCTCAGCGTCGGCTGGCTGCAGAACTTCTTTCCGAAGCGCTATTTGCTCTCGGTGATCTACTTTTCGCGCGCGCTGGCGACCGTCGCCTTCATCTCGTTCCCGGTGACGCCGTTCTCAGCAATCGCCTTCGGCGCGGTCTCGGGACTGCTGTGGCTGTCGAGCGTGCCGCCGACCTCGGCGCTGGTGGCGCTGATGTTCGGCACCCGCTGGTTCTCCACGCTCTACGGCTTCGCCTTCGTCAGCCATCAGGTGGGCGGCTTCCTCGGGGTCTGGCTCGGCGGCGTCGTGTTCGAGCAGTATGGCTCCTACACGCCGATCTGGTGGCTGTCGGTGCTGTTCGGCGTGCTGTCGGCGCTGATCAACCTGCCGATCGTCGAAAAGCCCGTCGTGCGCCCGGTTGCGCAGCCTGCCTGATGGGTTAAACACTCCCCGAAACCAAGATTACGGGAGTGCTCATCGTGGCAACGTTCAAGGCAATCAGGATCGACAAGGCGGACAAGGGTACCACCGCCGCACTGACCCAATTCGACGACGCGGAATTGATGGACGGCGACGTCACCGTCCGCGTCGAATGGTCGACGCTGAACTACAAGGACGGCCTGGCGCTGACCGGCAAGGCGCCGGTGGTGCGCCGCTTCCCGATGATCGCCGGCATCGATTTCGCCGGCACCGTCGAGCAATCCAGCCATCCCGACTGGAAGGCGGGCGACAAGGTCGTCTGCAACGGCTGGGGCATGGGCGAGACCCATCTCGGCGCCTATGCGGAAAAGGCCCGCGTCAAGGGCGATTGGCTGGTACGGCTGCCGGACGGCATCTCGGCCCGTGACGCGATGGCGGTCGGCACCGCCGGCTATACCGCGATGCTGTCGGTGCTGGCGCTGGAGAAGCACGGTCTCACGCCGAAGAGCGGTCCGGTGGTGGTGACCGGCGCCGCCGGCGGCGTCGGCTCGGTCGCGATCGCCGTGCTGTCGAAGCTCGGCTACCACGTCATCGCCTCGACCGGGCGGATGTCAGAGGCCGACTACCTCAAGGGGCTCGGCGCCGCCGAGGTGATCGACCGCGCCGATCTGTCGGGTGCCCCCAAGGCGCTTGCCAAGGAGCGCTGGGCCGGCGGCGTCGACAGCGTCGGGTCGACCACGCTCGCCAATCTGCTTTCGATGACCAAATACGGCGGCGCCATCGCGGCTTGCGGCCTGGCGGCCGGCATGGACCTGCCGTCGTCGGTCGCGCCCTTCATTTTGCGCGGCGTGTGCCTTCTCGGCATCGATTCCGTGATGTGCCCGATCGAGCTCAGAAGGATCGCCTGGCGGCGCCTTGCCAGCGATCTCGATAAGGCAAAACTGGCTGATATCACTCATGAAATCGCCCTGGGCGACGTCATGTCGTATGGTACGAAAATCCTCGATGGCCAGGTCCGCGGCCGGATCGTGGTAAAAATAGTCTGAGGACGTTCAGACTTTACCAACCAAGCTGCTCCAATGTTGCCACGGTTGGTATGGTAAGCAGCGGGTAAAGAGACTTGCGGCATGATCCCGGGGGGCCGGGTTTCCTCGCGCAGACGTTCGAGTAGCGTCGGTAGCGGGGGTCATGCTCAACAAGGAGCGGGTGCCCGCGCTCGTAAGTGGAGTAGCTCATGCTTGCGCGTTTGGTGTTGGGGGCCGTCACGGCCGGAGCAATGGTCGTGCCGGCATTCGCAGGCATGATGAACGCCGATGAAGCGCGCAGGTTCGTCGCCGGCAAGGTGTTCGCCTTCACCTGTTTCGACGGTACCCGCGGAGCCGGCCGGATCCTCGACGATCTGGGCGCCACGGGCTCGATCCAGTTCTCCGGCTCCGGACCGATCCGCCACGTGCGACTGCCCGGCAATACGCTGCAAATCCGCGGCCAGAGCGTTTGCGCGTCGCTGAAGGGCATTCCGTTCGAACCGTGCTTCAATCTCGACAAGCAGGACGACCGCACGTTCCGCGGCTCGGTCTCCGGCATGGGCTTCGCCTACTGCGATTTCCATCACCAGGGCGGTCAGCAGATGCTGATGGCCCGCGCGGCGGCGCGGCCGCGTTCGCTGCACCCGCGCACCCGGTCCGCGGATGCCTCGCCGACCGAGGTGTCGCGCGTCGAGACGCCGCAGGTCGAAAGGGCGAAGCTCGAGCCGGTCAAGGCCGAGCCAGCGAAGGTCGAGAGCGCGCCGGAATTGCGCCGCTCCACCGACTAATTTCTCATCTGCGCGCTAGCGGGAATAGCTGCCGAGCCGTAGTCATACGGATGGCGGTCGCCACGCGTTGATAGCTACTCAATAGCCTAGCGTTCGCCGACAGGCGGGATGCCGAGGATACCGATTTGAGTAGTCATATGGCGCAGTATTTTTTCCGTATCAGTGATGGCGATTACGCTGGTGCATCCGACCACGCGACGGAGTTCGAGAGCCGTGACGTGGCCTGGGCCGAGATGACCAAGGTGTGCGGCAATTTCCTTGGCAGCATTTCGCGCAACATGAAGCAAGACAGCGAATGGCACATGGAGCTGCTCGACGAGAGCCGCAAGCCCGTGTTCAGGATTCGGCTGGTTGCCGAATCCGTCGACTGAGGCGCTCGCCGTTCAGGACGACTAACTTGAACCCTCAGCCTGCGGGAGAGGCGGAGCGGCCCGCCTGCGGAACAGGATCCGCTGATAAAGCCAGCCGATCGCGACCAGCACGATGCCGAGGCACATGAACGACAGCGCCCGGTAGGCGCCCGTGAGCGTCGACATGTCGACCAGGAACGCCTTCAGGATCGTCAGCCCGATCACCGCAGCGGAGGCGAGCCGCGCCCGCTGCGAGTTGACGACGATGCCGATACCGAGCAGCGCGACGCCGAACATCAGCCAGGCGATCGAATAGGTGTATTGCTCGGCGCCTGTGGTCTCGCCGCGCGTCAACACCGGTCCATGATAGAGCCTGCGGATTTCGAACGTGACGTAAGCGAGCGCTAGCACCAGCGCGCCGGCTGCGATCGTGTTGGCGTAGCCCGCGGGACGATGGCCCGCCACCGCATAGGACAGCAGCAGCGCCAGCACGGCCGGCAATGCGTAGCCGAGCAGCAAGAGATTGATGAAGCTGCCGCCGACGTCCTGCCACCACAGCATCGGGTTCTCGAGCCCCAGCAGCCCGAACAGGCTGGCAAGCCCGGCGAACGCGGTGAGCAGGATCGCACCGACATTGTGGACGATGCTGCCGCTGCGCAGCCGCAGCCGCTCCAGCCCGATCGCCATCGCGAGCGTTACGCCGACCTGCAATGCGACCTCGGTCAGCCCGGCACTGGCGTAATAGACATCGCCGGCATTGACCGCATGGCGGATCTCCATGAAGGCGAGCAGCACCGTGAACAGGATCGCGGCGGACTCGACCATCCGCAGCGGGACGTCGTCGCCATTGCGGCGCAGGAAATGGCTTGCCGCCCAGAATGACAGCGCCGGAACGCCATACCCCCACAGCAGCCAGTTGAAGATCGGCGTGGCGCCGACGGCATCGCCCGCGATCCGCGGCTCGTAGCCGATGCGCAGCACCACGATGCCGGCCAGGATCGCGGCAAGCCAGCGCAGGAACGGGATCGGCCGCTGTACTGACAGCCATGCCGTGCCCATCGACACCAGCGCCAGCGCGATGGTGAGCCAGCCCTTGTCGAGCGCGAAGGTCAGCGCCAGCGCCAGCGAAGCGAGGGCGCCGGTGGCTGACAGCGCAATCGAAGGCGACAGTTCCGGCCGCTCGCGGCGCCGGGTCAGCGCTTCGGTCGCGGCGGCATAGGCCGCAGCGAGCAGCACGGCAAGGATTGCAAACGGGATCGAGCGATCGAGATGCGCGATGCGTGCATAGAGTGCGACCAGCAGTGCGACCGGCGTGAACACGGCTGCCGCGGCCCAGGTCACCATGACCTTCGTGGTGACAAACCGGAATTGCGCGAGGAAGCCGGCGATGCCGAAGGCAGCCGCGAACAGCGCCGCGGTGACGAGATGCAGCGAGACCGAGCCATCGGTCGCGGACGGGCCGATGCCCGGGATCGCACCGCCCGGCAGCACCAGCATGTCGACGTTGCGGCGCACCGCCCATTCGCCGAACACGACGAAGACGAATACCGACGCGGCGGCGATGGCGCCGGCAGCGGCCGGCGCGCGCCAGGCGACGAAAAGGCTGCCCGCCGTCAGCAGCGCAAAGCCAATCATCGCGCTGTCGGCATGCGCGCTGTTGAGCACGATCAGCGTCGCGCCGAACAGATAGGCCGCGAGCGAGCCGGACGAGATCGGCTCGATCTCCTCGCCATCGCCGTCGGGGCCGAACATGAAACCGCAGACCACCAGCAGCGCCGCCAGCACGAAGCCCGCGATGACGTGGAAGACGTGCGGCGCGATCATCTCCGGCCCGCATTGCAGGCACGGCAAGGTCCATAGCAGCGCGAAGGCGATCGTCGTGACGGCGAGCCAGCGCCACAGTCGGATCCGCGCGAGGCCGAACGCCGCCGCGGTGACGATCGCAAGATAAATGTAGAGCGACCAGAAGTCCGGCTTGTCGGATGAAACCAGGATCGGGGTGACGAAGGCGCCGACGATGCCGAGCCCGGCCAGCGCAGGCCCGTGCAGCAGCGCGGCCGCGAGCGTGCCGAGCGCAACCATGCCGAGCAGGATGAAGGCGGTTGCCGGTGCGAGGAAGTCGTACAGCGCGTAGGCGGCATAGACCGTGGCGAACGCCACCGCGGTGCCGGCCGCGGTGAGGATCGCCGGAATGTTGGCGACCGGCAGTGCCGCGATGCTGGAGATGCTTTCCCTGCGCCGCGTCCACTCGCTGGCGCCGAGCAAAGCGAGCGCAAACAGCGCGGCGAGCATCGTGCGTACGCCGGGGCCGAGCAGCCCGGCCTCGATCGAATAGCGCACCATGAAGAAGCCGCCGAGCGCCAGCGTCAGGCCGCCGATCCACACCACCCAGCGCGTGCCGAGCGTCTCCTCGAAGCCGGGCGCCGCTTGCTGTGGGGCGGGCGGCTCTGGCAGCGGCGGCGGGGCGGCGCCTGCCGCGTCTGCGGCTGCCTCTGCATGCGCGGCCGGCTCGCGCGCAGCCATCTCGGGGAGCGGCGGCGGCGCGATGGGAGGCGCTGCCGGCAGCGTCTGCTCGAACGCCTCGAGCGGCGCCAGCGGCGGCGGCGCGGCCCTCCGCGCGGCGGATCCACCTGCGGCCTCGATCGCGTCCAGCCGGCGCTGCAGCACCGCAATCTGGCCCAGCGCCTTGCGCGCGAAAATGATCGCGACAATGGCGATGACAAGCGTGAGGAAATCGAACGGCGAATCGAACATCGGGCCTCCGGCGGGACGCGCCGGACCATCGGCCAGCCGGCCGCCCGTCGCAACCTAGTAGTGCAGTTGAGAGGACTGGAAGTTCAAGCCACCGGCCTGGCAGGCTCTGGCTATTCCAGATCGATGTGGAAGGGTCGGCCCTCGACGCTCATGCTGCCGGGGCCCATCGCATCGAGTGCGCGCAGCATCCGGCCCTCGCGCCCCAGCGCCTTGTCGGCGAGGCTGACGATCAGCCGGTTGGGCGCTGCGATCGGCGAGGCCGCGCGGATCAGCCGGGCGATGGACATTTCGTCGCGGTGCGGATTGAGCGCGCAGACCGTGGCGAAGGCGCTGGCGGTCGAGCGGCTGATGCCGGCGTAGCAATGCACCACCATCGGCGCGCGGCGATCCCAGCCGCGCACGAAGGCGAGCACCCGCTCGATATGCGTCTCGTTCGGCGCAACGAATCCGTCCATCTGTTCGACGATGTCGTCCATCGACACCTTCAGGTGGTTGGCCGGAAGCACGGAGGGCGGCCGCTGCACCTGGTCGACATTGGCCATCACGGTCAGCACGTGGCTGGCGCCGGTGGCACGAACCGTGTCGGAGAGCGCGGCAAGCGAGCAGACGTGAAGCATGATGGTCCTTGGCTATCGGTACGCCCGATTATAACGGCTGCTCCCGGGCGGGCAAAGGTACGCGGCGCGATGCCCGCGCTGCGTTTTGCGGCGCAACCGGCAGCACGCTACGCGCCGCACGCCTACGATGCGTGCAATGCCTTGAAGCGTTCGAGGAACTGCTTTTCGGCCCTCGCTGCGGTCCAGGGCGTCAGATAGTCGCGCTCGGTCGCTTCCGGCAATTCCGGGTCGCGGCCGAACAACCGCTTGGCTTCGGCCTGCGAAAAGCCCGCCAGATGCGTCGCCTCCAGATAGGCTGCGCCACGATCGGCGGCCTTGATCTGCAGGGTGATCTCGTCCGCCAGCACCGCCGGCAGGCCGAAGCGGATATGGATCGCCGACAGCAGCCGCTTTTCCACCACCTTGTATTCACCGGCCAGCACCGCTTTGAACGGCGAGATCATGTCGCCGATGACGTATTCGGGCGCGTCGTGCAGCAGTGCGGCGAGCCGATGGCTGATATCGACCCGCGGCATCTGCTGCCGCATCACGGCTTCGACCAGCAGCGTGTGCTGGGCCACTGAGAAGATGTGCGCGCCTGAGGTCTGTCCATTCCAGCGCGCGACCCGCGCCAGTCCATGTGCGATGTCGACGATTTCGATATCGAGCGGCGACGGGTCGAGCAGGTCCAGCCGGCGCCCCGACAACATCCGCTGCCAGGCGCGGGTCGTCTCCGTCGATCTGCGTGCCGTCATTTCTTCTTGAGCCGCGGCATGCGGAGCTTGCCGCTGCAGGCCTCGTGGCAGAAGCAGGTCACGAGGTGATCGTTGACCATGCCGGTTGCCTGCATGAAGGCATAGACGATGGTGGGGCCGACGAACTTGAAGCCGCGGGCGCCGAGCTCCTTGGAGACCTTGATCGAGACCGGCGTCGAGGCCGGCACGCTCGCGGTGGTCTTGAACTGATTGACCTTCGGCTTGCCGTCGACGAAGTCCCACAGGAATTTCGAGAAGCCGGGACCCTTCTCCATGATCTCCAGATAGCCCTTCGCGCTCGCGATCGTGCCTTCGATCTTGGCGCGGTTACGAACGATGCCGGCGTCGTTCATCAGCGCATGCACCTTCTTGTCGGTGTAGCGCGCGATCTTCTCGGGCTGGAAATCGTCGAAGGCTTTGCGGAAGTTGTCGCGCTTGCGCAGGATCGTGATCCAGGACAGGCCGGCCTGGAAGCCGTCGAGGATCAGCTTTTCGTAGAGCGCACGGTCGTCATATTCCGGCACGCCCCATTCATTGTCGTGATAGGCGACGTAGAACGCGTCCTCGCCCGGCCAAGGGCAGCGCGTCTTGCCGTCAGGATGCAGCTGTGCGGTACGACTCATGCAACGGTCTTCTTAGGGGTGATGCGGACAGCATCAGGATCGGCGAGATGAAGCGCGAGCCCTCCCGCGGTCAGCGGCAGGCCGGCGTCGAGCGCATCGGCAACGCGGTCGATACGCACCAGCGCGAGGCCTTTCTCGCCGGCGGTCGAGCCCATGGTGCCGACCTGCTTGTCGCCGGCCTGGATCGTCGCGCCGGTCTCGGGGGCGGGGCCGTCGAGAATGATCTTCACCGTGCGCGTGCGCGCCGTGCCGCGATGCTGCATGCGCGACACGACTTCCTGGCCGACATAGCAGCCCTTGTCGAAATCGACGCCGTTGAGGCGGTCCATATTGGTCTCGTGCGGGAAGGCGTCGCCGTACATGAAGTCGAGCCCGCCGCGCGGCACGCCGGTCGCGATCCGATGCGCTTCATATGCGCCGCTGTCGACGAGATCGGCGCCGATCAGGTCAGCGAGTTTCTGCTTCAGATCTTCCGGGATCAGGACGCGCCAGCCGAGCGCCGCGTTGCGCGGATCGGCGAAGGCGAGATCGGGAATCGCCGCGGGCTCGCCATCCCAGGCGGCCAGCACGCCAAGGCTGTCGGAGAGGTTCTCGACCACGACCTTGGCGCGCAGCTTGTAGAAGCCGAGCTTGTCGGCAAGCCCCTTGGCGAGCGCGCGCGGCGCATCGATCAGGAAGCCGCCGCCATGACCTGTGGGTATCTCGGTGATCAGGAAGTCGACGATGATCTTGCCCTGCGGCGTCAGCAGCGCGCCGAACCGGGCCTGTCCCGGGGCCAGTTGCTCGACATCGGTCGTGATGAGGCCGTTGAGGAAGTTGCGGGCGTCCTCGCCAGAGACCTTGATCACGCCCCGATCTGGAAGAAACGCTGCTTTCATTCGCAAAATTCGCTCTTTTCCAAGTTCCTTGGGAAACGCGGTCCGCGCGGATATCCCCAGCCTAGCTAAGGCGCTACAATGCGCCGAACAAGGCCCGCGCGACACCCGAAAGCGGGCGCCGAGGACCGATGAATCAGCATTTTGACACCATTCTAAAATCCGGCACCGTGGTCAATCAGGACGGCGAGGGCGTGCGCGATGTCGGCGTCACCAACGGCCGCATCGCCGCGATCGGCTCGCTCAGCCAGGCCTCGGCCGGCGAGGTGATCGACTGCAAGGGCCTGCATATCCTGCCCGGCGTGATGGACACCCAGGTGCATTTCCGTGAGCCCGGGCTGACGCAGAAGGAAGATCTCGAGACCGGCTCGCGCAGCGCCGTAATGGGCGGCGTCACCGCGGTGTTCGAGATGCCGAACACCAACCCGCTGACGGTCACCGAAGAAGCGTTCACCGACAAGATCAAGCGCGGTCACCATCGCATGCATTGCGATTTCGCCTTCTTCATCGGCGGCACCCGCGAGAACGTGCAGGACCTGCCGGAGCTCGAGCGGGCGCCGGGCTGCGCCGGCGTCAAGGTGTTCATCGGCTCGTCCACCGGCGCGCTCTTGGTCGAGGACGACGAGAGCCTGCGGCGGATCTTCCAGGTGATCCGGCGCCGCGCCGCGTTCCACGCCGAGGACGAGTATCGGTTGAACGAGCGCAAGCCGCTGCGGATCGAGGGCGATCCGCGCTCGCATCCGGTGTGGCGCGACGAGACCGCGGCGCTGATGGCGACCGAGCGTCTGGTCAATCTCGCGCGCGAGACCGGCAAGCGCATCCATGTGCTGCACATCTCGACCAAGGAAGAGATCCTGTATCTGCGCGACCACAAGGATGTCGCCTCCTGCGAGGCAACGCCGCACCACCTCACCATGGCCGCGCCGGAATGCTACGAGCGGCTCGGCACGCTGGCGCAGATGAACCCGCCGGTGCGCTCGGCCGATCATCGCGCCGGCATCTGGTACGGCATCGAGCAGGGCATCATCGACGTGCTCGGCTCGGACCACGCGCCGCATACGCTGGAGGAGAAGGAGAAGACCTATCCGGCCTCGCCATCGGGCATGACCGGCGTGCAGACGCTGGTGCCCTTGATGCTCGATCACGTCAACGCCGGGCGGCTGTCGCTGGCGCGCTTCGTCGATCTCACCAGTGCGGGTCCGGCGCGGTTGTTCAACATCGCCTGCAAGGGCCGCATCGCGGCGGGCTATGATGCCGACTTCACCGTGGTCGATCTGAAGCGCAGCGAGACCATCACCAACAAATGGATCGCCTCGCGCGCCGCCTGGACGCCGTATGACGGCGTGCGCGTGCAGGGCTGGCCGGTCGGCACCTTCGTGCGCGGCAAGCGGGTGATGTGGCAGGGCGAAGTCACGACGCCGTCGACTGGCGAGCCGGTCCGCTTCCTGGAGACTCTCAAGCCGTAGCGGATTGGATTACTGCCGGGCCAATGCCAGCGAGAACTCGCCGTTGCGCACCCGCGCGGCGAGTCCCTCGGCGAACTTCGCCACCGCATCCTCGCCATAGGTGCCGACCAGCTCGGCGAGCGCCGCAAACAGGCTCGCCTGCGCGAGGCAGTCGCCATCGACACCGTCGTGACGCGCTTCCGCCCAGGCCTCGTTCAGGTAGCCCAGCGCGGCTTGCTTCTGTTCGTGATCGGGACGCGGGTCTTGGTGATGGGGAAAGGACGCTGGATGGCGCATGAAACTCTGCAAAATGGATGCGCGCGGTCCGGGGAGCGAACCACTGCGACGCGCGAGATGTACCACGCATGCGGGTACCGCCTAGCCCACATCTTTCGAAAAGGTTAACGCCCACCACGGCATTTAAAGGGGAATTTCGGACGTCGCCGACGCGATCAACCAAATGAGCTGTGGATATGATCCAGCACCGCGCGCGGCGAGGCGCACAGATGGCTGGCGCCGGCCGAGGTCAGCTCCTCCGGCGTGCCGTAGCCATAGGTGACGCCGACCGCGCGGATGCCGTTGCTGACGGCCCCGATCACGTCGTGGCTGCGGTCGCCGATCATCACGGCATGCGCCGGATCGGTCCCGGTCTGCGCCAGCGCATAGGCCAGCAGGTCGACCTTGTTGACCCGCGTTCCGTCGAGCTCGGAGCCGAACACGTGGTCGAAATAGCTGCTCAAGCCGAAATGCGCGACGATCCGGGTCGCGAACACGTGCGGCTTCGAGGTCGCGACGAAGATGCGCCCCGGCGCCTGCCGCAGCTCCGCCAGCACCTCGGCGATATCGGGATAGACGCTGTTCTCGAACAGCCCGACGTCGCCGAATCGCTCGCGGTACAGTTCGACGGCGCGGTCGGCGAGTTCCTCGCCGCCGAGCAGCATCGCAAAGCTCGCCCGCAGCGGCGGCCCGATGCACCAGGTCAATTCGTCCTGCGAGGGAACCGGGCGGCCGAGCTTGCCCAGCGCATACTGGATCGAGCCGGTGATGCCGGGCTTCGGGTTGGTCAGGGTGCCGTCGAGGTCGAAGAAGATCGCGCGGTCAGTTGGCATAGCGAGCCGTCAGGTCGCGCGAGATTTTTGAGCCTTCCTCGATGTAGCGGCGGATCGCCACGGAGGCCGCGGGGGTGCAGGTCCGGTAGGTCTGCTGGAAGCCGTTATAGCCGCGGTTGAAGCCCGCAACCATGCGGGCGCGGCGGTCGCCGGAGGGGGTTTCGGCATCGATCAGGGCCTGCATCTCGTTGCGCCATTTGGCGCCCTCGTTGGAGCCGCAGATGCCGCGCAGATAGTGCAGGGCGCCGAGGATTTCGGCCAGCCGCTGCAGGTCGCCGTCGAACGGCGCAGCCGCGTCCTGCGCCCGGGCGGGCGTCGCGAGGCATGCCGACATCAGGATCACAACGGCGAGAAAGGCTCTGATCATCAGGGGTTCCGGAATCGCCGTGGTATGCCCCCTCAATGCGCCCGAGGCAAGGCGGCAGGACGGGTCCAAAGCGCCGACACGGCCCTCAAACCAGCCGCCGGGCGGCCGCAATGACCTCGTGCAGCCCCCCGGTGACCTTGAGATCGCCGATCTGTTCCGGCGCCAGCCATTTGAAATCGTCGTGCTCGTCGTTCAGCACGGGCTCGCGGAAGGCCCAGCGCGCCGCGAACGTCATGATCAGATAGTGCCCGGTGCCGGGGCCGGTCGGCAGCACCTCGCGCCAGCCGGCCAACCCCACTATCTCGACCCTGAGGCCCGTCTCCTCGTCGATCTCCCGGTGCAGGGCGGTGTGCAGGGTCTCGCCGAACTCGACCCGGCCGCCGGGCAGCGAATAGAAGCCCTTGCCCGGCGAGCGGGCGCGGCGCACCAGCAGCACCTTGCCGTCGCGGAAAATCACGCCGGAGACGGCGAGCTGCGGGCGGATCGGAGGTTCGGGAGGGCTCAAGACGACAACCAGTTTTGACGGCCATCATGCCCGATAAATCAGGCGCCCGCCATGATGCTCTCGACATCGGCCTCTGCGGCGCCGTTGATGACACCGGCGGTCTGCATCACCAGCGGCTTGACCCAGACGATCGCCTGCTCGGCGAGCGCGACCCGGCTCTTGTCCTGGTGCAATTGCCGCATCGCGGCGCCGACCTCGGTCAGGATCCTGGTCATGCTGTCGGTGAGCTGATCGAATTCGGCCCGGATACTGGCGTTCGCCATCTCATAGGCCTCGATCGCGAGGTCGCGTGCCTTGAAATTGGACGCGGTGAAATGCTCGGCATAGGACAGCGGCTGCCATTCCAGGAAATCGTCGGCGCATTCCGGCAGGTCCGGGACCATCTCCAGCAACATGATGGCTTCGTTGAAGTGATTGAGGTAGTCGGTCGCAAGCCCGGTGCGGGGATTGATGTTGGCGGCGCGCAACTGCGCCGCCCGCGCCTCGTCGGGGTACGTCGGTCGCGGGGAAGAGCCCGCTATGGCGGCCGTTGAGGTCATTGGTCGCAGTCTTAACGGTCCAAGTTAAGGCGGAATAAACGGATACCACCCGGGACGGGATATGTGCGGACGCTTTGTCATTACCTCGCCGCCGGCGGCCTTGCGAGAGATGTTCGGCTACATCGAGCAGCCGAATTTTCCGCCGCGGTATAATGTTGCGCCGACCCAGCCGATCCCCGTCGTGCTGCTGCAGAATGGCGGCCGGCATTTTCAATTGATGCGCTGGGGCCTGATCCCGTCCTGGGTCAAGGATCCCCGCACGTTCTCGCTTTTGATCAACGCCCGCTCCGAAACGGTGCGAGAGAAGCCGGCCTTCAAGAACGCGATCAAGCGGCGCCGCGCGCTGATCCCGGCCGACGGCTATTACGAATGGCAGGATGCCGGCGGCCGCAAGCGGCCGTTCTTCATCCATCGCCGCGACGGCCATCCGCTCGCCTTCGCCGCGCTGGCCGAGACCTGGATGGGACCGAACGGCGAGGAGCAGGACACGGTCGCGATCGTCACCGCACCCGCGAGCGCGGACCTCGCGCAACTGCATCACCGCGTGCCGGTCACGATCAGGCCCGAGCAATTCGCGCGCTGGCTCGACTGCCTGCCCAACGATGTCGACGACGTGATGCCGATGCTGAAGGGGCCCGATGTCGGCGAGTTCGCCTGGCACCAGGTGACGATGCGCGTCAACGCCGTCGCCAACGACGACGCACAATTGCTGCTGCCGATGACCGCCGAGGAGATCGCAGCGGAGGATGCGCCGGCGCCGAAGAAGGCCGCGCCGCGCAAGACGCCGGTGCGCGAGGACGACGGGCAGGGCTCGTTATTCTAGCGGCAGGAGCGCGATGCGCGAGGAGGATCACGCGCCGCTCTTCCCACATCGTCGTCCCGGCCTTCGCCGGGGCGACACTGAGCGTGCGGAGATCACCCCTTCACCGACGCGACGCCCTCGATCTCGATCAGCATCTTCGGATTGGGCAGCGCCACCACGACGCAGGTGGTGCGGGCGGGATAGGGCGCGGGGCCAAACGCGCCGGCATAGAGCGCGTTCATCGTGGCGACGTCGCTGGCGCGGGTCAGCAGCACGTTGACCTTGACGAGATCGCGCATCGTCGCGCCCGCTTCATTCAGCACGCGTTTGAAATTGGTCACGACATTGGCGAACTGCGCCTCGAAACCGTCGGGCAGCTCGCGGTTGGCGTCGAAGCCGGGAATGCCCGAGATGAACAGGAGATCGCCGACGCGGGCGCCGAACGAGAGCGGCGGCGCCTGGATGCCGGGCGGAGGAGGGAAGTGCTTGATCGCTGTGTTTTCTGTCATGAGGTTACCCGTCTGCGCGAGATGGAAGGGGAGAAGGTTCGATGGCGCGCGGCGAAGCGGCACGCCGGCGCCAGAGATTCTTGCCGAGCAGATTCTGGCCGATCATGCCGGCCAGCATCGCGATGACGAACACCACGATCGGCAGCGAGAGCCCGGCAAGATTGACCAATGCGGGGCCGGGGCAGATGCCGGCGAGGCCCCAGCCGATGCCGAACAGGATTGCGCCCCCGACCAGCGGCGCATCGATGTCGTTGCGGTCAGGCCAGAGGAAGCGCGCCGAGAAGGCGGGCGCGGTGCGCCGCCGCGCGATCGCAAAGCCGGTTGCTGCGACCGCGACCGCACCCGCCATCACGAAGGCGAGCGTCGCATCCCAGGCGCCGAACAGATCGAGGAAGCCGAGCACCTTCTGCGGATCGGTCATGCCCGAGATCAGCAGGCCCGCGCCGAAGATCAGCCCGCACACGAAGCTTGCAAGAACCGGCATGGCTAGCCTCCGATCCCGTGCCTGACGATGGCGACCGTGATGATCGCCGCCGTCATGAAGATGAACGTCGCCACGATCGAGCGGCCGGACAGCCGTGCGAAGCCGCAGACGCCGTGGCCCGAGGTGCAGCCATTGCCCATCCTCGTGCCGAATCCGACCAGCAGGCCTGCGATCGCGGTCACCACGAGGCTCGCATTCATCGCCGGCCGCGGCAGCGGCGCGCCGAATAGCGCCGCAATCAAGGGCGCTGCGATCAGTCCCGCGATGAACGCGATGCGCCAGAAGCGGTCGGCGGTACCGGGCTGGAGCAGGCCGCCGACGATGCCGGTGACCCCTGCGATCCGCCCGGTCAACAGCATCAGGAGCGCGGCGGCGAGGCCGATCAGTGCGCCGCCGGCGAAGCCGGAAACTGGGGTGAAATCGTGCATCGGTGCGGGTCCCTGTTGCGCAAACTCCTCAGCGATGGCGCAAAGCGGTGGGCGCACATGCGCCGATGGTCGCGTGGCTGCGTGGCCGATGATAGACTCCGCGACAACATGAACAAGCGCAATCCCGCGTGTTTTGCCGGCATTTCGAGGTGCCGCCGCCCGGTCGGATTGCCGCGATTCGATCTGGAGAATTCCCCATGAGACTGTCATCCGCCGCCCGCGCCGTGCTGTTTGCGCTGGCGCTGCTCACCGGATCGTCCGCCGCGCTGGCCGACGAGGGCGCGGTGACGCTCGTCATCTTCAAGGGCGGCTGGATCTTCGGCGGCTCCGCCGGCAAGGGCGTCCTGACCTTCCACGGCCAGACCTATGGGCTCACGGCGGGCGGACTGGATTACGGCCTCGTGTTCGGCGGCTCGCAGACCACGTTGCAGGGGCGGGTGCGCAACATCCGCCGCGCCCAGGATATCGCCGGCGTCTACGCCGCGGCGGGCATGGGCGTTGCGCTCGGCGCCGGCGTGCGCGGCATCCTGTTGACCAACCAGAACGGTGCCGTGCTCGAACTGAGCGGCAAGCAGATCGGGCTGATGGCCAATGTCGATCTCAGCGGGCTTGCGATCACGTTGAAGGAATAACGCTTCGTCGTTCCGGGGCTCGCGCTAAGAAGCGCGCCCCGGAATGACGGAGAAAGTCGCTCCATCCGGAGGTCTATGCGATCGTCTCGGCGAGGTCACGCCACGGCTGCAACGTCCAGTGCCCGGACGCTGCACCTGACGGCGACGGCAATACGAACACATCAGGAAAGCCGCTTGTTGCCGGCTGCCGCCCGAGCACAAGCGCGCTGGTCGGCTTGTTGTAGAACAGGCTCGCGGCCTTCCTGCTGGTGAAGGCGATGGTCTTCGGCCGGAACGTCTCGATCTTCGCCCTGAAGCCCACGACATCGAACGACTGCCGTGCGATCTCGTGATCCATCCCGGCGCCGGTCTTGCAGAGATCGGTGAAGCCGATGCCGAGTTCCAGCAGCGCGGTGAACTCATCCGGCCGATAGAGCCGCGGCGTGATGCCGACCTCATGCAGCGCGCGCCAGAATCGATTGCCGGGATGCGCGTAGTAGTGCCCGACTGCCGCCGACCGCGTGCTCGCTGCCGTGCCGGCGAACACCAGGCGCAGATCGGCGCGGAGCTGGTCGGGAAGGCGGTGGAGATTGCTGTCGGGCAGGTCGTTCATTCGGGCTCCTGCCTACCGCATGGCCAAAATATCGAAAACAACCCCATGCACAGTAGCCGGCGGCGTGTCGGCGCTCGATATGGCCACTTGACATGTCGGGCAACTCAGCGGCATTATTCGATTATTCCGAAGTTGTGCAGGCGCGCCCCACCCCGCGCCAGGGACATGGCCGTAACTATATGCGACCGCCTGCCATCCGCCGAGCGAGGTCGCGGCTCAATTCCCCTGATCTCATCCGGCGCTAGCGCGCCGGCTCCTTGACCTCGTCTTCGGCCGTCGCTGCCTGCGCCGGCCCCGTCGCGCGCACCATCAGGAACCGTCCCGAGAACGCCGTGCCGCGGATGCTCCAGCGGCCGTCGATCTCGGTCGCGTCGGCATTGACGGCGCCTTCATAGTGCACGGTGTCGTAGCCGTAGCCCGATGGCTCGTAGCGCTTGACGAACGTCACCGCGTTGCCGGAACGGTGACCCGCGAGCGAGGCATTGTGGGTGCTGATCGGGCAGCCCGGCGCGACGCAGGGTTCGGTCACGCTGCCGCCGAGCGCGCCGCCGGCGTCGATCAGCGTCGCCAGGAACGTGACCATGCCGCTCGGCTGCATGTAGCTGCCGTCCCAGACGCCGGTGAGATTGTCGTCCATGTCGCTGGCCCGGATGTCCGCGCGTTGAACTGCTGGGATCGATGTGGTGCAGGCAGCGCCTCAACGCAAGTCGCACGCGCGGCGGCGCGGTTGCCTGATCCGGCAAAACGGTCTGTAATCCGGCGCAACAGATCAAGAAGAATTTTGGGAGCTGACAATGACGGGAGAGCCGAAAACCCATTTCGAGGTGATCGTGGTCGGCGCCGGCGTCGCCGGCATCTACCAGATCAAGCGGCTCGCCGATCTCGGCATCGACGCCACCGTGCTGGAAGCCGCGCCCGATCTCGGCGGCACCTGGTACTGGAACCGCTATCCCGGCTGCCGTTTTGACTCGGAGAGCTACACCTACGGCTTCTCGTTCTCGCGCGAACTGCTCGACGAATGGCACTGGAAGGAGCGCTTCTCCGGTCAGCCCGAGAACCTGCGCTACCTCAACTACGTCGCCGACAAGTTCGACCTGCGCAAATACATGCAGTTCAATTGCAAGGTCGAGGCCATGCAGTTCGACGCGGCGCGCGATCTCTGGCAGCTCAGGATCAGCGACGGCCGCACGCTCACCTGCCACTTCGTCGTGCTCGGGATCGGTCTCTTGTCGGCGCCGACCATGCCGCGCGTGCCCGGCATCGATGACTTCAAGGGACGTTCCTTCCACACCTACTTTTGGCCGCACGAGCCGGTCGATCTCTCCGGCAAGAAGGTCGCCGTGATCGGCACCGGCGCGACAGGCATTCAGGTGATCGGAGAGATCGCCGACAAGGTCGGCGAGCTCACCGTGTTCCAGCGCCGGCCCAACTGGAGCGCGCCGCTCAACAACAGCGAAATCTCGGAAGCCGAAATGGCCGACATCCGCGCGCGCTATGACGAGATCTTCGCCGCCTGTGCGCTGACGCCAGGCAGCTTCGTCCATGGCCCCGACAAGCGTGGCTTCTACGAGGTCAGCCGCGAGGAGCGGCTGAAGCTGTGGGACAGGCTCTACGACGAGCCCGGCTTCGGCATCTGGCTGGCAAACTTCCGCGAGATCTTCATGGATGAAGCCGCCAATGCGGAGCTGTCGGAATACATCGCAGGCCGCATCCGCCAACGCGTGAAGGATCCTGATGTCGCCGAAAAGCTGATCCCGAAAGATCACGGCTTCGGCGTGCAGCGCCTGCCGTTGGAGACCAACTATTTCGAGGCCTACAACCGCGACAACGTCCATCTCGTCGATCTCAGCGAGACGCCGCTGCTCCGCGTCACCGAGACAGGCCTGCGTACCACCGCGCGCGACTACGCGTTCGACATCATCGTCTACGCCACCGGCTTCGACGCTATCACCGGCGCCTACGACCTGATCGACATCGAAGGCATCGGCGGCGAAAAGCTCGCCGACAAATGGAAGCACGCGCCCTCGACCTTCCTCGGCATGATGGTCCACGGCTTCCCGAACCTGTTGATGCCCACGGGCCCGCAAAGCGCCTCCGCCTCGACGAACTTTCCGCGCGGCATCGAGAACGGCGTCAACTGGTGCACCAATTTGCTGCAATACATGTGGGACCGCGGCCTGACCCGCGCCGACGCGACGCTCGAGGCGCAGCAGCGCTGGACCGCGCATGTCGTCAAGATGTACGAGATCATGCTGATGCGCAAAGCCAAGGGCTGGTTCACCGGCTACAACTCCAACGTCCCCGGCCATGAGGAGGGGACGGTGAGGTATTTCGTCTACAACGGCGGCACGCCGAAGTTTCTGGGGATCATCAACCGCGTCGCGGCGGAGGGGTATCGGGAGATTGAGTTTAGGGCTGGGGCGCGGAGTGCCTTGCATGCAGCGGCCACTGGCTTGTCGGGCTCAGTGGCGTAAAATGCAAGCGATACCATCCAGCTGGAAGGCGGGCGAATGATCGATCACGTTTACATCTCCGTCACCAATATCGAGAAGTCGCTGGCCTTCTACTCTGAGGCGCTGAAGCCACTCGGCTGGAGGGTCTTCGGCAACTACGACTCCGCCTCGGGTCCCGAAGGCGTCCCTGATCTCTACGGCATCGTTGACGATGTCTACGGCAGCGGCAAGGCGGTCGGATCAAGCATCTGGCTGCGCCAACGCATGCCCGGCGAGACCGGGCTGTATCTCGGAATTGTCTGCAACACCAATGAGCTCGTCGACGCCGCCTACGCCGCCGCAATCAAGGCCGGCGGCACCGACGAGGGGCGACCAGCCGACCGCACCTACTTCGCCCCCGGCTACTACGCCGCCAACGTCGCCGACTTCGACGGCAATCGTCTCGAGTTCGTGCACAAGGCGTGGAACCCCAAGCGGACGTAGCAGCAAGCCTGTAGCCCGCATGAGTGAAGCGATATGCGGGACCGGTGCAAACCCGGATATCGCTTCGCTCATTCGGGCTACCTGCTGCTTGCGGTTCGTCAATCAAGGCGACTGCACGTAGGCCAACTGACTGAACTCCGGAGGCGGACCAGCCGACCGTATCGTGAAGCTGTTGTGGCCCATGGCGGTTCTGTGAGGGACGACTACCGATCCAACCATGGACACGCTGGAGCCGGCGGGCCGCACATCGAACGGAAATGCGCAACCTTGCGGAGCTGCCCAGCGGGGTCGCCGTTGCCCGGATGTCGCCGTCGCTTCGCTCGTCCGAGCTGCTTGCTTCGAGAGCCGGATCATCAACGTTGATCTCAAGCCGTCGCCGCCGTCTCACATCGAGCAGCGAACATAGGGCGTTTCCACCGGCACCGGTTCCTTGGAGCTGAGCGTGATCGTGTTCTCTCCGGAGAGTTTCACGTCGAATGTGACGTCCGAAATCGCGATGCCGTCCGAGCAGGCCGCGACCATTCGTACATTCTGTCCATCATCGTGCATCGATTTGACCGTGCACTTTTGAAAAGTGCCGGTGATTTGCTTTCCCTGCACGATCAAGCCGCCTGCATGGAGATCGGCATTCTGCTTGAACGCGAGCTTGTTGTTCACCTTGATGAATATGTCGTTGCATGTCGAGGCGTCCATCGCCCAGGCCCCGTCCAAATTCCCGGCCTGTGTCGATCCCGATGGCGCAACGAGAAGGACGAATAACGCCGCAAGGTAGGCTTTCATGAAACTCTCCAGTTGATGAGGCAATGTACAGCAGCATTCACTGTGGACCGGACGTGGGAATTATCGTCGTCTGCAAGGCAACCGGGATGGCACCTCCAACGGAGCCCCCGACTTTGAGCCTCATAGAAAGCGATGAGATCGCGGATCTTTCGTTGATCCAGATCAAATCTGTGCGGCTCCCGGACGGGCGTGCCTTCAAAGCAAAAAAGACCGGGCTTTCGCCCGGCCTCTTCGCTTTTGACGGATGCCCGGCTCAGGGGCCGGGCATGACGAGCGGTGAATCTCACAACACCCGATTGCTCTCCTTCACCTTGTCGGCGTCGAGATACAGGTTCTCGCCCATCTCCTTGAACTTGGCGCTCATCGTCGCCATGCCGTCCTCGATGGTGCCTGAGATCGACGCCCCGACGCCGGTCGGGTCATTGAGCGTCGCGGCGTAGTCGCGGACGTCCTGGGTGATCTTCATCGAGCAGAATTTCGGGCCGCACATCGAGCAGAAATGCGCGACCTTGTGGGCTTCCTTCGGCAGGGTCTCGTCGTGGAAGTTCTTCGCGGTCTCGGGATCGAGGCCGAGGTTGAACTGGTCCTGCCAGCGGAAGTCGAAGCGGGCACGGCTGAGCGCGTCGTCGCGGAGCTGGGCTGCGGGGTGGCCCTTGGCGAGATCGGCGGCGTGGGCGGCGATCTTGTAGGTGATGACGCCGACCTTGACGTCGTTGCGGTCGGGCAGGCCGAGATGCTCCTTCGGCGTGACGTAGCACAGCATCGCGCAGCCGAACCAGCCGATCATCGCAGCGCCGATGCCCGAGGTGATGTGGTCGTAGCCCGGTGCGATGTCGGTCGTCAGCGGTCCGAGGGTGTAGAACGGCGCCTCGCCGCATTCCTTGAGCTGCTTGTCCATGTTGATCTTGATCTTGTGCATCGGCACATGGCCGGGGCCCTCGATCATGACCTGGCAGCCCTTGTCCCACGCGATCTTGGTCAGCTCGCCAAGCGTCTCAAGCTCGGCGAACTGGGCGCGGTCGTTGGCGTCGGCGATCGAGCCGGGGCGCAAGCCGTCGCCGAGCGAGAACGAGACGTCGTACTTGCGCATGAGGTCGCAGATCTCGTCGAAATGGGTGTAGAGGAAGCTCTCCTTGTGATGCGCGAGGCACCACTTCGCCATGATCGAGCCGCCGCGCGAGACGATGCCGGTGACGCGGTTGGCGGTGAGGTGGATATAGGCGAGGCGCACGCCGGCATGGATCGTGAAATAGTCGACGCCCTGTTCGCACTGCTCGATCAGGGTGTCCTTGTAGAGCTCCCAGGTCAGCTTGACGGGATCGCCGTCGCACTTCTCCAGCGCCTGGTAGATCGGCACGGTGCCGATCGGCACCGGCGAGTTGCGCAAAATCCATTCGCGGGTGGTGTGGATGTTGCGCCCGGTGGAGAGGTCCATCACGGTGTCGGCGCCCCAGCGGATCGCCCACACCATCTTGTCGACCTCTTCCTCGACCGACGAGGTCACCGCCGAGTTGCCGATATTGGCGTTGATCTTGGTCAGGAAGTTGCGGCCGATGATCATCGGCTCGAGCTCGGCGTGGTTGATGTTCGAGGGGATGATGGCGCGGCCGCGCGCGATCTCGTCGCGGACGAATTCCGGCGTGATGAAGGCCGGCACCGACGCGCCGAAGCTCTCGCCGTCGGCAAGCGCCGCTTCCGCGCGCTCGAGCTGTTGCTTGCGGCCGAGATTCTCGCGCTCGGCGACGTAGATCATCTCCTTGGTGATGATGCCGGCGCGGGCAAATTCAAGTTGCGTGATCTTGTGGCCGTCGAGGCCGCGCAGCGGCTTGTGATGCGCGGTGAAGGCCTTGGCGGCGTGGGATGCGCCGACATTGCCGTTGTCCTCGGGCTTGATGGTGCGGCCCTCATATTCCTCGACACCGCCGCGCTCCTTGACCCAGGCGAGCCGATTGCGGGGCAGGCCGGCGTTGACGTCGATCGTGACAGTCGGATCGGTGTAGGGGCCCGAGGTGTCGTAGACCGGCAGGTTCGGCTCGCCGGCGCCCTCCGACAGGATGATCTCGCGCAGCGGCACGCGGATGTCGGGTGCGCTTGCGGGCGTCGCGAAGATCTTGCGCGAGGCGGGCAGGGAGCCTGTGGTGACGGCGGGGAGCGTGGTGTCGGGGTTGGAGCGGATGTTCATGAGGGATCCTCCGTTTTAATTCGTGTCAGTTGAATTCGTCATTGCGAGCGCAGCGAAGCAATCCATGGACCCGCAAGCGGAGGAATGGATTGCTTCGTCGCTTGCGCTCCTCGCAATGACGGTGGTGAGAGCTGTGTGCATCACGCGGCCTCCGCACGGATGCCGAGCCATTGCCGGACCCGCGCGTCGGGGTCTGCGTTCTGGGTGACGTCGCTGACGACGGCGATCGAATCGGCGCCGGCGGCGAAGATCTCGGCGGCGTGCTCGAACTTGATGCCGCCGATCGCGACAAGCGGGATCGCGCCGATCCGCTTCTTCCACTCGGTGACCTTCGGGATGCCCTGCGGCGCGAACCGCATCGATTTGAGCGTGGTGAAGAAGATCGGGCCGAGCGCGACGTAATCGGGCTTCGCGGCCAGCGCGGTGGCGAGCTCGGCATCGTCATGGGTGGAGACGCCGAGCGTCAGCTTTGCCTTGCGGATTTCCGCCAGGTCCGCATCGGCGAGGTCTTCCTGGCCGAGATGCAGATGCTCGGCGCCGGCAACGATCGCGGCACGCCAATAGTCGTTGACGACGAGCCTCGTGCCCGTGCCCTTGGTCACAGCCAGCGCGTCGGTGACGATCTGCAGCGCCCCGGCATCGTCGAGCTCCTTGGCGCGGAGCTGGATGGTGCCGACGCCGAGCTTGGTCAGTCGTTCGACCCAGGCCACGCTGTCGACGACGGGATAGAAAGGATCAGGATACGGCATGCCAGAACGGGGTCCCAACGACAGGGGTGGAGGGGGAGGCGAAGTCGCGGGCTTCCATCAGCCCGGCTTCATAAGCGGTGCGGCCGGCCTCGACGCCGAGCCGGAAGGCATTGGCCATCGCAACCGGATCGGCGGCTTTCGCCACCGCGGTGTTGAGCAGCACGGCGTCATAGCCGAGTTCGAGCGCCTGCGCCGCATGCGACGGCGCACCCAAGCCGGCGTCGACCACCAGCGTGATGTCGGGCAGGCGGTCGCGCAGCAGCTTCAGCGCGTCGCGGTTGGTGATGCCCTTGGCGCTGCCGATAGGAGCTGCCCACGGCATCACCACCTTGCAGCCGGCTTCGACCAGCCGCGAAGCGACCGAAAAATCCTCGGTGCAATAGGGAAACACCTCGAAGCCGTCCTTGATCAGGATGGCGGCGGCCTCGACCAGGCCGACCACGTCGGGCTGCAGCGTGTCGTTGTCGGCGATCACCTCGAGCTTGATCCAGGGCGTGCCGAACAATTCGCGCGCGAGCTTTGCCGTGGTCACCGCCTCCTTGACGCTGCGGCAGCCCGCGGTGTTCGGCAGCACGGTGACGCCGAGCTCGCGGATCAAGGACCAGAACGCATCGCCGGTCTTGCCGCCCGCGGCTTCTCGGCGGAGTGATACGGTAACGATGCTGGCGCCTGAGGCGCGGATCGCGTTCTGCATGATTGCAGGCGAAGGATATAGCGCCGTGCCGATCAGGAGGCGGGAGGGAAAGGATTTGCCGTAGAAGGTGACCATGTGTCTCCTCAAATCAATCTGTCGTCCCTGCGAAAGCAGGGACCGATACGCCGCGGCCCTTCGATGAGGCACACGGGGAGGCGTTCGTTCCGCCAATAGCCGGTCGTGGTTATGGGTCCCTGCTTTCGCAGGGACGACGGGAGGAGGGAGCGTGCGAACAAACTCACCATCACCCTCCCTGCCGCGGCGTGATGATCTCGATCTCGTCGCCGGCTTTGAGATGGGTCTCGGCCCAGCGGCTCTTCGGCACCACGTCGTAATTCAGTGCGATCGCGAAATGGGTGCCCTCGTAGTCGAGCTCGGCCAAGAGCGCATCGACGCTGCCGGCGTTGATCTCCCGCTGCTCGCCGTTCACGATCACGCGCATTGCATCACCTCATTGTCGATTTCGCCGCGCGAAAGATAGGCGAGCGTCAGCTCGGCCAGCGCCGGCGCCAGCAGGAAGCCGTGACGGTAGAGTCCGTTCACCGTGATGCGTTCCTGCTCGATCCTGATCTTCGGCAGATTGTCGGGGAAGGCCGGACGGAGCCCGGCGCCGAATTCGACGATGCGCGCCTCGCCGAACGCCGGATGCACCACATAGGCGGCTCCGAGCAGCTCCAGCGCCGAGCGCACGCTGACGCCGCTGTCCTCGGCCTCGATCGAGGTCGCGCCCAGCATGAAGCGGCCGTCGCCGCGCGGGATCACGTACAGCGGCCAGCGCGGATGGATCAGCCGCACCGGACGCGACAATTCGACCTCGGTGGTCTCGATGACGATCATCTCGCCCTTGACGCCGCGCAGGCTCGGCTCGCGGTCGCGCCCGGCAAGACCGCGGCAGTCGATCACGAGGCCGTCGAGATCATCAACCTCGGCCTCGCTGCCGAACTTGATGGCGCCGCCGGCCTTCGCGATCGCGGCATGCAGCCGCGGCAGCACGCGGCGCGGCTCGACATGGCCCTCCTCGGGATAGAACAGGCCGTCACGGAAGCGGCCCTCGAGCGCCGGCTCGAGCGCGCGGACGCCCTCGGCGTCGAGCCTTTGATGGCCCGACGTGAGACGGGCGAAGCGCTCAAAATCGGCGCGGTCGCGCGGATGCGTCACCACCAGCGAGCCGTTGAACGCGGTTTCCGGAACGTGCTGCCGCCACAGCGCGAGCGAGCGGATGCCGAGCCGGGTGATGACGGGCTCGGCAGCCTCCTCCTCGCACCACGGCGCCAGCATGCCGCCCGCCCAGTGGCTTGTGGATTGCGTCATCGCCGCGTCACTGCGCTCGTGCAGGGTGACGGCACGTCCGGCCTCTGCGAGCAACAACGCATGCCAGGCGCCGGTTATGCCTGCGCCGATGATGGAGACGGGGGAATCCCCCCGCAGTCTTGATGTCTGATACATCCCTGTCCCTTCGCCGGCATGACCCGGATCAGGTTCAAAGGGTCACCGCGGTCCCGAACTGATCGCCTGACGGCGAAGTCCAAGCTTGCGGTATCTCAGCTCCTCCTTCGGAGCACCCCTCGGAACGCCCCTAATGTAGGCGGATGGGCGGACGTGTCAACTTGTATGCCAGGCGCGGCGGCGCTGCAGTGCCGCACCTCTGCGCGCGAGGTGCCGGCGGAACGATCGCGTGATTTGCAGCGGGAAGGACAGCCGGCCGTGGCGTGGACGTGAGGATGGTGTGGCCGCGATCAGCCTTATTTTTCTGTCTGTTCCGGCTTCGGCTCGGCATTATCCGCCGACATCTGGTCCTGCCTGGCGAGCTCTTTCAGTGGCGCGCCTGCGCCGCCATGCATCGCCTCCTTGAGGTGACCGCCGCGCTGCCGCTTTGCGACGTAGTAATACCCGCCCGCGAAATAACGCACAGCTCGATCGAAATCGCCATTGGCGGCGCGATAGGCGCCGGCGAGGTATTTGACGCCGTATTTGAGGTTGGTCGCGGCGTCGCGCAGCCCTTCGGCGGTACCGGTGTAGCCGACCCCGCGGGCGGTCGCGAGCTTGATCTGCATCATCCCGATGGCGCCGCCGCGCCCGATCAGCTGCGGATGGTATTTGCTCTCGCGCACAATGACGCGATGCACCAGATCTTCCGGCACCAGATTGGCCTGGGCCTCCGCCGCCACCATCGCCTCATATTGCGCCCGCGATTGTGCATGCGCACCGGCGCAGGACGCCAGTACCGCGATCGCGGCGGCAAGGTAGCTAAGGCTCTGAAGGGTCTTCATCTCGGGTCGCCCGGGGTGATCAAATGCGCGTCGGTTCTGCGGTCTCAATGGTACGGCGAGCGGGCAGGAATGTGGCAAAACCTTCGCATCGGCGAACGTTCTGCCTCCGTGACTGTCCGGGCGCGGGCGAAGCGGACGACGCGATTGCGCAGAGGGATGCTTCAAATTGTTTGCTTCGATCGTCTCAGCCGAAAATTGTTCTGGCCCCTGATTTCTTCTCCGATTCTCGCGCCCGCTTTTTGCCGCACGCTATCTACAGCGGATTGTCGTGCAAACGACTCGATCAAGGGCTACACTTGTGGATGACAGCGCGCGTGTTGAGTCAGCACGTCTGTCCATTCCAAAGCACGCAAGAAACAACATTCGGGAGATGCGCCATGGTCCGTCAGGACACCGGCTATATGCCTCGCGAAAATCCCTGCGCGCAATGCGGCAAGCCGATCGCCCGGCCCGATTGGGTGGAGC
This sequence comes from Bradyrhizobium sp. USDA 4452, assembly GCF_054063575.1. Classification (NCBI taxonomy): domain Bacteria; kingdom Pseudomonadati; phylum Pseudomonadota; class Alphaproteobacteria; order Hyphomicrobiales; family Nitrobacteraceae; genus Bradyrhizobium; species Bradyrhizobium sp. USDA 4452. The sequence goes on from NZ_JBSSGK010000001.1 coordinate 6,761,115, forward strand.
ACAGCGAGGGGCGCACGTCGTTCCTGTGGAATTGCCGCGCCTGCAATTACCGCTTCGAGGCGATCGCGATCTACGACGCCGCGCAACTCACGCCGCTCGCCGCCTGATGTCTTGATGATCGGTCCGCTTCGCGCCGATCAGCTCCGGCTGATCAGGCTGCGGATTTCCGCGGCGGGTGCAGCAGCTGCTGCCGCGTCGGCAATTCGATCCGGACCACCAGCCCATGCGGCTTGCGATCGTGCAGCGACAACGTGCCGCCATGCGCGAGCACGATGGCGTTGGCGATCGACAGGCCAAGGCCGAAGCCCTCGGCCTCGTCCATGTTGCGCGCCTGGTCGCCGCGCACGAACGGCTCCAGCACGCTTGCCTTGTGCGCGTCCGAAATGCCGGGACCGTCATCCTCGATGTCGATGACGAGGCGATCCGGCTGGACGTCGAGGCGAACCGCGACTTCGCCGCCGAAGCGCACGGCATTGTCGACCAGGTTGGTGATGCTGCGATGCAGGTCGGCCGGCCGCGCGGTCGCCATCGCGTGCTGCGGACCCTCATAGCTGACCTTGTGTCCCATGTCGGCGAACTGGTCGGTGACGAGGTGCAGCGTGCTCGCGATGTCGACCAGCGTCATCTCCTCGAGCTTGCGGTCGTTGCGCAGGAACGACAGCACCGATTCCAGCATCGAGCGCATCTGGTCGAGGTCGCGCAGCATGCGGTGGCGATGGGCCTCGTCCTCGATGAATTCGGCGCGCAGCCGCATCCGCGTGATCGGCGTGCGCAGGTCGTGGCTGATGGCGGCCAGCATCTTGGTGCGGTCGTCGATCAATGCGGTGATGCGCTCGCGCATCCGGTTCAGCGCCTTGGCCAGCGAGCGGATCTCCTCGGGACCGCGTTCGGGCAGCGGCGCCGCCGCGCCGTTCAGGCTGAAGGTCTCCGCGGCCTTGACGAAGGACGACAGCGGCGCCGTCAGCGCCCAGGCCGCCCACAGGCCGAGCAGGGTGACGCTGATGACGGCGAACAGCACCGTCATCATCCACGGCCCGCCCCAGAATGGCCTGATGTGCTGGTCCGGCATCAGGTTCGCGGCGAACATGCCGCCGTCAGGCAGGCGGATGGCGACGCGGCGGATCTCGTTGTCATGCGGCGTGCCGCCCGCCTCGCGCGGCAGCTGGAAGACGCGATAGCCGGCGCCGAGCCGGCGCAGCGCATGGAGGTTCGGCGTGTCGGTCTCGGTGAGGCCGCTGGCATCGGACGTGAAGTCACCGATCGCGAGCTGCGGGAACGCTCTGATGATGTCGGCCTGCAGCCGCGGCCGCTCCGATGCCGGGGCATGCCCGAGCAGCTGCGCGGTGGCGGCGAGCTGGGTGTGCCACCGGTCGGACGGCTCCGGCCGGTCCGGGCGATGGATCAGGAAGGTAGCGGTGATGATCAGGTGCAGCGCGACGATCGAGACGACGACCAGCGCCGCCATCTGGGCGCCGATCCCCCGCAGACTCAGCACGCGCAGCAGCTTCATGGTCAGTTGCTCGTGGCGGCAACCGCCTCCACCCTCGGAGTGAACACATAGCCGCCGGACCGCACCGTCTTGATCATGGTGGCTTCCTGCGGATCGGGCTCGATCTTGCGTCTGATACGGCTGACCAAGACGTCGATCGATCGCTCGAATGAGCCGGCGCTGCGGCCCTGCGTCAGATCGAGCAGGCTGTCGCGCGACAGCACGCGGCCGGGCCGCTCGCAGAAGGTGCGCAGCAGGTCGAACTCGGCGCTGGTCATGGCGACGCGCGCCCCTTCGGGATTGCGCAGCTCGCGCAGACGGATGTCGATGCGCCAGCCGAGGAAGGTCAGCGTGGTCGCACCCTCGATCGCGCTGGCGTTGCGCGCGGCGGCCTGCCGGCGCAGCACCGCGTTGATCCGCGCCAGCAGCTCGCGCGGGTTGAACGGCTTGGCGAGGTAATCGTCGGCGCCCATCTCGAGGCCGAGGATGCGGTCGACGTCCTCGCCGCGAGCGGTCAGCATGATGATCGGCGTCTGCGACTCCGCGCGCACCTTGCGGCACAGGCTGAGGCCGTCCTCGCCCGGCAACATGACGTCGAGCACCAGCAGATCCACGCGGTGGTCGGTCATGGCCTTGGCCATTTCACGGCCGTCGGAGGCGGTCGTGACATGGCAGCAATTGGTGCGGAGATATTTTGCGATGAGAGACCGCGTTTCGCGGTCGTCCTCGACGACGAGGATATTGGGCGCAGCCTGGGTCATACCGATCTTTTTGTCCGTGATTCGGGGGAAGGCGGCTCAGGAATTTTGTTTCAGTGTATGTCTGAAATCTTGCCCGGCATAACGAGTTAACAGGTTGGCACCGTGGAGAAAAGTCAGCGTTCTGTCATCAAGCCTAATCGGTTGAAATCCGGGTAGAACTGTCCCATGGCGCGCGTCGGTCCCGCGGCGCCATGGCGGCCCGGAAAAGGGAAGGGCGGCTGTCATATCCAGTGCCGGAACCCGTTACCCGGGCGCCGCGTTGTTTCTCTTTCAGGCCAGGAGGGTGAGATGGCTGTCGAGGTCAGGACAAGGCCGCATCAGCTCATTGCAAGCGATCGCGTCGAGGGGACGGCGGTGCGCCGGACCAATGGCGACATGATCGGCCATATCGAACGGCTGATGATCGACAAGATCTCGGGCAAGGTGTCGTACGCGGTGCTGAGCTTCGGCGGCTTCCTCGGTATCGGATCCAATCTGATTCCGCTGCCTTGGGGCCGGCTGCACTACAACCCCAAATTCGAGGCTTACGAGCTCGACATCGAGGACGACGAATTGAAGCGTGCGCCCTCGTTCCGTGCCGACAAGGACTTCGATTGGGGCGACCGCTCGCAGGAAGTCGAGCTGCATCGCTTCTACGGCGTGCCGCCCTATTGGGGCGGCTTCTGAGCGAGGCACGTCACGCTCGATCAGCTTTCGTAGCGCGGGGTTCGCCGGGACGGTTGGTGAGCCAAACATCGTCACATCAGGGACTGCGCGCCCGGTGCAGCGGTAAGGCTCAACCGCAGCCTGCTCGAGAGATCGCGATCGCTGTCGTCAAGGACCGCAACGTCCATGCGTTGCAATATGCGCAGCTTTCGGGCTTGCCGTATCGTCTCGACGGCGTTCCCGGGCATGCGTTCCCAAACCTCGGGCGGCGTTTGGGCGCAGGCCGATTAGGAACGGTCGCGCACATCACGAGTTTTCCCAGCATCGATTTTGCGAACTGAGGAGAGCGCATGATGTTGATCAAATCCATCGTTGCCGGCGTGGCCGGCTCCGCACTGCTTGCGACCGTTGCGTTTGCGCAGGCACCCGCTGACAAAGGCGACAAGATGGATCCTGCGGCAACGACAACGGCCACGTCGCCGAGCTCGTACAAGGGCGACTGGCGCGCCTCGAAGGTCGTCGGCCTCAGCGTGTATAACGACAGCAACGAGAGCGTCGGCTCGATCAATGACCTTCTGATGGACAAGGGTGGTGCCATCAAGGCGGTCGTGATCGGCGTCGGCGGCTTCCTTGGCGTCGGCGAGCATCTGGTCGCCGTGCCGCTCGACAAGGTGAAGTTCGTCAACGAGCCCGTCGCCTCGACCAGCGCGGCAAACACTGGCAGCACCAACAAGTCGACGACCACCACGGGCGCGGCGCCCGCGGCCACCACGTCGAAGACGAATCCCTGGTATCCGGATCACGCGGTGTTCAGCGCGACCAAGGATGAGCTGAAGGCGATGCCCGAGTTCAAATACACGACCGAGTAACCCGGATCGCGTTGCCTGAAAGTCGAATGCGCCCGGCGATGCCGGGCGCATTTGTCAATGGGGTGAACGACAGCTCCCTTGTGGGCGTCACCAGCCGAGTTCACCCAAATACGCAGCGCGGGCGGCGACGCCGGTGTGGGTGAAATCGGTGAACACTCCGTCGACGCCGAGACGGAAGAACTTCAGATATTCCTGGCTCGGATCGCCGCGGTAGTCGGCAGCCAGATATTTCTTCTCGTTCCGGAACGTGAAGACATGCACGAACAGGCCGAGCTTGTGCGCGTCGGCGATGACGCTGGTTGGCTCCTGCGTCGAAGCTTCCGCCGTCGATCCCTTGGTGGGCTTGCCGTCGGCGCCGCTGTCCTTCCACGGTGAGATCTTGTAGGGCACGATATAGGCCTTCCACGGACCGATGCCGTCGGCATAGGTCTTGATCTCGGCGAGGCCCTCGGGCGTCAGCATCGCATCGAAGGTGCGGCCGTCACCCGCGACCGTCCAGTCATACGGACGGGAATTGGCGATGTTGTTGAGCAGCACCTTGCCGGTCTTGAAGTCGACGCCGTTGCCGTCGATCAGCTGGACCTGCCGGGTTTCCAGTCCGTGGCCGCGCATGTATTTCAGGCTGCCGGGCTCGAAGCTCTGCACGATGATCGGAGCGTCTTTCGCGTTGAGGCCGTTCTCCTTGATGATCTTGATCAGGGCGTCCTCGAGCGGGCGGCTGCCGGGCGCGCCGCAGCCATTGGCGATCGCCTGGGCATTGTTCCAGGTCGGGTTCTTGGTTTCCGGATAGACCGAGATCGTGCGCCCCGTCGCCTTGCTCTTGGCCTTGGCGATGTCGATGATGTCCTGGAAACTGATGATCGGAAACTTGCCGTTGAACAGTTTCGGCCGTTCGTTGGCCGCATCATAGGTGGTGCCGGCGATCCATTCTCTCAGCTCAGCCATGGTGAAATCGGTGATCGACCAGTCATTGGTATGGTCGTCGCCATCGGCGATCAGCGCCTTCAGCACCGATTTCGGATCGGCCGGGTCGACGAGATCGGTGGGATATTCAACGGGGCCGCTGGTCGAGGTTTGCGCCCATTTCACCTTGACCGGAACGCCCGGCACGGTGCGCTTGCGCTTAGCGACTTCCGGATTGGTCTTCGCCACCTCGGCGACGTTGGTGTTGTCGCCGAGCCATGGATTGTGGCGCGCCACCAGCACGCAATCCTTGGTCAGATGCAGGTCCTCCTCGAGCGAGTCGGTGCCGAGGTCGGCGGCAAGTTCATACGATGCCTCGGTCTCCTCGGGCACCAGGCCCGGCACGCCGCGATGCCCGATCACGAGCGGCAGCTTGCCGTCGACGGTCAGGAATGGTTTCGCGCCTGATGGCGCCGCGCCGGTTTGCGCCGATGCCATCGACGGCGGCAGAACGGCCAGGGCCGCCACACCCAGCAGCATCGCGCCAACATGCACCTTCCGTCGCGAACGAATCTGCTTCACGGCCAAGTCTCCATCTTTTCTGCGGCTCGATGCCACAAGGTCCGGGCTGCTGTCTTGTCTCAATCTTCTGACAGTCCGATGACTGTTGGCCGAGGCGGGCCGTCAAAAGCATTGAGATGCGCCCGGGGCAGCACGCTGGTCATCGTGGCACGCAGCCAGACGCCGCGCATTGTCAACGCTCGATCCGGACGCTCATGCCGGGCTCGAGACCTTCCGCGGCGCCTGCGGGATCGAGACGCAGGCGCAACGTGTTGCGGTCGTGATCGCCGATCACGCGCTCGGCCTGCCAGGTGGCGAACACCCCGAGCGGCCGCAATTCAGTGATGGCAGCCTTGGTGGTGGCGCCGGAACCGTTCGGTATCACGCTCACGGTCTTGCGCATCGCAAGGCCGTCCAGATGGTCCTCGCGCACATTGAACGACAGCCATTGCTTGCCGGCCGCCGCAATCATCAGGATCGGCTGACCCGCACGCACGTTCTCGCCGACTTCGGCCGCGATCACGCTGACCACGCCGTCGACCGGTGCGCGCAGCACCATCTTGTCGAGACGGCGCTCGAGCACCGCGACGGCGGCCGCGGCCGCCTGCACTTGTGCGTCGGCGATGGCGCGTTCCTCCTTGGTCGGTCCCGCGACGGCGGCATCGTAATTGGCCTGGGCCGCGGCCACGCCGGCGCGCGCGGCGGCAACGTCGTTCTCGGACTGGTCGAGCGCCTGCTGGGTTTCAAAACTTTGGCTCGCCAGCGTGGTGATCCGCTTGAGCTGCGTCTCAACATAGTCGAGGCGCGAATTGGCCTTGGAGATCGCGGCTTTCAGCGCATCGATCTGCTCGCGCCGGACGCCGGCATAGACGTTGTTGCGGCTCGCCACCGCGGCGGCGAGCGCGGCCCGCGCCTGGTCCGCCTGTGCGGTCAGCTCGACGGCGGAAAGCTTGGCGAGGACGTCGCCGGCGTGCACCTGCGCGCCTTTCTCGACCGCGATCGACACCAGCTGGCCGTTCACTTCCGGTTCGATCCTGACCTCGGTCGAGCGGACCACGCCGACGATTGCGGGCGCCGGCGTCGCGCGGCTCTCGGCATAGACCAGCGCACCCGCGACGAGCACGAGCGGGATCGCGACAATGGCGACGCGCCTAGCGTTGGGCATGTTGCTGTCCTCTCTTGAACACCAGCGCGGAGATCACGGCGAGCACGAAATAGCCGAGCGCCAGGCACCATAGCCTGAGCCAGTCGTGCGAGACCTCCCAGAGGCTGGCGCCGAGCTGGTTGATGCGCACGAGGCCGTCGATCGCCGAGTCCGCGGGGAACAGCCGGCCGAGCGCCGTCGCCGCAGGGGGGATGGCCTCGCGCGGCCATGCGAAGCCGGCGGTGAAGAATTGCGGCAGGCTGGTTGCCAGCAGCAGGATGGTGGCGTTCTCCGGCCGTGTGAACCAGGCGCCGATCGCCTGTCCCAGGAAGCTCGTCGCCAGCAGGAAGACGGTCGCCAGCGCGAAGATCTGCGGCAGATGGCCCAGCGTCGAAAAGCCATAGATCCGCGGCAGCACGATCAGATACAGCGCGAGCGCCGGCAGATAGAGGGTCAGATGGGCCACGCTGCGACCGAGCACGCCCGCGACCGTGCTGCGGGAGTTCGCCAGCGCCGTGCCGGTCAGCATCGCCGCGCCGATCAGCAGCGTCTGTTGCAGGATCAGGATGAACGCCGCCGGGACGATGTAGCTCGCATAGCCGCCGACCGGGTTGAAGATCGGTTGCAGCAGGACGTTGGCCGGGCTGAGGCTTGCGAGCTTCGCCTTGACCAGGCTTGCGTCGGCGCGGGCGCCGCGCGACACCAGCTCGGATGTCAGCGTGCCGATCGCGGTGGCGACGGCGCCTGCGGTCGACCGGAAGATGAACAGATAGGTGGCGTCCGCGTAGACCGGGATGTGCGCGGTGAGGCCCTTGAGCACATCGCGCTCGGTGCCAGGGGGGATCTGCACGGCGGCAAATGCATAGCCGCGATCGATCGCGCTGCTCGCCTCCGCAAGGGTGCGGGCGCGCACCGTCACGCTCAACGTGCCGCTGGCGTCGAGCGTCTCGACGATCTGGCGCGAGAGATCGCTGAGATCGTTGTCGACGACTGCAATCGGCAGCTTGCGCAGGATCTGGCTCAGATAAGGCTGCGGATAATAGATGCCGTAGACCAGCGGCGCGAGGAACAGCAGGCTGAAGGCGTTGCGCGTGCCGAGCACGCGCCGCCACTCCGCCACGAAGGCGCCGCCGACGCCGGGTGCGACCTGCTCGCTGACCGCCGGTTCGCTTGGCCGCGCCGCCGCGAACCAGCCCCTGCGCGTTAGGCTCGCCATGCGCAGCAAGGCGAGCGCGGCAAACAGCAGCGTGAGGCCCGCGAGCGCCGCGAAGGGGATTGCCGATTCCGATGCCGGCAATCCGCGCGCCGCCTGTCCCATCAGGACTGCCATGTACCAGCGCAGCGGCAGGATCGCGCTCCAGACCTGTGCGAACGTATTCATGCCGATGATGGGAAAGCCGACACCGGCATATCCGAAGGCAGGGGAGGCGATCAGGCCGGCAAGGCCGAGCCCGGTCGCGAGGTCGCCGACCAAAAGCTGCAGCAGGGCGCCGAGCGACAGATAAGCGATGATCAGCAGCAGGCCCGCGGCGATCATCAGCAGCACGTCGCCCTTGAACGGAATCTGCAGCACGCCCTCGAGGATCAGCGGCTGGGCCAGCATGATCAGGATGAAGATCACGAACAGCGGCGCCAGCTTGCCGGCGAGTGCGGCGATCGGATCGCCGCCGGCGCTTTCCAGCCACTCGCGCGCATTGCGGCGGCGGAATTCGGAGCCAACCGAATAGCCCGCGGCGAGCGTGATCACGACGTGGATGATCGTCGGCAGCAGCGCGCGCAGCAGGAATTGCGCATAGTTCTTCTGCGGATTGACCAGCGCGATGGTCTCCGCGGATAGCGTTCCCATCGATGCCGGGCCGGGCGCGGCGCGGTTGGCCGGAGCTGCCGCGCTCGCAGCTGCGGACAACACATCGTTCAGGCCCGACGAGGCGATGCCGGCCGCGGTCAGGAATTGCTGGTTGTAGAAGCCGACCACCTGCGGGCGGCGATCGGCCTTCAGGTCGCGTTCGAAATTCGGCGGGATGAAGATCGCCGAGATCGCCTTGCCGGACCGGATGTCCTGCACCGCGGTCGCCAGCGAACCGGAATCGTCGACGATCCGCAGACTCGGCGACGCTGCGACGTGCTGCGTCAGCGCGCGCGAAGTATCCGACTTGTCGGTGTCGACGACGGTGACGCCGAGGCCGCGGATCACCGGTTGGCTGAACACCGTGGTCAGCACCACGAAGGCGAACAGCGGCACGCCGAAGATCAAGAGCAATGCCACGCGGTCACCGAGCAGCCACCGCCACTCGCGCTGCGCGACCCGCCAGAATCCGGGCTGCGATGCCAGCCTCATTGCCGCGACCGCCAGTCGAGATAGGCGCTCATGCCGGGCCGCAGCTCGGGCACCGGCTGCACCGGATAGGCGCGGATCGAGAATGTCCGCAGATCGAAATCGCCGGTGGCGCGGGTCGCGCGCCAGCTCGCATATTCGCCCTTGGTCGCGATCAGCTTGACCTCGACCGTGACATGACGGTCGTCGAGCGCCGGAATCCGGACGTCGAACTTGTCGCCGACCTTCAGGCCCTTGACGAGGTCCTCGCGCAGATCGAAGTGGATCCAGAGATCGCCGAGATTGATCAGCGTCACCAGCGGCGCGCCCGGCGAGACGAACTCGCCCGGCTCGACGTTGCGCTGATAAACCTGCGCCGCGACCGGCGCGTAGACCGCGAGCTGATCGATGACCGATTGCACACTCTGAATGTCCGCTTCGGCCTTCTCGACATTGGCTTTCGCGATCGCGCGTTCTTCCTTGGTGTAGCCGTTGACCGCCTGCTCATAGGCCGATTTCGCCTGATCGAGCCCGCGCTCGGCCTCGTGCAGCGCATCGGTGGTCTGGTCGAGGCGGGCCTGCGGCGCGTTGCCTTGCTCGGTCAACGTCTTGGCGCGATCGAAGGTCTTCTGCGCCAGCACCTGCGCGGCCTCCGCGCGCTGCATTTCCGCCTTCCGCGCGGCGATGGTCTCGACCCGCGTTCCAACCATGACGTTGGCGAGTTGCGCGTCGGCGACCGCCTTGGCGGCGCGCATCTGATCCTGCTTTGCCAGCGTTTCCGGATTGTCGATCTTCACCAGGACGGCGCCCGCCGCCACGTTCTGGCCGCGCTCGACCGGGATCTCCTTGACGCGTCCGTCGACGCGCGCGGCGATATCGAGCCGCGTTGCATCGACTTCGCCCTGCACGAGCAGCGGCTCGGGCCGCAGCAGATAATAGACGGACAGCGCAATGATGATCGCGGCAATGACGCCGACGATGATGGCCGGCATGCGCGTTGACGCGTGTGCGTTGGCCTCGTGCGCTGCTTGTGGTGGCTCCGACGTGCTTCGGCTCTCGCTACCAGAAGGTGACACGTCCATAGCTGCCCCCACATTGGCTCACGACCAGGATAGTCATTCACTATGGCGTGGATGTTAAATCCTGCCAACCTCGGCAGCCTGTCCGATCCGGCTCGAATTTGACCGAAGTAACCGCGTCCGGTGTAGCCGAAGCGAACTCGTTTCGATGTGTGCCGCATCGACGCGCGGTTGGGTGCACGATTCCAGCGGCGGATTAGTGCCGCGCATCGGCTGGACGCCTTGAAGCGCGCGCAGCTCGCGTGCTCGGCGCAAATGACGAGCCATCCTGCCGTGACGTCGAAGTCGGATTCCGCCCAGATCCGTGCCTGAAGCCGCACCAGTCGCGTGGCCTGAGCAGGCCGCCATTGCGGGCTGCGCATGGCATCGCCGGTGACACGGATATTTGAAGCCGCGCGCCCGAATAAATCGCATCCGATTAAATCAAGATACTTGAAGACCGATTGCGTCAGGCCTTTATCAGGCGGGAACGAATTAATCGTATGCGATGTAAATCGCGGGAGCGTTACCATGACTACCAGGATTTCTCACCTCGCCGGGACGTTCAGAACAAGGACGTTCAAATCCATCGCGCTGGCAGCAGCGCTGTCGGCCATCACGGCGACGGCGGCCTCGGCCCAGGCTGCAATCTCCGAGCCGGCAGCCTACCAGGCGCTGTATCCCTATCGTGACGTGCTCAATAACGGCGCGCCGACCCGCGCGGCCGCGCTGGTGCTGCAACCGCCGGCGGTGTTGCAGGCGATCCAGCAGCGGGAGGCCGGCATCGGCGTTGCGGATGTGCCGCGCCACGTTTCGCATCGCGCCAGGCGCTGACGGTGCGGGCCGCTCGCGCGGCTGTGATTGAATGATACATGTCATTCTATTGACGCCGGGCGTGCCGGGACTAACTCGAACCACAGGACCTTCCCTCACGACGGAGACGTTCCATGACCCAGCAGACCAACGACCTCTCGAACTACTATCGCTACGAACTGGTGCACGGCGACCATGCCGATTTCATCGCTTATCAGCGCAATCTCGGCGCCGGCGTCTGGCAGACGTTCTCGACCTGGATGATCCCGCGCGGCAATGCCGATTGAAGCGATGAAATAACGGTGAGACCGCTTCAACGCTGACTGACCAGACGGTCGATCGGAATTGATCGCACGAAGAAAAGCGCCCGGTTGGTAGCCGGGCGCTCTCTTGTTTGCTGTGGCCGGGCGGCCCGGCCGCCCGTTAGAGCATGATGCGGAAAAGTGTGAAGCGGTTTTCCGAAAAGATCATGCGCAAACAAGAAGCTAAAGCGCGATGACGGTTCAACCCCATCTCATCGCGCTTTAGCGACGCGTCCGTCAGTTCGACTTCACCAGCGGGCAGCCGCCCTTGTCGAGCGGACGGAAGGCTTCGTCGCCGGGCACGGTGGCGATCAGCTTGTAGAGATCCCACTCGCCCTTGGATTCCTCGGGCTTCTTGGTTTCGAACAAGTACATGTCGTGCACCATGCGGCCGTCGATCCGGATATGGCCGTTCTTGGCGAAGAAGTCGTTGACCGGCGTCTTGCGCATCTGCTCCATCACCTTCGGCGCCTCGTCGGTGCCGATCGCTTCGATCGCCTTCAGGTAATGCATGGTCGCCGAGTAGAGGCCGGCCTGGATCATGGTCGGCATATGGCCGACCTTCTCGTTGAAGCGCTTCGAGAAGGCACGGGTCTCGTCGTTCATGTCCCAGTAGAATGCGTCGGTGACGATCAGGCCCTGTGTCGCCTTCAGCCCCAGTGCATGGGTGTCGGTGATTTCCATCAGCAGCGCGATCAGTTTCTGGCCGCCCTGGGTCAGGCCGAACTCGGCGGCCTGCTTCAGCGCGGTGGTGGTGTCGCCGCCGGCATTCGCCAGCGCCACGACCTTGGCCTTGGAGGCCTGCGCCTGCAGCAGGAAGGACGAGAAGTCCGACGAGTTGAGCGGATGGCGGACTTCGCCGAGCACCTTGCCGCCGGTCTCCTTGACGACGTTGGCGGCGTCGCGCTGCAGCGCCATGCCGAAGGCGTAGTCCGCGGTGACGAAGAACCAGGTGTCCTCGCCGCGCTTGACCATCGCCTTGCCGGCGACGTTCGACAGCGCGTAGGTGTCGTAGGTCCAGTGCACGGTGTTGGGCGAGCAGGCGCTGCCGGTGATATCGGAGGAGCCGCCGCCGGAGTTGATGTGGATCTTGTTCTTCTCGCGCGTCAGCGCCGAGATCGGCAGCGCGACCGAGGAGGTCGGCACGTCGAGGATCGCATCGACCTTCTCGTTGTCGTACCAGTTGCGCGCGATGCTGACACCGACGTCGGGCTTGTTCTGATGATCGGCCACGACGACCTGGATCGGCTTGCCCTTGACCTTGCCGCCGTAATCGGCGACCGCCATCTCGACCGCCGCGACCGAGCCCTTGCCGGTGGCGTCCGCATAAAGGCTCGACATGTCGGTGAGCACGCCGAGCTTGACGACATCGTCGGAGATCTGGGCGTGAGCCGCCGTGCCGGAGGCCGCAAGCGCGAGGCTGGCCGCCGCTGCGGCCAAGAGCGATTTCATCGTGTTTCTCTCCCTGATGTTTCGTTCGAGGTGGCTTCCACGGGGCACCTTCTATCCGGTGCGGCAACCTGTCGCAAAGACGACTTTTTGGGCATGCGCAGGGCGCGGCGGATCCAGACTTCTCCCTCTCCCCGCAAGCGGGGAGAGGTAAAAGAGCAATCCGATCGAGCTGCGTCCTACAGCGCCGGTAGCGCGGTGACGGCGGCCTTGATGGTGCCGTCGGTTTCCACGATCACCCGGAGCGTCTTCGAATCGAACGCAATGCCGGCAAGGCGGATGCTGGTGACGTCGGCGTCGACGCGGATGCCTTCCTCGTTCTTCTGCAGGTCGGCGATCGCGGCGGTGATCTTCCGCTGCGCGTTGGTCGCGAAAGGCTTCAGATCGACCACCAGGCGGTCGGCGAGCGCCTGCTGCAGATGCGGGACTGCCGCGCGCGCGGCGGCGCCGAGCAGGCCGAACGCGGCCTCGGACTCCACCGCCAGCTCGACGTCGGCCAGCCGCAGCGTCTGCGCCGCCTGATCGAGCCGCGGCCGGCCCCAGATGTGCACGGTCGCCTCGGCGCCGAGGCCGAAGAAGCTCTTCTTCTCCTTGGCGTGCACCAGGAGCGAGATCAACAGCCGGTCGCCGGAGGCGGCGATGCTCGCGCTCTTGACCGTCACGTCGACCGGGCCGGAGCCGTCCTCGGGGAAGGTCTTGCCCTTCAACTGCGCCTCGACCAGCTGCGTCAGGGTGGTGAAGGACATGTCGACCGGCAGGCCGACCGAGACCTGGCTCGGCATCGGCGGCACGATCGAGAGCTTGTCGGGGAACGGGCAGTTCGGCGTGGTCTGCGTCTCCGTGATCCGCGTCTCGGCCTCGATCCCCATGGTCAGGATCAGCGAGGACGCATCGACCTTCGGCTGCGCGGCGATCGCGCGGGTCGGCCGCAACTCGAGCCACATCGGCGGCATCGATGCGGTGCCGCCGGTGCCCTGCAGCGGGATCGAGCGGCAGGCCTTGGCCCATTGCTCGCGGGCGGCGTTCTGGAACACCGGATTGTTCTGCAACCGGGCCTCGACCACGGAAATCTGGTCGGCGACCGCCTTGTCGATGACAGGCTTGACCTGGGCCGGCACGCTGATGCGGACGCCGGCAGCCGACAGGCTGGTGTCGCCGAGATTGACCTGCGCCTGCAGGTTCGGCTCGATCCGCCAGGACGCGCCGAGCTTCGGCCGCGCGGTCAGCGTGACGCTGCCCTTGATGTCCGCATTGGCGTTGATGTTCTTGATGTTCACCGCGCCGATCTGCTTGGCGACGTTGCCGCCGAGCAGGCTGCCAAGCGCGTTGCTGACCGCGCCGGTCGCCTGTGCCGACAGCGAGCCGGTGACCTTCAGCGTGCCGTTGATCGGCGTCGTCAGCGTCAGCACGTCCTGCGCGCCGGTGGCTGCGATCGGGCCGCGCGAGGCGGTCCAGCCGATGTCGGCATTTTGCAGGATTTGCTGGACCGGGTTGTCGGCCTTGCCGCCGAAGGTCTTCGGCGCACCGCGTTCGGCGGCATCGCGGATCGCCGACAGCGCGACCGAGACCTGCGCCACGACCGTCGAAGAGCGCGGCGCCGCCGGCAGCGGCGGCAGTTGCACCAGCGGCGGCGCCTGCACCGTGACGCTCGGCGCCAGCCAGTCCATGGCCTTGAGGCTGATCGCGAACGAGACCAGCACCACCGTGAGCGCGAGCGCGATTGTTCTTGGATGCATCGGTAGACGCATCATTCCCCCGGATCAAATCAACTTGACGGGTTGTACAGGCCCGCCGACGAGGGCGCCAGTGTGGCGGGATCAAGCTGCTTCGGGGGCGGAGGCGGGCGGGTCGCCCGAGATCACCGGGACGTTAATGATTATGAACGCGACGACGGCCCCGGCATGGTGCCGGAGCCGCCCTCAATGTCTTGACGTGTCGGGCTCAGCGGACGGCCGAGCCGAGATCGGCGCGGCGATCGGTCATCGGCAGCACGATCACCTTGGTCCCGACGTTGACCCGCGAATAGAGGTCGGTGACGTCCTCATTGGTGAGGCGCAGGCAGCCGGAGGAGACGTGGGTGCCGATCGTCTCCGGCGCGTTGGTGCCGTGGATGCGGTACACGGTGCCGCCGAGATACATGGCGCGGGCGCCGAGCGGGTTGCCGGGGCCGCCGGCCATGTGGCGCGGCAGATAGGGCTGGCGGGCGATCATTTCCGGCGGCGGGGTCCAATCCGGCCACTCCGCTTTCTTGGTGATGGTCTGGGTGCCCGACCAGGTGAAGCCGTCGCGGCCGACGCCGATGCCGTAGCGCATGGCCTGGCCGCCTCCGAGCACGAGATAGAGATAGGTGTGCGGGGTATCGATGATGACGGTGCCGGGCGCCTCGCGGGTCGGATAGGCGACGACCTGGCGGCGCAGGCGGGCGGGCAATTCGACGGAGCGGTCTTGGTCCTGCGCCTGCGGCATCGACTGCACCGGCGGCTGCACCGCCTCGGTCGGCGGCATCAGGATGAAGGGGAATATCGGCAGCGGCGCGGCCGCGGCGGAATTCGAGACAGCGACGGTGCCGATCGCCAGCGCACCGAAGGCGGCGGCAGCGAGACGTGCGTTCAGCTTGATGGAATTGAACATTGTCGACCCCTGTTGTTTGCGCCTTGCGCGCCAGTTCCGGCGCGTCGTTGGGTCAAACCAGTACAGGTGAGGCGTTTCCGGACGTTTGCACGAAATCGCCAAAATGGTTTCGTGCCGTTAGGGATTTGTTTCGTGGGTGTTTCGTCGAACGGTTAAGGGCCGGTTGCCGGGTAGGTTGTACCGCATCAGGACATCTATCCTGGCACGAGGCTTGCTGCCCAAAGGCGTGGTTTGGAATGGAGTGGAAATCATGCCAGCGCCTTCGATCGGCAGCATGCTGGATCAGCAGGAAGGCTTTGGTCCCGGGTTCGATTTTCTCCGCGTTGCGCTCGCGATCTCGGTGGTCGCCGGTCATACGTCCTATGTCGCCACCGGTCGCGGCGACGCCGATCCGTCGTGGATCCTCTGGTTCCCGCAATTTGCCATCCTCGTGATGTTCTTCGCATTGAGCGGCTTCCTGATCGCCGCAAGCGGGCTGCGGCTCAGCCTGAAGGAATTCCTGATCAATCGCGGCATGCGGATCATTCCGGCGCTTGCGGTCGAGATCGTGCTGTCGGCGCTGATCCTCGGGCCGATCTTCACCACGCTGCCGCTCTGGGACTATTTCACCAGCGCCGGCACCTGGAAATATTTCACCAATGTCGTCGGGCTTGTGAACTACACCCTGCCGGGCGTGTTCACCGGCAATCCCGCGCCGGAGGTCAACAGCTCGCTGTGGACCGTGCCGTTCGAATATGGCTGCTACGCCGTGATGGCGGTCATCATGACGCTGGGGCTGCTGCGCAGGCCGGCGCTGATCGTGCTCGGCGCGGTCGTGCTGGTCGGAATCGGCTTTGCCGTGCAGATCACCGGACATGTCGCAACGCCGTCGCAACTGCCTCCCGGCGTCGCCGGCACTCTGTACGACAAGATCTTCAGCACGGCGCTGTTCCTCGGGCGCGGCGCGAAGCTGCCGGTTGCCTGCCTGCTCGGGATCGCGATCTACCTTTACCGCGACCGCATTCCCTATGACGGGCGCATCCTCGCCGTCTGCTGCGCGCTCTGCGTCGGAGCCGCACTACTTGGACCGGCTGCCTGGATCACCCAGCCCCTCCTCAACGCCGTCGTTGCTCCGGCGCTGGTCTATATCACCGTGTTCCTCGGTCTCTCGAAGCTGCCGCGGCTGCCGCTGTTTTCAAGGGGCGACTATTCCTACGGGATCTATCTGTACGGTTTTCCGATGCAGCAGGTGGTGAAGGTCTGGCTGCCGAACGCATCGCCGATTGTCCAGTTCGCCGTCGCGCTGGTGCTGATCACGACGTTCGCGGCGTTCTCCTGGCACTGGATCGAGAAGCCGGTCCTGAAGCTGCGCCGCCGTTTCTCGTTCGTGGCCCGCAGGCGGCTCGAGCCGGACGATATGGCCCGAACGCTCGAGGGGATCGGGCCACTCGCCGTCAGTGTGAGCGGCAGCCGGAGCGCACGATCTTCCTGACGGGCACCACAACGCCGTCCGTGCCCAGAGCTGCAGGAGCGCCGCCGACGCTCAGAAACGAACGTATCCGGCCAGTCCGTCCCACAGCAGCTTGGCCGCGGTGACGACGAGAATGGCATAGCAGAGACGGTAGAGCGCGCGCTGGTCGAGGCGTTCATGCAGCCGCCAGCCGGCCCAGACGCCGACCGGCACGGCCGGCACGCAAAGCGCCATCAGCATCCACAGGCTGCGCGACGGCGTCGCGAGCACCAGCCACGGTCCGGCCTTCAGCAAATTGCCGACCGTGAAGAACAGGCTGGTGGTGCCGGCGTAGAGCGCCTTCGGCATGCCGAGCGGGAGCAGGTACATCGCAAGCGGTGGTCCGCCCGAATGGGCAACCATGGTTGTGACGCCGGAAGAGAGCCCCGCGAGCGTCGCCTTGACCGTCGAGCGCGGCCGCGGCTTGATCTCGCCGCCGCCGATGAACCACAGCGCGGCGAACACCAGCGTCACCAGGCCCATCACGATCTCGACGGCGTGCCGGTCGAGGTCGCGCAGCACGAAATAGCCGAGGCCGATGCCGACGACGAGCGCCGGCAGCAGCATCGCGAGGTCGGCGCGCGACCACGTATTGGGGCGCCAGAACCGCAGCGCCGTGATGTCCATGACGACGAACAGCGGCGCGAGCAGCGCGCCGGCCGCGATCGGGTCCATCGCCAGCGAGAGCAGCGGAATGCCGACGATGGCAAAGCCGCCGCCGAACGCGCCCTTCATGAAGGAGATCAGGAGCACGCCGGCGAGGGCGACCGCGAGTACGAACGGCGCGGGCATGTCGGCGATGAGGGATGTGGTCATAATGTCGTGCAGAGCGTTGTGGTCGTACTGATATGGCCACGCGCGGATGCACGCGCAATCCAAACATTGCTCTCGGTGCACATTGCTCTCGGTGCAATCGCCGTGCGCGCCTAGCTGGCCCGTGTCCTCGGCAGGGCCGGCTTCTCGCCGTTGATCACCGCGCGGCGGTCGGAGACCGCGTGATGGAATTGCTCGAGCGTCAGCCCGATCGCTGAGAGATCGCCTTCCTCGATCGCGCCGTCGTCGTAGCAATCGAGCGCCTCGCGCAGCAGCGCGTCTGCGTCGCCCTGCATCGCGGCGAGTTCATCCGCCGTCTCGGCGCCGCGTACCCGCGAGATCAGCTTCAGCAGATTGTCGCGGTGGGTGACGTACTGCTCGCGCTCGTCGCGCTTCGCATAGTGGCGCAGCCATGCGCCCGCCGAGCCGAGGCCGGAGACCAGCAGGATGCCGCCCCAGATGTAGTCGGAGTATTTTTCGAGGAAGGTGCGCTCGGTGCCGTCGATATAGGCGGCCGCGCCCTGATGCGCCGGCAGCGCGGCATCCTTGTCGGTGTCCGGCTTCTCGATCTTGGCTGCCGCCGGCAGATCGCGCGCGACCTGGAGCCGCTGCGTGAACAATTGCCGATCGAGCGTGCCGACGGTTGCTTCGTGAAGGGCATGTTGCGCGATGATGAGGTGATTGACGCCGACGGTCTCGACCTTGTCCTCGGGACGGGCCGGAGAGGAGGAGAAGATGCTGCCGGCGATCTCCTCGGACTCATAGAGCGGATGTTTCTGCGCGATCGCTTCCGAGACATCGATGGGGAGGAATTTCGGTTCGCCGCGCGCGGCCGCCGTCGCCGCGATCGCTTCCGCCGTCACCTTGCTGTCGAGCGGCCCGACGGTCATGTAGGCGTCGAGCGAGGGATCGCGCGCCAGATCGGCGACCTTGTTGACTGCGAATTGAGTGATCGTGACCTTGTCGGGGTTGACGCCGGACTCGGTCAGGATCACGCGCAATAGCGTGACGTTGGCCGGGGTGCTTCCGACGACGCCGACCTTGCGGCCGGCGAGGTCGTCGATGCTCTTGATCTTCGCGGACCGCGGCTTGCCCTTGCCGCCCGACGGTGCCCACAGCACAACGACATTCTTGCGCAGGATCGCAACCGCCTCGGCGCTCGCCGGCAGGCTGAGATCGCCGCGCACCACCGCGAGGTCGACCTTGTTCGCGGCGAACAGCGCAATGCTTTCGGCGGCGCCCTGTGTCGTGACCGGTTTCAGCCGCACCGCGCCGCCGTCGCGCGCAAAGGCCTGCGCGAACCCCTGGATGAGCTTGACGTCTTCACTGCCGGTCGGGCCGACCGCGATCGAGAGGGTTGTCGAACGCAGACCGTAGAACAGCGCCGCGGCGGCGGCGGCAAACACGAAGATGCCGACCGCGAGGATCAGGAGCGAGGAGTTTCGCCGTTTGAGCCTGCGGCGCGTGGTGCCGGGATGTTCACTCTGCTGCTCTGACATCTGGCTGTCATGTTACACGAAAAACCGGCAGTTCGCCGTGAAAAACAACCTAACATTTCGATGACGTCATACGTTTGAAACATCCATGTCAGAACGTCGTGCGAGCAGAATCAAGATTAACGATTTGGGTCTCCTGCGATGCGCATACTCGTTGCGACCGATGCCTGGCATCCGCAAGTCAACGGCGTGGTCCGGACGCTGACCTCGCTTGCGCGTAGCGCAGCGACGCTCGGCGCCGAGATCGAATTCCTCACCCCCGACGGTTTCCGTTCGGTCGGCGTGCCGACCTATCCGGGCCTGCGCATGGCGCTGCCGAACCGCCGCGAGATCGCGCGCCGGATCGAGGAGGCCGCGCCCGAGGCGATCCACATCGCGACCGAGGGGCCGATCGGCTGGGCAGTGCGCGGCTATTGCCAGCGCAACAAGCTCGCCTTCACCACCTCCTACACGACGCGCTTTCCGGAATATGTTTCGGTGCGCACCGGAATTCCGGACAGCGTCGGCTATGCCGTGCTGCGCCACTTCCACGCCGCCGGATCGATGACGATGGTCGCGACCGACTCGCTGCGCACGGAGCTTGCCGGGCGCGGCTTCCGCAAGCTCGGCTTCTGGACCCGCGGCGTCGACACCAAGATCTTCAATCCGGACCAGCCGGCGGTGCTCGACCTGCCGCGGCCGATCTTCATGACCATGGGCCGCGTCGCGGTTGAGAAGAATCTCGACGCCTTCCTGTCGCTGGACCTGCCGGGCTCCAAGGTCGTGGTCGGCGACGGCCCGCAGCGTGCGGCGCTGCAACAGAAGTATCCCGACGCGATTTTCCTCGGCGAGAAGAAGGGCCAGGATCTGACCTCGCATCTCGCCGCCGCCGACGTGTTCGTATTCCCGAGCCTGACCGACACTTTCGGCGTCGTGCAGCTCGAGGCGCTGGCCTGCGGCACGCCGGTCGCGGCGTTCCCGGTCACCGGCCCGAAGGACGTCATCGCGGATCATCCGATCGGCGCGATCGACAACGATCTGCGCAGCGCCTGCCTGCGCGCGCTGAACATGTCGCGCGCGGACTGCCGCAATTTTGCGTTGGAGCGTTCCTGGGAAAACAGTGCGCGTCAGTTCATCGGCAATCTGGCCACGTTGCAGCCGAGCCGCGCGCCGCGGCCCGCCCGCCGCGTCGCCGGCCGCAGTGCGGTTCCGAATTAACAGCTCAATCGAACGAAAGACGAGAGACTCTACTATGGCTGAAATCATCAAGCTGGGCGCCGACCGTTCCATGGACTTCGACCGCGAAACGGTCGAGCAGGCCTATGACCGCTGGGCCCCGATCTACGACCTCGTATTCGGCGGCGTGTTCAGCAAGGGCCGCCAGGCCGCGATCCAGGCCACCAACAAGATCGGCGGCCGCGTGCTCGAGGTCGGCGTCGGCACCGGCATCTCGCTGCCGCTTTACAGTCAGAATGTGCGCATCTTCGGCACCGACATCTCCGAGGCGATGCTGGAGAAGGCCAAGAAGCGGGTTGCCGAGCAGGGCCTGAAGAATGTCGAGGGGCTCGCGGTGATGGACGCCGAGAAGCTCGAATTCCCCGACAATTCGTTCGACGTCGTGATGGCGCAGTACGTGTTGTCGGCGGTGCCGAACCCGGAAGCTGCCATGGACGAGTTCGCCCGGGTGCTGAAGCCCGGCGGCGAGATGATCGTCCTGACCCGTGTCAGCGCCGATGCCGGCGTGCGCCGCTTCATCGAGCAGAAGCTGCAGCCGGTGGTGCGCCCGCTCGGGTTCCGCACCGCCGAATTCGCCTGGTCGCGCTACACCAAATGGTTGGCCGGCGCGCGCGGCATGGAGCTCGCGGAGCGCCGCCTGATCCCGCCGCTCGGCCACTTCTCGCTGGTCCGCTTCCGCAAGGCTGATGTCGCCAAGGCCGCCTAAGCAGGCAGCCTGAGGCGGCCTGACCAAGGCGGCCCAGGGCCGCCGGTCCTCCCGGGTGAGGTGGCGCGCAGCGCTCCCAAGCCAGGATGCTACGATCTCCTCAGCTTCATCCCCGCAAACCTCGCCGGGATGAGGCAAAACCCTTCTCCGGTTGCGTCAAGGCGTCGCTCCGCATTGTCATATGTCATTATGATGATGTCACACGCGATACATCGAATCCCTGTAAATCCTGTCCCGAAAGATGTTGGGGGAACCAATGATCAAGAACTTTCTGCAAGAGCTGCGTACCCAGCGTTGGGATGACCATCGCTTCTACCACCACAGCCGGATCAACCAGAGCCTGCACTTCGTCAGCGCGCTGAGCTTCCTGTTCGCCTATGTGATGCTGTTCTTCGATCCGGTGGTGTCGGCGCTGGTCGGCTGGCTGGTCTCGATGACCTCGCGCCAGGCCGGCCACTTCTTCTTCGAGCCGAAGGGCTACGATCACGTTAACCAGGCGACCCACGAGCACAAGGAAGACATCAAGGTCGGCTACAATCTGCAGCGCAAGGTCGTGCTGATGGCGATCTGGGCGCTGTCGCCGATGGTGCTGTATTTCGACCCGACCCTGTTCGGCCTGTTCAAGCCCTGGGTCACGATGGGCGACTTCACCCGTCAGGTCGCCAAGATCTGGCTCGCGGTCGGCATCGGCGGCCTTCTGTTCCGCACCATCCACCTGTTCTTCATCCGCGACGTCGAGACCGGCCTCGTCTGGATGACCAAGATCGTCACCGACCCCTTCCATGACCTCAAGCTCTATCACAAGGCGCCGCTGTTCCTGATGAAGGGCGAGCTGATCGATCCGGGTCTCGAGAAGCACGTCAGGCACGCCTGATCGTTGCTCCAACGTCTTTGAACTGCGTCATGCCCGGGCTCGTCCCGGGCATCTACGTTCTTGGGAACAGAGCGGATAGCTTCGCGTTGAATATTCTTGACCGCACGCTCACTTCGCCTCTCCCCGCTTGCGGGGAGAGGCCGGATTGCATCGCAGATGCAATCCGGGTGATGGGGACTCTCCGCGAGTCCGTTTGTCAGCGAGTATGTGGAGACTCCCCCTCACCCCAACCCTCTCCCCGCAAGCGGGGCGAGGGGGGGAGACAGCGGTGCTTGGGACTAGCCTCAGCGCCCGAACCTCACGGCGACCATCTCTTTCAGGATCTGCCGCTTGATGTTCTTGTTGGTGAGGCCTTCTTTGTGCCACCACCAGCCGTCGCGCTTCATCTTCTCGGCGGCCGTGACGAAGCGGTCGGCGACCTCGGCGAAGTCGGCGTCGGTGTAGTTCAGGGTGAAGATCAGGCGGCCGGTGCCGACCCAGCTCAGCGCCAGGCCCTCGGCGCGCAGATAGTATTGCAGCATCCAGTTGTAGCGGGACGGCTCGGTGTAATAGACCGTCCAGATCGACGAGATGTTGCCGACGCGAACCGGCAGGCCCTGTTCGGTGAGGCGGTCGTTGAGCGCCTTGGCGCGGCCGTTCCAGGTCTCCTCCAGCCCGTTGTAGATCGAGCGGAAGTTGGGGCTGGCGAGCCGGCTCAAGAACTCGTCCATCGCCGTCATCACGTAGGGATGCGAATTGAAGGTGCCGCGGGCAAAGCAGATGTCGGCCGGCCGGTCGTCGCGGAAACGCCGCATAAGGTCCTTGCGGCCGCACACCACGCCGACAGGAAGCCCGCCGGCGAGGCTCTTGCCGTAGGTCACCATGTCGGCCTTGACGCCGAAATATTCCTGGGCGCCGCCGGCGGCGAGGCGGAAGCCGACAAACACCTCGTCGAAGATCAGGACGATGCCGCGCTCGGTGCAGACCTCGCGCAGCTTCTTCAGCCATTCGGTGTAGGCGGCACGGTCATAGCGGGAGGAGCGCGACGAATCGACCAGCGCGGAATCGCCGGGCGCGTTGCCGTTCGGATGCAGCGCCTGCAGCGGATTGACCAGCACGCAGGCGATGTCCTTGCGAGTGCGCAGCACGTGCAGCGTCTTCTCCGACATGTCGGCAAGCGTGTAGGTCTCGTGCGGCGACACCGGATTGCCGACGCCGGGCTGCACCTCGCCCCACCAGCCGTGATAGGCGCCGGCGAACCGCACCAGATGCGTCCGCTTGGTGTGGTAGCGTGCGAGCCGCACCGCCTGCATCACGGCCTCGGTGCCGGACATGTGGAACGAGACCTCGTCGAGGCCGGAGATCTCGCAGAGCCGCTTGACGTTGTCGGCAATGATCGGGTGGTAGGGGCCGAGCACGGGACCGAGCGCGTGCGCCCGCTTCTCACCCTCGGCGATGCACTCCTTGTAGAAGTCGTTGCCGAAGATGTTGACGCCGTAGGAGCCGGTCAGGTCGTAGGACACATTGCCGTCGAGGTCGGTAACGGTGACGCCGCTGGACGCCTCGACGAAGGCCGAGGTGCCGAGATGCTCGCGCACCAGGCGGCTGTACTGGAACGGCACGCGGTAGGTTTCGGTGAACTGCAGGTCGGAGATCCGCTCCGTCACCTCGGCGGTGAGCGCGCGGCCCTTGGGGTAGCGATCCGCGTAGAGGCCGGCGAGGCGGAAGAAGCCGTCCTGGCGCTGCATCGCGACGTCCTTCGGGGCTCCGTCGGAGCAAAAGAACGTGTCGATGTCGAATTCGTAGTGCGGCACCATGCGCGCCACCATCTTGGACATCTTGGAGTGTCCGGTCAGCGAGCGGTGCTTGGCCCGCGACAGCGCGAGGCGGGCCTGAATTTTGGGGAAAGCTGCGGCGGCGCCGGCAAGCGCGGCGGCGGACAGCGAGAGAATCGGAAGGGATGTTTCCATGACAGAAGCGCTAGCGTCGGCACCTAACAAATTCATGACAGTCAAGGGCCTGATCTCGGCATTCACCCAGCAGGAGGACCTCAATTTCCTGCTAACCAACCGGATTCCGCGGGCGGCGATCACCCGATTCATGGGCTGGTTCTCCAAGGTCGAGAACCCCCTGGTGCGCGATGCCTCGATCGCCTGCTGGAAGCTGTTCTCCGACCTCGATCTGTCCGAGGCGAAGAAGACCGAGTTCAAGAGTTTGCACGATTGCTTTACCCGCGAGCTGAAGCCCGGCCTGCGCCCGGCGGCGGCCGATCCCGCCATCATCGCGAGCCCGTCGGATGCGATCATCGGCGCGCATGGGCGGATCGAGGATGGGCAGCTTTTCCAGGTCAAGGGCGCGCCGTATTCGCTGCTCGACCTGCTCGGCGATCCCGCGCTGGTGGAGCAGCACAAAAACGGCCGCTTCGTGACGCTGCGGCTGACCTCGAGCATGTATCACCGCTTCCATGCGCCGTACGATCTTGCGATCGACAAGGTGACGTTCATCCATGGCGACGTCTGGAACGTCAATCCGATCGCGCTAAAGCGGGTCGAGCGGCTGTTCTGCAAGAACGAGCGCGCGGTGCTGCGGGCGAAGCTTCCGACCGGCGAGGCGCTGACGCTGGTTCCGGTCGCCGCGATCCTTGTCGCCAGCCTCCGCCTGCATTTCCTCGACGTCACGCTGAACGCGCAATCGCGCGGTCCGGTGGATTTCCCCTGTGACGCACATGTGAAGAAGGGCGACGAGCTCGGCTGGTTCGAGCACGGCTCGACCATCATCCTGCTGGCGCCCGGCGATTTCGAATTCTGCGACAATGTCGCGGAGGGAACACGGATCAAATGCGGCGAACCGTTGTTGAAAAAGCCTGCAAACTGATCTCGTTGTTTGCTGCGCGTCATTCTTTGAGCATGATCTGCCCGGAAAACCGGTTTCCACTTTTCCGGATCATGCTTTAAGATAGGCGAGATCGTCGCGCGACGATCCTAAATCGCAAACCCGATGGACACGTGATGGCGCGGACGCCTGTTCTGGCGGCGGGAGGCATTGTGCTGCGGCGGGAGGCTCTGCCGCGCTTTGCCGTCGTGCGCCTGCGCAAGCGCAATGAATGGGTGTTGCCGAAGGGCAAGCTCGACGATGGCGAGACGCCGCGCGAGGCCGCCGAGCGCGAGGTGCTGGAGGAAACCGGCCACGATGTCGTGGTACACGAATTCCTCGGCACGCTGGTCTATGATTCAGGCGGCCGCTCGAAGGTGGTGCATTACTGGCGCATGGATGCCGGCGGCGAGCCGGTGCGCGCGTTGATGAGCGACATCAGGGAAGTGGACTGGCTGCCGCTCGATGAAGCGCTCGATCGCCTGTCGCGCGGCTATGAGCGCGCGTTCCTGGAGAATGTCGGCCCGATCGCGATGCAGGCCGCGGCGAACGCCGAGCGCGAGCGGCGTGCACAGTTGCGGAACGTGGCTGCGGAGCGACGGCGCGCGCGGCTTGCCGAGGAAGAGCCGGTCGTTGACGCAGCTGCGATCGCTGAAGCGCCCGTTACGGCGGAGGTCCCCGTGGTCGCGAATGCGCCCGAGGATGCCGAGACGCCGATCGTTGTCGATACGCCGGCGCCTGTAGAGTTGCCGGTCACAGCCGATACGTCCGATATTGCGGTGATGGATACCGAACCGGATCAGCCGGCGAAGGTGCCGGAGTATAGTGCCGCGGATAGCGGCGAAGCGATCGAGACCGCGCATGTTGTGGAAGCAACTGCATCCGAACCGCCGCCGTCATCTGCGCGCGAGATCGAACCGGTTGCCACCACAGTCCAACCGATCCCGCGCAAGAATTTGATTGAGCGCGTGCGCGACTGGCTGCGCCGCGCGGCCTGACGCCGCGCGCTCTCATCAATTACGGCGCTTGTCCCGGGGCGGCGGCTTCGCTGCGCGCGGCGGCGGTGCGCGCCGTTGCGTGAAGCCGGGGCGGGCCTGAACTGCGGGCCGCTGCATGCCCGGACGCACGCCGGGTGTGGCCTGCTGAATGCCGGGCCGCACCTCGCCGGGTGCCTGCGGCGCAGGTTGCGCCGCGCCCTGTCGCGGCACGCCCGGTTGACCTGGTTGTCCCGGCTGGCGGACGCCGCCTGGCACCTGCGTACGGCCGGGCTGCAGACCGCCTTGACGCGCGGGTTGCTGTTGTCCGCCGGGTTGCGTCGCGCCTCCCTGACGTGTGGGCTCTTGGCGCGTGGGCTGTTGTCCCGCAGGCCGTTGTCCGGCTGGCGTCTGGACGCCGGGCGCGTGCGGCAGCGTCGTGCCGCCGGGTTGGCCGGGCAACGCGTGCTGCGCGCCGCCTTGCTGCTGTGTGCCCGGCTGCTGCTGCGAGCCCTGCCGGCCGGGCGTGCTGGGTTGCGTGCCCGGTTGCTGCGGCTGGCCCGGACGGTTTTGCTGACCCGGCTGCTGCGGCGCGTTGCGGTTCTGGCCCGGCAGGCCGTTCTGGCGCTGCGGGTTCGGCTGCACCGGCTGGCCGCGATTCGGATAGGGCGCGGCCGGATTGGCCCTGCGGAAGTCGGGATTGGCACGGCGGAAGTCACGCTGCTCGGTCACGACCTGACGGCCCAGCGTCTGCGCCGAATGCACCGCGCGCACGAAGCCCTGGTCGCGCGTCATCTGTTGCGGCGAGATCGTCAGCGGCACCGCGGCGAAACGGGCACCGCCGGCGCCTGGACGAATCGCAAACCCGCTCGCGCCGCGTGTCAGCACGCCGAGCGAGGCGCCGCTGCGGTCGTTGACCTCGATGCGGCCGACATGTCCGTCGGCATCGGGATAGAGCTTGATGCCGACATTGTTGCTGGTCGCGGTCGCGCCTTCGGGCACCTCGACGAGGCCGGTGGTGCCGCGGATGCCGAGCGTCGCGGTCGGCGTCGAGATCTTCATGTCGCCGGTCTTGGCGACGGCGGCGGCGACGAACGCCGCCGTGCCCTTGGCGACGTTGAACAGCGCGCTGTTCTGCTGGCCGCCGTCATCGTAGACGTAATTGTCGATCGTGATCCTGGCATTGGCCCGCAGGTTGAAGGTGGTGCCGTCGTTGAAGGTGATGCCGAGCGAGGAGGTCGCTGATGTCGCGACGTCGTCATTGGCAAAGATATCGTCGCGGATCTGCAGCGGCGTCGTGGTGTTGTTGCGCGTGACTGTGGCGGTGCCGGTCAGCGTTGCGACGTTGCCGATCGGCTCGGGCGCCGTGGCCTGCGGCGCGGCAGCCGGGGCGGGCGTGGCAGGCGCTGGCGTGGCAGGCGCTGGCGTTGACGGTGTCGCACTCGGTGCGGGGGCGGGCAAGGGTGCCGGTGCAGGCTGCGCTTGCGCGAGCTGCGTCAGCTTCGGCGCGGCATTGGCCGTTGTATGCCAACCCATCGTGACGCCGGCACCAAGCAGAAGCGCATAAAGGAAGGCGCGGCGCATCACCATCGATTCCCGGGAGGCATTGGGGACTGGCAATTGAGCCGCGTCAGGCTGAATGCCGAATGAACGGTCCTGCCTTGTTGTCATGGCGGACCAGAACGATCAAGCACCGCGCTCCCGAGCGGAAGCACGGTGCCTGGTCGTTGCCAGGGTTTTGCTTAGCCGCGCTTGTGAGGAGTGATGTTGAGTGGCTTCGCCGGCCTGGCCGCGGGGGCGTAGCTTGCGGGCTGCGCGGCGGTTGCGGGCGGCACGTAGTGGAACACCGCCTTGCAGCCATCGCTGAGCAGCGTGCGCTGCCGCACCATGCAGGCGGTGACGCGATCGACGTCGGGGATTTCCGAGCTGCACAACCGCATCGCGTCGCCGGTGCACAGCTGCTGCTGTTCGTCGGTGTAGGCATAGGAGGCCGAAGTCAACAGACCGAGCGCGAACGCGGTTGCCGCCAGCAGTTTGCCGTGACGCAGCGTGGAAGCAGTGAAAGCCATGATGTCCCCCTTGTGATGATCGCGCCGTTGCAGCGTGTCGCGGAGGCCATCACTAGGCAGGTTTGGTTTCGGCAATTCTTCGTGCGCACGGCAAAATGGTTTCGTCGCGCGCCGGTTTGTTTCGTCAACCACACGCCGACGGGCAACGTCAGCGCCTATGGTGTCGCCGCCGCCGGAGCCCCCTCGAGCGCGAGCACGGCCTCGCGCTGAGCTTCGGGCATGGCGCGGATGCGGCGCCTGGCGGTGAGGCGGATCGCGGTAAAGCCGCCGAGGAACACCACGATCTTGCTGACGATGCCGAAGACCGGCATCACGACGGCCCATGTCGTGATCTCGCAGGTGAGCGCGACGAAGGCGTTCACCGCGGCGGAGACGAACATCAGCCCCGACCAGACGTAACCGACCTTGATGGCGACATCGGGCACGACCGTCTGCGCGATCTCGGGCAGATAGCGGTTCAGCCAGCCGGGCTTGAGCATCACGACGCCGACGATGGCGTAGATCACGCTCGGCTTGAACAGCACGAAGCGCGGGTCATTCGTGAGCAGTGTCGCGGTGCCGGCGGTGACCACCAGGACCAGGCTCAGCCATTCCATGGTGTCGATCCGCTTGCCGCGTATGATCTGGATACCGATCTGCGTGACGCCGAACGCGATGCCGAGGCCGACCGAGAGCGCGGTGTTGTGGGTCAGCAGGAACAGAACGAGAAAGACGAGGGTCGACGCCAGGTCGAGGGCCAGCAACCTTGCCGCGGTGAAGAAATGCTTCATCGGCCGTTGAACTCCGCTTGTCATCTCACGCATTGGCGCGACCCGCGCCCGCGTCGGCACAGCTAGGCAGATTGTGGGCCTGTCGGCCTATCGATTTCTGAATTCGAGGAGCGAATTGTCAGTTTGAACCGGCGATTTCCACCTCATCCGGTGCGGTCTTGCCGGCGATAGCCTGCCGGCGAAACTCGGTCGGCGTCAGCCCGGTGTCCGCCTTGAAGGCGCGGTTGAACGGCGCCAGCGACTGGAACCCGGCGTCGAGCGCAATCGTCAGCACCGGTACCTCGGCCTGGCCGGCATCGGCGAGCGCCGCCTTGGCCTCGTCGAGCCGATAGCGGTTGAGGAAGGCGTTGAAGTTGCGGTGGCCGAGCCCGTCATTGATCAGCGTCCGCAGCCGGTATTCCGGCATGCCGAGCCTGACCGCGAGCACGCCGATGGTCAGCCCTTCCTGCCGATAGGTCCGCTCGGTCGCCATCAGATGCTTGAGGTGGTTCAGCGCGGCCTGGCTCGAGGCTGACGGACCGGCATTGGCGAGCGAACGCGCGACCCGTGCGGCCTGATGACCAGTTCCGCCGTGGGCGCGGGCAACCGCCGGCTGGCTCGCGGGCGGATCGAACAGTATCATCCAGATCGCGATCAGCGCGAATGCACCAAGCGCCAGCGCGGCGCTGCGGCTGATGGAGAGGTCCGGCATTGCGGCGAGCCCGGCCGCGGCGGCGAACATCATCTGAAGGCCGATGCCGATCAGCAGCGCGATCAGGATCCGGCCGCGCGCCGTGGTCACGGCGCTGCGCCATCCCTTCGGAATTTGCGCGATCCCGAGCACGGAAAACCCGATCGTCGCCAGCGCCAGGACGCGACCGCACGGCCCGGCGAGATCGGGCCAGATCGTCCAGCAATTGTGGCTCACGACGCCAAGGCCGGCGAGCAGCGTCCACACCGCCGCATGCCAGGGCCGCAGCGCAAACCGCTCGTCGAACATCGCGCGCGCCCACAGCCAGAAGATCACCGGCGAGCCCATCGCGAGCGCGATGAAGGGAGAGCTCCAGCCGAATGACGATGCGGGAAAGAACGGTGCGGTGGTGATCGCGTAGGCCGCGCCGGCCACGCCCATCGCGGCACCGAGATGCGCGGCGCGATGCACCGCCGCGTAGCGCAGCAGCAGCACTGCGCAAACCACCAGGAACAGCGCGACCACCGCGCCCCGCAGACCGAGTTCAAGAGCCGTCATCGCCATCGCAAGCCGCCCGCAGGTTCGATTCAACCTCGACATTGCGACGCTTATAGCGCGTCCGGCGATCAACATGAAGCGACCGTCGGACCAGTCAGAATGATGTCCGCTCGCCGCTTGCGCGGCCGCGGACATCAGGGCGATCCGGAAAGGAAATGTGACGCCTAGCTGACCCGCTTCCAGGTCTGGCCGCCGCAGAACATGCCGCCGAAGGCGCAGCCCTGCACGCGCATCGCATTCGGGCCCTTCATCGCGATCGTCGAGTCGTAGTTGCGGCCGGAGTCGGGATCGTGGATGCGGCCGCTCCACTTGCTGCCGTCGGGCTTCATGTTGATCAGGATGCGTTCGTTGCTTGTCGCCGAATAGCCGCACAGATTGGCGCCGCAGGCTTCGACGCGGACATTGCCCTTGTTCTCCTCGGTGGCCCAGACGCCGATCGGTCCGGTCGGCGCCGGTGCGGCGGCAATCGGAGCGGCTTGCGGCTGCGGCGCAGGTTGTGCGGCTACCGGTGCAGGCGCGACGGGCGCGGCGTCGACGGGCGCAGGGGCCGCCGTCGCAACCGTTGCCGGCGGCGCAGGGGGCGGGACAGCGGGGGCGGTCGGCGCGGCCGGTTGCGGCGCGGCGGCCTGAACCGGAGCAGGTGCGGGCGGTGGCGCGGGTGGCGGAGAGCTCGTCGACGAGGCGACATCGTCATCGTCGTTGGACTTCGAGCCGAGATTCTTGCCGATGCCGCCGATCGTGCCGTTATAGCCGGGCGCCGAGATGCGGATGCAGGACAGCGCGCTGCAATTGCGCGGCGCCTCGACATGGATGCGCTGGCCGTCGATCTGGAAGGTGATGCCGGTGCCGCCGGCATGCGCTGACGTGGTGGCCATCAGCAGCGCGGCGATCGCAACGAGCTTCTGCATCGTGAGTCTCCATGGCGTTGAGCGGGGCGGTGATTGGTCCGGACGCTACGCGCCGCCGGCTTCCGATTCCGTGATGCACATCACGTTGCCGGGCAGAGCCGAACGGCTCGCCACGGTGACGGAGATCACTGCGCCGCGAGCACGGTGCCCCTAGCGTCATCGGACGTTTTGGAGGTTTCGATGAAGCGCTTCTGCCTGCCCGTCGCGCTGATGCTGTTCATGCCGCTCGCCAACGCCGGCGAGGGCATCTCGTTCTCGATCGGCGGCCACCGCGTCCATCTCGATAAGACGCGCTGCCGCGCGCTGTCCTGTGTCTCGGTATCGGGTCCATCGAGGCGCGATCACGGCGCTGACAACGGTCGTGCGATCAAGCCGGTGCCTGCGCCCGCGGCGACGGCAGCGGTCCCGGCCACGCCGGCCGCAAGCGCGCAGCCCGCGCCCGTGCCCGTGCCCGCAGCGCCTCCCGCGCCGCCCCCGATCATCGTGTACAAGCCCGCGCCAGCCGTGCCGGCTGCCGCGTCGCCACCGTCAGCACCGTCGCCGCCGCGCGTGATGACCCCGCAGCCGCCGCCGGTCGTCGCAGCTCAGCCGCCGGCTGCGGTGCCCGCAGCGTCTGCGCGTCCGGCGCCGGTGCTGCAGGTTTCGCGCGAGGCCGACGAGGCGGACGACGGTCCGATCGGCGACTGGCAGACCGAAGCCAACGATCTGGTGCGCATCCGTCACTGCGGCACGGCGCTGTGCGGCTATGCGCTCGACAGGACGACGCGCGATCTCGGCGAAGCCGTGCTGATCAACATGAAGCCGAAGCAGGACGCGCGCTGGGATGGCGGCGTCTCCAGCCAGGACAGCGGCACGATCCATTACGGCACGATCGAGTTGAAGGGGGCCGACAAACTGCGGGTGTTGTCCTGTGCGCTCGGCCGCGTCTACTGCACCGGTGCCGACTGGGTCCGCGTCTCGCGCGCACGGCACCGCGTGATCACGCAGGGGCAACTCCGGGCCGAGCCGCGCTCGTGACTACGCAGCTGTCCAACCTGTAACCGGACGCCGTCGAACTGTTTGCCACCTCGCGCGCGATGCGCGCTCCTCAGGGTGACGGGATGGTGGTGTCGACCAGAAAAACAAAAGCGCCCGGCGGGGCGGCCGCCGGGCGCTGAACTCTATGCCTATCGAACTTCAGAACACGCCGAGAATGATGGCGCCGACGAAGGCGAACGCGATGTACGCGGCCACAATGCTCAGCTTGCTCAGCAGAGGACTCGCGAAATCCATGGGGACGCTCCCTTGGTTCACAACGCTGCCCGCATTAACGCAAAAGCTAGCAACTGGTTCCTGGCCGAAAAAGTCAGCCTTGCTGCCAAGCCCGATGTTCCTACCCGATACCGCATTGCGATGCGCGGCTCAAACAGGCGGCGAATCAAGGCGTTGAAGCGCCCGCAAATAAATTCCGCGGCGTTGCGGGTTGCGCATTGGCCGCCCGCCCCGGATACCGTCCGTCAGATTTCGACATGATTGTAGCGTTTGCAAATACAATTTAAAGATGAACAGCGCGGAGCATCCGCGATGGTTGGTGACACAACGAGAGATCGATGCGATCGCGCGGCCAG
This sequence comes from Bradyrhizobium sp. USDA 4452, assembly GCF_054063575.1. Taxonomy (NCBI): domain Bacteria; kingdom Pseudomonadati; phylum Pseudomonadota; class Alphaproteobacteria; order Hyphomicrobiales; family Nitrobacteraceae; genus Bradyrhizobium; species Bradyrhizobium sp. USDA 4452. Next base: position 6,793,053 of record NZ_JBSSGK010000001.1, read on the forward strand.
GGTTCCACTGCATAGTTAAAGACAGCTGAAATCAAACAGTCGAAATGCGTTGAAGAGTCTTTAATCAAATTCGCAGAACCTCCGCGCCATGACGCGTGGAGTTCGTTTGTATCTCGTCGGCTCCCTTGTCCTTGTGTCGCTTGCTGGTTGCGGTCGCGGTCTGTTCCAGACTGCCGAGCGCGAACCGTGGCGGGCCGAGGCCGAGGCCGCTTGCCTGAAATCCGGCGCGGTCAAGGAAGGCCCGGACCTCGTCCGCATCGATCCGATTTCCGGCCCCGGTGTCTGCGGCGCCGAGTTTCCGCTCAAGGTCGCCGCGCTCGGCGAAGCCAGTTCAGCTTACGGATTTGCCGACGACAGCCTGCGTCCGCCGGCGTCGGTCGGCAACCAGCCGCGTTGGCCGATCAATCGTCAGCCGAGCCCGCCGCCCGCGCAGGCGCCATATTCCGAACAAGCCGTCGGCCAACCGAACTATGGCAGCCAGCCGAACGGACCGGTGTCGCTGTCGGCGCCCGGCGTCCCGCCGCAGCAGGGTGAGATCGACCTGCCGCCGGATGGCTCGCCCGATGCGAGCCGCGAGCGACCTTATTATCCGGGCCTGCCCGGCAATCCGCAGCGCGAGGGCGCGGCCGCGCCTTACTCACCTGCGCCTTATTCACAGCAGCCGTCCGGTGCGGCGGCGGCACCGCGGCTCGGCCCGTCGAGCGGCAACCCCGTGATGACGGTCGGCCCGGTCGCAGTGAAGCCTGCCGCAACGCTGGCGTGTCCGATCGTCTCGGTGCTGGAGCGCTGGCTCGCCGATTCCGTGCAGCCGGCGGCGCAGCGCTGGTTCGGCGCCCGCGTCGTCGAGATCAAGCAGATCTCGGCCTATTCCTGTCGGGGCATGAACGGCAATTCGCATGCGCATATTTCCGAGCATGCCTTTGGCAATGCGCTCGATATTGCGGCCTTCACGCTCGCCGATGGCCGACGCATCTCGGTGAAGGATGGCTGGAAGGGCCTGCCGGAGGAGCAGGGCTTTCTGCGCGATATCCAGGCCGCCGCCTGCCAGCAATTCACCACGGTGCTCGCGCCAGGCTCTAACGTCTATCACTACGACCACATCCATGTGGATCTGATGCGCCGGGCCAGCCGGCGCCTGATCTGCCAGCCCGCTGCCGTCTCCGGCGAAGAGGTCGCGGCGCGTGCCGGCGGCCGTAGCCCCTATGCAGCGCGCGAACCTTATGTCACAGGATCGCTTGGCGGCAGAAAGCCGGCTCCGCGGGGTAGAGCGGGGGTCAACGAAGAAGACGAATTCGCCGACGAATAGGACGCATCTGACACCCGTATTTTTACTGGGGGTGCCGTGCAAACGGTAGCCACTATTTGCTGCATATGCTCGCGGAGCCGGCGCACCCGGCTGATTTCTGGGGGATAGCTTTGCAAGACGTGCCGATCATTCTCGTCATCGAAGACGATCGTGATCTTCAGATGATGGTAGAGGACGCCCTGAGGGACGGCGGCTATGAGCCGGCGATCGCAGGCTCGGGTGAGGAAGCCCTGACGTTGCTGAAGGCCTTCCGAACCAAATACAGCGCGCTGGTCACCGACATCCGCCTGCTCGGCCGGCTCGATGGCTGGCGCGTGGCGCGCGGAGCGCGTGAGATCGACCCGTCTTTTCCGGTGCTCTACATCACCGGCGGTGGCGGCGACGAGTGGCCGACCCGGGGCGTGCCGGACAGCGTGCTGCTCAACAAGCCGTTCTCGCCCGACGAGCTGGTCGCGGCCGTGACCAAGCTGCTCAAGAACGGCGCGCCGGCCTGACGGCGATTTCGAGCGGCCCACCGCGCCTGGTAGGCCGCTCGCGGCAGGCGTTTATTCCGTCTTTATAAGATCTCGTCGCGGTCCTTCTCGAATTCATACGTGCTCGCGCTCATCTTCGCCGCAACAGCCGGAGAACGAAGATGACGACCTATCGCGCCTATATCGTCGGACCGCACAGCCGCTCCATCGGCGTGGTCAATATGGATTGCAGCGACGACGATGCGGCCGTGACATCGGCCAGCCGTCTTGTCGATCGCCATGACATCGAACTGTGGCAGATGGATCGGCCGGTGGCGAGGTTCGACGCCGGTTCGAAGCAGGTGTTCCGGAAGTAGTGCGACACCGCGCGGCGGGCCGTCTGTCGCGCGGCGCGATCCCTGATGATAGACCTTGCGTCAGTTTCGTCATCAACGGGATATCTAGTCATGACAACACAGAAGGTCGCACTCGTCACCGCAGGCGGCAGCGGTATGGGAGCGGCGGCGGCGCGGCGACTCGCCGCAGATGGATTTCGCGTTGCGATCCTGTCGTCGTCGGGCAAGGGCGAGGCGCTCGCCGCCGAGCTCGGCGGCATCGGCTTCACCGGCTCGAACCGTTCGAACGACGACCTGAAGCGCGCGGTCGACGGCGTGATGGCGCGCTGGGGCCGCATCGACGCGCTGGTCAACAGCGCCGGCCACGGGCCGCGCGCCGGCGTGCTGGAACTGACCGACGAGCAGTGGCACACCGGCCTCGACGTCTACCTGATGAACGTGATCCGCCCGACACGTCTCGTTGCGCCTCACATGCAGGCGCAGAAGTCGGGCGCGATCGTCAACATCTCCACCGCTTGGGCATTCGAGCCGAGCGCGATGTTTCCGACCTCAGCGGTGTTCCGCGCCGGGCTCGCCGCGTTCACAAAACTGTTCACCGACAGCTACGCCGCCGACAACGTCCGCATGAACAATGTGCTGCCGGGCTGGATCGACAGCCTGCCGGCCACCGACGCGCGCCGCGACAGCGTGCCGATGAAGCGCTACGGCAAGGCGGAGGAGATCGCCGCGACCATCGCCTTCCTCGTCTCCAACGGCGCGGGCTACATCACCGGCCAGAACATCCGGGTCGATGGCGGTTTGATGCGGTCGGTTTGACGAAGCGATAGCCCCGTCATCCTGAGGATGACGGGGCTGAGTTATCGTGCGCGGGTCTTTCGATCTTGACCGACGCAACATATAACGACGCACTTGCGTCCACACGCTACGCATCTTGCTCCAGAGCGTACGCGTCACAATTGCGGCGACCTCAGATTGCGTTTGTCGTGATGACAAACTGAAAGCGCAGGGCTAGCCTTCCGTCAAATCAAAACATACGGGAGGAATGGCATGCCAGACGCAGCAGTTGCAGCACGCGCTTCGGACTCCACGCACAGCGGAACCACGCAGCAGGTCGACGTCGCGGTCGTCGGCGCCGGTTTCGCCGGTCTCTATCTGCTGCATCGGCTGCGCAAGGCGGGCTTCTCGGCGGTTGCGCTGGAAGAGGGCGCCGATGTCGGCGGCACCTGGTACTGGAACCGGTATCCCGGCGCGCGCTGCGACATCCAGACCATCGATTACAGCTACACCTTCGATCCCGAGCTCGATCAGGCGTGGACCTGGTCGGAGAAATACGCGACGCAGCCGGAAATCCTGCGCTATCTCGGTTTCGTCGCCGACCGCTACGATCTTCGCCGCGATATCAGGTTCGGCACCAAGGTGACGCAGGCGACCTGGGATGATGCGACGTCGCGCTGGCTGATTGCGACCAACAACGGCGCCAATGTCTCGTGCCGTTACTACATCATGGCGACCGGCTGCCTGTCGTCGCCGAAGCCGCCGGAGATCGACGGCGTCAAGGACTTCAAGGGCGAAATCTATTTCACCGGCCGCTGGCCGCATCAGGGCGTCGATCTGAAGGGCAAGCGCGTTGCCGTGATCGGCACCGGATCGTCGGGCATTCAGTCGATCCCGCTGATCGCCGAGCAGGCCGCGCAGCTCACCGTGTTCCAGCGCACGCCGAATTTCGCGCTGCCGGCCGGCAATGGTCCGACGCCGGAGGATCGCAAGACCTTCTTCGAGAGCGACCGCGCGGCCTATCGCGAGCAGGCGCGCTGGTCGATGGCCGGCGTGCCGTATCCGCAGCAGACCGTGGTGAGCTGGCAATTGAGCGACGCCGAACGCCGCGAGCGCTTCGAGAAGGCGTGGGCGGCGGGCGACCTCGTCCACATCCTGACCCAGCTCTGGGCCGATCAGGCGGTCGATGTCGACGGCAACCGGCTGGTCGCCGATCTGATCCGCGAGAAGATCGGCGCCGTGGTCAAGGATCCGGAGACGGCGGCGGCGCTCACCCCGCACGACCATCCGTTCGGCGCCAAGCGTCCCTGCCTCGATACCAACTACTATGCGACTTACAACCGCCCGAACGTGACGCTGGTCAATCTGCGGCAGGAGCCGATCAAGGCGATCACGGCCGGCGGCATCTCGACCGACAAACGCAGCTTCGATGTCGACGTCATCGTGTTCGCCACCGGCTTCGACGCGATGACCGGCGCGATCATGGCCGTGCACCCGATCTCCGGCCGGGGCGGCAAGTCGCTGTCGGATGTCTGGGCGCACGGACCGCAGACCTATCTCGGCGTCACCGTCGCGGGCTTCCCCAATCTGTTCATGATCACCGGTCCCGGCAGCCCGTCGGTGCTGTCGAACATGGCGGTCTCGATCGAGCAGCATGTCGACTGGGTGGTCGACCGCATCGCCGCGCTGCGCGATGCCGGATTCACCACGATGGAAGCAACCGAGACCGCGCAGGCCGGCTGGGAACGCCACATGGCCGATTGTGCGACGCTGACGCTGCATCGGCTGGCCAACACCTGGTACACGGGCGCCAACGTGCCCGGCAAGCCGCAGGGCGTGATGCCCTACACCGGCGGCGTCGGTCCGTATCGCAGTATCTGCAACGAGGTGGTCGCGCGCGGCATGCTCGGCTTCAGGCTCTCGGGGCCCGGCGTTGCCGAGCAGTGCAATGACGGCGAGGTGGTGCGCTTGCAGCCGGATGTGCGGCTGGTGCTCAATATGCTCGGCGAGATGAACCTGCCGCCGATCGAGACGATGGGCGCGCAAGGTGCGCGCGACTTCCTCACCGAGTTCAACAAAGGCCGTCCCGCCGGCCGCCCGGTCGGCGAGGTCGGCACCGGCATGCTGCAAGGTGCGGAGGGCCCACTGCCGTACAAGCTCTACCGGCCGGCGACGCCGGGGCCGCATCCGATCGTGGTGTATTTCCACGGCGGCGGCTGGGTGCTCGGCGACGAATTGTCGGACGATCCGTTCTGCCGCGATCTGTGCCGGCGCACCGGCATGATCATCGTCAGCGTCGGTTATCGCCACGCGCCCGAGCATCGCTTCCCGGCTGCGGCCGAGGACGGCTATGCGGCGACGCGCTGGATCGCAGCCCACACCGCCGAGCTCGGCGGCAAAGCGGGCCCGGTGCTGGTCGCAGGCTGGAGCGCCGGCGGCAACATCGCGGCCGTCACTTGCCAGCTTGCCCGCGATCGCGGCGGGCCCGAGATCGCAGGCCAGCTCCTGATCTGCCCGGTCACCGACTCGAGCTTCGACCGGCCGTCCTATGTCGACAACGCGGCCGGCTACTTCCTGACCCGCGGGCTGATGTTCTGGTTCTGGGACCTGTACTGCTCGCCGGCCGACCGCACCGATCCGCGCGTCGCGCCCTTGCGCGGCAAGCTCGAGGGCCTGCCGCCGGCGTTCATTGCGACCGCCGAGTTCGATCCGCTGCGCGACGAGGGCAATGCCTATGGCGACGCGCTCGCGAAAGCCGGCGTCAAGGTCGAGCAGCTCAAGGGGAATGGCCACTTCCACTCGTCGTTCGTGATGGTCGACGTCATCATCACGGGCGTCGCCGCGCGCGTGAAGATGGCGAAGGCGCTACGCCGTTTCGCCGGGCTGCCCGAAGAGCTGGAGCAGGACAACGTCGCCGCGCCGAAGGTCAACGCGGCGGCGAACTAGACCAGCGCATCCCCGCGGCTTGTCCGCGGGATTTCGCACGACTCCGGAGCTCCGGTTCTGTTTCGGTCAGAGCCGGAAACTCTAGAGGAAGGCGAGATGCTCCACCTTGTTCACGACGTCGTCGAGCGTCTGCTTGGTGGCCGCGGTATCGCCGCCGGCCATGAACACCTGCCAGAACTGCCGATCGACATTGTGCAGATGCAGGATCGACACGCGGACACCGTTCTTGTTGCCGGCGACCTCCGACTGGGTATTGACGACATCGGTGAAGCCGTTCTGCTTCAGCGTGTTGGCGACGACGCCTTTGAGCTCGCCGATATTGGCGAGAGCCTCGCTGAGGCCCATGCTGCGGAAATTGAAGAACAGGAACGCCATGTGACACCTCCTTGTGCTGCGGACGAGCGCAGAAGTGAGCCGAACTGGCTCTTTCGCTCAACCAGAAGTGTATTCCTTCATTGAATAATCGCGCTATGAGCCGCTTCACACGAGCCGCGTCCGCAATCATGCGTCATTTGAACGCATGGGCTTCGCTAGCCGAGTTCGAACGTCGTGACGCCGAACACGCGATCGATCCGCAATGGCGGGATCGCGCCGGTGTACATCCGCGCGGTCTCGAACACCGGCGACAACCCGAGGTCTTGCGCCAGCGCCACCGCGTTGCGGTTGACCGCCGGGACATCGAGGAAGATCTCGCCGCCGCCCGCGCTGGCGAGCAATGCCGAAAGAACGGTTTCAGCGCCGGCGCGGTCGTCGGCGACGAGAGGACCGATCTTGCGGCCGGCGCGGCACGGACGGATCACACCCCAGCCGGCTAGCCGGCCGCCGCGCATCAGCGCGCATCCGACATGTCCCGGCGTGGTGATCCAGGCGCGCAGGAAGGCCGGGCGCGATGCGGGAAACACCGTGGCGTCATCGGCCTCGACCAGCGCCATGGGCACCTCGGTCAGCGCAACGATGCCGGAGTTCGGCGCGGACGGTGCGGTGACCGTGCCGCCGTAGCGCACATTGGCGTAAGCGAGCGCGAAGCCGGACTTTTGGTAGTTCGCCTGCTGCGCCACCACGCCATCCAGCCCGATCACGCGCGGATGCGCATGTGCGATGGCCGCATTCCAGATCTTCAGACCATAGCCGCGGCCGCGCAGATCCGGACGCACGATGTAGAAGCCGAGGAAGGAGAATTGCGCGCCATAATTGACGCAGGAGATCACCGCGGCCGGCACTCCGTCGAGCTCGCCGATGAAAAATCCTTGCGGATCTTCGGCGGCAAAGCAGGACGCATCGGCGAGACCGGGATTCCATCCCTCCGCCGCGGCCCAGTCCACTGCGATCGCGATCTCGCTTGGTCGCATATGTCGGATGTTGAGGTCGTTCATGGATGGCAATCCTCGAATTGACGCCACATGCTAGCGCGCCAATGTCTCCCCGTCATTGCGAGGAGCGATAGCGACGAAGCAATCCATCGCGCCTCAAGCGGAGAAATGGATTGCTTCGCTTCGCTCGCAATGACGGGGCGGAGGGTTGCGTATTCTATGTTATCGATCAGCCTTCGGCCGATATGCCGCGAAGAACACGTGCGTCGCGCTGTCGACGACATCGGCGATCCGTTCCGGCGAGGGCGACGGATTGGCCTGGAAGATGAACGCCTGGAACAGCGTCGCCTGGCACATCTGCATGAACTGCCAGGCCGCGAGCTGATAGTCGTCGATCACGAGCTCGCCGAGCGCGGCGCGCGCCTCGAGATAGGCGGCGAAGCGGTCGACGGTGTGGGCAATCACATGCGTGTAGAACCGGCTGCCGAGCTCGGGCATCCGCTCGGCAATCGCCATCACGGTGCGGATCGCCGAGCCGCCGCCGGGGCGACACAGCACTGCGATATAGGCGCGGCCGAATTCGGGGAGGGTGGTGTCGACGTCGCGTGCCGGATCGAAGTTGAATGCGACCTTGCCCTGCTCGCGCTTCTCCTCCTCGACGATCGCAGCGAACAGCCCGGCCTTGTCGGGGAAATACACGTACAGGGTGCCCTTGGAGACGCCCGCCGCGCGGGCGATCTCGCCCATGCTGGCGCCGTCAAAGCCAAGCTCCAGGAATACCTTGCGGGCGCCGTCCAGGATCTGGCGGCGCTTCGAGGACTCCTCGTCGCCGCCGACGAGGTGGAGGGGTTTTGGAGGCGCTGCAACCATTGATTTAGCTTCTCGCGTAACAACTCAACCCAGAATGGGAAATGGGAGAATCGAAGCCTTATAATCCACCATGTGGAATGTACATTGACCGAACCGTTCGGTCAATGTATTGATGACAGTGACGATGCGCCGCGCGGCCCTTTTTCCGCCATTGCGGGCATTGAGATTTTTTCTGGGGAGCCTTGGTTATGGCCGCCGCACGCGATCAGGCTGCACGCATTGTTCGTTCCGAGCCAGAGATGGCCGAGGACGCGATGGCGCGCGACGCATCCGTCGATCTCGGCGAGCAGGGCGGTGGCGATGAAGCCAAGCGTCCTGGTGACAAGCGTCCTGGTGACAAGGGTCCTGGTGACAAGCGTCCCGCTGAGGCGCCGACCAAGGTTACGCCCGAGCAGCCGGCAATGTCCGCCGCCGCCGCGGCGCCGAAATCCGGCAAGCGCAAATTCGTGATGATGGGGGTGGTCGGGCTGCTCGCGCTCGCCGCCGCAAGCTATGCCGCCTATTACCTGATGGTCGGGCGCTTCTACATCTCGACCGACGACGCCTATGTCCGCGCCAACAACACCATGCTCGGTGCGCGCGTCGCGGGCCATATCGCGGCGATCCTGCCCGGCGACAACGCGCTGGTGCGCGCAGGCGATGTGATCTTCCGGATCGATGACGGCGACTATCGTATCGCGGTCGATGCTGCCCGCACCAGGATCGGCACCCAGCAGGCGACGATCGAGCGCATCGGCCGCCAGGTTGCCGCCGCGGCGAGCGCGGTCGAGCAGGCGCAGGCGCAGCTCGTGTCCGCCCAGGCCGGCCTGAAGCGCGCCGATCTCGATTACGATCGCCAGCAGGCGCTGAGCACCAAGGGATTTGCCTCGCGCGCCACCTTCGAAGTGTCCGAAGCCGGCCGCGACCAGGGGGCGGCTGCGGTGCGCTCGGCGCAGGCGGCCTACGATGCGGCCAAGGACAACGTCGAGGTGATCAAGGCGCAGCAGGCCGAAGCCCGCGCCCAGCTCGCCGAGTTGCAGACCCAGCTCGCCAGGGCCGAGCGCGATCTCGATTTCACCAAGGTGCGCGCGCCGGTTGACGGCACCTTCTCCAACCGCCTGGTCAACACCGGTGACTACATCAATGTCGGCCAGCGGCTCGGCAATGTGGTGCCGCTCGACGGCGTCTTCATCGACGCCAACTACAAAGAGACCCAGCTCAAGCGCATCCGCACCGGACAGCGCGTCACGATCAAGGTCGATGCCTACGGATTCCGCAAGTTCACCGGCATCGTCGACAGCATCTCGCCGGCGGCAGGCTCGGTGTTCACGCTGCTGCCGCCCGACAACGCCACCGGCAACTTCACCAAAATCGTGCAGCGCTTGCCGGTCCGCATCCGGGTGCCTGATAGCGTCGCGAAGCAGGGTATGCTGCGCGCCGGCATGTCGGTCTACACCACGGTCGACACGCGAGAGGGCGCGGCCGATGCCGACGCCGATACCGACCTCGACTCGCCGATGATGATCCATCCGCAGTGATGTCTTGACGCTTCGGACGCAGTCCGAGGCGCGGAGCCTGATGAGCCCATGGCCGACGCGACCACTGCTTCGCCTTCGATGATGACCGGCGCCTCGGAGACCGAGCGGCTCCAGCCCAAGCGGGTGGTCGCCTTCATCATCATGGTGTTCGGCATGTTCATGTCGATCCTGGACATCCAGATCGTCTCGGCCTCCCTCACCGAGATCCAGGCCGGCCTGTCGGCATCGTCGACCGAAGTGTCGTGGGTGCAGACCGCCTATCTGATCGCCGAGGTGATCGCGATCCCGCTGTCCGGTTTCCTGTCGCGCGCGCTCGGCACCCGGCTGTTGTTTGCGATCTCGGCGTTCGGCTTTACGGTGTCGAGCCTGTTGTGCGGCTTCGCCTCGTCGATCGAGCAGATGATCCTGTGGCGCGCGCTGCAGGGCTTCCTCGGCGCCGGCATGATCCCGACGGTGTTCGCCTCCGCCTACACCATCTTCCCGCGCACCAAGTTCCACATCGTGGCGCCGATCATCGGCCTCGTCGCGACGCTGGCGCCGACCGTGGGGCCGACGGTCGGCGGCTACATCACCGATCTGATGTCGTGGCACTGGCTGTTCTTCATCAACATCGTGCCCGGCGTGATCATCACGACCGGCGTGCTGATCCTGGTCGATTTCGACCAGCCGAACTTTGCGCTGCTCGAGCGCTTCGACTGGTTTGGCCTGATCTTCATGGGCGGCTTCCTCGGCTCGCTGGAATATGTGCTCGAGGAAGGTCCGCAATATGAATGGCTGCAGGACACGTCGGTGGCGATCTGCGCCGCGGTCTGCTTCGTCTCGGCGATCGCCTTCTTCTGGCGGGTGCTGACCGCCGAGGAGCCGATCGTCGATCTCTACGCCTTCAACAACCGCAATTTCGCCGTCGGCTGCGTGCTGCAGTTCTGCATCGGCATCGGGCTCTACGGCCTGACCTACGTCTATCCGCGCTATCTCGCCGAGATCCGCGGCTATAGCGCGCTGATGATCGGCGAGACCATGTTCGTCTCCGGCGTCACCATGTTCTTCATGGCACCGGTCGTCGGCCGGCTGATGCAGAAGGTCGACCTGCGCTACATCATCGCCTTCGGCCTCGTCACCTTCGCGCTCGGCTCCTGGCAGATGACCTGGATCACCCGCGACTATGATTTCTACGAACTGTTGCTGCCGCAGATCCTGCGCGGCATCGGCATGATGTGCGCGATGGTGCCGACCAACAACATCGCGCTCGCGACCCTGCCGCAGGACCGCGTCAAGAACGCCTCCGGCCTGTTCAACCTGATGCGCAATCTCGGCGGCGCGGTCGGGCTCGCCGTGATCAACGAGGTGCTCAACGACCGCACCGACCTGCACATCTCGCGGCTGCAGGACCGCGTGACCTGGGGCAATGCCACCGCGGTCGAGACCCTCAACACCTTCACCCAGCGCATGCAGGGCATGGGCGATGCGGCGCTGATGGCGATGAAGCAGCTGTCGCAGATCGTGCACCGGCAGGCCGCGGTGATGGGCTATGGCGACGCCTTCTTCATGCTGTCGCTGTTCTACGTTGCGCTCAGTCTCCTGGTGCTGTTCGTCAACAAGCCGCCGTCGATGACCGCAGCAGGCGGCGGCGACGCACATTGACGCGATGCTGCGCCCGGTCGCGTGAATAGCGTTGCGCGATCGACAGGTTGACGCACTCACGCGGATGTCATCTTGCCAATCGCGCGTGATGCATTTATAAGCAGCGCATCGTTTCACGAACCGGGGAGATGCACATGATGTCGTTTGTTTCGCAGACCGTGCGCCCGCGTTCGATGGTGCTGGGCGCGCTCGCGCACTAGGTCCCAGCGCTGATCGGGGCTCTGCCCCGATCATCCAAACTTCCCAACACGTTATCGACAATTTCAAGCGACGTTCGTGGTCGGATTCCGTCCGCGCGTCGCTCCAGATGGAGCCGGCCGGCGCGACAGGCGCGTGGCCGGAATGTGCCATGACCTCTCTGACGTCAAAGCGGCCGGCCGCGATCCGGATCGTCTTGCCATTCGTGTTCCGGCATTGGCTGGAGCAACCATACCGCGCCACCGCGGTGACAACGGGATTCCTCGGCGCGACCGCGGCCGACCTGTTCATGCCGGTATTCTCCGGCCATCTGGTCGACGCGCTGACCGCGGGCGCGGCGGACGCGGCCGCGCGCCATGCGGCGATGCTGGCATTCGGCGCCATCGTCGGCCTCGGCGCGCTGTCGCTGCTGCTGCGGCTGGTCGGTATCCAGACCATCGTGCCGTTCACGTTGAAGACGATGTCCGACGTCGGGCAGCAGGCCTTCATGCGCGTGCAGCGCTTCTCGACCGATTGGCACGCCAACTCGTTCGCGGGCTCTACCGTGCGCAAGATCACGCGTGGCATGTGGGCGCTCGACCTGCTGAACGACACCATCCTGATGGCGCTGTTGCCCTCGGTCGTGGTGCTGGTCGGCTCGATGATCCTGCTCGGCGTGCATTGGCCATCGCTCGGCGCAGTGATCGCGGTCGGCTCGGTGATCTATGTCGCGATGACCATGGTGTTCCAGGTGCGCTACGTCGCGCCGGCCGCGCGCGTCTCTAATGCGTGGGACACCAAGGTCGGCGGCACGCTGGCCGATGCCTTGACCTGCAACGCGGTGGTGAAGTCGTTCGGTGCGGAAGCGCGCGAAGACATGCGGCTGGACGGCGTCATCAGCCGCTGGCGCCGGCGGGTGCGGCGGACCTGGTTCCGCTACAACCACACCTCGACGGCGCAGCTGCTGGTCCTGCTGTGCTTCCGCGCTTCGGTGATCGGCGGCGCGATCCTGCTGTGGGCAGCCGGCCGCGCCACGCCGGGCGACGTCACCTATGTGCTGACCAGCTACTACATCATCCACGCCTACTTGCGCGACGTGGGCATGCACATCAACAACCTGCAGCGCTCAGTCAACGACATGGAGGAACTGGTGCAGATCCATGGCGAGCCGCTCGGCATTGTCGATGCGGTCGATGCGGAGCCGATCGACATCCAGGGCGGCCGCATCGTGTTCGACGACGTCACGTTCCACTATGGCGGCCATCGCCGGCCGCTCTATGACGGACTGTCGGTCGACATCGATGCCGGCGAACGCGTCGGCCTGGTCGGGCGCTCCGGCTCCGGCAAGACGACCTTCGTCAAACTGGTGCAGCGGCTCTACGATGTCTCCGGTGGCAGGATCCTGATCGACGGTCAGGACATCGCCAGGGCGACGCAGCAATCGCTGCGCAGCCAGATCGCGATCGTGCAGCAGGAGCCGATCCTGTTTCACCGCACGCTGGCGGAGAACATTGCCTATGGCCGGCCGGGCGCCAGCATGGAGGCGATCGAGCAGGCGGCGCGGCTTGCCAACGCGCACGACTTCATCATGCGGCTGCCGAAGGATTACGGCACGCTGGTGGGCGAGCGCGGCGTCAAGCTGTCGGGCGGCGAGCGGCAGCGCGTGGCGCTGGCGCGCGCGTTCCTGGCGGACGCGCCGATCCTGATCCTGGACGAGGCGACCTCGAGCCTCGATTCGGAATCCGAGGCGCTGATCCAGCAGGCGATGGAGCGGCTGATGAAGGGCCGCACCTCGATCGTGATCGCTCACCGGCTGTCGACCGTGCGCAGCATGGATCGCATCCTGGTGTTCGATCGCGGCGAGATCGTCGAGCAGGGCACGCATGAGGTGCTTGCTGCGCGGCAGGGCGGTATCTACCGCGGCCTGTTCGAGCGGCAGGCCACCGAGTTCGGCCAGGCGGCGGCGGAGTAATGCAATGGCGCGTGGCTGATGGGTGTGGTCCCGTCAGCCACGCGCCGACGCATTGTCTATCGCGGCGCCAGCCCGTTCCACACCAGCGCGACGCCGGACAGGAACAGCAGCACCAGCACGACGTCGGAGAAATTCCGGTCGCTAAGCGCGTGATAAAGGCGCGAGCCGAGCCAGGCGCCGAGCAGCGTTCCCGGAAACGCACAGGCCGTCAGCCAGATCAATTCCGTTGTCACCAGGCCGCTTGCGATCTGGACCAGAAGCGCGGCCGCCAGGATCGTGAAGTTGAAGATCTGAAACACGCCGCGGCGCTGCTGCTTGCCCCAGCCGCGCACGCTCGCCCACAGGATCGGCAGCGGCCCGGACAGTCCGGCGAGGCCGCCGAGGATGCCGCCGGCAAATCCGATCGCGCCGTCGGCCCATTTGCCGCCGAAGCCGATCGACATCGGCTTGCGCTGCAGGAACAGCAGGGTCGGGAACACCAAAAGGAAGACGCCGATCGTCAGCTTGAAGACCGCGGGGTCGGCGCGGGCGATCAGCAGGATGCCGATCGGCACGCCGGCGAGGCCTGCGATGACGAACGGCCAGACCAGGCGGAAGTCGATGGTCTTCCAGATCGACGGCAGCGTCGACACCTGTGCGATCACCGAGCACACAAGCACCAGCGGCACCGCAAGCGTCGGCGGCAGCACATAGAGCCAGATGCCGAGCGCCATCAGCGCGGTGCCGAAGCCGGCGAGGCCGGAGACGAAACCGCCAGCAAGCGCGCCGAAGAACAGGACCGCGTAGCTTGCCGGGTTCATCCTCGTCTCGTTGTTTTGTACATTGCCGCGACGTTTACACGACGCAGGCGGCGGGTACACTTCGAAATCACGGCTCATCAACGACAATCGGAATGGAAGCTTCCCCATGACTGCGAACTCGTCGAAAACCTTTCTGGTCTGTCACGGCGCCTGGTCAGCCGGATGGGCGTGGAAGAAGATGCATCCCCTGATGCAGGCCGCCGGGCACCGGCTCGTCACGCCCAGCTACACCGGGCTCGGCGAGCGCGCGCACCTTGCGCACCAAGGGCTCGACCTGGAGGCGCATATCCAGGACGTGCTCAGCGTCATTTCATATGAAGATTTGCACGACATCGTGCTGATCGGCCATTCCTATGGCGGCATGGTCGCGACCGGCGTCGCCGACCGGATGCGCGAGCGCATCGCGCAGATGATCTATATCGACGCCTTCGTGCCGCGCGACGGCCAGTCGCTGTTCGACCTCAACGAGCCGGCCATCGAGACCATGCGCGAGCTCGCAAGCGACGGCGACGGCTGGCGCATCCCGCCGATGCCGACGCCGCCGGATACGTCTGCCGCAGATGTCGAATGGCTGACCGCGCGCCGCGTCGACATGCCGATCAAATGCTTCGAGCAGAAGCTGAAGCTGCAACACGGCGAGACGAACTTGCCGCGCAGCTATATCTACGCCACCCGCGCCACCCAGGCCGATACGTTCGGCCAGTTCGCAAAGCGCATCAAGAACGAAGCCGGCTGGCGCTATTTCGAGATCGACGCCAGCCACTCGCCGAACGTCACCGCGCCGGAGACGTTGATGGCGCTGCTCATGGAGATCGTTTCCTGACGAGCCGTTATTTCGGGACGGTGCGAATCGTCCCGGAATCGATCGGGCGCGCTTGTTGGCCCGGGGTCATGCGCCGCGCGCGTCGCGCACGGCCTGAGCGACTTTCGTAGCCTGCGATATTCGTCCGATTTTTGCACCTGCAATGATCTTTCTTCGGAGCTCGCTTGGCTTCGGCGCCATGCCTTCGCCTGCGGTCGCTCCGGCCGAGGGACGGGTGGTGAACTTCGCGGCCCGGTGCAGCGCGAGGGCCTTTCGAGCTGCTTCGACATGTGCCGTCCGGGCTGCCAAATTGTGCTGACGCCTGAGCTCGGTGTTCACCCGCTTCAGTGCCGCTGCGAACACCTGCTTTCGCTCTGACGCATGCTTGGCGGTTCCCGGAAAGCTCGTCCCGCGAGCCTCGGCCTTTCCGCGGCTCTCTCGTTGCTTCTGCCGGCCGACGGTCCGCTCCTTGTCGCGCATCTTGCGCAAGCGGGGTCGCATGGCCTCGAGCTCAGCCAACACGACGTCATAGATGGCGGGATGATGGGTCAGGCGGATTGCTTCATATTCTTCGTGGCTGAGGATGCTGCGCTCGAACTTGCAGGCGACTGACATGACCACTCCTCCTCTTGTTTTTTCAATTTAGCAGAGGGAGACGTTCAGCTCCTCGTGATCATAGCGCGAATGTCACCGAATGCCAATCGATCAGCTACGGCGCTAACGATCCGGATTCGTACTCGTGCACGGAAATCCAGGTTTCGCGGACGAGATTCACGAGCCCCGCGGTGAAAAATGCGAGGGCAATGACAAACAGTACAGCGACACCGTATTCGTGCCGCAGCTGATAGTATGCGCTGACGAACGCCACGATCACGAGCAGGCACGTCAAGATTGCGCTTGTCGTGGAGAACAGGATCGCACGGTTCAGCAATTCGGCACGGCGCCTCAGTTGCGGCATGTCCCTCTTGAGCCTTGCCCTGGCGTGATCGCCATCCGGGACAGCTTCGGCGGCCTGTATCCGGTCGGTCACCCGATTCATGCGGGAGATCAGCAGGGAAACGAACCCGGCAACCGCCCCTAGGAGGAACGACGGTGCGGTGACCTGCACGATCACTTGCGACAGCTGTTCGACGGACGGCGTATCGGGAACCAGCATCACACCTGCCTCTCTGCACAGATGCGGGACTAACGAAGATGTCGCTAGAACTTCGGCTCTGAGTGAAACAGAACTGAAGTTCTGGCTTTTTGTTTTGACGCGTTTTCTTCACGCGAGCCGGAATCCACTTCGCTCGAAAGCGCTCTAGCTGCTTGTCACCTTGCGGACGGGTGGCGGCTTCCAGCTGCCGTCGATGATCGATGGCGACTTCTCGTTCGGCCAGTACATGCGCAGCATCAGGATGAACTTGCCCGCAGGCGCGGGCAGCCAGTTGCTCTCCTTGTCGGGGCCTGGGCTGTCCTTCTGGATATAGAGTTCGACCGAGCCGTCCGGGTTGGACTTGAGGTTCTGGCGGGCGCTGATCGACTGCCGATTGATCGGATTGGCGACGAAGAAATAGTTCTCGTCATACATCGTGAGCGACCAGAAGCCTGCGACCGGAGGAAGCTGCCCCTTCGGAAAGCGCATGACGTACTTGTTGCTGCCAAGGTAGTCCTTGTCGTCGGCATCCTTCTGCGATGTGGGATAGCATGCATCCTGAATTCGGTTTGCGCCGAGGCCGATTGCCGTGACAAGGGCGCGGTTGAGATAATTGGTGCCGTAGGTGCCGGCTTCGCCGTCGAAAGCCCAACCGTTCACGTTCCGGATTGCGTTGTTGACCTTGAACTGCAACATGATCCGGTCGAACGCCACCTGCGGGACCCGCTTGGCAAATGCGGCATCGAATTTGCTCGTATCAAAGTCCTTGCCGGGAACGAGACCGATCTTCGCAAACTTCGCAACCTCAGCCGCGTCGGCGGGCGCCGGCGGATTGCGCTTCATCAGTTGCGCGAGAAGCGTGAAGTACGCAGCTGCGTCCATCCGATTGACCTGGTCCCGAACCGCCGTCTTCATGTCGATCGACGCATCGACCTTGCCTGACGCAGGTGCATACGACTTGCCGTAGGCGCCAAGCGGCACGAGCCTGAACTCGTCCTGGGCGGCGTGCACGGCTGCATAGTCTTCCGCCGTGCCGGTGCAGTAAATGCGGCCCAGGATCCAGACGATGCTTGTGGGAGACTTGTATTCCTTGACCCCTGCTGGGAGTGTCCCCTTCCAGCCCGGTCCGGTGATCGCGTAGGTCTGCGCCTTGGTGCCGGTGGTGCGTTTGCCCGGCACCTGGAAGACATTGGTCCAGCCATCCAACATCGGGAACAGGAAGTAGCGCTCCTTCATGTCCGGTATGCTCAGGACCCAGGGCTCATCCCCGACGTCGATCCAGGCCGTGGTGTAGAGGGTGTCGGCATTGGGCGCGGTTACATCCTTGAAGCTCGCATCCGGGTACTTGCGGAGCTTGACGAATTGCCCCATCGGCCCGCGTGTGCCTTCCAGCTTGGCGACGTTTGTCATGACCCTGCGGGTCATCTCCATCGTCACCAGCGGATATCCGTAGATATAGGCGTCCTGGGCGAGCCAGAAATCCTCACCGCCCTCCAGTGCCCGGACAACCGGGCCATCAAAATCGGCGCGTGCAGCGTGTGAAATCGCGAGTGGCGAAACCCCGGCGCACAGCAGCGCAAGTGCCTGACGACGCGTGATCGACATGGTAGGCCTCCTGGTCTGATCCGGAGGGTCAGCGAAACGAGTTCCAGGCACCTTGATCTGCATCAATGTCGGTCGCGCGCACGTCGTCGTTGCATCTGGAGCCCGACGTCGTGCTGCATGTGCAATCACGCTTGCGCCGCACCAACTCGGCGAGAACCCTTGCCCAGGCAATCGCCTCTATGGTTCTGCTTCGTCGTCCTTGAGATGAATTCCCTCGGCGTTGAGAGCCTTAAAGAGAGCCGTGATGTCCTCGGACTCCATGTTGTTGGGGCACAAGCCGTTGAGTTGTTCGGTGGTGATCGTGCCGCTGCTCCTGGCGATGTCTCGTGCCTTCGCCATGATCTTCTGAAGGTCCATCTGCGATCCTCCGCGAGGCAGACATCCTAGCAAATGGAATGCATGCGTGGCGGCCAAAATGGCGAGGGGCCCGGCGTGTCGCGCCGAGCCCCTCATGGTCCAAATATCAGCCGGCCTGTAAGCCGGGTTCTGTAGGGCACCATTCTCGCGAATGGTACGCGACGGCCATTCCTCTGGGACAAGGTTTGCACCTTGCCTCGAGCAACCTACCCGGACAGCGGGCCTGACATCGCCCTGCGGTGTTATCGCGCGTGCGCGAACTAACCGCGTTGCCGTCCCTATTCGGTTTTGCTCCCGGTGTGGTTTGCCATGCCGTCTCCGTTGCCGGAAACGCGGTGCGCTCTTACCGCACCTTTTCACCCTTACTCGTCCCTCCCTTTCGGAAAGGGGGAGCGGTTCGTTCTCTGTGGCACTTTCCCTGGGGTCGCCCCCGCCGGACGTTATCCGGCACCGCATGTCGATGGAGCCCGGACTTTCCTCCCCCGCGGCCTTTCGGCACCGGCGGGAGCGGCCGTCCGGCCGACTGACCCCCACGGCATGGGCGTTTCCGCCCGATCCGTCAAGCGGATAACCGCCGCCAAAGCCGCCAGAATAATTTATCCTGAAGATGTCGTTTGACCTGTCGCCCGTTCGACTGGGTGTCGGCGATCCAGCCGATCAAGAGGAGAGACGAGATGCAATATTTGCTGCTGATCTACCGGAGCGACGAGCAATACGCCCACATGACCGCCGACGAGCGCAAGGCAGTGACGGCGGAGTACGGCGCTTACACCCAGTCCATCATCCAGAGCGGGCACTTCAAGGCGGGTGACGGGCTGCAACCCGTGTCGACCGCAACCACCGTGCGGGTCCGCGACGGCAAGACGCTGACGACCGACGGGCCGTTCGCGGAGACCCGCGAACAGCTCGGCGGCTATTATCTGGTCGAGGCCAAGGATCTCGACACCGCGCTCGGCCTTGCGGCGCGGATTCCCGGCGCCAAGACCGGCTCGATCGAGGTCAGGCCGGTGATGATCTACGACAAACCGTGATGACGGCATTATCGCATCATGAATGCAGCGGCCGCGTGCTCTGGCGCGGCCGTTGAGCACCGATCGATGGCCATGACCCCGAGCCAGATCGAGAAAATCTTCCGTGACGAAGCGGGCCGGGCGCTCGCAACGCTGATCCGCCTCGTCGGCGATTTCGATCTGGCGGAGGATGCGCTTCAGGATGCCTTCGCGGTCGCGCTGCAGCGCTGGCCGATCGGTGAATTCCCCGCCAATCCGCGCGCCTGGCTGGTCAATGTCGGCCGCAACAAGGCGATCGACCGCGTCCGCCGCGCGGTTTCGTTTCGCGGCAAGCAGCAGGAGCTGACGCATCAATTGCTGCTGGACGCGGAGCCGTCGCCGGAACCGGCCGAGGCGACGCTCGACGATGACATGCTGCGGCTGATCTTCACCTGCTGCCATCCGTCGTTTGCCGCCGAGGTCCAGGTTGCGCTGACCCTGCGCACGGTGTGCGGGCTGACGACCGCGCAGGTCGCGCGCGCGTTCCTGGTGAGCGAGGACGCGATGGCGCAGCGGCTGTTGCGCGCCAAGCAGAAGATCAAACTCGCCGGCATTCCCTATGAGGTGCCGGAGCGCGAGGCGCTGGAGCCGCGCCTCACCGGCGTGCTCGCGGTGATCTATCTCGTCTTCACCGAGGGCTATGCTGCGACCGCGGGCGAGGATCTGATGCGGCCCGATCTTGCCCGCGAGGCGATCCGGCTGGCGCGGCTGCTCGATGGCTTGATTCCGGCACGCGGCGAGATCAAGGGCCTGTTGGCGCTGATGCTGCTGCACGACGCGCGCCGAGCTGGCCGCCAGACCGCAGGCGGCGACATCGTGCTGCTCGAGGAGCAGGACCGTTCGCTGTGGGATTTCCGGCAGATCGCCGAGGGCGTGAGGCTGGTCGAGGAGGCGCTGCAGATGCCGGGCCGGCCGCAATCCTACGCGGTGCAGGCCGCGATCGCCGCGCTGCACGCCCGGGCGCCGAGCTATGAGGATACCGACTGGCCGCAGATCGCCGGTCTCTATGAGGTGCTGCTCCGCATCAGCCCGTCGCCGGTGATCGAGCTCAACCACGCCGCCGCGGTATCGATGGTCGACGGCCCGGCGCGCGCGCTCGATCTGATCGACGCGCTGGACGCGCGCGGCAGCCTGAAGGGATACGACCAGCTGCCCGCGGTGCGCGCCGACCTGCTGCGCCGCCTCGGCCGCAAGGAGGAAGCGCGGCAGGCCTATCTTGCCGCCACCGCGGCGACGCAACTCGAGCCGCTGCGGCGGCTTTACGCGCGAAGGACCGCCGAGATGGGTGACGTCACCCGATCTCGTGCGTGACTTGCGAAGGCACTGCTTTGATATCAATGATCGTCAGCGTGCCGCGCGGCGTCGGATCTGTTCAGTATCCTGTCTTGGCCTTGGCGCCGGCCGATTGCCCGGTCGTCGTTCCACTCGACATGCCGGTCGTGGTGCCGGGCGCCATCATCTTCTTCTGCGCATGATGGACCTTGTGGGTCTTGTGATGGGTCGACATGGACTTGTCCTGGGTCGACATCGCACCTGCGGCGACTGGAGCTGCGATGAGGCCGATGGCTGCAGCTCCGGTGATGAGTGCTTTGAACATGGACGAATCTCCACTCAGACCGCCCCAATGAAGAAGACGCCGGATGGCGAAAAGTTCCGTCTTGCGCGTGCGGATTTGGCTCGCAATGGCGGTGGAGAGACGGAGCCTTACTTCGCCTTCGCCGCGACCTGCGCCGCAGCATCCGGTGGCAGCGTCTCGAGCAGCGCGTGTAGCGTCGCCATGGTGGAGCGGTCGGCGATCCCGTCGACGCGCTCGGGGCGGAAGTGACGCTGGAAGGCGGTGACGACCTCCATGGTCGGGCCGTCGAACTTGCCGTTGGTCGGGATGTTGTAGCCGTAGCGTCGGAACGCGGCCTGCATGTTGGAGACGGCATCGCTGATCGCACCGAGCTGCAGCGCGTCGCCGCGCACGATCGGCGCCGGCTGCACCCAATGCCCGACGCCGGAATTGGCCAGCGAGTGCCAGGGAAATTTCTCGCCGGGATCCTTCTTGCGCCCCGGAGCCACGTCGGAATGGCCGAGCACGCGATGCGAGACCACCTTGCGCCGAAGCATGATGCCGCGGCACAGTGCGATGACGGCCGCGATCTGGCGCAGCGGGAAGTCGGGATAGCCCCAATCGTGGCCACGATTGACGATCTCGACGCCGATCGAGCAGGAATTGATATCGTCCTCGCCGGCCCAGGCGGAGACGCCGGCGTGCCAGGCGCGCTTGCTCTCCGGCACGCATTGCACGATGCGGCCGTCCTCGAGCACGATGTAATGCGCCGAGACCTCGGTGCCGGCGGTGCAGAGCTGGGCGATCGCGCCCTCGACGTCGGGCATGCCGGTGTAGTGCAGCACGATCATGTCGGGCTGCCGGTTGTTGGCGCGGTCGCCGAAATTCACCGACGGGATCACGTCCGAGGCGATCGAGGAATCCGGGGTGAACGTCTGCACGTCGGCCACGCCCTTCGGAACAGGAAGGACGCGCTGACGCTTCGGATCAGCGTTGCCGGACGAGGACGAACCAGAAGCCATACGAATCACTCAAACCCGAACCAGGAGAACGCATTTTGACATATGGATAAACAAATAGGCGTTTACTATTCCTTTACCGTGAGGGCCGCGCAGTCAGCCTGTGAGTTCCAGGGTTCTGCGCGCCGCACAACGATGTCCGGAGCAGGCGCCGAGGCTATCATTCGAATCCGCCTCAAAGGCGAGCGATTCCGCTAACCGATCATCAACGTTTTCTTAACGTTAAGTGCCGTTACTGAGAGGTGAAGTGCCGAACCGGTTTCGGGGGACGGCCAAGGTCCGCTGTTTGCGCGAAATCCCATGGAAACCCACCCAATTCCGGTCGGATATCAGGATTTGCGGCCGAGGACGGGAGTTGGCGCTGACATCACGCAGCGGCCGTTTTGCCGGAACAACCAGCGCGAGGATTCGAGACGCAATGAGTCGGCGCGCAGCCAGCTTGCATGCCAGCAACGCGGCCCTCTCCGGGGGTGGCGCATGAGCGAGCGTGCGCCCCGTCACATTTCCGTGCTGGGCCGCGAGGCGGTCGCCTATCTCGATCCGCGCGCCGGCGGCATCTATGTCGACGCGACCTTCGGCGCCGGCGGCTACAGCCGCATGATCCTCGATGTCGCCGATACGCGCGTCATCGGCATCGACCGCGACCGCACCGCGATAACAGGCGGCTTCGATCTGGTCGACGGCTCGGACGGCCGGCTGACGCTGGTCGAGGATCGCTTCTCCAATCTCGCGGAGGTCTGCGCATCGCAGGGGGTGGATCAGGTCGACGGCGTCGTGATGGATGTCGGCGTCTCCTCGATGCAACTCGACCAGGCCGAGCGCGGATTCTCGTTCCGCCTCGGTGGCCCGCTCGACATGCGCATGGCGCAGAGCGGTCCGACCGCGGCCGATGTGATCGCCACCGCTTCCGAGAAGCAGCTCGCCGACATCATCTATATCTTCGGCGAGGAGCGCCATTCGCGCGCCGTCGCGCGCGCCATCGCCGCCGCGCGCAAGGACGCGCCGATCGCGACGACCGAGGCGCTCGCCGACATCGTCGGCAAGGTGGTGCGCGCCAAGCCGAACGAGATCCATCCGGCGACACGGACCTTTCAGGCGCTACGCATCTTCGTCAATGAGGAGCTCGATGAGCTCTACCTCGCGCTGGCTGCGGCCGAGCGCGTGCTGAAGCCGGGCGGCCGGCTCGCCGTGGTCTCGTTCCATTCGCTGGAAGACCGCATCGTCAAGAATTTCCTCAGTGAGCGCGGCAAGGTCTCCGGCGGCTCGCGGCATCTGCCCGAAGTGGCGCAATCGGCACCGAGCTTTCAGATCCTGACCAAGCGGCCGGTGACACCCAGTGACGCCGAGATATCAGCCAATCCACGCGCCCGCTCGGCCAAGCTGCGCGCGGCCGAACGCACGGCGGCGCCGGCGCATCCGGATGACGACCTGCCGTCATGGCCGCGCCTTGCCGACCTGAAACGGGGAGGGTGACGATGCGTCTCCTCCATCTCCTCGTCATCGGCATGCTGATCTTCGCGGCGTCCTATGTCTACCGCATCAAGATGGAATCGACTGCGCGGGTCGAGCGCGTGCTGCAGCTCAACGCCGAGATCCGCGAGCAGCGCAACGCGATCGCCGCCTTGCGTGCCGAATGGGCCAAGCTCGACGCGCCGCTCAGGCTGCAAGGGCTTGCCGAACGCCACTTGCCGCTGAAGCCGGTCAACGCCAACCAGTACGATTCCCTGAAGAACCTGCCCGAGCGGCCGCCGAGCTTCACGCGGCCCGGTTCGCGCGATCCGATCGGCGCGATGATCGACACCATCGAGGCCGCCGCCGCGCCCGACAGCACCACCGGATCGATTGGCAAGCCGGCGACCGATCAGCCGGCCGCCGACCAGCCCGCGCCCGACGAAACCGAGCAGGGCGGGGGAGATCAGCAATGACGGGACCTGCCATGACCGATCCGGCACCCGCCAACCAACCGGCCGGGAAATCCGCCGAACCCTGGCGCGCGCGGCTGGTCCGCTCGCTGCTGTACGGCAGCAATGTCGACCGTGCCGCGAAAGCGCGCGCGCGCGTCGGCCTTGCGATCCTTGCCTTCGCCGCCGTCTATTGCGTGCTGGCCGGACGTCTCGTGCTGTTCGCCGTGGGCGCCGACAGTCATGGTGCGCGACGCGCCGCCTCGCAGGATGCGATCGCAACCGCGAGGCCGGACATCACCGACCGCAACGGCGCGATTCTTGCGACCGACGTCAAGGCGCCGAGCTTGTTCGCCGAGCCGCGCCGCTTGATCGACAAGGACGAGGCGATCGAGCTCTTGACCGGAGCCTTGCCCGATCTCGACACCAGCGAGGTGCGCGACCGCCTCTCGTCGCGCAAGGGCTTCGTCTGGCTGAAGCGCGAGATCACGCCGAAGCAACAGAACGACATCCATCGCCTCGGCCTTCCCGGCGTCGGCTTCCTGCGCGAGAACAAGCGCGTCTATCCGACCGGCAACGAGGTCGCCCATCTGATCGGCCTCGTCAACATCGACAACCAGGGCATCGCCGGCATGGAAAAGTGGCTGGACAATAACGGTCTGGCCGATCTGCACCGCGCGGGCTTTGCCACCGACCGGCTGCAGAAGCCGGTGGAACTGTCGATCGACCTGCGGGTCGAGCACGCGCTGCGCGACGAGTTGATCAAGGCGAAGGAGAAGTTCAAGGCCAAGGCCGCCTCCGGCCTCGTCTCCAACGTGCGCACCGGCGAGATCGTGGCGATGGTGTCGCTGCCGGATTTCGATCCGAACAATCCGAAGGAGGCGCACGATCCTGATCGCATCAACCGCCTGACCACCGGCGTCTACGAGATGGGCTCGACCTTCAAGGCGTTCACGCTGGCGATGGCGCTGGATAGCGGCCGGTTCGATCTCAACTCGATGTGGGATGCGCGCGGCCCGCTGCACTACGGCAAGTTCGCGATCCATGACGATCACAACATGGGCCGCATGATCAACATGAAGGAGGTGTTCTACTATTCCTCCAACATCGGCGCCGGGCGCATTGCGCTGGCGATGGGCGTCGACGCGCACAAGGCCTTCCTGCGCAAGATGGGGCAGCTCGAGCGGCTGCGCACCGAATTGCCGGAGAGCGCCTCGCCGATCGTGCCGAAGAAGTGGGGCGAACTGAACACCGTCACCATCTCGTTCGGTCACGGCATCGCGGTGGCGCCGCTGCAGGCGGTGATGGGCATCGACGCGCTGGTCAACGGCGGCTACCTGATCCCGCCGACCTTCCTGAAACGCTCCGAGCAGGAGGCGATGGCGCTGGCCAAGCGCGTCATCAAGCCCGAAACCTCGGACAAGATGCGCTATCTGATGCGGCTCAATGCCGAGGTCGGTACCGCCAAGAAGGCCGACGTCAAGGGCTACTATATCGGCGGCAAGACCGGCACCGCGGAGAAGGTGATCAACGGCCGCTACGCCAAGAAGCGCGTGCTGAACGCCTTCACCGCGATCCTGCCCGCCGACAATCCGAAATACCAGCTGCTGATCATGCTCGACGAGCCGCAGCCCCTGAAGGAGACCTACGGTTTCATCACCTCGGGCTGGAATGCGGTGCCGACCGGCGGCAACGTGATCGCCCGAATTGCGCCGCTTTTGGGCGTTGAACCGCGCTTCGACCTGCCGCCGTCCGACCGCCTTATTCTTGCGGCATCCAGAACAACCCAGTAAGGCGTATATTCACAGCATGATCCGGACCGGAACGGCCGCGGTAGCGAAAAATGCGAAGCGGTTTTCCGGACCAGACCATGCTCAGACAACGGCGCCAGAACGGCGCCGGCCGGACTGGAAGATCATGAGACTTCGCGACCTCTTCAGCGCCGATGCCACGATCGATCCAGGAATCGACCCAAGGATCGATCCGAGTGCCGACGAGATCGTCGTCGGTGGCCTTGCGGTCGACAGCCGCGCGGTGAAGCCGGGCGACCTGTTCTTCGCGCTGGCCGGCAGCAAGACTGACGGTGCACGCTTCGTCGACGCGGCGATCGCCGCGGGCGCCGTCGCGGTCGCCGGCGACCATCGGCCCCAGCGCGCGCTTGGCGTGCCGTTCGTGATGACACCGAATCCGCGCCGCGCGCTGGCGCTCGCCGCGGCCATATTCTATCCGCGCCAGCCCGCAACGATTGCGGCGGTGACCGGCACCAGCGGCAAGACCTCGGTCGCGGCCTTTACGCGCCAGATCTGGCAACGGCTCGGTCACTCCTCCGCTAGCATCGGCACCATCGGCCTCGTCTCGGACAAGCGCACCGTCTATGGCTCGCTGACCACGCCCGACCCGATCGCGCTGCATCGCCAACTCGACGAGATCGCGCGTGACGGCGTCACCCATCTCGCCTTCGAGGCTTCCTCGCACGGTCTCGACCAGTATCGGCTCGACGGCGTGCGCATCGCAGCCGGCGGCTTCACCAATCTGTCGCGCGACCACATGGATTATCATCCCGACGTCGCGCACTACCTCAATGCGAAGCTCCGCCTGTTCCGCGATCTCGTTGCGCCCGGCGGCGCGGCGGTGATCTCGGCCGATCACGACTGCTCGGCGCAAGTGATCGACGCGGCGCGGGCGAGGCGCCTGCGCATCATCGCGGTCGGCCGCAATGCCGACGCCGCCGAGGGCATCAAGCTCACCGATGCTGCAATCGAAGGCTTTGCCCAGAAGCTCGTGATCGAGCACCGCGGGCGTAAGCACGCGATCCGGCTGCCGCTGGTCGGCGAATTCCAGATCGAGAACGCGCTGGTCGCGGCTGGCCTTGCGATCGGCACCGGCAGCGCGACGGAAGACGTGTTCGGCTGCCTCGAACATCTCGAGGGCGCCAAGGGCCGGCTTGAATTCGTCGGCGAGCATAATGGTGCGCCGATCTTCGTCGACTACGCCCACAAGCCCGATGCGCTCGCCAAGGCGCTGCAGGCGCTGCGGCCCTATGCCAAGCGCAGGCTGGTCGTGATCTTCGGCGCCGGTGGCGACCGTGACGCCGGTAAGCGTCCGATCATGGGCGCGATCGCGGCCGAGAACGCCGATCACATCATCGTCACCGACGACAATCCGCGCAGCGAGAAGCCGGAGGCGATCCGCGCCGCGATCATGGCCACTGCAAAGGGCGCGCGCGAGATCGGCGACCGCGCTGCCGCGATTCGCGCCGGGATTGCCGGGCTCGAGCCCGGCGACGCGCTGGTCGTCGCCGGCAAGGGCCATGAGGTCGGGCAGATCGTCGGCGGCACGACGCTGCCCTTCAGCGATCATGAGGCGGTTGCTGCCGCGCTAGCAGAGGAGGGCGCATGAGCACGATGTTGTGGACCTCGGATGCGATGGCGCAAGCGATGCGCGCCGCCACGCAAGGCGCATTGCCAAACGGCGTCACCGGTCTCTCGATCGACAGTCGCACCATCGCGCCGGGCGATGCGTATTTCGCCATCAAGGGCGACGTCCATGACGGCCATGCCTTCGTCGAGGCCGCGCTGAAGGCCGGCGCCGGGCTCGCCGTGGTCGAGACCGCGCAACGGGCAAAATTTCCCGCCGATGTGCCGTTGCTCGTGGTCGACGACGTGCTCGCCAGCCTCGTCGAACTTGCGCACGCCTCGCGCGCGCGGCTCAACGCGCGCATCATCGCGGTGACCGGCTCGGTCGGCAAGACCTCGACCAAGGAGGCGCTGCGCCGCGTGCTGTCGGCGCAAGGCGAGACCCATGCCTCGGTTGCCTCGTTCAACAATCACTGGGGCGTGCCGCTGTCGCTGGCGCGCTGCCCGGCGAGCGCGCGCTTTGCGGTGTTCGAGATCGGCATGAACCATGCCGGCGAGATCACGCCGCTGGTCAAGATGGTGCGCCCGCACGTTGCAATCATCACCACGATCGAGCCGGTGCATCTGGAATTTTTCTCCGGGATCGAGGCGATCGCTGACGCCAAGGCGGAGATATTCGCAGGGCTGGAGCCCAATGGCGCGGTGGTGCTCAACCGCGACAACGGGCAGTTCGCGCGGCTGCAGAAGCAGGCCAAGAAAGCCGGCATCTCGCGCATCGTCTCGTTCGGCGCCGACAAGCGTGCCGAGGCGCGGCTGATCGATCTCTCGCTGCATGCGACCTGTTCGGCGGTGCACGCCGACATTCTGGATCATGACATCACCTACAAGATCGGCATGCCCGGCCGGCACATGGCGATGAACTCGCTCGCGGTGCTCGCGGGCGCGTCGCTGCTCGGCGCCGATATCGCGCGCGCGGCGCTGTCGCTGTCGCAGCTCGAAGCGCCGTCCGGTCGCGGTCTTCGCCGCGCGCTCGAGGTCGGCCATGGCGAGGCGACGCTGATCGACGAGAGCTACAACGCCAACCCGGCCTCGATGGGCGCCGCGCTCAACGTGCTCGGCCAGGCCCAGACCGGGCCGCATGGCCGCCGCATCGCCGTGCTCGGCGACATGCTTGAACTCGGGCCGACCGGGCCCGACCTGCACCGCGACCTGAACGAGGCCGTGACCGCCAACCGCATCGACCTCGTATATTGTTGTGGTCCGCTGATGCGGAATCTGTGGGATGCCCTTTCCCCGGGCAAGCGGGGAGGCTATGCCGAGAGTTCGGCGGCGCTCGAAGCGCAGGTGGTCGCCGCGGTCCGTGCCGGTGACGTGATCATGGTGAAGGGCTCGCTGGGATCGAAGATGAAGCTCATTGTCAGCGCGCTGGAAAAACGCTTCCCCGACAAGGCCGCGCACGAAGAAGCGGTATAGGACTTTTTGAATGTTCTACTGGTTGATCGAACTGTCCAACACCGTTCCGGGGTTTGGGCCATTCCGCAGCGCTCTGAACGTGTTCCGTTACATCACCTTCCGCACCGGCGGCGCGATGGTGACCGGTGCGCTGTTCGTGTTCCTGTTCGGGCCCTGGATCATCGATCATTTGCGGCTGCGGCAGGGCAAGGGCCAGCCGATCCGCACCGATGGCCCGCAATCGCACCTGATCTCCAAGAAGGGCACGCCCACCATGGGCGGGCTGATGATCCTGTCCGGGCTCGTGGTGTCGACGCTGCTCTGGGCCAACCCGCTCAATCCCTATGTCTGGATCGTGCTCGCGGTGACGCTCGGCTTTGGTTTCGTCGGCTTCTATGACGATTATCTCAAGGTCACAAAGCAGTCGCACAGCGGCTTCGCCGGCAAGCTGCGGCTCCTGATCGAGGCAGCGATCGGGCTCGCCGCCACCTACGCGCTGGTCCGGCTCGGCCGCGACGTGTCCTCGACCTCGCTTGTGATACCGTTCTTCAAGGACCTCGTGATCAATTTCGGCTGGTTCTTCGTGATCTTCGGCGCCTTCGTGATGGTCGGCGCCGGCAACGCGGTGAACCTGACTGACGGCCTCGACGGCCTCGCGATCGTGCCTGTCATGATCGCGGCCGCGAGCTTCGGCATGATCTCGTACCTGACCGGCAACGCGGTGTTCTCGGACTACCTGCAGATCAACTACGTCGCCGGCACCGGCGAACTGGCGGTGCTATGCGGCGCGGTGCTGGGCGCAGGTCTCGGCTTCCTCTGGTTCAACGCACCGCCGGCCTCGATCTTCATGGGCGACACCGGCTCGCTCGCGCTCGGCGGCATGCTGGGTGCCACCGCCGTTGCGGTCAAGCACGAGATCGTGCTGGCCGTGATCGGCGGCCTGTTCGTGCTGGAGGCGGTCTCGGTCATCGTCCAGGTCACCTCGTTCAAGCTCACCGGCAAGCGCGTGTTTCGGATGGCGCCGCTGCACCATCATTTCGAGCAGAAGGGCTGGACCGAGCCGCAGATCGTGATCCGGTTCTGGATCATCTCGGTGATGCTGGCGCTCGCCGGCCTCTCGACCCTCAAGCTGCGCTGAGCGTCACCATGATCCCGGTCACCTCCTTCTCGGGCAAGACGGTCGCGGTGTTCGGGCTCGGCGGCTCCGGGCTCGCGAGCTGCCACGCGCTGAAGGCCGGTGGCGCGGAGGTGATCGCGGCCGACGACAGTGCCGACAACGTCGCCAAGGCGGCGCAGGCCGGCTTCACCACCGCCGATCTGCGCACCGTGTCGTGGGCGAATTTCGCCGCCCTGATCCTGACCCCCGGTGCGCCGCTGACGCATCCGGCGCCGCACTGGAGCGTGCTGAAGGCGCGCGAGGCCGGTGTCGAGGTGATCGGCGACGTCGAACTGTTCTGCCGCGAACGGCGCCGTCATGCACCGAACGCGCCGTTCGTCGCCATCACCGGCACCAACGGCAAGTCGACCACGACGGCGCTGATCGCGCATCTGATGAAGGTCGCCGGCTACGACACCCAGATGGGCGGCAATATCGGCACCGCGATCCTGTCGCTGGAGCCGCCGCGGATGGGCCGCGTCCATGTCATCGAGATGTCGTCCTACCAGATCGACCTTGCGCCATCGCTCGATCCTTCGGTCGGTATCCTGATCAACATCAGTGAGGACCACATCGATCGCCACGGCACGCTGGAGCATTACGCGGCGGTCAAGGAGCGGCTGGTCGTTGGCGTGCAACAGGGCGGCACCGCGATCGTCGGCGTCGACGATGGCTGGTGCCGCGACATCGCCGACCGGCTCGATCGCGCCGGCAAGCGCGTGGTGCGCATCTCGGTAAAGAACCCGCTGCCCGACGGCCTCTATGTCGAGCACGAGACCATCGTGCGTGCCCAGGGTGCGGCGCGCAGCGAGGTCGCGCGTCTCGGCGGCATAGGCTCGCTGCGCGGCCTGCATAATGCGCAGAACGCGGCCTGCGCCTCGGCCTGTGCGCTGGCGATGGGGATTGCGACCGATGTGCTGCAGAACGCCCTGCGCAGCTTCCCGGGTCTGGCACATCGCATGGAGCAGGTCGGCCGTCGCGGCAACGTGCTGTTCGTCAACGACTCCAAGGGCACCAACGCGGATGCCGCCGCGCATGCGCTGTCGTCGTTCGCCGATATCTACTGGATCGCCGGCGGCAAGCCGAAGGCCGGTGGCATCACCGGTCTCACCGAATACTTCCCACGCATCCGCAAGGCCTATCTGATCGGCGAGGCGGCGGCCGAATTCTCCGGTACGCTCGGCGACCGCGTCCCGCATGAGATGTCCGGCACGCTCGACGTCGCGATCGTCAGCGCCGCGCGCGATGCCGAGGCGTCGGGACTGAGCGAAGCCGTCGTGCTGCTGTCGCCGGCCTGCGCCTCGTTCGACCAGTACCGCAATTTCGAAATCCGCGGCACCGCCTTCCGCGACATCGTCCAGGCGCTGCCCGGCATCAAGCCGGTGGTGTAGACACAAGTTGTCCGTCATTCGCCGGCGGGTGAAGACGCCGCATAAGCTGTCTGACGGTTGAATCAGAACTTGCACCGTCATGCTGAGGTGCGAGCGAAGCGAGCCTCGAAGCACGGCGGCACGGCTGGTGGCCGCGCATCCTTCGAGGCTCGCTGCGGTCGCGCCCTCAGGATGACTGGGTTGGCAGGGGGCAGGCGGCGGCGTTGAGCTTTAAAGCGACTTCCCAAAGCCCCTCCCTCAAAAGTTACCCAACCCGTTAACCCCTTGGAAACCATCCTGCGCCACGAATGAACGTTATCTCTGCCATCTGGGGACGCCCATGCTCGCCCGTGACCAACGCACCCCGTTCTCGGACTGGTGGTGGACCGTCGACAAGCTGCTGCTTGTGGCGATCGCCGCGTTGATGCTGGCCGGGGTCATCCTGTCGTTGGCGGCGAGCCCGCCGGTCGCGACCCGGATCGGGCTCGATCCGTTCCACTTCTTCAACCGCCACGTCATGTTCCTGGTGCCCTCACTGATCGTGCTGATCGGCGTATCGTTCATGACGCCGCGGCAGATCCGACGCACTGCACTTGTGGTGTTCGTGCTGTCGATCGCGCTGATCGTGCTGACGCTGCTGGTCGGGCCCGAGGTCAAGGGCTCGCGGCGCTGGATCACGCTGCTCGGCGTCAACATCCAGGCCTCCGAAGCCGCCAAGCCCGCCTTCGTGATCGTCGCGGCCTGGCTGTTTGCGGAATCCACCAAACGGCCGGAGATGCCGGCGACGTCGATGGCGCTGGTGCTGCTGATGACGCTGGTGTCGCTCCTGGTGCTGGAGCCCGACTTCGGACAGACCATGCTGATCACGACAGTCTGGGGCGCGCTGTTCTTCATCGCGGGCATGCGGATGATCTGGGTGTTCGGGCTCGCGGGCGCCGCCGGCGCCGGCCTGTTCGGCGCCTATCTCCTGGTGCCGCACGTCGCCGGCCGCATCAAGCGCTTCATGAATCCCGCTTCCGGCGATACCTTCCAGGTCGACACCGCGATGGAGGCGTTCTGGAACGGCGGCTGGTTCGGTCTCGGACCCGGTGAGGGAATTGCAAAACGCAGCCTGCCGGACAGCCACACCGACTTCGTGTTCGCGGTCGCGGCGGAAGAGTTCGGCATTATCCTCTGCTTGATGCTGGTCGCGCTGTTCGGCTTCATCGTGATCCGCACGCTGACGCGCGCCTACGCCACCGAGGACATGTTCTCGCGCTTCGCCGCGTCGGGGCTTGCGATCCTGTTCGGCGTGCAGGCGACCATCAACATGGCGGTCAATCTGCAACTGATCCCGGCCAAGGGCATGACGCTGCCGTTCATCTCCTATGGCGGCTCATCATTCGTGTCGCTCGCCTATGGCGTCGGCATGATGCTTGCGCTGACACGGCAGCGACCGCGCACCGAGATCGAATCGATGGAAGGCGCCAGCGCCCGGCGCGCCTACGCGTAGGTGACTGTGACGGCGGCGTCGGTTAACTGGGAACCATGGACAACGCGCCCCTGATTCTGCTGGCGGCCGGCGGCACCGGCGGCCATTTATTCCCGGCCGAAGCGCTCGCCGTGGAACTGATCAGGCGTGGCCTGCGGGTGCGGCTGGCGACCGACGGCCGCGCGCTGCGCTATTCCGGCCTGTTCGGCCGGGAGAGTATCGAGCTGGTGCCGAGCGCGACCGTGCGCAGCCGCAACCCGGTCTCGCTCGCGCAAACCGTGCTGATGCTCGGCTACGGCACGCTGGTGGCCGCCAATGTGGTGCGCCGGCTGAAGCCCGCGGCCGTCGTCGGCTTCGGCGGTTACCCGACCCTGCCGCCGCTGATGGCCGCGCGGCTGCTCGGCGTGCCCGGCGTCATCCACGACGCCAATGCGGTGCTCGGCCGTGCCAATCGCTTCCTCTCCAGCCGCGTCAACGCGATCGCGACCTCGCTGCCGGGCGTGCTCGATCGCGATCCCGCGCTCGCCGGCAAGGCGACCACCGTCGGCACGCCGATGCGGCCGGCGATCCTCGCCGCCGCCGCGGTGAAATACACGCCGCCGGAGGTGAACGGGCCACTGCGCCTGCTCGTCGTCGGCGGCAGCCAGGGCGCGCGGGTGATGAGCGATATCGTGCCGCCGGCGATCGAGCAGCTCGATCCCGCGCTGTGGAGCCGCCTGATCATCACCCAGCAGGTGCGCGAAGAGGACATGGCGCGGGTGCGCGCGATCTACGACCGGCTCAAGATCAATGCCGAGCTGGCGCCGTTCTTCACGGATTTGCCGGCGCGGCTCGCCTCGAGCCAACTGGTGATCTCGCGTTCCGGCGCCGGCACCGTCGCCGAGCTTGCCGCGATCGGCCGGCCCTCGATCCTGGTGCCGCTGCCGGGCGCGATCGATCAGGACCAGTTCGCCAATGCCGGCGTGCTGTCGCAGGCCGGCGGCGCGCTGCGCATCGCGCAGAACGACTTCACGCCGGCGCGGCTCGCCGCCGAAATCTCGGCCTTCGCCGCCGAGCCCGCGAGATTGACTGCGATGGCGGAGGCCGCGCGC
The DNA here is from genome assembly GCF_054063575.1 of Bradyrhizobium sp. USDA 4452. Classification (NCBI taxonomy): domain Bacteria; kingdom Pseudomonadati; phylum Pseudomonadota; class Alphaproteobacteria; order Hyphomicrobiales; family Nitrobacteraceae; genus Bradyrhizobium; species Bradyrhizobium sp. USDA 4452. Next base: position 6,826,493 of record NZ_JBSSGK010000001.1, read on the forward strand.
GGGGTCGGCCGGCTCGATGCCGCCGAGCGGCTGGCCGATCTGGTGGCAAAAGTGGCAGGAATTTAGGCGTTCGCGAGGAATTTTCGGCCATGGGGCGTTATGGCCGGGCTTGTCTCGGCTACCCGCGTCTTTCATAAGTCGATTGGACACAATGAGGCTAGCACCAGCATGAGACTGCCGCGCGAGATCGGACCCATTCACTTCGTCGGGATCGGCGGCATCGGCATGAGCGGCATTGCCGAGGTGCTGATCAATCTCGGCTACACCGTGCAAGGCTCGGACGCGTCGGACAATTACAACCTCGATCGGCTGCGCAAGAAGGGCGCCAAGATCTCGGTCGGCCACGCCGCCGAGAATGTCGATGGCGCCGATGTCGTCGTGGTCTCGACCGCGATCAAGCGCGACAATCCCGAATTGATGGCGGCCCGCGCGCGGCGCATTCCCGTGGTGCGGCGGGCTGAGATGCTGGCCGAACTGATGCGGCTGAAGAGCTGCGTCGCGATCGCCGGCACCCATGGCAAGACCACCACGACCACGATGGTGGCGACCTTGCTGGATGCCGGCGGGCTCGATCCGACCGTGATCAATGGCGGGATCATCAATGCCTACGGCTCCAACGCGCGGCTCGGGGCCGGCGACTGGATGGTGGTGGAAGCCGACGAGAGCGACGGCACCTTCCTGAAGCTGCCGTCCGACGTCGTCATCGTCACCAATATCGATCCCGAGCATCTCGATCATTTCAAAACGTTCGAAGCGATCCAGGACGCGTTCCGCAATTTCGTCGAGAACGTTCCGTTCTACGGCTTTGCCGTGATGTGCACCGATCATCCGGTGGTGCAGACCCTGGTCGGCAAGATCGAGGATCGCCGCATCATCACCTACGGGCAGAATCCGCAGGCCGACGCGCAGCTGCTAGACCTGACGCCGATGGGCGGCGGCTCGAAATTCAAGGTCGCGATCCGCGATCGCAAGTCGGGCGCGACGCACGAGATCGCCGACATCATGCTGCCGATGCCGGGACGCCATAACGCGTCGAACGCGACGGCGGCGATCGCAGTCGCGCATCAGCTCGGCGTGTCCGACGATGTGATCCGCCAGGCGATGGCCGGCTTCGGCGGCGTGAAGCGACGCTTCACCAAGACCGGCGAGACCAACGGCATCACCGTGATCGACGATTACGGTCATCATCCGGTCGAGATCGCGGCCGTGCTGAAGGCGGCGCGCGAATCCACCAACGGCAAGATCGTCGCCGTCGTGCAGCCGCATCGCTACACCCGCCTGCAGTCGCTGTTCGAGGAGTTCTGCACCTGCTTCAACGACGCCGATGCGGTCGTGGTTGCGGAGGTCTATCCGGCCGGCGAGACGCCGATCGCAGGCATCGACCGCGACCATTTTGCCGCCGGCCTGCGCGCCCACGGCCATCGCAACGTTGTGCCGCTGCCTGACGCCGGTGAGCTCGCGAAGATCGTGCACGGCCTCGCCAAGTCCGGCGACCTCGTGGTCTGTCTCGGCGCCGGCAACATCACGCAATGGGCCTACGCACTGCCCGGCGAATTGAAGGCGCTGGGGTGATCGTGACCTTCCCGGACATCACGCCCGACCTGAAAGCCGCGATGCCGGAGTTGCGCGGGCGGCTGCTGGCGAACCAGTCGATGGCGGAGCTGACCTGGTTTCGCGTCGGCGGTCCGGCGCAGGTGCTGTTCACGCCGGCCGATGAGGATGATCTCGCCTATTTCCTGAAGCGCCTGCCGCAGGAATTGCCGGTCTATGTCGTCGGCGTCGGCTCCAACCTGATCGTGCGCGATGGCGGCATGCCTGGCGTCGTGATCCGGCTCGCGCCGCGCGCATTCGGCGAGACCAGTGCGGCTGGCGATGTCGTCACCGCCGGTGCCGCAGCGCTAGACAAGCGCGTCGCCGAGACGGCGGCGGCGGCTGATATCGGCGGCATGGAATTCTTGTTCGGGATTCCCGGCACGGTCGGCGGCGCGCTGCGCATGAATGCCGGCGCCAATGGCGGAGAGACCAAGGACGTGCTGATCGAGGCCACCGGCATCGGCCGTGACGGCACGAAGCACATGTTCGGCAATGCGGATATGAAGTTCGTCTATCGCAACTCCGGCGTCGATCCGTCGATCGTGTTCACATCGGCGCGCTTCCGCGGCAGGATCACCGATGCGGATGCGATCCGCACCCGCATGAACGAGGTGCAGACCCATCGCGAGACCGCGCAGCCGATCCGCGAAAAGACTGGCGGTTCGACGTTCAAGAACCCGCCGGGCAACAGCGCCTGGAAACTGATCGACGCTGCCGGCTGCCGTGGCCTCAAGGTCGGCGGCGCGCAGGTGTCGGAGATGCACTGCAATTTCCTGATCAACACCGGTAACGCCACCGGGCATGACATCGAGACGCTCGGCGAGACGGTGCGGGAACGGGTCAAGCAGACCAGCGGAATTGAGCTGCACTGGGAAATCAAGCGGATCGGGAAGAGCTGATGCAGGTGACCATTCTGTTCGGCGGCACCAACAAGGAGCGGCTGGTCTCGGTGGCGAGCGCGCAGGCGCTGCATCGCGCGCTGCCCGATGCGGAGCTCTGGTTCTGGGACGTCGACGATACCGTGCATGCGGTGACGTCCGAACAGCTGCTCGGCCACACGCGGCCCTTCGAGATCGACTTCAAGCCCGATGGTCGCGGCATCGCGCTGGACCAGGCGCTCGACAAAGCCAGCGTCGAGCAGCGCGTGCTGGTGCTCGGTTTGCACGGTGGCCGCGCGGAGAACGGCGAGTTGCAGGCGATGTGCGAGATGCGCGGCGTCGCGTTCACCGGCTCGGGCTCCGCGTCATCGCATCTGGCGTTCGACAAGCCGTCGGCGAAGCGCTTCGCCGCGATCGCGGGCCTCAACGCGCCGCAGGGCATCACCGTCGACGAGATCGACGATGCCTTCGCGAAGCACGGCAGACTGATCGCAAAGCCCGCCAAGGACGGTTCGAGCTACGGGCTGATCTTCGTCAACGCGAAACAGGACCTCGTCGCAGTCCGCAATGCGGCGAAGCATGAAGACTATCTGATCGAGCCGTTCGTATCGGGCGTCGAGGCGACCTGCGGCGTGCTCGAGCAATCCGACGGCACGGTGTTCGCGCTGCCGCCGATCGAGATCGTGCCGGCGGAGGGGGGCTTCGACTACACAGCCAAATATCTCCTGAAGTCGACCCAGGAGATCTGTCCCGGCCGCTTCGCGCCCGAGGTCAGCGCTGCGATCATGGATCATGCGTTGCGGGCGCACCGCGCATTGTCCTGCACCGGCTACTCGCGCAGCGATTTCATCGTGTCGGCCACTGGCCCGGTCTACCTCGAGACCAACACGCTGCCCGGCCTCACCGCGGCATCCCTTTACCCTAAGGCCTTGAAAGCACAGGGCATCGGCTTTGGCCACTTCCTGGCCGACCAGATCGAGCTCGGCCGCCGCCGCGCCAGGCGTTAAGGCCGATCGGGTGGGGAACCCGCACGAGTCGGCTGCATGGAACCCGGCGCTGTTGCCAAAATGCTAACGGGTTCGCGGCAAAGTACTCAAAGCGTTGATCAAAATACACCTCAGGCTGAACTCCTTTACCATTTGTTTACCAGGAAGCCCGAAGGTTAACGCTGGCGGCGCATGTAGCGCTTGGCTGCCGGGGCGTGAGCTGTCGCGGATTACCGCTTCGAGGATCGCAACCAGGGAACAGGGGGCCACTCTAATCCCACCGGTCTAGCCGAGACGACACGTGTGCCGGGACCCCGCAGGGTTTGCGGGCGCAAACATGTGACGAGCTCGTGCAATGGATGGTGCAGGACGCCTCACCCGGTCGCTGCGATCGCTGGGGCCTCAAGCTGACCTGAGAGCGGCCGCTATTGGAGCGGCGGTGCTGCTGCGCGAGTATGTCGGCGCCCATCTCGCGCGCCGCCGCCGGCGTCCCGCCGGGCGGCCGCAGGTCATCATCGATCGCGAGCCGCCGAACCGCTACATCCTGCTGCTCGAACGCTATCTGCCGCGCCGCATCGGCCTGGTCGCGACGCTCGCGATCCTGTTCGGCAGCCTGGGCTTCGGCATCGTCAGGGGCGGCCATCTCGAGGAGTTCACCACCGCGCTCAGCGATACCCGCAATGCGCTGGCCAATTCCGCGGGCTTCCGGATCACCACTGTCGGTATCAACGGCCGCAAGCAGCTGAGCCAGGACGAGGTGCTTGCGATCGGCGGCGTCAACGGCCGCTCCTCGCTGCTGTTCCTCGACGCCGATACCGTGCGCGCCAAGCTGAAGGCCAATCCCTGGATCGCCGACGCCACGATCCTGAAACTCTATCCGGGCCGGCTGCAGATCGACATCGTCGAGCGCACCGCCTTCGCATTGTGGCAGCAGAACGGCCGCCTGTCGGTGATCGCCTCCGACGGCGCGGTGCTCGAGCCCTATGTCACGCGCCGCTTCCTCAATCTGCCGCTGGTGGTAGGCAAGGGTGCCGATGTCAGGGCGCAGGACTTCCTGGCACTGCTCGATCGTTACCCGCAGGTGCGTTCGGTGACCAAGGCCGCGATCTTCGTCGGCGAGCGGCGCTGGAACCTGCGCCTCAAGGACGGGCTCGACGTCCGCCTGCCCGAGAACGACGTCGGGAACGCGCTGGCCGCGCTCTCCAAGCTCGACAAGGACGAAAAGCTGTTCTCGCGCGACATCGTCGCCGTCGACATGCGTCTGCCCGATCGGCTGGTCGTGCAACTGTCCGAGGAAGCCGGCAAGGCGCGGGACGAATTGTTCAAGGACAAGAAGTCCAAGAAGAAGCCGGGTGACTCCGCATGACCGGCCTCGACCGCAATCTGACCCCGAAGACCCGGCCGATGCCGAAGCGCACCGCGATGGTGGCTTCGCTCGACATCGGCTCCAGCAAGATCGCCTGCATGATCGCGCGGCTCAAGCCGTCGCCGCCGAACGAGGCGCTGCGCGGCCGCACCCATGCGGTCGAATTGATCGGCTACAGCCAGATCCAGTCGCGCGGCGTCAAGGCCGGCGCAGTGGTCGATCTCGCCGAATGCGAGAAGGCGGTGCGCCATGCCGTGGCGCTGGCCGAGCGCATGGCCAAGGTCCGCGTCGAATCCGTCCTGCTGTCGGTCTCCGGCGGCCGGCTGCATGGCCAGCTGGTTGAAGCCGCGGCCGATATCCACGGCGGCTCGGTGACCGCGGACGATATCAGCCGCGTCACCTCGGCCGGCATGCGCCACGCCGCCGGCGCCGGCCGCACCGTGCTGCACGCGCTGCCGGTCGGTTACGCGCTCGACGGCGTCAAGGGCATCCGCGATCCCAGGGGCATGGTGGCGCGCCAGTTCGGCGTCGACATGAATGTGGTGACGTCGGACGCGACGGTCGCCAAGAACCTGATGCTGGTGGTCGAGCGCTGCCATCTCAACGTCGAAGCCATGGCGTCGAGCCCGTATGTCGCGGGCCTGTCGGTGCTGACTGATGACGAGGCCGATCTCGGCGCCGCCGTCGTCGAGATGGGCGCGGGCTCGACGACGATCGCGACCTACTCCGGCGGCCGCCTCGTGCACGCATCCGGATTTGCGCTCGGCGGGCAACACATCACCATGGATCTTGCGCGCGGCATCGGCGCGTGCATTGCGGATGCCGAGCGAATCAAGACTTTATACGGCACGGTGCTGACCGGCGGTTCGGACTCGCGCGAGCTGATGTCCGTTCCCACTGCAGGCGACGATCGGGACACTCCGCAAATCGTGTCCCGCGCCACGATCGCCAACATCGTCCGGCATCGCGCCGAGGAGATTTTTGAAATGGTCCGTGACCGGCTCGCGGATTCTCCCTTTGCGGCAGAGCCGAGGGCGCGCGTCGTATTGAGCGGCGGCGCCTCGCAGCTCACCGGCACCGTCGAGCTTGCCACCCGTATCCTGAACCGTCAGGTCCGCATCGGCCGCCCGCTCGGCTTCGGCCGGCTGCCGAACGAGGCCAAGGGCGCCTCGTTCTCGGTGCCGACGGGTCTCTTGGTCTATCCGCAATACGCACATCTTGAACATGTCGAACCGCGGCGCACGCGGCAGCTCAGGACAGGGACAGACGGTTACTTCGGAAAGGTCGGACGATGGCTTCGCGAGGGCTTCTGATGACCGCACCCCGGCTCATTGCATTTTCACCAGCTCCTGCGGCCAGCGGCCGGGACGAACCAACGCGCGCATAATCGAGAGAGGCAACCATGGCACTCAATCTGACACCCCCTGACATCAGCGAGCTGAAACCGCGGATCACCGTCTTCGGCGTCGGCGGCGCGGGTGGTAATGCCGTCAACAACATGATCACCGCCGGGTTGCAGGGCGTCGATTTCGTCGTCGCCAACACCGACGCGCAGGCGCTGACCATGTCGAAGGCGCAGCGCATCATCCAGATGGGCACCCAGGTCACCCAGGGGCTCGGCGCCGGATCGCAGCCTGATGTCGGCGCTGCGGCCGCGCAGGAGGTCATGGACGAGCTGCGCGATCACCTGACCGGCGCCAACATGGTGTTCGTTACCGCCGGCATGGGCGGCGGCACCGGCACGGGTGCTGCGCCCGTGATCGCCAAGGCCGCTCGCGAGATGGGGATCCTCACCGTCGGCGTGGTGACGAAGCCGTTCCACTTCGAGGGTCAGCGCCGCATGCGTACCGCCGAGCACGGCATCTCCGAGCTCCACAAGGTGGTCGACACGCTGCTGATCATCCCGAACCAGAACCTGTTCCGGGTCGCCAACGAGAAGACCACCTTCGCCGACGCGTTCGCGATGGCCGACCAGGTGCTGTACTCGGGCGTCGCCTGCATCACCGACCTGATGGTCAAGGAAGGCCTGATCAACCTCGACTTCGCCGACGTCCGCGCCGTGATGCGGGAAATGGGCAAGGCGATGATGGGCACCGGCGAGGCCACCGGCGAGAAGCGTGCGCTGACCGCCGCCGAAGCTGCGATCGCCAACCCGCTGATCGACGACAGCTCGATGAAGGGTGCCCGCGGCCTGTTGATCTCGATCACGGGCGGCAAGGACCTCACGCTGTTCGAGGTCGACGAAGCGGCAACCCGCATCCGCGAAGAAGTCGATGCCGACGCCAACATCATCGTCGGCGCCACCTTCGACGAATCGCTCGACGGCATCATTCGCGTCTCGGTGGTCGCAACCGGTATCGAGCAGGCCGCGATCGCTTCCCGCGCCCAGGCGCCGGCGCAGCAGTCGGGCGGCTCGCCCGAGAGCCGGCTGGCCGATCTGACCGCCCGCCTGCGTGCCGACAATCAGCGCATGGCCGAGCGTGCCCAGAAGCTCGAGCCGCCGACGGGCGTGACGGTTGCTCCGATTGCCGCTTCCGCCGCACCCCAGCAGCGTCCGGCCGTCGAGCGCGCAGCGCTCGCGGCAATCGCTGCCGCGGTCGCCCCGGACAGCGCACCGGCGCAGGCGCCGATGCAGCCGGCCTCCTACGGTGACGTCACCGTGCGGCCGATCGCCCAGAAGCCGACGTTGTTCCCGGACCACGAGGCGGCCCGCGCCGAGCAGCACGAGCCGATGCCGCCCGAGACCTTCATCCCGCAGGCGGCGGAGCGGTCGCCGGTCCGTGCCCCGCGGATGCCGAAGTTCGAGGATCTGCCGATGCCGGCACAGGCGGAGATCCGCCAGGCCAGCGGCGACGGCGAGGCAGAGCACCCGCAGAAGACCCGGCTGTCGCTGCTGCAGCGGCTGGCCAATGTCGGCCTCGGGCGCCGCGACGAAGAGACCGAGCCGCCGATCGCGGCCCGTGCCTCGGGTCCGGCGATGCCGACGATGCCGCCGCTGCCCGAGCGCAAGCCGGCCCGCAGCGTTGCCCAGCAGATATCGGCGAACGAATCGCCGGTATCTGAGTATGCGAAGCGCCCGGCGCCGCAGGGACTGGACGCCCATGGCCGCCAGGCGCCTGTTGCCCCGGCGCCACAGGGTGACGACCATCTTGATATCCCGGCCTTCCTACGCCGGCAGGCAAACTGAAGTTTGTTACAACTTTGACGACGAACAAGGCCCCGGCGGGGAACCGCCGGGGCCTCTTTCTTTTCGCGGGCAGGGGCTGCGCCTCGCAAACAAGCAACTGATTTTAAATGATTAATTATTCTTTCGGTGATCAGATGACCGCTCGCCGAGGCCGTTTTCGCTGCTGCAATTTGGTTAACCTTGGGCGCGAATGCGGCAGAGGTGGGGTAACAATCGGTAAACAAGCGTGAGTTGGCGCGGTTTAGGGCAATCACTATGGTCTGCCGGGACTTGGGGAGCTCAAGCGAGTCGGCCTTGGGGAAGTTTGGCCACTTGAATTGAGTGAAGTCGGGTAGTGGGCATTATCGAATGAAGTTCAGCCGTCAGACAACGCTTCGGTCGCAAGCCACCGTGACTGGCGTAGGCGTTCATTCCGGTCTTCCTGTTAGTCTCACGCTGGGACCTGCACCTGTTGATGCGGGTTTTATTTTTGTCCGCACCGGTCTCGACGGTGCCGACCGCGAAATTACCGCCACCGCCGACGCCGTTATCGCAACTGAGTTTGCGACGGTGCTGGGTGACCGTGAAGGGCCGCTGGTTTCGACCGCGGAGCATGTTCTCGCCGCGCTGCGCGGCATGGGCGTCGACAACGCCACGATCGAGGTCGACGGAGCCGAAGTTCCGATCATGGACGGTAGCGCTGCGGCGTTCGTCGCGGCCATCGACCAGGCCGGCATAGTGACCCAGCCCGCGGTCCGCCGCTTTATCCAGGTGCTGAAGCCGGTGCAGGTCAAGATCGGCGATGCGATGGGCGAGCTGCGTCCGTTCGCCGGCGGGTTCCGGGCCGAAGTCGAAATCAATTTCGCCAACAAGGTGATCGGTCATCAGACCTACGCCTTCGATCTGTCGCCGGAAGGCTTCCGCCGCGAAATCGCGCGAGCCCGTACCTTCGGCTGCATGAATGACGTGGCGCGGCTGTGGGGCGCTGGCTTCGCGCTTGGCGCCTCCTTCGACAACACGGTGGTGTTCGACGAGGCCCGTCTGCTCAACGCCGAGGGCCTGCGCTACGCCGACGAGTGCGCTCGCCACAAGGTGCTCGACGTGATTGGCGATCTCGCGCTGGCCGGCCTGCCGCTGCTCGGCAGCTACCGTTCGGTCCGTGGCGGCCACAAGCTCAACAACGCAGTGCTGAAGGCGCTGCTCGCCGACCGCGGCGCCTGGCGCGTGGTCGAATCGGAGACCGCCCGGCGCCCGGTCCGCGGCCATGTCGAAGCCGGTGCCAGCGCGGTGGGGGGCCTCGTCGCCCCGGCCTACGGTCCGGACGTGTCCTGATCGCCGCAGGCGGTCAGCCCGATTTCCGTAATAGCCACAGCAGGCTGTAAGCTTCCCTGGGTCGCCTTATTCCCGGCGGATTGGCTCCCTATTCGGTTGGTCGACGGTCATTTTTCGGTTAAAGAGGCCCGCGGCTGCCTTGGTACGGGCGCCAACGGCGCGAGAGATCGAGAGATATTGCATCCATGATTGCGGTTCATGGGTGGAGTGGGGTCGCCGTTAACCGCATCAAAGGCGTCAGGTTTTACAATCCATGTCGGCAATGCGTATGGCGCTCGAACAACGCAATTCTTCTGACGTCTCCGGCCTGACCAAGGCCGTGCGCACGCTGCGTTTCGCCGCGGGCCTGATCGTGCTGGCATTGCCGCTCTCGGGCTGCGGCACCGGCGCGCTGTGGGACAAGTTCATGGCCAAGGACGATACCTTCGTCGATGAGCCCGCGGACAAGCTCTACAATGAGGGCTTGTACATGATGAACGAGAAGAAGGATCTGAAGGCCGCTTCGAAGAAGTTCGAGGAAGTCGACCGTCAGCATCCCTATTCGGACTGGGCGCGCAAGTCGCTCCTGATGTCGGCCTATTCGTATTACCAGGCGGGCGACTACGATAGTTGCATCGGGTCGGCCACCCGCTACGTCACGCTGCATCCCGGCAGCCCGGACGCCGCTTACGCCCAATACCTGATCGCGGCATCGCATTTCGACCAGATCCCGGACATCTCGCGCGACCAGAGCCGCACCGAGAAGGCGATCGCAGCGCTCGAAGAGGTGGTGCGCAAATATCCGACCTCGGAATACGCCACCCAGGCCAAGGTCAAGATTCAGGCTGCGCGCGACCAGCTCGCCGGCAAGGAAATGGCGGTCGGGCGCTATTACATCGAGAAGCGCGACTTCACCGCCGCGATCAACCGCTTCAAGACCGTGGTCACGCAGTACCAGACCACCCGCCACGTCGAAGAGGCGCTCTACCGGCTCACCGAGGCCTATATGGCGATCGGCATCGCCGGCGAGGCGCAGACCGCCGCCGCGGTGCTTGGCCACAATTTTCCGGACAGCCGCTGGTACAAGGACGCGTATAATCTAGTAAAGTCCGGCGGTCTCGAGCCGAGCGAGAATCAGGGATCCTGGATCAGCAGGACCTTCAAGAAGATAGGTCTCGGCTAGGAATTGTCCTCGCATGCTGGCCCGTCTGTCGATCCGTGACATCGTCCTGATCGAACGGCTCGATATCGAATTTTCCCGTGGTCTGGCGGTGCTGACCGGCGAAACCGGTGCCGGCAAATCCATCCTGCTCGATGCCTTTGCGCTGGCGCTCGGCGGCCGCGGCGATGCCGGACTGGTGCGCCATGGCGCCGAGCAGGGCCAGGTCACCGCCACGTTCGATGTCCCCAAGGGGCACCCGGCCGCAAAAATCCTCGCCGAAAACGGCCTCGACGACACCGGTGAGATGATCCTGCGCCGCGTGCAACTCGCCGACGGCCGCACCCGCGCCTTCATTAACGACCAGGCGATCAGCGTGCAGACCCTGAAGGCGGTCGGCGCGGTCCTGGTCGAGATCCACGGCCAGCACGATGAGCGTGCTCTGGTCGACGCCTCCACCCATCGCCAGCTGCTCGACGCCTTCGCCGGACACGAGAAGGACGTCGCGGCGCTGGAGGCGCTGTGGGAGATCAGGCGGACCGCGAGCACCGCGCTCGAAGAACATCGCGCAGGCATGGAGCGCGCCGCGCGCGAGGCCGACTATCTGCGCCATGCCTCGCAGGAGCTGAAGACGCTGGCGCCGAAGGAGGGCGAGGAGACCGAGCTCGCCAACCGCCGCACCACCATGATGCAGGGCGAGAAGGTCGCGACCGATCTGCGCGAGGCGCAGGAGGCGATCGGCGGCTCGCATTCGCCGGTGTCGGCCCTGTCGGCTGCGGTACGGCGGCTGGAGCGGCGCGCCGCCAATGCACCCAGCCTGATCGAGCCGGCCGTGAAGGCGATCGATGTCGCGATCAACGCGCTGGAAGAGGCAGACCAGCATCTCCACGCGGCGCTGGCGGCGACCGATTTCGATCCGGCCGAGCTCGAGCGAATCGAGGAGCGGCTGTTCGCGCTGCGCGCCGCCTCGCGCAAATATTCGACGCCGGTCGATCTGCTGGCGGCGCTGGCGGCGCAATATGCCGGTGACGTCGCGCTGATCGATGCCGGCGCCGATCAGCTGAAGAAGCTGGAAGCGGCCGCCGCTGAGGCCGACAAGCGCTATGCTGCCGCGGCGGCAAAGCTGTCGGCAGCGCGCACCAAGGCGGCCGAGAAGCTCAACAAGGCCGTCAATGCCGAACTCGCGCCGCTCAAGCTCGAGCGTGCGAAATTCATGACCCAGGTCGAGCCCAATGCCGCCGCGCCGGGACCGCAGGGCATCGACCGCGTCGAGTTTTGGGTCCAGACCAATCCGGGCACCAAGCCGGGGCCGATGATGAAGGTCGCCTCCGGCGGCGAGTTGTCGCGCTTCCTCCTGGCGCTGAAGGTGGTGCTGGCCGATCGCGGCTCGGCGCCCACCTTGGTGTTCGACGAAATCGACACTGGCGTCGGCGGCGCCGTGGCGGACGCGATCGGCTCGCGGCTGGCGCGTCTCGCCGGCAAGGTCCAGGTGATGGCGGTGACGCATGCGCCGCAGGTCGCAGCCCGGGCCAGCCAGCATCTTTTGATCTCCAAGGATGCGCTCGACAAGGGCAAGCGGGTCGCCACCCGCGTCAACGCGCTCGCCGCCGACCACCGCCGCGAGGAGATCGCGCGCATGCTGGCCGGCGCCGAGATCACCGCGGAGGCGAGGGCTGCGGCGGAACGGCTGCTCAGGGCGGCGAGTTAGTTGTTCACTGTCATTCCGGGGCGATGCGAAGCATCGAACCCGGAATCTCGAGATTCCGGGTTCATCGCTGCGCGATGCCCCGGAATGATGACCTCAGATACAGATCGACTCGTACAAGTCATTCCACTGCGGGTTGGTCGCTTCGATCAGCTCGATTTTCCAGGCCCGCTTCCACTTCTTCAGCTCTTTCTCACGCGTTATGGCTGAGATCGGATCATCGTAGATTTCGAACCATACGAGCTGCGTGATGTTGCATTTGGATGTGAAGCTTGGGACGGCCTTCACTCGATGTTCGTAGATCCGCCGCACGAGATCGTTGGTGATCCCAACATAGATTGCCCCGTCTCGTCGACTTGCTAGAATGTACACATAGTACGACATGAGCCTCATTTCCCACACTGTCATTCCGGGTTCGGCCCTGACGGACCGCCCTGGAATGACGGAAAACTATAGCGCCCCCGTCGCATGGCCAAAGCAGCAATAAAGAAAACACCCCCCGACGTCGACAAGCTCACCAAGGCCCAGGCCAAGGTCGAGTTGATGCGCCTTGCGCTCGAGCTCGAAGGCCACGACAAGCGCTACTACCAGGACGACGCACCCAGCGTCACCGATGCCGAATACGATGCGCTGCGGCAGCGCTACAACACGATCGAGAAGCGCTTCCCCGAATTCGTCACCGCGGAATCGCCGTCGCAGAAGGTCGGCGCCGCGCCGTCAGGGCGCTTCAAGAAGGTCCGCCATTCCGTCCCGATGCTGTCGCTCGACAATGCATTTGCGGAAGCCGACGTAGTCGACTTCGTCGGACGCATCACGCGCTTTCTCAAGCTGCCGGATGACAGGATCGATTTCTCGGCCGAGCCGAAGATCGATGGCCTCTCGATGTCGCTGCGCTACGAGGGCGGCGAACTCGTTACCGCAGCGACGCGCGGCGACGGCGCCGAAGGCGAGGACGTCACCGCGAACATCCGCACGCTGGAGGATGTGCCGCAGAAGCTCAAGGGCCGCAACGTGCCCGAGATTTGTGAGGTGCGCGGCGAGGTCTACATGACCAAGAAAGCCTTCCTCGCGCTGAACGAGCGGCAGAAAGCCGCCGGGGACACCATCTTCGCCAATCCGCGCAATTCGGCGGCCGGCTCGCTGCGGCAGAAGGATCCCGGCATCACCGCCTCGCGGCCGCTCGGCTTCTTTGCCTACGCCTGGGGCGAGATGAGCGCGATGCCGGAGGATACGCAGACCGGCATGATCCGCTGGTTCGAGCGCTGCGGCTTCAAGACCAATCCGCTGACCAAGCTGTGCCACTCGGTCGAGGAATTGATCGCGTTCCACCGCAAGATCGAGGAGCAGCGCGCCGAGCTCGACTACGACATCGACGGCGTCGTCTACAAGGTCGATCGCATCGACTGGCAGGAGCGGCTCGGCTTCGTGTCGCGCACGCCGCGCTGGGCGATCGCGCACAAATTCCCGGCCGAGCGCGCCATGACCGTGTTGCGCGACATCGAGATCCAGGTCGGACGCACCGGCTCGTTCACGCCGGTTGGCAAGCTCGAGCCGGTCGGCGTCGGCGGCGTGATCGTGCAGAACGTCACGCTGCACAATGAGGACTACATCAAGGGCATCGGCAACAAAGGCGAGGTGCTGCGCGAGGGGCGCGACATCAGGATCGGCGACACCGTTGTGATCCAGCGCGCCGGCGACGTGATCCCGCAGGTCGTCGACGTCGTGATCGACAAGCGGCCGAAGAGCGCGAAGGAATTCCACTTCCCGAAGAAGTGCCCGTGCCCGCTGCACACCGACGTGGTGCGCGAGGAGACCGCGACCGGCGAGGAGGGCTCGCGGCTGCGCTGCAGCGGCGAGTTCGCCTGTCCGTTCCAGAAGGTCGAGCACCTGATTCTGTTCGTGTCGCGCCGTGCCTTCGACATCGACGGCCTCGGCGTCAAGCAGCTGCAATATTTCTTCGACCAGGGTTGGGTCAGGGAGCCCGCCGACATCTTCACGCTGCCGAAGCGCAACGCCAAGCTGAAGCTCGAGGAGATCGAAGGCTATGGCGAGACATCGGTGCGCAACCTGTTCGCCGCGATCGACAGCCGCCGCAAGATCGGGCTGGAGCGCTTCATCTACGCGCTCGGCATGCGCCATGTCGGCGAGACCACCGCGCTGGCGCTGGCGCGCGGCTACGGCTCATGGAACGCGTTCCACGACGCCTGCCTCAGGGTCGCCAAGGGCGACGAGGAGGCGATCGCGGAGATGGATGCGCTCGACCAGATCGGCGACACCGTGATCAAGAGCATCGCTGACTATTTCGGCGAGAGCCACAACCGTGGCATCGTCGAGCGGCTGACCGGGGAGCTCGACGAGATCGTCGACGCCGAGAAGCCGAAGAGCAATTCGGTGGTGGCCGGCAAGACCGTGGTGTTCACCGGCTCGCTCGAAAAGATGACCCGCGACGAGGCCAAGGCAACCGCCGAGCGGTTAGGGGCCAAGGCTGCGGGCTCGGTGTCGAAGAAGACCGACTATGTCGTCGCCGGGCCGGGCGCCGGCTCGAAGCTCGCTGAGGCGCAGAAGCACGGCGTGCAGGTGCTGACCGAGGACGAGTGGCTGAAGCTGATCGGGGAGTAGGCGCGGCCGTGCCGCATTCTCCACTGTCGTCCTCCGCGAAAGCGGGGACCAGGATTCCAGAGGCAGTTATTGTTGAGCCGATAGGTCGCGGCGTACTGGATCCCCCGCATGCGCGGGGGATGACGACAGGAGAGTGGAGCGCAGCGCTCCTCACGCCATACGCCTCACATCATCCCTTGTTCATCCTCTTCGGCCTGCGCGATCAGCTCTTCGCTCACCACCAAGTTCCGCCGCGGCACCACGAAGATCATGGTGCAGGCGCAGGCGATCGAGATCGCGAAGAGAGCCGATGTCAGCGGCAGCGTCGTGGTCGAGTGGCCGCCGAGATAGGCACCGAATTGCGAGATCAGCGCGCCGATGCCCTGCTGCAGGAAGCCCATGGCGCCGGACGCGGTGCCGGCGGCCTCGGGGCGGATGCTGATGGCACCTGCGGCGGAGTTGGCCATCACGAAGGCATTGGCGACCATCACGATCATCTGGGTTCCGAACAGCCAGAGCGGCGCCTGGTTTGCTCCAGTGAAACTCCAGATCAGGTTCAAGAGACTGCCGCCGACCTGCAGCGCGAGGCCGAACCAGATCAGTTTCTCCAGCGAGTGCCGCGGCGCGAACCGCACGCACAACAGATTGCCGACGAAGTAGCCGAACCCGGTCATCGCGAACCACGCGCCGTATTCGGCGCTGCTGCGACCCATCTGGGTGACGACGATATAGGGACCGCCGCCGGCGAAGGCGAAGATGATCTGCGACGCCAGCACCTGGCACAGCAGGTAGCCGACGAAGGCGCGGCTGCGCATCAGCTTGCCGAGGTCGCCGCGGAAGCTGGAGCTGTCGGCGCGGTCGCGGCGGGTTTCGGGTAGCGCCAGCGCGATGAAGATCGTCACGGCCAGCGACGCCGCGGTGATGAAATAGAGGATCGCGCGCCAGCCGAATGTGGTCTCCAAAAGGCCGCCGGTGAGCGGGCTCACCATTTGCGCGATCATCAGCGCGGCGACGACGAGGCTGATCATGGCGCCGACCCGCTCGCGCGGGTAGAGATCGCGGATGATGGCGCGGCTAATCACCATGCCGCTGGCGCCGCCAAGCGCCTGGAAGAAGCGCGCGGCGATCAGCTGCGGCAGGGTCTCGGCGAACACGGAGCCGATGCCGGCCACCACCATCAGGCCGAGGCCCGACAGCAGCACCGGGCGGCGGCCGAATTTGTCGGACAGCGGCCCCATGATCAGCTGCGACAGCGCGATGCCGACCATGTAGAGCGACACGGTCATCTGCGCGATGGAAATGTCGCGGCCGAACGTGGTCGCCAGCACCGGCAGCGCCGGGACCAGCATGTAGAGCGAGATCGGCGCGACGCCCGTCATCACGACGAGCATCAGCAGCATGACCTTCGATGTCGCGATGTTATTTGTAGCCGCGCCTGGCGGCTTGCCCATCACGCCGTGCATTCAGGTCTGATCCAGCATTGTGCAATGACTGTAGCGTGCCCGTTCGCGCGGAATACGCGTGTTTCGGCATACGCCCATGCATTCGGGCGACGTTTCGCCTCACGCAACAACAATCACCGCTGTCCTCCTCCGCGAAAGCGGGGGACCCAGTATTCCAGAGACAGACGTGTTTGAACCGATGGGCGCCGGCGTACTGGATCCCCCGCTTTCGCGGAGGATGACACCGAGTGCGGCGGTGACCCCGATTGTGCGGATGCTTGCGCGGCGCTACGTCAGCGTCGCCGTCGCCTCGTCGAGCCACAGCTTGGTGGCGTTGTCGTCGAGATGCGGGCGCACCACGCGCGCGACGCGGGCGTGGTAGTCGTTGAGCCAGCTCAATTCGCCGTCGCTCAGCAGGCCGACCTCGATCAGGCGGCGGTCGATCGGCGCCAGGGTCAGGGTCTCGAATGCGTTGACCGGCTTCTCGGCGCCGGCAATGTCGGTGCCGATCACGAGCTCGAGGTTCTCGATCCTTATGCCGTAGGCGTCGGTCTTGTAGTAGCCCGGCTCGTTGGACAGGATCATGCCGCGCTTCAGCGGCGTGGTGCCGAGCTTGGAAATCCGCGCCGGGCCCTCATGGACGCTGAGATAGCTGCCGACGCCGTGGCCGGTGCCGTGTTCGAAATCGATCCCGGCCTGCCAGAGATATTGCCGCGCGAAGCTGTCGAGCTGCGCGCCGGTGGTGCCGTCGGGGAAGATCGCGCGGGCGATCGCGATATGGCCGCGCAGCACGCGGGTGAAGCGGTCGCGCATCTCGTCGGTCGGCTTGCCGATCGCGATGGTGCGGGTGACGTCGGTGGTGCCGTCCTCATATTGCGCGCCGGAATCGATCAGCAGGAGGTCGCCGGGCGCGATGCGGCGGTTGCTCTTGCGCGTCACGCGATAATGCACGATGGCGCCGTTGGGCCCGGTGCCGGCGATGGTCGGGAATGAGACGTCCTTCAGCGCGCCGGTCTGGCGGCGGAAGGTCTCCAAAGCCTCGACGGTGTCGATCTCGGTGAGGTGGCCGGAGGGCGCCTCGCGGTCGATCCAGGCGAGGAAGCGCGTCAGCGCCACCGCGTCGCGCCGATGCGCCGTCCGCGTGCCGTCGATCTCGGTGAGGTTCTTGACCGCCTTCAGCAGGCTGACCGGATCGTTGCCGCGCACCGGCTTGCCGCCAGCGCCGGAGATCAGGCGGCTCAACGCGTCGGCCGCGGTCGCGCTGTCGAGTGCGATCGAGGCGCCGCGTTTGGCGAGCTCGGTCAGTTTTGGCGTCAGCGCGGCCGGCTCCTCGACATCGGCGGACTGTTCGAGATGGTCGCGGGTCGCATTGGACAGCTTGCGGTGATCGATGAACACCAGCGGCCGGCCTTCCTTCGGCACCAGCGCGTAGGACAGCGGCAGCGGCGTGTGCGAGACGTCGGCGCCGCGGATGTTGAAGGTCCAGGCCACCGCGTGGCTGTCGGAGAGCACCAGCGCATCGACTCCGAGCTTGCTGATCTCGAGCCGGATGCGCTTCAGCTTCTCGGCCTCGATCTCACCGGAAAACTGCGTGCCGTGGATCGCAACCGGGCCGAGCGGCGGGGCCGGCCGTTCGTGCCAGACCGTATCGATCGGGTTGCCGTCGACGGCGATCAGCTCGGCGCCGGCCTTGGCGCAGGCCGCGGCCAGCCGTTCGGCTGCCGCAGAAGTGTGCAGCCAGGGGTCAAATCCTAGGCGGTCGCCGGCCGCCAGGTGCCGGGTCAGCCAGTGCTCCGGTGGCGGCTCGACCAGCGGCTCGACCTGCCAGGCCTTGCGATCGACCTGCTTGCCGGCCTGCAGCGTGTAGCGCCCGTCGACGAACAGGGCGGCTTCCTTGCTCAGCACGACCGCGAGCCCGGCCGATCCGGTGAAGCCGGTCAGCCAGGCGAGCCGCTCCTCGGACGCCGCAACATACTCATTCTGCTGCTGATCGGCACGCGGAACCACAAACCCGGTCAGCTTGCGCCGCGCCAGTTCCTCGCGCAGCGCGCTCAAGCGTGCGGTCAGCGCCACGCCGCCTTCGGGCTCTTCGAACGTTTGGAAATGGGCTTCGAACATCGCCGTCGCACTCTCTTCGGATGCAGCATGAGCTTGTTGCCAACGCACGCAAGGCATGACCACATTTTTGGCATTACTTGTGCTTGAAACATGGCATAGTAGAAATGACCTGACGATGTCCACCGTCGTTGGTCAAGCGTACGCGGAGTGTCCAGGAGTGTCTCAACTCAACGGTGAGGAGAAGCACGATGCCTGCATTCACGTTTGAGAAGATCTCGCCGCCGGTCCCCCGCGGCCCGATCCCTCCGATCGAGCAGAAGCAACGTGGCGTCATCGTGCAGATGCTCGACCGTTTGGTCGAGGCACGGGCCAGGCGTGCAGCCGGTCAGGACAAGGTCGAGACGCCCGGCCGCGATTCCCTCGCGCCGAAATAGCCAACCCGCAGATTCCGCTTACCGCGCGAGGTCCGATGCCTTCGCCACGGTCACGTTGACGACTTTGGTGCCTTCGAGCTCGCGCACGATCCGCTCGTCAGGGCCGACAATGCCCAGATCGAATTCGCGCTCCACCGTCAGCAGCGTCATGCGCTGGCCGGCGATGACGACGACGGTCATGTCGAGTGTCTCGCCGGATTTTGCCCATTCCCTGAGGTCGTTGCGAAACGGTTGCCTGCGCCAGGCATCGGGGAAGCCCGGATCGCATCTGACCTCGAGGCCGTCGTCCGACGTGGTCAGGACGAGCTTCGATCGGGAGGGCTTCCAGTGCTCCTCCAAGAGTTCGTTGACCAGCCAGACGCAGCTGAACGAGCGGCATTCCGCCGGCCGGCCTGGATAGATCTGGCAGCCGCGTCCGGGCCTGCAATGCGGGCACCATTTGTCGGCGGGCTTCGCCAGCTCCTCGATCGCCATCACCTTGCAGCAGAGCGTGCAGTCGCCGCACTGTCTGCCGGTCGCGGTCATTTCATCTCACCTTACCGAGTGCAGCAGCAGGCTGCTCCAGCCCTCGATCTTCAGATGCCGCAGCGGCACCAGCCCTCGGGCGCGATAGGCGGCAATGACCGCCGGCGCCTGATGGGTCAGCAAGCCCGAGAGGATGACCTGCGCGGACGGAGCGAGGTGCAGCGCCATCGGTCCCGCCAGCTGACGCAGCGGATTGGCGAGGATGTTGGCGAGCACCAGATCGAACGGCCCGTCCTCGGCAAACCGCGGCGACGCAAAGCCGGTGGCACGGATCACATCCACCAGATGTCCTGCCCCGTTCAGCCGGGCGTTCTCCTCGGCGACCTTGACCGACGGCGGGTCGATATCGCTCGCCAGCACCTTGCGATGCTGCGCCTTGGCGGCGGCAATCCCCAGCACGCCGGTCCCGGTGCCGAGATCGAGCACCCGGCGTGGCTGATAGGCTTTCAGCACATGGTCGAGCAGCAGCAGGCAGCCGCGCGTGGTGCCGTGATGGCCGGTCCCGAAGGCGAGCGCCGCCTCGATCTCGATCCCTAGCTTGTTTGGCGGTATCCTGTACCGGTCATGCTGGCCGTGGACGATGAACCGGCCGGCCGCGACCGGGACCAGATCCTCCAGGCTGGCCTTGACCCAGTCCTTTGCCTCGACCGTATCAAATACCAAAGTCGATGCGACGTCCTGCCGCGACACCACCTGACCAATGAGCTCGCGCAGCGAGGCCTGGTCCGGCGCCTCGGCAAAGTGGACGGTGACGTCCCAGCGGCCGTCTGGCCGCTCGAAGGCCGCAAAAGCCGCCTGATCCTCGAAATACAGCTCGGAAAGCGCGTCGACCACGCGCTTTGCGGTCGATTCGTCCGGAAGGGTGATGCTGGCGCGGTGTGTGGACGGGGTCATTGGAGGCCGGTAGCGCGGTTTTTGTTAAAATTTCAAGCCGCATTCAGTCGAATATCGCGAGAATTGATAGGTTCCCGGTTCAAGCAACTTTAGATTTCACCATAGTAGTACCGGTTCCGGAACCGGGAACTCCCTGTTCCAAGAGATCACAACCAAGGGCAGGGCAGCCATTGCGACCGGTATCGCCATCGCGATCATCGCTGCGGTGAACGGTGTCGGCTCGAACCTGAGCGGGACGTTCAACACGGTCGCCAGCTCGCTCAAGTAATTTCGCAGACGGCGTTCTCGAGCAAGCACCGGGCAATGAGGCCCGGTGTTTTCTTTTTGACAGATTGTCCACAGCGCCTCACGTAGCCTGTCCACAAGACATCCAGCGCGTCGTCCCGGGGTTGTCGGCCTCCGTTCCACAGGTAGTCCACCGCGAGATTCACTGATTGTCCCCGCCAAGGGACACCAGGTCTGCCTCCAGTCGACCACAGCTTCTCAACAGATCTGTCCACAGCTTGCCACGTCATCGGCGCGCCCGATGCGCCGTCCGTTCTATGCGAACAGCGCGCGATGGTCGGTGAGCACGGCCCGCGCGGCGTTGTGGCCGGGGGCGCCGGTGACCCCGCCGCCGGGATGGGCGCCGGAACCGCAATGGTAGAGACCGCGGAGCGGTCCGCGGTAGTCGGCGTGGCCGAGCATCGGACGCGCCGAGAACAGCTGGTTCAGCGTCAGCGCGCCGTGAAAGATGTCGCCGCCGAGCAGGCCGAACTGCCGCTCAAGGTCGAGCGGCGACAGGATCTGGCGGCCGACCACACTGCCTGCGAAGCCGGGGGCGTAGCGATCGACGGTCGCGATCATGAGGTCAGCGACCTCTTCGCGATGGTCGTCCCATGATTTGCCATCGGGCAATTGCGGCGCGACGTGCTGGCAGAACAGGCTCGCGACGTGCTGGCCCGGCGGGCTCAAACCGTCGTCGAGCGTCGAGGGGATCAGCACCTCGACGACGGGCGCGCGGCTCCAGCCGAGCTCGCGCGCATCGCGCCAGGCGCGATCCATGTAGCCGAGACCGGGCGCGATGATGATGCCGGCGGTGAGGTGATCGCCCGGGCCGGGCAGCGCCGTGAACGAGGGCAGGGAATCAAGTGCCACATTCATCCTGAACGTGCCGGAGCCGTTCTGCCATCGCGCGATGCGCGTGCGGAATTCGCTCGCCAGTGCGCCCGCCGGCACCAGGCGCGTGTAGAGCAGCTTCGGGTTGACGTTGGAGACGACATATTTGGCGCGTACCGTCTCGCCATTGTCGAGGATGACGCCGGTGGCGCGATCCTTCTCGACGATCACCTCGCGGACACCGGCATCGGTTTCGATCTCGACGCCATGGCTGCGCGCGGCGTGCGCCATCGCCAGGGTGATCGCGCCCATGCCCCCGATCGCGTGGCCCCAGACACCCTTCTTGCCGTTCACCTCGCCGAACGCATGGTGCAGCATCACATAGGCCGAGCCGGCCGCGTAGGGGCTGGCGTAATTGCCGACGATGGCGTCGAAGCCGAACAGCGCCTTGACGAGGTCGTTCTCGAAGCGCTCGTCGAGCATCTCGCCCGCCGAGCGTGTGAACAGGTCGAGCAGATTGCGCTGCTGCTCGAGCGACAGCCGCCGCAGAATGTTGGCGGTGCCGAGCGCGTTGAAGGCTTCACTCATCGCGCCGAGGCCAAAACCCTCGACCAGGTTCGGCGGCGCGCGCAGCACGAATTGGCGTAGCACATCGGCGATGGCTTCGAGTTCGCCCGAGAACACGCCGATTGTGTTTGCATCCCGCTGGCTGAGTTTCGCCACCGACCGCCGGGTGCGGCCTTCGCCGGTCAGCAGATAACTGCCGTCGGGTGCGGGGAGGAAGTTCTGCGCGCGACGCTCGACGATCCTGAGGCCGTGATCGGCAAGCTTCAGGTCGGAGATGATCTGCGGGTTGAGCAGGCTCACCGTGTAGGCGGCGACCGAATTGCGGAAGCCCGGACAAAACTCTTCGGTGACGGCGGCGCCGCCGACCACCTTGCGGCGTTCCACGACCCTGACCTTGAGCCCGGCCATCGCGAGATAGGCCGCGCAGGTGAGGCCGTTGTGCCCCGCACCGATGATGACGACGTCTGTTTCGTTCATGTCCGCTTCAAGAAGCAGTGATTAGAGCATGTGCTGTGGCGCCGCAGCGCCGCGTCGTCAAGTCCGCGTGACCGCGGTTTCTTGTCCGCGATACTGCCGTATGATCAAATTCAAATCCTCCGGTGCGGTGCCGCCGGACCGTCCGCCTCCGGCGCCCGCCGGGACCATGCCGGAGCTTTCATGACATCTGAGCCGTCCGCCTCGCGAAACCGGCTGGTGCTGGTTGTCTACACCGCGGCGATCTTCGTCAGCGCGTTGTTGCTGTTCTCGGTGCAGCCGCTGTTTACCAAGATGGTGCTGCCGCGGCTCGGCGGCTCGCCGGCAGTGTGGTCGGTGGCGATGGTGTTCTTTCAGTCGCTGCTGCTCGCCGGCTACGCTTATGCGCATCTCCTGATGAAGCTGAACGGCCGTGTGGTGCCGGTCGTGGTGCATCTGGTGCTGCTCGTCGTCGCGCTGCTGACATTGCCGCTGTCGATCAAAAGCGGCTGGGGCGAGCCGCCGACCTCGGGCTACGCGGTCTGGCTGCTCGGCCTGTTCGCGGTCTCGATCGGCCTGCCGTTCTTCGCGCTCGCCGCCAACAATCCGCTGCTGCAGGCCTGGTTCGTGCGCACCGGACACCCCAACGGCCCCGACCCGTATTTTCTCTATGCGTCCTCGAACATCGGCAGCTTCCTGGCGCTATTGTCCTATCCGGTGCTGCTCGAGCCGATGTTCACATTGCGCACCCAGAATCTCATCTGGACCGGCGGCTATGGGCTGCTGATCGTTCTGATCGCAGGGTGCGGCGTGCTGCTGTTGCGCTCGCCGGCCTATGCCGCCGCGCTCAATATGCAGGTCGATGATGTCGATGCGCCGGCGCCGTCCTGGCCGCGACGGGCGCGCTGGATCTTCCTGGCTGCCGTGCCGTCGGGCCTCCTGATCGCGGTGACGGCGCACATCTCGACCGACGTCGCGGCCGCGCCCTTGCTCTGGGTGCTGCCGCTGTCGCTGTATCTGTTGACCTGGGTACTGGTGTTCCAGTCGCGGCCGCTGCTGCCGCACAAATGGATGCTGCTGGCGCAGCCGCTGGCGATCGCCGGCGTCGTGATCCTGCTCGCGGTCGGCGGCGAGCAGAACCTGCTGCTCACGCTCGGTGGTCATCAGCTCTGCTTCTTCATCATTGCGATGGCCTGCCATGGCGAGCTCGCGCGTACCCGCCCTGCGGCGAAATATCTCACCGGCTTCTATGTCGCGCTGTCGTTCGGCGGCATGGTCGGCGGCCTGTTCGCAGGGCTGATCGCACCGTTCACCTTCTCATGGATCGCCGAATATCCGATCCTGCTGGCGCTCGCGGCGTTGTGCCGTCCGCCCGGCGGCGCGGAGCGGCTGCCGCGCTGGAGCGCCTGGTACTGGCCGTTCCTCGCGGTGCTCGCGGTGGCGCTGATCGCGCCGAGCTATTCGGCTGGCGACATCTTCAACTGGCTCGACGACCACCGGGTGTGGGTGATAGGCGCAGTCGGCGTGCTCTCGGCGCTGCTCGCGCTCGCACTGAACGCCAATCGCTGGAAGATCTTCGCCACCGTGGTCGTCGCGCTGGTGGTGCTGCGCGCCTATCCATCCGACGACGGCCGCGTCGAGACCGTGCGCAGCTTCTTCGGCGTGCACAAGATCGTGGTGACGCCGAACGGGCAGTACCACGTGCTGATGCACGGCACCACGATCCATGGCGCCGAAAAGTTCAAGAACGATGACGGCACGCCGGTCAGCGGAAGGCCGGAGCCGATCAGCTATTATCACAAGGATGGCGGCATCGGCCGGGCGATATCAGCGATCCGCGAGCGCAAGGGCGCGCCGCTGAAAGTGGCTGTCATCGGTCTTGGCTCGGGGACGCTGACTTGTGCATCGGCCCCCGGCGAGGACTGGCGCTTCTTCGAGATCGACCAGTCGATGGTCGATACCGCGCGCGACCCGAAATACTTCACCTACATCCAGAACTGCGAGCCGGACCTCAAGCCCGTCATCGGTGATGCGCGGCTGACCTTCGCCAAGGAGCCGAACGGCGTCTACGATCTCATCATCGTCGACGCCTATTCGTCGGATGCGATCCCGATCCACCTCGCAACCGAGGAGGCGATGGCGATCTACAAGGAGAAGCTGGCGCCGCAGGGCGCGGTCGTGATGCACGTCTCCAACCGGCATCTCGAACTCGCCAGCGTCGTGGTCGGCATTGCCGACGCCAACGACATGAAGAGCTGGGTCTACAGCGAGGATTCCGGCCGCGACAACGAGTACATCTTCTCGACCTCGGTCGTGGTCTCAGCGCGCGAGGAGGCCGACGTCGGCAAGCTCGCATCGTCAGACGTCTGGACCGAGACCGACGCCGACGAGAAGCAGCGGGTCTGGACCGACGACTATTCGAACGTGCTGGGCGCGGTCTACCGCCGCCTGCGCGATGGGGAGCAATAGACGCGAGCAGTCGCCCGACGAACTTCTAGTCCCACCGGGACGACAATCGCCGAATCGCTGGCCTGTCGCCGAAGCGATCGGCGAACGAGCCGGCCTCGTCATCGGGTACATAGGAGGCGGGCGGTGTACCGGGCGTCGCGCTTTGGGGCAAACCGGGTCCTCGCACGCCTTGCTGCTGCAAGTATTCCTCGAGCATGCCGGCCAATCCACGGGGCGCGCTCACCTGACCATCGGACGATGCCGGTCGCCAGTCGCCGAAGCGTTCGGCGAACGACGTCCCGCGATCCGGTTGAGACAATCCGAACTGATGAAGCGGAGAGGCTGAGATCAGCGGACCGCGGCGGCTTCCGAACGCCAGCGCGTCGTTCGTATCGTTTGGTCCGACCATGGCGCGGCCCGCCGCCAGCGTCTCGTTTGGGTAATGGATGGCCGTGTCGAACGTGTCCGGATTGTCCGTATGCGGTTCGTCAACATTGAACCCCGATGCTCCCGGTGCCCTTGGCGTTCAGCCTGTCCGGCTTCTCGAGCGGCTTAATGACAGAATAGTGCAAATGGTTCCCTTTCGAGAACTTGCCAGTGCCGCCGACGCGACCGACAATGTCACCGGGCCAGACGCGATCGCCCATGCGTACCTGAGGGGGCTCATCCATATGTGCATAGAGTCCGTAGCCGTTCGTCGTCTTCACGATGACCGTGTTTCCGCAACCCTCGTTGAAGCCCGAATAAACGACCTCGCCGGGGGTTTGAGCCGGAATTGGGGTTCCATGGGGCGCAGCGTAATCGACGCCAGCGTGGAATTTCTCCACGTGCAATACGGGGTGCATCCGCGGCGCATAATCGGAGTTCCGCTTGAACGGTCGCGGCGGCCTTGGAGGAACGTAGGGACGATATCGATCAGTCATTTAATCACCTTGGTCAAATCAACGAGCATGCCCTGCCTGCATTTGTAAACGCCGGCGCTGCCCTCTCCGTATACGCATCCCGGTTGATTATCGTCGTTCCACGTCAGGATCGACTGCCTTTCGGAAGGGGACACCGCAATTCGAAACGACCAGCGGCCGGTCTTGATCGGAAACACCTGGCGCACGAGAAGTCTGGAATTGGCGTTTCTGATCTCGGCGGCGTATTCCTTCGAGAGGAGGATCGAGTCGTCGACCCGCACCGGCGGCTTTCCCAGTGGGATGATCGTGCCCACAATTCCTCGCCCACCGATCGAGATGGACTCAATTCGCGGCCTGGCGAGACACTTTTTTTCAGCGACGCTACACTTGAGAATGGATCCTGGAGGTTGCTCTGTTTCCATGAAGAGTGTCACCACTCGTTGATCGTCTTCGAACCAACCGTCCTTGACCCATCCTGCGGGTGATTTCGTCATCGAGGCGATACTCACGCCATTGCGGTCCAGAATGTCGACGGACGTCGGATAGACGACGACGATCCTCGAGCCATTCGCGCTCCATTTGATCCACTCAGGCCGCTGCGTCTGGCCTACCGTCCGCTTGTCCTTGACTTGAACAACCCTCAGCTCGGGTGCCTGCGGCTTTAGTTCGAGCGGACCGGAGCTCGCGACGCTCTTAAAATCCGGCGAGAACGCTATCGCGCGATCATACGACGCAATCCATTGACTGCCGCCGCTTGCAATATCAACCATGAACACATGCTGTCCATGGATGTTGATCAACTGCCGGCCGTCGCTGCTACATTGGTATGGATTACCGGGCGAAATCGCTACTGCCGCGATCTTGTTGCCGGCCTCATAGGCATTCACCGCTCCGTTTTCGTCGAGAAGGTATCGGTCATGCTGGCCGCACCAGCCATAGAAACGCGCCGTCGGCAATGCGGTGTGAGGCAGCGATTCAAATGTAGGAACGGGTGTGGGGCGCGGCGACTGACCGCTCTCTTGGGCAATCGCAGGACCGGCTGAAGCCGGCGGCACAAACAATATTGCGCAAACGAAGAGATACACAGCGCGCAGCGCTTGAGGAAACGAACCGAGCATTGACAGCAGCACCAACGAAAAGGAGATAACGTTAGAACAAATAGAGAACATTGTCAAGTGCTCGCCGGGAGATTGTACGCGCGCTCTGAGCGCAACGCATGTTCGGCTTGCCTTCGTTTGCGCCGTGACGCTCACGCGCCGTGAGAAAACGAGGCGCATGTCCCGCGCGGACTCCGGACTTGCGATGATCAAGCTGTGTCGGCGAGAGCGGCCGGATTCCGAGCGCTTCACTACAGTCGAGCGATGTATCGCCGCCTGCGTGATCAGCAGCGGGCCGGCACTTTGCTAGCGGTCCGCCGTCAGCAGTCGGCCGATCTGGGCGTCGACGATGGTGGCGAACAACTCGGGATCGCCGAACGCCCGGGCCGAGAGCATCGCGCCGTGAACCGAGGCCATCAGCATCTGCGCTTCCTCGTCCGGCCGCTTGTCCAGGCGAAACAGATGTTGCTCCGCTCCGGCCTGCAGCACCGTCGCAAGCCATCGCGCGAGACCTTGAAAGTAGCCGCGGACGCGCGAGGCGACCTCGTCCGGCAGCATCGGCATCTCGCCGGCAAGCATCGCGCAGAGACAGAAGGGCAGCGACGCATCCCGAATGCAGGCCTGCCAGAAGTTCAGGTAGGCCTGGAGTTGTTCGACCGGGCTCGAGAACTGCTCTTGCAGGGAGTTCAGGCCAAGCTCTGTCTGCTGCCGGTAGCGGTCGACCAGCGCCGAAACCAGCTCGGCCTTGGTCGGGAAGTGATGGTGGATGCTCGCCTTCCTGATGCCGACCGCATCCGAAATGTCGGCGTAGCTGAACCCGTTATAGCCTCCCGTGACGACGCGAGACTGCGCGACATCGAGAATTCGGTCTGAAGTCGAGATCATTGAGCTCATGGCGGCGCCTACCTTCCGATAGGTAAGTTGTAAGGCCGGGCGGTGCTCCCGCTCGACACAAGAAGGTGTCTCGCCGCCAGGTTGACCCGAACTGTCTGTCTACCTACTAGAAGGTAGTTATAACATACAGGAGTCAATCAATGCCAAGCCGACTTCAAGCCCCATCCAGCTGGCTGCAATCCTACTATTTCGGGCGCGCGATCTTCTCGATCGCCTGGGTTGCCGCTGCCGTTCTTTTCAGCGGGCAAGCGGGCCCCACCGCGTTCCTGCTCGTGATCTACCCTGCCTGGGACGCTACCGCCAATCTGGCTGACGCCCGGGTCAATGGCGGGCTGATAGCCAATCCGTCACAAGCATTGAATGTGGTGGTCAGCACAATTACGGCGATCGCCGTGATCGTGGCGCTCAGCCACAGCAGCTATGCCGTTCTGGCAGTGTTCGGGGTTTGGGCGATACTCGCGGGTGTGCTGCAATTGTCCACCGGCGTCAGGCGCTGGCGTCATGTTGGCGCGCAATGGGCGATGATCCTGAGCGGAGCGCAGTCGGCCTTGGCCGGCGGCTACATGATCAGCCGGTCGATCGGCACCGTGGCGCCGACAATTCTGGACGTCGCGCCCTATGCGGGATTCGGCGCGTTCTATTTCCTGCTCTCTGCAATCTGGCTCGTCGCCAAAGGCTATCGCAGCGTACGTGCGTGAACGCTCCCTGGCGCGTCGGGCAGCGCCAGTTCGGCGTCAACGCGCCAGCTATTTCTTCTCCGGCGGCGCTGTCGTCGCGGAGGCGGGTGTGAAGCGGCGAGCAGCGGCATCGTCGGCGAGGTCTCACCGGCGTCCTCGTCGAGGAATTGCTCGACGCCGGCCTGGATCGACGATTTCGCCCTGTCGGGGCCGCGGTCGCTGAGGTCGTTGTGGTGGAATTCGGTCCTGACCACCTTGATGCCGAGTCTCGCGCAGGTCTCGTCGTCGGGCACGACGCCGGGATCGGCCTTGAACACCGGGTCCCGGGAGCGGAACGACAGGATCTTGATCTTGCTGTCGGTGATGAAGGGGACGCGCAGATTGTCCAGCGTCACGACCTTCTTGACGAGGTCAGGATGTTGCTTGGCGAAGAACATCGAGATGTCGCCGCCGTTGGAGTGACCGATCAGCGTCAGCTGGCGATAGTTTGCGTTCGGATAGCGCTTCTTCAGCTCGTCGATCGCATACATGATGTTGAAGACGCCGCGATTATATTGCATGCGGCGGCCGACATATTCCTCGCCGACCTTGGTCACCATCGGCGCATCGCTGTCGAGATCATGCTGGACGCTGACCACGAGATAGCCGCGTGATGCGAACACATTGGTGAGGAACGAGTACTCGGTGTTCCTGACGGTGTTGCCATGGCTCAGGATCGCGACCGGCAACTCGATCATCTCGGCCATCGCCTGCATTTCCCGGTCGCGCCGGACCGCGACCTCGACCGTGACGTTGCGATCGTCGCGCAGAACGTCGTGGAACGTCAGCGTCGTGTGACGGATGGCCCATCTGTCCGTCGTGAAATAGCCGGCCATCGCCACGATGCACAGGCAAAGGACAATGATGCCCCGTTTCATGTCGACCTCTGATATTGCCTACGCGACCCGCGCTTCTCGCCCTGGCTTCATGGGCATTCCGCGTGAATCGGCCTCCAGGGGCCAGGCGGGCGCTCTTGCCGCCGAATATCGGGCTAATTTTACAATCGGATGACAGTGCGGCGACCGGCTACGGCGCACGACGACGCCGGCCCTTTGCGACGGTCACAAGCGGGTGAGGGGAGCGCGAACTGACGGCGCGCTCCCTGCGGCGCCGTCAGCGGATCAGGAGAGCTGCTCAGTCCTGATAGTTGTTGCCGTAGAAGCCGCGCTGCTGCTGCTGGTAGTAGGACCGCGGCTGATAGTAGCCTTGCGGCGCCGCCGCGTAGCCCGGGTTGGCGTAGTATTGCTGCTGGCCATAGGCCTGCGCGTCGTAGCCGCGGCGGCTTGACGGCGGCGCCGGGTAGCGCTGCGCAGTCGAGCTTCCGTCCGCCGGATAGATATAGCCGTCATCGGCGCGGGCCTGCGCCGGATATTCGCGCGGCTGCGGTGTCAGGACGACAGGGTCGCCGGCGGCGGCGGTGCCGTACTGCTCGTCTTGCTGCGGCGCGCGGCGGGCGACGGCGGTGCCGTTGCGCCCGCGCGGATTGCGTGCCAGCGCGACTTGCGCCGAGCCGGTGAGCGTCACCGTGGTGTTGAGCACGCCTTCCTTCTGGACCAGGGCGTAGAGCGTCGATGCGTTGTCGCGCGACAGCCGCACACAGCCATGCGAGGCCGGTGTGCCGAGGCGGCCGACCGAGTCGGTGCCGTGGATCGCGTGTCCTATCTTGGTGAAGAAGATCGAGTGCGGCATCGGCGCGTCGTCGAATTCCTTTGAATAGTGATCCTCCTCCATGCGGAACGCGCGGAAGCTGCCGTTCGGGGTTTCGCGGGAGGGGATGCCGGTTGAGACCGGCCAGTGATAGCGCGCGACGCCGTCGACCGCGACCGTCATCTGCTGGTTGTCCTTGTCGATGGTGATGTCGACCTTGGCCTGCGCGGCGCTGGCGGTAAAAAGGATCACGGACGTGAACGCAATGAGGAACGAACGCATTCTATTACCCTTGGCCTCCAGGCCTGCAAAGCCGTGGCTCTCCGTCCCCGGCAACCAATATGCCCGGAATCCGAACTTGGTTCCAGTGGCGAACCTCGCGCATCGTTAATTCCGCCCGCGGCGCAAACAAGGCCGAAGCCGGGCCCTCCTGTCACGGCGGACTGACATTTTCGCGAGCACGCCGCGACTACTGCCCTGGTCGGTCACCGAGACGCAACCATTTGGCCGCATGCGCGTTTCACAATCCCGCCCCGGCGGCGCATTCGCGCCGCGCATCAAGGAACCAAGATGAACAACACCAAGGTCAAGACCGCGGCCGTCGTCCCAGCCGGCCTCTCCGCGCGGCTCCCGCTTGCGGCCGCAGCCCTCGCTTTGGCGCTGGTGACTGTCCCCCATGCCGGCCATGCACAGGGCATCGTCCGCGGGGCGCATGAAGGCGCCTATGAGGGCAACAGGGTCGCAGGTCCAGTGGGCGGTGTGGTTGGCGGAGCCGTCGGTGCCGGCGTCGGCGGCGCCATGGGCGCGGTCAAGGGCGTGTTCGGGATCCCGGATCGCGGCTACCGCCGTGGCCACCGCTGCCGCGGCTATTACCGCCACGGCCATTTCCATTGCTATTGATTGGGGAAGAACCGTAGCCCGGATGGAGCGCAGCGAATTCCGGGGGCCGGTCTCGCCAGATTGCGCGGCTGTCCCGGATTACGCTGCGCTTCATCCGGGCTACGAGACCTTCTGAAGCTTGGTCAGTTCTTCAGCCGGTAGCCGGTCCGGAATATCCATGCCACGATCACCATGCAGGCCATCAGGAAGCCCGCGGTCATGCCGAGGCTGAGCCCGACGCTGACATCGGCGATCTCATAGAAGCTCCAGCGGAAGCCGGAGATCAGATAGACCACCGGATTGAACAGCGTGAGGGTGCGCCAGCCCGACGGCAGCATGTTCACCGAATAGAAGCTGCCGCCGAGGAAGGTGAGCGGCGTCACCACCAGCATCGGGATCATCTGCAGCTTCTCGAAGCCGTCGGCCCAGATGCCGATGATGAAGCCGAACAGGCTGAAGGTGACCGCCGTCAGCACCAGGAAGGTCAGCATCCACACCGGATGCTGGATATGCAGAGGTACGAAAAGTCCGGCGGTGGCCAGGATGATCAGGCCGAGAATGATCGACTTGGTGGCGGCCGCGCCGACGTAACCGATGACGATCTCGAAATAGGAGATCGGCGCCGACAGGATCTCGTAGATCGTGCCGGCGAATTTCGGGAAGTAGATTCCGAACGAGGCGTTCGAGATGCTCTGGGTCAGCACCGACAGCATCACCAGCCCCGGCACGATGAAAGTGCCGTAGCTGACGCCCTCGACCTCGGTGATGCGCGAGCCGATCGCAGCGCCGAACACCACGAAATACAGCGAGGTCGAGACCACGGGCGAGACGATGCTCTGCAGCAGCGTGCGCCAGGTGCGCGCCATTTCGAACAGATAGATCGCCCGGATTGCGCGGTAGTTCATGGCGCCCTCACGAGGCTGACGAAGATGTCTTCAAGCGAGGACTGCCTGGTATCGAGATCGGATATCCGGACGCCGGCATTGCGCAGATCGTTGAGCAGGCTGGTGATGCCGGTGCGATCGCCCTTGGTGTCGTAGTCGTAGGTCACCGCGTGACCGTCCTCGGAGAGTTCGAGATTGTAGGCGGCGAGCGCAGCCGGAATGGCATCGAGCTTGTTCTGCAATTGCAGCGTCAGCTCCTTCTTGCCGAGCTTCTGCATCAGGGTCGCCTTGTCCTCGATCAGGATGATCTCGCCCTTGTTGATGACGCCGATGCGGTCGGCCATCTCCTCGGCTTCCTCGATATAATGCGTGGTCAGGATGATGGTGACGCCGGACGCCTGCAGTTTGCGCACCACTTCCCACATCCCCTTGCGCAATTCGACGTCGACGCCGGCGGTGGGCTCGTCGAGGAACAGGATTTGCGGCTCGTGCGACAGCGCTTTCGCGATCATCACGCGGCGCTTCATGCCGCCGGACAGCGTGATGATCTTGCTGTCCTTCTTGTCCCACAGCGACAGGTCGCGCAGCACCTTCTCGATATGGTCGGGGTTCTTAGGCTTGCCGAACAGGCCGCGGCTGAAGCTGACCGTTGCCCAGACCGACTCGAAGGCGTCGGTGTGCAGTTCCTGCGGAACCAGCCCGATCATCGATCGCGCCGCGCGATAGTCCCTGATGATGTCGTGTCCGCCGATCGAAATGCGGCCTTCGCTCGGATTGGCGATGCCGCAGATGATGCTGATCAGCGTGGTCTTGCCGGCGCCGTTCGGTCCGAGCAGCGCGAAGATCTCGCCCTTGACGATATCGAGATTGACGCCCTTCAGCGCCTTGAAGCCGGAGCCATAGGTTTTCGAAAGATTGGATACGGAAATGATCGGCGACATGGAGGATCGGCAGCGTGAGGGAAGGGCGCGCGCGGATTGGGGCCCGGGCGGGGCGTGATGCGGGTTCAGCCCAGATAAGAACGCATATTCCGTTCTGCAATCACCCGTCGGGGCAGAAATTTATTCCGCAGCGCGCCTCAGGGGCGCACGGACAAAATATCGAAAACAACCCCATGCAAAGGAGCCGGCGGCTGGCGGCGGACATTGCAGCTTGACCAGTCGGGAGTTGCCCCTCGTCCCGAGTACGTCGCGTATGGGCGGGAGGGGACGCAGTTCCGACTCCCCGCTATTCAATCCAATTAGTGCCTCTTGCCAATCAGTGCCGCTTCGCCGGTTTCGCCGGCTTCTTGGCGGCCGCCGCCGGGGCCGGGTGCGCGGCCGGCGCGGCGTCGGCGAGCTTGCCGACCAGCATGATCTGCACCTGGTTGTTGACCGGCGCGTTGGGTTTGGCCGGGTCGAGCAATTGCTCTTCGCCTAGCCCGACCGACTGCAGGCGCTTCGGCGCGACCTTGAAGGTGTTGACCAGGATGTCGCGGATCGCGTCGGCGCGCCGCTGGCTCAGCAGCACGTTGTTGTCGCGGCGCCCGCCCGATTCGATATGACCGACGATCAGGAAGGTGTAGGGCAGCAGGGTGGAATGCGTCAGCGCGTCGGCGATGCGTCCGACGGTTACGTAGGAGTCCGGCAGCACGATCGGCGTATCGACGTCGAACCGGATATCGGCGTTGAACGTCGGCAGCTTGGTCAGGTCGGGGGCGATCGGCGGCCGGTTCGAGGGCGGCGGCTCGTTCCTCGATCGCGACCGCGATCGTTCGAGCGCCTGCTGGCGCAGCGCCGGCACATCGATCTCGGCGTCGGTCTCGAAATGATCCAGCTTGGCGATGACGTCGTCGCGCGTGACGGCGGTCTGCGCATGCGTCGGGCCGAGCGGCATCGCCAGCAAGACCAGCATGCCGAGCACGCCCAAGAGATCAGGATCGCGCAAGCCTCGCGTCGTCAGGCGCATCATTGATACCCCGCGTCGTTGATCGCCTGGGCGCAATTGCGGCTGAGGCCCTTGGCGCCGACGAGGCAGGGCACCGATTTGCTGGTCTCCTTGGTCGAGCCGCCGCAGACCTTGACGATCTCGCGGGTGCACGCGTTGGCAACGGTCACGCGCGCCGCGATCCGCTTCTGGATCGCATCGAGGGTGGAGAAGTAGCTCTCCTTGCACTGCGACGAGATCACGTCGCGGTTGCGCGACAGGCACTCCTTGAGGCGGTTGGAGTCGAGATTGACGCCGCGGCAATTGGCAGTGATGTCTGCGCCGCAAGCCTTGGCGAGTTGCGCTGCGGAATCGCCAAAGCTGATCGTCTCCGCGACCGCCAGCGACGGCGCAGTGAGCGCGATGACAAAAAGGAAAAACCCACCCCGGACCATGGGTCCATCTCAACCCGTGAAATCAGCGATGGTCAAGGGCTACGAACAGGGAAGGTGGTTCTGTCACGCCCGTTCCACAAAGCTGTCGACCACCTTCTTCTCGCCGGCCTTTTCGAAGGCGATGGTCAGCTTGTTGCCGTCGATCTTCACGACATGGCCGTAGCCGAATTTCTCGTGAAACACCCGGTCGTCCAGCGAAAATTCCGATGTCGTGCCGGTGGATTTCGCCACCAGCTCGCCCTCGATGACCATCGGGCCGCGCTTGCTGCGGCTGAAGCTATCGGATGAAAAGGAGGACTGCCGCTCCTCGAAGCCGCCGCTGCGTCCCCCGCCGCCGCGATTGCGGTTGGCCTGGGCGCGCTGCCAGCCCGGCGTCGAATAGCTCGAGCCGAATGATTCGAGGTTGTCGAAGCGCGAGGCGCCGTAGCCGCCGCTGCCGCCCCAGCCCGATCCGCCCTTGGATTCGGTGATCTCGACATTGTGCGCCGGCAGCTCGTCGAGGAAGCGCGAGGGGATCGTGGTCGACCAGGTGCCATGGATGCGGCGGTTGGTCGCGAAATAGATCTTTGCGCGGCGGCGGGCGCGGGTCAGCCCGACATGGGCGAGGCGGCGCTCCTCTTCGAGCCCGGCGCGGCCCTGTTCGTCCAGCGTGCGCTGGCTCGGGAACAGGCCTTCCTCCCAGCCCGGCAGGAACACGTTGTCGAATTCGAGGCCCTTGGCCGAATGCAGCGTCATCAGCGACACGGCTTCGTCGCCGGCCTCGCCGTCGCGGTCCATCACCAGCGAGATATGTTCGAGAAACCCTTGCAGGTTCTCAAATTCCTCCATCGACCGCACCAGCTCCTTAAGGTTGTCAAGCCGGCCCGCGGCATCCGCCGAGCGGTCCTTCTGCCACATCTCGGTATAGCCGCTCTCGTCGAGCACGATCTCGGCGAGCTCCGTATGCGAGGTGACCTCGCGTTGGGCGCGCCAGCGGTCGAACTGCATCACGAGATCCCGTAAGGAGCCGCGTGCCTTCGGCTTCAGCTCGTCGGTCTCGACCACGGCCCGCGCCGCCTCGAACAGCGGAATGCGGCGCTTGCGGGCATGGTCGTGCAGCAGCTGCACGGTGGCATCGCCGAGCCCGCGTTTCGGCACGTTGACGATGCGCTCGAAAGCGAAATCGTCGGCCGGCGAATTGATGGTGCGCAGATAGGCGAGCGCATCGCGGATTTCGGCGCGCTCGTAGAATCTGGGGCCGCCGATCACGCGATAGGGCAGGCCGAGCGTGACGAAGCGGTCCTCGAACTCGCGCATCTGGAACGAGGCGCGGACCAGGATGGCGACGTCGTTGAGGTTTTCGCCCGCGCGCTGCAGCTCCTCGAGCTCCTCGCCGATTGCGCGCGCTTCCTCCTCCGAATCCCAGGAGCCGGTGACGGTGACCTTCTCGCCATCGACATCCTCGGTGCGCAGCGTCTTGCCGAGCCGGCCTTCGTTGTGCGCGATCAGATGCGAGGCGGCGGCGAGGATGTGGCCGGTCGAGCGGTAGTTGCGCTCGAGGCGGATCACCTTGGCGCCGGGAAAATCGTGCTCGAAGCGCAGGATGTTGTCGACCTCGGCGCCGCGCCAGCCATAGATCGACTGGTCATCGTCGCCGACGCAGCAGATGTTTCGCGGCGGCGCGGACGGCGGAGCCAGCACCGGTTGCGCGGCGGCGTCTTCCTTCGCCGGTTCAGCGTCGGTCGCGCCGGGAATGATCGCCGAGATGGGAAGACCCGGCCGCGCCGGCGCCTGCGACAGCAGCCGCAGCCACAGATATTGTGCGACGTTGGTGTCTTGATATTCGTCGACCAGGATGAACTTGAAGCGGTTCTGGTACTGCCGCAGCACGTCGGGGTTCTCGCGGAACAGCCTGATGTTCTCGAGCAGAAGGTCCCCGAAATCGGCGGCGTTGAGGATCTTCAGCCGCTCCTGATAGGTCGCGTAGATCTTGCCGCCCTTGCCGTTGCCGAACGAGGCGGCTTCGCCCGCCGGCACCTGCGACGGCGACAGCCCGCGGTTCTTCCAGCTGTCGATCAGGCCGGCCAGCATCCGCGCCGGCCAGCGTTTGTCATCGATGTTCTCGGCCTGCAGCAATTGCTTCAAGAGCCGCACCTGATCGTCGACGTCGAGCACCGTGAAGTTGGATTTGAGCTGCACCAGCTCGGCATGGATGCGCAGGATGCGGCCGCCGATCGAGTGGAAGGTGCCGAGCCACGGCATGCCTTCGACCGCCTGGCCGAGCATCTGGCCGAGCCGCAGCTTCATCTCGCGCGCCGCCTTGTTGGTGAAGGTCACCGACAGGATCTCTTGCGGGCGCGCGCGGCCCTGGCTCAGGATATGTGCGATGCGCGTGGTCAGGACGCGCGTCTTGCCGGTGCCGGCACCGGCCAGCACCAGCACGGGCCCGTCGAGCGTTTCGACCGCCTCACGCTGCTCCGGATTGAGGCCGCTCAGATATTGCGGAACGCCCGCCGCCGCCCGCGCACGCGCGGCGATGCCGCCAGCCACCGGCTGGTGCTCGGGAACGCCGTGATGGGGCAGTTTGCTCGGCTCGGTCATTGGCGAATCGTCTCGGCCCCACGATGGCACCGCGGGACGGTGAAGGGGAGCCTTCTTAACAGGGATTGAGGGGCATATAGGGCCTGATCGGCCGTTTCGACAGGTTTTATCGCCGGCGCCTGGAACGGTTTTGGCAGCAGCGCACAATCGGCCTGGTTCCAGAAATCGGCGAAAATTTCGCGGTTTCGCACTCAGGAACCAGCGTTTTCTCGCCGAATTGTTTCGACAGCTGCGGCGCCGGGCCGATGCCTGCGCCAGGAAACGCACAAGGATACGAGCGGAGGTTTGATCATGTTGAGCTGGGTCGTCACATTCCTGGTCATCGCCCTGATCGCAGGCATTCTGGGCTTCGGCGGCATCGCCGGTGCCTCGATCGAAATCGCCAAGGCGATCTTCTTCATCGCCATCATCCTGTTCCTGGTGTCGGCGGTGGTCGGATTGGCGCGCGGCCGCACCAGAGTCTAGCGAAAGGCTGGGTCCAGCGAAGGGCTGGCTATTTCTTCGAGGGCATCGCCACGTTGCGGCCGATGCCCTCAGGTCGCGACACGTCTGCATAGCTATCCAGGATCTTCTGAGTGCGGGCGCGGATGTCCGGTGGAAACGGCGCCACCTTGCGCGCTTCCATGTCGATGTGGAGCGTGAGGTTCTCCGAGGTCGCGGAAAGCCAACCCTCGGTGGCGTGGCGCAGCTCCTCGAATGTGTGCAGCCGCTTTTCGTCGGCGCCGAGCAGGAAGACCGAGACCTGCACGGGATCGCCGAGATGGATTTCCCGCAAGTACCGGACGTGACACTCGGCGGTGAAGGTCGAGCAGTGCCGTTGCTTCATGTAGGCCGGCCCGATGCCCAGTTGCAGCCACATCTCGTCGATGGCGCGGTCGAACATCACATTGTAGTAGGCCATGTTGAGATGGCCGTTATAGTCGATCCATTGCGGCTCGATCTGCATCACGGAAGATTTGAACGGGGCCGGCGGCAGCGGCATCTCGCTGGTGACAGTCACTGGGGTGATCTCTCCCATCTCGGTTCGTTGGCGTTCGAGCATGAACTTTTCTGTGGCTCCGGCGTCCACTTTTTCAAGTCAGGCTCTCTTGACCCCTTATACAAGCTTTGCCACGGTCGGCTAAATCCGGGAGGAAATTCGACGTGGCGACAACGATTTCGAGCAATCTGACGCGACCTGAGCCGGAGGCCCTGAAGCGCGTGATCGACGCGCTGGCGGCGCGGTTCGGCAACCGGCTCGTGACGTCGCAGGCGGTGCGCGAACAGCACGCCCATACCACCACCTGGCTGCCGAACCAGCCGCCGGATGCCGTGGTGATGGCCCAGGAGACCGCCGACATCCAGGACGTGGTGCGGATCTGCGCCGCAAACCGCGTGCCCGTCATCGCGTTCGGCACCGGAACCTCGCTCGAGGGCCAGGTCAACGCGCCCGCGGGCGGCGTCTGTATCGATCTGCGCGATATGAACAAGGTGCTCGCGGTGCATGCCGAGGACCTCGACTGCGTGATTCAGCCCGGCGTGACGCGCAAGGCACTGAACGAGCATCTGCGCGACCAGGGCCTGTTCTTCCCGATCGATCCCGGCGCCGATGCCTCGCTCGGCGGCATGACCTCGACCCGCGCCTCCGGCACCAATGCCGTGCGCTACGGCACCATGCGCGAGAACGTGCTGGCGCTGAAGGTGGTGCGCGGCGACGGCGAGATCATCACGACCGGCACGCGCGCCAAGAAGTCGTCGGCCGGCTACGACCTGACGCATCTGTTCGTCGGCGCTGAAGGCACGCTCGGCATCATCTCCGAGCTGACCATCCGCCTGCGCGGCATTCCCGACACCATCGCGGCTGCCGCCTGTTCGTTCGACACCGTGCGCGGCGCCTGCCAGGCCACCATCCTCGCGATCCAGACCGGCATCCCGGTCGCCCGGATCGAGCTGCTCAATGCCGCGCAGGTCAAGGCCTGCAACAATTATTCGAAGCTGTCGCTGCCGGAGACGCCGCTGCTGCTGCTGGAATTCCACGGCAGCGAGGTCGAGGTCGCCGAGCAGTCGAAGAATTTCCGCGACATCGCCGCCGAGTGCGGCGGCGGCGAGTTCACCTGGACCACCAAGCCGGAGGACCGTACCAAGCTGTGGCAGGCTCGGCATGATGCCTACTGGTCGGTGAAGGCGATCCGTCCCGGCGACAGCATCGGCGTGGTCGCGACCGACGTCTGTGTGCCGATCTCGCGGCTTGCCGACTGCGTCACCGAGACCGAGGACGATCTGAAGCGGCTCAATTTGCTGTCGCCGATCGTCGGCCATGTCGGCGACGGCAATTTCCACTGTTCGCTGGTCTGCGACGTCAACGACAAGGACGAGATGGCGCGCGGCGAGGAGTTCATGCATCGGCTGGTCGAACGGGCGCAGGCGATGGGCGGCACCTGCACCGGCGAGCACGGCATCGGCCAGGGCAAGCAGAAATATCTGAAGGCCGAGCTCGGGGTGGAGGCGCTCGACGCGATGCGGGCGCTGAAGCAGGCGCTCGATCCGCAGAATATTTTCAATCCCGGCAAGATCGTTCCCGCCATCTGAGGCGTCGTCACACAGCGGAGGATTCATCTGCGTCCGCGGGCACTTTCTTGCCCACCGTGTGTGACCGGCTGTGATCACGGCCTCCAGCTCCAGGCGCGCATCGCGCGAAGCACCTGGTTGGTGTGGCCCCGGTGCCATAGTTCGCCGCTTGCTCGGCGTCGCGCAGACTCTGCCATTCACAGGTTGCACCGGGGACAGCTATGTTTGCCGCGCTTCGAGGTGCGGCGATGTGGTTGTTCAACAAGGCCAAGCTCAAGGACATCTGGGACGATCCGGTCGCGCAGCCGCTCGGCGACATCGAGGCTGCACACAGAATCCGTGCGATCTGCCGTGATGCGGCCGGCTGTGCCGAGGCGATCGGCTCGCCCGGCAAGCGCTCGCCGAAGCAGCAGCAGATCGAGCGCGATCGCTACGAGCGTGCCGCCAAGGCGGCGATGGAGACCGCGATGAAGATCTCCGACGCGCTGGTGCGCGATTCTGCGGTGCGCGAGATCGTCGGTCTCTGCTTGAAAGCCAACAACATCAAGACCGGGCGGGCGCTGTTCCGCGCCATCCACGCGGGCTCGATCAAGGCGGAGGTGGTGAGGGAGCATCCGATGCTGGAGGAAGAGGGGGCTTGCGCTGATCCTGCAGGTTCAGCGCGCCAGGCCTGACCTGCTGCCATCACGAGGCACCGTCGCCACGTACCTCCTCCTTGGCCAGCGCCCGGTGCAATTCGGCAACCGCTCGTGCGAGCTGATCACGATGCAGAATATCATCGTTCGGAACACGGCTCACCGACGCCGCCAGGTCGCTCAGAATGCTGGCGAACAGACCAAAGTTGATATGCATGTGAACCGATTTGCGCGTGGCCTCGTCACCCGGGCGCTCGAGGATCAAGGTGAAGCCATTCGGATCGAGGTGCGCCTCAAATCGCGACGAGCGCTCGAAGGTCCCGACAAAGAACTTGTCAGGATATTCAAGCGCAATTTCCGCTCGATCGGGCACAGGTCTCGTCATCGCACCAGCATCGTGTCGTTGCCGCTCGCAACAGGATTACAAGCAGGGACGTCGACGGTTGTTGACCTGTATCAAGTGTTCCCGAGGCGGTGGTTCTCTCCGTCCAGCGCCCGCACCGCCTCGTCGACGCTGTGGAAGACGTGGTCCCGCTGCAGCACGTCGTAGAGATTGAATCGCTCGAACGCCTCCTGCGCGCGGGTGGATTCGAGCCGCGCCACCGCCACCGTCACACCGTCATCCCGGCATTCGCGAAACAGGTCGCGCAGCGCCTGCGCCGCCGTGAAATCGATCTCGACCATGCCGCTGGCCTCGATCACCAGCAGCCTCGGCTTCGACGTCGCGCCGCCGATGGCCTTGAGCACGCCGCTGCTGAAGCTTTCCGCGTTGAGGAACGACAACGGGGCCTGCAGGCCGACCACCGCGATGCCGGGCTTGCGTTCGCCGGTGACGTGCGGTCCCGTTGGCCACCAGATCGTGGTGCCGGGCACATGGAGGAATTCCACCAGCCGGCCCTGTGTCGTGGTCCAGATGCCGTGCAGCAGCGACAGCGCGATGCCGACCGCGACGCCTTGCTCGATCGGCAGCACGATGATCGCGGCGGCTGTCGCCGCCACCAGCAGGAATTCGTAGAACGACTGGCGGTAGATCGTGACGATCTGCTTGAGGCGGATGATGCGCAGCGCCACGAACAGCAGGACGCCGCCGAGCGCCGCATCGGGCACGTGCTGCAGCAGCGTCGCACCGAATGCCAGCAGGGCGAGCACGATGGCCGCGGCGAACAGCCCGGCGAGCTGCGTGCGGCCGCCGGTCTCCGACACGATGCCGGTGCGCGGCGGGCTTGCGTTGACGGGGAAGGCGCCGAACAGGCCGGCGAGCAGACTGCCGGCACCGGCGCCGAGGAAGTCGCGATCGACGTCGGCCGGCTTGTCCGGATCTGAGAGAAACGAGCGCGTCGTCGCTGCGGTTTGCACCATCACCACGATCGCGATCAGGATCGCCAGCGACAACAATTTGATCCATCGCTCCGGCGCGATGTCCGGAAGCGACGGCGTTGGCAGCGACGCGGGCACGGTGCCGACCACCTTGACGCCCTTGCTTTCGAGATGGCCCGCGATCACGGCGATGGTCGCCACCACAAGCCCGATCAGCGCGCCCGGAATCCGCGCGCTGATCTTCTCCGATCCGGCAACCAGAGCCAGCACGCCGAGGCCGATCGCCAGCGTGTAGGTATTGGTCTGGCCGATCTTTTCGATGAGAATCCCGAGCTTGTAGAGCGTCGCGCCGTCCGGCGTAGTTACGCCGAGCACGCCGGGCAGCTGCGAGACCAGGATGTGGACGGAAATGCCGGCGAGGAAGCCGACCGTCACCGGCGTCGACAGCAAATTGGCGATCCAGCCGAGCCTGAACAGGCCGCCGGCGACCATGATCGCGCCGACCATCAGCGCCAGTGCCATCGCCAACGACTGATAGTCGGGTGTGCCGGCGGTCGCCATCAGTGCAAGGCCGGCCGCGAAGATCGGCGTGATCGTGGAATCGGCGCCGCAGGACAGGAAGCGGTTGGCGCCGAGCATAGCAAAGCCGAGCGAGCCGGCCATGAAGGCGAAGAAGCCGATCTGCGGCGAGAAGCCGCCGAGTCGGGCGGTCGCCATCTGCTCGGGGATCGCGATTGCGGCGAGCGTCAGCCCGGCGATCAGGTCGCCCGGCAAGTCGCTCGGCTGAAAGTCGGCCAACGAGCGGAAGATCGGCCAGCGGGCGCGTGTCGCGGGGGTTTGGGCCATCGGTCTCCGACTCATCTGGCGGCGAAGGGACGGAATAGTCCGCCATCGCGGCGCCAAAAGCCAGCGGACGCGCGCGTGCAGGCGCGAAGAGCTTCAGGCTGCGCGGAACGCTCTAGCCGATGTTTTGCAGTGCCGGGAAGGTTTCCAGCAGCCAGACGCTGACACTGGAGACCGCGCCGGTCAGGAAGCCGATGCCGGTGACCACCATCAGCACGCCCATCACGCGCTCGACGGTGTCGAGATGGCGCTTCATCCGCGCGAACAGCGAGGAGAACTGCTCGACCAGGAAGGCGGCGAGAAGGAAGGGGATGCCGAGGCCGGCGGAATACACCGCGAGCAGGCCGGCGCCCTTGGTTACGGTGGCTTGTGAGGCTGCGATCGACAGGATTGCCGCGAGGATCGGACCGATGCAGGGGGTCCAGCCGAAGGCGAATGCGAGGCCCATGACATAGGCGCCCCAAAGCCCGACCGGCTTGGGTGCGGTCAGCCGTCCCTCGCGCATCAGCAGGCCGATCCGGGTCACGCCGAGGAAATGCAGGCCCATGATGATGATGACGATGCCGGCCAGGATCGAGAGCTCGGCCGACCAGGCGCGCACCAGGCCGCCGATGATCGAGGCGCTGGCGCCGAGCGCGACGAACACGGTGGAGAAGCCGAGCACGAACATCAGCGCCGCCGTCATCACCGCGCGCTTGGAGGCGGCGGTGTCGCCGTCCTGATTGACCTGCTCGATGGTCGCGCCGGTCAAATAGATCAGATAGGGCGGCACCAGCGGTAGCACGCAGGGCGACAGGAAGCTGACTAGACCGGCGATCAGGGCGGCCGGGATCGTGACGTCGTGCATCAAGGAACCTTCGAAACTAGCTGTCCTGTCTTGGCGTGTACGCGGGCAACAATCCAGAAGTTTCGTCGCAGATGCATTCAACTATGGTCACAGGCCCGTGTCCGGAGGCTGCGCAGTGTCCCGGGCTGACGCTGGGGCTTGCGAAGCTGCACAATGTCATTGCAACCCCGCATGTCGGTGGTGGCCTGACGCCGCAAGCCATCGAGCACCAGTCATCGGAGACGGTGCGCCAGGTCGCGAAGATCGTTGCCGGAGAAATCCCGGTCGGCGCGGTCAATGCCGAGCACTGGATGCGGCGCCCGCGGCCATGAAAGTTCGGCTGATCCCAATGTCGGCCGAGGGGCTGGACAAGAGCTTCGCATCCAGCCCAAACTTGAGCCTGTCAAACCGCGGCCCCAGAGCGCGCGGACAATCAATCGACGGACGTCCCGCAACAAACGACGGGCGCCGAGAGGGAAGCAGGGAGTGCATCACATGGCCGTTTCACGCCGTGACGTTTTGTTGGGCAGCGCCGGCGCACTGGGTGCCGCATCATTCTCCTTCCCGGCGCCAGCGATCGCACAATCGGAACCGATCAAGATCGGTTGTCTCGCGGCGATCACCGGGCCGAGCTCGGCGCCGACCGTCGGCTTCAACCGCGGCGTCAATTTCGCAGTCGATGCCATCAACGGCGCAGGCGGCGTCAAGGGGCGCAAGATCGAGCTCGTGATGCGCGACACCCAGGGTGACCCGACCAAGGCTGTCAACGCCACGCAGGAGCTGATCAGCCAGGCCAAGGTTCACGCAATCTGGGGGCCGCTGAACTCAGGCGAGGCGCTGGCGACGACGCCGATCATGGCGCGCGCCAAGATGCCCGATCTGCATCCTTGCGTGGTCGAGACCCTGATCGACCCGGTCAAGTTCCCCAACGCATTCCGCATCGCACCCTCGAACAGTCAATGGGACGATGCCGTGCGCAATTATTGCCTGAAGATCCTCAAGGTGAAGAAGGTCGCGGTGATCGGCGACACCACCGGTTATGGCGTCACCGCGGTCGGCGCCTCCGTTGCGGCGTTCAAGAAGGACGGCGCCGAGGTGGTCTATCAGGCCAATATCGACGCCACGCAGCCCGACATGACGCCGGACATGCTGCGCGCCAAGAACGCCGGCGCCGAGGCGATCGTGGTGTGGAGCGTTTCCACCGGCATGGAGGCGCGGATGTTCAACACCCGCGCGGCGATGAACTGGGACGTTCCTTTCGTCGGCCACCCCTCGATGGCGTCGGGTGAGCTCGCGAGCCTCGTTGCGAAGCCGGAGAACTGGAAGAAGGTCTATGCGATCGGTTACAAGAGCTGCAGCTATGACAGCGCCGGCAAGCTGCCGCCGAAGAGCGAGGATCTGGTCGCGCGCCTGACCAAGGCCAACATCGCGCTGAACGATACGCTGCTGTGGTGGGTCGCGGGCGGCATCGATTGCATCGAGCTGATCGCCAAGGCGGTTGCGGAAAGCGGCTCGACCGACAGTGCCGGGATCATCAAGTACTGGAATTCGCTGTCGACCTATCCCGGCTATTTCGGCAATTACCGCTTCTCGCCGACCGAGCATAACGGCTATTTGACCGAAGAGATCGTGATGTCGGAATCCTCGACCGCCAGGAACGGCACCTTCGCGCTGGCGCCGGGATACACGTAAGCGGGCGAGGGCGCAGCCAATGCTGGCTTCGATGCTCACCTCGATC
Source organism: Bradyrhizobium sp. USDA 4452 (assembly GCF_054063575.1). NCBI lineage: Bacteria > Pseudomonadati > Pseudomonadota > Alphaproteobacteria > Hyphomicrobiales > Nitrobacteraceae > Bradyrhizobium > Bradyrhizobium sp. USDA 4452. The sequence goes on from NZ_JBSSGK010000001.1 coordinate 6,871,039, forward strand.
CTTGCATCCGGTCTCGCGGCGGGCGCGATCTACGCGCTGGTCGGCGTCACCTACAACACGATGTTCTCGACCTCGCGGGTGATGAGCTTCACAGCCGGCCAGCTTGCGATGCTCGGCGGCGTGTTCGGCTCGATGTTCACGCTGAAGCTCGGCCTGCCGATCGCGGCCGGCTTCGTGCTGACGCTGTTGTGCTGCGCGGTGATCGGGATCATCACCGAATTCGTCGCGGTGCGCCCGGTGCTCAAGAGCCTCGACCAGCATCTCTACGTGCTGTCGACCCTGGCGGTCGCGCTGATGATCCAGCAGGTCACCGCGATCAAATGGGGCACCGAGCCGCAGCCATTCCCGCGCATAGTGGGAATAGGTGAGGGCGTGCTGGACGAAAAGTTCTGGCTGCCGATCGCAGCCTGCGCGATCACCATCATCGGCCTCGAATATCTCTACCGCCGCACCTTGGTCGGCCGCGCGTTCCTGGCCATCGCGGAAGACAATTTCGCGGCGCGGGCGCTTGGCCTGCCGGAGCGCAATCTTCGCGTCGCGAGCTACGCGCTGGCCGGCGTGGTCGGCGGGATCGCCGGATTCTCCGGCGGACAGTTGCTGCTCGCCTTCTTCGCCAATGGCGCGCTGCTCAATTTCTACGGCTTCGTGCCGGTGGCGCTGGGCGGGCTCGGCAATAACCGAGGTGCGATCATCGGCGGGCTGGCGCTCGGCCTGTTCCAGCAGGCGGCGAACTTCCTGGTCGGCGGCATCTTCTCCTCGGTCGCGGTGTTCACGCTGTTCATCGTGGTGCTGCTCGCAGCGCCGCAAGGGCTGTTCGGCGCCTCGACCGCGCGGAGGGTGTGATGACCTCGGTCGCCGCCGCTCCGTCCCGGACCGACGCCGCCGCCGCCTGGCGCGCCGCGCTGCCGCACATCCTGCCGTTCCTCGGCATCCTGGCGGCGGCGGTGCTGCTGCCCTTCGTCGGCAATGATTACTGGGTGCTGATCGGCACGCGCGCCGCGATCTACTGGGTGCTGGTGTCGGGTCTCAACCTCGTGGTCGGCTTCGCCGGTCACCTTGCGATCGGCTATGTCGCGCTGCTGACGCTCGGCGCCTACACGACCAGCGTACTGGTCGCCGGCAATGTGCTGCCGGCCATTCCGGTCTTCGCCGCCTTGCCGATCGCGGGCCTCGTCGGCGCGATCTTCGGCGTCATCGTCGGCCTGCCGGCCTTGCGGCTGCGCACCTTTTACTTCGCGATGTCGACCTTGGGCTTTGCGACCATCGTGACGCAAATCGCGCTGGCCTGGCAGAGCGTGACCGGCGGCGGCATCGGCATCGCTGGTCCCGAATTCCCGGCGCCGTTCAACACGCCATGGGGCTTCTACGGCCTCTGCGTCGGGTTCGCCGCATTCACAACGTGGATGAGCGCCAACGTCGCGCGCAGCCGGTTTGGCCGTGCGTTGATCGCGGTGCGCGACGCCGAGGTTGCCGCCGAGGCCAGCGGCATCTCGAAGCCGAAGATGCTGATCGCCATCTTCCTGTTCGCCGGCGCGCTGGCGGCGATCGCCGGCGGGTTGTTCGCGACCTTGCAGACCTACATCACGCCCGACGCATTCACCTTCGACCTCTCGGTGCTGTTCTTCATCGCGATCCTGATCGGCGGCCGCGGCTCGATCCTCGGGCCGATGCTCGGCACCGTCATCCTGACCATCCTGCCGGAGATCGCGGCGCCGCTGGCGGCGTGGTCGACCTTCCTCTACTCGGTGCTGCTGCTCTTGATCGTGCTGGTCATGCCCGGCGGCATCGCGGCGCTGCTCGATTTCCGCAACCGCCGTCCGCTCGCCAGCAACCGCGCCATCGTGCCGCGCCCGGCTGCGTTCGCCGACATCGTGCGCCGGCGCGATAGCAGCAAGCCGCTGCGGCTGCGCGGCATCGCGCTCAGCTTCGGCAATGTGAAGGCGATCGACGGGCTCGACCTCGATGTCTCACCCGGCCAGATTCATGGCCTGATCGGGCCGAACGGCAGCGGCAAGACCACCACGCTGAACGTGATCTCGGGCTACTACGCCGCGAAGGCCGGCACCATGACGCTCGGCGACGCGTCGTTGCCGGCGGGCCAGCCGGTCAAGCGCGCAGCCAGCGGCATCGCGCGCACCTTTCAGACCCCGCGCGTGATCGGTGAAGCCTCGGTGCTGGAGAACGTCATGATCGGCGGCTCGATCGAAGGCCGGGCCAACTTCGTCGAGGCGATGCTGGCACTGCCGCGCAACGGCGCGGACGAACGCATGCTCGCCGAGAAGGCGCGTGCGCTGCTGGGCGTCGTTGGCCTCGAGGCACTCGCCGACGTGCGCGCCGATCGCCTGCAGCACAGCGAGCTGCGCTTCATCGAGATCGCACGCGCGCTGATGCTCGATCCCGACTTTTTGCTGCTCGACGAACCCGCGGCGGGCCTCTCCAATGACGAGATCGAACGGCTCGCCAGCCTGATCAAGGCAGTCTGCGCCCGCGGCGCCGGCGTACTGCTGGTCGAGCATCATGCCGACCTGATCTTCGACATCTGTCACGAGGTCACCGTGCTCAATCTCGGCCGCACGCTGGCGGCTGGAACGCCGGCGGAGATTCGCGTCCACAAGGAGGTCGTCAGTGCTTACCTCGGAGGCTGAACCTCTGCTTGCCGTGCGCGCGCTGGAGTCCGGCTACGGCAAGATCCGCGTGCTGCACGGCATCGACATGAGCATCGCCGCCGGCGAGGTCGTCGCATTGCTCGGTCCGAACGGCGCCGGCAAGACCACGCTGCTGTGCGCGATGTCCGGTCTGTTGCCGGTCAATGCCGGGCAGGTCCGGTTCGGCGGACGCGACATGACCAACGCCACGCCGCGCGATGCGGCGCGGGCCGGGCTCGTGCATGTGATCGAGGGCCATCGCGTGTTCACTCAGATCTCCGTCACCGACAATCTGCTGCTTGCCGGCTACGACCTGCCGCGCGCGGAACGCGCCGTGCGCATCGAGGAGGCGCTGTCATTCTTTCCCGAGATCGCCGAGAAGCGGCATGAGCGCGGCGGCGCGCTTTCTGGCGGGCAGCAGCAGATGCTGACGGTGGCGCAGGGCCTGGTCCGTCGGCCGCGACTGTTGATGCTTGACGAGCCCTCCGCCGGACTGTCGCCGGTGCTGGTCGATCGCGTCCTTAACGTCATCGGCCGGCTGCGCGGGCAGGGCACCTCCGTGCTGCTGGTCGAGCAACTGCTGGAGAAGGCGCTGGCGTGCGCCGATCGGGTCTACGCGCTGGTGCAGGGGACGATTGCGTTGGAGGCTGTGACCGGCGAGAGCGACCTCGTGCATCGGCTCGAGCGCGCCTATTTCGGCCATGAAAGCCACGCCCTGGCGTAGGGTGCCGTTCCAACCTCGTCGGTGCCGAGTCTCGCCGCGGAGCGCTGTCGAATGCGCGCTAGCGGAAGTGGGTGAGGAATTCCGTCGAATCGATCGATTTCGCAATGGAGGGCTTCTCGGTCCTTTCCGGGCCCTCTTTCACGACGTACATGTCGATGAGCTTCGCGCCGGAGAGATTGCGCTCCACCGTCGCTCCGGTATTCATGTTGATTGCGGACGCGCCGCAGTCGTGGAAGACCACGGTGCCGTAGTCCGGGAGCTGCAGCGGGGCTGGATTTCCAGGGAGGGCCGACCGCTCCATCACCCATTCCGCCGTTGCGCCGGGAATCTTGAAGGGTTGCCCCAGCTGGGTCAGGGGTGCGGTTTGAAAGAACTGCACGGAGCGACTGGTCGTGAGGTTCGTGATCACGAACGACACGCCGGTGCGATCCGGTGCCACCTGCATGAGGCACATGATCAGATCGCCGGCATGAATCTTCGGCGACACGAGCGTGATGGGATGCGCCTGGGCCGGGTCGCCCCTGACCCACCATTGCCACCATGCGAAGAACGAGGTCGTCGGGCTGCCCGCGCCGACGGCAGGGTCGATGTTCTGCGCGGTGCCGATCTGCGGCAGCGTCGATCTGTAGTACCGGCGTTGTCCATCAAAGCCGATCCATGTCGAGCTGTGATAGATCTCGCTGGCCCGGCCGCTCGCCGGCTGGGTCGGCGTCGGCACCTGAAACTTCCCCCAAACCGACGAGAATATGGTGCCGTCCCTCGGCGTGATGTAGGCGCCGGACCAGTTGAGGCTGCTCTCGCGCCGCGGCGATTGGTCGAAGGATCGGCGCAGGCCCGCCGTGACGGGGGGAAGCAGTGCGATATCGAAGGCCTCGAACGCCACCGTCGGACCAAACATTTTCTGCCAGAATGCATACTCGGCCGGCTGCAGCACCGGGTCCGGCCGTCTCGGAAAGCCGAGCGCCTTCAGCTCGTCCTGCGAGGCGACCATCGTGCGAAATCCGGTGGGAGGAAGCGCGCTGGTCGTCGAATCCCTGACGACCTTCTTCAGGGCTTCGGTGTCGTATGTGGGGCTCCGCCCGTTTCGGGTGCTCATTGCCATTCGCCTGCGGCAGCCGCGATTGCGGCGTCGAACATCGGCACGACGTTTGCTGTCAGAATGGCGGTATCCAGCAGATCGGCGATCCTGGCGCCGCCTTCCGAATCCTTCGGATAATGCACGCCGGCGATCTCGCGGTTTCGCGCGATCGAATCCGCCAGGATCGACAGGTCGGACTTCCAGACGGCCTGGTCAGCCGCGGACATCGGCGTCGCGGCGAACACCCGCAGCATGCAGTTTTTCATGAAATGTGCCTGGGTGGAATGCCCGCTCGGCCAGGATGAGTGGCCGGGGACCTGGATCGGCGGCAGCAATGCGGGACAAATCTGCGACGGCCGGGGCAAATCGTACTTGTCCTTGAAATACAATGCCGCAAAGGACCCAATCAAACTCGCGATATTCAGCAGGCGCCAGGTCTGCGTATGCGAGCTGGGCCTCGCGGTCAGCACAGCCAGAAAATCCGTGAAAAATTCGACGTCCTGCGAGAGGATCAGGCCCATGGCATCGGGCCGTTCGTCCCGCGCGGCGAGCACGAGGTTGTCGATCTGGGCGGAATAGTTGGCAACCAGGTCGGTCCGGATCTGCGTGAAGGTGGCGTCGGCGTCGACGGTCGCTGCCCAGCCGGGGACATTGGCGATGAACTGATGCAGGACACGCCACGCATACCAGTTTGCCGACCATTGCCGGCTGCCGAAATGCGCCGGCGGCGTCCGCCGCAGGGTGCCAAGCTCGTCCGTCCCCGCAGGGTCGAGCCTCGTGACGAACGGCAAATCAACCCGGTCTGAAATCAGCCAGCCGCCCCCTCCGAGGTTGCCGGTATTTCCTGTATTTCCGGTATTGCCGGTGTTTCCGGTATTGCCCGTGTTACCTGTGTTGCCTGTCATTGACGTCTCTCCCTCTCTCGGCAGTTGTCGTCAGCAATACCGGTCAATCAGGAAGCCCCGCCGATCTGAGGTGGCCGAGCCAGGTTTCCAATGCATCGCCCCGAAACGGGCAGCGTGGCGCGTAGGACGAAATGCGGAATCCGGGTTGGATTTCCAGGTAGCGGCGTGCCGCCTCCGCTGCCTCTTCACGACGGCCCAAGGCACCGAGCGTGACGATGAGCAGGCGATGATTGAAGCGAATGAGCCCGTTGCGGTTCAGTGCGCCACGCACCCACTCCAATGCCTGCTCATAATCGCCATTGACGTAGTGAGCCTGGCCGAACAATCCCTCGTGCCAGAACGAGCGCGCGTCGAGCGGCGAGAGCCGGACGCCCTGCTCACCCTGGTGCACGGCGGCAGGGCCATCGCCAAGAAAGCCGGACGTTGCGCTCGCCATCGTCCAGGCCATGGCTGAATTCGGGCCGGCGGCGATAGCGCGGTCGAGGGCTATCCTTGCGCTTTGAAAGTCATGCAGCAGGAATGACTGGACGTGACCATACACCGCCAGCGCGAATGCATCGTCGCCGCCTCGATCGATCGCCTCCTTGGCGTATCTGGCGCCGGCGATGATATCACCTTCGGGATCCGGCGATCCGATTTCCCCGATCCGGAACACGTACCACAGCGCGACGTAGGAATAGGCCAACGAAAAATTTGGATCGTATGAAATGGCTTGCTCGAGCAGGCCACGCGCCTTGGAAAAGGAATCGTAATCCATCCGGTACAACAGATCGAGCGCCTGCAACACGAGGTCGTAGGCGGTCAGGTTCTGCGGGTGTTTCCGCATCGATCGCATCAGCTCACGCTCGCGAACCTGCGGGGCGATTTGTCTTACGACATTGACGGCAATCCGGTCCTGGAGCGCAAACAGTTCGCGAAGGTCGCCTTCGTGCAAATCCGAACGAATGACCTCGCCGGACTCGGCGTCGCTGAGCTCTGTCACGATGCGGACCGAGGTCATCGTCCGCTGAATGCCGCCATAGAGGACATAGCGAACCCCGAGCCGACGCCCGATCTCGCGCACATCGACGTTGCGGCCGCTGAAGCCGAGGCTGGAGCCGCGCGATACGACAAAAAGCTCCTTTAATCCGGCAAGGCCGCGAATGATGTCGTCAACGACACCGTCGGCGAAATACCCCTCTTCCGGAGTCGCGAGGTTCATCCGAAACGGCAGTACGGCAATCGAGGGACGAGGTTCCGAGCCCACCGGTGCTTCGCCAACCAGCTTCGCGGGCTGCATGGAGCGGTGGAGCGCATACACGCGGACAGGCCGGCCCATATTGCGCAGATGCAGATCGCCAAGATCAATCACGCTCACGTCCAGGTCCTGCCCGATCTGCTCCGCAACGGCCCCCGAGACCACGACGCCGCCCGCCTGCGCATAGCTCTGAAGCCGCGCCGCGATGTTCACGCCCTCGCCATAGACGTCATCTTCTTCAACGATGATGTCGGCGGCATTCAGCCCGATGCGAAAGCTGATGCGCTCGTCAGCCGGCATCGCGGCCGTATTGACGGCCAGAGCTTCCTGCAGCGAAAGCGCGCACCGCGTTGCGTCGCGCGCGGTATCGAATGTCGCAAGGAAGCCATCGCCGGTATTCTTGACGATCCTTCCGTTCTGCGCCGTGACGCCCGGGTCGAGGATTTCCGAGCGCAGTCGCATCAGGCAGGTGTGGGTGTTTTCCTCGTGCGCCTCCATCAAGCGCGTATACCCGACCACGTCTGCCGCAAGAATTGCCGCAAGGCGTCGCCGAACTTCCGGGACCGATGGGGTCATCATATTATTGATACTTCTGCAAAATTTACTGATACGCGACTGAAATCTGGCACGACGAACGCGACATCAACGCGAAAAAGAATATCTTCATCAAGATCATAAAGGAAGGCTTCATCCGGCAGGGTGGGCCAGCCGGGTGCGCTGATACAGTATATTGTTTGCAACCTTTGAGGAGGCGTTCGTGCTTTGCCCACGCAACGCAACTGCGCCCCTTGACTGCATGGCTGGGTCATCGTTGCGACGAAATGCGTCACCATTGATCTGCGTCAATGCAGGAAATGGAATTGTCCGTTCTGGCCGCCGATCGTGAGCGAGTTCGGCCGGGAGCGCGGCGTTACCATGGGCGATCGTCATCAATGCATCCGGTGCGGCCCGCCGTCCGATCGAGCGTGCTCGCAATTTCCGCAGGCAACGGAAGGTCAGCTGGCATGGCCGAGGGCTTCGACATCGCGCGCGAGTTTGCCGTGCCGAGCCTATCTGTCTATGAATTGCTTCACACAATTCGGGCTGTTGATCGAGCGAATCGACGCGGGCTGGTGGAATACCGGCCCGTGAAGCCAACCTTGTCCATGGGACTTGACCGTCAGCGGGCGTAGGCTGAAACAGGTAGTCGTCCCCTGACCCTGGCAATGAAGATCTCCATGCGACTTCCCTTCTTTTACGGCTGGATCATCGTCGCGGTGACGTTCGTCACCATGGCGATCGGCGTCAATGCGCGAACGGCGTTCTCGCTGTTCTATCCGCCGATCATCTCCGAATTCGGCTGGGAGCGCGGCGTTACCGCAGGCGCATTCTCGTTCGGCTTCGTCGCTTCCGCGATCGCGAGCCCGCTGATCGGGCGGCTGATGGACCGCAGCGGTCCGCGCGCCGTGATGGAGCTTGGTGTCCTCTTGATGGGCTCCGGCCTGCTGCTGGCGCCGCTCACCACGCAGCCCTGGCATCTCTATCTCACCATCGGCGTGCTGGTTGGTTCCGGCAGCGTGTGCCTCGGCTATTCCGGGCAATCGCTGTTCGTGCCGAACTGGTTCATCCGCCGCCGCGGGCTGGCGATCGGGCTCGCATTTGCCGGCGTCGGCATCGGCTCGGTGACATTGCTGCCATGGGTACAGCACATGATCGAGCAGACCGGCTGGCGCACCGCCTGCACCGCGATGGGGATCCTGGTGCTGGTCGCGCTGGCGCCGATCAACCTGTTGCTGCACAAGAAGCCGGAGGACATCGGCCTGCAGCCGGACGGCGATGCCGCGCCGACGGCGACGTCGGCCAGACCGGCATCGAACATCGTCGATCCGGTGTGGGCCGGCACCGATTGGACGCTGCCGCGCGCGCTGCGCACCGCGCGATTCTGGTGGATCGCGATCGGTTATTTCTGCGGCCTGTACATCTGGTATGCGGTGCAGGTGCACCAGACCAAATTCTTGCTCGACATCGGCTTCAGCTCCAATGTCGGCGTCTGGGCGCTCGGCGTCGTCAGCCTGCTCGGCATTCCCGGCCAGATCTGGCTCGGGCATCTCTCCGATCGCATCGGCCGCGAATGGGTGTGGGCCATCTCCTGCTTCGGCTTCGTGATCTGCTTTGCCGCGCTCGCCGCCTTGAAATACTGGCCGAGCATGGCGCTGATCTATCTCATGGTGTTCACGCAAGGTGCGCTCGGCTATGGATTGACATCCGTGATGGGACCGGTGGTGCTGGAGATATTCCAGGGCAGGCACTACGGGAGCATCTTCGGCACCGTGATGCTGGCCGCGCTCGCCGGCGGAGCCGCCGGCCCCTGGATCACCGGCCAGCTCTATGATCTCTCGGGCAGCTATACCAGCGCGTTCCTGCTCGGGATCGCCGTCAGCCTGCTGTCGGCATTCGCGATCTGGCAGGCCTCGCCGCGCAAGGTCCGTGCCGTCGCCGGACAAATGCACAAGGCCGCCAGCGCCGCCTGACGCATCAGGCGGATGAAACGCCGATCGCCCGCTGCAGGTCGGTGATCGCGCGCAGGCAACTGTCGGCTGGCGTGGTCTCCGGATCGATCAGGCGGTGCAGACGGAAGCCGTCTTCCAGCGCCAGCACGATCGCGCCGGTCCAGTCCGGATTGAGCCTGGCGTTCCTGCCGCTGTTCTTCTGTGCAGTCTCGACGATGTCGGCAATCAGTTTGCGTCGTGCACGCAGGCGTTTGGCGAGTTCGGGCCGGCGCTTCTCAGCGCGTGCCACGAACAGGATCATCTCCATATGCAGGAGAGGCGAGCGGCCGAGCGGATCCTGCCGGCTGCGGTCCACGGTGCGCAATGCCTCCAGGAAGTCCGCGAGGTCACTGTGCCTGGCGAGCAAATCGAGATTGCGCCGGATCGATTGCTCGACGTGATCCTCGAGCATCGCGAAGATCAGCTCGTCCTTGCTCTTGAAGTTCGAATAGAACGCGCCGCGGGTGAAGCCCGCCGCAGCCGCGATCGCTTCGATGCTGGCGCCGCCGATGCCCTGTTCCTCGAATACCCGCGCCGCCGCCTCGAACAGCTTCTCGCAGGTGTCGTCCCTTGTCGGCCTGGTTCGAACCCTTGACATCGGCGCAGTTTAGGGCACAATGCAACTCGATACAAGAGTGTATCGAGTTGCATTCGACAGACACAGAACGGCCGCCCCCGCGATGGTGCGGTCTTGAGGATGACACCAAGGCGCGCCAGAGTGCAGGCACCGGCGTAGCGCACGAACGAGGTCACCATGAACGAGCAAGTTCAGCCGGCCAGCGGCGAGCCGCTTTTCAATCCACTGGCGCCCGAATTCATTCGCAATCCCTATCCGTACTATGAGCGGCTGCGCCGCCTCGATCCGATGCATGTCAACGCGCACGGCGCCTTCGTCGCCAGCCGGCACGCCGAGGCGAGCCTCGTGCTGCGCGACAAGCGGTTCGGCAAGGACTATGTCGAGCGCAGCATTCGCCGCTACGGCCCGAAGATCATGGACGAGCCGGTCATCCGCAGCATGAGCCACTGGATGCTGCAGCAGGACCCGCCCGACCACACCCGTTTGCGCGGCCTCGTGGTCAAGGCGTTCACCGCGCGCCGGGTCGAGGACATGCGGCCGCGAATCCAGCACGTCGTCGACGAAACGCTCGACCGCATCATTCCGCAAGGCAAGATGGACCTGATCGAGGATTTCGCGTTCCGCCTGCCGGTAACGATCATCTGCGACATGCTCGGTATCCCCGAGGAGCATCGCGATGCCTTCTACAACGGCTCGCGCGACGGCGGCCGCCTGCTCGAGCCGGTGCCGCTATCGGCAGAGGAGATCAAGCAGGGCAACGCCGGCAACGCGATGGCTGCGATGTATTTCCACCAGCTGTTCGAGCTGCGCCGCAAGCAGCCCGGCGACGACCTGACCACGCAACTGGTGCAGGCCGAGGAGAACGGCCAGAAGCTGACCAACGAGGAACTGACCGCCAACATCATCCTGCTGTTCGGCGCCGGCCACGAGACCACCGTGAACCTGATCGGCAACGGCCTGCTGGCGCTGTTCCGCAACCCGGACCAGCTCGCGCTGCTGAAGGCCAATCCCGGCCTGATCACCAATGCGATCGAGGAGTTCCTGCGCTACGATTCCTCGGTGCAGCTGACCGGCCGCGTCGCGCTGGAAGACATCGAGGATCTCGGCGGCAAGCGCATCCCGAAGGGCGAGAGCGTGCTGTGCCTGCTCGGCTCGGCCAACCACGACGAGGCGGTCTATCCCGACCATCCCGAGAAGCTCGACATCCAGCGGCCGAACGTGAAGCCGCTGTCGTTCGGCGGCGGCATCCATTTCTGCCTCGGCGCCCAGCTGGCGCGGATCGAGGCCGAGATCGCGATCTCGACGCTGCTGCGCCGGATCCCCGACCTGCGGCTCGATGACGCGGAAAACCCGGAGTGGCGGCCGACCTTCGTGCTGCGCGGGTTGAAGCGGCTCCCTGCGAGCTGGTGACATCCGGGACGTGGTCACACATCCGGGATGTGCGGCAGGGCGGCAACCCTGCCGGGCTGCCAGCGTGTGCGCGCATGCTTGAGCGGAAAACCCACATCCGACTGACGTCGCAGCGGTAAAGCCGCTGTGACTTCGCCATACTTGTCCCTATATTTGGGTTGCTCCGGCCGAGGGTTCAGCACCGCGGAGCCGGCTCAAAGGGAGACACCGTGCAGACGACGCTGCTCGGCCTGGCAATCGCCTTCATTCTTGCACTGGTCGCTGCGCTGGTCGGTCCGTATTTCGTTGACTGGAACCAGTTCAGGCCGCAGTTCGAGGCGGAGGCGTCCAAGATCATCGGCGCGCCGGTTCGTGTCGCCGGCAATCTCGACGCGCGCCTGCTGCCGGCGCCCTCGCTGCGGTTGAAAACCGTCACCATCGGCGGAGCCAACGACCTCGGCAAGGTCCGCGCCGCCGATCTCGACGTCGAGTTCAGCCTGAGCTCGCTGATGCGCGGCGAGTGGCGCGCGAACGAACTCACCGTCAATGGCCTGTCGCTGGATCTCGGGCTCGATCCGAAAGGGCGGATCGACTGGTCGCCGTCGAGCGGGAGCTTCAACCTGGCTTCGCTGGCGATCGACCGTCTCAATCTGACTGGCCGCATCGCACTGCACGATGCCGGGAGCCGCAGCACGCTCGAGCTGAACGACATTGCCTTCAGCGGCGATGTCCGCTCGCTTGCCGGCGCGGTCCGCGGCGACGGCAATTTCATGTTCGACGGCAACCGCTACCCGTTTCGGATCTCCTCGGGGCAAAGCGCCGACGGCAGTGGCACCCGCCTGCACTTCAACATCGATCCCGGGCAGCGGCCGGTGTCGGCCGATCTCGACGGCATCCTGACCTTCGAGGCCCGCGCGCCGCGATTCGAGGGCAGCGTGACGCTGGCGGGCGCGCCTGGCCAGCGCGGCGGCAGCGACATGCCGGCCTGGCGGATCGCGGCCAGGGTCAAATCGGATTATTCGGCGGCACGTCTCGACCAGGTCGAGGTGAGCTATGGCGGCGAGGACCGCGCGCTGAAGCTCGCCGGAAACGGCGATCTGAAGTTCGGCGCGTCGCCGCTGCTGCGCGCCTCGCTTGCCGCACGACAGCTCGATGGCGACAAGTTCGCCGCCAAAGATAGCGTCAAGGACGGCAATAGCGGCAATGTCGAGCCGGTGCGGGTGCTGCCGGCGATGCGCGCGGTGTTGTCGGGCCTTCCGCAAAGCCCGATACCGGCACAGGTCGAGCTGACATCCGAGCAGATCATGCTCGGCGGCCGCCCGTTGCAGGACGTCTCCGCAGAGCTGCAATCGGATGCGAAATCGTGGACTGTGCGCCGGCTGGAGTTTCGCGCACCCGGATCCACGCGGGTCTCGATGAGCGGCGCCAGCGCGCAAGAAGGAGCCCCGAACAGCTTCAAGACCGCGCTCAACATCGAATCGTCCGATCCCGACACGCTGATGAGCTGGTTGCAGGGGCGGGGCGACATCGCCTATCGCAGCCAGAAGCCGCTGCGGTTGCGCGGCGACGTCACGGTGTCGCCATCAGGCTTTTCGATCGACGCGTTGAAGGCGGAAACCGAGGGCGGCGTTGTCGAGGGCCGCGTCGCGGTCGCACATCGCGAGGCGACGAGCGACTCCAAGGTCGAGGCGCAGTTGAAGGCGGAGCGGCTCGATCTCGATGCGACCGCGGCCTTCATCCGCTCGCTGGCCGGTCCGCAAGCGGAATGGCCGGACGAGGCGCAACTGTCGCTCGACGTCGGTCGCGCGATTTCTTCGGGACAGGAATTGCGGCCGCTGCTCGCGAAGATCGCCTACAGCCCGAAGAACATCGTGCTCGAGCGCGTCAAGATCGGTCAGCCCGACAATGTCACGCTCGACGGCAGCGGCAATTTCGATCGCGCCAATTCGACCGGCAAGCTCGCAGTCGATGCGACCGCCGCGTCGCTTGGCCGGCTGACGGCCGTGGTTCAGCCGTTCGCGCCGGCGCTTGCCGCGCGGCTCGGCGTGCTGCGCGCGGATGCCGGTCCGGTTCGTGCCAAGTTTGCGCTCGACCTCGGCAAGGGCAACGCCGCCGACCGCGTCACCGCGCGCGCGACGGTCGATCTCGATACCCCGCAGCTCAAGGGCAATACGGTGATCTCGGCGACGCCGCCGGTGGCTGCGATCCATGCGCTCGATGTCGACACACTTCGCAACAGCGAGGTGACCGCCGAGGCGAAATTCTCTGCGAGCGAGGGCAGTCCGCTGCTGGCGCTGCTCGGGCTTGACCGCGCGGTCGCAGCCGGTGCGGGCACGACGCAGTTCGAGGGGACCGCGAGCGGCGCGTGGCACGCGCCGTTGCGGCTGAAGGCGAGGCTCTGGGGCGCCGGGCTCGACGCGGATGCGGAAGGGACCGCGGAGCCATGGCCTAAGAACGGGGCAGGCGAGAGCAAATCGAGCGTCAGCCTCCGTGTCCGCAGCGCCGACATCAGTCCGCTGCTCAATCTGAAATCATCCGATCCGGCGGCAAACATCCGTCTGTCGTCGCGGGTCACGCTTGCGGGTGACAGGCTGACCTTCGACGATCTCGACAGCATCGTCGCCGGTTCGCGGCTGCGCGGCCGGCTGGCGCTGGCGCTCGCCGATCAGAAGAGCATCGACGGCGAAGTCGGCCTCGATCAGATCACGCTGGCGCCGATTTTCGCGGCGGCGATCGGAGCGGCCGGTCACGATGGGACCGAGCCGCTCGGCCAGGGGCTGACGAGCGCCTGGCGCGGCAAGGTTACGTTCGAAGCGCTGCACGGCCTGCTGCCGGGCGGGGCCGAGCTGCAGCCGGTCAGCGGCACCATCAGGTCGGACGGGCAGTCGCTCACCTTCGACGGCATCAAGGGCAAGATCGGCGGCGGCGAGGCGACTGCATCGATCGATGCGCGGCAGGGCGTCAACGGCCTCGCGTTGAATGCAAATGTGCAGCTGTCGGGCGTCGACGGATCGGCCTTGCGCTATCGCAGCCTCGCGATGCCCAAGGCACGCACTTCGATGCAGATGACGTTGTTGACGCAGGGCCGCAGCGCCTCGGCGCTGATCGGTGCGCTGTCCGGCAGCGGCGCCGTGACGCTGGAGGGGCTGAACCTCCCAGGGCTCGATCCGCGCGCGTTCGACGTTGCGATCCGCGCCAGCGATTCCGGGCAGGCGACCGACGACGCACGGCTGAGGCAGATCGTCGAACCGGCGCTCGCCGCCGGCGGGCTTTCGGTCGGTTCGGCGCAAATCCCGTTCAACATCCGTGACGGCCGCGTCCGGTTCGGCACCACCACGCTCGCGGCGAGCGGTGCCAACGTCATGGTGTCCGGCGGCTACGACATTCCGGCCGACCAGGCCGACATCCGCGCCGCACTGGCATCGACGCAGTTCGGCACCGTGAGCAGCCGCCCGGAAATCCAGCTGCTCGCGGTGGGTACACCCGACGGATTGTCACGCAGCGTCGACATTGCGGCGTTGTCGTCGTGGCTGGCGGTGCGCGCAATCGACCGGGAGACCAAGCGGCTTGACGCGATCGAGCGCGGTGAACCGGCACCGCCCCCGATCCCGGCAGCCCTTCCGCCGCCGGCCGCTGCAGTGCCCGATGCGCCCGGTGCAAGTTCGGCGGCAGTGCCTTCTGCCAACTTGCCGGTGCCCGGCCCGGATCCGCGGCGCGTGCCGGCGAAGCCGAAGATCGTTGCGCCACGCCCGCCGACTGTCCCGCCGGTCGCCACCGCGCCCGCCGTTGCGGTGCCTGGGCCGGTCGCGAGCCCGCCGCAGCTGGCGCCGCTGCCGCCGCCGATCGAGGTCAAGCCGGTGCCCGGCGCGGCAAGGTCGAGGCCGCTGCGGCCGCCGCTCTCGCTGACGCCGCAGGTCGCCAATCCGCCACCGCGGCCGGCGATGCAGAACTAGAATGCATCTTCAAGTGAAGTGGGTGCCGGTTCGCGAGATGAAAACGCGTCGGAACAGCAATCCAGCGCTTACGATCGGTGCTGGAGAATATTGATCAGCCGGCCGAAGGGATCGCGGACGAAGAAGCGCCGCACGCCCCATGGCTCGTCCGCCGGTCCGTATTCGATCGCAATGCCTGCGCCCTTCATCCGGTGCAGTGCTTCGTCGAGGTCGTCGACCTCGATCGAGAGATCGGGCACCGGCGTGCCGGAACCGCCTTCGGAAGCGAAGCTGATTTGAACCTGCATCGTTTCGGATGAGCCGTAGGTCGCAACCCAACCGAAATCCATCAGCGGCTCGAGGCCGAGGATGTCGCGATAGAAGGACTTCGCTGCCGCGACATCCGATGCGGCAACGTTCGCGACGATGCGATTGACCTTCATGCTGAAGTCCGCGCGGCGAAACGACAGTCTGCCGAAGCGGCGGTCGGCAAGGCAATCAGGCTTGCTGGCGCGTGTCGACCTGTTGCGGCCTGACATCCGTCGGCACCGCCGGGGTGGCGCGCGAGCGGAAGTAGTCCAGCACGAAAAGCCGGATCGCCGAGGATAGATTGCCCTGCTGGCGATTGCTGTCGATCTCGCCGACCAATTCCGACAGCGTCATGTTCCGCAGTCCGGAAATCTCCTTCATGCCGTTCCAGAAGGCCTCTTCGAGGCTGACGCTGGTCTTGTGACCGGCGACGACGATCGAACGCTTGACGACGGGAGACTTCATGATGCGTCTCCACTTTCGATACGCTGCTGGTTTAGGAGGTGCTGATCGAGCACACGCTCACTGCGCTCGCCGAGAAATTCGTCACGCGCTCGTTCGGATTTGGTGCGACCGAATAGCGCACGATTGGCTTCGGCCTGCTTTGCTGCTTGTTCGCGCTCACCGCGCTTCTTGAATCGTTTCAAGTTGACCACGTCGCCCATGCTCGTCGTCCTTATCGTCCCCAGAGCGGAATTGGTGATGCATCGTGACGAAAGCAAGAGCGATCGCGCTAGGCGCCCGGCTCGATATCCATCCCGAATCCCCATCTGATGCTCGTGATAGCATCAAAGAATCCGTTTCGCTCTGCGAAAACTAGACGTCTGTACCATGCGCCAACGCAGAGCTGATAGGTAACTCGCCTTAGTCTTTAGGAGTTATGGTCCATAATTATATCACGCGCAGTGACCGTAATTATCCGGACATTGCGCGTCGTTCGCTCAGCCGGGGTGTGTCATTTTGTCCGGCTGCACGAGGCGATCAAATTCGTCGGCTGACACGAATCCAAGGCGCAAAGCCTCTTCCTTCAACGTCGTTCCGTTTGCGTGCGCCGACTTGGCGACCTTGGCTGCGTTGTCGTAACCGATCTTTGGCGCGAGGGCGGTCACCAGCATCAGCGAGCGCTGCATCAATTCGTTGATGCGCTTTTCGTCGGCGCGTATGCCGACAACGCAATGCTCAGTAAATGAGCGGACAACGTCGGACAGCAACTGAATGGAATTTATCATACAATATGCCAATACGGGCTTGTACACGTTGAGCTCGAAATGGCCCTGGCTGCCAGCGACGGTGATCGTTGTCTGATTGCCGAACACCTGGCAGCAGACCATGGTCATGGCTTCGCACTGGGTCGGATTGACCTTGCCCGGCATGATCGACGAGCCCGGCTCGTTCTCCGGTAGGATCAATTCGCCGAGGCCCGAGCGCGGGCCCGAGCCGAGGAAGCGGATGTCGTTGGCGATCTTGAACAGGCCGGTCGCCACCGAATTGATCGCGCCATGCACCAGCACATAGGCGTCGTTGGAGGCCAGCGCCTCGAACTTGTTCGCCGCGCTGGTGAACGGCAGCTTGGTGATCTCGGCGACATGCCTGGCGAAGGCGTTGGCGAATTCCGGCTTCGAGTTGAGCCCGGTGCCGACGGCGGTACCGCCCTGCGCGAGCGGAAACAGCTCCTTCACCGCGGTATGCAGCCGCGCGATGCCGCTCTCGACCTGCGCGGCGTAGCCGGAGAATTCCTGGCCGAGCGTCAGCGGCGTTGCGTCCTGGGTATGCGTGCGGCCGATCTTCACGATCCTGGCAAACGCTTCCTGTTTCTGGTGCAACGCCTGATGCAGCTCGGTGAGGGCAGGGATCAGGTCGGCGATGATGCGCTCGGCGGCTGCGATATGCATCGCGGTCGGAAACGAGTCGTTCGACGATTGGCTCATGTTGACGTGATCGTTCGGATGGATCGGCTGCTTGGCGCCGAGCTCGCCGCCGAGCATCTGGTTGGCGCGGTTGGCGATCACCTCGTTCACGTTCATGTTGGTTTGCGTGCCCGAGCCGGTCTGCCAGACCACCAGCGGAAAATGATCGTCGAGCCTGCCCTCGATCACTTCCCTGGCGGCGCCGATGATGGCGTCGGCGCGGCGTGCATCGAGCTGGCCGAGTTCGCGATTGGTCTCGGCTGCGGCGAGCTTGACGATGGCGAGTGCATGAATGATCGCGATCGGCATCCGGTCGTGGCCGATCTTGAAGTTCTGGCGCGAGCGCTCGGTCTGCGCGCCCCAGTAGCGATCGGCGGCGACGTCGATCGGACCGAAGCTGTCGGTCTCGCTGCGGGTGGCGGCGTTGGATGGTGTCGTCGATTGAGCCATGCATGCTCTCCGTTGCGTCATCGGAACGTGGTCCGGCGGTACGCCGGCTTTCCGCCGCGACAATGCGAAAGGCGTCCGCGCGGAAGCACGTTCAAGCAGAAGATAGTCCGGGATGACGATCTGTCATCCCGGCCGTCGAGAGCATCCTACAAGGTCGAGGATCGACCAGCGTTTAGATTATTTCTTGCGGAAGCGGTCCAGCCGTACGACCTCGGCGCCTTCGCCGGGCTTTGTGGGCTCCGGCTCGGTCTCGGCCGTCTCGGTCTCGGCTGCCGCCCGGGCGGCCGGTGCGGGAAGGGGAGCGGCAGGCGCCGTGGCGGGAGGGGCCTCCTCGGACAACGCATCCGAGACGTCGAACCGCAGATCGAACGGTGCGGACGGATCGAGGAAGCGGGTCACCGCGGCGAACGGCACGCTGAGCCGCTCGGGAATCCCGCCGAACGACAGCCCGACCTCGAACCGGTCCTCGGTCACCACCAGATCCCAGAACTGGTGCTGCAGGATGATGGTCATCTCCTCCGGATACTGCGCGAGCAGCCGCGGTGACAGCTTCACGCCATCGCCGTGCGAGAGGAAGGTGATGTAGAAATGGTGCTCACCCGGCAGGCCATGTTCAGCCGCGTCCGACAAGACCCGGCGCAGCACCCCGCGCAGCGCGTCGCGCGCCAGCACGTCATATCGGATGTGATCGGTCGCCATGGTGATCCTGTCGCTTCGAAAATGGCCGGTGAGGCGCCGCCGGACCCTCCCGACTCGCCCTTTTGGCCAGATGTTACCCCGCCGGGAGCCGGAAATCAGCAGGGCCGGCACCTCATAATGCGGGCGGACGCCCGATCGGAAATAAAGTGGAGGCTTCTGTTGCCAGGTGCCTCCGAACCCCGCCTAACGGAGCTTAACCCGTTAGGACTTTAAGTTGGTCTTTCAAACTGCGTTACGCAGCCTGAGCAACCGGAGCAAAGTTGTCGTTGGCAACTATTGCATTAGCCCGATAACGGCGGAACCATACCGAGAAAAAACACGCCCTTTACGCCCTCGTCGATCCTATTTCGCCCCCGCCGAAAGCCACCAGAGCAAGGCGCTCGGGATGGGTTTTGGTGGAGGCGCCGGGTACCGCCCCCGGGTCCGAATGGTTTATTGCGACGGTCATTTATTTCCATAGCCGGCGAACCGGCACCCCCAATATAGGCGGCCCGAACGGAGAAAAACAGAGCCGATTCAGGCTTGTTCAGGTGTGAAAACACGCCGATTTGGTTTGGCCGGCGTCCTGACGCCGTTCTAGATTTGGCCATGCCCCCGGAATCCCCGCCGGCTGCCGCCCCGGCGCCGGATGCCTCCGCACCATCCCCGGCCCATCAGCCTGGCCTGCTCGAGCTGTTCCTGGCCTTTGCCAGGATGTCGCTGGCCGGTTTTGGCGGGGTCCTGGTCTGGGCACGGCGGTCGATCGTCGAGCAGCACGGCTGGATGACCGCGGAGGAGTTCAACGAGACCTTCGCGCTGTGCCATTTCCTGCCAGGCCCGAACATCGTCAACCTGTCGGTTGTATTCGGCTCGCGCTTTCGCGGCATCGCCGGCGGGCTTGCGGCCTTCGCCGGGCTGGTCGGGCCGCCGATGGTGATCGCGACAATCCTTGCCGCACTCTATGCCCGCTACGGCGATATCGACGTGTTGCGCCGGACGCTCGCCGGCGTCGCCTGTGCCGCGGTCGGGCTGCTGTTCGCGGTCGTCCTCAAGATGATGATGCCGCTGCTGAAGCGACGCGATGTCACAGGGCTGGTTATTTTGTCCGCGGTTTTCGTCGCGATCGGTCTGATCCGGTGGCCGCTCCAGATCGTGCTGCTGGTCGCGGTCCCGCTCAGCATTGCGACGACAGTTTTGGCGCGACGCATGGTGAAGGCATGAGCTCGGAGTCCAATCCGATCGCCGCGCTGGTCTGGACCTTCGGTCTGATGTCGCTGTTTGCGGTCGGCGGGGCCAATTCGGCGATCCCCGAAATGCACCGCGCCGCCGTCGAGGTGCATCGCTGGCTGACTGAGAAGCAATTCGCCGACATGTTCGCGATCTCGCAGCTCTCGCCGGGACCGAACGTGCTGATCGTGACGCTGATAGGCTATTCTGTCGCAGGCGTCGCCGGGGCATTGGCCGCGACGGTCGCGATGTGCGGACCGACCGCGCTGCTTGCCTATTATGTGAGCCGTTTCCTTGATCGCTCGCGCGACGCGCGCTGGCCGGCAATCATTCAGGCTGCATTGGTTCCGCTTTCGATCGGCCTGATGGCCGCTTCCGGCCTGATCGTGGCGCAGACGTCAGACCAAAGTTGGATCGCCGTCCTGATCACCATTGTCGCAGCTGCGCTTGCTTTTGCGACACGGATCAATCCCTTATGGATGTTGCTTGCCGGAGGTCTCTTGGGTTTTGCTGGCGTTGTCTGACGAAAATCGCTAGCAAGGCTTTCGGTCAACGCACCACAAGCCAAGCCATTCAATCACAACGGGCGGGACAGCCCTGACGGGGGAAGCGAAGTCATGAGCGATACGCCAAGCGAGGCGCCGGTCAAATCGATCTTGCCGGAATGGGTGCGCGGTCCGCAGGACTTCGTCGGCGGGCTCGCCATGATGGCGGTTGCGCTGTTTGCCTTGTGGGCTTCGAGCGATCTGCAGGGCATGCACGGATTTTCGTTCGGCGCGGGAACGGCGCCGCGCATGTTCGCCGTGCTGCTGCTGTTGCTCGGCGGCGCCGTCGCGCTGATGGGAATTCTGAAGGACGGCCCGCACATCGCGGCCTATTCCTGGCGCGGCCCGCTGTTCGTATCGGCCGCGATCGTGTTCTTCGCGGTCGCGATCCGTCCGCTCGGGCTCGTCGTCTCCGCCTTTGCCGCCTTCCTGATCGCAGCGCTCGGCTCGCATGAGACACGATGGCTCGAGGCCATCATTGTCGGCGCCTGCCTGACGCTCGGCTGCGCGCTTCTGTTTCCTTATGTGCTGGGACTTCCGATGCCGATGTTCCCGCGTTTCCTGATCCAGTGAGGGCGTGATGGAACTGTTTGCCAATCTCGCCCACGGTTTCGCGGTCGCGTTCTCGCCGATCAACCTTCTGATGTGCCTGATCGGTGCGCTGGTCGGCACGCTGGTCGGCGTGCTGCCGGGCATCGGCACCATCGCCACCGTCGCGATGCTGCTGCCGATCACCTTCGGCTTGCCGCCGGTGGGCGCGCTGATCATGCTCGCCGGCATCTACTACGGTGCGCAATATGGTGGCTCGACCACCTCGATCCTGGTCAATATTCCGGGTGAGGCCACCTCCGTGGTCACCGCGCTCGACGGTCACCAGATGGCCAAGCAGGGCCGCGCCGGTCCGGCGCTGGCGATCGCCGCGATCGGCTCGTTCTTCGCCGGCTGCGTCGCAACCGTGCTGATCGCCGTGCTCGGCGCGCCGCTGACCAAGCTCGCGCTGGCGTTCGGCCCGGCCGAGTATTTCTCGCTGATGGTGCTCGGCCTGATCTTCGCGGTGGTGCTCGCCAAGGGCTCGGTGCTGAAGGCGATCGCGATGATCGTGTTCGGCCTGCTGCTGTCGATGGTCGGCTCCGACATCGAGACCGGCGCCTCGCGCATGGCCTTCAACATCCCCGAGCTCGCCGACGGCCTCGGCTTTGCCACGGTGGCGATGGGCGTGTTCGGCTTCGCCGAGATCATCCGCAATCTCGACCATGGTGCGGAAATGGACCGCAACCTAGTGCAGCAGAAGATCACCGGCCTGATGCCGACCAAAAAGGATCTGGCGGATTCCACGCCCGCGATTCTGCGCGGCACGGTGCTCGGCTCGATCCTCGGCATCCTGCCGGGCGGCGGCGCCGTGATCGCCTCGTTCGCGGCCTATACGCTGGAGAAGAAGCTGGCGAGGAATCCGTCGCGGTTCGGCCGCGGCGCGATCGAGGGCGTGGCGGCGCCGGAAAGCGCCAACAACGCCGCGGCGCAGACCTCGTTCATTCCGCTGCTCACGCTCGGCATTCCGCCGAATGCGGTGATGGCGCTGATGGTCGGCGCGATGACCATTCATGGCATCGTGCCGGGCCCGCAGGTGATGCAGAAGCAGCCCGATTTGGTCTGGGGCATGATCGCCTCGATGTGGATCGGCAACCTGATGCTGATCATCATCAACCTGCCGCTGGTCGGCATCTGGGTCCGTCTGCTGCGCGTGCCGTACCGGCTGATGTTCCCTTCGATCGTGGTGTTCTGCGCGATCGGCATCTACTCGGTGAACAACGCGCCGGTCGACGTCGTCCTGGCGGGCGCATTCGGTCTGGTCGGCTACTGGCTGATCAAGCACGATTTCGAGCCGGCGCCGCTGCTGCTCGGCATGGTGCTGGGCCCGCTGATGGAGGAGAACCTTCGTCGCGCACTCCTGATCTCGCGCGGCGACTGGAGCGTGTTCCTGTCGCGGCCGCTGTCGGCGGTGCTGCTGGCGATCGCTGCGGGCCTGCTGGTGCTCGCCGTGCTGCCGACCTTGCGTGCGAAGCGCGACGAAGTGTTTGTGGAGTCCGAGGGATAAGATCATTGCTGCGCGCCTGCGTCGGCGCGCCGCAGGCGGAAGTCGAATCGACACTCGATGTCGTCTCATGAAATGAAAATGCCGGCCGATTTGGCCGGCATTTTTATTGGTCAAATGTTCCCGGGAGGAATTGAGATGATGTCCATTCGCTCGCTTGCGGGCGCATGCCTATCGGCATTTGCCGCGCTGAGCGCATTCGCCGTGCCGGCGTCCGCGCAGAACTATCCGACGCGCACCATCACCATGATCGTGCCGTTCGCAGCCGGCGGTCCGACCGACGTCATCTCGCGCATCGTCACCGCGCACATGGCGCAGACACTCGGACAAAGCATCGTCATCGAGAACGTGGTCGGCGCCGGCGGCACCACGGCGACGACACGTGCCGCTCGCGCCGCCAACGACGGCTACACACTCGTCACCGGACATATGGGCACGCACGCTGCATCCGTGCCGCTCTATCCGAAGCTCGCCTATCACCCGGAAAAGGATTTCGAGCCGGTCGCGCTGCTCGCGGGCACGCCGATCCTGATCCTTGCGCGCAAGGATTTCCCGCCGAAGGATCTGAAGGAATTCGTCGCCTACGTGAAGACCAATGCCGAGAAGGTCAACGCCGCGCATGCCGGCATCGGCTCGGTCTCGCATGCCTCCTGCGAGCTGTTGAATTCGATCCTCGACGTCAAGCCGGTCGGCGTGCCGTTCAACGGCACCGGCCCCGCCATGAATGCGCTGGTCGCCGGCCAGGTCGATTACATGTGCGATCAGATCGTCAACGCGGTGCCGCAGATCAACGCCGGCACCATCAAGGCCTATGCGGTCGCCACTCCGGAGCGCAATCCGTCGCTGCCCAACGTCCCGACCACGGCAGAGGCCGGCCTGCCGGCCTTCCAGGCCCAGGCCTGGAACGCGATCTTCGCGCCGAAGGGAACTTCGCCCGCCATCATCGCCACGCTGAATGCCGCGGCGATCAAGGCGCTCGACGACGACAATGTGCGCAAGCGCCTGCTCGAGCTCGGCAGCGTGATTCCGGCGCCCGCCAACCGAACGCCGGAGGCGCTGGCCACCCTCGTCAAGAACGAGATCGCGAAGTGGACCCCGGTGCTGAAGCCGGCGACTTAACTCAACGTGATCAGGCGGATAGCGCAGGGGCGGAACGCGAGTTCCGCCCCTTGTCGTTTGACGCAGGAGTGTTCATTTTTCGGGGTATAATCGCTGTATCCAGCCGAATCAGCGTGTCGGCCGGCCGCCTCCGCCGCTAAATTCGCCGCTCTCTCGAAGGCCTGAAACAGACGCCATGAACCAGTATCACGACCTGCTCGAACGCATCCTCGCCGATGGCGCGGAGAAGCACGACCGCACCGGCACCGGCACGCTATCGATCTTCGGCCACCAGATGCGCTTCAACCTGTCGGCCGGGTTCCCGATGCTGACCACCAAGCGGTTGCCGCTGAAGGCGATCGTGCACGAGCTGCTCTGGTTCCTCGCCGGCGACACCAACATCAAATATCTCAACGACAACGGCGTCACGATCTGGGACGAATGGGCCGACGCCAACGGCGATCTCGGCCCGGTCTACGGCTCGCAATGGCGCTCGTGGCCCGCGCCTGATGGCCGCAGCATCGACCAGATCACGAACGTGATCGAGATGATCAAGCGCAATCCGGACTCGCGGCGGCTGATCGTCAGCGCCTGGAATCCGGCCGAGGTCGACAAGATGGCGCTGCCGCCGTGCCATTGCCTGTTCCAGTTCTATGTCGCGAACGGCAAATTGTCCTGCCAGCTCTATCAGCGTTCCGGCGACGTCTTCCTCGGCGTGCCCTTCAACATCGCCTCCTATGCGCTGCTGACCATGATGGTCGCGCAGGTGACAGGTCTCAAGCCCGGCGATTTCGTGCATTCGCTCGGCGACGCGCATCTCTACTCGAACCATCTCGAGCAGGCGCGGCTGCAACTCACGCGGCCGACGCGGCCGCTGCCGACGATGGCGATCAACCCCGATGTGAAGGATATCTTCGCGTTCCGCTACGAGGACTTCAAACTCGAGGGCTACGACCCGCATCCGCACATCAAGGCCGAAGTCGCGGTCTGATGTCGCTCACCATCCGCCGCGCGCGGCCCGATGAGGCCGGACTGGTGTTCTCGCTGGTCCGCGAACTCGCCGACTACGAAAAGCTGCTGCACGAGGTCCACGCCAGCGAGGCCGATATCGCCGAGGCGCTGTTCGGCGCGAGCCCGCGGCTCACTTGCGACATCGCGGAATGGAACGGCGAGCCGGCCGGCTTCGCGGTCTGGTTCGTCAACTTCTCGACCTTCGCCGGCCGCCACGGCATCTATCTCGAAGACCTGTTCGTGCGCCCGGCGCTGCGCGGCAAGGGCATCGGCAAGGCGCTGCTGGTGCATCTGGCGAAGCAATGCCTCGCCAATGGCTGGTCGCGCCTGCAATGGGCGGTGCTCGACTGGAATGCGCCGTCGATCGCGTTCTACAAGTCGCTCGGCGCCGAGCTGATGGACGAATGGACGATCTGCCGCGTCTCCGGTCCTGCGCTGTCGGCGCTCGCGGAAGGAGCGCGCTGATGGAGATCGTGCTCGTCGTCGCGGTCGCCGAAAACGGCGTGATCGGGAAGGACAACGCCATTCCGTGGCGGCTCAAATCGGATCTGCGACGCCTCAAGGCGATCACGCTGAACAAGCCTGTCGTGATGGGACGCAAGACCTTCGAATCCCTGCCCAGGCCGCTGCCGGGACGCACCAACATCGTGGTGACGCGCGATGCGAACTACCGTGCGCGCGGCGCCGTCGTCACCAATTCGTTCGAGAACGCCCACGCAATTGCGCTTGGTGACGCGCTGCGGCGTTTCGCCACTGAAATTGCAATCATCGGCGGCGCTGAAATCTATGCGCAGTGGATGGGCATCGCCGACCGGCTTGAGATCACCGAGGTTCACGCCAGCCCGGACGGCGATACACGGTTCGACAAAATCGATACCAAGGCGTGGGAAGAGGTCGCGCGTGTGCGAAATCCGGCAGGTCCGGATGACAGCGTCGACTTCTCCTATGTGACATATCGTCGGCGCGGCCGGGGTTAACCAATGTTTGCATTGACAATTATGCCCCGGCGCATAGCTCGTCGGGCCAGGAAGCTTGCGTTGTAAGGGCCCTGACGGTCCCCTATAACCGGGCCGGACATTCGAGCCCGGGCGTCCCGCCCGGACTTGCCGAGGAGATGTTTGATGCCGTGGAAAAATCAGGGCGGAGGGCCGTGGGGCTCGGGTCCGAAAGGGCCGTGGGGCACGGGTCCGCAGTCAGCCGGGCCGAGGCCGCCGGATCTTGAGGATCTGCTGCGGCGCGGCCAGGACCGGCTGCAGCAGTGGCTGCCCGGCGGTCATCTCAGCGGCATGGGTATCGCGCTGGTGCTGGTCGCCGCGCTGGCGATCTGGTTCGCGACCGGCATCTTCCGCGTCCAGTCCGAGGAGCTCGGCGTCGTGCTGCGGTTCGGCAAGTACGTCCGCGATGCGCAGCCGGGCCTGCGCTATCACCTGCCGTATCCGATCGAGACGGTGTTGCTGCCGAAGGCGCTGCGCGTCAACACGATCTCGATCGGCATGACCCTGATCGACGATCCCGCCCGCCGCGGCCGCAGCATGCGCGACGTGCCGGAAGAGAGCCTGATGCTGACCGGCGACGAAAACATCGTCGACGTCGACTTCACCGTGCTGTGGCGCATCAAGCCGGGCGGAGCAGGCGCCTATCTGTTCAACATCCAGAATCCGGAAGGCACCGTGAAGGCGGTTGCCGAGAGCGCGATGCGCGAGGTGATCGGCCGCTCGCAGATCCAGCCGATCCTGACCGGGGCGCGCAATGTCACCGAGCAGAGCGTGCAGGAGCTGATGCAGAAGACGCTCGACAGCTACAACGCCGGCATCCAGATCACGCAGGTGCAGATGCAGAAGGTCGATCCGCCGGCGCAGGTGATCGACGCATTCCGCGACGTCCAGGCTGCTCGCGCCGACCTCGAGCGCAAGCAGAACGAGGCACAGACCTACGCCAACAGCATTGTGCCGGGAGCACGCGGCCGTGCGGCGCAGATCCAGCAGGCCGCCGAGGGCTACAAGGAGCAGGCGGTCGCCGAGGCCAAGGGCCAGAGCGCGCGCTTCCTGAAAGTCTATGAAGAGTACAAGAAGGCACCCGACGTGACGCGCGAGCGCATCTATCTGGAGACCATGGAAAAAGTGCTCGGCAGCTCCGAGAAGCTGGTTTACGACGGCGGCCAGGGCCAGAACATCGTGCCCTATCTTCCGCTCGGCGAACTGACCACGCGGCGTCCGCCGGCGGCGCCGGCCACGACCGGCCAGCAGCAGGGAGCCACC
Source organism: Bradyrhizobium sp. USDA 4452 (assembly GCF_054063575.1). Taxonomy (NCBI): domain Bacteria; kingdom Pseudomonadati; phylum Pseudomonadota; class Alphaproteobacteria; order Hyphomicrobiales; family Nitrobacteraceae; genus Bradyrhizobium; species Bradyrhizobium sp. USDA 4452. The sequence goes on from NZ_JBSSGK010000001.1 coordinate 6,897,629, forward strand.
CGATGAGGTCCCCCGTCACCGGCATCGTGTCCCTGATCGTTCTCTTCATCGTGCTCGCCGTCGGCTACAGCTCGGTGTTCACCGTGCAGCAGACCGAGCAGACCATCGTCCTGCGGTTCGGCGAGCCGGTCGATGTCGTCACCGAGCCCGGCCTGCACTTCAAGGCGCCGTGGAATTCGGTGATCAACGTCGACAAGCGCATCCTCGATCTGGAGAACCCGTCGCAGGAAGTGATCGCCTCGGACCAGAAGCGGCTCGTGGTCGATGCCTTCGCGCGCTATCGCATCAAGAATGCGCTGCGCTACTACACCAGCGTCGGTTCGATCCAGGCCGCCAATCTGCAGCTGACCACGCTGCTCAACGCAGCGCTGCGCCGCGTGCTCGGTGAGGTCACCTTCATCACGGTGGTGCGCGACGATCGTGAGAAGCTGATGCAGCGCATCCGCGAACAGCTCGACAAGGAGGCTGACGGCTACGGCATCGAGGTCGTCGACGTCAGGATTCGCCGCGCCGACCTGCCGGAGCAGAACAGCCAGGCGGTCTACAACCGGATGAAGACCGAGCGCGAGCGCGAAGCCGCCGAGTTCCGTGCCCAGGGCGACCAGAAGGCGCAGGAAATCCGCTCGAAGGCCGATCGCGAAGCGACCGTGATCGTCGCCGAGGCGAACTCGGCCGCGGATCAGACCCGCGGTGCGGGCGATGCCGAGCGCAACCGCCTGTTCGCCGAAGCCTACGGCAAGGACAAGGACTTCTTCGCGTTCTATCGCTCGATGACGGCGTATGAGAACGGCCTCAAGCCGAACGACACGCGTTTCCTGTTGCGGCCGGACTCGGAATTCTTCAGATACTTCGGCAGTGCCAGCGGTAGGCCGTCCGAGGCGGCCGCGGCGCCGAAACAGTAACGTCACGATCACGATACGGCGGCGACGCGAACGACGCGTCGCCGCGTTCAATAGAACAACAAGCATCAATTGGGAGGCTGCGATCCGATGAAGTCCATAGCGTTCGGCGACTTCCTCATCGGGTTGGGAATCCTGTTCGTGCTCGAAGGCATCCTGTTTGCGGCAAGCCCCGCCTGGATGCGCCGGGCGATGAAGAGCGCGCTGGCCACGCCCGACAACATCCTGCGCGTCGTCGGCATCGGTTCGGCGGTCGCGGGACTTGTTCTGATCTGGGCGGTACGGCGCTGAGCATTGCCTGTTCCACCGCGCTGATCGCGCCGGAATGAACATAATCGTGAGCCTCGCGCGGCCGGTTTTTCGCCGAAATGCCCGGCTGAGATGCTTGCGCCATATGCCCGTTCGGGCGCACTCTGTAACCACGGGCGCATACTGCGACCAGCTCATTTGAACCCGTTTGCCTGGAGAAACTCCGACATGATCGCTGCCAGACCAGCCCTGAGCCGCCGCCTCCGCATGATGGGAGCTGCGATCTCGATCGGTGCTGCGAGCATGCTGAGCTCCGTGCCGGCGTTCGCACGCGGCCCCGATGGCATCGCCGACATCGCCGAGAAGGTGATCGACGCCGTCGTCAACATCTCGACGTCGCAGACGATCGAGGCCAAGGACCGGACGATGCCGCAGCTGCCGCCGGGCTCGCCGTTCGAGGAATTCTTCGACGACTTCTTCAAGAACCGCCGCGGCCCGCCCGGCAAGGGCGGCGACAAGAGCGGCGAGTTCCAGCCGCGCAAGACCAACTCGCTCGGCTCGGGCTTCATCGTGGATACCGCGGGCATCGTCGTCACCAACAACCACGTGATCGCCGATGCCGACGAGATCAACGTCATCCTCAACGACGGCACCAAGATCAAGGCCGAGCTGGTCGGCGTCGACAAGAAGACCGACCTCGCGGTGCTGAAGTTCAAGCCGCCGAAGCCGCTCACCGCGGTCAAGTTCGGCGACAGCGACAAGATCCGTCTCGGCGACTGGGTGGTCGCGATCGGCAACCCATTCAGCCTCGGCGGCACGGTGACCGCGGGCATCGTCTCGGCCAAGAACCGCGACATCAGCCAGGGCCCGTATGACAGCTACATCCAGACCGACGCCGCGATCAACCGCGGCAATTCCGGCGGTCCGCTGTTCAACCTCGATGGCGAGGTGATCGGGGTCAACACCCTGATCATCTCCCCGACCGGCGGCTCGATCGGCCTCGGTTTCGCCGTGCCGTCGAAGACGGTGGCGGGCGTCGTCGACCAGCTGCAGAAGTTCGGCGAACTGCGCCGCGGCTGGCTCGGCGTTCGCATCCAGCAGGTCACCGACGAGATCGCCGACAGCCTCAACATCAAGCCGGCGCGCGGCGCGCTGGTTGCCGGCGTCGACGACAAGGGCCCGGCCAAGCCGGCCGGCATCGAGCCGGGCGACGTCGTCGTCAAGTTCGACGGCAAGGACGTCAAGGACCCCAAGGATCTGTCACGCATCGTCGCCGACACCGCGGTCGGCAAGGAAGTCGACGTCATCATCATCCGCAAGGGCAATGAGGAGACCCGCAAGGTCACGCTCGGCCGGCTCGAGGACAACGACAAGGTTCAGCAGGCCAACGCCAAGCCGAAGGACGACACCGCCGAGAAGCCGGTGACCCAGAAGGCGCTGGGGCTCGACCTCGCAGCGCTGAGCAAGGACCTGCGCACCAAGTACAAGATCAAGGACAGCGTGAAGGGCGTCGTCGTCACCGGCGTCGATAGCGCCTCCGACGCCGCCGAGAAGCGGCTGTCGGCCGGCGACGTCATCGTCGAGGTGGCGCAGGAGGCGGTGTCGAGCGCCGCCGACATCAAGAAGCGCGTCGACCAGCTGAAGAAGGACGGCAAGAAGTCCGTGCTGCTACTGGTCTCCAATGGCGATGGCGAACTGCGCTTCGTCGCGCTCGGCGTGCAGTAGGACTGTGGTCGTTGCCGGGCTTGATCCGGCAATCCATCATCCAACGAAGTTCTTGCAAAGGAAGATGGATGCCCGGGTCAAGCCCGGGCATGACGGCGAAGTGCGTGGCGTCACGCCGCGAACTCGTCCCGCCGATAGCCCTGCACATACAGCAGTGCGGTGAGGTCGCCATGGTCGATCCGCACCACGGCTGCGGCCGCGACCGCCGGCTTGGCGTGATAGGCGACGCCGAGGCCTGCGGCCTGGATCATGCCGAGATCGTTGGCGCCGTCGCCGACCACCAGCGTGTCGATGTCGTCGAGGTCGAAGGATTCGGTGAGCTCGACCAGGGTGGCGAGCTTGGTGGCTCGGCCGAGGATCGGCTCGACGACCGCGCCGGTCAGCTTCCCGTCAGCGACTTGCAGCTGGTTGGCGCGGTTTTCCTGGAAGCCGATCTTCTCCGCGACCACCTTGGTGAACAGGGTGAAGCCGCCGGAGATCAGGCAGGTATAGGCGCCGTGCGCGCGCATCGTCATGACCAGCTCGCGGCCGCCCGGCGTCAGCGTGATGCGCTTGTCCAGCACCTCGTCGACCACGCCGACCGGCAGGCCCTTGAGCAGCGCAACGCGCTCGCGCAGTGCCGATTCAAACTCGATCTCGCCGCGCATCGCGCGCTCGGTGATCGCGGCGACATGGGCCTTCAGCCCGGCGAAATCGGCGAGTTCGTCGATGCACTCCTGGCCGATCATGGTCGAATCCATGTCGGCCAGAAAAAGCTTCTTGCGCCGACCAATCCGAGGCTGCACCACAACGTCGATCGGCAGGTCGCCGCGGGCCTGGCGCAGGCCTAGTTCGATGGCCTTGATGCTATCCCTGCCGATGTCCGGGCTCTCGAAGGGAATGTCGACGGCGACCTCGTCGAACAGCCACTGCGCCGGGCCCGGTGCAGGCAGCACGGCCCGCGCACCGTCGACGATGGTGGAATCGAGCGCAGGGCTTGCAGGATTGCAGATCAGCGTGGCAACGAGGGACATGCAGGCGCATTCAGGATTGTTGGACAGGGCAGTGCTTATCGCAGGGCCGACCGCCAGCGGCAAGTCGGCCCTGGCGCTCAAGCTTGCGCAGCGGACCGGCGGCGTCGTGATCAACACCGACTCCATGCAGGTGTATCGCGACCTCAAGGTCATCACGGCGCGGCCGACCGCCAATGAGGAGGCGCAGGTTCCGCACCGGCTCTATGGCCATGTCGACGCCGGCGTGAATTTCTCCGCGGGGGCCTGGGTGACTGACGCGGCAAAAGTGCTGGGCGAGGCGCGTGAGCAGGGACGGCTGCCGATCTTCATCGGCGGCTCAGGCCTCTATTTCAGCGCACTGACGCGTGGCCTGTCGGCGGTGCCACCGATCCCGGCCGATGTGCGCGACGGGGTGCGCGCAAGGCTGGAACAGCATGGCGTCGAGGCGCTGCATGCCGAGCTTGCGGCGCGCGATCCGGTGTCGGCCGAACGGCTGAAGCCGCGCGACCGCACCCGCATCGCACGGGCGCTCGAGGTCGTGGAGGCCACCGGCCGGCCGCTGCCGGATTGGCATCGCGACGGCCTGCCGCCACTGCTGCCGCCGGGCCAATTCCACGCGCTGTTTCTGGCGCCCGAGCGCGAGTGGCTCTATGCGCGGATCGACGCCCGGTTCGGTGCGATGCTCGACACCGGTGCGCTCGACGAGGTCGCGGCGCTGGCCGCGCGCGGGCTTGATCCGCTGTTGCCGGCCATGAAGGCCCATGGCGTCCCGGCGCTGATCCGTCACCTCAAGGGCGAGATCAGCCGGGACCAGGCCGCCGAGATCGGTCGCGCCGACACTCGCCACTACGCCAAGCGCCAGTTCACCTGGTTTCGCCATAAGCTCCCGGAATTCGAGTGGGTCGCGCCAGAGGCGGCGAGGGAGCGGCTGGAGAGCCTCATCCCATAGCCCGGCGCCGCCGCGCGCCCGGCTGCCATGCGCGTTGCTCCGCGCAAAAACACTCGCCGAACGGTCGGAACCCCGTTACACTTCAAAAATCGCGAAACTGCGGGCCTTGCCTTGACATTCGGGCTTTGGCCGCTATGTTCGCGCAACCTTTGGGAAGACTGGGTCGTCTCGTGCGCAACATTATTACCAAACTGCTTATCGCCGTCGTACCCAGGCACACCGCCGGGGATGGCTAGCTGCCATCCAAATTCGGGCGGTGTGCATGGGGCCTCTGGGGCCCCTTTTTATTGTCCGAAGCAGACCTGACAGAACTGACAAAAGCCGCGCAAAAACAAGCGCATCCGGAGCGAACCATGACCGACAAGAGCCACGATCCCAATCAGATGACCGGCGCCGCGATGATCGTGCGCGCGCTCATCGATCACGGCGTGCAGCATGTCTTCGGCTATCCCGGCGGTGCGGTGCTTCCGATCTACGACGAGATTTTCCAGCAGAGCGAAGTCGAGCACATCCTGGTCCGCCATGAGCAGGGCGCCGGCCATGCCGCCGAAGGCTATGCCCGCTCGACCGGCAAGCCCGGCGTGGTGCTGGTGACGTCGGGGCCCGGTGCGACCAACATGGTGACGCCGCTGACCGACGCGCTGATGGATTCGATCCCGCTGGTCTGCATCACCGGCCAGGTGCCGACCCACCTGATCGGCAACGACGCCTTTCAGGAATGCGACACGGTCGGCATCACGCGGCCCGCCACCAAGCACAACTGGCTGGTGCGCGACGTCAACGACCTCGCCAGGGTGCTGCATGAGGCGTTCTATGTCGCCACCACCGGCCGGCCCGGTCCGGTGCTGGTCGACGTGCCGAAGGACGTGCAGTTCGCGACCGGCACCTATCATCCGCCGCGCAAGTCTGACGTGCACGTCTCCTACACGCCGCGCGTGAAGGGCGATGCGACCCAGATCCGCAAGGCGGTGGCGATGCTCGCCAACGCCAAACGTCCCGTGATCTATTCCGGGGGCGGCGTGATCAATTCGGGTCCCGAGGCCTCGAAGCTGCTGCGTCAGCTGGTGGAGGCGACCGGCTTCCCGATCACCTCGACCCTGATGGGGCTGGGCGCCTATCCGGCGTCGGGTCCGAACTGGCTCGGCATGCTGGGCATGCACGGCACCTACGAGGCCAACATGACGATGCATGATTGCGACGTCATGCTGTGCGTGGGCGCGCGCTTCGACGACCGCATCACCGGCCGCGTCGATGCGTTCTCGCCGGGCTCGAAGAAGATCCACATCGACATCGACCCGTCCTCGATCAACAAGAACATCCGCGTCGACGTGCCGATCATCGGCGATGCCGGCAACGTGCTCGGCGACCTGCTGCAGGTGTTCAAGGCCGAAGCCAGGAAGCCGGACATCAAGGCGTGGTGGCAGCAGATCGCGCAATGGCGCGCGCGCAACTCGCTGTCCTACCGCAAGAACAACGATATCATCCTGCCGCAATACGCGATCCAGCGCCTGTTCGAGCTGACCCGCGGCAAGGACACCTACATCACGACCGAAGTCGGTCAGCACCAGATGTGGGCCGCGCAGTTCTTCGGCTTCGAGGAGCCGCACCGCTGGATGACCTCGGGCGGTCTCGGCACCATGGGCTACGGCCTGCCGGCCGCGGTCGGCGTGCAGGTTGCGCATCCGGACAGCCTGGTGATCGACATCGCCGGCGACGCCTCGGTGCAGATGACGATCCAGGAGATGTCGACCGCGGTTCAGTTCGAGCTGCCGATCAAGATCTTCATCCTGAACAACCAGTACATGGGCATGGTGCGGCAGTGGCAGCAACTGCTGCACGGCAACCGGCTGTCGCATTCGTACTCCGAAGCGCTGCCGGACTTCGTCAAGCTCGCCGACGCCTATGGCTGCGTCGGCCTGCAGGCGACCAAACCGTCCGATCTCGACGGCGCGATCAAGGAGATGATCTCGATCAAGCGCCCGGTGCTGTTCGACTGCCGCGTCGCGGCGCTCGAGAACTGCTTCCCGATGATCCCGTCGGGCAAGGCGCACAACGAGATGCTGCTGCCGGAAGAAGCGAACGATGAAGCCACCGCGAAGGCCTTCTCCGGCGGCAAGGCGCTGGTGTGATGTGAGGGTGGATCGTGTTTGATCTCAGCGAACTCGAGCGCGCGCACAGGATCGTCGGCACCGCGGTGCCGGCGACGCCGGCCTATTCCTGGCCGCTGCTGGCCGAGCGGCTCGGCACCGAGGTCGTGGTCAAGCATGAGAATCACACGCCGATCGGCGCTTTCAAGGTGCGCGGCGGCCTGGTCTATCTCGAGCGGCTGAAGCGCGAGCGGCCCGACGTGCTGGGCATCATCTCCGCAACGCGCGGCAATCACGGCCAGAGCCTGGCGTTTGCCGCGAGCCGCCACGGCGTGCCGGCGACAATCTACGTGCCGCGCGGCAACTCGGTCGAGAAGAACCGCGCCATGCACGCATTCGGTGCCGAGCTCGTCGAGCACGGCGAGGACTTTCAGGCCGCGCGGGAAGAGGCCGAGCGCCGTGCGCAGTTCGACGGCCTGCACATGGTGCCGTCGTTCCACCCGGACCTCGTGCTCGGCGTTGCGACCTACGCGCTCGAACTGTTTCGATCTGCGCCCGACCTCGACATTCTCTATGTGCCGATCGGGCAGGGCTCCGGCATCTCCGGCTGCATCATGGCGCGCGACCTGCTCGGGCTGAAGACCGAAATCGTCGGCGTGCAGTCGACCGAGGCGCCGTCCTATGCGCTGTCGTTCGCAGCCGGCAAGATCGTGACCACAGAGACCAGCAACACGCTTGCCGACGGCATGGCGACGCGGATTCCGGATGCGGATGCATTCGCTTTGATCCGCAAGGGCGCCTCGCGCATCGTGCAGGTCACCGACGACGAGGTCGGGCAGGCGATCCGTGCCTACTGGACCGACACCCACAATCTCGCCGAGGGCGCAGGCGCTGCGGCGCTCGCAGCCGCGCTGCAGGAAAAGAGCAAGCTCGCCGGCAAGCGGGTCGGCCTGATCCTGAGCGGCGGCAATATCGATTTCGATCTGTTCCGGACCTGGATCGGCACAGATGCTGCGCCGGCCGCCCAGCGGGCGGTGGCGTGAAAAGAATGCAAGGGGACGACCAATGAACCAGCCCGCATCCGCCTACTTCCTCGAAGAGCGTCACGATCCGAACGAGACGCACACGCTGTCCGTTCTCGTGCAGAACGAGCCCGGCGTGCTCGCGCGCGTGATCGGGCTGTTCTCCGGCCGCGGCTACAACATCGAGAGTCTCACGGTTTCGGAAACCGAGAGCCAGAAACATCTCTCACGGATCACCATCGTCACCACGGGCACGCCGATGGTGATCCAGCAGATCAAGCATCAGCTCGACCGCATGATCCCGGTCTACCGCGTCGTCGACATGACGCTGACCGGCAGCTCGATCGAGCGCGAGCTTGCGATGGTCAAGGTGCGGGGCGGTGGCGATCACCGCGTCGAGGCGCTGCGGCTGGCGGACGCGTTCCGCGCCCGGGTGATCGACGCCACGACCGAGAGCTTCGTGTTCGAGATCACGGGCAACTCGTCCAAGATCAGTCAGTTCATCGACCTGATGCGCCCGCTGGGCCTGGTCGAGGTGTCACGAACCGGGGTGGCCGCGATCACGCGTGGGCCGGAAGGGATGTGAATCATGTTGGCGCGCGACTGGTACTACACGCAACGGCGGCAGGTCGGTCTCGATACCGCGGTTGCCTCGATCTATGACGTTAGCGAGGACAGCGATGTCCGTGCCCGCCAGGCGCTGACCATGCTCGGCGTCAAGCCGGGCTGGCGGATCGCCGATATCGGCTGCGGCAACGGCGTGCTGGCGACCGAGGCGGCCTTGATGGGTGCCGAGGTCGACGCCATCGACATCTCGCCGGCAATGATCGGGCTTGCCGAAATCTATGCGCGCGACCGCAAGGCGAAGATCCGGACCCAGCCGGCCGGGCTGCTGTCCTTTGCCTATCAGCCGAACTCCTACGACCTCATCGTCAGCGAGTTCACGCTGCATCATCTGCCCGACTTCTGGAAGGCGGTGGCGTTGTCGCGGATCTTCAACGCGCTCAAGCCCGGCGCGAATTTCTATCTGCGCGACATGGTGTTCGTCAGCATGCCCGATGGCGTCGATCGCGATGTCGAGGGCTGGGCCGATTTCTCGATCAAGAACCACGGTTTCGAGCGCGAGAGCGTGATGACCCATATGCGCGACGAGTACTCGACCTTCGGCTGGGTGATGGAGCGCATGCTGACCGAGACCGGTTTCACCCTGGTCGCCGCCGACTATCACGCGCCGCTGCACGGCACCTATCTGCTGCGCAAGCCGAAGCCGGACGAACAGATCTAGAGCTTGCATCGACAGAGCTGAACCGAACCAAAGAAGAAGAACAATGAAGCCGGCCGATGTTGGCATCGCCGTCATGGTCGCGGTGATCTGGGGGCTCGCGTTTGTCGCAACCCGATTCGCGCTCAATGAGTTGCCGCCCGAATTGATGACGGCGCTGCGCTTCGGCATCGCGGCGGTGCCGTGCCTGTTCCTGCGCAAGCCGCGTCAGGTGTCGTGGCCGCTCTTGATCGCAATCAGCCTGACCTTGTTTCTCGGCCAGTTCCTGGCGCAGTCCATCGCCATCGCCCATGGCATGCCGGTCGGGCTCACCAGCGTGATCGTGCAGAGCCAGGCGCTGTTCACTATCGGCTTTGCCGCAGTGCTGTTCGCCGAATTGCCGTCGCGGTTGCAGACCGTCGGCATCGGCATCGCCGCGATCGGCCTGCTGATGATCTGCGGCACCGTCGGATACGATTTCAGCGTCAACGCCTTTGCCGTCCTGATGATCTCGCCGATCTCGTTCGCAATCGGAAACCTGCTGCTGCGGCCGGCGCAGGGCGCGCGCATGTTCGACCTGTTCGCATGGCTGTGCCTGTGTGCGGCGATCCCGTTGTTCGGCCTGTCGCTGTTGACCGTGGGCACGCAGCCGATGTGGCTGGCGCTGTCGCATCTGTCGCGGGCCGGCATTGTCTCGATGCTGTTTGTCGGCACCGTTTCCACCAGCATCGCCTATTGGCTGTGGGGCCGGCTGCTCAGGGATTATCCGGCGGCCCAGGTGGTGCCGTTCGCGCTGCTGGTGCCGTTCGTCGGCTCCGCCGCCTCCAGCATCGTGTTCGGCGAGCGGTTTGGGCCGCTGCGGCTCGCCGGCATGCTCACGGTGATCGCCGGCATCGCCGTGATGCTGCTGTCGAAACGGCCGAAGGCTCTGCCGAAAGTCGCGTGAGGGCACCATGTCGCATTCGCTGCTATTCGCCTTTGTCGTGTTTGCCGTCGTGATGTTCTTCACGCCGGGCCCCAACAACATCATGCTGCTGTCGTCGGGGCTGACCTACGGCTTCCGCCGCACCGTGCCTCATATCGCCGGCATCACGGTCGGCTTCGCCTTCATGGTCGGCGCGGTCGGCGTCGGGCTCGGGGCCGTCTTCATCGCCTATCCGGTGCTGCAGACCATCCTGAAATATGGCGGCGTCGCCTACTTGGTCTATCTCGCCGCGGTCATCGCCATGGCCGAGCCGCCCTCGGCGGACAAGGACGACAGGCCCGGCCGCGGCCCGATGACCTTCTGGGGCGCGGCCATGTTCCAGTGGATCAATGCCAAGGGCTGGGTGATGGTGATCGGCACCATCACGGCCTACGCGGCGATTGCCGCCTTCCCCTGGAATATCGCGATCCAGGTCGGCCTGAGCCTGCTCCTGGGGACGGTGTCCTGCATCGTCTGGGCGCTGTTCGGCACGGCCTTGCGGCCGGTCCTGACCTCGCCCCGGGCGATCCGTGCCTTCAACGTAGTCATGGCCATCCTGCTGCTGGCCTCGCTCTACCCGGTCTTCATGGACGCATGATGCCGCACCGCGTCATGCGAGATGGGGGTTTCCCCTGAGGGGAAAAATGCTCTAGACAACGCCGGAAATTCGCGGGCGCCCGGCGGTTCTGACCTTCCGACAGCCTGATTCATCGGCCGATTTTGGCCCCCTTCAAACGAGGAAAACACGATGCGAGTTTACTACGATCGCGATGCCGACCTGAACCTGATCAAGGGCAAAAAGGTCGCCATCGTCGGCTACGGCAGCCAGGGCCACGCTCACGCGCTGAACCTGAAGGATTCCGGCGTCAAGGACGTGGCGATCGCGCTGCGCAAGGGTTCGGCCTCGGCCAAGAAGGCCGAGAACGCCGGCTTCAAGGTGATGGAAGTCGCCGAAGCCGCCAAGTGGGCCGACCTCGTCATGATGCTGACCCCGGACGAGCTGCAGGGCGACATCTATCGCGAGCACCTGCACGACAACATGAAGAAGGGTGCGGCGCTGGTCTTCGCCCACGGCCTCAACGTGCACTTCAACCTGCTCGATCCGCGCGCCGACCTCGACGTGCTGATGATCGCGCCGAAGGGGCCCGGCCACACCGTGCGTTCGGAATATCAGCGCGGCGGCGGCGTGCCCTGCCTGATCGCGATCGCCAAGGATTCGTCGGGCAATGCCCATGACCTCGGCCTGTCCTACGCCTCGGCGATCGGCGGCGGCCGCGCCGGCATCATCGAGACCACCTTCAAGGAAGAGTGCGAGACCGACCTGTTCGGCGAGCAGGTGGTGCTCTGCGGCGGCCTGGTCGAGCTGATCAAGGGCGGCTACGAGACGCTGGTCGAGGCCGGCTACGCGCCGGAGATGGCCTATTTCGAGTGCCTGCACGAAGTGAAGCTGATCGTCGACCTGATCTATGAAGGCGGCATCGCCAACATGAACTACTCGATCTCCAACACCGCCGAATACGGCGAGTATGTCACCGGTCCGCGTATCGTCACGGCCGAGACCAAGGCGGAGATGAAGCGCGTGCTGGCCGACATCCAGGGCGGCAAGTTCGCCCGCGACTGGATGCTGGAGAACAAGGTCAACCAGACCTCGTTCAAGGCGACCCGCGCCAAGCTCGCCGCGCATCCGATCGAGGAAGTCGGCGCCAAGCTGCGCGACATGATGCCCTGGATCAAGAAGGGCGCGCTGGTCGACAAGAGCAAGAACTAAGCTCGGAAGAGTAGGGTCTGTAGGGTGTGTTAGCTGAGGGCGTAACCCGCCAATTCGCTTCGCGGAGTCGCGATGGGTTGGGCTTCGCTAACGGCCTCGGATTCGGTTCACCTCTCCCCAGCGGGGAGAGGTCGATTTGCGCAGCAAATCGGGTGAGGGGCCGCAGCTCCAACGAGGGACCGTAATCCCTCACCCGGCGCTGCGCGCCGACCTCTCCCAAGGGAGAGGTGGACCTTCGACGCCACTCCAATTCAACCTGATCTCACCATGCGATGGCGGCAGCTAACCGGCCGTCATCGGCTGCTTCTCGATCCTGTTGTGCAACTGCCAGAATCGCACCGTGCGCTGTGCGGTCTCCAGCGACAGCCGCCGGTAATCGCGGTGCGCGACCTCGAGCGTCGCGTGGTCGATCGGATGCGGCAGCGGCCGCTTGCGCAAGATGGTTTCGACCGTCGGCCAGTTCAGCTTCGCCGAACGGCACGGGATCAGCAGCAGGTCGGAGCGGAGGCCAAGCATCAGGCGCTCGATCATCGCGATCGGCATGTCGTTGAGCACGGCGAGCGCGACCGTGACCTCGTCGAACTTGCCTTGCTCGGCGAATTTGTAGACCGCCACATCGTCGAGCTCGTTGAGCTGCTTCATCAGCTTCACCAGCTCCTCGGCGATGCCGTAGTTGCGGCGCGGGGCAGCGGCCTCTTCCTGCGCGATGTCGTTCAGCACCTGGCTGATCTCCTCGCGTGCCCTGGGCGATGCGAGCGCGAGCAGGCGGGCGCGTACGGTTTCCTTGGCGCGCTGCAGCAGGTCGCGCAGCAGCTTGGCCGGAATGTCGATGCGCAGCCCGAGGATCTCGACCAACTCGTCGTCGCGTTCGGCGCGGGCGACGATCGAGGAATAGCCGTTGTCGGAGAACTGCGCGCCGGCGTTCTTGGCAAGACGCCGGATCACCTTGTCCTCGCCGCGATCGATGATCACGTCGGTGACGGAAGCCGGCAGGTTCTCTCGCGCCGAGATCGCGAACAGATGCTCCTGGCCCTTGCTGGCGGCGATCTCGCGCAGTGCGTCGCTTGAGAGGCGGCTGGAGTGGGTCAACACGTCGCCGGCGACGCCGATGTCATCGTCCCAGGCGAGGTGCTGAATCACCTCAAACGGCGCATAGTCGAGCGGCGCGAGCCGCTTGCTGAGCTCGGCCCGCGCCCGCGTCTCGACGCGCGCGACCAAGAGGCAGAGCACGTCGTCGAACACCTTGACCTGTTCTTCGTTGAGGCGGTCGCCGTCGTTCAGGAACAGATCAGTGACCTGCCGCAGCGTCTGCACGCGCTTGGCTGATGTCCCGTCCCGGACCGCATCCTCGAGTTCGGCAATAATAGATTGTGACGCCTGTTGCGCCATCGACGGGCAACCTTGTTTTCTTTGATAACGACAGTCTGCAGGATATCGATAGCGGTCTTACACCTGCGTTAAGGTGGAACCCGGTGCAAATACGGGTCCATCGCCATCCTTAACGGGCCCCGACCAGATACGATTCAATTCGCGCATTCGATGCGGCCGCCAAGCCCGGCGTGCCTTAAGGAATTGTTTACGACGATGCGCGCCGCGTGACGGCGAAGATGTCGATCGCAGCCGCGCGCCCGCGCAACTGCGTCGAGCCGAGCGGTGCAATTCCAAAATCGTGGTCCGGGGGTAGCAGGCGGAGCAGCTCGCCCGAGATCAGCAGCGGCCGTCCGGCCTCCTTGCAATGCGCCTGCAACCGCGCCGTGACGTTCACGGTGTCACCGAAATAGGCGATCTGCCGCCGCGAGTCGCCGCATTCGCCGATGACGACCGGGCCCGCATGCATCCCGGCGCGGAATGCCGGCGCCACGCCGAACTCCTTGCGATAGTGGTCGGCCCGCTTGGCGAGGCGGTCCTCGATCGCGAATACGCAGTCGAGGTAGCGCCGCGACGGTTGGCCCGAGTTGGCCAGCCACGTCACGATCACCTCATCGCCGACATAGGCATGAACCTCGCCGCCATGCGCCACGATCGGCTCGTCGATGTCGGAGAAGAAGCGGGTCAGGAGCTCCTGAACACGCAACTCGCCCATCGCCTCCGCCAAGGTCGTCGAGCCGACCAGGTCGAGGAACAGCAGCACGCGCTCCTCGCGCACCGGCTGGCGGTAGCGTCCAAGCACGATGCTGAGCAGCGTATGGCCGCCGATCATCCGGACCAGCTCATAGATCGTCGTGACCGGGATCGACATCACCAGGCCGACGCCGATGATCTTCAGGAAGGTCTTGCGAATCCACTTGGTCTCGAGCCCGTGCGCGGAAAGCGAGATCTCGAGCACGGTCGCTGCGACCGCAACCACGATGGCCAGGATCACGGAGCGGACCACCAGTTCGACAGCCAGCGGCTGCCGCCGCAGCCAGCCGCCGCGGGCGGCGAGGTAGAGATGCGTGGCCCAGACGATCAGGGTGATGACCGCACCTTCGAAGGCGCTGCGCAGATAGTTCGCGACGGAGGCTTCGTCGGCCTCATCGAAGGCATAGCGAAACAGCCCGCCGACGAGCAGGCCGAACACGGTCAGAACGATCACAGGCGTCACGACGCGCCGCATGGATACTCCACATCCATGAAATATCCTGCGCGGATCGGGAAGGCCAGCCGCAGCGTGGCGCGACCAGCGGGTGAACCGGATACGCCGCGATGGCACTCATGTATGGTTCGGCGGCAGGCATCGGTCGGAAGGGAAAGCGCATGAAAACGACTCTCGCGGTGACCATGTTCAGGCTAGGGCCTCTGATCACGGCCGTGTTCGTCACCGCGCTCGCATCAGCTGCGCATGCCGGCGACCAGGGCGATCCCGAGCAATCCTGCGACGGCAGCACCTACCAGATGGTCGAGTGCCTCAAGGCCAAGACCGCGCAATGGGACAAGCGGATGAACGTCGCCTATCAGCAGGCACTGAGGGATGCCTCGGGCGACAAGCAGCGCGAACAGCTGCGCAGCGCGCAGCGGTTATGGATCCAGTACCGTGACGCGAACTGCCTGTATTACGACCTCGGCGAGGGCACCATCGCCCGGCTCGATGCCGGCGAATGCATGCGCAGCATGACGGAGGTCCGCGCCAAGGAACTGGAGAGCCTCGGCCATCAGTGAGCCATCTTCCGGAGTCATGACCGAAATCATGACTGACGGAAAGAGCCAGGACGAATTGACCCAGCTTGCGGAGGAGGCGCTGCGCGCCCAGCCCGGCTGCGAGACCGCGCGCGTGCCGGCGGTCGCCGCGCTGCCCGACGCGCAGATCGGACGCAACTGGGAGATTCCGAACGTCGTGCTCGGCGACAGCCTGATCAGCGACGTCGACCGCGCGGTGCTGTCGGTGCATCGCCGGCTCGGCCGCAAGTTTCATCTGGTGTGAGGCGGCCTGATCTCAGCTCGCCTGGCCTGACGTGGCGCAGGCCGCGCGGCCATGCTGATCATCCGGAGCGCGAACACCGTAGCGAGCGGTACGAGGAACAATGCGTAGAGCGGCATAGATCGAGGCCGCCATGCAGCTGGTCGGCGAGGGCGGGCCGGAGGCGGTCCGCGTCCGCGAGGCCGCCCGCCGCGCCGCGGTCTCGCCGGGCGCGCCGTTTCGGCATTTCCCGAGCCGGGATGCCCTGATGAATGCGGTGGCCGAGGAGGCACAACGCCACTTCCGGGCCGAGATCGAGGCGGCGCTGGTCGATGCACCGCCTGGCGATCCGCTGGGCCGCTTCCGCTGCCATGGGATCTCCTATCTGCGCTGGGCGATGAAGAACCCGACCCATTTCGAGATCATCTCCAGCCGCCGCTTCTTCGACCACGACCGCTCGGCCGGGGTCTCCAGCGACAATGCGCAGTTGATCGGCTTGACCGAGCGCACGCTGGCGGAGGCATTTTCAGCCGGCCAGCTCGCGGCGCACGACCTGAAGCAGGTCCAGATCGCCGCCCTCGCCCTGGTCTATGGTTTTGCGCGGATGCATATCGACGGCCATTTGCCGCGCTGGGGCGTCATTGAGGCTGAGGCCGAGCAGATGGCCGCTGACATCGTCGACCTCTTCATCGCCGGCATTGCAAGGCCGCCTGCGGCGAAGGTCTGAGGCGCGCCGCGCCAGCGGGCGCGTTCCGGGCGGGCAAATTCATTGCACGTTCATGACGATTCAATTACGATTTTATGACACGGCGCAGACACCGGCTGTGCGGTGTGCCTCCTGGCCATTGCCAGTCAAGGCCGTGGCATTGCGCCGGGTTGTATTGCGTCCCGCCCATGGCGCCCGCGCCTCAGCAGAACTCTTCCGTTGCCGCGCTGGCCGGCGGTCTCGCCGCGATCGGCATCTGGCGGTTGATGGCGGTCGCCGCGCCGCATCTCGGCGCGCTGATCCTCATGCTGCGGACCGAAACCGATTTCGGCTCGCGGCTGTGCTTCCTGCTCAGCTGGGGAATCCTGAACTTCCTGTTCATCGCATTGCTGCGTCGGCCGGCACTGTCGGGCGCGCTGTCGCTGACGCTGGTCGTGGTGCTGGTGCTGCTGTCGCGGTTCAAGCACGACGTGGTGCAGATGACCGCGAACTTCGTCGACCTGATGGTGATCGATCGCGACACCGCGGCGTTCCTGCTCACGATCTTTCCGAACCTGCGCTGGTCGATCATCGGCGCCGGCCTCGTCACGCTGCCTCTGATGTACGCGCTGTGGTGGCTCGATCCGTTCCGCATCCGCCGCCTGCCGGCCGCGGCTGCCTGCCTTGCCTGCACCGCGGCGCTGTCGGGCTATGCCTTCGCCTGGCCGGACGAGGCCTGGCGCGGCTATTACGACGACGGCTACCTGTCGAAATTCGCGCGCTCCGCCGTCACCGCGGCGTCCGACTTCGCCGCCTACGGCTTCATGGAGTCTGATCCTTCTGCGAGCGACCAGCTCAAGATACCTCCGGTCGATGCCTGCCATCCTGCCGGGCGGCGGCCGAACATCATCATGATCCATGATGAATCGAGCTTCGACATCCGTACCGCACCCGGCGTCAAGGTCCCACCCGGCTATGGCAGCCAGTTCAAGTCCTATGACGGCGTCGAGCGCAAATTCCTCGCCGAGAGCAATGGCGGGCCAAGCTGGTTCACCGAGTACAACGTGCTGGCCGGATTGTCGTCGCGCTCGTTCGGCCGGTTCTCCTATTTCGTCACCCGCATCGCCTCGGGCCGGGTCGAACGCGGCCTGCCGCTGGCGCTGCGCCGCTGCGGCTACGACACGCTCTCGCTCTATCCGGCGTTCGGCGCCTTCATGAGCGCGCGCAGCTTCCAGACCACGACCGGCATCCAGCAGTTCTACGACGCGCATGACCTGCATGCGAAGGACGTCGAGCCCGACAGCTTCTTCTACGACAAGGCCGTGAGGTTGATGGCCGAGCAGAAGACATCAGGCACGCCGCTGTTCACCTTCGTCTATCTCGCCGCCAACCATTTCCCGTGGGAGACGAAATTCCGTCCCGACCTGCTGCCGGCATGGAAGCGGCCGGGCAACGCCCCGTCGGTCGACGAATATCTGCGCCGGCAGACGATGAGCGCGGGCGACTATGCCGGCTTCGTCGCGGCGCTGAAGAAGAAGTTTCCGGCGCAGCCGTTCCTGATCGTACGCTATGGCGATCATCAGCCGGAGTTCTCGCCGCAGCTGCTCGATCCCGGTCTCGACGAGACCGGCATCGGCAAGAAGCTGATGGACTACGATCCGCGCTACTACGCGACATATTACGCGATCGACGCCATCAATTTCGATCCGGTGAAGAGCCCGGCGGTGATGGACACGATCGATGCCGCCTATCTGCCGCTGGTGATCCAGGAAGCCGCCGGCATTCCGCTCGATCCGTCGTTCGAGGAGCAGAAGGCGATCATGCTTCGCTGCGGCGGCGCGTTCTATTCCTGCAAGGACGGCGCCGAAGCGCGCCGCTTCAACCGCATGTTGATCGACGCGGGAATCATCAAGGGACTTTAGACTAACGTCGTTAGACGAAGGTCGTCGCGCGAAACCGCGTGCATTACTTATTTGTAATTACCTCGCCGAGATTTCGTCACGATTGTTGCGATGATCTGTCGCGCCGCTGCCACGGTGTTCACCAGCGCGCAGCGTCAATTCAGCCAATCCCGCCCTTCTTGCAGGAGTGTTTGCCCATGCGAGCGCTCGATGTTGCGCGCCTTGTCGTCGCCTTCGGACTTGCTGTTCCCCTTGCCATTCCATCAGCCCACGCCGCAGAGCCGCCTCGCGACATCAAGGGGCTCTACCTGATGACGGACTATCCGGCCGTCACCATCAGGCCCGGCACCACCTCCAACATTTCGCTGCGTTTGCAGAACTACGATCTCGGTCCGCAGCGCTACAAGCTTTCGGTCGAGGGCGTGCCGAGCGGTTGGACCGCGACGCTGCTTGGCGGCGGCCAACCGGTCGCAGCGGCGATGCCGGCGCCTGACTCCAGCGTGCCGCTGCAGCTTCGGCTCGACGTGCCTGCGAACGCTTCGCTCGCCGAGCAGACCGTGACGGTGAAGGCCGAAGGGCAGGGCAGCGAGGCAACATTGCCGATCGTGGTCGCGCTCGCCAAGGAATTGCCGGCAAAGCTGACGGTAACCTCGAAGCTCCCCGAACTGCGCGGCAGCCCGAAATCGAACTTCGAGTACACGCTGACCATCAAGAACGACAGCGGCCGCAGCCTGGTCGCAAGTTTCGCCGCGGCGGCACCGCAAAATTTCGAGACCTCGTTCACCGAGGCCTACGGCACACAGGAACTGTCGTCGATCCCGATCGATGCCGGGCAGTCCAAGGACATCAAGCTCAAGGTGCGGCCGCCGAGCGCGATCGACGCCGGGCATTTCCCGGTCAAGGTCACCGTCAATGCGGAGGATGCGTCGGCGCAGACCGAGGTGGCGCTCGACGTCGCCGGCCAGCCGCAGCTTCAGCTCTCCGGCCGTGACGGGCTGCTGAGCACGCGCGCGGTCGCTGCCGAGCAGAGCGCGATCCCGGTCGTGGTCACCAACAGCGGCACCGCGCCGGCCGACAACATCGAACTCGCGGCGACGGCGCCGAGCGGTTGGAAGGTCACGTTCCAGCCTGCCAAGATCGAGCGTCTGGTGCCCGGCAAGGATACCGAGGTCCAGGCATTGGTGACGCCGAGCGACAAGTCGCTCGCCGGCGACTATCAGCTCGCGATGCGCGCCACCTCGCGCGGCGAGACGGCATCGAGCCAGTTCCGCGTCACTGTGAGCACCTCCACCGTCTGGGGCATGGCCGGAGCCGGCGTGATCGGCGTCGCGTTGCTGCTGATGCTGGGTGCCGTTGCGAGGTTCGGACGGCGATGAGCGAGCTGCAGCACACCAGCGCTGCGACACGGCGAGATGCCGTCATCGCAGCGCGCGATCTCACCAAGCGCTACGGCAGGACCAGCGTCGTCGACGCCATCAATTTCGACATCGCCAAGGGCGAGGTGTTCGGGCTGCTCGGCCCGAACGGTGCCGGCAAGACCACGACCATCCTGATGCTGCTCGGCCTCACCGAGATCTCGGCCGGCCGGGTCAGCGTGCTCGGCTTCGATCCGGCGCGGCAGCCGCTACAGGTCAAGCGGCGCTTGGGCTATCTGCCGGATGCCGTCGGCTTCTACGATCACCTGACCGCGGTGGAGAATCTCGCCTATGCCGCCAAGCTGATGGGGCTCGGGGTGGCCGAGCGGTCGCGGCGGATCGCGGCGGCGCTGACCCGGGTGCGCCTGCTCGACGTCGCCGACAAGCGGGTTGCGACCTTCTCGCGCGGCATGCGGCAGCGGCTCGGGCTTGCCGAGATCATCGTCAAGCGTGCCGAGATCGCGATCCTCGACGAGCCGACCTCGGGCCTCGACCCGCAGGCGACGATTGAATTCCTCGACCTGATCAGGGAACTGAAGGCCGAGGGCGTCACCGTGCTGCTGTCGTCGCATATGCTCGACCAGGTCCAGCGGGTCTGTGACCGCGTCGCGCTGTTCCGCGCCGGGAAGATCGCGATCATGGGGTCGGTGGCCGAGCTCTCGGTCAAGGTGCTGGGCGCGGGCTTCGTCGTCGAGGTCGAAGCCGACGGCGCCGGGATTGCACGGCGGCTGGCGGCGATCCCGGGCGTCGGCAATGTCGAGACGCTGGCGGAAGATCGCTTCCGCATGACCGCCGACCGTGATGTGCGGGCCGATGCAGCGCGCGCGGTGGTCGCGGCCAACGGGGCGTTGCGGCGGCTCTCGGTCGACGAGCCGAGCCTCGAGGCGATCTACGCTCATTATTTCCAGGCCACCCCGCCAGGAGGCGTACGCGATGCGGCGTGAAGGTTCAGCATTCCAGGGCGTCGGCGCGGTCTTCGTCAAGGAGCTGTCGGACAACATCTCGAGCGTCCGCATGCTGATGCTTGAGCTTCTGATCGTGCTGACGGCGATGGCGGCGCTCTACGAGGCAATCACGGCGCTGCGCCATAATACGGCGGAGGATCCCTTCCTGCTGTTGCGGCTGTTCACGGTGAGCCAGGCGCCGCTGCCGTCCTTTGTCGCCATCCTCGGCTTCCTGATCCCGCTGATGGCGATCGGGCTCGGCTTCGACCTGATCAACAGCGAGCACAACCGGCGCACATTGTCGCGCATCCTGGCGCAGCCGATCTATCGCGACGCTCTGCTGCTCGGCAAGTATCTCGCGGGGCTCGCGACGATCACGATCAGCCTGACCGCGTTGTGGCTGCTGGTGATCGGGCTCGGCTTGATCTTCCTCGGCGTGTCGCCGGGCGGCGAGGAGATCGCCCGCTCGCTCGCCTTCCTGGTGATCGCGGTGTTCTATGCCGGGGTCTGGCTGTCGCTCGCAATGCTGCTCTCGATCGTGTTTCGCTCGCCGGCGACTGCGGCATTGGTCGCGCTCGGCATCTGGCTGTTCCTGACCGTGCTGTGGCCGATGCTGGCGCCGGCAATCGCGCAAGCCATCGTGCCACCCGATCCGCGCTTTGCCGCGCTCGGTCTCGATACACCGGGCACCGCGATCTGGACCCAGCTGCTGCAGCGCTTCTCGCCGAACGATTTGTTCGGGGAGGCGATGCTGGCGGTGCTGTCGCCGACCACGCGGACGCTCGGCCCGGTGTTCCTCGACCAGATCCGCGGCGCGGTGATGGGCGCCCCGCTGCCGTTCGGCCAAAGCGTGATGATCGCCTGGCCGCAGACGGTCGGCCTCATCGCCTGCACCATCGTGCTGTTCGTCGCGGGCTACGTCCTGTTCCAGCGCCAGGAGGTGAGGGCCTGAGGCGGAGGACCGCTCAGCGCGGTCCGACCATCTCCCACAGCCAGCGCGCCACGGCGTCGGGCGACGATGATGCGTCGTTGCCCGACGCGCGCAGGTTCGCCTCGCGCATCGCGGCGATGCCGATCTTGCCGAGCAGCGGCCGCAGTGCCGCCTTGAGAGGCTCATCATCGCGTCGCCTTGGCGACAGCAGCACGATCGCGTCATAGGGCGGGATCGCGTGCCTGTCGTCCGCGAGCGTGACCAGGTCGTATTTCGCGATCAGTCCGTCGCTGGTGTAGCCCGCGATGACGTCGACCTCGCCGGAGGCGACCGCCGCATACATGAAATCCGGCTGCATCGTCCGTTGGGTGCGGAACGTCAGCCCATAGGCCTTCTGGATGCCGGCCCATTCCGGCCGCGAGAAGAATTCATAGTCGCCGGCGATCGACATCGTCGCGGCGCGCGAGGCGAGGTCGGCGATCGAATGGATGCCGAGCTGATCGGCGCGCTTCTTCGGCATCACCAGCGCATAGGCGTTCTCGAAGCCGAGCTCGCCGAACAGCGTGATGTCCTGCTTCGCCAGCGTGGTCGTCAATTCGCTCAGCAGCTCGGCACGGGGCCTGATGCCGGTGTGGTGGAACTGGTTCGCCCATAGCGTGCCGGAATAGTCGACATAGACGTCGATGTCGCCAGCGGCGAGCGCATCGAAGATCACGTTGGAGCCGAGGCCGGCGCGGGTCGTGGTCGGCAGCCCGGCCGCCTGCAGCCGCTGCGCCATCAGCGCCGACAGTACGTATTGCTCGGTGAAGGTCTTGGCGCCGACGACGTAGCGCGCCTGCGGCCGCCCGATCGCGGGCACCAGCGTCGCGGCGATCAGGGCGGCAATGCCGAGCCCGCCGAGCGCGGTCCGGCCGCGGCTGCGGTTGCGCAGGCCTTTCTCGATCAGCGCCAGCAATTGGTCGACGACAAGCGCGAGCACGGCGGCGGCAAAACAGCCGAACAGTACGAACACCCAGTTCTGGGTCTGCAGCCCCGCGAAAATGTAGTTGCCGAGGCTGGTCTGGCCGATCGGCGTCGACAGCGTCGCGGTGCCGATCACCCACACCGCGGCGGTGCGGATGCCCGCCATCATCACCGGCAGCGCCAGCGGCAGCTCGACCATGGTGAGCGATTGCCGCGGCGTCATGCCGACGCCCTGGGCGGCCTCCAGCACGGCCGGATCGACGCCCGATAGGCCGGTGATGGTGTTGCGCAGCACCGGCAGCATCGAATAGAGCGCGAGCGCCAGCACCGCCGGCAGGAAGCCGAAGGCGGAGAAGCTGAAGCCGAGCCACGCCGCGGTCAGCGCCGTGAGCGCCAGCAGCAGCGGATAGAACAGCGCGAGCAGCGCGAGACCGGGTACTGTCTGCACGATGCTGGCGAGCCCGAGCAGTGTGCCGCGCAGCACCGGCCGGTTGCGCGCGACGATCGCAAGCGGCAGGCTGATCAGAAGTCCGAGCGCCAGCGCGGCGACGCTGACCCGGACGTGATTGCCGAGATAGTCGGGCAGATGCGCCAGCGCCTCGCTCCAGCGTGGATCGCTCATGCTGCGCCGTCCCGCGGCAGCAATGCGCCCAGCCTTTCCGCCTGTCGCCGTGGCGTACGGAGGAGTTCGCCAACATAGGCATCGGTATTGGCCGCAAGCTCCGCCGGCGTGCCCAAAGCGAGCAGCTTGCCGCGGCGCATCACCGCGACGCGGTCGGCCAGCAGCAGTGCCTCGGTCATGTCGTGGGTGATCATGACCGTGGTCAGTCCGAGCTCGCGATGCAGTGTGCGATAATCGTCGCTGAGCGCGTCGCGGGTCAGCGGATCGAGCGCGCCGAACGGCTCGTCCATCAGCACGATGCGCGGCTTCGCAGCCAGCGCACGCGCGACGCCGACGCGTTGACGCTGCCCGCCGGAGAGTTCGTGCGGCAGGCGCTCGCGATGCTCCGCACGGTCGAGCCGCACGAGGTCGAGCAGCTCGTCGACGCGCACCGAGATCTCGGCCTGCGGCCAGCCGAGGAGCTTTGGCGTGATGCCGATATTGTCGGCGACGGTGAGATGTGGAAACAGCCCGCCACTCTGGAAGACATAACCGATGCGGCGACGCAGCAGGATCGGGTCGATGCGGCTGACGTCTTCGCCGTCGACGGCGATCTGGCCGCGGTCAGCCTCGATCAGGCGGTTGGCGAGCCGCAGCAGCGTCGTCTTGCCGGAGCCCGAGCCGCCGACAACGGCAAGGAATTCACCCTCGGCCACGTCAAGCGAGACGTCCTCGATCGCCACCACGCGACCATTGTCAAAGCTCTTGCCGACATGCGCGTAGGCAATCAGCGGCGTTGCAGGCATTCTCTGGCCATTCCTGGGCTGTTTTCACCATCGTGAACGACAGTGATAGCCCATAAAATGGACTTTGACTTGAGGTGCACGCGCCCGCGTCACGCTTCGCAGGCTGTTCCAGTTGGGCGCACGAAGCGGGTCAGCCCCCTCCGGGGCTGTGAGCACACATCACACTTCGTTTTTGGGGACGTATTTGCCCATGATGCACTTGTAGCTCTGCAAGCGCCAATCGTGATACGGCCCCTTGGCGAGCCACTCGGCGATGCCGATTTGGGCGTTCACGGCGCAGGCGCCCATGGTGATGCCGGATTGGTCGCTGTTGGTGACGACCTTTTCCATGCAGAGCTGAGCATTGCAAAGGATGGCGACGAGCGTAACGAGCATGATGGTCTTTGTCCGTAGGATTAACCCGGTCTGAACCGAATCATGCACGGTTCATGCCATTATCAGCGGCTTTGGTGTCACAGCCGGCAAGACCGGGAAAGTACGGCGGAGCCAATCACGCGCTCGCCGGCGCATAGCCGCACGCGCGCAGATACGCTATAGTTGCTCTCCAACTACGACGTGAGATCGGGGCAAGCGAGGAACGTTGCGCGGTCGGGGCTGCATCGATGATGACGTTACCTGAGTTGGCGGCAGGCGCTTTGGAGAAGTTTCTTGCCACGTGGGTCAGCCGCACGTTCGGTGCCTCGCAGGCCCGCTTCGGCGAATTGCTCCCGGCTGCCGCGCGCATCGCGCTGGAATGCATTGGCAACAGCGATGCGCTCTACCACAATGTCGAGCATACGATGCTGGTCACGCTGGCCGGGCATGACATCATCCGCGGTCGCGCGCTGCACACCCATGTCACCGCGGAGGATTACACCCACACGATCATCGCGTGCCTGACGCACGACATCGGCTATGTGCGCGGGCTGTTGCAGGGCGATGGACCGGATGGTTACGTCATCGATGCCTCCGGCAACAAGGTGGTGCTGCCGCGCGGCTCGTCGGATGCGGGCCTGATGCCGTATCATGTCGATCGCTCCAAACTGTACGTGCTCGATCGGCTCGAGGCCGTCATTCCGCTGGACCGCGAGCGCGTCGCGCGCAACATCGAGGGCACGCGGTTTCCGGCGCCCGAAGGCCAGCAATATGACGACGAGGCGGCGATCGTTCGGGCCGCCGATTTCATCGGACAGCTCGGCGATCCCAACTACATCAGGAAAGCCAACGCGCTCTATCACGAATTCGAAGAGGTCGGCATCAACCGCCAGCTCGGCTATGAATCGCCGGCCGATATCGTCGACCGCTATCCGCAATTCTACTGGAACATGGTTGCGCCGCACATCCAGGGCGCCATCAACTGCCTGAACATGACGGCAAGCGGCCGTCAGTGGATCGCGAACCTCTACAGCAACGTCTTCCGCGCCGAGCGCGAGGTCACCCTGTCCGGCCCGCAGATCTGACGCAAGGCGCCAGCGGCGCGGGCTTTCGGCACGGCTTGTCTGCATTCCCCGGTCGATTGCCAGGCGTCCACATTTCGGCCTGCTTCATCGTTGCACAGTCCGTGGAAATCGGCGACCTTGCGCCCATGGACCTCTTCATCGACCGTGTTCTCGACCGTTTCAGCATGATCTCCCGTTTCGCTCAATTGATTGCGATTGCGATCGTGTGCTGGCCTGCGCTCGCCATTGCCGCCGGCCCGGTCTATGACGTCGATCTGTATGCGCTGATGTCGGGCACCTGCCACAATGTCAGCGTCGCCGGCCGCAGCTATAGCTGCAAGGCGGTGGCCTATTTCCACACCTTGCGCGGCCGTTCCGAGTTCACCGTGGTGCTCGACGATCCCGCCGACAAGAGCCACATCGTCTCGTTCTCCGGCGAGAGCACCGAACGCACCCAGGACAATCTGTTCGAGCTTTCGGTCGACCGCATGTTGCTGAAGTCGAGCGACCGTCCGCGTGTCGATGGCCTGCCGGTGCCGCTGGTCGAGATGTCGACAGGCTCGTGCCGTCAGGTCGGAAGCTTCATCACGCGGCAGGTGTCCTCCATCACCTGCGCCGCCACCGACCAGAGCGGCAAGAGGTACGAGCTGGCCTTCGAGTCGGACGGCTCGCCGATGACCTTGCGCCGGCTGCGGCAATCGACGCTGCCGTCGGAACGGCAGCGGGCGCGCCAGATCGCGCAGCTCGAATGCCGCCTCAAGGCACGGGCCGCGCAGGTCCTGCCGCGGGACACCACGGCCTTCATGATCCGTTGTCTCGGTGAGGACGACGGCAAGACGGCCGGCGAACAGCGATAGCCGCGCGCCGTGCGTTGCGGACCATGCTCGAGGAGAATTCGATGCGCTTGCACCTCACCATCATCGCCGCCATCGGCATCGGCCTCACCGCGCCCGCCGCCGCGCAAATGTACGATCCGAACTATCCGGTATGCCTCGAAGTCTATGGCGGCAGGCTGACGCCCGAGTACATCGATTGCAGCTTCACGTCGCTTCCGCAATGCCAGGCAACGGCGTCCGGACGATCGGCGACATGCTCGGTCAATCCTTTTTACAAAGGTCCCAAAAAGCCGACCAGGGAGCGGGGTCAACGACAGCGTCGGCCCGCCAACTAGCGCGCCGTCGCGTTGCTGGCACAGTTGATTAACTCCGTCGGTTGTGGGGAAACCTTCCGAGCGACAAGGAGAGACCGATGCGCCTGAAACTGTTCGCGAGCGCCGCATTTACGGTCGCCCTGGCCGGGCCTGCCGCCGGGCAGGCCTATGATCCGAACTATCCGGTGTGCATGCACGTCTTTCAGGGGAAGTTCGGCGGAAGTTATATCGATTGCAGCTTCACCTCGATCCCGCAGTGCCAGGCGTCGGCGTCAGGCCGCGGTGCGATGTGCTCGGAGAATCCGTTCTTCGCGCCGCCGCCACCGCCGAAGCACCGGGCGCACCGCGGACGGCATCGCGCCCACTGATGCGGGCGCACCAGGCCGCTCGAACGCCTGCCGTGGCGGGTCCGGGGGGAGCCGACCCTACCGCTACCTCCGATGGTAGGCGCCGTATCAGGCAGACATTAACGACTCTTCACGATAATGCGGGTTCCCTGACTGTCGGCAAGATCGACACGCGTCTCGAATTCGGTCACAACTAGTGCGACAGTTACGCATTCTATTGCTGGATTTGTCGCGACCGACGCGCGCAACCTCCCCAGGGCAGGGCCTGGCCGGCAGCAATCGTATCGCGTCAAGATTTGCGAAGGAATTCCATGACGGCAAGCTGGGTCAATTCCCTCGTCGACAGCGGCATCAAGTCCGACATGCTCAACTTTGCCGCGGACGGCGTCTTCACCGACGCTGAAGCCATCCAGTTGCTCGCGGATGTCGCCAATCGCGGGAGTGTCACCGCGAATGAGCTGAACTCGCTGCAGCTGATTGCGGCCAATCTGAACAGCGGTCTCTCCACATCGGACTATGTCTCCCATCTTTTCGTCCAGCTCGTCGATGGCAATCCGGCGAACGCCACCTGGACAGGGGGCAGCACTGCTCACATCACGCTCGGCAATCTGCAGGTCGGCACGACGTCGACGCAGATGTCTGAACTGATCGGAAAGTGGTTTCAGGGGACTGATTTTCCGGATCCGACTTTGCCGCCCGATGCAGGCGGGAGCGGCTGGACGTTGCAGGGCTACAGCGCGGTTGTCGGGCCGTTGTATTCTTCGGCGGGCGCGGCCACCGTCAACGACATCTGTCAGGGAGCAGACGGCGATTGCGAGCTGATGTCGGGATTGATCGACGTCGTCGTCTTTCATCCTCAGGTCATGAGTTCCATGATCGTGGACAATGGAAACGGCACCTATGGCGTGCGCTTCTATGTCAATGGTCAGGAGACATGGGAAACCGTCAATGACCAGTTTCCAGTCGTCAGTGGCACCGAACTTGACTATGGCCACAACTATAATGAGCAGCCCACTGCGATGTGGGTTGCCTTGGTGGAAAAGGCCTACGCGCAGCTCAGCGCAACGGGGCAGATCGGGCACCCGGCGGTCAACAGCTACAACAACATCTCTGCGGATCCCCCGACGGACGTCTTCGAGAATCTGACCGACGCGACGAGCGTCAACTATTATCTGAGCAGTTCGTCCTCTTGGTACAGCAACAAGTCCGTCTATATCGCAGCGCTCTCCAGCAACGACGATGTCATCCTCGAGATTCCCTCAACATCTCCGTACACGTACGACACTGCCGGAAATATCCAGCTGGTCCCGGATCACGCTTTCGGCGTCGTCGGCTATGACAGCGCGACGGGCAATTTCATCGTCCGCAATCCATGGGGAAACAGCTATTCCGGTCAAAACTGGGATGTGCAGTTTGAAGTTTCGCTGACGCAGATCGCCAGTGAAGGCGGCGACTTCGTCATCGACAATTCCGGCGCCGTCGACGTCGCGCCGACGGTGGTCGCGTCCAATGTAACCGGTCGCGTGCAGACCTCGGTTGCAGCGTCGTCCATGTTCTATACGACGGGCGGTACGCTGCCCATCATCGCATATGCGCTTTGGAACTCCACGGGCAACGGCCACTTCACCGTGGGTGGGGTGGCGCAGGCGAACGGGGTCGAGATCGACGTCGCTGCCTCACAGTGGTCCAGCATTGCCTACCAGTTCGGTCCCGCGAGCGACCAGCTGTGGGTGGAGGCGTTCAACGGCGTACTCTGGAGCGCCTGGACCCAGTTCACGGCAATCCCGGAAGGGCCGGTGATGACCGTCGTAAGCGTGTCGGCAACGCACGGCCAGAGTTTTGCGGCGTCGTCGCTGTTCACCTACTACGACCCGTTTGGCCTCGCAGCCACCGAATACGATGTCTGGGACAGCGGCACCGGCGGCGGCCACTTTCTTCTGAACGGGGTGGCGCTTGCCGCCAATCAGGACAACTACATCACGGCCGCGCAGCTATCGTCATTGAGCTATCAATCCGGCTCCGGTGTCGACACGCTCTGGATCCGCGCCAACGACAGCACTGTGTGGGGGCAGTGGTCGAGCGCTTTCACCGTCACCGCGCCGGTCGACAGCGGTCCCGTCGCGGCGGTGTCGAACATTGCCGCGGCTCATGGCCAGAGCTATGCAGCCTCGTCCTTGTTCAGCTACAGCGATCCGTTCAACAGTCCTGCAACGCTGTATGACGTCTGGGACAAGGGAACAGGTGGTGGACACTTCGTTCTGAACGGGGTGGCGCTTCCCGCCAACCAGGACAATTACATCACGCCCGCCCAGCTGGCCTCGCTGAGCTATCAATCGGGCTCCGGCAGCGACACGCTCTGGATCCGCGCCAATGACGGCACGGTGTGGGGCGCGTGGTCGAGCCCCTTCACCGTCAATGCTCCCCTCGACAGCGGACCCGTCGAGACGGTGTCGAATATCGTTGCGCCGCACGGCCAGAGCTATGCGGCCTCGTCGCTGTTCACCTACAGCGATCCGTTCAACAGCGCCGCGACCGCGTACGATGTCTGGGACAGCGGCACCGTTGGCGGGAGCTTCCTCCTGAACGGCGTGGCGCTGCCCGCCCAACAGGACAATTACATCACGGCCGCCCAGCTGGCGTCGCTGACCTATCAATCCGGTTCCGGCACCGACACGCTCTGGATCCGCGCCAATGACGGCACGGTGTGGGGCGCGTGGTCGAATGCCTTCACCGTCAATGCTCCCCTCGATAGCGGGCCCGTCGAGACGGTGTCGAACATCGTCGCGCCCCACGGGCAGAGCTATGCGGCTTCGTCATTGTTCACCTACAGCGATCCGTTCAACAGCGCCGCGACCGCGTACGATGTCTGGGATACCGGTACCGTCGGCGGGAGCTTCGTTCTGAACGGCGTGGCGCTGCCGGCCAATCAGGACAATTACATCACGGCCGCCCAGCTGGCCCAGCTGACCTATCAATCGGGCTCCGGTATCGACAAGCTTTGGATCCGCGCCAATGACGGCACCTTGTGGGGAGCGTGGTCGAGCGCCTTCACCGTCAATGCTCCCCTTGATAGCGGACCCGTTGAGACGGTCTCGAGCATCGTCGCGACCCATGGCCAGAGTTATGCGGTCTCGTCGTTGTTCACCTACAGGGATCCGTTCAACAGCGCTGCGACCCAGTATGACGTTTACGACACTGGCACCGGTGGCGGCCACTTCGTTCTCAACGGGGTGTCGCTTGCGCCCAACCAGGACAATTACGTCACGGCAGCCCAGCTGGCGTCGCTGAGCTATCAATCCGGCTCGGGCGCGGACAGGCTGTGGGTCCGCGCGAACGACGGCACCGTCTGGGGATCATGGTCAAGTGCTTTCACCGTGACTGCGCCGGTGGACGCCGGTCCGGTCGTGACCCCGACTAATTCGAGCATGCTGTCCGTTCAAGGCCAGACGTTCTCGGTGTCCTCGCTGTTCACCTATTCGGATCCGTTCGGCAGTTCCGCGACATCGTATGACGTCTGGAATAGCGGAGGCGGCAACGCCTACTTCACGCTGAACGGTGTTGCGCTCGGAGCAAATCAGGACAACGTCGTCTCGGCCTCGCAGCTCTCGCAGCTTGCGTACCATGTCGGATCGGGCACGGATACGCTCTGGATCAAGGCCAATGACGGCACCGTCTGGGGCGCCTGGTCCAGCGCCTTCACGATCAGCGATCCCTCGATCATTCCAGCCGGACAGACCCTCGAGCTTGCGTCTTCGAGCTCAGCGCAAATCTCCTTTGCGTCGAGCTCCGGGACACTGAAGCTCGATGACCCCGCCGGCTTCTCCGGCACCGTCGCCGGCATGACCGGAGCCGACGCGATCGATTTCGCCAATATCAGTTTTGCAGCCGGGCAAACCGTGGGCTTTGCCGGCAACACCGCGGGCGGATCGATCACCGTCTCGGACGGTGTCCATGCCGCCAGCATCGCCTTGCTCGGAAACTACATGGCATCCACCTTCGTCGCTGCGAGCGATGGACATGGCGGCACGAGTATCACGGTGCATCCGGATCAGGTCGCCACGCTTGCCCCGCCGCAACATGCGTGAATGGCGCCACCGCTCCAACGTGCGGCCGTCTGCCTACGACGGCGCGCCCATCGCGTAGGGTTTCAGCACCGCATAGAGGAAATCGTGCGTCGGGGTCGGCACGCCGAGCTTGCGGCCGAGCTCGACCACCTTGCCGCTCAACCACGGAAGTTCGAGCCGGTTGCCGCGCTCGAGATCGAGCGCCATCGACGCCTTCATCGCCGGCGGCGCATGGCCGATGAAGTCGAGCACCTTCGTCAGCGGCTCCGGCGGCAGCTGGATGCCGCTGGCGTGCGCGATGGCGATGATCTCCTCGCAGGCTGACACGAAATACGGGCGCAAATCGGGATCGTCGCGCAGCCTGCCGATCGGTTGTCGTGTGACCGCGGTCATGCCGGCATTGGTGGCGAGGCCGATGAATTTCATCCAGAGCTCGGTGTTGATCTGCTCGCTCAGTGTGGCATCGAACCCGGCCTTCAGGCAGAGCTCGAGCAGCGCCTTGCCGCGCGGCGTGATCCGGCCGTCGAGCTCGCCGAAGATCATCCGCATGAAGGTGCCGACCTGGTTGATCACGCCGGGCTTGATGATCGAGGCGGAGATCTGCGCCACGCCGCCCATCACGGCGTTGCGGCCCAGGATCGGGGTCAGTCGGTCGGGCGCATCGATGCCGTTCTGCAGCGGGATCACGGCGGTGTCGGGACCGACCATCGGCTTGATGTGCTCGCCGGCACTCTCGACGTCCCACAGCTTGACGCAGAACAGCACGATATCGACCGGGCCGACGCTTGCGGGGTCGTCGGTCGCCTGGGGCGGGACCAGGTGGGTTTCGCCGCGGCCTCCCTGTACCTTCAGGCCTTTCGCTGCGCATGGCGGCGAGGTGCGCACCGCGCGCGATGAAGGTGACGTCGGCGCCGGCATGCGCCAGCGCTGCACCAAAACCGCCCCCGACGCCGCCGGCGCCCACCACTGCGATCCGCATGACCCGTCGCTCCTGTCCGACATTCCGGGCGCAGCCTCGGCGATGTCGGAACAATTCTCAAGCCGTC
The DNA here is from genome assembly GCF_054063575.1 of Bradyrhizobium sp. USDA 4452. NCBI lineage: Bacteria > Pseudomonadati > Pseudomonadota > Alphaproteobacteria > Hyphomicrobiales > Nitrobacteraceae > Bradyrhizobium > Bradyrhizobium sp. USDA 4452. The sequence continues at coordinate 6,929,192 of NZ_JBSSGK010000001.1, forward strand.
GCACCGTGAAAACTGCGTGACCGCAGCCTGCGCCGGCTTCCTGCGTTGAACTTGCCGGCCCGAACCGCTAAGCCATCCCGGAAGGTTCGGGAGGAATGCGTGGCGATGAAGGGGCCGACGGCGGTCGCGCTTGACGGTGCGACGGTGGCGTTTCGGTTGGCGGATGGGCGGGTCTATACCGCGGTCGAGCAGGCCAATTTTTCGGTCGATCAAGGCGAGTTCGTCGCCATTGTCGGCCCGACCGGATGCGGAAAGTCGACGCTGCTCAACGTTACCGCAGGGCTGTTGAAACCGGCGGCCGGATCGGCGCGGATTTTCGACAAGCCGCTTGCCGGCCTCAACCGCGACGCCGGCTATCTCTTTCAGGCCGATGCGCTGTTCCCCTGGAAGACCGCGATCGACAATGTCGCGATCGGGCTCGAGATCCGGGGCACGCCGCGCAGCGATGCGCTTGCGCGCGCGCAGCAATGGCTGACCTCGGTCGGGCTCGGCGCCTTCGCGGGCCGCTATCCGCACATGCTGTCGGGCGGCCAGCGCAAGCGCGTCGCGCTCGCGCAAGTCCTGATCCGCGATCCGAAGATCCTCTTGATGGACGAGCCGTTCGGCCCGCTCGACGCCCAGACACGGCAGATCATGGGCAATCTGCTGCTGGAGTTATGGACCGCCGACCGCAAGGCGGTGCTGTTCGTCACCCACGATCTCGAGGAGGCGATCGCGCTGGCCGACCGCGTCGTGATCATGTCGGCGGGCCCTTCCGCACGCATCATCGGTGACTGGCGCGTCACGCTGCCGCGGCCGCGCGATATCGCCGAAGTCAGGATGGAGAAGGATTTTCATGCCTTGCACCGCGAGATCTGGGGCATGCTGAAGGACGAAGTGATGAAGGGCTATGTGCAATCGACGCAGGTGGGAGCCGCCTGATGTCGCGCGTCATTTTGCTGGCCCTGCAGATCCTGGTCGCGGTCGTCACGCTGGCGCTCTGGCAGTTGTTTTCCACCGTGCCCGTGTTCGGCAGGGTGCTGCTGCCGCCGTTCTTCTTCTCCAATCCGGTCGACGTCTTCAGCCAAATCGTAAAATGGTTCTCGAGCGGAGTGATCTGGAAGCATCTTGCGATCACCTTGTGGGAATCGATCCTCGCCTTCGTGATCGGTTCGGCCGGCGGCATCCTGGTCGGTTTCTGGTTCGCGCGGCAGCCGCGCGTCGCCGCGGTGTTCGATCCCTATGTGAAGATGGTCAATGCGCTGCCGCGCGTGGTGCTGGCGCCGATCTTCGCGCTGTGGTTCGGGCTCGGCGTCTGGTCCAAGGTCGCGCTCGGCGTGACCCTGGTTTTCTTCATCGTGTTCTTCAACGTCTACCAGGGCGTCAAGGAAGTGCCGACCACCGTGCTCGACAATGGCCGCATGCTCGGCATGAACGAGCGGCAGCTGATGCGCCATGTCTACTGGCCCTCGGCGCTGTCCTGGATGTTCTCCTCGCTGCACACTTCGGTCGGCTTTGCCGTGGTCGGCGCGGTGGTCGGCGAGTATCTCGGCTCGGCGGCCGGCCTCGGCTATCTGATCCAGCAGGCTGAGGGCGTGTTCGACGTCGCCGGCGTGTTCGCCGGCATGTTCGTGCTGTCGGCCTTCGTCATCCTGATCGACATGGCCGTGACGGTAGTCGAGAAGCGACTTTTGGTCTGGCGGCCGGCGGCGGCGGCGCGGGACTAGGACACTTCCGGACGCAAACTGGCGCCGCCGGATCAGGCTTCAGCGACGGCGCTGATCAGCCCGGACATATCCGACCTGGTATGATGGCGAGGCAGTCCCGCGCGCGAACAGTGTCCGCCACGAAATCCGACGCACGCCGATCAGGCACAGGACAAGGACCGCACCCGCGATCACGTCGATGAAATAATGGCCGCCGATGGTGGGCGTCGAGGCGATCACAAGCAGGTTCAGGACGAGGAACGCAGGGAACAGCACCTTCACGCCTCTGCTGGCGTAGATCAGTATGACAGCCAGCGCCGTATGGAAGGATGGAAAGGTGATCAGACCATTCACCTCAGCCAGCGGGATGTGCGTCATCTGGCCGGCGCGTAGCGCGTCGAAATCGGCGAGGTGATATGCGTCGGCGCGGGCGATCACGTCAAACTGAACCCAGGCGCTGGCGGCGGGGAATATCCACGAGATCGGAATGGCCACCAGCAGCGCCATCATGAAGAGCCAGACGAACTCGCCCATCTGTTCGAACCGGCTGCACGCGCTCAGCGACACCAGCAGTACCGCGGTCTGCACCAGGCAGCTATCGTATGCGGTATTGAGGATGCTCTTGATCTCGGGGTGTGCGTCGACCCAATCGAAATAGGCCAGCCAGTCCAGATGCAACGCGCCATCGATCGCGGCGAGCTGGCGATCGACCAACGGGAAATTCGAGGTGACCGTCAGATAGCTCAACACCGCGGCGACCGCCGTGAAGGCGATGAGTTGTGCGCATGCGGTGGCGAGTTCGGCAATGCGTCGATCAGGCCTGAACCAGACGTAGACCAGTGCGAGCGACGCAACGATCGCGAACATGACCGGCTTGGCGGGGGCAACGGCGATCGACATTCCAGATGCGCGGAGCCATACGAGATCGATCCCGGCGATGATGGCGATGACGAGCCACAAGGCTCGTGTCTCGATGACTTGACTGGTCATTCGTTCCTCGTTTCGCAAAGCTGCATCGCACCCGCGCCTTAAAGTTGCATACCTCCAATTCTTAAAAATGAAGCGAATGCCGCGCTCGGCGCGTTCCCTGATGCCATGGTGGGCTTTCCGCGCGGGGATGGTCGGACGAGGAGCCGTCAAGCAATGGTTAACGGCTCATTGCAAACGGCAGTCATCATTTGCGATGGGTGGCCGGCGCCGCCTCCATCAGCTTACGGATCTTCTCCGTCATCTCCGGATCAACGGGATTGTAGACGATCATGCTGAGGTCGGGCCGGCCGTCGACCGCGAACGCCGAATATTCGAACTTGACCGGGCCGAGGTTCGGGTGATGGAGCTGCTTGACGCCCTCGCCATGGGTGCGCACGTCGTTGTCGCGCCACAGCGCCGCAAATTCCGGGCTGAGCCGGCAGAGCTCCTCGACGAACGGTTGCACCTCGGCGGCAGCTCCGGCGCGTGCGGCATCGACCCGGAATGCGCCGACGACGAAGCGCGCCACGCTCGCCCAGTCGTGCTGCGCGGCGCGGACGCGCGGATCCAGGAACATGAACCGCAGCACGTTGCGCTCGCGCGGCGGCAGCGATCCGTAGTCGGTCAGCATCACGGTCGCCGCCCGGTTCCAGGCGACGATATCCCAGGTCGCGGTGCGGATCAGGGCGGGGCGCGGCTCGAGCGCGTCGAGCACGCGTTGCAACCGTGGTGTCACGCCTTCGCTTTTCTTGTAGCGCACCTCAGGCGTGCGGCCGAGGCCGAGCAGGAACAGGTGCTCGCGCTCGACATCGGTCAGCATCAGCGCACGCGCGATGCGGTCGAGCACATCGGCAGATGGTGCGCCGCCGCGGCCCTGTTCGAGCCAGGTGTACCAGGTCGCCGAGATGTTGGCGCGCTGTGCCACTTCCTCGCGGCGCAGGCCCGGCGTGCGCCGCCGCTCCGGCGGAAAGCCGAACACGGCCGGATCGAGCTTGCTGCGTCGGTCCTTCAGGTAGGCGCCGAGCAGGTTCTCTTGTTCGACTGACGCGCTCATGCTGTTAGGAATTATACCATGATAAGGTCACTACTTTAACAGGATAGCGCGCAGGGCCAGACTTGTCTCCAGCAAAACCTGGAGACTTCCTCAATGCGTGTGTTTGTCACTGGTGCCACCGGATTTATCGGCACGCCTGTCGTCAAGGATCTGATCGCCGCCGGACATCAGGTTCTCGGCATGGCCCGTTCGGACGAGGGGGCGAACGCGATCTCTGCCCTTGGCTCGGAGGTTCTTCGCGGCTCGCTCGAGGATCTCGATAGCTTGCGCAAGGCGGCGGCCGCTTCGGATGCCGTCATTCACCTCGGCTTCGTTCACGACTGGTCCAATTTCGCGAAGAGCTGCGAGATCGACCGCCGCGCCATCGAAGCTCTGGGTTATGGTCTGGCCGGATCGGACAGGCCACTGCTCGTAACCGGCGGCCTGGCGGGATTGGCCAAGCCGGGCGAGACCGCGACTGAGGACCAGACGATATCGCCGGATTTCCCGTTTCCCCGCGTGTCGGAACAGACGGCCCTCTCGCTGAAGGGCGTCCGCGCGGCGGCGATGCGCCTTCCCCAGGTCCACGATCCCGTCAGGCAGGGCCTCATCACCCCCTTGATCGCGGTGTACCGCGAGAAGGGCGCGTGCGCCTATCTCGGCGACGGACAGAATCGCTGGCCGGCGGCGCATGTTCTCGACGTGGCACGTCTCTACCGGCTGGCCATCGAAAAGGCTGAGCCGAACGCGAGGTATCACGCCGTCGCGGAAGAAGGGGTCCCGATGCGCGATATTGCCGAAACGATCGGTCGGCGCCTGAAGCTGCCGGTCAAGTCCATCGCCCCGCAGGAGGCGCAGGCCTTCTTTGGCTGGCTCGGCACGTTCGCAGGATACGACATGGCGGCCTCCAGCGAGCAGACGCGCAGCAAGCTCGGATGGCAGCCGACCGGGCCGGGGTTGATTGCCGATCTCGAACAGCTGGTCTTATCCGCACAGTAGGACGCGGCGCTGAGCAAGGGAGGGCGGGGTACGGCTTCGCCTGACCCCGCCCCTGCGCATTCGGCTTACAGCGGGAAGCACCGCATATAGGCCGCGAACAGAGTCTCGTCGCTGTAGCTCACGAGCTCCGTGGCGACCGCGTCGGCCAGTTCGAGGTCGCGGTTCTGGATGCGCAGCCATGCCTGGGTGTCGGCGGTGATGGTCAGGGCCGCGTCGCCGACATGACGTCCCGGCACCACCTGCAGATCCTTGCCCTTGATCACGACCGTCATGTCCAGCGCGCTCGCGCCGGTGAAGCGCAGATGGGTCGTGAAATCGAGGCCGCGCGCCCTGCCGCGCTGAAAGCCCAGCGACAGCGAGAAGATGTAGGACTGGATGCTGCCGGTATGGCGACCGGAGGTGACATGCTGGACCTTCTTGTGCGGAAAGCGCCGCGTCACCGTGTCCTCGGCGTCGGTATCCGGGATCACATAGACGAACTCGTCCTTGTCGATCAGCGGCTGCACCACCTCGGCGAAATGCGCCTCGCGATCATGCAGGAAGGGGCCGATCACGTCTTCGCCGGCCGGGCAGGCCGAGATGCAATAGGCCGCCTTGTAGCCCGGCTTGAACGACAGCGATTGCCAGATGTTCAGCGTCTCGGTGCGCGGCACGCGGGCCCGATAGTCCTTTGCATCTTTCGAATCTGCGACCTTCTCCACCCACTGCGTGAAGTTGCCGAGGAAGTCGTGATAATTGTGGGTGTGGCAGGACAGGAAATCGAAGCCGCCGTCCGGCTTGATGGCGCCGACCGGGCAGGCGGCGACGCACAGCTTGCACTCGAGGCACGGATTGTAGTCGATCGGCTGGTCATAGGCGTCCACCTCGGATCCGAGCAGCACGGTGCCGAGCAGGACGAAGCTGCCGAATTTCGGGTGGATGATGCTGCGATGGATGCCCATCCGCCCGAGCCCGGCTTCGACCGCGATCGGCTTGTGCTGCACCATCATGATCCGCGGCAGGTCCATCTCCATCGGGAAGGCGGCGACCGAATTGCAGGCCGGGATGCCGTGCTCGTCGAGCGCGCGGACGATGGCGCGTGCGGTCTCGTTGACGTGGTCGTAGGTGCCGTGGAATTCCTCGTTGGCGACCGAGCGTGACGGCGAGCGCACCGGCTCGCGGTTCATGTGGCAGGCGATCGCGAGCAGGGAACGCGTCCGGCCATAAACCTTGCGGATGAAGTCGCGCTGCGGCGCGATGGCGGCACGGTCGAACTCGATGATGCCGACGTCATCGGCGCCGCACTCGCGCGCGATGTCCTTGATGAGCTCCGATGACACCGGGACATCGCGGACCGGTTGGCTGCTGCGTGCGCGCACGGCCCTGACCGTGGGGTGATCGTCCAGGCTCATCGTGCTGATCCCTTTTAAATGACGCTCATAATATTAAGGAGCGAGCAGGATCGACGCAAGTGAATTATATGTCATCTATCATGAATGAAGCCGGCGCTCGACCCGCAACCCCCGTCATTGCGAGGAGCGAAGCGACGACGCAATCCATCGGTCCGCATATGCCGAGCGATGGATTGCTTCGCTCCGCTCGCAATGACGCCGAGGAGGTAGCTATCAATCCAGCAGCGTGGTGTCATCCGGCGCCTGCCGCTCCGATCGACAGCGCGGCTGCAAGACGATTCTCGGCGTTTCTCTTGTATCCGCAATGCGAGGCCGCCGCCGCAGGCTTGACCAGCACCCGGAAAGTCGCCTTCTCAAGCTGGGCCTGCTCCTCTATCTTGCCGGCCAATCGAACGGAGGACGTCATGAACAAATGGCTTGGCAAGCTTGCCGGAACGCTGCTGGCGCTGACCCTGTCCACAGGCCTTGCCGCGGCGCAAAGCAAGATCACCATCGCGGTCGGGGGCGGCGCCTGCCTGTGCTATCTGCCCACCGTGCTGGCTAAGCAGCTTGGCGAATACGACAAGGCCGGGCTTGCGGTCGAGCTGGTCGACCTCAAGGGCGGCTCGGATGCGCTCAAGGCGGTGCTCGGCGGCAGCGCCGATGTCGTCTCCGGCTATTTCGATCACTGCGTCAATCTCGCCGCCAAGAAGCAGGAGCTGCAGTCCTTCGTGGTCTATGACCGCTATCCCGGCCTCGTGCTGGTGGTCTCGCCCAAGCACACCGGCGAGATCAATTCGATCAAGGATCTGGCTGGCAAGAAGGTCGGCGTCAGCGCGCCGGGCTCCTCGACCGACTTCTTCCTGAAATACATGCTGAAGAAGAACGGCCTCGATCCGGCCGGCACTGCCGTGATCGGCGTCGGCCTCGGCGCCACCGCGGTGGCCGCGATGGAGCAGGGCCAGATCGACGCTGCGGTGATGCTCGATCCTGCCATCACCGTGCTGCAGGGCAGCCATTCCGATCTCAAGATCCTGAGCGACACCCGCACCCAGCACGACACGCTGGCGGTGTTCGGCGGCGAATATCCCGGCGGGGCGCTCTATTCGACCGCAGCCTGGGTCAACGGCCACGAGAAGGAGGTGCAGGCGCTGACCAATGCCATCATGGCGACGCTGGTGTGGATTCATTCGCACACCGCCGAAGACATCATGGCCAAGATGCCGGACGAGATCGTCGGCAAGGACCGGGCGCAGTATCTCGCGGCGCTGAAGAATACGATCCCAATGTATTCCGAGACCGGCAAGATGGACCCCAAGGGTGCGGAGGCGGTGCTCGCCGTGTTCAGCGAGGGTTCACCCGAAGTGGCAAAGGCCGGCATCGACGTCACCAAGACCTACACCAACAAGTTCATCGATCAGGTCAAGAAGACGACCGGAAGCGCGAAGTAGGCGCGCTGTGCCCGACATGCAAGCTCCGCTCATATGTCGCGTCACCGCGCTCGACCTGGCGTTAGAACGGCGGCCCTGGCCGTTCGCGGACCAGCGCCGCGCCGAGATCGACGCGCATTTCGCCGAGCAGCAGCGATTGAACCCGAGCCTGTGGAACGGCCGCGTCCTGCTCGGGCGCGATCCGGTGTTTGCCGACGGGCGGCTCAGCGCGAGCTACTTCGAGACCGATTTCGCAAGCTTCCTCGCCTGGCGCGATTGGGGCTTTCCCGACAAGGAGGTCTTCAACGGCTTCGGCATGGGCGCACTGCTCTCGAGCGACGGCGCCTTCGTGTGCGGCGTGATGGGTGAGCGGACCGCGAATGCCGGACGCATCTATTTCCCCTCCGGCACGCCCGATCTCGACGACATCAGAGGCGAGACGGTCGATATCGCCGGCAGCGTGATGCGCGAGCTTGAGGAGGAGACCGGGTTGTTGCCGTCGGATTGCCGCGGCGACGCCGATTGGCACTGCATTTACACCGGGCCTGCGCTCGCGATGATGCAGATCCTGCGCGTCGACATGCCCGGTGACGCGCTGCGTACGCGCATCGAGGCCAACGTCGCACGCCAGGAAAATCCCGAGCTTGCCGGCATCCATCTGGTGCGCAGCCGCGCCGATCTCACTGCTGCCATGCCGCGCTTCGTCACCGCGTTCATCGAAACGCAGCTGCCGGCGTAGGGCGCACTCACTCGGGGACGTTTGTGACCAGTACCATCAGTCTTTGGCGGATTCCGGCCCTGAGCAACGGCTGATCATTCGGCCACCTCAACGATCATCTCGACCTCCACGGCATTGTTGAAGGGAAGTCCGGCCATCCCGACGGCAGATCGTGCGTGCTTGCCGGCTGCGGCGCCAAATACCTCCACCATCAAGTCGGAGAATCCGTTTACGACTTTCGGTTGGTCACCAAAGCCGTCGGCCGAATTGACCATCCCGAAGACCTTGACCACGCGCTTCACCCGATCGAGACTTCCAAGTGCGACGCGCACTTTCGCCAACATGATCAGGCCAACCTGACGGGCCGTGTCGTAGCCCTCCTGCACGGTGAGGTCCTTGCCCACCTTGCCCTTGTACTTCCAGTCGGCAGCCGGCGTGTTTCCCGCAAGGAAGAGCAGATTGCCGACCCGGACTGCATCGACGTAATTGGCGACCGGAACAGGCACCGGCGGCAGCGTAATGTTCAACTCCTTCAGTTTGGCCTCGGCGGAGGGTGAATTCTGTGCCACGGCACCGACGAGGCGGCAAGCCATGCTCCCAATCCAAGTAGGCATGCACCGAACCACGAGATGAGTCTCGTTCTGCAAAGCATATGAGTCATGTGTCGCCTCCAATGACAGCTACTTCGCGGCTCTCAGGATAAGGCAGAAACGGCGTTCCTTCTTTCCGTAGTTCTCCGGGCTGCAGGAGATCGGACCGCATTTCGTATCGCCTCGTTGAGGGCAAAGTGGATGCGGCTTTGTGCGTACACATCCTGGCGCCGCGCCACTCCGCCGAAACTTTGCGCAAGCCTGCGCCGCGGCGACGCAGCTATCGCGCTTGACATCATCGGCCGCTCCCCCTGTGATAGGGCAGCACGAAAACAAAAAATGCAGTGCACAATCTCTGGGGAGGGATTCATGCCGGTCAGGAAGACCGCCCGCTGGCTCGCGGGTCTGTCTGTCGCGCTTGCGGCGCTCGGCGTGGCCGGTGCCGCGCAGGCGCAGGACAAGAAGATCAAGATCGGCGTGATCTTCGATCTGACCGGCCCGCTGGCCGGCGGCGGCTCCGAGCTGCAATATACCGGCGTCAAGATCATGCTCGACCATTACGCCCGGACCGGCGTCGAGGGGTACAAGGTCGAAGCCGTCTATGCCGACGCGCAGAGCAAGCCCGACATCGCCATCAACGAAGCCGTCCGCCTGCTCGAGCAGGAAAAGGTCGACATGGTGATGGGCTTCTTCTCCTCGGCACAATGCGTGCCGGTGGCAGCGAGGGTCGACCAGATGAAGAAATTCATGTGGATCACGACCTGCATCTCATCGGGCGTGTTCGACGGCAAGAACTACAAATACGTGTTCCGGCCGCAGGCTGCCGGCAACCAGTACGGCATGATGACGACCGACTTCATCGCGCAATACTCGATGTCGAAGTTCGGCAAGGAGCCGAAGGACCTCCGCGTTGCCATCATCCATGAGGACGGCGCCTATGGCGTCGACGTCGCCAAGGGCAACGAGGCCGGCGCGAAGAAGGCCGGCTTCAACGTCGTGCTCAAGGAGGGCTATTCGGCGACCGCGCCGGACCTGTCGGCGCTGGTCACCAAGCTGAAGCGCGCCAAGCCCGACGTGATCTTCCACACCGGCTACAATCCGGACATTACGCTGTTGTTTCGCCAGGCACGCGAGCAGGGGCTGAAGTTCGGCGCCATCGTCGGCCACGGCGCCGGCTATGGCGTCTACGAGAAGCTGAAGGAAGGCCTCGGCGCCGACGCCAATTATCTCTTCAACACCGACCCGATCTCGATCTGGCTCGCCAACCAGAAGGACATGGATGCCAAGCTGCCGCCGGTCATCGAGATGGTCGGTGAGGAGTTCGATCGGCTGAAGCCCGGCGTGCCGATCCGCTCCGCCCATGTCGGCATCGGCGCGGCCAATGCCTATGTGTTCCTCGACGACGTGCTGCCGCGCGCGATCAAGAAATATGGCGGCGTCGATCCGGACGCGTTGCGCAAGGCCGCGCTCGACACCGACATTCCCGAGGGCGGCACCATGCTCGGCTACGGCGTGAAGTTCTACGGCGAGGGCGAGCAGTACGCCGGGCAGAACGCGCGCTCGTTCCCGGTGGTGCTGCAATATATTGACGACAAATCGTATGTGGTGTGGCCGAAGAGCCAGATGCAGCGCGAGACCGTGCTGCCGCTGCCGGCCGGCACCACCTACAGCTACAAATAGCTCGCTTGCGAAGGGGACGCCGTGCTCGCCGTCGAAGGCCTGGTCAAGCGGTTTGGCGGTTTTCGCGCCGTCAACAACGTGTCGTTCCGCGTCGAGCAGGGCGAGATCCTCGGCCTGATCGGCCCGAACGGCTCGGGCAAGAGCACGATCTTCAACATGCTGTCAGGCACACTGCCGCCGACCGAGGGCTCGATCCTGTTCGACGGCCGCGAGATCGCAGGTCTTTCCCCGCACCGGATCATCGTCGGCGGCATCGGCCGCACCTTCCAGATCCCGCGGCCGTTCCATCGCTTGAGCATGTTCGAGAACGTCGCGCTCGCCGGCTTCTACGGCCAGGGCCGCCACAGCCGCAGCAAGGCCGAGGAGGCGGCCGAACGTGCGCTGGCGATGGTCGGCCTGCCGACCGACCGCCACAGCAGCGTCGAGGGTCTGGGCGCCGCGGGGTTGAAGAAGCTCGAGCTGGCAAAAGCGCTCGCGACCGGGCCGAAATTGTTGCTCGCCGATGAGAGCCTCGGCGGCCTCGACGAGTCCGAGATGGACCAGGCCGCCGACATGCTGCGCCGGATCCGCGACGAACTCGGCATCACCATCATCTGGGTCGAGCACATCATGGGTGTCTTGATGCGGGTGGTCGATCGCGTGATGGTGCTGGATCATGGTGAGAAGATCGCCGAGGGCCTGCCCGCGGAAGTCGCCGGCAATCCACGCGTGATCGAGGTCTATCTCGGCACCGATGCGGATGCGAGCCTGGCTGCCGCCGTCGCCGAGCAGGCGCGCCGCCGGATCGGAGCGTGACCGGCATGCTGGAGCTCCGATCGATCGACGCGGGCTATGGCAGCTTCCAGGTGCTGTTCGACGTCAGCCTCGATGTGAAGGCGGGCGAGGCAGTCGGCGTGATCGGCCCGAACGGCGCCGGCAAGACCACCTTGATGCGGGTGATCTCGGGCCTGATCCGGCCGAGCAGCGGCAAGATATCGATGGAGGGCGCCGACGTCGTCAAAACGCCGGCGCATCGCATCGTCAGCCTCGGGATCGCGCATGTGCCGGAAAACCGCCGGCTGTTTCCGCGGCTCACGGTGGCCGACAATCTAAAGATGGGCGCCTACATGCCCGGCGCCCGCGCGCACTACGCCGAGCGGCTGGAGTTCGTGTTCGAGCTGTTCCCGCGCATGAAGGAGCGACGTCACCAGATGGCCGGGACGATGTCGGGTGGCGAGCAGCAGATGTGCGCGATCGGCCGGGCGCTGATGTCGAACCCGAAACTGCTGCTGCTCGACGAGCCGTCGGCCGGGCTCGCACCGGTCGTGGTGCAGCAGGTGTTCGAGCTGGTCAGGCGCATCCGCTCGAGCGGGCTGACGGTCTTGATCGTCGAGCAGAACGTGCAGCAGGTGCTGCGCGTGGTCGACCGCGCCTACCTGCTGGAAGCCGGCAGCATCCGCGCCGCCGGCACCGCGGCGGAGCTCGCCGCCAGCGATACGATCAAGCAGGCGTATCTCGGGGTGTAGGGGATGATGAGATCACATCTGGCAGGCGTGTTCACGCCGTTTCCCGTCATCCTGAGGAGCGGCGTTAGCCGCGTCTCGAAGGATCGACGGCCACCAGCCGGGCCGTACATCCTTCAAGACGCCGCCTCGCGGCTCCTCAGGATAACGGGAACGCGTGACGTCGCAGTCTAGGGGGCAGAGCATCCATGCAATCCTTCCTCAACATCTTCGACATCTACCTGCTGGAAGCCGTGATCAACGGCATCCTGCTCGGCGGCGTGCTGGCGCTGCTGGCGCTCGGGCTCAACCTGATCTTCGGCGTCATCGACGTCACCTGGATCTGCTACGCGGAGCTCGTGATGATCGGCATGTACGGCATGTACTATCTCGTGCAGGTGTTTCATCTGCCGTACTGGGCCGCCGCGCCGCTGGTCATCCTGCTGGTCGCGCTGCTCGGGGCCGCGCTGCATTTCCTGGTCATCGCGCCGCTGTTGACCGCGCCGCCGATCAACCAGCTGCTCGCCACCGGCGGGGTGCTGTTCATCCTGCAGAGTTTTGCCACCGTCGCCTTTGGCATCGACTTCCGCAACCTCGGCATCCGCCTGCCGGTGCTGGCGTTCGGCGAGATGAACTTCAGCTACGCACGACTATTATCGTTCGGCGCGGCGCTGGTCGGCATGGTCGGCGTCTATCTGTTCCTGACCCGCACCTTCACCGGCACCGCGATCCGGGCCATCGCGCAGGACCGCCAGATCATGCCGCTGATGGGCGTCGATCCCAAGCGCATCTATCTCGTCACCTCGGCGATCGGCGGCGGGCTCGCCGGCCTCGCGGCGTGCCTCCTGGTGCTGCAATATGACGTGCACCCGTTCGTCGGGCTGTCGTTCGGGCCGATCACCTTCCTGATCTGCGTGCTCGGCGGCCTCGGCAATTTCATCGGCGGTTTCATCGCGGCCTTCGTGTTCGCCGAGATCATCTCGCTCGGCGGCCTGTTCTCCGATCTCGAATGGGGCTACGTGCTGGCGTTCGCCTTCTTCATCGTCATGATGTTCATCCGGCCCGCGGGCCTGCTTGCGAGGCGCTCGTGAACAGGCAGGCCGCCTTCTGGATCATCGCGCTGCTTGCGCTCGTCGCGCTGCCTTTCGTGCACCGCGATCCCTATCATCTGCACGTGCTGGTGCTGATCCTGATCTGGTCGTTCGCCTATACGTCGTGGTCGATCATGGGCCGCTTCGGCCTGGTCTCGCTCGGCCATGGCGGCTTCATGGGCATCGGCGCCTATGTCACCGCGCTGCTGTGGAATCAGCTCGGCGTCTCGCCCTGGATCGGGATTCCCCTGAGCATGGCGACCGCCGGTGTGCTCGCGCTGGTCGTCGCCTATCCCTGCTTCCGCTTCCGTATCACCGGGCATTATTTCGTGCTGGTGACCCTGGCACTGTCCGGCATCGTGCTGCAGGTCATCACCGCGACCCGCGACTATACCGGCGGCTCGCTCGGCTACACGCCGCAGCGCGCCCCGAGCGGCAAGGGGCTGTTCGCGCTGCAATTCGACGACAAGATCACCTGGTATCTGATCGCGCTCGCGGTCTGGGTCGCCGGCCTCGTGATCTGGCGCGCGATCGACCGCAGCATGATCCGCCATGCCATGGAGGCGATCTCGGAGGACGAGGATGCGGCAGCCGCGGCTGGCGTCAACGTCACTGCCGAGAAGCTGAAGATCACCCTGATCAGCGCGCTGATGACCGCGCTCGCGGGCGCGCTGTATTGCCAGTACCAGATGTTCATCTCGCCGGACACGGTGAGCGGCATCGCGGTCTCCCTGCAGATGGTGTTCGCGGCGATCGTCGGCGGCGTCTATGTCGCGCTGGGACCGACGGTCGGCGCCGTCATCACCATCGTGCTGGCCGAGGTGCTGCGCATCTCGTTCGGCACCAAGGCGGTCGGCTGGGACAACCTGGTCTATGGCGTGCTGCTGGTGCTCTTCATCATCTTCCTGCCCAAGGGCATTCTTGGTAGCGTGATCGACCGGATCAAATCGCCACGCAAGCCGTCGAGAGGCCATGAGCAGCAAACCGTCCCCATCGCTCGCCGATGAACTGAAACCCTATATCGCGCCGTTCCGCTTCGACGGCTCGGGCGAATTTCACCTCAAGTCGTACCCGACCGCCGAGAAGGGCGGCATCGACAAGGAAGCCGGCGGCAAGATCATCGAGGCCAACCGCACGCGGCTCAACGACTTCCAGGAGAAGCTCTACGCCCAGGACCGCTGGTCGCTGCTCTTGATCTTCCAGGGCATGGACGCCGCCGGCAAGGACAGCGCGATCAAGAGCGTGTTCGAGGGCGTCAATCCGCAGGGCTGCGAGGTCTCCTCGTTCAAGCAGCCCTCGACCAAGGAACTCGACCACGATTACATGTGGCGCGCCATGATCGCGCTGCCGGAGCGCGGCCGCATCGGCATCTTCAACCGCTCTTATTACGAGGAGTGCCTGGTCGTGCGCGTGCACGCCGAAGTGCTGGCCAAGCAGAAGATCCCGAAACGTCTCGTCACCAAGAACATCTGGCGCTGGCGCTTCGAGGACATCTCGGCGATCGAGCGCTATCTGTCGCGCAACGGCACGGTGATCCTGAAGTTCTTCCTGCATGTCTCCAAGGAGGAGCAGCGCCGGCGCTTCCTCGACCGACTGGAGCAGCCGGCCAAGAACTGGAAGTTCTCGATGGCCGACGTGTCCGAACGCGCGCTATGGGCCAAGTATCAGGCCGCCTATCAGGACATGATCCACCACACCGCAACCAAGGAGGCACCGTGGCACATCGTGCCCGCCGACCACAAATGGTTCGCTCGCGTCGTGATCGGCTCGACCATCGTCAATGCGCTCGACAGGCTGGATCTGAAATTCCCCGAGGTCGACAAGGCCGACTTAAGCGAATTCAAGCGCGTCCGCGCGGCGCTGGAGGCGGAAGGCAAGGGCGCAGCGGAGAACAAGGCGGCCGCCAAGAAGTAACGGCCGAGCCGACCTGTCAAGCTGCCATGTCGAACGGCGGCAGCGGGCAACCCCGCCGGGGGAACCCTGCCGCCTGTGCGTGCCTGACTCGCGCGCGACGTTGAGTGCAGCAGCCCTCGCTAGCCCTTCCGCGACGGCATCCACGCGGACAGCAGATAGAACCCGATCGCGACGATCAGCAGATAGCGGAAGCCGAGCAGGGTCGAGCACGACTCGGCGAGGCCGCCGATGACGGATCCCGCGATGTTGGAGCCGAACGCCTGATCGGGATTGGCTTCGTCGCGGAACGAGCGGGCGAAGATCACGCCGGCGAAGAACATCGGGCCGAGCGCCAGTGCGCACGGGATCGCGTAGCGCCAGACGATGCCGCCGCTGAGAAACGTGTCCAGCGGCACCAGCACCGAGACCGCCAGCAGCGCCAGCAGCCCGGCATAGTGCCGCGCCAGCCGGATCGACGGCACCTTGATCACGTACAGATTGGCGGCGAGGATCAGCAGCAGCGCGGTGAAGAACACCGCCGAGTTGACCAGCCAGGTGCTGCCGAACAGCAGCGCCATCTGCACCACGGCCTTGGTCTCGAGCAGCATGAAGGCCGCGCCGAGGAAGAACATCCGGTTGTTTGGCCGCCAGGCGCCCTTCGGCTTGAACAGGTAGACGAGGCCGAGCCCGAGCACGCCGAGCAGGATCATCGAGCGAACCGTCAGGTCGGGGATCAGCCTGCCGCTGACATAGAGGAACGGCCAGTCGTCGCTGGTCGATTGCCTCGCGCCTTCATTGTCGACCACCAGTCTGGCCGGCGCCAGCGGCACCCAGTCGCCGTGCGGGGCGGCTGCCTTGTCCTGCACTTTTTCCTGCGGCTTGTCGAAGCCGTCGACCGACAGGTTCTCCGGCGGAAGGCTGTTCAGCCAGAACTGGCCGCGGTCGCGGAACGCGGTGGGGATGCGCGGATTGCAACCCGCGATGATGGTGGTGAAGCCGACCGCTTCGGACGAGGTCAGCGTCTCCTTGTAGGGCAGCGGCAACACCAGCGGATCGCAGCCGAACACCTGCTTCGCCATCTCGGCGACGCGCTGCACGATCCAGCCCTGGCGATAGTAGTTGTACATCACGAAGACGCCGTCCTGCTTCAGCACGCGGCGGACGTCCTGGAACGCCTGTTCGGTGAACAGATAGCTTTCGAGACGGATGTTGGCGTAGCCGCTGTGCAAGATCAGCGAGTCGACCAGCGCATACACCACCAGATCGTATTTGCGTTCGGTGGTGCGCAGGAAATGCCGGCCGTCGTCGAGATGCGGCACCACCCGCGGGTCCTGATACGGCTTGTCAGGATGGTTGTGGATGCCGATGTCCTGGATCACGGGATCGATCTCGACCGCGTCGATGCGCTCGACGCCGAAGCGCAAGGCGTGCGCGAGGTCGTTGCCGGAACCGGCCCCGATGATCATGACGTCCTTGAACGGCGCGCCGCCGCTGTGCTTTTGCAGCAGGTGGATCAGCGAATAGGACGAGCCGCGTTCGCTGAACGGCATCATTTCCTGATGGCCGATGCTGTTGACGGTGATCACGCTGTTCGATTTGTTGAGGTCGACGGCGTAATAGGGCGACCAGCGGATGTCGTGGCTGCCGGAACGATCGGTGTAGAAAGCGGTGAATCCGACCACGACGATGATCGTCACGAGGCGCAGCAGTGACAGCGCCTTGTCCTGGTAGAGCAAATAGACGATGCCGGCGCAGCTGATGCCGAACCAGACCACCGGCGGCGCCTGCGCGAACGACAGCAGCGAGAACCCGACGATGCCAGCGAGGCTGCCGCCGATATTCAGCGAATAGCCGGCGACGCGGTTGGCGTAGGCGTCGAAGGCGCGGCCGAGCGTCTGGCCGAGGCCGACGAACATCAGCGCGATCAGCACGAAGAACAGTCCGGCGATCGCCTCGATCGGCACGACGAACTTGGCGAGATCGGGGTTGCGATACTCGGTGCCGAAGAACACTTCCTGCGGCGAGGCCTGGTGGCCGACGTCGACCGCGAACTGGCCCCAGTTGGAATACAGCATCATGATCGTGACCACGGCAGCGAAGGTCACCAGGGCGAGCCCCGGGAACAGCGCAAGCCAGTTGGTGTTCCGCCGAGCGGCAAGGCAGCCGCAGGACATGCCGAGGAAGGCTGCCAGCAGCACGATGTTGGTGAAGAATTGCAGGAACACGACCTTGGCCGAGAACCAGCGGATGCAGGCCAGCTCGAGAAACAGGATCAGGAATCCGACCAGGAAGAGATTGAAGCCGGCTTGGCGCTGATTGGGCCCTTCGGCCAGGTTCGTCGCGGGCATGATCCTGATAACTCCTTAACCAACCAAAGGACGCGCCCTTAACTCCCGGTCGCCGCCGGACACTAGATGCAACCAGTTGAGCAAAGATTGACTTACCCGGCCGCGTGCGCGCCGCGATTGCCATCGACGTCACGCAAGGTAAACGTTCGCTATTTTCAGCGCGGCCTTCATCGTCGCGACGGCTCGCGCCGCCGAGTCCGCGTCCGCGCGAGTTGCTCATCGAGAGATGAGTGGACGTGAGGTGAGCACACTGGTTTGGCTGTCTCCCCCTTGCGGAGAGGGAAACCCCTCCGCCGGTGCGTTCCTGCCAGCCGGCGGGCCTCATGCGCCACGATAGGTCAACCCAGCTGACCATCTTTACCCATTGCGGCGGCTTGCCATAATCGTCTAGAACGACGGCGTCCAAGCGCTCCCGGCAACCAACCGTCAACGGTTTTGCCCGAGGATTTCGGCGCTCAACAGGGTCTGGCAATGCTGATTCGCGGCCAAATCGATCGGATTTCGGGGGAGGTGGCCCAGGCTACCGCCACGATCCCGGCCGGAACGCCCACCCTGCTTATTGGCGGCCTGCTTCTTACCTGCCCCTGAGGGCCGGCTGGGCGTTTGCGCCTGGGCACTCAGGGGTTTGTACCAGATCACCGGACCCTGATAATCGCCCAACCAATCGCTCAAAGCAGCAATGACGGGCGCCAAAGTTTAAAGGAATTTCTGACATGGCCACCGCTAACAAGTCCGAGAAGGACCGCGTCATCATTTTCGACACCACCCTGCGCGACGGCGAGCAGTGCCCCGGCGCCACCATGACTTTCGAGGAGAAGCTCGAGGTCGCCGAGTTGCTGGACGATATGGGTGTTGACGTCATCGAGGCCGGCTTCCCGATCACCTCGGAAGGCGACTTCCAGGCGGTCAGCGAGATCGCCCGCCGCTCCAAGAACTCGGTCATCGCGGGCCTGTCCCGCGCCCATCCGGCCGACATCGATCGCTGTGCCGAAGCCGTCAAGTTCGCCCGCCGCGGCCGCGTCCATACCGTGATCGCGACCTCGCCGCTGCATATGCGGGTGAAGTTGAACAAGACCCCCGAGGAGGTCATCGAGACCTCGGTTGCGATGGTCGCCCGCGCCCGCAACCAGATCGACGACGTCGAATGGTCGGCCGAGGACGGCACCCGCAGCGAGATGGACTATCTGTGCCGGATCGTCGAAGCCGTGATCAAGGCCGGCGCCACCACGGTGAACATTCCTGACACCGTCGGCTACACCGTGCCGGAGGAATACACACATTTCATGCGCACGCTGATCGAGCGTGTGCCGAACTCCGACAAGGCGATCTTCTCGGTGCACTGCCACAACGACCTCGGCATGGCGGTCGCGAATTCGCTGGCCGGCATCGTCGGCGGCGCGCGGCAGGTCGAGTGCACCGTCAACGGCATCGGCGAGCGCGCCGGCAATGCCGCGCTGGAAGAGATTGTGATGGCGATCAACGTGCGGAACGACAAGTTTCCGTACTGGAACAAGATCGACACCACGCAGTTGACCCGCGCCTCGAAGGTGGTGTCGGCCGCGACCTCGTTCCCGGTGCAGTACAACAAGGCGATCGTCGGCCGTAACGCGTTCGCGCATGAGAGCGGCATCCATCAGGACGGCGTGCTGAAGGACGCCTCGACCTACGAGATCATGCGGCCCGAGATGGTCGGCCTGAAACAGTCCTCGCTGGTGCTCGGCAAGCATTCCGGCCGCCACGCCTTCATCCACAAGCTGGAGGAGCTGGGCTACAAGCTCGGCGCCAACCAGCTGGAAGATGCCTTTACGCGGATGAAGGCGCTGGCCGACCGCAAGAAGGACATCTACGACGAGGACATCGAGGCGCTGGTCGACCAGGAGATGGCGGCCGCGCACGACCGCATCAAGCTGACCTCGCTGACCGTGATCGCCGGCACCCATGGCCCGCAGCGCGCGACCATGAAGCTCGACGTCGACGGCCAGATCAAGATCGAGGAGGCCGAGGGCAACGGTCCGGTCGATGCCGTGTTCAACTGCATCAAGCGCCTGGTGCCGCACGAGGCCAAGCTGGAGCTCTACCAGGTCCACGCGGTGACCGAAGGCACCGACGCGCAGGCCGAGGTGTCGGTGCGTCTCGCGCACGAAGGCCGCTCGATGACCGCGCGCGCCGCCGATCCGGACACGCTGGTGGCGTCCGCAAAGGCCTATCTCGGCGCGCTGAACAAGATCGTGATGAAGCGCCAGCGCGACGTCCCGGCGACCAAGGTCGCGGGCTGACCGTTCGCCCGATCAACGCATTCGGAAACGCGGCGCCTCGGCGCCGCGTTTTTCGTTTGGGGTGCGGAAATCTAAATTCGCGGTCGTCGGCGCCGGCGATGTTTGTCCGGAAACAAAATTGCAGACGGGCGCCTCATCCGCCGTCGAGCGCGGCGAGGCGATCGGCTTCGGCGATGTCTTCGACGGTGTTGGCATTGAAGAACGGATCGAGCGGCTCGGCCGGCCACTCGACTGTGGCCAGCGGATAGCGCGCAGTCCAGCGATCGATCCGGCGCACGTCTTCCTCGACCAGTGCGTGGCGCAATTCGCCCCGCAGGCGCACGCTCCACAGTCCGATGACCGGATGCACCTGGCCGCCCGATGACGCGACGGCGAGTTCGGCATTCTCCGCCGCGCGCGCCTGCTCCAGGCGTGCGACAAGATCGCGCGGCAGAAACGGACAATCGCCCGCTGCGCTGAGCACCCATTTCGCATCCGGCCGGTTGGCCGCCGTCCAGTCGAGCGCGGCTAGGATGCCGGCGAGGGGACCCGGAAAATCAGCGACATCGTCGGCGACGACGGGAAGGCCGAAGGCGGCAAAGCGCGCCGGGTCGCCGTTGGCGTTGATGATCAGCCCGCTGCATTGCGGGGCGAGGCGGTCGATCACCCGCTGCAGGATAGTGCGGCCGGCGATCATGTGCATCGGCTTGTCGCCGCCGCCCATCCGCCGCGCGAGCCCGCCGGCCAGCAGCACGCCCGGGATGTCAGTCATGGTCGGTCTCGCCCTTGCGCCTGTGCCGCATCGATTCCTCTTCGACATAGTCGAGGTTCTGGTCGTAGACGATCCGCTCCTGGCCCGACAACGCGATGAAGCGCTTGCCGCGCGCGCGCCCGACCAAGGTCAGTCCGACCTGCCGCGCCAGATCGACGCCCCATGCGGTGAATCCGGAGCGGGAGACCAGGATCGGGATGCCCATCCGCACCGTCTTGATCACCATCTCGGACGTGAGTCGTCCGGTGGTGTAGAGGATCTTGTCGGCCGGATCGACATTGTGGCGATAGATCCAGCCCGCGATCTTGTCGACGGCGTTGTGCCGGCCGACATCCTCGGTGTAGCAGACCGGCGCGCTCTCCTTGCACAGCACGCAGCCATGGATGGCACCGGCCTCCAGATAGAGCGATGGCATGGTGTTGATGGTGTGCGTCATCCGGTAGAGCCACGAGGTCCGCAATTCGGCCTTCGGCAGCGCGACCTTCTCGACGGCTTCGAGCAGGTCGCCGAACGCCGTTCCCTGGGCGCAGCCCGAGGTCTGCGTGCGCTTCTTCAGCTTTGCCTCGAAATTGGTGTGGTGCGCGGTGCGGACCACCACCACCTGAAGATCGTCGTCATATTCGACTTCGGTGACGACGTCGTCGTATTTGAGCATGTTCTGGTTCAGGAGGTAGCCGAGCGCGAGGTATTCGGGATAGTCGTTGATCGTCATCATCGTGACGATCTCCTGCGCGTTGAGGTACAGCGTCAGCGGCCGCTCGACCGGTACCCTGATCTCGGTCGGCGCGCCGGTCTGATCGACGCCAGTGACGCGCTCGGTCAGGCGCGGATCGTCCGGATCAGGAACAATGACGGGAGCGGTGGTTGTCTCGGGCACTGCTAGACGTCCGGATGGGTTCACATGGCAACGCAGCTGGGGATATAAGCACGGGCGGAGACCGACTGGCCACTCTCCGCCGTCTTGCTGGAACCCCATGGTCGGTCCGGCCGAAAGATAACGCCGCAGGTCGCGATCCGGGTCGAACAAATCTTGTCGATAACCGAGAACTGAGAGACATCATGGCGCAGCTTTCCGACGACTGCTTCGCCTTCGGCGGACCGATGATGTCGGTCGACGACGCCGTCGCGATCATCGCCGCGCGCGTCAAGCCGGTCGGCGAGACGGAAGCCGTTGCCCTGGTCGACGCCGACGGACGCATCCTCAGCCACGATGTCGCGGCGCCGCTGCCGCTGCCGCCTTTCATGAATTCCGCCGTCGACGGTTATGCGGTCTCCGGCGCCGACCTGCCGGCGAGCGGCGAGCGCGCGTTTCCTGTCGCCGGCCGCGTGCAGGCGGGGGCACCGGCAGCGGCCGCGCAGCCCGGCCAGGCGGTGCGGATCTTCACCGGTGCGCCGATGCCTGATGGCACCGACACCGTGTTCATGCAGGAAGACGTGCGGATCGACGCTGCGGGTAACGTGATCCTGCCGTCCGGCCTGAAGGTCGGCGCCAATGTACGTCCGGCCGGCGAGGACATTGCGCGCGGCCATATCGCGCTGACGTCGGGCCAGCGGTTGCGCCCGCAGGACATCGCGGTTGCCGCGGCATTCGGGCTCACCACGCTCGATGTGGTGCGGCGCCTGCGCGTCGGCGTGTTCTCCACCGGCGACGAGCTGGCCGCGCCGGGAAGTGCTCGCGCCGAAGCGCAATTGTTCGATTCCAACCGCTTCATGCTGATCGCGATGCTGCGGCGACTCGGCTGCGAGGTCGGCGATCTCGGCATCCTGCGCGACGAACGGGCCGAACTTGCTGCCGCGCTCAAGCAGGTCGCGCAACGCTACGACCTGATCCTGACCACCGGCGGCGTCTCGACCGGCGAAGAGGACCACGTCAAGGCCGGTATCGAGCAGGCGGGCTCGCTGGTGCTGTGGCGGATGGCGATCAAGCCGGGCCGTCCGGTGGCGATGGGCGTGGTCGACGGCACGCCGCTGATCGGTCTGCCTGGCAATCCGGTGGCGAGTTTCGTCACCTTCGTTCACGTGGTGCGGCCAACCGTGCTGGCGCTGTCGGGCGCCGTGCCGTCGACGTTGCTGCCGATGCCGGTCCGGGCCGCCTTCAGCTACAAGAAGAAGAGCGGTCGCCGCGAATATGTCCGCGCCTCGCTGCGGCGGGCGGCGGACGGCGCGCTGGAGGCGACCAAGTTTCCCCGCGAAGGGGCTGGCCTGCTGTCGTCGCTGATCGAGACGGATGGGCTGATCGAGCTCGGCGAGGCCATCGTGCGGGTCGAGCCGGGCGATGTGGTCGGCTTTCTCGGCTACGCCGACCTGCTCTGAGATCGCAGGATGCGGTCGAGATCGCCTCTGCCGGACGCTCGCGTGATTTGGAATCCAAATCGCTCGATAGGCAAACATTAACAACGACCTGCGCGGCAACCCGACGTTGCTAGAGGCGTTCTAAATCTGCTTGCCTGTGGCATGCCAGAGAATAGAGTTAGTTGAACCGGCGCAATTTGCACGAAGCCGGGTTCCAAGGCGAGGTTTCATGAGCGGAGACGACGTTCACAAGGTCCGCGCGTTCGAGCATCCCGGAGCCGGCAGGAAGCGGGCGAAAGCCACGCCCAAGGGACGCCAGGTCGATCCTGCGGCCGCTCATGAGATCGAGGCGCTGCTCGCCGACCGGCCGAGGCGTCGCGACCTCTTGATCGAGTACCTGCATCTGATCCAGGACAAATACCATCAGATTTCGGCCGCGCATCTTGCCGCGCTCGCCGATGAGATGCGGCTGTCGTTCGCCGAAGTGTTCGAGACCGCGACCTTCTATGCGCATTTCGACATCGTGAAGGAAGGCGAGCCCGGCATCGCGCCGCTCACCGTGCGGGTCTGCGATTCGCTGACTTGCGCGATGCTCGGCGGCGAGCAGCTCTTGAAGGATCTTCAGAGCCGCGCCGGGCCCGGCATCCGCGTGGTGCGGGCGCCATGCGTCGGCCGCTGCGACACTGCACCTGCGGCGGAGGTCGGCCACAACTTGATCGATCATGCGACCGTCAGCAACGTGCTCGCTGCGGCGAAGAACGGCGACACCCATGTGCATCTGCCGCCTTACGTCGATTACGACGCCTACGTCGCCGACGGCGGATATAAGCTGCTGACGCGCCTGCGCTCGGGCGAGCTGCCGCGCGAGGACCTGCTGAAGGCGCTCGACGATGCCTCGCTGCGCGGTCTCGGTGGGGCCGGTTTCCCGACAGGGCGCAAGTGGCGCGCCGTGCTCGGCGAACCCGGTCCGCGGCTAATGGCTGTCAACGGCGACGAAGGCGAGCCCGGCACATTCAAGGATCGCTACTATCTCGAGACCGATCCGCATCGCTTCCTCGAGGGCATGCTGATCGGCGCGCACGTGGTCGAGGCGCCCGAGGTCTACATCTACATCCGGGACGAGTATCCGGCCTGCCGCGAGATCCTCGCGCGCGAGATCGCAAAGCTTCCGCCCGGCGGACCTGTGCTGCATCTGCGGCGCGGCGCCGGCGCCTATATCTGCGGCGAGGAATCCTCGCTGCTGGAATCGATCGAGGGCAAGCGCGGCCTGCCACGCCACAAGCCGCCTTATCCGTTCCAGGTCGGGCTGTTCGGGCTGCCGACGCTGATCAACAACATCGAGACGTTGTGGTGGGTGCGCGACATCGTCGAGAAGGGCGCCGACTGGTGGAAGAGCCACGGCCGCAACGCGCGCCACGGCCTGCGCAGCTTCTCGGTGTCGGGACGCGTCAAGGATCCCGGCGTCAAGCTCGCGCCGGCCGGCATCACGTTGCGCGAATTGATCGACGAGTTCTGCGGCGGCATGGCCGACGGCCACACCCTGCAGGCCTATCTGCCGGGCGGCGCGTCCGGCGGCATCCTGCCGGCATCGATGGACGACATCCCGCTCGATTTCGGCACGCTGGAAAAATACGGCTGCTTCATCGGCTCGGCCGCCATCGTCGTGCTCTCGCAGGCCGATGACGTCAGGGATGCCGCGCTGAACCTAATGAAGTTCTTCGAGGACGAGAGCTGCGGGCAATGCACGCCCTGCCGTGCCGGAACCGAGAAGGCGGCGCTGTTGATGCAGCAGCCGGTCTGGGACAAGGAACTGCTCGACCAATTGAGCCAGGCGATGCGCGATGCGTCGATCTGCGGGCTCGGCCAGGCGGCCTCCAATCCGCTGACGTCAGTGATCAAATATTTTCCGGACGGGTTTCGTCCGCAGCAAGCCGCCGAATGAGCGGGCCGGGCAGGGCGAATTTCGACGAGGATTCTAAATGAGCAACGACAAGAACTCGCCGCCGCAGGGTTACGGTCACGACGCCAAGGGTGCCGCCGGAGGAAGCAACGCTCCCGATGGCCGTGTCACCGTCACGCATAGCGAGCCGATCGGCAAGATCGGCGGCACCGGCGGCGGTCCGCAGATGATCCAGTTCGAGCTCGATGGCCAGCAGGTCGAGGCGCGGGCCGGCGAGACGATCTGGCAGGTCGCCAAGCGCCAGGGCACCGAGATCCCGCATCTGTGCTATTCGCCCGCGCCGGACTATCGGCCGGACGGCAATTGCCGCGCCTGCATGGTCGAGATCGAAGGCGAGCGCGTGCTGGCGGCGTCCTGCAAGCGGACGCCTTCGGTCGGCATGAAGGTGAAGTCCGCCAGCCAGCGCGCCGTCGCGGCGCAGAAGATGGTGATGGAGCTGCTCGTCGCCGATCAGCCGGCGCGCGAGACCTCGCACGATCCGGACTCCAAATTCTGGCACTGGGCCGAGAAGACCGGCGTCACCGAAAGCCGCTTCCCGGCGTCCGAGCGATGGCACGCCGACACCAGCCACCCGGCGATGCGCGTCAATCTCGACGCCTGCATCCAGTGCGGCCTGTGCGTGCGGGCGTGCCGCGAGGTGCAGGTCAACGACGTGATCGGCATGGCCTACCGCAACCACGACGCCAAGATCGTTTTCGACTTCGACGATCCGATGGGTGAATCGACCTGCGTCGCCTGCGGAGAATGCGTCCAGGCGTGTCCGACCGGCGCGCTCATGCCGGCGGTCATGCTCGACGACAAGCAGACGCGCGTCGTCTATCCCGACCGCAAGGTGGACTCGCTGTGCCCATATTGCGGCGTCGGCTGCCAGGTCACCTACGAGGTCAAGGATGAGAAGGTGATCTACGCGGAAGGCCGCGATGGTCCCGCCAATCACAACCGGCTCTGCGTCAAGGGCCGCTTCGGCTTCGACTACATCCATCACCCGAACCGGCTGACCAAGCCGCTGGTGCGGCTGCCGGGCGTGAAGAAGGATGCTAACGACCAGGTCGATCCGGCCAATCCCTACACCCATTTCCGCGAGGCATCGTGGGAGGAGGCGCTCGATCTTGCCGCGGCGGGCCTCCGAAAAATCCGCGACGAGAAGGGCGCCAAGGCGCTTGCGGGGTTCGGCTCGGCCAAGGGCTCGAACGAGGAAGCCTATCTGTTCCAGAAGCTGGTCCGCACCGGCTTCGGCTCCAACAATGTCGATCACTGCACGCGGCTGTGTCACGCCTCGTCGGTGGCCGCCTTGTTCGAGGGACTGAGCTCCGGCGCGGTGTCGGCGCCGTTCGCCGCGGCGGCCGATGCCGAGGTGATCTGGGTGATCGGCGCCAACCCGACCGTGAACCATCCGGTCGCCGCGACCTTCATCAAGAACGCCGCCAAGCGCGGCGCAAAGCTATACGTGATGGACCCGCGGCGGCAGACGCTGTCGCGCCACGCCACGCAGCATCTCGCCTTCAAGCCGGGCAGCGATGTTGCGATGCTGAACGCGATGATCCACACCATCATCACCGAAGGCCTGACCGACGAGCAGTACATCGCCGGCTATACCGAGGGCTACGACGAGCTGAAGACCAAGATCCAGGAGTTCACGCCGGAGCGGATGTCGCCGATCTGCGGCATCCCCGCCGAGACGCTGCGCGAGGTCGCGCGGGCCTATGCCCGCGCCAAATCGTCGATCATCTTCTGGGGCATGGGCATCAGCCAGCATGTCCACGGCACCGACAATGCGCGCTGCCTGATTGCGTTGGCGCTGATCACCGGCCAGGTCGGCCGCCCCGGCACCGGGCTGCATCCGCTGCGCGGCCAGAACAACGTGCAGGGCGCCTCCGACGCCGGTCTGATCCCGATGTTCCTGCCGGACTATCAGCCGGTCGGCCGCGACGACATGCGCGGCGCGTTCGAGAAATTGTGGGGGCAGGAGCTCGATCCGGTGCGCGGGCTGACCGTGGTCGAGATCATGAACGCGATCCACGCCGGCGAGATCCACGGCATGTATGTCGAGGGCGAGAATCCCGCGATGTCCGATCCGGATCTGCAGCACGCGCGCGAGGCGCTGGCCAAGCTCGATCATCTCGTGGTGCAGGACCTGTTTGTCACCGAGACCGCGTTCCACGCCGACGTCATCCTGCCGGCCTCGGCGTTCGCCGAAAAATCCGGCTCCTTCACCAACACCGACCGCCGCGTGCAATTGGCGCGCGAGGTGATCAAGCCGCCGGGCGATGCGCGGCAGGATCTCTGGATCATCCAGGAGATCGCCAAGCGGATGGGACTGCCGTGGAATTATGCGGGGCCGGGCGAGGTCTTCACCGAGATGGCCGAGCTGATGCCGTCGCTGAAGAACATCACCTGGGAGCGGCTGCTCCGCGAGGGCGCGGTGACCTATCCGGTCGACGATCCGGACAAGCCGGGCAACGAGATCATCTTCACCACCGGTTTCCCGACCGCGAGCGGCCGCGGCAAGATCGTGCCGGCCAAGGTGATCCCGCCGGACGAACTGCCCGACGACGAGTACCCGATGGTGCTGTCGACGGGGCGCGTGCTCGAACACTGGCACACCGGCTCGATGACGCGCCGTGCGCAGGTGCTCGACCAGATCGAGCCTGAAGCGGTCGCGTTCATGACGCCGAAGGACATGCGCAAGAAGGGGCTCGCGCCGGGTGACTTCATCCGACTCGAGACGCGCCGCGGCGCGGTCGAAGTCAAGGTGCGCGCCGACCGCGACGTGCCCGAGAACATGGTCTTCATGCCGTTCTGCTACGCGGAGGCGGCGGCGAACTTGCTGACCAACCCGGCGCTCGATCCGTTCGGTAAGATACCGGAGTTCAAGTTCTGCGCGGTCCGCGCCGAGAAGATCGATATCCGGACCGCAGCGGAATAGCCGTCCGGCCAAAACAAACGCAAAGGGCGACGCAAGCCCGCAGGGAGATCAGCATGCGAACCATCATCGTCGGAGCACTTTGCGCCATCGCAATGGTCGCGAGCGCACAAGCCGCGGTCAAGGAAGAACCGGTCACCTACACCGACGGCGAGGCCACGATGAAGGGTTTTGTCGTGTATGACGACGCGAGCCAGGCCAAGCGGCCGGGCATCGTGATGGTACACGAATGGTGGGGCATCACCCCGCACATCCATAGCGAGGCGCGCAAGTTCGCGGAGCAGGGTTACGTCGCCTTCATTGCGGACATGTACGGCGACGCCAAGACCGCCGACAACCCGAAGGACGCCGGCGCGCTCGCGGGTTCGGTGATGAAGGATGCGAAGGTGATGGAGCAGCGCTTCAACGCCGCGCGCGAGCAACTCGCCAAGCAGGCCTCGGTCAATCCGCAGCGGATCGGCGCCGTCGGCTACTGCTTCGGCGGCGCGGTGGTGCTGAACATGGCGCGCACCGGCGCCGATCTCGCCGCCGTTGCGGGCTTTCACGCCTCGCTTGGTCTCAACACGCCCGCACCGGCGCCGGGCACCGTAAAGCCGAAGATCCTGATCCTGAACGGCGCCGACGATCCGTTCGTGAAGCGCGAGCAGTACGATGCGCTGAAGAAGGATTTTGACGCAGCAAAGGCCGATTACCGGATCATCGAGTATCCCGGCGCCGTGCACGCGTTCACAAACCCCGAGGCCACCGAGCTCGGCAAGAAGTTCAACCTGCCGCTCCGATACGACGCCAAGGCCGATCAGGAATCGAAGGCCGAGGCCGCCAAGCTGTTTGGCGCAAGCCTTCAGAAATGAGCCGACGGGCCGCCGACATGGTGTTGCTGCGGTCCTCAGCGATTCCAGGGCGCCTGACGTAGCCAGGCGCCTGATCGATTTCTTTCCTCGGATACCGCTATCTTGCGCACGGCCATCGGGCGGGCGGGCTTGGAGCGGCCGCGCGGATAAGTCGCCAACCTGTTGCGTTGAACTTGCGCTGACGGCGGCCCGAGTCAGCGCGCCCCGGCGCCCGGTGCCACGTTGAGCGGCGCGCCCCCGGTCGAAATCGGACCCGCCGGTTTTGGCGCCCGAACCGGCGGCCGTCTCGGCTTCGGCACCGCCTGCGCGGTCGGTGCTGCATGCGGCTGGTCGGCCGTTGCCGTGGCCTGCGGTGGTACGGGAGCCGGAGCGGGCCGCTGCAGAGCATCGACCTTCGAGGCCAGGGCCGCCAGCTGGTCGGCGATCGTCTTCATCTGCTCTTGCTGGTCCGCCACCGACTTGCTGAGTGCGCCGATATCATCCTGCAGCTTCTGCTGGGTCGCGAGGAGATCCGGCAATGCCTCCTTGTCGCCTCCTGCCACTTCGTCGCGAGGCGCAGCGTTGCCGAGAGAGGGAACCAGCGGCGCGATCTGGGGCCAGGCGTAGACGCCTCCGGCGCCCACGCAGGCGAGGACGACGACCAGCAGGAACCACGGCCAGCGGCGGCGAGCGGCGGGAATCGGGCTTGACGGCGCATGGCGCTGCCATGCCTGATCGGAATCGTGGGTCACCCATGCTTCCTAGTCTGCTTCGGCAGCTGTTGCAATCGATGCCGAGTCTGGCCACTTTGGCGGCATGACCCCCTCGTCCGGAGCCCCATTGGCGCCCACGCACACGTCCCAACTTCTTGAGGAACTCGTCGCTCAAGCACCGGACGGCCCCGTCGATCTCGAATGGCTCCTCAGCAACCTGGACAAGCGGTCGTTCGGCCTGCTCCTGCTGCTTCTGGGGCTGCTGGTGATCATTCCCGGCGTTGCGACGGTTGCGACGCTGGCGCTGCTGTTTCCGGCGGTCGAGATGATGCGTGGCCGCAGCGCGCCGTCGTTTCCGCATTTCCTGTCGAAGCGGCAGTTCGACTTCAAGCGCTTCAAGCGGTTCACCGTCCTGGTCCGTCCGATGCTGCAGGCGATCGAGCGCATCAGCCGGCCGCGCTGGGACGCGCGTCGCGACGTGATCGACCGCCTGGTCGGATTGGTCGTGTTTTTGCTGGCCTTCTCGGCGGGCTGGCCGCTGCCACTGGTGAACGTCATTCCGGGAATGGTGGTCGTCCTGATCGCGATCGCCTACCTGCAGGAGGACGGCCTGCTGCTGACGATTGCGATGGCGGCGGCGCTGATTTCTCTGGCCGGGCTCGGATGGACGCTCTGGGCATCGTTCACCGCCGTCACGGCCTGGATGGGGCTGTAAGGGGTCGACATCCCGCGCAGGCATGATCATTATCCCGCCGGACGTCGCGGCAAACAGCGACGCGAATGGGGAGAACACATGCGTTGCATCACGCTCGCGGCCGTCGCCGCGCTCAGCCTTGTTTCCACGTCGGCGATTCTTGCTGCCGACAAGAAATACGATCCCGGCGCCAGCGATACCGAAATCAAGATCGGGCAGACCATGCCCTACAGCGGTCCGGCTTCGGCGTACGGCACGCAGGGCAGGGCTGAGGCCGCATACTGGAAGATGATCAACAGCCAGGGCGGAATCAACGGCCGCAAGATCACGCTGCTGAGCATGGACGACGGCTATAGCCCGCCGAAGACGGTGGAGCAGACGCGCAAACTCGTCGAGCAGGATGAGATCCTTGCCGACATCGGTTCACTGGGCACGCCGACCAATTCGTCGATCCAAAAATATCTGAACGGCAAGAAGATCCCGCATCTCTTGATCTCCACCGGGGCCTCGAAGTGGAACGATCCGAAGGAATTCCCCTGGACCACGCCGTTCTATCCGCCCTATGCGCAGGAAGCGAAGATCTACGCCAAGTACATCGCCAAGGAGTTGCCCAACGCGAAGATCGGCGTGATCTACCAGAACGACGACTTCGGCAAGGACTATCTGAAGGGCTTCAAGGAGGGGCTGGGCGAGAAGGCCGGCCTGATCGTCAAGGAGCTCAGCTATGAGGTGACCGATCCGACGATCGATTCCCAGATCGTTAATCTGAAGGCCAGCGGCGCCGATGTGCTGATGACGATCACGACGCCGAAGTTCGGCGCGCAGGCGATCCGCAAGGTTGCCGATCTCGGCTGGAAGCCGACGCACTTCATCGTCTCCGTCGCCAGCTCGATCGGCGGTGTGCTCGAGCCCGCAGGCCTCGAAGCATCCACCGGCCTCATGACGGCGCTGGCGACCAAGGTGGTCGGGGACCCCGCATGGGACACCGACAAGGGCGTGCAGGACTATCTCGCCTTCATGAAGCAGTGGTATCCGGAGGGCAATCCGATCGATGGCAGCAACCAGATCGGTTATCTGTCGGCGCAGTTCACGGCCATCATCCTGAAGAATTGCGGCGACGTGCTGACGCGCGAGAATCTGCTGAAGCAGGCCGCGAACCTCAGCAAGGTCTCGCTGCCGCTCCTGCTGCCGGGCATCACCGTCTCGGTGTCGCCGACGGACTACTCCACCTTCGACACCTTCAAGCTCGCGAAGTTCGACGGCAAGACCTGGAAGTTCTTTGGCGAGAACATCAGCACCGCGTCGCGGTGAAGACGAGTGAGCGGCGGCCGCACTGACGAGCATCCGTGGACGCAGCAGATGTGCTGCGTCCACGTGAAGCGTTTCAATCTCGCCGTTGGCCCAAGCGATCACCGGTTCGAAAACACCCTAAAGCTCCGTTCCGATTGAATCGGAACGGCGCTAAGCGGCTTGGCTCGAAAACGTTCTAGTGCGGGCGTCTTGATCGCTTGAGTTCGGCCACTTGAAACTTCCCGGCCGCCTGCAGACTGCTGCAAAGCCAGTAGGCTCTATTTCGGTACTCGCCGAGGAACCATTTGGTCTCGACACAATCCACGTAGGACTTGTAGGTGAGATTGTCCCTGCACGTTGACGAGAAGGGTCCGTGGGTTTGTCCGCCTGCCGATTCGCTACACCCAACCCAGGGGTCTTTGCCGTGTGGGAGGCTGGACTCGCAACCACCGTTGCAGTTGCTGGCGACCTTCTCCAGCTTGGCGATCCTCCCCAATACTGAATCTGGCGCAGGCGACGGCGCTCGCGCGGCCGAGGATGACGTGTGACCGGCCGACGATGTCCGGCGACCGGCCACTCTGCCGCCTTCTGCCTCCTTCGGCCTGATCGGCCTCGCCGCGTGCTTCGGCGCGTCGACCGTGATGGAGGGAAGCGGGGCGGCGGAGCCGGCTGCGGTCTGCGACGCGGCAGGGCCGCTCAGCAGGAGCGTTGACAGGACAGCGACGGCAGAAGGCGCGACAAACCTTGACGACGATCTCATGACCATCTCCTTCCAAGGACGGGCATGCCGTCCAAATTGCATTGCCACGCAGATTCAACTAGCCGAAATTTCAGGACTCGGCCACCGAAGGTCAAAAGAATTTCTGCCGTTGACCGCCTTGACAGGGATGCCAGGGAGCGTGCGGAGCACGCGTGCTCAACGTTTCGGGTTGCGCCCGCGGATGTGGTCAAAGCCTTGCTTGATTGCGGCAAAGCGCGCGTCGACCAATGGCTCGAATTCGAGATCGGTGAAGATATATGGCCAGTCGTTTTCGACGCCTTCGCGGACGAGTTCACCGACATAGAAGGGATCGATGCCCTGAGCGACGCGTTCCCGGATCAGATTGATCCGCCCGGCAAGCGGGCCCGACGTCGGCATGGCACGGACCGCCCCCTCGAAGCGCTTGGGCAGGTTGCGGCCTGAGTTTATGATTTGCGTGCGGATGAACCCGGGACACAGCACCGATACGCCAATCCCGCGGGGCGCGAGTTCTGGCCGCAGTCCCTCGGACAGCGCGACAACGCCATACTTTGAAACGTTGTATGCCGTGCTTCCCCCCGAAATAAGCCCGGCGAGCGAGGCCGTGGAGACGATGTGTCCACCCTCGCCATGCTGCTCGATCAACGGCCCGAAAATCTCGATCCCCCAAATGGTCGCCATCAGGTTGACGCCCAGGGTCCAATTCCACGACGCATCGGTCCAGGTGCCGTAGGGCCCACCGCCGCCGACGCCGGCGTTGTTGACGAGGATATGCACCTTGCCGTAGCGGGCAGTCGTGGCTTCGGCCGCTGCCACGAGTTCGGCTTTGAGTGAGACGTCTGCTTTCACGCCGTCAACATCGACATTGGTGAGCCTCAGTTGCTCAAGCGCCGCGGACAGAGCCGCTTCCTCAATATCGCAAAGCATGACTTTCGCCCCCGCCTGGGCGAACGCGGTCGCAATCCCCAATCCAATTCCTGACGCTGCACCGGTCACGAATGCGGTCTTTCCAGCGAGTTCCTTCATGCGCATTCTCCCCGTGCAAGCGGACACCCTGGCGCCAAAGCGCTAATCGTCACCGAACGCCATATGACCGCACTTGGAGGCGATTGGGAAGCGTGCGGGATGTCCGGGTCGGGCCCGGGGCCGCTGGCAGAACTTGCGAAGACCATCACGCAATGAGTACGCGGCGGCTGCCGCCTGATGCGGTGCCCGTGCGCAACGTTCAGTGTCGCGTTCATCGCGGTGTTGCCCGTTCGACACGACGGGCAACTCAGCAAAACCTGTCAACCGGCACGCGCAGAAATATTTCGCTTTATCAGAAGCGCGACACGGTATATGGTCCGCCCGTCTCGCCCGACACGAGGGGCGCTTCGCGGTCGTCACGAACGCGGGTCGAGATGCGGTGGACGCGGATTGCGCGACTGACGAGTGCGCACGAAGCGGACGGTGAAGTCGTGTGGTCCTGACGCCCTGGTGGCAGGTGTCTTTTCCGATTGCGCAGGTCGCGCGTTGCGAAGACGGTGACAAGCAAGCCCAGTCTCGCCGGGGAGAGCACGAAGTAAGCCGTAACCCATCGCGCAGGGAAAGCCGGGTTGTCTCCGGTTACACCTGTGGTCCTACCCCCCGAGCTTTCTACCCTTTTGCTCGGGGCCCATGGGTGCGATCGGCACCCGGCTTTCCCTGCGCCCTCTGCTCAGAGTGGCGAAACGAAATGCAAAGCTCGGGCAAATCATGTCGCGAGAACGAGAATCTGCATCCTCATCCTCACCTCTCATTGCCCGGCGCGACCTGGCGATCCAGTACGCCGCGGCCTCTCTGCTCAAGCACCGGCGTCTCTGGAATGCTGGATCACCCGCATCCGCGGGCGATGACACCGAGTGCTCGGTGATCGTCATTGCCGTCCTTGCCACGCTGCCCGTCGGGTCCCAGCCTTCGTGCCCGGCGAACTCGCCATTGCCCAACTTCGCATTGACCGCGCCCGCCATGGCCGGGCACAGCGTGCGGGCGGTGTCATTGAACGGCCGCGAGAGCCGAAGGGGATACCGCCGTATCGAATTTTGCAGTGCAGCAACGGCGCAATTAGCCCCTGCTAAAGGGGCAATGGCAATCGGCGTTGCTTGTCTGTAATGGTGCGACCGGATGTCTCGGAGCCGGTATTCGTGCTCCGCAATACGCGGGAGGAAACATGCGTAAATTCATTTTGGCCGCGGCGTCGATCGCGGCCTTGACCTTTGTCGGGCAGGCCTCGGCGCAGTCGCCGATCGTCATCAAGTTCAGCCACGTGGTGGCCTCGGATACGCCGAAGGGCAAGGCGGCAGACAAGTTCAAGGAACTCGCCGAGAAGTACACCTCCGGCAAGGTGAAGGTCGAGGTCTATCCGAACTCGACGCTCTACAAGGATAAGGAAGAGCTCGAAGCGCTGCAGCTCGGCGCGGTGCAGATGCTGGCGCCATCGAACTCGAAGTTCGGCCCGATCGGCATCAAGGAATTCGAAGTCTTCGATCTGCCCTACATCCTCCCCGACCTGAAATCGCTCCGCAAGGTCACCGACGGTCCGCTCGGCGCCCAGCTGCTCAAGAAGCTGGATTCCAAGGGCATGACCGGTCTCGCCTACTGGGACAACGGCTTCAAGCAGATGAGCGCGAACAAGAAGCTGGTCGCGCCCGCCGACTACAAGGGACTGAAATTCCGCATCCAGTCGTCGAAGGTGCTGGAGGCCCAGTTCCGCGCGCTCGGTGCGATTCCGCAGGTGATGGCGTTCTCCGACGTCTACCAGGCGCTGCAGACCGGCGTGGTCGACGGGCAGGAGAACACCTGGTCGAACATCTACACCCAGAAAATGCATGAGGTGCAGAAGTACGCGACCGTCACCAATCATGGCTACATCGGCTACGTCGTGGTCGTGAACAAGAAGTTCTGGGACGGCCTGCCGGCCGACATCCGCGACCAGCTCAACAAGGCGATGAAGGAAGCCACCGAGTTCGGCAACAACCAGTCGGCCAAGGAGAACGAGGACGCGCTCGCCGAGATCAAGAAGGCCGGCAAGACCGAGATCGTCAGCTTGACGCCGGAGCAGGACGAGGCGATGCGCAAGGCGATGATGCCGGTCTACAAGGACGTCGCCTCGCGCGTCGGCCAGCCGCTGATCGACGAATTCCTCAAGGAAACGGGCCGCAGCCCGATGAACTAAGGCCTGATCCGGAAAGGCGGACACCGGCTTGCCGATCATGCCCAACAAATCGCGGATCTGAACCGCAAATCCAACGAATGCTGCGGCCGCATGAGGCCGCGGACCGGGTGCCGTGGCCGGTTGCCGCATCAGGCCATGACAGGGGAGATCAATGCTGCTGAAAATTCTGGACCGGCTCGAGGAAATCATCATCGCGAGCCTGATGGGCGCTGCGACGCTTCTCACCTTCATCACGGTGGTGCACCGCTTCCTGGTCGACGTGCCGGTGCTCTATCCGTATCTGTTCGGCATCAACCTCGCATGGTCGCAGGAACTGTGCATCTACATGTTCATCTGGATGGCGAAGTTCGGCGCCGCCTATGGCGTGCGCACCGGCATCCATGTCGGCGTCGACGTGCTGATCAACCGCCTCAATGATTTCTGGCGCAAGCGCACCATTACCTTCGGCCTGCTCGGCGGCGCGCTGTTCACCGCGATCGTCGGCACCATGGGCGCCAAGTTCGTGTTCGAGCTGATGCACACCGACCAGGTCTCGCCGGACATGGAGATCCCGAGCTGGATCGTCTACGCCTGCATTCCGCTCGGCTCCTATCTGATGTGCTTCCGCTTCCTCCAGGTGTGCTGGACCTATTGGAAGACCGGCGAGCTCCCGCACCATGACGCCTCCCATGTCGATGGCGTCGAGACCAGCAAGACCGCGCCCGTCGCGCTCGGAGAAGCGTGATGAGCGCCGCACTTATTTTCGGACTGCTGTTTGCCCTGATGCTGACGGGCATGCCGATCTCGATCTCGCTCGGCCTGACCGTGCTCACCTTCCTGTTCACCATGACCAAGGTGCCGATCGAGAGCGTCGGCTTGAAGCTGTTTTCGGGCCTCGACAATTTCGGCATCATGGCGATCCCGTTCTTCATCCTGGCCGGTACCTTCCTGACCCGCGGCGGCGTCGCGCGGCGCATGATCGCGTTCACCACCTCGCTGGTCGGGCATCTGCCCGGCGGCCTTGGGCTGGCCGGCGTCGCAGCCTGCGCGATGTTCGCGGCGATCTCGGGCTCGAGCGTCGCCACCGTGGTCGCGATCGGCTCGATCATGATGCCGGCGATGGTCGATCACGGCTATCCGAAGCGGTTCGGCGTCGGCGTGATCTCGACCTCGGGCGCGCTCGGCATCCTGGTGCCGCCCTCGATCATCCTGGTGCTCTACGGCGTCTCGACCAACACCTCGATCGGCGCGCTGTTCATGGCCGGGATCGTGCCGGGCGTGCTGCTCGCGCTGATGCTGGCCGCGGTGACCTTCTTCGTCGCGCAGCGCAATGGCTACCCGAAGATGCCGCGGGCGACCATCGGCCAGCAGTTCAAGGCGTTCCGCGAAAGCATCTGGGGCCTGTTGCTGATCGCGATCGTGCTCGGCGGCATCTATGGCGGCATCTTCACGCCGACCGAAGCAGCCGCAGTCGCGGCGACCTACGCCTTCTTCATCACCGTGTTCGTCTACAAGGAGCTGAAGCTCTCCGAGGTGCCGAAGGTGCTGCTGCAGGCGGCGAGCATGAGCTCGATGCTGCTCTA
Organism: Bradyrhizobium sp. USDA 4452; assembly: GCF_054063575.1. Classification (NCBI taxonomy): domain Bacteria; kingdom Pseudomonadati; phylum Pseudomonadota; class Alphaproteobacteria; order Hyphomicrobiales; family Nitrobacteraceae; genus Bradyrhizobium; species Bradyrhizobium sp. USDA 4452. Next base: position 6,965,702 of record NZ_JBSSGK010000001.1, read on the forward strand.
CATCATCACCAACGCGGTGCTGTTCTCGTTCCTGATGACGCACGAACAGATCCCGCAGGAGATGGCGGCCTGGATCATCGACAAGAACTTCTCGGTCTGGATGTTCCTGCTGGTCGTCAACGTCATCCTGCTGCTCGCCGGCAACGTGATGGATCCGTCGTCGATCCTCCTGATCATGGCGCCGATCCTGTTTCCGCTGGCGACCAAGCTCGGCGTGCATCCGGTGCATCTCGGCATCCTGATGATCGTCAACACCGAGGTCGGGCTGTGCCATCCGCCGGTCGGGCTCAACCTCTACATCGCGAGCAGTATCGCCAAGATGGGCATCAGCGAGATCACGATTTCGGTCCTGCCATGGCTGTGCGCGATGCTGCTGTTCCTCGGCCTGATCACCTACGTGCCGGAGATCTCGCTGTGGCTGCCGCGGCTGCTGGGAATGATTTAGCGATAACCGGAAAACCAAAGCGCGATTCCGCGCTTTGGATGTTTCTGACCGGCAATGAAGCGGATTACATCTTGGTAAGAGAGGTTTCTCTGTCCAATCCGTAAGTTGAAGGCGAGGGGCGGCGGCAGCATCCTCAGGCAACCTTCAAAGGAGGTTCGGATGAAGAAAGTTCTGCTTGCCGGTATCGCAGCGCTCACGATTGCCGGCTCGACCGCGGTCTATGCCCAGCATCGCCCGTGGTTCCATGGCCAGACGCGGATGAGCCCCGAGGATCGGGCCGCCTTCCTCGACGCGCGCATTGCCGCGGTGCACGCCGGGCTGAAGCTGACCGCCGATCAAGAGAAGCTGTGGCCGCCGGTCGAAGCCGCGGTGCGCGACTTCGCCAAGATGCGGCTCGATCGCGCCAATGCGCGGATGGCCGCGGAGAAGCCCGATGCGGACCAGGCGCAGAAGCCGGACGATCCGGTCGCGCGGCTGCGCGAGCGCGCCGACAACATGGCCGCGACCGCGACGTCGCTGAAGAAGATCGCCGATGCCGCCGACCCGCTCTACAAGACGCTCGACGACAACCAGAAGCGGCGGCTGACCATGCTCACCCACATGGAAGGGCGCGGTTTCGGTGCCGAGGGCTGGCGTCGCCATCGTCTCGAGCGCGGCATGGACCGCTGGGAGCATGACGGCCGCGACCATCATTTCGACCGCGATAACGGTCCGGATCAGGAGCGCTCCGGCCGGCTCTGAGAGCCAGCCTCCGGCAGCCTTGCCAAGCCTATGAAAGGCCGCCGGAATTCGGCGGCCTCTCGGCTGTCAGAAAGTCGGGAAAAGTTGCGCCGGCTTGCTGGACATCGCGGAATCGCTTTGCTAAACGACGGCCTCTCTTGCGAGGGTCATTCCGGAACAAGTTCCGGGCGCATAGCTCAGTTGGTAGAGCAGCTGACTCTTAATCAGCGGGTCCCAGGTTCGAGCCCTGGTGCGCCCACCAAGCTTTTCAATGACTTAGCTGTCTTGATCAGTTTGCGATCTCTCGCCGTTTACACTACCGTTTATAGTTTTGTTCTCGCTTCGAGCTTCAGCACGGCAGCTTCGACCAGCTGAATATTGCGGCCGAGGTAGTGTGCGTCGAGAATCGCCTCCACATCCTTCAGGCTGTGGCCGGTAAAGGTCGCGATCTGCGGACGGTCGCGCCGGCGACGGCCAACCTGACCACCGCGGTTCCCCTGAGGTCGTGGAAGGTAAGGTCAGCGATCTCGGCCCGGTCGCAGGCCTTCGACCACGACGTCCGAAAGCCGTCGGATGTCCAGGGGCGACTATACGAGTTGGTCAGAATGAGGGGGCTTCGCCGCTCGGCCTGTCCAGGACGGCTTTGAGCGGAGCCCCCGCAGGCATCGCGATCCGGCGGCCAGTCTTCGATTGGCGCAGCCTGATATGGGACCCGTCATAGGCCGACCACGGCAGCCGCAGGAGATCGCCTTGCCGCTGGCCGATCCAGAGAGCCAACATGATGGCAAATTTGATCTCAGCGCTGGCGGTCTGGAGGATGGCTGCCATCTGTTGCTCGCCCCAGATATTGTCCCTTCGATCAGCCGCATAGAGGCGACCGCCGCGCTCGCATGGGTTGGTTGCGATGATGCCGCGGTCCTTTGCGAACGACATGATCCGCGCCAGCGTCGTCCAGGCGTAGTCGGCCTTGCGAGGCGTCTCGGCGAATGAATCGCGCCAACTCTTGAAATCGCCGCGCACCCGACGATCGGTGAGCGCTGCCAAGGGCAGGTCACCGAACTCATTCTCGATGAGCTTGAGATAGGCCAGATACGAGCGCCGGCTAGATGCGGCGAGGCCGGTGAATTCCAGCGCAGCCTTATATTGGGCGATGATCGTCATGAAGGTGCCGGCACGGGGTTGCCGCAGACTTGCGTGCGCCTCATTATATGCGAGCAAGAACTCGGGCGTGTTCGGCTTGGCCTCGATCGCCGGGCCACCGCGCCACGCGTAGTAGTGGACGCGCACATCACCATTCGCGAGCCGTCGCGTGACTCTGTGTATGCCTTTCAGATTGACGCGCACGCTTCGCTCTCCACTCGTCCAGGGCAGAACTCGCAACGTCGAAAGTTTCGGATGCGGGTAGCCTGCTCAGAGAGTCTAGCGCGTGGTCGATTGCTTTCAAGTCCCACCGTGATGTGCCGGAAAGAGCAGGGGGCAGTATCCCGACCTTCACCCACCTGGAAAAAGCACTGACGGATAAGCTGCAATAGGACGCGGCCTGTTCGCGTGACACAAGGCGCCGGCCAATATTCTTCCTATCGGACTCCATCGAACAGATCCAACGGTGCAACTGATGCCAAGGAGAGAACGAGCTTCGCAGTTTCATCAGCTGGCGCAACTGCAAGCAGCGGCATCGAGATCAAGCTGTCGCCTTGTGGAAATGCGATTGCGCAATTGCAATCAAGCCCGATCAGACGGCTCACATTGTCTTGAGATGCGACGAAATCGTTCGAAGGCCGGGGTGATGATTTCACTCCAATTCACTCTCCCTGCCACCGTCTAATTTGCTTCTGATTGGGCGCGCGTGCGGCTATCCCCGCACCGGGCTCTTGTGACCCGAGCCGCGTGGCGTCTCGGCCAGCCGGCTGCGATCCCTCGCGCAAAGGGAGGATAATAATGAGTCGCTCGCCGGAGGCACTCGCCCGCGGGCCCCCCGTCATTGCATGCCGGCGTCGTTATCACTGTCCCGCGTTCGGGTGCCTTGTTAACCGGTCTCGCGACTGCAGTCGCCTCGGTGCCCGCGGTCATTGCATGCCCGCGTCGCTATCACTGCCCTGTCGGCGGTTGCCCCCTTGATCTTGTCACCGTTGGCTTGATCTCAATTCCGTTCTCATCGTCGAGAGCTACGGGGCTCCGCCCCTCGCGCGCGCCAGGGTAAAGCGCCGGCTGTTGCCGGCGCCGCCCCGAGCGGTCTCCCCGGTCTTCCGCGCTTTGCTCAGCCTGCCGACCTTGGACGAATTGGGACACGCTTGTGCAGACCCGCTCTTCGAGCGGCCCCGTTCGGGCGGGCGATACCCCACAGGTCGGGTCGCCCTGGCACTTGCTACCCCCGGTCTCGCCGACGGGCAGGGCGCAGGCGCGGAGTGCGCCCTGCACCCATGAAGCCAAGAGGAGATCGATCATGTCGGCCAAGTCAATCGAACAACTGAACGGAACAGAGGTTCTCATTCCGCTCAGCAAGCTAGAAGTCGCCTAAGAATGCCCGCAAGACGACGCACAGCGATGCGGCGATTGAGGCCCTGGCGGTGAGCATTGCGGCCAAGGGCATGCTGCAGAATCTGGTCGTTGAACCGGAGGTCGATGGCGAGGGAGCGGCCACCGGGATTATTTTGCGTGACCATCGGCGAGGGCAGCGGGCTGGCCCAGTTGCTGCGGGTGAAGCGGAAGGAGATCAGGAAGAACGAGCCGATCCGCCTGCATCGTCGATACCGCGAACGATCCTCACGAGATCAGCCTGGACGAGAACGTCACCCGGGAGAGCATGCATCCGGCCGACCAGTTCGAGGCGTTCCGAAAGCTCGCGGACGAGCGCGGGCTCGGTGCGGAGGAGATCGCGGCTCGCTTCGGCGTGACCGCGCATGTGGTACGGCAACGCCTGCGACTGGGCGCGGTTTCGCCCAAATTGGTGCAGCTCTATCGCGACGGCGATCTGACGCTTGAGCAGGGAAGGCAAAGACCTCGTCTGTATGGGCAAGGTCGACACCGGCTCGAAATGCGCCACATCGAGCAAGATCCGTGAGGCGCTGGACAGCGTCATTAGTCGGAAGAGCAAATTGAGTAAACCACTCAGAAAATCCCAAGGCACGGTGTGCCGGCTTTTACGGCTGGCTGAAATCGAACACCGCGACATCACGTCCGAAGGCTTGCCGCGAGCGAGCTCGTTCAGGTGGATTTTCAGAAAGTAACACACGTTGTAGATCGGCGCCCGGATTCGTACTTACATGGGCCAGATCACTGTGCGGCCAACGGCGACCGGTGATGAAACGCGCAACGCAGCGCGCCCACCTTACCCAAATAGGGAGCTGCGCCATGAAGAAACGGCGTCGTTTCAGACAAGCAGAAACCCTGCAGGAGAGGCTCAGGAGGTTCGCGGCGCAGAGCCGTGAACAAGCCAAGCAAATGCCTGAGGGCGCCGAGCGTGAACAGCTTGTCAAGAAAGCCCGTCAGGCGGAGACCGCCGCCCATCTCGATGAGTGGATGAGTTCACCGGGCCTTCAATCCCCGACATAGGGGCTTGGGGTTCTCCTCCCCTAGGCTCTTGAAGGGCTCTCGTATCCGGCGGGGGCCCTTCGCTTAGGAACCTACCTGCATCCCCGGACATTTTCTGCTTATGAGTGAGAGCGTACACCTCCTTGTCGAGAGTGCTGTCCAGATCGCCTGGGATTTCCTCGAAGCGTCAGGCGAAATTGTCGATGGCTATGAGACCAGCCGGCTCCTCGTGAAGGAAATCGGAAAGATGACGCTGACGGAGGAGCGGCGAAAAATCATGCTCGCCAACCGCGCGATCGAAGCTTACCGAAAGAACAGACAGAAGGCCGCATGAACGGACGGATTGACGAGGCTGTCGCAGCCCGGGCTTATGAGCTGTGGGAAAAGGCCGGAAAGCCTGAAGGCCGCGATGCGGAGTTCTGGCACTTGGCCGAACAGGAGCTGATCAACGAGGACAAGTCCTCACCGCTGCGGACGCCGGACACGCTGTGATCAACTCAAATTGCCCGATCCGCCACGGCCTGGCTGGGTGGCGGTCAGATCGCCACCTGACTGGAATGTCGGTATTTGGTTGTGCCTCTGGACTTAAACTTATCGGCTGGCATCCGGATGGCGGAGCGAACGACCATTAATAACCTGGCTGGAAGCCACCACGCGAATCAGGATGACCTCGAACGTCTCTACGAGTCCGTCAAGGAGACCAAGGGGGTCGTCGGTCGCGGGCTATACGATGGAGCTGTCGACTGAAGAGAACGAGAGTTGCAGCCATTGCAGGGCGAGAATTGTCGGAGCGCTTTGGATCTCGTTTCCATTTACCAGCTCGATGGCGCGTCCTATCCGGTAGCGGATAACCGCGATATCTTCGCCGTCGTTCGGCGCGCCCGCGCGCACGGGCGCTGCAGCAGCATCGACACGTGCCAAGAAAAGCGTCATGATCTCGTCAGTGAGCGCTGGCGCCGGCAGGAAGTCGAACAGCCGCTTCATGGATAGCGGCATGAGCCCGATCTCTTCGACGCACTCGCGTCGCGCCGCCGCTTCGGATGTCTCGCCGGGATCGACCCGGCCGGCCACGATCTCGATCATCTCGCCGCGTCCCGTCGCGAGATGACCGCCGATCCGGAATTGGCGGGTCAGAACGACTTCATCGCGCTCGAGGTCGATTGCCAGCACGCCAACGACGCGCCCGGAGCGCAGCACGTCGCGTTCATAGGTCGCGCCGACTTCGGTCCCTTGCCGGTCCGCCACGGCGAAACGATGATAATTGCGGTAGCCGCGACCGATCGGCTGTGGAGGAGACACAGTGATCGATCGCGGTTCGCGATCGCCGCCGACTAGGTTTGGCAGTGTCATTGCTGGCCGGCCAGGGTCAGCTGCGCCCGCCTGCGTCGCGCCGATGAGGCCGACGGTCGCGCGCTGACCAGAGCGGGAGCTGGAGTTGCCACGCGGAGCGAGAAGTAGGCGATTGTCGCCTGTAGACCGTCCTGCAACGCCACCCGAGGACGCCAGCCCAGTAATCGTTCCGCGGTTTCAATGACGGGCTTCCGGCGTTTGGGATCATCCTCTGGGAGGGACTCGAACCGCAGCGGCGACGCCGATCGCGTACATGCAAGAACCGTTCGCGCGATGGCCTCGATGGTGATCTCCTGGGGATTGCCGAGGTTGCAAGGCCCCGTCACCGTCGACGGACTCTCCATCAGCAATTCGAGGCCCCTGACGAGATCGTCGATAAAGCAGAAGCTTCTCGTCTGGCTACCCTCACCATAGATTGTGATCGGTTCGCCGCGCAGCGCCTGGACAATGAAATTGGAGACGACACGCCCGTCATTCTCCAGCATGCGGGGCCCATAAGTGTTGAAGATGCGGGCGACCTTCACTTCCACACCATGCGTCCGCTGGTAGTCGAACATCAAAGTCTCCGCCGCGCGTTTGCCCTCGTCGTAACAGGCGCGGGGCCCGATCATGTTGACATGACCGACATAGGTCTCCGGCTGCGGATGAACCTCGGGATCGCCATAGACTTCGCTGGTCGAGGCTTGCAGGACGCGCGCGGCTTTCTGTCGAGCCAACTCAAGTACATTCATGGTGCCGATGACGCACGTCTTCATCGTGCCGATCGGATCCCGCTGGTAGTGCCGTGGCGAGGCCGGACAGGCCAGGCTGTAGATCTGGTCGACTTCCACGGAGATGCTTAATGGGTCGCGGACGTCGTGTTGGATGAATTCGAATCGCGGATGATTGAGAAGCGGCCTGATGTTGTCGAGCGTGCCGGTGAAGAGATTGTCGACACAGATCACGCGTTCGCCCCGACGTAACAATGCGTCACAAAGATGCGATCCGATAAAGCCAGCGCCGCCCGTGATCAATACGGTGCGTGCAGGTCGAGTGCCGGTGATCCGCGCTTGATATGTCATAGACCCTCCTCAGATCTCTGCAGCTTGCTTGCTGCGTACGCTCGGTCGGTTAACCGATTTCGATCGGCGCTGGGCGGTCGCTTCCTGTAGATAGAATTCCAGCTGACGTGCCCGATGTGCTGGCGTGTGGTCGGCCAGAATGCGCCGACGGGCTCTTGCGCCGATCGACTGCCGACGTTCGTCCGGCATGTCGCGCAGGATCTCGACGACATCGCCCGAATCGTCAACGAGCAGTATCTCGGCCCCGGGCTCCAGGATCGTCTCGATGCCCGGCCAGCGATCCGAAATGATAGGCGTTCCGCATGCGGCTGCCTCGAACAGTCGCACACTGGGCGAAAAGCCGAGAGCGCGCATATCCGCACGCGTAATGTTCAGTGTGAAACGTTGCTCTGAGTAGAAAGCTGCGTGCCGGGACGGAGCGAGATGATCGATCCGCGCGACATTCTCCGGCCACTCTATGGCAGGATACTGCGAGCCGGCGACGACAAACTGCAGGTCCGGCGCGGCACGCGCTGGAGCGACCATTAACCGCTCGACCGAGTCTTGACGGTCAGGGCTGTAGGTTCCGAGATAACCGAGCTGCCATTTCGGCTCGCTCTGCTGGCCCCGGTAGAGGTCAATATCGGCGCTGCAATGGAGTACGCGTGCGAGCGGGCTGCCATATTCGGTCTCGACGACCTTTGGCACGTCTCCTGCCGTGAATGACAAATAAAGATCAAATCGCGGGATCAGCGCCGCGGAAAGATATGGCAGACCTCGATCGAGACCGGCAAGCGTGACGGGCGTATCAATATCGTAGAAGGCCGTTATGCCTCGCGCGTTGGTGGTTACCCAATCCGCAACCGCGATGCCATCGGGAACGTATGAACCGACGATCACGACATCGGCGATGCTGATGGTCTTGCCGAATCTAAACGCAAGGTCCGGGAGCGATTGATAGAGTTCAACCGACCAGGTTGATGGCTTGGCGAGGTCGCGATGTTCGCGATACCACGGCATGTCCCGCTCCAGGAATGTCACGCGATGGTCGCGCTGCGCCAGGGCCTCGATCAGGGCGCGATAGGTGGTCGCGTGACCGTTCCCCCAAGACGAGGTAACCGATAGTCCAATGACGACAATGCTGAGGGTCATTCCGCTGCCTCTATTCTCGCTGCTCGTTCCGCGAACAGCGTGTTGAACTGCCGCGCGCGCTGCCGGTAGGTGTGATGCGCGAGGATTCGCGCTCTTGCGCGCAACGAGATCGCGCGCGCAATCTCTCGCGTCAGCGAATCCAGATGCTCGGCGACGGCGGCGCCGCTCGATGCGACCAGTACCTCGCGCCCCGGCTCGAGGAAGGCGTCGATGCCCTTCCAGTCGTCGGTAATCAGGCATGCCCCGGCGCCGGCAGCCTCGAAAACGCGTGTCGGCGGCGAAAATCCATAGCGCGCCATGCTCTCGCGATTGACGTTCAGCGTGGCGAGGCCGGAGCAGAAGAACGCGTTATGATCGCCGGTGCCGACGTGGCCAACACGGCGGACATTGGCGGGCGTGTCCTTGTTGTCCCAGCCCGAGCCGCCCAGCACGAACTGTCTTGACGGCAAGGTGCGGGCGACCTCGAGGAAGAAATTGTCGATCCGTTGCTCTCGGTCGGGCAAGCGGTTCGCCAGCAGGCCGAGATCGCAGCCGAACCTCGGGCTCGCCGGGGCAGGGAAATGCGTCGACGTGTCCAGCGCGTTGTAGATCGGAATGCAGTCGGGCGCACCGACGGATCGGTAGGCAGCTATAACGGGCTCGCCGCCGCCATAGGTCAAAACCAGGTCGTAGCGCGGGATCGCCCTGCGCAGATGATGGTGGGGGTGCTGCGACATCGCGTCTAGCGTCGCCGGCGCGTCAACATCCCAGTAGATGCGGACGGCGCGCGAGGGGATCTCGACCACTGCGTTCTCAAGCTCCTGATCGAAAACGCCGACGCCGCTCGCCTTGATCAGGAGGTCGGCGGACCGGGCGGCAATCTCAAGTGAACTCTGCCATCCTTCAGTTGTCGCCGGATAGACCAGAACCTTGGCCCAGGGCGGATCTGCGATATCGCGATGCTGCTGGCGCTGGAAGGCGTCGGGCTCGAAGAAGCTAATATCGTGGCCAAGGGCTGCGAGCTCCTTGAGCATGCCGCGGTAGTAAGTCGCGGCGCCGTTCCAATAGGAGGAGACGAGGCTGGAGCCGAAGAAGCAGATCTTCATGCGAGCGCTCCTTCCCGCCGAGATTGTGCCGTTTGCCGCCGGGGCCCTCGGATTTGCGCGACAATGTCGAGCAGCTGAATGACGCGGTGGCGACAGGTATGTCGCTCCGCAATCGCGTCAAGGCCCGACTTCACCGTTGCGCATGCAAGCTGCGGATCGTGCAGCAGCGTCTTAAGTGCCGTCCGCATCTGATCGCCATTGCGGGCTCGCAGATAGGCGTTTTCCGGAAACAAGCGCTCGACGTCGCTCCACGGTGCGGAGACGATCGGAATGCCGCAGGCAAGCGCCTCGAACATCCGGATGGTCGGTATCCCAGGGAGCGCCTGCACATAGGGGCCGCGTGGCACATGGACCGTTGCACGTGCGGCCGCGAACGCCGCAGGCGCACGATGTGCCGGCAACCAGCCGCAATAATCCATGCCCGCCGCCTCGATCACACGCAATGCGGCCTCCGAGTAGCGCACGCCGTGAATTTCGCCGCGCAATCCCAGCTGTGACGCAGGGGAGATCAGGAACTCGATGAGTTCGGCTGCGCGCTCTCCATCGCCCCAATTTCCGATCCAGACCACGTCGTTCCGTCGCGGAATGTGCGGCATCGGGTGATAAAGACCGGTGTCCGCGGCTTCGTGCCAGGTGTAAGCACGATTGGTCCAGCCGAGCCCGAGATAGATCTCCCGCAGGATCTCGCCGAAGGCGAGCACGCCATCGAATCCGGATAGGTCGAAGCGCGCCAGTTCCTGGGGGGAAGTCACCGCGCGGTGATGGGTATCGTGAAACAGCAGCGTGTAGTCACCTGACAAGATACGATGTCGACCGATTGCCTTGACCAGGTCAGGACGATTCCACTCATGGACGATCACGAGGCCCGCGTCGTCCAGGACCTCTTCGAGATTGAGGCCGGGCTGATACTGCCTGATATCGATCCCGGGCAGCAGAGCTTCGGCTTCCCGCAGCGCCTGTTCGCCGCCATCACGAAGCGCGTTGAGCCGGCTCCAGCCATCGGCTGGTTCGTAGATGCCGACGTCGTGCCCGAGCGCATCGAGCTCGCGCGCGACGCCGCGGAGAAAATGGGCATTGCCATTGTTCCAGCACGAGGTGAACGCATGACAGAACAGAACGCATTTCATGCCGTCATCTCCAAAGCGGGTGCGGGCGATTGGGTCGCACGAGCCGCTGGCAGGGCGGCATAGAGATCATGATACGTGCCGGCCATTTGCGCCAACGAGTAGCGCCGCGACCGCTCCTGGGCGGCGTGCTGAAGCTGTACGCGCCAGTCGTAATCGGCGCAGAGTCTGTTCACCGCGCGGTTGAGCTCACGCTTGTTGGCAGGATCCACGAACAGGGCGGCGTCGTCCCACAGTTCGCGAAACGTCGGAATATCCGAGAGAACCAGCGCGCAGCCGGCCGATGCAGCTTCGAGCACAGCAAGGCCGAACGGCTCATAGAGCGCTAGGCTGACAAAGATCGCTGCCTGCTTCATGCGGGCTAGCAGCGAATCATGATCGAGCGACCCGAGCCAGATGGGGCCGGCCGGGATACGGCCCGATGTCGGGCCGGCCATCAGCACCGGCCAATCCAGTCCTTGCGCAAGCTCGGCGGTGGCAGAGAGGTTCTTAGCGGGGTCCCAAAGCCGGCCTGCCGCCAGCAGAAAGGCACGTTTGGGCGTCGGCAGCGAAACCGGCAGCGCGCCATTCCAGATCACGGTGCCGGGCGTGTTCGGGCAATAAATCTCGTGAATAGCATGCTGTAGTTTCCGGCTGGGACTGACCCAGTTATACGCCGCATTGAGGCCTTCCCGGACCGAGCTGGTGTAGTGTTGCCACGCCGGCTGGTCGAGCCATGCCGTATCGTTGCAAGCACGCGCCCAGGAGTTCACGCAGGAGTGCGCAACGACGATTGTCGGGGCCATCCAATTGAATGAGGCCTCGCGGTAGCTGTTGAGATGGATGACGTCGGGACGGATCCGCGATTCGAGGCCGGCAAGCACACGTCTGGCGTTGGGCAGATCGGCTCCGTCCGGGTCTTGCCACTCCAGCGCGAGATTGGTCTCGATCAGTTGGACGCGAAAATCACGCAGCATGCCGCGTTGCTCGGAACTCGGAGCCGGCCCCATCACGACGAGATGAACATCCGCGCCCATGCCGGCCAGCGCCGTGGCGAGCAAGCACGAGAAGTTCCAGACGCCGCCGATCGCATCGGTTGTCATCATCACGGTGAGGCGTGACGTCGCAGTCATGGCGTAACCTGCAGCTCGAGTTCGGCGAGCGGGACTGGACGTCCTTCCTGGACATCGCTGAACTGGTCGAATATCGCGAGGTAGTGCTGGTGTGCTCGCTCCCAGGCGAAGTCGTCCGGCTCGCCCCAGAGCTTTCGATAGTCCGGCGAGCCCGGATACGGATAGATCGGGACCGGATCGTTGGCCCAGACGCCGGCATCCTGCATCTGGCGTCGCCAACGCTGGACGACCGGATCGTCGTCTTCGGGCATCTCGATCAGGTTGGCTTGGACGAAGGGAACGTGCCGGCGGGCCTCGATCAGCCGGTCCGCCAGCTGGTCCGTCGTCATCTTGCAGTTCTTGGCCAGCGCTACGCGGCCCTCCGGCGTCAGGCTTTCCACGCCAGCCTCGATCGATACACAGCCGGCGCGGCCGAGCAGCGCCAGCATGTCGGGCTTCCAGAGGTCGATCCGGGTCTGGATGCCGAACTTGATGCCGCGTGCGGTCAGTCCGTGCAGAAGTTCGGCATTCGGCAGGAAGATCTCGTCGATGAAGTAGAGGTACTCGGTGTCGTGACGCCGCAGGCCGTCGATCTCGTCGAGGACCGCCGCTGCGGGACGCCGGCGATAGGCGTTGCGGAAATTCTCCTTGGCGCAGAACGTGCAGTTATAGGGGCACCCCCGCGAGGCTTCGACCTCGGCGCCGGCGCCGGTCGGTTCCGCCTCGAAGCGGTGATGATGGTGATGATGACTACGGATCATCTCGGCCGGCCATTGCAGCGCGGGCTGGTCCTTGAAGGCGACGGCCTGCGGTCCGCCGTTGACCCGAACGGTTCTGCCATCGAGGAAGCAGAGTCCGGCGAAATCGCGATCGCCATTGGCAAGGCGCACCAACGCGCGCTCGCACTCGCCCATCACCACGATATCTGCGCCGAGCTTGCGCAGCGCCGTTCTCGGCGTCGTCGATCCGTGCGGACCGACGGCGACCAGGGTTGGTGCCAGACCGAACAGCGAGAGCAGCAGTTCCTGTGGGATACGCAGCTCGGGCGGTGCGCAGCGCCAGAACAAATAGGTCGGCGCAGTGGTGACCGCGATCAGATCAGGCCTGAAGGCGCGGAGCTCGGCCTCGATTTCGCAATGCGAGAGGTCGAACATATGGGCATCGAGCAGTAGCGTCGGGTGACCGGCTTGACGCAGATAATGCGCGGAGATGCCGAACTCGATCGGCAAGTGTGGTTGGCGACAACCGAAATAGATGCTGCCGTCGAAATTCCAATTCGGATTGATCAGAGCAACGCGGGTCATGCCGAGGCTCCCTTGTGTACGACGGATGGCCCGAACCGGCCGTCGAGCCAGGCATGCAGCGACTGCAAGCCCTCGCGCAGCGGGACCTTCGGCGTCCAACCCAACAATTTGGTGAGCGCGCTGGTGTCCGTGACGTACCAGGGCTGGTCGCCAGGCCGCCAGTCGGCGAACCCGTATTGCACCTCGCGGCCGGTCAGCTGCGCGATCTCGTCGATCAGCTCGAGCAGGCTCACCGCATTGGAGGAGCCGCCACCAAGGTTGAACACGCGGCCACGGCTGAGTCCGATTTGGTCGAGCGCCGACAGCCAGACCTCGGCGGCATCATTGACATGCAGCGCATCGCGCACCTGATATCCGTCGCCGTAGATTGTCAGGGCTCGGTTCTCGATCGCGCTCCTGAGGAAATGTGCGATCCAGCCCTGATCTTCTGTGCCGAACTGCCGAGGCCCGTAGATGCAGCTCATTCGCATCACGACAGTTTGCAACCCGAACACCCGGGCATAGTCATGGACATACTGATCGGCCGTGCCCTTGGAGCAGCCATACGGGCTATAAAAATCGAGCGGCGTGTCCTCGGAGACGCCTCGAGCAACGCCGTCGGCAACCGGTACGTAGCGCCGGTCTACGCGGGTAACGCCGGTCTGGTCACCCAGCCGGCCATAGACCTTGTTCGTGGACGCAAACAGGACAGGCGCCGATGGATTGTGCAGGCGGACGGCCTCCAGCACGTTGAGAGTCCCGTGCGCGTTGGTCTCGAAATCGCCTGCGGGGTCGGACAGGCTGTCGGTAACGGCTACCTGGGCCGCGAGGTGCAGCACGGCGCGAGCGTCCTTAACGGCATCGATGACGGGAATAGGATCGCGAATATCAGCGACGACGATCTCGACCCGTCCGTCATGTCTCGACTTGAGCCAGTGCGCATTTTCGCGAACGCCGGTGCGGGCGAGACTATCGAAGACCACGACTGAGTCGCCGCGGGCCGCAAGCCGGTCTGCGAGGTTGCAGCCGATGAAGCCGCAGCCGCCGGTCACCAGCACGGGTCTGTTCTGGCCTGCGTCCATCATGCCACCAGTCCCCGGCGTGACAGTTCCTCGGCAGCCCGCTCGACATGGTCATCGGCGATCTGATCGGCTAGGTAACCGGACAGCTCGTCAAGACCATCCTCGAAGGCGACATTCGGCGCAAAATCCAGCTCGGCAGATGCCTTGCTGATATCGGCGAAGCAATGGCGGATGTCGCCGACACGGTACTTTCCGGTAATCTCGGGCGCGATGTCGGTTCGGCCCATGACCTCGGCGAGGCTCTGTGCGACGGACAGGATCGTCCGGCTCTGACCTGAACCGATGTTGAAGACCTCCGAAGCGTGGCGCGACTCCAGCGCTAGATGGCAGGCTCGCGCTACATCGCTGACGTGGACGAAGTCGCGGCGCTGCAGACCGTCCTCGAACACCAGGGGCGACCTGCTGTTCAGCAGCCTCGCGGCGAAGATCGCCAAGACGCCCGTGTAGGGATTTGACAGCGCCTGGCGCGGACCGAACACATTGAAAAAGCGGAGTGCGACGGTCGGGATACCGTAAGCCCTTCCAGTGATCAGGCACATGCGTTCCTGCGCATATTTGTTCAGCGCATAGATTGAGCTGAGGCATGGTAGCTTGGATTCGGGAGTCGGCACCGGCTCCAGGTTTCGCCCGACGCTGTCGTGCAACTCCCAGTCGCCGTCGCGGAGCTGATCGATCGAACGGTCGCCGGCGGCGTACGCGACATGATCGATGCCTCGATACAATCCCTCGCCGTAGACGCTCATTGAGGATGCGACAACGAGTCGTTCGACAGGGTGCCGCGACAGAGCCTGGAGCAGCTGCGCGGTGCCAAGCTCGTTGGTCCTGACATAGGACGCGATGTCGTACATGCTCTGACCCACGCCAACCGACGAGGCCAGATGCAGCACTTTGTCTACGCCCCGCAGCGCGCGCTCAATGGCAAGCTCATCCGTGATGTCGCCGACCATGAGGTCTGCGTCCTTGTTCAAATAGGACGGGCGCTTGCCGTCCGGGCCATGGACCTGCAAAGACAGATTGTCCAGCAATCGGACCTCGTAGCCTGCGGCAAGCAACGTGTCGGCAGCATGTGAGCCGATAAATCCGGCGCCGCCAGTAATCAAAACACGAGTCATTCGCCGCTGCTCCCTGTCCGAGATGAGGCCAGACCGGTGTCTGGCCGGGAGATGAGAGTGGAAGCGCGCTACGAAGTTGGTCGATCGACCGCGCTCCAATCACATTGAAAGAAAGACGCGTGCGGAGGAATGTTCGTTCCTGCGAAATGTACAAACGATAATTTCGCTAATCTGGATCAATAACCTGAGTGAATCGCAATGGCATGCGACCTAAAACGCCGAGCCATGCGCGACGGGAGGGAGACCAAGATGGCGCGCGACGGTTGCTGCGATATCTGAAAAGCCCGTCCGCTTGCCAATGTCCCGTGTTCGATTGCTCGTCCGCGCCAGGATCGGCACCTGTTCGCGGGTATGGTCCGTTCCATCCCAAGTCGGGTCACAGCCGTGGTCGGCCGTCAAGATCAGCAGGTCGTCGGATTCCAGACGCGACAGCAATTCCGGGAGACGGCGGTCGAACTGCTCGAGCGCGGCCGCGTATCCGGCGATATCTCGCCGATGACCGTAGAGGGTGTCAAAGTCGATGAAATTTGCAAACAGCAGCCCGCCGTCTGCCAGATCGTCAATCGCCTCCAGAGTACAGTCGAACAGGGTGTCGTTGCCGTCGCCGCGCTTGTTACGGCCGGTACCGCGATGGGCGAAAATGTCGTCGATCTTGCCGATCGAAACGATGTCGCGGCCGTCATCGGCGGCACGATCGAGGATCGTCTGGCCGGGAGGCGGGACAGAAAAATCGCGACGGTGTGCGGTTCGCTTGAAGTTTGCGGCTGCCGAACCGACGAAGGGCCTGGCAATGACCCGTCCGATGTTGAGTGGATCGACCAGGCGACGGGCGAGTGCGCATATGGCGTAGAGCCGCTCCAGCCCGAATGTTCCTTCATGCGCTGCGATCTGGAATACACTATCGGCAGAGGTGTAGCAGATCAGTTCTCCGCTTTGCATATGGCGTTCGCCTAGTTCGCGGATGATCTCAGTGCCGGAGGCGTGACAGTTCCCGATGATGCCGGGGACGCCAGCATCATCGCAGAGCCGCTCGACAAGGCCTTTCGGGAAGCATGGCCTGGTCTTCGGAAAGTAGCCCCAGTCAAACGGGACCGGCACGCCGGCGATCTCCCAATGCCCGGAGGGGGTATCCTTTCCCTTCGAACGCTCGCTGGCACAGCCGAACATGGCGTACGAATGGACCGGCCCGTCGAGTGCCGGTGGAGTGCGGCCCGTGGCGAGGCGGCAAGCCTGACCGAGGCCCAAGGCGACGAGGTGCGGTATCGCAAGCGGCCCGTTGCGGATATCATTGTCGGCCGCGCCACGGGCGCAAGCTTCCGCGATGTGACCGAGGGTGTCGGCGCCGTGATCACCGTAGAGCGCGGCATCGGGCCCTCCACCGATGCCGACCGAATCCATCACGAGAATCAAAGCGCGCATACAGGCTTACTTTCCGGTTCAGTGCTCGGCAGCGACGGCGCGGCGCCGGTCCGCGCGCAGTAGCGCTTGACCATCTGTGCGCAGAAATCGGCGAACTCGTTTGCATCCAATGGTGGACTGGTGTGGTGCGGTGCGATGCCGCGATGTTGCGGCGTGAAGCAGAATGTCAGGGTAACCTCGAATTCGGCGAGTGCGTCCATCTGACGGTCGAACCAGGCGAGCGCATTGGGGCGGAAACTATCTGCCCATGATAGGCCGGTTCGCAGATGTCTCATGCCGAGCCGACGCATCCAGCCTGCTGCGTCCAACAGACGGTGGTCCTCGAAATGGAACCACTGACACAGGCCCATGTACGGCGCGTATCGCTCATAGAGCTTGAGCGCCTGCTTGGGCGATCCGTCTTCGCGCAGCAGGCCCATATGGAAGTGCCTGTAGTAGGACGAACCTTCCGCTTCCCTGTGGCGGGTGGTCGCTTCCCAGCTCGATGGCAGATCGTACAGGCTGTACCAATGAATGCGCGGTGCACGTCCTATCAGCAGATCGGCGGTGCGCTCGAGGCCCCATGCCTGAACCTGCTCGGCGCCGAACGACGATACGCCAACTTCCGTCACCCAAACGGGAAGCGCGACTTCAGCCTGGATTTCGGAGAGCTTGTTCGGCCATTGGTCGATCTGCCAGAGATTCCAGTCCAGCGGGAAGCCGTGCACTGCCACCGCGTCGACGTGATCCAGCGCGCCGCGCGTCTGCATGGTGCGCATGAAGCCGGGATCGATTGGCGAGATGCCGCCGAGGACCCTCGGCAACGTGGGGTGCGCGCTTCGAATGGCCTTGCCCGCGGTGATCACAAGCTCGGCAAATCTTGTCCAATCCGGATCGAGCCATATGTCCCAATGCGATTTGTTGTTCGGTTCGTTCCAAATCTTGGCTGCCTCGATCATCGAGCGGCTACCTTTTCCGAGAGAAGAGATGTCGCGGGCTCACGCGGCGCCAGCCGCTTGCAGAGGTAGACCTCATCCTCGGGATGGGCGATGATCGAAAAGCCGGAGCTGCGCAGCATGGCCTCCACACAGGCGCGGTTCGGCACCCACCAGTTGGTAGGATCTTCGGCGTATTTGTGCTCGATGAAGTGCAGCCTGGGATAGCCGGGAGAGTCGAACTGGTCGGTCGTCCAGAAGTCGTAGTCGCTGTCGACGTGGTCGACGCCGCTATCGCCACGTTGCATGGACTGGAACAACAGCAGGTCGGCTGCGACGTGCTCGTGGATCAGGTCGAGCGCGAGCAGTGGGTGCCTCAGATGATACAAGACTCCCATGAAGATCACGAGATCGAATCGTTCGTGAAGCTGTCCGACATCATATGCCGAGAGCTTCCGGAATTCGATATCGAGGCCAGTGACATCAGCGGCAAACCGTGCCTGCGCCAGGTATTCATCGTCGGTATCAAGGCCGAGCACGCGCGCAGCGCCACGGCGCTTCATTTCCAGCGCGTAGAAGCCGGCATTGCAGCCTATGTCGAGGACGGTCTTGCCCTCAAGGTTGGCGGGGACCACTTCGGCGAAGTGACGCCACTTCACACGCGGATAGTCTCCAAGGAAATGCGATGGAGCGGTGCTGATCCCGTTGAGGTCGAGGTTATGGAACCATGGTCCAAGTGCGTCGATCCGCTGTCGAATTTCTTCTGTGGAGAGCGTGGCACCCGTCATGCGTTTCCTCGTTTGTTGGTCCTAGAGGTGGAGAGGTGGCAGGCCATGGTCCGTGACATCGACAGCCTCGTCGGAAAGCAGCGCCATCGCCGTGCGGTAGCCATTGACGGTCCCAACGTCGACATAAGTGTCGCCAGCTTTCACCCCGACGCCGCGGCCGCCGGCCGCGAGATAGGCGTTCACCAACGTTCCGAAATATTCGTCACGAGGATTGCGCAGTCGCCACAATTGGCGCAGGTCGTGAAAGCCGGTCGCCGACATTCGGAAAGCGCCCCAGATCCAGTCGGTCGTCGCGTCAGGCCGCTTGACCTGGATTTCCTGAACTTGCTCGCCCGCGAGGACCACAGCATCGAAGAACTCAGGATGTTCGACAGGAAACAGGAGGAACGACAGATCGGCCTCGGGCAGCTCGCGCAGGGCGGTCTTCGGAAACCAGATCGTGTCGGGCAGGCCTACCACGACGTCGTCGCGTTCCCCGACTACGGCGCTTGCCCGGAAGACAGCGTCACACAGACCCAATGCGTCCGGCTGGACGACATAGGCCAGCTGCGCGGTGCGATAGTGGTCACCGAAATATTCGAGGATGTCGGACTTGCCAGGCGAAATGACGAAGCAGATCTTGTCGGCGCCGCCAATGATCAGCCGTTCAACGAGATACTCCGCTACTGCGCAGGGACGATCCGTTCCGTTGTCACGCCGGCTCCCGACCGGCAACAACTCCTTGGAAAACGCCAGCGGCTGGATACGGCTGCCGCGGCCAGCGGCCGGCACGATGCCCCACATGTCAGGCCTCCGCTGTCAGGGGTTGATCAATGTCGCGTCGCGCCGCCTGTTCCAGCAAAATGTCCAGCTCGCGCGCACGCCGCTCCGAGGAATGTTCGACCAGGATGCGTTCCCGGGCGCGCCGCGCCATTTGCTGCAATTCGGAATCACTCATGTCGAGCGCTTCGAGCACGTCCTGCGCATCATGCCCCAACAATATTTCGTCGCCCGGCGTCAGAAATTCCTCGATGCCCATCCAAGCGTCGCTGATGAGGGGCACGCCGCAGGCGGCAGCTTCAAACAGTCGCCCGGATGGACACCAGCCCATCTCCGACATCGCTGGGCGCGTGACGTTGAGCGTGAGGCGCGAGGATGCGAAGAATGGTGGATGCTCCGCGGGGGGAAGATGGCGAACGAAGAAGACATTCGGCGACCACGGGAAGCTATCGGGATATTGCGCGCCACCGATCAGGAAACGCAGATCCTGTCTTTTGTGGGCAGGAGCGACGAACAAAGCCTCCAGCGCGCGTTGGCGATCTTCGGAATATGTTCCGAGATACGATAGAGCGGCGCGATAGTGCGGCTGGGAAGCGGCTGGGTAATGCGCGTCGCCGTCAACGTGGCCGTAAAGCGGGCGAACGTTTTCAGCCCCCAATCTCTGTCGAAATTCATCTGCTATCTGCGGTCCGCCGGTGAAGCTCAACACGAGCTTGAAATCCCGCAGGCCTGACGCCCCGATGTAGGGAACTGGCTGGCCTGCCTTGAGCTTGGCCATGGTGATCGGAGTATCCAGATCATAAAAGACTGGAAGCGCGTGCCCGCATTGAAGAATCAGGTCGGTGGCCGCGATGGCGTCCGGACAATAGGAGGTGACGACCGCGGCATCGGCATCCGCCACATCAGCACGCGCGCGATCCTCGATTTCAGACCAGGACGAGAATAGCTGCAGGCGGCCGCCGGGAAGCTCGAACATGTCCCTGGCTGCTGCGTAGTAGGACACGTCGCGCTCATAGAACACGACACTATGACCGAGACGGGCGAGATACTTGCAGAGACCCCGCCACAGGGTGGCATGACCATTGCCCCATGATGATGAGATCGTCAGGCCGAAGATCACGATCTTCACGTTGCCACCTCGTCGTTTCCGTATGTGACTTGAACGCCGGCTTCGTCGAACCACAATGTGTGAATGCTGGCCGGATCGACCACGATAGAAAGGAAATCGTTCAGCGACATGCCCTTGTAGTGGAGCAACGCCGCCCGGATTGGCTCCGCGTGACTGATCAGGGCGACGACCATCGTGGTCGGATCGCGATGCAATCGTTCAAGATACGCGATCACTCTCTCCTGCAGCGCGCTCATGCTCTCGCCACCCGGCGGGCGGCTAATGCCACGTTGCGCATTCCATCGCGACCAGATCGGATCGCCCTGCAGATCCGCAAGCCGTCGGCCGGTCCATTCGCCATAGTCGATTTCGTCGATCTCGGAGGCAATCTGCACTGGCAGGCCAAGCGCATTTCCCAGAATATCGGCTGATTGCCGGGTGCGACGCTGTGGGCTCGACCGGATGATGTGCGGTCGCGGATGCAGCAGCCCGGCACAACGGGCCATCTGCTGCAGTCCCAATGTGTCGAGCGATACATCCGACATCCTGCCGCTCAGACATTGCCCGAGCAGCGGGTGATGGCCATGCCGG
The DNA here is from genome assembly GCF_054063575.1 of Bradyrhizobium sp. USDA 4452. Taxonomy (NCBI): domain Bacteria; kingdom Pseudomonadati; phylum Pseudomonadota; class Alphaproteobacteria; order Hyphomicrobiales; family Nitrobacteraceae; genus Bradyrhizobium; species Bradyrhizobium sp. USDA 4452. The sequence goes on from NZ_JBSSGK010000001.1 coordinate 6,986,296, forward strand.
ATCAGGTGAATGGCCTTGGCCATCAGTCACGTCCGTCGTCGATGAAGTCGCGCGTGCGCCGACGGGCTTCGTCATCGGTGAATTGCTGTGGAGGTGATTTCATGAAGTAGCTAGACGGGCCGGTCAGGGCGCCGCCGACCCCGCGATCGATTGCAAGCTTGGCGCAGCGGACGGCATCGATCACGACTCCCGCAGAGTTTGGTGAATCCCAAACCTCGAGCTTGACTTCGGCCGACAGCGGGACTCCGCCAAAAGTGGTTCCTTCCAGGCGGATGAAGGCGAGCTTGCGGTCAGTCAGCCACGGAACGTGATCGCTGGGACCGACATGAACATTGTCGGCATCCATCGGTACGTCGAATTGACTGGTGATCGCCTGCGTCTTCGAGACTTTCTTGGATGCGAGACGATCACGCTCCAACATATTCTTGAAATCGGCATTGCCGCCGACATTCAGCTGGTACGTCCGGTCGAGCCGGACGCCTCGTTCACGAAGCAGATTGGCAAGGACACGGTGCACGATGGTGGCGCCGACCTGACTTTTGATGTCATCGCCGATCAATGGAAGGCCGGCCTCCTCAAAGCGACGTCTCCAGGACGGGTTGGACGCAATGAACACGGGAATGCAGTTGACGAATCCGCAGCCCGCTGCGATTGCCTGTTCAGCGTACCACTCACCGGCACGCTGCGAGCCGACCGGCAGATACGACACCAGCACATCGGTTCGGGATTTCATCAAGACATCGGCGACATCGACGGGCGGCGTATCGTCAACCGGGATATCGCCTTCGAGGTAGCGGCCGACTCCGTCGAGCACCGGCCCTTTCTGTACGGCCACGCCAGTCTGTTTGACATCACAGAACCGGTGCGTGTTGTTTGGTGTCGCCCCGATCGCATCGGCCACGTCGAGACCGACTTTGCTGACATTGACGTCGAAGGCGGAGCTGATTTCGATGTCGCTGATGTGGTACCCACCCAGATTCGCGTTCATCAGGCCCGGCACCGGCTCGTTCGATTTGGCGCACCTGTAATAGGCGAGGCCCTGCACGAGTGAGCTCGCGCAATTGCCAACTCCGACGATGCCGACGCGTACGCGCCGGCGGTCCTGAAGGCGTGAATGCATCTGCTGTGGTCCTCTGGAGTTGTGCCAGAATGTAAGTACGGCGGCGAACGTACCGCAGGGTATGTTCGTTCCTGAGTAGAGCCAGTCGGAAACGCCAGCATCACGGTTCATGTCGCGAAAATCGAAATTTCTTAACTCAGGATAGTGTCGGGCTGCAGTTCTACGGAACGACCTTCATCCTGGATGAAGATGAAGAACATGATGCTCCGGTCAGATCGGGGACAACCGTCGCGACAACTCGCTAAGAACTATTTGCGCCAAGCGGCGTTTCGCCCGGAGAGCCAGACTGGCTCACCTAGATCAGAACCCGATAGCGCGCGAGATAAGTTGATGACGCAAAGCCACAGCAAGGTGGATGAAACCGAAGCCCACACCACCACCGACCACAACTCAATCCGGCATTGGGCCGAGTCCCGGCACGGTCGTCCGGCAACTGTTGAAGCAACCGAAGAAGATGGTCATGCAGGTATCCTGCGGATCGACTTCGATCCCCCTGATGAGGGGCTTGACCACATCGGTTGGGACGAATTCTTCCGCAAGTTCGACGAGGCCGACCTTGCGTTTCTCTACCAGGATCGCACCAAGGACGGAAAGACCAGCCGTTTCCACAAGTTCGTTCGGCGATCCAGTGCCAAATGATCGGACCGGCCGTTGCTGCCTCGACTGATCGATCGGCCGGCGCTGGGCAGGACTGGATTGATGCCATGCGCGCCGGCGAGTTCGACCGCGCATGGGCCATCAGTGACCGCGATCTGGCGCGACTGTGGGCACCGGGGGGAGATAAACACCTTGGACCTCGTCATCTGCAGCGGATCTGGCGCGGCGAGGAGTTGCGGGGCAGGAGTGTCCTGGTTCGTTGCTACCACGGCCTCGGCGATACAATCCAGTTCATCCGCTTCATGCCCGCACTGCGGGCAATTGCGCGTGGCGTAACCGTCTGGTGCCAGCCGCCGTTGCTTGCCCTGATTAGTCGAGCCGACGGTGTCGATCGCGCTATCCCGCTTCACAATGGTGTGCCTGACGTCGAATTCGACGTCGATATCGAGATCATGGAGGTGCCGCACGCCATCAGGGCGAATCGAGACCATATTGCATTGCAGAGGCCGTATCTCAGCCTGTCGCCGACCACCGTGCGATTTCGGGAGCGCATTGGCGGGCAAACGGCAGTAGGCCTGGTTTGGGAGGTGGGTGCCTGGGACAAGCGGAGAGAAATTCCGGTTGCCGAGCTGCAACGTCTGGGCGGGGCCAACATCGACTTGTACTCCTTGCAGCGTGGGCCGGGAGCCGCAATGGCGCCAACGATCGGCGCGCGGGATATCAGCACAGTGGATATTTGCTTGTTGGGCCAACGAATGGCTCAACTGGATCTCGTCATCTGCGTGGATACGATGGTCGCGCATCTTGCCGGCGCGCTGGGGCTCGACGTGTGGATTCTTCTGCATGCTGACTGCGACTGGCGTTGGCCCGCATCCGGTGAACGCTCTATTTGGTACCCGACGGCCCGGCTATTTCGCCAGAGAAAGCCGGGCGATTGGAGCCCCGTCATTGAACAAGTCGAAAATGCACTCAGTCATCGCAGCGAATCTGCGATAACGGCTGCTTCGGTTGATCTTGCCGTCGGCGGCTCGGCTGCCTCAACCTCGTCGATTGCAGGTAACCGCAGATAGGCCGGATTGAAGCCGGCCAGACGGACCAAACCATACCAGTTTGTGATCGTAATGGTCTTTGAATGCCACTGCAGCAGGCTGCTGCGACGAAGCTCCTGGATGGTCCGGTTGGCGTGGACGGCCGATATGCTGCAGGCCGCCGCGAGCTCGGATTGCGTGAAGGGGGAGGGAACGCGGAGGTCTCTCGCCAGACCGACGGCGCGTAGCCGTGTTGCGAGTTCGCATATGAGATGCGCGACGCGTTCGAGCGCGTCGCGGCTGCTCACGTTCAGGATCCAGTTTCTTGAGGTCGCAGCGTCGATCAGAATGAGCCGCAATAGCGAACGCCAGAGCGTAGGCGATAGCTCGGCCAACTCTCGGAAGAAGCGGTGAGGAATCGATGCGACGACCGCTGGACCAACCGTTACGAGATCATAATCAACTTGAAGGTCATGGACCGTATAGAGGTCTGGAACGTCGCCCGGTACATGGATCGAGATGATCCGGCCATCGCGGCCATCGGGATCCTGCCAGCACAGATATCCCTGCAGCAGCAAATGACAATGCGTTGGAAGCTCACCTCGCTGCATAAGATGATGGCGAGAGCCGTAGTGGCTGATGCTGCTTGGCATCTTGGCCAAGAGATCGAGACTATCGGATGACAGGGCGCCCTGTGTCGCCAAGCGATCGGCAAACCTTGAGAACGGAAATCCTGCTTGCATGGGGGCGCCTGGAAAACGACAATCGCATATTAGCGAGCATAGCCGACGCGTCATTAACTTAAGACATGTGGTGGGACAGAGCGAGGCTGGGGAATGTCGAGGAAGCGGCCGCGCTCCGATTGACGCTGCCGACATAGGGCGGCGGACATTGCGGACCGTGCAAGCTGGACAAAAGACGAGCGCGTCTCTCAAGGAAAGTTGATCGTTCGGCTGCGATGCCACGCATACGCCATCAAGGTGCGCTGTGTATCCCTTGGCTGCCGACTGAACGCCGCTTGCCGGGCGGAGCCTGGTCGACATTGTCAGAAAACATATGGCGATAGGCGGCAGCGACAGCGGCGGCTCCGCTCACGCCATGCATCATGGCGATTTCGCCTTGCTGCTCGTGACGGATGGCGTGCGCCATGATGCGGAGCCGCAGGTCGCCGCGGCTGCGCCATTCCTGGTCGGCCATCTTGACGGCTCCCTTGTGATGCAGCGTCATCGTTCGCACGAACGCTCCGTCGAATGCCTCGGATGAGGCGTCGCGAACCTCTTGTAGCTGTTGGATGGTCAGAAAGCCCGGCATTCGGCTGCGTTCGTCGTCCGTGCAATCCGGCATCAAAGTCTCGAACCAGCTTTGCCACCAGCGTTCGAATATGCGGTTCTCGCCGGCCTGGCTCGCGACCATCAGTCCAGCCAGGGCCCGAAGATGGGGATCGCGGGCGCGTTCGGCACCGAGCCGGGCGAGCTCGATCCCCTGGGCATGATGGGTCGCCATGTGGCGGATATAGAGCTGATCCGTATCCAGATCGCCGCCGGCCCATGGAAACTCGCGGCCGGTTGCGCTGGCGAACGCCGCGGCGGAAAGTGTAGTGATGACGATGACGGCAGCTATGGCCCAGCTGCGGGCGAATCGCGCATCGCGAGCCGGCACGTGTCCGGAGGGCCAGCGTAGCCAGACGAACAGCGGGTACATCACAGCCGAGGAGGCGTGGACAAGCAGTCCGATCCAGTAGGGCTGTTGCAGCGTGAACAGTGGCTGGAAGAACGGGAATAGCGGAACCAGAAAGAACCATTCCATGGCGGACGACAGGACCGCCCATGGCAGAGCGGCGAGCAGGATCTGCATCGGCGTCAGATGCACGGTCCAACGGCCGAACAGGCCAAAGAATACGAGCGCCCAGGAGAAGTCGGCCCATTGGTGGAAGGCAACGCCGACAAGAACCGCGCTCCATGACGGCTCCAAGCCGAGCACCGAGTCGCGTGCCGGGATTGCGGCGACCGTCATCCAATCGACAGCGGCATCGCGGCCGATCCGCGCGGCGGCCAGCTGGCTGACGATGGTGGAGAAGCTGCTGCTAATCGCGCCGAGCTCAGCGGCGGCGAGCCAGCGCGATTTGTGGTCCGTGGTCGCCGCGGTGCGATCAGCCTCGGCTAGCGCGACCATAGAGTATGCTCGGTTCTGGCGTCTGCGGCCCACGCTCTCAGGATACTGAGGCCTTGGTGTGCGACAGCACCTTCCGGGCCGCGTCCCTTGCCGCCGCCAGCCCCTTGGGAAAGCCGCTGCGGTCCGGATAGAGTCGACGGCGCCCGTTTTGCGGCCGCCGTGCCGTTTCCTGTGCGCCGCGGTAGTCCAGCATCGCGATGCCGCCGATCATCAGCAAGGCGAGCGCGACGTTGTGTTTCTTCGGATTGTGTCGTGTCATCGCAGACATCAATGCAGCGGCGTCGAGTCCATCTCCGGCGACCCGGCCCCACAGGCCGGCATTGCGGTCAACCGACAGCGACATGATCCCGCTGAAAATTTCCCGTAGCCCGAACGCACGCACCAAGGTTTCATTTCCCTGCATGCCGAGCGTCCGGGTGATGCGGCGAGGGGCGAACAGCTCGAGGGCGCCGAGCCCGATGCTGAACCAGCCCAGTGAGCGGGCCAGACGGTTCGCCGGAGGAACATGGCGCGGTCCACTGCGCACGATCTTCGGATCGCCTTTTGAGCGCATGATGTTGGCAACATAATACATAGTGTCAGCTCTCACTTTCGGTTCAGGGCTTCAGCACCACCTTGACGCAGCTGTCCTGCTTATCGCGGAACAGTCTGTACATCTCGGGGCCGTGCTCGAGGTCGACGGTGTGGGTAATGACGAAGGATGGGTCGATTTCGCCGTCCGCGATGCGGCGCAGCAGATCGTCCGTCCAGCGGTTGACATGTGTCTGGCCGGTGCGAACCGTAAGCCCTTTGTTCATCAGTGCGCCCATCGGAATCTTGTCCGAGAAGCCGCTGTACACACCGGGTATTGAGATCACGCCGCCCGGGCGGCAGAGATAGATCATCTCGCGCAACACATGCGGGCGATCACTTTCCAGCATCAGCATCTGCTTGGCCCGATCGAGTATCGTGTCCGGCTGCGACGGCATCACATGGGATTCCATGCCTGTCGCATCGATGCACTTTTCAGGGCCGCGCCCGTCGGTCAGCTCCTGCAACCGATCCATCACGCTTTCCGTCTTGAAGTCGATGACGGTCGCGCCGCCTGCCTCGGCCATGCTAAGCCGCTCGGGCAGGCAATCGATCGCGATCACCTGGTTGGCACCAAGCAGGATCGCACTCCGGATCGCCATCTGCCCAACCGGACCGCAGCCCCATATGGCAACAGTATCGGTCGGCTCTATGTCGCATTGCGCGGCGGCTTGCCAGCCGGTCGGGAATATGTCGCTGAGAAACAGTACCTGTTCGTCGGACAGCCCCTCCGGGATCTTGATATGTGTGGTGTCGGCGAAGGGAACGCGGAGGTATTCCGCCTGGCCGCCCGGATAGCCGCCGGTCAGATGCGTGTAACCGAACAGTCCCGCTGTGGTGTGGCCGAAGACCTTTTCTGCCAAATGACGCTTGCGATTGGTCGTCTCGCATACGGAGAAATTGCCCCGTTTGCACTGTTCGCATTGGCCGCAGATGATGGTGAAGGGCACCACGATGCGGTCGCCCTTCTTCAGCTTGCCGTCCATCCCGTCACCGGTCTCCACGACTTCACCCATCGTCTCGTGGCCCATGATGTCGCCGGGCAGCATACCGGGGATGAAGTTATGGAACAGGTGCAGGTCAGAGCCGCAGATGGCGCAGCTGGTGACCTTGATGATGGCGTCGCGCGGATCCTCAATTTGCGGATCGGTGACTTCGTCGCAGCGAATGTCTTCCTTGCCGTGCCAAACCAGCGCCTTCATCTCTGCCTCCGGCTTCGAATAATGAACTCCAAGTCGAACCGACAAAGTTGGTTGCTAGCGCTGGGAGAAGTTTTGCAACGCCGGCCATACGGGCGGATAGGAACAAGCCGGCAGGCGGGCGATTTGAGCGAACAACTCATTGGTCGAGGATTGCTCATGTCAGCCCAACGTCAATTCGCCATCGTCACCGGCGCATCCACCGGTATCGGCCTGGAACTTGCCAGATGCTGCGCGCAGGCAGGCTTCGATCTCCTGATCGCCGCCGACGAGAACGCGATCGAAGCGAAAGCTGCTGAACTGCGGGGCCTCGGGGGACAGGTGCATGCGGTGTTGGCGGATCTCTCGACGACGGAAGGGGTCGATCGCCTCTGCGCCGCGACACAGGGTCGTCCGGTCGATGCTCTGCTGGCGAACGCCGGCGTCGGTCTCGGCCGCGCTTTCCTCGACCAGGATTTCAACCGCATCCGGCGGGTCATCGATACCAATATCACCGGAACGGTCTATCTTCTTCATTGCGTCGGCAACGAGATGCGCCGCCGGGATTCCGGCCGCATCCTGATCACGGGCTCAATCGCCGGCTTCACTCCCGGCAGCTTTCAGGCTGTCTATAACGGCTCCAAGGCATTTCTCGATTCATTCTCCTTTGCGCTCCGGGAGGAATTGCGTGATACCCGCGTCACCGTGACCTGCCTGATGCCCGGCGCCACCGAGACCGAGTTTTTCCGCCGTGCCGATATGATGGATACCAGCATCGGTACCGCGAAGAAGGATGCTGCTGCTGATGTCGCCAAAGCTGGGTTCGATGCGATGATGAAAGGCGAGGGGGACATCGTCACGGGCCTGAAGAACAAGCTGCAGTCGGCGGTCGCCAACGTCACGCCGGCCGCACTTCTCGCCAGGCAGCATCGCAGGATGGCGGAGCCTGGCACTGCCAAAAAGTAAGCCTCCAATCGAAGCCCGGCGCGAACCAGCCAGTCTGTTTTTTATCGGTAATACGGTTCCTCTATAGCAACCAGGATCCAACAAGGCCGATACTGGCCGCGAAGATGACGGCCACTGCGACCCAGCTCAGGAGATTGAGCCAGAAACCGTTGGTTTTGTCTCCCATCAGGTCTCGATCGTTGGTGAGCAGCACGATGAGCAGGAGCAGCGGTGGCGTTGAAAAGCCCTGCACGATGCCGGCATAGACCAGCGCCTTCATCGGATTGAAGCCGAGACCATTCAGCACGGTCGCAATCGCGGTGAAGCCAGCGATTAGGCCATAGAATGCCTTGGCTTCGCGTGGCTTGGCGTGAAGGCTGCTCTTCCAGCCGATCGCTTGGGTGAGATCGTAGGCGGCCCCGGTCGTCATCACGGGAACGGCCAGGAAGCCGACGGCAATCACACCGGTGGCGAACAGCACTGCTGCGCCGCCGCCGGCTAGCGGACGAAGGGCCTCCGCCGCCTGGGCTGCATTCTCGATGTTGTTGTGTCCGGCCTGATGCAGTGTGGCGCCCGTCGACAGAATGATGAAGTACATGATGATGTTCGAGAATGCCATTCCGACGACGATATCGCGCTGTGAGCGTGCGAGATCGGCATCGCTCGCGCCCCGCCGCTCGGCCGTGCTGGTCTTGCCGGCGGCGATCTTCTCCTCGACCTCGACGTTTGACTGCCAGGTATAGAGGTAGGCCGAGAGCGTCGTGCCGATGATGGCGACGAGGATCGAAAGATAATCTTTGGTCAGCTCGATGTGGGGCAGGAAGGTACCGCGCAGGATCTCGGCGGGGGCGGGCCTCGTCAGGGCCGCTGATCCGACATAAGCAAACAGCGAGAGCGCCAACCATCGGAACACGTTGCGGATGAGGCTGTAGGAGCCGAACATCTGAAGCAGCAAGATGATGACGGCGATGGCAATGGCGATCAGAAGCGGCGGAATCGGGACGAAGATGTTCAGGCAAGCCGCCATGCCAGCAATATCTGCGGCCGCCTCAATGGTGTTTCCGACAAGCACGCCGATCAGAACCGGCCATAGCAGCCATTTCGGATAGTGTTCCCGGATGACCTGAAAAAGCCCTTTGCCTGTCACCTGCCCTAGTTTGGAGGAGAGATAGACGACCGAGAACATCATCGGAAACGTGACCGGCGCCATCCAGAGCAGCGTGAGCCCGAATTGCGCGCCGGCACTGGCATAGGTGCCGATCGCAGAGCAATCGTCGTCGGCGGCGCCCGCCACGACGCCGAGTCCCAGGGTGCGGTGCCAACCTGGGTGGGGTTTGTTGCTGTTGTCGGTCAAATCGGAATAGCCGGATGTCGACCGCCCACCTTCGGCAGGCTCATCAGGATCAGCGCATGCGGTGCCTCGAAGTTCCTTGTGATGCTGACCGAAATCAACGCTCAGCTACGAAGATTGGAATTCAGCCCGCATCTTAACATACTTGAAAACGTATCGGGCCTCATCGCGGTACGATAAAGTTTGGTGCTCGAGGGCAGGGAGGCGGCGATGCTCGATGGTGAAACGGCGGCGGTGCTTCGTGCAGTGCTCGACGAGGTCTGCGGAGATGTGCCGCGGTCCGATACGACGCGGCGGACCAGCGTGGCTTCCGGGTTGCTGCAAGCCGTGCGCGATGGGAGGTCGTCTCTCGACGAGCTCCGGAGCGCCGGCAATGCGGCTCTGCGCGCTGCTCCACACAAGTGGCGTTGAGCAGGCGTCCATATCTTCGCCTTCGGGGCGGCATGGGCAATAAGCAGTTCGCGGCACTTTTTATTTGTTGTCGCAGGGACGGGCTTTACATCCTGCTGATCACCACGCGTTGCAAGCGGCGTTGGTCGGTTCCGAAGGGGTGTCCGAAGCGCGGAAAGCCGCAGCGACCGCCGAGATCGGAGGCAGGCTCGCCGCCACCTCTCACCAGGCACGGCCAGCTGGGTGCCATCCATGCAATTCTCACCAAGCTTGTTCTGAGCGTAACCTAGGTTGTGGCGACGGTCTTCGTGACTGCATACCATGGCCGGACTGGCGAGCGCTGACGCTCCCGCTTCAGACAAGAGCGCGTCATGAGGAAAACTCGACGAAGGGTCAAGCAAACGACAAGCCTTCAAGATAGGATTTCTGCGTTCAAGAAAGATGTTCTCCGTCAGGCATCTCGCCTGCAAGGCGACCAGCGTGACGAAGTGACGAGAAAGCTTCGTTCTGCAGAGCTTGCGGCAAGCGTGGACAACTGGATCACGACGCCTGGATATCCGCCGCCCACGCAGTGGAGATTTGGGCCGTTCTCTTCCTAGTCCTAAAGGAATTCGGCGACGCAATGTTAAGTGCTGCAAGCCGTCGTTCGCTGAGTTCGGCCGCCGAACCGCTGGAACGTGAACCCTCGGGCTCCGTTGGTCGTGCATCGCTTCGAAGGAGCCAAGTATGCGTCTCTATCTGTTCACCCCAGTCTTGGCGCTTGCAATTGCGGGACTCACAAACGTCACGGCCGCTGATGCGCGTGACTATCCATGGTGCGTGCAAGGAAGGGGAGTCGGATACCCCGGCGACTGCATGTACCAGACGCGCGGCCAATGTCTTGCGTCTGCGTCCGGAAGGAACGTGACATGCGGGGTCAATCCGCGTGCGGCGTTCGGTGAGCAGCGTCCACGCTATCGAAATCGGCATTGATGTTCCGGTCTCGGTGGCTCGGCTTCGCCTTTGGCTTCGATCTGGCTTCCGAGGGCGATCATGCGCTGCTCGAAGTCTCTGCCGCTGAGCGTTGGGAAAGCGCCGCGGCAACGATGAACTGCGGTACAGTCGAATTCACCTCGCAGTAAAGGAGGTCGCCTTGTCTCGCATTGGCCGAGGACAGTTCGCCATCCTGGCGGTGCTGCTTGGGTTGCTCGTGATGGCCGTCATACTTGCGGTTTCGGGCTGGAATTCTGCAGGCTCAGCCGACATGACCCGCGCCGGTTGGCTGGCGATGGGCTTCGGCATCTTCTTCTCTCTCATTATTGGCTGTGGGCTCATGGCACTCATGTTCTTCAGCAGCAGGAGCGGATACGATGAAGCGGCGGATCCGTTCCGGGGCCATGAGCTTTCAGAAGAGAAGCCTCCCGAGATGGCTGCCGACTCTCCTCAAAAGCCAGCCGACGGGCCATCAACAAAATTGGCCAACCGGAAGAGATGAGCGAGGGCGGGACGCGCTGTCAGTGATGCCGGCGCTTCAATGGACCGCCTGCGACGAGACTCTGCCGATCACGTTCATTTCGTCATCGCGCACGATGACATGGCGTCCGGTCTCCTGCGCGATCTTCGTTGCCACCTTCATCGCTGTGTCAGCGCTGGCATATTCGAGCACGATGATGCTGCCCTTCCCCGCAAAGGCGTCAGGGTTCACGACATTGACGATGACAAGTGGGCCCTTCTGGCTCAATACAGAATTCCTGAAGATCGCCCCGGCTCTTAGATGGTAAAGCCATGCGGCTTCCAGGGGAGACGCCTGCGCGGTTCACTTGCTCAACTATAGCAACCGGAAGTCGGTTCCCGCCTTATACTATGTGAAGCGCAGCAAGCCTCAGTGTCGTGCCGCCTCGGCTTCAGGTTGGAGCGGTACCACTTGGGACGAGCAGCGTCACGCGTGAGTTTGTCGCTCACGGCGGGAGCGGACAATCCGCACACGGTTTCATGCTGATGAGCAAGTATTACTTTCACATCTCCAACGGCCACCCATTTGACGATCCGGAAGGCGAGGAGCTGCCCAACGACGAAGCAGCCTGGGAGGTTGCCGTCATGACGGTTCGAGATATCGAATCAAACCTGAATCTCGACCAATCCAGCCAATGGTCGGTTTCGGTGACGCGGGAGGATACCCCCATTTTCAGAATCGACGTGAGTGCCAAGCGTCTCGGATCCGAGCCGAGCTAGGCGCCCGGGTGGGCGTGAAGGTAGGTCGGATCGAATCCGGCGACTTCCTGAAGTTTGCTATGATCGACAATCCGGTATTCCGACCGCCCGGCTCGGATGAGTCCCTCCTTTCGGAAACTTTGTAACACGCGGTTGACGTGCACAACCGAAAGGCCGAGGCAGTCCGCGAGATCGCCCTGCGTGATAGGAAAGGAAAAGTCTCCGTCGGTGGTGCGTCCAATGGCTCGCAATCTGCTATGCACCTCGAGAAAAAGATGAGCCATGCGCTCGGTCGCAGAGCGGCGCCCGATATTGACAATCCATTCTCTGAACATCGCTGCGTCGATCAGCGTCTCGCGCCATAAGGCGTCAGCAACCTTCGGGCGCTGCCTGTTCAGGTTGCGCAACGCTGCGTGCGGTATGAAGCCGAGCGAGCAGGGCGTCAGCGTGAGAAGGTCATGGTCCATGACATTGAGGTGCAGGCTCTGCAGATCGGGTATCTCGCCTGGGATGTGCAGCGACAGCACCTGGCGATGCCCGTCGGGCGTCATCTTGGCGCGGAAGGCGAACCCCTCTTCGAGGAGGCAGCATTCCTGTGGCTGGCTGCCGTCGGCAACAATGATTTGCTGTGCCGCAAGCCGCCTCTGCTTGATGGGGAGTTGCTGGAGAGCCTGAACATCCGCGCCATCCAGAATGTTGGAAGCGGTCAATTTCGTGATTAGGGCGGATGCGAGGTTTGAAGCCACCGGCTTTCTCCACGCGTTTGAGAGAAACGGAACAATTGCAGTGAAATGCGCCCTGGTGGCCGCGTCGACGGGAGTGCGACACTCTCAACACCGGCATCAAAATGATCGTTGCCGATGATGTAAACCAAACAATTGGTATGCCGAGGCGTTCCTCGCTTAACAAAGTCGATCGCGCGCGGCATCACCATCGCTGAGCTAGCGGGAGATTGCCGCGACGCATCGCCGCTAGTGCACAGAGTCGCCCTGAATGTGGCCGCTCTTAGGAACGTCGGTAGCCAAGCGATGTTGCTCGCTCTGGTCCAACACAGAGGAAGCGTTCAAATGAAAGTCGTAAAGATCGTTCTGGCAGCCGCATTCATCTTCGGGTCAATTGCAGCAGCAACCGCTCAAGGTGGTGGTGGCGGTGGTGGCGGCGGTGGGGGCGGAGGTGGAGGTGGAGGTGGGGCTGGCGCAGGTGCCGGAGGGGGGGCGGGAGCGGGAGGCGCTGGTGCGGCAGGCGCCGGGAGCGGCGCAGGCGGCGGAGACTCTCCGGCTGCAGCAACTGGTCAGGGCGCCTCGAGCAGCCCGCGCTCGGCAAACCCCGGGGCAACCATGAATGATACGAAGGAGCGCAGGGGACGCTGAGCGAGCCAGGCCCCGGGTCGGTGTAGAGGAGGCTCGGGGCCTCTTGCATTATCGATCGGCTGCCCTGTCAGGATACCAAGCGGCGTTCAGAGCGGCCGGTATCGGCGGATTTCTCCGGTCGTCATGTTCAATGCCGCGGCTTGATCGGCGTCGAGCCGTCGGACGAGTTGGACCGTCCATCCTTCAGGGATCACATCGAGGACCTCGTCAAGCGCTTCCCCCGGTGAGCTTGCCGCGAGCCAGATCTGCACCACACCGTCGTCGGTCGTAACACGAACCAGATGGATTTCCTGGGCGGGTTGCATCTGGGATAATTACGATCAGGGTAACTGGTTTCTCCCGAGATTCACACGCGCCTTCCGGGACAGACGGCTCCCCTCACGGCTCCCAGAAATGCCGGAGTCCCGCTCTGTGTTCACCGCGAAGTCGAACGAAAGGCTGACGCTCCGCGTGGCTTCGAAAGAATGGTCGCTCGAACCTTTAATGTCCGCGCTGGACGCACTCGCGCTGCTGTTCGACTTCCTCCGCATCCTTGTCGTCGACTTCCATCAAGTGTGGATGTCCGCTCGCCTTCAATAGTTCGTCCAGCTTGGCGTGAATGGCTTGTGTATCGCGATGCTCCGCTCGTTGGATGAGCAGCGTCATGCCCCATGTCGCCAGCGTCGCAAATGAATGCCATTCGAGCCCGTTGCCAAAGACAATCCAGGCGATCCCGTACAGAAGGAAGATCGCGAACGCGGCGGGCCGTGCCGTCGCTGTGCCCAGCGTGGTAAGCCAGCCTCTAGCCGATGCAAAAGACATTCTGCGGCAACGTAGATCCTCCGAGGCCGTTCCAATGCGGCGTGGATCGGGTTTGCCTCAGACGCCGCTCCGCCGGCGCCCCCGGCGTAGGAACGACCAAGGGAAGCCAGCGGTTAGCCAACGATTATGTTGGAGCCTGCCATGACCGATTTTCCCAAACCGCCATTTCCCGCTCAGAAGCAGCCGATGCCGGGGCTGACTCGCAAGATGGATCCAAGACCCGACCATGGGGAAGAGAGCTACCGGGGATCCGGCCGGCTCGCCGGCCTGAAGGCGATCATCACGGGTAGCGATAGCGGGATTGGACGTGCGGTCGCGATTGCCTATGCGCGCGAGGGAGCGGACCTGGTGCTGGCCTATCTGGAAGAAGATGAAGACGCAGCCGAGGTCAAGAGCTTGATCGAAAGAGAAGGACGCAAGGCCGTTCTGATTCCCGGCGATGTTCGCAACGCTGAGCACTGCCGCGGCATCATCCGCCGCGCCGTCGACGAATTGGGCGGAATCGACATTCTCGTCAACAATGCTGCGCACCAGGCGACATTCAAGGATATCGGCGACATCAGCGACGAGGAGTGGCAACGAACGTTCGAAACCAACATTCACGCCATGTTCTACCTGAGCAAGGCCGCGGTACCCCACATGAAGCCTGGAGCCGCGATCATCAATACGGCTTCCGTCAATTCCGATATGCCAAACCCGATGCTTCTGGCTTATGCGACCACGAAGGGGGCCATTCAGAATTTCACCGGCGGACTTGCGCAAATGCTGGCGGCCAAGGGGATCCGGGTCAACGCGGTCGCGCCCGGTCCGATCTGGACGCCGCTTATCCCGTCCACGATGCCGGAAGAGGCAGTCAAGACGTTCGGGCAGCAAGTGCCGATGAAGCGCCCAGGGCAGCCCGCCGAGCTCGCAACGGCGTACGTCATGCTCGCCGACCCCTTGTCGAGCTACACATCGGGTACGACAGTTGCCGTCACCGGCGGGAAGCCGTTCATATAGGGCCCGGATCTACTTCCTTGCCCCGGTTACGTATTGACGCTCCATCGGGACAAAGTCGGCCCCGATGGACGATGAGCTACTGATCTGCCCGCCGCGACGCCTGGATCGACCATCTCTGGCCAGTTATTTCAACGTATACAAGAATGCGCTGATGTCGCGCGCATCATCCTGCGAAATACCCGAGCTTGGCATGGCGTTGCCCGGCAGCATCCTTTGCGGATCCTCGATCCAGAACGTCATATTATCCGGCGTATTCTGGATGAACCCGGCAATGTAGGTCCGAGTAGCAATCCGTCGCAAGGAAGGCCCGACATTTCCGTCGGCGTTGGCAATACCGGGAATTTCGTGGCAGCCGCCGCATCCGTACTGCTTCACCAAATCTGCACCGCGCCGCGAATTGCCGTCGAAATCCTGGGCACCCGACGCGGCAGTGTTGTCGTACCCGGTCAAGACCGATCCAAGGCAAAGCACAACGAGCAAGCGGCGCATCAATATTGCCGTCTTGTCGCCCATCCGACGCTGCGATCGCATGCTCACGGCTTCTGACCCGAACCGAATTTCTTGGTGTTGGACCAGGGATCGCTGGTCGAGACCTGTTCAGTCGGAACCTGCTCGATATCAGGTGACAACGGCTCGGCGGAGAATGTGCGGCCCCAATGGCGGTTCGGTTCGTTGCTGATCTTGCCGATATAGGTCACGAGGTCCCAGATCACCGCATCCGGCAAGACAGCGCCCCACGCCGGCATGCCGTTCGGCCGCCCCTGGTAAATGGAGAGATAGATGTTCTCGGGCTGCGAGCCGTAAATGAAGATGTTGTTGCTCAGTGACGGGCCCATGCCACCGCCGCCATTCGCGGCATGGCAGCCGACGCAATTGAAACTGACAAAATACGTCATGCCGCGCTGCTCCGCTTTCGGATCGCCCTGCACGGGATTCTTGATCGCCGGGTTGCTGGGCTGGGCGCCCGGAAAGAGATGGCTGACGGGGACCTGCATGAACACGCCAGGGCGGCCGTTGCCGACGCTTCGTCCGAAATCCGGGCGCGGAGACACCACGGGCGTTTGCGCTTCCTGAGATTGCGGCAGGCTCTGTTGGCCGACTGCGGGCGGGCTACCGGCGAGCAGCAGGAATGCACCAAGTGCGAGGATAGTCCGCATGAGCTAACCTCCTCCAGCGGACGTTGGCGTTTCGACCAAGGGTATGCCGTAGCTGCGCAGCAGCGAGGCGATTTCCGGTCGATGCCCGTCGATGAAGTCATTGAGGCGATCGCGCAATGCATGATCGCCCTTGCGTACACCCATCGAGATCGAAAACTGGAACCGCTGGGGTGCAAATTGTTCGCCGTCCTGGACCGGAGCGACCACGAGCTTGATCGGCGATCGCTTGGCGAAGTAGCCGCCGAGCGGACCCCACACCGCGGCGACGTCGATCTCGCCGCTTTCGACTGCTTCGATCAGACGCGCCGGCGGATTGGCTTGGCGATAGTCGCCATAGATCGAGTAGCCTCGCACATTGTCCACGATGCCCTGTTCGCCGAGTGCCTCCGCTGGAGGCGCGTTGCTTCCATCGTCGCCGATCAGGTGGACCCCGATTCTCAACTGGCGCAGTTTCGGATCGAGCAGCGACGTGAAGTCGAGATGGCGGTCCTGCCGCGTCACGAAAATATAAGTAGAGCGATAATAGGGCTTCGTCGTCTCCGTCATTTCGAATTGGTCTGGAACGCCGATCACGACGTCGCATTTTCCGGCGTTGAGCGTATTGCGGATAAAGCCGCGGCGCTGCGCCCACCAGGTGTAGGAGAGCTGCATCCCGAATTGCTCGGCCATCATGGCGGCGAGGCTGTTCTCGAACCCCTGTTCCGGCCGGTTGGAGAATGGCATGTTGTTCGGATCGGCGCACACGCGAAGCTCGCCGCTCTGCTCCGAAGCCGCGGCGGCTGTGCCGAGCGTTATGGCGAGGAAAATGGCGGCACACTCAATGAGCCGGCGCATGATCTTTGTCCTGACCACTTGTGCCGCCAAGCTTGAAAACGAGCAATTCGCTGCCGCCAGCGGTGTAGAACGGCAAATCCTGCGTCGCCCCCGTGAAGCCCAACGCGCTGTTGCGGACTCTCGGATCGACTTCTGCATTCGCGACGACGCCGGGCCAGCCGCCGACACCGGACAGGATTGCGATATATTGCTGTCCGTCGGCGCCGCGATACGAGATCGGCTGACCGATGAAGCCGGAGCCGGCGCGGAACTGCCAGAGCAGATGGCCGTCCTTCGCATCCACTCCTTTGAAGAGCCGGTCCATGGTGCCGTAGAAGGCGACATCGCCAGCGGTGACGAGCGCGCCGCTCCACACCGGGAGGCGCTCATGAATCTCCCAGACCTTCTTCCGCGCAACAGGATCCCACGCCATGAACTCTCCGCGATATCCGCCGGGGCCGGCATACATGTCGACGTCGGCGCCGACATAGGGAGTCCCGGCGATATAACCGACCTGCGACGCCTTGAAGTTCATGCAGAGATGCTGATGCGGAACGTAGAGGAGCTTGGTTCGTGGCGACCAAGCGGTGGGTTGCCAATCCTTGGCGCCGGGCGAGGCGGGGCAAATGTCCTCAATGGTTTTGCCGAGGAGCGGCGTCTTCTCTTCGTTCGGTATGATCCTTCCCGACTTGAGGTCGACGCCCTTGTAGGCGTTGATGAATTCATAGGCGTCGGCGGAAATCACCTCACCCGTGCGGCGGTCGATAACGTACATATAGCCATTGCGGCCGGGGTGAATGAGTCCCTTGCGCGCTTGCCCATCAAGGACGAGGTCAACCAGGACGTTCTCGTTGATCTCGTCGTGATCGAACAGATCATGGGGATTGAGTTGGTAAGCCCATTTGGCGTGACCGGTGTCCGCATCGCGCGCGAAGATCGTGCTGCTCCAGAGATTATCGCCGCTGCGCTGGTTAGCGTTCCAGGGGCTCGGGTTCGCGGTTCCATAGTAGACGAGGTTGAGTTCCGGGTCGTAGGAGACCCAACCCCACACCGTGCCGCCGCCGACCTGCCAGCGGTCCGCCGGCCAGCTCTTCACGCCGAGGTCCTTGTCCTTGAGATTGGCGTAGAACGGTTTGAAGTCGTCGCCGATTAGCACGTCCTTGTCCGGGCCGGTGGAGTAGGCGCGCCAGAAGATCGCGCCTGTGCTCTCGTCGAGCGCAGTGAGCCAGCCACGCACGCCCATTTCGCCGCCGCTATTGCCGACCAGAATCTTCCCCTTGGCGACAATCGGCGCCATGGTGATGGTCTCGCCCTTGTTGATTTCGCCGAGCTTCGTATGCCAAAGCTCCTTGCCGGTCTTGGCATCGATGGCGACGGTATGGTTGTCGAGCGTGTTGAGAAAAATCTTGCCATCGTCGTAGGCAAGGCCGCGGTTGACCACGTCGCAGCAGGCGACACCGGCCGCCGCCGGCTCAGGCTTCGGTGCATAGGACCACTTCAGCTCTCCAGTGGTCGCATCCAACGCGAAGACGCGATTGGGATAGGGGCCCGCGTAGGGACCGACCACATACATGGTATTATCGATGACAAGCGGAGCTGCCTCCTGGCCGCGATCAGCTCCGACTGAGAACGTCCAGGCAAGCTGCAGGCGAGATGCGTTGCTCGCGTTGATCTGATCGAGATCGCTGAAGCGGGTGTTGGCGTAGTCGCGCGCCGCCATCGGCCACTGTCCGGGATCTTTCATCCGGCTCTGCAGGTCACTCTGCGCGAAGGCAAAGGAGGTCCAGGCGGCACAGGCCATGCTCGCCGTTGCGACCAACGCGCGGCGGTAGTTCCGGTTTAACATAGGTGAAAGTCTCCACGGCGGCCGGTGCTGCGTCGCGTTGCCGGTCACCGACGTACAAACGTTGCGCTTTGGCTTGGTTCCAAAAGGCTTGTCCGCCCGCTAGCGCACGACGCTGCCTGACACGCCCGCGCCGAGATCGACTGCGATCTGGTCTTCCTTGCCGTCGCACTTCGGGTGACCGAAACCGGAGGGGCTCTTCCCGTCCGGTCCGATATCGTAGATGATCGCGTCCTTCATATTGGGACTGACGCCGGCTGGCACGTGATCGAGGCCGAGAAGGTGGCGCACGCGCCAGGCGACATTATGGTCCGCACACGAGCTGTCGCCGCTGACGCCAATCGCGCCGCCGATGCCATTGCCGTCGTAGAGCGCCAATCCGCCACCGAAGACGATGACACCGCCGACCTGCTTGCCGACCATCGGATCATGCTGCGTCCCGAAATCCTGGCTTTGGCCCCCGTAGATCGTGTCCGGAATCGGCGGGTTACTCGACGCTGCGCCGAACAGAAAGCCCCCGGGTTGTGCTCCGGTGTAGAGATTTGCGGTCGCCATCGCCTTGTTCTTCAGGCTGAATGCATTCGCGGTGTTGGCCTTCTCCGCAGCGATCGCGCGGCTGCCCGGCCATTGATCGTCAGCCTTGGTACCGCTGAATGCGACGGCGCAGACGACACCCTGCCGGTTGACCACCGCGGCCCATTCATGATTGTCGAGCCCGCCATTGCTCGGTCCGCCCGAAGGCTTGACGCTTTTCTTCAGGATATCGGCCAGATGGTCGTGATCGACAGGGCAGGATGCGCTGGACCCTTGAGAGGGGTCTTGGGCGGCGGACGGTCTCGAGAGCTGAAGACCGGCGATCGATAGGGCCAATGCCCCTGTCCAGAGCTTGTTCACGTATCCTCCGCGAGAGAAGACGTTGTGGGGACTATCGACCGCGAACGTTCGAAGTAAAGCTGCGGTTCCTAACCGGCCGGGCGCACATCGCGGAGTATGCTGGCGCCGGTGGCCGATTGGCACTCGGTCAGCCAGCGATAGGCGAAAAACAAGGCTGCGCCGGTATAGAGAATGCCCATCGGCACCCACATTAGAATTCCGGCGAGTTGCTGATCCTCAAGTGGCGACAGACCGAGGTCGCCCGCGAGTGCGCCCTGGCTCGGTATCCAGACATGTGTCGACAGGGTCAGGAGGGCACCCAGCACGCCGGAATGCAGAACGGTGATGAAGAGACAGGCGATGCCGATGCCGTCACGCATTCGTTCGCCGCGTCCTCTCCCGCGTCCGTAGAGCAACACCCACCAGAACAGCAGGGCGGTTGCAAAGAAGCTGAGGTGCTGCAGGCGGTGGATTGCAATATTCTCGAGCGCGAGCGCATAAAGTGGCGGCGCGTGCCAAATCCATAGAGCCAGCCCGTGCAAGGTGGTCGCGCTCACCGGATGACTGAGAAACGCCCATAACGTCGCCAGCGGCGCCGTGGTCATTAGACGGACGGCAGGCCGAAAAGATGACGGTAGGCTCCACAGCAGCGGACCGTTGGTCCGGGCGTAGGCGATCAGCGGAGCGGCAACCAGCATCAAAAGTTCGTGCTCGATCATGTGCGCCGTGAACAGGCGCTCGCCGAGCCAATGAAGCGGAGAAGTCAAGGCGAGCGCGATGACCAGCCATCCTGACCAGAATGCCGCCACCTTCCGGTATGTGACGCCGCGTCCGCCGCCGGCGCTCCGCCAAAGCCGCTGTGTCCCGACATAAAATGCAATACCTGCCAGGTAGAGCGGCACCAGCAGCCAGGGATCGTAGCTCCACAGCGCAGTCGGATCCGACACGTTTGCCAGACCATGCGCTGAAGCCGACGCAGGCAGCAGTGCGAGAAGCGGCAGCAGCAGACTCAACGCAAACATGGGCTGATCACGAGCGCGGCAAGGAGTTGATCGGCGATCACAAGCGCGAACAGCACGCCGGTACCCACTCCGAGCCAGGCCAAGAAAGCTCTGGGACCACCGCCTGCGGTGTCGTTCCATTCGATCCCGGCACGGCGGCGAATCGCGCGCGCCGAAATCACGGCGCCGGCCAGCGAACCGAGTACCAGAAGGGTGCTCAAGGCGATGCCGCCCCACTTCGCCTTCTCGCACGCCAGATGGGTAATGGCGTAGACGCCCTGTAGGTTGGCGGCCCAGGCGGCGGGTCCCAGCGCTACGCCTGCCCAATAGGTCAATCTGGCATTGCTTTCATTGATGGTCATAGCCGTGGCACCCAATCGAGCAACACATAGAGCGGCAGCCACGCGATCACGACAAAGTTCCAGTAGAACACGTTGTCGGTCACGTCACTGAAGCGGCGCGGCTTGGCATGTGCTGTGAACATCAGGGCGGCAAGCACGATCGTGTCGCCGAGATCGGTCGCAAGATGCGTGGTGTGGAGACCAAGGATCAGCCAGACAACTGAACCATAAGCAGAGTTGTCCCAGCGGGTGTTGAGGTGGGCGAACTCGAAGCCGCGCAAGATCAGCAGCACGATGCCGATAAGTGACATGACAACGAGCCAGACACGCACCTTGTGAAGATCCTGCCGATGCGCGACGCGATTGGTATACTGGTTGGGGATGATGCTGAGCAGGAAGATGATGGTCTCCGCCGTTCCGGGCCAGAGATCAGGCGGCAAAGCCCCGATCGGCCAAGTCGGGTTGACGGCATAGAGATAGAGATAGGCGCCGATCGCGATGGCGAAGCCCATGCCTTCCAGCGCCATGAAGCTCATCGCCCCCCACCAGGGTCCGCTTTGCGGGCCGAAGCCAAAGGTCGGCAGCTCTCCGACGTTGCGCACGACGGTCTGCTTCATTCCTCGTCCTCTTTGCTGCCGGTCGGCCAGAACCAGCCGATCAGGGTAATCGCCATCGGCGGCGTTCCCCACATCACGGCCCACGGCGTGAAGATCGAACCGATGAAGAAGATCGTCGTCGCGATGGCGGTGAGCAACGGCCAGATGCTGGGTTCGGGCGACGCTTCGCGGATCTGCGGCTCGGCCTCGGCCAGCGAAGTTAGCAACACTTCGCGGCGCTCCGCACTGAGGCCTGCAATGACCGGCAACGTGTTGGAGTCCGCCCATAGTGGATCGCGATGAGTGACGGCAGGAATACGATCGAAATTCTGGGGTGGCGGAGGAGATGCCGTCGCCCACTCCAGAGTGGACGCACCCCATGGGTTGTCGTGGGCCAGCGTTCCCTTGCGGAGGCTGTAGATCGCATTCGCGAGCAGAACCGCGAAGCTGAGGGCGAAGATCGCGGCGCCGACGCTGGACAGCAGATTCAGTCGATCCCAGCCCATCTCGGGCGTGTAAGTGTAGACCCGACGGGGCATCCCCATCAGGCCGAGGATGTGCATTGGGAAAAACGCAATGTTGAAACCGCAGAAGGCGAGCCAGAAGTTCCAATGGCCGAGCCGCTCACTCAACATCCGGCCGCAGATCTTGGGAAACCAGTAGTAGACCGCTCCGATCAGCGGGAATACGGCGCCGCCGATCAGAACATAATGGAAGTGAGCGACGACGAAATAGGTGTCATGGACTTGGGTGTCGATCGGCACCGACGCCACCATGACGCCGGACAGGCCGCCGATCACGAAGATCACGATGAATCCCAGTACGAACAGCAGCGGCGTCCGATATACCGGGCGACCGTCCCATAGCGTTGCGATCCAGCAGAATATCTGCAGGCCGCTCGGTACGGCGATCAACATGCTTGACGCCGTGAAGAGACCGGCCCCGAGTTGGGGCAGTCCCGTCACGAACATGTGGTGAACCCAAAGTCCGAACGACAGAAATCCCGTTGCGATCAGCGAGAGAACGATCACGGGATAACCGATCACTGGCCGGCGTGCGAAGGTGGCTAGAATCATTGACGCCATGCCCGTTGCAGGAATGAAGATGATGTAGACCTCCGGATGTCCGAAGAACCAGAACAGATGCTGCCACAGCAGCACATTGCCTCCCGACGAAGGGTCGTAGAAGCGGGTGCTGACCAGGCGATCAAGGATCAGCGAGGTGGATGCGATCATGATCGACGGCATCGCAAACATGATCAGAAAAGCCGTAACCAACATCGCCCAGACAAACAGCGGGATGCGGTCAAGCGTCATTCCGGGAGCGCGCTGCTTGAAGACGGTGACGATGATCTCGACGGCAACCGCGAGCGCTGCGACTTCCGTAAAGGTGATCATCTGGGCCCAGACGTCGGCGCGCTTGGATGGTGTGAACTGCAAGCTGGAGAGGGGCGTATAGGCGAACCAACCGACGTCAGGACCTACGTTGAACGCGAAGGAAATCCATAGAAAGCAGCCGCCGAACAAGAACATCCAGTAGCTGAAGGCGTTGAGGCGCGGGAAAGCAATGTTGCGCGTACCGACCATCAGCGGCACTTGGTAGACCGCGAAGGCTTCCATGACAGGCACGGCAAACAAGAACATCATCGTCGAGCCGTGCATCGTGAAGACCTGATTATAGAGATCCGGCGAAAGCAGACGCTGCTCGGCGCCGGCCAACTGAATACGCATCAGAATTGCGAGCATTCCGCCGAGAAACAGGAAGGCGAATGCCGTCACGATGTAGCGCCGGCCGATGATCTTGTGATCGACCGACATCAGCGTGCCGATCAGTCCCGATGGCGTCCGCCAGATGCTCTCCAACCGCGCTGCAAGTTGCGACCCATCGAGGGCATCGTCCCGTATCTCTCTTTGCTCGGCGGCCATGCTCACTCGAGCTGCTCCAGATACCGAATGATTGCGATCAGCTCTCCCGACTGCAGCGGCATTTGAGGCATCAGATTGCCGGGCTTGATGTGCTGAGGATCGGCAATCCAGGCTCCCAGCGCTGCCGGCGTTTGCGGCAGTGTTCCGGCCGCTAGCGTCGTTCGGCTTCCGACATGGGTGAGGTCGGGGCCTAGCTGGCCGCCTGCCAGCGTGCCACGGATGGTGTGACACAGTGCGCATCCGCGGCCGCGAAACAGCTGCTCTCCCTGCTTGGCGAGAGTGTCGGTCGGGCTGGTTGCGCCCTGGTTCTCGTGCTCCCGCCAGCGCTCGAACTCCTCGGGCCGCAGCGCGATTGCCGCGAATGCCATATGGGCGTGTTGCAAGCCGCAGAACTCGGCGCATTGGCCGCGATAGATGCCGGGATTTTTCGCCGTAAATTGGATCTCGTTGGTTTGTCCGGTGATCAGGTCCATCTTGCCGGTGAGGCTCGGAACCCAGAAGCTGTGGATGACGTCGGCAGATTCGAGCTCCACCTTGACCGGCTTGCCGACGGGAATGCGGATTTCGTTGGCCGTGGCAAAGCTGTTATGTGGACTGTCGGCCGCGTAATGAACCTCCCACCACCACTGATGGCCGACGATCCTGAGCGTCAGGGCGTCCGGATCCTTGGCAAACAGCGTGCGCTGGCCAGCGTAGCTCACGAACGACAGGACCAGCACGATCAACGCGGTGGCTGCTCCAAGGCCGAGAATCATATGCCCGGCTCGTGTCTCGAAAGGCCGCCGAAGTTCGAGCGGCTCGTCTGAGATGCGCTTTCGCGGCAACAGGCCAATGCCGAGAACGACGGTAACGCAGGCCCAGACGATGCCGGACACCGCAAGAAACATCATGAATGTGTGACGGATCTGCTCGGATTGGAGACCTTGCGGGTCAAGCGCCGATTGCGAGCCGGTGCAAGCAACGAGCGGCAGCGCGACGGAGAGGAGAAGGCCGGATCGGACCCAGGCAGGCATGGGTGCTCGTTGAGCTTGGTTGCTCGGGCCGAACCGCCGGCTCCTACAAAGGTTCCTATGTCGGCTACGCCGCTCGGCTCGCGATCATCCGGGCCGAACGTTTGTTCCTGCATGCGATGTAGCCGTCGCAATCGATCTTGTGGAGCTCTTGATCCTCGGAGCGACTCGCCGCCGGCCGGGGCGCGACCACGCTGCTGCTGATGGTTATCGGCTTTTCAACCGGCTACGTCGACCGCGCCACGATCAAGGCGACTACCAATCGGTTCTGAGTTCATACCGATGCTTTAGCCTGTTGGGGATGGCTCGGATCGCGTATTGGACACGGTCCAGATCGGTGCGTCGCGGACTGTGACGTGAAGTCCCCAATCCGCGTTCGTCGGTTCGACCTCCAGATAGCAGACGTACTCCCCGCCGGGGAAGCTGCGAATTTCGCGCAGCGCGATCAGCTCCAGGTCTTTTGCACGTATCGGCGTCTTCACAGCGTCCACGCCTCGCCAATTGGTTGTGCCCGGCCCTTTGCAGATCCTCAACTCATGCCGCAGGTTGATCAAATCCTCACATAGCAAGATCGACATGAACGGCGGCACCGGATCCGACGGTGCCCGTCTCGCCTGAGCCCGATTGTGGCGCCCAGTAGCCGTCCCGCTCTGGGGCCGACGGGGAAAAGTTAGAAAATCGCAGCCTGGAGTCAAGGAGTGCTGCAAAAGCAGAAACCGTTATCACTCCAAATAAAGGGCGTGGTTGTGAGGACACGGCTTTGTCGTTCGGGGGCGAGCGGGTCGGCTGGCCGAATAGCCCCGGCTCTCTGGCGCAGCCTCATCTTTAACAGTCAAAACGTACGACTCCAGCCGCTCGACTTCACTCGGCCGCCCTCATTGTCTCGTGCGGCTTCGGGGCCTCAAGCGCATGAAGATATTCGGCGCTGAATTCGGCCACGTTCTCGAGCTTGTCGCGGCGGAGCACGGACACGATCTGCTCGCGCCATTCGAGCAAGCCCATTTTTCGAAGCTCCTGAATTGTGCGATTGACATGGACCGTTGAGAGGCCGCAGGCGTTTGCAACGTCTTGTTGTGTGATAGGAAGATGGAAGCTGCCGTTGTGGAACAAGCCTACCATCTCAAGCCGTGTGGCGAGCTCGCAGAACAGATGAGCGACCCGCGGGAGCGCCGCCCTCGAGCCCAGATTTTCGACCCATTCTCGGTAGATCGCACCTTGAATGAGGGTTTCGCGCCAAAACGCGTTTGTCAGCCCGGGAGAGGCCATTAGTATTGGCCGGAGATGCGAATGGAGTATGAAGGCCACAGTCGAGGCGCCCTCGCTGCAAAGATCATGATCCATTGCCGACAGATGCAGAGTGTGGAGATCAGGCACGTCCCCGGGGATATAGAAGGCGGAAATTTGGTTGCGATCGGAAACGATCCTCTGACGCGACAGGAAGCCACTCATCACGACTGCGCAATGCACGGGAGAATCGCCTTGCCGTGCAGCGAAGTCGCCGTCTCGGAATGTCTTGATCAAATGAGGCATATCTCGGAGCCGGACCTGATCCTGCTCCGAGAGCTCAACAACGGATAGCAAACGCGCGATCAGCTTGCGGTGCGGCATGAGATGCTCCCTTTGCAGGCGGGAGCACGAGATGTCTCTCAGCCACCGGCGCCCACAGGCCATCACCGATGATGCCGGGTAACAAACCCAATGCAGCTAAGTTCCAGCTCCTCCGGCTTTTTTAATGTAGGCGTTCCGGTCCGGCAAGCGAGCGGCTATCGCCGGTCAGGGCATCGGCGAGCGTCATGGTATCCGCCTGGATCAGCTTCGCTGGAGTTGAGGTCGACGGAATGAGGAATAATTCTAGTAATGCCTCTCCCCAAACAAAGGTCCCAGCGCTGCCGGTGGGGCCGCGCTGGGACTTTGGCTCGGTGAATGAAACGAGACTTGGCAGGATCGGAGCATTCACCAGCTCCCTAATCGCTAAGAGCTGCTTTGTTCCTGCGCGTGGCCCGTTTCGGCCAGTACCAAATTCCGTTGCTCCCCGTCGGTCAGCGGAACTCCGGGCCAAGTCGACCATCGAACAAACGCGCACCTTGGTGTTTAATAGATTATCACCGGCCAAGCTCGTCCGCAGGCGTCGATGGTCAGTGGACGGCGGTCAGGATGTTGGGGTTCTGGCCTTCATGCTGCGGGTTGCGGGGACCGATAATGGTCGCGCCCTTGTTGCCGATGATAGGCTCGCTGCTTTGGGCTGAGGCCGCCGCGGTCGCACCGAACGCGGCGGCGGCGGCGAGCACGGAGCGTCGATCAGGTAAATTCATCGCTTGCCCCATTTAGGCACAAGTCAGCACGACCTTGCCGGCCGTATGACATTCATTTGCAGGGCAAGCTTACCGGCTGGGACGTTGCTAGGCGGGCTCGAGAACTGAGCTTTGATATTGCCAGTGGTCTACATGACCGGCGACGGCGCAGATCAGTGGCCATCACAGGGCGTCCCAAACAGTATTCTGCTTACAAAGCCATTTGCGCCAGCACAGCTCGTGACGGCTGTTTCCAGTCTATTGAACGCTGCTCCTCCAATAGCGTCAACAGAATAGCTGTGACAGCGCGACGCTGTCTCCCTGACCCCCGCGGCTGCGAGCGATCTCTTAGGGGCTGAGTGTTCTGCAAGTCCCCCAGGATGTCTTTGCCGGCTGATCGCCGATCCTTGCAGTCTCCCAGGCCGTTGTCCCTCGTAGCGGACCGTAGCCGCGCTTGGGTTTCTGATATCGAGGCCTGGTCCTACAGGCCGCCGGCGATGCTCTGGCTCTTGTTGATGGTGTTGGTCAAGGTGGAGTAGAGCGAGACTCGGCCGCGCCCCAGGAAATCTGCCTCCTCCGTAACGGCTCGAGCTGCGCCACGCCAGTCGCCGTGCGCGGCCTTGGCAACGTCGCCCGGTTTGATGATTAGTTTCCCGCGCCAATCGAGGCCCGAGAGCTGCTGCATGGCGGTCGACAGGGCTGGCGACAGGGTGAATGTATCGCGCGCTACGGTGGTGAGTTTTTCCTTGCCCGTACCCCTACGTAAAGATGGTACGGGATCGCGAGAGGCACCGCGGCGGGCCGCGCTTGCGTGGTCATTACCGGTGATCCACTGCGCGGCCTTATCCAGCATCGGATACGCGGCGAACGAGAGTAGGCCCATAGTGGGTACCGTCCGAACACCTTGAAAGTAGGTTCGCTCAAATCAGGGAGAAGAGTCGCGTTCCTTGCTTGCTCCCCATGATCGTTGTTGGAATTCTCGATTAGCGGCGGCTTGTCCTGCATGGATGATCCGCTTCAGCGCGAGAGCGTGGCCCAAGGTCGGCCGGTTGCGACAGTGAGTCAGCTAAGAGTTGGCTCTATGGCTTCGGGCTTAGTGAAGGTGTGGGCGAGGGCGGCTGAGGCGCCGGCGCTGGTTGATCCAGAGAGGTGATTGGCTGATCCGTGCCATTATGCGGGATGCAGGTCCCGGCATTCGCAAGTTTTCCGGCGGCTTCCTCTCGATCGTGGCGATGGTGGCGGCCACGGCGCTTGTCATACGGGTCTTCATCCATCATCGAGCGCAAACTCAAGGCGCTGTAGGCGTTCGCATAGGTCTGCTGCAACTGCTGCTCAGCGGCCAGGCAATCCGAGAGCTTCTCGAACACAAGATCGGTTTGAACAGGTGCTACGCCAGCAACCAATACGACTAGAATCCACTTCATCTGTTCGCGATCCCAACATCGATCGTGCCCGCAAACGCTTGGCGGATTGAGGAGTTCCAGTTAGGTCGGCTGGCTCTCTGAGCATTTCAGGTGTCCTCGGCGACCTTCTTGAACCGCCGGGTCCAGTCGTGACCGCGACGGGTGCAGAGCTGCACCTCCTCGTTCGAGAAGTGGACCTGGACGTGGTAGCCGTCGAACTTGATCTCGTAAATCCAGCGTTCGTCTCGCGGCACCTTGCCGCTGGGCGACGCCAGCGCCGGCGCGATAAAGCCGGGAAAGAACGCCCTCGCCCCGATAGCGCTGGCCTCTTTCGCTGAAACGCCACGACGTAACTCCACAAACGATGAGCTGATTCAAATGGACGTGGTCGCCGACGTTCCAGCGAGCATTTGGAACTCGTGATCTTACCTTGCGTTTTGGCAGAACGGCAAACACAGCGAACAAGCTGACCTCCAGGCCGACGCGGATGTCCGCCTGACCCTGCAATAGTAGAGGCGTATGGACATGAAAGAAGCCTCGGCCATGACGAAAGCTTCGGGGCTAATTGAGGGGCAGGCCGGCAGCAGTCGGAACTTCGAGGCGCTCCGTCCACAGTCCCAGCAGCCTTCGCAGGATGTCGCGCTGCGCTGGGCCGAGCGGCTTCGCGCGGTTGCCGTTCAGGCGCCCCTGCAGTCGGTCTTCGTCGCCTTCCTGATCGGGATCTGGATCGGGCACCGGCGCTAACAGAAACCGCGAACCTGCGCGCGCCGTGGCCAGGAAGCTCATAACGTTTCGGAGCCCAAAGATCTCAGCAGCTGCATCGCTGACCAATTCACGGGGATCAGGACAATCAAAAGGTCGCGGCTCAATGCGCATGTTCTGGTCGGCGGGCGAACGTATCGCCCGTCCGAATAAATGGTCCCGACGCTCTTTTGAGGCGGGACCAAATTCCGGGTCAGGGTATCACTACATCGACCTCTTATGACGCTTATGGCGATGATGAGAACTGCTCTTCATTCCAGTTCCGCTCTTCATTCCCCCCTTTTCGGCAGTGTCATTGGCCGTTGCGCCGGGATTTGCTGATGACGGGCTGCTTGAGGCGCCCTGACCGCTCTTCTGAGATGGCGAGTTGCCTCCACCACCGCCGCCTCCACCTTGAGCGGATGCGGCTGCAATCGATCCAAAGATAAATGCAGTCGCCAAGACCACTTTCGTAATTCTCATGGAGAGTCCTCCGAATGTGCCCCATCCGGCAAACCGGTGAGGTCCGAGACGTTCCTAAAAGAGCATTGAAGGGGAGCGCTCGCACATTGAAGGGGAGCGCTCGCAGGCGCCGTTAGGCCGCGGGGCCTGGCCTTGCGATTTAGCTTGCGCGCGGCCTGGGCAAGCACTCGACGGCGTCGCCGACTTGGCAGCTACCGCTAGGTGCGGCGCCCCCTTTGGCGCTATGGAACGGTCCAGGCGCTGACGAATTTTCCGGTCATGAGCGCGGACGAATATCTGGAGAGGGCAGAACACTACCGGCGGGCCAAAGAGACCGCCGACGACACGTTCACTCGCCATTTTCTTGAGCGGATGGAGCACAGTTATCGCGTCCTGGCTGCGAGCGAAGCAACCCGCGCGGCTTCGCATAACGTGAAAGAGAAGCTGAATGATCGGCGCGAATAGTTGAACCCTTCATTTCCTAGCCCGCCCACTCCACTTTCTGATAGTCAGCCGGTCGCTAACAACATGCTCGGCACGGCCGAGCGACTGCGTGACAATTGTGGGTACGGAATCTGCATGTGGTCAGAGACCAAAGCCGCGAAAGGATTGTTAGATGCAACTCGCAACGCTACCGGCCAGTGCCTTCAAGTCGCCGGCCATTAGCCTCTCTGGCATTGTCGACTATAATATGTATACCGCCTTTCGAACGCAGTTCGACAACGCTGCCGATAAAGACCTTGTCGTGATCGAACTGTCGACCTTGGGTGGCGACCCCGAGGTCGCCCGGATGATGGGGGAGGATGTGCGGTTCGCGAGTGAGACAGAGCCGCAACGTCGTTTCGTCTTCCTCGGTAAGGCTGTGATTTATTCGGCGGGCGTTACGTTCATGAGCTTCTTTGCGCGTCCGAACAGATACCTCGCGCGCGGCACGCGACTGATGATCCATGAACGCAAGCTTTCGAAGAGCCTGGTGATCGATGGTCCTTTGACGACATGCATTGCGGTTGTTAGGGCGACGCTCAACGAAATCGAATGCTCGATCGCCATACAGAACGAGGGCTTTCAAAATCTAATTCTTGGCTCGAACGTGACGATCGAGGAGGTCATGCAGAAGGCGCCGTCAAACTGGTATCTGGAGGCGCAGGAGGCGAAGACGTTGGGTCTGATCGAGACGGTTCTGTGACGCCCGAAATGGCGTCACAACGCGGTACCGGCGAGGCCCCGGGTAGGGGCTTTGGAGGCATCCCGGTGCGGCGTAAGCGCGTCAGGCCTTGGAGGCGCCGGGCGTGCTGCTCCATTATCTGAGCAGCAACATGCGTTAGTTCAACGCTATTTGCCTTGGCGACACTCTACGTCATGCCCCCGACATCGCGATCACCCTCGTATGACGTTCAGCCGTCGGCAGGGCAATGCCAAGATTACGTTCCGCCGGCAGACTTGGAAGGAGATTTAGTCACGGGAGATGCAAGGCGCTACAGCCTAGATGGATGAAACTAAGTGGAGGAAAGAAGATCGCCACGCTCTTTCTTGCGACTGCGGTGCAAGTGAGGCTCGCGGGCGCGCGCTCGGTTCAGGCACTCCAGTTGCTTAGCAGCAGGCCCGTTGTCGGCTCGATCTAGCGCTGAATGCAAGCAACCGAGCGCCGCGCCCATCGATAGTACTGGCCGCAGGGGGGAGTCGGTCGGGAAGTGGCAGGACATTCATTCCGAACTGGTCGAGCTTCTTGCCAGCCGTTACGCACGCACGCGCCAAAGACCGACGTATGACAGCCGACGCCGCAGGCATCGGCGTCCTTTGCTGCAGTCAAAACAACCAAAATCAAGCTGATACCGAGCAATAAGTGCAACATGAACCTTTTCCTTCCAGCATTTCGCTAAATCGAAATGATATGGCTTCGTTCCCGAGCCCCTTTTTGTTCCCGGATAAGCGCTTCGGGGAAAGAGCGTTGGGACTGACGGTGAGGGCGCTCGGGACAGGACCGTGTGTGCCTTCACCGGATTGCCTAATTTCCCCGGCTGTGCACCGTTCCTATCCAATGGCCTATCCTCGACGATGACCGGGAAGACGTTCACTTTCGTTTTGACAGCGGTTCCGCAGAACGCTTACCGGCGCGATGCCAAAGTAGGGCCCGAAGACCTAGCGGGGTCGGTGGGGCCACTCTCGAGAACGGCGCGTCTTTCGGCGAGTGCATGATCGAACAACTCGAGGACGAGGCCGAATGCGACCATATCTTCTTGTTCGATTGTGCCGTCGTCGAAGCACTTCAGGGTTTCGCCGATAATCGTGTTGACCTCCCGTTGCGATGCCAGCAGATCCTGCTCACACCCAGCATTGCGAACCTCCGATACCGCGGCGAGAATGCGGCTGCGATGGCTGGTGTTAACCACCCGTTCGTCCCGGTTCAGATAGCGCCGGAACCAAGCGGCGGCTGAACCGATCCCGGAGAGAAAAAGTAGGGCGAACCAGAAGTAGTCGCTGTACTTGTCCAGAAACGTCCGCTCGGTCCCGTTGATGACTGCTGCGGCGCCCCGGTGTACGGAAGGCTCGGCCTCCTTATCCGTCTCTGGTTTCGTGATGTGCGCCGCGCCGGCCACACGTTGCGTGATCGTATCGCGCACCGCGAAAAGCTGTCGATAGAAGGTCGCTGCCTTGGCTTCCGACAGTTCTTTTCTGGCCAGGATGAGATGGTTGACGCTGATGGTGTCGATCTTGTCCTCGGGCCAGGCCGGGTTACCGTTGAAGGCGCTGCCGGGGATTTCCTCGGCCTCGTAGCGTGGATGCCGCAGGGCGATCGCCTCAGATGCTTGGATCGGAAGAAACTTCGGCGCCCCGCGCGATCGGGACGTCGCGGCGATGGCCGCAGCCGTGATCTTGCTATCGAGAGGCCCGACGGCGAGATACGCGTCTAGAGTGTTGTCCTGCGCAAGCTTTTCGATCTCTTCGGTTCCGAATTGGGCCGTGGCAACCTTGTCGGGCTGCACGCCTGAACCTTCCAGGATTGTCCGCAGGAGCGCGACGTTGGCGCCGGTCTGTCCGATGATGCCGACCTTGTGTCCCGCGAGATCGGCGATCTCACCGATCTTTGCAGCGCCCTTCTTCTTGGAGTTCTTGCCCGCGCGTGCGGACGGCGACCATATGACGATGTAGTTCTTACGCAGGACGGCCACCGTCTGCGCATCAGACGGCATGGCGAGGTCGCCGCGACCGATTGCCAGGTCGGTTTTGCCGGCCCCCAGGAATGTAAGGGATTCGGCCGCTCCGGCGGTAGTGATTGGGGACAATCTAACCGTCCTGCTTTCCTCTTCGAAGGCCTCCGCCATCGCTTGGACCACCTGATGGTCGTCGCTCCCTGAGGGGCCGACGGCGATCCGGAGGGTCTCCGGCTGCAGGACGTAGAATAGGGCGGCCGCGGCGGCGCCAAAAATGATGAATCCCAAAGCCAGCAGGATCAGGAGCCTTCGTTGCCGTCGATCGGAGGCACTCCTGACTGCGTCGGACGGTGGCATCAGCGGACTCCCTAAGCAAGTCCCTGCTGGGAACCTGGGACGAACCGTCGCCGAACCCGAATGTTCCGTCAGACGCATGCGGACGAACCGGAACCTTGCCATCATTGGAGGGTTCTCGACCCTGCCGCATATGGCGGCGAGGAGAGAGAAAGATGAACAAGCTTCTACTGACAGCTGCGATGGTGGCGATGATTTCAACGGGCGCGATGGCGCAGTCCACCGTCACCACCACCACCGGCACCGGACATACTGCCGCCGTGCAGATCGAGCCGGAATACCGTACGAAGATCCGGTCTTACGTCACCGAACACAAGGTCCGTCCCGTGGAGACCCGCGAGAAGATCGTTGTCGGTCAGCCGGTGCCGCGCGAAGTCGAGCTCGAGGCGGTCCCTGCCGAGTGGGGTCCCTCGCTCACCAAGTACCGCTATGTCTACTCGGGCGAGCGCGTGATGCTGGTCGATCCGTCGACCCGAGAGGTCGTCCAGGAGATCGACTAGTCCCTCCGACTAGTCACTCCAGTGGCGGGTCGCTGAACGAAGCGGCCCGCCGCTCCAATCCAGCCTCCGCCGATACCTGATTTCTTATCTGCGAGCGGCCGTCCATGCCGATCATTTCATCTTCGTCCGCGGATGCTGCTAAGCCATGGCCGCAATGCCTGCAGCATCGGGCGTCGAGATTGAAGCTCCAGAGCGGCCCGCCCGCATCCGAAGCGTTCGGCAAAGCTGCAGAAAGGCACCTCCGATCGGCGTCTCGCCTTCGAGCGGACCGAGCCATTTGCTGGTGGATGGGGTGACAGAATGCTGGCCGTGATCCTGCAAAGGATAGGCCGCGCCTTCCATAGCGCGGCCTCGCTGCGTACGGATCGATAGCTCTCACCAGTGCCGGTAATGCCCATGCCAGTGGTGCCGAATGACCGGATAAGAGCCGCGGTAATAGGCGTAGGCCGGGCGGACGACGCGACGATAGCGATAACCGTAGGAAGCGGGCGCCGTGTAGTAGGTCGTGGTGTAGCCGCCGCCCCAGCGATACGGCTCATCGTACCCGTAGTCGTAGGCGTACGGGCCGCCATAATAGCCGGCGCCGTAGTAGCCGGGGCCGCTGTAGTAACCGTAACCCGGTCCCCAGCCGTAAGCCGAAGAGGCGAGCCCGCCGATCACGGCACCGGCAACCAGGCCACCGGCGATCCCTGATCCCCATCCGCCTCGCCAGTGAGCTTCGGCAGGAGCCGTCGTGGCTACAGAGGCCAGACCGAGGGTGCCGACCATCAATGCCGATATTGCAAGCTTCTTCATCAAGGATATCCTTTCATGTTGCTCAAGCGCCCCGCCAACAACGGGAAAAAACGGCAATGGTTTCGCTCGGCGCCGACGCAGCTTAACTCAAGAACATCGAGCTTCCGCCACAACAGGAAGTTCAACGTTGCGTTCAGTGCTGCGCCGCGGAAGCGCTCCATGGCCATTGCCTGACGTGGCCGCGTTAACTTTGTTGAGTTCGGCGAGAATCGTCTTACACAGTCGGACTTCTGCGGGCGCCCGAAAAGAACCAGGTGGGACGCGAGGCCCTCAACGGCGTTCCGACAGGAGGCGATAGGCAGGGGAGGTGCGGTGAACTTCCAAGTCACTGTGCTCGAGATCCTGGTTAGTATCCCGAGGGGGTTCGCCGTCATGGCCGACCTCAAGCGCGATATGGCGATTCTGGCGACGAGGGGGCGACTGGGCCGAGCGGACTAAGCGCCTCGCCGCTCGCGTGCCCGACCTCGACATCCTCTCGCAAGGAATGGTCGAGCGTCTCAAAGGCGGATGGCACGGCACTGAGAAGGGTCGTGCCGTGCTCGAATTCATAAAGGCGGGACCGCCGAGATGCGGACGGAGAGCGCCCGCAGCGGAGCCGTCGGCTTTAGCCCCGACCTCTCCGCTTCTTGCCGCCAAGCGCTCTGGTCGAAGCCTGCGCCTGCAGCGTTGCCGTGCGGCGCGAGAGGGCCAGTGCCAAAGCGTGTTGGATACGTATTCTCCGAATCATTGGGGTGATCGGCAAAATAGGAAACTTTCCTGACGTCTTGCGTTTCGAGAGATTGGATTGGTCGCCGGGAGCCTGAAGATGGTCGACGATGTCATCTCAAAGAATGCCGCCGAGACCGCCTGGACAGTTTACCGGGCGCGCCACCCTGACGTTGACCCGCGGGACAGCCGGCGCTGCCTTCTCGAACACTACCTGCAAAGGAGAGGGGAAGAGCGAGAGAGCGATACCGAAGAACTCACCGGCTTCGGGATTGCCTACCTACAGCGTCTCCCCCGAGACAAATGAAGACGAGCATGAAAGTGCTCGTCACATGCGTAGCTCGGGGGAGCACAAGGCCGTTTTGGACGCTGCTCGCGATCGCCTTTCTCATCTCCGCAGTCGTCGTGACCGGCTTGCGGGTCATCTTTGGTGAGTGATCGATGCGGATCGCCCAGCTTGCTCCCTTGGCCGAGAGCGTTCCTCCAAGGCTGTATGGTGGCACGGAGCGGGTGATCGCCTGGCTCGTGGATCAGCTGGTCGAACTCGGGCACGACGTCACCCTGTTCGCGAGTGGAGATTCGAGGACGACGGGGAAGCTCCATACTGTCTGGCCGCGCGCGTTGCGGTTGGGGCGGAAGGGCGTCGATCCAAATGCCGCCTGCGCTCTGCTGATTGAGGCCATCGCCGAGCGCGCAGGCGAATTCGATGTGATCCACTCGCATGTCGACTGGTTGCCTCTGCCAGTCCTAGCTCGCTCGGGTGTGCCGTTTCTGACGACCATGCATGGCCGGCTTGACCTACCCGGCTTATCCGGCGTGATCGGCGCGTTTCCGCAGGCCCCATTCGTGTCGATTTCGGACAACCAGCGCCGGCCCCTCCCGGAGGCGAACTGGGTGGCGACGATTCCGCACGGACTCCCCAAGGATCTGTTTTGGCCCGCCTACGGATCGGGTTCGTACCTAGCTTTTCTCGGGCGACTCACTGCGGAGAAGGGCCCGGAGGATGCAATACGCATTGCCCGTGCCGTCCAGATGCCGCTGCGGATTGCCGCCAAGATTCCCCGCGCGGAGACGGTCTACTTCAAAAAGAAGCTCGAGCATGAGATCGACGGCGAGAATATCATGCTGGTCGGCGAGGTAGACGAAGTCCGCAAGCAACCGTTCCTCGCGGGTGCCGCCGCCTTGCTGTTCCCAATCAAGTGGCCCGAGCCATTCGGCTTGGTCATGATCGAGGCAATGGCGTGTGGGACGCCTGTGATCGCCTATCGCTCTGGATCGGTGCCGGAAGTAGTTGAGGACGGAGTCACCGGCTTTATTGTGGACAGCGAGGAGCAGGCGATCGAAGCCATCAAGGAAGCCGTGCGGCTAGACAGAAGAACGGTTCGCGCCCGCTTCGAGGATCGTTTCGTCGCCAGTCGTATGGCAAGGGAATACGAAAGCCGGTATCGCGAGCTGGTCGCTCGCAGATGACGCCGCTCGAAGAACTCGATGCTGATGCTCTCGCGTTGGAGCCCCCGACGGTCAGTCCGACGCTGTGGCAGAAAGGAAATGGCCAGCGCCTACTAACGCATTTGGAGTCTTGGCCTGGGCTGAACGGGCAAAGACCGCGCATTAACCAACAGAACCCTCGTCCCATTCCTCAGCATCGATCTCATGCAATTGCCGAAATTTCACGATTCGGAACCGAACGCCACGCCGAGGGTTGATCGGCTTCCACATTAGGGAGGTTCAGATGAACAAGCGTTTATTCTTGGCCACGACCGCTGCGGTCGCGATCGCGACTTCGGCGTTTGCGCAGTCTTCTCCAAACACGTCAAGCTCCAGTCCGTCCACGACGCAGCGTCAACAGGATACGTCGACCACGTCGCCCTCGACATCGACCACGTCACCTGGCTCGTCATCCGGATCCGCACAGACGAATCCTTCGTCGAATTCCGGCCAGATGCAGGTTCCGTCGACGAACGGTCAGAGCGCGGCGGGCCAGTCGTCCAAATCCCGGAAGCGGCACGAACACGACGCAAGCGCCTGCTTCGAACAATTCGGCCAACCAGGCTCAGACCAATCCCTCCAACCAGGGCACAACACCCTCGAACCAGGCGCAGACCAATCCGCCATCAAGCACGAACAATCAGACGCAGAGCGCCAATCCGCCCGCGTCGAACACCAACCAGGCGCAGTCGCCGACGGGTAGCGGATCGACAAACGCCGCGCAGCAGCCAAACAATCAGCAAAACACTGCTGACCGTTCCTCGAACACCAACGTGAATGCCGCGGCGAACATCAACGACCAGCAGCGGACGCGCATCAGCACGTCGATCTCGCACCTAAACGTGCAGCCGCTCACCAGCGTGAACTTCTCGCTGTCGGTGGGCACCGTCGTGCCGCGGGACGTCCACCTGCAGCCACTGCCCGCCGACGTCGTCGAGATCGTGCCCCAGTATCGGGGCTATGACTTCGTTCTGGTGAAGGACGAGATCGTGATCGTGGAGCCGTCCACCTACAAGATCGTGACGGTCCTGCCGTACTCCGGCCGCTCGACCGCGTCGGCGCCGGCACGAACCGAGCAACGCAAGGTGACGTTCAGCGACCGCGATCGCGAGGTCGTCCGCAAGCACGCCAAGGCGCGCCCGGTCGAACGCGAGAGTCGCACGACCGGCAGTACCGTCCGAACCGAGATCCGGACCGGCGAGCGCGTGCCGGAGGACGTTGAGATCGATACCTTCCCGGAAGAGGTCTATCGGGATGCTCCGAGCCTTCGCGAGTACCGGTACATCAACCGGGACAGCCGTACCTACATCGTCGAACCCCACGAACGTCGCGTCATCGAAGAGATCGACTGACTCGCGCTAAGGAGAACATGATCAAGACCGTCCTTCTACTCTAGGATCGCTCGGGTCGGCCTCTGCGAGTGCCGCCCCGCTCGCGCCCATCGCGACGACCGGGTTGGTCGTGTCAAGCAGATCCGTCTCATCTGTAACGAATATGGCCGTTGCTACCCGACCCGAGGTTCCGCTACGTCCACCACCACTACGGCGGGGACCCGAGTATGTGGTTCGCCGAAGTTACCACTATGGCAGCCCCGGCTGCTACGACCGCAGCCATGGCTACTACGGTGGTCCCCGAGCATCGGTACAGCTTGGCACCCGAAGCTGGTGAATTTAAGAAGGGGCCGCTCTTCGAGCGGCCTCTTCAACTCTGTGCTGCTTTGGCGGAGAAGAGTTGTCTGCTGTCGTGAAGCCCCTGAGTCGAAAGGAGCAGCTGATCCCGGGCCTCAATCCGGGTCAGAACGAGCGTTCCGAAAATCCAGGCGCTCCTCGCCGAGATCGAGACCGATCTGAGGCTCCTTGGCGCCAAGGATTCGCATACGCGTTGGGCAGCCACAGCTTGTAAGTTCGCGCACCACCGCGTTGTTGCCCTCGGCCCCCGGCAGACGTGCGGTGAAGCTGATCGATGACATGGCGCAGGCGATGCGCTTGCTGGTTGACGCGATGTGGCTGGCAATCCGGCTGGAATATTGCACGTCCTTTGCCCGTTCACGCAGAGCGTTGACCTTAGCTTGCGCCGGTTTGCCGAGTTCCGCATAGGCACGAGATAGATCGCGAGCACGCGCACGAAACCGACGATCAACGATGCCAAACCAGGTGATGGTCGCGGCCTTGGCGCTCCGTGAACCAAGCAAATGGGCTCGGGCGGAGCTTCGATAGCCTGCCGCTCCCATAGGAACCTTTGGTCCTGCCCGCGTTTCCCATCCGGAACCAAGAGGATGTTATGGCCGGAACAATTCGAGAAACCGCGATCATGGAGCCGAGCGTCCCTGGCGTTGCATGGGCGGCCGTTGCGCCATTGCGTCCCTGGCTTTGACGCTTGTGATGCTTTCTTTCGGTGGGCATGAGTTTTGCCGTCGTCTCACCGTGGGGCAATGCAGGCGTTTCAGCGAAGACGTTTGCAGATCGGTTCGGGATTTTTCTTTATCGTGACGGCGATGATCTGGCGGGCTATCTCGCTGGACGCTTGCGCACGAAGTGGGTCGGAATACGCGGTCCGGGAGTGCTGTTTCCTGGTCATTGGCTTCGTTGCTCGGCGCTGTCCTGTTCGCGATTTCACAAGGCGTCGGATTATAGTGAGAATGAACCTTCTGTCGCCGGCATTCCGTTCGGCGCCACGCATGTGACGTGTCGAAGATCGAAGGACGCTACTGCGGCGGTTGACCGTTCGACGCCGAAACGCCGCCATCGACCGCAACGTTAGCGCCGGTCATGAAGCTGGCGTCGTCGCTCGCGAGAAAAGCGATGACGGAGGCGATCTCTTCCGGCTCGCACACGCGACCGAGCGGAATCCGTTCAGAAAATTTTGCGAGCAGTTCCTTGTCGCCCATCATGTCCTCGGTCATTCCTGTCCGCGTGAGTGACGGACAGACGGCGTTGACGCGCACGCCTCTCTTGCCGAGATCCATCGCGAGGGCGCGCGTGAGGTTGACGACACCGCCCTTCGCGGCGTTGTAGGGGCTCATGGCCCAGTCCCCGCCGACTCCGGAAACCGACGCCGTATTGACGATCGATCCCTTCGCCTTCTCAAGCTGAGGAAGGGCCGCTCGGCAGCCGAAGAACACGCCGTCGAGATCGGTGGCCATGACCTTGCGCCATTGCCCGTTCGTGATGTCCTCCGGCTCGCCGCCCTCGTGAACACCAGCATTGTTCACCAGGACGTCCAAGCGACCGAATCGCTCGACGGCCGTCGATATTATTTCGTCTACGGCGTTGGAGTCGGAGACATCAGCAACATGAGCCAAAACGCGGTCGACATGCATTTCC
Source organism: Bradyrhizobium sp. USDA 4452 (assembly GCF_054063575.1). Lineage (NCBI taxonomy): Bacteria > Pseudomonadati > Pseudomonadota > Alphaproteobacteria > Hyphomicrobiales > Nitrobacteraceae > Bradyrhizobium > Bradyrhizobium sp. USDA 4452. The sequence goes on from NZ_JBSSGK010000001.1 coordinate 7,025,780, forward strand.
TTTGCTACGCTCCCGAGGCGGATTTCGTCGCGGTCGACCAGAACGACGTTGGCACCTTCAGCCGCGAAACGACGCGCCGTTGCGGCGCCGATGCCGGATGCCGCGCCCGTTACGATGATAACCTCGCCTTCGAACCTGCCTGTCATGTGCATCTCCGCGCCCGACCGCCCCAAGTCGTCATGGTTCATGTCTTCGCCGTCATCGAGACCGAGCGTGCCGCCGCGCCATGAACGAGATCGCGATAATTGCGTTCGGTCCTGTCGGCATCTTCAACCTCCGCAGCACGCGCTTCGCACTCCGCGTCTTTCCGCGGCCTCGACGGTGGCACCTTCGGCTTGCCTAGTTTCTGAGACATCCAGGCTCCTTCGCGTTGTGATCGATTGCACCTACGCGAGCCTTGTCGGCCTGGGCGGGTGAGCCGTCTTGGGATGACGGTCGTGCAGGAACTCGGCTAACTCGTTCGCGACAACGCCGCTGTCAACAGCAGCGGCGAACAGGCGCTCCTGCGCGTCCCGGGGCAGGTCGGCCCACGCCTTCAAGGCGGCGCGACCGAGCACCGCGGCGAATCTGACTTCGTCGCCATGCCGGAGTTCAGACGCGTTGCGGTAGTCCCTCCGCTGCGTCGTCGGCTCTTCTGGGACCTGCGGAGTCGCTCTATACGCAACAGCTGGTATGCCGGCCGCTGCTTGGCGCGCTCCTTCGTCCGCCAGTCGACCGTCTCCGACGATCTCGCCAATGAGTCGTTTGGCCGTTCCGGTCACTGATTCCTTCACGCTCATCTTGCTGCACTCCGTCAGATGTCTTTGGCGCTATCGCCGCCGGTGACTTCGTAATCAGCGCCTGTCACCATGTTCGCTGCATCGGACGCGAGGAAGACCGCGGCAGGCGAAATGTCGTCGGGCTGTAGCCAGCCGACCTTCAGCGGCACGGTCGGGGCTCGGCTATCCCATGCCTGCTGGGGCGTCGGATGTTCGACCTTCTGGCCTTGCTCGCTCATGGATTCGCTGAGACGCTTCTCGTAGCGGGTGAGGGCGGTGTCGACGAGCCCGGGAATGAGCGCGTTCACGGTGATGTTGTGCTCGCCTAGCTCCATCGCAGCCGACTTCATCAGGCCGAGGATGCCCCATTTCGAGGCGCAATAGCTCGATGCATCTTTGGTGCCATGCTTGCCTTGCATCGAGGACAGCAGGATAAAGCGACCCTTCTTTCGGGCGACCATCTTGGGTGCGAACGCGCGGACCGTATTGGCGGTGCCGTTGAGATTGTTATCGATAACGTCGTGCCAGTCGGTGTCTTCCATCTCCAGCAGCGTCCCCCAGCGCTGGATGGCCGCGTTGGCGACGACGACGTCGATCTTGCCGTAATCTCTTTCCACACGATCGGCAATCTGGCGCAGAGCTGCAATGTCGCGGATGTCGGCCTTAATGCCTTCGGCTTTTCGGCCAAACGATTTGATCAGCCGCACGGTCTCGTCGAGTTCCTCCGGAGTAGCCGGGACGGCGTTCGATGCCGGAGAAACCTTGCCCCCGATGTCGACGGCGACGACATCGGCGCCGTTAGCTGCCATCTCTACGGCGATCGCGCGACCTATGCCGCGCGCGGCGCCGGTTACGACGACGACCTTGTCCTGCAGCATCGAGCCCCGGCCAGGCCGAATCGAGCCGGCGGTGCGCTCAGGCGGCGCCTCGGGGACCGGCTTGCCGTCGAGCTCCTTCGGACCGTTGTCCGAACGAACCTGCGCTCGCGCCGATCCAACGGCAGCGAAGGCGCCTGCCGCCGCCGCGCCCCTCAACACTCTGCGCCGTACCTGGTTCGTCATTCCTTGCTCCCTTGATTAGGTCGGCAACTGATCGCCGCTGGAACTGTTCCTACCGCCCTAGCAACGAAAGGCTTTTCGATTCCGCGGCGGTTTGTCGAAGCGCATCTTAAAATCTCGGGCGACGTCGTTGGGCGCCTTCCGCAATCTAGGTTCCGGCAATCGGGCGATAGCGCTGGAGGGAACCGTTGAGGCCCGGCAAAGCTTCTTCCCCGATGGATGCCAAAACAAAAACACCGTCAGAACCGCCTCCCACCGCGCGCGACGGCTTCGTTCGCGTCAGAGGGGCACGCGAGCACAATCTCAAGGATGTTTCGCTCGACATTCCGCGCAATGAGCTCGTAGTCTTCACCGGGGTTTCCGGATCCGGCAAGTCCTCGCTGGCGTTCGGTACCCTGTACGCGGAAGCGCAGCGGCGGTATTTGGAATCCGTGTCGCCATACGCGCGCCGGCTCTTCCACCAGATGCAGGTTCCCGACGTTGACGTCGTCGAAGGATTGCCGCCGGCCGTAGCGCTGCAGCAACAACGCGGATCGCCGACGACCAGGTCCTCGGTGGGAAGCGTCACCACTTTGTCCAATCTGCTGCGGATGCTGTACTCGCGCGCCGGCATCTACCCGCGCGGCCAGCCGTTGCTTTACGCGCAATCCTTCTCGCCCAACACGCCGGAAGGAGCCTGTCCCAACTGTCATGGGATCGGGCGGGTACATCAGGTCAATGAAAGGACGCTGGTGCCCGACGACGCGTTGACCATCCGGGAGCGGGCGGTCGCGGCCTGGCCGACGGCCTGGCAGGGCCAGAACCTCAGGGACATTCTTGTTACCCTCGGATACGACGTCGACAAGCCGTGGCGCGAACTGCCGAAGAAGGATCGCGACTGGATCCTTTTCACCGACGACCAGCCGACCGTCCCGGTCTACGCCGGATACACTCCCGCCGAAACACGCAGGGCTCTGAAGAAAAAGGAAGAGCCGAGCTACATGGGCACCTTCACGGGAGCCCGCAAGTACGTTCTCCAAACGTATGCCACCACACAGAGCGCGATGATGAAGCGCCGAGTGGCGCAGTTCCTGTCGAGCGACGACTGCCCGGTCTGCAAGGGCAAACGGCTCAAGCCGGGAGCGCTTTCCGTCAAGTTCGCCGGACTGGACATCGCCGAGATGTCACGTCTGCCGCTGAAGAAGCTCGACGCGCTCGTCAAGCCGTACATCGATCGAGCCGATCAGGACGCGTCTCATCCTGAGAAGGCGATCGTCGTGCAACGGATAGTCGAAGATCTCGCCGGACGTCTGGAGGTCCTGTTGGATCTCGGCCTGAGCTATCTCACGCTTGAGCGAAGCACGCCGACCTTGTCTCCGGGCGAACTACAGCGGCTTCGGCTCGCGACGCAGGTCAGATCGAACCTGTTCGGCGTCGTCTACGTACTGGACGAGCCGTCGGCCGGCTTGCATCCGGCGGACACGGAAGCGCTGCTGAGGGCGCTGGACCGTCTGAAGGCATCGGGCAACTCGCTCTTCGTCGTCGAACACGAGCTCGACGTGGTGCGCAAGGCAGACTGGATCGTCGATGTCGGGCCCGCCGCAGGAGAGCAGGGTGGCGAGATACTCTACAGCGGTCGGCTCGCCGGTCTGGCCGAAGTGGAGGCATCCCAGACGCGACGCTTCATTTTCGACGAAGCCGCCGAGCCGACACGGAAGCTTCGCCAGCCGCGTGGCTGGCTGAAGCTACAGGGAGTCACGCGCAACAACCTCGACGACTTGGATGCCGATCTTCCTCTCGGCGTGCTCACCTGCGTGACCGGCGTCTCGGGCTCGGGCAAGTCCAGTTTGGTCAGCCAGTTTCTCGTCGAGGCCGTTGCCGAGCGATTGGGTAATCGTCGAGAAGCGGATCCAGACGAAGGCGAACTCAAGGAGGCGGTACTCACGCTGGGCGGCGAGATCATCGAAGGTCTCGATCTGGTCAAGCGGCTCGTCGTCGTCGACCAGAAGCCGATCGGACGAACGCCGCGGTCCAATCTGGCGACCTACACCGGACTGCTCGATCACGTACGCAAGCTGTTCTCCGCGACGAAGCAGGCGCGCGCCAGGCGATACGACGCCGGTCGATTCTCGTTCAACATGGCCAAGGGCCGCTGCGAGACGTGCGAGGGCGAAGGATACGTGTGCGTCGAGCTTCTCTTCCTTCCCAGCGTCTACACGCCGTGTCCGACCTGCAAGGGAGCTCGCTACAACGCGAAGACGCTCGAAATCAAGATACGCGATAAGTCGATCGCGGACGTGCTGGCGATGACGGTCGACGCGGCTTTCGACTTCTTCGAAGATGACGATATGCTTTCCCGGTCGCTGGGCGTGCTGCGCGAAGTTGGGCTGGGCTACATCAGGCTGGGGCAGTCGGCGACCGAACTCTCCGGAGGGGAGGCGCAGCGCGTCAAGCTTGCTACCGAGTTGCAGCGGGCGCAGCGCGGAGGGACGCTCTACGTGCTCGATGAGCCGACGACCGGCCTGCACCCGTCCGACGTCCGTAAGCTGAGCAATCAGCTTCATGGCCTCGTCGATGCGGGCAACACCGTCATCCTCGTTGAACACGACATGTCGGTCGCGGCGAATAGCGATTGGGTCGTCGATGTCGGTCCCGGCGCGGGAGACGAAGGCGGCCGCATCGTGGCATCAGGGCCGCCGAAGGAGGTTGCCGCATTCGGAAGCCGGACAGCGACATACTTGGCCAAGGAACTCCAGCTCCATTGGTGACGGGTATGAACTTAATTGGCCTCGAAGATGCTGGCGAGACTCTTCGGCGCAAGAGGTCGCGCATCCGGGCGATGGAACCTGAGGACGTGTCTCCGCTTAGCTTAAAAAATCGATGACGAGGCGTTCGATGTTCAAAGGATTCGTATTTGATGTGGAGGGAACGCTCGTCGACAGCGTTGCGCAGAACCTTCGCAGCTTCCAGGATGCGCTTGAGAGGTCGGGATATCGCGTTCCCATTCAGGTGCTCCAGGCCTATTCAGGGCTCGACGGCGACCAGACTTTGCAACTCGTGGTCCCCGAAGCGTCCCAAGATGAGCGATGTGCGATTTTAAAGGCACGAGGTGCGATCTTCGAACGCGACTATCTGCCGAGCGTGAAGCCGTTCGACGGTGTCCGCGACATCTTCAGAGTCTTGGGCGAGCATGGCGGCCGCGTCGCGCTTGCCACCGACTGCAAAGGGCTCGCTTTCAAGCGCTACATGACACTTCTGCGGGCCGATGATTTCATCGCTGCGACCGCTTGCGGCGACGACGTGGAGCACGGAAGGCCCGACCCTCGCTTGGTCGGGATGGCCTTGCGCAAGCTCGGCCTTTCGGGCCCGATGGCGGTCATGGTCGGCGACACGCCTTACGACGCCGAAGCAGGGCTCGAGGCCGGAACGAAAGTCGCCGCTGTCCTGACCGGCGGCTTCACCGAAGAAGTTCTACGCCAGGCCGGCTCTTTCGCCGTGGCGCGCGATCTGGAAGCGCTTCTCAAAAGTCTGCTCTTCGGAGAGAAGGGCCCGGAATTGCAGCAGTCGGACTGGCTGCGCAGCGCATAGCACGTACCGAGACTCTAACGGCCTCCGCGGCGACGGGGTTGAGTAAAGGGTTCGAGGGCGGATGCCGTCGACATTCAGGCTAGGTCACGGACCTTGCAGCCCAGCAGGACGGCGGCCAGAGCGGCTCCGATGGCATTCGCGCCGACGACGACCCAGTCATGGCACAGCAGGCCGTAGACCACCCATAGCGACAGGCCGAGAGTAAGCGCCGCGAGCATGCCCAGAGAGAGATCTCCGGTCGATCCGCGCGGCCAGGTCTTTCGCACCTGCGGAATATAGGATAGCGACGCTAGGAAGGCCGCGATGCCGCTTACGAAAGATGCGAGTTCACCCATCACGGTCTACAGGCGATCCGGCCCCTCGGCGCCGGATCCCTGAGGCAGCTGGCCGCCTCTGTCGGCAGCCAGCCTTCGCATTGGCGAGTATCATGCGGCGCGATGGTTCACGCTGTTGACGGCCATGTCGCTGAGCTTCTTGTCCGTCGCCTTCTCCTCGTCGAGGTTTTCCTGGAGAACGGCGGCGCAGTCGTCTCGCCCGAGCTTCTTCGCCCACGCGATCAGCGAGCCATAGCGCGTGATCTCATAGTGCTCCACGGCCTGCGCGGCCGCGATGAGGGCGGCGTCTAGAACCGTCGTGGCGTCGACGTCGCCAGCCACGTCGCTGGCTTCCTCGAGAATGCCGTCGATCGCGGGACAGTTCACGCCCTTGGCCTCGGCGCCGTGCATCTTGAAGACCTTTTCGAGCCGAGTAATCTGGTTCTTAGTCTCGGCGAGGTGAGTCTCGAATCCGCTCTTTAAGGACTGGTCGCTCGCCTTCTCGACCATGTCCGGCAGATTCTTCGCGATCTGCTGTTCGGCGTAATAGATGTCCCGCAGGGTGTGCACGAAGAGGTCGTTCAGCGTCTTGATGTCTTTGGTGAAGAAACCCATGGACGTCTCCCATTATTGAAAGGCCGCACGGCAAACGACGACAAATAGGAAGCGTTCCTAACTGGCTCGCGATGGCTAAGCGGGCTACGCAGCCAGCAACGTTTCGTCTTCACGCACTCGACCTGCTCACCGAACCGGTTCAGGTGGACAGCCATCGTCGCGTCATGGGTCTCGTCTGCGGAACTGCATAAGGCATCCGTCACCAGAATGACGTGGAAACCCCAGTCGATCTCGCTAAGCGCGGTGGCGAGCACGCCGACCTCCGTTTCGTCGCCCGTGAGCAGGTGTCGACTAATTACTCCCGCAGCCGTAGCCGGAGATCAGAACCCGCCCACGGCGAGTAGACGCGCTTGTCGTGGGTCCGGGCAGGTGGAACGAAGCGCGCGCGCTCGGGAACGAGATCCACCATATCCGAGCAAGGCGCTTGACCGTCATCGAGCTCCAGCGTTCGTAGTACCGCCGCCACATGCCCGCATCTCGACCAGCTGCTCTGGCCGAAATGAAGTGGGTGAAAACACTCCGCTTAAGTCCCGTTGCCGTGACGTGACGGTCACAATGTTGGGCGGCACCCGTCGAACCAGGGCGTCCTCTACCCGGTGTCCTCGCCGAACATTCGCTGCATATCGACGCAGACATGGATCGCGTTGTCCCCGGGCGGCCCCAGCCGCAGTAGATCTTTTTTCGTCATTATTCGGCGAGGCTCGACATCGGGACGGATTTTCGGATGCAAAGAGCGGATCGTCGCGCCAAACATGGCGCAGAATATCGTTGACTGGGCGATACAGGTTTTCGGCCGAGGTGGAACCAATAACGACCATTTCCTCGCGGCAGCGCTCGCGACGACACGCTTGCTGCGACTAGCCGACGGCCCCGACGAGGTCCACCGCAATCAGATAGGCAAGCTCGAGTTGCATCGCTGGCTTAATTCCGATCCTGCACGGACCGGCGGCGGGGCCGATTCGATGTCCCCAGAAGAATCTGAATCATGGTCCGAAGGAGGACTGTGGCCGCGTCCAAAAAGCCTACCCTAGATGGGATTCGGCCGACCGCGTGCCGAAATTGCCCAGTTCGCCCACGCTTGCCGCAAGTTAACATCGCGGTGCTGGAAGCCCGCAATCCCCCCGAGGTGAGTTTCTTCACCGCGATGAACCGCAGAGCTCCCATCAGCAATAGTCTACCTCCTTCGTGCCCTCTCAGTTCGGCGGTTGCGGGCAAAGTGCAAACCGCCCACGAACGAAAAGTGGACGTTTCTGGTGCGGTCGTCGCGCCGCGAATAACCAGGATCCAGTAAGACATTGATCTCATTGGTGGGCCCGGCAGGACTCGAACCTGCAGCCAGACCGTTATGGGCGGCAGGAGAAGGGATGCGGCCGTTCATTTTTCAGCATTTTTTGTGATGGCCGCGTTTATCGCTCTTGGAGTGGTCGTTTCCAGTACGAAGCTGGTGCCGTTGGCCTAGCCTTCGAGCCCGATCGTTGAACGGGCTGGCTCGTCGGTTCGACTCCCACTCTCTCCGCAATTGGGCGATTTCCTTCGCGAGATAATCCTCGAAGCCTCCTATGCTGCAGAAGGTGATTGCGTGGACCTTAGGAATGTGCATCACTAAATCAAATTCCTAGATTTCCTAGAATCAAACTCTGTTATGGCTATCCCGGATCTTGATCCCGATCTGTTGAAAGCTTTTGTGGCGGTTGCCGACTACCGATCGTTCACGCGCGCGGCGACGATGCTTCACCGGACGCAGTCTGCAGTGAGCATGCAGATAAAACGCCTGGAGGAGCGGCTGGGTGTCGCGCTGTTCATCCGAACCAAAGCACAGGTGGATCTCAGCGCTTCCGGTGAAGCTTTGCTCGGCTATGCTCGCCGCATTCTTCTGCTGAACCAGGAAGCGGTCGACCGCCTGCGCGAACAGAAGGTCGAAGGTTTGGTGCGACTTGGCGTGATGGACGACTATGGAAGCCTGGTGCTACCGCCGCTGCTGTCGAATTTCGCGAGCAACTATCCTGGAATCCATGTCGAAATGGAAACCGGCCTGACCGCGAACATGCCGCAGCGATTGGGCGAAGCTTTCGATCTGGTCATTGCCATGCATCCCGTCGGCGAAGGCGGAGGTGAGTTCTTGCGCCGCGAACAGGCGGTGTGGGCGAGTAGCGCGGCCGAGCTCGTCGAGCATGTTGATCCCTTGCCGGTTGCGCTCTATCCGCACGGCTGCCTGTTCCGGAAGTGGGCGACGGAAGCGCTCGACAGAGACAACCGACGCTGGCGCCTGGCATTTGTCAGCCACAGCATGGCCGCCGTCGAGTCGATTGCCGCGCAAGGATTGGCCGTGACCGTCTTCAAGGCGAGCACGTTTCCCAAGAAGCTGCGCCCGCTGACCGAGCGCGACGGCATGCCGCGACTGCCGGCGGCCGACATCTGTCTCCATCGCGCGCCGAACATTTCGCGGCCCGCTTCTCTGCTTGCAGATCATCTTGTGCTTGGGATGGAGCAGCCGGTGCTCAGCCTCGCAAGCTAGGCTGTGTTATCGGAATTGCCGTACAGCTAGCGTAGCGGACCGACGTCGACGTCCGCGCGGCCGCCGGGGTTGCGCGGCTGCTTCGATTCCGCGAACGAACGCCGTCCGCCTATATATCTCGTATCTTCTCCGGCAACCTTGATGACGTCGAGCCGGCCGCCTCCGTCGCCGGCATTGGTTCAGCGCGATGTTCGCGCGGCTGGATCGCGACGTAACGGGGTGACGCGTCGCGGTCATCGCTCGGCGGCGACGTAGCGCCACGGCGCAGCGTCCAGCGGACCTCATCAAAAGTCGGCATGACCTTCATAAAAAGAATGCCATTGCCGGCGGTGCCCGCCGATCATATCGACGATGCCAACATACAGGAACAAGCCGCTTCGTTCTGCGAGCGGCAAATGAGGAAATGACCCTGCTGGTCGCGCCTCGCGCATCATCAGCACAGCCAAACGATGGCCTAGCATTCGCGCGACTCGCCGAAAGACGCGTCGGTGTTTGGTCAGCTCGGGGATCTGGACAAGCATGAGTGACGTATCCTTTGAGAATGTCGGGAAGTCGTTCGGTACGATCGGTGTGTTGCACAACGTCTCGATCGATATCGCAGATGGTCAGTTCGTGACGCTCGTCGGTCCGTCCGGTTGCGGAAAATCGACGCTGCTCCGGATGCTGGCGGGCTTGGAGCGCGTGACAACAGGCACGATCTCGATCGACGGCTGCGTGGTGAACGAAATGCCGCCCAAAGATCGCGACATCGCGATGGTGTTCCAGAGCTATGCGCTCTATCCGCATATGACGGTTGCCGACAACATGAAGTTCTCCATGACGCTGCGCCGGGCGCCGCAGCGGGAAATGGACGAGCGCGTACAGCGAGCAGCCGGAATTCTCGGACTCAGCCAGTTGCTCGACCGGTACCCGCGGCAGCTTTCAGGCGGCCAGCGCCAGCGCGTCGCGATGGGGCGCGCAATCGTGCGCAACCCCAAGGTTTTCCTGTTCGACGAGCCGCTGTCGAATCTCGATGCGAAGCTGCGGGTCAGAATGCGCGCCGAGATCAAGGAGCTCCATCAGCGGTTGCGTACCACCACGGTCTACGTCACCCACGACCAGATCGAGGCGATGACGATGGCGGACAAGATCGTCGTGATGCGTGATGGCAGGGTCGAGCAGGTCGGGGCACCGACCGAGCTTTACGACCGCCCGCGCAACGCTTTCGTGGCCGGCTTCATCGGATCGCCGGCCATGAACTTCATTGGCGGACGTGTCGCGAATACCGGCGAGTGGCGGTTTATCGGCGATGGCGGCGCCGACGTCGCGCTGATGGAAGCGCCGAACCTTCGTGACGGGCAACGAGTGCTGTTGGGGGTGCGGCCGCACGACGTTTCCCTGGCCGCAACCGGGATGTCTGCCGAAGTGAAAATTGTCGAGCCTTCAGGTTCGGAGACCGAGGTCCTGTTCAGAACGCCACGCGAAGAGGTGGTTACGGCCGTGTTCCGGGATCGGGTCCGGCTGACGCCGGGCCAACAGGTGCGGCTCGACTTCGCAAACGCTCCGCTTCACGTGTTCGACGCCGAGACCAACATGCGGCTGAACTGAACGCCGACCCGGCCATGGCTACACCTCGCAGTAGGGAGAAGACGCGGTGAACGAGGACTCAAGGCGCTCATTTCTGAAACAGGCTTCGCTCGCGGCGATTTTCGCTGCAGGCGACGGACTCGGTCGGAGTGCGCAGTTATGGGCAGGGCAGGCGGCATGGCCATGCGAGCCAGGCGCTACGCTGAGCATTCTGCGCTGGAAGCGCTTCGTGCAGTCGGAGGAAGATGCTTTCGCGGAGACGGTAAGGGCCTTCACGGCGGCGACCGGAGTCAAGGTGACGGTCTTGTCCGAGTCCTATGACGACGTGCAGCCGAAAGCATCAGTTGCGGCACACACGCAGCAGGGGCCCGATATCGTCTGGGGCCTTCACTTCCTTCCGCACCTGTTTCCGGAGAAGTGCCTCGACGTCTCCGATCTGGCGGACTATCTCGGCTCTGCACATGGAGGTTGGGTACCCGCCGCGCGCGCCTATGGCCAGAGCGGCGGGCGCTGGATTTCGATCCCGATCGGAATGTCTGGCACCATCATCAATTACCGCAAGTCATCGGTCGAGAAAGCCGGCTTCTCGAAATTCCCGCAAGACAATGCAAGCTTCCTGGAGTTGTGCCGCGGTCTGAAACGCAACGGCACTCCTGCGGGTTTCGCGCTCGGGCACGCCTCTGGCGATGCCAACAACTGGGCGCACTGGGCGCTGTGGTCGCATGGCGCCTATCTGGTGGACGAGCATGACAAGGTGATCATCGACTCCGCGGAAACCATGGCGGCTCTGGAATATGCCAAGCAGCTCTACGAGTGCTTCATTCCAGGAACGGCATCGTGGAATGACGGGTCCAACAATAAGGCGTTCCTGGCCGGAGACCTGCATCTCACGAACAACGGCATCTCGATCTACGTCGCGGCGCAGGCCGGCAACGAGCCATTGGCGGACGACATGGACCACGCCTACTTTCCGATCGGGCGGGTAGGAAAGCCGACCGAGCTTCATCTCTGCTTCCCCATGCTGGCGTTCAACTTCACGAAGTATCCGAACGCCTGCAAGGCCTTCATTGCTTTCTTCCTGGAGTCGCAGCGCTTCAACGCTTGGCTCGGTGGCGCGCAGGGGTTTGTCACCCACTGCCTGAACGAGTTCGATGCCAGTCCGGCCTGGACCAGCAATCCGAAGCGGACGCCGTTCCGCGACTGCGCGAAGAGGACGCTGACCGCCGGAGGGATCGGCTCGGTCGGCGAGAAGGCCGCGGCAGCGATCGCAGACTTCGTCGTGGTCGACATGATCGCGAACTACGTCACGGGCAAGGAAGACCTGAAAAACTCGATCCGCCTGGCCGAGCGGCAGGCGCGGCGGCTCTACCGCTGAACGAGATCTGCCGGAAGCCTGCAAGAGCAAGGAAACAATATGTCACGGTTTCAGTCCCCGATCGAGAGCCGATCGAGAGCTGCCGGAATGTCCCGGATTCGGGATAATCGTCACGCCGTCGGAGCTCTGTTCATGGTGCCGACGGCGCTCATCCTCGGTCTTTTCCTTGGATACCCTCTCCTGAAGGGCATCTGGCTTTCGTTCACCGATACGCGCCTCGGTCGCGACGGTGCCGGTATCGTCGGCCTGGAAAACTATCAATGGCTGTCGGACGATGCGGTGTTCTGGCTCTCCGTCGTCAATACTTTGCTCTACACCGTCTTTGCATCGGCGGCGAAGTTTGCGATCGGCCTGTATCTGGCGCTACTGCTCAACAAGAACCTTCCGTTCAAGGCGCTCGTCCGCTCGATCGTATTGATCCCCTTCGTGGTCCCCACGGTGCTGTCCGCCATCGCGTTCTGGTGGATCTACGACAGTCAGTTCTCGATCATTTCGTGGAGCCTTCGGCACCTCGACCTGATCGACGCCAACATCAACTTCCTCGGAGATCCCTATCTGGCGCGTATCTCCGTGATCATCGCGAACATCTGGCGAGGCGTTTCGTTTGTCGCGATCACGTTGCTGGCCGGCCTGCAGACCGTTTCGCCATCGCTGCACGAGGCGGCCACGCTGGATGGCGCGAGCGCCTGGCAGAGCTTCAGATACATCACGCTTCCGCTGCTGTCGCCGATCATCGCAGTGGTCATGACGTTCTCCGTCCTGTTTACGTTCACCGATTTCCAGCTTATCTGGGCCATGACCAAGGGCGGTCCGGTCAACGCAACCCATCTCATGGCAACGCTCAGCTATCAGCGCGCTATTCTCGCAGGCAACCTCGGTGAGGGAGCGGCAATAGCGACCGCGATGATCCCGTTCCTGCTCGCGGCAATCATGGTCTCCTGGTTCGGCTTGCAGAACCGCAAATGGCAGCACGGTGGTGGCAATGGCTGACGCAGCTAGCATGTTCGATCGCAGCGACGAAACGATATCGGCCGGCATCGCGCCCGACGAGTCCGCGGGGATGGACTATCTCGAGACGTTCCCGCGCAAGCTCGTGGCCGTCTACCTGCCGCTCCTGGTCATCCTCGTCGTGCTAATCTTTCCGTTCTATTGGATGGCGCTGACGGCCGTGAAGCCCGACGAGCAGCTCGTGGACATGGAGCGTTTCAACCCGTTCTGGGTTGTCAATCCCACGCTCAAGCACATCGACAAGCTGCTTTTCGAAAGCAACTATCCGATCTGGCTCTGGAACACGATGTACGTGTCGGTCGCCGCGACCGTGCTTTCCCTGTTTGCCAGCGTGCTCGCAGCTTACGCGATCGTTCGGATACGGTTTCGCGGCGCGCAATTGGTCGGCGGCGTTATCTTCCTCGCCTATCTCGTTCCGCCGTCGATTCTTTTCATCCCGCTGGCGACGATCATCCAGGCCTATGGGTTATTCGACAGCCCGCTCTCCTTGATCCTGGTTTACCCGACGTTCCTGGTGCCGTTCTCGACCTGGCTGCTGATGGGCTACTTCAAGACGATTCCGTTCGAGCTCGAGGAATGCGCACTGATGGACGGCGCGAGCCGCTGGCAGATCCTCTGCCGCGTTGTCCTGCCGTTGTCCGTTCCAGGGCTGATTTCGGCCTCGATATTCTCGCTGACACTGTGCTGGAACGAGTTCATCTACGCGCTGACGTTCTTGTCCTCGACCGGAAACAAGACCGTTCCGGTGGCCGTTGTGAGCGAGTTCGTCGACGGCGATGTCTATCGCTGGGGCTCGTTGATGGCGGGCGCTCTGCTCGGGTCGCTTCCACTGGTCGTGCTCTACAGCTTCTTCGTGGAGCACTACGTGTCCGCGATGACGGGCGCCGTGAAGGAATAGCGAGGCCATCACGGCTTGCGATGATCTCATCACCACAATTGGCTTCTCATTGCCGGTGGTCCGATTAATTCTCGTCGGGATGGCCGCGATCAGATCGGCCCAGAGACATGTCTCAGACTTATGTGGAGGATCGGCGATGGCGCGGCTTGACGGCAAGATAGCTCTGATAACGGGCGCAGGCGCAGGTATCGGGCGAGCCGCTGCCCTATTGTTCGCAAAGGAAGGGGGACGCGTGGTCGTCGCCGACTTCAACGAGGCGGCGGCGCGGGAAACCCGGCAGCTGATAGAGGGAGCCGGCGGCATCGCGGATCACGTGACGATGGATGTCGGCGAGGTCGAAAGCGTCAGGGGCGCGATCGCGTTCGCCATCGACAGGTTTGGATCGCTGCACGTGATCTACAACAATGCCGGCGGCTCTGGGCTGACGGACGCGCGCGTGACGGACGCGCCCGAGGAAGAGTTCTGGCGGACCATTCGTGTGAACTTGTTCGGTACGTTCCTGACTTGCAAATACGGCATTCCGCATCTCGCCGCCGCCGGTGGCGGTTCGATCATCAATACAGCCTCGCATGCCGCACTGATGGCACTTCGCGGCCGGGATTGCTACACCGCGGCGAAGGGCGGTGTGGTCTCGATCACTCGGGCGATTGCCGCCGAATACGCCGTGCAGGGGATCAGGGCGAACGCGCTGGCGCCAGCCTCGACGCGGACCGACCGCATCTTTGCATTGTCGCAGAAGAACGAGCACATCGACCGGCTGGTTCGCGAAGGACAGCCGCTCGGCTGGGTCGAGCCGTCTCACGTGGCCTACATGGCACTGTATCTCGCCTCCGACGAGTCGGCCCGCACCACCGGTCAGGTGTTGAGTGTCGACAGCGGCGCGACGATCGTCTGATCGCCTGAACAATAGATGAGATCGCGAGGTAGATGGTGACCGAGTTCGACAAGCGCGCAATGCCCAGCCGGCACGTGACCATAGGCGACGAGAAATCGCCGAACAGATCGATGATGCACGGCGTGGGGGTTGCCGAAGACCTGGCCAAGGCGCCACTTGTGGGCGTCTTCCATACGTTTACCGACGTATCCCCCTGCAACATCTCGCTACGGGCTCAGGCGGAGCACGTGAAGAAGGGAGTATCGGCCGGCGGCGCGGTGGCGTTCGAGTTCAATACGGTCAGCGTCACCGACGGGATCGCGAATGGTAACGCCGGCATGAAGAGCTCGCTGGTCTCTCGCGAAGTCATCGCCGATTCCGTGGAGGTGGCGATGCGAGGACACTGCCTCGACGCCTTGGTCGGAATCGCCGGGTGCGACAAGAACCTGCCGGCCATGATGATGGCGATGCTGCGCCTGGATGTGCCAGCCGTGTTCCTCTACGGCGGCCCGCGTTTGCCCGGGACGCATCGCGGCGCGGACATGATCTTGATGGATGTGTTCGAGGCGGTCGGTAAAGCCGCCAAAGGTGAAATCTCGCGCGAGGAACTGTTCGAGATGGAGCACGCGGCCTGTCCCACGGCGGGAGCATGTTCGGGGCAATCGACCGCCAGTACCATGGCTGCGGTCTCCGAAGTAATGGGGCTCGCGCTCCCCGGGACTGCATTCATGCCCGCTATCTGGCACGAGCGTTCGGTTCTCGCACGTCACAGCGGCGAAGCCGTCGTGCGGCTCCTGCGCAATGGGATCAGGCCGCGGCAGATCGCGACGTTGAAGGCATTTGAGAACGCGGCGACCTATGTCGCAGCAACGGGAGGTTCGACCAACTCGGCGCTGCATCTGCCGGCAATGGCGCACGAGGCCGGCGTCGAATTCGATCTTCATGATATCGGCCGTATCGCCAAGCGGACGCCGCATATCGCCAATCTCCGGCCTGGCGGGAAATACATCGCAAAGGACGTCTTCCGCGCGGGCGGAGCGTCGGCGATCATCAAGCTGCTGCTCGATGCCGGGCTTCTGCATGGCGATTGTCTGACGGTGACCGGAAGGACGCTCGCGGAAAACCACGCTCACGTTAGCGTCGAGCCGGATCAGGAGCTGCTCTTCGCGCCATCCCGCCCGATCAAGCCGACCGGCACGCTGGTCACGCTCAGCGGCAACCTCGCGCCGGAGGGCGCGATCTGCAAGACCGCCGGCCTGAAGCAGACCACGTTCGTGGGGCGCGCGCGGGTCTTCGATAGCGAGCGGGCGTGCCTCGCTGCCGTCCTGGCGCGCGAATATCAAGCGGGCGACGCGCTGATCATACGCTACGAGGGCCCGAAAGGGTCGCCTGGAATGCCGGAGTTGCTGGCGACGACGTCGGCGATCTACGGGCAGGGAATGGGTGAGAAAGTCGCCCTGATCACCGATGCGCGATTCTCGGGGTCCACCCGCGGAATGTGCGTCGGGCATGTCGGTCCCGAGGCGTTCGTCGGTGGGCCCATTGCACTGGTCGAGAACGGAGACGTCGTCTCCATTGACCTGGAGGCAGGCTCGATCGTGCTCGACGTGACGGAGCAGGCGTTGAACGACCGCAGGGCGCGCTGGAAGCCGCGGACGACGCAGTACACGACCGGGGCGTTGTGGCGTTATGCCCAGACGGTGGGGGGCGCGCGCAACGGAGCGGTCGTCCATCCCGGCGCGAAATCAGAGGGCCATCGCTATTCGGAGATCTGACCTGATGAACGAGATGTCCTCTGACGCGCTTTCCCTCGCCGCAGCCGCGCTGTCCGGCGCGATCCGCAGCGGGACGACGCTGACAGGATGGCCTGAGAGTATCGCTCCTTCAACCATCGACGATGCGTATCGGATCCAGGAACGGGTGCATAGCTCGCTCGCCCGCGCGCTGGCCGGCTGGAAGGTTGGGTGGACCACGCGCAGCCTGCAGGACGCCAACGGCGTGTCGGAGCCTATGACGGGACGCGTGCCATCGGAGACCATGGTCTTCAGCGGGGCGACCGTTCGCGAGTTGCGGCCGGCCAACCTGAAATGCGAAGCAGAATTGGCGTTCCGGCTGGCTCGCGCTCTGCCGCCGCGCAACGAACCCTATTCGGAGCAGGAACTCGCGGATGCGATTGACGTCATCTTTCCGGCGATCGAGATCGTCGGCTCGCGTTTCCTCGATCCGCCCGCCGCAGGAAGGTTCAGCGTGGTGGCGGACAACGGTGCCCATTCGGGCCTCGTGCTGGGGGCGCCGATCGAAGTCTGGCGCAAGCTCGATCGCATCAATCTCGAGGCGCGGCTCTATGTCGATGACGTCGAGGTCGCCCGAGGCACCGGCTCGAACGTCCTCGGGGATCCGTTGGCGCCATGTGTATGGCTGGCAAACTGGCTGAGCCGCCGGGGTCTCGGCCTGAGCGCAGGGGATATTGTCAGCTCCGGAAGTTTTCTCGGTGCGCCGGCGGTGCCGACGGGATGCAACGTCGTCGCGTATTTCGGAGATCATGGGCATGTCGCCGTGAAATTCGTCGCGCATTGACGGCTATCGATCATTCCGCGCTCTTCAGCGCCAGTCGCGGTTCGAGGATTTGAAACATGAAAGCGAAAGTCGTGATTGCGTCGGCGGCCGGGGGTCCCGACGTCTTGCAGGTCGTGGATACCCAACTGGATGCTCTGGGCGACCATGACGTGCTGGTGCGGCAGACTGCGATAGGTATCAATTTCGTCGACATCTATCACCGCAAGGGGGTGTATCCGATCGCCTATCCAGGGCGCCTCGGCGTCGAGGCGGCGGGCGTCGTCGAGGCGGTTGGGCACCGGGTGACGCTGGTCAGGAGGGGCGATCGTGTTGCGTATTCGGGCAACGTTCCCGGCTCCTATGCCGAGGCACGTATCGTCCCGGAAGCTACTCTCGTGCGCGTGCCGGACGGCATTTCAGACGTCGTCGCCGCCGCAGTCATGACGCGGGGGATGACCGTCGAGTATCTCGTCCGACGGACCTATCCCGTCGCGCCGGGCGAAACTGTCCTGTTTCACGCGGCCGCCGGCGGGGTCGGCTTGATTGCGGGACAGTGGCTGAAGTCGCTGGGCGCAGTCCCGATCGGGACCGCGGGCGGGCCGGAGAAGTGCGCCATCGCCGCGAGCCATGGCTTCGACCATGTGATCGACTATCATCGCGAGGACATCGCGGCGCGTGTGCGGGAGCTCACCGACGGGGAGGGCGTGCCGGTGGTCTTCGACAGCGTCGGCAAGAACACTTTCGAGGCATCGCTCGACTGCCTTGCGCCGTGCGGGATGTTCGTGACCTTCGGGCAATCGTCCGGCGTCATTCCGCCGTTCAGCCCGAACCTACTGTCGAGCAAGGGGGCGCTCTACATGACGCGACCGACGCTCTCCGTGTACAATGCGAAACGGCGTGATCTCGAAGCCTCTGCCAAGGCACTGTTCGATCTGATTCTGAGCGGGAAGATCCGGATTGAGGTGAACCACAGATACGCCTTCGATCAGATCGCTGCAGCGCATGCTGATATCGAGGCGTGTCGAACGATCGGGCCGAGCGTTCTGATCGCATGACGTGAACGCCGCCGGCGGGCGCGGGAATATTCTACCGCTCGGGCGGCCGCCGGCGGCCGATACCTCACACAAGAAGTTCGATCAGGAACGGACCCTTGCGCCGGTTTGCCGCAACGAACAGGTCGGCGAAAGCCTCGATGCTGGTCGCGCGTGCTCCTTCGACGCCCATTCCCCCGGCGAGCTTGATCCAGTCGAGGTCCGGATTCGTAAGACTGAGCATGTCGTGGGCCGTCTTGCCGGGCGTCGCCCCGACGTTGGCGTATTCTCCGAGAAGGATCGCGTATTTGCGATTGGATAGAATCACAGTCGTAACATCGAGGCGTTCGCGCGCCTGGGTCCAGAGGCCTTGCAGCGAGTACATGGCGGCGCCATCTGCCTGCATCGAGACCACGCGGCGCCCCGGTGCCGCGATGGCCGCTCCCGTCGCCAGCGGAATGCCGCATCCGATCGCCCCGCCCGTGATCTGCAGCCAGTCATGTGGAGCGGCATCTTCCGTCGCTGCATAGAACGAGCGTCCAAAGCTGACGCTCTCGTCGACCAGGATCGCCTGCTCGGGAAGCAGCGCTGCCAGAGTCTGTCCGACCGCCTGCGATGACAGGCTCGCCATCGCCGGCTCGGGACGAGCGCGCTCGTCGAGCTTGATCCGGCGCGGAGCATCGAGTGCATCGGCGAGATCCGCGAGCGCCTGCGCAACGTCCTGGTCGGGCCGCGCCAGGACGTGAACCGTCGCCTCCGGCGGCGCCAACAGCCCTGGCTTTCCGGGATAGGCGAAGAAGCCGACCGGCGCCGGCGCCCCAACCAACACGAGATGCTTGACGCCCGCCAGCGCCTCGACAGCCGCGGAAACGGCATAAGGGAGCTTGGCGATGTGCGCACGCCCAAGACCGCGTTCGATTCTGCCGTTGGCCTGCTGGGCCAGAACCCGACAGCCGCTCGCCTGCACGATCCGATACGCGTCTGCCGCCGGTTGTAACCGCAAGGCGCGGCCGCCAAGGAACAGCAGCGCAGGCTCGCCACTGCGCAAGACGGAAGCGATCCTTTCGACAATAGCCTGCGGCACGCGAGCGGGCGGCGGGGGGAGCAGCGGAGCCGCGACGCTGCCGCCCTCGTCCCAACTTGCGTCGGAAGGCAGCACGAGCGTTGCGATATGACCCGGAGCAGAGCGAGCGGCCTGCACCGCGGCCGCAGCGTCGACGCCGACCGATCGCACATGCCGGGCAGTCCTGGTCCAGGCCGAGACCGGTCGTGCCCAGCCTTCCGTGTCGGAGCTGAGCGGAGCGTCGAGCGGGGCATGATAGGTCGCCTGATCTCCGACGATGTTCACGATCGGGCTCTGCGCACGTCTTGCGTTGTGCAAATTGGACAGCCCGTTGGCAAGGCCGGGACCGCAATGCAGCAGCGTCGAGGCCGGCTTGTCGGCCATTCGGCCGTAGCCGTCGGCGGCGCCCGTCGCGACACCTTCAGCCAGCGCCAGCACGCATCGCATGCCCGGAATCCGGTCCAGCGCCGCAACGAAGTGCATCTCGCTGGTGCCCGGGTTTGCAAAGCATGTATCGATGCCGCTTTGCAGCAGCGTGTAGACCAGGCTCTCGGCGCCGTTCATCGCTCACCTCAACATACAGATCGTGAATCGTTTGGTCGTGGGAACGAAATCAATAGCCTCGTTGCATCGACATCGACAAACCAGGAATCTGAATTGCCTCATCAGTCGTCGTGATGAACGTCGCAGCAGCGCGCATCTCGGCGACGCAAGGCCGACCTCGATCAGGGGCCGCATCATCTTTCATGATGATCGACATGTTGGAAAATCATTTTACAAAAGTCGCGGTGTGGCCGACATCGGCAACGGTGCCGGGCGTTGCAGCCCTGGCCGCTTGGAGCAGATGATGAAGCTGTTACGCGTAGGACCCGTCGGCAAGGAAGTGCCGGCCATGATCGACGAGCAAGGCGAGATCCGCGACCTCTCGGCCTACATCAAGGATCTGAGCGGGGAAACGATATCGCCAGCCGGACTGGCGGCGCTCGCCGCGATTGACATCTCGAAGCTGCCCAGGGTCGACAAGGGCCAGCGCGTCGGCGCTTGCGTCTCGCGTCCCATCAACTTCGTCTGCATCGGCCTCAACTATGCGGACCATGCCGCCGAAACCGGGTCGCCGCTTCCGTCCGAGCCGATCTTCTTCCTGAAATCGCCGAGCGCCTACTCGGGACCGAACGACGATGTGGTGATCCCGCGCGGGATGCACAAGCTGGACTGGGAAGTCGAGCTCGGCGTGGTGATCGGCTCAACGGCGCGATACGTCTCGGAGGCCGAGGCGGTGGACAAGGTCGCCGGCTACTGCGTCGTCAACGACGTCAGCGAACGCGAGTACCAGTTGGAGCGCGGCAGCCAGTGGACCAAGGGAAAGAGCTGCGACACGTTTGGGCCGATCGGTCCTTGGCTCGTGACCAAGGATGAGCTGCCCGATCCGCATGTCCTGGACATGTGGGTGGATCTGGACGGTGTCCGCATGCAGCAGGGCAACACTCGGACGATGGTGTTCTCGGTGCCGCGCATCGTGAGCTTCATCAGCGAGATATTCACGCTGCATCCCGGAGACATCATCGCGACCGGTACGCCGCCGGGCGTCGGCATCGGCAAGAAGCCGCAGCCGATCTTTGCAAAGCCCGGACAGGTGCTGACGATCGGGATCGAGCAGCTTGGCGTGCAAACCCAGCACGTTAGAGCGAGTCCGTTCAGCAAGGCCGTCTGAGCGGTTCGCCCCTCGGCGCCGTTACGGGACTCCCGATCGGCGCGCCCGCGGCTTCCGCATCAGGCATCAAACCTTTCTCGTGGCAACCAACTCGTTGCGCCGCCCAAAAAGACAATTCGTAATGCCCGACGACGTGACTGAAGACGATATCCGATCGCGCTTCTCCGACGCCATGTCGACGATGTACCGAAGCGAGGTGCCGCAATACGGTACTTTGCTCAACATCGTGGCGCAGGTCAACGCGAACGTGCTCGAGCGACAACCGGCGTTGCGGCGAGAGCTTGAGGTCGCAGGCGAGCTCGAGCGCCTCGGGGCCGAGCGCCATGGAGCGATCCGGCTCGGGACAGCGAATGAGCTCTCAACCATGCGCAGGCTGTTTCGGGTCATGGGCATGTCTGCGGTCGGATACTATGATCTTGCGCCGGCCGGCGTGCCGGTGCATTCGACGGCGTTCCGTGCGATCGGCGAAGCCTCCCTTAACAAGAGCCCGTTTCGTGTCTTTACGTCGCTGCTACGGCTGGACCTCATCGAGGACCGGGAGTTGCGTGATCTGGCGGCCGCGACCTTGAAGCAGCGCACGATCTTCACGCCTCGCGTTCTGCAACTGATCGAAAAGTACGAACAGGAAGGCCGCCTGGATCGTGCAGATGCCGACGAGTTCGTCGCGGAAGCTCTGGAGACCTTTCGTTGGCACCGCGATGCGACCGTGTCGGAGCGCGACTATCGCAGGCTGATCTCCACGCATCGCCTCGTCGCCGACGTCGTATCGTTCCGCGGGCCGCATATCAATCATCTCACGCCCAGGGCCCTAGATATTGACGTCGTGCAGGAGGAAATGCCCCGACGGGGAATCGCGGCCAAAGCCGTCATCGAGGGGCCTCCGAGGCGGAAATGTCCGATTTTGCTGCGCCAAACGAGCTTCAAGGCGCTTGAGGAGACGATTCAGTTTCGCGGAAAACGCGGTGCGGACGTGGCCGGCTCGCATACGGCGCGGTTTGGAGAGATCGAGCAGCGCGGTGTGGCGCTCACTCCTACTGGGCGGGAGCTGTACGACCATCTGCTGGAGATGGCACGGGAGGCTGCGCGGCCGGACGAAGCTGATCCGACCGAGTATGGCGCTGCGCTGTTCGATGCGTTCCGGTCGTTTCCCGACGACTACCATGCCTTGCACGCGAGGAAGCTGGCGTATTTCCGTTACCGCGTCGCGGACGAAGCGAAGGTGAACTCGATCCCGTCGGCGGACCGGATGAGGCTGACGCGGGTCATCGGCGCCGGTGCGATCTCCATCGAGCCGATCGTCTACGAGGATTTCCTGCCCGTAAGCGCGGCGGGAATATTCCGGTCCAACCTCGGCGACGATGTTTCCGCTGCGACGCGAGGGCGCGCCAATCAGAGCGAATTCGAATACGCGCTCGGGGAAAGGGTCCGCAATGAGTTCGAGCTCTATGAGGAGATCCAGGCCGCGTCCCTCGCGCGGTGCGAGGCCGGATTGGGATGTCGCTTCTCCGATGCCTGAACGATCAGTGTCTTGCCCACGTTTCATGGAGTAGAAACGAAGATGTTACTGGAAACGCATCGCCACAGGCCGAAGCCATTCAAGATCGCGATCCCGGACGACGCGCTCGCCGACCTGAAGCGTCGGCTGCAGCAAGTCCGGTGGCCGGACCAGATCGGCGCCGGATGGGATTACGGCACCGATCTTGGCTATCTTCGCTCGTTCGTCGAATATTGGCGCGACGAGTATGACTGGCGCAAGCATGAGGCCGAGCTCAACGAGCTCGACCAATATACCGTCGAGCTCGACTCGATCGACGTCCACTACATCCATGTCGAAGGCAAGGGACCGAACCCGATGCCCTTGTTGATGACGCATGGCTGGCCGAGCTCGTTTGCGGATTTCCGCCGTATCATCCCGATGCTGACGGATCCCGCGCGCTTCGGGGGCGATCCGAAAGACGCCTTTACGGTCGTCGCGCCGTCGATGCCCGGACACGGCTTTTCGTATCGGCCAAACCAGCGGCGCTTCAGCATCCTCGAGATCAGCGACACTCTCGCAAAGCTGATGATCGACGTCCTCGGCTATCAGCGGTTCGGCTCCCAGGGCGGCGACTGGGGCGCATTCGTGAGCTCCCGCCTCGGATACGCGTATCCGGAGAATGTCGCCGGCATTCAGATTTCGCTGCTGACGATCCCCCGCGAACGGCCCGCGGTCGACCAGCCGACGGCGGAGGAGGAGGCGTTCTTCACGCAGCTCGCCGACTGGCTAAAGGAGGAGACCGGCTATATCCAGATCATGGGGACCAAGCCGCAGACCCTGGCTTATGCGCTCTCCGATTCGCCGGTCGGTCTCGCCGCGTGGATTCTGGAGAAGCTACGGACCTGGACGGATTGCAACGGCGATCCCGACACCTGGCTCGGCCGGGACGTGCTGGCGACCAACATCATGCTCTACTGGGCGACGGGAGCGATAGGGTCGAGCTTCTGGCCGTACTACGCGCGATTGCACGGTCCGTGGATGGTGCCTGCCGGGGAGCGCATCAAGGTGCCATGCGGCTACGCTGACTTTCCGAAGGAGTTCTTGCGTCCGCCGAGGTCATTGGCGGAACGAATGTACGGCAACATCACGCGCTGGACGCCCATGGAGCGCGGCGGGCACTTCCCGGCGCTGGAGCAACCCGAAGCGCTGGCGGAAGAGATCCGCGCGTTTTTCCGAACCGTCCGGTGATCGTCGTTACCATTACGCCTGTCGTGAGAGAAAATGAGTAGCTCTGCTGTCATTATCCTTAATCCCTCCGATACCGTCGTGATCGCGAGATCGACGATCGCGGTAGGTACGATCATCGCCGAGGGAATCGTGGTTGCCCAGCGGATTCCCGCCGGCCACAAGATCGCGGTCCGCGTCCACGAGGTCGGTGATCCGGTGCGTCGCTATGGGCAGATCGTCGGATTCGCTTCGGCGCGGATTCTGCCCGGCGAGCACGTCCACGTCCACAACGCCGGCATGGGGGAATACGCCAAGGACTATGCCTACTCACGGGATTGCGTGCCGACGGAAATGTTTGAGGCGCCGGCGCATTTTGCCGGGATACGTCGACCTGACGGCAAGGTAGCCACCAGGAACTACGTTGGCATCATCACCACGGTCAACTGCTCGGCGCATGTCGCGCAGCTCGTTGCCGATGTGTTCAGGAAGAACGTGTTTCGCGGCGATGACGACCCGCTCGAGGACTTCCCCAACGTCGATGGCGTTGTCGCGCTGACGCATGCGACAGGCTGCGGAATGATGTCGGGCGATCCGCTGCGGTTGCTGCGACGCACCTTGGCCGGCTATGCGCGGCATCCGAATTTCAGTCATGTGATTGCGCTCGGTCTCGGCTGCGAGGTCAATCAGATGGGTGGCCTGATCGAGGAGCAGCGCCTCGCCGGCCGGCTGCGGAACATGGACATTCAGGCCATGGGCGGTACGAAGAACACTGTGGAGGCCGCGGTGTCCTTCGTGAAGGAAGCGCTGCGCGATGCATCCAGGATCCAGCGCGAGCCGGTGCCTGCGAGCGAACTGAAGATCGCGCTGCAGTGCGGCGGCTCAGATGGCTACTCGGGCATTTCGGCCAATCCGGCGCTCGGCGCCGCCAGCGACCTGGTCGTTCGTAACGGTGGAACGGTGATTCTGTCGGAGACCCCCGAGACCTATGGCGCCGAGCATCTCCTGACGCGCCGCGCGGTCAGTCGCGAGGTCGGCGAGAAGATGGTCGCGCTGATCGACTGGTGGGAGCAGTATACGCAGCGCGAAGGCGCGGAACTGAACGGGAATCCGACGCCCGGCAATAAGGCAGGCGGCCTGACGACCATCCTCGAGAAGTCACTTGGGGCGATGGCGAAGGCGGGAACGAGCAATCTCGTCGATGTGCTTGGCTATGCGGAGCCCGTCGATGCCAAAGGCTTCGTGTTCATGGACACCCCTGGATACGATCCCGTCGCGGCGACCGGCCAGGTCGCTGGCGGCGCCAACATGGTTTGCTTCACGACCGGACGGGGGAGCGTGTTCGGATGCAAGCCTGCGCCGAGCATCAAGCTTGCGACCAACACGCCGATGTTCGAGCGCATGAAGGACGACATGGATGTGAACTGCGGCACCATCTTGGACGGCTCCGAGACGGTTGCCCGGTGCGGCGAGCGAATCTTCGAAAAGATCCTCAACGTCGCGTCCGGGGAGAAGACCAAGAGCGAAACCTTCGGGTTCGGAGGCCCGGAGTTTGCGCCCTGGGTGATGGGAGCCACCATTTGAGGATCCGTAGCGCTCGCCGGAACACTCGCCGGTTCAGTCGGTGCGTTGACGTGCGGTCGATCCAGCGTCGTGCTCAGCGGGGACAGTGAAGATGGCCAAGGGATACTGGATCACAAGAGTCGACGTCTACGACGCGGAGCAATTCGAGCGATACAAGGCGGCCAACGTCGATCTGTTCGCAAGATACGGCGCGCGCTTCCTGGTCAGAGGTGGCGCACAGACGGCGGTCGAGGGGAGTGCGCGCGGACGCAATGTCGTGATCGAATTTCCGAGCTACCGGGCCGCGCTGGAGTGCTGGCACTCAGCGGATTATGCCGGATCGGCGGCCCTGCGACGACCTTGCTCCGCCGCCGACATCGTCATTGTCGAAGGCGTGCCGTGATTTGCCGGCGTTACGCGCCTGCCGCCGCAGCCGGCAGCCCGCTACTCGGTCGACGTCATCATCGTTCTTGATGGTGATCATTCGACAATCTCGATTCCCCACGCCGGATCCGTCCGATAGCCAGAAGCCGGGCACCGGACGCCGTCGCGCGAAGGTGCCCCGATGGACGGTGCCGACGGCGCACGACGTGCCTGCGGGACCCGCCGCGGCGGAAATAAACCGGATGGGAGGATGAGATGACTGCAACGGGAGTTTTGGGTACGGACTCGCGCGCCGACGCAGAGGAAGCCGCTTTCGAGAAGCGCACGATACGGAAGATATCGCTGCGCCTGCTGCCATTCCTGGTGATCTGCTATTTCTTCGCCTATCTCGATCGCGTCAATCTCGGCTTCGCTGCACTGACCATGAACAGCGAACTCGGCTTCTCTTCGACGGTATTCAGCATTGGCGCCGGAATTTTCTTCATCGGCTATTTCCTCTTCGAAATCCCAAGCAACATCGCGCTCGAACGATTCGGCGCCAGCCGCTGGATTGCGCGGATCATGATCAGTTGGGGTGTCGTGTCGGTCCTGATGGCTCTGGTCGTCGGTACTTACAGTTTCTACACGATGCGCTTCCTGCTCGGCGTTGCCGAGGCCGGGTTTTTCCCCGGCATCCTGCTCTATCTGACGTTCTGGTTTCCGGCGCACTACCGGGCTCGCATCGTCGCAGGCTTCGTCGTCGCCGTGCCGCTGTCGTCGACCGTCGGCTCGCCGATATCAGGGCTGCTGCTCGGGCTCGACGGCCTTTGGGGCCTGCGCGGCTGGCAGTGGCTGTTTGTGATCGAGGGGATTCCCTCCATCCTTCTCGGCTTCGTCGCCTTCTCCTTCCTGACCGATCGCCCCGAATCCGCACGTTGGCTCGATGACCGGGAAAGAACCTGGTTGACGTCGTGCCTGCGTGCCGAGCGCCTCGCGAAAGAAGCCGTTCGTCACCTGACCTTCGGCCAGGAGGTCCGCAACATCGACCTTTGGGGGTTGAGCCTGATCTATTTCGGGCTAGTCGCGGCGCTGTACGGGGTGAGCTTCTGGCTACCGCAGATCGTCAAGGCGTTCGGCCTTTCCAATTCAGCCACCGGATTTGTCGTGGCAGTCCCCTACCTGTTCGGCGCGCTGGGCATGGTCGTGTGGGCGATGAGCTCGGATCGTCGCGGCGAGCGCGTTTGGCATGTCGCCTTGCCATTGCTGCTCGCCGGCCTGGGGCTTGCCGCGTCCGCGCTGGCCGTTCATCCGGCGATCGTCACCGTGGCGCTCATCCTCGCGTCGATCGGGATCTACTGCGCGTTCGCGCTGTTCTGGACGCTGCCGGCCGCGATGCTGACCGGAGCCGCCGCAGCCGGTGGCATCGCCCTGATCAACTCGGTCGGCAACCTCGCCGGCTTCGGCGGGCCCTTTCTCGTGGGTTGGATCAAGGACGCGACCGGTGAGTTCTCGACCGGTCTTCTCGTCGTGGCGATGATGCCGGCCTGTGCGGCTGTCTTGACGTTGGTCCTCGGAAAGATGAAGTCGCGCGAGCTTGCAACGGAAACAGGCGAGCCGACTTGACGATGCTGCTCGCGCAGAACATTGCGATCCTCGTCGGCCGCGCGGGTTTGGAGCGAACGAACGTGCTCATCATCGTTCGTGATGGAGTGCGTGCGAGAATATCATTCGGCTTACGACACAGCACATGATAGCGCTCGATACGCGCTACCGTGGCATGTACGCGACCGAGTGCGCGAAGCAAGCGCTTGGCGAGCAGGACCAGCGCATCATGGGAGAGACGGGGATGTTGACGAGACGCGAGGCTATAACCGGGGGCGCCGTGATTTTCGGCGTGGCAGGCAACCAGATCGCCAACGCGAGAGACTGGCGCGCGGGGCCGCCGCATTATCCGGATCCCGACATCGAGTCGCTCGACAAGAGGTTCACTTTCAACGTCGGGAACGGTGGCATCGAGCGGGTCGCGACCGGATGTCGGTGGTGCGAGGGGCCGGTCTACTTCCGCGACTTGCGCTGTTTGGTCTGGAGCGACGCCCCCAACAATCGCATGATGAGGTGGAACGAGGAGAGCGAAGAGGTCAGCGTATTTCGTCAGCCGTCGAACTACACGAACGGTAATACACGGGATAACGAGGGGCGCCTGATTTCGTGCGAACAGGATACCAGACGTGTTGTCAGAACCGAGCATGACGGCACCGTTTCGGTACTGATGGACACTTATCAGGGAAAGCCGCTCAACGGGCCTAACGACGTCGTCGTTGCGGCCGATGGCTCGGTGTGGTTTACGGATCCGGGCTACGGTATCCAAGGCAACTACGAATCGTCCGCGCAGCGTCCGTTCGAGTTGCCGACTAATGTGTACCGCCTGGATATCCGAAGCGGCAAGGCGGCCATCGTCGCCAGCGACTTTGTCCGCCCCAACGGTCTGACATTTTCTCCCGACGAGAAGAAGCTCTACATCATCGATAGCGGCATCACCAACGGCGGCCCATCCAATATCAGAGTGTTTGACGTGACAGGCGACGCAAAGCTCACGAACGGGAAAGTGTTTGCCGATACGAATCCCGGATTCTCCGACGGCATCCGGACCGACATTCACGGCAACGTGTGGTGCAGCTACGGATGGGGCGATCCCAAGGAGGATGGTGTCCGATGCTATGCGTCGAACGGTGACTTGATCGGCAAGATTCACCTGCCAGAGACGGTCGCGAACCTGACCTTTGGAGGCCCAAAGAAGAACAGGCTCTTCATCGCCGCAAGTACTTCGATCTATTCGTTGTATGTCAATGACGTGGGTGCGCAGAGGCCTTGACTTGCCACCGGCAATCGTCGTGTGGCGAGCACGGGTGAGCTGGGCGCGGTCGGCATCTAAACCTCGCCAACCGACGCGTTGGGGACACATGGATTTCGTACGAACGGCAGTTTTTCGGCAGGCCGCCTCGTTGGGCATCTGCTTACCGAGCCAACCACCGATTGACCGCCGAAACACCGTGAACAAACGGCGGTAAGGGTGGTCAATTGAAAGCAAACATCTTTGTTTCTGTTGATCTTTTCGTTTGCTACTTACGTTTGGGACGAAGGGCTGTGGGCGGCAATGCGCGGGCTTGAGATTTACAACTCGGTTGTAACCTATTGAACTATATGGCCCCGCCGAGAACGGTTTTTACATCTAAGTGTTTGTAGTAACTCGTAAACGAACTGACTCTTAATCAGCGGGTCCCAGGTTCGAGCCCTGGTGCGCCCACCAAGCTTTTCAATAGCTTAGGTTAGCCCTCGTAGTCGTCATTCCGACAAACGGCCGCGTCTGTTCCGACAAACCGGCTGCTTTTGTTCGCTCCGCGCGGCGTTTCCTGGTGCCCGAGATCAGCTGCTTTCGCG
This sequence comes from Bradyrhizobium sp. USDA 4452, assembly GCF_054063575.1. Taxonomy (NCBI): domain Bacteria; kingdom Pseudomonadati; phylum Pseudomonadota; class Alphaproteobacteria; order Hyphomicrobiales; family Nitrobacteraceae; genus Bradyrhizobium; species Bradyrhizobium sp. USDA 4452. The sequence goes on from NZ_JBSSGK010000001.1 coordinate 7,054,754, forward strand.
TGCGTTTTGCATAGGTCGGCAATTGCCGGGCCGACCTGTGGCGGCCGGCGGCTCGCAACTCCGCGTCGGTGAGGTCGCTGTCGGCTCCGTCGGTGAAGCCGCCATGGCGGAACGAGGTGAATGAAAGTTCGGGTCGAATGCCGGCTGCGGCCACGATGTCCTTCACGACGCTGCGCAGGTACCGCAGATCCTTGCGCTCGGTGATCCATGGTAGTGGAGTACGCGACTTGCGGTGCGCATGATCCCGCCCTGCTTGAGATGGGCATACCTGTCACGCTGTATACCGGATACGACGCAAGTAATCTGCCGGAGAAGTTTGCGTGTTCCGGTGGTGACCAAGCCACGAGATTGTGCAGAGGCTCTCGACCTCCTTTCCAGGCAGATGGCGGCCACCTAGAAGTTTACTCGTGACGCTTGGGCCGTCGCGCGGCCTTCTAGCCTCGTCCAAAGATCGCGGTCGAGGTCGCAACGCAACATAGGAACCGCCGAGTTTCCCTTGCATTGGTGCCAAGAAATTATGTTGGTCCCTTGTGATGCAACCTGATGTCCGGAAGGGCATGCCCTCCGTCAAACTTTCGCGCGAGGAATTCGAGCAGCGTTACCGCAGCCGGTTCAAGGATTCTGCGTTTGAGCCTTTGCAGCGGGAGATTAATGCGATCGTCGCCGCGGCGTGGGACGCCTATAGTCATTCGCGCAAGGCGCCTCGGACACGCAAGGCAGGGCCCAAATTCGCCGATCCAACCTACGACATCGCCGCTGACTGGCTGGCTGCGCGCCAAGCGATCGTGGCGGCTCAAGAACAACATGAATCGCTAGAGGAGCCCGCGCGAATTCTCATTGTCAACGGGTCGTCCCGCAGTGAGCACACCTGTCCTGGCGAAATGTCGAAGACGTGGCGGCTCGTCGAGCTGGCCGAGCCAGTGTTTCGACATATGGGCTTTGTCGTCGACATACTCGATCTCTCGAGACTGACCTCCGAATTCGGCAAGCACATTCATCCCTGCAAGTCGTGCGTTGCGACCGCGATGCCGCTCTGCCATTGGCCGTGTAGCTGCTACCCCAATTATTCGCTGGGACAAACCGACGACTGGATGAACGAGATCTACCCGCTTTGGGTCGCCGCGCACGGAATTCTCATCATCACACCGGTGAACTGGTACCATGCGCCGGCGGGACTGAAGGCGATGATCGATCGGCTGGTCTGCGCCGACGGAGGAAATCCCGATCCATCCTCGACGCACGGCAAGCGGGCAGACGAAGCCAAGGCGCTGGAGCTGAAGGGCTGGTCGTATCCGCGCCATCTCGCTGGACGTCACTTCGGCATCGTGGTCCATGGCGACAGCGTCGGCGCCGAAACTCTCCGGCGATCACTGTCGGACTGGTTGACCGACATGTGGCTCGTCTCGAGCGGACGCGCCGGGGAGGCGGACGGATATCTCGGCTATATGGAACCATACGCGACCTCGCACCAGGCGCTCGACAAGGATACGGCGTTCCAGCAGGAAGTCATAAATGCGGCGCACGCGCTCGGAAACGCTGTGCAACTCGCGCGTGCGGGCAGGCTGGAGGATCCCGGGGCGGAGATCAACGATCCCAACCCGAAATGAAAAGACAATCCGCCGATTTATGGTTGCCCTGATCCGCCGGCGGATCCGTAGACTTGACCCGTCGCGTAGCTGGCATCGCCCGCGGCGAGTTGGACGTAGATCGATGCGAGCTCGGCGGGCTGGCCGGGCCGACCAAGCGGCGTGTGGCCGCCGAACTTCTCGAGCTTCTCCATCGACGCACCGCCGGAGACTTGCAACGGCGTCCAGATCGGACCGGGCGCGACACCGTTGACCCGGATACCCTTCGGACCGAGCTGCTTGGCCAGCGACTTTACGTAGTTCATGGTCGCAGCCTTGGTTTGGGCATAGTCGTAGAGTTCGGGCGAGGGGTCGTAAGCCTGCTCTGAGGTCGTCCCAATGATGCATGCACCGGGCTGGAGATGCGGCAGCGCGGCCTTGATGATCCAGAACGGCGCATAGACGTTGGTCTTCATCGTCGCATCGAAATCGTCCGTTGAGACGTCGAGAATAGAGTCCCGCGACTGCTGCCGCGCCGCGTTACAGACGACAATGTCGAGGCCGCCCAAGCCCTCCACTGCGCGCGCAACCAGTTCCCGGCAGAACACTTCATTCCTGAGGTCGCCGGGGATCGCAAGTCCGCGACGGTCTGCCGCCTTGATCAGCGCAATCACGTCCTGTGCGTCCGGCTCTTCGGTCGGGAAGTAGTTGATAGCAACGTCGGCGCCTTCGCGGGCAAACGCGATTGCCGCCGCACGTCCCATGCCGGAATCGCCGCCTGTGATCAGCGCCTTTCGGCCCGCCAGCCGGCCCGATCCCTTGTAGCTCGTTTCACCGTGGTCGGGACGCGGCTCCATTTGGCCCGCCAGGCCGGGCCATGGTTGCGACTGCTTCTTGAACGGCGGTTTCGGATGGAGGTTGGTGGGATCCGTCAAGCTTTCGGCTTTCATCTGTTCGCTTTCCTGCGTGCTCGTTGGGACGATCCTTGGACATCCATCCTTGGACGTCGCCGATCTCCGTTCAGCCGGACAACATGTTGCAACGAGATTCGTTGCTGCCGTTCCGCCTCGATGTGGCTGCGGGCTGAAGGCGGCGCCGTCGGATCAGTGCGCCATGATCGTCTCGGTGGGATCGATCGTCATGTGCTCGGGCAATCGCAGATAGGCCGGGTTGAATCCGGCCAACCGGACCAGGCCATTCCAGTCAGTGATCGTGATTGTCCGTGAATGCCATTGCAGCAGGTTGCTGCGGCGGAGCACCCGGGCAGTGCGGTTGGCGTGAATCGCGGACAGGCTGGTGCTATTGCCCAGCGTTGGACCGTAGTGACGACGGACCGATCGTGTCATTAACTTATGACATGTCGCGCTGGAACTCGGTCCGGCAACAACAGGTTTTCGGTCGCGTTGATTGCCGGTGCGATCGTTGGCGTAGGAACGATCGACGTCTGCATACCTTGATGGAGCAGCGAAAACCGGCCCCAGCGACCTTCCGCTGCAACATGCGCTCGCCGTCGCCGGTGCCAAGCCGGGAGGACAATCATGGCCAACAGGCGCCGATTGAGTGACGATCTCGAGGTCGAATCCTATGAAGCACCGTCCGGCGGCTGGGGATCGGTGCGATCACTCGCGACGAGCCTGACCCGCGAGCATGTTCCGATCAAGGGCAGCCGTGTCCTTCTCCATCAGAACAAGACCGGCGGTTTCATGTGCGTCAGCTGCGCCTGGGCAAAGCCCGCCGATCCGCGCGTGTTCGAGTTCTGCGAGAACGGCGCCAAAGCGACCACATGGGAGATCACGCACAAGCGCGTCACGCCCGAGTTCTTCGCAGCAAGGACGGTTACCGAGCTCGAAAGCTGGGATGATCACCATCTGGAGGCGGCCGGCCGGTTGACCCACCCGATGCGCTGGGACCCGGCCATCGACAAATACGTGCCGATCAGCTGGGAGGCGGCTTTTGCCGAGATCGGGCGTGAGCTGCGGGCGCTACACCCGGACCGCGCTGTGTTCTACACGTCCGGCCGTGCATCGCTGGAAGCGTCTTTCATGTATGGCCTGTTCGCGCGCGCCTACGGCACCAACAATCTGCCCGACAGCTCGAACATGTGTCACGAAACGAGCTCGGTTGCGCTGCCGGAAAGCATCGGGGTGCCGGTCGGCACCTGCACGCTCGACGATTTCGACAAAACCGATTGCATCTTCTTCTTCGGCCAGAACGTCGGCACGTCCAGCCCGCGCATGCTGCATCAGCTTCAGGACGCCGCCCGGCGCGGCGTGCCGATCGTCACTTTCAACCCTTTGCGCGAACGCGGACTGGAGGAGTTCGTCAACCCGCAAGCGCCCGGCGAGATGATCAGCGACAAGCCGACGCGTATCAGCTCACAATATCATCAGGTCCGGAGCGGCGGCGATACCGCTGCCATCATGGGCATCGCGAAGGCGTTGCTGGCTTGGGAGGATCGCGCCGACGCGACAAACCCCATGATCGATTGGGCTTTCGTCAACGAGCACACCCACGGCTGGGATGAATTCGCGGAAGCCGTAAATCTCTGTGAATGGTCCGAAATCGAAAGACGATCCGGTCTGCAGCGCGATGCGCTCGAAGCCGCGGCCGCGGTCTACGCGCAGGCCAATGCCGTGATGTTCATTTACGGCATGGGCCTCACGCAGCACGAGCAGGGCGTCGAAACGGTGCAGACCTTGATCAATCTGGCACTGATGCGAGGCAATATAGGCAGGCCCGGCGCCGGCATTTGCCCGGTGCGCGGTCATTCCAACGTGCAGGGGCAGCGGACCGTCGGGATCACCGAGAAGCCGTGGATGGTGCCGGTCGACAAGATCAAGCAGCAGTTCAGCATCGACGTCCCGGAGAACAAGGGCCTGACGACGGTCGAGGCCTGCGCGAAGGTGATCGACGGATCGGTGCGGGCGATGGTGCTGCTCGGCGGCAATCTGGTCCGCGCCGTTCCGGAGCATCGGCTGGTCGAACCGGCCTGGCGCAAGCTTCGCCTGACCGTCAACATCCTGACCAAGTTGAACCGCTCTGCGCTGGTCCATGGTGAGGTGTCGTTCATCCTGCCGTGCCTCGGCCGCATTGAGTTCGACGAGCAGGCGAGCGGACGGCAGGCGGTGGCGATGGAGGATTCGACGGGCTGCATGCACGGCTCGCGTGCCCAGGTGACGCCGGCCAGCCCGCATTTGCTGTCCGAGCCGAGGATCATCGCCGAGTTGGCCAAGGCTGCGGCCCCGGGACGCTCGACTGTTCCCTGGGACGAATGGGTGTCCGACTACAGCCGGATCCGCGATGCGATCGCGGCGACCTATCCTGATATCTTCCACGACTTCAACGCACGGCTCTGGCAGCCCGGTGGCTTCCACCGGCCGCTCGCCGCGCGTAAGCGGCAATGGAAGACAAAGACAGGAAAGGCCAATTTCATCGCGCCGACCTCCCTTGTCAGCGATCCCAAGACGGAAACGAAAGATCCCGACGTGGTGCAACTGATCACGCTGCGCAGCAACGGCCAGTTCAACACGACCATCTACAGCTACGACGACCGACTCCGCGGCATCCACGGCTCGCGCCATGTGGTGCTGATGCATCCGGGAGACATCGCCCGCTTTGCGCTAAAGGAAGGCTCCGTGGTGACGCTGGCCACGGCGGCCAATGACGGCGTGACGCGCGAGGTCGGCGGTCTTCGCATCGTGGCCTATGACATTCCTCAGGGCTGTATTGCCGGCTACTATCCCGAATGCAATCCGCTGCTGCCGCTCTGGCACCACGAGAAGAAGGCAAAGACGCCAGCGGCCAAGTCGATCCCGGTGCGGGTGAGGGCGGAGGCGTAGCCTGCCTGATAACGGGCGCGCTTGCCGTATCTGGATTGCACTCAATCTTGACGTCGTCCCGGCGAAGGGGGGACCGTGCTCGTTCTGCTCTCTTTTCGAGCAGAAGGCGCAGAGAAACGCCAGACGCCGGGCTCCAAGTTCAAACACGGGAATTGTATTAGGAGCTTTCCTCAATGAGGTTTACTATGTCGTCATCACCGGCCGAGGCTCTGTCCGTAGGCGTCGGTGGCTGAGAGACCACGAGCGCTCCCGCCTGCAAAGCAGAGGGAGCGCGCCATGGCGCCAGCCAATCCGATTTCTGCCGTCCGTAACTTGGCCGCGCGCGATGCGGCTATTGTCGATCATGCCCGGCTCGTCATCGCCCGCTCGCTGGAGATCCTCAGAGAGTGCCAGCCCGGAACGTTCCTTGGCGGCCAACGGTGCAAAGAGACTTCTTGCGGCGAGGCGCAACGTCCGGGCTCAGCCGAATTTGAGTCCGTGTCGTAAATCGGCTTCAGAGAGTAGACACCTCGGCCTCGCCGATGTTAGCGGCGTGGCGTCGCTCTGTTTCGCTGCTGTTCGCGGGCCCGTTGCACAATGACCTAACAAGTGAGAACGGCGAAGACCGGAAGAAGCGGCCCCAGCGAGGGGGCACAGGCTGAGGCCGCTCTTGCACTGTGCTGTCCAAGAGCTACCGGCAGGGCCAGCCCTCGAACCTGTGACAACTGGCGCCGTGCGTGGCCAGTTCCTAACCGATAAGAAGACAGCTGACGCCGACGATGAGCGCGAGAAACGATAATCCCGCGATGCTCAGGAAGCCGCGGTCCAGGCCGTCCATTTTTTCCAATCTGAACATCTAGGCAGTCTGCGCCTCGGTCCTGCCGAGGGCATTTAAGTATGCATGTCAGCACGGGTGCCCTAATTCGTCGGCGTCAAAAATGGATCGGCCCCAGCGAGAGGGGCAAGCTGGGGCCGTCCTTCATTCCGTCGTCGCGCCCCGCCAGTGCCGACAATCGGGCGGACCCTCTAGGCTAGAAAAAATATCTTAATGAAAATCCTGCCCAGCGTTTGCAGGATAGGCGTGGACGCGAGTTCCTGGAATCACAAGGATGAATCGCGTTTGAAAAGGCTGCCGCCTTTTCCCGACACCGCATCGGCGGACCAATCCGGCGTTGGACGTCCGATCAGCGGGAGAGGGCGGAATTCGCGATCCGGCCGCCACCGACAGTGGGGTGCACGGGTCGAGACGCGTCGCCGCCCGCGTCAGGGCCGTTTGGGACCGGTTGCCCGGATCCGCCGAAGCAATTTCTTGTCGGTGTCCAGGAAGCCTTCGAGATGCGAAGCGAATTGATAGCTAAGCGCCAACCTTCGCCAGGATCGCGCCAGCAGTTCGTAATCCTTGCGGGAGGTTTCGTCGCCCGACGTTGCGGCGCGTTGGTCGGCATCGTCGGCCAATAGCTGACATTTCGCAATCTCGCCGGTTGAATCGTGCAGCATCGCTGTCCTTCATAGAGGAGGATGCATCGGACAGATCAACTCGCCCGTGATCGACCTTAGCTGATGTTGAGCCTCAAGGCCCGCAGTTGCGCTGCGACGAGGCGTAACTCGTCAGCCATTTGTGCATTGCGGAGGCGGGTCTCGCTCACGGTTGAGAGGTCCGCTACCAGCGCCCGCTCCGAGGCCGTCTGCTCCAGTTGCTCGATACGTCTTTCGATCTCGGTCATGACCCATCCCCCGTCCGATATCGTGACGCGGGCATCGTGAGCCGCCTTGCAAGCGTCCGCACTAACATTTGCAAAGCGCCCGCTGGATTTCCGGCACCGGACGCTCGCGGCGTTCAGGCGCGCAGGATCATGCCAGCCAGGCCTCGCGCCATTGCGCGATGGTCGAGCGGTTTTTCCCACAGCGGGACGTCTGCGAACTCACTATTGATCACGATCCTGTCGTATCCCGAGGTGAACAGGATCGGTATGCCGCGCGCCTTCAGCTCGCGTGCGACGGGATAGATCATCTGCTTGCGGATATTCACGTCGAGCACGGCGCCGTCGATCACACCGCCATCGTTTACGATGCGAAGCGCATCGTCGATGTCGCCGGCAGGGCCGACGATGTCTGCACCGAGTGACCGGAGCGCACTGCTCATGTCGTCGGCGAGGAAATACTCGTCTTCAACGATCAGGACGCGACGTCCGGTCAGAAGCGCACGCTCGTGCAAATTGGCGACCAAATCAGACATATCGACCCCGGCCACGCTTCGGCGTGCAACCACAGCGAAATTGGAACATAGGACGAAAGCCTGCCTTGTTGCAAACAATGTTGGAAAGGCTAGTTCCATGGCCAACCGCGACATCATCGTCATCGGCGGCTCGGCCGGAGCGACAGCACCGCTGAAGGCCATACTCGGCCGGCTGCCGCGGGATCTTCCGGCTGCGATCTTCATCGTCTTGCACATCCCGGCTCACGGCATCGGCATTCTCTCGACGGTCGCCAGCGCGGCCGGCAAGCTGCCGGTCCGGCAGGCGGAAAGCGGCATGGTGATCGAGAACGGCCACGTCTATCTGGCGGCGCCGGACAACCATCTCCTGATCCAGGACGGCCATCTGATGCTCGGCCGCGGTCCGCGCGAGAACTTGGCGCGGCCCGCCATCGACCCGTTGTTCCGCTCGGCCGCTCTCCACTACGGGCCACGCGTGATCGGCGTGGTGCTGAGCGGGCTGTTGTCAGACGGGGCGGCAGGTCTGAATGCCGTCAAGCGCTGCGGCGGGATCGCGCTGGTCCAGGACCCGCAGGACGCCATTTCCGACGAGATGCCACTACGGGCCCTGGAAGCGACCACGGTCGATCTCTGCATCCCGGGCGTGCGGCTTGGCGACGTGCTTTCGGATCTGGTCCACGAGCGTCCAGGCGCAGTCCTGCCGATCCCGCCGGAGATCGTGCTGGAGGTGAAGATCGCCGCGGGCGAACGCATCGGCAGCGATACCCTGGTCGACATTGCGGATCCCGCGCCACTGACCTGTCCGGGATGTGGTGGCGTCCTGTCGGTCCTGAGGATGGGACACCCACTGCGGTTTCGCTGTCAGGTCGGCCACGCTTATACCGCAGACGCACTCGCCAAGGAGCAGGAGAGCCGGATCGACGAGGCGCTTCGGGTCGCCCTGCGCATCATCGAGGAGCGTGCCGAACTGGTGCACCGGATGGCCGAGGATGGCCGCCAAAGCGGTCGCCCCGCGGTCGCGCAGATGTACGATGCGCGCGCCGCTGAATATCGTGAATATGCCGATATGATCCGCCAGGTCGTGCTACAATCGCTCGATCCGAAGCGACCGGCGCGGAAGGAACGGTGATGGCCAGCGCTGAGCATGCGAGCTGGGCCCAACAGTTGCAGTCCGAACGCGCGCTCCTGGCAAAAGCGGAGATCGACGTCGAGGAGGGCTGGAGACGCGTCCGCAATCAGCAGGAGCTGCTGGATTGGCTGCAGCAGGCAGGCCACGACACCGAGCAGGCCGAACGTCTGGTCAACCTGCTCAAGCGAACCCTCGTCGAGTGGGAGCGGCACCGGACGCTGATCGTGCAGCGGGTAGCCTACCTCGAGGATCAGTTGACGTCCCACTAGCCGCTCTGGAGCCGGGACCGGATGCGAAGCCGTCCTGAATTCGCACTTCTGGTAAGGCAGCCGAAGGAACCGTCGCCGCGATCGATCATTTTCGTTGCTGACCGGGGGTGCGTTTGGGCTCGGGCGTTCGGTCCCGGATGGCGGTCGCGGGCGAGCCGGAGGCGTGCCATCGTCGAAGTTTCCAAGGCATTGGAGAATTCCTACTTATTCCATTGGGTAGCAGCAAACTCTGCTATCTACGGGGAGCCGGCGAGGCGCCAGCAAAAGAGTGAGAGCCGCTGCAATCATGGATGACGTTGGCCAACCCAAAAGCAGAGACGAAGAGCGTCAGTCCAAGGCGCCGCTGATCATCGGTGTGGGCGCGTCCGCAGGCGCCCTGGATAGCATCGAGCGGTTTTTCTCCAGGCTCAGGCTCACCCCGGACCAGGCCATCGTTCTGATCATGCAGTATCGGGATGGCATCGAGGACGCCCGGTTGCGTGCCGCGCTGCAGCGATCGGAAGGCGCCAAACTGCTCGAGATCACGGATGGTCAGGTCGCCGAGGGGGGCGCGATCCATGTTTGCCCCTCCGATATGATCACCACCATCCATGGCGACCGTTTCGCTGTCCGGCGCGCCGAGCAAGCGCGCGGCGAGCGAGCGACCATCGACAGCTTCCTGGTGACCCTGGCGGAGGAACATGCCGAGCAATCGATCGGCGTCGTGCTGGCCGGCACGGGCGGGGATGGCACCCTCGGGGTTGCAACGCTGAAGGACCACGGTGGTCTGGCGATTGCTGAGCGCATCGGGGACGGCCAGTCCGACCCGCACGAGGAAGGCAATTCGGCCGTCGCGATCGCGGACTTTGTGCTGCCGCCCGAGGACATTCCAGAGCATATCGACGTTTATGCCCGCCACTTGCGCCGGCTCGAGGAGAAACAGGGGTTCGACGAGGTGCTGGCGGCGGCCGCCAGTTCGCTCGCCCGCATTGCCGACATCCTGCGCAACAAGACCGGCAATGACTTCCACGGCTACAAGCAGAACACCTTCCTGCGCCGCGTCCAGCGCCGAATGCAAGTGGTGCAGATCGACGACATATCCGCCTACGTCGATTTCCTGAGGAACGATAAGGACGAGGCGCAGCATCTCTTCAACGACCTCCTGATCGGTGTCACCGAGTTTTTCCGGGACAAGAAGGAGTTCGATGTTCTGGAAACGCAGATCGTCCCGAAGCTATTCGAAGGCAAAGGCACGGGCCAGCAGGTGCGGGTCTGGGTGCTCGGTTGCGCCACGGGGGAGGAGGCCTACTCGATCGGCATCCTGCTGCGTGAGCATATGGCGAGCCTCGATTCCGTGCCTCAGGTGCAGATCTTCGCGACCGATATCGACGGGCGGGCCCTCGCCACCGCGCGGGTCGGGCGTTATCGCACCAGCATCGAAAACGACATGACGCCGGAGCGGCTCGCGCGCTGGTTCGTGCGCGAGGGCGACACCTATTGCGTGGTCAAGGAACTGCGCGAAATGTGCATCTTCTCGCAGCACAACGTGATCAAGGACGCACCGTTCTCCAAGCTCGACCTGGTGTCGTGCCGCAATCTCCTCATCTATCTCAATGCCGAATTGCAGAACCGTGTCATTCCGCTGTTTCACTTCGCGCTCCTGCCGGATCGCTTCCTTTTTCTTGGCAACTCCGAGAACGTCACGCGGCATCCGAAGCTATTCGCGCCGGTCGACCGCCGCGCGCGCATTTTCAAGAAGCTCGAGACCGGGACGCGGCTTCCGCCCGAATTCCCGATCACCACGGCAGCCGGGCGAGCCGCCGTCGACATCCCGCCGGTGCGCTCCATGGGCCCCGATGTCGGCCTCGAGCGGCGCGCACAACGGCTCGCAGAGCGCTATGCGCCGGCCTATGTGATTACCGACGAGAGTTTCCACATTCTGCACTTCTCCGGCCGCACCGGCCGCTACATCGAGCCGACGGCGGGCACGGCGACGCTCGACCTGCTGCAACTCGTTCATCGCGACCTCAGGCTCGAGCTGCGCACCGCACTGAGCCGGGCTGCGGAGATTAATGAGGCCGCGCATGCCGAGCAGGTGCAGCTCGGGGTCAATGGGCATCGCGTGCTGGTCGATATCACGGTCGAGCCGATTCCGGACGCGCCCGCGGGACACCGCAATTTCGTGGTTCTCTTCAAGGATGGCCCGATCCGTCCCGTCGACCATCCCGAGAACAATCGCGACGTCCTGGTCCGGACCGAGCATGTGGAGCGGCTGGAGAGCGAACTGCGGGCCACCCGCGAGCGTCTGCAAGCCACCATCGAGGAGCTCGAAAGCACCAACGAGGAGCTGAAGTCCTCCAACGAGGAATACCAGTCGCTCAATGAGGAGCTGCAGTCGGCCAACGAGGAGCTGGAGACCTCGCGCGAGGAATTGCAGTCGGTCAACGAAGAGCTGACCACGGTCAACGGCGAGCTGGCACACCGCGTGCAGGAACTGACCCGAGCCACCAGCGACCTGAAGAATTTCCTCGAGAGCACCCAGATCGCAACCGTGTTCCTGGACAACGACCTCAAAGTAATGAACTTCACCCCCGCGATCACGCAATTGCTGCATCTGGTCGAGACCGATGTCGGCCGTCCGATCGCGCATATCAAGGCGCGCATCCCCATCGAGGAGCTCTATGATGACGTCCGGCGCGTGCTTCGGACATTGGCGAGCGCCGAACGCGAGCTGACCGCGCCCGACAGCGGCACCCGCTACATCGTGCGCATCCTGCCTTACCGGAGCATCGACAATTTCATTGCCGGCGTCGTGATCACCTTCATCGATGTCACTGCGATCACGCGAGCGGAGGAACGGCAGCGGCTGCTGCTCGCCGAGCTGCAGCACCGCGTCCGCAACACGCTCGGCGTGGTGCGTTCGATCGCCCGGCGCTCGGCCGAGACCAGGACTACGCATCGCATCTTGATGGCCGTCTCAACGCCTTTGCGCGAACGCAGTCGCTGGTGACGCGCGATCCGGAAGGCGGCGTCGACCTGGAATTCCTCGTGGTCGAGGAATTGCTGGCCTATAACGCGCGGGAGGGCGAGCAACTGAGGGTCTCGGGCCCTAAGATCCGCCTGCAGCCCATGGCGGCAGAGACGTTCGCGTTGGCGATCCACGAGCTTGCGACCAACGCCCTGAAATATGGCGCGCTCAGCCAGATGGCCGGACGGATCGAGGTGTCCTGGCGCATCGACGATGCGGCCGACACGCGGCAGCTGGTGTTCGATTGGCGCGAGCGGGGCGGCCCCGCGGTGACGCCACCGAGCCGCAGGGGATTCGGATCAGAGCTGCTGGAGCGGACGCTGGCGTTCGAGTTCAAGGCCAAGAGCACACTCGATTTCAATCCGTCGGGACTTCACTGCACGATCGCGATACCGATGAGCCCGGAGGCCATCCATACGCCGAGCATGGGGAGTTGAGATGCATTCCCCGATGCTCGAGAGGAATCTGGCGCAACCGGTGATCCGGCGGCTCAGCGCCTTGCGCCGATTGTCCGAGCGGGGGATCGCGCTTCTGCAGCAGGCGATCCAGGACGGGCTGCAGCGTGCCCGCCCGGGCGAAGACCTCGTCAGCGAGGGCGATCCGATCGACAGCGTGAGGATCATCCTGTCGGGCTGGCTCGCCCGCTACAAGACGCTGGAGGATGGCCGGCGCCAGATCGTCAATTTTGTTTTGCCGGGCGATTGCTGCGATGCCTGCGTCTATCTGCTGTCGGTGATGGATCACTCGATCGGTGCGCTCACACCGGTCACTTATGCCGTGATCGCGCGCGGGGCGTTCGAGCAGCTGCTGGCAAGCGATCGTTCGCTGGCGGAAGCCATGTGGTGCGAAACCATGGTGAACAGTGCGATCCAGCGCGAATGGACCGTCAATATCGGCCGGCGCGTGGCGCTGGAACGAGTCGCGCACTCGTTGTGCGAACTCTATGAGCGGCTGCTTCCGGTCGACATGATCGAGGATGGCTCCTGTCTGTTCCCGATTACGCAAATGGACCTGGCCGATGCCACCGGCCTGTCCGTGGTCCATGTCAACAGGACGTTGCAGGAGCTGCGCGCCTCCGGACTGATTGTGCTGCGCGATCGCACCTTGACGATTACCGATCTGAAGGTCCTCGAGGATACTGCACTGTTCTCGGCCGACTATTTGCACACCAAACGGCGCGGCTAGGCGCTCTCTGCGAATTCCGTTTCCAGCCTTAACATATTTGAAGTCGCGCCAGGCTCCCTTGCATTACAGTACCCGTCCAAGACGAGGTAGGGGAGGACGCCATGCTCGACGGTGCGACCGCGGCAGTGCTTCGCGCGGTGCTCGACGAGGTCTGCGGCGACATTCCACGTTCCGACACGGCACGGCGGACTGATGTGGCATCGGGCCTGCTACGGGCGGTTCGCGAGGGACATTCGTCCATTGAAGAGCTCAGACGGGCCGGCCGCGCCGCGTTGCGCGCCATCCCAGGCATGTGGCCCCGAAGGGACATCGGCTGAACTACGAGAACTCCACTCGAACCCGGGGCTCGCAATCCGTGAGCCGGGGCTCTCTTTCGTCAATCGGTGTGCGCAGCGGGCGCCGATCGTGCACTCGATCAATAGAGCTCTATCGCTAAGAAGGCCTCCCGAAGCGAGCTTCTCGCCGCTGGAGAGCTGCCGATCCGCGTAGGAACTTTGCCTCCTCGGACAGATTGTCAGCACGAAGTGAGCGGAGGAGGCTTGCATGAACCAGCTGATTTATCTGGTGGGACTGATCGTGGTTATTCTCGCGATATTGTCATTCTTCGGGCTGCGGTAGGGCGCACCATGGATAGCGAGCAAGGGGTTGCCGTATCTGCCGCCAACAGGACCGGCCTTTGGCTGCAGTGGAGCCCGGTGATTGCCGGCGCGCTCACCGCGGCGGCGCTAACGGCGATTTTGATCGGCTTTGGCGCTGCAATCGGCCTGGGCGTGAGCTCGAGTTCGCCATCATGGCGTGACGCATCGGCCGCACTGGCGCTGCTGTCCGGGCTGTATTTGATCTTGCAGGCGCTGGTGAGCTTTGGCGCGGGCGGCTACATCGCCGGCAGGGCGCAACGCGTGATCGGCGCGACACCGGTCGATATGATGGAAAGCCGTGACGGGCTTCATGGCCTGACAGCTTGGGCTCTCGCTGTCATCCTGGGAGCAGCAATGGTCGCGCTGGTGGGCATGTCGACCGCGCGCCCGGTGCTGCAGACGCGGCCAACAGCGACGGCCGCCGAGCCGCTCTTGAGCGCAGAACTCGACCGTCTGTATCGCTCCACACGACGCCCGGCCAACATCGATGTTGGTTACGAGCGGGCGGAAGCCGGCCGCATCCTGCTGACCACCTCGAGCCACAGCGGTATCAGCCCCGAAGATCACAGCTATCTGATCCAGCAGGTCGCCGCCACCACCGGTCTGGCCGCCGCCGAGGCGGAGAAGCGCGTCGACAGCGTGATCGGCGATGCCAGGATCGCCATCCAGCGCTCGCGGCGCAGCGCGGTGATCCTGGCGTTCTCGGTTGCGGCAGCGTTGTTGTTCGGCGCGGTCGCTGCGTGGGCCGCGGCCTGTGCGGGTGGCCGCCATCGCGACGGTGCCGCGCTGCCGGAATGGATGGGTGGCAGGCCGACGACCGCCGTGCCGATCGTCTGAAGCAGTTGAACGTCCTTCAAGGAGACAATAATGGCCACGATCTTGGTGATGGATTACACCGGCGACACGAGGCAGCAGTTCGACCCGAATGATGGCGAGCAGCTCGCTTGGGCCAATGCACGTTTCGCTGAACTGACGGCGGACGGCTATACCGCCGCTGTGCGGAGGTCCTCCGGCGAAGCCGCTCTGGTTCGCGCGCTTGATCCGGCCGCCGAGGAAACCCTGTTCTATCCCAGGCTGGTCGGCGGTTGACGCCGTGACGGCCCGTCTGCCCGAGGTGTCGCTGTCGTCTGTGTTTCGGCGCGCCGGCAGCGCGCTATGGGCGACCGCGGTCGCGATCTGGGAGCGCTGGCAGGCCTATGAGCGGATCGAAGCGCGTGGAATTGCGCTGTTGTCCGCATGGCTCTCACCGGAGCAGCGATCGCAATTCGAGAGGTACAGGCGCTTCGACGTCGTCGGCTCGGACTCGGGCAAGCGCTATCGGATTTGCTACGGGACATCGACCAACGTCTACGAGATGGATGGCCGGGATCGCGTTGTGCTCGGTTGGTGTTTCCGCCCTGTCGGTTCTCTGGTGCCCGGCGACGTGATGCTGGCCCAGAAGATCGCGCTGGAAACCAACGAGCGCGCGACGCTCATGGTGGCGCAGCCATTCCCGAGCACCCTTCCACCCCGCGCAAGTCATCGTCCGGTTCGGTAGAGCGTTCGTCCTGTGCACAAGCGATCGGGAACGCGATTGTCCTTGCGGCCGGCCCGAGCCATCGCGCTGGCGGGGTAGGGAACGTCGCTGATCCTGCCGGGTTGTCGGTTGCCGAACTTGCAATGAGTACCACCAAGGATATCGCCATGGGCGCCCCGACCCGATCGCCGTCGCTGAGCCAGATAGTCCACTCCTATCTCGGGGACTTGCGGCAGTGGATCGGGCGTCTTGTGACCGGCTACGCGGTGGCGTGTGGGGTCATGCTGGTCGGTGCGATCTCGCTGCTGATTGCGATCGGGATCGCGGTCGGCGCGGCCTTTCATGCTCTTGAGGTACGTTACGACATCTGGATTGCGTACGCTGTGGTCGGCGGCACGTTTCTTGTCCTCGGGCTCGCGGGACTTGTGGCGGGTCGTGCACTGCTGGCGCGTCCGGCACCGGAAGTGCCGCGCCCAACCCGGCAGGCCGACATGCTCAAGCGGTCGATCGCAGTGCCGGTCGCGGCGCGCCTGATCGCGGTTTCCCGGTCGGGAGCGGCGGCGGGCGTCGATCCCAAGACCCAGGCACTGGCCGCAGGCGCTGCCGTCCTGCTGATCGGCTGGTTCGCCGCATCGCGTTTCCGGCGCCGGCCCGACACCGTCCAGGACTAGCGATGGCTCCGCGCTCCAGTTGGCCGAACGACCTGATGCTCGCCGGTGCAACGGCGCTAGCGACCTTGGCTGTCTATCGGCATGTGTCTCGATCGGAGATGCCGGCCGAACGTGGGATCGACGCCGAGCCCCCGCTAGCCGAAGCGCAGGATCGCGGGCGGCTGGCTGACACGCCGCTGCAAATTCCGGCCGCCGGCTGGAAGGACATTCTGCTGCGAACCTATCAGCAGATCGACGAGGACCGGTTGCTCGCGACCGCTGCCGGTGTCGTGTTCTACGGCTTGCTGGCGATCTTTCCGGCCATCACCGCACTGGTCTCGAGCTACGGCCTGTTCGCCGATCCGTCGACGATCTCGTCCAATCTGCAAAGCCTGGCTTTGATGTTGCCGGAAGGTTCATTTGCCGTCGTCCAGGACCAGATCGCCCGCGTCTTGGCAAAGGGCACTTCGACACTCGGCCTGACCTTTGCGATCGGCCTGCTGATCGCGATCTGGAGCGCCAATGCCGGCATGAAGGCGATCTTCGATGCGCTCAACGTCGTCTATGAGGAGAAAGAGAAGCGCGGCTTCATCAAACTCAATTTGATGTCGCTCTTGTTCACGATCGCCGCCCTGATTTCGATCATGCTGATGGTCGGAGCGGTCGTCGTCGTCCCGCTTTTGCTGCAGCAGGTTGGCTTGGGCTCGCGGGCCGAACTCATCATCGGTCTCGGCCGGTGGCCGATCCTGGTGCTGCTGCTTCTCACCGCGCTTGCGGTGCTTTACCGCTATGGTCCCAGCCGAACCGAGCCGCGCTGGCAATGGCTCAGCGTCGGCGCGGTCGCCGCGGCCGCTCTATGGCTGATCGGCTCGTCGCTGCTGTCCTGGTATCTGGCGAATTTCGGGAACTACAACGCGACCTACGGCTCGCTGGGGGCCGCCATCGGCCTGATGACCTGGATGTGGATGTCCGCCATTATCGTGCTGTGCGGGGCCGAACTGAACTCGGAGATCGAGCATCAGACCGTGATCGATTCGACCGAGGGGCGCCGCAAGCCGCTCGGAGCGCGCGGCGCGAGGATGGCGGATACGGTCGGCAAGGTATCATAGCTCGATCTATGCCGCGAAAATCACCTTAGTACTGCTGCACCGTCGGCCGGAAGGCGATCCAGATTACGACCGACAGCAGGCCCAGTCCGCCGAGCACCAGGAAGGCCGGGCCATAGCCGAGCCATTGCGCGACCCAGCCGCCAAGCGCAGGGCTGAGCGAAGCGCCGATGCCCTGGATCGTAATGACCGCGCCTTGCCCAAGATTGATGCGGCCGGTTCCGTTCAGCGATCGCGCCACCATTCCCGGGACCGCGACGCTTTGCAGTCCGGCTCCGACGCCGTCGAGGATTTGCACCGGCACCACGCCCCACCAGCCGGAAAGAAAGAAGGCAAGCACGCCGCGCACCGGCAGGGCCAGGAACGACAGCAGCAGGACGATCCAGTAGTTGCGGCGCTCGGCTGCGTGCATGCCGGCGATCGACGCCAGGATCATCACCGCCTGGGCGATGACGATGGTTGTTGCGACGAAGCTCGGACCGTCGGCAAGCCCGCCGGCGACCGCAGCAAGGCCGTAGAGCGGCACGATGGCCGCATTGCCGAGATGGAAAGCGGCAAGCGCAATTGCAAGCACCAGCAGCGGTCTGTGCTTGACCAGCACCGTGAAGCCGCTGGGCTGGCTTTCCGGGTCTTCCTCCTTACCGCGGGCCGCGTGGTAGTCGATGCTGCCGGGCGTGATCATCAGGACGCAGGCGATCGTGATTGCGCCAAACAGCGCGGCGAGCAGGAACACTGCCAGGTAGCCGTAGTGCCAGCCGAGATAGCCGGATGCCGCCGCGCCGATCATGTTTCCGGCATGATTAAAGGCCTGGTTGCGGCCGTTCTGTCGGTTGAAGCCGCGCTGCTTGACGATGCCGAGCGTGATGCCGGTGACCGCCGGAACGATGGCCGCACCTGCGATCGACGTCGCAACCTGGGACAGGGCCACAGCCCAGAATGTTTGCGACAAAAGGATGGTGGTGGATGCCACGACGACCGCGATGCCGGGCACGATCACCCATGCTCGCTTGTGGCTCGTGGTGTCGATGCAGCCGCCGATCGGGGTCGTAATCAGCATGCCGGCGACACTGCCGAGGGTCATTGCAGTCCCGATCAGCCCGCTGCTCCAGCCATGCAGCTGCAGGAATATCCCGACGAACGGTCCGATTCCCGATTGCATGTCCGCCATGAAGAAGTTGACGGCAAGCAGCGGCCACAGGCGTGCCGAGGGAGCGGAAGTTCGTGCTTTGCGGCGGTGCATGTTCCATGAACGCGCATAGCCGCCGAATGACACATTGCGGCTTGATAATTTCCGCAACCGAACATGCGGCAACTTGCGTAGGAACCAACGACAGCACGCACACTTGAGCCAAATGGTTCAGATCACCGTGCTGGAAACACCGATCGCGCGCGTCAAGGAAACCTGCGAGCTGACGGGCATCGCAGACAAGTTCGATCGTGCGCTTCCCGAACTCGAGACGTTCCTCGAGGAGCAGGTCGCCAAGGGCGAGGTCAGGGAAACCAGGCTGACTTTTGACGGGCTATGCTACTTGCGGCGGTTGCTGACCGGGGCGTTGTTCGAGTCATCGCACAACGGTCACTAGCTGCTGCGCGCTGATCATGAACTGGCAGAAAACTCTCAACGGAGCAGCTCATGGATTTGAACGGCAAGAAGATCGCCATCCTCGCAACGCATGGCTTTGAACAGTCGGAGCTCGAAGTGCCGCGGGATCGCCTGATCAAGGCCGGCGCAACGGTCGAAATCGTGTCTATCGCCGCCGGCGAGATCAGGGGATGGGACAAGAAGGATTGGGGGCGTCCCGTCAAGGTCGACAAGACGCTCGATCAAGCCGTGGCCGCCGATTACGAGGCGATCGTCCTGCCGGGCGGACAGATCAATCCAGACCTCCTGCGTGTCGAACCCAAGGCGCTGAAGTTCATCAAGGATATCTTCGATGCCAAGAAGATTGTCGCCGCGGTCTGTCACGCCCCTTGGCTGCTGATCGAGACCGGCATCGCCAACGGGCGCAAGATGACCTCCTACAAATCGATCAAGACCGATGTCGTGAATGCCGGCGCGACCTGGCAGGATGCCGAGGTCGTGGTGGATCAAGGCGTCGTGACCTCCCGAAATCCAGGAGATCTCGAGGCCTTCAGCGCCAAGATCATCGAGGAAGTGAAGGAAGGGCGTCATACGCGGCGCAGCGCGGCGTGAGGTGATCATGGCATTCTCGCAGGAAATGAACCGATGCATCGAGACCTGCTTGTCCTGTTACAAGACGTGTCTTGCCACCGCGATGAACCATTGCCTCGTTAGCGGAGGCAAGCATGTCGAACCTGCACATTTCCGCCTGATGATGGCGTGCGCGGAGATATGCCGGACGGCAGCTCACTTTATGCTGATCAACACGCCGCACCACAAGCATACGTGCCGCGAATGCGCCGAGATCTGCAGTGAATGTGCCGCGGATTGTGAGCGCCTTGGCGGCATGGACGAATGCGTTGCCATGTGCCGGGCGTGCGCGGAATCCTGCCGGAAAATGGCGGCTTGACCACCGGCCGTTCCTGCCTGGAATCCTGGCAGCTGTCGTCTATCTCATCAAAACGTAGACGAGGGTGATGATCGCCAGCGCAATGATAGCCGAGGTGACGATCATGCCGTAGGGACGCGCCTGTCTTGCTTGCGTCGTCTCGGCGATGCTCGGCGGTGCCGGTTCAGCGGGACCTTCTCTGACCATGTTGGTGTCCTGCCATGTTGGTGTCCTGCACGAAGAAGCTCTATCCCGACGCTGCCGATGCTGCTTGGTTCCTATCGCAGCCCGGGGGCAGTGCGGCGTACTTAGGAACCTCGTTCCGAACGTGCCGTTGGACCTGTTTCGGAGCTGCGCAGATGCAAGACGTCACAGTAGTCACCGCGCATTCGGTCAATCCGGCCTCGACGGCAAGGATAGGCACGCACCCCATCCATCCTATGCTAGTGCCGTTTCCGATCGCCTGCTTTGTCGGCGCGCTGGTGACCGACATTGCGTACTGGCAAACAGCTGAGATGCAGTGGGCCAACTTTTCGGCCTGGCTGTTGTTCGCGGGGCTGATCATGGGTGGCCTTGCCGCGATGGCCGGCCTGATCGACTTCCTGAGCAATCGATTGATCCGCCGACTGGCCTATGCCTGGTTTCACATGGTCGGCAACGTGGTCGTGATGCTGCTCGCGCTGTTCAACGCGTTCGTCCACAGCCGTGATGCCTGGACCTCGGTGGTGCCGACCGGGCTGGTGCTGTCAGCGCTGACCGTCCTCGTGATGCTGTTCACGGGTTGGCTCGGTTGGGCCATGGTCTATCATCATCGGGTCGGAGTGGCGGGCTAATGCGGTTCAATCTGACAAACACCACCCAAATTGCGCTGGCGGCGGCGCTGATGGCCGGGTTGGGCCTTGGTGGCTGTAGCAAGGAGGCGGCACCCGACCCGAAGACCCAGATCGGTGCACGTCCTGACCTGCCGGCGCTGGAGCAATATCTGCTGCCGCCGATGCACGTTGCCTCGGTCGTCGGTTGGAAGCAGGGCGAGAAGCCCAAGGTGCCCGATAGCTTGCAGATCAATGCGCTCGTGACTGGTCTGCAGCACCCGCGCTCGCTCTATGTGCTTCCGAACGGCGACATCCTGGTCGTCGAGTCCAAGGCGCCGGGAACCGAGCCGATCAAGCGGCCGAAGGACTTCATCATGAAATGGGTGGAGTCGTGGGCGACGTCCGGCGGCGATACCGGCGAGAGCAATCGTATCACGTTGCTGCGCGGCGCCAAAGGCGCCGGCAAGCCGGAGATGCAGAGCGTCTTTATCGATCACCTTCATTCGCCATTCGGCGTCGCCTTGGTCGGCAACGATCTATACGTCGCGAACACCGATGCGATCGTCCGATATCCGTATCACGAGGGCGATACCAAGATCACCGAGCCGGGGCAGACGCTGACGCAGCTTCCGGGCGGGCCGATCGATCACCACTGGACCAAGAGCCTGGTGGCAAGCCCGGACGGTGCATTGCTCTATGTCGGCGTCGGCTCCAACAGCAACATCACCGAGAATGGGATCGAGGCGGAAAAAAATCGCGCGGCAATCCTCGAGGTCGAGCGTGCCACAGGCCGCTGGCGGATCTTTGCCAGCGGTCTGCGCAATCCCAACGGTCTGACCTTCGAACCGCAGAGCCACGCGCTATGGACCGTCGTCAATGAACGGGACGAGATCGGTCCGAATCTCGTGCCGGACTATCTGACGTCGGTGAAGGACGGCGGCTTTTACGGCTGGCCGTACAGCTATTTCGGTCAGAATGTCGATCCGCGGGTGCAGCCGCAACGGCCGGACCTTGTCGCGAAGGCCACCGTTCCGGATTATGCGTTGAGCTCGCACGTCGCGCCGCTGGGGCTTGCCTTCTCCACCGGGGACAGCCTGCCTTCGACGTACCGGGGTGGCGCCTTCGTCGGCGAGCACGGCAGCTGGAACCGGCCGCAACTCAATGGCTACAAGGTGGTCTACGTGCCCTTCGCCGACGGCCATCCAAATGGACCTGCGCAGGACGTCGTGACCGGATTTCTCAATGACGAGGAGAAATCCCGCGGCCGGCCGGTGGGTCTGGCGTTCGACAAATCCGGCGCGCTGCTCATTGCGGACGATGTCGGCAACACTGTGTGGCGCGTGAGCGCATCGGGCAGACCCTGACCGTCCGCGAGTCCTCGCATCACGAGCAATCGGTCGCGGGCAGGCCTTGAGGAACTGTCGTTTTAGGAACTCCTAGCCTTATCGGCGCTTCTGGTCTTGAGGAGATCGACATGAACAGAAAACCCGTGACGCCGGATTCCGGCCGCTCCAGCGACTGGGGCTCCCACGCGCAAACCGACAAGCCTTGGAAGGGTAATCCCGAAAAGGAGCAGCGCGCCGGACATGAGAAGCGCTCTGGGGGCAACAAGCATCCCGGGGATGAGAAGCCGGATCTGGAAAACTGGCATGAGTCGAACACGCACTAATCGGCAGTATGACGGCTGGGCTCGAGGATCGTGACCAGGAGCGAGACCAATGGATATGGGTCTGGAAATCATCTACGGCGTCGGAGCGCTCGTGCTGCTGACCGCCCTGATTCTTCGCAGTGCTGCAACATCGCTTCCGCAACCGGCGGTCAGTTCAGACCGCCGACAAGGTTGTCCGGGAGAGATACGAGCGGAATGAGACGTAACGCAGCGGTTTGATTGAGGAGGACATCATGGGCTTGGCACAGTACGCGGTGATTGCGGCCGGCGAAGAATGGGGCGTTCTGCACGACGGCAATGTCAATGGCGGATACGCCACCAAGGAGGCCGCGTTCGAATCCGCGGCAGCCGCCGCGGCACTGGCGATCAGAATGGGACATGAGGTCCATGTCAGCGTGCCCGGACGCGAAGAGGGCGAGGCTGCCCTGACCAAGCGGGCAAGCTGATCGTTGCGCTAAGCTCGGCGCTGTGCGCTCTCGCAACCAGCAGGATCCAGTCCAGGACGCATAAGCCGCCTCGTCCGAACTGACATAATTAGCGCGCCAGAGCAGCGCTATGACGATCAGCGTGGCAAATCCGCCGGCGATCAGAAACCACGAGACGTACTCGGCCATTGGCCTGCCTTGGTGGACCCCGCTCCGCGAGCGAGGGCGCGCGGAGCGAAGCCACGAATGTTCAAAGTTGCGCGTGCTGGGTAGTCGGGCGTGAGATCTGGCTCAGTGCCATGCCAATGCCGTCGTTCGCTTGCACCCGAGCAATATCGCCAAGCGCGATAATGCCGACGAGGCGCTTGTCCCGGTTAAGCACGGGCAGGCGGCGGACCTGGATCGCTCCCATGTTCTGCGCGATGTCCTCGATCTCCTGATCCTCAAAGCAGTATTTCACTTCTGCGGCCAATGCGGGGTGGAACTGTTCGTTCCTATTGCGCCGGCCGGCGCGGAAGCGCGGAGGCAAGCATGTCGCAGAGCCTCCTGGCATCAGCCGGCGCCGCACTTTTCTGGTCGTTGTCGAAATAGACATAGACGTCGTATCCCTGCCGTTTCCAGCCGCGGATGCGCTTCGCCCAGTGTGAGAGCTCGCCCGGCTTGTAGTGCCCGCTGTAGCGGCCTCCCGGACCATGGCCGCGCACATAGGCGAAATCGGCAGTCCGTTTCCAGGGGGCCGGGGCATCGTGATGGTCGGAAATGCAGAGCGCGATGTTGCGTGTCGCCAGCAGCTTCAGGATGCGCGGCTCGTACCAGCTAGGATGACGAAATTCGAAGGCATATCGCCGCCGGCGTTTCAACAGCTTGAGGAACGACGCCAGACGATTGGCGTCGATCGCAAAGTTCGGCGGCAGCTGGAACAGAATCGGACCGGCCTTGCCACGCAGCAGCGACAGACGGTCTTCGAGCAGTTCAAGACTATTGACCGAGCGTTCGGAGAGGCGCTTCCAATGTGTGATAAATCTCGACGCCTTCCAGGCGAAGACGAAATCCCTATCGGTCGCATCCCGCCAGCCCGCCACCGCCTTTTTCGTCGGCGTGCGATAGAACACGCCGTTCAGCTCCGTGGTTGTGAACTGCGTCGCGTAGTAATCGAGCTGTCGCTTCAGCGGCAGTCCCTTCGGAAAGAACGGACCGCGCCAGGACGGATAGTGCCAGCCGGATGTGCCGATCAAGATGCGTGCCATGCGATGCTCCGAGCGTCGGTGCCTCAGTGGCCCGCCTCACTCCTTGCCCGGAAGGATCGTTTCCAGGACTTGCCGAGCGGCACCGCGGATCACGCCAACCTCGTTAGGATCGCCCTTGGCCAATGCAATGGAGAAGTTCTTGGCTTGCTCCAGCGTGATGTGCGGCGGGAGTGGCGGGACCTCGGGATCGGTCTTCACCTCCAGCACCACAGGCACATCGCTCGCCAGGGCCTGCTCCCAGGCTAGTCCGACGAGATCGGGTCGATCGACATAGATGCCGCACAGGCCGATCATCTCGGCAAAGTGGGAATAGGAGACATCAGGGATGCGCTGCGACGCCTCGAACTTCGGATCGGCATTGATGATCCGTTGCTCCCAGGTGACCTGATTGAGATCTTCATTGTTGAACACGCAAACGATCCAGCGGTGGTCTTTCCACTGCCGCCAGTATTTCGCGACCGTGATCAATTCGGCCATGTTGTTCATTTGCATCGCGCCGTCCCCGACCAGCGCGATCACTGGACGGTCGGGCGCCGCATATTTGGCGGCGATCGCATAGGGGACTGCGGCTCCCATTGAGGCCAGGCCGCCCGACAGCGAAGCGTTGATGCCACGCCGCATCTTGAGATCGCGCGCGAACCAGTTGGCGCAGGAGCCAGAGTCGCTGGTGATGATGGCGCGATCGGGGATCCGGGGCGACAGCTCCCACGTGACGCGCTGCGGATTGACCGGCTTGGCGGGTTGCCGCGCGCGGTCCTCAAGCGTCGTCCACCATTCGCGGACATTTCCCTCGATCGACTTGCGCCAGCCGTCCGGGTTCTTTTGCGTCAGCCGCGGCAGCAAGGCGCGTAGAGTTTCGGTGGCATCGCCGACAAGGCCAACTTCCATCGGGAAGCGGATCGACAGCATCCCGGCATCGATGTCGATCTGAACGCCGCGGGCGCTGCCTTCCTTGGGCAGGAACTCGGAGTAGGGGAAAGCGGAGCCGACAATTAGCAGCGTGTCGCATTCCATCATCAGGTCGTAGCTTGGCTCGGTGCCCAAAAGTCCGATCGAGCCAGTGACCCAGGGAAGATCGTCGGGGAGCACGGCCTTGCCAAGCAGTGCCTTGGCGCAGCCCGCTTGCAGCCGCTCCGCAACCGCGATGACCTCGTCGGTAGCGCCGAGTGCGCCGGCGCCGACCAGCATGGCAACCTTCTTTCCGGCATTGAGGATATCGGCGGCGCGGTCGAGCTCGGCCTCAAGCGGGATGACGCGCGGCGGGGCGTAACCGATGCCGGAGCGCAGCGTGCCATGGGCGCGCGGCGGATCCCGGTAAGCCTCCTCTTGAAGGTCGTTCGGAAGGATGACCGCCGTCACGGTACGCCGGGCCAACGCGATGCGCGCCGCGCGGTCGATCAGATGGCGGACCTGAGCAGGCGCAGAGGCCTGCGCGACATAGGCCCCGGCTACGTCCTTGAACATCGAGACAAGGTCGAGCTCCTGCTGATATTGGCCGCCAAGCGCGTTACGCGCCTGCTGACCGACCAGCGCGAGGACCGGTTGGTGATCCAGCAGCGCGTCATAGAGACCGGTCGTGAGATGTGATGCCCCTGGCCCGGATGTCGCAATGCATACGCCGAGGCGCCCGGAGAATTTCGCATAAGCCGAGGCCATGAACGCGGCCATCTCCTCGTGCCGCGCCTGGATGAACTCGATCCGGCCGTCTGCTCGATTGAGCGCACCGAACACGCCATTAATGCCGTCGCCGGGGTAGCCGAAGATATGCCGCACGCCCCAATCGTGCAGGCGATGGACGATGAAATCGCTGACGGTCTGGGACATGCGGACCTACCTAGGCACTGACGTTCGGAATTGAACGGCTCCGCCGGCCGGCTGTTCCTATCCGAGAAAGCCCGGCTTCAGCGCCCGTAGACCAGGCCGAAGATCAGCGCGACGACTGCGAAGGAATGGCCGTGTTGGTGAGGCTCGACAGCAGGCCGACGCCAAACTGCCTCATGAAGCCGGAATAGCAAGGCAATCCGTGATCGCGCCGTTCGTTCCAGGCGATGCCGCCAGCGACCAGATCGGCGACTACTTCCGGTTCTTGTCCAAGTCCTGCGCCATTGCGAGATGATGCTGAAGGGCCGGCAAGGTCTTGCCGGCCCAATCCTTCAGCTTCGGATCGTCACCGCCCTTGGCATAACGTTCGAACAGCGAGACCGCGTCCTTATGAGCGCTGACCTGCATCGGATCATACTCGCTGGCGAAATCGTCCGCCTTGGTGTCGCGCAGCACGTCGAGCTTTTTCTGCGACTTGTCGTCGAGACCGGCCGGCAACGCGGACCTCATCTCGCCGGTGACCATTGCCTTCAACTCGGTACTGGTCTTGGTATGGTCTGTCACCATCTGTTCGGCGAACTTCTTCTCGGCAGTATTGCCCTTTTGCTGGGCAATTTTGGCCGCTTCGATCTCCAGCATGTCACTCAAGGCCACTTCCTTGATGAAATCTTCCGTCTTGGGCGCGACGCCGAGCACGGAGTTGACACCGGTCTTCTCACCGACCGATTGGGCCATGGCGGGCATCGTCAGCCCGCAACCGATGGCAATAGCCAAGATAGTTCGCTTCATCGCGCGTCTCCTCAGGCCGCTTCGGCGTTGATAGCACTGACGGCGAGCTTGGTGAGCGTCTCGTCGGTCTTCTTTTCCTCGGCCAGCGTCTGGTCGATGAGCTTGACGGCATCCTTCATGCTGAGCTTGGTGGCCCATGCCTTCAGTGTGCCGTAACGGGCTATTTCATAATGCTCCACCGCCTGAGCCGCCGACAGCAGGCCCGCATCGAGCGCCGGCGTGTCAGCGTACTCCTCCATGATCTCCTTGCCTTCCTCGAGGATGCCCTCGATCGCATCGCACTTCTTGCCGCGGGCCGGCTTGCCCATCAGATCGAAGACCTGCTCGAGCCGCTCGATCTGTCCTTCGGTCTCATCGTGGTGCTTCTCGAAAGCTGCGCGCAAATCGTCGGATTCGGCGGCTTTGGCCATGCCCGGCAGCGCCTTGAGGATCTGCTTTTCGGCGTAGTAGATGTCCTTGAGGGTGTCGAGGAAGAGGGCGCTGAGGTCTTTCTCCGGCATCGGTCGCTCCGTGAGTGCGGGTTGATCTGTACCCACAACAGGCATCCTGCAGCGTCGTTCCTACAGCCACGGTTCGTGCGTGGACGGACGACTGCGCGCTTTGACGCAAGGCTCGCAAGGAACGAAGCGTCGGCGTATCCGTTTGCCGCCATCGTTCCAATCAAGGGCGTCCATGCCGATCACGGTGCGGCCGACGAAGCCGGATATTGCCATCGCGCGCGTTATCTCGCGGCAATACAACGCCGCCGACCGAGCGCGCTGCCTCGATCCTGACATGGGCGGCTGACGAGCATGTCGTCTCGCCCTGGCGCTGAGGTGGTGGCTGTGGTGCCGCGGCAAGCCGGACCCGCAGCGTCTGGCGAGCGATCATCTTCTGGTCACGGCTTTGGCCGCATTGGCTGTCCCGCATCTGCTCAAATCGGTATTCAACCAGGAGCGGCCGGATCGGCTCACCGTCCTTGGGCAGCTGCACGGCGTTCCAACCTCCGGCAGGGCGGAGGACTCATTTCCGTCCGGACACGCAATTCAGGTCGGCGCCATCAGCTCCGCGGCGAGCCAGCTTCCCGAGGGCGAGCGCAGGATCATCCGGGCTCTGAGCGCTTGTCTGATATCGACCCGCGTGCTGTTGCTCGCGCACTGGGCCAGCGACGTCATCGTGGGATCGGCGATTGGGGTGGTGCTCGAGCGGCTGATCCGGTGCGCGACCGGCTACGGTGCGGGCGAGTCAGTCTAACGCGCCCGATATGGTGCTTTGGAGCCATGAGCTGCCTCACGTCCGGGTCAGGAAGTCCATCAAGCCGAGCCAGAGCAGGATGCCTAGCCAGAATAAACCGGCACCGGCGAACAGCAATGTCAGGGCATCCCGATATCGCAGTTCCATGAAGATCGCGGCGACCAGGGCCGCCTTGGTGATGCCGATCCCGATCGCCACGACG
Source organism: Bradyrhizobium sp. USDA 4452 (assembly GCF_054063575.1). NCBI lineage: Bacteria > Pseudomonadati > Pseudomonadota > Alphaproteobacteria > Hyphomicrobiales > Nitrobacteraceae > Bradyrhizobium > Bradyrhizobium sp. USDA 4452. The sequence goes on from NZ_JBSSGK010000001.1 coordinate 7,082,560, forward strand.
GCGTTCGCCGCTCCGAGCGGCGCATAGGCCATCGTCACGGTCAGCGCGAGCAGGCCGAGCAAGCCGAGCCAGGCCGCGACGAGCTGGAGTGAGGGGCGGGATTGCGTCATGGGGCCGATCTCCCCGGCAGGTAGATCAACGCGAACAGGAAGATCCAGACGATATCGACGAAGTGCCAGTACAGCGCCACGCTGTGCAGTGCAGCGCGGCGCCGGGTCGAAGGGGCGGCGCGGCAAAGCAGCGCCAGGACCGCTAACAGGCCAATCCCGATGATCATGTGAAGGGCATGGATCGCGGTTGCGATGAAGTAGAAGATGAAGAACAGCTGGACGCCGTTGGCGAGGCTGCCGGTGAAACGAAAATCGATGCCCGGCACGAGATGCTCGTCATATTCGCGGTGATACTCGATGCCCTTCAGCAGGATGAAGGCAAGCCCGAGGCAGATCGCGCCGGTGAGCAAACCGGCCGTCAGCCGCCGCGTTTCCGCGGAGAATATCTCGACGGCCCAGGCGACCAGGAAACTCGAGGTGAGCAGGATCGCGGTGTTGGCCGTTCCGATCACGATCTCGGTGTGCCGGCTACCGGTGACGAAACCCTGCGGATAGGCGTGCCGGTAGACGAAATAGGCGAGCAGCAGCCCGCCGAACAGCAGCACCTCGGTCGCGATGAAGACCCACATGCCGAGCTCGGCCGTCTCGTCGCGATGGCTGGCTGAGGTGAATTGCGGGGCGACCGCGGGGCTGTCAGGCATTCTGCGGCTTCGCCTCGAACTTGCGAGAATATTGATAAGGCGCGCGTGTCACGACCGGCTGGACATCGAAATTGTGCTCGGGCGGCGGTGACGATGTCTGCCATTCGAGTCCCGGTGCGTCCCACGGGTTGGCGGGGGCACGTGCGCCGAAGAACACGGAATAGCCGAGGTAGAACAGCGGCAGCAGGTAGGCGGCAGCCAGGATGGTGGCGCCGCCCGAAGACAGCACGTTCCAGACCTGGAATTCGGGCGGATAGACGTGGTAGCGCCGCGGCATGCCCTCGGCGCCGAGCACGAATTGCGGGAAGAAGGTCAGATTGAAGCCGAGGAAGATCAGAATTGCGGCGGCTCTCGCCCAGTATTCCGAATAAAGCCGGCCTGTGATCTTCGGCCACCAATAGTGCAGCCCGCCGAAATAGGCGGTCACCATGCCGCCGACCATGATGTAGTGGAAATGTGCAACCACGAAATAGGTATCGGTGGCGTGCACGTCGAAGGCCAGGCAGGCGAGGAACAGGCCGGTGAGCCCGCCGATCGTGAACAGCCCGATGAAGGCCAGCGCATACAGCATCGGCGCGTCGAACCGCAACGAGCCTTTGTGCAGCGTGGCAGTCCAGTTGAACACCTTGATCGCCGAGGGCACCGCGACGACGAAGCTCATGAAGGAGAACACGAGGCTCGCGAGCAGGGATTGTCCGGTCACGAACATGTGGTGGCCCCAGACCAGGAAGCCGAGCGCCGCGATCGCAAGGCTTGCCCAGGCCACGAATTTGTAGCCGAACACCTGATTGCGGGAGAAACATGAGACCAGCTCGTTGATCACGCCCATGCCGGGCAGGATCATGATGTAGACCGCCGGGTGCGAGTAGAACCAGAACAAGTGCTGGAACAGCAGCGGATCACCGCCGATGCGCGGATCGAAGAAGCCGACGCCGAAGAAGCGTTCGACCGCGATCAGCACCAGCGTGATCGCCAGCACCGGGGTGGCGAGGACGAGGATTACCGACGTCGCGTAGAGCGACCACAGGAACAGCGGCAGCCGATACCAGGTCAGTCCCGGCGCGCGCAGCCGATGAATGGTGACGATGAAGTTCAGTCCGGTCAGGATCGACGAGAATCCAGCAATGAACACGCCGGCGGCGGCGACCATGACGTAGCTGTTGGAATAGAGCGTCGAGAATGGGGTGTAGAAGGTCCAGCCGGTGTCGATGCCGCCGGCCAGGATTGCAAACAGCGTCACGCTGCCACCCAGCATGAAGATGTACCAGCTCATGAGGTTGAGCCGCGGGAAGGCAAGATCGCGGGCGCCGATCATCAGCGGCACGATGAAGTTGCCGAGCGTGTTGGGGATCGAGGGGATCAGGAAGAACCACACCATGATGATGCCGTGCATGGTGAACAGGCGGTTGTAGATGTCGTCGCTGACGAGATCGGCCTGCGGCGTTGCGAGCTCGATCCGCATCGCGGTCGCCGCCGCGCCGCCGATGAAGAAGAACATCGTGAGACTGGCGAAATAGAGGATCGCGATCCGCTTGTGGTCGGTGGTGAAGAACCACGAACGAAGCGTGTAGTCGGCGGTAAGATAGTTGGGTTCGGTCATGGCTGTCGACCCAGCGATTTGATGTAGAGGACCAGGCGCAGCAGCTGATCCTCGGTGACCTTGCCCTCGAAGGACGGCATCAGCGGCTCGTAGCCCGCGGCGATCTGGCTGCGGGGCAGCAGGATGGAATCGCGGATATATTTGTCGTCGGCGATCACGGTGCTGCCGTCGGACAGCGGCACCGGGCGTCCGTAGACCCCTTCCAGCTGCGGAGCATGGATCTTGCTGCCCGCGCTGTGACAGCCGCTGCACCCGAGCTGCCGAAACAACGCGCCGCCTTCGTCTGCGAGAGAGCTTGTGGGCGTCTGCTGGCTGAGCCAGGCGGCGAAATCGGCTTGCTCCATCACCACGACCTCGCCGGTCATTCCGGAATGCGCGGTGCCGCAATATTCGGCGCAGAAGAGGTGATAATGCCCGATCCTCTGGGCCGTGATCTCGAGGTCCTGGTAGCGGCCGGGAACGACGTCGTGCTTCAGTCGGAGTGCGGGAATGAAGAAGCTATGAATGACGTCCTGCGAAGCCATCACCAGGCGGATCGGACGGTCGACCGGCATATGCAATGCATTGATCTCGGATTGACCGCCGGAGTGCTGGACCTTCCACATCCACTGCTTGGCAACGACGAAAGCGGTCAGCTCATCGGGTGGCCGGCGGTAGATTTCAAAGTAAACGCTGGCCCCCCAGACGAACAGCGCGAGAAAGCAGAGCAACGAGGCTGTGGTCCAGCTGACCTCCCAGTACCAGCTCTTGGCCTCGTCGTTCTCGCGGTCAATCTCATTGCCGGCGCGGTAGCGCACGCAGAACAGCGCCAGCAGGAAGAACAGCAGTCCCAGCACGAGCGCACTGGCGATCAAGAGACCGGCAAACAGCAGATCGACGTCGCCGCCTTCCGGAGACACGCCGGGGTGCCAGAACGGAATCCATTGGCGCCACATGCTCAGGTCACCGTCGGCGACCGGGCGGAAAGATCGCAAATCATGGGGTAGGCCATCCCGGCAGGCCCTTTCGCAGCAGCATTTCAGTGGCGCGCTTGACCGGCACACGCACGATGCCGCGGTCGCGATCGACCCAGCCATAGGTATCGGTCATCTCGGCGTCCTCACGGCGCACGCGCGCAAGTTCGTCGGATGGCGCGATTTCGAGTGGAGGAGCGTTTGAGCTCAGCGCCGGCCGCGCGGTGGGGCTGGCGTGGTGCAGCGATTGCGGAAAGATCAGCGGCATGACGAGCGGAACAATCAGCACGAAAGCGCCGAGACCGACCGCGATCCAGACGATGGCGTTGATCGCGATGTCCGACCGTTCGAAGTCGAAGCCGCTCGTCTGAACCATGTTCCGGGTCCTTGCGTTGGAGGTCAATGCGGAACGGGTCGCGGCGTTCCTCAGCTAGGAACCAATCGACAGGGGCGAGATTGACGATTAGTCCCCGCCAGCTGGTCGGCCACGGATGGCTCAGCTCTTTTCACCCGCCGCCGATACCTGGATGCGGCTGTTCCTCGTCGGAAGTCTTTCGCTGATGGCCGGTGGCACGGTTGGGATCATTGGCTTTGCGCGGTCCGCCTACATGACCTCGACCGACGTCCGCCCGCAGCAGCCGCTGCCGTTCAGCCACCGTCACCACGCGGGCGAACTCGGGATCGATTGCCGCTACTGCCACAGCAATGTCGAGAGCGGCCCCCAAGCCGGCCTGCCGCCGACGGAAACCTGCATGACCTGTCATTCGCAGATCTGGACCAACGCCTCCATGCTGGAACCGGTCAGGCAAAGCCTTGCGCACCGCACGCCGATCCAATGGACGCGGGTCGCCAAGTTGCCTGACTATGTCTATTTTCGTCACGACATCCACATCGCCAAAGGCGTCGGATGCGCAGATTGTCATGGCCGCATCGATCAAATGGCGCTGACTTATCGCTCCAGGCCGCTCACGATGGAGTTCTGCCTGGATTGTCATCGCGATCCCGCGCCCAAGCTGCGGCCGCCGGAGCACATCACCGACATGGCGTGGACGCCGCCGACGGATGCTCGCGCCAAGGGCGAGGCGATCGCGGCACATGAAAAGATCCGCTTCGGCGAGCTCACCCACTGCACGGTGTGTCACCGATGACGCGCAATGTTCGAGCGCACCGCAATCAAGCCGCACCGCCGGAAGGCGGGCCACGCCAATGGTCCGGTATCGAGGAACTGTCTGACAATCCCGCGTTCCAGGCCTTCGTCGATGCGGAATATCCGGCCGCGCAAACGTTCTCGCCGACCGCCCGGCGCGAGTTTCTCAAGCTGATGGGCGCCTCCTTCGCATTGGCCGGGCTCACCGGCTGCGAGAAGAGCCCGTTCGTGGCGGGGCTGCCCTATGTCGACCAACCTGATGACGTGACGATCGGCGTACCGCGCCGCTATGCCACTGCGGTCGTCCTCGACGGCTATGCGCAGCCGGTGATCGCCACGACCTATTCGGGCCGGCCGACCAAGCTGGACGGCAATCCCGACCACCCCGTGACCGGGGGGCGCAGCGACATCTTCATGCAAAGCGCGGTGCTCGGGCTCTATGATCCCGACCGTGCGCAGGCTCCGACCCGCCGCGGCGAACCGGTCAGTTGGCAGGATGTGGTTGCGGCGACCGGCGTTCTTCGCGAGGAATGGGGCAAGGACGGAGGAGAGGGGCTGCGGCTGCTGGTCGGCCCGATCACTTCACCGACCCTGTTGCGGCAGCTCGATGCCTTGCTGAAGCAATTTCCCAAAGCGCGGGTTCATCTCCATGGTCCTGCTGCGCAATCTCCGCAGCAATCGCTCGCCATGGCTGCTTATGGAAAGCGCGTAGACCTTCATTATGCGCTGGAGCAATGCGACGTCATTGTCAGCTTCGACGATGATTTCCTAGGCCCCGGCCTCGATCAGGTGCGCAATGCGCGGGGTTGGGCAGCCTCCCGGCATCGCTTTGCTGATCGTCCAGGCAATCGCCTGTTTATGGCGGAGAGCGTGCCGTCGGCCACCGGAGCGATGGCAGGAAGCCGGCTGATCGCCGACGCCTCGCGCATGCCCGCTCTCGCTGAGGCGTTGGCGAATGCGCTTGGCGTTTCCGGCGCTGTCGCGGGCGACATCACGGGACGCGAGCGCGACTGGATCAAGCGCGCAGCCGATGCCTGCGGCAACGCGCGCGGCACGTCCTTGATCGTCGCCGGCTCGGTCGGGGGGCAGGCGGGCGCCATCTGGGCGGCCAGGATCAATGACGCTCTTGGCAATGCCGGGCAGACATTGAGGTTCACTGCCCCAATCGCTGGCCCGGTCGGCACCGGGACGCTTGTCGAACTTGTCTCCGACATCAGCGCTGGAAAAGTCCATTCCCTGATCGTGATCGACTGCAATGCGGCTTATAGCGCGCCCGGCGAACTCAAAGCGGCGGAGGCGTTGCAGCGGGTGAGAACCTCGCTGCATCTCGGCTCGCAGCGCGACGAGACCGGTGCGCTCTGCGAATGGCAACTCCCGATGGCGCATGCGCTGGAGAGCTGGAGCGACGCGCGCGCCGTCGACGGGACGGCGACCATCATCCAGCCGGTGATCGCGCCGTTCTACGACGTAAGAACCATCCATCAGTTCATCGCGATGCTGCTCGGCGAAATCGATCCAGCACCCGATGCCGCCGTCCGCCAAACCTGGCAGGCCACGTTTGGCGACACGTTCTCGACGCAGTGGAAGCAGGCGCTCCATGATGGGTTCGTTCAGGGGGCAGCAGGCTTTGTGGATGCGCGGGCCGTCAGCGGAGCGGTCACCGCGCCGCCGGCGGACGGTGCAGTCGACATCGTGTTTCGGCTCGATCCGACCGTTTGGGACGGCCAGTTCGCCAATGTCGGATGGCTGCAGGAATTGCCGAAGCCCCTCACGACAGTCACCTGGAGCAACGTCGTCGCGATCGCCCCCGATCTGGCGAAGCGCATCCCGGTCGCCAACGGCGATCACGTGGAGGTCCGGATCGGTGACCGCAGCGTCACAGGTCCGGCCTGGATCATGCCGGGCCAAGCCGGCAATACGGTTGCACTCTATCTGGGCTACGGCCGGACGCGGGCGGGGCGGGTTGGTGACGGCCTTGGTTACGACGCCTACCAGGTGCAGCCGTCCGATCGGCCGTGGCTCGCCAAGGGCAGCCTGCACCGGGTCGATGGCACCGAAACGCTCGCGGTGACGCAGCTGCATCACCGCATGGAAGGTTTTGACTTCGTCCGTGAGGCGAACCCCGGGGAGGTCGCGAAGCAGCCGGCCTCCGAGCACGCGAGCTTCTATCCGCAATGGTCGTCCTCGGAGAACGCCTGGGGCATGGTGATCGATCTGGACGCCTGTATCGGCTGCAATGCCTGCGTGGCCGCCTGCACGGCCGAGAACAACGTTCCGATCGTGGGGGCCGAGCAGGTCAAGGTCGGCCGCGAGATGCACTGGCTCCGGATCGCCCGCTACTATGACGGCAGCATCGAGGAGCCCAGAAGCCATTTCCAGCCGGTGCCTTGCATGCATTGCGAGGACGCACCTTGCGAGATGGGATGTCCGGTGCATGCGACCACGCACAGCCCGGAAGGGCTCAACCAGATGGTCTATAATCGCTGCATCGGCACCAGGACCTGCTCGAGCTACTGCCCCTACAAGGTGCGGCGTTTCAACTTCTTCGATTATCGGGCGCCGGCCGATTCCCCGACCCAGGCTGCACACAATCCGGACGTGACGGTGCGCTCGCGCGGCGTGATGGAGAAGTGCACCTATTGCGTCCAGCGCATCGAGGCGGCCCACGTCACGGCGGACAAGGAGAGCCGTCCGCTCCGCGACGGCGAGGTCGTCACCGCCTGCCAGCAGGCCTGCCCGACCAAGGCGATCGTGTTCGGCGACATCAAGGATCCCAATTCCGAGGTGGCGCGGCTGAAGCGCGATGGCCGGCACTACGTCTTGCTGGAAGAGCTCGGCACGCGGCCCCGCACCACCTATCTGGCGCGCTGGCGCGATGACGGCTCGGGGAGCGGGCAGGGATGAGCGATCGTTCCGACATCCTGCCGAGGCGCCAGAGCATGGGCGGCATCGCCGACCAGCTCACCGGCATTCCGCTGCATTTCCCCGCGGAACGCCGCTGGGTGATCGCGATGGCCTTCGCAAGCGCGTTGCTGTTGCTGCTGATAATCTCGGTGACCGCGCTGTTCACACGCGGCGTCGGCATCTGGGGCATCAACATTCCCGTCAACTGGGCGTTTGCGATCCACAATTACGTCTGGTGGCTCGGCATCGGCCATGCCGGCACGCTGATCTCGGCGTTGCTGCTCCTGACCGGCAGCGAGTGGCGCAACTCGCTCAACCGCTTCGCCGAGACCATGACGCTGTTCGCGGTGATCTGCGCCGGCATCTACCCGGTCCTGCACCTTGGCCGGCCCTGGTATGTCTACTGGATGTTTCCCTATCCCGCGACGATGGGCGTCTGGCCGCAGTTTCGCAGCCCGCTGGAGTGGGACATCTGGGCGGTGCTGACCTATCTGACGGTCTCCCTGGTGTTCTGGTACACCGGGTTGATCCCGGACCTCGCCGCCGCGCGAGACCGCGCAACCGGGCGCGGCTGGCAGATCTTCTTCGGCATCACCTCGCTCGGCTGGCGCGGCTCCGCCATACATTGGCTGCGCTGGTCGCAGGCCTATCGCCTGACCGCGGCGCTCGCCGTGCCCTTGGTCGTGTCCGTGCACAGCGAGGTGTCGCTGCTGTTTGCGGCCGGGCAGATCCCGGGATGGCACTCGACGATCTTCCCTCCGTATTTCGTCCTCGGTGCCGCGTTTTCAGGCTTTGCCGTGGTCGCCATCATCGCGGTCGCGCTGCGCTCGTGGTTCGGGCTACGAAACCTGGTCACCGACGACCATCTCGATGTGCTCGGCAAGGTCCTGCTCGCGACGGGGTTGATGACCGGTTACGGCTACGTTTTCGAAGCGTTCGATGCGCTCTACTCAGGCGAGGCGCACGAGATGCGGACGCTGCTCGATCGCGTCGCCGGCGTCTACGCCTGGACTTACTGGGGCGCCGTGCTGTTCAACTTCGTGCCGCTGCAGGCGCTGTGGTGGCGAGGCGTGCGACGCACCGGTTGGGCGCTGCTCCTGATCTCGATCTCGGTTGCGATAGGGATGTGGCTGGAGCGGGACATGATCCTGGTCACCAGCCTCTATCGCGACTTCCTGGTGTCGTCGTGGGGCAAGTTCACCCCGACCTTCTGGGACTGGTCGACCTATCTCGGCACGATCGGCCTGTTCCTCGTGCCATTCCTGATCGCCGTGCGGCTGATCCCGATGATCTCGATCTTCGAGTCCAAGGAGCTGCTGCACGAAGAGAAGCAGGAGGCGCACCATGGCTGAGCGAAGCTACGGCATGCTCGGGGAGTTCGATAGCCCGGAGGGATTGCTGGCTGCGGCAAAGCAGGCGCGTGCTGCCGGCTATCGCGAGCTCGATGCCTTCACGCCGTTTCCGATCGAGGGGCTGGCGCGCATCCTGAGGATTCCGCGCCCATGGATCTCCCTGGTCGGCGTAATCGGGGCTTTTTCAGGGGCTGCTACGGCGCTGTTGATGCAGATGTTCACTAACTATGACTATCCCCTGAATGTCGGCGGCCGGCCGCTCTACGCATTGTCGGCTTTTGCGGTGGTCATGTTTGAGCTGACTATCCTGTTCTCCGCGCTTGCCATGCTGGTCGCCATGCTCTGGCAGAATGGCCTGCCGCGGCTCAATTATCCGGTCTTCTCGGCGCCGCGCTTTCACCTCGCCAGCAAGGATCGCTTCTTCCTCTGCATCAAGAGCCAGGATCCGATGTTCGATGACCGGGGCACCGCGGGATTCCTGACCGACGCGGGCGCAGCGTCCGTGGAGCGCGTGCCGCCATGATCAGATTGGCGCTCATCGCCGTGCTCGCCTTGTCGCTCACAGCCTGCGACCAGAACATGGATGTGCAGCCGAAATACAGCGGATACTCGCGCGCGCCGCTGTTCCGTGGCAGCGTGTCGCGTCCTCCGCCAGCCAATATCGTGGCGCGCGGCGACCTCGAGCGGGAGAGGGCGGTCGCAACCAAACCTGCGCTGTCGGCTGCTCTGCTGGATCGTGGCCGGCAGCGGTTTGCGATCTTCTGCTCGCCGTGCCACGGCGCAGGCGGGGACGGCGATGGCATTATCGTTCATCGTGGGATGCCACACCCGACCAGCTACCATGTCGACCGGTTGGTGACGGCTGACGATCAACACTTCTTTGATGTGATCACCAACGGCTACGGCGCGATGTACTCCTACGCCGCGCGCGTGCCGCCTGAGGACCGCTGGGCCATCGCGGCCTATATCCGCGCCCTGCAGCTCAGCCGCCGCGCCGCGATCGAAGACGTGCCGGCGGACGCGCGCGCCAAGCTCACGGGGCAGCCATGAGCATGCGCCGCGACATCCGGTTGATGGTGCTCCTCGTTACGGGATTGGTCCTCGCGGCCGGCTTCATCCTCGACGGCCGCTCCACGGCCGCGGCCTATCTCGTGGCCTGGGTGACGTGGGGCGCGGTTCCGATCGGAGCGCTGGCGTTGTGGATGACGAGCTACCTGGTTCGTCGCGTCTGGACCGAGGCACTCTACGTGCAATTCGTCGCGGCGACGGCAACGTTGCCGGTGATCGGCGTGGCCTCGCTGCCGGTCCTGCTCTTCATCAAGCAGCTCTATCCGGCGGCAGCCGATCCGTCCGCCTTGCCGTCATTCAAGGCATACTATCTTGCGCCCTGGTTCTTCATATCGCGTGGCGTGATCTATTTCGGGCTCTGGATCGGGTTCGCAGTGTGGCTGCGCCGGGCGTGGCGCAACGATGACGACATGGTGCGCGTTGCGTCGGCGGGGTTGGTCGTTTACGCCTTGACCGTCTCGCTCGCCGGCGTCGACTGGATGGAATCGCTCGAGCCAGACTTTCATTCCTCGATCTACGGCCTTCTTTTCCTTAGCTTTACGCTGCTTAGCGGCTGTTCATTCGTGCTCGGCGTCAGCCTGCTCTCGGGACGCAGGATCGGCCGGAGTGCGGGCTATAGCGGGCTGCTGCTCTCGCTGATCCTCCTCTGGGGTTACCTGCATGCCATGCAGTACATCGTGATCTGGTCGGGCAACATCCCGGACGAGGTGTCTTGGTATCAGGCCCGGTCGGAGCAGGGGTGGCAATATTTGCTCGCTGCTGTCGCCCTCGGACAGTTCGTCCTGCCGTTCTTCACGCTGCTGAGCGCGACGGTTCGCTCCAGCCCCCGCGCGCTGATGAAACTCTGCGGGCTGATCCTGCTGATGCGCTGGTGTGAGGCAACGCTTCTGATCCTGCCGGCGGTTCACAATATTGCACCGCTGACGACGGCGCTGATGCTGCTTGCCGCAGTGCTCTTCACTGGATCACTGCTGTGGCTGGCTTTCGACAGGGCGCTGGCCAATGACGGCCGCCTCGTCAGCCAGGCTTGGGGGAGACGCCACCCCGCCGGATCAGAAGCGCCACCAGCACGATGAGGGCGGCCGTTGCAATCACGACGGCGCCTGCTAGCACCCGCCAGATTGCGAGGGTGTAGACGCCCGTTGCGGGATCGAAGCCGTAGCAGAGCAGGTGGATTTGATCGGACCAGCTACCGATATGGCCGCGGCCGGCCTCGACCAGCGCAAGCCGCAGGCTGCCGGGATCGATGGCGAGGCCGGACAGCGAGCGCGAAATGCGGCCATCGGGCGTTACCACGAATGCCGCGATGGGGTGCGCGAACTGGTCGCGCTGGCTGTCGTAGCTCGTCCGAATGCCGAAGGCCGCCAGTAGCGCGTTCACGGCCGAAGGGGTTCCGCGCAAGAATGTCGCATGATTTGCCACTTCGCCGCGAGTAGTGACCTGCTTTGCCTTCATGGCCCGGGCGTCGCCAGCCGTGTCCTTTGGATCAAGGCCGAGCACCAGCAGCCGGAAATCGAGCCCAGGCCGCAATCCGGTATCAGCCAAAGCGTTCGAGACGATCGACAGCAGCGGACCGCAAAGTGTCGCGCAGGTGTAATCGGCATTGATCCAAACGGCCGGGGTCGTTTGCAGCCATACCCGAAGAGGCCGGGTCTGATCCTGCTCGTTCGCAAGGGGCACCTGGAGCGGCAATTGGCTGCCCAGAGTGGACGTAGCTCCGACATCCTCCAATTGATCCCGGTTGAGCGCGGCGTGCGCGCACGGCGCGGGGCTCACGAGAGCAACCAGCAGTCCCATCCAGATCGAGAAGACAGAGGAGCTGGTCTGTTGAAAGCGCGTCATAGCTGAACCGGGGACATCCGCAAGGCAAGTGCGGCGCGTTGACAATGGTTCCTGAAGACCTGCGCTTTGGCAAGGCTCGCGGTCCCGCGTTCCGCGTCCGTCCGCGGCGGCGCCCCTCGCTACGGTCCATTGGCCGTGTTCCGCTCGTAACCTAGGTTGTGGTTGCAACCCTCGTCTGCGTAAGCTGCGGCGCAATGGTGAGCGCGGACGCTCCCGCAGACGGAAGATTTCCGGCAGGCCGATTCGGTCGCATGGCGCTGTTTGCCGCAATCGCGGGCAATGCAGTGGCCGCGCGAGCTGCGAGCAAAGGCCTCCGGGGTAGACGGGCAGCGAGGCCTCGCTTCTGAGGCGCGGCAGTGGTGAGAACCTGCGGATCGCCGGATTTGCCGGGCGAGCGCTGATCTTACATCCGATGATGCCGCTTACGGTGCTTGTGTGCGGTCATGCCGGAGCCGCCGCTTTTCATTTTCGTATCGCTGGCCGTCGCGCCCGGATTCGCGGAGCCTGGACTGCTGCTCGCGCCTTGGCCGCTCGCATTTGCCGGAGAGTTTCCTCCGCCGCCACCAGCGCCGCCGCCGCCCTGAGCGGATGCAGTTGCGATCGATCCAATAACAAGCGCAGCGGCTAAGATGACGTTGGTAAATCTCATTGGGCTTCCTCCGACTGAACGTGAGGCGAACCCGTGAGATTTCGAGTCGTTCCAAACGGGTTATTCGGTTGTCGCGATCGGACAAGGGCGCGAAGTGCTGGGTACACGACAGTGTGCGAGTCGCGGCCGCCCGATAGCGCCTCGCTGTCTGGAAACGTAACGTGCTATCCGCCGGGATGCTTGTCGATGTTCTGTTTCGCCAAGGCAATCGCTTCCTGACGGCCCTGATAGGTCATCGTTCGAATCGTCTGACCTCCCGAGAGAGAGGTGATTTCGACCAGAGAACCACCGCCTGGCTGCTCGATGACGACCAGTCGATGACCGCGGTACAGAAGCTCGTCTGTCACAATCTGCTCCCGCTCAATTGAACCAAGCGCTAATGGAGCAATCCCGGTTCGGAGCTGCGCGCCAAAGATCGACGTGCAATACTGCTTGGCGGACGGTGCCGGATGTGAACAACGGGGATTGCGCTCGCTTGTTCCTTTTCCGATTCGTCTCTCCTTGCGGCTTCCCTCATTCTTGTTTCGCAGCGTCGAGGCCGTACTGGGGCCACCTGAAGGCTCTCCAAGCGCTGCACCCGCGGCCAAATTCGGTTTAGCGGGGCTCAACGCCCAAAGGATGCAGGCCATGAAGCGCTTTCGTGGCGACCTTCATAAGGTCATGGGTGGCCTCGCGCTCTTGGCCGACGACGAGGCCCGATGTGAAGGCTTGGGCGCGGCGGTTCGCGGGCGGCGCCGTTAACGCGGCCTCCATCGCCAGCTTGCGATGGGCCACGAAATCGTTCAGCGATCCTAAAGCGGATTGTATCCGCTTCAGCCGATTGGAGACATGTGCGAGCGCCTTCCGATCCGCATCCCTATAGAGGCTCCCAAAGAAGTCTACGGCATAGCGGATCTTCTTGATCTTGATCCGCAGTTTGTGCCGCTGTTTCGCATCGAGATCGTTCAGCCGCTTGCCCTGCTTTCGCGCCTTCCTGATTCGGCGATCGAGAACGTCCTTCGCATAGGCGCCGATCGATTGATCATTCGATGCGCGGGACCGTCCCGTTTCGATCCACTCGACCGTATCTATCAGCAGGTGGCGGTAGCGGGGGGAATCAATCGCGTCACGCGCGCGTCGGAAAGCTGCGATGCGTTGCTGTGAAAATTTCTTGCGGATTGCACGTGCGCCGCGTCTCGGTGCGTCATGCCTCGCGATTGGCTGAATGCGTTCCCCGACAAATACGTCGATCTCTCGCGCCGGTGCGAGTTCTGTCGTGAGCCATTTGAGCCCCGCCTTGACCCGCGCAGTATCTGTGTGCGGCAAGATATCATCGAAGAGGGAGATGGCAGCTCGTAGCCGCCGCAGGCCAACGCGCATCTGATGCACGCCCTCGGAATCCATGTTCCGCACCGGATCGCTGTTCGCGGTGATGTGACGAACCGTCGAGTGCGCAATCACGCGGAATGCATCGCGCGGTGCAAATTCGCGTTCGAGTTGGATCGGCTCGGCATGCTGCGCGCCCTCAATATGTCCGGCGACAAGCTGGAAGCCGCGCTCCGCCTTCGAACTCGGATCAAGTTCAGCGCCAGTCCTGCGTTCGATACTGCGCGCCAGTCGAAAAAGATCGGCCAGATGTCCAGACTTCAGCTCCAGTTCGACCTCGGCAATGGGCCGCGAGCGCCGTCTGGCGTTAACCTGGCCACGATCGACAGCGACTTCAATTTGGCTCTTCCGAACTCGTCTTATCTGCGCCGTGCGGTGGACGCGGGTTCGAAAGACCGGCCGTAACTTGCGAGCAAGCTTTCCGTCAGCCAAGTCTTCGAGAGGCGTGGTCTTTGCCTTCTTGAGGTCAGGCCTTTTATCGGCGAGCTCATATTCCCATTCGCCCCGCGTTACGGCCGCGCCCGTGACCTTCAGGGTCTGCATGTAACGATCGCCGGTCTTGCGGACGCGAAGTGTTAGACCGTGTCGTCTAAGCTTATTCTTCTTCGTGTCATAATAGGTCGACACAAGTACTCGTTCGGATAGGTCGCCGGCCAGCCGACCGCCGTTGCGCAAGATGGAGGACAATTTGCGCGGCGCAACGCGGAATTTCAGTTCGGTTTCAGCATTCATCGGCAAGGAATCCGTTGCTGACGTAAGCGGCGCAACAGCTAGAAGTTCCACAGTTGGGGCGCGTGCGCCTGATGTCGACTAATGAACCAGGGGGTGGGAACGCCCTCCAAATAGCCGCCCCGATAGGATCGCATCGAACCATCACTTCCAGGGGTGTGGCGCCGATATTGACTGCGACGGCTAACGCCATTCCGGGGATGACTTCCATGCGTCCGAACCGGTCCGATGCCGCTTCGCGGGGCTCGGGCGCGAACTCGGACCAACGCAACTTGACGGCCGGCTATCTTGGGAGCTCTTCGACAGGTCAGTTACGGCTGCCGATCTAAGATTGGCGTGGCGTGACGCGGGACATCCTCGGGCTGTGCGTTGCGAGGGGCGGGTCACCCATATGCTGGCAATCGGGGTGTCGGCGGTAGACTCAGTCAAGCGGGAATGACTCAGATCCCCACCTGAATCGACAAGGGCCACTTGGCCATAGATTCTTTGATTTGCATGAGGCTCGTTGTGCGAAGCTGGGGCGCAGTGCCAAATGCCTGGTCCTGAAAGGTATTTGTCGGCAAGAAATGCAGCTATTTCCTTGTCCAAGCATCGCAAGCCATTGATATCGAGCCCTGGTGCGCCCACCCATCAAATCAAATGGTTGGCAGCCCTCCGCGAGATCAAAGCTCGAATCTGTCAGGGGGGCTTTGACGGAACGGGGCCCGTTTCGTTGTCTCCGACCTTACAAGCTCCCGTCGAAAACAGGCGAGCGAGCTTCTCCATCGCACTCTCTGCCAGCCGCAGATCGGTCCAGAATGCGCTCCCAACCTCTTTCAGGGCGTGGCCTGTGAAGGTTGCGGGCCAGGGCCAAGCGCACCACCGCAGAGCCCCCTGGAGGTTCGTGAACCGTCGGGTGCTCATTGATCCCCGCGTCGATCGCCGGACCAGCGCGGCGGATCGGATCGCCCTCGCGCTGGCCGATCCAGATCGCGCGGATCCGCTCGGCTCGGCTGGACTTTTACAAGATGGTACTCAGCATCATTGCCTTGAGCATTTCGGCGAGGACACTCGCAATGGCGCTGGTGCCACGCTCGTGACCGATCAGCATCAGCGCCTGAGCGTCATTGGTGAGTTCGCGGACCGGGACGTAAGCGAGCCGGCCCGCCCTGCGTTCGAACTCGATGTCGAAGGGGGTGAGGAATGTGATGCCGTTGTCCAGAATTGCGGCATGCCTCATGATCTCGATGGAATTTGTCTCGATGATCGGTCGAAGATCCAGCGCGGCCCTCGTGAAAGCGGCATCGAGGTAAGGTCGTATCGCGCTGCTGCTGTCGGCAATGATGATCGGGTAGTCGACACAATCGTTGAGACGAATACTTGCCCGTTTCGCCAATGGATGGTCCGGAGCCATCACCCCGCCAAGCCTGGCAACCGCGCGCGCCAGCAACTTCAGGTTCGCATCTTTGGCGAAATCGAAGCCGATCCCGAGATCGGCCTCTCCGTTTGCGACCGCGGATTGGATTTCTGCCCCGGTATTGAAGAGCGTCAGGTTCAGCTTGACGCGCGGGTTGGCGAGGCGGAATTCTTTCACCGTGCCCGGCACGAGGTTGGAGGCGAGCCCGCTCATCATCGCGACTGTAATCTCTCCGCGGCGCAGTCCCTTGAGTTCCTCGATCTTTGCCTGAGCCCGCGTCAACTCCTTCAGCGTTTGCCGGATGTGCCCGATCAGGACTTCGCCCGCGGCGGTCAGGATCAACTTCTTTGGCAGACGCTGGAAGATCGGGGTGCCCAGTTGCGTTTCGAGGGCGAGGATCTGGCGACTGATGGCGGAGGCTGCGACGTTGAGGTGGTTTGCCGCCTTGCGGATCGATCCGGTCCGCGCAACCTCGTCGATGTAGCTCAGGAGGCGGCTATGCAGCATCGTCACCGATCCGAAAGATGATATGCCGACCATGGCGCGCCGTTGCCCAAAAGGCAACGGGGTTGCCGAATCTAAGCGCTTTGAAGTGATGGATGCACGTGCAAGATTCTCGGTCGGTGGTCCAACGCATATGCGGGGTTGGCCACCGGCTCGGGTCTTGCGATGGCAGTGAAATCTCGTTGGTGGTGGGATCTCTCGAGAGGTGACTTCGCCGAACTCGATGGCGAACGAGCCGTCGCGATCCTTCCGGTTGGCGCCGTCGAGCAGCATGGGCCGCATCTGCCGGTCAAGGTCGATGCGGCGATCGGATGGGGGATCGTGACCCGTGCGGTCGAGTTGATGCATCCCGATTGTCCCGCGCTCGTGCTTCCGCCATTGCCGTATGGCAAGTCCGACGAGCATCTGGCGTTTCCGGGCACGCTGACGCTCTCGCATGAGACGCTTGCAAAAGTATGGTGCG
Organism: Bradyrhizobium sp. USDA 4452; assembly: GCF_054063575.1. Lineage (NCBI taxonomy): Bacteria > Pseudomonadati > Pseudomonadota > Alphaproteobacteria > Hyphomicrobiales > Nitrobacteraceae > Bradyrhizobium > Bradyrhizobium sp. USDA 4452. The sequence goes on from NZ_JBSSGK010000001.1 coordinate 7,099,283, forward strand.
AGATCGGCGAGTCGGTGCACCGCGCCGGGGTCCGCAAGATCCTGTTCCTGAACTCGCACGGCGGCCAGCCGCAGCTGCTCGAGATCGTCTGCCGCGACCTTCGCGTCCGCTTCGGCATGTTTGCGGCGACGACGATGTGGCCGCAATTGATCGACATGACCGATTTGTTCGACGCGGACGAGATCCGCCACGGGATTCACGGCGGCCAGATCGAAACCAGTGTGATGCTGCATCTGGCGCCGGAGACCGTGGCGATGAGCCGGGCCGAAAACTTCGAGCCCGCGACGACGCGGGTCGCGCGCGATTTCGAGATGCTTGGACTGGAAGGCGTCGTCAAATTCGGCTGGCAGACCCAGGATCTTCATCCCAAGGGCGCCTGCGGCGACGCCACCAGGGCAACTGCCGGGCTCGGCAAGATGGTGGTCGAGCGCGCGGCCGCGCGCCTGGTGACGCTCGTGGACGAGATCGCCCGGTATCCGCTGGCGGCGGTTGCGACCCGCACCGCATTTGATCGGCCCGAGCAGATCTGAACACGACAGGAACCGACGCATGGCATTCGGTATCGCGCAACTTGCCCAGGCCAAGGCCTTTCGCATCTCGCCGAACGACACGAATTATTTCGCAATCCTGTTCGATCATGCGACTGACGGAATAGACAATATCTTCGTCATCGAGATCTTCCGGCCCGGCGGCGCCACGCCGCCGAACGAGCACGCGATCGCGCACGAATTCCTCCACGTCCTGCATGGCGAAGGACTCGCCAGCTGCGACGGCAGGACGGTGCCGATCCGGAAGGGCGATTCGCTGCTGCTGCATCCGGGCTCCCAGCATGTGATCGAGAATACCGGTGCCGGCAAGCTCTACACGCTCACGGTGATGACGCCGAATGAGGGGTTTGCGGAGCTGATTCGTGGCGGCGAGCCGGTGGAGCTCGATGCGGAGGATATCCGCGTCCTGCAGGGACACCAGTCATGAACTTTGCTCCCCGCCATGACCCGGCCGCCGAACCGCTCACGCCGCTGGGTTCGAGCGAGCGCAACCTCTGGCTGGTGTCGGACAGCCGCGCCGATTTGGTCCGACAGCCTGTTCCGCCGCGTCCGGTTGCGCTGCGGGCCGATGGCAAGGTGATTTCGATCGACCTTGCGCGCAGCGCAATCATCATCGTCGATATGCAGAACGATTTCTGCCACCCGGACGGCTGGCTGGCCCATATCGGGGTAGATATAGCGCCGGCGCGTGCACCCATCGAGCCGCTGCGGCGTCTGCTGCCGGTGCTGCGCGATTGTCGAATGCCGGTGATCTGGGTCAACTGGGGTAATCGGCCGGACCGTCTCAATCTCAGCCCGGCGCTGCTGCACGTCTACAAGCCGAGCGGCGCCGGCATCGGCCTCGGCGACGCGTTGCCGCGCGCCGGGGCACGCGTGCTGGAGCGTGGCAGCTGGTCTGCGGCCGTGGTCGAGGAACTCGCCGTCGCGACCTCCGATATCGAGGTCGCGAAATACCGGATGTCGGGTTTCCAGGATACCGAGCTCGACAGCATTCTGCGCAATCTCGGCGTCACGACGCTGATGTTTGCCGGCGTCAACGCCGACCAGTGCGTGTTGTGCACGCTGCAGGACGCAAATTTCCGCGGCTACGACTGCCTCCTCCTGCAGGATTGCACGGCCACGACCTCGCCGGATTATTGCCTCGCCGCCACCCTCTACAATGTCCGCCAGTGCTTTGGCTTCGTCGTCAGGTCGAACGAAATCCTGGCCGAACTCGCCAGTGCGCAATCCAGCCAGGACGAAACGTCGTGAGCGAGCTTTCCGCCAGCGCGCTGGACCTGCTGGTTGGCGATCTCGGCGACATGACGGTGATCCGTGACCACAAGGTGGTGCGGCGCCGCTCGCGCGACTTCTTCTGGTACAGCCCCATCCTGAATGATCTACTGAATGACAAATCGGCGGACCTGATTGTCGTCCCGCGCGACGAGAACGAAGTCATCCGGCTCGCTGCGGCCTGTGCGCGCCATCGCGTGCCGCTGACGGTCCGCGCCGGTGGCACTGGAAACTATGGTCAGGCGGTGCCGCTCAAAGGCGGGGTGCTGCTGGATATCATGGCGCTGTCGGCCATTGAATGGACGGCGCCCGGAACGATACGTGCTGGCGCGGGCGCGAAGCTCAGCGCCATCGACGCCGACCTGCAGCCGACGGGCTGGGAACTGCGCATGCATCCGTCCACCAAGCGCACGGCGACGATCGGTGGCTTCGTGGCCGGCGGTTCCGGCGGCATCGGATCCGTGACGTATGGTGGATTGCGCGAGCCGGGCAATATCCAGGCAGCCCGCATCGTCTCCGTCGAGGAAACGCCCCGGGTCATCGAACTGCGCGGCGAGGCGGCACAAAAGATCAACCGTGCCTATGGCACCACGGGAATCATCACGGCACTGGAAATGCCGCTGGCTCCTGCCTGGCGCTGGATCGACGTCGTCGTCTGCTTCGACGACTTCCTGGATGCGGTGGCGGTCGGATACGAGGCAGCTCTTGCCGATGGCATCACGAAGAAGTTGCTGTCGCCGATCAGCTGGCCGCTCCCGTCCTACTTCGGTGCGTTGAGACCTTGCGTAGCCGACGGACAGAGCATCCTGATCGCGATGATCGCCGAGCCGTCGCTCGAAAGCTTCAAATCGTTGCTTGGTCGTCGCGGGACCATCTCGCTGGAGACCCCGACCGATGACAGCCCGGGCCAGGTGCCGCTCTACGAATACACCTGGAATCACACCACGCTGCAGGTCCTGAAGTCCGACCGCACCGTCACCTATCTGCAATGTCTCTATCCGCATGATGGCCTGATGGAGAAAGTTGCCGAGATGGAGGCGCTGTTTCCGGATGAGGTGCTGCAACATCTCGAGTTCATCCGCTTTGGCGGCCGGGTCACCTGCAGCGGCCTGCCGGTCGTGCGCTACCGCGGCGCTGAGCGACTGAACGAGATCATCCGGATGCACGAGCAGCGCGGCGTTTTCATCGCCAATCCGCACGTCTACACGGTCGAGGACGGCAGTCGCTACAAGCGTGCCGACGCGGATCAACTGGGCTTCAAGCGCGAGGTCGATCCGCACAATCTGCTCAATCCCGGCAAGATGCGAAGTTTCGTCGCTGCCGGGTCGTGATATGCGCGTTCTCTATGTCTACTGCCATCCGCTTGCCGACAGCTTCCACGCCGCGATCCGCGGGGAGGCGCTGGCCGGGCTCGCCGAAGCCGGCCATGCCGTTGATCTGCTCGATCTCTATGCGGAGGGATTCGATCCGGTCCTGACGGCTGAACGTCGGCGCGACTACCACGACCCCGTGCGCAACCGGTACAACAATCAGGCCTACGCCGACCGCCTGATGGCGGCCGACGCGATCGTGGTGCAGTTTCCGACCTGGTCGTTCGGGCCGCCAGCCATGCTCAAGGGCTGGTTCGATCGAATGTTCGGCCCCGGCATCGCGCTCGATCTGTCCGATCCCGCGCGGGCACAGCCGATGCTGCATCACGTCCGCCGCATCTGCGGCATCGCAACCTATGGCCGCCCGCGCTGGCAGGCGATTGCGATGGCCGATCCGCCGCGCAAGCTCATCAAGCGATATCTGCCGTGGTTCACCGGGGCAAGGGCGACGACGCGCTATCATGCGCTCTATCACATGAACGTTGCCACGCCGGCCAAACGCGCGCGCTTTCTGGCCAAGGTCAGACGCGAAATGCGCCGGTTCTAGAGCTAGGTCCGTCCGGGACGGCTTTCTTGACGCGAGCGGAAATGCATTCGGCTGGAAAGCTCGCTAGCTCGGGTCCGGCGCGGCAGCGACCGCTTCGATCTCGACCAGGAATTCCGGCCGGCTGAAGCCGGACACGATCATCAGGGTCGAGGACGGCGGCGTCCCGGGAAATAACCGGTCGCGTGACCGCATGTAGCCCTGCATGTGCTCGCGCGCCGTCACATAGGCGTTGAGCCGGACGATGTCCGCCAGCGTCATCCGATCTTCGGCGAGGATCGCTGCGATGTTCGCAAAACAGAGATCGGCCTGTGCCTCGCTGTCCGGCGGAACAGTCCCGTCGCTGCCGGCGCCGAGCTGCCCGGACGTGAACACCAGGCGATGTCCGGCCGGCACGGCAACGCCGTGGCTGTATCGTGCGAACGGGGGACGAATTGCAGGAGGGGAAAGCGCGCGCAAGCTCATCACCACAGGCTCAAAATTTGTCATTGCTGCTGCCAGCTTAGGCCACGGCGTTGCCGCCGGCATGCCGAAATTTGGCTGATCGGCGCCGACATTTGGTGCCTCTTGCTCAAAAAATCGGCGTTGCCGGAAAAGCAACAGATCGCTCGAATCAAAATGCTTTCGGGCGACAGTCGACGCGTGCATCCTGAGTTCATCGAGGGTTCGATCCGCGCGAGCGGGTTGCCGTCCAGACAATATTGAAATCATCCGCAGCTGGCATTCACCGGACGGTTAAGGGTAGCCATGATGGCCATGACGATTGCCTCCCGAACGTTTGCTTCCGCCCTGGTGGGGAGCGCCTTGCTTGTGCTGTCGCTCGCTCCCGCTCGGGCTGCCGACAAGGTCACCTTCCTCACCAGTTGGTTCGCGCAGGCCGAGCATGGCGGCTTCTATCAGGCGAAGGCGACCGGTCTCTACGACAAGGCCGGCCTCGACGTGACCATCAAGATGGGCGGTCCCCAGGTCAACGGCACGCAGCTTCTGCTCGCAGGCGATGCGGATTTCATCATGGGCTACGACATCCAGGTGATGAAAGGGCGCGAGCAGAACCTGCCGCTCGTGACTGTCGCATCGTCGTTCCAGTTCGACCTGCAGGGAATCATGACCCATGACGACGTGCCGGACCTTGCAGCGCTGAAGGGCAGGCCGATCTTGATCGCGGGATCCTCGCGCGTGACGTTCTGGCCATGGCTGAGGGCGAAATACGGTTACAGCGACGACCAGATCCGGCCATACACGTTCAACCTGCAGCCGTTCTTCGCCGACAAGACCATGGCACAGCAGGCCTACCCGTCATCCGAGCCGTATCAAGCGCAGGAGCAGAAGAAGAAAGTGAAGTTCTTCCTGCTGGCAGATGGCGGCTATCCACCCTACGGCTCGACAATCGTGACGACCGAGCGAATGGTCGCCGAAAAGCCGGACGTGGTGGCTCGCTTCGTCAAGGCTTCGCTCGAAGGTTGGCGCGACTATCTGCAGAATCCTGCTCCGGCGAACGGCCTGATCAAGGCTGACAATCCCAAGATGACCGACGGGCAGATCGCGTTTGCGATCGAGAAGCTCAAGCAGAGCAAAGCGGTCGACGGCGGCGACGCAGCGAAGCTTGGCATCGGCATCATCACCGCCGAGCGCTACAAGCAAGTCTACGACTTCCTGGTGGCCGGCGAGCTGCTCGATCCGAAGACCGCTTGGCAAAAGTCGTTTGACGACCGTTTCGTCAAGGATCTCAGGATTGGCGTGAAATAGGAGCGGCCATGAACGTTCTGCCGCCACCCTGCGCGTTCGATCACGACACCGGGCCCAGGACGACCTCCGAAGGCCGTCCGCCCGTCGTCGAGGTGCTCTCGGCGGAGAAGCTGTTTCCGAACGGCACGCGAGGCCTTGCGCCGATCGACCTTACGATCGCGGACGGCGAGTTCCTGACGCTGATCGGCCCCTCCGGCTGCGGCAAGAGTACCTTGCTCAAGCTGATCGCCAACTTGATCGAGCCAACCGACGGTCGGCTGTTGTGGTGGCGCGGCGACCACGGCCAAGTCGGGCAAGAGGGGAGACGGCTCGCCTTCGTGTTCCAGGAGCCGACCCTGATGCCCTGGGCGCGCGTCGAAGCCAATGTCCGGCTGCCGCTTGAGCTTGCCGACATGCCCAGGGTGAAGGCGGCCCCGCTGGTCGAGGATGCGATCGCGCGGGTCGGCTTGTCAGCGTTCGGTCAACACTACCCGCGGCAGCTGTCGGGCGGAATGAGGATGCGGGTGTCGATCGCCAGGGCGCTCGTGACGCAGCCCAACCTCCTCCTGATGGACGAGCCCTTCGGCGCACTCGACGAGTTCACGCGCAACAAGCTGGACGACGATCTCGTTCGGCTGTGGTGGGACCGCAAGCTCACGACAGTGTTCGTCACCCATTCGATCTATGAGGCCGTGTTTCTCTCGACCCGGATCATCGTGATGGCTGCCGGTCCCGGCCGCATCTTCCGCACCATGACAATCGACGAGCCGCAGCCGCGTGGGGTCGGGTTTCGCGACAGCCCGAAATTCGCTGCCTATTGCCGGGAGCTCTCGACCTGGCTCGCTGAAGCTTCGCTGCCGCGGTCGGGCGGGGGCGAAGCATGAAGCCGTTGCTGCAATCGGATGCCTTCGTCCGGGTCGCGGCTCCGGTCGCCGTCGGGATCGTGCTGTTCGGCTTGTGGGAGGGCAGTTTCCGCCTGGCCTCCGTTCCGGTGTACCTGTTTCCCAAGCCGAGTGATATCTTCATAAGCCTCGTGCAGCACGGTCCGTCGCTGCTGCGGGCCCTGCTGGTGACATTGCGGGTGACGCTGCAGGCCTTCGTTGCTGCGACCGTGATTGGCACCCTGATCGCATTCATGTTCGTGCAGAGCCGGGCGATCGAGGTCAGCCTGTTTCCCTATGCGGTGCTGTTGCAGGTCACGCCGGTGGTCGCGATTGCGCCGCTGATCATCATCCTCGTGAAGAATACCCAGATATCGCTGACGATCTGCGCGACCCTGGTCGCGCTGTTCCCGATCATCTCGAACACGACGCTAGGTCTGCGCAGTGTCGATCCGGGCCTTGCAAACTACTTCCGGATGAACCGGGCGAGCCGATTGAAGAGCCTGATCAAGCTTCGCATACCCGGTGCGTTACCCTACTTTTTCGGCGGGTTGCGCATCTCGAGCGGCCTCGCGCTGATCGGCGCAGTGGTCGCCGAATTCGTGGCAGGCACGGGAGGGCGCTCTTCGGGCCTCGCCTATGAGATCCTCGATGCCGGTTTCACGCTCGATATTCCCCGCATGTTCGCGGCACTGTTCCTGATCACGCTGACCGGCGTCTTGCTGTTCACCCTCATGGCGGCGCTTTCGCGGCTTGCGTTATCGAACTGGCATGAAAGCGAGATCCGGGCCGAGACATGACATCAATGCTGATCGAGAATGCCACCGGGATCTTCACGGGCCTGCCGGGCGAGGCGATGCGAACGACCGGCGCGATCCGGATCCGCAATGGCGTGATCGTTGCAATCGGCGCACTGCAGTCCGAGCCTGACGAGCGCAGGCTCGACGCAAGGGGCTGCGTGATCTATCCGGGTCTCGTATCGACCCATCACCATATGTTCCAGAGCGTGCTGAAAGGTGTTCGCGAAGGCATCAATCTTCCGCTCGCAGGGTGGCTGCGCTCGGTACCGTACCGCTTCTGGTCCGCGATCGACGAAGAGGCCCTGGCGGTCGCTGCGCGGATTGCACTCGCCGAACTGCTTCTCTCGGGCACCTCCACGGTCGCCGATCACCACTATCTCTTCAGCGACACGTTTCGCTTCGATCCGGCGCAGGTGATTTTCGACGTTGCGCGCGACTTCGGCATTCGCCTCGTGTTCTGCCGCGGAGGCGCGACCGTCAGCCGCCATTTCGATACCGATCAGTTTGTGCCGATGCCGGTCGAAACGCTGGATCGGATGCTGCAATCGGTCGAGGCCTGTGCGCAGCGCTTCCACGATCCGTCGCCGGCCAGCCTGACCCACGTCGCACTGGCGCCGACCACGCCGACCTGGTCGCTGGATCCGGGCCAGTTGCGCGAAGTGATCGCCGCCGCGCGGCGCATGAAGCTGCGGCTGCACAGCCATCTTTCGGAAACGTCTGACTATGTCGATTTCTGCTTGTCGGTTCATGGCAAGCGGCCAGTCCATTGGCTCGCAGAGCACGACTGGCTCGGCGAGGACGTCTGGTTCGCGCATCTGGTCCATCTCGATCCAGAGGAGGTGGCGATCCTGGCCCGCTCCGGCACCGGCATGGCGCACTGTCCGCAGTCCAATTGCCGCCTCGGTTCCGGTATTGCGCCGGCGGACGCGATGGCCCGGCTGGGCGGCGCGGTGTCGCTCGGTGTGGATGGCGCGGCCTCCAATGAGGCGGCTGACATGATCAGTGAGATGCATAGTTGCTGGCACACGCATCGCGCCGTGAAGGGGGCCGACGCGGTGACCGCGGAAGACGTCGTGCATTGGGCCACGGCGGGCGGTGCGCGCGTGCTGGGCCTGCCGCGCGTCGGTACGCTGGCGCCGGGCCAGCAGGCCGATATCGCCATCTTCAGCCTGGACCAGCCGCGCCACTTCGGCATGCACGATCCCATGATCGCGCCGGTGACGTGTGCCGGCTCAGCGCACGTTCGCCATTTGCTGGTCGGCGGTCGCCTGGTCGTCGAGGACGGTGCGATTCCCGGCCTCGACATGCAAAAGCTGAAATTCGATGCGGCCCGCGTTGTCTCGCGTCTGGCTGCCTGAACCGCGGAGGAAATGATGCTCGCTACCAAGCAACCCGTGCTGCGCCGCTTCTGGTACGCAACGATGCCTCTCGACCATCTGAGGGCAGGTCCACAGCCCTTCACCCTGCTGGGGGAGCCGATCGTGCTGTTCCTGGATGCCAATGGCGCGCCGGCCGCGCTCGAGGATCGCTGCTGCCATCGTACCGCCAAGCTGTCGAAAGGCTGGTGCAACAATGGGAATATCGTCTGCGGCTATCACGGCTGGGAGTACGACCGTGACGGCAAGCTGGTCATGGTCCCGCAGTTTCCCTTCGAGCAGCCGATCCCCGATGCCAGGGCGCGCTCGTTCCGGGCCAGCGCACGATATGGTTATGTCTGGGTCGCCCTCGATGAGCCGTTGAGCGGCATTCCCGACATTCCCGAAGAGGGCAAAACGGGCTATCGCCGCATCCATCAGTTTTACGAGAAGTGGGACACGGCGGCGCTCCGCCTGATGGAAAACTCGTTCGACAACGCCCATTTCGCGTTTGTGCACAAGGGGACGTTCGGCGACATCAATCAGCCGAAGCCCGAGAAGTACGAGATCACCGAAACCGAGGATGGTTTCGACGCCGAGACCATCATCACCATCCGCAATCCGCCGAACGCTTTCCGGATCAGCGGAACGACCGATCCAACCACAAGACGTCATCAGCGCAACAAGTGGTTCATGCCGTTCTGCCGCCGCCTCGACATGGAGTATCCGTCCGGCATTCGTCACATCATCTTCAATTGCGCGACGCCGATCTCCGACGGCCAGATCCAGGTCGTGCAGTTGCTTTTCCGCAACGATACCGAAGCCGATTGCTCCACCCAGGAGCTGATCGATTGGGACGCCGCCATCATTGCAGAGGATCGCGAGATGCTCGAATCGACTGATCCTGACGCGATCGTCGACATGAGCCGGAAGCTCGAAATGCACATGCCTTCCGATCGGCCCGGGATGATCATGCGAAAGCGCCTGCTCGCGTTGCTGGACGAGCACAACGAAAAGGAGCAGCCGAGGGAGAGGGTCGCTTGAACCGAGATGAACTTCCGCCGCTGAGATCTGGAAAGCCTACGTTGCTTCGATGGGCAGTTGCGCTTTCCGGGCCGTCCGCCCGGTGCAGCGGTCGCCCGTTCGGTGCAATCATTTGCGATGGGGCCGGTCGCGTTGTGACGGAAGCGAGCGCTTCGATTTTAATCCATCGGCAGTATTGGCCGTACACGGCCTACGACGCTTAGAACTCAGACCGATCGATGCATCTGGGACTTGGAGGGGTTCTGTGAGATACACCGCGGGTGTTGTCCGGTCGGTGCTCGCTGAGGAGTGCCTTCAGGAGATCCGGCTCTGGCCGGGATGCGAGGCTGTGGCGGAGGTCGGGGTACTTGGAGACCCCAGCGGCGGCTTCTCGGTGCATGTCGTGCATTACGGCACCGCAAAGAAGTGGCTCGCCGATCGTGCCATTCGTTGCATCACGCGTGAGAAGCTGCGGTGGTATCACCTCGAAATGGAATAGCCGTTGCGGGCGGCGAAGCCAAGCTGATGATGGGCTCCGGTCCGGCAAGGCTCTGTCGCGACTTCGGCCTGACCGACAGGGCCAGGCCGAAGATGTCTTGGCGCGCCACAGTCTGGAGTTGGTCTAATGTCCGGCCGGAGCCGAATAGCCGCCGGCGTAATACGAGGGCACGGGGCTGCTGATCCTGGGTGGCTGCCAAGCCGCGTAGGCGTCGGCAGGCCGGGACTGCGATTGCTGGGTCGGCACAACATGCGCCTTGCGGTGACGTTCCGCGGCAGTAGCGCCTTGCGAGATCGATCCGAGCAGCAGACCAGCTAGAACGGTGCAGACAACGCGGGTGTTTTTCTTCATTGGGTTCTCCCTTGGGCGTCCGGCCGGAGGAATCGTCGGCCTTGTTTCTGGCAAATAGTGGCGGCGCCGGCGTTGCTTAGCCCGGCTGCAATCACGAAGTGGTGCGCAAAATAATTGGGCGCGACTAAATTTTTGGCAGGGGGTATCGTGCGGCGATGTCGATCAGCCGCACACACAACATGCGAGAAGCACAGCCGATGAAGACGATGATCCTGCTTGTCACGCTGCTGGCCGCTTCCGCCGCGGCCGCAGAGACGCGGACAACGCCCAAGGCAGCCCCAAGGGCCGCAACCGCACCTGCGGACATCTGCGCTCCTATTGGTCGCACCGCGAAAGGCGAACTGGTCTATTCGATGAAATGTCAGGATGTACCGGTAGCCGCAGCGCCGGAGGCCGAGTCAAGAGCTGCTGCGCCGCCACCGGAACCAGAAGTGCAACGGTCTGGATTGTTTGGATGGTCCTACGACCGGCGGAAGCAAGGGGACTAGTGCGTTGCAGTAGGGGTGTGCATTGCACGGGATGATCTCCGGTGCACCGCGCCGCGAACCCATCCATCGAATGAACGAGTGGACGAAGTCATGACGACGTTGATCGGTCTCAACAATGCGAGCCGGAATGATTTTGTCGCGGCTCTTGCCAACGTCTTCGAGCATTCGCCGTGGATTGCCGAGCAGGTCGCGATGGATCGGCCCTATGCCGGCATCGCTCAATTGTTCACGGCGATGAAAGCCGCGGTCGAGCGGGCGCCGGCCGAACTGCAACTGGCCTTGATCAAGGCGCATCCCGATCTCGCCGACAAGACGCAACGTGCGGCAGGCCTCACCGACGACTCCTTTGCCGAGCAGAATGGTGCGGGACTAGACCGCCTGTCGGATGCTGAACACGAAGCGTTTCAGCGTGTCAACAATGCTTACCGCGCCAAGTTCGGCTTTCCCTACATCGTCTGTGTGCGCCGCCACACCAAGGATTCCATTCTGCGCAATTTCGAGCGACGCCTGCCGAATGACATCGCCGTCGAAATTAAGAACTCGGTGGAAGAAATCTTTCGAATCGCGGCACTGCGGCTCGATCAGACCGTAACGGCCGACGACAGGCTTGCCGTTCACGGGCGCCTCTCGACCCACGTGCTGGATACCCATAGTGGCAGGCCAGCCGCCGGGGTCGCCGTCGAGCTGGTCGAACTCTCGGAACTTGGTGTGAGCCGCATCGTGACGCGTGCCTCGACAAACGCCGACGGGCGGACCGATCAGCCCTTGATTGGCGGACGGCCCGTTCCGGCCGGGACATACGAGTTGCGGTTCAACGTCGGCGACTATTTCGCCGGGCGCGGCGTACCCCTGTCCGATCCGCCGTTCCTGGACAGGATACCCTTGCGCTTTTCGGTCAGCGAACCCGAAGGTCACCTCCACGTACCGCTGCTTGTCACACCATGGAGCTACGCGACCTATCGCGGCAGCTAGAAGGTGTCGGGCGAAATGGAAGCCGGTCCACGCAAAGAGCGTTCGTCGAGGCGCGAATCTGACGTCCCGTAACGGCTCTGGGGCGAAGCTGCAAGCGGTGGACGGTTGCCGAAAGGCGCGGCATGCATGGTGAAGATTCCGGCAGCGATCGCCCGCGCCGTGGATGCCGCCCGGTCCAGTGCGCGGCAAGGGCTTGCCGATGGCACGAACGTTGCTCGATACTGGCCATGACCGGCGGCCGGCGCCGCCGCCGTAACGCCATTGCTGGAGACTGTGACGTGCCGCTGATCAAGAACCGATATGGCAAGGGCCGGGTCCGTGTGATGCGGATTCACCGCGATGGAGACCGGCAGGAGGTCAGTCAGCTGAGCATCAAGGCGATGCTTGAAGGCGATTTCGCTCGCACCTTTACCCACGCCGACAACAGGATGACGGTCTCGACCGACACCATCAAGAACATCGTCAACGTGGTGGCGCGCGAGAACACCGGTCTCTGTACCGAGGAGTTCTGCCAGGTGCTGGCGAGGAAATATCTCGACACCTATCCGCAGATTTCATCCGTCGCGATTGCGTCGCACGAGACCAAATGGAGCCGACTGAGTTTTGACGGCAAGCCACATCCACACAGCTTCGTGCTCGACGCCAACGGTCGTCCGACGGTTGAAGTTGCGATGATCCGCGGCGGCGCGCCGTCACTGGTTTCGGGTATCGACGGGTTCGCGTTCATGAAGTCGACCCAATCGGGCTGGGAAAACTACGTCAAGGATCGCTACACTACGATCCCCGAGACTGCGGATCGCATCTGCGCGACCAGCATGGTCGCGTCATGGGCTTGGGCCGCAAAGCCCGAGAGTTATCCGGCCGCGAATTCGCTTATCCTCGCTACGGTGCTGAAGGTCTTCTCGACAACCTACAGCAGGAGCGTGCAGGACAGTCTGTACCGGATGGGCGAGGCGGCATTGGCCGCAGTTCCTGAGATATCCGAGATCAGCATGGCCTGCCCGAACATGCACTTCATCCCGATGAATCTTTCGGCCTTCGGCCTGGACAACAACAACGACGTGTTTCTGCCCACCGATGAGCCTCATGGCCAGATTGAATGTACGGTAGGGCGGCGATAGCCAGGGCCGGTTTTTCGGAAGAGCGCTTCGCACCTTTCCGGATCATGCGTTAGCCGAATTTCTTGAGCAGTTCCGGAAACAGCCGGTCCGGCTTGAAGGGAACGTCGGTAAAGCGGATGCCGGTCGCGTCGGCGATGGCGTTGCCGAGCGCGGCGGCGACGGGATTGTAGGGGCTCTCGCTCATCGATTTAGCGCCCATCGGGCCGATGCTGTCGGAGGTGTCGGCGAAATGGACCTCGGTGCGCGGCACGTCGGCGAAAGAGGGGACGTGATAATCCCGGAATTTCGGATTGATCACGCGGCCTTCGTCGTCGATCAGCAGCTCCTCGTAGAGTGCTGCGCCGAGCGATTGCGCGACGCCGCCCTCGACCTGGCCGCGGCATTGCATCGGGTTGGCGACCCGGCCGGCGTCCGCGGCCTGTACGCTCTTCAGGATTTTGAGCGCGCCGGTGCCCTTGTTCACGGCGACGCGAAACCCTTGCACGTTGAAGGCAACCGAACGCGGCGTGCCCGCCGACGTCCCGCTTGCTTGCAGGGTCTGACCAGCGGCGCGTGCCGATCGTGCAAGCTCGGCATAGGGCAGTCGATGCTGGCCGCAGACAGCGTGACCGGCTTCCAGGATCCAGCTGCCCGGATCACTCCCGGTCATCTGGCCTGCCAGCGCCTTCAGTTCGCGCGCCAGGTTTTCTGCGGCCGCTTGCGTGGCGCTGCCGGCCACGAAAATCCCGGCGCTGCCATAAGCGCCGGTGTCGTGGCCGCCATGAGCGGTGTCGGACTGTCTCAGGCGGATGCGATCGACCGACGTGGCGAGCGCGGTGGCCGCGATCTGGCGGTGGACCGTGCTGGTGCCGTTGCCGAATTCGGCGGTGCCGACGGTTAGCTCAAAGCGCTCGTCGTCGCAAAGCCTGATGCTGCAATCAGCGATGTGGCCGGCAGGCGGCACGGTGTCGATCATGGTCAGTGCGATGCCATTGCCGATCAGCCAGTCGGTGGAGAGCTGCGGGGAGGGGATTTCCTCTGCCATTGCGCGCTCAACCAGATCGAGACACTGGTCGAGACCATATGAACCATATCTCACATCGTGATATTCGGAGCCAGGCGGCGAGAGCATGGGGTCGCCTGGCTTCACCATATTGCGACGGCGCATTTCGTAGGGTGAGATGCCGAGCTGCCTGGCTAATTCGTCAATCGCGGCCTCGACGGCGATCAGCGTCTGGGGCAGTCCATAGCCACGGAAGGCGCCCGCCGGCAACGTGTTGGTATAGCAGGCGATCGCGTCGACCTTCTTGTTGGGACAGTTGTAGACGCTGATGGATTCGCTCACTGCATGGAATAGCACCGGCCCCGCATGATTGCCGTAGGCGCCGGTGTTCGAGAGCACGTCGAGCTGCAGCGCGGTCAGTCTGCCATCCTTGTCTGCCCCGGCCTTCACGGTGACGCGCATCGGATGCCGCGTCGAGGTCGCAACGAACTGCTCCTCGCGCGTGAGTTCGAGCTTGACTGGCCGCCCCGTGCGAAGCGCGGCAAGCGCGAGGATGTCCTCGACCAGCATCTCCTGCTTGCCGCCAAAGCCGCCTCCGACGCGCTCGCAGAACACCCGGACCTTGTCGGGCGGCAACTTGAAAAGGCCGGCCAACGCGCGGCGGGTGAGGAATGGGACCTGCGTGCTGGAGCGAATGTTGAGAATGCCAGAGGCGTCAAGCCACGCCAGTCCGCCATGGGTCTCCAGTGCCGCATGCTGGACGCGCTGGGTGGTGAATGTGCCTTCATAGCTGACGGCCGCCTCTGCCAGTCCGCGCGCGACGTCGCCGAATTCACCATGCGTTTCCGCGACGATGTTGCGCGCGGCGTTGGCGACGCGGTGCATGCTCGTCTTGTCGCCGTGAATCAGCGGGGCGCCGTCGGCGATCGCCGCGGCCGGATCGAACACGGCGGGGAGTATCTCGTAGTCGACCTTGAGGCGGCGGCATGCTTCCTCTGCGGCGGCTTCGCTGTCCGCAACCACGGCGGCGACTTTCTGGCCGACAAAGCGAACGATCGTGTCGAGCACCCTGGTGTCATCTGGATCCATCCAGTCGCGCTCGTGTCGGGCGGTCGAGAACAGGCCGTCAGGCGCATCTTCATGCGTCAGCACCGCGTGGGCGCCAGCGACCCTCAAGGCGTCCGTCTTGTCGATCCCGATGATTCGTGCGTGGGCGTGAGGAGAACGCAGGAGCTTGATGTGCCGCAGGCCGTCGATCGTCGTATCGAAGGTGTAGGGCGCGGCACCGCGTACGATGAGGGGACCCGCGGGCGCCGGCAGGCTGCGGCCGAAGGCGGTACCGGTCGTCGCGTCCTCGATATTGATCCTGCCGTCGAGCGCATCCTGGATCGCACGATAGCCGGTACAGCGGCAGATATTGCCCTTCAGCGCGGCATCCAGGTCCTGCCTTTGCGCCTGGTTCAGCGAAGCGCAGGTCAGGATCATGCCGGCGGTGCAGAAGCCGCATTGGAATCCTTGCGCATCGAGAAACGCGCGCTGGAGCGGATGCGTTCCGTTCACGCCGGCGAAGCCCTCGATGGTGGTCACCGCGTGACCGTCGGCGCGGAATGCCGGGATCAGGCAGCTGTGGACCGGGTCGCCGTCGAGCAGCACGGTACAGGCGCCGCAGTCCCCGGCATCGCAGCCCTTCTTGACGCCGAGATGACCGAGCTCACGCAGGAATGTGCGCAGGCATTGCCCGGGACGCGGCGGATTCGAGAACGTCTTGCCGTTGACCTCGAACGTCATGGGCGTGCCTGCAATTCGTCGCGAATCTCTTCGGCAAGCCGCAGCGTCATGTGCTTGCGCCACAGCGGTCTGCCATGGACGTCGGCGTGGTAAAAGCCGTCCGCAATGCGACGCAGGATCGTGTCGCGCAGTTCGTCGGCACGAGGAATGGCAGCAAACGACATTTGTACGGGCCGGATCGTCGCGGCGGTGACGGTCAGCGTGAAGGCGCCGTCATGCGCGACAGTGCCGATCAGAACTGCGGCAGAGCGGCCGACCGGCGTCAGCGAAATCTGGCGGAAGGCCGAACGCCGCTTCAGGGCGGCGATCGGGATATCGATCTGCCGCAGCAGGTCGCCGGGCGCGAGCACGTTTGCATGATCGCCGGTCACGAAGTCGATGACCGGGATGGTTCGCTCTCCGCCGCGGGCTGCCCAGATCGTGCAAACGCCATCCAGTGCCGAGGTCAGCGAAATCATCGGTCCGGCCGGAAGCGACATGCAGATGTTGCCGCCGAAGGTTGCGGTCTTCCAGATCTTGAACGAGGCGAGAAAGGCACGGCAGCACTGGTTGATCAGCGGTGCGGCCATCCAGTCCGGCGGGCAGGCCAGGACATCGAGCTGCGCGACCGTGCAGGTCGCCGCAATGGTGAGGTGTGTGTCGCCGATCGTGAGCGCCGGCCAGTTCAGGTCGGTGAGATCGATCAGGCGGGTGAGATGCACCTGGGGTTCGGAGAACAGCCAGGTGCCGCCCGCGAGCCAGGCATCACCTGCCGTCCAAACGGGCAGTTGCGTCCGCGACAGCGGATGGACGACCTCGGTAACGGTGTTCAAGTCCATGGATGCGTCAACGCTTTCAACATGAGACATCATTGACTAAGAAGTCTTGCAAGAGCAACGCCAAGTGTCGCGGGACCCGGGACGTCCCTGCAGGCGAGCGGCGGGCGGTCGCCGGGAGACGAAAATGACGGATCAAATGCAGCCGATCTGGATCAAGGATCCCCTCGCGGTTCTGGCTGACGGAGCCGAACGCGGCGTTGTCGTCCAGGGCGGCAAGGTCGTCGAATGCGTGGGGCGCGGGCAGGAGCCGTCGACTGCGAATGTCGCGGTCTACGACGCGGGCAACCATGTCGTGCTGCCCGGCCTGATCAACACTCACCATCATTTCTACCAGACGCTGACAAGGGCGTTGCCTGCTGCGATGGATCGCGAGCTGTTTCCCTGGCTGCACGCGCTCTATCCGGTGTGGGCGCAACTGACCCCGCAATCGCTCGAGCTCGGCGTCAGCGTCGCGATATCCGAGCTGCTGTTGTCGGGTTGTACCACGACCACCGATCATCACTACGTGTTTCCGGCCGGCCTCGAGGAGGCGATCGATATCGAGGTCGCGGTGGCGAGGCGGCTGGGTATCCGTGTGCTGCTCACGCGCGGCTCCATGAACCTGTCGCAGCGCGACGGCGGATTGCCGCCGGACAGTGTGGTGCAGGACGAAGATGCGATCCTTGCCGACAGCGAGCGGCTGGTGTCGAAGCATCACGAGCGCGGCGAGGAGGCGATGGTGCAGATCGCGCTGGCGCCGTGCTCGCCGTTCTCGGTAACGACGTCGCTGATGCGCGCGACCGCCGATCTCGCCGGCAAGCTCGACGTCCGGCTACACACGCATCTTGCCGAGACCGAGGACGAGAACAGGTTTTGCCAGCAGACGTATGGTTGTCGTCCGCTCGATTACCTCGAGCAATGCGGCTGGTTGAATGCCCGGAGCTGGCTGGCCCACGGCATCTTCTTCGACGCTGTGGAGATGAGGCGGCTGGCTGCGGCCGGAACCAGCGTCAGCCATTGTGCCTGCAGCAACCAGATCCTGGCCTCAGGTTGCTGTCCTGTCTGCGAGATGGAGGAGGCCGGGGTGGCGATCGGCCTCGGCGTTGACGGCTCGGCGTCGAACGACGGGTCGAACCTGATGCAGGAGGTCCGCGCCGCATTCCTGCTGCAACGCGCCCGCTACGGCGTCGCGAAGGTCAGCCACAGGGATGCATTGCGATGGGCGACGAAGGGCTCGGCCGCCTGCGTCGGTCGCCCCGAACTCGGCGAGATCGCGATCGGCAAGGCGGCTGACCTTGCGCTGTTCAAGCTTGATGAGCTGCGCTTTTCCGGTTCCTGCGACCCGCTCGCCGCGCTCGTGCTCTGCGGTGCGCACCGTGCCGATCGTGTGATGGTCGGCGGCAGATGGGTCGTGATTGATGGAGCGATTCCCGGGCTCGATGTCGGGGACCTGATCCGCCGCCACAGCGCTGCCGCGCTTGCGATGCGTGCAGGATAGAGTCAAGGCAATGGCCCGGGCTATATCGCCCGGGCCCTGTTTTCGCCGGTCGCAGCCTTACTTCCCGGGGATCTTGTCGTCGATCCCCTTGACGTAGAAGTTCATGCCGAGGATCTGGCCATCCTGGAGATGATCGCCGCCCTTGCATTCGACTTCCTTGCCGTCCTGCGCGACGACGGGACACTTGAATGGATGCAACTTGCCGGCGGTGATGGCCGCTTGGGTGTCCTCCGCCATCTTCTTCACGTCGTCAGGCATGTTGGTGTAGGGAGCCATCTCGAACATCTTGGTATCAAGGCCTCCCCAGGTGTCCTCGGACTTCCAGGTGCCGGCGAGTTCAGCCTTGACGCGCTCGATGTAGTAGGGCGCCCAGGTGTCGAGGATCGAGGTGAGCTGCGCCTTGGGACCAAATTTGATCATTTCGGAGTCCTGGCCGAACGCGAGCTTGCCGCGTTCGCCCGCCACCTGCATTGCTGCCGGGCTGTCAGTGTGCTGCATGATCATATCGGCGCCCTGGTCGAGCAGTGCTTTGGCCGCGTCAGCTTCCTTGCCCGGATCGAACCAGGAGTTCACCCAGATAATCTTGACCTTGATGTTCGGGTTGACCGTCTGGGCGCCCAGCATCGTCGCGTTGATGCCCGACACGACTTCCGGAATCGGGAACGAGCCGATGTAGCCGAGCACGCCGGCCTTCGACATCTTGGCCGCGATCTGACCCTGAATGTAGCGGCCCTGGTACCACCGCGCCGAATAGGTCGACATGTTCTTGTCGCGCTTGTATCCGGAGCAATGCTCGAAATGGACGTTGGGATACTTCTTCGCGACCTTCAGCGTCGGATCCATGTAGCCGAACGAGGTGGTGAAGATCAGCTTGTTGCCGGCGCGCACGAGCTGCTCGATCGCGCGTTCAGCGTCCGGTCCTTCCGGAACGTTCTCGAGGAACGTGGTTTCGATCTTGTCGCCCAGCTCCTTCACAAGAGCTTGCCGCGCCAGTTCGTGCTGATAGGTCCAGCCGAGGTCGCCGACCGGTCCGAGATAGATAAAGCCGACCTTCAGCTTGTCGGCGGCCCAAGCGCCGCCGTTGATGCATCCGGCCATGAGAAGCGCTGCGGCCGCGAATAATGCTCTCTTCATCTCAATCTCCAAACGGGGAAACCATAGTCCGGAACGTGGGCGCCCCATCGCGGCACGTACCGACATCGAGTTAGCGGTCCGGCACGAATACGGTTCCGAGCGCAGCGGGCGCCGTCGAGCCGCCGGTGCGTGCGCGAGAGAGCAGAACCAGGACGATGATGGTCGCGAGATAGGGCAGCGACGACATGAACTGCGACGGAATTCCGATGCCGGCACCTTGCGCGTGCAGCTGAAGAATGGTGACGGCGCCAAACAGGTAGGCTCCGACGACCAGCCGGGCCGGCCGCCAGCTGGCGAACACTGTCAGCGCCAGCGCGATCCACCCGCGTCCCGCCGTCATCCCGGGAATGAAGAAGGGCGTGTAGGCGAGCGGCAGATAGGCTCCGGCAAGCCCGGCGCATGCGCCTCCGAACATGACCGCGTAGAGCCGGATCCGCAGCACCGGATAACCCAGCGCATGGGCGGAGACGTGGTTGTCGCCGCAGGCGCGCAGGATCAACCCGGCCCGGGTCCGGTACAGGAACCACCAGACGCCGACCACCAGGGCGATCGAAAGATAGACAAAGGCGTCCTCTCCGAACAGGATTCGTCCCGCGAGCGGAATGTCGGTGAGGCCGGGGATGTAGAGATGCGGCGCAGGCGTGATGCGTTCGCCAACGAAGCCGGCGCCGATCAGGCCGGACAATCCGATTCCGAGGATGGTCAGCGCAAGGCCCGTCGCGACCTGATTGACTGCGAGCCCGAGCGCCATCAGGGCAAAGATCAATGACATCAGGATGCCGGCGACGACCCCGCAGAATGCGCCGAAGATGATCGAACCGGACAGCCAGGCGGCGCCGAAGCCGCAGGCGGCGCCGACGATCATCATGCCTTCGACGCCGAGGTTGAGCACGCCCGAGCGCTCGGTCACGAGTTCGCCGGTGGCCGCGAGCAACAGCGGCGTGGAGGCCGCCAGCACCGACAGGATGATCGCCTCAACGAGCTGCACTTTGCACCTTTGGTGATGTGGAAATGAGCCGAAAGCGGTAGAGGATCAGGGAATCGCAGGCGAGCACGTAGAACAGCAGGATGCCCTGAAACACCTTGGTGACGTCCAACGGGATTTTCATCGCGATCTGGGCCTGCTCGCCGCCGATAAAGGTCAATGCGAGGAAAAGTCCTGCAATTAGTATTCCAATTGGATTCAGTCGGCCGAGGAAGGCGACGATGATCGCGGTAAAGCCGTAGCCTGGCGAAATGCCGGGCTGCAGGTGGCCGACCGGGCCGGCCACCTCGATGATGCCGGCGAGTCCGGCCAGTGCGCCGGAGATTGCAAAGGTCAGCAGCACCAGCTGGTTGGCGTTGAACCCGCCGAACCGCGCGGCTCGCGGTGCGGCGCCGACGACGCGGATCTCGAAGCCCTTGATGGTCCTGCCGAGCAGCACCGCGCCGGCGGCCACGACGAGCAGTGCGATGATCGAGCCGAGATGCAGCCGGCCGCCTTCGATCAGCGTCGGCACGGTCGCCACCGGATCGAACTCGGCCGTGGTCGGGAAGTTGAAGCCTTGCGGGTCGCGCCACGGTCCGCGCACGAGATAGTCGAGTAGGAGATCGGCGACGTAGACCAGCATCAGCGACGTCAGGATTTCGCTGGCACCGAACCGTACCTTGCAGATCGCGGGAATTAGCGCGTAGAGCGCGCCCGCGATCGCACCGAGCGCGAGCATCGCCGGCAATACCCAGTGGCCGGCATCGGTGCCCTGGGTCTTCACCGCCAGCCAGCTTCCGGCGACCGCGCCGATCAGGAACTGGCCCTCGGCGCCGATATTCCAGGCGTTGGCGAGGTAGCACAACGACAGGCCAATCGCGATCATGACCAGCGGCGTTGCCTTGACCGCGATTTCCTGCAGGGAGTAGCCGTCGGTGAGAGGATCGATGAAGTAGACGGCGAGCGCGGAAATCGGGTTCTTGCCGAGTATCGCGAACAGAATGCACAAGGTGACGATGGTCAGCCCGATCGCGATCAGCGGCGAGATCAGTGCGATTATGGTCGAGCGCTCGGCCCGCTTCTCAAGCACGAGCCGCATGGGGTGCCTCCGGCGCTTCAATGCTGCTGCCGCCCATCAACAGGCCCAGTCGTTCACGGCTGGTCTCCGCGGTCGGCACCGGGGCCGACAGGCGGCCATGGAACATGACCGCGATCCGGTCGGCGATCTCGGCGAGCTCGTCGAGGTCCTGGCTCGTGACCAGCACGGCAGCGCCCCGCGTGGCGAGATCAAGCAGCGCCTGCCGGATCACGGCGGCCGCGCCGGCATCGACGCCCCAGGTGGGCTGGTTGACGACGAGCACCACCGGATCGCGCAGGATTTCGCGACCGACGATGAATTTCTGCAGGTTGCCGCCCGACAGGCTCGCCGCTTCCGGATCGCGCTTGGCCTTGCGCACGTCGAAAGTCTCGGTCGTGCGGTCGACGGTCTTCAAGGTCGCGGCGGTGTTCACGAAGCCATGAAGCACCATGTTGCCGATGGCGTGGCCGGTGAGGAGGGCATTTTCCGAGAGCCGCATGCGCGGCGCCGTTCCGTGACCGAGCCGTTCCTCCGGGATGAAGGCCGCGCCCAGCTTGCGGCGCCTGGTGATCGACAGGTGTCCCGCCGCCTGTCCGTCGATCACGATCGTGCCGGGGTCTTTCGCCGGCCGCTCGCCGGAAAGGGCGGCGAACAACTCGTCCTGCCCGTTACCGGCGACACCGGCGATGCCTAGAATTTCACCACCGCGGAGCTCGAACGAGATATGCTCGAGCCGTACGCCGTGCGGATCGTCGGGCGCGAGGCTGAGATCGTTGACCAGCAGACGGGGCACGGTGATCTGGCGGCTCGCCGCTGCCTTCACTTCCATGATCTCGCCGCCGACCATCATGCGCGCTAGCGATGCCGCGGTTTCGGCCTTGGGATTGCAGGTTTCAACCTTGCGCCCGCCGCGCAGGATCGTTGCGGTGTCGCAGAGCCGCTTCACCTCTTCCAGCTTGTGGCTGATGTAGAGAATCGCGCGGCCTTCGGCCCTGAGGCGATCGAGTACGACGAAGAGCTGGTCGGCCTCCTGTGGTGTCAGCACGGCGGTTGGCTCGTCGAGGATCAGAAATTGCGGATCCTGCATCAGCGCGCGCACGATCTCGATGCGTTGCCGTTCGCCGACCGAGAGTTGCCAGACCTCGCGCCTCGGATCGAGCGGCAGACCGTATGTTCGGGACACCTGCTCGAGGCGCGCCGACATATCCTTGAACGGCTCCTTGCCGTCGAGGCCGAGCGCAACGTTCTCGGCGACCGTCAGATTGTCGAACAGCGAGAAATGCTGGAACACCATGCCGATGCCGTGTGCGCGCGCATCCGATGGTCCGGACAGCACGATCGTTCTGCCCTGCCAGCGGATATTGCCCTCGCTCGGCTGGATCAGGCCGTAGATCATCTTGACCAGAGTGGATTTTCCGGCGCCGTTCTCGCCGAGCAATGCATGGATCTCTTGCGGCCGAATATCGAGATCGATCTTGTCGTTGGCGAGAAACGAACCGTAGCGCTTGGTGAGGCCGATCGTCTGCAGAAGCGGCGTCGCATCTGTGTGCTGCGCGGCAGATGTCGTTGCTAGCATCCCGGGATATCGCATGCGTGAGGAGAGCAGGCCGCAATAGTGGGCCAGTTTTGACGCACGCGTAAGTAGGGAAAATGCGCCACTGCCTGCTCAAGCATTCGGCAAAACTGAGCCATTTCCGCAAATCTACGGAGTCTTCGGCCTCGCCCACCCAGGAGAGAAATGTTGCAAAAATGCGACTGTCGACCCAATTCGAATTGGGGGCAGTCAACGATGACGCGAAGTTGAGCAGGGCGTCATTGCGCGCTTCCGACGGACTTTGCGCCCGCATGCCACGCTTTCCGCGGTGCGCGGAAATGTCGCGATAATCAAGCAATGATGGGCACAATATGAAATTTCCGGGTGCGATTGACAGCAGATCCGGCGGCCATCAACCCGCCTAAAATCCGTCAGGCTGCGCCGATCTCGCGGAAGCTGTTGATCAAACACGCGTCAGCACGTGGAAAAACTTCAGGCTTCCCGTTCGCCCCGAAGCTGCGCAACGCTCTCGTGGAAGCATGAACTCCTTGCGCTTCACTCTGGGGGTCTTTCACGATGTTCAACATTCGCCGAATTCTGTCGGCCGCTATACTGGCTTTGGGGTTGGTACCGGCCGCCAATCTCGCGAGCGCCGCTGACCTGCCGGTCAAGGCGCCCAAGCCGCCCGCCGACCTGCCGTTTTTCTTGGTCATCGATGATCGCGTGACCTACTCCTACATTTTCTCCGGCACCGATCCCGGCGTATTTTCCGTCCGTCCCGACGGCAGCATCAACGGAAAGACGGCCAAGCAGGTCTATTCGTTCACGCACTTCGACATCTGGGCCTACGGCCAGAACTTCTTCACCATCTCGATGTACAAGTCGGACCACAACGACCCGGCGTCGCCGTGTTCGAATGTCGGCGTGACCATCACCGGAGCTCCAGCAACCTGCGCCGGCGCTACAGAGATTTACGGCCTGTTCCGCTCGACCTTCGGCTGGAACCAGATCTTCAACACCAAGGCGTTCAGCATGGGACCGCTGAACAACATCTCGTTCGAAGTGGGCATGGATGCCAACACCGAGAACAACTTCCTCGCGCCCGCCAAGCGCGACGTCGTCGCCGGTCTCCAGTTCGAGTTCAACCTTCCCTACAAGGGTTACATCAACGTGTCGCCGTTGATGTATTACGAGTTCGCCAATCATAACGCGTTCGACCAGTGCGGTCTGTTTGGCCCCGGCGTGCCCGGCGTGACCTGCCTGACCGACGGCAATACCAAGTTCAAGCCGACCTGGGCCGTCGAAGTGAACTACTACATGGATCTCGGCTTCCTGCCCGAGAACATGCAGTACTTCTCGATCAGCGGCCGCGCCGGCTGGTACGGCAAGAAGGGCACCGAGAACGAGCCGATGGCGTTCAATCCGGTCACCAACGTCAACACGGCGGTGGAGCTCAACTCCGAGCCGATCCGTCTAACCTTCGACGCGAGCAAGGCGTTCTGGGGTCCGAAGTATTCCCACTTCGTGGATGTCTGGGTCGCCTACCGCTACTGGCAGAACAAGTTCGGCCTCGACCACGCCAAGAGCACCGTCTGTAACGTCGCCCCGGGCGTCAGCAACCATTCCTGCACCGAGGAATCGCTCTATTCCGGCATCTCGGTGAAATTCTGATCCACCCGACCCGTTCCACGGGTGGATCGCCTCGTGGCGCCGCGACACACCGCGGCGCCACTTTCCCCCTTCCTGCACGGCGGGATGCCGGCCGGCGGGATCGTTGCGCGACTATCGGGTCCAGATGCCCTCGTGCACGATCGCGGCTTCGTCCTCAAGCAACGGACCGACGACCTCGGTCTTGCGTTGACCGCTGTCGAATACGTTGCGACAGGGCAGATCGAGCGTCGGATTGTCGGGGTGATTGCCAGTCAGTTCGCGCAGGCGTTGCTCGCTCAGTCCGTAGACCACGCGGCCGATGCCCGCCCAGTAAATCGCGCCGGCGCACATGGCACAAGGCTCGGCGGATGAGTACAGCGTCGCGCGCGCCCGGACAGCCGCGGGCAACGTCGTGCATGCGAGGGTCGACAGCATTCGCTCGGCATGGGCCGTGCCGTCGCGCGACGGCATGAAGCCATTCTCCACCTCGAGCAGGACGTTGCCATCGCGATCGACGAGGACGGCTCCGAAGGGGTGATTGCCATTGCCGATCGCACGGCGCGCAACCGCGAACGAGTGCCTGAGAAAGCTCTCGTCGTCTCGCGAATGGCTCGGGCGGTCCGTCTCGCTCATACGCAATCTCCTTGCCGCTCATGTTTCCGCGCGGTGGCCCGACGGGCCGACCTTCGCCATCATCACGGAGGACGTGGTTTGGGACGACGATCGAGACGCGCGCGAAGTCAGGTCTACACCATTCCCGTGGCCTCGTCCGATCCGTGACGTCTTTGCCGGGCCTCCGGCACGAGAATCATAACCAGCGCCAGGACGACGTGAATCGGAGCCCTATCGGGAGCGCTATGCGGAAGATATGAAGCAATTGCCGTAAGTCCGCCGAGCAGTAAAGGCGGTTGCGTTCCAGCGGCTCGACCCGCGAGGCGTCATCCTTCCGGGCAGCCCCAAACCGCTATCGCCTAATTCCGACAGGACGAAAACCAACTGGAGATCCGATGCAGCGGTCGCGGTCGACGGCTAAACGCGTCGCGTGCGCCGATTCTCTCCGATTGGCGAACGTCAGCCGATCACGCGATCGCTTGGATGGAACTGGAGAAGGCGCTTGGCGGCCGGTGCAGGCCATAATGGTCGCGCAGTGTCGTGCCGGCGTAGTCGTCGCGGAACAGGCCGCGCCTGCGCAGGATCGGGACGACTTGTTCGGCAAACACGTCGAAGCCACCGGGCAGCCAGGGCGGCATGACGTTGAAGCCGTCAGCGGCGCCGTTCTCGAACCAGGTCTGGATGTTGTCGGCGATCTTCTCCGGCGGGCCTGCAATCACCCAATGGCCACGGGCGCCGGCCAGGCGCTGGACGAGTTGGCGGATCGTCGGCTTTTCGCGATCGACGATGTCGACCACCAGCTTGAAGCGGCTGGCCACGCCGCGCGCAGCGCTGGTGTCGATCAGATGGCGCGGGAACGGGCCGTCGAGGTCGAACCCGGACAGATCGAGCCCGATCATCTGGCGAAGCTGGGTCAGTGAATATTCCGGCTGGATCAGTTCATTGAACTCGTCCTGCAGCCGATCCGCCTCAGTTTGCGTACTGGCGATGAAGGGACTGATGCCCGGGAGGACCTTGATCTGATCGGGACTGCGATCGTAGGCACGGGCTTGTCGCTTGATATCGGCGTAGAACTCCTGGGCGCTCGCCAGGGTCTGATGTGCCGTGAAAATAGCTTCGGCAAAGCGTGCGGCAAAGGCGCGGCCATCGTCGGACGAGCCAGCCTGCACATAGACCGGCCGTCCCTGCGGTGTCCGCGAGATATTGAGCGGGCCGCGGACGCGAAAGTGCTTTCCGGCGTGGTTGATGGCGTGGATCTTGTCAGTGTCGGCGAAGACGCCGGCGACGGGATCGTTGATCAGTGCGTCGTCTTCCCAGCTGTCCCACAGTTTGGTTATGACATCGAGATACTCGCGCGCCCGCTCGTAGCGTTCATGATGCGGAGGATGCTCGGGCAGGCCGAAGTTCTGTGCCGCCTGCGCCGTGCTCGTCGTCACGATGTTCCAGCCGGCCCGGCCGCCGCTGAGATGATCGAGCGAGGCGAACAGACGCGCGAGGTTGTAAGGCTCGGTGTAGGTCGTCGAGGCGGTTGCGATCAGGCCGATGCGTCGGGTCGCGACCGCGATGGCGGCAAGCCAGGTGATCGGCTCGAAGCGGAAGCGCTGCGCGTAGCGGACGTTATCGGCGAGCGCCGGCCCATCGGCAAAGAAGATCGCGTCGAACTTGTGCGCCTCGGCCTTCTGCGCCAGCTCCTGGTAGTAGGTGACGTCGAGGATCCGCTCCGCGGCGGAGCCCTTGTAGCGCCAGGCCGCCTCGTGATGGCCACCCGGATAGATAAAGAGATTGAGAGACAGCTGTCGATCGCTCATGCCTGCGGCTCGCGGAATGTTGGGGTGGTCAGTTGCCGGTTGACGGCTTGTGTGCAAACGCGAAACGCAAGTAGCGCTCCAGAGGCAGCCCTTCCGGTGTTCGTTTCGTTTCGACGAGGCGGGCAAACACGCCGCGGATCTGTTCGCGTTCAGACGCTGAGAACGCCTCGAGGAAGTTGCCGAAGGCGCTGGCTTCCGACCATCGGAGTAGCGAATTGACGTCCTCATGCACCTCGGTCAGCGTGCGCAGCTCGCTGCGGTAGCCGGCAAAGCCGGCGGCGGCGAACAGTGATCTGAGTCCATCGTCGGTCAGACCGAGCACCGGATTGGAATCCTGGCGATGATCGGCGAACCCGGCCTCGGCGATGGCTTGGCGCAGCAGCACGCGGGACTGATGCGGGCGGGACGGGTCCTGCACGTTGAGCCCGAGGCGGCCGCCGGGCTTGAGCACGCGATGGATTTCCTGCAAGGCGCCGCGCTTGTCGGCAACCCAATGGAAGACGCTGTTGAGATAGACCGCATCGAACTGGCCGTCGTCGAAGCCTGCGAGGTCTTCGGCCCGGCCGGTGTGGAATTGCAGATGATCCGACTGCCGAAGTCGCGCGATCTCGATGCGGCCGGGGAGCGGGTCGATGCCGATCACCCGCCCATTCGGTCCGACCAGGCCGGCGACGAATTCGGCAAGCCGGCCGGTGCCCGTCCCGATATCGAGCACATGCTCGCCGGTCCTGATCGCCAATGGTCCGATCAGGAACTTGCCGTGACGGAACTGAACCAGCCCCGCCTCGTCATAGGAGCGAGCCAGCTCAGGCGTATCGTGTTCGAGGCTGATGACACCACTCATCTGCGGCGTGTCCTATCGTTCATGATGGCAGCGCTATGTGCACTTCGCGTGCGAGCGACGTTCGGACTCTACGTCGGTGATCGCAAGCCTGTCGATGAAATGAACTTGCATTGTTGTATCAAATGCCAGCATGAAGCTTGTGAGTTGATCGACGATCATAGACGAGTGCCTCCGTCACGAAGAAATCAGCGGCTCGTTCGTGCCGTTCTTGCGTGTCGGGCGCTTCAGCTGTTCCGGTCTTGCGCGCTGAAACGGCGGAGAAAGCGACGATCGTCGCAAATATTTCAACGGCTGCGTCGGCCGCGAAGCGATCATTGCTCGCCGCGGAAAACAAAGCTGGTTTCGTTTCATTGACTGGCGATCGATCGCTTTTACGATTTGCATTGTCAAAGCGAGGCCGATCGTCATGCCGCAGTCCGACCCCGACAGTGTTGCTCGTGAGGCCTTGCGCCTGATCGGACCCGATCCGCAAAACTGGGTGCCCGATCTGGACGGGATCGATCATAATGTGGTCGTCGTCGGCGGTGGACAATCCGGCTCGGCGTTTGCGTTCGCGCTTCGGCGGGCAGGGATCGGCAAGGTCTCGGTGATCGATGCTGCGGCCGGCGTGGCTGAGTCGGGCGTGTGGCTGACGAGTGCACGCATGCACAAGCTTCGGACGCCGAAGTCCCTGCCGGGTCCGGAGCTTGGTCTGGCCGGTCTCGGGTTCCAGGCGTGGTATGAGGCGCGCTACGGTGCAGCCGCCTATGATGCGCTCGACCGCATTCTGCGGTTCGATTGGGCGGCCTATCTCGATTGGTACCGCAGGGTCACCGGTGTAGCGGTTCGTTACGCGACGCGGCTGGTCCGGATTGAGCCGGCGGGGGAGCATCTGCGGCTGCATCTGAAGCAGGGCGGTCGCATCACGGTCGAGACTGCGCGAAAACTTGTGCTTGCGACCGGCTTTGCAGGAAGTGGCGGCGCCGTCATTCCTGATGCGCTGCGCGATCTGCCGAAACACATTCATGCTCATACCTCCGAGAGGATCGACTTCAGGTCGCTCCGAGGCCGATCGGTGGCGGTGATTGGAAGCGCCGCGTCGGCGTTCGATGCCGCTGCCGTCGCGCTGGAAGCCGGAGCGCGCGACGTCCACCTCTATGCGCGGCGCGAGACGCTGGCCTCGCTTCCGGTGATCCGGATCCGCGGTTATCCGGGCGCCTACGACAATTACGGGGCTTTGCCGGATGCCCTGCGCTGGCAGCAGGCGATCCGCTTCCGCGAAGCAGGTTCGACCCCGCCGCCAGATGCGATCTCGCGCGCCGTCGCGTTTCCCAATTTCCATCTCCATCTCGGCGCGCCGTGGCAGGCTGTGCGGCTCGAGGGCGGGCGTCCCGTCGCGGTGACGCCGCAGGGCGAATTCGGTTTCGACTTTGCCATCGCCGGTACCGGATATGCCGTGGATCTCGGCGCGCAGACCGAGCTTCGCGACTTTGCGGATGAGATACTGCTGTGGCGCGACCGCTTCACGCCGCGTGACCAGGACAGGGATGAGACTCTCGCGGCGTATCCCTATCTGGGATCGGGCCATGAATATCTGGAGAGGGAGCCCGGTCGCGCGCCGTTCCTGAAGAATATCCATGTCTTCAACCCGGCAGCCTTCGTCAGCTTCGGCCTGCCGGTCGGCGATGTCCCGAGCTTCAAGCGCGACATTCCCGCTGTCGTGGCGCGGATCAGTCGCGATCTGTTCCTGGCCGATCTGGCGGCGCACGAGGCGCGCATCAATGGACCGATCGCCGAAGATTTTGCTGCCGAGCTTTATGCTCGGGCGGTCTGGCGCCCACCGGAGCACGTCGCGGCCGAGTAGAGCCACACCATCAAGTAGGTTTGCAAAGCCGGTTTGTTTGTCTCCGCCGTCGTTACCGCGACCGGCGCATGGCGGAGCCTTGTGTGGAAGATCGCGGTGAGAGCACGATCATGAGCAACACGACTGTCATCGATAACGTCATTCCGCGCGCTGATATCATCAAGCGTGCGGCGCGGCTTGGAGCAGAGATCCGGAATGTCCGGCTGTCGGGTGACCTGTCCGACGAAGTTATCCGCGCCATCAACCAGGTGCTGCTCGAGCACAAGGTGATCTTCTTCCGCGACCAGCAGCATCTCGACGATTCCGAGCAGGAACGCTTTGCGGTGCGGCTCGGCAGACTGGTGCCGCATCCGACGGTCGGCGCGATCAAGGGGACGTCGTCGATCCTGGAGCTGGATTCGGGACGCGGCGGCGGCCGAGCCGACCAATGGCACACTGACGTGACGTTCGTCGATGCCTATCCGAAGATCTCGGTGCTGCGCGGGGTGGTGATTCCGCCCTATGGCGGCGACACCATCTGGTCGAATACGGCCGCGGCGTATCTCGACCTGCCGGCGCCGCTGCAGCGGCTCGCGGACGAGCTTTGGGCCGTGCACAGCAACGCCTATGACTATGCCGTCAAGGCGCGGGCAAGCGAGGCCGACCGCAAGCATTTCGATGAAGTGTTCACCGGCACGATTTACGAGACCGATCATCCCGTCGTGCGCGTTCACCCCGAGACCGGTGAGCGGACGCTGGTGCTCGGCAATTTCGTGCAGCGCTTCGTCGGTCTGCCGAAATACGACGGCCAGAAGCTGTTCGACCTGTTCCAGTCGCATATCACGGCGCCGGAGAACACGGTGCGCTGGAGCTGGAAGGCCGGCGACGTCGCGATCTGGGATAATCGCGCGACCCAGCACTATGCGGTCAACGACTATGGTGATCAGCACCGCGTGGTGCGCCGTGCCACGATCGACGGCGAAGTTCCGGTATCGATCGACGGTCGCCACAGCGTGACGCGCATCAAGGCGCCGAAGCAGCAGGCCGCGAAGGCGGCATGATCTAGCCGGATCGAGGGGAGTTGCGAACATGAATGCATTGATCCGAATCCTGCGCGCCCGGCGTTTCGCCGCGCGGTTCGTGCTGGCCGGCGCCGTGGCGCTCGGGCTGGCGGCCCCGGTCCTTGCCGAGCCGCCGCTCGAAAAGACCGAGATTCGCTACCAGGGTTGGGCCGGTCAGGTAACGTTCACCGAGCTCGCCGAAGACCTCGGCTATCTCGCGCCGCTGAAGCTGAAATGGGTCGGCAACACCATCAGCGGGCCGCAGGACATCCAGACCGTCGTCACCGGCGATACCGATATCGGCGGTGCGTTCTATGGCGCAATCCTCAAGCTGATCGCGGCGAAGGCACCGATCAAGGCGGTGATCGGCTATTACGGCTCCGACGCCAACACCTATCAGGGCTACTTCGTCAAGGACGACAGCCCGATCAAGACGGCGCGCGACCTGATCGGCAAGAAGGTTGCGGTCAATACGCTGGGCGCCCACCTCGAATTCGTGCTCCGCGAATATCTGGCGCGGAACGGCCTCAGCGCCGGCGAGGCGAGGCAGGTGACGTTGGTGGCGATACCGCCGGTGACGGGTGAGCAGGGGTTGCGCCAGGGGCAGGTTGAGGTGAGTACGCTCAGCGGCGTGCTGCGCGACAAGGCGCTGGAGCGGGGCGGCATCCATTCGCTGTTCAACGATATCGATCTGTTCGGCCAGTTCACCGGCGGCGCCTATGTGCTGCGGGACAAGTTCATCAGGGACAATCCCAATGCGTCACGCAAGCTGGTCGAAGGCATCTCGCGCGCGATCCAGTGGGCACAGACCACGCCGCCGGAAGAAGTGCGGGCCCGGTTCGAAAAGATCATCGCGGAACGCAAGCGCAACGAGGATGGCTCGACGATCAAGTACTGGAAGAGCACCGGTGTCGCGAGCAAAGGCGGTGTGATCTCAGACGCCGAGATCCAGGTGTGGATCGATTGGCTCGTGAAGGACGGGCTGTTCAAACCGGGGCAGATCAGGGCGTCCGACACCTACACGAATGAGTTCAACTATTTCCGTCCCGGCAAGACGGCGGAGGCGCGATGAGCCCGGTCAAGATCCGCTTCGAGCAGGTCCGCAAGGAATTCGTCACGCGGGGCGAAGGCGGCCGCCCGGCGGGTTGCTTCACTGCACTGGAAGACATCACGCTCGATGTGCGTGCTGGCGAATTCCTCGCTCTCGTCGGACCGAGCGGCTGCGGTAAATCGACCTTGCTCGATCTGCTGGGCGGACTGACGGCGCCGACCAGCGGCCTTATCTTGCTCGATGGCCGGCCGATCGGCGGTCCGGGACGAGATCGCGGCATCGTGTTCCAGCAATACGCGCTGTTTCCTTGGCGGACCGCAGCGCAGAATGTCGAGTTTGGGCTCGACATCGCCGGCCTGAAGGCCGGGCAGCGGCGCGAGGTCGCGCGGCATTTCCTCGATCTGGTCGGGCTGTCCGGCTTTGCCGATCGCTATCCGCACGAGCTTTCCGGCGGCATGAAGCAGCGCGTCGCGATCGCGCGAAGCCTCGCCTATGACCCGGAGGTGCTGCTGATGGACGAGCCGTTCGCTGCGCTCGATGCACAGACGCGTGAGACGCTGCAGGGCGAGCTGCTGCGGATCTGGCGCGCCACCGGCAAGACCATCGTCTTCATCACCCATGCCATCGACGAGGCGGTCGTGCTCGGTCAGCGCGTCGCGGTGATGACATCGCGCCCGGGCCGGATCAAGCAGGTGATCGAAATCCCCGACGTGCTGCGCAGCGAGGCCGAGGATGTGCGTTCGCTGCCGGAGTTCGGCCGCGTCAGGCATGAGGTCTGGACCCTGCTGCGCGAGGAAGTGCAGAACGCCCAGCAGGGACAGTTGTCGGGCGACGCGCGTCGCGCCGGTCGCGAGGTGGAGGAGGAGGCGCATGTCTAGTCTGGAGATGTTGACCCTGCTGGAGCTCGGCTATGGCCGGCGCGAGACCGGCGCGGACCGCCAGGCATCGGCGGCAGTTCGGATGCGCGTCGCCCTTCGCCGGCTGGCCACCGCGGGTCGCCGTTCGCTGCTGCTGATTGCTCTGCTGGCCGCCTGGGAGGCGGTGCCGCGGCTCGGGCTGATCGATGCCGTGTTCTTGCCGCCATTTTCGGAGGTGATCGCGGCCGGCTGGCAGCTTGCGCAAACCGGCGAACTCTACGACGACGTCTCCGCCAGCTTGCTGCGCGCCCTGAGCGGATTTCTGATCTCGGTTGTCTTGATTGTCCCGCTCGGCCTCGTCGTCGGCTGGTACACTCGGCTCGGCGATCTCCTGAACCAGTTCATCGAGATCTGCCGTAACACGGCGCCGCTGGCGCTGCTGCCCGTGTTCATTCTGCTGCTCGGGATCGGCGAATTGTCCAAGATCACGATGGTGATCTACAGCTGCGCCTGGCCACTGCTGCTCAACACCATTGCTGCGGTGCAGCAGGTCGATCCGCTGCTGATCAAGTCGGCGCGGACCATGGGCGCTACGCCGCAGCAGCTGTTCCGCAAGGTGATCCTGCCGGCCGCGCTTCCAACCATCTTCGTCGGCATTCGCCTCGCCAGCGCATCGGCCATGCTGGTGCTGGTGGCGTCCGAAATGGTCGGCGCCAAGGCCGGCCTCGGCTATCTCATCATCAACAGCCAGTACAGCTTCCTGATCCCACAGATGTATTTCGGCATTTTCGGAATCACGGTGATCGGTCTGGCCTTCAATGCCGTTCTCGAGGCGATCGAACGGCATTTCATGCGCTGGAAGCAGCCGGCGGCTGGTTAGGAGGAGGGGTTGCCGCCGCCCGGCGTGTTCCGCGCGGTGGCCTGGGTCACCACGCTGTTCGGCGGGACATCCCTGGTCAGCCAGACATTGCCGCCGACGGTCGAACCGCGGCCGATCGTGATGCGGCCCAGGATGGTGGCGCCGGCATAGATGACCACGTCGTCCGCGACGATCGGATGACGGGCGTCGCCCTTGATCAGGCTGCCTTCGTCGTCGGTCGGGAAATGGCGCGCGCCGAGCGTGACGGCCTGGTAGATGCGGACATTGTCGCCGATGATCGCCGTTTCCCCGATCACGACGCCGGTGCCGTGATCGATGAAGAAGCCCGCGCCGATGCTGGCGCCGGGATGAATATCGATGCCGGTCCGGGTATGCGCGATCTCCGCCATCAGGCGAGCCACCAGCCGCGCCCCGAGCCGGTACAGGAGATGGGCGAGGCGGTGGTGGATGATCGCGGTCATGCCGGGATAGCCGATCAGGATCTCAGGAAAATTTCGCGCCGCCGGATCGCCGACGAAGGCCGCGCGCAGGTCGTTGACGAGAAGCCCGCGCACCTGCTGCAATTGCGCAGCGAACGCGCGCGTCAGTTCGACGGCGTCATGGCGCTGGAAGCCCGGCTCGAGCTCGTCGCCGACGAACAGCGCCGCGCGGTGGATTTGCGCGTTGAGCGAATCCAGCGCGATGCTCAAGGTGTTGCCGACAAAATAGTCGATGTTCTCGCCGTCGAGATCCGATTGGCCGTAGTGCCGCGGGAACAGCGCCTCGGTCAGGCCGTCCAGGATCGCTTCCAGCGCATCGCGCGATGGGGCGCGGCGCGGATCGCCGTCCCGCCTGATGCTGTGGGTCTCTTCCCTGGAGACGCGCAGTTCGGCAACGATCCGGTCGAGCTGCCAGCGGCCCGGCGGGCTGCCGGCAACGCCGGCCGACGATGGTGGCGACTGTGGCGGCAGTTCGCGCTTCATGGCGTGCCTCTCCTTGTCCTAGCGGACGTGGGCCAGCTGGATACTGACTTCAGCAAGCAGATCGAGGTCGGCCTCGTGATCGATCTGCACATATCGTCCGTTCCAGTAGGTGAGGCCGGACAGGCGGTGCGAGACGTCCATGCTGGACAGCCGACCCACGATGATGCCGTGGGAGTGCCGTTCGATGATCTCCTCGACCTGGCATTCGACCGTGGCCAGCGAATGTTGTAGCAGCGGGACGCCGGAAGCACCCGGGATCCAGGCCGTTCCGTCGAAACGCTGTCTGCCTTTCAGGCGGCTGTTGCTGAACCGCTCCGCCAGCGCCTGCTGGTCCGAGCCGAGGATGTTGACGCCGAATAGCCGGTGGCGGGCGATCGGCTCAAAACAGGAGGTCTGCCGGTTGATGCTGACCAGGAGCCGAGGCGGCGAGGCGCTCAGCGACGTCAGCGAGGTGACAGTCATCCCGGTGATGTCATCACCGCTTCCCGCCGTGATGACGCAAACGCCACCGGCGAGGCGGCGCATCACCAGCCGAAACTGCAGCTCGATCTCGTGATCCGCGTCGACCAAATGGATGTCCGGCTTGCTCATCGGGTCTCTCCCTTTTGCCGCCGCCGGATCCGCCTCCGATCAGAAGAAGCCCTTGGCGGGTAGCGGCGTGCCGCTGATCTCATATTGCCCGATCGAGCGGGCCTTGAAGGTGTTCGGGTTGTGCGACGCCAGGGTCCGCGCGTTGCGCCAGTGGCGGTCGAAATTAGTCGCCTTCTTGGTGGCGGACGCGCCGCCGACATCGAACAGCAGGCTGCCGCTGCGGATCGCGAGCTCATCGGCGACGATCTTGGCTTTTGCCGAGAGCAACGCGGCTCTGTGCGCGGCGTCGACTGCACCGGTATCGCCGGCGTCGAACGCATCGGTGGCGGCGTCGAGCGCCTCCGCCGCCGCGAGCACGACGGTCTCGGCCGCAAATGCGCCGCCGGCGATCTGGCCGACGGTCTGCTGCAGCAACGGGTCGTCCGCCGGGACCTCGCTCGGCGCGTAGTAGAACGTGCGCTTGCGCGACCGCACCAATTCGGCTGCGTCCTGCAACACCGCGCGCGCGATACCGGCGTTGATCGCGGTCAGGAACAGTTGCGCGAATGTGTTGGCGTAGGGAATGCCGTAGCCGGTGTCAGGGGCGTCGAACACCACCTCCTGGCGCTTGACGCGCACGTTGCGGAAGTGCGTGGTGCCGGTTGCGGTCAGCCGCTGGCCGAGCCCGTCCCAATCGTCGATCAGCTCGATCCCCTCGCGGTTGACCGGGATCAGCACCGCCGCATTGGCGCCGGCCGTATCGGCCGTGCGCACCAGCACATAGTCCGAATAGAGCGTGCCGGTGCTGTAGTATTTGGTGCCGTTGAGCAGATAGTCGTCGCCATCGGCGGTCAGTGTGGTGTTCGGCGTGACATTGCCGACTTTCGGGGTATCGAGTTCGGTGGCTGCGAGCCCGATGATCGCGCCGTCGGCGACGGCCTTCTGCCATTGCCGGTGCTGTTCGTCCTGGGGACGACGCACCAGCCGTTCGACCACGCTGAAATGGTTGCGCAGGATATGCGCGACGTTGGCGTCGGCGGCGCCGAGCCGGATCACGAGCTCGAACAGCGTGCGGATCGACGCGCCCGCGCCGCCGACATCCACCGGAAGCCGCAATGCGCCGAGACGCGCCTTGCGAATGAGATCGACCTCGGCGAATGGCAGGATACGTTCGCGCTCGCGCTGACCTGCCGCCTCGGCGATACGGCTCAGCAGCGCATCGATGTCGGGGGATTGGCTATCCAGGCGATCGGACGGCTGCAGGGAGGTGGCGGATACGGGCTTGTTCATGGATCTCGGCCTGGAATGATGATCTTGCTCTGTTGCGCATTCGATTGTGGTCGAACCGGCATCGTTAAGATGCCGCAAACTGTCCCACGATTTTTCGCCAACAGAAATAGAGCGGTATTTCAATTGTCGTGAGGTTTGGAGTTTTCTGATTTGTCTGCGCGGGTGGCGCGGCAAGGAAAATCTTTTGATGTGACGTTGCTTGATCTCCGGCCGCGTCTTGCTGAAAAGCGGAGCAACAAGGCGCAATTCGGAGATCGGCAATGACGATACGACCGCTTCGCTTCGGCATCTGGGCGCTGGTGCACGGCTCGCGCGCTGCCTATCAGGATCCCGAGGAGCCCTATGATGCATCATGGGAGCGCAATCGCGACCTCGTGATCACGGCCGAGGCCCTCGGCTACGATTCCACGCTCATCGCACAGCACACCATCAATCCCCATCAGGAGGATCTTGATCAGCTCGAAGCCTGGAGCGCCGCCGCCGCACTTGCCGCGCTGACCAGCCGGATCGAGATCATCGCCGCCATCAAGCCCTACCTCTATCATCCGGTGGTGCTGGCGAAGCTTGCGCTCGGGATCGAGAACATCAGCCGCGGCCGCTTCGCGATCAATCTGGTCAATGCCTGGAACCGGCCCGAGCTCGACAAGGCCGGCATCGGCTTCGCGGAGCATGACGCCCGCTACGCCTACGGCCGGGAGTGGATCAACGTGGTGTCGCGTCTGATGCAGGGCGAGCGGCTGACCTACAAGGGTGAGCATTTCGATATCAGGGACTACGTGTTGCGGCCGGGCAGCCTCTATCGGCCGCGACCGTTGATCTATGTCGGGGGCGAATCCGAGCCTGCGCGTGCCCTGGTCGCCGATCACGGCGATGTCTGGTTCATCAATGGACAGCCGCTTGACGACGTCGCCTGCCTGATTGCCGACGTGGCCGCGCGGCCGCGGGCCACGGCTCCGCTTCGCTTCGGGCTCTCCGCTTTCGTGATTGCGCGCCCGACCCGGGCCGAGGCGGAGGTGGCTTACGAGCGGCTGCTCGATCTCTCCAGAAAGGATGCGCCGATCAAGGCGATCCAGAAGCAGAACACCGATCCCAAGGTCGTGATGATGCAGACCATGCAGAAATCTGCGCGGGTTGGCAGCAATGGCGGGACGGCCGCGGGCTTGGTCGGTAGCTATGACGAGGTGGCGGCTCGCATCCAGGGCTTCCATGCCGTCGGCATCGAGCTCTTCATGTTGCAATTCCAGCCGTTCGAGGCCGAGATGGAGCGCTTTGCAAAGGAGATCATTCCGCGCGTTCGTGCACAGGCACCCGCCGCTGACAGGCTGTCACCTCCGGCCGGCGCGCGCTGACGCGTCAGGCGCTCGTGGCGGTCGGCGGTTGTCGCGCAAAACGGCTCACCGGCCGCGGCAACCCAAAATGCTCGCGCAGGGTGGCCCCCGCGTAATCGCGCCGGAACAGCCCCCGTTGCTGCAGGATCGGCACCACGGTGTCGACAAACACCTCCAATCCGGTGGGCAATACGTCCGGCATCAGGTTGAAGCCGTCGGCCGCGCCCGCCTTGAACCAGGCTTCGATGTCGTCGGCGATCTGCTCGGGCGTGCCGACGATGATCCGGTGGCCGACACCGCCACCGAGCGCGCGCAGCAACTGACGGACGGTGAGCTTGCCACGGCGCGCGATGTTCACCGTTCCCTGAAACATGGTGTGGTTGGCGTTGGCCGGCAGTGGCAGCGGATCGGGCAGGGGCTTGTCGAGTTCGAGGATCGCTGGATCGACCTGCAATGTGCCAGCCAGCCGCGCAAGGCTGTATTCGATCGGAACCAATTCCCAGAGCTCGTCTTGCCGTCGCTTGGCTTCCGCTTCGGTGCTGCCGATGACCGTCGCGAGTCCCGGCAGAATCACGATGGAGCTTCCAGCGCGGCCGTATGCGGCAGCCCTGGCACGCAGATCGCGCGCATAGGCGACGCCTTCGTCGATAGTTTGTGCCAGCGTGAACACCGCTTCGGCCTGTGCGGCGGCGAGGTCGCGGCCGTCGCTGGATCCGCCGGCCTGAACGGTGACGGGGCGTCCCTGCGGCGAACGCGGCACGTTGAGTGGGCCGGCCACGCTGTAATGGGTGCCGCGATGCCCGATCGGGTGGACCTTCGTCGTGTCGACGAAGCGCGCCGCCTCCTTGTCGCCGACGAAGGCGTCGTCTTCCCAGCTGTCCCACAACGCGTGGACGACTTCGGCGAACTCCTTGGCGCGGTCGTAGCGCGCCTTGTGCTCGAGTACGGTCGGGAGGCCGAAGTTGCGGCTGGCTGCGGCGTCCGCCGTGGTCACGGCATTCCAGCCGGCGCGGCCGCCGCTCGCCAGATCCAGCGTCGCGAAACGGCGCGCGATGTTGTACGGCTCATTGTAGGTCGTCGATGCCGTCGCGATCAGCCCGATATGGCTGGTTGCGGCCGCGACGGTTGCCAGCACGATGGTCGGCTCCAGCGACATGAACGAGCGGTAGTCGATGCGGTCGGTGATGGCGGGCGTGTCGGCGAGGAAGATCGCATCGAGCTTGCCGCGTTCCGCGATCTGCGCGACGCGCACGTAATGGCCGACGTCGAAGCAGGCGCGCGGGTCGCTGTCGGGCAGCCGCCAGGCCGACGCATAGACGCCGGAATGCAGAAGATTGACGTTGAGGTGAAGCTGGCGATGGGACATGGCGGCCGTCTCTGCGATGATGCGTGTCGCTAGATATCCGCATGATGCGCGCGCGAAAACGCATCGCGGCGCGGAGCCAGCAAAAAGAAATTTCCGTCCCCGCCGGCGTGCCTTGTGCGCAAGCTCGTGTCGCGTTGTTCACCGCTGACGCAACATCCGGCATGCGACGACACGAATCTTCTTTGTCCAGCAAGGTGGGTGAAAGCTTCGTCCAACTCTGTGCAAATATCTGAAATTGCCAGTCGGGCTGGCGCGCGCAACGATGTCTCATGGAGCGCCTCGCGCCGCGACCGATCCGCCCGGAGCTTTCCATCATGTCGAAGCCAACTCATCGCGCCGAACGGGTGTCCGCGCCTGAAGGCTCGGTCGCGTTCGAGGCCGACGTCCTGGTGATCGGCGGCGGCCCGGCGGGGACCTGGGCTGCGGTCGGCGCTGCCGAGCGCGGCGCGCGGGTGGTGCTCGCCGACAAGGGATTTTGCGGCACCTCGGGCGCCACCGCCGCGGCGGGAACGGGCGTCTGGTATGTCGATCCGGATCCGGCGTTGCGTGAGGCCGCGATGGCCAATCGCGAGAAGATGGGCGGCTATCTCCAGGATCGCCGCTGGATGGCGCGCGTGCTCGACAGCACCTATCAGCACAGCAATCGCCTCGCCGATTGGGGATATCCCTATCCGGTCGACGACCGCGGCAGGTCGCAGCGCAACTCGCTGCAGGGCCCCGAATACATGCGCCTGATGCGCAAGCGCACCAAGCAGGCCGGCGTCACCATTCTTGACCACAGCCCGGCGCTCGAACTGCTCGTCGACGACGACGGGGCCGTCGCCGGCGCCAGCGGCGTGCGGCGACAGAAGCAGGATCGCTGGACGGTGCGGGCCAAGGCGGTCGTGATCGCCACCGGCGGCTGCGCATTCCTCAGCAAGACGCTCGGATCGAACGTCTTAACCGGCGACGGCTATCTGATGGCGGCGGAGGTCGGTGCCGAATTCAGCAGCATGGAGTTCTCCAACCCCTACGCGATCTCGCCGGCGTTCGGCTCGGTGACCAAGACGTTGTTCTACGGCTGGGCCAGCTTCACCTATGACGACGGCAGCGTGGTGCCCGGCGCGGCGTCGAAGGGCGGGCGATCGGCGATTGCGCGGGCCCTGCTCGAGGGTCCGGTCTATGCCCGGTTGGACAAGGCGGATGATGAAGTGCGGCGTCATATGCGCGTATCGCAGCCGAATTTCTTTCTGCCGTTCGATCGCACCGGGATCGACCCCTTCAAGGACCGCTTTCCGGTCACGCTGCGGCTGGAGGGGACCGTCAGGGGGACCGGTGGCCTTCGTATCGTCGACGACAGTTGCGCCACCAGCGTGCCGGGGCTCTATGCCGCCGGCGATGCGGCGGCGCGCGAACTGATCTGCGGCGGCTTCACCGGCGGCGGCAGCCACAACGCCGCCTGGGCGATGTCATCGGGCGCCTGGGCAGGGCAGGGCGCCGCTGACTATGCCACCCAGGTCGGATCGGCTGCCGGGCGCAAATTGTCGTCCGCGGGCACCCTGGCATTTCGAAGCCGGCCGCGCCGTGCATTCGCGCCGGCTGCGCTGACCAGGGCCGTTCAGGCCGAGGTCTTCCCGTACGAGCTGAACTACTTCCGCGAGGCATCGCGATTGCAGGGCGCGCTCGGGCGCCTCGACGCCGCATGGCGCGATGTGTCGGAAGCGGACGCCGCCGGCGCGTCCGACATCGTGCAGGCGCGCGAGGCTGCAGCGATGCTGGCGACCGCGCGGTGGATGTACCGCAGCGCGCTTGCCCGTCAGGAAAGCCGCGGCATGCATCGCCGGGACGACTTCCCCGACCAGGACAGCCGGCAGCGGCATTATGTGACGACCGGTGGCCTCGACGAGATCTGGACCTCGGCCCGGCCCCATGCCGACGCCAGTTATGCGGAGGCTGCGGAGTGATCGAGGTTGTCGACGGCGAGCGCTGTACGTCCTGCGATATCTGTGTCAACGTCTGCCCCACCAACGTGTTTGACAAGACGGACGGAATTCCGGTAATCGCGCGGCAAGGCGATTGCCAGACCTGCTTCCTCTGCGAGCTTTATTGTCCCGAGGATGCGCTCTATGTTTCGCCCTTTGCGGATCAGGCGCAGCCGATCGACCTCGTTGCGCTCAAGCAAACGGACAGGATGGGCAGCTATCGCCGGGCCGTGGGCTGGACCGATGAGACCAGCGAGCGTCGCGGCGTCGACCGCAGCTATCTGCTCTTTGGTCACTGAGGCGCCGCGCGCGTCGCGACCAAGACGACCTTATGGACTGACTGAATGAATGTGCATCAATCCCTGACGGGGGAACCTGTCGAGACGCTGTCGCCATTGGCGCATCCGCGCACCGCGGCCGATGCCATGGTCCGGTTCGAGCAGGTCGCGAAAGCCTACCCGGCCTACCGTGACAAGCCGAGCGTGCAGGCGCTGAAGGACATCGACTTCGCAATTCCGCGTGGCTCGATCACCGGTGTGATCGGGCGTTCCGGCGCCGGCAAGTCCAGCCTGGTGCGGCTGATCAACGGGCTGGAGAAACCATCGAGCGGCCGTGTCGTCGTCGACGGCCGCGATATCTCCGGACTTTCGGGCCGCGATCTGCGCCTGGCGCAGCGCTCGATCGGCATGATTTTCCAGCATTTCAATTTGCTCTCGTCGCGCACGGCCGCCGACAATATCGCGCTGCCGCTCGAGATTGCGGGCTGGTCGCGGCGCGACATTGCGCTCCGCGTCGCCGAGCTGCTCGAACTGGTCGGCATCGCCGACAAATATGATCGCTACCCGTCCGAGCTGTCGGGCGGCCAGAAGCAACGCATCGGCATCGCCCGTGCGCTGGCGACGCGACCGAACGTGCTGCTGTCGGACGAGGCGACGTCGGCGCTCGATCCGCAAACGACCCGTTCGATCCTCGATCTCCT
This sequence comes from Bradyrhizobium sp. USDA 4452, assembly GCF_054063575.1. NCBI lineage: Bacteria > Pseudomonadati > Pseudomonadota > Alphaproteobacteria > Hyphomicrobiales > Nitrobacteraceae > Bradyrhizobium > Bradyrhizobium sp. USDA 4452. The sequence continues at coordinate 7,141,051 of NZ_JBSSGK010000001.1, forward strand.
CGCCAACATCAATCGCGAGCTTGGCGTCACCATCGTCCTGATCACCCACGAAATGTCGGTGGTGCGTCAACTCGCCAAGGAAGTCGTGGTGATCGACGGCGGTCATATCGTCGAGCGCGGTCACGTCGCCGACATCTTCACGCATCCCGCGCATCCCGTCACGCAGGCATTCCTCTCCGAGGTGATCGGCGACAGCGTCCCGGTGTCGCTTGCGAGCCGCCTGCAGCCACGACCGGTTGCTGGCGGTCGCGCTGTCATTCGCGTCCAGGTCCGCGGTGCCGATGCCAGCGACACCATCGTCGCCCGCCTTGCGCGCGAGCTCGCGATCGACGTCGCGCTGTTGTCGGCCCGGATCGATGAGATCGGCGGTCAACATGTCGGCTCGCTGTCGCTGGGCATTCCCGGCGGCGAGGCCGTGGCCGACAAGGCGGCGCGGTATCTCTCCCAGAACAACCTCCCGGCGGAGCGTCTCGGCTATGTCGCGTGAACTCATCAACCTGATCATTCAGGCTACCGGCGAGAGCCTGTTCATGGTGTCGATCGCCGCCTTGATCGCCACCGCGTTCGGGCTTCCGATCGGCGTCTTCCTGGCCACCAGCCGCAAGGGGGAGTTGTTCGCTGCGCCGGCGGTCAACGGCGTGCTGGGCATCATCGTCAATGCGACACGCTCGACGCCGTTCATCATCCTCGTGGTCGCGATCATCCCGTTCACGCGCCTGATCGCAGGCACCTCGATTGGCTCTGGCGCCGCGATCGTGCCGTTGACCATCGCCGCGATGCCGTTCATTGCGCGATTGGTCGAGGGCGCGATCCGTGAGGTCGATGCCGGCTTGATCGAGACCGCGTCGTCGTTCGGCGCGAGCCCGCTGCAGATCGTCCTCAAAGTTCTCATTCCGGAAGCGCTGCCGGGCCTCGTGCTTGCGCTGACACTCGCGGTCGTCAGCCTGCTCGGCTATTCGGCGATGGTCGGAGCGGTCGGCGGCGGCGGACTCGGCGACCTCGGCATCCGCTACGGCTACCAGCGCTTCATGCCCGAAATGATGCTCGCGGTCGTCGTCGTCCTGATCGCGCTGGTGCAGACGGTGCAGACGGCCGGAGATTTTCTGGCTCGCCGCGTCAACCGCCGCCTGCGCCATCGCTGAAACTCGTCACGATCTGTTCGGCGCTCTTTTTTCAATACTGATAATTCCTGTGGAGACCCAAATGTCCTTTCGTTCCATTCTTGCGTTCGCCAGCGTGCTCACGCTCTGGTCGGCGTCCGCCGTGGCGGAGACCATCAAGATCGGCGTGACGCCCGGGCCGCATGCGCAAATCCTCGAGGCCGTGAAGCCGATCGCGGCAAAGAACGGGCTCGACATCCAGCTTGTCGAATTCTCCGACTATGTGGTGCCGAACGCTGCGCTCGACGCCGGCGATATCCAGGCCAATTCGTTCCAGAACCAGCCTTATCTGGACAACCAGAAGGCTGATCGCGGTTACAAGATCGAGTCGGCGGGGCTGACGGTCAACTTTCCGATCGGCATCTATTCCAAGAAGCACAAGAGCTGGACGGAGATTCCGGACGGCGGCAAGATCTCGATCCCGAATGATCCGACCAATGGCGGCCGAGCGCTGCTGCTGCTGCGCGACAAGGGTGCGATCAAGTTGAAGGACGGCGTCGGGTTCAAGCCGACAGTTCTGGATGTCACGGACAATCCGAAGAAGCTCAAATTCGTCGAGGTCGATGCGGCCCAGGCGCCTCGTGCGCTCGACGATGTCGATGCCGCAGTGATCAACACGAACTATGCGACTCAGGCCGGACTCGATCCGGTCAAGGACCCGATCCTGCGCGAGGACCCGAAGGGGCCGTACGTCAACCTGATCGCGGTTCGCGCCGCGGACAAGGACAAGCCGTGGGTCAAGATCCTCGTGGATAGCTATCACACGGCTGAGGTCAAGGAGTTTGTCCTGACCAAATTCAAGGGCGCCGTGCTGCCGAGCTGGTAGCCGCGGCAGGGCCCCGACCTTATTCGGCAGCGTCGGAGCGAACTGCGTTCGAGGGCAGGTGCCGATAGCCCGCGCCGGGATGCGTGGCATGAAGGCGCGGCCCGCGTTCGGGGAACAGCTTTTCCCGCAGCGTGCCTTCGCGATAGGCCGTCTTGTACACGCCGCGTGATTGCAGTTCCGGCACCACGAGGTCGACGAAGGCGTCGAGCGATTCGGGCGCGACGAGGCGGAACAGGTTGAAGCCGTCGACATCGGTGTCGTCCGCCCAGGCGATCAGCTCGTCCGCGACATCCTGCGGCGAGCCGACCACGAAGGGGGACCGCGCGCCGACGCGGCTCAGCGTCGCAAGGTCGCCGACCCTGACCGGGCGGTCGCTCCGCACGGTGAAGTTCTCCACCATCGACTGGATCGCGTTGCTCTCGACATACTTCACCGCCTGGTCGGGGCGATAGGTCGAGAAATCAATGCCGGTCCAGCCCGAGAGCAGCGCGAGCTGCCCGGTCTGGTCGACATGTGCGGCATATTCGGCGAGCAGATCTTCCGCTTCTGCCCGGGTCGGCGCGACGATCACGGTCGCGCCGGCAAACAGACGGATATCATAGGGATCGCGCCCGAACTCCTTTGCGGCGCTCCTGATGTCGCGGACCGCGCGGGCGAGAATTGGCCTGGTCTGCCCGTTGAGGAAGATGGCCTCCGCATGCCGTGCCGCGAAGGCGCGGCCGCGTTTCGAGGTGCCGGCCTGATACAGCAGCGGCGTGCGTTGCGGGGAGGGCTCCGCAAGGTGAATGCCGTCGACCCTGTAGTGCGGCCCTTCATGGTGGACGCGATGGATCTTGGAAGGATCGGTGAAGATCCGAGCCGCGCGGTCCCGGCGCACCGCGTCGTCCTCCCAGCTGCCTTCCCATAGCTTATAGCTGGCAGCGAGGAATTCTTCCGCCGCCTCGTAGCGTTCGTCATGGGCGCGGTTGGCGTCGAGGCCCATGCCGCGGGCGCCGCTGTCGAGATAGCCGGTCACGATGTTCCAGCCGATCCGTCCGTTGGTGAGATGATCGAGCGTGGAGAAGCGTCGCGCGAGCTGGTAAGGGTGTTCATAGGTGAGGTTGGACGTGATGCCGAAACCGAGATGCCTGGTGACCAGCGCCATGGCAGAGACCAGCAGGGTCGGTTCCGCATTCGGCAATTGAACAGCGTGGCGGAGCGCTGTGTCCGGATTGCCGCCGTAGACGTCATAGATGCCGAAGACGTCAGCCAGGAAGATGCCGTCCAGCAGTCCTCGCTCGGCGGTCTTCGCATAATTGACCCAGTAATCGAGCGAGTTGTAGTCGAGCGAGGTGTCGCGCGGATGCGACCACAGGCCGGCCCAGTTGTGGCTTGGCGCCATCATGTTGAACGCGTTGAAGCGAAGCTCTTTCGATTTTGCCATCGACCTGTCCCGACAGTGATCGTGTCGCGACACCGTAACAGTTTGCCTGCGCGACTTTGTTTTCTATTCGAACGTTCTGCGCAAAAATCCTGCTGCAGCGTAATTATCGGACAGCACATTACGCTCATTGATGCGTGCGGGCCGGGTCTATGCGTTCATGCAGCTCGGATCGCCGGCGGTCACTGCACTGTGTGATCCGCGATCTCGCGCGCCGGCACCGGCCGCCCGCATGCGAAACAAATCCGTCGTGCGGGATGTTCCGTCGGAAAAATTCGGGATGTCGTCCGCGAGACGTCAGCACGTCCATCGCTATTTTCCTGGACATCTCGACAGCAGCAAAGTCGCTGCGCATCATTCCGCAACTTGCAGCGCGTGGTTCACCGATCTCAGGAGAGTTTGAAATGCCGGTCGAAACGAAGAATCTCGAGACGCTCGCCCTGCATGGCGGGTCCTACCGGTCCGATCCCACGACCGGTGCGGTGGCGGTTCCGATCTATCAGACCACCTCGTTCCAGTTCGAGAACACCGACCATGCCTCGCGGCTGTTCGCGCTGGAGGCGATCGGGCAGATCTACACAAGGATCAAGAATCCGACGGCGGACGCCTTCGAGGAACGGCTGGCGGCGTTGGAAGGCGGTGTCGGCGCGCTCGCGGTCGCCTCGGGCCAGACCGCCTCGGCGTTTGCTATCTTCAACATCGCCCAGGCCGGCGACAACATCGTCTCTTCGACCGATCTCTATGGCGGCACCTGGACGCTGCTGTCGCAAACCTTGAAGCAGTTCGGCATCGAGGTGCGGTTCGTCGATCCGGCCGATCCGGAGAACTTCCGTCGCGCCACCGATGCGAAGACCCGCGCCTATTTTGCCGAAACCCTGCCCAATCCCAAGCTCAACGTGTTCCCGATCAGGGAAGTGGCCGATATCGGCCGCTCGCTCGGCGTGCCGCTGATCCTCGACAACACGGCGGTGCCGTTGATCTCGCGTCCGTTCGAGCATGGTGCCGCCATCGTGGTCTACTCGACGACGAAGTATATCGGCGGCCACGGTACGTCGATCGGCGGCGCGATCATCGACGGCGGCAATTTCGACTGGGCGGCGCATGCCGAGCGCTTTCCGCTGCTGACGCAGCCGGACGCCGCCTATCACGGCGCGATCTGGACGGAGGCGGCCAAGCCGCTCGGTCCGATCGCCTACATCCTGCGCGCGCGTGTCAAGCTGCTGCGCGATCTCGGCGCTGCGATCGCGCCGCAGAACGCCTTCCAGTTCATCCAGGGGCTCGAGACGCTGCCGCTGCGGCTGCGCCAGCACAATGAGAATGCCATCAAGGTGGCGGAATTCCTGGCCCGGCACCCCAGCGTTTCCCATGTGATCTTCCCGGGACTGCAGGATGGCGAGAATCGCCGCCGCGCCGACACCTATCTGAAAGGCGGCTATGGCGCGCTGGTCGGCTTCGAGTTGAAGGGGGGCGTCGCGGCCGGTCGCCGCTTCATCGATGCGCTGAAGCTGTTCTATCATGTCGCCAATATCGGCGATGCGCGGTCGCTCGCGATCCATCCAGCCTCGACCACCCACCAGCAGCTTACCGGCGAGGAGCAAATCGCGGCCGGCGTCACGCCCGGCTATGTGCGGCTTTCGGTCGGGATCGAGCACCCTGACGACATCATCGCCGACCTCGTTCAGGCATTGGCTCAGGCCGAGGCAGGCAGCAGCGCCCGCAAGGCGGCGTGATCAAACTTGGCACAATCGAAACAGGATCGAGATGATGAAGACATTGTTGCGCCTGGCGCAAGCGGCGGGCGTTGTCCTTGCCCTGACGGCGAGCGCCGTCGCCGACGAACCACTCAAGATCGCGACCAGCGCCGGTCCGGTCGGCCAGCTTGCAGCGTTTGCCGCCAAATTGGCCAAGGAGAAGGGGCAGGACGTCAAGGTCGTCGAGCTGTCCGATTGGGTCGCCTTGAACGAGGTGGTCAACAGCGGCGACGTTGACGCCAACCTGTTTCAGCATGGCACTTATCTTGCGATCCAGAACAAGCAGCGCGGCTTCAATCTGGTCCAGGTCGACAAGGTCGGCGTGATCGCACCGGTCGGGCTGTTCTCGAAGAAGATCAAGTCACTCGACGAGATCAAATCCGGCGACAGCGTCGCGATCCCGAACGAGCCGCTCAACGGTGCGCGCGGATTGATCCTGCTCGAGCGGGCCGGCCTGATCAAGCTGACGCCGGGTAAGGGCTTTGCGGTGAGCCGCTTCGACATCATCGAGAACCCGAAGAATCTGAAGATCGTCGAGCTCGATCCGGCGCAGACCTATCGCTCGCTCGACGACGTCACGCTCGCACTCGTCAACATCACCTATTTGATCCCGGCGGGCGGCGATCCGAAATCGGCGCTGCTGATCGATCGCACGGTGGATGACGGGCTGGTGCTGCGCTTCACGGCGCGGCCGGACAAGAAGGATGATCCGCGCCTCAAGGCCTTCATCCAGGTCTTCGACTCGCCCGAGGTGAAGAAATTCATCGAGGACAAGCTGCCGGCATTCATTCCGGCCGGCTTCAGCAGCTAGGCGCGCGTCAGTTCACGGCGGAGCGGGGGCTGCCCTGTTTCCTCGGTACGGGAGAGCAGGGCAGCGAGTTCGGCGCACTGATTGCGGATGTCGGGAATCGCAATGATCTCCCAGAACGCCGCGCGGGTCAGCGGACCCACCGCGAACAGGCGGCGCGACGGGACGCCTTCACGATCGACGATTGCGCAATCGGGATCGGTCTCGATGCCGATGCAGAGCGGGTCGACGCAGGCGAGGCCCCGTTGAAACAGGCTGCGTACGGCCGGATTGGGCGTGGCACGTGGATCCTTCACGATGCCGGTGCAGTCGACGACGGCACCGACTTGCAACTGCCCGGTTTCGGCGTCCCCGCGCAGGCGATATGTGACCGCAGCGCCGGCACCGTTCGGTTCGATTTGGATCACCTTTGCCGCAATCAGGCTGAGCTGTCCATGATAGAGCGCGCCGGTGATGCGGGCCTCGACTCCCGGCGCCATCCGGTGCCGATGCACGTCCCACCAGGCTCGCGCATGCTCGAGAAAGCGGCGCTTCGACGTCAAGGGGAGCTCACGCCATAGCCGTTGAGTGTAGGGCCTGAGCCCGTCGATTATACCACGCCAGTCGCCGCCCTCGGCGGCATGCCGCTCGACACGTGCACGGAGCCAGCGCGTCAATTGACTGACGCTGGCACCGAACGGAACGTCAGTTTCGGCGATACGAACGGGATCGACCCGACGATGCGGCGTGGCGAGCAGGCCGCGTCGCGACATCGCAATGATAGGCCCGCGGTGTCCATCACGCAGCAACGAGAGGACGTAGTCGACCATCGTGAGGCCGGTGCCGAGGATCAGGACGGTCGCGTCGGCATCGACGGGAGCGGCCGACGGCGGCGTCCAGGGATCTGCGTGCCCAGGGTTGCTGCGCGCATGTCGTGCCCGGTGGCAAGCACGACGGTATCGCCGACAAGGCTGCGGCCGTCGTCCAGCGCGACAGTCGCCCGGTCCGAGTCCTCACTGACATCGACGCAGGTCCCGCGCACGATCGTGAGTCGTTGCCCGTCTGCGCAATTGGGCGCTCCTTGCTCCAGCAGACTGGCGATGTAGTCCCCGTAGACCCGCCGGGGAACAAAGCAATAGGGGTCAGGACAGAGCGGCACCTCGTCCTGGTGTGAGAGCAGCCAACGCCAGAAATGATCCGGCTGGTCCGGTAGCGCGCTCATATTCGCAACGCGAACGTTGAGCAGATGATTGGGATTTCCGGTGTGGTACGCGATGCCGCGACCGATATCCGGACGCTGTTCGATCAACGTGACGCGGAGATCGCACGATGATTGATGCAGCAATTGATACGCCAGCAGGACGCCGCTGGCGCCTCCGCCAACGATGATGACATGCCGTCCAGCAGCATCAGTCATGCTGTCCTCCACCGACCAGTCGATTGCACGAGGCGTGCAGAGCCAACGATCAACGTTCGCAAACGTGGACAGGCGGCCACGGCGAGATCGGTGGTCGCATGCGTCTTCGGCAAGTGTCGCGCGTCAGCCGAAACGCAGCGCGCCCTGCGCGGTCGGCTCAACTAGCCATGCGGCCCGAACAGGAAGATCTCGCGTGGATCGCGCTGCCCATCGGGATTTGCGGCGCGGGCGAGCTTCCTGCGCCACCGCTGCAGTTGTCGGGTCATGTGACCGAGGGTGCGGAGCCAAGAGGATGCGAGACGCATAAAACCTCCGTCGAATAGTCGTCTCTCTAAAATAGCACGTCTTTGCCTGGCTCGAACGCGAACCATGATCGATGCGTCCAGTTTGCAATCAATGGGTCGAACCATGCCGGTTCTATGGAATGCTCGCTTCGCCCGTCGATCGGCAAAGGAAATTCATTCTCAATGCGATCGCTGATCAGCGACCGCATTTCGGTATCTGAGCGGTGCTTGCGGAGTGGGAGCGGCATGGGCGCGCCACGTCGAACGAGGAAGGCTGACGTGCCGCACGCCCCATCGTTGCGTCTCGGCGCTCGCGACCGGCTTTCGTGCCGCGCATCACCACCCAGCATCGGCTCGACGCCAGGCACGACGGACCGGCAGCTGCTGTTCCGATAAATCGGCCCCGAGCGGCTTGAGCGATGCGGGAGGTGCGACCCGAGCGCGGGGCGCCCTGCGGCGAGGACGGTTGACAGGGCGGAGCGCCCACTTTAATCACCTGACTAATTAATCAATTAATTAAGGCCTGAAACCCTAGGGAAAGAATCCGCCTGATGCTGGCCGGCCGTCGAGATCCGAAGCTGCTTGCCCCGCGTGGTCGCGGCTTCACCGGGCTGCAAGACAAGGCGCCTGCCGTCAGATCCTGCAGTGCAAGTCCGTTCGCGCGCGCGCCGCTCGGCGTTGCGCGCTCGACAGCGATGCCGCGGATCGGCGCGTCCTGCCCGAACCCGGGGGGGCTTCATTCACCCGAACGCAAAAATGAGGAGTGAGGCGTAAACGATGGGACGTCGATCTGAAGTACTGATGGCGCAAGACACCGCCGGCACCGACAACCGGCGCGTGATACAGGTGGTATCGCGCGCATTCGACATCGTGCGTTGCTTCGAAGGTCGAAGCATACGCCTGGGCAATCGCGAAATCGCCGATCGCTGCGGTCTTCCCCGATCGACGGTCTCCCGTCTCACCTTGACCCTCACCCAGATCGGCCAATTGATCTACCTGCCGCAAGAGCAGAAATACGCTCTCGGTCCGCACGCCGGCGCGCCCAGCGTCCCGTTGTTTGCAGAGGAGGGCGGCAAGCCTGCCCGCGCCGATGGGCGGGAGCGCGAGCCGACGCAGCCGTCCATGCTGATCAACGCGCGCTACTTCGAAGATCAGCGCAAGCCGGTTTCCGCGCCGCTTTCGGTCACGCCGCACCGCTGACGCCTCGGCTTGTTCCGGGGTAGAAAGCGCAGCGGAAACGGTCGGGACCAATCGGCACGAGCCCACAGTCAAAGAAACATCCAAGGTAGAGGGAAACGCATGTCTGAAGCATACATCATTGACGCGGTCCGCACGCCGCGCGGCATCGGCAAGCCAGGCAAGGGCGCGCTGTCGCACCTGCATCCGCAGCAGCTGGCAGCAACGGTGCTGCGCGCGCTCAAGGAGCGCAACAAGCTCGACACCTCGACCGTCGACGACATCATCTGGTCGACCTCGACCCAGGAAGGCAAGCAGGGCGGCGATCTCGGACGCATGTCGGCGCTCGCCGCCGGCTACGACATCAGCGCCAGCGGCACGACGCTGGATCGCTTCTGCGGCGGCGGCATCACGTCGGTGAACCTCGCGGCAGCGTCTGTCATGTCGGGGATGGAGGATTGCGTCATCGCCGGCGGCACCGAGATGATGAGCTATCAGCAGACCCTCGCGGCCGAGCGCTCCAAGGCGGGGCAGCCGCCGCGGATGATGGGTTCGGGCAATCCGGCGCTCGACGAGATCCATCCGCAGTCGCACCAGGGCGTGTGCGGCGACGCCATCGCCACGCGTGAGGGGATCAGCCGCGAAGCCTGCGATGCGCTGGCGCTGACGAGCCAGCAGCGCGCCAAGCGGGCGATCGATGAAGGCCGCTTCGCCAAGTCGGTGATCCCCGTCCTCAACGACGACGGCAGCGTCGCCCTCGGCCGTGAAGAATTCCCGCGCCCCGAGACCACGGCCGAAGGCCTTGCTTCGCTGAAGCCGAGCTTCGAGCAGCTTGCCGATTTCGACCTCGGCAACGGCACGACGTTCAAGAAGCAGATCCAGCGCCGCTACCCGGGCCTCGAGTGGAAGGGCGTACATCATGCCGGCAACAGCTCGGGCGTGGTGGACGGCGCCGCCGCGGTGCTGATCACGTCGAAGCAATATGCCGAGAAGCACGGCCTCAAGCCGCGCGGCCGCATCGTGGCCTACGCCAATCAGGGTGACGATCCGACGCTGATGCTCAACGCGCCGGTTCCGGCGGCCAAGAAGGTCCTCGCCAAGGCCGGCCTGACCAAGGAGGACATCGACGTCTGGGAGATCAACGAGGCCTTCGCGGTGGTCGCCGAGAAGTTCATCCGCGACCTCGACCTTGATCGCGAGAAGGTCAACATCAATGGCGGCTCGATCGCGCTCGGCCACCCGATCGGTGCCACCGGCTCGATCCTGATCGGCACCGCGCTCGACGAGCTCGAGCGCAGCGGCGGGCGTTATGGCCTGGTCACCATGTGCGCCGCCGGCGGCATGGCGCCCGCCATCATCATCGAACGCATCTGATCGCGAAAGGATAACGCCATGAAACTCGATTCATCGGTCGCCGCCGTCGTCACCGGCGGCGCGTCGGGCCTCGGCGCGGCCACCGCGCGCGCGCTTGCCGCGCAGGGCGTGAAGGTCGCGATCTTCGACTTCAACGAAGAGAAGGGCGAAGCCATCGCCAAGGAGATCGGCGGCGTGTTCTGCAAGGTCGACGTCACCTCCGACGAGCAGGTCGACGCGGGCTTCGCCAAGGCCCGCGCGGCACACGGCCAGGAGCGCATCCTGGTGAACTGCGCCGGCACCGGCAACGCGGTGAAGACCGCCGGCCGGGACAAGAAGACCGGCGAACCCACGCACTTCCCGATCGACGCCTTCAACCGCATCATCCAGATCAACCTCGTCGGCACCTTCCGTTGCATCGCCAAGTCGGCGCAGGGCATGCTGTCGCTGTCTCCGCTGGAGCACGGCGAGCGCGGCGCGGTCGTCAACACGGCCTCCGTCGCGGCCGAAGATGGCCAGATGGGGCAGGCGGCCTATTCGGCCTCGAAGGCCGGCGTCGTCGGCATGACCCTGCCGATCGCGCGCGACCTGATGGCCGAGGGCATCCGCGTCAACACCATCCTGCCGGGCATCTTCAACACGCCGCTGCTGCAGGGGGCGCCTGAGAACGTCAAGGCCGCGCTCAGCGCGTCGGTGCCGTTCCCGAAGCGTCTCGGCATGCCGGAGGAGTATGCGCATCTGGCGCTGACCATGATCACCAATGGCTACTTCAACGGTGAAGATGTCCGTCTCGACGGTGCGATCCGCATGGCCCCGCGCTAACCCAACCCGCAGGAGACCAAAGCGATGTCCGAAGAAACTCCGGTCCTCACTGAAGTCCGCGGACCTATTCTGATCATCACGCTGAACCGGCCGGAAGCCAAGAATGCCGCCAACCTCGCCCTCTCCAAGGGCGTGGCCGCGGCGATCGACCGGCTCGACGCCGACGAGGCCCTCAGCGTCGGCATCATCACCGGTGCCGGCGGCACATTCTGCTCGGGCATGGACCTCAAGGGGTTCCTGAAGGGCGAGCGGCCGTCGATTCCCGGCCGCGGCTTCGCCGGCCTCACCGAGGCGCCGCCGAAGAAGCCGCTGATCGCGGCGGTGGATGGCTACGCGCTCGCCGGCGGGATGGAGATCGCGCTGGCGTGCGACATGATCGTCGCCAACCGCAACGCCAAGTTCGGAATCCCCGAGGTGAAGCGCGGGTTGGCCGCGGCGGCGGGCGGGCTGATCCGCATGCCGCGCCAGATGCCGTTCCGCGTGGCGATGGAGTTCGCCTTGACCGGGGAGTTCTTCGGCGCACAGCGCGCCTACGAGCTCGGCATCATCAATCGCGTGACCGACGGGCCGGCGCTCGACGCCGCGCTCAAGCTTGCGGCAGCGATCGGTGCCAACGGTCCGCTTGCCGTCAAGGCATCCAAGCAGGTGATCGTCGAGTCCCGGCTCTGGCCGGAAGACCAGATGTGGAAGAAGCAGCAGGAGATCGTCGGTCCTGTCTTCGTCTCCGAAGATGCTCGCGAGGGTGCAGCTGCCTTCGCAGAAAAACGCGCCCCGAACTGGAAGGGCAAGTAAGGCGTTGCTTGTTTCGGTAACGGGTCGAACTAGAATCTAGAGCTTCAGTTCTGGTTCGATCGGAACCGAAATGCTCTGGCCTGGCACTGCGACGAGCTGTCTGGCTCGCTCCGCGAGTCAGCCCCGCGCCTGCCTCAGCGGCTCGCGCGCATGCTCCTTCGAGCGCATCAAGGCGTCGACGAAGATCGGCTCCCAGGAGCGGATGTGGCTGCGGAGCAGGGTCGGCAGCGCCTCCGTCTCGCCGGCGAGCGCGAGATCGATCAGCCGGTAGTGCTCGGGCACCGAGGCCTGCTGCCGCTCGAGCCCGGCGCGTGAGCTGATGCCGTAGAGCCGCATCTTGTCGCGCAGGCTCATGACCATGTCGGTCAACAGCTCGTTGCCGGCGGCCGCGATGAACTCGCGATGATAGTTGCGGTCAGCTTCCAGATAGAGCTGGACGTCGTCGGTCTCGACGGCCCTCGCGATCTGGTCGGCCCAGCCGCGCACGACCGGCAGATCCTTTGGAGGATTGGCGGCGACCAGCACGGCGGCGTGCAGCTCCAGCACCTCGCGCATGTCGAACAGATTGCGCAGTTCGGTCAGCGTCGGCTCCACCACCTTGAAGCCGCGGTTGCGCATCGGCTCAACCAGGCCGCCGCGGCTGAGCTCGAGCAGCGCTTCGCGAACCGGTGTCGAGGAGACGCCGAGGCTCGCTGCCAGACTCGGCACCGAATACATCGTCCCAGGGAGGCTCTGCCCGGAAATGATCTCGGCGCGCACCCGCTGCAGCACCTGTTCGCGCAAATTCTGGTCCATGGGTGGTTCGCGGCGCCTCTCGCTCCGAGCTCCGATTCGTCGCTGATTATTACTTAGCCTTGACGGGGCCGGTAGCGTATGACGTAAATGTGTAACGCACTACTAAAATGCGTCACAACGACTGACTTGATGATGAGACGGCGGTGAAACAGCGACTACCCGGCTATTGCACGCTTTGTCGCTCGCGCTGCGGTGCTATCACCGTGGTCGAAGACGGACGTCTCGTCGGTGTGGAGGTATTTAATAACCACCCGACCGGCGGCGCGCTCTGTGCCAAGGGTCGGGCCGCCCCCGAAATCGTCGCCAGCCCGCGCCGCCTGACCGTGCCGCTGAAGCGGACCCGGCCGCGCGATGCCGCCGATCCCGGCTGGGTCGAGGTGTCCTGGGAGGAGGCTTTGACCGAGATCGCCGACCGGCTCGGCAGGATCCGCACCGAGAGTGGCGCCGAGGCGGTTGCGTTCGGCGTCACCACGCCGAGCGGCACGCCGATGGTTGACAGTTTCGAGTGGGTCGAGCGCTTCATCCGCGGCTTCGGCAGTCCGAACCTGATCTACGCGGTCGAAATCTGCGGCTGGCACAAGGACTACGCGCACGCGCTGACCTTCGGCCGCGGCATCGGCTTTCCCGATTACGACAATGCCGATGCGATCATCCTGTGGGGCCACAATCCCGCGCGAACCTGGCTTGCGCAGGCGACGCGGATTGCGGACGCGCGGCGGCGCGGCGCGAAGGTCGTCGTCGTCGATCCCAAGCCGAACGGCTCAGGTCAGCAGGCCGATCTCTGGCTGCGCATCCGCCCGGGCGCCGATGGCGCCCTTGCGATGGGCGCGATCCGTCATCTCATCGCGACCGGCAGCTTCGATGCGGATTTCGTCGACCAATGGACCAATGGATCGTTGCTGGTCGATCGCGCAACGGGGCGCTTCCTGCGCGCCGACGCGTTGTGGCCGAATGGCGCGCCTGGGGCTTTCGTTCGTCTCGATGCGTCGGGCACGCCGGTGGCTTGCGACACCCGTTACGCGCCGGAGCGCGGCGGCCGGCTTCGCGGCGAACTGTCGATCCGTGCATGCGACGGCCGGATGATGTCGGCGGCAACCGCGTTCGAATTGCTGGCCGAGCGCGCCGCGCCCTATACGCCGGCGCGCGTGTCGGAGCTGACCTGGCTGCGCGTCGAAGACATTGACGCGTTCAATGCGTTGCTCGCCGCCCGGCCGCGGCTCGCCTATCATTCCTGGACCGGCGTCGGTCAGCACACCAACGCCACCGCGATCGAGCGTGCGATCGCATCGCTCTACGCGCTGACCGGCGCCTGCGATCGGCCCGGCGGCAATCGCTGGCCGGTGCCGCCGCCGACGCGTCCGCTCAACGACTACAACATCCTGCCGCCGGAGCAGCAGGCCAAGGCGCTCGGCATCGCCGACCTGCCGCTCGGCCCGCCGGCGAAGGGCTAGATCACGGCGCGCGACTTCAGCCGTGCCGTGCTCGAGGGCGAGCCTTACCGGGTGCGCGCGCTGGTCGCCTTCGGCACCAACTTCGTCGTCTCGCAGGGCCATTCCGAGCGCAACAAGGCTGCACTGAACGCGCTGGAATTCCAGGTGCATGTCGACATGTTCATGAATCCGACCGCGGAGAGCGCCGATTTCGTTCTGCCGGCCAGCACGCCATGGGAGCGCGACGCGCTCAAGATCGGGTTCGAGATCACGCAGGAAGCCGTCGAGACGGTGCAGTTCCGCCCGCGGATGGTCGAGCCGATCGGTGAAGTGAAGGCCGATTACGAGATCGCCGCCGCGCTCGCGCTCAAGCTCGGCATGGGGGACTTGTTCTTCGGCGGCGACATCAAGGCCGGCTGGAATTATCAACTGGCGCCGCTCGGCATTGGTGTCGAGGATCTGCGCGACCATCCGGAAGGACGCCGCTTCCCACAGGTCTTCCGCGATGAGAAATACGCCGTCACGCGTGACGACGGCACGGCGGCGGGCTTTGCGACGCCGACACGCCGTGTCGAGATCTATTCGGAGCTGATGCTGCGGCACGGGCATGACGCGTTGCCCGATCATGTCGAACCGGTCGGCAGCCCGCTCACGACTGCCGCGGACGAACGCTTTCCGCTCGTACTCTCCACCGCCAAGAGCGGCTGGTTCGTGCACTCCTCCTGGCGGCATGTCGCCTCGCTGCGGCGGAAGTCGCCCGATCCGGCCGTCGAGATCAGCCCGCAACTCGCCGCGCGGCGTGGACTTGTGGAAGGCGACTGGGCCGTGGTGGAGACACAAGGCGGTGCCGTGCGCCTGAAGGTGCGCCTCAATGCGGCGCTCGACGATCGTGTCGTCGTCGCCGAATTCGGCTGGTGGGAAGATTGCCCGCCGCTCGGCCGTGACCGCTCGGCTGCGGCCGGCACCCTTACGCGCAACATCAACGCGGTGCTGCACGACGATGCGCGCGATCCGGTCAGCGGCTCCGTTCCGCTGCGCGCGATCGTCTGCGATATCAGGCGGGACGACATGGCCAGCCGCGGCGTCTGGAGCGGCCAGCGGCGGTTCGTGGTTGGCGAGCGCCGGACCGAGGCCGACAATGTCGTGGCGCTCAGCCTGCGGCCGCTTGACGATGGCCCGCTGCCCGATTTCCTGCCGGGCCAGCATGTGATGGTCTCACTGCCGGGCGCTGCGGAGGTGCGCGCCTATTCGCTGACCGGATCGGGCAGCCTGCCGCAAGCGCTATCGATTGCGGCGAAGGGGCGCTTCTTCAACGAGGCGCGGGGCGGCGATGCGCCGTTCTTCATGCCGGATCGTCTGCATGGTCTTGCGGTTGGCGACGAGGTTCTGCTGGAGCCGCCGGGCGGCATCTTCACGCCGCCACTGATGGGGCCGCGGCCGCTGGTCTTCCTCGCCGCCGGCATCGGCATCACGCCGTTCATCAGTCATCTCGAGACGCTGCAACTCACGGCGCGACAAGGTCGCGTTGCCGAAGTCCTGCTGCTGCACGGCTGCCGCAGCAGCCGCGAGCATCCGTTCGCCCGGCGGCTCGCGGAACTGGAAGCCTCTACGCCGGCGCTGACGCGGGTGACGTTCTATTCGGCCCCGCTCGCGCAGGACGCGGTCGCTTCGCCGTCGTTACGCAGGGGCCGTCTCGATCTCGACCGGGTCAAGCCGCTGCTGGCACGGCGCCCGCTGGTCTACATCTGCGGCTCACCGGATTTCGTCACGGCGCAGATCGAGGCTGCCGTGGCGCTCGGTATCCCGCGGTTCGACGTCTTCGCCGAAAGCTTCGTGTCGCCGCCGTCGGTGCCGCGCGACCTTGCGCCGCGAACCATCCGGCTTGCGGGCAGCAAGCAGAGTTTTTCGTGGGGACCGGAGCAGGGGACGCTGCTCGATGCCGCAAGTGCGGCGGGTGTAGTGCTGCCGAGCGGCTGCCGTGTCGGGCAATGCGAAAGCTGCGCGGTCGAGGTCGTCGATGGGGAGTTCGCCCATCTCGGCCCTGTCGACGGGAACGAGGGGCAGTGCCTCACTTGCCAGGCTGTGCCGCTCACCGACCTCACGCTCGCGCTTTGATGACCAAACAAGATTGAACGCCAACCGCATCACCGGAAGGGGATCAGATTGATGACGAATGCAACGCACGACCAAACCGTGAGCCTGCGAAAACCTGTCGCCGACAACATCATGGCGCGATTTTCGCAGGCCCTGGTGGCGTTCGCCGAGCGCTGGTTCCCGGACGCGTATGTCTTCGTCCTGATCGCCGTGATCGCGGTCGCCGCAGGCGCGATCCTGCATGGTGGCTCGCCGCTCGCCGTCAGCCGCGCATTTGGGGATGGGTTCTGGAATCTGATTCCGTTCACGATGCAGATGGCGCTGGTTGCGATCGGCGGCTACGTCGTGGCGATGTCGCCGCCGATCGCGGCCGTGCTGGCGCGGCTCGCGAGCGTGCCGAAGACCGGGCGCGGCGCGGTGGTGTTCGTCGGGATGCTCAGCATCTTCCTCTCGCTGCTGAACTGGGGTTTGAGCCTGATCTTCTCCGGCCTGCTGGTGCGGGAGATCGCGCGGCGCACGGACATCCGCCTCGATTATCGGGCGGCGGGCGCCGCCGGCTATCTCGGGCTCGGCTGCGGCTTCACTCTCGGCATCACGTCGTCGGCCGCACAGCTCCAGGCCAATGCCGGCAGCATTCCGGCATCGCTATTGCCGATCACCGGCGTGATCGGCTTCTCGGAAACCATCCTGACCTGGCAGAACATGGTCACCGTCGTGATGGTGAGCGTTGTGTCGGCGGCGATCTGCTACTTCACGACACCGGCGCCGGAGCAAGCCAAGACGGCGGAAGATCTCGGTGTTGCGCTCGGCGATGATCGGATCGAGGCCAGGAAGCCGGCCCGTCCGGGCGACTGGCTGGAGTTCAGTCCGCTGCTGACGATCCTGATCGCGCTGCTTGCCGCCGGCTGGCTGTGGCAGACCTTCCAGTCGGGCAATCCGCTGATCACGCTGTCGGGGCTCAACACCTACAATTTCGTCTTTCTCATTCTCGGCATCGTGCTGCACTGGCGGCCGCGCAGCCTGATCGAATCCTTTTCCAAGGCGATGCCGAGCGTCTCCGGCGTGCTGCTGCAGTTTCCGTTCTACGCCGGCATCGCGCAGATCCTGACCAAGGTGCCGAACAGCAGCGGCACCACGCTGTCGGACACCATCGCGCACTGGTTCGTCGGCGCCTCCAGCAATTCAACCGTGTTCTCGTTCCTGGTCGGAATCTATTCGGCATTGCTCGGCTTCTTCGTGCCGTCGGCCGGCGGCAAGTGGATCATCGAGGCGCCCTACATCATGAAGGCGGCCAACGATATCGGCGCGCATCTCGGCTGGACCGTCATGGTCTACAACATCGCCGAGACGCTGCCGAACTTCATCAACCCGTTCTGGATGCTGCCGCTGCTCGGCATCCTCGGCCTGAAGTCGAAGGACCTGATCGGTTACACCTCGGTGCAGTTCTTCATCCACTTCCCGATCGTGATGCTGCTGGCCGCGATCCTGATGGCGACTTTCACCTATCACCCGCCGATCCTGCCCTGAGCGAGTGCGGCCGGGCATCAGGAGCGCCATGCCCGGCCAGCATCTCGCCGATTCAAGCGTCCGCATCCGGCGTCACCAAAACTGTGCTGTTTTTTCTGTCCGCACGAACGAGGCATTGCGCCGGGCCGCCATCTTTGGATGGCCATTTTATTGACCCAGGCGCGATTCAGCCGGATATTCATCCCCGACAATTCGTGTTGTTCGAGATCACCGCCATGAGACGTAACCACCGCAGCCTGATGTCTGACATGCGAAGCCGCATGCAGCGTCGCTGCGTCTCGGCGGCGACCGGCGTCTGTTGTTGATCGCTTAAGAAAAATCCAAGCACCCGACAATCAGACAGGAGCGCCGTCATCCGGCGATCGAGCACGCATGTCCCAGGCCCAAATCTCCGACGCCCAAACGTCTCAAGCCAAAACGTCCCAAGCTTACGTCATCGAGATATCGGATCGAACGGCGGGTATCGTCGTCAGCGACGCCAGAGGCTTCTGCTTCTTCTCCTCGGATCGCGCCTTCGATGGTCTCGATGGCGGCTATTTCGGCTCCGCGCGCGCCGCAGAGCGTGCGGTGAGGGCTCTGTTGCGGCAGCGTCGCCCGGCCCGCGGCCAGCCTCCATCGACCTCACGCAATATCTGACAAGCGAATTCTGAAAGGCAACCTTGCCGCTCGGCCAGAAATGCCAAGACCGACGCACACCATTCAGGACGCGGCCGCGAGCGGCGGCGAGGCCGCTTGCGGTGCCTCGGAAGCCTGCGTGGCAGTCGTCGCGAGCTGGAAGCGGATGCCGTGCAGGGAGACGGTCAGCGGGATGGCACGGAAGTCGTCGTGGAAGGCGCGGATCCGGCGGGTCAGCTCGCCGGCGCTGATGCCGGCGGGAAGCTCGCACATGTCGCGGTACATCTGCCGGGTGCTCTTGATGCCGCACCAGGCGATTTCCAGTTCCCTTGGCGGCGCGGGATCGCGGGCGAGATCGCGCGACATCCGCCAGAACAGATGGGCAAGCCGCACATAGGCGATCTGCTCCAGCCCGCGCACGCTGATCTTGTCGGGAATGATGAAGGACTCGACCCCGACGATCGGGCCGGAATCGACGCGCGCGGCCATCACATGGGCGGTCGCGCCGAACGTGCGCGCACCGTCATAGAGTGCGAAATGCGCCGGCGCCCAGCCGGGATATTGCGGCGGGCCGGGGTGGAAATTGTAGGCGCCGTGGCCGAGCGCCGCCAGGATGCGTTCAGGCACGATGATGCTGGTGGTGAACGCCAATAGCCGGGCCTCGCGCAACACTTCGGGCTCGATCGCTGCGAGGTCCTCGGCCGTCACCGCGCAGCGGAACGACAGCGCCGGATTGTGTGCCTTCAACAGCTCGGTGAGCGCGAATTGCTGGCTGGCGACGCCGGTGAGAAGGATGATGGTCTTCATGATGTCGATGTCCTTCTCTTGCCTGCCGGTTGTGCCGTTGATCAGCCGCGCTGTCCGGCCATGACGAGGACGCTGCCGACATCGCGGGATTGCCCCACTGCGCGGAACAGATCGGCCGGCAATGCCTGCCACGGGGCAATCTCGATGATCCGGTTGTTCGCGCTGGCGGCTGCCGATTTCGCCGCGCGGATATCGTCCTGCCAAGGGCAGAGCGCGAGCTCGAGCCGGCCGAATCCGCCGCAATCGGCGGCGAACGCGCCGGTGACCGCCTCGATGCTGGCAGCCATTTCGCGCGCGTCGCTGGTCGCGATATCGCGCAGGATCACGGTGATCGCGTCGTTCGAGGCTGCCGGCGACTCGATCACGATCATGGCGTCGCGGCCGCCGCTGCGGCTGGCGCGCCGCGCCGCCCGCATCGTGACGCCGAATTCGGCATCGGGCCCGAGGTCGCTGTTGTCGGTCGGCAGATGGTGGACGACCGTGGTGTGGCGGGGCGTGCCGGCATCCTCGGCGGGGGCATGGTACGAGCGCGGCAGCCAGGCGGTGTCGAGCGCCATCTGCGACGATGTCAGGCTCCAGGCCTGGTCGAGCAGGTAGCCCTCCCAGACCGCAGGGTATGCTATCGCGAGATGATGCCAGTTGTTTAGCAGCGCCTCGGCGGCCGCGGTACGGCCGAGATAAAGTGTGCGTGCCGACATCTCCCACCGGTTCCACTTGTGGAGCGCGATGTCGCACCCGAGGGACGACGGCAGCAATGGCGGCTCGCTGAGTGTCGCATCGGCCTCGATGAACAGCAGCGGCTCGCGGTGCTCCTGCCACATCCGCAGCATGAAGGCGGACTTCTCGGACGCGCGCATGTGCTGGCCGTCCGCGGTGTCGATCGGCACGATGTCGCTGGCGATCTCGAATTCGGCCAGCTTTTCGCGCAGCGCGCTGGCGTGATCCTCGCCGCAGGCGCGGGGATAGCAGGAGACTACGCGCAGGGCTGCGTCGGATCGGGCACCTTGCGCGGGCGCGATCGGGCGCCAGTTGAGGCCGCCCCACCACATCTCGTGCGGGCCATCGAAGCTCGGGCCGATGGTTCCGAAGTCCGTCAGCTTGGACTTCAGGAAATCGAACGCGGGATTTTCGCCGAAGGGGACCACGACCGCGCAATCGGCGCGGAGCGATCGGTAGAGGATTTCGGCGGCGGGGCCGCTCGGCGGCTCGACGAGGATGATGACGCCATGGTCCCGCCCGGGCAAGGAGCCGGCCTGATGAACGGTTGCGCGTCCGAGCCGTTCGGACAGCCATGCGAGCCGCCGGCGCTGTGCCGCGCTCATCCGGATGCCGTTCGCAGCCAGTAATTGGTCGAAATCCGTCGGCAAGCCGTCCGCTTGCACCGTGTCAGCCGAAATCATGCCCGCGCTACCCCTCGTTAACCTTGTACGGGCGGGGCGGCCAGATCAGGCGGACAAATCAGTGGCCGTTGGAGGCCTGCGCAGCGCTGGCGTTGCGCCAGGTCAGCGTGGCCGAGGGGGCTCGGTTACCGTCGCGGTCCTCGACGGCAAGGATGCGGTCATGGTCGAGGGCGGTCAGCGCGACGGTGTAGATCGCGACATCGTCCTTGAAGCCATCGACCGGGATCAGCAGCATGCCGTTCTCGGTGGTGGCACGGAACTGACGGCCGCTCCGCTCGAGGCCGGCATCGATCAGCCGTTCCTCGGCGATCGCCGTCACGTTCGAACCCTCCGCAGCCTTCGCGGTGCTCTCACCGTACTGGACCGTGATGCCGTAGAGCATCCCGGCGCGGCTGAGCTTTGCCAGCGGCAGCGCGATGGTCGCAACCGCCATGCGGCGCGACAATGGAATCCGCAGGCGGAGGTCGCCAAGCCCGGTATGATAGACGCTGACGGCTTCCAGCGAGGCCTGGCCGTCTGGCCCGAACAGGCCGACCTGCAGCGTCCCGCATTGCGCCTCGCCGAACACGTTCGCGGGCAGGCGATTGGCGCCGAACAATGTGTAGAGGTAGGCATGCGCGGGTGACAGCGCGGCGAAGCTGCCGGCCAGCCACATCGGCGGCGCCGGAGCCGCACAGGCGGCGGCGAGGCCGCGCGCGACGATGTAGTCATTGACGAAGCCGGCGTCGAGCAGCGGCGCCAGCGCCTGGGTGCCGAGGTTGACGTCGTGCTTGATGCCGCCGAGCAGCACGAGTTCATCATCGTCGGGCAGCAGCAGGAGGCGTCCGAGCACGGCGGCGGCCCAGCGTGCCGCAACGATGGGATCCGCGTCGGGCTGCAATGCATAGCGCGGTGCCAGCTCGCGGGCGCGCGACGCATAGGCCAACGTCCCGGATTGCACCTCGTTCGCCAGCGCCAGCTGCGCGGCCGGGCGTTGATCGCCCTCGCGCAACACCTCTCCGCCGCGATAGTCGCGTGCCGATCCCTCGTCGGAGCAGCAAAGCTGCTCCAGCAATGCGACGTTACGGATTAGCATGCGCTTGACGTGCGGCGTGACGATGCGATCCGAGATCAGGCCTTCCGCGGTGTCGTCATCGGCGATGTCGTCGAAGGCGTCATCGAGCGTCAGCAGATAGGCGCCATGCAGGCGGATGCGAATGCCCTCGCGATCGAAGATGCGCCGCAGCGACTTCTGCACGCTGGCGGAATAGCCGAGGTCGACGAGGATCAGATCGGTGCAGCCGTCGAAATCCGCGATCTTCGTGCGAAGATAGGCCAGCAGGCGCGCGCGGACGCGGGCGGCGATGTCGGTGATTTCGCGCGGATCCATCAGGTCGGGCAGGGCGTCGGCGAGTTCGCGGCCGCTCGCAATGCCGTCGGGAAATTGCGCGAAGAACTTCATCACGGCAGGAGGCTGCACCTTGACGATATCGACGAAAGTCGCCGCGTCGATCTTGACGACACGGCTCAGCAGCTCGCTGAGCGGTTCGAGCGTATCGGCCGACCCCACCAGGCTGACGCGCCGATTGATCTCGACATAGGCGCCGGTCTCGCCATGGCTTGCCTGCCAGACGCGATACGGCAGCAGACCGTCGCGGCCGAGGAAACCGATCGCGACGCGCGCGCCCGCGCGCGTCAGTGCCGCGCGCCGCGCTTCGATGAAGGCGTCGAACGCCGCCATCACCGGGCCGAGCACGGTGACGCCGAGATTGAAAGCGGGCGAATGCTCTGCGCTGCGTGCGGTCACAGCGCGCCGCAGTGTGCGGGCGCCGCAATCGAGCCGCGACGGCTGGTCGGGACACAGCAGTTCGAAGATCGACGTCTCACGCTGGAACTTCGACGCCAACGGCGCGCTGGCCTGTGGATAGTAGCGCGGACGGATGCCGTGACGGCAGGCGCCCTTGATATCGGCGTTGTGATTGTCGCCGATATGGAACGAGCTTGCCGCATCGATGCCTTGCTCGGCGAGATAGGCCTCGAACAGCGCTTCGCTCTTGCCAGAGCCGTGATCGCAGGATGCGTAGAGGAAGTCCCAGGTCAGTCCCGGGCTGCAGGCGCGCAGCAACTGCGCGAGCTGGTCGCTGTTCCAGTAGGTGTCGGAGATGAAGCCGACGCGAAAGCCGCTGCGCTTCATGTCGAGATATTGCTCGAGCATTTCCGGGTTGGCGCGGCACAGCTCGAGCTCGGCTTCGAACTCGATCTGCGCGAGTTCGCCCAACGCATCGCGGCTCAGGCCGAACAGCCTGAACGGAAAGTACTTATAGATGTCGGCGATACGCACTTCAGTGTGGCCGCTGCGCTCCAGCGCCAGCTTGCGCGCGCGCGCCTCCGCCTGGATACGATGCTGAACGAAACTGACGGACATGCTTGGAAATTTTTCAGCAATGCGAGAATGCTGAAAAGCCCTTTCAAATACGCCATCCGGCGTCGTGCAGGCGCGCAACAGAAATGTATCGAAAACATCGAATGAACATGCAGAAACATTCTGCGCTCGACGCGTTGCGTCGACCGTCATGATCGTCATGCGCAAAATTCCCGCCAGTCCTCATGCGTTGAACGGCTGCATGAGACAAATCAGGCGCGATGATTCAAAAAAGTTGATGCGAGATTCCAAAACCCGCGCTTCGCGACTGACAGATTCAAAAAATCCGATAACGTCGAAATGGTGATTCGGAAAAAATTGCCTAGCCGCAATCGTCGAGTGCAAGATGGCGACCAACGGCGACGGATCAATCGCATGCTCCGCGCATGCATGTGTTCGCGTGGCGTTAGTTGATGTGACAACAGCGTTTTCCGGCGCGACGAAATCTTCCGCGGGCATGCAAGGCGATGCTGAACGACTGCTCCAGACTTCGTAGAATTGCGGCCCGCGCCTTCGCGCAGCGGCAGCTTTTGCCGGGCGGTCGGCAAAAAGATCCAGCTAAGCATTTGAAAAATAACAAAAAAAGTTCGCCTGGTTTGTCTGCCCTCTCCGTTCAACGCTCAGAAGCCGCATGCGATGTGTGCTTGCGGCGTTGGTTGGAGAGCGGCGGATGAGTTACGCGCTTGATGTGATGGCAGCGGTCGAGGTTGAGGCCACGACGGCCGCGGCTGCGCCGGCCGAAGCGACTGCTCCCTGGAGCAACGTCCCCACGGTAGCCGATGCGGGCCCGCTCGACACCGTCGAGATCCAGGACGAGGACAAGGAGCTGCTCGACCGTCTCGCCGCCGGCGACGAGGCGGCGTTTCGTGCGCTCGTCGAACGCCATGTCGATCGCGCCTACGCGATCGCGCTGCGCATCGTCGGCAATGCCGCAGATGCAGAGGATGTAGTGCAGGACACGATGCTGAAGGTGTGGACGCATCGCGGCCGCTGGCAGCACGGCCGCGCCAAGTTCTCGACCTGGCTCTATCGCGTCGTCAGCAACCGTTGCATCGATCTGCGCCGCAAGCCGCGCACCGAGAATGTCGATGTCGTGCCCGAGGTCGCCGACACGCAACTCGACGCCTCGACCGTCATCGAGCGCAACGAGATCGGCAATCTCCTCGAGCTCGCGATGCAGCGGCTGCCCGAGCAGCAGCGCGTCGCGGTGATCCTTTCCTACCACGAGAACATGAGCAACGGCGAGATCGCCGAGGTGATGGATACGACCGTCGCCGCGGTCGAGTCGCTGTTGAAGCGCGGGCGGCAACAGCTGCGCGAGATGCTCAAGCGGCACGAGCGCGACCTGCGCGGCGCGTTCACCGACTCTTAACCATAAATTTCGGCTTCTGAAGATTTCGCGCCTGACCACCGGCGGCCGACCCGTTTGATCGGGCGGACGGGGGCTGGATCCGCGTCACCTCACTTTCTCACGATGCGGCATGCCATGCCCCATCAGCACAGGAGCTACTCATGCCGGCAATTTCCACCAACACGGCCGCCAACTCCGCGGTCCGTTACCTCAACATCAACTCGATGCAGGAGACCAGTGCGCTGTCGAAGCTGTCGAGCGGCTCGCGCATCACCTCCGCTTCCGACGACGCGGCCGGCCTTGCGATCTCGACCCGCATCTCCTCGGACATCACGACGCTGCAGCAGGCTGCCACCAACGCGGCGCAGGCGACCTCGATCCTGCAGACGGCCGACGGCGGCGCCTCCAACATCTCGGACATCCTGGCCCGCATGAAGTCGCTGGCCTCCGAGTCCGCCTCCGGCACCGTGGCTGACTCCAGCCGCGCCTACATCAACTCGGAATTCACGCAGCTCAAGGGCGAAATCGACTCGATCGCCTCCGGCACCCGCTACAGCAGCCAGAGCCTGCTCGACGGTTCGAGCGTGTTCTCCTCGGGCGTCTCGGTGCTGGTCGGCTCGACCTCGGCCGACACCATCACGATCACCCTGACCAGCCTGACGGCGTCCTCGCTCGGCGTGACCTCGCTCGACGTCTCCAGCCTGTCGAGCGCCACCAGCGCGATGTCGGCCCTCGACAGCGCGATCGACACCGTGTCGTCCGCCCGCGCCGAGATCGGTGCCCAGGAATCGCGCTTCAACTTCAGCGCCGACTCGATCTCGACCCAGACCCAGAACCTGCAGTCCGCCAATTCGGCGATCAAGGACGTCGATATCGCCTCCGAGCAGGCGACGCTGTCGTCGGCCGAGGTGAAGACCCAGGCGGCGGTGTCGGCGGAAACCGCCGCCAACCAGATGCCGCAGTACCTGCTGAAGCTGCTCGGCTAATTCGAGCGATAGATCGGGCCGGCATCTTGCCGGCCCGATCCTCACGACGGCGGAGGTGTCGACATGACGGTTAGCAGCGCCACCTCGAGCACATCAGCTACGACATCGTCGAGTTCCGCCAGCACGGTGACCACGACCGGCACGACCAATTCGGCCAGTATCGACTGGACCGCCCTGATCGATGCCGAAGTCAATGCCAAGCTCGCGGCGGCGACCACGATCACCACCAAGATTACCGCGAACCAGGCCAAGGTCACGGCCTACGAATCCTTGCAGACCGAGCTGTCGACACTGGCAACCGGCTTGTCGTCGCTCAGCACGTCGATCATCAACTCGATCGCCACCAACGTGTTCGCCACACGCTCGGCGACGATTTCGTCCACCGGCGACGTCAGTGCCTCCTCGGCGCTGTCGATGAGCGTCAACAGCGGTTCGGCGACCGGCAATCACACGCTCCAGATCACCCAGCTCGCAACCGCGCAGAAAGTGATCGGTTCCTCGCAGTCGAGCACCTCGACGGCGCTCGGCCTCTCCGGCACGTTTTCGCTCGGCCTCGCCGGCGGCAGCAGCACGGCGATCTCGATCACCAGCGGCATGTCGATGCAGGATATCGTCGACACCATCAACGCCCAGACCTCGAGCACCAACGTCCAGGCTTCCATCGTCCAGGTGTCGAGCGGGTCCTATGAGATGGTGCTGACGGCGACCCAGGACGCCGCAAACATCACCTATTCGTCGACATCCGGCGACGACATCCTGAACAAGCTCGGTGTCACCGACACAACGGGGGCTTTCACCGACGTGTTGCAGAAGGCGCAATCCGCCGAATTCACCCTCGACGGTATCGCGCTCACGCGCAGCACCAACGATATTTCCGACGTGCTCTCGGGCGTCACGTTCGACCTGCTGCAGCCGACGCCGAGCGGCACCAGCCTGAACATCAGCATCTCGACCGACACCAGCCAGATCACCTCGGCGCTGCAGACCTTCGTCACCAACTACAATGCGTTTCGCGACCAGGTGATCGCGCAGTCGGCGCAGAACTCCGACGGCTCGGCCTCATCGAGCGCGGTGCTGTTCGGCGACAGCACGATGCGCGATATCATGACCCAGCTTCAGCAGGTGCTCAGCGGCTCGGTCGGCGGCATGACGATGGCCGACCTCGGCCTGTCGTTCAACCAGAACAACGAGCTGCAGCTCGATACCGGTACGCTGTCGACCGTGCTGACGCAAAACCTGGCCGGCGTCACCAAGCTGCTGTCCGCGCAGACGACGACCTCGTCCAGCCAGCTCAACGTCGTCAACACCGGCACGTCGCCGCAATCGTTCACGCTCGATGTCACGGTGGATTCGACCGGCACGCTGACCGGCGCCTCGGTCGGCGGCGACAGTTCCGGCTTTTCGGTGGTCGGCGACTCCATCATCGGCAATTCGGGCACGATCTACGCCGGCATGGCATTCACCTACACCGGCTCGACCTCGCAATCGATCACCGTCACGTCATCGTCCGGGCTTGCGGCGCAACTTTATCAGCTCGCGCAAACCAACTCCGGGACCAGCGGTCAGCTACAGACCATGATCACCAACCTGCAATCGCGCGATACCGACCTGCAGTCCCAGGTCGGTGATATCCAGAGCAATGCCGCGACGTTCAAGGCGCAGCTGCAGCTTCAATACGCCAATTATCAGGCCGCCATCGAAAGCGCGAACAACACGCTGGGCTACCTGAGTGCCCTCCTGAACGCATCATCGAGTAAATAATGACCCAGAATGCCACGGCCTACCTTGCGCACAATGCCTATCGATCCGCCGCGGTGGCGGTTCCGCCGCTGAAGGCGGTGGTGATGCTGTGCGACGGCGCCATCACGTTGTTGCAGAAGGCGCTGGATGCGCACGAGGCGAAGCGCTTCGAGGAAGGGCATACCTATCTGACGCGGGCGACCGCGATCCTGCGCGGGCTGAGCCACCATCTCGATGTCACGCGCGGGGGCGCGATGGCCGATCGCCTGTTCCGGACCTACAACGCCCTGATCATGGCCTGCCTGCGCTCCTACGGCCGGCCGCACGCCCGGGAGAATTTCCGGCGCATCATTGCCAGCCTGACCGAACTGCGCGACGCCTGGAACTTCGTCGAGGCGACCGCCGGCAAGGCCGCCAAGGCCAAGACGCTCGACAAGACGCTCGAATCAGCCGCCGGCCGCTGAGCGCGCGAATCGGCCAGCGAACCCGTTTCGCCGGGACGGGCAGGGCGCTCGGGCGGATGTCCTGTTGGGGAAAAAAGGCCGCTCGGTAAGCACCATGCTGGACCTGACGCACCGGCGGCGGAAATTGATTTCCGCCGTTCCGCGAATGCTTTATGACAGCCTTGGCGACGAGGCTGGATCTGCGCACGGGATGGACGTTGCGACATTCGAAGACCTGATCGACCGGCTGGGGGAGGATCTGTCCCGCTGGCCCGATGATCAACGTCTTGCTGCCGTCCAGCTGCTCGCATCCTCGGCCGAGGCGCGGTCGCTTTATGAGCAGGCAAGCGCGGTCCGCCGGGCGCTCACGGCGCCGCCGGTTCGCGCGCCCAAGGGCTTGGTCGACCGCATCGTGACCGCGGCGGCGAAACTGCCGCAGCAGGAACTGGCCCAAGAACTATCCCAAGAACCGGCCTCGGAGCCAACCGCGCCCGAGGAGCAGCCGAACGACGCGCAGGCTCAAGGCGATACCGCGCAGCAAGGCAAGGTGCTGCCTGCGCTGTTGCTGGCCCTCTGCCTGCTGCCCGCGCTGGCGCCGCCGGCATTGATGTTCGGCGAGCCGGATCTGCCGATCAGCCTCTCGCTGTAAGCTCTTCCCATTGCTTTGCAGCGCAAGCGCGCCCTGCCGCGGCGGGCGCGCTTGCGTGCTGCGCGGGGCGGCCGATCGGCAAAATCTGCCGATTAATCAAATGATTCCGCGCGGATGAATCCGCGCCTGAAATCGCCGCGTCATCCGTTTTATCTGCGAACGACTTCACGATTCCAACGTTTCACCGCGTTCCGTCGCCTTAACCCGCGACGAAGAGAGCCTTGTCATGACTGTTTCTTCGGCAACCTCTGCTGCTGCCTCCGCCGCCTCGAACTCGTCGTCGAGTTCGTCAAGCAGCGCGTCGATGGGGATGAGCTCGACCGATTTCCTCAATCTGCTCGTCAGCGAACTGCAAAACCAGGACCCGCTGAACGCCACCAGCACGACCGACTTCATTAATCAGCTCACCTCCTACGCCAACTTCACCGAGCAGCAGTCGACCAACGCCAGCATGACGTCGCTCGCGAGCTCGTTCTCGAGCCTCGTGACGCTCAACTCGGTCAACTATATCGGCCACACCGTCGAGGCGAAGACCGACACGGCGAAGCTGACCAACGGCTCGGCGACCTTCGGCTACTCGCTCACGTCGGCTGCCTCCAACGTCGCAATCGCGATCCAGGACTCCTCCGGCAACACGGTGTGGAGCGGCAAGGGGACCGGAACGGCGGGTTCAAACACTTTCACCTGGAACGGCCAGACCACGAGCGGCACCCAGCTCGGCAATGGCGGCCAGTACACGATCAAGGTGACCGCGACCGACTCCGCCGGAAACTCGCTGCTCAGCTACACCACGATGACGGGAACGGTGACCGGGATCGATGCCTCCGGCTCGACGCCCTCACTGCTCGTGAATGGTGTTCCCGTCAGCGCGGCCAACATCATCGGCGTCACGTCCTGATTGCCTCCGGAGTATTATCATGAGTCTCACTGGTGCACTTTCCTCGGCGATCTCGGCGCTCAATTCGCAGAGCCAGTCGCTGGCAATGATTTCCGACAACATCTCGAACGCCGATACCACGGGCTACAAGACCACGTCGGCGATGTTCGAAGATCTGGTGACGGCGTCGAGCAGCGCCACCTCGTACACGTCCGGCGGCGTCAACGTGTCGGGCCGCGCCAACATCAGCCAGCAGGGATTGCTGGCCGCGACCACCAACGCGACCGACGTCGCGATCCAGGGCAGCGGCTTCTTCGTCACCACCAATGCGACGGCGGGCGGCACCACCTCCTATACGCGTAACGGTGCGTTCACCACCGACAACGCAGGCTATCTCGTCAACAACGGCAACTATCTCGAAGGCTGGCGCACCGACGCTCAAGGCAACATCCTCGGCAATGCGTCGGCCGCGAGTCTTGGGCCGATCAACACGCAGGTCGCCGCCACCAGCGGCAGTGCTACGACCAAGGCGACGATCGCAGCAAACCTGCCGTCGGATGCGGCGACCGGCGCCACCTTCACCAGCTCCATGACGGCCTACGACTCGCTCGGAACGGCGAATTCGATCCAGATCACCTGGACCAAGACCGGCGCCAACGCCTGGACCGCAAGCTTTGGAAATCCAACGCTTGCCTCGAATTCGAGCACGACGACGGGAACCACGAGCAGCGGCACAGTGGCCATCACCTTTAATAGTGATGGTTCGCTCGCTTCGACCAATCCAAACCCACCGGCGATCTCGGTGACGGGCTGGACCGACGGGGCTGCCAACAGCAGCATCGCGCTCAATCTCGGTACCGTCGGCAAGACTGACGGCCTGACCCAGTACGCCTCGGGTGAGACGACCCCGGCAGTCGACCTGACCGGCATTACGGCCGACGGTCTTCCCTACGGCAAGCTGAGCAGCATCGCGATCGGAAAGGGCGGCGTGGTCGACGCGACCTATTCCAACGGGCAGACGATCGCGATCTACAAGATCGCGGTTGCGACCTTCAGCGACCCCAACGGGCTGAACGCGGCCAGCGACGGCATGTATTCCGCGACGGCAGCATCCGGCAACGCCACGTTGCAGACCTCGGGGACCAACGGGGCCGGCACGGTCTACGGCGGCGAACTGGAATCGAGCACCACCGATACCAGCGGGCAGTTTTCCAACATGATCTCGGCGCAGCAGGCCTATTCGGCGGCGTCGCAGGTCATCACCACCGTCAACAAGATGTTCGACACGCTGATTTCGGCGGTGTCGCGATGATGACCGCAGCAAAGAATGACCGCTTGCTGGTCAGGCTTCAGCGGCTGCAGGCGAAGGCTACCTCGGTTCAGTCGAACGATCGGGCGCAACTCACCGCGTTGCTCGACGACGTCGGCACATTGCGTGACCTGCTGATGCGCGAATGCGCGCGGATCGACCAGGAACTCAACCGGGCCTCGGTCCGGGTAACGGCAATCACCGCGTATGGGCGCAGTGCGCAATCGGTTCGCGCCCTGCGCCGCGGACACTAGCTTGAACGGGAGCGATGACATGACACCGGAACGCAACATCAAGATCAATCCCGCGGGCAATGACGAGCGCGCCAGGTCGTTGATCGCACTGATCGACAATCTGATCGAGATCGTCAACGAGGAGAACGTCGAGCTCGCGAAGGGCCTGCCGGCTTCTCGGCTGAAACAGGTCGACGAGAAGAACCGCCTCGCCACGCTGTTCGAGCAGTGCGTGGCGGAGGCTGTCGGCAAGACCGCCAATCTCAACGTCCAGGATCGCGCCCTGCGCGAGCAGCTGATGGATCGGATCCTGAAGCTGCGGGTCGCGATGGACGAGAACGTGATGCGGCTGCGCGCGGCGATCGACGCCAGCAACCGCAGGATCGAGGCGATCATGCAGGCGATCCGCGAGCAGATCGCCAACGTATCGCCCTATGGGGCCGGCGGCCGCAGAGTCACATCCGCGATATCCTATGGCACCAACGTGCGGGCCTGATCGCGCCGGCGCCGGAGGGAGTTGGTCGTGTCGTCGCTCGACATCGCACGAAGCATCGCATTCAGCGGCCTGTCTGCCACGCAGGTGCAGATCAGCGTGGCGTCAGCCAATATCTCCAATGCCGACACGAAGGGCTACACCGAGAAGACCGCAAATCAGAGCAGCAGCGTCACCTCTGGCGTCGGCACCGGCGTCACGATCTCGGGGATCACCAGCGCGGTCGACAAGCTGCTCCTGAAGTCGCTGGTCGGGGCCGATTCCGATCTCGGCGCCGCCGACACCAACAACAGCTATCTGACCGAGCTCCAGCAGCTCTACGGCAGCACGTCGAGCGGCGACAGTTCCACGACGGGCACGTCGCTGGCCAACACGATCGCTGCATTCGAATCGGCGTTGTCCTCGCTCGCCAGCACGCCGAGCAGCGCGTCGCTGCAATCGAACGCCGTGAGCGCGCTCGCTGCGGTCACCAATCAACTGCAGCAGACCTCGAGCGGCATCCAGAAACTGCGCTCCAATGCCGATCAGGATATCGCTTCGTCGATCACCGACATCAATTCCGACCTGCAGCAGATCTCCGACCTCAACAAGCAGATCAAGCAGGAAGCCGCCGCCGGCCAGTCGACCGCCGATCTCGAGGATCAGCGCAACAGCGCGCTGCAGGACCTCGCGTCGCAGATGAATGTGAGTTACTTCACCACGTCGAGCGGCGATCTGCAGGTCTATACCGGTTCCGGGCAGGCGCTGGTCGACAGCACTGCGCACCCGCTGAGCTATACGGCGGTGCCCGGCGTCACGGCGGCGACGACGTATGTCGCGGGATCGGCGACGAGCGGCTTCAGCGGCATCACGGTCAACGGGGTCGACATCACCTCGCAGATCTCCTCCGGCAAGGTCAGCGCCCTGATTACCCTGCGCGACCAGACCTTGCCGGCCGCGCAGTCGCAGCTTGACGAGCTTGCCCAGCAGTTGGCCTCGAGCGTGAATGCTGTATCGAACCAGGGCTCATCGGTGCCGCCGCCGACAAGTCTGACCGGTACGGCGACTGTCAGCAATTCGACATCGTTCGCGGGCACCGGCACGGTACGTATCGCAGTCGCCGACAAGAGCGGCAATCTCGTATCGTATCAGGATATAGACCTATCGGCATATTCGACGGTGGGGGCTCTTGCCGCCAAGATCAACACCATCCCGGGCGTGTCGGCATCGGTCGATGGCAACGGACATTTGTCGATCTCGGCGACCGGGTCCGGCAATGGCATTGCCATCAACCAGATGACGAGTTCGGTCGGCGGTGAGGGATTTTCCCGGTATTTCGGGCTCAATGACCTGATCACGGGGACCAGCGCGTCCAACATCGGGGTGCGCAGCGACATCCTCAGCGGCACCGCGGCCCTGCCGACCGCGACGCTCGATGCGTCATCCACGCTCACGGTCGGAAATTCGGTGCTGTCGTCGGGCTCGGCGACGGTGGTGAACGCGCTGTCGAGCGCGCTAACGGGGTCGACCAGCTTCGCGATGGCGGGTGGTCTCGGCGCCACCACCGGCTCCTTCACTGACTATGCGGCAGCGATCGTTGCCAACGTCGCCGGCAAGGCGAGCCAGGCATCGGCAACCTACACGTCCAAGCAAACCGCACAGTCGACCTATGCGAATTCGCTGTCGTCGCAGTCGGGCGTCAACATCGACCAGGAAAGCGCGAATCTGAATGCGTTGCAGAACAAGTACGCTGCCGCATCCCAGATCATTACGACCATCAATTCCATGTTCTCGGCACTGATGACCGCGATGGGCACAGCCTGAGTGTGAGGGCGTTGTCATGATGATGCGTGTTGCCACCTTCGCGCAATCGGAGCAGATGATATCAAGCGCGTTGCGCGTGCAGTCGGTGATGGCCAACGAGCAGGTCCAGGAGTCCTCCGGGCTGCAATCCGAGGATTTCGGCGGCTACGGTTCCGGCGCCGGGCGCGCGTGATCAATCTGCAGGTCTCGGTAACGCGCGCCCAGTCCTATATCGATGCCGGCAATCTCGCCGACAACAAGGTGCAGGCGATGTATTCGGCGGTTGGTTCGGTGACCGATATCATCACGCAGCTGCGGACCCAGCTCAGCGCCGCCACGACCGGCAGCAGCACGGCGACGGCATCGGTGATCAACTATGCCCAGCAGGCGATCTCGCAGATGCAGGGGCTGCTCAATACTCAGTATGACGGCGAATACGTCTTCAGCGGCGCCCGCACCGACACCGCGCCCGTTGATCTGTCGAGCTACGACACCGGCACGGGCTCGCTGACGACATCGGACACCAGCTACTACAAGGGCGACAGCGAGATCGCGTCGGTACGTGTTTCGGATAGCCAGTCGGTTTCCTACGGCGTCACCGCCGACAATCCTGCCTTCGAGCAGGTCCTGCGGCTGCTGAAATACGTCGGCAACAGCACGACGTTGTCGTCGAGCGTTATCTCGCAGGCGCTCAACCTCGCCAGCACTGCGCTGGATGCAACGTCGACGGTGCAGGCAAAGCTCTCGACCGCGGCATCGCAGATCGAGACCGCCAGCACGGACCAGAGCGACTACCAGAATTTCGCCAAGACCCTGTCGACCAACCTGACCGGCGTCGACGTCGCGGCGGTGACGGCGCAGCTCTCGACCTATCAGGCGCAGCTGACGGCGTCCTATTCGGCGATCGCCAAGATCCAGAGCATGAACCTGGCGAGCTACCTGCGATAGCAGGCCGTCGCCGGCGTCATCGGTTCAGGATCTTCAGCCAGACATCGCCGAGGATGATCGGCTCGCGCGGAGCGAGCCAGGTGAGGCCTGCGGCCTTGCCAAGCTCGGCGATGGCGCCTTTGGCCTGCAGGTCGGACAGCACCTTGTTGACGGCCTCCAGGAGTGCCTTGTCGGTCTCGAGCGCAACGTAACCGCGGTTGGCGCCGATCGGATAGTAATAGCCGGAGGCGGTGATCCTGGTGTCGGGATGAGCAGCGCGGTAGGCGTCGAACCGGCGCAGGTCGAGCAGGGTGGCGTCGAATTCACCGCGCTCCAGCTCTCCCAACAGGTCGCTGCGCCCGGGGACGAGGTGGGTGATGTCTTCGATCAGCTTTCCCTTGTCGAAGGTCATCAGGATGGCGTCGCCCAGCGTGCCGCTTTCGATCGCGAGGCGCAGGCCGGCGAGATCGCCGATGTCGGCGATCTTGCGGTCCTTGAGGCGCTCTTTGGCCTTGGGGCCGAGCACGACGGTCATCGGCGAATAGATATAGGGCTGGCTTGGCGCCAGCACCCCGATCGGGATCCGCCGGCGGCGGTCGTCGCGGGTGGCACCGTCGAAGTCCGGCAGCTTGGCCGTCGCGACGCCCGGGGCCTTCAGGGAGTCCGAGGTGAGCGCGTATCCGCCGACCAGCGCGCACCGTCCGTCCGACAGCAGCGCGTTGGCTTCCAGCGCGGGGCTCGAATCCTCGTCGAGCTTGCTCTCGAACCATTGGATCTTGAGCGGCCGCCCGAGCCGCTCGGCGATCACTTGCGCGAGCGCGACATCGAAGCCGGCATCCGGCTTGCCGCGAAGATGCGCCGACAACGGGGGCAGATCCTCATCGAGGCATACTTTGAGCGGCGCGTCGGCGGCCTGCGCCGCCGCAATGGCGAGAAGCCAAGCCGTCGCCGCGCCCGCTACCAGGGCTCTCATTGGCTCCTCCGGCTCGACAGGAAGGCCCAGACGTCGGCGATCTCCTGCTCGCTCAGGATGTCGGCCCAGGGTGGCATCTTGCCGTTCTTGCCTTGCTTCACGGTGGTCACGAAGCGGGTCTTGTCGCCGGGAAACGCGCGCAGGTCCGGCGTGATGGTGCCGGAGTTGACCATATTGGGCCCATGGCAATGCGAGCAGTTCTTGGCGTAGGTGACCTTGCCCTGGTCGGTCTGACCCTCAAGGTCGATTGCACTGGCTTGCTGTGCGGCTGCCGGGATCAACGTGATCAAGGTTGCCGCGACGGCGGCGAAGATCGCCGCCGTCAACAGGGTTACTCGTTCAGTCACGTGTGCTCCGCGCTCAGTTCTTGACCGCGAACACCCACAGCGAGCCGCCGGGTGGGACCTTGGCGAGCCGCTCGTCGCCCGAGAACAGCGAATAGACGCCGCCATAGCCCGAGGTGACGGCAACATATTGCACGCCGTCCTGCTGCCAGGTTACCGGTTGTCCTTCGATGCCCGAGCCGGTCTGGAACTGCCAGAGCTTCTTGCCGTTGTCGGCGTCGAACGCCTCGAACTCGCCGGTCAACTGACCGGAGAACACCACGCCGCCGGCCGTGGAGAGCACGCCGGAGAAGCGCGGAATATCGCTCGGCGCTTCCCACTTCGCCTTGCCGGTCATCGGATCGATCGCCTTGAGATGGCCGCGCGGTCCGGTGCCCCATTCCCAGGGATCGGTGAGGTCCATGCCGAGATACCACTCGCCCTGCTTGAACGTCACCGGTTCGGCCTTGTACTTGCCGCCGAAGGCGAGCGTGTTGGCGTAGGCGAGGCCGGTCTGCGGATTGAACGACATCGGCTCCCAGTTCTTGCCGCCGAGGATCGA
The DNA here is from genome assembly GCF_054063575.1 of Bradyrhizobium sp. USDA 4452. NCBI lineage: Bacteria > Pseudomonadati > Pseudomonadota > Alphaproteobacteria > Hyphomicrobiales > Nitrobacteraceae > Bradyrhizobium > Bradyrhizobium sp. USDA 4452. The sequence goes on from NZ_JBSSGK010000001.1 coordinate 7,176,556, forward strand.
CGGGTAGACCGTGACCTTCTTGCCGTCACGCGCATCCTTGGCAACGTCGGTCTCGATCGGGCGTCCGGTCTTCAGGTCCACTCCGGTGGCCCAGTTGACGTTGACATAGGGATTGGCCGCGAGCAGCTTGCCGTTGGTGCGGTCGAGCACGTAGAAGAAGCCGTTTCGGTTGGCGTCCATCAGCACCTTGGTCGGCTTGCCCTCGACATTCATGTCGGCGAGCACCATCTCGGCCACCGAGTCATAGTCGAACGGATTGTTCGGCGAGAACTGGTAGTGCCATTTGATCTTGCCGGTCTTCGGATCGAGCGCGAGCACCGAGCAGGTGTAGAGGTTGTCGCCAGGACGCACCGCGGAGTTGAACGGTCCGGGATTGCCGATGCCCCAATACACCGTGTTCAGTTCGGCATCGTAGGAGCCGGTGATCCAGGTCGATCCGCCGCCCAGTTTCCAGGTGTCGCCCTTCCAGGTGTCGCCACCGGGCTCGTCGGGAGTGGGGATCGAGTAGGTACGCCAGAGCTTCTTGCCGGTTGCCGGATCCCAGCCGTCGATGAAGCCGCGGGTGCCGAATTCGGCGCCGGAGATGCCGGTGATCACCACGCCGTCGGCGACCAGCGGCGCCACCGTCATCGAGTAGCCTTCTTTGATGTCCGCAGCCTTTTCGCGCCACAGCTCCTTGCCGGTCTTGGCATCGAGCGCGATCACATTGGCATCGAGGGTGGTGCGGAACAGCTTGCCGTCATACAAGGCCGCGCCGCGATTGATGATGCCGCAGCAGACGATACGCGGCGTCTCGGCGGGATACTCGACCTTCGTCTTCCAGATCTGCTTGCCGGTCTTGGCGTCGATCGCAATCGTGGCGTTGTGCGTGGTGACGTAAAGGACGCCCTGGTAGACGAGCGGCTGCGATTCCTCGCTGCGGTCGTCGTTCAAGCTGTAATTCCAGACCGGGACCAGATTCTTGACGGTGTCCTTGTTGATCTGGTTCAGCGTCGAAAAGCGCTGAAGGTTGTAACCCATTCCATAATTGAGAACGTTCGATGTATCGGTCGCACCCTTGACCAACTGCTCGTTGGTCTGAGCGCTTGCACCATACGATGCAAGAATCACGAGGCTTGCGGCCAGCGCAATGCGTCTCATCATATCCTCCCAATGAACCTTTTTCCGCACGCCTATTCCTGACGTTGCGGACGGAACCATCCCCCTGAAACCAAAACGGGTCAATACGAAAACGTGAACGAACCCCATCGGCCTCGAGAGGCCGGTCGAAAGCCTCAGGTTTTCGCTGATGCGTCCGTAGCTTACCGTCGCGTGGCATACGCAACGCCATGGGCGACCCGCCGCTATGCCGCAGCGCGAACGGTTCGATCAGCTCGATGGCGCGCGCGCACAGGCACTCGGACGTGGCCTGGTGCCCCGCTTGTCCGGCGGCACGTTGCAATTGTCGATGCGCTGCTCATCGGTCCATTTGCGTCCGAGCCGCTCCTTGCCGGTGAGCGTGCGCTGCTGGGTAACCTCCGCCGATGGGGCGGGGGCCCCGTCCTGCGCGGACACGGGCGCGGTCAGACCGAGCGCAACGAGGCAGCCCAACGTGGTCCTGCAAACATGGCTCATGGTCACCTCGCGCGTTCTGGTGCATTGCGATCGGCACGGCGCCACAGATGATCCGTGAGGCCATCCGTTTCCACCCGAAACCCGACAGGCTATCGCCGCTCAGACCAACTGTAGGAACTGCGCCGAAGCTGCTATGGTGGGCTTCGAAGGACCTGCTCCGTAACCTCGGCGGAGCCGCACTGAAGGGAGACCAGTGATGATTTCGCGCCGCTCGCTTGCCTTGACCTTGGCCATGGCCGTCCTGTCAGGTCCCGCCTTGGCGGCATCGGGCGGACGCGGCGCGCTCAAGATGCTCGATCCCGACAATGACGGCACGGTCGACCTTGCCGAGGCCAAGAAAGCTGCCGCCGATCTGTTCGCAAAGCTCGATCCCGATCACGACGGCACGCTCGATGTGCGCGAACTGCGCGGACGGCTGACTGCGAAAGAGCTCAAGATGGCGGATCCGGATCACGACGGCACCCTGACGCTCGACGAATATCTCGCGGTGGTCGAGCAGCGGTTCAAGGCCGCCGATCCCGACAATGACGGGACGCTGGATGCGAAGGAGTTGAAGTCGCGCGCCGGCCGGGCGCTGCTGCGCCTGCTCAAATAGGTCCGTGCCTGTGGGCTGTGCTGCGCGGACTCCGGCGACGGGCGCCGGATTCCGCGCACAACAAAAAAAGTTGCGATTTCGCTCTTGGGCAAGACGCCGTCGGCACGATCGGGTCTGCTTATCGGTGCGTCGCCGCCCGGCAGGCGGAAAATGCCTGACAGAACAGTGTCGGGGTTTCCCAGTCGTATCAAAGCCGGGCGGACGTCAGCGAGCCGTCGTCCGTTTCGGCATGTCCAGCAGCGAAGTCGGTCCTTACCCGGCCGGCTTGCAGCCTGGAACAGCCAGCCCTAGCTTGCCGTGCGGCGCGACACTTGCGCCAACTCATACTTGGGAGAAGGAAATGGCCTGGAAAACACCGAAGATCGTCGAAGTGCCGGTCGGCATGGAAATCAACATGTACGCCTGCGCAGCGCGCAAGTAATCCGAGACAATAACGCGAGGCAGCCTGCCCGGCCCGAGCAGCTTGCTGCATCGAGCCGCGGCAGGCGTCTTTCGCGGCCGCGATGCTGCCGCGCGAATTTCCCGCAGGTCCCTCCCACGACAGGTTGAGATCGAGACCACCGGCACGATTGGCGGGCCGTCCTGCTTTGGCCTACAGTGCGGCTTAAGGCGGTGGTCCGGGGACGATGAGTTTCGAAATCAGGCGAGGGCGTTGGGTGGGCGTGCTGGGCGCGGCGATTGCCGGCGCCGCGGCCGTGCTGCCGCTCGGTGCCTACGCCGAGGGCTTTGATACCGAGCACATCTTCGGCTTCATGATCGGCTCCGATGTGGGCGACGTCGGCGAGCGGGAATTTCAGAGCCAGACCACCGGACGCTTCGCCAAGGATGGCGGCCGCTATCGTGCGCTCAATCAGGAGATGGAGCTCGAGCTCGTTCCGGCGCCGAACTTTCGTGTCGAGCTCGGCACGTCCTTCGGCGCTTACGATATCAATCGCGTTCCGGGCTTTGACGATCGCCGCCAGTTGTCGTGGCAAAGCGTGTCGGTCGATTTTCGTTATCGCTTTCTCAATCGTGAGGCGACGCCCTTCGGCATGACGGTCGCGCTGGAGACGCGCGCCGGCCGCGTCGATGAAACGACGGCTGCGGCAGTCCGCAGCTACGGCACCGAGCTCACGGTGGCGTTCGACCGCGAGGTGATTCCGAATCTGGCTGTGGCGGCCCTGAACGTCAGCTATGAGCCGGAATGGACGCGGATGCCGCGCACCGGTACCGCAGAGCAGGATGCCACGATCGGTATCGCGTTTGGCCTGATGGCCAAGGTGCGGCCGGATATCCTGATCGGGGGCGAAGCGCGCTATTTCAGGAAGTATGACGGGATCGGCCTGGATGAACTGTCCGGGCAGGCGCTGTTCATCGGTCCCACCGCCTATTTCCAGCTCTCGGAGCGTTCGCGCCTGACTGCGACCTGGAGCGTGCAGGCCTGGGGGCAGCGGGCCGGCAGCAATGCCGCCGTCGACCTGGTCAATTTCGAGCGCCACCAGGCGCGGCTGGTGTACGGTCTGAATTTCTAGAACCGGGTTCCCAGCGCCTTTCACGGGCCTGTGAAACTCAGGCCTGGCTGATTACGTATTCCCTCGTGTTATCTATTTCGTGAGCACGCTTAGGGATCGCGCATGAATCCGATTGATCTGATCGTCACCGTATGTGCCGTGCTGTCGCCGGCCACCTGCGAGGAGCAGCATCTGGTGTTCAACTGGAATGGTTCGCTGCAGCAATGCGCCATGGCCGCACCGCCCTACATCGCGCAATGGGTCGGCGAGCATCCGAAATGGACCGCGGTGCGATGGCGCTGCGAATATCCGCACGCCAACGATCGCGCCGGTGCGGACGGCAAGCCGACGGTGGGCTAGCTGCTATTTGCTGCAATCCTTCAGGTCCTTGTCGGATACCGAAAACACGGCGTCGGCCTTGATCTCGATATCGCGAACCAAGCACTGCCGGGCGCCGCTGTAGCCGACCTTGGCATCGTAGCGGCCGGGCTCTACGCCGGTGATGCGCAGGCGCTCGTCGTGGTCGACTTCCTTATCCTTGTCGTTGAGCGTCTGGTTCGGACCCCACTCGTTCTTGCCCGCCGGCGACAGCTCGAAGCTTGAAATCGTGGCGCTGGTCAGATTCCACAGCCGGATGCCCTTGCCCTTGCCTTGGGCGAGCACTGTGGCCGGCAGCACAAGCAACGCAACACCTACAGCAACCAACGCACGCGGCATCCAACCTCTCCCTTACGCTTTCGTCCAAGGATGACGGCGTCTCACATATTTGCAAGGTCCAACTGTGAAAGCTGACGCTTGATTTCGCCGATCTCCGGCTCGCTGCGCGTCGCGCGCGGCGCGGCGATGGTCTCGACGTGAAGGATTCGGGCCGGTCGCGGCGACAGGAAGAAAATGCGGTCGCCGAGGCGGACTGCGTCGTCGAGATCGTGGGTGACCAGCAGCGTCATCATCTTCCGGCTGGCGACCAGCGTGGCGACCTGGTCGCGTAACCGTCCCGCGAGGGCATTGTCGAGCGAGGCCAGCGGCTCGTCGAGAATCAGGAAATCCGGCTCGATCGCAAAGGCGCGGGCGAGCGCGACGCGGCGCGCCAGGCCGAGCGACAACTCGCCGGGAAAATGGTTGCGATGTGCGCTCAAGTCGAGCACCTCGAACAGCGCCGACAGCGTGCCGTCATCGGCGTCAGGTGCGGCGATCCGCACATTCTCCTCCACAGTGCGCCAGGGCAACAGCCGCGGCTCCTGGAACACCATGCCAAGGCGCATGCCGGGCGAGCGTGTGACGTGGCCCTGATAGTTGCCATCGAGCCCGGCGAGGATCCTAAGCAGGGTGCTCTTGCCGCAACCCGACGGACCGAACAGCACGCCAACCTCGCCGGCGTTGAGCGTGAAGGTGACGTTGTCGAGCACGTCGTGCCGCTTTCCGGCCGCGCTTGCAAAGCTCTTTCCTGTAATCTTGACCTCAAGCTGCACGGAGCCGCCACCGCGTTAGCCTGGTTTCAAACGGCTGCACCATCAAGGTCTCGATGACGAGCACGACCCCGGCAAAGCTCAGCGAGTAGGCGAGCAGCAGCGGGATGTCGAACAGCTGGAAGGCGACGCCGATCTCGAAGCCGACGCCGTTGGGCCGGCCGAGATATTCGGCGACCAGCACGATCTTCCAGACCAGCGACAGCCCGGAGCGCGCGGCGGCCGCGATGTAGGGCGCAAGCTGCGGCAGGACCACATGCCGGAAGGCGCGGCCGCGTGGCAAGGCAAACGCGGTTGCCATCTCGTCGAGCGCAGGGTCGAGCGCGCGGGCGCCCTCGCGCAAGGTGACGACGGCGGTCGGCAGCTTGTTGATGGCGATGGCCGCGATCGCAGCGACCTCGGTCAGCCCGGCCCAGATATAGGCCAGCACGATGACGACCAGCGCCGGCAGATTGAGCAGCAGGATCAGCCAGGGGTCGCCAAGGCGGTTGGCGAGCGACACGCGGCCCATCAGATAACCGATCGCCGAGCCGAGCGCCATGGCGAGGGTGAAGGCCAGCGCGACGCGCGCCAGCGTCGCGCCGAGATTGACGAACAGCGCACCCGATCGCGCTTCGGCCACGAGCACCGACAGCACCACCGGCGGTGCCGGCAGCTTCGCATCGCCGATCAGGAGCGAGGCGATCCACCAGGTCGCGATGAACAGCACGAAAGACAGGAGGCGCAACACCGCTAGTCTCCCGGGATCGCTTGATAGAACGTGCCGGGATCGAGCTCGGTCGCGGTGCCGACGAGATCGCGGCCGCCGAGCTGGGCCAGCACCCGATAAAGCACGCGTGCATCCGCCTCTTCGTCGGCGATCGGACGGCGCGGGATGCCCTCGCGGTAGCGGTCGCGATAGGCGTGCAGCGTTGCCGCATCCTGCGCGCCGGTCAGCGGCGCGATCGTGTCCCATTCGGCATCCGAGGTCGCCAGAATCTCCTTCGCGGCACGCGTCACGGCGATGAAGCGGGCCACCAGATCCTTGTTGGCGTTGGCCCAGGCCTCGTCGAACACATAGCCGATCATCGCGATGCGGCCCTTGCTGCCGAGCTTTTGCAGGATCTCTTCCATGCCGGCGAGCCGGCGAAAGCCTTTGGCCTCCAGCGCAGCGCAGAAATTCCAGTAGTTGAGCGTCGCGTCCATCTCGCCGCCGAGGGCCTTGGCGGCGAGCAGCGGCGGCGCGCCATAGACGATGGTCGCCTGCGACTTCAGGTCGACGCCGTCCCGCTTCAATGCGGCCTGCAGCAGCAGCCAGTTCTTGTCGATCGCGCCGCCGGCAACGGCAAGCTTGCGCCCCTTGAGATCGGCGAGCGTCTTGAGCGGCGAGGCGGTCGGCACCATCACGGCGCCGAGCGCGCTCGAATAGGGATAGAACTGCAGCCTGGCGCCGAGCGAACGTTCGCGCGACACCCAGGGCCAGTCCGACACCATCACGTCGGCCGAGCCGGAGCGCAACGCGATCTTGCCGGCCTCGGGGCTGGCCAGCTCGACGATATCGATCGACAGGTTGGCCTTCTTGTCGAGACCATGGGAGCGGATGACGGCCAGTTCCCAAGCCAGCGTTCCGGTCTTCTGCGCTGCAACGCGGATGGTCTCCGCGTTGCACGAGGTGCCGAACTGCATGACCGCCAGAATTGCCGCAGCCAACACCGTGCGTACAGAGATGATCATCGTTTGTTGAGCCACTTCCCCGAATGTTTTCTTTTCTGATCAACACCCATAGCATAGCTTGCGGCAAGAGAAGAGGAAGCACGACCATGGCAGGAGCTGGCATGCTACGACCGATTGTCGCCGTCCTGGTGCTTGGCGGGACGGCCATCGGCGTGCGGGCCCAGGAGACCAACGACTATCCGACCTCGGCGCGGGCTGAATATGTATTCGGCTGCATGAAGGCCAACGGCGAATCCCGGCAGTCGATCGAACAATGTTCCTGCTCGATCGACGTGGTCGCCTCGATCATCCCCTATGATCGCTACGTCACCGCCGAAACCGTGCTGAGCATGTCCCAGGTGCGCGGCAATCTGGGTGGCCAGTTCCGCTCGTCCGAGCAGGCGGCGAACGCTCTCAGCGACCTCAGACGGGCGCAGGCCGAGGCCGAAGTGAGGTGCTTCTAACCCCTATCGTGCGGCGCGAACGCGTCAGGTCCCGGGATTCTCGACCTTCCATTCGTGGTCGAAGACGTGGCCGTCAGTGTCCTTGGCCTCGGCGCGGACGTGCTTGGCCCCATTCGAAACGTAGGTGAAGCGGATGTTGGGGTCCTCTGAAATCGAGATTCCGCCTTCCATCGTGAGCACCGGACTGTCGTCCTGCCAGATGTGCAGCTCATTGATGAAGAAGGCCGGGATATAGAGCTGCGTGACCTGGTCCATCTGCAGGCCCGAATTGTTCGGGTGCCCGATCATGATCTGGGCCTCCCGCGTGCTCGTCGCCGGCCCCTGTTCGGACGTCGTGAATTGCCGGTAGCGCATCTGGCCGAGCCGGTTCTTCGCTTCCTCGACATTCTTGCCGGCCGGCGCGGAGCAGCCGCCGGATGCTTTCACATACACCTTGCTGACATAGAGTTTGCCGTCGCTGAGCTCTGCGACGGCGTGCACATTGGTGTAGTTGTTGACACGGACGCGGGTCGAGATCTCGGTGACGTTGGCGTCCGGCCCCAGCGTGAACTTCGCGGCCATCGGCGCCGGGTTCTCGTCGATCACAAGCGTGATGGCGACGACGCGGCGGCTGTCGCCTGGCTGCAGCTTGGTGCGCAACGTCACCGGAACGATTGCCGCGTCTTCCGCGCGCGCCGGCATCTCGATGCCGATGACATCGTTGCCGTCATTCATTGGACGATTGCTGAAGATGTCCTGGACGAGGCCCGGCCAGGGATCATAGCTCTCGGCTGCCGGCGCAGCCGGTATCCCCAGCGCGATCGCGAGCAGGCTGGCGATGCAAAGCAGGCGGGCGCGAGGTCCAGTCATGTTCGCGAGATCCTATGCAGCCGCGTCACTATAGGACGAACAGCTACTCCCATTCAATTTCCGAGAATGCTGCAGTTGCGTTGCGCGCGTTGTAATCGTCGAACAATTGCCAGCGTGACCGCTCGGCCGCCGCGGCGTGCGCCGCCGCAGCCGTGATCGGTTTGCCGCCTGCAATCAGCGCGCGGACGTCCGCGGCAAGCGTCTGAAGATAACGCCGCTCGTCGGCCAGCGCTGCAGGCCACGCACTCACGGGTCCGTGACCGGGAACCACGCGCTCGGCGGGAATAGCCTGGAGGCCGTCGAGCGCGTGCAGCCAGCCCTTGAGGCTGCCGTCGATCGCCGGAATATGGTCGAGGAACACCAGATCGCCGGCGAACAGGGTGCCGGTGCGTTCATCGAACACCGTGAGGTCGTTGTCGCTGTGCGCGGGTGGCCATGCCTTCAAGGTGAGGGTCCGTCCGCCGAGGTCGAGCTTCAGCGTGTCCGCGACCAGCACGGTCGGCGGAATGATCTTTACTTCGTCGATCAACGCATCGCCCATGGTCCGGCGAAAGCCGTCGAGATAGAATTGCCCGCGTGCCGCGAGCGCTTGCGGCAGGGCCTTGTGGCCGACGAAGCTGGTCTCGTTGGCCACGAAGGCCGCGTTGCCGAAGCTATGGTCCGGATGCGCGTGGGTGTTGATGACGTAGCGGATCGGCTTGTCGCTATGGCTGCGCACCGCGGCGAGCAATTGCCGCCCTTCGCGGGCGCTGCCGCCGGTGTCGATGACGGCAATGGCGCTGTCGCCGACCACGAAGCCGACATTGGCGATGGCGCCTTCGTTGTCGCGTGTCATCAAGGAGGTCGCCCCGATGTGAACGAATATTCCGGGGGCGACTTCGCTCACAGGCAATTCCGCCTGTTGAGCCCGCGCTATGGTCGGCGCCCAAAGCATCAGGAGCAGCGCAAGCACCGAACCGCCATGAGCCATGTTTCCGCCTCAGTTTCTCCGGGACGCGCGATCGATGTCGCCGCGCTCCCGTTTGCGCTGCAACAAGCAACGCGGCACCGTCGCGATCATTATCCCTGTTGCACGTCATGGTGCGTCGGGCAATTGGTGGATGGCGGCAATCTGCCCGATCAAGAGGAGATCGCGTAATGAGAGTTATCGGATGCCGTCCTGTTCTGCTCGCGCTTGCCGGCTTCATCGTCTGTCTCGCCGACCGCGACGTCGCACGTGCGCAGGTCAACGAGCAGGGCGAACTCTCCATCGAGCTGGTCGATCCCAAGGTGCTGCGCATCTGCGCCGATCCGCGCAACCTGCCGTTCTCGAATGACAAGGGCGAGGGCTTTGAAAACAAGATCGGCGAGCTGTTCGCCGAGAAGCTGCAGAAGAGGCTCGATTACATGTATTTCCCGCAGGCGACGGGCTTCGTGCGGGTCACGCTCGGCTCGCATCGCTGCGACGTGATCATGGGCTTTCCACAAGGTGACGACCTCGCGCAGGGGACCAATCCGTATTACCGCACGGCCTATGCAATCGTCGCCAAGCGGGGCAGTGGATTGGATGAGGTCACGACGCTCGAGGATGAGCGGCTGAAGGGCAAGCATATCGGCATCGTCGCCGGAACGCCGCCGGCGACGAACATGGCCATCAACGGCCTGATGACCAATGCGAAGCCTTATCCGCTGATGATCGACACGCGCTACGATTCCTCGGCCGAGGCGATGATGAACGACCTCGAAAAGGGCGAGATCGACGCCGGCATCCTGTGGGGGCCGATGGCCGGTTTCTACGCCAAGCGGGCGAACCCGCCGCTGCATGTCACGCCGCTGCTCAAGGAGACCACAGGACCCAAGCTGGTCTATCGCATCGGCATGGGCGTGCGGGCGTCCGACCAGAACTGGAAGCGACAGCTCAATCGCCTGATCCAGGAGAACCAGCCGGCGATCAACAAGATCCTGCTCGACTTCGGCGTTCCGCTGCTCGACGAGAACGACCGTCCGATCGGGCCGGAGACCGCGACCAAATCGCCATGACCAGGCTCGCGGCCATGCTTGCGGTGATATTGCTCGCCGCTTCGCCTGTCTGCGCGCAGGACCACCCTGCAGAGCCCGACGGTTACCGAACCGAGGATTATCGCGCGCCAGTGCCGATCACGCTTGCCGGTGCGCGGGTGCTCGCGACCGCGGAAGCGGAAGCGATCTGGCGGGACAAGTCCGGCGCCTTCGTCGACGTGCTGCCGCGCGCGCCGAAGCCCAATCTGCCGGCCGGCACGGTATGGCGCGAGCGGCCGCATCGCGACATTCCTGGCAGCATCTGGCTGCCCGACACCGGCTACGGCAAGCTCGCCGCATCGACCGAGGACTATCTGCGACGCGGGCTGGCCCGCGCCTCCGGCGACGATCAGACCCGGTTGCTGGTGATCTACTGCCAGGAGAATTGCTGGATGTCGTGGAACGCGGCCAAGCGCGTGCTGTCGTACGGCTACCGCAATGTGGCGTGGTATCCGGAAGGAACCGACGGGTGGGAACGCGCCAATCTGCCGCTGGCGGATGCGGAGCCCGAGCCGCGCGAGGGCGAGCGGTGAGCCCGTCCTCACACGGCTGCGAAGCGCTCCAGCGAACTACTTCTGCTTGTCGAGCTTGTTGATGGTCTTGCCGTCGCCGTCCGCGGTGGTGAACGTTACCTTGTCACCAGCGTGAAGCTCCTCCCGCGACTGTCCCTTGGGCACCTTGTATTCCTGAATCGCGCCGCCGGCAGCGCCAACGGTGCCGCTCTGCGTCTGCTGGATCGAGATGGTTCCACTCAGTCGGTCAATCTTGGTGACCATTCCCGACATGGATTGCTGGGCCAAAGCCGCTGTGGTGATCAGGCTCGCGGCGGCGAGGCTGGTCATGACGATCTTGGCTGCTCTCATCGAGGTCTCCCAACTTCAGATATAGTTGGAGACAACGAGCGGGCGGGGCAATTTGTTCCGGCGGCCTGTTGATGATCGCCGGGACGATCAGCCGCAGACCTAATCCAGCTCCTGCTGGATGGTGCGGCTCAACGCGAACAGCCGCTGGTCGATGATGGTCGGGACCTCGCAGACGAATTTCACCACGCGTCCGCGGTCCTCGAATATCCGGGTCTCCCAGACCAGCTGATTGCCGAGCTCGTCGACCTTGGCCTGGTCCGGCGGCGTGGCGTCCTGCAGCGCTTGCAGCTTGATCGTGTCGTCGCGGATCTTTTCCGCGGCCTCGCGCTGCTTGCGCATCACGCGCTCCAGCCCGTTCATGATCGAGGCCCGCTGGCCGTTGAGCGTATCGAACAGCCCGGCGAACAGCAGCTTTCCCGCATTGGCCTTGTCGGCTGCGGCGGCCGACAGGAACTCGGTGATCTCCTTCTGTGCATCCTCAAGCGGAACGCGGCGCGCCGCGAGCTTAGTCGCAAGTTGGCTGATCTTCGGATTGTCCCGCCATTTGGTCTCGGCATCGCCGAGCGGCGGCCCGGCCCAGACCGCGGCGAGCGAGATCTCGGGTACCTTGGCTTGTTGGCAGGGCCAGTCCGGGTAACGCGGGTCGGCGGCGAACGCGACCTGGTTCGACACAACCATCGCAAGCAGCGCGCCGAGGGCTGGCCGAAAGCCCGTCATGCCTCGCCTCCGCCGGGTCCGCGGCGCACCAGACCGCGCGACGGATCGTAGGCCAGGATCGCGCCGATCATGAACACCACCGTGCAGCCGCCGACCACCGCAAGCGAAACCCAGTTCATCTTGCCGTACAGCGCAAACCGGATCAGCTCCACCGCATGCGTGAACGGATTGCACTGGCAAACATAATACAGCATCGGGCTGCCTTCCTGCACGCGCCAGAGCGGGTAGAGGGCTGACGATGCGAAGAACATCGGGAAGATGACAAAGTTCATCACCCCGGCAAAATTCTCCAGCTGCTTGATGCTGGCTGAGATCAGCATGCCCAGTGCGCCGAGCATCAGGCCCGACAGCACCAGCGCTGGCAGCACGGTGAGGTAGCCGATGGTCGGCGGCGTGATGTCCCAGAACCATGCAATCAGCAGGAAGGCGTAGACCTGCAGCAGCGACACCGCAGTACCGGCGAGCAACTTGCAGAACAGCAGATAGCCGCGCGGCAGCGGGCTGACCAGCAGCGTGCGCATGTTGCCCATCTCGCGGTCATAGACCATCGACAGCGACGATTGCATGCCGTTGAATAGCTGGATCATCGCCATCAGGCCGGGCGCGATATAGACCTCGTAGAGGATGTAGGTCTCATAGGGCGGGATGATCGAGATGCCGAGCACCTGACGGAAGCCCGCCGCGAAGATGAACAGCCAGACCAGCGGCCTGACCAGCGCCGAGACGAAGCGCTCGCGCTGGTGCAGGAAGCGCAGCGCCTCGCGCCAGACGATGCCGTTCAGGCAGACGATGTATTCCGACACCGAGAAGCCGCTTCGCTCAGGCGTGACCGTCGTGCTGCTCATGTTGGCAGTTTTCCGGTGAGGGTTGCTGTTCCGGTCAGGCGCATGAAGGCGGTGTTGACGTCCTGGGCGCCGGCGTCGGCGATCACGCGCGACATCGGCCCGTGCGCCAGCATCCGGCCCTGATGCAGCACGACGAGGTCGTCGCCAGGCATGATCTCGTCGAACAGATGCGTCGCCCAGAGCACGCCGATGCCCTGTTCGGCAACGAGTTGCCGGACATGATCGAGAATGTCGGCGCGCGCCCTGACGTCGAGGCCGACGGTGGCCTCGTCGAGCAGCAGCAGCCTGGGACGGTGCAGCAGCGCGCGGGCGATCTCGAGCCGCCGCATCTGGCCGCCCGAGAGGTCGCGCACCTTGCTGGCCGCGCGGTCGGCGAGCCCGATGCGGCCGAGCACCTCGGCGCTGCGCAGCCGCGCCTCGCGCCGCGAGATGCCGTGCAACGCGGCGTGATAGAGCAGGTTCTGCGTCAGCGACAGATCGAGGTCGAGCGTGCGTGGCTGGAACACGACACCCATCAATCGCAGCGCCTCGCCCGGCGTCCGGCTGATGTCATGCCCGAAGATCTTGATCTGGCCGTTCTGGATGCCGAACAGTCGCGTCACCAGCGAAAACAATGTGCTCTTGCCGGCGCCATTGAGACCTAGCAACGCGGTGAAGCTCGCAGGCTCAACCGTGAAATTGACGTCGATCAGGGCGCGCCGCGGGCCGTAGCTGTGGCTGAGATTGCCGATCGACAGCGCCGGCTGCACGACCGCTACGGGGCTTGCATCCGGCGAGGGCTGGCTCGCGATATGGGCGTCGGTTGCGGTCATGGCTGCGCGATCGTGATCCCCCAGGGCAGTTCGCCGACCTGAATGGTCTTGATCACCTTCTGGGATGCGACGTCGATCACCGAGACATCGTTGGAGACGCCGTTGGTGACCATCAGATATTTCTCGTCCGGGGTGAAATCCATGTGCCAGACGCGCTGGCCGACGAGGAGATATTTGAGCACCTTGTGGGTCGTGCCGTCGACCACCGCGACGCGGTTGGCAGGGCCGAGCGCAACGAACGCGGTCTTGCCGTCCTTGGTCATGCCGATGCCGACGGGCTGGATCGCCTCGTTGCGCAGCCCCGGGATGTCGAAGGTGATCTTGCCGGTCACCTCGCGCTTGACCGGATCGATGATCGACACCGTGCCACCGATCTCGGAAGAGACCCACAGTTCGGAGCCGTCGCGCTTGAACTGGGCAAAGCGCGGCCGTGAATCGACCAGCACATTGGCGACGATCTGGCGCGTCGTGGTGTCGATGAAATGCGCCATGTTGGTGGTTTCGGACGTGTTGATCAGGATCTTGCCGTCCGGGCTGATCGTCATGCCCTCGGGCTCGACGCCGACCTGGATGTCGCCGAGCCGGGCGCGCTTCTCCAGATCGATCACGGTGACCGTGTTGTCGTTCTCGTTGGCGACATACATGGTCTTGCCGGCGGCATCCTGGGTGAACAATTCTGGGTCGGGGCCGGAGGGCAGGGTGTCGACGATCTCCTGGGTCTTGGTATCGATCACCTGGATCGTGTCGTCGTCGCCGACAGCGACCATCACGAACTTGCCGTCGCGCGAGAACTCGATGCCGCGCGGCCGCTGGCCGACCTTGATGGTTTTGGTCACCGTCCAGCTGTTGGTGTCGATCACCGTGACGGTGTTGCCTTTCTCGTTGGAGACGTAGGCAACGAAGGCGGACGCCGGTGTCGCGGCAAGCCAAACGAGCATCCCGGTCAACAGGCAGCGGCGCCACATGTGCTTCATCTCCCTCACTGCAGCTTGCACTTCGTTTCAGGCCGGTCAACTCCGAGGGTGTCGAGCTCGGAGACCTGATGCAGGAAACCTTCCTGCGGCGAGACCGAAACGACCATACGACCATCGGCCAGCAGGATCGGCTGGCGAAGCTGCAGATTCCAGTCTCGCAGGGTCAATCGCGTGCCCTTGAAGGCGGCGATCGAGAAATTCTTGCCCTTGAGGAAGGCGATGACCTTCCCGGGATCCCCCGAATTGGTGCGGGACGTGGCTTCCCCGATCATGCGCGCAGCGGTCCAGGCCTGCATGTCGAGCGCCGTCATGCGGCGCATGTTCAGCTTGACGAAGCGGTTCTGGATCTGGACCGCGCCCCATTGATCATGCGCGGCGTCCCAGCTGGTCGGCACCAGGCCGGCCGAGCCCGCCACAGGGCGCGGGTCCCAGGTCCGGTAAGGCAGGTAGTTCGCGAACACCTGGCTCTCGTCGGCGGCGACCAGCACGTCATAGGCCGGCGCCTGCTGCGTGAATACTGGCATCTGTCGCTGGATCAGCGTCACGCCAGAGTCGGTGCGGCGCGCGCCGCCGGTGTCCTCGAATGTCCGTTCCTGAACGATCTTGGCGCCGAAGCGCGTGGCGGCGCGGCGCAGCGCGTCGGCGTAGAGCTTGTCCTGATCGTGCGAGCCGGTCACCAGCAGCCAGCGCTTCCATTGCTTCCACACCAGGTATTGGCCCAGCGCGTCCGCCAGCATCGAGCGGGTCGGTGCGACATGGATGATATTGGCGCGGCAGTCCTGCTCGCGCAGCCGATCGTCGATCGCGCCCGCATTGAGCAGCACGGTGCCGCGGTCGCGCAGCGCGTCGGCGACCTTGAGCAGGGCATCGGCGGGGAGGTCGGTGATGATATAATCGTTGCGGCCGGCGAGATCGGTCGCGACCTTGGCGACATCGTCGTTGTCCTTGACCTTCACGTCGTCCAGCACGAAGCGCTGGTTGAGGAATTTCCCGGTCGTGTTGTTGTCTTCGATCGCAAGGCGCGCACCGGCGATGCCGTCATTGTCGGCCGGTTGCTCGACCAGCGAGAGCGTCGATTTGACCCCGACATGGCCGAGATAGCCGATATGGATCTCGACGGGATCAGCCGCCAGCGCTCCGGTCGCTACCATGCTGAGCGCGATCGTGCCGATCAGCCGTCGGAACATAACTCCTCCCGCAGTCATTCTTCATCGAGCATGGCGTTGTCGGGCCATGCGTTGACATGCAAGATGCCGGAATTAGCCTGGCTTGCAACCCCGCTTTTTGTCGTTGCGAGATTACAAATTCGACTGGTTCACAATCATGAGATCAGTGCTCGCCTTCGTCATCTCTTTGCTGCTGATGTCTGCGCTGGCACACGCCGAACCGCCCAAGCTCGCGGTGTTCGACCTCGAGATGATCGACACCAGCCTTCAAGGGGAGGTGGACGGACCGCGGGCCGACGAACAGGCGCGACTGCTCCGGACCGGCAATCAGGTGCGCAAGGAGCTTGCAGATTCCGGCAAGTTCCGCGTGCTCGATATCGCGCCCGTCAATGCTGCGGCGCACGGCAGCAATCTTCAGGCCTGCGGTGGCTGCGACGTCAAGCTGGCCGGCGAGCTCGGCGCCGATCTCGTGATGACCGGCGTGGTGCAGAAGGTCTCCAACCTGATCCTCAACATCAATCTCTACCTGCGCGATGTGCATAGCGGGCAGTTGGTGGCGGCGGCGAGCGCCGATATGCGCGGCAACACCGACGAATCCTGGTCGCGCGCCACCGACTACCTCGTGCGCAACCGCCTTCTCGCGCCGAATTACGGCGTGCCGCAGGCACGATGAGCGGCGGGTGCCCGGATGATTTCGGAATATTAGAATAATAACCCTGAGTTGCCTGACGTGTCAACACTTCTGGTTGACCGCCGCCGGCTACTGTGCATGGGGTTGTTTTCGATATTTTGGTGTCATGCCGCCTTGGCACGGGAAAGCATCACGCATTCAGCCGCGCGGCGTGCCAGCGCAGATGATCGGCCATGAAGGTCGAGATGAAGTAATAGCTGTGGTCGTAGCCGGGTTGACGCCGCAGGGTCAGGGGAATGTTGGCCTTGTCGCAGGCGGCCTTCAGGAGCTCGGGCCGCAGCTGTTCGCTGAGGAATCCGTCGGCATCGCCGTAATCGACCAGCAGATCGGAAAAGCGCGCGCCATCTTCGATCAGCGCAACCGCATCATGCTTGCGCCAGGCCTGCTTGTTGCCGCCGAGATAGCCGCCCAGTGCCTTGTTGCCCCACGGCACCTGCGATGGCGCCACGATTGGCGCAAACGCGCTCGCCGCGCGATACCGATCGGGATGGCGCAGCGCCACCGTCAGCGCGCCATGGCCGCCCATGGAGTGACCGAGAATCGATTGCCGCGTCATATCGACCGGGAATTGCGCGGCGATCAGTTTTGGTAATTCCTCGGTGACATAGCTCCACATCCGGTAGTTGGTCGCGAACGGCTGCTCGGTCGCATCGACGTAGAAGCCGGCGCCGAGGCCAAAATCGTAGGAATTGGCGGGATCGCCGGGGACGCCTTCGCCGCGCGGGCTGGTGTCCGGAGCGACGAAGATCAGGCCAAGCTCGGCGCAGGCCTGGCGGAATTCACCTTTCTCGGTGACGTTGGCGTGCGTGCAGGTCAGGCCCGACAGATAGGTGACGACGGGCAGCTTGGCGCCGGCCGCATGGTCGGGGACGAATACCGAGAAGGTCATGTCCGTCTTGGTCTCGCGGCTTGGATGCCGATAAACGCCTTGCGTGCCGCCATGCGACTTGTTCTGGGAAACCGTCTGCATTGTTGTATTCCTCTGTATTGGAGTGCGACGTCAGGCGACGCCGCTCTCGATCGCGAGGCGCACCAGCTCTGCCGAGGTGCGTACGCCAAGCTTCTGGCGCATGATCGATGACGTGTTCGCGACCGTCTTGTATGACGAATGCACCAGCCAGGCGATCTCCGACAGGCTCTTGCCGGAACTGAGCAGGCGCAGGATCTCCATCTCGCGCGACGTGAGCCTGGAAAGCGGATTCTGCGCAAAGCCTGGCCGCGCGAAGGCGACATTGCGTGCGATCGCCGGCGGCAGATAGACGCCACCTTTGCCGACCTCGCGCACCGCCTCCACCAGATCGTTGGGATCGCCGGTCTTCGAGACGTAACCCTTGGCGCCGATGTCGATGGCGCGGGCGGCGAACACCGGGTCGTCGTTCATGCTGAACATGATGAGACGCGCGGATGCATCGTGCGTCAGGATGCGGCGCGCCAACTCGAAGCCGGACACGGTCGGCAAGTTGATGTCGATCACGCAGAGATCGGGCTTCTCCGCGACGAACGCTCGCTCGCCGCTCTCGGCATCCGCGGCTTCCAGCAGGGTGATCTCGGGATCGTCGGCGAACACGGTGCGACACCCGGAAGCAACGATGGGATGATCATCAACGATCAGAATGCGCATGGCGTTGTTCCGGCGACCTGCTTCGACGAGCTCATCGTCACATCGATTTGCACGAAGACACCTCGGTTCCGACCGCTTGTGCACCTCGCACGGGATTGCGATAGGGTGTGATTAGATAGCCGGGCAAATTTGGCTGTCAACGATCCTCTCGGAGGAGGGATCGCGGCGGGGGCAACGTCATGTGGCAAAAGCTATCCTTGCGCGCACGGATCAACCTGCTGCTGGCGCTGATTCTGGCGCTTGGGCTCGGCATCAATATTGCGCGCCTCGTGCTCGAAGCGGGGCCGCGCGTCCAGGCCGAGGACCAGAGCGTGATCCGGCTGGCGCGCGAGTTTGTCGCGACGATGGTGGCCGGTCTCGACGAAGCGCCCGATCCCGATGCGCGGCTCGATCAGATCGTGCAGGACCTGAGCCGACTGCGTCATGTCAGCATCACGCGGCATGATGACGCGACCGCAAGGTCCCCCGAGCGCCCGCAGGATACCAGTGAACCGCGCGCCGCGCCGGAGTGGTTCGTCGCACTCGTCCATCCCGAACAGACCTCGGTGCGGGTGCCGGTCTCGGTCCACGGCAAGCCGCAATCGCTTGTCATCACCTCGCATCCGGACGACGAAATCGCCGAGATCTGGGACGGCATCGTCACCCAGCTCGAGATCGGCTCTGCGATCGCGGTGGCGCTGCTGCTGGTCACCATGTTGGTGGTCGGCCGCGCACTTGCACCGCTGGAAGCGCTGTCGCAGGTCATGACCAGCATCGAGGCCGGGGACTACGATGCACGCGTCGAGCCCGGCGGATCGCCCGAATTGGCCGCGATCTGTGCCAAACTGAACCATCTCGCGACGACCCTTGGCGAGGCCGTGGACAGCAAGCGACAGCTCGCCGAGCGTGCGGTCTCGCTGCAGGATTCCGAACGCAAGGAGATCGCGCGCGAACTGCACGATGAGTTCGGGCCCTATCTGTTCGCGCTGCGCGCGCATGCCGGCGCGCTGACCCGGCTGTCGGAGGTCGAGAAGCCCGATCCCTCTGCACTGCGCAAGCACGGCAACGCAATCCTCGAGCAGGTCAACGCGCTCCAGCAGTTCACCCGCCGCATTCTGGAGCGACTGCGGCCGGTCGGTCTGGCCGAGCTCGGGCTTGCCGAAGCGCTCGGCGCGCTGGTGCGGATGTGGAGTGAGACGCATCCGGAGGTGGAGATCGAAAGCCGTATATCGGCTGATCTCGGCGAGACCGGCGAGATGGCCGATCTGACGATCTATCGCATCGTCCAGGAAGCGCTCACCAACGTGTTCCGCCACGCCGGCGCTACGGTAGTCGACATCACGATCGAGCCTGCGGAACGGCCGACCGGCCTCCGCGGCAGCCGCGGCTGCGCGCTGGTGCGGGTCCGCGACAACGGCCGCGGCCTGCTCAGGGATCACCGGCTCGGCCGCGGTTTGACCGGCATGCAGGAGCGGATCCTCGCGCTCGGAGGCGCGCTCAAGATCAATTCCAGCGATGACGGCGTGACGGTCGAGGCACTGGTGCCAACGGCCGCGCTGGTTTAGCGCGCGGTACGTGGCCAGTATGCGAAGACGGTCCATGCCAGCACGAGCGCGCCGGCGATCCAGAGCACGATGATCGCGATCAGGCCCGCTCGGCTGGTCGGGCGCTACAATAGAGCGTTGGCATTGGCGCGGCATTCGGTCATCACCTCGTCCGGAACAAGCGAGATCGCAAGCCAGATGCCGAGCGGCAGCAGCATCAGATCGTCGAGATAGCCGATGACCGGGATGAAATCCGGGATCAGGTCGATCGGCGACAGCGCATAGGCCGCGATGGCGACGGCGAGGGCCTTTGCGTACCACGGTACGCGCGGATCACGCGCCGCGAGATACAGCGCAACGCTGTCGCGCTTGAGGTTGCGCGCCCAGCCTTTGATCGAGGAAAGCTTGATGGCGGAGAGCATGGCGTGGCGCCTGCACGTCAGGCGAAGCGCTATTCCAGCACTACATCGACCGGCATGCCGCCGTGCAGGCCCTTGTGCACGGAGGAGGGCGCGATGCCAAAATACTTCCGGAATACGCGGCTGAAATGCGATGAACTCGAGAAGCCCCAGGAGAAAGCGACGTCCGTGATGGTCTTGCCGTTCTGGGATTCCAGCTCCTGCCGGCAGTTCTGCAGCCGGGCCTTCCAGATGTAGTCGCTGACCGTCATGCCGCGATCGCTGAACAGCATGTGCAGATAACGCTTCGAGCAGCCGAGCGCCGCGGAAATGCGGTCGATGCAGAGATCCGGATCGCGCAGATGCTCGCGGATGAAGCCCTGGGCCCGCACATAGGTCGCCTCGGCGCTGCCGCGGTCGAACATCGCGCCGGTCTCGCGCAGCGGCAGCAAGAGCAGGTCGATCAGCGCATCGGCCACGCCGACGGCATTGACCGGGGTCAGCGTCGGCGCCTCGCCGAACGCGGCATGGACGAAATCATAGGCGATGCGGCCGGTGCCGTTGCGTGCCGAGAGCTTGCATGGCGCCATCTTGGAGAGCTGGAAGCCGCGCTCCTTGAGCAGGTCCTTCGGAACGATAACAACCTCATGACGCGTCAGGGACGGGCTGATGATCGTATGCGGACACGACACGTCGTAGGCGAAGCAGTCGCCCGGCATGATGTCGAAGTGCAGACCGTCCTGCTCGAAATGCGAGACACCGTGCGTTTGGAACACGATCTTGATGTAGGGGTGTTCGCTGAGCCTGATGCGCGAGACGGTATGCGCGATGCGGTGCTGACTTGCCTCGATCTGGCACAGCTTCAATCGCGATACCGTCGTGAAATTGATCCGGCCCTCGAGCGAGGATCCCTCCAATGCATCGACGTCGAACTGACCGCAAAGGTCTGTGAGCGCGTCCGACCAGCGCTGGATCTGCCGTTTGGGTGTCAATCCGTTCGTGCTGAGTGAATGGACTGTGTCGGTCATCTTTCCAGCCACCGATTCGATCCCCAACGTGACTGCCCACCGCGCCTAATTCTGGTCCGGGATGATGCGCCTTCTCCCTGATTCTGAACAGTTTCGGGAGGCGGCGGGAATTCTTCCCGATCAAAGCCGGGGCGATCCTCCGACTTAGTTCTGGGCGCGTCAAGCGCAACCTTAGCACGCGTCAAGCTGGCGCTCGCATTGCGCCGGCTGCGATTGATGCTCTGCAACATGAAGCAAGCTTTTCCACCTGCTCGGGAGCGGCTGCAAAAATCTGACCTAGCTTCGCTTTTGAGCAAACGGCTCTTCTCTATTGGGCAAGTCAGCTGGGTTCGATCGGACTACGAATGAGGTACCAAAATGGAAGAAGTGGGGCCGCCTCGGCGGAAACCCTTGAGCTCTTGAACCTGGGAGGAAATCCACGATGCGCAAGCTGCTTTACGCGACCAGCCTTGGGGCAATGGCGGTATTTGCCGCCGGAGCTGCCAACGCCAATGACGAACTCCAGAAGATGTCGCAGAACCCGAAAGACTGGGTGATGCCGACGGGCGATTACACCAATCAGCGCTTTTCGAAGCTGAATCAAATCAACGCCTCGAACGTCGGAAAGTTGCAGGTAGCATGGACGTTTTCGACCGGCGTGCTGCGCGGTCACGAAGGCGGCCCGCTGATCATCGGCAACATGATGTACGTGCATACGCCATTCCCGAACAAGGTCTACGCTATTGACCTTTCCAAGGACAACCAGATCGTCTGGAAGTACGAGCCGAAGCAGGATCCGAACGTCATTCCGGTGATGTGCTGCGACACCGTCAACCGTGGCGTCGCCTATGGTGACGGCAAGATTTTCCTGCACCAGGCCGATACCACGCTGGTTGCGCTCGATGCCAAGACCGGCAAGGTGGAGTGGAGCGTCAAGAACGGCGATCCGAGCAAGGGATCGACCGGCACCTCCGCACCGATGGTGATCAAGGACAAGGTCCTGATCGGCATCTCCGGTGGCGAGTTCGGCGTTCAGGCCCACATGAGCGCCTACGACATCAAGACCGGCAAGCTGGTCTGGCGCGGCTTCTCGGAAGGTCCGGATGACCAGATACTGGTCGATGACAAGACCACCGAGCTTGGCAAGCCGATCGGCAAGGACTCGAGCCTGAAGACGTGGCAAGGCGATCAGTGGAAGATCGGCGGCGGCGCAACCTGGGGCTGGATCTCCTACGATCCCGAACTGAACCTCGTGTACTACGGATCGGGCAACCCCTCGACCTGGAATCCGAAGCAGCGCCCCGGCGACAACAAATGGTCGATGACAATCTGGGCGCGGAACCCGGATACCGGCGTTGCCAAGTGGGTCTATCAGATGACGCCCCATGACGAATGGGACTATGACGGCGTCAACGAGATGATCCTGTCGGATCAGAACATCGACGGCAAGGCGCGCAAGCTGCTGACGCATTTCGATCGTAACGGCCTCGGCTACACGCTCGATCGCGCCACCGGCGAACTGCTGGTTGCCGACAAGTATGATCCGAAGGTGAACTGGACCTCTGGCGTCGACATGAACAAGAGCTCGCCGACCTATGGTCGTCCGAAGGTTCTTGACGCAGCGTCGACCGACAAGGCCGGCGAAGACCACAACGTCAAGGGCATCTGCCCCGCAGCGCTGGGGTCGAAGGACGAGCAGCCGGCGGCCTACTCGCCGGACACGCAGCTGTTCTATGTGCCGACCAACCACGTCTGCATGGACTACGAGCCGTTCAAGGTCAGTTACACCGCAGGTCAGCCCTATGTCGGCGCGACGCTGTCGATGTATCCGCCTCCCGGCGAGACCAACATGGGCAACTTCATCGCCTGGGACGGCAAGACCGGCAAGATCGTCTGGTCGAACAAGGAGCAGTTCTCGGTCTGGTCGGGTGCGCTCGCGACCGCCGGCGGCGTGGTGTTCTACGGCACGCTGGAAGGCTACCTGAAGGCAGTCGACGCCAAGACGGGCAAGGAGCTCTACAAGTTCAAGACTCCGTCCGGCATCATCGGCAACGTCACCACCTATGAAAACGGCGGCAAGCAGTACATCGCCGTGCTGTCGGGTGTTGGCGGTTGGGCAGGCATCGGCCTCGCGGCTGGTCTGACTGATCCGACGGCCGGTCTCGGTGCAGTCGGCGGCTATGCGGCGCTGAGCAACTACACCGCGCTCGGCGGGACGCTCACCGTGTTCTCGCTGCCGCAGTGAGCTGAGCAACCCTCGTTCCGGCGCATGGAGCGGTCTCCATGCGCCGGTCCGTCTTCAATCCGCATGCGAGGATATGCTTTTGCGTAAGATCTGGTTTGTGACTGCCGCGATCTTCGTCGTGGCAATGGGAGGAGTTGCCTCCGCCGAGGACGTAGGTGATCCGACCGCCGTCAAGTCGGAGGACGGCAAGTATCTCGACAAGGATGGAAACCCGACGTTCAAGGTCGCGTCCGACGGTACGGTGGATTGGTACACCTACTCCGGCTACCGCCGTTATCATTCGGAATGCCACGTCTGTCACGGACCCGACGGCATGGGCTCGACTTACGCGCCGGCATTGAAGGATTCGCTGAAGACCATGAGCTATGCCGACTTCATGGGCGTGGTCGCGAGCGGGCGCAAGAACGTGTCGACGTCGCAGGAAAACGTCATGCCGGCATTCGGCGATAATCCGAACGTTGCCTGCTACATGGACGACCTCTATGTGTACCTGCGCGCCCGCGCCAATGATGCGGTTGGGCGTGTTCGACCGGCCAAGCACGAAGACAAGTCGGAAGCCTATGGCAAGGCGGAAGACGCCTGCATGGGTAACAAGAACTGAGCCTGTCCGGCGCGAATGAGAAACCTGTTTGATGTTTTGTGGAGACCAAGATGAAGACCCGCGCCGCAGTCGCATTTGAAGCCAAGAAGCCGCTTGAGATCGTCGAGCTCGACCTGGAAGGCCCCAAGGCCGGCGAGGTCCTTGTCGAGATTAAGGCGACGGGAATCTGCCATACCGACGCCTACACGCTCGACGGCTTCGACAGCGAAGGCATCTTCCCCTCGGTGCTCGGGCACGAAGGCGCCGGCATCGTTCGCGAGGTCGGCGCCGGCGTGACGTCGGTGAAGCCTGGCGATCACGTGATCCCGCTCTACACGCCCGAATGCCGCCAGTGCAAAAGCTGTCTCAGCCAGAAGACCAATCTCTGCACCGCGATCCGCGCGACGCAGGGCAAGGGCGTGATGCCCGACGGCACCTCGCGCTTCAGCTACAAGGGCAAGACGGTCTTCCACTATATGGGCTGCTCGACCTTCTCGAACTTCACCGTGCTGCCTGAGATCGCGGTGGCGAAGATCCGCGAGGACGCGCCGTTCGACAAGAGCTGCTACATCGGCTGCGGCGTCACCACCGGCGTCGGTGCCGTCGTCAATACCGCCAAGGTGACGCCGGGCTCCAACGTCGTGGTGTTCGGCCTCGGCGGCATCGGCCTCAATGTGATCCAGGGCGCCAAGATGGTGGGCGCCGACAAGATCATCGGCGTCGACATCAACGATTCCAAGGACAATTGGGGCCGCCAGTTCGGCATGACGCATTTCGTCAATCCGACCAAGGTGAGCGGCGATATCGTGCAGCATTTGGTGGGCCTGACCGACGGCGGCGCCGACTACACCTTCGACTGCACCGGCAACACCAACGTGATGCGCCAGGCGCTGGAAGCCTGCCACCGCGGCTGGGGCGTGTCGGTCGTGATCGGCGTCGCGGAATCCGGCAAGGAGATCGCAACCCGGCCGTTCCAGCTCGTCACCGGACGGGTCTGGAAAGGCACTGCGTTCGGCGGCGCGCGCGGTCGCACCGACGTGCCCAAGATCGTCGACTGGTACATGAACGGAAAGATCCAGATCGATCCGATGATCACCCACGTGCTGAAGCTCGACGAGATCAATAAGGGCTTCGACCTGATGCACGAGGGCAAATCGATCCGTTCGGTCGTCGTGTTCTGAAATCAAAACACCAAGCACTAGGAGGATAGGTCAATGACTGTTCATATCCACCCGTCAGTCGACAATGGCGTCAAGCAAGGCTCCGGCAATTTTGCCGGCGGCACGCTGGTCTGCAAATGCGCGGACAAGAAGGTCAAGGTCGGAATCAAGGGCGACGTCGCCCACAACCACGCCTGCGGCTGCACCAAGTGCTGGAAGCCGGCCGGCGCCACCTTCTCGGTGGTGGCGGTCGTTCCGCGCGAGAACGTCACCGTGCTGGAGAACGGCGACAAGCTGAAGATCGTGGATAGCGCGGCGGTGATCCAGCGCCATGCCTGCACCGGATGCGGCACGCACATGTATGGCCGGATCGAGAACAAGGGCCATCCGTTCTACGGCCTCGACTTCATCCATCCCGAACTGTTCCAGGAGCCCGGCTCGGCGGCTCCGGGATTTGCCGCCTTCGTGTCGTCGGTGATCGAGTCGGGCGTCAAGCCGGCGGATATGGCCGGGATCAGGTCGCGGCTCAAGGAGCTTGGGCTCGAGCCCTATGACTGCCTGTCGCCGGCGCTGATGGACGCCATTGCCACCCACGTGGCGAAATCCAAGGCAGCCTGACCAACAAGGCAGCCTGACAAGGGCGGCATGACGTCCGCCCTGACGAGATTCGGCGCCGGCAGAGGGTCTGCCGGCGACGGATATGCTGGTAGTACCCGTGACCTTGAACCTTGCATGCCCTGCGGGCGACCACAGGGCATGCATTTTGTTTTCCGCCTTGCCCTTGTCCTGTCCCCGATCCTGATCCTGTCGCCGGCCCGCGCCGCGTCGCCGGAGGACCGCTACATCGCCGCGCGTGACGCCGCGATCGCCAAATTCGCCAAACTGTCGAACGACAACAAGATCAACGAGGCCGTGGACAAGGCCGAGGCTGCCGCGCGCGACGACCTGAAAGGGCAACTGATCGCCATCCTGTCGCAGCCCGCCCGACCGGGCTTTGCGCCCGCGCAGCTCAATCTCGACACTCTATATAGGGGCGATATGGGGTTCGGCATGCTGGACGGCCTCCGCTTCGATGCCGACAAGGGCAGGGACGGCGGCAAGATCGGCGAAAAGCGCGCCGACGGCAGCTTCGTCGAGCCGAAAGCCCATATCATCGTCACCTCCGAAGCCCTGTTCACGCGCTGGCTGCACGAGCACAAGACGTGGTGGGACAAGGGCAGCAAGAACGTGCCGCAGCAGATCGAACCGGCCCTGAAGTTCGAGGGCCTGTACACGCAAGCGATTTCGACCGACGCAGCGGTGATCAACTTCAACGAGTTGCCGGTCGTCAAACCGGCCTCAGCCACCCTGACTTATGGTTTCCTGGCCGGCCGCACCCAGGACACGGCCCCAGAGGCCGCCGACGAGGTATTTGTCGCCGCACTTGCCAACGGCAAATTCTACATCGCCTATGGCGAGATCGAACCCGCCGTGAAGGTACCGGCCTGTACGGCGATCCGGACCGATTACAACAAGAAGGCCGACGAAGCGGCCGAGAAGCTCGAGCGCAAGCAGATCACCAGGGCGGCCTATGACAAGCTCGGCGACCTGCGCCAGCAGGGCGAGGACGCATTCAAGCGCTGCTTCGTTCAGCATGCCCCGGAGCAGCCGGCATTCGCCGAAGCCACCAAGCAGGCGCAGGCGCTGCTGGAGACGGCGCTCGGCAAATAACCTCACATCGCGGTTTGATCGGCTGGTGGTCCGACCTTATCTTTCCCGGGCAGCTTTCGAGCCCCGGGGAGACGCCATGACTACCGCCATCAGCCCGTTTCGCATCGCCGTCAGCGACGATGTCCTCGAGGATCTCCGCACCCGGCTGCGCCGAACCCGCTGGCCCGAGGCCGAGCTGGTCGACGACTGGAGCCAGGGCGCTCCGCTGAAATGGGTCAAGGATGTCTGCCACTATTGGGCCGAGACGTATGATTGGCGGCAGCGCGAGGCGCGGCTCAACCGCTTCAGCCAGTTCACCACCACGATCGATGGGCTCGACATCCACTTCATCCATGTCCGCTCAAAGCATCCGGAGGCGCGACCGCTGATCATCACCCATGGTTGGCCGGGATCGGTGGTCGAATTCCACAAGGTGATCGAACCGCTGACCGATCCAACGGCGCATGGTGGCAGCGCGAGTGACGCGTTCCATGTGGTGTGCCCGTCATTGCCGGGCTTCGGCTTCTCGGCCAAGCCGGCAGCGACCGGCTGGGGCGTCGATCGGATCGCGAGGGCCTGGGCTGTCTTGATGGAGCGGCTGGGCTACACCAGCTATTTCGCGCAAGGGGGCGATTGGGGCTCCGCGGTCACGACCGCGATCGGCGGGCAGGACCCGGCACATTGCGCCGGCATTCACATCACGCTTGCGATGTCGACCCGGCCCAATGTCGAGGGGCAGCCGACGCCGGAGGAGACCCGTGCGCTCAACGGCATCAAATACTATGCCGACTGGGATTCCGGCTATTCCAAGCAGCAGTCCACCCGGCCGCAGACGCTTGGTTATGGCCTGACGGATTCACCGAGCGGGCAGGCGGCCTGGATCCTGGAAAAGTTCTGGGCCTGGACCGACTGCGACGGGCATCCGGAAAACATTCTCAGCCGCGACGAGCTGCTCGACAATGTCATGCTGTATTGGGTCACCGCGACGGCCGCTTCGTCGGCGCGGCTGTACTGGGAAAGCTTCGGGCCGGGCAAGCGGACTCCACACCAGGTGAGTGTGCCGACCGGCGTTGCCGTGTTCCCCAAGGAGATCGTCACGCCGGTCCGCAAATGGATGGAGACGAACTTCACCAACATCCAGCACTGGAGCGAGATGCCGAAGGGCGGGCACTTCTCGGCGTTCGAGCAGCCCGAGCTGTTCGTCGGCGAGGTGCGCAAGTTCTTCGGGATGCTGCGCTAGCAGCGTTTGTGTCAGAATGCGCTGCGTAACGGAGGGACGTCGGCGTGCTGCTTGATCCCCGCCATGGCGACTTTGAGGACAACGCCGCCAGTCCAGAACAGCGTTCGTTGTTCGCGATCGTGGGCAGCCTTCTGGTTGAGATAAGCCCGGCGAAGCTGTTGTTCGCCTGGACGGTTTCGCTTCTGCTTCCGGGCCTGCTGCTCGGCCTTGCGCCGCTGGTTGCGTCCGCCTGGATCTCGAGCCTTTCGCAACAGGTTCTGGCATTGTCCGAAGTCGGGGCAGTGCTGGCGTTGATTGTGATCGCGGCGTTAGGGTGGCTCGGCGGACGACCGCTGTTTCAGATCGCGGAAACAAACTTCTGGTCGCTGAACGCGCTCGCGGTGCAACCGAGCTACGCCTTCACGCGCGAGGCGCTGCGCCATCTGGCGGAGCTGCTCTGGCGAACCGGCTCAACTGCTGCCTCTCGCATGAGGCTGCGCCGCAGTTGCTCGATCGGCGCCGGCATACTGCTCTCTGCAGGTGCCGCATTGATCGCGGTCCTGGCCTGGCCTGCTTCGCAATGGACTGCGACCGTCAATGACCTTGTTCTGATCCATCGTCTCGTAGTGCCGACGTTCGCGAACGCCGTGGTGCTGGTGTCCAGCTATCTTGCGGTTGCATCACTGGCCTGGAGTGTGGCCGATGCCAGTATGGATCAACCAGCCGACCTTGCCGCCTTCGACGCGCCGCCACCCGGAGGCCGCTGCTGGCGCGTTGCGCATTTGTCTGATCTTCACGTGGTCGGTGAGCGATACGGCTTCCGCATCGAAAGCGGGACGGCCGGTCCGCGGGGAAACCAGCGCTTCAATCGCGTGCTCGCTCGCCTTGCCGAAATTCACGCCGTCGATCCGCTCGACCATGTGCTGATCAGCGGCGATATGACGGATGCCGGCCGGCCCGGCGAATGGGCGGAATTTCTCGATGCGTTGGCAGGTCATCCCGAGCTTGCTGCTCGCATCGTCATGCTTCCGGGCAATCATGACGTCAACGTCGTCGATCGCGCCAATCCCGCGCGCCTCGACTTGCCGTTCAGCCCAGGCAAGCGGCTACGGCAGATGCGTGCCCTGTCGGCGATTGCGGCCGTCCAGGGCGATCGCGTGCGTGTCATGGACGGTTCCGGCAAACCATCGGCCACGCTGAACCAGTCGCTGGCACCTTACCGTGACCGGATAACGCAATTTGCGCAGCACGGAGGCGTGCGCCGTGCAGCGGCGCTTCGCAGTCTGTTCGATGACCAATTCCCAATGATCCTGCCGCCCGACCAGGATGGCGGCCTCGGGATCGCCATTCTCAACTCCAACGCGGAGACTCACTTTTCCTTCACCAACGCACTTGGTTTGGTCTCGGAAGCGCAAACGCGGCGACTGGAGGCTGCAATTCGTCATTTCCCGACGACATATTGGACCATCGCGCTGCATCATCATTTGATGGAGTATCCTATGCCGGTCAAGACGTTTGCCGAGCGCATCGGGACCGCCCTGATCAACGGCAGTTGGTTTGTACGCAGGTTGCAAAGGTTTTCCGATCGCTCGGTTGTGATGCACGGTCACCGGCATATCGATTGGATCGGTACATGCGGTGCGTCGAAGATCGTCTCGGCCCCGTCGCCGGTGATGGGGGCGACCGATGATGCGGTCACTTATTTCTATATCCACAGAATGGTGGTCGGTCCGGACCGGAAGCTCTGCCTCGCCGAGCCCGAGCGGGTGGAAATTGTCGGGAGCTAAGACGTTTCCGACCCATCTTCGTGCGTTCCGCCGAACAAATCAGCGATCCATGCAGCTGAAGGACTCTCGGCACAGAAGGTCAGAATAGCGAGCGTGATCGGCACGCCGATGAAAGTCCCGAACAGGCCCCAAAGCGAGCTCCAGAAGAAGATTGCAAACAGCACCAGGAACGGCGAGATCGACAACGTCGAGCCAGCCACCCGCGGTTCGATATAGCTGCCGACCACGAACTGGATGACGTAGAGACAGGCGAACACACCAAACACCGCGGGCCAACTCTCGAACTGCGTCATGGCCAGCAGCGTGGGGAACAATGTCGCGATGAAAGGGCCGATGAAAGGAATGTAGTTGAGGACAAAAGCGATGACGCCCCATTCGAATGCGAATGGCAGTCCGGTCACGGCGGCAAACAGGCCGACCAGGAGACCCGTGACCGCGCTCATCTGCGTCCGCACCAGCATATATTTGCGAAACTTGGCGGCAGTCGCCTTGCTGCCTTTGAGCAAGACGCGCGTGGCTGTGCGATTCTCCAATCGCTGGATTCGTCGAGCAGCGTCATCGACCTCGAGAAGTCCCAGCACGACATAGACCAGCGCGATGAGCCAGAAGCTCAGCGTGGTGTTGACACGGCCGGTGACGTATTGCGTGATGCGCAGCAGCCAGCCGACATTGAAATGCTCCGCCCAAAGGCCGGCGAAAGAGACGCCGTGGCCGTCCAGCCAAATCACCGCTGCGTCGTAGAAGGCTTGATATCGCGCCGCATCCGCAATCAAGGAGCGCCCGACACGGCCGAATCCCCACGCCGCCAGCGAGGCGAACGCGATGCAAGTCGTGGTCGTAACGACGACGGTGATGGCGAGCGCAAGGAGTTTCGGCAGCCACGACTGCAGCCGTTCCTGAACGGGCCAGACGATCGCAATGATGAACAGGGCGGCCGCAAGCGGGGCCAGCACACTGCGCGCCTGAGCCACCGCCGCGGTGACCAGTACCGCGGCGATGATGCCGGTCGCGACCTTCAACCCGCCAGTCATCCTTGGGTTATCCAATCTCCTGCGAGCTGGCTCGATCCTGCGGCGCGCTACAGCAATCCGCGATAAATCCCCGGCGCGGAGCCGTCGATGGCCACTGCGCCGACGGCCTTCGCATAGAATTCCGCCGGTCCGACGCCACCGATGATGGCGTAGCCGAAGCCCTGGTGTTTCATGTCCTCGAGACAGGCGAACAGCAGCGCCTTGCCGATTCCGCCCTGCTGCGCCTTCGGCGCCACACCGGTCGGACCGAAGAAGTTGCGACAGGCCGCGTCGTGGCAGGCGAATCCCACGATCTTCTTCTGCTGGACCGCGATGAAGCAGGAGACCGGTTGACGGCTGAACGCGACCTCGGTTTCGCTGGCCCACGCTTCGCTGAATGTTTCGCGCACCCAGGCTATGACCTTGTGTTTCTCAGGGGCGAGCGCCCGGCGCATGACAATTCCGGCCTGCTGCAATCGATCGTAGGCGGGCCTTGAATCGGGCAGGGCGTAGAGCTTGACGAGCATGTCCATCCGGCAACCTTAGTGGAAAATGCGCCCCGCGCAAATCACGGGAGGAAGGTCGAGGCGTGGGTTGGGTAGAGCCCTACGGACTACCATTTCCGCTATTGCCGCGCAGAACATCGGTAACGGGCAGGCCGTCGTCTTCAACGTCCTGCTCAATGGCTCTGCCGCGGCGCTGGAGCGCACACCATTCAGCTTGGAAGCTGACCGGCAATCTCGTCGGCCCGCCAGCACCGGACCGCGTGCCCGTCCGGACGCGTTTGAAGCGAAGGCCGAGGCTCGCGCTGACACACCGCTTCGGCGTAACGACAGCGTGGACTGAATGCACATCCGTCCGGCGGATTGAGCGGATTCGGAAGCTCACCCCTCGTCGTCGCGAGCGGTGTGCGGCGCAGCGGATCGGGAATGGCAGATATCAGGGTTTGCGTATACGGGTGTGCCGGCCGTTCGAAGATGTCGCGCCAGCCGCCCGTCTCCACAATGCGGCCGAGATACATGACCGCGACCCTGTCGCTCATGTGCTCGACGACGCCGAGGTCGTGGCTGATCATGATGTAGGAGAGGCCCAGACTTTCCTTCAATTCCAGCAGCAGATTGATGATCTGGGCACGGATCGAGACATCGAGCGCCGATACCGGTTCGTCGCAGATGACGATCTTGGGATTGAGGATCAGCGCGCGGGCGATGCCGATGCGCTGGCGCTGGCCACCGGAGAATTCATGCGGGTAGCGGCCGGCCTGTTCGGGCCGCAGGCCGACATGCCTGAGCATCGCCGCAACGCGTCCGTCGATTTCGCTTTTGGCCGTCACGCCATGCAGGCGCAACGGGTCTTCCAGCGTGCGACGAACGGTCTGGCGTGGGTTGAGTGAGGCGTAGGGATCCTGAAACACCATCTGGGCGGTCCGCGCCAGCAGCTTGCGATCGACCGATCGCCGGCCCGTCACGACGTGCCCGTCGAGCACGATCCTGCCCCGCGTCGGCGTCAGGAGTCCAAGCAGCGAAAGTGCGACGGTCGACTTGCCGCAACCGGATTCGCCGACGAGACCGAGGCACTCGCCACGCTTCAGTTCGAGATCGATGCCGTCGACCGCGCGCAGCAGCCGCTGGCCGCCGCCCAGCAAGCCGCCGCCGAGCGGAAAATGCACCGCGAGATCCTCCACGCTGAGGATGACATCGTCGCTGGGCTTCACCGCGGGGTCATGCATGGTGATGGCACCTGACCAGGCCACCTGCACCGAGCCACGTTGTCTCGGGTGCGGTGGTCCGGCAGATCTCGGTTGCCTGTGCGCAACGCGGATTGAAGCGGCAACCGGCTGGAAAGTCCGCGATCGCCGGTACGACGCCGGCGATCTCCCTGAGCCGCGACCGGCCGAGTGCCGCGCGGCTCCCCAGCCGTGGCAGCGAGTCGACCAGGCCTTGCGTGTAGGGATGCGCGCAGGCGCGGAAGATGTCATCCGAGCCGCGTTCCTCGACGATGCGGCCGGCATACATGACGCCGACGCGGCGGCAGACGTTGGCGACGAGGCCTAGATCGTGGCTGATCATCAGGATCGCCGTGCCGCGCTCGGCGCATAGGTTGCGCATCAGCTCGATGATCTCCGCCTGCACTGTGACATCGAGCGCGGTGGTCGGCTCGTCGGCGATCAGAAGATCCGGATCGCATGCCAGCGCGATAGCGATCATCACGCGCTGGCGCATGCCGCCCGAAAGCTGGTGCGGGTAGTCCTTCACCCGCCGCTCCGGTGCCGGAACACGCACGTTCGCCAGCGCCTCGACGGCCAACTGATCTGCCTCGCGCCAGCTCTTGCCCTTGTGCAGCACGAACATCTCCGCGATCTGCCGGCCGACCGGCGAGACCGGATTGAGCGCCGTCATCGGCTCCTGGAAGATCATGGCGATGCGATTGCCGCGCAGCGCGCGCTGCTCAGCCGCGGAAAGTCCCTGGATCTCGCGGCCCTCGAAACGTATCGCTCCGGCGGCGACCGAGAGCGGCCGGCGCAGCAGGCCGATCAAGGCGAGCGCCGTGATGCTCTTGCCGCAGCCGGATTCGCCGACAAGGCCGAATGTCTCGCCGCGATCGATGCGGAATGAAACACCCTCGACCGCCGCAACATGCTTGGCGCCGTCGTCGAGATCGATTCGCAAGTCTTCGACTTCGATCAGCGGAGCGGCCGTCATGAGCGCCGGCTCCGCGACTGGGGATCGAGCACGTCACGCAAGCCATCGCCCAGCAGATTGAGGCCGAGCACCGTCAGGAATATCGCGAGGCCCGGGAAGACGGACAGCCACGGTGCCGTGGTGATCTGGTCGCGGGCCTCCGACAGCATGCTGCCCCAGCTTGGATAGGGCGGACGGATGCCGAGGCCCAGAAATGAAAGCGAGGCCTCGGCCAGGACCGCGCCGCCCATGCCGAGCGTGCCGATGACGATGATGGGGCCGACCATGTTCGGCAGCAGCTGCGTGATCATGATGCGCAGATCGCCATACCCGAGCACTCTTGCGGCCTGCACATAGCCCTGGCTCTTCAGCGACAGCGTCGAGGCGCGTGCGATCCGGCAGGTGAACGACCAGTTGGTCAATCCGAGCGCGATCAGGAGGCTGGTCAGGCCGGGCCCAAGCACCGCCATGATGGCGAGTGCGAAGATCAGTGAGGGGATGGCGAGCATCAGATTGGTCAGCCCGTTGACGAAATCGTCCCACCAGCCGCCCCAATAGCCCGCAGTCAGGCCCAGCGTCACACCGATGACGCTGTTGACGAGCTGCGAGACGATGCCGACCGTCAGCGAGATCCGCGCGCCGTGGACGACGCGGGAATAGATATCGCGGCCCTGCGCATCGGTGCCGAACCACCAGGTCCAGCTCGGCGGTTCTTCCGCATTCATGAGGTTGGCGCCCATGACCGGATCGGTATGGGCGAGCCACGGTGCGAACAGGCCGACGAAGATCGAAAGCGCGAACAGCACCCCGCCGATGATTGCACTGGTCCCAAGCCTCATCGCGGCCGCTCCGCCGGGGCAGGCTGCACGATCGAACGGGCGCTGACGTGATGAGACCGGCCGCCGCTCATGCGTATCTGATCCTGGGGTCGATCACGCCATAGAGCAGATCAACCAATGTATTGACGGTGAGGAAGAACAGCACCACCACGAGAATGGTGCCCTGGACGGCGGGAATATCGCGCTGCAGGACGCTGTCGACCAGCAAGGAGCCGATGCCGGGCCAGGAAAACAGTTTCTCGACGACGACGGCCTGGCCCATCACGACGCCGAATTGCAGGCCGATCGCGGTCAGAATGATGACGAGGGCATTGCGCATCACGTGCCACGTCACGACCCGGGTCTCGCTCATGCCCTTGGAGCGTGCGGTGCGGACGAAATCTGCGGTCATGATCTCGAGTACCGCGGCCCGCGTCGTCCGCGCCAGCAGCGCCATTGGCGAGACGCCGAGCGTTACGGCAGGCAGGAGCAGATATTTGAGACTGCCATCGCCATAGCCGAAACTCGGCAGCCAGCCGAGCTTCAATGCAAACAGATACATCAGCAGCAGCCCGAGCCAGAATTTGGCCATCGAGAGGCCCGACACCGCCAGCACCATCGAGATCGTGTCGACAATGCTGCCCGGCCTCAGCGCGGCGATGAAGCCGAGCGGTACGCCGACGGCAATCGCAAACGCCAGGGCTGCGAAGATCAGCTGCAGCGTCGGCCACATCCGTTTGGCGACCATGGTCGTGACCGGCTCGCGGGTCCGGAACGAGGTCCCGAAATCACCCGTCGTGAGCTTGGCGACATAGGAGCCGAAACGCACATAGACGGGATCGTCGAGCCCGAGCTGCTTCTTCATGCGTTCCACGACCTGTGGGTCGGTCGGGCCTCGGCCGTCATCGCCCATGCTCGACACGATGCTGCCCGGAACGACGCTGAACAACACGAAGATCAACAGCACGACGGCCAGCACGGTCGGAATGGTTTGCAGGACTCGACGGATCGCGAAGGACAGCATGGGGCGCTCTCCTCAGTCCCTCGATCGTTTGTCGCGATGGAGGAGCATGGCACCTGTCACTTCGCGGGCGAGGTCTCGTCGACCCAGAGGTCTTCGACATTCTGATGGGTCAGCTCGGTTGCGTCCAGCTGAATTCCCTTGAGCCAGGGCTGCACCGCCATGACAGCCTTGTTGTAGTTGAAGAACCAGATCGGCGCTTCCTCCTGCAGCAGCGCATTGGCCTTTTGCAGCAGCTGGACGCGCTTTGTGGCATCGTCGGTCTGGCCGGCGTCATCGATGATCTTGTCGAAGTCCGGGTTCTTGAAGGTCGTGTAGTTGCAGGCCGATTGCGGCGTCGCCGAATGAAAACATTTGAGCGCTGCCTGCGGATCCGGGCCGGTGGCCTGGGAATAGATGAAGGCCTGGAAGTCGCCCTTGCGGATGACCTCTGCCAGCACCGCTGTCTCGATCTGCTTGACCTTCACCTTGATGCCCACCTTGTCCAGCATCGGGATCGCGGCTTCGACGATCGGCAGGCCCCAGCTTTCGTTCTGGCTGGTGGTCCATTCGAATTCAAAGCCGTTGGGATAACCCGCATCCGCGAGCAATTGCTTCGCCTTCGCTGGATCGTAGGGATAGGGCTTCATGGTTTTGTCGTATGCCGGCGAGGTCAAAGGCAGCCAACTCGTGGCGCGATAGGCCTTGCCCTTGACCAGCTTGCTGATGATCAGATCGGCATCGATCGCATAGTTGACGGCCTGCCGAACCCGCTTGTCGGAGAACGGCTTGAACGTCGGATTCATCCCCATATAGCGGGTGAAGACCTCGGCGACCTCGACGATGGTGCCCTTGAGGTTGGGATCGGCCTGATAGGCGACGTATTGCGCCGGCCCCAGCACCGAGGTGTCGATTTCCTTGTTGCGGAAGGCGACATCGCGCGCCGCGGCTTCGCCCATCAGCGATATCACGATCTTGTCGGCATATGGCTTGCCGGGCTTGTAGAACCGGTCCCAGCGTTCCAGCACGATACGCGATCCCGGCACGTGCTCGACGAACTTGAACGGACCAAGACCGATCGGCTTCTGCAGGAAGCTCTCCTTGCCGCCCTCGTCGGCGGGATAGATCGAGGTCAACGCGGTGAAGAAATAGAAGGCGGGATCGACCTTCTCGGTCAGCTTCATTTCGAGGGTGAAGTCGTCGATCTTCTTCAGGCCGGAGATTTCCTTGGCCTGGCCTTTCTCCACCTCGGCCGCGCCCTCGATCAGGCGGACGAAACGGGCGCCGGGATAGGCCTTGGTGCCGTCCATGATGCGGTTGTAGGACCAGATGATGTCGTCGGCCGTCATCTTGCGGCCACTATGGAAATAGGCGTCGTCGCGTAGCTTGAACGTATAGATGAGACCGCCGCCCGAGACGGTGACCTCCTTGGCAAGTTCCAGTACCGGCTTGCCCTCGGTCGAGTCCCAGATGTAGAGCGAGCGGTGCAGGGCCTTGGCGTAGATCTCGTCCTGGGCGCGCGGTGTGGTGTGGATGTCCATGCTGGTGAAGCTGGAGCCATAAGGCGCCGTCATGCGAATGGTCCCGCCCTTGCGCGGTGTCTGGGCCTCCGCCGTGGCGGCGAGCGCGAGCCCGAGGCCGACCGCGATCGCAAACATCTTGAACTTCATGCTTCCCCCAACGCTACAGACGCGTTCCGATCAGCGAGTTGACCATCGGCAGTACGTCAAGCGCAAGGGTCCTCGTGTCATGTCGGGGGTGACCGGCACCAAATATTTCCGTCGGCTCGGTGCGAAGGGCAGGATCAACGAAACGCCGCAGGTTGCACGCATCTGGTCCGAAGGACCGCGTCGCTCACCGGTCACCATGTGAGCGCGCTGGAAATCCCGCTTTGCAACTTTTGCGAGTGTGTAAACGCTTACGATTGAAAGGGTTTCGGCTTTCGTCCCGAAATCGTGCAGCCAGGTTCGGGGCGATCGGCACCCGGCTCGAGGGCGGAACGAAAAGCAAGACTCGGGCAAATGATGTCGCGAGAATGCGATGCTGTGGCCCCAACTGCACCTGTCATCGACGGGTCGAGCCGGGCGATGACACCGAGATGAACTACGCAATGACCGTACATCGTAGCGCGCGAGACCCATCCTCATCGTCGTCCCGGCGAAAGCCGCGACCCATAACCACAAGTGCTGATGCCGTGCACCGCCGGGACGACGAGTTCCGTCAACAATATTTCCGCGGCGTATGGGTCCCGCCTTCGGGACGACGGGGGGAAAGTCGCCTGTCCGATTCCCCCGGCGGCATCGTGGAAGATGTGTTACGACGCAACGTCGATCTCAATCCTCACTCCCGGTACGACGGATCGGCGCGATCGAGCTTGCGCAGCAGCGCGGGCCAGGCCAGCTCGCCATTGCGGGCGGCGCGGCCGGGCTTGGGCAGCATCCGCTCATAGGTGTCTTCGAGAATGTTTTGCGGCGGATAGATCAACTTGGTGTTGCAGGACAGCGCCATCACCTGGGTCTGGCAGGCGCGCTCGAGGCGGAACAGCACGTTGAACGCGGCCGGCACGGTGCGGCCGACGACGAGCAGGCCATGGTTGCGCAGGATCATCGCTTCGTTGTCGCCGAGGTCGCGCACCAGGCGCTCGCGCTCATCGACATTGTCAGCAATGCCTTCGAAGTCGTGATAGGCGATGTGCAGGAAGCGCATCGAGGTCTGCGCCAGCGGCAGCAGGCCGCATTCCATCGCGGACACCGCCATGCCGGCCGGGGTGTGGGTGTGCGCGACGCAATCCATGTCATGCTTGGCCATGTGGATGGCGCTGTGAATGACGAAGCCGGCGACATTGACGTCGTAGTCGGTGGCGTTGAGCAGCGTATTGCCCTCGACGTCGACCTTGATCAGGCTTGAGGCGTCGATCTCCTCATACAGCATGCCGTAGGCGTTGATCAGGAACTGGTCGGTGGTGCCGGGCACGCGGCAGGAAATGTGGTTCGCGATCATCTCGGTCATGCCGTACATCGCCGTGAGGCGATAGCAGGCGGCGAGATCGACACGGGCTTGCCATTCCTCGGCGCTCACTTGCTCGCGAACGGATTTCACGACCTTGATCGCGGGCGAGCTGACGGGGGGATTCATGGCGTTCTCTCCTTGAGATGTCTGCGAGGCCGGGGCCCGATTGTTGCGCGGACCATAGCAGAATCGGTGACGCGGCAAGCGGCGGCGCGTCTGCTTATTTGCAGGTCTGGCGGGCAAAAGCCGAATGCGGCATTGGCGCGCCGCACCTTCGATGTCAGGAAGCGGAAAACAGTCGAGGCGCGCAAAATGAGCGAACGCAAGATTCGTATTGCCGTCCTGCATTTCTCCCACGAAACCTCGGAACAGCCGATGCTCATGTCCGGTGCCGGCTGCCGAGCGCGGCGGCGACCGATTCCGGATGCCTGATCCGCTCGATCAGCATGTCGATGCGATCGCCGCCCCAGAACAGCTCGCCGTTGAAAACCATGCTGGGCACGCCGAACACGCCGAGCGCTTCGGCCTCGTCGATGATGCCGTCGTGTTCCGCGCGGGCAGGGCCGCGAACATAGGCCTCGAAGGCGTCGGCGGAGCCGCCGATCGCGGAGATCACGCCGGCGATCTCGGACAGATCGTCGATCTCCAGCTCGTGGTTCCAAAATTTCCGGAACACCGTGTCATGGTAGGGCCGGAACAGCCCATGGCGCTGCGCGAACAGCATCCCGGCGCTTGAATAGAATGCGTCGTAGATCCGGCGCGGCCCCTTCATGGTCAGTCCCTGCGCGTTGGCGAACCGCCGTGCATCCATGTAGGAGTAGCGCACCTTGCGCCAGAAATGCGGCGTGCGCTCCTCGACCGTGCCCATGAACTCGGGAATTCGAAGTGTGTAGGGCAGCCATTCCAGCTCGACGCCAATGGTGTCTTCGAGCTCGAACAGCCGCTTGTTGGCGACATAGGCGTAGGGAGATTTGTAGTCCGTGTAGATGCGTACGCGCGGCTTTTCGGTCATCGTTCCTCACCTGTCGGGACGATTGTTTCCGATCCGGCGCGGTCGCGCAATGCGGTGCGACGAGGGAGAGGAGGCGCGCAAACGAATGGGCCCCGGTGCATTCAAGCATCGCGGGGCCCTGTTACTTCGTTTTAGCGAAGAATCTCTGGTGTAGACCAGTGGTGTTTCTGGACCTGAGAGCGCTTGGCCTTTGCGCCCTCGTCCTGCGGATATGTTCAGATTGTCGGCGGCACACGCGGCTAGCAGCTGCTATTCGCCTCAACGTGCACCGAGACCTTGCTGAGCAAGGTCGCTGGCTTTCGCCGGTGGCGTCATGCTCCTCTCCAAGGGTGGGCCGACGGACCTCTGTCCGCTTCTGCTGCCTGGCGGCCGATCCCATAATCGTCCGTCAATTCCTGCGACGCGAGGAGCAGACGCTCCTACACCCCGACAGGTGCAGTCAGCGAAATGCTGCGGCAGTTATGGTCCGCTGTCAAGTTAACGAGCGGGGTAATTCAGGTCAGCTTTCCTGTCGCGCCTTGGTTTTACGATACTGCGTGAGGTCCGGATCGTGCGTCATTTTCCAATAGTCGACAAACCGCCACGGCATAGCCGAGAACACCCGGCCGCTGCTATTGCGGTAGTACGTCGTCATGCCCGGATGCGTCCAGATCAGCTGCTCATGCTCGGCGTCGACACTGCGGATATATTCGTCGTGTGCGTCCGGATGCACATCAATCGCGGCGATGTCGTTCTCGATCATCTCGACGAGGCAGGCGGATATGTAGCGGCTCTGGCATTCCGACTGGAAGATCACGCTGCCGCCATGCGCAGGCCCCGAGTTGGGGCCGAGCATCAGAAACAAATTGGGGAAGTCAGGCACGGTGAGGCCGAGATATGCGGTCGGATTGTCGTTGCGCCACGTCTGCTTGAGGTTCTTGCCGTCACGCCCGGTAATGTTGAGACGCGCCGCCATCTCCGAGACCTTGAAGCCGGTCGAGATCACGACGACGTCGTGCCGCCGCGATGTGCCGTCGCTTGTGACGATGCCGTTCGCCGCGAAATGGTCGATCTTGTCGGTGACCAGCTCGACATTGGGACGGGTCAGCGTCTTGAACCAGTTGTTGTCGAGCAGGATGCGCTTGCCGTAGGGCGGATAGGTCGGCATGCACTTCTCGATCAGGTCGGGACGATCCTTAAGCTCGGAGAGGATGAAGTCGGCCAATTCCTGGCGATGCCGGTCGTTGCTCTTGTTGACGGCGCGCTCCGGATGCGGCCACGTCGGATCCTTGCGCAGGAACGGCAGCAGTCCGTCGCCGTAACGCCAGAACATGTTGAAGCGATACCACTGTACGTAGAACGGCAGATGGGCGAGCAGCCACTGCGCGCCTTCGGTGATCGGATCGGAATAACCCTTGACCGGCCGCGCCCACTGCGCTGTGCGCTGGTAGACGGTGACCGAGGCGACGCGATCCGCGATCGAGGGCACCAGCTGCATCGCGGTCGCGCCGGTGCCGATCACGGCAACATGCTTGCCGTCGAGCTTGATGTCGTCGGACCACCGCGCCGAGTGAATCTTAAGGCCCTTGAAATCCTCGTCGCCGGTGAAGCGGGCAGCCAAGGGATCATTGAGCTGGCCGATCGCGCTGACCAGGGCGGTGGACTCGAAGGTCTCCTCGCCGTTCGCGGTTTTCAGCGTCGAGATCCAGCGCCGCTTGCCCTCGTCCCAACGCGAGGCGACCAGTTCGGTCGAAAGGCGGACGTGCTTGCGGATGTCGTATTCGCGGACGACCTTGAGGAGGTAGTCCAGCAATTCCTGGCGCTGTGCAAAATAGCGGGTCCAGGGATTGCGAGCGCCGAACGAGAACGAATAGGAGTGGTTCGGCGTGTCGACGCCGCAGCCGGGATAGCGGTTGACGTACCAGGTGCCGCCGATCTCGTCCTGCTTCTCGACGATGGTGTAGGGAATGCCGAGCCGCCCGAGCGCAACGCCGAGCGCGATCGCGCAGACCCCGGCGCCGACGATCAGCACGTGCTGCTGCACAAGCCTCGCCTCGGAGGGGCGCTCGCGCCAGCGCGCGTCGCGGGGAACGAACCCCATCTCTTCCCGCATCAGCGGAGCATATTCCGGCGCGACATTCTCGCCGAGCGTCGCGCGCATCATGCGCAGCATCAGCTCATCGCCGGGATCGGTGATGACGGGCTTCGGCGTGCCATTCGCGAACAGGTTCAGGACGGCCGCGCGGATCTCGTCCTGGATCTCCTTTGGCACGCCGGCGTCGGGATCGGGGATCAGGCGGACGTCGCGCTTCGGTTTGTACGGCGGCTCGAGCCATTTCTCGTCGCCGGTCATGTGCACCAGCACCATCAGCAGCACGCGGATGTCGCCTTCGGCGATGGCGGAGGACAGATCGAGGTGTTGGCGCGGAAGCTCGATATTCATGTGTTATCCTCAGCTCGCCGGTGCTTCCGGCAGGCCGCCATAGGCGGCCCAGGTAGTGCCGACGATGTAGCCGGCATCGACCGGCAGGTTGATGCCGGTTACGCCGCTGCTCTGCGGCGAGAGCAGCCAGGCGATCGCCTGCGCCACTTCCACCGGCTCAACCAGCCGGTTCATCGCAGTCGGCCGCGCCAGCAGATCCTTGTTCAGGGCGCCCGACGCTATGCCGGCTTCGAGCGCTGCGGTGCGGGTGAATCCGGGCGACACCGCGTTGACGCGGACGCCGGAACGTCCCCATTCGGCGGCGAGCGTCTGTGTGATCTGGATGACGCCAGCCTTCGCCGCGGTATAGGCGTGGATTGGACCCGACGTCATGCCGGCCACCGAGGCGACGTTGACAATCGCGCCGTGCCGCCGCTTCGCCATTTCGATGCCGACGCTGCGCGCGACCAGAAAGGTGCCGCGCAGGTCGATATTGATCTCGCGGTCCCATTGCTCCATCCGCACCCGCTCGATCCTGTGCA
The DNA here is from genome assembly GCF_054063575.1 of Bradyrhizobium sp. USDA 4452. Classification (NCBI taxonomy): domain Bacteria; kingdom Pseudomonadati; phylum Pseudomonadota; class Alphaproteobacteria; order Hyphomicrobiales; family Nitrobacteraceae; genus Bradyrhizobium; species Bradyrhizobium sp. USDA 4452. The sequence continues at coordinate 7,218,533 of NZ_JBSSGK010000001.1, forward strand.
TCTTGCCGAACACGCCCGCCGCGTTGACGAGGCCCGTGATCGGGCCGTGTGCCTTCTCGATATCGGCAATGCCGGCGACGACAGCGCTTTCGCTCGCGACGTCGAACGGCGCCGGCCAGAGGATGGCGGCGGTTCCGGCCAGCGGCTCGGGAGCGATGTCGACGATGATCACGCGATGGCCCTGATCGGCGAGCAGAGTTGCGGTCGCAGCGCCAATGCCGCGGCTGCCGCCGGTGACGAGGATGGTGCCGTCGGCGCTCATGATTTCCTTCCCTTGTCGCTCGGGGTGAACAGGCCGCGCGTGACCAGCTTCTGATAGGCCGTGATGACATAATCAGGCACGGCGGTGACGCCTTGTTCGGAGTAGGAATAGCGGCGGCTGAGATAGCCGCGCGCGCCCATCAAGACCTGGACGATGGCCTCGAATTCCTCGTCGCTGAAGGTGTTGGTCGCTCCTGCGGCCCGCGCGCGCTGGAGGATGCGGACATAAGCGCTGGAAATGTTGTCGAAATGCTTCTGGTAGCCGATCGGCGCGAAGAATTCGGCCTCGTTGAGGATGCGGAGAAACTCGGGAACCTCGCGGATGAAATCGAAGAACGCGCTGAAGCGCTCGACCTCCTGCCGGGCCTCGTTCGCAGTGCCCGTGCGCGCATGGATGAAGCGGACCATGTCGAGGCCGATCTTCGGCAGCAACTGGTCGAGCAGCTCCTGACGGTTCTCGAAATGATTGTAGAAGGTGCCTTGGGCGACGCCGGCAGCTTCCGTTATCCGCGCAACCGAGGCTTCGGCGTAGCCGTATTTGCCGACGACCTTGGTGGCGGCGTCGAAGATCTTCTGCTTGGTCCAGGCGTTGCGCTCGACCCGGTTCAGTTTTGTCACTTTGGCTGAAGTCGCTTGCGTCATGCGGTGGCCTCGAGTTCGGCGCGCAGCACGCGCTTGAGCATCTTGCCGGATGGATTGCGCGGCAGGTTGTCGCGGTCCGGAGACCGCCTGGCATGAAATGCGATGAAGCTGAAAAGATTGATCATTTGCCGCTCGTCGAGCCGATTCCCGCGTCGTATTCTCCCGCGGTGAATTCTGACTCGTAATTCATCTTTGGCTTGACGTCACCCCCCTTGCTCTGAAAGCATTGTGGTCACGGAGACGAAACGATCTCCGGCAGGGATTTGGGAAAGCCAACCCGACAGGGAGGGGAACATGACGAGGACCCGGAAACCGGGCATCAGCCGGCGCTCGACGCTTGCGCTGATCGGCGTCGGTGTGGCGACCTTTGCCGCGCCGTGGGTGGCGCGCGCACAGGCCAAGACGATCAAGATCGGCATGCCGACCATCCTGTCGGGCCGCGTCGCGCAGCTTGGCACGTCCTCGCGCAACGCGGTGCTGCTGGAAGTGGAGAAGATCAATGCCGCCGGCGGCCTTGCCGGGCGGCAGATCGAGATGGTGATCCGCGACTCCAAGGGACAGCCGCAGGAAGCTGCGCGCATCGCACGCGAGCTCGTCAACACCGACGCCTGCGAGATGCTGCTCGACGGCGAGGCGTCGTCGGGATCGTTTGCGGTTCACGAGGTGGCGCGCGATCTCGGCGTGCTCTGCATCCATACCTGCTCGGAAGCGTCGTCGCTGACGGCCGATCCCAAGCAGCACATCCCGAACGCCTTCCGTTGCGTGCGACAGGGTATCCATGACTCGATCGTGGGGGCGGGCTACGCAGCCGGGATCGCCAAGGCAAAGGGCTTAAAGAAGTGGGCGACCTGCTCGCCCGACTATGCCTATGGCCGCGACACCACCGGCGAGTTCGTGCTGTATCTGAAGAAGTTCGCACCCGATGTCGAGATCATCAGCGAATCATGGCCGAAGCTGTTTCAGCCCGACTACACCGAGGTGGTGACCAAGATCCTGCAGGCCAAGCCGCAGGCGCTCTATTCCTGTCTGTGGGGTGGCGATCTCACCTCCTATATCGACCAGGCCAACATCTACGCGATGTTCGCCCAGGTGGAGGTGTTCGCGGTCAACATGGCCGACTACACCGCACTCACGGTGGTGAAGAACCTGCCCAAGGGCATCCACTCCGGCGACCGTTACATCAAGACATTCCCGCCGACGCCGGAGAACGCGGCCTGGGGCGATGCCTACAAGGCGAAGTACAACGAGTATCCGACCAACTGGTCCTGGCAGAACGCGACGGCCGTCATGTTCCTCAGCGAGGCCGTCAAGAAGGCGAACTCGACCGACGGCAAGAAGGTTGCGGAGGTGCTCACCGGACTCACCATCAAGTGTCCGTTCGGCGCCGACGGCACCGTCACCATGCGTGCCGACGACCACACGCTGGTCGGCTACGCGATCGGCTGGGGAACCACGATCCCGCAGGAGCCTTACGTGCCTGACGTGAAGGCTGGGGACTGGAAAACCATCTTCGAGCTCGAGGCCGAGTGGAAGAAGAGCAAGGGCTACACCTGATCGCATGCAAAGGCGGAGGCAGCAGCCCGCTGTTTCCGCCTGTCGTCTGATGCTTGTCGCGCGCCGGCGTTGCGGCCCGCCGTAATGGATGATTTCTCGTGGACCTCGACGCGCTCGCCAGTTGCCTTACCAGTCCCGCATGCCTGGTGACGCAGACCACCAGCGGCCTGATCATCGGCATGCTACTGTTTCTCGTCGCCGTCGGGCTGACGCTGATCTTCGGCGTGCTCAAGGTGGTGAACTTCAGCCACGGCGCTTTTTACATGTTTGGCGCCTATTTCGCGATGACGGCCTATCAACTCACCGGCAGCTTTGCGCTGGCGATCCTGAGCGGTGCCGTCGGCACTGCGCTGCTCGGCCTGGTCTTCGAGCGCGCGTTCATGAGCCGGGTCTATGGCCGCGACGTGCTGATGCAGCTTCTGGTGTGCTACGCCTTCGTGCTGATCTTCGATGACGTCGTCCGCATGATCTGGGGTCCTGAGTTCAAGTCGATGGGTATGCCGGCCGCATTCCAGGTGCCACCGCTGTTCATCGCTGGCGGCGTGGTGCCGCCATACTATCTGCTGCTGATCGGCGTAGCGCTCGCTGCTGCCGCTGTTCTCGGGCTAGGGCTGGCGCGCTCCCGGATCGGCAAAGTGATCCGTGCAGCCGCGCATAATCCCGGGATGGTGTCGGCGCTCGGCATCAACACCGGGCTGATCTACGGCGGCGTGTTCGCGCTGGGTGGCATGCTGGCGGGACTGGCGGGCGCGCTCGCCGCGCCGGTGCGCTCGCTGACGCCTGGCATGGGTTTCTCGGTGCTGATCGAATCCTTCATCGTCACCGTGATCGGCGGCATGGGTTCGATCCTGGGAGCGCTGATCGGCGCGCTGCTGATCGGTTTGATCCGCTCGTTCGGTTCGCTCGGCTTCCCGCTGTTCACCGAAGGGCTGATGTATCTCTTCATGGTGATCGTGCTGGTATCGCGTCCGACTGGCCTGTTCGGCAAGGAGGTCGCATGACCGAGTTGCAGGCAGGCCAGGGCGCGCAGCCGCTGGAAGTGCCCCGGATCGACGCTAGGCCGCAGCGCTATCGCGATCTTTTGATCGCGCTCGCGGCGTTTGCCGTGCTCGCGCTGCTCCCGATGGTGTTCGGCAGCAAGCAGCTGCTCGACTTCGTGATCCGTTGTGCAGCTTACGGTCTGTTCGCGACGTCGCTCAACCTTCTGGTCGGTTACACCGGCCTGATCTCGTTCGGGCACGGCATGTTCTTCGGCCTCGGCGCCTATGGCTTCGGCCTCATGATGCAGAAGACCGGTGTGCCGATTCCGGTTGCCTTTGTCGCCACGCTGGCGATGACCTGCGTCGTCGCCGTCGTCATCGGCGCGATCTGCGTGCGGCTGAAGGAGATCTATTTCGCCTTCGTCACGCTGGCGTTCCAGATGCTGATTCACTCGACCATCCTGTCGTGGCAATCGCTGACCGGCGGCGACCAGGGCCTGCGCGGCGGCATTCCGCGGCCGCCGTTTCTCGGCATCGACCTGTCGAACCATCTGCATCTCTACATCACGAGCTGCGCGTTGCTGGTGGTCGGGCTGCTGCTGATGCGCCAGATCGCGCAGTCGCCGTTCGGCTACACGCTGCGCATGATCCGCGACAACGCGACGCGGGCGAGCTTCATCGGCATCGATGTCTGGCGCGCCAAGCTCGTGATCTTCGTGCTGGCGGCGCTGTTCGCCGCCACAGGCGGCATCATCATGGCGCTGTTCGTCTCCGGGGCCTATCCCGAATTCGCCTACTGGACGATCTCGGGCGAGGGCATCTTCATCAACATGCTGGGCGGCGTGACCACCTTCCTCGGGCCGATGGTCGGCACCGTGCTGCTGCTGATCCTCAATGACACCGTCACGCGCATCACCGAGTACCACGGCATCGTGCTCGGCATCGTGATCCTGTTCTTTGCCGTCGGCCTGCGGAAGGGCCTGATGGACTTTGTCGTCGAATGGTTCGCGCAGCGTCGGGGCGAGGGGCGCAGTTAGCCATGCTGGAGATTCGCGCCCTCTCGAAATCCTTTGGCGGCGTCAAGGCGACCGATAACGTCTCGCTCGACTTCGCCGATGGCTCGCTCACCGCGGTGATCGGCCCCAATGGCGCCGGCAAGAGCACCTTCTTCAACCTGATCACCGGCGCGCTGCGGCCGGACGCCGGGCAGGTCCTGCTCAATGGCATCGACATGGCGGGCAAGACGCCGCCCGAGATCGTGCGCCACGGTATCGGCCGCGCCTTCCAGGTCGCGAGCATCTTCCCGTCGCTGACGGTCGAGGAGACGATGCTGGCGGCAGTCTGTGCCGATCAGCACCGCGCCGGTGTGATGCATCGCCGCTTTCCACTGGCCGAAACGCGCGATCGCGCGGAGCATGCGATGGAGCTGCTCGGCCTTGCCGGCAAACGCAACAGGACCGCGGCGACGCTGTCGCATGGCGACCAGAAACTGCTCGACATCGCGCTCGCGCTGGTGCTCGATCCCAAGGTGCTGCTGCTCGACGAGCCGACCGCGGGCATGGGCACCGAAGAGCGCTGGCGCATGATCGACAAGGTGCGCGAGCTCTGGGAGAAGCAGAAGATCACGGTCGTGTTCATCGAGCACGACATGGATATCGTGTTCAAGATCGCGCCTGAGATCGTCGTGCTGTGCTATGGCCGGATCCTGGCGACCGGGACGCCCGACGCGATCCGCAGGAATGAAGCCGTCATCGAGGCCTATCTCGGCAGCGACCATCACGCGGGAGCGGTGGCATGAGCGCGCAGCCGGTGGTGCTGGTCGAGGACCTCGACGTCTACTATGGCACCAGCCAGATCCTGTTCGGCGTCGGCCTCTCGGTGCGGAAGGGCGAGACCATGGCGCTGCTCGGCCGCAACGGGGCCGGCAAGTCGACCACAATGAAGGCGATCATGGGGCTGGCGCCGGCACGCCGCGGCAAGGTGACCTTGCGCGGTCAGATCGTGTCAGGCATGAGGCCCCACCACATCGCGCGGGCCGGGCTCGGCTTCGTGCCGGAGGACCGCCAGATCTTCCCCGAGCATACGGTCGAGGACAATCTCGTCATCGGCCAGAAGAAGGGGCCGGACGGTGAGGACGAGTGGTCAATCCGCCGCGTCTACGACGTGTTTCCGCTGCTGGAGCCGCTGCGGCAGCGGATCGCGGGTAGGCTGTCCGGCGGCGAGCAGCAGATGCTGGCGATCGCCCGCACGCTGATGGGCAATCCGGTGCTGCTGCTGCTCGACGAGCCGAGCGAGGGGCTGGCGCCGATCATCGTCCAGCGCATCGGCGAGCTGTTGCGGCAGCTCCGCGGCACCGGTGCCACAGTGTTGATCGCCGAGCAGAACATGCATTTTTGCCTTGGCCTTGCGAGCCACGCGACGGTTATCGACAAGGGACAGATCGTCTACACATCCTCCATCGAAGAGCTGAAGGCCAACGACAACATCCGGCAGCGTTACCTGGCGCTGTAGGGCCCTTCGAGTGTCATGGGAGGACAAATGGCGGGCAAGTTGACGCCGACGCACGAAGCGCCGTATCGCGGATTGAAAGTGCTGGATTTCGGGCAGGGGATCGCCTCGCCTTATTGCGCGATGCTGCTCGGGGTCTATGGCGCCGACGTCATCAAGGTCGAGCCGCCCGAGGGCGACTGGTCGCGCTACCTCGGCACGACCTATGGCAATCACACGACTCTGTCGGCGGTCTACAACCGCGGCAAGCGCAGCCTGTGCCTCGATATGAAGCACAAGGATGGGATCGCGATCGCGCAGCTTCTGGCGCGCGATGCCGACGTGCTGATCGAGGGGTTTCGCCCCGGCGTCGCGGAGCGGCTCGGGCTCGGCTATGAGAGCCTGTCGCGCGACAATCCGGGTCTGATCTATCTGTCGGTCAGCGGATTCGGGCAGAGCGGGCCGTACTCGAAGCGGCCGGGTTCGGATTCGGTGGCGCAGGCGTTCTCGGGATTGGTCTCGGTCAATGTCGGCGCTGACGGTGTGCCGCACCGGGTCGGCACCACGATCTCCGACGTCGTCACCGGCGTCTATGCGTTCCAGGCGATTGCGACCGCCCTGTTCGCGCGTGCGACGGTCGGCACCGGCCGCTGGATCGACGTCAATCTCTGCCAGTCGACGTCGGCGCTGCTTGGGCACAAGGTCGCGGAGTTCATCCTCGAGGGCGGTGCGCCGCGCGCGCTCAATGTGCCGGCCGGCACCTACCAGACGCAGGACGGCTGGATGATGGTCACGCTGGTGAACGAGCCGCAATACAAGCGGCTGTGCGGTGCGATCGGCCGCGAGGATCTCGCCACCGATCCGCGCTTCGCCGACTTCGCCCGGCGCGCGGACGCCGCCGATACGCTGATCCCGCAGCTGCGCGAGGTGTTCCTGGCGCAGCCGACGGATACCTGGCTGACGCGGCTGCACGGCGCCGATATCATCGCGGAGCGGATACTCAATCCCGGCGAATGGCTGCGCAACCCTCACGTCGAGGCTGTCAGGGCGTCGGTCCGCCAGGATACGCCCGGCGTCGGCGCGGTGTATTCGCCGCGTACCCCGGGGATCGCGAGCCTGTCCGAGGACGACCTCTGTCCGGCGCCGGACGTCGGGCAGGATAGCCGCGCGGTGCTGATGGAGGCTGGCTTTGGTTCCGCCGAGATCGACGGCTTGCTCCTGTCGGGTGCGGTGCGGCAGGCCAAGGCGATGACAGGAGGCAAGACATCATGAGCACGGACCTTATTCGTTATTCGGTCAGCGACCAGATTGCGGAACTTGTGCTGGATCGCGCGCCGGTCAACGCGCTCAGCATCCCCCTGATCGACGCGCTGCTGGCCGCGCTCGCGAAAGCGCGCGACGATGACGCGGTACGCGCCGTCATCATCAGCAGCGCGCACAAGGTGTTTTGTGCCGGCCTCGACCTCGACATCGTCAGGGGCAAGCCCGCGATCGAGACCAAGACATTCCTCGAGCGGTTGTATTTCGCGCTGAACGATACGCAGTACCGCATGGGCAAGCCGACGATCGCGGTGGTCGATGGCGCGGTGCGGGCCGGCGGCATGACGATCGCGATCTCCTGCGACATGATCGTCGCGGGCGACGGCTCGACCTTCGGCTATCCCGAGATCGATGTCGGCCTGATCCCGGCGATCCACTTCGTACAGCTGCCGCGGCTGGTGGGAAAGCACCAGGCGTTCGGCCCGCTGTTCCTCGGCGAGCCGTTCGACGCCGCAACCGCCTATCGCATGGGGCTGCTCAGCGAAGTGGTGCCGAAGGGTACCGCGCTGGAGCGGGCCCGCGAGATCGCGCGGAAGCTCGCGGCGAAATCACCCATCGTGATGAAGATCGGCCGCGACGCCTTCATGCGCGCCGTCGATGCCGATTTCCGTCGTTCAGTGGAGAACACGGCGGAAAGCTTCGTGGTGGTCGCGTCGACGGAAGACTGCCAGGAAGGGCTGAATGCGTTCGTTGAAAAGCGAACGCCCAACTACAAGGGACGGTAAATGGCTGGATTGTATTTCGAAGAGTTCGAAGTCGGGCAGGAATTCCATCACGAGTTCAGCCGAACCGTGACGGAGATGGACAACACCATGTTCAGCCTCCTGACCATGAATCCGCAGCCGTTGCACATCGACGCGCATTTCTCGGAGAAGACCGAGTTCGGCCAGCGGCTGTTCAACAGCCTCTATACGCTCGGTATCATGATCGGCATGAGCGTGTACGACACGACGCTGGGCACCACGGTCGGCAATCTCGGCATGACCGACGTCAAGTTTCCGAAGCCGGTGTTCCACGGCGACACGCTGAGGGCGCACACCAAAATTATCGGCAAGCGTGCCAGCAAGTCGCGGCCGACCCAGGGCATCGTCGAGTTCGAGCACACTATGACCAACCAGCGCGGCGAGGTGGTGGCAAGCTGCCGCCGCACCGGCCTGATGCACTGCAAGCCGAAGGCGTAAACGATGCGATCGTTCCTGTTCGTTCCCGGCGACAGCACCCGGAAGTATGAGAGCGCGAAGAAGACCGCGGCCGACGCCCTGATCCTCGATCTCGAGGATTCCATCGCGCCGGAGCAGAAGGTCGTCGCGCGCGACATCACGCGCGAAATGCTCGATGCGCGCAATCCGAGCCAGAAGATGTACATCCGCGTCAATGCGTTCGACACCGACCTGACATTGGGTGATCTGGCTGCCGTGATGCCCGGGAGGCCTGATGGCATTGTGCTGCCGAAATGCGCGGGTGCCGCCGATGTCAACAAGCTCGCGCTCTATCTCGATGCATTCGAGGCCGCCTCAGGTATCGCGCTGGGCACCACACGGATCGTTACGGTGGCGACCGAGACGGCGCGGGCGGTGCTGAAAATCCTCGACTTCGAGATTATGAGCCCGCGGCTGTGGGGCATGATGTGGGGCGCGGAGGACCTTGCGGCCTCGCTCGGCGCAACCCGCAACCGCACCGACGGCCGCTATCACTCGCCGTTCATTCTTGCCCGCGATCTGTGCCTGATCGGCGCGGCCGCCGCCGGCGTGGTTGCGATCGACACCATCGCCACCGACATCAACGATCTCGATGTGCTGAAGGCCGAGGCGATTGCCGCGCGACAGGACGGCTTCCTTGCCAAGGCCGTGATCCATCCCAAGCATGTCGATGTCGTCAACGCGGCCTTCATGCCGACCGACGAGGAGATCGCATGGTCGGAGCGGGTGATTGCTGCGTTCGCCAACAATCCGTCAGGGGTCGCCAGAATGGACGGCAAGATGCTGGACAAGCCGCATCTGCGCGCCGCCGAGAAGATCCTGGCGTCGCGCAGAAAATAGTCAGCCGGGTTCGATCAGCGCGCCCTCCTCGAGGAGGGCCGCAATCTCCGCCTCCGCAAGCCCTGCCTCGCGCAGGATCTCCCGGCCATGCTCGCCGAGGTTCGGCGGATAGGTTCGGATCGATGGCGGCGTCCGGCTCCAGGTCGCCGCCGGGCCGGCCACCCGCAGCGTGCCTTCGGTCGGATGCTCCACTGACTGGATCAGCCCGACGGCTGCCAGATGCGGATCGTCGATCAGGCTGTCGAGATCGTGTAGCGGTGCATGCGGGATGTCGGCTTCTGCGAAGAAGCGCATCCATTCGGCGGTGCTGCGGGTCTTCATCATCTGCGAGAACCAGTCGTAGACGAAGTCGTAGTTTTGGGTTCGCGCAGAGATGCTGTTCAGCCGCGGGTCGCGGTCGGCTTTATCAGCAAGGCCGATTTTGGCGAAGAACGCGTTCCACTGCTTATCGGAATAGACCAGCGCGCAGATGTAGCCGTCGCTGGTCCGGTACGGGCGGCGGTCGGGCGAGAGCAGCCGGGAATAGCCCGGCGGCCCGATCGGCGGCTCGAAGCTGCGGCCGGCCATGTGATCGCCGAGCACGAACTGCGCCATGGTCTCGAACATCGGGACTTCGATCGCCTGGCCTTCGCCGGTCCGCTCGCGATGGAACAGCGCGGCCAGGATGGCGTGCACGGCATTGAGACCGACGATGCGGTCGGCCATGGTCGCCGGAGAATAGCGCGGCTCGCCGGTGATCCCTCCGGTCAGCGCGGGCAGGGCGGTCAGCCCCTGGATCAAATCGTCATAGGCGGGTCGGCCTGCATAGGGTCCGGTCTCGCCGAAGCCGTACAGGCTGGCATAGACGAGCCGCGGATTCTTGGCGAGGAGATCGTCGGCGCCGAGCTTCAGCCGCGCCATCGCCGCAGGACGAACGTTGTGAACGAACACGTCGGCGTCCGCGGCAAGTTGCAGCAGCGCGGCGCGGCCGCCGGCCTTCTTCAGGTCGAGTACGATCGAGCGCTTGTTGCGATTGCCCTGCAAGTACATTGCGCCCATCGCGGGATGACGCATCGGGGCAGCGTGGCGCATCACGTCGCCATCGGGGCTCTCGACCTTGATCACGTCGGCGCCGTAGTCGCCAAGGATCATGGTCGCGTAGGGTCCCATCATCACACTGGTGAGGTCGATGATCTTGACGCCGGCGAGCGGGCCGGCCGGCGCGGATGGTTTTTCTCTCGTCGGTGCCTGGCTCAATGGGTGACGGCCAGTGCTTCGATGAAGGCCTTGAAGACGTCGCTGCCCGGCTTGCCGCGCTTGTCGACGTCCTTCACCCAATCCTGCGCCACCGACTTGAAGGCGGTGTCGAACACCTTCTTGTCGTCGGCGCTGAAGTTGATGACCTTCATGCCCTGCGACTTGATCTTTTCGGCTGCGGCCTTCTCGCCGTCCTCGAACCGCTTGCAGGCCTCGCGCGTGGTCTGTTCGCCGGCCTCGACCAGCGCCTTGCGCACGTTCTCGGGCAGCGACTTGAACTTCAACTCGCCTATCGAATAGGTGAAGATCGCGGTGCCGAAGTTCAGCCCCTCGGTGCCGGACTTCAGGATCTTGCCGAAGTCGTAGGACGCCGAGCTCTGGTAGGAGAAGATCAGGCCATCCAGCGTGCCGCGGGTCAGCGATTCATAGATCTCGGGCGCGGCCATCCGAACCGGCACGCCGCCGATCGAACGCATCATCAGATCCATTGCACCGCCGGTGGTGCGTATCTTCAGGCCTTCGAGGTCCTTTGCCGTCTTCACATCACGGCTGGTGGCAAGCTGGACCTGGTAGGCCGGCAGTGCGAGCGTCACCAGCGGGCGAAGCTGGTTCGGCGTGAACTCCCTGGTCTCCAGGATGCCGCCATTGTGCGAGATCTTGTAGAAGGCGAGCGATCCCTGGCATTCGTTGTCGAAGATGCCGGGCAGTTCGGCGACGGCCGTCAGCGGAAACTTGTCCGACGAATAGGACGGCACGATGTAGGAGACGTCCGCAACGCCGAGCGCGGTGAGCTGGGCCATGTCCTTGGCCTTGCCGAGCTGCTCCGCCGGGAAGTGCTGGAACGTGACCTGGCCGTTGGTCAGCTTGGTGACGAGCTCCGAAAACGGCTTGCCGACGAGCTCGTGGATCACGTGGCCCGACGGCAGGCTGTCGGCAAGGCGCAGAGTGATCTTCTCCTGGGCAAAGGCCGAGGATGCGGAAGCCGCCAGCAGGACTGTGGCGACGCCGGCGCCGGCGAGGAAGCGGGAATGCAAATTCATCATGATCTCCCAGAGATGGCCGTCTCGACCGGCGGCTTCTTCAATGTTGCATATGGTTCGGCAGCCAGAGGATGATCTCCGGAAATGCCACGAAAATGGCGATTGCGATCAGATGCGCGATGAAATGCGGGAATGTGCCGTGGAACACCTCGCCGACGGGGCGGTGAGCATAACGCGCGACGATGAAACAATTCAGCCCAATTGGCGGTGTGATCATGCCGACCTCGGCGGTCACGATCTTGATGACGCCGAACCAGATCGGGTCGAAGCCGAGCGACTTGATCAGCGGCAGCACGATCGGAACTGTCAGCACCAGGATCGCGATCTGGTCCATGAACGAGCCGAGCACGATGTAGCCGCACAGGATCAGCGTGATGATGATCCAGCGCGAGACGTCGAGCCCGCCGACCCAGCCGACGATGTTCTGTGTGACCTGGGTGAGGGTGAAGAAGTAGCCGAAGATGTGCGCGCACATGATGATCAGCACGATCATGCAGGTGCCCTGGGCGGCATGCCGTAACGTCGTGTAGAGCGAGGTCAGGTTGATCTTGCGCTTCCAGCAGGCGAGGCAGAAGGCCCCGAACGCACCAAAGGCCGAGGCTTCGGTCGGCGTCGCGATCCCGAGATAGATCGTGCCTGTGACGATCGAGAACAGGACCACCATCGGGCTGACCTGCCAGAGCAGGCTGAACCGTTCCGACCATGTCACCGCCGAAATCGTCGGAGCGCGCGTGGGATCGAGCAGCACCAGGATATAGATCGTCGACATGATGATGATTGTGACGAAGATCGCCGGGATGATGCCGCTGATCAGGAGCTTTCCAATGTTCACCTCGGCAAGCAGGCCGAAGATGACGAGCGCCACCGAAGTCGGCAGCAGCATTGCAAGCGTGCCCGAGATCGCGACGACGCCGGCCGCCATTTTTGGCTCATAGCCCTGTCGGATCATCGCGGGCAGGCTGGTCGACGACAGCGTCGCGGCGGAGGCCGTGCTGGTGCCGCAGATCGAGCCGAAGCCGGCACCGGCCAACGCAGTTGCCATGCCGAGACCGCCGGGGATGCGTCCGACCCAAGCTGCTGCGGTCTTGAACAGGTCGTCGGCGACGCCCGACAGCAGCACCAGGTCTGCCATCAACAGGAACATCGGGATCGTGATCAGCTCGTAGGAGGTGACCGCCGACAGCGGCGTCGTTTGCAGCACGCCGAGCAGGATCGGCAGGCCGCCGGTCAGATAGAGGCCGAGCCCGCCGGAGAATGCCATGGCGAATGCGACCGGCGTTCCAATCGCCAGCAGGAAGAACAGCAGCGCAAGGATGAAGGTCGGAATCATTCGAAACCTCCGGTAGCCTTCTCCGAATGGCCGGAGATGGCCGGCAGCGGCAGCAGGTTTTCGCCGGTCAGGAGGCTTGCGGTATTGGCAATGAGATGAACGGCAAGGCGCAGCGCGAGAATTCCCGCCCCGACTGGCACGAAGATCGAGGACGCCCAGGTCGGCCATGGGATCGCGCCGGCCATCACGTCGCCCGAGACATAATTGTCGAGCGCGCGCTGATAACCGAGCCAGGCGATCGGAACGAAGATCGCAAGGCCGACGAGATTGGAGATGATGACGCAGAGGCGCTGGACGATCGCCGAGAAGCGCGGCAGCAGAATATCCACGCTGATATGGCCGTTGACCGCATAGGTGCCGGAGAGCGAGAGAAAGAACACGCCGGCCATCACGTAGAGCGAGATCAGGTCATAAGCCCAGGAGAATGGCTGGTTGAACACGTAGCGCATCACGACATCGGAGAAAACGATGATCATGATCGCAAACATCATCGCCGCGGCGATGGCCGAGGTCACCTTTTCGATGGCGGTCAGGGCCTTCAGGCTGGTCTTGATCAATTTGGGCTCCGTCCGTGTCACTGGGCCGGCACGGCCGCAACGGCGGCGCTGAATTCCTTCAGGGCGTCGCTGCCGTGCTTGCCGCGCGCATCGAGCCCGTCGGCCCATGCCTTACCCACGCCCTTCGTCAGGTCCTTGAGCTTTGCGACGACGTCGGGCTGCAGGGTGTCGAAGTGGACACCTGCGGCTTCCATCGACTTCATGGTCTCGCTATCCTGTTTCTGCACCTCCTTGCAGGCGGACGGCAGGATCTCCTCGGCAGTGTCGATCATCGCCTTCTGGATCTCGGGAGACAGTTTCTTCCAGGCAGTCTCGCTGATCGAGTAGGCGACCACGAAGCTCGCGAAGCCAAAGCCGTCGGTAGAATGTTTCACGAGCTTGTCGGCGCCATAGGCGACGACGCTCTCGAGCGGAAACAGCAGACCATCCATCGTGCCGCGTGACAGCGACTCATACGCATCGGGGGCGGCCATGCGCACCGGTACCGCGCCGATCGCACGCAAGGTGAGATCCTGCGCGCCGCCGGTCGAGCGCAGCTTCAGTCCGTTGATATCCGCGACGTCCTTCACCGGCTGTTTAACGGTCAGGATGCGATAGGGCGGCAGGCTCACCGCGAGGAGCAGGCGGATGCCGTTCGAGGTATAATCCTGCTGCGCGATCACGCCGCTTCGTGCGGTCTTCCAATAAGCGAGCGTGCCCTGGCAGGAATGCGCGAACGCGCCGGGAAGCATCGCGACCTCTGAGACCGGCATCTTGTCGGAGACATAGGCGGGTGCGACGTAGCCGATGTCGGCGACGCCGGTTTGCGTCAGCTTGAGCATGTCTGCGGCCTTGCCGAGCTGCTGGGCCGGATAATGCTCGAACGTCACGGCGTTGTTGGTGCGCTTCTGGACCTCGGCCATCCAGGGCTCGAGCACGAGACGGATGAGGTAGTGCCCCTTCGGAAAGGAGTCGGCGACCCGCAGCTTGATCGGCTCCGCTGCTGCGGCCAGATTGATCGATGCGATGAGGAAGCCGTATCCGGCCAGCGCCTGCCGAAGCCCGCCCATTTTTCCTGCCCCTGAGTAGCTTTGTTGTTTTGAGCAGCTGCGCACAAACGAATTTGCGCGTCAAGCAGGGCTCGGCTGAGCATGCCTGATCAGACAACCGGAGAGCGCGTGCTACCATGTACCGAAGCGATTGCGAGGGTAGATGGGATCGCGCGAGAGGATTCGAGCCGTCGACGCCGACGGCCTGTTGCAAGCCGACGCTGAGAAGCACCCGGATCTCGATGTCAATTTGTCCACCGCGCGGGAAATTCCTCCGGCGCTGTCGACGACCTGACGGCGACACCGTCGGCATGGTCGCCGCGATCACCATCGAGCGGAACCGATCCCGCTCAGACCGCGGGAAACTCCAGCGCGAAAGCCGCGCCCTGGCTGGACGGCAGGAGACGGATCGTACCGCCATGGCTGACCATCACGGCTTGTGCGATAGCGAGCCCCATGCCGGTGCCACCGCTGTCGCGGCGGGTGGTAAAGAAGGCATCGAAGATCCTGTCGCTGTTGGCGTCGGAGATCGGGTCGCCATCGTTGCTCACCGTCACCCTGACGGTCGAGGCTTCTACGGTCGCTTCGAGCTGCACCGACCTGGCTCTGTGGCGAAACGCGTTGTCGACGAGATGTGCGAGTACGATCAGCGCCTTCTCGCCGGACATCGCGACGGAGCGGTCGAGGTCGCCTCTGGCCACGATGGTCCGCTCGGCAAAGCGGCTCTTCAGGTTCGCGATGACGCCGGAGAGAGGGGTCTGCTCGTTCCGCGGAGCGCTCTCAGCGCGCGCCAGCTCACGCAACCGCTGGCTCATCGCATCGAGCCGCTCGACATCGCCAAGGATGTTCGAGATGAAGCTCTGTTGCTCGGATCGGGTCAGCGTGTCCGACTTGCTTTGGAGCGAATCCTGCAGCAACTCGGCGGCACCCCTGATCGATGTCAGCGGCGATTTGAGTTCGTGCGTCAGGTGGGCCGAGAAGGTGGCGATATAATCGGAGCGGCGCGACAGCTGCTCGGCCATGTCGAGGAAGCTGTCGGAGAGCTGGGCGAGCTCGCGGGTGCCATAGTGTTGCAGCGGCTGAAATGCATCGCGGTCGCCGCGGCCGATCCGCGCGGCACGATCGACGAGCTCCCGCATCGGACGTGTGACCGTGCGCGAGAACATCAGCCCGATCGCAATCGTCGCCAGCAGCACGGCCAACGTTGCGAGCAAGAACTTGCCGCGCTCCTGATAGAGATGATCGAAGATGTTGCTCGGCGTCCGCGATGTGTAGATTACGCCGGCGACGTGATCGTTGACGATCACGGGCATGGCGGAGAAGACATGGACGCCGACGCCGCGGCTGATCGAGTAGATCGGAGGTGGAGGCTTGTCGGGCATGCGGATGCGCAGCGCGGCACTGTACTGCCCGCCCAGCGCGGCAGCCACCTCCTCGATATGGGCAAGCGATTGCCCGACCTCCTGGCGCCCGGCGATCACCACGCCTTGCGGATCGAGAATCCGAAAACCCGCCAGCGTGACCTTCTGAGTCTCCAGGATGATCGGCATGAGCGCGGTCCCTATCTCGACATAGGCCGCATCCGCCGGCTTTGCCGCCGGCAGCGCATCGGGGCGCCGCCGCAACAGGTCATTGCCGGCAAGATCGAGCGCGGGACGGATCGGTGTCACTTGATCGTTGGGGTCGGGCAGGGCCTCTTGAGGGACCGCAGCGCCGAGCGGGATGCCATCGCCGAGCCGTGCATGCACGTTCCGCGCATAGATGGCGGCCAGCACGCGGCTCTGCGCGATCAGCTCGGCCTGGGTCTGGTGAATCAGCTGGTTGTCGTAGAGCCGGAAGAAGAACAACCCCATCAACGGCAGCACCGCGACGAGGGCGAGCACGGTAAAGATCACGAAGCTGAGCGACGGTCGCCACTTCTGGTCGGCGCGGAACGACGTCATGCCTGCTTCTCGCAGCGCCCGAGCTTGAAGCCGACGCCGTGCACGGTCTCGATGACATTGTCGCAGTTCGCGGCGGCAAGCTTGGCGCGGATATTGCGGATATGGCTGTCGATCGTGCGGTCGGAAACTTGGATGTTGAGCTGGTAGGCCGCGCTCATGATCTGCTCGCGCTTGAACACCGCGACCGGCCGCGTCAGGAAGGTACGCAGAATACCGAATTCGATCGCGGTGAGATGAAGCGCTGTGCCTGCGAATGACGCAACGTGCTGCTCGGGATCGATCGAGAGCTGTCCCCGCGAGAGCACCGTCGCCTTCGGTATCGTGCCGGCCGCGCGCGGCGCGAGCCGCCGCAAGATGACGTTGATCCGCGCGACCAGTTCGCGCGGACTGAACGGCTTGGTCACGTAGTCGTCGCCGCCAATCTCGAGGCCGAGGATGCGGTCGATCTCCTCGTCACGGGCGGAGAGGAACAGGATCGGCACGTCGGACGATTTGCGGATCTCGCGGCAGACGTCGAGGCCGTCGAATTCCGGCATACCGATGTCGAGCACGATCAGGTCCGGCCGTTCGCCGGCAAACCGGGCTAGTGCGTCCTTGCCGTCGCGTGCCTCGGTCACGCTCATGCCGGCTTTCCTGAGAGCGACGCGGATGACCTCGCGGATATGCGGGTCATCGTCGACGACGAGAATACGGTGGGTCAACGGGATCTCCGAATGCAGCGTTCTAGCCACGCCTTTGCTCTCGTTTGATGCAAATGTTCTACAGGGCAACCGCGGCGGGAGACAAGGACGGATCGGCTTCAAGACGGTCGGGAAAGGCCGGAGCGAGGCGGTCCGTCTCGAGCGGATGATATCCGACCCGCAGCTCGGCCATCTTGAGTCGCGCATGTGCATTCTGCGGGAACACGATCAGCAGGACTTCAGGATTCCCATGCAGATTGCGTGCAGACGCGACGTATCCGCTCGCGCCGGTGAATCTCGTCTGATACGGACGACGCCGATCGGCCCATTCAGTCACGCGTGGTCTCATGCAAGTCAGCAAATGCATCGGCATTATCCTGCTTTGGATCGCCGGATTCGTATTCGTCCTGGTGGGCGTCAACAGCAACGATCCGTATCTCGTCCCATTGCGCGGGACGGGCAACCTTCTCCTCGTGGTCGCAAGCATCGCCGTCGTATTCGTGCTGGTCCATGGCGCGGCCTGGCACGGGCGGACGCGGGCAGGAAAGCTCCTGGTTACCCTGTGGTGCCTGCCGCCGCTGGCGATGCTCGCCGCGCATGGTGCGTTCGAGGTGCGGAAGCACCGCGTTCTGCAGACAGATCCGGTTCTCGCGCGGTCGCTCGGGCAGCACTTTGTTGTCGGCTATCGGTCGTTCGACGAGGTCGTGCCGCTTGTGGAGAATGGGTTCGTTGCGGGCATCTATGTCACCCGGCGGAACATCGCCGGCAGGACGGCCGACGTGTTGAGGGCGGAAATCGCCACACTGCAAGCCAGGCGGCGGACCGCGAGGTTGCCGCCGCTGATGGTCGCGACAGATCAGGAGGGAGGCATTGTTTCGCATCCGGCTCCGCCGCTCACGAGACTGCCCGCACTGGCCTCCCTGGCCGAGCTCGCGCCGGACTAGCAAAGGGCGAAGGCCGAAGAGTTCGGGCGCATCCATGGACGCGAACTGGCGTCATTTGGCATCAATATGAATTTCGCGCCGGTGCTCGACTTGCGTCCCGTGGCCAAGCACAACCGGCTCGATTTCAATACGCTGATCAATCAGCGGGCGATCTCCGATGATCCGGCCAAGGTGAGCGCGATTGCGGGCGCCTACATCCACGGCCTCGAGTCCGCAGGCGTCACTGCCACCGTGAAGCACTTTCCGGGATTGGGCCGCGTGCGTGCCGACACGCATCATTTCAACGCCGATCTCAATGCGCCGGTTGGCGAGCTCGAGGCGACCGACTGGCGTCCGTTCCGCGATATGCTGTCGTCGACCGGCACGCGCCTGATGGTCGGGCACGTGGCGGTGAATGCGCTCGATCCAAGACGACCTGCGTCCCATTCAAAAGCCGTCGTGGACGGGCTGATCCGGAAGAGATGGAACTACCAGGGCATCGTCATGACGGATGATCTGGTGATGGGCGCGATCTACCAGCATGATGTCTGCACCGCGGTCGTAGAGGCGCTGAACGCGGGTGTCGATCTGTTGCTGGTCGCCTATGATGGGTTGCAGTTCTACCGCCTGTTCGCTTGCGCTGCGGATGCAGCTGCGCGAGGGGGCCTCGACGCCGCCATGCTGCACGACAGCGAGACGCGGCTGAGGCGCGCGGCGCTGGTCGACTAGACCGCCGAATTCAGGAATGAGCTCCGACGGCCGATTTGTTGTCCTGCTGCTTCGACCACGAGACGTAGTAGGCAACGGCAATCATCGCCGCGATGCCGAGGATGCTGACCGCGACCTGCCTGACCACCGAGTTCGGGCCTGTGATCAGGACCAGGTGCGCGGCAAAGGAGAGGAACACGCCTGCACAGAATACGGCGAGCCATTCTTCGCCGCACTTGATGATCGGTTGCAGAGCGTAGGATCGCAGATGCTCCCAATTGCATGGCACGAGCAACGTGAACAGAAATGTCAGGGCCAGGAAATGCAGGATGCGGTGCGGCGCGATGTCCTCCCGGTCGGCTGGCAAGAGCATGTCGCTTAATCCGCTCGGCATCATCTGGGCAAGTGCCGGAATGTCGCTGCCGGAGACGATCACAAGAGCGAACACCAGATACAACAGGGCGGCAGCACGCAGCGCCGGAACGGCCTGCAGCGCGCGAATCTCAGGCGCGAACTGCTTGCCGACGAGCGCAAGCCAGCCACCCATCACGAACAGCAATTGCCAGCAGAGCGGGTTCAGGTACCAGCGTCCATCCGGGTATGACGTCAGGTTCCAATCGAGCATGCGAGCGGTCGCATAAAGGGCGGTGGAGCCCGCGAGCGTCGCGTTCGGTGCATAGAACAGCCCGCACACGACAACAGGCTGGAACGCCATCAGAACGATAATGAGTTGCAGGACATCGAGATTGAGCGGCTTCGCCTGTAGGAACAGACCGTAGATCAGCGTTCGGATCCCGTGATCGATGAATCCGGTAATGTTGAACTCGCTGATGATCTCGGGTGCCGCAGTCCGGGCCGCAACATAGCTGATCAACTCGACATAGATGACGAAAAGAACGATGTAGGCGGCGTAAAGCTGCCACACGCGCCTGAAGATGCGGGTGGCCGCCACCAGCATCCCGCGCTCCACGGCCATCCTTGTGTAGATCAGCGTCGTCGCATAGCCGCCGACGAACACGAACAGATCAGTCGCGCCGCTAAAGCCAAAATTGCGCATGGTCAGTGCGCTGACGACGTTATGCGGAACGTGATCCAGAAACAGAAACCAGTTCGCGATGCCAAGCAGCAGCGCGATCCTGAGATCGCCATCGGCTCTCGCGATCTCGGCATTTGTTGTCGAAGTCATCTGAAACTGAAATCTGCCGGCCCGAGAAAACGATTCGCAATCTAGAGGGAACCCACGCCCGGTCCGAATAGACTTTGCGTGAACCCTATCTAGTCCGTTTCGGGTTCCGGCCAAGTGGTCGGCTCAAGAAAGATCACGTTTTCGCAATCACCACGTGAGCGCCATCAGACCGGCTCGTGTTTGCGCAGGTCGCGGGCGTGATCCAGCGTATTGGCTTGCAGGTCTGCGCCGGCCAGGGGGACTTCCGGCAGGGCGGCCTCGGCAAGGATCTCGTTCGTGACATCCTCGACCGAGCACGCAGCAATCTCGTGGATGAAACTGATATTGGTGTACTCCCCTGACGCCACCCGCGAGACGACCTCGCGCCGTGTCATTTCGGGGTCGACGATCGCCTCGCGGCCACGGCGGCCATAGTCGATCATCACGACAAAATACTGCATTGCCTGGTGGCTCGATGCGTTGACTTTCGTTGACCATTGTTTCCGATAATCGGAATTATGTCAAGTGAAATTGCCGAAAATCGGAACCCGGGCATGGGCCCTCCAACCGATTCGGGCCCCAATGCACCCGAATCGGTCAGGCAGGGCTCTGAAGCCGCGCTGCTATTTCTCGGACGACCGTCCGCCTTGTGACCGGGCGGATTTGCGGCCCTTCGCGGCCGTCTTGCCGCGCAACCTTTCGATCTGGCCGCGGGGTAAGGTGACGCAAATCTCGCCGATCCATTCCAGCTTGACGCCGTTGATTGGCTTGGCATTGAAGCTCTTGAGATTGACCGTGCCGGACGAGGTGCCCCGCTCGATCGTCTTCAGATAGCGCTCGCCGCTCTTCAGCCGGACCGCAGCTTCCTCTCCGTAGAAGCTCGAGAGCGGGTAGCGCTGCTCGCGATACACCACGATGACATCGCCGTTCTCGTATTTCGGCAGCATCGAATCGCCAGAGACCTCGAAAGCGACGGTTTCTTCCGTCATCGGGAAGGGGAGCTCGATCTCGCCGAGCCCCTCCGGCGGGACCTGCTCAAGCTCGGGTTGGATCGATGCACCAGCGCCGACCCGGCCCACGATCGGCACCGAATTCAGCTCCAAGTATTCCATGATCGGGGCGATCTCCGATGCCTTGATCAAGCGGATTCCCGACAGGATTTCGGACACCGCCCCGGCGCGAACGCCCATTGCACGGGCAAGCCCGCCTTTGCTCTTTCCCGTCTTTTCCAGTGCCCGTTCGATAAGTGCCGCGTCCAGCATGTTGCATCCTCTCCAAAGCTGGATGCACTTTACCGTTACGATTATCAGAATTCAAGCTTGACTTTTTCTTCGGAATATCGGAAGCTATGCGAGGCGCCGGCGGAATGACAAAAATGGGAATTTGGAATGGATATGATGAACTGGCTGCCGGAGCATTCGGCGGCCTTGCAGGACCTGCGCGCCCGCGGCTTGTCCTACTCGGAAATCGCCGACACCATCAACGCAACCTTCAGCACGGCTTATACGCGCAACGCAGCCCTCAGCCGAGCACAGCGCATGGGGTTGGCGGGCCTCGATCGGCCAGAGCCATCCCTGCCAGGGCGCCTCGACCCACCCAAGCCGGCCTTGCCGGAGCCAGCGAGGATCGAAAGCCCGTGTGAACGGCGGGCCGAGCCGAAGTGCGATCTGCTTCGCTGGCCGAAAAGCTTCACCGAAACGGTGGAGATGCCTCAACTTCGTTGCGCGGCGGTCGCGCCGCGGCACCTTTCACTGTTCGACCTTAAGCGCGGAGACTGCCGCTATCCCTATGGCGGGGATGCCGATGGCGAAGCCATGACGTTCTGTGGTCACCCGCGCCAGCCGGGCTCGAGCTATTGCACCCCGCATTTTCACCTGAGCCGCGATTCCGAGGCATCGGCCCGGCCGGTCCTGAACGATGCCTGGCTTCAAACCGTCGGGGCCATCTGAGGCCGCTCACTTCCCGACCGATCGATGTCGGTCCGCACACAACCGCGATCGCGCGGAAGACGCCGCGCGCTTTCATGACACATTTCGGAGGTGACCAATGCCGCGCGCAAAACGCCGGAAGCCGTACGATCCCGCTGGAACACATGATCGGCGCTCCCAGGATCTGCCCTTTAACGCCGAAGTGGCGACCGTTGAGGTCGACAATCCTCTCTCGCTTGAGCTGGGCGAGAAGATCGTCGCGTTTCGCTCGATCCGCAACGACCCGCTCGGCCGGTTGCATGCACACCGGCAGATCGACGACACACAGTACCGGAGCGGTCGAGCCTTCCAGAACGATTGGGAGAAGGCCGAGCGCGGCCCTCGAGCGGTGGATACGACGCGTGAATATGTTGACGGAGGCCAGCAACGTGAGCCGATCACGGAGGGGCAGCGCCAAGCGACTTTGCGCCTGGGTCGCGCCGAGCATGAGCTCGGTGCCGACGGTTCGGCGCTGGTGCACGACGTCCTGATCCTCGGCATGACCATGGAGCAGGTTGGACAGCGGCGCGGTTTGTGTACGCAGCGTTGGCAGGACTATTTTGCGCGGCGTCTCAAGGAGTGCCTGGATCGGCTGGCGCTGATGTACGGGTTCGCAACGCCGAACAAGGTTCCGGCGAAGGACTGGCAACGCTGAAGTGATGTGCTCGCGTGCCGGTTGCCGCAGAGGCATCCGGCACGACAGTGCTGCATCACATTGCAGCCCTGTGCTTTGCCTCACACTCGGCTCGTCCGTGTGTCGTCAAAGACCGTCGACAGCAACGCGGAATCTCATGTAACTTCGCCCGCGTCGATGACCTGCCTGCATTCGAGTGCAATGTGATGGTGTGGGGAATGGTCTGGTACACCTATAAGGGAGCTGGCAGCGGCGACGCCCGCCTACGTCTTATTCCAGCATCGCGATCATCACGAATAACGTGGGTCGATGCCGGCGCGAGGTCCTATCAATTCACCCAAGGAGAACCGAGCGATGAGTCACACTGGAAACTGCTTTTGCGGCGCCGTCGAGCTCAAGGTCACTGGAGAGCCTGAGGCGATGGGTTACTGCCACTGCCGTTCATGCCGCTCCTGGTCCGGCGGCCCGGTGAATGCGTTCAGCCTATGGAAGCCCGAGGCGGTCGAGGTCACCAAGGGCGCCGATCATGTCGGGACGTACGAGAAGACCGCGATGAGCCAGCGGAAATACTGCACCAAGTGCGGCGGTCATCTGATGACGAACCACCCGACGCTTGGGCTCGTCGACGTTTTCACTGCAACGATCCCAACGCTGAAGTTCAGCCCCGGCGTTCACGTCAACTACTCCGAAGCGGTGCTGCCGATACGTGATGGCCTGCCGAAGCTAAAGGACTTTCCGGCCGAGTTCGGTGGCTCCGGCGAAGTGATCGCCGAATAGCGCGACGATTCTCGCGCGGGTGGCGACGGAGCGTCGCTACCCGCCGATGTTTATCCTTCCGCTGGCCGAACGCACCGACAGATCCGGTATCCGGCGGGTATCCGTGATGTTCGAATCGTTGGCCCGGGTCGGCGCTGCTCCTTGCTGGTGACAGCCATGTCAGGCGAAGGTCCCGCCCTGCAAAGTCCGGGTTTGGTTTTGGTGACGCCCTTCCGCTAAAAGGCAGGCAACGCCGGTCCTGGCTAGGGTCGTCGTATTTCACCTGACAAAAATAACAGAGGAAGCGTCAGATCATGACCAAACCAGAATTGCCGGGGCGCACGCCGCGCGGGGAGGGAGTTCCGACTGCGCTCGATGGCCTGCTGGTGGTCGACTTTACCCGCGTCGTCGCCGGCCCGGCCTGCACGCAAACGCTGGCCGACTTCGGGGCCGAGGTCATCAAGATCGAGAATCCGGACGGTGGGGACGACACGCGCGCCTACGAGCACGCTGAAATCGGCGGGGAGAGCGCCGCATATCTGAGCCTCAATCGTAACAAGCGTGGCATTGCGCTCGATTTCAACAATCCTGCGGCGCTCGAGGTCGCGCGCGCGTTGATCGCCAAGGCAGATGTCGTGGTGGAGAATTTCTCCGGCGGCGTGATGAAGAAATTTGGCCTCGACTATGCGTCGGTGGCGCCGACTAATCCGCGGCTGATCTATTGCTCGATCTCGGCCTATGGCCGCAAAGGCGATTTCGCGCTGCGCCCGGGCTTCGACCCTATTACGCAGGCCGAAAGCGGCTTCATGTCGCTGAACGGCTTTCCGGACGGCGAACCGGTGCGCACCGGGCCGCCGATCGTGGATATGGCGACCGGTATGTCGGCCTGCAACGCCATCCTGCTCGCCTTGATTGCGCGCGATCGGCTTGGTCGCGGGCAGCAGGTCGAGGTCGCGTTGATCGACACCGCGGTGTCGATGACGGGCTTCTACGGCATGGCCTATCTCATCAACGGCAATAACCCCGGCCGTTTCGGCAACTCACCGAACGGTTCGCCGACCGTCGGCGTCTACCGGGCGTCCGATGGGCCGCTCTATATGGCCTGCGCCAACGACCGTCTCTATCGCCGGCTCGTCACCGACGTACTCGAGCGCCCGGATCTCGTCACGGACCCCGAGTTTGCTCACCGCAAGGCGCGGACCGCCAACAAGGAGAAGCTGCGCGGCATCATCGCCAGCGTGTTTGCAAGCGACACACTCGAGCACTGGATGGCAAAGATGAAGAAGGCCAATATTCCGGTTGGCTATCTGCGTACCGTCGAGGAGGGCTTTAACGCACCCGAGGTGCGCGATCGTCATCGTCTGAGCAAGATCGCACATCCGACCGCCGGCTCGGTTCCGAACATCGAGTCGCCGGTCAATATGAGCCTGACACCGGCGGTCGATCCGGTTGCGGCTCCACTGCTCGGTCAGCACACCCGGGATGTGCTGAGCAAGACGCTTGGCTACGACGACCGGCGCATCGCCACGCTGGCCGAGGCAGGCGCGTTCGGCAAGCCAGGCAACACCGGCTGGCCGTTCAGCCTGAACCAAGGATCAGATGCGCGCTAGCCGCCCCTGAGGCGAGAAGGAAGCCTCTCGCCCCACTCGTGCCGATGGCCCTAGACCCGGAACTGGCCTGTTCGGACCTCAGTTCGGCTTGCTGCGCAAGTTGTTCCTTGGCATAGTTTCAACTTCCTCGGGCTCCGCCCGATCAATCTCGAGACGGGCCATTCGGAGTATCAAGGTTGCCGTGGTCAGGCCAAGGCGTTCGGCCTCTTGCGCTGCGGTGTCGACCTTCTGGGCCAAGCCTTCACGTTTACCTGGGTATGCCATTCGTAATCCTCACTTAAGGTGCGAGATGAAAAATCCCACATACGTTGCAGAGCTGCAGAACAAGCTCGGAGCTCCATCGAGCGAAACACTGGAAAGCCTGCGACTGTTGAAGGCCTTCCTTCGACTTGCGCCCGACCAGCGTTTCGAGGTCCTCGAGCTGGTCGAACGTTTGGCGGTTGAGCCGCCGCGCGATCCCTCACTGTCCTGAGGTGCTCGCAATCTCTCCTGTGCGTCAGTGGTTCAATGGTTTCGCAGGCGGCTGGATCGCAATCACATAGATTGCACCGCCTTCCAGCGCCTCGGATTGATGCCGGGTGCCGGCAGGCAGCAGGATGGTGTCGCCGGCGCCGACCACCTGCTCGCCGCCATCCCAAATGAAGTTCAACCGGCCACTGATGATCATCAGGATTTCATCGACCGGATGAGTATGGAAGTGATGCACCTTGCCGGCTGCATCATGCTGCAGCTCGACGGATCCCTGGGCCGGGAGCAGGTTCAGGATCTCCGGATCGATGGCAAATGCGGTCTTCGTGCCCGCGATGATCTGGGTCATGCTGCCTGCTCCTTGTTCGTGATAGGTGGCGTCTTGTTCTGCGCGAGCTTGGCGAAGGGGCAGCCTCCGCTCGCATTGTTGTCGTCGTGCAGGAAGTACTGCAGATACTCGCGGCCATCGGTCGCGCCGTAGCGGCCAAGAAGCGGAGAGGGGCTGGCGCTGTCGTAGGGGATCAGGCGCTTGCGTACCTCGGCGAACGCCGCGGTCGCGGCCTTTTCCGTCCCGAGGATCTTGTCGAACACCCAGCGCGGCTGGAACGTGAGCATGAAGGCACTGGATCGACGGCTCTGGCGCATCACATGGGCCGGTGTCGTGCACACGACGAAGATCGGCTCGCCCGCAAACGAGAACTCCCACATCGGATGGTCGATCTGTTCCGGAATCTCTGATGGCCACGGGTACTTGTCCAGGCGCGCGAGCTGATCGAGCGTCAGCCACATCTTGCGGTAATAGGCGTCGAGGGTCTGCACGGGGCGGGGCCGTGTGAACACGATCAAGGAGGTGTTAGGACCGAACGAGCGCGCCTCCGAAACATATCGTGCGAGCTGCTCGCCGAGCACCGCGACGTCATACGGATCGAGGAACAGATAGCGGAGCTGATCCTGTCGATGTCCGGTCACCCCGAACACGCAAGGGAATGGCCTCGCCTCGCTGCTCATCTGCGCTTCAAACTCGGAGAACATCACGCTTTGCCAGCTGCTGACCGGAAAGTTTGATGCAACTTCGCCTTTTCTCAAGAACAAGCGCTCCATAACACCCCCTACACTCATAACGACACTAACGAGCTATCAACTTGCTTCTCATCAGCAGCGGCCCGGCGATGCCGGGCAGCGACATGAGAAGCAGAATGACGATCAAGGCGCTGTAGCCGCCGTCACCGATCGCGGCCGCATTGTGCACGGCGTCGGTCCCGGAGGCGTTGCTGGCGGCAAGCATCGCGACGCCGATGATCGGCTGCGAGACGCCGGCGAAGATCCCGGCAGCGGTGGTGTTCACGGAAGCGCCGACACCGATCAGGTCGGAGGTATAGAGCTTCTTGACGCATTTCAGCACCAGCGGGACGGTGCCGCCGGCGACGAGCCCCAGGGCCGTGAACACGACGGTGACGTAGGCAAGACCAAATGTCCGGGCGATCGGCGGCAGCAGCATCGCGATCAGCAGCATGCGCAATACGCAAATGCCGATCAATGCGCGGTCGAGCGCCGCCGCGGCACGATCGGCAGCGTGACCGAGGAAGATCGAGCCGAGTGCATTGCCGATCATGAAGGCGAGCAGCGGCGTTCCGGCAGCGGTAGGAGAAATGTGGAAGAAGTGGGCGACCATCGGAATGCCCCAGACGCCCGACAAGGTCGTCACGACCGCGAAGTGCGACGCGAACGTCATTGCGCAGCCCCAGTTCGCGAGATGGGCCAGCGATTGCCGTGCAGCGATCACGACGCCCTTCAGCGTCTTGTTGCTATGCGATGCCGGATCCGGCTTGAGCGCGAGCTTGGCGAAGGCGAGGTTGGCAAGACCAATGCAGGCGATGACCAGGAAGCAGGCCCGCCAGCCTAATCCCGAGACGGCGGCTGCGAGCGGCGTGGTCGCAATCACGCCTCCGACATAGCCGGAGACCTGCGAAATGCCCGACATCATGCCGAACCGCTCGTCGGCAAAGCTTTGTGCCACGAGCTTCAGCATTGCCGTGAAGACCAGCGCATCGCCGCAGGCAATGATCAGGCGCGCGGCAAAAACGTCGAGCAGGTTCGGCGCCAGCGCGAACGCTGCGCTGCCGAGCGACGAGGCAATCATGCTGACGAGGACGACGCGTTTGACGCCGTACCGATCGACCAAAAGGCCGGCCGGGATCTGCATCAAGGTGTAGCCCCAGAAATAGCTCGAGGCGAGCATCGCAACACCGGCCGCATCGGTGTTGAAGTCGTGCATGAAACTGAGGCTTACCGATTGCGGCGACACGCGCTGCAGGAAGGCAATGGCATAGGCGACGGCCACCGCCATCCAGGCGAGATAGGCGCGGTCGGTGAGGCGCGACGCAGGGGCGTAAACGGCTTGTTGTCCGAGCATCGACATCACACCCTCGCGTAACCGACCGAGAAAAGGGCATCAGCGGAATTCGGAATTTTCCGCAACATCGCGGCATCGACCAGCGATGCGGTGCCACGATAAGCCTGCCGATGGTGCTTAATGTGGCCGTAGGCGCCACGCATGATCATGTCGGGCAGTTCGAGCGGCTTGCCCGGATAGAGCGAGGTGCACATCTCGACACAGGCGGCTTGCAGCGCCGGATCCTGCGCGCCATCGAGCAAAGATGGAGTCACTTTTTCGCAAATCTTAGCGTTCGCCGCCCATACGATCGGATTGCGGGTCCGCCAGCCGTAGAGCAGTTTGCCGTCGGCTCTCTCCGCGGCGCCCGAACACTTCAGGACTTCCGATGTGAAGAAGCCGTAGAATCCGCGCCCTTGATGTGCCGGAAGCACTTCCGTGCCGCTCCGATAGATTCCAAGTCCGGCCGACATCTGCAGGATGCGATAGACCGAGAAGGCGACGAGCCCGGAGCCGTCGTAGACGAGGATCAGGCTGTATTTTTTGTCGAAGGGCGAAGAGGTTGCCGTCCAGTGCGGCTCCGTGGCCTGCCAGTTGACGGCGATGATGTCGTTCATGGCGTCCATCAGTTGCTGACGGTCGCAGGCTTCGATCCGGGAGGCGTCGGGTAGACTGTAGATCGCATAGTCCGTCCAAGGCGATTTGACCGCCTCGTATTTGCTGCCCAGATTTCCCGACATGGCAGAACTCCAGAATTCCACCGCGAGCTATACAGGGCGGCCTCGAATGGCTTAAAGGACAATATGCCCTCGAAAACTGCCAAAGCGTCCCGGCCCGAGCCACGTGACAAGAAAGCGACCCGGTCGATCGCGATCGTCGCCTTTCCGGGCGTGACCTTGCTGGACATTTCCGGACCGGCGCAGGTGTTCGCTGAACTGGAGGCGATCGAACTGCCGGGGCCCGGATACTCGATATTCTATTTGTCGACCTCGGGCGGATTGGTGCCGACCGATGTCGGCATGATGATCGACACGGCGCCGGTCGCCAGTGTTGCGCCCGCCGAGGTTGATACGCTGGTAATCCCCGGCGGGCCCGGTATCTGGAAGATCCGCAACGACGCCGGGTTGATGGACTGGATTGCGGAGGCGCTGCCGAAGGCGCGCCGTATCGCATCAGTCTGCCTCGGCGCGTTTGCGCTGGCCTGGACCGGGATTCTGGACGGGAAGCGTGCTGCAACGCACTGGCGCTATTGTCCGCGTTTGCAGGACAGCTTTCCCAACATTCGCGTCGAGCCCAACGCGATTTTCGTCAAGGACGGACATGTCTGGTCGTCGGCGGGCGTCAGCGCCGGCATCGATCTGGCACTCGCGATGATCGAGGAGGATTTCGGCCACACCATCGCGCTCGATGTCGCGCGCAGGCTGGTGGTGTTTTTGAAGCGGCCGGGCGGTCAGAGCCAGTTCTCGACCGTCCTTGCAGCCCAGGCGTCGGACGTCGAGGGACGGTTCAGTGCGCTGCATGCCTGGATCATCGAGAACATCACTGAAGACCTCAAGGTCGAGACCCTCGCGGAAAAGGCCGGTATGACGCCGCGCACCTTTGCCCGAACCTATGTCAGCCGCACCGGCATGACACCCGCTAGCGGCGTCGAGGCGCTGCGCGTAGAGACGGCGCGCTTGCTGCTCGAAAGCCGCCAGATCGGCGGCGTGGTCGAGGTCGCAAAGCGCGCAGGATTTGGCGACGACGAACGAATGCGGCGGGCCTTCCTGCGCCACCTCGGCGTGTCGCCGACCGAGTACCGAAACCGGTTTTCGGGCAGCTAGCCCGTGTCGGACGGCTCAGTGCGGAGGCGTCGAAACCCGATCTATCTCACAAGCGAATAGCTGGCCTTCGCTGGCCGGTTGGGTGGGTCAAGGTGGTAGCTTTTCCGGTTTGTCTGCGGCTAATGTGCCGGCCAAATCGGGAGAAGAAACGACCATGAATGACGGGACCCCCATTCGGCAGGCGCGTAATGTTGAACTCGGCGCCAGCGGCGAGGAATTCCAGAACCTGCACGAGTTCGCGCAAAAGGCCCGCGCCAGGTTGAACCAGAATGCCTGGGACTACATCGTCGGCGCCTCGGAAACCGAGACCACGATGCGCCGCAACAGGATGGCGCTCGACGAGATCGCGTTCCGGCCGCGCGTGCTGCGCAACGTCATCAATGTGGATCCATCCACCGAGGTATTCGGCCGCAAGCTCCGGCTTCCCGTGATGATCGCGCCGGTCGGCGCGCTCGAGATCTTCGATCAGGCTGCTGGCGCAGCCGTCGCGCGCGGAGCGGGGACGTTCGGCGCGGCGCATATGCTGAGCTCGGTGTCGGAGCCTGGGCTGGAAAATACCGCCAAGGCGGCACCCGACGCCTTGCGCATCTTCCAGCTCTATGTGCGCGGCGACGATGCGTTCGTCGAGGATACGGTCGGCCGGACCATCGACAATGGTTACGCTGCGTTCTGCCTCACCGTGGACACCGCCCATTACAGCCGGCGTGAGCGCGACATCGCCAAGCGCTATGTGCGCGAAAGCCGCATCCGCGCCACTGGCGGCGATTTCCAGAAGGGGCTGGAATGGCGGACGGTGAAGTTGATCAAGGACAAGTTCAAGATTCCGCTCATTCTCAAGGGAATTGCCACCGCGGAAGACGCCAGGATCGCCCTCGACCACGGGGTCGACTGGATCTACGTCTCAAATCACGGCGGACGGCAGCTCGACCACGGGCGCGGATCGATGCACGTCCTGCCCGAGATCGTTCAGGCCGTCGCCGGCCGCGCCAAGATCATGGTCGATGGCTCGATCTGCCGCGGCACTGATATCGTGAAAGCCATCGTCTCGGGGGCCGACCTTGTCGGGATCGGCCGTTTGCAATGCTGGGCGCTCGCTGCGGCCGGCGAGGCAGGCATCGTCCGCATGCTCGAATTGCTGGAGGACGAGGTGATCCGCTGCCTCGGTCTGCTCGGCGTCACCAGCTTCGCCGAACTGGACAAGTCCTATCTGCATCCAGCGACGCCGACCAACCTGCCGAGCGTGTTCAGCGCATTCCCGCTGCTCGATATCGACCCTTACCGCTACTGAACCGCACCGCAGCGAGAGACACAAGGAGCGATGACGCGATCGGGGCTCCGGGCACCTCGATCGCGCCGTCAATCTGTGGTGTCCATGAAGCCGCCGCGGCAAAGACAAAGTCTGATCGAAATGCGGAGCTAGTGAGGTGAATGGCAGATAATCCATTCGCTGAATTTTCACTTGAACGCGCGATCGCCTTGCGATGGATCCTTCGCGATATCCAGGCCGGCAGGCTCAAATTGTCTCCGGTCAGTGACGAGGATTTGCGCGCTCTCACGGAGCTCGGTCTGGTCGAGCTGTATGACGACGAGCCCGAACTGACGGAGGCGGCGGCCGCGGTGCTGAACGACTGAACGGACCAATCGCCTAGCGCGCGTTCAGGAAGCTTTCGCCGGAATTGCATGGCGCGCACTGATAGGTCAGCACGTCGTAGACTTGGTCGCGCGGCTCGATCAAGGCAAGCCGCATTTGCGTGCCGCACTTCATGCAAGGCATCTCTATGCTGGTCTTGAAGCGGGTGCAGGTCGGTGTTGGACGGACGGCGCGTAGCATCGGATCCCCCTATTCCCCAAGAGACGCGAACGCGACCACGACGAGGTCGAATCACTATGCCACAGTGCTGACATGATTGGAATCGGTAGGTGGCGCGGTCTGCCCTGCTAGGTAATTTTTCCTCGGTTGGAGGAACGAGTGGGCGCTGTCATGGTTCGCGATACGGCGCTGACGTCGTCATAATCTATGCTAACTTGCCAGACACTTATTTCAGGGGCGCGATCATGATTGAGCCGAAGCTTGAAGTTCCCGCCGAGTTGCGCGATCTCGCGGAAAAGACCATCGACCAGGCCGAGAAAGCCTTCAGCCTGTTCTTTGATGCCGCAAGCAAGTCGATGACGGCGATGCCGGGCACCGGTACCGAGATCTCCAAACAGGCGCTGTCATTCACCGAGCAGAACATGAAGGCGGCGTTTGAGCACGCGCGCAAGCTCGTGCATGCCACGGATCTGCAGGAGGCGATGCGGATCCAGTCGGAATTCTTGCGCAGCCAGTTCACCAATGCCGGCGAACATATGCGTCAGATCAGCGGAAGCGTGATGTCCGCAACCAAGGACGCCACGAAGGGCAAGTTCTAGGGCGAGCGGCCCTTGCGGCGCGGTGACGTCTAGCGCCGGCGCGCGATGGCGATACCGAGCAGGAACGCGACAAACAGACTGGCGAGGGGCGCTTCACGCGTGACCGCGCTCACCGTGGCGAGGACGCCGCCCGGCCGGCGCGAGGTTGCGATCGCATCGCTGAGGCGGTCGGCCGCCGCTCGAAGTCCGTCCGACACCTCGGTGATGGTGCGCGAAACGTCCGTCGCGGTGTCGATCGCCCGCTCACCGAGCGTGGGCTGAAGCGGAGACTCGGGTGTTTCAGAGTTCATGTGTCGGCCGCGATTTCACTCAAGGGATGAGGTGGCCGTCCTGCTTATCCGGGCGTGCGCATTCTCGACGGTCACATATCATGAAAATTCAGCCGCCGGGAATTGGTTCCACCAACGTACGTCGCTTCCACATTGGGGAACCGGAAACTTAGCTGCCGCTCGCGGTTTATCTCCGTGAGGGAAACGGCGATGACAATGCAGGCGCATGGCATATCGGATGGCCGTTCGGTCAAGCATCGCAATCGGCACGGCGGAACGCCGCTGTGGATCGCTGCGCTGGTAGCGATCCTTGGCGTGCTGGGCATGCTGATGGTCGACCACGGTCCGTGGAGCAAGCCGAAGGTGCAGCCGGCCGCTTCCGCCAACTACTCAACGACCGGCGAGGCAGCACGTGCGGCCGGCGCAAAGGTGATGCCGACCGAGCCCAAGACACCGATTGAGCCAGATCCACCCGGTCCAAAGCCCGCCCAGCCGGCAAATCCGAGTACACCGCAATAGATGCGGGGCGTCCTTGAGATTGCATCCGACGCAAAGTGCAGGAAATGGCTGGTCGGGCAAATTAGCGGGACAAGGCTATAGTCGAAATACTGCAGGACGATCAGCGCACGCTGACGAGCATGCCCCACGCTGCGGCGAACCCGGCACCGACGAGAACCAGCACCGGACTGTCGCAGAAGAGACCGCCATACTGGCACATGGTGGCACCGATCGAACCTATCTCATGATGGCCCGCTGCATAGAACAGGCCGGACAGGACCGCGAGCACGGCAGCAACGAAATACATCGACGCTTCCTCCTTGCAATCTAATTGCGGCGCGGGTCGACCGACGCGAGCCAAAACTGTCCTGATGTCGATCTAAAAGATGTGGGCTGGTTGTCCCCTTGACGCGTCGGGCAACTCAGCGGCACACTGACATCATCGCAGCCAGGATACGGCGATCGGCGCCGGCTCGTGTCGCGATTCCGGATCATGCATCAACTTTCGATTAGGGCGGTTTCTCACCGTCGAAGGCGACGCGTCGTATTTTATCGATCGCATTCAGCTCTTAAAAACATTTGACACGTCGGGCAACTCAGGGGCATAATCCGAAAATCAGAAATTATTGAGCCCGCGCGGAGCAATCCGAAGCGGGCTTTTTGTTTGCCGTTTCACCAATCGGACGGCGGCCGCAACGTCACGACGCCACATCCTCCCAGCCCGTCGCCTGAGCGTCGCAAGCGAGCCGCCGTCCGAACCCGTTGAAACGAGCACGAAATTGACCGGCGCGCGCGAACGCGCCGGTCCAGCGGCGCGGCGCAAGCCGGCGCCGCCAGCGGCCCCACTCGTCAGGGATAAGGTTCGCGCCCCAAAGATCGCCATCCGTTGCGCGATCTGCCGCACATTCATCCACCGCAGGCGCCGCGCGAGCGCCGGCTCTTCTGCACAAAAGCTCCTGAAACCATGCGCAACAAATGCCCGGGTTTGTGGGCGCTGCTGCGCGGCATTTGCTCGTATACTCTAGAGAGCAGATGCGCCGCTGATTGCTGGCGATGAACCGCGGGTGTTGTAAGCTCGCCTGGTTCAATCATGAGCGGTTGGGGTGATGTCTCATCTAAATCGCCTTCCGCGGGGACAATTCATGGACGCCGAGCAGATTGTCCGCGCGACACCGATGATCAATCATCTCTCCACGATTGCTGCTATCGGGTGCGTGTTTCCAACGTATTTTCTCCATCTCCGTCCGGCGACTTACAGATTGATCCTGTCTGTGGGATTATCTTCGGCCTTTCGACGTTGGCGATCGGGATTACGGCGCTGCTCGTTGGCCCGTTCGACGATTTCGTTCGTGATACTGCAATCGGTACACTTGTGTCGTTCTCACCGCTCGTTGTTGTCCTGACCGCAATTCTTGTGGGGATCAAGTGGATCTCACGCGTCGTCTTGTGGAACACGATTGTCTTGACTTCCCTCATTTTGGATTGGGCGGGAGTCTGGGCCTACTTCTGGGCTCTTTCGTAAGTACTCGTAAACCGACATGAAACGCATACCCCAAAGAGATTGATCATGGCCTCTGCTCCGTCATACGGCAAGAAAACCCTGGCCTTGGTTCAATCGATGGTACCCCAGATCACCGCTGCGGCAGCGAGGTATGGAGTACCTGCAGAGGCCATTGCCGGAGCTTTGGCTCAAGAGCAATTCGATCAGACCGCAAGCTACGAAAATGAGATGAAGGCCTACCTCTCGTCTCTCTACGCAGACACGTCTCTTGGCATCGATTACGCGCGAGGGCTGGCAAGGAACCTATTTAATGCGGAGCGGGGAGCCTCGGACTACATCTCGGAAGATATCGTGCCAATCCCAACGCGATAACGGTTGGATCGGATGTCTGGACGAAATTCTTCAACCCGCTGCTGGTCGATTGCGGTCTCGCCGGCATGAATTTCACAACGCTATTCAGGCAATTCTGAAAAATCCAAATGATCCCGCCTTCGCGCCCTATGCGAAGAATCTATACTCGGCGGGCGTCGCCTTGCAGAATGGCAGCGACAAAGCGCTGACAGCATCAGCGATCGCTGCATATTTGCAGCACGGTCTTGGCGTTTATCAATCCAACATGAGCATCAATGGAGACCCGACGACGGGGATCAACGCTTGGAACGGCTTAAGCCCGGAACTGCAACGCGCACTGCTTGTTCAGTTCTACAAGCAAGGTCCGACTCCAGCGCGGGTGCTGAGAAACAAGTGGAATGCTGTGCAGCGCGGTGTTGCTACGTTCCGCAGATCGGTGCTGACGGAGCTGGCGCGACATATCTGGCAAACCAATCCGCGGTGGCGCAGGCGTTGGCTGACGGACCTGCCGACTTTGCGGACCGCTGGAGCGCGGTGCCGGCATCCGCTGCGAGCGGCGGCCCAGCTCGATCATTCGCTGCGCTACCCGGCGATGTTTCGCAGGTGGAGGCCGGTAAGAAAGCGGCTATTCGGCACTTGGTCCGTGTACCGGTTGCGGGCGAGGGGCAAACTGCATTCGATGTAGGAGCGCCGGCCGTGCCGTTGGTTCCGTCCGCGTCGATTTCCTCTACTGGCCGGCCCGCTGCGTTCGATGAACGGTTTCCTGCGTCCTCTCCTCCGGCAGCTGCGCCCTCGGCAGCGGCGAGACCGCTGAGTCCGTTCAGCGGACAGCCCATGCGATACCTGCCGCCGTCGGTGTTGCGTGTTCCGGACAATTCCGATGTTCCGGAGACGGATTTCAATGATTGGCTGGCCGGCCGGCCTGATCAGGCCACGTCCTCGTCAGTGACGGTCCGTGGGCGACCACCGCAGCGAGGTGGTAGCTCGGTGCCAATGCAGTCCTGGCTCATCGGCGGCAGGTTTGTCGATCTTGAAAATTCGCACCGCAAAAATGTACAAGCCGCTGTAGCAGGTGGCGCATCGAACGCTTCCGCTTCATCTCGCAAAAACGTTTGACACGTCGGGCAACTCAGGGGCATAATCCGAAAATCAGAAATTGTTGGGCCCGCACGGAGCAATCCGCGGCGGGCTTTTTGTTTGCCGTTTCGCCAATCGGACGGCGGCCGCAACGTCACGACGCCACATCCTCCCAGCCCGTCGCCTGAGCGTCGCGAGCGAGCCGCCGTCCGAACCGATTGAAACGGGCACGAAATTGGCCGGCGCGCGCGAACGCGACGGTCCTGCGGCGCGGCGTAAGCCGGCGCCGCCAGCGGCCCCACACGTCAGGGATAAGGTTCGCGCCCCAAAGATCGCCGCCCGCTGCGCGATCTGCCGCACATTCTATTCGATGGCCGCATCGCGCGTTGACGGCCGATCAACGAGGTTCGCATGACTGCCTATCTGATATCGCTCGCGCTTGCGGGCCTGATCGCCATTGCATTGTCGGAGTTCGCATGAGCGCAGAGATCATACAGTTCATCCCCCGTCCGCGTCACGAAGGCGAGCGAACGGATTTTCCGACGATCGCATTTCGCTCGGTGGTGCCCGATCCTGACACGAATGATGCCGATACGGCTCCGAGTGAATATCTCCCGTCCGATTGGGAGGAGAAGTGAGTGGCGAGGACGACTACGCAGATCCGTTCGCTTGCGCGGAGCCATACGAGAAGCGCACTCAACGCACTGGTCGGCGTGATGCGATCGACCAGCGCCACTCCGGCTGCCCGCGTCTCCGCGGCCAATGCCATCCTCGATCGCGGCTGGGGCAAAGCGCCGCAGGCGATCGAAAACGCTGACGGGGCGCTCGAACTTGTGCACCGCATCGAGCGCATCATCGTTGAACCCGAGGAGATTGACGGCGAAGATGCCTGAGAGCAGCGGCCCGTCCGATTTGGGCTGACTTTGTCGACGACCCCGCCAAAACGTTCAATCACGTCGATGCGAAGCCGAACCACTGTCGTGGCCGGCTCTTGCATCGTGGGCCTCGTTCTACGGGACCGCTCTACCAACGCGTTGCCCGGCATGATATCTACCATGGCGTGTCCGAGCGGAGCGGTGCCATTGTGCGATGATGCGGCCTAGTCGGTCGGTAGCGGCCAGTGCGGCCGCGTGCTCGATGATCTGGAAATGCGATCCAACGAACCGGGCATGAGTTGGTAAATCACTGCAAAGCGGGGGCAGCCATGCGAAATTTCGTTCTCTTGTTTGCAAGTCTCGTCGTTCTTGTCGATGCGACCTTGCCGATGAGTGCCGAGCAATCTTCTGAACAAGCGGGTGCGCCGGCGTCGAGAGTCAAGACCTGCAGCGAGTCGTTTTCACGCGACGCTACTGCGGAATTCAATGCACGGTGCGTGGCGTTGGCGGGGCCGTTGGCCGCAATGCGAGGCAACACTCTCGTTCTTCGCATGGATAGCGGCAGCCGGAAAATATTCGATAACAAGAACGGATTCGGAAGGAGTGAAGGAGGATTTGGTTACGGCCTTGCCGACTTCTATCCATCGACACGTATTTTTGTCGTTTGTGACCACGGAGCGGACGGTGGTCAATGCGCGGCTATCGAGGGAAGAACAGGTCGCGAGCTCGATTTCGGAAATGCGTTTCCTCAATTTTCTCCAGACGGGAATCTAGTGCTCACCGAGGAAGGCGGCGAGGACGAAACAAGCTTTGCGATTCTCGACGTTCGAGGCAAAAAGCAGCGTCCAGTTTGGACGTCGAAAGAAAGCAAGACTCCCTTGCCCGCAAAAGCGACCTTTGTCGCGTGGATCGATGACAAAACGATCAAGCTTGAGAGCCCCGACAAGAAGCCCGTGGTTTTGACCCAAGGTTCAGACGGAACGTGGAGCGTCAACGCTGCGCCTTAGCCGCTGCAGGGGCGGCTCATTGGCGATGAGCGGGCGCCGACCCGATCTGAGAGCCATTTTCTGGCCGATGTAGATCTAAGAACCTGTCAAATGGCTGCGATTGACGAGTCGTTCGCCAATTGCCTGTCCGCGGTCCGTGCCGCTAACCTCACTGCAATGAGCGATCGGCCGCGCAATCCCGGGATTGTGACGCAGATCGTCTGCGCGAGGGCGTTGCCGCCGAAGACGGGCTTACAGTCATCGTCAACGGTCCGCCGCGACCGTTGCGCCAATGACGATCAGGAGTACTTTGCAAAGGAGACCTGAATTGAATTTACGAGACATCATAAACATGATGCTGCCTCCGATTGATGGCCGCAATGGACATGTCACGGGACGATCGGGCCACTTTGGCGCCGGACGAGCGGAAGGTCGAGTGAAGCCACCGTCGTCGGACCCCCATATCGGCGTTGACATGAATTATCTTGGAGGGCAGACGGGAATAAACCTTCAACATCCGCTGGTGCATTCGCCCGTGTCAGGTGTCGTGACTAGGGCGGGGGGCGGGAGGACAAATACCATTGCGATTAGAGATTACAACGGCAATTCCCACGAGATTCTTCATACTCAGAGTCAAATTGTGAAGGAAGGCTAGAAGGTGTTCGCAGGTGACCTCATCGGCAAGATGGGCAATGTGGGTACGAAAGATCAACATGCCCATTATCAGATTTACGGTCCCGACGATCCACGCCGTCAGAATCCCATTAATCCGCACGTCTTCTGGAATCATCCGTTCTTTCCGGACCAGGAGCGTTTTGTTCCAAGATCGCCTAGTCTCGTACCGCTCGAGTCCCCAATACCTGATCCTACCTATAATTACCTAAATCCCGCGCCTAGCGAGTCTGATGCCGTTCGCGGGTTCGGTACTGGCGGACGATTCATGCAGGGATCGGCTACATCGTCGCGACCACTTTACGAGACGCAGTCGTTCGTTGCGCCACCCGATGACCCCTCGCAAGAACAGGCCAACGAGCAAGCACCTGTCCGGAGCCTCGTGCGCGTGTCGCCGACGGGTGAGAGCCAAGCTGCTTTCGACGGGGGAGCGTCTGCTGTGCCGTTCGTTCCGTCGGCTTCGATTCGGCAGGTGGGTCGGCCCGCGACATTCGACGAACGCTTCGGGGCTGTCGCGGGCGCGCCGCCGGCTTCGATCAGGCCGCTGAGCCCGTTCAGCGGACAGCCAATGCGATATCTGCCGCCGTCAGTGTTTGGCATTCCGGACGCTTCCGGCGCGCCGGAAATGAGTTTGAATGACTGGCTCGCCGGTCTCGCCAGAGCGCGCCTGCGCCAATGATGCTTCAAGCCGGACGATCGCCGTGAGGCGGGCGAGCAAGCCGTCGTGCATTACCGAGAGCAGCCTTGTCGATCCTGAAAATTCCAACCGCAAAAGTGTTCGAGCCGCTGCTTCGGCCGGCGCGATACAAGGGGGCATTCGGCGGCCGAGGATCGGGAAAATGCGTGATCTGGGACAAGGTTCTCGGCCTTGGCACGACGCCGCAACTTGCGGGAGATGTGAGCACCTGGGCTGGCATGATCATGGGCTTCTACTTTGGAAAGCGTACGTTTGAGAATGTCGCCCGCATCATACGACGGTGATCCGATGCATGCAGCTGATGTCAGGGCAATCGTGATGGAAACGTTGATCGAACAGGATCGGGTGCGCCGAAGCGACATCGACGCGGTCGTGGTCAAGACCATCGCGACAGTCTTGACTTCATTCGGATTCGAAGAAGGTGATCGACGGGAGCTGCGCGCGGATTTCCAGCACCTTCGGCGGTGGCGACGGAGCGTGGAGCAGGCGCAAAGTTATACATTCAAGGCGGTTATCACCGTGATCGCTACCGGCTTTCTCGGCGCCGTTTGGCTGGGGATCAAAGCCACGCTCGGGAAATAATTCGTGTTGCAGCTGGAGTGGGCGCCTCTCTCCCGATTAGAGAACGAAGTACCTTGGCGGACAATAGAATCTTGAGGTGCGAAGAATGTACAGGATACGTGAGATTGATCCGCAGGACGAAGAGGTCGCGGATGCGCTCGCCGAGCTTCATCAGCTGACCTTCTGCGATGGGACTCGCGTGCCCGACTTCGAGCAGGGGTATTGGTGGATTGCTTTTTGTGGGCTGAAGCCAATTGCATTCGCAGGCGTCGTCCCGTCGACCCATGTTGCCAACGCCGGATATCTATGCCGCGTTGGCGTCATGATGCCGCACTGCGGTCACGGCCTGCAAGTGCGGCTTACTCGCGCGCTGGAAGCGCGAGCGAGGCGGGCGGGTTGGAAGGCGATCGTGTCGGATACGACCGACAATCATTTTTCGGCCAACAACTTCATCCGGCAGGGGTATCGGCTCTTCGAGCCTGCCTCGCGCTGGGCGTGGCAGCACTCGCTGTATTGGCGGAAGGAACTCTGCTAGGCCCTGCGAAGTGGATCTGGCCTTTGCCGAGACGTGGAGCGCCCGGTGGTCGAATGGCCCCGGGCTTCTCGGCGTTGCTGGTTCGCTGGCAGCACCCGTCGGCAAGCCGCGGTCGTTAGCTGGTCGCGCGCAGCGGAGCGCCGCGTCGGCAGCTGACGGCTCCGTGGTCATGAATTCACCCGGGGTGCAGGTTTGTGCATATTGATCTCCGGTGATCGCTCGATAAACTGAGCGGGCCGCGCGAAATGTTTGGAGCTGAAGCGAAGGAAGAGACCATGGTTGAGGTTGGCCGCGGGCTCGACGTGACGGTGCTGTCAGGCCCCGACACGGGTCGTTATTCAGTCATGGTCGCACGAGCTAGGGCGCTTGCTCCACACTTGCGTGAGCGGGCGCAGCGGACCGAGGAACTGCGCCGTTTGCCGCCCGAGACCGAGCGGGATCTACACGATAGTGGGCTGTTTCGAATCCTGCAGCCCAGGCGCGTCGGGGGCAGCGAGCTCGACTACGTTGCGCTGGTCGATTGCGCCGACGCGCTGGGGCAGGGCGATGCGTCGGTCTCCTGGAACTTTGCCAATCTTGCGAGCCACCACTGGATGCTGGGTATGTTCGCGCCCGAGGCTCAGAGCGCCGTGTGGGGCGATAATCCCGATACGTTGATCGCGTCTTCCTTTGTTTTCCCGGCAGGACGGGCCAGGAAGACAGGTGGCGGTTATCTGCTGAGCGGTCATTGGCCGTTCTCGTCCGGGGTGGAAGCGTGCGGGTGGAACATGCTCGCGAGCGTGGTTGCCTCGGACGATGAGGCCGACGGCGTCGAGTATCGGCTCTTCCTGTTGAACAGGCGGGATTACAGCATCGACGACACCTGGAACGCGGCGGGTCTGCGCGGAACAGGATCGAACGATGTGCGAGTAACCGACGCATTCGTTGCCGAGCACATGACGGTAGCCGTCAGCGATCTTGCGGGTGGCGCAACGCCGGGCAGTGCCGTCAATCCGAACGCGCTCTACAAGCTTCCGGTTTTCTCGTTGTTCCCCTATGTGCTGTCCGGGGTCGGTCTGGGGAATGCCCAGGCTTGCCTCGATGATTACGTCGAGATCGCGCGACACCGTGCCTCGACATACAACCGGGCCAAGCTCGGCGACCTGCAGAGCACGCAGATCAAGATCGCCAAGGCTTCTGCGAAGATAGATGCCGCACGTCTGATCATGCGCACGAACTGCGTTGACGTACTTGCAGAGGTCAGGCGTGGTGATATTCCCAGCATCGCGGCGAAGACGCGGCTGCGGCGCGATGGCGCGTTCGCCGTCAATCTGTGCACTGAAGCCGCGTCTCTTCTGTTTGCAGCGAGCGGTGCGCGCAGCCTGTTCACCTCGGGAGCGTTGCAG
Source organism: Bradyrhizobium sp. USDA 4452 (assembly GCF_054063575.1). Lineage (NCBI taxonomy): Bacteria > Pseudomonadati > Pseudomonadota > Alphaproteobacteria > Hyphomicrobiales > Nitrobacteraceae > Bradyrhizobium > Bradyrhizobium sp. USDA 4452. The sequence goes on from NZ_JBSSGK010000001.1 coordinate 7,259,892, forward strand.
CGCCAGTTTCGCGATGCGCATGCGGTGAACTCGCATCTCGCCTTCAATTTCGACGCGGCCGGCACCAACTATGGGCGGGTAGCTCTTGGGCTGCCGTCTGAAAACCTGACACTTTGAGGTCAGCCGGATGTCTGAGTCACCCAAACATCCACCGGACCCGGCCAGTGAACTCGCAAGCGACAGCTCGATGATCGATCCCCGTGACTTCCGCAACGCCCTCGGCATGTTTGCGACCGGCGTGACGATCGTCACCGCGATGTCGACCGAAGGACGCCCCTACGGCATCACTTGCAATTCCTTTGCGTCGGTGTCGCTCAATCCCCCACTCGTGTTGTGGAGCCTGGGGATGTTTTCGCAGGGACTGCCGATCTTCCAGAATGCGAGCCATTTCACAGTCAATGTTCTTGACGTGTCGCAGCAGACGCTGGCCACGCAGTTTGCCAGATCGTCGGGTGACAAATTCGCCGGTGTGAGCTGGACACCAGGTCTGGGAAGCGCTCCCGTCCTGGCCGACGTGGTCGCAAACTTCCAATGCCGGGCCGCCAACCGTTACTACGGCGGCGACCACGTCATTTTCCTTGGGGCGGTGGAAGCCTACGCCTATAACCGGAACAATCCGCTGCTGTTCGCGCAAGGAGGTTTTGGGCGGTTCCTGGCCGACGACGACGGCAACGGGTCATGAATCGAAAGACACTCGTCAAGCGTACTCGTGCCAAGCAGAGGCGGCTGTCGGCAGACGATCGTCGCAGTGAGTTCGTCACCAAGGCGACAGAGCTTTTTGCGGAGGAAGGATTTGGCGGCGGCACGCGTGCCCTCGCTCGCAGGCTAGGTGTGACGCAGCCGTTGCTCTACCGGTATTTTCCGAGCAAGGACGATCTCATCAGGGAGGTCTACCGCAAGGTCTATCTCGATCCGCTTGAAATCGGCTGGGAGAAATTGCTCTCGGATCGGTCGCGTCCGCTCCGCGTGCGGCTTCAGGAGTTTTACGAAGTCTACACGGACGCAATCTTCAACCGGAAATGGCTGCGGATCTATCTCTACTCTGGACTGAAGGGCCTCGATATCAATCGTTGGTATGTTGGCATGGTCAAGGACAAGATCCTGACGCGTATCCTCAGGGAATGTCGCCACGAGGCCGGCCTCGCGACGCAGAGCAGGCCAAGCGCGGCCGAATTGGAACTGGCCTGGGTGTTTCACGGCGGCATCTTTTACTATGGCGTACGCAAGTACATCTATGAGGCGCCCGTCCTGGAGGACAAGGCGCAGATGATCAGTGATGCGCTGGATCTCTTTCTGGCCGGATTTGAGAGGATGGCGGAGAGCGCGACCGATCGTCGGAGGGCGCCGATCAAGATCGTCGGCTAAGCTGAATTACTTTGCCGCCATCTGATCCCGATACCAATCTCCAATCTCGCTCGCCGTCATGAGCGCGACGCCGTCATGGCCAATCACGTAGTCGAGCAGGGCCTCCAGGTATTTGATTCGATGCGGGACCCCCGTGATGTAGGGATGCACCGAGATTGCCATGATCCGCGCGTTCTCAGCGCCTTCGAGATACAGCCGATCGAACTGGTCGGTACAGCGCGTCAAGAACTGTTCCGAGGGCAGGTGCTGCAGCGCGTGAATGACAATGTCGTTCGTCTCGACGGAATAGGGAATCGTCGTCACAGTTCCGTGCGGTGTGGCGATGTCCTGGGGAAGATCGTCGATCACCCAATCGGCCACGTATTCGATCCCGTTGAGGCGCAGGAGATCGAGTGTTTCTTCGGTCTCGGTCAGGCCGGGACTTTCCCACGATCGCGGCGGCTTGCCGGCAAAGGTGGCGATCGTGTCGACAGCACGCTTGATCGCTTCCGCCTGGTTCTCGACCTTGTGCATTGGGCCCTGCACGAACCCATGCCCCATGAATTCGAAGCCTGCCTCGCGCGCCGCTGATGCCACGCGTGGGTAGCTGTTGCAGACATTGGCATTCGTCGCCAGCGTCACCGGTATCCTCCGGTCGGTGAGGGCCTTGAATTGCCGCCAGAAGCCGGCGCGCATGCCGTATTCATGCCACGACCAGTTCGGTACGTCAGGCAGCAGCGGCTGGCCCATCGGCGGACTCAGGACGGTACGCGGCATCGGATTTTCGATACGCCATTCCTCGACGTTGAGGATGACCCAGACACCAAGCTTCTTGCCATCAGGCAATGTCAGTTTCGGTCGGTCGATCTGAGCCTGGTACGGAATGCGATCAGTGAAAGCCACGTCGAAACTCCCTTCGTCACGCGGGTGATCCGGCAGCGGCGTTGATCCGCGGCAAGACCTTCTCGGCCATCAGGATCATCGATTGACGGCCGAGTTCGCGATCCTTCCAGTCCTTGCCGGCATAGAGCAAGGTTCCGAAAGTGCCGATCTCTTCCTGGAACGCCAGCAATTGATCGGCCACGCTTTCGGGCGTGCCGTGGATGATCAGCTTGTCACAGATCGCCTCGAGGGTGATCTCCGTGTCTGGTTGATCCCGCCTCGTCTTGAACAGCTCGAGCCGGCCGCTGCGCTTCAGCTTCGTGAATAGCTGGTGATAATAGTACACGTAGGGACTGTCGGGCGACGTGGCATAGGCCTTCGCCGTTGCTGCGTCCTTTGCCACGAATACGCTCTTGGCGACGCGCCAGTTGGCGGGGTCCGCTGCCCGGTTCACACGCGCGCAACCCTCGACATATTTGGACCAGTGACTCTTCACCCAAGCAGGCATCAGAAAGTTCGCCGAGATCGGATCCCAGCCGCGCGCAGCGGCTTCCGTGACGCCTTTTGAGAACGGCGCGACCGCGGTCACCACGATCGGCGGGTGAGGGGCTTGCAAAGGGCGGGCTATCAATCCCTGGCCAATCTCCTCGATCAAGGTTCGCCGGACCGAGACATTCCAATATCTGCCCTGCAAATCATACGGCGGCTTGCCAGCCCAGATATCGAGCACCTGATTGATCGCCTCCAGGAACATGGCATTGCGGTCAGCATCGAGATTGCCGAAAACCTCCGCATCGGACAGCAATCCGCCGGGGCTTATTCCGAAGATGAAGCGGCCATCAAGCATGTGATCGAGCATGGCGACGGATGCGGCGACCGCCGCCGGATGCGTGTTCGGCATGTTGATGGTACCGGTTCCAAGCGTGATCTGCTTGGTTGCGGCAGCAAGCCAAGCAATGAATGCGATGCTCGAGGTGATGTTCTCGGCTTTGTCGGTGACATGCTCGCCGACATACGCCTCGGTGAACCCGAGCTCATCCGCGAGCAGGAAGGCCTCTCGGTCCTCCCGGAGCGATTGCCGCCAATCCTTGTCGAGAGGATGGATCGGCATCGTAAAGAAACCGAGCTTCATGATCCGCCTCCCTCCGCGGTTGACTTTAGTTGGCGAGGAACCTGCGGCCTTCCCAAGGCGAAGACAAGCCCTGCCGCACAAATAATCAGTCGATAAACAAACTTGACGTTTGAAAGGGCGGGCTCTCTAATCGGGCAACCTAAATTGGGCCGGGAGGCCACGCCCACATGAAAGCTGCGGCTTTCGCCTACGCCCGCGCGACCAGCGTCGTGAATGCGCTGGAGTTGCTTGCTGCGCATGGCGACAAGGCGAAGATACTGTCGGGTGGCCAGAGCCTGATGCCGGCTATGAACCTGCGGCTCATCTCCCCGGACATTCTGGTCGATATCGGTGGCCTGGCAGAGTTGCGTGGGATCACCGTGAGGGCGGGCGTCCTGATCGTTGGCGCGCTGACGCGGCATGTCGACCTGCTCAAATCGCCAGAGATTGCGCTGCACGCGCCGCTGTTGCGGAATGCCGTTACCCACGTTGCTCATCCTGCAATTCGCAATCGCGGAACGATAGGCGGTAGCCTTGCGCACGCCGATCCGGCATCGGAACTGCCGGCCTGTGTTGTGGCACTTGACGCCATGATTGTCGTTCGCGGTTCCTCCGGCGAACGCCGGATTGGCGCCACTGAATTTTTCAAGGGCATCTACGAAACGGCGCTGTCGCCAGACGAATTGCTCGTCGCGATCGAGATGCCAGTCGCGGGCAAGAGCTCGACATTCTTCTTTCAGGAGTATGCTCGTCGACATGGTGACTACGCCGTCGTTGGTCTTGCCGCACGTGCCGTTGTTGCAGCTGGCAGGTTCACGGATTTTCGGCTCGGCTTCTTTGCGGTTGGCGACCGGCCTCTGCTGGCGGCGGCCGCAGGCAGATTGATCAATGTATCCGTGACGTCGGCCTTGCTTTCAGAAGCCGCGACAGCGCTGGCCGATGAGCTCGATCCACAGGAGGATCAACAGGCTACCGCGGCGATGCGCCGACATCTTGCTACGGTCTTGCTCCGGCGCTGCGTGGCCGCATTGCTGGCGCGGCCCGAACTGGAAGCAGGAGTGACCAAGTGAGCGCTCCAGTGCCGGTTTCGCTTCTGGTCAACGGCGAGCCCATTGAAGCGCTTGTATTGCCGCGTCTCAATCTCGCTGACTTTCTCAGAGAAAGTCTGAAGCTGACCGGAACTCATGTCGGTTGCGAGCACGGCGTGTGCGGTGCCTGTACGGTCCGGATCGATGGCGAGATCGTCCGCTCTTGTCTGATGCTGGCGGTCCAGGCGGAGGGCACGTCGGTCGAGACAATCGAGGGGTTGTCCGACAGCGGTGAAATCGCCGACCTCCAGGCGGCATTTCGTGAACGCAATGCATTGCAGTGCGGCTATTGCACGCCTGGGATGCTGATCACAGCGCAGGATCTGCTGAAACATCTGCCCGTGCCTGATCGCCAGGCGATCCGCGAGCATCTTTCCGGTAATTATTGCCGCTGCACCGGCTATCAAGCCATTGTGGACGCCGTCGAGGCGACTGCCAAGATGCGCGGGGAGCGGCCGGCGTGACCGTGACCCGTGCTCCGGCAGAGACGCTTTCGGTGCTCGATCGCCCGAATTCCTATATCGGCAAGACGGTGCCACGGCCCAACCTCGACAGGTTGCTGCAAGGGCGCGGACAATACGTCAGCGACCTGGAATTGCCGCTGATGGCGCACGTGGTCTTCCTGCGGTCGCCTTATGCCCACGCAAGAATTGTTGCGATCGATGCCGACGCGGCCCGGCGTATGTCCGGGGTCATTGCCATCGTCACGGGTCGCGAGCTTGAGGGCGTCATCGCGCCGTGGGTCGGCGTGCTTTCACACCTGAAGGGATTGAAGTCGGCGCCGCAGCACGCGATCGCGGTCGATCGGGCCTGTTGGCAGGGCGAGGCGGTCGCGGCGATCGTGGCAACCAGCCGTGCGGCAGCCGAAGATGCGATGGAGCATGTTGCCGTCGAATACGAAGAACTCGAGGCGGTCACCGACATGCGCACCGCGCTCGATCCGGCAACGCCCGTCATTCACGCCGCGCTCGGTGACAACCTCGCCTTTGAACGGATTCTTGATGCCGGCGATGTCGACCATGCATTGTCGGATTCCGAGGTGGTCGAGGCCGAATTCGTGTTCGGACGCCACACCGGCGTGACGCTTGAACCGCGGGCGGTGGTTGCCGACTGGAATGCGGCCGAAGCGCGGCTCACGATCTATCAGGGCACGCAAGCGCCCCACATGGTGCAGAACATCGCAGCCCTGCATCTCGGATTAAGGGAAGCGCAGGTCCGGGTGGTTTGCAAGGATGTCGGCGGCTCTTTCGGCATCAAGGTCCACATCTACGCTGACGAGATGGCGACCTATGCGCTGTCCAAGCTGCTGCGCCGCCCGATCAAATTCGTGGCCGACCGGGTCGAGAGCTTCAACACGGACATTCACGCCCGCGATCATCGATGCAGGGGGCGGATCGGCGTCAGGCCGGACGGCACCATCACGGCCTTCGAGATCGACGACCTGACCGGGATCGGTCCCTATTCGATGTATCCGCGCACCAGTGCCATCGAGGCCAATCAGGTGGTCAATCTGGTCGGCGGGCCGTATGCCACGGCGAACTATCGGGCGCGAGCGCGCGTCGTCTTCCAGAACAAGAACGTGATGTGTCAGTACCGGGCGGTCGGGCACCCGATTGCCTGTTCCGTCACCGAGGGGCTGGTCGACCTTGCCGCAGCGAAGATCGGCATAGATCCCGTCGAGATCCGCCGGCGCAATCTGATCGGCGACGATGCCTATCCCTGTGCATCACCCTCCGGCATGAAATTCGAGCAGCTTTCGCATCACGCCTCGCTGGCCAAGCTGCTGCAGATGATGGACTACGACGCATTGCGTGCCCAGCAAGCGGGATTGCGCGCCAGGAACATTCACCGGGGTATTGGAATCGCAAGCTTCATCGAGGTGACCAATCCCAGTGCCGCCTTTTACGGCGTCGGCGGCGCGAAAATCTCGTCGCAGGATGGCGTTGCGGTTCGGCTCGACGCGCAAGGGTCGGTGATCTGCCAGACCAGCATCACCGAGCAGGGGCAAGGGTCGGAATCACTGACTGCTCAGATCGTGGGCAGTGTGCTGGGCGTTTCGATGGACCGGGTTCGCGTGATCCTGGGCGACACCGACAACACGCCCTATGGCGGCGGCACCTGGGCCTCGCGCGGTGCCGGCATCGGCGGCGAAGCCGCGTTGCAGGCCGCCAAGGCTCTGCGCCAGAATATCCTCGATGTCGCCGCGGCCATCCTGCAATCGACACCGGCCGGGCTCGATATCGTCAACGACAGCATCGTCAATGTCGACGACGGCGGCACGCCGCGGATCGAGCTGAGCGAACTGGCGCGGATCGTCTATTTTCGGCCGGACACCCTCCCGCCGGGTGTCCAGCCCGAACTGATGGCGACCCGGCATTTCGTCCCGCGTCAATTTCCCTTTGCATTCACCAACGGGGTTCAGGCCTCGTGGCTCGAGGTCGATATCGAGACTGGGTTCGTGACGCTGCTTAAGCATTGGGTTGTCGAAGACTGCGGCACCATCATCAACCCCCAACTGGTCGACGAGCAGATCCGGGGCGGGGTCGTGCAGGGGCTCGGCGCGGCGCTGTTCGAGAAATGCATCTATGACGAGCGCGGTCAGCTGACCAACGCCAATATGGCGGACTACTTGGTCCCGATGTCCGGCGAGATGCCCGATATCGAGGTTGGCCACGTCGTGTCTCCAACGCAGGAATCTGAGCTGGGGGCCAAGGGGGCGGGTGAGGCCGGCACGGCCGGCGCGGCAGCCGCGGTGGCCAACGCCGTCAATGACGCGCTGCGGCCGTTGGGCGCAACAATTACCGAGATTCCGTTAACGCCTCAGGTTATTCTGACGGCCTTGGGACGAATCTGAGTGGAGACGTTCCGGGCAAAGACAATACGATAAGCAAAACACAGGCGGTTCTTGGGGAGGAATGGTCATGACGAACAAGATCACCAAAGCTGGATCGATATCGCGTCGTCGCTTGCTGACGACGGCAAGTGCCACCGCCGCTCTCGCCGTCTCGCCTTTTCGCATCAATCTGCTCCAGGCCGAGGAGGCGCCCATCAAGATCGGCTTCCCTGTGCCTCTGACCGGCCCATATGGCGCCGAGGCCCAGGACCAGGTGCGGGCGGGGCAGCTCGCTGTTGCCCAATTCAATGATGCTGGCGGTCTTAATGGCCGCAAGGCCGAGCTCGTCGTGCGCGACGACAAGCTCAATCCCGGTGAGGCGGCAACGCGGACATTGGAGCTGGTCGAGAAGGAGAAGGTGAATTTCGTCGTCGGCAGCCTGTCGGCGGCGGTTCAGCTTGCGATCAACAACGTTACCAAAGAGCGCGGCGTCATTTTCAATTCGATCAGCCAATCCGACGCCATCAACGAGGCGGCCGACTTCAGCAAGTTCACATTTCACGAAGCGCTGAACCCGCACATGACGTCAGGCGCGGTCGGCCGCTATGCCTTCGCCAAATTCGGCAAGAAGGTTGCGTTTCTCACGGCCGATTATGCCTACGGTCACGAAATGGTTCGCGGTTTTCTCGAGGTCGGCAAGGAATTCAACATCGAGAACCTCGGTGACATCCGTCATCCGCTGGGAACGACCGACTTCTCCACGTTGCTGCCCCGTCTCCAGGCGCTGAAGCCGGATATTCTCTGCATCAGCAATTTCGGCCGCGACCAACAGATCGCGCTGAAACAGGCGACCGACTTTGGCGTCAAGAAATCGATCCAGATCATCGCGCCGCTGCTCTCGCATGCCAGCCGCGTCGCGGCCGGTCCCCAGGCATTCGAAGGTGTCATCGGCGGTTGCTCTTTCTACTGGGGTATCGAGGACAAGTTCGCCTCGACCAAGGCGTTCAACGATGCGTTCCGCAAGATGTACGACGGCAAGCTGCCCACCGACTACGGTGCGCTCGGTTACGGCGGTGTTCGGACCGTGCTCGAGGCGGTCAAGGGCGCCGGCAGCGTCGAGACCAACAGGGTCGTCGCTGCATTGGAAGCCCTCAAATACGACTACTACAAGGGGCCGCAATATTATCGCAAATGCGATCACCAGTCGGTGCAATCGGTGCTCGTGATCAAGTCGAAGTCCAAGGACCTGAGGAACGTATCCGACGTGTTCGAGGTCCTGTCGACCGAAGAACCCAACGAGAAGTACCTGCGCAGCTGCGAGGCGCTCGGTCACAAGAGCTGAGCTCGTGCGACGGCGTGCGTCGCGGGTCGGTGCGCGCCGTGCTGGGGGGGACAAATGGCGGGCCTGAGCTTTGAGCTGATTGCGTTGCAACTGTTTGCCGGATTGGCGCTCGGCGCCATCTACGTGCTGTTTGCGATCGGTCTCTCGCTGATCTTCGGGATGTTGACGGTCGTCAACTTCGCCCATGGCGCGTTCTACATGGTCGGCGCCTATGTCGGGCTCTATCTGATCTCGATCGGGGGCAATTTCTGGATCTGCCTCGTGGCCGTGCCGATCGCAATCGGACTGTTCGGCCTCGCCGTCGAGCGCGTGCTGATCCGGCCGCTTTACGGCCGGGGCATTGACTATCCGCTGCTGCTGACCTTCGGGCTGAGCTACGTGATGGTCGAATGCGTCCGCATTGCCTTTGGCAAGACTGGCTACCCTTTCGACACGCCCGAAGTTCTGCAGGGCGCCGTCGATATCGGCGTCGGCTATTTCCCGCTCTACCGCCTGTTCGTGATAGGTGCGACGGCCGTCGTGCTGCTGGCGCTCTGGCTGTTCCTGGAGAAGACCAGCTTCGGGCTGATTATCCGCGCCGGCGCACGTGATCCACAGATCGTTCGCGTCCTCGGCGTCGATGTAGCCAGGGTATGGCTGATCGTCTTCGGTATAGGCACCGCGATTGCGGGCTTTGCCGGCCTGTTGGCCGCGCCGCTCCAAGGCGTCATTCCGGAGATGGGCGGCACGATTCTCGCGGAAGCCTTCGTTGTGACCGTCATCGGAGGGATGGGGTCGATCGGCGGCGCGGTCCTGGCGGGCCTGCTGGTTGGTGTGGTGGTCAGCATGACCTCGCTGTTCGCACCGGAGATGGCCAAGGTTTCGATCTTTGCCTTGATGGCGCTTGTCCTGATCGTTCGTCCCCAGGGCTTCTTCGGCCGCGCCGGATTGATGAGCTGAGCCCGGCATGACCGAAACCGCTCAATCGATCAAACAGTCCGGTGTCGCGACGGGCGGCTGGTACCAGTTCGTGACGCGGCATCGTGCCAGTATTGTCGCGGCGGTTATCCTGGTTTTCCCACTGGTGATGCCGTTCACGGCTCTGGCTGTGAACATCCTGATCTATGGGCTGTACGCCCTCGGCTTCAACCTTGTGTTCGGTTATCTCGGCCTGCTGTCGTTCGGTCACGCGGCGCTGTTCGGGACCGGTGCCTATCTCTGTGGCATCTCCATCGTGCACTTCGGCTGGCCGTGGTATGCGGCGATTGCCGCCGGGGTCGCCGGCGGATTGTTGATGGCGCTGTTGATCGGCGTGCTCGCGATCAGGACCCGAGGCATTTACTTCGCCATGGTCACGATGGCGCTGTCGCAGTGTGTCTACTACCTTTTCTATCAGGCAGTTGACTTGACCGGCGGCGAGAACGGCCTTCGCGGCATCAATGTCCGCACCATCGATCTGTTCGGCCTGCAAATCGATTTCATCAATCCAATGATCCGCTACTACGTCATCGCGGCTTTCGTGATTGCAGCTTTCTTCGTGATGTCGCGCATTCTGGCGTCGCCGTTTGGTGCCGTCATCGAAGCGGTGCGCGAGAACGAGATGCGTGCGCGCGCGTCCGGCTACGACGTGACTCTGACGCGATTGCTGACCTTCGTCCTGTCGGGCGCTTTCTGCGGCCTTGCCGGTGCGTTGCAGGCCCTGCATTTGTCGATCGTTCCGATCGAAATCCTGCACTACGAGACCTCGGGCCTGGTCGTGATGATCGCGCTCCTGGGAGGCATGGGGACGTTTTTCGGACCGATGATCGGTGCTGCGGTCTTCCTGGTCCTGGAGAATGTGGTCTCGGTGTGGACCGTTCATTGGCAATTGATCGTTGGAGGCATCTTCATTGCATGCGTGCTGTTCTTCCCGGCCGGCATCTGGGGCACGCTGATCGCGCGGAGCAGGCGATGACTGCCACGGCCGGCCAGGCGAATGAGATCATTCTGCGCACCAGGGGCGTCGGCAAGACGTTCGGGAAGTTCGTCGCCCTCAACAATATCTCGGCCGAGTTCTCCAGAGGAGCGGTCACCTCCATCATTGGTCCGAACGGGGCTGGAAAAAGCACCTACTTCAACCTGCTGTGCGGCGCGTTTCCGCCGACGAAGGGCAGCATCGAGTTCGACGGCAGGGATGTCACCGGTCTGCCGCAACACCGCTTCGCGCATATGGGGATCGCGAAATCGTTTCAGATCACCAGCGTGTTTCCGCAGCTTACGACACGAGAGAACATTCGCGTCGGTCTGCAGGCGCTGGTGTCGCGATACGATATCTGGCGTCCCCGCGCGCGCCTGACCGAACTGATCGAGCGCGCGGATGAACTGCTGGCTCTCGTCGGATTGTGGGAATCCCGGGAACGTGCGGCCAAGACGCTGGCCCATGGTGAGCAGCGGGCGCTGGAGATCGGCATGGCGCTCGCCAGCCAGCCTCGTTTGCTGCTGCTGGACGAGCCGACGGCCGGCATGAGCCCGGAAGAAACCCGGACCATGATGGATCTGATCGTAAAACTCGCAAAGGAACGCACGGTCATCCTCGTCGAGCACAAGATGAAGCTGGTGCTCGGGATCAGCGACCGGATCCTCGTGCTGCACCACGGAGAGTTGCTTGCCGAGGGGACGCCACAGGAGGTTCGGCAGAACGAGGCGGTGAAGCGCGTCTATCTCGGGCAGCGGGAGCATTGAGGTGATGCTGCAGGTCAGCCAGCTCAATGCCTGGTATGGCGCAAGCCACGCTTTGCAGGACATCAGCCTCGAGGTGACCAGGGGCGAGATCGTCTGCCTGATCGGGCGCAATGGCGCCGGCAAGACGACGACGCTCAAATCGGTCATGGGATTGATGCGGCGAACGCGCGGCTCGGTCACCTTCAAGGGTGAAGAGCTGTTGCGCCAGCCGGCGCATGTGCGCTTCGCGTTGGGACTGGCCTACGTTCCGGAGGAGCGACGGATCGTACAGGGGCTGACCGTGCGCGAGAATTTGCGCCTAGGGCTGGTCGCATCGAAGCAGAAGAAGCGGGAAACGGAGCTTATCGACGAGATCGCTGCGATCTTCCCCCGACTGGCCGAGCGCATGGATCAAGAGGCGGTCACGATGTCCGGCGGCGAGCAGCAGATGCTGGCGATCGCACGGGCGATGATCGCAAAGCCCGACCTGATCATGCTGGATGAGCCGTCGGAGGGCATCATGCCTGTTCTGGTCGACGAGATGTTCGAGCTGTTCCGCAACATGAAGGCGCAGCGAACGACGGTTCTGCTCGTCGAGCAGAACGTCGAGCTTGCGCTCGGCATTGCCGATCGCGCTTATGTGTTGGATCAGGGCTCCGTGGTGCACCACGCGTCTGCGCAGGCACTGCTCGCCGACGACGAGATCAAGGAGCGCTACTGCTCGGTCTGAGCTGCGCCCGCTCTGGCGCGGTGACAACCGGCCCGGCGACCTGGACTTACTCCGCGGCGCTCGCGATGGCGTCTGCCTTGCGATTGGTCACGACGACCTTGATCGCATCATCGACGCGGTCGCGCGCATATCTCAGCGCCGTCGGCAGGTCGGCGAGCGGAAATGTATGCGTATGGATCCTGGTCGCGTCGAACCGCTTCGCGGCCATCAATTCCATCGCGCGGTGAGTGGCGCTGCGGCCTTCGCCGCGGATGCCGTAAGCATAGATGTTGTTCCGTACGAGGTGCGCAACGTCCAGCATCGCCGCCTCGTGCGGGAAGGCGGCCAGACAGATCTTGCCGCCGCGATTGGTCATGTGAATGGCCTGGTTGAGTGTCGCTTCGGTGCCGGCGCATTCGACGACATAGTCCGCTCCGATCCCCCCTGTTAGTTGCTTCACGATATCGACGGCGTCTTCGTCGTTGATGTTGATGACGCGGTCGGCCCCCAATTCCCTGCCGATCGCCAGCCGCTTGCTGCGTGTTCCGGTCAGGATGACCGGGCTTGCACCAAGCGCCTTGGCCACAGCAACTGCGAGAAGTCCGATCGGCCCAGGGCCGATCACCACGACGCTCTCGCCGGCCACCAATCCCCCCAATTCCGCCAAGCCATACATCGATGTCCCGGCAGTCACCACGAGCGTCGCCTCCGCGTCGCTCATGGTATCCGGGACGCGCGCCAGCGTATTGATGTGATTGACCGCGTATTCGGCGAATCCGCCGTCGGTCGTAAAGCCGTTGGCGCGGTGACCCTTCTCCGGCTTTCCATAGTTGAGGCACGATGTGTACATGCCCTGGCGGCAGCGCTTGCATTGGCCGCAGCCGGCGTGGATCTCGACGCTGACCCGCTCACCGATCCTGAACTCGTCGACACCGGGGCCAAGCGCGGCAACCGTGCCCATGTATTCGTGACCCGGCGTGAAGTCCTTGTTGAAGGGTGTGTCGCCCTGAATGCTTGCCGGCGACCCGGCATGGATGATTTCGAGGTCGGTGGCGCAGATCGCCACCGCGTCGATCCGCACCAGCACTTCGGCGCGCGAGGGGATCGGCGTCGGCTTCTCGCGCAGCAGGAGCTGGTCGGGATCACCAAGGACCCAGGCTGCCATCAGGTCGGGGATGGGAAGGTCGGGCGATGTCTTGACGCCGGGCGGCTGGTACATGGGCGTTTCCTCTTTCCGCTCTCAGCCTAGCGCGAAACGACGGTTTGCCGCGAGCCTCGGATCATTGGCATCCGGGCCGGTGCATTTGCTGCACGGCAGCAAGCGCGTCGCAAAACATTCATACGCGGCCTATACTTGGTCGCTCCGTTGATGTTGAAATCGGCATTGCATCCTCTCCCAGACCGGAGCCTCTCATGAAGACCGTCCGCCTTGTCCTTGCGTTGCTGGCGCTGACGCTGCTCGCGCCGTGGCAATCCGCCAGGGCGGCCGACGTGATCTGCTACAATTGCCCGCCGGAATGGGCCGATTGGGCCTCGATGCTGAAGGCGATCAAGGCGGACCTCAACTTCGATATCCCGCATGACAACAAGAATTCCGGCCAGGCGCTGGCCCAGATCCTGGCAGAGAAGAGCAACCCGGTCGGCGATATCGGCTACTTCGGCGTGACCTTCGGCATGAAGGCCAAGGCCCAGGACGCACTCGAGCCCTACAAGCCCGTGCATTGGGATCAGGTCCCGGCCGGTCTCAAGGATCCCGACGGCTACTGGACCACGATCCACTCCGGCACGCTCGGCCTGTTCGTGAACAAGGACGCGCTGGGCGGCAAGCCGGTGCCGGCCTGCTGGAAGGACCTCCTGAAACCCGACTACAAGGGCATGGTCGGTTACCTCGACCCGTCGTCCGCCGCGGTGGGTTATGTCGGCGCAGTCGCCGTCAATCTCGCGCTGGGCGGTTCGCCGACCAATTTCGATCCGGCGATCACCTTCTTCAAGGAGCTGCGCAAGAACGATCCGATCGTGCCCAAGCAGACGTCGTACGCCCGCGTCGTGTCGGGTGAGATGCCGATCCTGTTCGATTACGACTTCAATGCCTATCGCGCGAAATATTCCGAGAAGGGCAACTTCGAGTTCGTCATTCCCTGCGAGGGCTCGGTGGTATTTCCCTATGTCGTTGGTCTCGTGAAGAACGCGCCCGACAAGGAGAAGGCCAAGAAGGTGATGGACTATCTCCTGTCCGACAAGGGGCAGGCGATCTGGACCAATGCCTATCTGCGCCCCTCGCGCCCGATCGAGCTGCCGGCTGCCGTGAAGGGCAAATTCCTCCCTGACACCGACTATGCCCGCGCCAAGAGCGTCGACTGGGGCGAGATGGAAAACGTGCAAAAAGGCTTCGTCGACCGCTATCTCGCCGAAGTCCGCTGAGGCAATATGGTTCCCTTCGACGGGGCACCATTCTTCCGATGTCGCAAAGATCCTTCGTCTGGTTCTGTCTGCTGCCGCTTGCGGTCGTGACCACGGCGTTCTTCCTGTTGCCGATGGCACGGCTGGTGGTCGCGGGCGCCGAAGGGCCGCACGGGCTCGCCGGCTATCTCGCCATCCTCACCGAAGGGCGCTATCGCGCGACGCTGATCAACACCGTCTTGCTGGCCGCCGCAACGACGGTCGTCACGCTGATCGTGGCGACGATTGCCGGAATGTTCCTGCAACGGCACCGCTTCCCCGGGCGGGCCGTGCTGATCGCGATGCTGACCTTTCCGCTGGCCTTTCCCGGCGTGGTGGTCGGCTTCATGATCATCCTGCTGGCGGGCCGGCAAGGGCTGATCGGCGATCTCTCGAACCGGATCTTCGGCGAGAAGCTCGTGTTCGCCTATTCGATCTACGGGCTTTTCCTCGGTTATCTCTACTTCTCGATCCCGCGCGTGATCCTCACCATCATGGCGGCCGTGCAGAAGCTCGACGTCGGGCTCGAGGAGGCTGCACGTTCGCTCGGCGCAAGCCCATGGGCGGTGCAGCGTGACGTCGTGCTGCCGGCGCTGGCGCCGGCCTTCGTCGCGTCCGGCGCGATCGCGTTTGCGACCGCGATGGGCGCCTTCGGTACTGCCTTCACGCTGGCGACGAACATCGACGTGCTGCCGATGCTGATTTACACCGAGTTCACGCTGGCTGCCAACTTCGCGACCTCGGCCGCGCTGTCGGTGGGGCTTGGCCTGATCACCTGGCTCATCCTTGCGCTGGCCCGCACGTTCAGCGGCAGCGCGGTCGCGGCGGCCGGGTGAAGCATGCGCGATCGCCTGATCTTTACCGGCCAGTTCATCTTCACGCTATTCGTCGCGGCGTTCCTGGTGGTGCCCGCAGGGCTCTCGATCTCCGCCGGCGTCACCGTGAATTACTTCCGGGGCATCCAGTCCGGCGTGACCCTGCAATGGGTCGCGCAGGTCTGGGAGCTCTATGCCGGCACCATTCTCCTCTCGTTCGTGATCGCCTTTGCGACACTTGCCGTCACGCTGCTTGCCGGCGTTCCCGCGGCCTACGCGCTGCACGCGCGGGGAGGCCGACTCGCCCGTATCGTCGAGGAAATCATCACGCTGCCGCTGGCGATCCCCGGGCTTGCGATCGCGCTTGCGCTGCTGCTCACTTACGGGAGCTTTGGCGACTTTCGCCGCTCCTGGCTGTTCATCCTGGTCGGCCATGTGATTTTCACCATGCCGTTCATGGTGCGATCGGTGATGGCGGTGTTTGCCACCGTGGACATCAAGACGCTCGACGAGGGCGCCGCCTCGCTGGGGGCGTCGCCATGGCGGCGCTTCTGCGATGTCATCGTGCCGAACGCGCTGCCAGGGATCCTTGCCGGCGCGCTGATGGTGGTGACGCTGTCGCTCGGCGAATTCAACCTGACCTGGATGCTGCATACGCCGTTGACGAAGACGCTGCCGATCGGACTTGCCGACAGCTACGCCTCGATGCGGCTCGAGGTGGCCTCGGCGTATACGCTGATCTTCTTCGTGATGATCATCCCGCTGCTGGTTGCGATGCAGCTGCTGGCCGACAGGGACAACAAGCGATGAACACGGCGGGGCACGGTGCGGCGGTGCGGATCGAGGCATGCGGCAAGACCTTTGCCGACGGCACGCGTGCGCTCGATCCTGCGACCCTCGACATCGCACGCGGCGAGACGCTGGTGCTGCTCGGTCCATCCGGCTGCGGGAAGACCACGATGCTGCGCATCATCGCAGGCCTCGAATTGCCGGATGCGGGCGGCAAGGTGCTGTTCGATGGCAAGGATATGACCTCGGTTCCGATCGAGCGGCGCAATGTCGGCATGGTGTTTCAGTCCTACGCCCTGTTCCCCAACATGACGGTCGCGGACAATATCGCCTACGGCCTGAAGATCCGGGGTGTTGCCAAAGACGAGCGGGCCGCGCGCGTTGCCGAGCTGGTTGCCCTCACGAACATCACGGGGTTGGAGAACCGGCGCATCGAGCAGCTTTCTGGCGGCCAGCGCCAGCGTGTGGCACTGGCGCGTGCGGTCGCGATCCGGCCGGGCATCTTGCTGCTCGACGAGCCCTTGACCGCGCTCGACGCCGCCTTGCGGGACCGGCTGCGGAGCGAGCTCAACCGGCTGTTGCGCGCGCTCGGAATCACGACGATCTACGTCACCCACGACCAGGCCGAAGCCATGGAATTGGGTGACCGCATTGTCGTGATGCGGAAGGGGGCGATCGCCCAGATCGGCACGCCGCGCGAGGTCTACTTCGCGCCCAGGGACCGCTTCGTGGCGGAATTCATCGGAGCGGCGAATATCGTGGAAGCTCCTATCGACAACGGCGAATTGATCCTGCCCGGCGGACGATTGCCGATCAGGGACGGCGCCACGGGGGCGAACGCGACCGTCATGATCCGCCCCGAAACCATTCGTGTGACGGACGCCGAGGCGGCGGTGCTCTCGGGAGTAATCGATTCCATCAGCTTCGTCGGCGACCGGCAGCGAATTGTCGTGAGTGGTGCATCGAGCAAGCCGCTCAATGTCGACGCGCCCAACACAATCCTGGCCAAGGTTGGCGATCGAATCGGGCTATCTATCGCACCCGATGCGCTTCGCATGCTGCCGTCCGAACCCTGAGATACATCGATGCCGTCGAAACCCGTCCTGATCGCGCAGATCTCCGACCTCCATATCAAGCCGCCGGGAGCGCTGGCCTATGGCCGGGTCGACACCGCGAAGGCGCTCGAACGTTGCGTGGCGGCGCTCGGCGCATTCGAGCCGGCGCCCGATTTCGTCGTCATCTCCGGCGACCTCGTCGACACGCCGTCGGTCGAGGAATACGACTATCTCAAGCGATTGCTCGCGCCGCTGCGGCTGCCGTTTGCCGGCATTCCCGGCAATCACGACTCGCGCCGGTGGATGCGCGAAGCGTTTCCGGCCGCGCCCTATGTTCACCCGACTGGCCCGCTCGACCAGAAGATCGCGGTGAGTGGCCTCGATCTCCTGCTGCTTGATTCAAGCGTAGCCGGCAAGCCGCACGGCATGCTCGAGCCGTCCACGCTGCAATGGCTGGACGCAGCGCTGGCGACGGCGGCAGGCCGGCCGGCGCTGCTTTTCCTGCATCACCCGCCATTCAAGGGCGGCATCTGGCATATGGACCGGCAAGACCTCTTCAATGCCGACGCATTGGCTGACATCGTCAGGCGTCACCCGCGCGTTCGGTTGATCGCGTGCGGGCACGTCCATCGTGCGATGCTCACCACTTTCGCCGGCATCCCCGTGACCATATGCCCAGCCCCGAACCATGCGGTCGACCTGGACCTCGGACAGCTCCGCGAGCCGTCGTTCAAGGTGGAACCGCCCGCATTTCATTTGCACACATGGTTTCCCGGGCCGGATTTTGGACAGCTGGTCACGCACCAGATCCCCATCGGTCAGTTCGACGGGCCGCATCCGTTCTTCGGGCCGGACGGCAAGCTGCTGTGAGGGAGCCGCGTCGCCCCCCTCACACGAACGGGTTTTGCAGGCGGGATTGCCGCTGGTGGGCGGGGGTTTCCAGATCGAAGGCAACCGCCGGCTACAATTGAGCGTTGCAACTAGGCACATATTTATTCCAAATTGTACCTTGGATGCCTTCCAGCCCGATCTCACCGGCCCGGACCTTTTGTTGCTGTAGGCCCCCGGTGGGGCTATAGTCGTTTCCGCTTTCATTGATCACTGGCTTGTCGGTGCCGCGCTGCTGGCGCGCCGATTCAACGCAACACAATCAGTCTGGATCACAATGACCGGTGCGCTGCCCATAGAACGAACTGCCGGCGCGCCGTTGTTTTCGAACAACAAGCTGTCGGTGCTGCGCAAGCATCCTTACTTTGTCGATCTCGAGCCCGAAGCATTCGATCAGCTCTGCCGCTATGCCAAGCACGTCACGCTGAAGCGCGGAACGACGATCTTCTCCAAGGGCGATCCGGGCACCAGCCTGATTGCGGTGATCTCGGGCACGGTGAAAATCAGCATCTCGTCGCCGGACGGTCGCAACGCGATCCTGAACCTGATCGAAGCAGGAGAGATATTCGGCGAGATCGCGCTGCTCGACGGTCTGTCGCGGACCGCCGATGCTACCGCCAACACCAATTGCGAGCTGTTCGTCATCGACCGGCGCGAGTTCATTCCGTTCGTGCGCAGCCAGCCGACGCTTGCGATGAAGTTCATCGAGCTGCTGTGCGCGAGGTTGCGCTGGACCAGCGACCAGGTCGAGCAGGTGATCCTGCAGGATCTGCCGGGCCGTCTGGCGAGCGCGCTGCTGCGCCTGAGCGACAAGCACAAGCCGCAGGGGCGCACCATCTCGATTACCCAGCAGGAGATCAGCGAGATGGTCGGGATGACCCGCGAGAGCATCAACAAGCAGCTCCGCGCGTGGGCGACACGCGGTTGGGTCAGGCTTGAGCACGGTGCGATCGTCGTGCTGAAGCCCGAGTCGCTGCAGGCCCTGGTCGAGGCCGGGGCTGATGACGGCGAGTAGCCGCTATCTGGTCGGCGCGGTCACACCGGCGTTTCACGAAATGGTGAATCGGACAAGGCCTGTGAGATCATTCACATCGGCCGTGCGTGCCCTGCGGTAAGTGACGCTTCGGTGGAGCACACTCGCACTGTGGAGAAATCCATGCAGGGCTCTTTCGACAACCGGGAACAGGACACGCGGCAGCAGGATCCGGAGAGCAACTACGGGAGCTTCGGCATCAAGCTGATCGCTCTCCCGGTGCTCGTGGTCGTTGCATTGATCGGGATGTTGGTCAGCCACCCCGCCGCGGTCAAATGGATATCGGACGCGGCGCAAGCGGAATTCGCCGGAACCGGCGCCGTCGATGCCGATCCGTCGACCAAGATCGCACAGCCGGCGCCCACGGCGCAGCCGCGCAATGAGACGCGGACGGTGAAGACCAACTGATCGTTGGCATCCTCGTCACGCCGCAACCCCGAGCAGCTTGGCCGCGGTCCGGCCGAGAACGTTGGCCTTGTCATCGTCGCTCAGCGATGCGCAGGCGAAGATGTGGTCGGCCGGCGCCGGCTGCCACGGATAGGGATAGTCGCTTCCCAGCACGATCTGGCCGGCGCCAACCTGCGCGGCAAGGTGCCGGATCGCCTCGGGCGTGAAGATCAGCGAGTCGAAATAAATCTGCTTGAGGTATTCGGTCGGCGCCTTCTGCAGCTTGATCTTCGGATCGCATCCCTTCGGTCCGACCAGGCAGGGGTGGTCCGAACGATCGGCGTAAGAGGGAAGATAGCCGCCGCCATGCGCGGCGAAGATCTTCAGTCCCGGGAAGCGGTCGAGCGTGCCCTCGAAGATCAAATGGGAGAGCGCGATCGTGGTCTCGAGCGGATTGCCGATGGTGTTGCCGAGCCAGCCATTGCCCGAGAGCCGCTTGCCAAGCTCGGGCACGCCCTGCGGATGGATGAACAGGGGGACGCCGAGCTCCTCGGCCTTGGCCCACACGGGATGAAACCTGGAATCGGAGAATTCGACGCCGTCGACCACGCCGCCGATCGCCGCGCCCTTCAGCCCCTGCTTCTTCACTGCCGTCTCCAGCTCCTGCACGGCAAGGTCGGGTGCCTGCAACGTCAGCGAGGCGAAGGCTGCGAACCGCTCGGGCTTCGAAGCGCACAGCTCGGCGAGCTTTTCATTCTGGACCTTCACGATCTTGCCGGCGAGATCGCGATCGCGCTCGTACCAGAATGGATTGATCGAGAGCACCTCCATATCGACGGCCTGTGCGTCCATTGCTGCGAGGCGCTTGTCGATCTCGATGAACGCTTCCGCGGCGCCGTTGACCGGCGGTAGTTGATATTTTCCGGCGTCTGCGCCAAGCAGCGCGCCCGCCTCGCGGAAGTGGCAATGCGCGTGAATGTCGATCGTCTTGATGCGCTTGCCGTCGACGGTGACCGGCAATTTCTGGCGCGATGCTTGCGCATTCGCGTTGTGGACGAGCCCGCAGCCGCAGAACACGATGCCTGCCGCCGCCGTCGCTCCCGCTTTCAGGAAATCCCGCCTTGTGGTCATGACGATCGCCTCCCTGGTCTTTTGTTATGGACGGCAGCCTAGGGATGCCGGCGAGCGGTCGCAAGACCACACGCCGTGCGTGTAGCGCAGTGTTGATCTGCAAGATGCCGTTTGCCTCAGTGCAGCACCTGAAGTTGGCGCGGCAGCCATAGCGAGATTTCCGGCAGATAGGTCACGCACATCAGGACAAAGAACATCACCGCGTAGAACGGCCAGATCTTGCGCATGACCTGCTCGATCGTGACCTTGCCGACCGCGCATCCGACGAAGAGAATTGCACCGACCGGCGGATGGCACAGGCCGATGCCGAGATTGAGCAGCATGATCATGCCGAAATGGACCGGGTCGACGCCGAAGTTCTTCATGACCGGCAACAGGATCGGCGTGGCGATCAAGATCGACGGCGCCATGTCGACGAGCGTGCCGAGCACCAGCAGCAGGACGTTGATCAGGAGCAGGATGACGTACTTGTTATCCGAGATCGACAGGAAGAAGGCCGTCATCTTGGCCGGCATCTGCGTCAGCGCCATGATGTAGCCGACGCTGGAGGCGCAGGCGATCAGCGTCATCACCATCGCGACAGTGCGCAGCGTGCGATGCAGCAGCACCGGCAGGTCGCGCCAGCGATAGTCGCGATAGATGAACATCGTGACGAAGAAGGCCCAGATGCAGGCGATCGCCCCGGCTTCGATGGCGGTGAAGATGCCGCCGAGGATGCCGCCCAGGATGATGACGAGGGTGATGAGACCCCAGGACGCATCGATGGCGATCCGGATCGCGTCCTTGGCTGGCACGGTCTGGCCGTGCGGGTGCTTGTCGCGATAGGCGACGGCGAGGCACAGGATGATCAGCGAAAAGCCGAGCAACAGCCCGGGGAACACGCCGGCCATGAAGAGGGCGCTGATCGAGATCGTTCCGCCGGTTGCGAGCGAGTAGAGCACCGCATTGTGGCTCGGCGGCACCAGCAGCGCCTGCACCGACGAGGTGATCGTCAGGTTGGTGGCGAACACGCGCGGATAGCCGTTCCTTTCCATCTGCGGGATCATTACCGAACCGATGGCGGACGTATCGGCGACGGCCGATCCGGAGATGCCGCTCAGGAATGTCGTCGCAAGCACGTTGACGATCGAAAGGCCGCCGCGCAGCCGGGTCAGTCCAACCAATACATCGGCAAACGCGACCAGGCGGCGGGCCATGCCGCCCTCCGCCATGATCGCGCCGGCCAGCACGAAGAACGGGATCGTCAGCATCG
This sequence comes from Bradyrhizobium sp. USDA 4452, assembly GCF_054063575.1. Lineage (NCBI taxonomy): Bacteria > Pseudomonadati > Pseudomonadota > Alphaproteobacteria > Hyphomicrobiales > Nitrobacteraceae > Bradyrhizobium > Bradyrhizobium sp. USDA 4452. The sequence goes on from NZ_JBSSGK010000001.1 coordinate 7,281,669, forward strand.
CGACCTTGCTGACGCCGTCGGAAATCTTCAGCATTACCGCTTCCAGGGGAATGCCGATCCACAGAGCGCCGACGATCGCCGCCATCGCCAGCGAGTAGGCGATCGGCATGCCGATCACGAAGCAGAGCAGCATTGTCGCGAGCAGAATGAGGATATCCATCGGGGCCTCCCGCGATCAGTCGGCGGATACGTCGCGGTGCGCTGCGATCGGATCAGGCGGGGCACCCAGGAAAATCCGCTCGATGATGAACAGCAGCAGGCAAGCGCCGCCGATCGGAATCGGAAGATAGGTGACGCCGACCGAAAGCGACGGGAAGTCGGCAATCGTGTTGTACCAGGTCACCTCGACGAGCCGGGCGCCCCAGATGATCATGAATAGCGCGATCAGCCCCATCAACAGCTGGACGGCAAGGTCAGTCAGCTTGCGGAGCGGGTCAGGCAGCTTGTTGGCAAAATATGCGACGTTCATGTGCAGATTGAGCCGATAACCGGCGGCCGCACCGATGAACGTCACGACGATGGTGAGCAGCACCGCGAGAGGTTCGGGCCAGGATGCCGCGCTGTTCAGGACATAGCGGGTGAACACCGCCCAGGGGATGACGGCCGAGATCAGGATCAGCGCCGCAGAGCCCGTAATGACGCAGGCAAGATACAGATAGTCCATCGCGCGGCGATATGATCCGGCCATGTCCATTTCCTGTGAGAAGACGATTTCCTGTGTGAGGCAGTGTCAGGCAGACTGGATACGTCCGATCATGTCCTGATACTTCGGGCCATATTTGTCCCATACCGGCTTGACCGCGTTCTGGAATGGCGCCTTGTCGGCGATCTCGATGATCTCGGACCCGGCAGCCTTCGCTTTTTCCATCGCCTGCTGCTCATAGGTGTTCCAAAGCCCGCGCTCTTCCATCTGCGCCTCGCGGGCAAGCTTCTTGATCAGCGTCTGGTCATCGGCTGATAGCGCGGACCATGCGCGCTTCGAGAACACCAGCACCTCGGGAACGATCAGGTGCTCGGTCAGCGAAAAGTGCTTCGCGGCGGTGTAGTGATTGCTGAAGACGTAGCTCGGCGGATTGTTCTCGGCGCCGTCGATCACGCCGGTCTGCAGCGCGCTGAACACCTGATCGTAGCCCATCGCGACACCGTTGCCGCCGAGCGCGTTCATCATGTCGATGAAGATCGGATTGCCGATGACGCGGAACTTGAGGCCTTTGATGTCGGCGATCGTCTTGATCGCGTGCTTGGTGTTGTACAGGCTACGCGCTCCGGAATTCATCCAGCACAGCGCGACCAGTCCAGCATTCGTGCTTGCCGTGATCTTGTCCAGCAGCTCCTGGCCGATCGGGCCGTCCATCATCCGCTCGGCATGCGCCATGTTCTTGAACAGGAAGGGCATGTTGACGACGTTGATGTCGTCGACGATCGGGCCGATCGAGCCGGCGCTGACGCGCAGCATCTGGATCGCGCCGATCTGGGTCTGCTCGATGGTTTCCTTCTCGCCGCCGAGTTGCATCGAGGGGAACATCTGCAGGGACAGCCGGCCGTTGGTCGCCGCCGCCAGCTTCTTGCCGAGGTTTTCCGTCGCGACCACGGTTGGATAGCCGGGCGGCTGGACGTCCGACGCCTTGAAGATCGCTTTCGACTGGGCGAGGGCGGTCTGCGCCGAGGTCGCAACCACCGCGCCAAGGCCCGCGCCGATCTTGATAACGTCGCGACGGTTGAGCCCGGCGCCGCGGTGCTGCGATCGATCCGTACGATCCATGCCATTCCTCCCAAAAATGCTTCGCAAATTACCTTGGCCGGAGTCCGGCCGCGGTCATGCCGGCCGACTTTGCGCTTCGAAGAACTCCGGATTGTTGTGCTGGGTCGCAGAGATGTCGGCCAGAAGGCGTTCGAGATGTCTGGCCATTGCGGCTCCGGCCGATGCCGGGTCGCGCGCCTCGATCGCGGCCATCACGGCCTCATGCTCGGCGATGACTTCGGCCATCCGCCCGCGCTGCGGCAGAGTCAGCCATCGGAAGCGATCCACGTGAACCTTAACCTGCAGGATCAGCTTCCAAATGCCGGGATGTCCGGCGATTTCGGCAATAGTGGCGTGAAAGGCCTCGTCGGCCTGATGGAATGCTTCGCGGTCGGCGGCCATCTCGGCCTCGCGCTGGCGTTGGAGGATCGCGTGCAGGCTGAGGATCTGGCTGGCGCTAGCGCGCTCGGTTGCCATGCGGGTCGTGGTTTCCTCCAGCGACCTGCGGACGATAATCGCCTCCGGAAGCGCGGCGAGCGGAATGCGAGATACGAAGATGCCCGATTGCGGGAAGATCTCGACCAGACCTTCGTCCGACAGGCGCAGGATGGCTTCCCGCACCGGGGTCCTGCTGACGCCATATGCGCGCGCGATCTCGGCCTCGACGATCGGATCGCCGGGCCTGCGCTGCAGCGAGACCAGTTCGGCACGCAGCTCGGCGTAGATCCGCGCCGCTGCCGTTGCGGTCCGCGGACGGCCGGTCCGTCGAGGGCCGGCGGGGTTGCGGGGCTCCGATTTTTTCGGGGCGCGGGCGGGCATTCGTACTCCCAGAACTAATATATTAGTATATGAACTCGTTGCTGAAGGCAAACCAGCGCCCCCGAGTGGCTCTGAAGCCATCCGCCCCTCATTGCGAGGAGCGACAGCGATGAAGCAATCCGCCTCTCCCCGAGCGGGGAAGTGGATTGCATCGCCGCGCTCGCATGACGGGGTGGATCGACTCGCTCTGAGGAGCAGCCAACGTGGGGCGCAAAGATCGTCTACGATTTCTGGATAATCGAATAATGCCGCTGATTTGCCCGACGAGTCAAGCTGCTGCGTCCGTGGTTGCCGCATCCGCGGGCAGCCGGCGGCTACTGTGCATGGGGTTGTTTTCGATATTTTATGTGCCGCTGCGGCGACAGGCTATTGCTCCGATCTCGCTCCAGGTTGTGCCTACGATACTGCTCCGGAGACAAACCCGGCTTCGCTGCGCAGAACCAGTCCCTCCAGCAATGCCGCGACACGCATCAAGGCGTACCGAAAGCCCGCCATTGATCGTCTCCCCCAACTTTTGTCTTCTTTCTTGACCAGAAGTCTAGCTGCAACCTGAAGCATCTGTCGGCGACAGACATCGTCTTCGTCCATCGGAATAAGGGCGCAACGACGGTGTGCTCAAACTTCGCCATCGCGTGCGGGGAATCCAATGAGGAAACATCCTGGGCCATCGCGCCGCGATCTGCTGAAGGGCGCCGGTGCCGTGCTGGCAGGGACCGCGTTTTCAACGCGCGTGATGGCCGCCGCGCCACCTGCGGAACCGGTGACGCCGGCGCTGATCGAGGCGGCGAAGAAAGAGGGACAGGTCGTCTATTACACCTCGACCGATCTGCCGGTCGCCGAGAAACTCGCGAAGGCGTTCGAGGCGAAGTACGCGGGGATCACCGTGCGTGTCGAACGCACCGGCGCGGAGCGTGTGTTCCAGCGGGTGGGGCAGGAATATGCCAGCAACATTCACGCGGTCGACGTCGTCAATTCCTCCGACGCCGCGCATTTCATCGTGTGGAAGCGCGACGGCATCCTGGCGCCCTATGTCCCGGAGGAGGTCGCGAAATACTATCCGGACGAGCATCGCGATGCGGATGGCCAATTCGCAAGCTTCCGGGTCTGGCTTTCGATCATCGCCTACAACACCAATCTCGTGAAGGCCGAAGAGGCGCCGAAGAGCTTTGCCGATCTGCTCGATCCGAAATGGAAGGGCAAGATCGTGAAGGCGCACCCCGGCTATAGCGGCACCATCATGACCGCGACCTATCAGATGCAGCGCGATCTCGGCTGGAGTTTCTTCGAGCAGCTCGCAAAGCAGAACATCATGCAGGTGCAGTCCTCGACCGATCCGCCGAAGAAGCTCGACCTCGGCGAGCGCGCGGTGATGGCCGACGGCAACGAGTACAACATCTTTCAGCTGAAGGAGATGGGCCGCCCGGTCGAGCCGGTCTACGCCAGTGAAGGATCGCCGATCATTGTCGGCCCCAACGGCATCTTCAAGGACTGTCCGCATCCGAATGCGGCAAGGCTGTTTCAATCGTTCGCGCTCGGGCGCGAGGGCCAGCAGCTCAACGTCGAGATCGGCGGCCTCAGGTCGGTCCACGCGCAGGCCCAGGAGAAGGCCGGGCGCAAGCCGCTCAAGGACATCAAGACGATGAAGGACGACCCGGCGGCGGTGGAGCGGGAAGGGGAATCGATCAAGGCGCGCTACACCCGCATCTTTCGCGTTTGACGGACGGAGTGGGCCGATGGCGAAGCATCTGGGCGTTTGCCGCATGGCTTATGCGCGGTTTTCGCCCGAACTAGGTCAATAATGCCCCTCGGCGGAGCGGATTTTTGATGTTACCAATTTGACATGAACCAGCATGCCAAGATCGACATCCGCCATTCCACCTGTCCGCACGATTGCCCCTCCGCATGTGCGCTCGACGTCGAGGTGATCGAGGGACGCTCGATCGGCAGGGTGCGTGGCTCGAAACGGCAGACCTATACGGCCGGCGTGGTCTGCGCCAAGGTCGCGCGTTATGCCGAGCGGATTCACCATGCCGAACGGCTGATGTATCCGCTGCGCCGGACCGGCCCGAAGGGCTCCGGCCAGTTCGCGCGGATTTCCTGGGACGAGGCGCTGGACGAGATCGCGGCGCGTTTCGACGCTGCCGAGCGGGAGTTCGGCGCCGAGTCGGTCTGGCCGTATTACTACGCCGGCACCATGGGGCTCGTGATGCGCGACGGCCTCAACCGGCTGTCGCATGTGAAGAAGTATTCACGCTTCTACGGCACGATCTGCTCGACCATCGCGCGCATCGGCTTCGCCGCCGGGACCGGCAAGATCGCCGGCGTCGATCCCCGCGAGATGGGCGTCTCCGACCTCGTCGTGATCTGGGGCACCAATCCGGTGAACACCCAGGTCAACGTGATGACGCATGCATCGCGCGCGCGGAAGGAGCGCGGCGCGAAGATCGCTGCGGTCGACGTCTACAACAACGAGACCATGAAGCAGGCCGATATCAAGATCCTGCTGCGGCCGGGCACCGACGGTGCCTTCGCCTGCGCCGTGATGCACGTGTTGTTCCGCGAGGGGTTTGCCGATCGCGATTATCTCGCCCGCTATACCGACTGCCCCGACGAGCTGGAAGCGCATCTGATGACGCGCACGCCGGAATGGGCGTCGGCGATCTCGGGCGTGCCGGTCGGGGAGATCGAGGCGTTCGCGCGCCTTGTCGGACAGACCCCGCGCTCGTTCTTCCGTCTTGGCTACGGGTTTACTCGCAGCCGCAACGGCGCCGCGCAGATGCATGCCGCGCTGTGCATTCCCGCGGTGACCGGCGCCTGGCAATATGAAGGCGGCGGCGCGTTCTTCAACAATGCCGGCATCTGGCGCTTCGACGAATCGATCATCGAAGGCCACGATGCGATCGATCCCACGACGCGCGTGCTCGACCAGTCGCAGATCGGCCGCATCCTGACCGGCGATGCCGAGGCGCTGAAAGGCGGCGGGCCGGTCAAGGCGATGCTGATCCAGAATACCAATCCGATGACGGTGGCGCCCGAGCAGGCGCTGGTGCGCCAGGGATTCGCCCGTGAGGACCTGTTCGTCGCGGTACACGAGCAGTTCATGACCGAGACGGCGCAGATGGCCGACATCGTGCTGCCGGCGACGATGTTCATGGAGCACGACGACCTCTATTACGGCGGCGGACATCAGCACATCTCGGTCGGCCCGAAGCTGATCGATCCGCCCGGCGAGTGCCGCTCCAATCACGAGGTGCTGCAGGCCCTCGGCCGCCGGCTCAATGCGGTGCATCCCGGCTTCGACATGACGCCGCGGCAGCTGATAGACGCAACTTTGAAGAAGAGCGGGCACGGCGATATCGAGACGTTGGAGGCCGACATCTGGCGCGATCTGCAGCCGGATTTCCGCACCTCGCATTATCTCGACGGCTTCGCCCATGCCGACAAGAAATTCCACTTCAAGGTCGATTGGGGCAAGGTCCCGGTCGGCGCGGGCGGGCTGATGGGCGCGTGGGACAAGATGCCCTCGCTGCCCGACCACTGGACCATCATCGAGGAGGCGGATGCGCAGCATCCGTTCCGGCTCGCGACGTCGCCCTCGCGCAGCTTCCTCAACACCAGCTTCAACGAGACGCCGTCGTCGCAGGCCCGCGAGGGCGCGCCGACCGTGATGATTCACCCCGACGATGCGGCTGCTCTCTCGATCGCCGACGGGGAGGCCGTCACGCTCGGCAACACGCGCGGCGAGACCACGCTGACCGCAAAACTGTTCGATGGCGTTCGCCGCGGCGTGCTGATCGCCGAGTCGATCCATCCGAACAAGTCCCACATCGGCGGGCGCGGCATCAACATGCTGACCGGGGCGGAGGCCGTCGCGCCGCTTGGCGGCGCCGCGTTCCACGACAACAAGGTCTGGATCAGGAAGGCGGCCGCCGCCGCATAATCCTGCTTGCAGTCGGCGCCGATCCTGCCGCAAATGTCGGCTGGCAACGGCGCACCGGCAAAAAACAGGCAGGAAACATGACCGACAACAGCGTTCTTCTCGAGAAGCGCGGGCAGGCGTTCTGGATCACGATCAACCGCCCGGACAAGCGCAACGCACTCAACGCCGGCGTGATCGCGGGCATCGCCAGGGGTTATCGCGAGGCGCATGACGACAAGGACGTGCGTGTCATCGTGCTGACGGGCGCGGGCGACAAGGCGTTCTGCGCCGGCGCAGATTTGCAGAACAGCGGCGCGGCATTCTCGATGGATTTCTCGCGCCCCAATGTCGACTATGCAGATCTGTTGCGGCTGTCGCAGAACGCGACCAAGCCCGCGATCGCGCGGGTCGGCGGCGTCTGCATGGCCGGCGGCATGGGCCTGCTGTGCATGACCGACATGGCGGTGGCCGCCGATGGCGTGATCTTCGGCCTGCCGGAGGTGAAGGTCGGCGTGTTTCCGATGCAGGTGCTGAGCCTGCTGCAGTCGATCGCCCCCGCACGCCTCATCAACGAATGGGCGCTGACCGGCGAGCCGTTCGATGCCAAGGCGGCACAGGCCGCGGGTCTTCTCAACTACGTCGTGCCGGCCGCCGAGCTCGACGCCAAGGTCGATTGGCTGATCGGCCGTATCGTCGACAAGTCGCCGACGGCGATCCGTCGCGGCAAATACGCGATGCGGGCGATCGCCTCGATGTCGTTCGACGAAAGCATCGCCTACACCGAAAGCCAGATCGCGCTGCTCGCGATGACCGAAGACGCCAAGGAAGGCCTCAAGGCCTTCGGCGAGAAGCGCAAGCCGACCTGGACGGGGCGGTGAATGATGGCCTCTGCTTCACCTCGCCGCGCGTGCGGGGAGGGCGCGGTGCGAAAATATCGAAAACAACCCCATGCACAGTAGCCGGGCGGCTACCCGGCGTTCGACACGGCAACTTGACACGTCGGGCAACTCAGTGGCACAATTCCATTATTCCGAAATCGCGCAAGTCGGGCCTCACCCCAGCCCTCTCCCCGGGTGAACGGGGCGAGGAGCGCGTGCCCGTCGCACGCTAGCCCGCGTTGGCCTTCAGGCCGGCGGCTTCGATGCCGGCTACGGCGCAGATCTCGTCATTGTCCGAGGTGTCGCCGCTGACGCCGACGGCGCCGAGCAGGGTCGCGCCGTCCATGATCAGCACGCCGCCGGGCACCGGCACCAGCCGGCCCTGCGCCAGCGTGTTCACGCTGTCGATGAAATAGGCCTGCTCCTGCGCGCGCTGGAACAGCGCCCGCGATCCCATGCCGAGCGCCAGCGCGCCATAGGCCTTGCCGTGGGCGATCTCGGCGCGCATCAGGCTGGTGCCGTCCTGCGCCGCCGTCACCTTCACCGCGCCACGCGCGTCGAGGATGGTGACCACCAGCGGCTTCAGCTTCTTCTCGACCCCCTTGGCGAGCGCGGCGTCCAGAATCTTGCGGGCGGTTTCGAGAGTGAGCTCAGCCATGGGCCTGTTCCTTTTTCGGCAATGATTGGTCAGAATGCGATGTCGCACGTTTCAGGCTCATCGCCAATACGCTGGCGACATGCAGCGGCGTGCGGCCGCTGCCGTCCTTGATCTGGTGCCGGCATGAGGTGCCGTCGGCCACGATCAGCGTGTCCTGATCGGCGCTGCGCACTGCAGGGAGCAGCGACAGCTCGGCCATCTCGATCGAGGCCTGATAGGTCTCCGCCCCATAGCCGAACGCGCCGGCCATGCCGCAGCAGCTCGACTCGATGGTCTTGACGTCGAGGCCCGGCACCAGCCGCAAGATCTTCTCCACCGGCTTGAACGCGCCGAAGGACTTTTGGTGGCAATGACCGTGCACGACGGCTTTGCCGGCAACAGCGCCGAGCGGCAGCGCGAGGCGGCCCGCCTCTGCCTCGCGCACCAGGAATTCCTCGAACAGCAGGGCGTGGGCGCTGACGCTCTTCGCGGTGTCATCCGAGCGCAGCGACAGCAGCTCGTCGCGCAGGGTCAGCAGGCAGCTCGGCTCGAGGCCGATGATCGGCACGCCGCGCGCCGCGAACGGCGCGTAGGTCGAAACCAGCCGGTCGAGCTCGGCGCGCGCCTGCACGACCAGCCCGGCCGACAGGAACGTGCGTCCGCAGCATGGCGGACGGCCGCCGTCCGGTGACTTCGGGAGATGCACGCGATAGCCGCCGGCGATCAGGACCTCGACCGCGGCGTCGAGATTTTCCCGCTCATAGCCGCGGTTGAACGTATCGGCGAACAGCACCACTTCGCGCCCCTCAGGCGGCCCCAGTACCTCGGAGTCCGGCTGGAAAATGTCGCGGCGAAACGCTGGCAGCGCGCGCTGCGCACTGATGCCGGCGAATTTCTCGAACAGCGTGCGCAGCAGCGGGCTCTTGTTGCGCCAGTTCGCGAGCGGCGCAAAGCGCGAGGCGAGATCGACATAGCGCGGCAAATAACCGACCAGCCGGTCGCGCAGCGACAGGCCGTGCGTCGCGGCGCGGGCCGCCAGCACCTCGATCTTCATCTTGGCCATGTCGACGCCGGTCGGGCATTCGTGACGGCACGCCTTGCAGGACACGCAGAGTTTCAGCGTGTCCATCATCTCGTCGGAGGACAGTGCATCCGGTCCGAGCTGGCCGGAGATCGCCAGCCGCAACGTGTTGGCGCGGCCGCGAGTGACGTCCTTCTCGTTGCGCGTCGCACGATAAGATGGGCACATCACGCCGCCTTCGAGCTTGCGGCAGGCGCCGTTGTTGTTGCACATCTCGACCGCGCCCTGGAAACCGCCGCCGGCGCCGGGATAGGCCGACCAGTCCAGCACGGTCTTCATTTCGCCGACGCGATAGTCCGGCGAGAAACGAAACAGCGAACGATCGTCCATCCTGGGCGGATCGACGATCTTGCCAGGGTTGAGCGTATTGGACGGGTCGAAGCGCTGCTTGACCTCGCGGAAGTCGGCGACGATGCGCGCGCCGAACATGGTCTCGTGGAATTCCGAGCGCACGAGGCCGTCGCCATGCTCGCCGGAATGCGAGCCCTTGTATTCGCGCACCATTGCGAAGGCTTCCTCGGCAATGGCGCGCATTGCCTTGACGTCCTTCTCGAGCTTCAGATTGAGCACCGGGCGCACATGCAGGCAGCCTTCGGACGCGTGCGCGTACATGGTGCCGCGCGTGCCGTGTCTGGCGAACACGGTGTTGAGCCGTTCGGTGTAGTCGGCGAGGTGCGGCAGCGGCACCGCGCAATCCTCGACGAAGGAGACCGGCTTGCCCTCCTGCTTCATCGACATCATGACGTTGAGCCCGGCGGCGCGGAAATCGGCGATGCCGGATTGCAGCGCGGGCTCTGTTATCTCGACCACGCCGCCCCATTTGCGCTGCGGCCTGTCCCAGCCGAAGCCGAGATCGCCCATCAGCTCGCCGAGCTGCTTGAGGCGGGCGAGGTTGTCGGCCTGGTCTTCCTCGGCGAACTCGACCACCAGGATCGCGTCCGGATCGCCGCGCACCGCCGCGGAAATAATCGGCTGGAACATCGCGATCTCGCGGCCCAGCGCGATCATGGTGCGGTCGACCAGCTCCACGGCAATGGGCCGCAGCTTCACCAGATGCTGGGCTGCATCCATCGCCTCGTAGAAGCTGCCGAAATGGCAGACGCCGAGCGCCTTGTTGCGGATCACGGGCCACAACTTCAGCTCGACCTGCGTGGTGAAGGCGAGCGTGCCTTCCGAGCCGACCAGAAGATGCGCCATGTTGTTCGGCGCATTGCGCGGCACCAGCGCGTCGAGGTTATAGCCGCCGACGCGGCGCTGCACCTTGGGGAATTTGTCCGCGATCTCGGCCGCCTCGCGCTCGCCGAGGTCGAGCATGGCGCGGAACAGCTGCGATCCGGGGTCGGATGCGCTGATCCGCGTCAGGTCGCGCGGCACCTCGCCGAAATGCAGCAGCGTGCCGTCGGCGAGCGCCGCATCCATCGACAGCGTGTTGTCGCGCATCGTGCCGTAGCGCAGCGAGCGGCCGCCGCAGGAATTGTTGCCGGCCATGCCGCCGATCGTGGCGCGCGATGCGGTCGATACGTCGACCGGAAACCACAGCCCATGCTTCCTGAGCTGGCGGTTGAGATCGTCGAGCACGATACCGGGCTCGACCACGCAGGTGCGGTTCTCGACGTCGAGCGAGAGGATGCGGTTCAAGTGCTTGGACAGGTCGACCACGATGCCGTCATTGACGGTCTGGCCGCATTGCGACGTGCCGCCGCCCCTCGGGGTCACGATCCGCCCGGCCTCGCGGACGATCGCCAGCGTCCGTAGCGCCTCGTCGACGGTGCGCGGCACCACCACGCCGGCGGGCATGATCTGGTAGAACGAGGCGTCGGTCGCGTAGCGGCCACGGTTGAAGGCATCGAAAAACACGTCGCCGGTCAATTCGGACCGCAGGCGCTGTTCGAGCGAGGAGGCGTTCTTCATCCCAGATCCGATGTGACCCGCGGCGCAACCAGAATTGCCCCGGGATTATGCATTCGACTGCGCCGAGAATTACATTATGAATTCAAAATGAGCAACTAGCTGCGTTGTGGCGCCGTCTCCCGGGCGCTGTCCGGTCCTTCGGCGAGGTGCTCGATGGCGGCGCTCCGCTTGTTACGCAGATGGGCGAACAGGATGTCGCTGAGCTCGCTGCCGGCGCGGCGGCGCAGCGCATCGAGGATCGCCTCGTGCTCGCGCATCGCCTCGGCCCAACGCTGTCGCTTGCGGGCGAAATTGGCGGAATAGCGTACACGGCGGATCCGGCCGGCGAAGTTGGCGTAGATAGTCTTCAGCGTCGCGTTGCGCGCAGCCGCGACGATGCTCTCGTGAATTTGCTGATTGGTCTGGAAATAGCCGTGCATGTCGCGGTGCAGATAGTGGCCGTACATCTCGTAGTGCAGCCGCTCGATCGCGGCGATTTCCTCATCCGTGATGCTCTCGCAGGCCAGCCGTCCGGCGAGGCTCTCCAGTCCGGCCATGACGTCGAACAGTTCCTCGAGGTCGCGCGGGCTGAGCTGGCGCACCCGGGCGCCGCGGTTGGGCAACAGCTCGATCAAGCCTTCGGCCGCCAGCACCTTGAGCGCCTCGCGCAGCGGCGTCCTGGAGATTCCCAGCATTTCGCAGAGCTGGCGTTCCGGAACGCGACCGCCCTCGGGAATGTTGCCTTCCACCACATAATCGCGGAGCCGCAGCAGGATCTCGCCGTGCAGCGATGCCTCCTGGCGGTCGCTGCCGTTGCCGGCGGCGGGCTGGGTGATCGGAACCCCGGTTTCGGGAATCGCAGATTTCATATTCTGAACAATAATTTGCCGACGCGGCGGCGTCGATCTCCGCAATCGAATACCAAAATTGGATTGAAAATACAAAAAATGAATGCAAAATGACTGACGAAGAGGCCGAAATCCGGCGATTGGGAGGTTCTCATGCATCAAGGACGCCATTTCCTGCAGATTCCGGGACCGAGCCCGGTTCCGGATCGCATTCTGCGCGCGATGGACATGCCGGTCATCGACCACCGCAGCGCGGACTTTGCCGAGCTCGGTCGCACGGTGCTCGAGGGCAGCGCCAAGATCTTCCAGACCGCAGGCCCGGTGGTGATCTTCCCGTCGTCGGGCACCGGCGCCTGGGAAGCTGCGATCGTCAACACGCTGTCGCCCGGCGACAAGGTCCTGATGGTCGAGACCGGTCACTTCGCCACGTTGTGGCGGCAGCTCGCCGGCCGCTTCGGTATCGAGGTCGAATTCATTGCCGGCGACTGGCGTCGCGGCGCCGACCCGGCGTTGATCGAGGCAAGGCTTGCCGCGGACACCGCGCACAGCATCAAGGCGGTGATGGTCGTCCACAACGAGACCTCGACCGGCGCGACCAGCCGGATCGCCGACATCCGTGCCGCGATCGACCGCACCAACCATCCGGCGCTCCTGATGGTCGACACCATTTCATCGCTGGGCTCGGTCGACTACCGGCACGACGAGTGGAAGGTCGATGTCAGCGTCAGCTGCTCGCAGAAGGGTTTCATGCTGCCGCCCGGCCTCGGCTTCAACGCGATCTCGGAAAAGGCCCGCGCCGCGTCCCGCAGCAACAAGATGCCGCGCTCCTATTTCGATTGGGAGGAGATGCTGAAGCCGAACGCCAAGGGCTTCTTCCCCTATACGCCGGCGACGAACCTGCTCTACGGGCTGCGCGAGGCGATCGCGATGCTGCTGGAGGAGGGGCTCGACAAGGTGTTCGCGCGCCATCAGCGGCTCGCAGCCGCCACCCGTGCCGCCGTCAACCAATGGGGGCTCGAGGTGCTGTGCCAGGAGCCTTCGGAATTCTCGCCGGTGCTGACCGCGGTCATGATGCCGCCCGGTCATGACGCCGATCAGTATCGCCAGGTCGTGCTCGACAATTTCAACATGTCGCTCGGTGCCGGCCTGTCAAAGGTCGCCGGCAAGGTGTTCCGCATCGGTCATCTCGGCGAATGCAACGAGCTGACCTTGCTTGGCGCGCTCACCGGCGTCGAGATGGGGCTGTCGGTTGCCGGCGTGCCGCATCGTGCGGGCGGCGTCGAGGCGGCGATGCGGCTGCTCGAGCAGCGCGATCAGCGCAACGCGTTGCATCTGAAAGTGGTCGGCACCTAGCGACCAACAACCAAGAAAATCGCGGATCAGGGAAGGGGGAGGGATATGAGGCTTCGGTTCAAGGCCACCCATGTCGTATTGGCCATGCTCTGCGTGATGTATTTCATCACCTATGTGGACCGCGTCAACATCGGCACCGCGGCCAGCGAGATCCAGAAGGAGCTCGGTCTGTCGAACACCGAGCTCGGCCTGGTGTTCTCCGCCTTCGCCTATCCGTATCTGCTGTTCCAGGTGATCGGCGGCTGGGTCGGCGATCGCTTCGGGCCACGTCAGACCTTGTTCTGGTGCGGCATGATATGGGCCGCGGCGACCATCATGACCGGCTTTGTCCACGGACTCGCCGCGCTGTTCATCGCACGCTTCGCGCTCGGCTTCGGCGAAGGCGCGACGTTCCCGACCGCGACGCGCGCCATGCAGTACTGGACGCCGGCGAACCGCCGCGGCTTCGCGCAAGGCCTGACCCACGCGTTCGCACGTCTCGGCAACGCGGTGACCCCGCCGGTGGTCGCGCTCCTGATCCTCTGGCTGACCTGGCGCGGCGCCTTCGTCGCGCTTGGCATCGTCAGTCTCATCTGGGGCGTCGCATGGGTCTGGTACTTCCGCAACGAGCCGGCCGACCACGGCTCCATCACTACGGCCGAGCTTGCGACCTTGCCGCCGCGGCCGAAAGGCGAGCGGCCGAAGGTGCCGTGGGGCCCGCTGTTGCAGCGGATGTGGCCGGTGACGCTGACCTACTTCTGCTACGGCTGGTGCCTGTGGCTCTACCTCAATTGGCTGCCGCTGTTCTTCAAGAACAACTACAGCCTCGATCTGAAGAACTCGGCGCTGTTCGCATCCGGCGTGTTCTTTGCCGGCGTCGTCGGCGACAGCATCGGCGGCGTGATCTCCGACCGCATCCTCGAACGGTCAGGCAATGTGCGGCTGGCGCGGCTCAGCGTCACGATCGTGGGATTTGCGGGCGCGCTGCTGTCGCTGATGCCGATCCTGTTCGTTCACGACATCACCGTGGTCGCGCTCTGCCTGTCGGCCGGCTTCTTCTGCGCCGAACTGGTGATCGGCCCGATGTGGTCGATTCCGATGGACATCGCGCCGAAATATTCCGGCACCGCGGCCGGGCTCATGAACACCGGCTCGGCGTTTGCGGCGATCGTCTCGCCGCTGGTTGCCGGCTTCGTCATCGACGCCACCGGCAACTGGTACCTGCCGTTCTTGATGTCGATGGCCCTCTTGCTGGTCGGTGGCGTCTCGGCGTTCCTGATGCACCCCGAGCGGCCGTTCGAGGAGGGTAGCGAATCGTTGGTATCGGGCAAGGTGTTGGCCGCCGAATGAGCGGCCACCGGCCCCGGCGGAGCGCCGTCAGATATGCATGACGGCCCCCCGCCGGGCCTGGGACAAACCCGGCGAATAGTGATATGCGAGCGCCTTACCAAGACCAAGGCAAGACCGGGAAAGACGCTCATGACCGTGCATACTGGAAGGCATTTTCTGCAGATTCCGGGACCGACCAACGTGCCGGACAGGGTCTTGCGGGCCATGGATATGCCGACCATGGACCATCGCGGTGCCGAATTCGCCGAGATCGGCTTTGCCGTGATGTCGGCGATGCAGCGGGTGTTCCGCACCAAGCAGCCCGTGATCATCTATCCCTCGTCGGGGACCGGCGCCTGGGAGGCTGCGATCGTCAACACGCTGCAGCCGGGCGACAAGGTCCTGATGTGCGAGACCGGGCAATTCGCGGTGCTGTGGCACGGCATCGCCGACAAGTTTAAGCTCGACGTCGATTTCATCCCGGGCGACTGGCGCCATGGCGCCGACCTCGAGCAGATCGAGGCGCGGCTCGCCGCCGACAAGGCGCACAAGATCAAGGCCGTCTGCGTGGTCCATAACGAGACCTCGACCGCCTGCGTCACCTATCCGCTCAACGTCCGCAAGATCCTCGACTCCTTGAAGCATCCGGCGCTCTTGATGGTCGACACCATCTCCGGCCTCGGCTCGCTCGAATATGAGCACGATGCCTGGGGCATCGACGTCTCGATCGCCGGCTCCCAGAAGGGCCTGATGCTGCCGCCCGGCCTCGGCTTCAACGCGGTGTCGGAGAAGGCGCTTGCGGTGGCCAAGGCCAATCCCGGGATGCGCTCCTATTGGGACTGGCAGGAGGTCATCAACATCAACAAGGCCGGCACCTGGCCGTATACCCCCGCCACCAACCTGCTGTTCGGCCTGCGCGAGGCCGTGAAGATGCTGGAGGAGGAGGGGCTGGAGAACGTCTTCGCCCGCCACAAGCGCCACAGCGAAGCGACGCGCGCCGCGATCAAGGTCTGGGGTCTGGAGACGCAATGTCAGGAGCAGGGCGCGCATTCGCCGGCGCTGACCGCGGTGCGGGTGCCCGACGGCCACGACGCCGACCACTTCCGCAAGGTCGTGCTGGAAAATTTCGACATGTCGCTCGGCACCGGCCTCAACAAGGTCAAGGGCAAGGTGTTCCGGATCGGACACATCGGCCACTTCAACGATTTGATGCTGATGGGCACGCTGTCCGGCGTCGAGATGGGTCTCGATCTCGCCAAGGTGCCGCATCGCAGCGGCGGTGTGCTGGCGGCGATGGAAGTTCTGAAGGGGCGTGACGCCGCGCAGGTATCGAAAGCCGTTGCTTGAGCAGGCTGGCCTGAAACCTCATCGCAAACAACAGAAGGAGCGAGACATGAACGCGCCCGTCGCACCGACCGAAGACCTGATCTACTCCGTCGCGGACGGAATCGCGCGCATCACGTTCAACCGGCCGCAGGCCCGCAACGCGCTGACCTTTGCGATGTACGAGCAGATGGCCGCGATCTGCGAGAACATCAATCAGGATCATTCCATCAAGGCGCTGATCCTGACCGGGGCCGGTGACAAGGCGTTCGCCTCCGGCACCGACATCTCGCAATTCCGCGCGTTCAAGACCGCGCAGGATGCGCTGGACTACGAGGCGCGGATCGACCGCGTGCTGGGGACGCTCGAACAGTGCCGCGTGCCCGTCATTGCGGCGATCGCAGGTGCGTGCACCGGCGGCGGCGCCGGCATTGCCGCATGCTGCGATATCCGCATCGGCACCGAGGCGACGCGGATCGGCTTCCCGATCGCACGCACGCTCGGCAACTGTCTGTCGATGTCCAACATCTCGCGGCTGGTCTCGCTGATCGGTCCGGCGCGGACCAAGGACCTGATCTTCAAGGCGCGCCTGGTCGAGGCGCCGGAAGCGCTGGCGCTCGGCCTCTTGAACGAGGTCGTCCCCGACGTGGAGACGCTGCAGCGCCGCGCCACCGAGACCGCGCAACTCGTCGCCGGCCATGCGCCGATCACGCTCGAAGTCACCAAGGAGGCAGTGCGCCGCATCCGCCGCACGCTGTCGCGCGACGAGGGCGAAGACCTGATCCTGCGCGCCTATATGAGCGAAGACTTCCGCGAGGGCATGGACGCTTTCCTCAACAAGCGCGCGCCGAACTTCAAGGGCAAGTAACGGCTCGGCTGCGGGTTGGCTACGCGGGCTCTTTCTGTCGTCATTCCGGGGCGCGCTATGCCCCAACCACCGCTGTCATCGCCCGGTCAAGCCCGGGCGATGACAGCGTTTGTCAATGCGAGCAGAGCGAAGCACCCACCTCATTCCAAAGTCATAGGTCATGCGGCAGTTCGGCGGCTTGAACTCACCTGCATTCTCGGCACAATGATACGAACCCGCCACCTCGACGGTTTTGCCAAGCCGAACAAATAGATAGGGAAGAAGAACGTGGGACAGATTGTGAAAGCCACGGCTACCATCGCGGCCTTGCTGATGAGCGCGCCGGCGTTTGCCGGCTGGGAGCCGAGCAAGCCGGTCGAGATCGTGGTTGCGGCCGGCGCCGGTGGTGCTTCCGACCAGATGGCGCGCATGATGCAGGCGGCGATCCAGAAGAACAATCTGATGAAGCAGCCGATGGTGGTGTCGCTGAAGGGCGGCGCGTCGGGTGCGGAAGCGCTGATGTACATGAAGTCCAGCGAGGGCGATCCCAACAAGGTGCTGATCGCCTATTCGCTGATCTATATGCTGCCGCTGTCGGCCAAGATTCCGTTCAACTGGCGCGACCTCACACCGGTGTCGGTGATCGCGCTCGACCAGTTCGTGCTGTGGGACAATGCCAACGGCCCGAAGACCGTGAAGGAGTTCATCGATGCTGCGAAGGCGGCGAGCGCGCCGTTCAAGATGGGCGGCACCGGCTCCAAGCGCGAGGATCACGTGCTGACCGTGTTCATGGAGCAGAAGACCGGCGCGAAATTCTCCTATCTGCCCTACAAGTCGGGCGGCGAGGCCGCGACCCAGCTGGTCGGCGGCCACACCGAGTCCAACGTCAACAATCCGAGCGAGAACCTCGAGGTCTGGCGCGCCGGCCAGGTCCGCGCGCTCTGCGTGTTCGACAAGGAGCGGATTTCCTACAAGACCAAGGTCACCGACACGCAATCCTGGAACGATATCCCGACCTGCAGGGAAGAGGGGCTGGACGTGCAGTATCTGATGCTGCGCGCGATGTTCCTGCCGGGCAAGGTCACGCAGGAGCAGCAGGCGTTCTATGTCGACCTGTTCCAGAAGGTGACGCAGACTGCTGAATACAAGGACTACATGGAGAAGCAGGCCTTGAAGCCGATCTTCCTCACCGGCAAGGATATGGTTGAGTTCCTCGAGGATGACGACAAGCAGAATGCCTCGCTGATGAACGCGGCGGGCTTCGTCGCGAAATAGCGGTCGCGGTTTGCTTACCCTCTCGGCTGAATCGGCTTGCAAGCGGCAGCGGCGCAGTGATTATTGCGCCGCAGTATGGCCGAACGTCCGGCGAGCCCGATCGGGCTGGGTCACCCCTCCGTCGCCGTTACGGGACCGCAAGGAGCGATCATGACCAAAGCCGTTCTCGGGATCATCGGCGGATCCGGCATCTACGATCTGCCGGGACTGGAAAATGTCCGCGAGGAGGCGATCGCGAGTCCCTGGGGCGAACCGTCCGCGCCGCTGCGCCGTGGCGAGATGGCGGGATTGCCGATCGTGTTCCTGCCGCGACACGGCCAGGGGCATGCGCTGTCGCCGTCCGACATCAATTATCGCGCCAATATCGATGTCCTCAAGCGAGCGGGGGTCACCGACCTGGTGGCGCTGTCGGCGTGCGGTTCGTTCAAGGAGGAGCTGCCGCCGGGCACGTTTGTGCTGGTCGATCAGTTCGTCGATCGCACCTACAAGCGCGAGAGCTCGTTCTTCGGCAAAGGCTGCGTCGCGCATGTGTCGATGGCGCATCCGATCTCGCCGCTGCTGGTCAAGCATCTCGCCGCCGCGGCCGAAGCCGAAGCCATCGCGTTCGCACGCGGCGGCACTTATCTCTGCATGGAAGGGCCGCAATTCTCCTCGCTCGCCGAAAGCCTGACCTACAAGGCGCAGGGCTATTCGGTGATCGGCATGACCAACATGCCCGAAGCCAAGCTCGCCCGCGAGGCCGAGATCTGCTACGCCAGCGTGGCGATGGTCACCGATTTCGATTGCTGGCATCCGGCGCATGATGCCGTGACGGTGCAGGATATCATCCGCGTGTTGAATTCGAACGCCGAGAAGGCCAAGGCGCTCGTCGCGCGTCTGGGGCGGGATTTCCCGCGCGAGCATGAGCCTTGTCCGATCGGTTCGGATCGCGCGCTGGATACGGCCCTGATCACGGCGCCCGCGGCCCGCGATCCGCAGCTGCTTGCCAGGCTCGATGCCGTCGCCGGAAGGGTGTTACGCGCATGAAAGTCGATGGACGCCATTTCCGCAGCATCTGGCTCGAGCCCGACGGCTGGTCGGTCGGCGCGATCGATCAGCGCCGGCTGCCGCATGAGTTTATCATTGCAAAGATCACGACGGCGGACGAGGCCGGCGAGGCGATCAGCTCGATGCTGGTGCGCGGCGCGCCGTTGATTGGCGCGACTGCCGCCTACGGCATGGCGCTGGCGATGCGGGCCGATGCCTCCGATGCGGCGCTCGAGCGTACCGGCAAGATGCTGGCCGCGACCCGGCCGACCGCGATCAATCTGAAGTGGGCTGTTGATGAGATGCAGCGCGCGCTCGCGCCGCTCGCAGCATCAGTCCGCACGGAAGCGGCCTATGCCCGCGCCCGCGAGATCGCCGACGAAGACGTCGAGATCAACCGCGAGATCGGCCGGCACGGCCTCGGCCTGATCGAAAAAATCGCCGCGACCAAGCAGCCGGGCGAGCCGGTGAACGTCCTGACGCATTGCAATGCCGGCTGGCTTGCAACCGTCGATTGGGGAACGGCGACCTCACCAATCTACCAGGCGCATGATCGCGGCATTGCGGTCCATGTCTGGGTCGACGAGACGCGGCCGCGCAATCAGGGCGCTTCGCTCACCGCCTGGGAACTCGGTCACCACGGCGTGCCGCACACCGTGATCCCTGACAACACCGGCGGCCATCTGATGCAGCATCGCATGGTGGACCTTGCGATCGTCGGCACCGACCGCGTCGCCGCCAATGGCGACGTCTGCAACAAGATCGGGACCTATCTGAAGGCGCTCGCGGCACACGACAACGGCGTGCCGTTCTATGTCGCGCTGCCGTCGCCGACCATCGACTTTCGTATCGATGATGGCATCAAACAGATTCCGATCGAGCAACGCGCGGCCAGCGAGGTAACGCACCTCACCGGGAAGACGGCGGATGGAAGGATCGAGACCGTCCGCGTGGTTCCGGACGGCTCAACCGTTGCCAATTTCGGCTTCGATGTCACGCCGGCGCGTCTGGTGACGGGGTTGATCACCGAGCGCGGCGTGCTCGCCGCTAATCGCGCTGCACTTGCGAACGCCTTTCCCGAACGTTCCGGGCGTTAGCTGAAGGCCGCATTGACGGTGAAAGGTTCAGCACGCTATCCCAATCGTTGCCCTCGCAACCCAGACCGTCCAGTCCATGTCCAATACCGAACTTGAGATCGTCGTCGACGATCCGACCGCGCCTGAAGAGAACTCGCCCGCCGTCGTCTCTACCGGCGCCGTCGACGTTATCGTTTCGCTGCTGCTGCTCGCGCTCTCCCTGGTGCTCGGCTGGGATAATTGGCGCACCGGTGCGTCATGGGATTCGACCGGGCCGCAGCCGGGCTATTTTCCGTTCTACCTCTCAGTGATTCTCGGCGCCGCCAGCCTCTATGGCCTCGGCGCCGCCTTCGTCTCACGCCGGGAAGCTGCCGAAACCTTCGTCACCCGCGCCCAGTTTCGCCGGGTGCTGGCGGTGTTCGTGCCGACCTTCCTGTTTTGCCTCGCCACCCAGTATCTAGGCCTCTACGTCGCGAGCTTTCTGTTGATCGCCGGGTTCATGCGCCTCGTCGGCAAGATCGCGCTGTGGAAGTCACTCCTCACCGCCTTCATCTTCACCGCCGCGATGTTCGTGACCTTCGACGTCGCCTTCGACGTCATCATGCCGAAGGGCCCGCTCGAAGCGGCCTTCGGCTACTGAGCTAACCGAGGAATTTCGAGACATGGAAGCCTTCGGTCTCCTGCTGCACGGCTTTGCCGTCCTCCTGACCTGGAAGACGCTGCTCCTGATGATGGTCGGCCTCGTGCTCGGCATCTTCGTCGGCGTGTTGCCGGGCCTCGGCGGTCCCAACGGCGTCGCGATCCTGTTGCCGCTCACCTTCACGATGGATCCGACATCCGCCATCGTGATGCTGTCGTGCATCTATTGGGGCGCGCTGTTCGGCGGCGCCATCACCTCGATCCTGTTCAACATCCCCGGTGAAGCCTGGTCGGTCGCGACCACCTTCGACGGCTATCCGATGGCGCAGCAGGGCAGGGCTGCCGAAGCGCTCACCGCGGCATTCACCTCGTCCTTCATCGGTTCGCTGGTCGCGGTGCTGCTGATTACCTTCCTGGCGCCGATGATCTCTTCGTTCGCGCTGAAATTCGGCCCGCCGGAATTCTTTGCCGTCTATCTCCTGACGTTCTGTTCGTTCGTCGGCCTCGGTCGCGAGGCCAAGCACAAGACCGTGATCTCGATGTCGCTCGGACTGCTGCTTGCGGGCGTCGGCATGGATACGGTGTCCGGGCAGCTGCGTATGACCTTCGGCTCGGCGGAGCTGCTGCGCGGCATCAACTTCCTGGTCGCTGTGATCGGCCTGTTCGGCATCAGCGAGATCCTGCTCACGATGGAGGAGCGCCTGGCGCTGCGCGGACACGCCGCCGGTATCAGCCTGCGCGTCGTGCTGTCGGTGTGGAAGGAGCTGCCGAAGTACTGGGTGACGCTGCTGCGTTCGTCGGTGATCGGCTGCTGGCTCGGGATCACGCCGGGTGGTGCGATTGCGGCCTCCTTCATGGGCTACAACCTCGCCAAGCGCTTTTCCAAGGATCAGGGCAGTTTTGGCAAGGGCCGCATCGAGGGCGTGTTCGCGCCGGAGACCGCCGCTCACGCCTCGGGCACCTCGGCGCTGCTCCCAATGCTCGCGCTCGGCATTCCCGGCTCGGGGACGGCGGCGATCCTGCTCGGCGGCCTGATGGTGTGGGGCCTCAACCCGGGCCCGCTGCTGTTCGTCGAGCACAAGGATTTCGTCTGGGGCCTGATCGCCTCGATGTATCTCGGCAACGTCGTCGGCCTCGTGCTGGTGTTGACCACGGTGCCGATCTTCGCCTCGATCCTGCGCGTGCCGTTCGCAGCTGTCGCGCCGATGATCGTGGTGTCCTGCGCGATCGGCGCCTACGCGATCCAGAATGCGCTGTTCGACATCTGGCTGATGCTGGGCTTCGGTGTGGTCGGCTACGTCTTCAAGAAGATCGCCATCCCGCTCGCGCCGTTCACGCTCGCCTTGGTGCTCGGCAGCCGTGCCGAGGACGCGTTCCGCCTTTCGATGATCGGCTCCGGCGGCGACATGAAGGTGTTCTGGTCGAACGGCCTCGTCGGCAGCATCACGACCCTGGCGATCGTGCTGCTGTTCTGGCCGGTGATTGATCGGGCCTTTGCCGGCGTCGCGCGTCTGGTGCGACCGGCAAAGGCGTGAGGCCTTACAGCGTTTTCGGGCGAAGTGGATACCGGTTCGCGTGAAGAAAACGCGTCAGGACCAGAATCTCTAGACCACCTTGCGCTGACGCAGTTCGGCGATCTCGTCCTGGCCGAAGCCGAATTCGGCCAGCACTTCCTCGGTCTGCTCGCCGAATTCCGGTGGGCGCGCCGCCATCTTGCTCGGCGTCCGCGACAGCGTCACGGGCTGGCTGACCAGCTGGATGTGCCGGTTCTCGTCATTGGGAACGTGCTGGGCCATGCCGAGATGCTTGACCTGGGCATCCTCGAACATCTGGTCGATCGAGTAGATCGGCCCGCACGGCACGCCGGCTTCATTGAGCTCGCGGACCCAGGTCTCGGTCGACTTCTTCTCGGTCAGCGCGTTGATTCGTGCGTTCAGCGCGTCGCGGTTCTTCGAGCGCGCCGGTGCGGTCGCGTAGTCGGGATCGGTGATCAGGTCGGGTGCGCCGATCGCCTGGGCGCAGCGCTCCCAGATCCGCCCGCCCGTGGTGGCGATATTGATGTAGCCGTCGGAGGTCTTGAACACGCCGGTCGGGATCGAGGTCGGATGGTTGTTGCCGGCCTGCGTGGCGACTTCCTTTTCCATCAGCCAGCGCGCGGCCTGGAAATCCAGCATGAAGATCTGGGCCTGCAGCAGCGAGGTCTGCACCCATTGGCCTTCGCCGGACACGTCGCGCTCGAGCAGCGCGGTGAGGATGCCGAGCGCGCAGAACAGGCCCGCAGTCAGGTCGGCGACGGGAATGCCGACCCGCATCGGGCCGCCGCCGGGCGCGCCGGTCACCGACATCAGGCCGCCCATGCCCTGGGCGATCTGATCGAAGCCCGGGCGCTTGTGATAGGGACCGTCCTGGCCGAAGCCGGAGATGCTGCCATAGACAATCTTCGGATTGATCTTGCGGATACTCTCATAATCGATGCCGAGCTTGGCCTTCACGTCCGGCCGAAAGTTCTCGACGATGACGTCGGCCTGCTCGGCCAGCCGCTTGAACACCTCGAGCCCCTTGGGGTCCTTCAGGTTCAGCGTCATCGCGCGCTTGTTGCGATGCAGGTTCTGGAAGTCGGAGCCGCCGCGCGGCCCGCCCGGCTGCTCACCGCCGCCGTCCTCCAGCAGCGCATCGATCTTGATCACATTGGCACCCCAGTCGGCGAGCTGGCGCACGCAGGTCGGCCCGGACCGGACCCGGGTCAAATCCAGCACGGTGAAGCGGGACAGGGCTTGGGATGCACGTGGAAAGGGCATTGAGACACCTCTTGTTTGGCGGGCCGCTCTGGGGCTACTGCCTATCTGCCTTAGACAATTTGGCAGACCTTTCCAACTGTTACCCGGACGACAAACCGGGATGGAAACAAACAGGCATGGTTCCGCGGCGACCGTCACCTGCCTCGGCTGCCGTTCAGGCTTGCCCACACCTGCTTGCAGGCCCCGTCATCCGCCAACCCTCGACAATCAGTTCGCCGGCTGCTAGCCCGTCGCCATCCGAAATGAGTTTTTGCCCTTATGGAAGAGGCACTTGAGGCGCATCAAGGCGACGGACCGAAAGCGGGCGTGGCGGTGAAGAAGGGTCCATCCCATCTGCTCGGGAATTCGGCATGGAACGCGACGGCGTTCGCGGTCGCGGTGCTGCTCAATCTTGCGATTCTGCCATTCGTGATCTCCCGGCTCGGCCTCGCCGCGTTCGGGGTTGCGGGTCTGGTCACTGCCTGCGTCGCCCCTGCGCTGATGTTCAGCAATGCGCTTGGCCTCTCGACGACGCGCGAGCTCGCGCAACGGTTGGGACAGTCCGATCGCAGCGAGGCACGGCGTTTCTTCGCGACCGCGCTTGCGCTCGTCATCGCCGTGGGCGGCCTGATCTCGGCATTGCTCATCCTTGCTGGACCGCCGCTCGCGCGATTGGGATTTCACCTCGGTGGTCCGGCGTCCGACGACCTCGGGCTCGCCTTTGCGTTGGCCGGTGTCGGCTGGCTGTTCCAGTGTCTGTTCGCGGTCTTTCTCTCGCTGTTCACGGCGCGCCAGGATTATCGGCGGATCGCGTCGATCAGCATCACCGGCACGGTAGTGACGACGATGTCGATGTTGCTGCTGATCCCTCATGCGCCGCGTGCCTCGACCTTCCTCGGCTGCCAGGCCCTGGGTTTCGCGACGAATTTTCTGATGGCCTCTGCCTGGTCGCGGCATGTAATGAGCGACTGGCTGGCACGGCCCGCGCTTGATCGCAGCGCGCTGCGCGCGCTCGTGAAACTCGGCGGCTGGCAGATCGCGGCACAAAGCGGCGCGCTGTTCGCCGGGCAGGCGGACCGCTATCTGCTCGGCGCGCTGCTGCAGCCGCAATTCGTCGGCTTCTACAGCGTCGCGCAGCGGCTGGAGGAGGCGGTCTATATCGGCGTCTTGAAGATCGGCGAGATCCTGTTCCCGTTCTTCAGCACGCTGCAGAAGGAGGATGACGATCGCAAGGTCGACTTGCTGCTCCGCTCCTCCTGGATTCTCAACGTGCTGGCCGCGAGCGCGCTCGGCGGCCTTATTCCGGTCGCCGGCGCGCTGCTGTATCGATGGACCGGCGCCGAGGTCGCCGCAGAGGCGCAGCTGGTGCTCGTGGTGCTTGCGATCAGCGGAATATTGGGGTCGAGCGCCAACGTGTTCGCGTTCTATCTGCTCTCGCAGGGACGCTCCAGTTTCAACGCGTTGATCTCGCTCGTCACCGGCATCTTCACGCTGGCGACCAGCGCCATTGCGTTGCCGTATTTCGGCTGGCAGGCGGCCGGCTGGAGCTCCTGCGTCGGGATGGTCGCCCAGATGGTCGTCACGGTGCTGCTGCTGCGGCGAACCTTCAGGCTCTCGGCCATGTGGTCACGGATGCTGCATTTCGTCTTGATCCCGCTCGGCACCGGCATCGCCGTTGCGCTGGTGCTGCGCGCGCAGCTCGGCCATGCGCCGTTCGACCAGGCGCCGTCATGGTGGTATGTGGTGTCGCTCTACGGCGTGTCGGCGGCCGCGATCTTTGTGGCCGCCGTCGCCGTGTCGCAGCTTGGTCCCTACCGCGCCGTCTGCTGGCGGGATCTTCGCGTCATCATCGCTCGCTTCTTGCCCTTCAAGGCCGCCTAGACATGTGTGGTATCGCAGGCATCGTCAATCTGCGCGGCGGCCCCGTGGACCCGGCCGACATCTCGCGCCTCACCAGCCTGATTGCGCATCGCGGTCCGTTCGGCGAGGGCACCTGGTTCAACGCCAAGCGGAACGTCGCCTTCGGCCATCGCCGGCTCGCCATCATCGATCCCGGCGAGGGCGGCTATCAGCCGATGGTGTCGGGCGATGGCCGCCACGTGATCGTCTACAACGGCGAGATCTACAACTTCCTCGAATTGCGCCGCGAGCTCGAGGCGAAGGGCGCGGTCTTCCGCAGCCAGTCCGACACCGAAGTGATCCTCGCCGCCTGGCAGGCGTGGGGCGAGGACATGCTGCTGCGCTTCAACGGCATGTGGGCGCTGGCGATCTACGACACGGCCACGGATGAACTGTTCCTGGCGCGCGATCGGTTCGGCATCAAGCCGCTGCTGTACGCGCTGTCTCCCGAGCGGTTCGTGTTCGCCTCCGAGCAGCGGGCGCTGGCGCGGAGCGGGCTGGTTGAGACGTCGCTCGATATCGAGGTGGCGCGGCGGCTGTTGCTTGACCCGTTCGGCATCGAGGGCAGCGAACGGACTGTGTTCGCGCAACTGCGTCGCCTGCAGGGCAGCCACTGCATGTGGTTGCGCGGGGGGCGTGTGCAGGTCCGCCGCTGGTGGCGGACCGTGGATCATCTGCCCGAGATCCCTGATGCTGAATCCGAACGTGTCGCGCGCTTTCGCGACCTGTTTCAGGATTCCGTGGCCCTGCGCATGCGCAGCGACGTTCCGATCGGGACCTGCCTGTCCGGCGGCTTCGATTCGTCCGCCGTGATCTGCGCGATGGCGAGCCATGAGAAGGCCGGCATGGGACCGCGCGACTCGACCGCCTGGCGGCACGCCTTTGTCGCGACCTTTCCCGGAGCCAGCAATGACGAGCGGCCGATGGCGGAGCAAGCGGCCGCGTGGGCGGATGTGGCGCCGAGCTTTCTCGAGATCGGGCGCGCCGATGCGCTCACTGATCTGGACCGGATCCTCGACGACAACGACGACGTCTACATCGGGCTGCCGAGCGCGCCGTGGCTGATCTATCGCGAACTCCGGCGCCAGAACGTTACCGTCTCGCTCGACGGTCACGGGGCGGACGAATTGATGGGCGCTTACTTTCAAGAAGGGCAGTCGGCCGCCTTCCGGATTCGGAACGCCGCCGCCGCGCTCGCGTCTCGATCGCGGCTTGCGCAACGCGGCATCGACTTCCTGCGGGCGCAGATGATCAGGCGGCAGGGGCACTATTTCCTGCGCGGAGGCCTGGCGGCGATGCCGTCGCCGCTGCCGCTGGTCGCCGAGGATGACGCGTTGCCGAGCGCCTGGGGCGCGCTGAACCGGCGTCTCTATCGCATGTTCCACTCGACCACGCTGCCGACCATCCTGCGCAATTTCGACCGGCTCTCGATGGCGCACGGGATCGAGGTGCGCATGCCGTTCATGGACTGGCGGCTGGTGACCTACACGATGGCGCTGCCTGAAACGAGCAAATCGGCCGACGGCATCACCAAGGTGATCGCGCGGCAGGCGATGGCGAACCTGATGCCCGAAAGCATCCGCACCGCCCGCCGCAAGGTCGGCTTCAACTCGCCGATGCCGGAATGGCTGAACGGGCCATTGGCGGGCTGGACCAATGATCTGCTCCATCGCAATGTCCCGGCGTTTGCCGAGTTCGTCGACGAAGCACCGCTTCGAAAGGCGGTCGGCGACTTGACGGCATCGCGGAGCTGGGATTGGGAATCCGTCGGCCGGATCTGGCCATACCTGAACATGAAATGGATGTTGGCAAGGTCCGTATAACCAATGCGTCTGTTCCAGAATAGCGGTCTCTATCCGTCCTATCTGCCGCGGCTGAACCAGCTTGCGGCAAAAGCGTCGACCTTCGCGGCGCGTCGCGACGTGTTCCTGCATGACCGCTTCGGCGCGGCGCATTTCCTCAAGCCGGTGCTCGACGGCGCGCCTGAAGCCTTCTTCACCAATGCCGACGACGAAGTCCTGCAGCGCCAATGGGCGCGCGAGCAGGGCATCAAGGGGGCGCCGAC
The DNA here is from genome assembly GCF_054063575.1 of Bradyrhizobium sp. USDA 4452. Taxonomy (NCBI): domain Bacteria; kingdom Pseudomonadati; phylum Pseudomonadota; class Alphaproteobacteria; order Hyphomicrobiales; family Nitrobacteraceae; genus Bradyrhizobium; species Bradyrhizobium sp. USDA 4452. The sequence continues at coordinate 7,309,070 of NZ_JBSSGK010000001.1, forward strand.
GCTCGAAGCCATTCTGCTCGCGCAGATCGAGCATCACAGGACCGAGGTGTTCTACAATCTCGATCCGGTACGCTATCCGAGTGCGTTCGTCGCCAGGCTTCCGGGCTGTGTGAAGAAGACCTTGTGCTGGCGCGCGGCGCCTTCCGGCAACGCCGACCTGACCGCCTACGGCGCGGTGCTTGGAAACTTCCCCTCGATCCTCGATGCCTGGCGCAACAAGGGCTGCCGGGCGGAGCTTTTCTTTCCGGCGATCGATCCTGTCATGGAGCAGTACGGTCACGGCGAACGTCCGATCGATGTGGCGTTCGTCGGTGGATATTCACGGCACCACAGCGCGCGCGGCAGGACGCTCGAACAGGTCGCGGCCCTGGCGGCCGACCGCAACATCGTGTTCTGCCTCGATGCGTCGCGGCTGACGCGGCTTGCCGAAAGCGCGGTCGGTCGGTTGCTGCCGCTGGGGAAGCATCGCAGGCCCGACGTCATCGCGCGAATAGCGCGGCTGCCGCTGTTCGGCAGGGACCTCTACGAGCTGTTCGGCTCCGCCAAGATCGTGCTCAACGGCGCCATCGACATGGCCGGCAACGATCGCGGCAACATGCGCTGCTTCGAGGCGATGGGCTGCGGGTCGCTGCTGGTGTCGGATTCCGGCAATTATCCGGAGGCGATGCAAGACGGCGTCACGATGCGCACCTACGACGCGCCTGAAAGGGCAGCCGAGGCGATTTCAAGCAGCCTGCAGGATTGGCCGCAATGGGCTGGGATCGCCGCGTCCGGCCGAAGCCGCGTGCGACAGACCTACAGCAAGGCCTCGCAATGGGCCCAGTTTACCGATCTCGTCGCGCGGATTGAGCCGTGCTAGAGCGTTTTTCGAGCGAAATGGATGCCGGTTCGCGCAAGGAAATCGCGTCGAAACAACCATCTGGAGCCCCGTTCCGATTCCATCGGAACGGAAAAGGCTCTAGACGGTGCACAGTGCCGGCCGGTGGGCGGGCGATCGGGCCGAGATGATGTCTGCAAGTGACTTGATCCATCGACTGAAATGGGTGGCCGACGGGCTTGCCGTGCCGCTGTTCAGGTTGCGGCCGCGGCCGTTCGGCCCGGGCTATCAGACGGTCAAGCGCGACACGATCACAGCCGCCATCGATGCAGGCCTGCTTCGGGCAGGAAAGGAGCTTCCGCCCGGTTACGGCGTCGCCATGGACGAGCGCGTGGTGGAATATCCCTGGGTCTATGGCCGGTTGAGCAATGTCGGCAAGATGCTGGACGCTGGATCGACCTTCAACCACGACTTCCTGCTGCAGCGTCCGCCATTGCGCGGCGCGGACCTCACCATCATGACGTTGGCGCCCGAGCGGCGCTGCTATTGGCATGACGGCTACTCCTATGTGTTCGGCGATCTGCGGAAGACGATGTTCGGCGATCAGGTGTTCGATACCGTCGCCAGCATTTCGACGATCGAGCATATCGGCCTCGACAATCAGATGCTGTACACGGGCGATCCGCGCGACGCCGAGACCGATCGGGACGGCTTCGTTCCGGCGGTGCAGGAGTTCAAGCGTATTCTCAAGCCCGGCGGGACCTGCCTGATCTCCGTGCCGTTCGGCAAGCGCGAGAATCTCGGTTGGTATCAGGTGTTCGATCTCGCGATGATCGAGCGGATAATCGAGGCATTCGGTGCGGCGTCTCACCAGGTCGACTATTTCGGCTATTCGCGACAAGGCTGGTCGCGCCAGAGTGCCGAGGCGCTCGCTGACGCCACGGTTTTCGACATCCACACCGGCAAGGGGCAGGGCAACGACCTTGCGGCGTCGTCGCGCGCCGTCGCGTGCCTGCAGTTGACGGCATGAATCTCGATTATCTGATCCAGCGTCTGCTCGGTCGCGCGACATGCCGGTTGCAGGCAGACGCGGCGCTCGGCCGCCATGCCAGGATCAGGAATATCCGCGGCGATGCCGACAAGATCGTCGTCGGCAGCAACAGCCGCATCCTGGGCGAGCTCCTGACCTTCGCGCATGGCGGCGAGATCAAGATCGGCGAGTGGTGCTATGTCGGCGAAGGAACCCGGATCTGGTCGGCCGCCTCGATCGAGCTCGGCAACCGCGTCCTGATCTCGCATTCGGCGAATGTGTTCGACAACCTCACGCATCCGCTGCGGGCGGCGGAGCGGCACCGGCAGGTCCAGCAGATTTTCACGCAAGGACATCCGAACGATATCTCGCTTGACGAGAGCCCGGTGCGGATCTGCGACGACGCCTGGGTCGGCGCGGGCGCGATGGTCTTGCGCGGTGTGACGGTCGGGCAGGGTGCCATCGTCGCGGCCGGCGCGGTCGTGACAAAGGATGTCGCGCCGTTTTCGATCGTGGCCGGCAATCCGGCCGTGCTGGTGAGGGAGCTTGGCCCCGATGAACGGTGAGCGCAAGTTTACCACGTGGGAGGATGCGGTGGTCTGGCTGCGCAATCAGCCGGAGCAGCACCAGCTTGTGCTCGACGCGTTCTACGACGATCCGCTGGTTGGCGCTGCCGAACGCTATTTCCAGAGTTCCGAGTGGCAAGCGGTCGCCACGCTGCTCGCCGGCCGGTCAGGTACCGCGCTTGATGTTGGCGCCGGTCGCGGCATCGCGAGCTACGCGCTCGCCCGAACCGGCTTTGCCGTCACGGCGCTCGAACCGGATCCCAGCGCGATCGTGGGAGGGGCGGCGATCCGCGGCCTGGCGCAGCAGACGCAATTGCCGATCCAAGTGGTCGAAGAGTTTTCCGAGCGGCTGCCGTTCGCCGATGCGACGTTCGATCTCGTGTTCGCTCGCGCCGTGCTGCACCATACGCGCGATCTCGAGGGGGCGTGCCGAGAGATGTTTCGCGTGCTGCGGCCCGGTGGCATGCTGATCGCGGCGCGCGAGCATGTCATCAGCAAGGAGGCCGATCTTCCGCAGTTCCTCGCGCAACATCCGCTGCATCACCTTTACGGCGGCGAACATGCCTTCCTGCTCGATCGCTACACCGGTGCGTTGACCAAGGCAGGGTTCTCCGCGGTGGACACGCTGCCGCCGCTGCAAAGTCCGATCAACCTGTTTCCCTATACGTCGGAGACCCTGAAGGCCGCGATCGTGACCAAGCTCACGCAAAAGGTTCCGGTGGCTCCGCTATGGCGAACTGCGCTTGCCTCGCCCCGGCTGTTCGGCTCGCTGCTGTCGATCGCCGAACGTTTCGACAATCGACCGGGCCGCCTCTATTCCTTTATCTGTCACAAGGCTTGAGCGATGATCGTCTGGGTTACAGGCGCGAACGGGTTCATCGGCCGCCATCTCGTGCATGCGTTGGCGGGGGCAGGCCATGCGGTGCATGGCGTCGGACACGGCGCGCTTGACGCAACGGAAGCCCGGCGGCTCGGCTTGCAGAGCTGGATCAACGGTGAGATCGATGCGGCCAATCTCAATGCGCTTGCGGCGGCGCACGGGCAGCCGAGGCGTGTCTTTCATCTGGCTGGTGGATCGTCCGTCGGCGTCTCGATCGAACGGCCGTTCGAGGATTTTTCGCGGACGGTCGCAAGCACCGCTCGGCTGCTCGAATGGCTGCGCGGATCCGCGCCGGACTGCGCGGTGATCGCGGCGTCGAGTGCGGCTGTCTATGGCGCCGATCATTTCGGCCCGATCTCTGAAAGCGCGATCGTAGCTCCGATGTCGCCCTACGGGCAGCATAAGCTGATGATGGAGCAACTGTGCGCAAGTTACGCGCGGTCGTTCGGCTTGCATTGCACGGTCGTGCGGCTGTTCTCGGTCTATGGGCCCAACCTGCGCAAGCAATTGCTCTGGGATATCTGCTCGCGGCTCAACGCCAAGGAGCAGGTGCTCACGCTCGGTGGGACCGGCAACGAGACGCGCGACTGGACCGACGTTCGCGATGTCGCGAGGCTGCTTGCAAGCGTCGCGGAAGCGTCGCCGTCACCGGAAGCCTTCCGGGTCATCAATGGCGGTTCGGGCCGGGGGACCAGCGTTGCCGACATCGCCGCCGGTCTCATCGGACGGTGGGGCAGCGAGACGGTTGTGCGGCATTCGGGTGTGAGCCGCCCCGGTGATCCCATGAGCCTGTTGGCCGATGATGCGATGCTGCGCCAGACCGGCTTCGATTGGCGCATTCCGCTCGATCAGGGCCTCGCCGATTACGTGGCCTGGTTCAAGGGGCAGGCTTCGTGACGTCCCGCCCATTGCGGTTCGCGTTCAATCACATCTCGCGACGGATTTGGGCCGGCGGGTTCAACTATCAGCGCAATCTGTTCGCGGCGCTCGATCGGTTCTTGCCCGGCGAGTTCGCTCCGGTCGTCTTTGCCGGGACGCGGGCCGACGAGAACGAACTCGCCGAGCTTGTGGCGATACCAGGCGTCGAGATCGTCCGATCGGAGGTGTTCGACGGGCAGCCGGGTCTTGCTGCGGCACTCGCTCTCGGTCTGGACCGCGGAGCCGCGGCGGCGTTTCGCTCCGCGCATGTGGATGTTGTCGTTGAGTCCGCGCGCTTCTTCGGTTGGCGGCTGGCGATCCCTGCAGTGGCGTGGATTCCGGATCTGCAGCACCATTCTCTGCCTCAGCTGTTTCCGCGGACGGCACGTTGGCGCCGCGAGATTGGCTTTCGCGTTCAGCTCGCGTCAGGTCGGACCATCATGCTGAGCAGCGAGAGCGCCTTCCGCGATTTCAAGGCTTACTACCCACGCGCCAGCAACCGCGTCAGCGTCGTTCGCTTCGCGACCCAGCCGCCGGACGCGTTCCTGAACATCGACCCATCCGAAGTCATCGCGGCGTACAATCTGCCGACGAACTACTTCTATCTGCCCAATCAGTTCTATCGCCACAAGAACCATCAGCTCGTCGTCGACGCGTTGGCGATCCTGAAGCGTCGTAGGGTCGAGGTCGTCGTCTGTGCATCCGGCAGCACGGAAGATCGGCGTGAGCCGGGATACTATGATCTGGTCAACGCCGAGATCCGGAAGCGCGGCCTCGATACGCACTTCCGTCACCTCGGCGTGATCCCGTTGCCGCATGTCTATGCGCTGCTGCGGGCTTCCACCGCCCTGCTCAATCCCTCGCGCTTCGAGGGCTGGAGCACGACGGTGGAGGAGGCGAAGTCGTTCGGCGTTCCGATGATCCTGTCGGACATCGAGGTGCACCGGGAGCAGACCGCCGGCGCTGCGCGCTATTTCGGCGTCGACGATGCAGCCGCGCTGGCGGATCACCTGATGCAGCTATCGGGGCAAAGCCACAGACAGGTGGTGCGAAACATCGTTCCGCAGCAAGACGGTCGCGTGCGCGCCTTCGCGGCGAGTTTTGCCGATGCGATGCGGCGAGCGGTTCACCGGGGTGTCGATCAGCCAGGCGTTAAATCGGCGTGAAGGTTGAGCCGAAGTCGGACGCGGATGGAAACAAGCTACCTCGGCCTCTCACGACACCGGTCAAGCGCCTTGGCTAGGGCTTGACCGCTTCGAGATAGTGCTGTGCCTCGGTCGAAGCGGTCCTGACCACTACCAAACTACATTCGGCTGACCATTGCTTTAGCTCATCCATTTCATAGCGGTACGCGTAGGGCGGGTGGTACCAGTCGAAGTTGACCAGGTCGCAATGTCGTTCGGAGAAGTTCGGGTTGTGCCAGCACTTCATAAAATGCTGATAGATGAACGATTGCACAGGGTAGCGGCCGGCCTTGATGCCGAGGAACGGCAAATCCTCAGCGATTGTGACGACGCCGTCACACGCCTGAAGATCACGACCGAGCTTGGTGATCTGGTTTGCCACCGCAAAGGCCGCGCCGGTGTCCATAGCGACGATCTCCGATCGCAGAGCGTCGTCGACGGCCTCCCGCATTGGAGCCTTTTTTGCGTAGGCCGTGATCGCGATCGTGCCACCGCTCGCAAGCTGGTCGACCAGCGTCCGATAGGTAGCCTGTGGATTCGGCGTGTGATGGATTGCCGCACGACACAGAACGAAATCAAACAGGCCTTGATCAGCCGGCTTCGTGATGTCGCCCTGCACCAGCGAAGCGTTAGCCGGGCGCGCGATGTCGGCCAGGGAACCGTGGAGGTCCATCCCGAAATAGCGAAGGCCGCTGGGATTCGGCGTTGCCGTCAGAGCATTCATGATGTCGCCGTAGCCGCAGGCTGCGTCGTAGACCCTCACTGTGCGTCGGCGGGCTTCGTCTCGGATTCCGTCGAACAGGCTTTGCCATGGTAGCTGACGGGATGGCATGGCCTTGGAAGCGTCGGGATTTTGCTTGACAAAATCGCCAAATTTTAGGTCCGCGCCCCACTGCTCGGTGTAGTGCGCTGCGGTCTTCGAGACGTATTCGCTATGGTCCATAGTCACGCCCTCGTGGCCTTCCAACGCTCTGGTAGACGATCGGGAACGTCAGAACAACTACCAGTGTTGCGCGGGTCTGCCGATTATCCAGGCTCGGTGTTGGTTTGAACGACCGTGTCGCTGGATGTTCGGTGCCCATTCGGTCCGGCGCGCCGCCCGCGATATCCCTTGCGCCCGTAAGGTTGACGTTCATCGCGTGAACAGGCTAGACAGGCGCTTGGGTGCTGCGTGGCATTTCCTTGCGACAGACGCGAAGTGTTTGCGCGCAGGACGTGGCAGCTCAGGTGCGCTGCCTGTCGGACCGATCACGAAACACAAGCGGATTAGGCTCATCAAACCGTGTGCGGCATATTCGGCCTAGTCGCCAAGAACGGGCTCGTCGATGCCGATCAGGTCGATCGATTGACGGATCTTGTCGCGCACCGCGGTCCGGATGGTCGCGGCGTCAGGATCAATGGCAATGTCGGGTTAGGGCACCGGCGGCTTGCCATCATCGACCTGACGGAAGACGGCGCGCAGCCGATGCGCGACCGTCTGCTCCCGATCTGGATCACCTATAACGGTGAGATCTACAATTACCTCGAGCTTCGCGCCGAGTTGGAGGCGCTGGGACATGTCTTCCACACGGCCTCAGACACCGAGGTCCTGCTGGCGGCCTATATCCACTGGGGCGAGAGTTGCCTCGATCGCTTCAACGGCATGTGGTCGTTTGCGATTCACGACGAGCGGCACAATACGATCTTCTGCGCGCGCGACCGTTTTGGCGTCAAGCCGTTCTACTTCGCAGACATGCCAACCCAGTTCGCCTTCGGCTCGGAGATCCGCCAACTGCTTCCGTTGATCGGGCGTTCGATCGCGGAGGACGATCTCGTCAGAGATTTCCTGGTCTGCGGTTTGAGTGATCACACCAATCGGACCTTCTTCAAGGGTATCGAGAAGCTGCCGCCCGGACACAAGATGCGGGTCGACGTCTCGACCGGCCGGATCGCGATAGAGCGCTACTATTCGCTGGCGCCGCGCGCGGCCGTGGTGGACGAGCAGGATGCCACGAGGTCGCTGGCCGAGCTGCTGGACGATGCGACGCGGCTGCGCCTGCGCTCGGACGTTCGCGTCGGCACCTGCCTGTCGGGAGGTTTGGACAGTTCCAGCGTCGCGACGCTGGCTGCGAAGCGCTATGCGGCAAATTCCAACGAGCGGTTCTTTGCCATCACGGCCGTCAGCGAGCAGACGACGAATAATGAGGAAGCCTACGCGGCCGATGTCGTGGCCAAGGCCGAGCTGAACTGGCTGCGCACCAAGCCGAGCTACGAGGATTTCGCGTCGACCGCGGAAGCCTTGCTCGATGTGCAGGAGGAGCCGTTCGGCGGACCCTCGATCATGATGCAATACGAGGTGATGAAGACGGCACGCTCGAATGGCGTGATCGTGCTTCTCGATGGCCAGGGCGGTGACGAGACGCTGCTGGGCTATCACCGCTATTATGCGGCCTGGCTCCGCGATCGGCTCGATCACGCCGGTGTCGGCGGATTTCTCTCCGCCTTTCGTGCCGCCACGAAGGCCGGCGTATCGGCGCGCCGCCTGTCGATGTACCTGTTCGGCGCCAGCTCGGCGGCGCTGCGGAGCGCATTCTACCGCTGGCAGTACGCCTTCCTGAAGCGCCCGGACCTGCCGGAGTGCCTTCGCCGTTTCGCGCGCGAGACGCGCGATGCGCAGCAAATGCAGGTGTTGGAGATCACCGAGACCAATTTGCCGATGTTGCTGCGTTTCGAGGACAAGAACTCGATGCGGTTCGGCATCGAGACGCGATTGCCGTTTCTGGACTATCGATTTGTCGAGTTTGCGCTGGGTCTGCCGACGCGCATCAAGCTGAACCAAGGCTGGACGAAATGGCCGCTCCGTGCAGCCATGCAGGACTTGCTTCCGACCAACATCACCTGGCGCAAGGACAAGATCGGGTTTGCAGCGCCGGATAAGATCTGGCTCAACCGGCATTCGCCTGCGATGTATGACAAGGTCATCAGCAGCACGCTGCTCGCGCGTTACGTCGACATGGCTGCGGTGAAGAAGAAATTCCACCGGCTCGACCTCGGAATGCGTTGGCGACTCTATTGCGTGGCCCTCTGGGGCGAGCGCTTCCGGGTTGGAGCCCCATGAAAATTTGCATGTTGTCGAGTGTTCATTCGGCCAACGACATTCGAATTGTTGAGAAGGAAGCGCGAAGCCTGTCCGAGGCAGGTCACGAGGTGACGGTCGTGGCGCGGCCGCCGCGCCCGAGCGACGCGGGACGCATCGAGTTTAAATTGATCGAACTGCCGCCGGTCGCCCGATGGAAGCGCCCGTGGGTGGTCGGGCGCGCGGCGACCGCACTTGCCCGCGCGGCCGAGGCGGATGTCGTGCAATTCCACGATCCGGAGCTGATCCCGTTCGCTTTGCTGCTGAAGCGGCAGCGCTGCAGGGTGATCTACGACGTTCACGAGGACGTGCCGGCCGATATCTATTCCAAGCGGTGGATCTGGCCGTGGATGCGTCCCCTTGTGTCGCGGGGGATGGAACTGGCGGAGCGAGCGGCTGCGCGGCGTTTCGATGCGATCGTCGCGGCGACGCCGGCGATCGCCGAGCGCTTTCACGCCTATGGTGCTGATGTCAGATTGGTGAGGAATACGGTTCGGCTGGATGAGTTCATCGAGCCGACGGCCACGACAAAGCGGCGACGTCAGGCGGTCTATGTCGGGCGCACCAGTTTTGATCGCGGGCTGGTCGAAATGGTGGAGGCGTGTTCTGCGGTCCGGCTGCCGCTCGTGCTGGCGGGGACCATCGGCCGCGAAGAACAAGCTTGGCTCGAGACGTCATCCGCTGATGTGTCATACCGGGGCCAGTTGGGCCGGGGTGACATCGCGACGTTGCTCAACGAAAGTCTGATCGGCCTCAATCTGCTGTTGCCCGAACCGAACTATTTGCTCTCGTTGCCAACGAAGTTGTTTGAATACATGGCCGCCGGGCTGCCCGTCATTACCAGTGATTTGCCGAAGACGAGGGAGATCGTCGAGGCGGCCGGGTGCGGCGTTGTGGTCTCGCTGAAAGATCGCAAGTCCTTGCTGGACTGCCTGTCCGCGCTTGCGGACGATCCCGGGCAGGCGATCGGATTGGGGCTGGCGGGACGCGCCGCGGTTGCCCGGACTTTCAATTGGCAGCACGACGCGGCGGAGCTCAACCGGCTTTACGCCGGTCTGGCTTCGCCCGAGGCGGACCGATGAACATCTGGCTCGTGCATCCGTTCGCCGGGGGGCCGGGCCTCGGCCGCCATTATCGTCCGTTCTGGCTGGCCGACGCGTGGCGAAAGATGGGGCATCGGGTGGTCGTGGTCAGCGCCGGCTTCCATCATCTGCACCGGGAGCCGCGTGCTCCGGGGCTGCAGCGGATCAATGGCGTCGACTTCTGGTTTCTCGACACGCCACGCTATGGCCGCGGCAGCCTGGGGCGGCTTCGGAACAATCTGAGCTTTGGGCCGGCACTTCGCGCGGGGGCGTCTGCAATTGCTGCGCAGTTCGGCGAGCCCGACCTGGTGATTGCGTCAAGCCCCCACCTGTTCTTCATTTCGGCGGCCCATCGGGTCGCACGGCGTTTCGATGCCCGGTTCTGGCTGGAGGTCCGTGACCTCTGGCCGGAGAGCATCATCGCACTTGGAATGACCCCCGCATGGCATCCCCTGATGAAGATGCTGGGCTGGAAGGAGCGCGCCGCCTATCGCGCGGCAGATCGCGCGATCTGTCTGCTGGCAGGAGCTGAAGCCCATATGCGCGCGCGTGGCCTGGCGGCCGGCAAGTTCTTGTGGATCCCCAACGGGGTGTCCGACTGCGAAATACAGAGCGCACTGACGATCGAGAATCTTGGTCATCCCCTGATCGACCGCATCAATCTGCTGAAGCAGCAGGGCAGGCGCGTCGTCCTGTACGCTGGTGGCATGGGCCCGCCGAATGCCGTGGAGGCCATTCTGGATGCGGCTTCGATCCTCGGCAAAGCGAACTCGGGTATCCATTTCGTGATGATCGGTTCCGGCACCTCGCGGGAAGCGCTCAAACAGCGGGCGGCCGCGCTTGCCAATGTGGAGTTTCACGATGAAGTCGATCGATCGGTCGTGCACGGCATGCTGCATGCTTCCGATTGCGCGGTCGTCGCCTTCCACAAGAATGCGCTCTATCACCATGGCATCAGCCCCAACAAGCTGTTCGACTACTGCCTCTTCGCGCCGCGCAGCGTCATTGCCTGCGAAGAGCGGGCGCTTGCCGAGCTTGAGGATTTGGTGACCGCGCGATGTGCGCCGGACGATGCCGGTGCGCTCGCCGCGTCGCTGCGCGCCGCGCTGGACGGTCCGGCGCGCTCGCTTGGTGATCGCGTCGCTGTCGCGCGGGGGTACAGCTATTCAACGCTGGCGGCGCAATATCTTGCGGAGTCCCGAGTTGGAGCTTGAAGTGTGGCCATCGCGACACATGGTTCGGATAAAATACCTTTATAATCAGATGGTTGCTTTGTTCATTGCGTGAACGAAATCGCTTGACGTTCATCGGGTGAACGCGCTATCAGCCTCCCCAGTGGGGATAGGCGTGATGGCAGGCATTCTACCGACGGATGAGAATGACAGCGACCGGCTTGTGCTCGGACTGCTCACCTCCCTCGAGGCGGATGGTGCGCAATCGCAGCGGCGGATCGCAGCCGAACTAGGCGTCGCGCTCGGCCTGGTCAACGCCTACCTGAAGCGGGCGATCAAGAAGGGCTTCGTCAAGGTCGGGCAGGCGCCCGCACGGCGATATGCCTATTATCTCACGCCGCAGGGCTTTTCCGAGAAATCGCGACTGACCGTTCAGTTCCTTTCTGACTCCTTTTCGCTCTTTCGGAAGGCGAAGGAGGAATATGGCAGGCTGTTTGAACGCGCACAGGCGCGTGGCTTCAGGCGGGTTGTGCTTGCCGGGCAATCGGATCTTTGCGAAATCGCGATCCTCTGCGCGGTCGACGGGCCGATCTCGGTCCTTGCGATCGTCGATCCCGATGCGACCGCCACCCGGTTCATTGGAGTCAAGGTGGTTTCCTCCTATGCGTTGGTGGACGAGCCGTTTGATGCGGTCGTTGTGACCAATTTGACGGCAGCCCGAAGCGTATTCGACCAGGCGGTCAGCAATTTCGGCGCCGAGAAAGTGCTCGCGCCGGACCTGCTGGGCCTGCGCCCAAAGCAGCCGCAGGGGGCGTGATGGCAATGGGGTCCAGTTCCTGGTATGTCGTGCAGACACAGGTCAATGCCGAAGCGAAGGCGGCGGCTGGCCTCGTGCGGCAGGGCTTCTCCACCTACCTTCCTCGCTATCAGAAGCGCCGCAGTCATGCGCGGAAGGTCGAGCTCGTGCCGCGACCGCTGTTCCCGCGCTACCTCTTCGTTGCGATCGATGTTGCTGCCCAGCGGTGGCGCGCCATCCAATCGACCATCGGTGTTTCACATCTCGTGTGCGTCGGCGATCGGCCGGCTGCGGTGGAAAATGGCGTCATCGACGTCTTGAAGTCGCGCGAGGACGAAGCAGGTTTCATCACTCTTGCGCGCAGGCCGGCCTTCTCGCCCGGCGACAAGGTGCGAATTGTCGAGGGCGCATTCGTCGATAGTCTCGCGCTTGTGGAGAATGCCAGCGATCACCATCGCGTGGCCGTTCTTTTGAATTTGTTGGGCCGCAAGGTTCGCGTTCTTGTCGGGGCGGAGCTGATCGCGGCGGCCTGAGTGCGTCTGCTTCCTGGCGGGCGTAACCGAAATATTCTGGCTTGGGTGTGACGCTCGATTCACCCTGAGTGCGGTAGCTTGCCTGAAGCAAACTGAAGGTTCGAAGCGAGGGATTTCATGACGAACTACGCGCTGATCGGTGCTGCTGGCTATATCGCGCCGCGGCACATGCGGGCGATGGCCGATACCGGCGGCAAGCTCGCCGTGGCTTACGATCCCAACGATTCCGTGGGAATCATGGATAGCCATTTTCCCGACGCCGAGTTCTTTACGGAATTCGAGTTGTTCGATCGTCACATCGGCGCGTTGCAGCGCGACGGCAAGAAGATCGACTACATGACGATCTGCTCCCCGAACTACCTTCACGACGCGCACTGCCGATTTGCACTTCGCTCCGGGGTCGATGCCATCTGCGAAAAGCCGCTGGTGCTCAATCCCGGCGACATCGACGGGCTGGCGGCCCTCGAGCGTGATACCGGCCGGCGCATCTCCACCATTCTGCAATTGCGCCTGCATCCGGCGATCATCGCGCTTCGGGACCGCTTCGCCAATTCGCAGAAGCGTCACAAGGTCGAGCTCACCTACATCACGTCGCGCGGGCGCTGGTATCACACCTCTTGGAAGGGCGCGGAGGAAAGGTCCGGCGGCGTAGCCACCAATATCGGGGTGCACTTCTTCGATATGTTGAGCTTCGTGTTCGGGCCCGCCAGCCGCAACGAAGCCCATCTGCGTGAGGCGGAGAGGGCCGCAGGCTCGCTGGAGTGCGAGCGCGCTGACGTCAGCTGGTTCCTGTCGCTCGACCGCAACGACTTGCCGGAAGGCGTGAAGGGCAAGAAGACAACCTATCGCTCCATCACGGTCGACGGCGAAGAGGTCGAGTTCTCCGAAGGCTTCACCGATCTGCATACGCGAAGCTATGAGGAGATCATCGCCGGCCGCGGATTCAGGTTGGACGAAGTCCGCCCTTCGATCGACATCGTGTCAACGTTTCGCCATGCGCCGATCGTCCAAAGCAACGGCGTTCACGCCTTTGCCCAGAAGGCGATGCACAAATGAGCGAGATGCGCGAGGATCCGCGCTTTCCCGGCGTCCTGATACATCAATCGAGCTACGTCGACGACGGTGCCGTGCTCGGACGCGGCACCAAGGTCTGGCATTTCTGCCATGTTCTGTCGCGCACGGTCATCGGCGAGAACTGCTCGATCGGCCAGAACGTGATGATCGGTCCGAACGTCAGGCTCGGAAACGGCTGCAAGATCCAGAACAACGTCTCGATCTACGACGGCGTCGAACTTGCGGACGACGTGTTCTGCGGTCCGAGCTGCGTCTTCACGAATGTAAACAATCCGCGCGCCGGCGTGTCCCGGAAAGACGAGTTTCGCAAGACGCCGATCGGACGCGGCGTGAGCATCGGCGCTAATGCCACCATCATCTGCGGGCATTCGTTGGGCGAATACTGCTTCATCGGAGCCGGTGCGGTGATCACGAAGGATGTCCCGGCGTTTGCGCTGATGGTGGGCAATCCCGCGCGCAGGGTCGGCTGGATAAGCAGGGCGGGCGAGCGGCTTGGGGCAGACCTCGTGTGTAGACGGTCTGGTGAGCGGTATCGAGAAACGGCCACGGGCCGTCTGTCCGTGGACCAATGACGGCCTACACCGCTCTTCAAAGGAAGAACGATTTTGCACACGGCCTGTAGGTCGGCCGGCAATTGATCAGCAAAGCTAGCGAGTAGATAGTTGCAATCCATACAGCTAAAGGACCAAGCCTCGCGCTTTGAAGCTCGCGTCGACATCGGGCGCGATGTTTCGTGTTGCAATGAGGACGAGTCGGTCGGGGAAAGAAAAGGGGTGGGTGACAAGCTTTGGGGAGAGGCGATCGACTCGGTCGTGATGCTGACTTGGTCGGACTGGAAGACCGAGCCTCGGAGTAACCGCTACCATTTCGCGACGCGCTTCGCGCGTCATGTTCCGGTGTTCTTCGTTCAACCGGACTCGGTCGCGGGCAAGGTCTGGTTGGAGCATGCGGCTCCTAACCTAACCATCGTGCATGCACCCAGCACCTATGGCATCGGCGAGGCCCAAGAACTGGCTTCGACACTTTATCGAGCCGGCTGCCGCAGGCCGATGCTTTGGACCTACAATTTTATGTTTGAGGCATACATCCATCGGTCAAATGCGGTCATCCGTGCGATGCACGCGACGGAGAACTACCTTATCGCGGGTGAGCGGCTGGCCGTTGCTGACGAGGATATGCGAGCCTCTCTCAAGCGGGTCTTGCAACATACCGATCTTCTGGTCGCGGTATCCGCAGGCGTGCTCGATGGCTGTGTTGTGAAGGGAGGATACACCGGCGCGACTCTGCTTCTCGAGAATGGCTGTGATTCAAAATTTTGGTACAACGTGCGTGCGTTTGAACACACGCCGGCGGTAGACGGTAGACCGGTCGCGCTCTTTCAAGGCGGAATCAACAATCGATTGGATTTGCCCTTATTGGCCAACGTCGCGCGACGTCTTCCGGAGTGGCACTTTTGGTTCTGTGGCAAAGTCCAAGCTCGACTCGCGGGATGGGATGAGGTCGCGTCGCTGCCGAATGTGCGCTGTTTCGGCTTCCAAGATGTTGACCGCGTCGCGGAGTTGGCACGACAAGCGACGGTTGGATTGATTCCATTTCATCAGGACGAGTTGATTCGGCGCTCGTTGCCCTTGAAAGCCTACGAGTATGTCGCTTGTGGAATGCCCGTGGTCAGCGTTCCAATCGATGCACTTGCTGGTCGATCTGACCTCTTTCGCTTTGCAACCACTGCGGAGGAGTTCGCGCTAGCGTTGGAGGAAGTTCGTTCAAGCCGGAGCGATGCGACTGCCGTAGCGCGCAGATTGGCCGCTGCGGCTGCAGAGTCTTACGACAATCGCTTTCATCGCCTGACTGAAACTCTGAGACATCGTGTTGAGCGTGTTCGCAGCCAAAAGGCAGCGGTGCAGCGCTACAATATCTTTTTGGTCTATGACGACGCATCCACGCACATTGGTACGGTTGCCGAGCACATAGAGGCGCTCCAGCGGTACACCCGCCACAACGTGGTGCTCGCTCCCGCCACCAGACATGTGCCCTACGTCGATGATGTTAAGGAAGTTGTTGATCTTAGCGCGTTCGATGCGGTGGTCGTCCACTACTCTGTTCGTGTGTCGCTCGATCAGTATATCTCGAGCGGTATGGCGGCAGCGATTGCAGCATATGACGGTCCCAAGCTGCTCTATATCCAAGATGAATATGAAAGCACCGAGACCGCACGGCGGTGGATCGAGCGGCTCGACATAGACACCGTCTTTACCTGCGTTCCGCTCGATCAGTTGGACAAAGTTTATCCCCGCTCGCGATTCCCAAAGATAGAGTTTGTGGGGACGTTGACCGGCTACGTACCGGAAGATGCCTCAATCGAGGAATATGCGAAGCCCTTGGCAGATCGTAGCACGATGATTGGCTATCGGGGTCGTCGTCTCCCTCACCAGTATGGGCTTCTTGGCCAAGAGAAACTCCGGATTGGTATAGAGGTCCGCGATAGAGCCCTCAAATTGGGGCTGCCGGTCGATATCGAGGTCGATGACTCGCAACGGATCTACGGCAAGGACTGGTATCGATTTCTTGGTTCATGCCGAGCGACGCTCGGCACCGAAAGCGGCGCCAACGTCTTTGACGATCATGGCGAACTGAAGCGCTTGGCCACTCAGCACAGCGCCATGCCTTTCGCAGAGTTCGCGCTCAGATATCTTGGACCCTACGAGGGCAAGGTACACATGAATCAGGTCTCGCCGAAAATCTTTGAGGCGATCCGGATGCGTACGGCCCTTATTCTCTTCGAAGGAAGCTACTCGGGCGTCGTCGAGCCGAATGTGCACTATATTCCGTTGAAGAAGGACTTCTCCAATTTCGAAGAGGTTGTGGAGAAGATAAGCTCCATTGAATATCTGGAGACGCTCACGGAGCGCGCCTATCGAGACATCGTCGAGAGCGGGCGGTGGAGCTATAGAGCATTCGGTCAGGATTTCAGCCGGTATCTTTCGCGTCGTCTCCTGGAAAGGCCGGCTCGCGCCCGTGTGGTCAGTGCGCCAGTGCTTGCATTCTTTGGCAATCAATCTCCAGCGTCGGTCTGGCCAAGCGCGCTGATGCACGCATTGGCAAATGATCAAATCCTTGATCATCGCATTACTCGGCAGGCGGTATTCTCTGCGATGAATATCCAGAAGAGCCCGGATGTCGATCTCCGAACGGTCGCGCGACTGCTCAGACGCGAGATATTGGAGTCTGTCAGAGCGGCAGCACTGAAGGTGCCCGGGCTGCGCCAGCTGGTGCGCGCCCTTAAGCGATTGAGACGTGAGACCTTGGAGACTCTGAGAGCGGGTGCGCTGAAGGTGCCCGGGCTGCGCCGGCTGGTGCGCGCTCTAAAGCGACTGAGACGTGAGACCTTGGAGTCTCTCAGAGCAGGCGCGCTGAAGGTGCCCGGACTGCCCCGATTGGTGCGCGCTGTCAAGCGTCGCCTCAGGCTCTATTCCTGAAGCTTGTTGGGCAAAGCTCGTTAGGTTCGTGCATAACGTCGCAATCAATCGCGAGCTGGGTTGGCGTAGCGGCCGACCGCGATCGATAGCGCAGTGCTAACTCCGGTGGATTGAATGTGCGGACTTTTTGCCTCAATCGGCTTCGAACCCGATCCGAAGCGGATTGACATCGTGGCGCATCGAGGACCGGATGGACGTGGCTGGCGCGTCTTGTCGAGCCCGTCTGGTCCTGTCGCCTTGGGGCACCGCCGTCTTGCCATCATCGACGTCAGCGACGCCGGCCTTCAGCCAATGGCTGATCAATCCGGTCGATATCAGCTCGTATTCAACGGGGAGATATACAACTATCTCGAACTTCGAGAAGAGCTGCGCGCACAGGGCGAGATTTTTACGACAGAGACTGACAGCGAAGTACTGCTGCGGGCCTACATGGTTTGGGGCCGGGATTGCCTGTCGAGGCTGCGCGGCATGTTCGCTTTCCTAATTTGGGATGACCGCGAAAAATCTCTATTCGCCGCGCGCGACCGGTTTGGGATCAAGCCGCTCTATTTCTTCCGAGCGGGCCAGGCAATTGCGTTTGCTTCGGAAATCAAACAACTCGTTCAGCTTCCGGGTTGGACAGGGCGGATGAACATTGCGCGCGTCCACGATTTTCTCAGCGTGGGTATGTCGGATCATACATCGGAAACCATGTTTGACCGCGTGCATCAGTTGCGAGCCGGAGAGTTCGCAATTGTACAAACGAGTGGTAGTGGGCCTGAAACGACAGCCGCACGTTGGTATCCGGCGACGGCCGGCACCTCGAATCTAAGCGAAGCGGAGGCCGCCGATCAGTTTCGTTGGCTTTTCGACAAATCGGTGCAGTTACATTTGCGTTCGGATGTGGCGATCGGCTCCTGCCTGTCTGGAGGACTCGACTCGTCGTCGATTGTCTGCACGATGGCGCGTCAGCTTGGTGCCGATGCTGTCATCAACACCGTTTCGGCCTGCTATCGGGAAAAGGAAGCGGACGAGAAGCCGTTCATGGAGGAGGTTGTAAGCGCGACCAGCGCTCGACCCCATTATGTCTTCCCGCGTCCGGAAGACGTTATGTCGCGTGCCGCGGAGATCACCTGGCACCAGGACGAGCCGTTTGGATCCAGCTCCATTTTTGCGCAATGGTGCGTCTTCGAAGAGGCCAGCAGGGCTGGCGTCAAGGTCATGCTCGATGGACAAGGAGCTGATGAGCAACTGGCCGGATATCACGGCTGCTATCAATATTACTTCCAAGGTCTTCGCAAAGCAGGCCAGTTCGGACAGATCGCGCGGACCGTCTTGGAGCGCGTGGCCTACCACAAGGCCCCGCTAAGTCCCTTGCTGCGCCAATACGCGCTGCCCATTTTTCCGAAGCTCATTGCCACCGGCATTGGAGCCCTCCTTCCGGCAGTTCAGGCGGCACCTCCGGCGCGCGACTGGCTTTCAGGGCCGATCATCCGTGAACATGGTAATCGGAGTCCGGCGCTATCGCTTGCCTCCGATCTGTTGGACCTGCCGCCCGTCGAAGATCTGCGAAGCCTTTGTCTGACCATGACTTATGCGTCTAACCTCCAGACGCTGCTGCACTGGGAGGACCGCAATTCGATGGCTCACTCGATCGAGGCGCGCGTGCCGTTCCTGGATCACCCGTTAGTCGAGTTCAATCTTGCCCTCGGCAATGATCACAAGATCGTGGGCGGCGACACAAAGCGCGTCCTGCGCCGCGCCATGCAGGACGTTCTGCCAAAACGAGTTCGCGAACGGCGGGACAAGCTCGGCTTCACGACGCCGGAGCAGGCATGGTTTCGAGGTCCCTTGAGGGATCTCATGCTCGAGGGGACGGAATCGAGTCTGAAGCGTTTTCCAGAACTTTTTGATGCGCAGGAGACCAGATCTCATGTTCGAGAAATGCTGAATGGCGAGCGGTCGGTGGACTTCTCGCTTTGGCGCATTGTGAACATGGGAATCTGGGGCGAGCGTTTCGGTATCACGGCGTAGCGGATCGCCACCTGCTCAAGAAACCGACCAAATGCGGGTTTTGATCCTCCACGAGATCGACGATCTAGCGTCTGCGCGGCGCACCTCGGTCAATCACGCTTTTTGCCTGATCAAATACGCGCCGCAGAACGAATATACGTTGCACAGCACGCGCCAGCCGGTGACCGCTCGGCTTCGTAACCAGTGCTTTGACGCGATCGTTCTTGATACGACTTTTCTCACTTGGCGATGGGCGAAGCCGAAATCGCTGCGGCTCGATCGCATTCTCGAGCAGTATGCCTTCATAGCCAAGTCGGACGCGGTCAAGATCGCTCTGCCACAAGACGAGTATGACCACACCGAGATCCTCGATGACTGGCTGGCGGATTGGAAGGTCGATCTCATCTATTCGGTGTGTCACGAGCACAGGGACGAATTCTATCCTCGATCAGGGAAGCGCGCGGCAATCGTCGAGGGGCTGACTGGCTATATTGACGATGCCGACGTCGCATTAATGCAGCGGTTTTCGGTTCCTTTCAGGGAGCGAAAGATCGATGTGGGCTACCGGGCCAAGGCGCTCCCTGCCTATTTCGGACGGCTCGGGCGCATGAAGTCCGAGCTAGGCGATCATTTTCGCTCGGGAATGAACGGTCGCGACTTGAAGCTGGACATTTCCACCGACACTCGCGACGTGTTGGTCGGCGACGCCTGGTTGCGGTTTCTCGGCAATTGCAAGTTCACGCTCGGATGTGAGAGCGGGAGTTCGCTGATTGATCCAAGAGGAGAGATCAGGGCGCGTGTTGAGACTCAGCTGCAGCGGAACCGGTCAGCCAGCTTCGAGGAGTTGGAGAGAACCTGTTTCCCGGGGCAGGACATGAAGCGCGTGTACTCGGCCTTCGGACCGCGCTTGTTCGAGGCGGCGATAGCGGGATCATGCCAGATCCTGACTCCCGGAAAATACGCCGGCGCGCTGAATGCTGGCGAGCATTACATATCTGTTGAACCCGATTGCTCGAACGCGGACGAGGTTTTCGAGCAGATGCAGGATGACAACGCCAACGAGACGCGAATCGATGCCTGTTATCGGGCGCTGGTCGGCAATCCGAAGTTTCGCTACCGCCACTTTGTCTCCGATATGCTGATGCAGATAAGAAATATTGCGGATAAAAAGGGGCTGGCCTTGACGGACGGCGGCGGTTGGCCCGCTCCGGTGGACGAAGAGGTCGCTCTGCGTGAAGCGCTTACTCTGGGCGTGCTTCGTGCGCATCAGGATCATATCGCCGATATGAAAGAAATCGGGTTCGTCCCAAATTTCCTCCACACGGTTGCCGTGACGTTGGGCAGGCAAGTGCTGACGTTGGGACGCAGAATTCGCGGATAAATTGCGCCCTCGTCGGCGCGGACATCACAATCTAGACTCGGACAACTTTATGTGCGGAATCGCAGGCTTCGTTTCCTTCGCAGGGCTGCCCCTTACTCGCGGGAAAGCATCGCTCGATGCGATGGGACGGTTGATCGCCCACCGTGGGCCCGATGGATTCGGCTCGTGGAGCGATGATGCGCAACGTGTCGGCCTGGTCCACCGCCGCCTTGCAATCATCGATCTCACGCCTGCCGGCGCCCAGCCGATGCTCGCTCCGAACGGCACGGTCATTTCGTATAACGGGGAAATCTACAACTTCGTCGAGCTGCGGCAGCAGCTCTCGGATCGCTGGACGTTCCAATCGAATTCGGATACCGAGGTTATTCTTGCCGCTTACGATCGCTGGGGCGAGGGCTGCGTCGACCATCTGCGCGGAATGTTTGCTTTCGCTATTTGGGACGAACGGAACAAGAAGCTGTTTGCCGCGCGCGACCGGTTTGGGATCAAGCCGTTCCATTACACGGTGCGGAAGGGGGTTCTGTACTTCGCCTCCGAAGCGAAGGCGCTGCTGCCGTTTCTGGACACCATCGATACTGATCCTGATGCGCTCGGCGAATACCTCACGTTCCAGTACACCATTGGCGAGAAGACGCTGTTCAAGGCAATATCGACCCTGTTGCCGGGGCACGCTCTCCGCGTAGAGAACGGGCAGTTTTCGACGAGGCGGTATTGGGACGTTCAGTACGACGTCGACTTTGATCATAGTCCAATCTACTTCGAGCGGCGATTTACCGAACTACTGTCCGATTCGATGCGCGTACACCTGCGCTCAGATGTGCCCGTCGGAGGTTACGTCTCTGGTGGTCTTGACTCGAGCTTGGTTGCGCTTCTGGCATCCAAGCTCGACCATCGCAGCCGCGATGCATTTCATGGTCGCTTCCTCGAATATCCCGGCTACGACGAAAGCCATTACGCCAAGACGGTCGCAGAACTGGCGGAGATGTCGCTCCATACGGTGGATATTACGGCCGAGGATTTCCGGAGTCATATCGGAGACGTGATCTACCATCTGGACTTTCCGGTCGCCGGACCAGGCTCATTCCCGCAGTACATGGTGTCCGCGCTCGCCGCCAAGCATCTCAAGGTCGTCCTCGGCGGGCAGGGGGGCGACGAACTCCTGGGTGGCTACGCCCGCTATCTGGTCGCCTACTTTGAGCAATGCATCAAGGCGGCTGTCGACGGTACCTATCGAAACGGACATTACGTCGTGACGATCGAGTCGATTGTGCCGAACCTCGGTCTGCTTCGCGAATACAAGCCGCTGATGAAGGAGTTTTGGCGGGACGGCCTCTTCGAGGATCTCGACCGGAGATATTTTAGGCTGGTCGATCGTTCGACTGACATGGTGGGTGAGGTCAACTGGAGCGGACTGAACAAGGACTCGGTCTTCGAATCCTTCCGGGCCATCTTCAACAACAAGGACAACGTCAAGAAAGAAGCCTATTTCGACAAGATGACGCATTTCGACTTCAAGTGTCTGTTGCCGGCCTTGCTCCATGTCGAGGATCGCATGAGCATGGCACATGGGCTGGAAAGCCGCGTGCCGCTCCTTGACCATCCTCTCGTCGAATTTCTGGCGTCCGTTCCCGCCGACGTGAAATTCATGGGCGGACAGATGAAGCACCTCATGAAGGTCGCATACGAGGATACCCTGCCTAAGGCCTTGATCGAGCGGCGGGACAAGATGGGTTTCCCGGTGCCGCTGAAGGAGTGGTTTGACGGGGACCTGAAGGGCTTTGTTCTGGACATATTCGGTGAGCAGAGGCTAAAGCATAGACCGTTCTTCAACAGCGATACTGTGCTTTCGCACTTCGGCGAACAGTCCCGCTTCTCCCGAAAGACGTGGGGGCTTCTCAGTCTGGAGCTCTGGCATCAACGCTTTCACGACCGAGCAGCCGAGTTTCGTGCGATGGTCAGCGCTTAAACTTCTCAATCTGGATGGTGGCTATGAAGATTTTTGTAACCGGCGGAGCCGGACAGGTCGGATCGACGGTCATTGACATGCTGCTGTCGCGTGGCGACACGGTGGTTGCGATCGACAATTACGCGACCGGCAGAGCCGACAACCTCACCAAGCACGCAAATCTCACTCTGGTCGAAGACACGATCGCGAACGCCGAAGTGGTCGATCGACTTTTTTCCGATTTCCGGCCGGAGGTCGTTATCCACACTGCGGCATCCTATAAGGATCCGGAAGACTGGAGCACCGATGCGTTGGTGAACGCGGTCGGGACGGCCAACGTCGCGAAGGCCTGCAAGACCTTCGGCGTATCCCGCCTGATCTACTTCCAGACGGCGCTCTGCTATGGCACCAAGCCGCTGCAGTCGCCGATCCCACTGGACCATCCGATCAATCCCGTCAATTCCAGCTATGCGATCTCGAAGACGGCCGGCGAGCACTACGTGCAGTTCTCCGGCGTCGAATGGGTGACGTTCCGCCTTGCCAACGTGATCGGGCCGCGAAACGTGTCGGGGCCGCTGCCGATCTTCTACGGGCGGCTGGCCAAGGGGCAGAAGTGCTTCGTCACGCCGGCGCGCCGCGACTTCTGCTACGCGGGCGATCTTGCCCGTGTCGTCGTCAAGGCCGCCGATGGCGTCGGCCGCGGCACCTACCACTTCTCGTCGGGCAAGGACGTCGCCATCAAGGAGCTCTACGATTCCGTGGTGCGGGCGATGAAGATCAATGATTATCCGGAACCGGAAGTGAAGCCGCTTGGCCCGGACGATGCGCCTTCAATCCTGCTCGACCCGTCACGCACCTTCAAGGATTTCGGTGCCGTCGAATTCACCTCGCTCGATGAGATCGCCCGCCTGTCGGTCGAGCGCTGGGAGAAGGAAGGCGTTGTCGGCGGCTATACGCACCTGAAGGAAGCGCGTGCGGAAATCCGTACCTGATCGGAACGGCGACATGCGCATCATCATCACCGGCGGCGCGGGCTGCCTCGGCTCGAACCTGATCGAGCACTGGCTGCCGCAAGGTCACGAGATCCTCGTGATCGACAATTTCGCCACCGGCAAGCGCGAGGTTGTGCCTGCGCTTCCGGGCCTGACCTTGATCGAAGGCTCGATCGCCGATCGGGACCTCGTCACGTCGGCGTTCGAGGGGTTTCGGCCGACGCATGTGGTGCATTCGGCCGCGTCCTACAAGGATCCGGCGAACTGGCGGGAGGACGTCGTAACCAACGTCGATGGCACCGTGAACGTGATCGATGCGGCACGTGCCGCCGGCGCGAGCCGGATTCTGAATTTCCAGACCGTGCTGTGCTATGGCCGGCCGGAAACCACGCCGATCCCGGTCGAGCATCCGCTGCGGCCGTTCACCAGCTACGGCATTTCGAAGGTTGCCGGCGAGCAGTATCTGGCGATGAGCGGCCTGCCTTACATGTCGCTGCGACTTGCCAACGTGACCGGTCCTCGCCTGGCGATCGGACCGATCCCGACCTTCTACAAGCGCCTGAAGGCCGGGCAGGGCTGCTTCTGCAGCGACGCGCAGCGCGACTTCCTCGATATGTCCGACTTCCTGGCTGCAGTCGATCTCGCGATGGCCGAGCAGGCGCCGACCGGCGTCTTCAACGTATCGAGCGGGATCGGCCACTCGATCAAGGAAATCTACGACCTCGTGCGTGCCCACCTCGGTCTGCCGGCCGATCCCGACGTGAAGGTGGTGCCGGTGGGCGACGACGACGTGCCGTCGGTCGTACCGGACCCAAGCCGGACCCGCGAGCGTCTCGGATGGCAGGCCAAAGTGCCGTTCGACGAGACCATTCGACGGCTGCTTGCCTGGTACGACGCCCATGGCGTGAGCGACGTTTACAGTCACCTGGTGGCACCCAAGAGCTGATCATGAAGTCATTTAACGGATCGACCATTCTCGTCGTCGGCGGAGCCGGATTTGTCGGCTCAAATCTCGTGCGGCTGTTGCTTGAACAAGCGCCGGCCAAGGTCATTGTCGTCGACAATTTGCTGTCGGCCGACGCCTCGAACGTGCCGGATGATCCCCGGATCCAGTTCGTCTCGCGTCCGATCACCGATGACGCCGTGCTCGCCGCACTGCCCGATGACCTCGACTTTGCCTTCCATCTGGCATGCTTCCACGGCAACCAGTCGTCGATCGCCGATCCGATGGCGGATCACGACAACAACACGCTGACCAGCCTGAAGCTGTTCGAAAGGCTCAAGGCCATCCGCTCGCTGCAGAAGGTGGTGTATGCCGCAGCCGGTTGCGCGGTGGCCGAGAAGACCTTCGACGGCGCTTCGGCTACGACGGAGGATGCTCCGGTCTCGCTGTACCACGACAGCCCCTATTCGATCTCCAAGCTGATCGGGGAGATGTACGGCAACTACTATTTCACCCGGTACAAGCTCCCCTTCGTGAAGGCTCGTTTCCAGAACGTGTACGGGCCGGGAGAGATCCTGGGTGCGGGCCGCTGGCGCGGCACCGTTCACACGGTTTGGCGGAACGTCACCCCGACCTTCATCTGGAAGGCGTTGCACGACGAAGCGCTTCCGGTCGAGAATGGCGGGATAGCCTCGCGCGACTTCATCTTCGTCGAAGACATGGCGCGCGGTTTGATGGCTTGCGCTCTCTCGGGTGACCCCGGCGAGATCTACAATCTCGCTTCGGGCGTCGAGACCAGCATCCTCGATCTGGCGAAGCGAGTGAACTCGATCACCGGCAACCAGACCCCGATCGCGCTTACGCCGGCGCGCGACTGGGACAGGTCGGGTCAGCGCTTCGGCGATCCGGCGAAGGCGCGGGAGAAGCTCGGGTTCGTGGCGAGCGTCGCGCATGAGGACGGCCTGAGGCGGACCATCGCTTGGACGCGGGAAAACCGTGACCGTATCCTCGGCTGCATGCGTAATCACGTGACGCACGTGCCCGACGTTGCGAAGTATTCCTGATGTCCATCAAGATCCTGACTGTGGTCGGTGCGCGACCGCAGTTCATCAAGGCCGCGGCGCTCAGCCGGGCCATCCGCGATACGGATGGACTGACGGAAGTGATGATTCACACCGGTCAGCATTTTGACGCGAACATGTCTGATCTGTTCTTCGAGGAATTGGCCATCCCGAGGCCGAAGCATCATCTGGACATCAACGGCGGTGGTCACGGCGACATGACCGGGCGAATGCTGATGGCGATCGAGCCGATCTTGCTTGCCGAAAAGCCGGATTGGGTTGTGGTGTACGGCGACACGAACTCGACGCTGGCCGGTTCGTTGGCTGCCGCCAAGATTCACATTCCGGTGGCGCATGTCGAAGCCGGGCTCCGATCCTTCAACCGGCGGATGCCTGAGGAGCTGAACCGGATCGTGACGGATCATCTCTCGACGCTCCACCTGTGTCCGACGGCGACAGCGATCGCCAACCTTGCGGCAGAGAGCGTGGTCAAGGGCGTGCATCACGTCGGCGATGTGATGTATGACGCCACCTTGTTTGCACTGGAGAAGGCCGAAATCAGTTCCACGATCCTGAGCGAACTGGGGCTTCAACCCAAGCAATACGCGCTTGCCACCGTGCATCGCGCGGAGAATACGGACGATCCGGAGCGGCTCCGCGATGTCGTTCAATTCCTGCTGGAGCAGTCGCACGGGCGTACCGTGGTGCTGCCGTTGCATCCGCGCACCCGGGGTGCCGCTTCGCGGCTGGGCGTGAGCCTGGAAGGACTGCGCATCATTGATCCGGTCGGCTATCTCGACATGGCAAAGCTGCTGCATCACGCCACCGACGTGTACACGGACTCCGGTGGCCTCCAAAAGGAAGCTTACTTTCATCGGGTGCCATGCGTCACGCTGCGCGACGAGACCGAGTGGACCGAGACGGTTGCAAACGGCTGGAATCGACTTTGGAAGGGACCGGCGCATCAGGTGCGGAAGGATATCACCGACTACGGGCGGGGACGCGCAGCTTTCGAGATCGCCGAACTGCTGCGTGACCAAGCCCCGTTACGTGCAGCAGGTTGAGGTTCTTGCCGACGGGATTTGTGTCCCTCGGCCTCCTGCCGGTCGTCCGGCATATTCAACCGTCATAATTGCTTTTCTGCGAGCGCAATTTGTGCCCGCGCGGTGAAGCGCAAACTCTAGTCGAACAGGTCAACCTTGGAAATCAACGGCAAGAAGTTCCTCGTGATCGGCGGAGCGGGATTGATCGGCTCGCATGCGGTCGAACAGCTCGCAAAGCACGATGTCGGCGAGATCGTGATCTTCGACAATTTCGCGCGCGGTTCCGTCGAGAACATCGAGCGTGCTCTCAGGGATCCGCGGGTGAAGATCTTCGAGGCAGGCGGCGATATCTGCCAATCCGACATCCTTGATGCCGCGATGAAGGGCAAGGATGGCGTGTTCCATTTTGCCGCGCTCTGGCTTCTGCAATGTCATGAATTTCCTCGGGCGGCCTTCGACACCAATATTCGAGGTACGTTCAACGTGCTCGAAGCCTGCGTCGCGAACCGGATCAAGCGCCTCGTGTATTCATCTTCGGCGTCGGTTTACGGCGACGCCGTGGAAGAGCCGATGACCGAAGATCATCCGTTCAACAACAAGAACTTCTACGGGGCGACCAAGATCGCAGGGGAGGCGATGGCGACGGCGTTCTGTCACCGTTACGGCTTGCCTGCGGTCGGCTTGCGCTACATGAACGTCTACGGGCCGCGTCAGGATTATCAGGGAGCCTACATCGCGGTCATCATGAAGATGCTCGATGCCATCGACCGGGGTGAAGGGCCGACCATTCTGGGCGATGGTTCGGAAGCGTTCGACTTCGTGTCGGTGCTGGATTGTGCGCGTGCAAACATCTGCGCGATGTCGGCCGATACGGTCGCCCGCTACTACAATGTCGGAACGGGCGAGCGCACCTCGCTCAAGCAGCTCGCCGAATTGCTGTTGCAGCTGACGGGGTCAAATCAGCCGATCCAGTATGCGCCGCGGAGCAATGCGACGTTCGTCCGCAATCGGGTCGGCTCCACGAAGCGAGCCGCAGAGGAGATCGGCTTCACTGCCGAAGTCGATTTGCGTGAGGGCTTGCAGATGCTGATCGAATGGCGGTCGAAGCACCGGGCCGGTCTCGAGCGCCGACGTGCGAAGGCCGGCATTGAATAAGGCTTTGCAGTCCGGGATCAGGCGGATTTAGGCATGTGTGGCGTCGCAGGCATTCTTAACCTCGACCAGCGGCCGGTCTCTTCGCATGTTTTGCGTGCGATGACGGCGGCGATCGCCCATCGTGGTCCGGATGGCGAAGGCCAATGGATCGACGGCGCGATCGGTCTCGGACATCGTCGGCTTGCGATCATCGACCTAAGCCCGACCGGCGAGCAGCCGATGCACACGGCCGACGGCCGGTTTGTGATTTCCTACAATGGCGAAATCTACAACTACCGGGAGCTTCGCACTGAGCTTGAATCGCAGGGGCATCGCTTCAGGTCGACCAGCGATACCGAAGTTCTGCTGCAAGCGATCACTGCATGGGGCCTGGGTGCCCTGCAGCGCTTCAACGGCATGTTCGCCTTCGCCCTATGGGATCGCAAGGAGCGCAAGCTCACGCTCGCGAGGGACCGCTACGGCATCAAGCCGCTTTACTACTGGTCCGGCGACAACCAGTTGCTGTTTGCATCGGAATCGAAGGCCTTCCGTGCCGTTCCGAACTTCAGCTCACAGCTCGATTCAGAAGGGCTGTTCGAGTACTTCACGTTCCAGAACTTCTTCACCGATCGCACCTTGCTCAAGGGCGTTCGTATCCTGCCCGCGGGTTACTACCTGACCGTATCGCCCGAGGCCGCACCCGGCACGCAGCCAAGGCTGACCCGATACTGGGACTATACCTTTCAGGAGCCGGAGACGGGCCGGTCCGAAGCTGACTACCAGGACGAGCTCGACCATCTGATTCAGCAGGCCGTGAAGCGGCAGCTCGTATCGGATGTCGACATCGGGGCATATCTCTCGGGCGGCCTGGACTCAGGAACGGTCACGGCGATCGCGGCGCAGTCGCTCAGCTACATGCGGACCTTTACGTGCGGCTTCGACCTGAGCTCGGTGTCCGGCATGGAGCTGCAGTACGACGAGCGCGCGGCCTCGGAGCGAATGTCGTATCTGTTTCGTACCGAGCACTACGAAATGGTGCTGAAGTCGGGCGACATGGAGCGCGTACTTCCCAAGCTGACCTGGCATCTAGAAGAGCCTCGGGTGGGACAGAGTTATCCGAACTATTACGTCGCGCAGCTCGCCAGCAAGTTCAACAAGGTCGTCTTGGCGGGGACCGGCGGCGACGAGATCTTCGGCGGCTATCCGTGGCGTTATTATCGTGCCGTGGTGAACCAGAGCTTCGAGGAGTATATCGACAAGTATTACGACTACTGGCAGCGCCTCATTCCCAACAGCGTGCTGAAGCGTGTCTTCGCGCCGATCTGGAGCGAGGTGCAGGGTGTCTGGACGCGCGATATCTTCCGGGACATGTTCAGCCAGCACGCGGAGCGCCTGACCCGTCCGGAGGACTACGTCAATCATTCGCTCTATCTGGAGGCCAAGACGTTTCTCCACGGGCTGCTGACCGTGGAGGACAAGCTGTCGATGGCGCATTCGCTGGAAACGCGCGTGCCTTTTCTTGACAACGATCTTGTCGATTTCGCCATGAAGCTGCCGGTCCGGATGAAGCTCGGCAAGCTCGACGAGGTCGTCGCACTGGACGAGAATGCACTGGGCAGAAAGACGGCGGCATATTTCCACAAGGCTCACGACGGCAAGATGCTGCTGCGAAACGTGATGCTTCGCCATATTCCGCAAGAAGTCGCCGAGCGGGACAAGCAGGGTTTCTCCGGTCCGGACGCAAGCTGGTTCAAGGGGCAGAGCATCGATTTCGTTCGCAGCATCCTGTTCGACGATAAAGCGGAAATCTACCGCTACCTCGACCCCAAGCCGCTGCGCGCCTTGATCGGCGATCATCTCGACGGTCGCGAAAATCGCCGCCTGCTCATCTGGTCGCTGATTAACGTCGAATATGCGTTGCGTCAGCAATCTTCCGAGCATCAGGCATCGTCAACGGCGACGCGTTCGGTGAATTGATAAGGGCCAAGGCGCCGCAGGCTGAACGAACGGTCTTTAGCTGAAACTCCCGACCAACCGAGCGAACTCATGCACGATATTGACAAGGAAAAGATCCTGGCGCGCTACGCGAGCCGTATCGACGAGGTCGGGCATGGCGCCGCCGCACTCGGCGAACCCAAGCATCGACAGGCGTTCTTCTTTGACATCCTGCGTCAGGTTGACGGTTTGCAGGCGGCCGATTCGATCGTCGATATCGGCTGTGGCTACGGCGACCTGTTCGATTTCCTCCGCTCCACGGGTTGGCAGGGCGCCTACACCGGGATCGACATCAACGCGCAGCTGATCGAGGAAGGAAAGCGTGTCTATCCCGAAGCGGAGCTCGCTGTTGTCGATATCCAGAAGACGCCGCCGGATCGCGTCTGGGACTGGTGCTTCTGCTGCCAGGCGCTCAGCAGTGCAACCGAAGCCGTGCCCTTCATGGATCATTTTGAAAGCATGCTGGGGATCATGTGGGGGCTCTGCCGAAAAGGCCTTGTCTTCAATCTGCTGAGCCCGCTGGTCGACTACACCCACCCGGTTCACGCGAGGCCGCCGTTCGCAGACGTGCTTCGGGTCGTTACCGGCCTGACCAACAGATTTACGGTCAGGCATGACTACATGCCGTACGAGTACGCCATCTACGCGTACAAGGACAATGCGATCGACAAGGACAATTTCATCTTCGCTGCCCAACAGGAGCGCTTCGCCGAATTGACCGGCCGATGGCGCGGTATGGGCCGCTAGCTGGTCGCCGACGCGCGGGAAGCAGCTGGAGCTGAAACCGATGAAGACTGTTGTATTGCTCGGTGGCAATCAGATGGCATGCCCGGCCATCAAGCGGATCCAGCAGCATGGCTATCGTGTCCTTGCCGTCGACGGCAGCGCAGAGGCCCCCGCGCGTGACGTCGCGGACCTGTTTGTCCAGCAGAATTTCTCCGACGTTGCCGCGACATCGGCTGCGCTGGCAGAGTTCGCATTCGACGGGATCATTCCGCTGAACGACTTTGCCATCCGCGCCGCAGCCAGTATCGCGAGAGAGCGCGGTCTGCCGGGCTGGAACGAATTTGCAGAGCTTTGCTTCGTCAGCAAGGTTGCGATGAAGCGTTGCTGGATCGAGGGCGGATTGCCGACTGCGCGCTGCGTGTTCAGCACGGTGGCGCAACTGGCGGCCGGGCAGTTTCCGCAATGGGAGAGCTGGCCGGCCGTGGTCAAGCCGGCATTTTCGGGCGGAGGAAGCCGCGGTGTGTTTGTCGCCCGCGGTTGGGACGAGGTGCAGGCGCGTCTGAGCGACGTCGAAAAGACCTATCTCGATGGCGACGTCGTGATCGAGGAATTCATCCAGGGGACCGAGCACACACTGGAGGTGTTGATTTGCCGCGGAAGCCCGACCCTGCTGTCGATCTCCGACAAGGAGAACTATCCCGGGAACGATACGGTGGTGCAAAAGCTCCACTTCCCCGGACCTATCGGTCACTCCCACCGGGCAGCGCTCGAACGCCTCGTCTTTGCCGCTTGTGCATCGATGCGCTTGACCGATGGCACGACGCATTTCGAAGTCCTGATCCGTAACGGTGAGGCATTTCTGCTCGAGGTCGGAGGACGTCCGGGCGGTGGCCTCAATTTCCATCCGATCTGCGAGATATCGACCGGCTATGACTACCCGGGACTGCTCGCGGCGATCTTGACCGGTGGTCTGCCGGACTTCACGAGAAAAGCATCCGAGCATCTGGTGTGGCACTATTTCCCGCGAGGAGAGGGCATTCTGCGGTCCATCGATGGCTTCCGCGGGATCAAGGATCTCCCCGACGTCGTCGATGCCGAGATGTACGAACAGGTCGGCAAGGCCCGGCTCGACCTTCACAACGATTTGGCACGCCCGGGTTATGTGCTGGTACGATCGAAATCGAACGCGGAGGCGCGCGACCGCGCCGCAAGACTGGTCGAATCCGTGCAGTTCGTCACAACTGATCAAGAAGGTGACAAGCCATGAGCCTTGCGCGCCATCCGTTCCTTGCTGCGACTGATCCGGCGGCCAGCCGCCTGGTCCGGGTTTCCGCCCCCTTTCCGGAGTGGCTCAATCCATTCCACGGCGATGGCGTCGTCATCCGGGCGGCGTCGATTCCAGGCGAGGTCGAGCACAGCAAGTCGTATATGGCGCGTGAATTGCTGCTCGGACCGATCTCCGAAGGTCTGATCTCGCAGCGAACTGTCGTGAAGGAGGCGACGAGCGGCAATACGGGTCACGGCATCGCCAAGATCTGCAAGGCGCTCGGCATCCGATGCCAACTCATCATGCCGGCCGGTACGGCGCGCGGCAAGATCAATGCGATCTCCGTAATGGGGGGCGGCGTCGAGGTCGTTCTGCACAGTGACCCCGCAGAAACGCCGGTTGAGCGCGCCCGTCGCGAGGGAGCCCAGGAGGGAAATTACACCCTCGACCAGTACGACAACTGGAGAAATCCCTGGGCGCACAAGACCCATCTTGCGCCGCAGCTTTTTTCGGCGACCGGAGAAGTCTCGCTGGTAGCCGTGGCGTCGGGCACGATGGGGACGTGCATGGGGCTGAGGCAATATGTCGACGAGCACGGCCTCGGCACGCGCGTCCTCCCGGTTTTGCTGGAAGAGCATCACGAAGTTCCGGGAGCGCGGCCGTTGTCGAAGGTCCAGAAGGATATCCGGCTTCCTTGGCAGAAACTGTTTGCCCCTCAAGATCTCGAATTTGGAACACGGCATCCGTCGTTCCTGCTGGCCTACTATTCCTGGCGGGTTCTGCCGCAGATGCTTGGTCCGAGCTTCGGTCTTGCCTTTCAAGGCGCGCTGCGCAGACTGCACCGGGAGAAGGTCGCCGGAAGACTCGACGGTTTGCGAACGCGCGGAAAGATAGAGGTTGTTCTGGTCGGGGCAGACTCTTATCTTCCCTATCTCGATCTCTTCCTCGGCGAAACCCAGTCCGACGAACGTCACACCTACGATAGTCCCGACTTGTTGTCGTTCGCTCTCTGACCTCATTCCTCTCTCCTGGCACCATGATGCAGCTTACAGCGCCGAAATTTGACGAAGCCGAAATCGAGCAGTTGCGCGCTTGTCTGGGCTCCGGCTGGGTTACGCAAGGGCCGATGACCCAGAAGTTCGAGGGGCTCATTGCCGAACGGCACGGCGTGAAACACGCGCTGGCCACGACGTCCTGCACCGCCGCCCTGCACCTTGCCACGATGGCTCTGGGACTGAAGGCGGGAGACGAGGTCATCGTGCCGGCCTTCACATGGGTGACGAGTGCCCATTGCGCCGAATATGTCGGAGCGAAGGCGGTGTTCGCGGATATCGATCTCGCGACATACAACCTTGATCCCGCAGCCTTCGCGGCGGCGATCACGCCGAGAACACGGGCAGTCGTTGCGGTGCATCTGTTCGGGTTGGCCGCGCCGATGGATGAGATTCGCGCGCACGCATCGCGCCACGGGATCGCGATCATCGAGGATGCGGCTTGCGCGATCGGTACGTCCTATGGCGGCAAGCCCGTCGGCGGGCTCGGGGATATCGGTTGCTTCTCGTTTCATCCGCGGAAGGTCGTGACCACGGGCGAGGGCGGAGCGGTGACGACCAACAATGACTCGATTGCCGCGATCGTCGGCTCGGTGCGCAATCATGGCGCCGGCAGCCAGCGCATCGTCGAGGACGAAGGCGTTGGGCCATGGACGATGGCGAACTACGATCGTATCGGATACAATCTGCGCCTGTCTGATATTCAGGCCGCAGTCGGCGTTGCGCAGATGGCCAAGCTCGACGCTCTCCTGGCGGAGCGTCGCGGTCTTGCGGCTTCATACAGGGAGCGCTTGTCGGGAATCTCGGATATCGTGTTGCCGGTCGAGGACGCAGGACACAGTTATCAATCGTTCGTTATCCGGATTCCCGACGGCGGCCGCGCGCGTCGCAATGCTGTGATGGCTGCGCTCGCCGAGCGACGTATTCAAACGCGGCCCGGAACGCACGCCGTACCGGCGCTGGGATACTATCGGGACAAGTACGGCATCGATCCAAGGCAATTTCCGAACGCCATCATGGCCGAGGACACCACGGTCACGCTGCCGCTGTTCCCGGGAATGAGGATGTCGGATATCGATGTCGTTGTCGACGCATTGAGCCGCGCGCTCGTGACCGCTTGAGCGTCGGCGTCCAGCCCCGAAGGAATACCGCAAGAATGCGCCGCGCCGTTGCTATCACCTGTGAGGGGGTGTCGAAGAGTTTCGCGCTGATTGACCGCGGCAACGCGTGGCGGATCGCGCTGGGTCGCGACGCATCGGTGTCCCGCTACAAGGCCCTCCAGGACGTGACATTCGACGTGCCCAAGGGCCAATTTGTCGGCGTCCTCGGTCGGAACGGAGCAGGGAAATCGACCTTGCTGCGGATCATCGGCGGCGCGTACTCGCCCGACGTCGGCAGGGTCTCTGTAACCGGGGCGATGTCGGCACTCTACGAACTCGGTGTTGTCGGCAATCGAGAGCTCACTGGCCGCCAATATGCCGATCGCCTGCTCATGGTGCATGGTTTCGCGGCCCGCGAACGGTTGGAGATGATCGCCGAGATCCAGGACTTCTCGGAGCTCGAAGACCGGTTCGACGATCCTGTGCAGACCTATTCGGCCGGCATGGGTGCCCGACTCTATTTCGCAACCGCGACAGCCGGCCAGTACGATGTCTATCTGCTCGACGAGATTTTGTCGGTTGGCGATCAGCACTTTCAGTCGAAGTGCTGGCGGCGTATGCGGGACAGGTTGTCCAGGGGCGCCACGGGAATTCTGGTGACGCACGACTGGTCTGCCATCCTGCGCTTGTGCGAAACTGCACGCGTACTGGACGGTGGCAAAGTGGTTTTCTCGGGCCCGGCCGACCGGGCCGTGCGACAATACCTGTATGGTGATCAGGCAGGTGACGAATACGTTGCGGGCGTTGCCAAGTTTCGCGGACGGCCGTCTTACCCGTCAACGGTGAGGCAGGGCGAGGATTTCGTCATGCGCGCTGAAGTCGAGATATTTCAGCCCTCCGAGGTGTTTTCGACCTTCACGATCGAGCGCTTGCAACCCGGCTTCGGTTGGGAGACATCGCTGATGTCACGCGCTCCCGTTTTGGTGGGCGATGCGCCGGGATGCTACGCAGTCGATATTTCGGTCCCGGCGTTGCCGCTCGAACCCGGGCGCTATCAATGCCGTCTTGGCGTGATGCTGGTTGACGAGACACGCAGGCGCATCGGCCTTGATGGCTTCAGCTGGCTGGACGGTAACGGGCTTGCCTTGGAGGTCGTCGGCCAGGCGGCGGAGGGATTGCTGCTACCAGCGCGGTGGACATTGCATTGACCCGCGCATCCATAAGAATACGAGACCTCTCCAAGACATTTGCTCTCGCCGAGCGGGGCGGCGGCCCTGTCTCCCTGCTGACGGCGTTGCGCGCAGGCAAGGTCGACGCCAGCGTGCGCGAGGTGCGGGCACTCGAGCAGATCAGCCTAGACATTGACCAGGGGGAACGGGTTGGCATTATTGGTCCGAACGGAGCCGGCAAGACGACGCTGCTCGCTGTCCTGACGGGACTGATGCCAGCCACATCGGGGACCGTTGAGGTGACCGGCGATGTCCATGCGATGCTGTCCATCGGAGCGGTGTTGCGGGACGATCTCACCGGGCGGGAAAATATCAATCTCGATGCTTCGGTTCATGGCCGAAGCCGAGCCGAAATCGACGCGGTTAGACAGCAGATCATTGACTTCACCGAGCTCGGGGAATTCATAGACCGGCCCGTGCGCACCTATTCATCGGGCATGAAGGCTCGTCTCGCGTTCTCGATGGGAGCCTTCATCGACCCCGACATCCTCGTAATCGACGAGACACTGTCTGTCGGCGACCACTTTTTCGGTCAGAAAGCATCGCGTAAGATGGCTGAGGTCGCCGCCACGGGACGCATCGTTATCGTGGTCGCGCATGCACTCAAATCTATCGCGCAGATGTGCTCGCGTTGCCTATGGATGGATCACGGCCGCATCGTGATGGACGGTGATCCAAAGTCGGTTGTTGCGGCCTACGAACAGTCCATCCGCGACGCGGATGAGAAATCGCTGATGAGAAAGTTCGGGCAGACCGGTAGCGTTCGCGGTGTCGCGCGAAACGGCGGAGAGTTGACCGAGGTCAAGCTCATCCAGGACGGCAAGGATCAACGGGTGGCGTTGGCAGCGATGCGCCCGCTTGAAATGCAGATCGCGGGCAGGATGTATAGGCCGGTTGGGCGTTGTCAGCTCTCGCTTTCTATTCTGAGGGTCGACGGTCGGTTGGTTTGGCGGCAGGATTCGGAGGAAGCGGGGCTCTATTTGCCGACTTCGGAACCATTCGAGGTGCGCGTCGTCATGGATCCGTTCATTCTCGGCGCCGATCTCTATCGGATTGACGTTGAACTGCGCGACGAAGATGGTCGAATCGACGTAGCGACGCGGGTCTTTGAAGTTGTAGATGTCGAAGGGCAGTTCGGCGGCAAGCCGCTGCTTCTGTGTTCGCCACAAATCGAGGGACGCGTAATGGCGCTTGCCGGTTCATGAACATTGCCGGATTTGATCGCCGAGATGCCGGCATGCTCTTGAGCTTGTTTAAGCTCACTGTCAGCGACCGCTATCTCGGCTCCAGTCTGGGATTGGTATGGGCGGTGCTGTCGCCCTTGCTTCTGATGGGAATATTCACATTCGTGTTTACGTTCGTTTTTCCCGGACGGTTACCCGGCCGGGAGGGCGCGATTGCCTACGTCGTCTGGCTTCTCAGCGGCTATGGTCCTTGGCTCGCCATCAGCGAGGGGCTTTCCATATCGACGGGGTCGGTCGTGGGAAATGCCGGAATCGTCAAGAATATAGCGTTCAAATCGGAACTTCTGCCTGTAGTGGGTGCATTGACCGGGATATTCCCGCTGTTGGTATCGCTCGCCGTCATCGCCATTCTGTTCGTTGTATCGGGGCAGGCGCCTAGTCCGGCATTGCTTGTTCTGCCGATCTCGCTCTTTCTCGGCATGATGTTCGTCGCCGGGCTCGGCCTTTTCCTCGCGGCACTTAACGTCTTCGTACGAGACACTTCGCTGGCGCTGCCGAATGTCCTGACGCTGCTGCTGTTTGCCTCTCCGATTTTCTATCCGATCAGCTCCTACCCGGCCGGTCTCGGAAAACTGCTTCAGTTCAATCCGTTCTACGTCATCGCGGCGTTGTTTCGTGCCCCGATCATTGATGGCGCTCTTCCGCCGCTGTGGATGGTGGTCTATCTGGCCGTCGTCACGACGATCGTCTTCGCCGCAGGCTTGATGTGGTTTCGCCGCCTCAAGTCCTCCTTCGACGCGCGCTTGTGAGACTCCGTGACCGGTCTTGTCGCGATTCATCAGCCGAACTTCTTCCCGTGGCTCGGCTATTTCGAGAAGATCCGACGCGCTGATACGCTGGTATTGCTTGACGCGGTGGCTTATCCGCGCGCCGGATCGGGCGGCATGGGGTCGTGGTGCAATCGGGTGCGCCTGGCGGTGCAGGGTGAGGCTCGCTGGGTGACTTGTCCGCTCCAGCATATGCGCTTTGGCGCCCCGATTGGCACAGTGCTGATCGACGACTCGCAGCCTTGGCGAGTGAAGCTGTTGCGGACCTTGGAGGCAAACTATCGCAGAGCGCCGCAGTTCGAGAGTTGCATGACACTGCTCAGGCCGCTCATTCTTGAACGTGAAGGCAATCTCGCGGCGTTCAATCTTCGTGCCATCAAGGCGATTTCGGCCCACCTTGGCCTGTCAACGCGATTTGTGCTGCAGTCTTCGCTTCAATATTCCGGCATGGCCACCGACCTCCTGGTCTCGCTCGTCAAGGCTGTGAACGGATCCGCTTATCTGTCGGGCGACGGAGCAGCCGGTTATCAGCGCGACGAACTGTTTGGC
Organism: Bradyrhizobium sp. USDA 4452; assembly: GCF_054063575.1. Taxonomy (NCBI): domain Bacteria; kingdom Pseudomonadati; phylum Pseudomonadota; class Alphaproteobacteria; order Hyphomicrobiales; family Nitrobacteraceae; genus Bradyrhizobium; species Bradyrhizobium sp. USDA 4452. Next base: position 7,346,133 of record NZ_JBSSGK010000001.1, read on the forward strand.
GGGAATGGTCTCGGTCTCGTCAAGTTGAACTTCGTGCAACAGCCCTATTGCGATCCATCCCGGTTCATTCCTGGGCTGTCGGTGATCGACTATTTGATGTGGGACGGTCGCCGGCTCGCGCAGATCGGGAAGAACTCATGACGCAAAAGATTGTCCTGCTTACGAGTTCGACCGGGCCTGCTCTCGAAAGGATAACGCAGGCCTTTGGGCCTTCGGCGTCGGTTACGGTCGTCAGCGATATGAAGTCGCTGCTTGCTTCGCCAGTCGATGCCGACACCAGCCTGATCAGCTTCGGGACAGGCGTGATCGTGCCTGCAGATCTGCTGGCCAGCCTCTCCAAGCCCGCTTACAATCTGCATGCGGCTTCACCGGATTTTCCAGGGCGCGATCCGCATCACTTCGCGATTTATCGCGGCGCAAAGACCTATGGTGCCACGCTGCATCTGATGACCAAGCGCGTGGACGACGGTGCTATTGTCGCGGTAGAGACGTTCGATGTAAGGCCGGATGCGACGCCCGACAGTCTCCTCGCCGATGCAAACCAGGCTGCGCTCCGGTTGATTGAGCGGTACGGAAAGCGGATGTTGGATCGGGAGCCCTTGCCGCCGCTTCCGGATATGCGCTGGGGACCGATCAAAACGCGGCGGAGCGACCTCGTCCGGCTCGGTCGCGTAACGCCGCTGACGTCTTTCATGGAATTTGAGCGGCGGCGACTTGCCTGCGCGTCGACATCCCACGACAACGTGACGCTGGAGCTTCACGGCCATGTCTTTCGGATCGACAAGGCCGCGCCGCTCGATACCGGACCGAACGAATTTTCGGAATTCACCGAAGCGGGCTTCGCAAACATCCTGCGACAGCTCAAGGGTGCCGGCTATCGTTTTGCGAACTATGGGGCCCGACCCACGGGACCTCACGTCATCTGGCGACATGATGTTGATGTCTCGATGCATCGCGCAGTCAGGTTGGCGGAGATCGAAAGACAGGAAGGGGTCGTTGCGACCTATTTTGTCAATCCACGTTCGAGCTTCTATAGCATCTTTGAGCCGGCAATCGAAGCTATGCTGCGACACATCCAGTCGCTCGGCCACGAGATCGGCTTGCATTTTGATGCCAATGCTTATGGCGTCAAGACTTGGAGCGAGGACGCATTGAATGCGGCCGTGCGACGAGAGCAGGCCCTGCTGGAGACGTTGCTTCAATCGTCGATCAGGGCATTGAGCTGGCACAATCCCGATCAGTCGAACTTGCTGGACTTTGTGGATCACGAAATCGCCGGCTTATTCAATGCATATTCCGCCACGCTGCGGAGGGATTATGTCTACTGTTCCGATTCGAACGGCTATTGGCGTTTCAGGCCGATGAGCGAGGTCATCGCAGAGGGACACGAGCGCTTGCACTTGCTGACCCATCCGGATTGGTGGACCCCAGAAGGGATGTCCCCATCCGAACGCATCGATCGGGCCGTTCTAGGTCGGGCGCGGCGCCTCCGCGAGGACTATGACAGGCGTTTGGCCCTCGGTGGCCGTCGCAATGTTGACGGCAAATAGGGTACCAATCCTGCTCGCTGCCACGTCTTGCGTCGCCCCGGCGTTGCTTTTTGCATGCGTCGAGCGGCCCGTACCGACAAGTACACGACGGAACGTGATCGCGACGGCCATTCTATGCCGGCAGGGTTGGAAGTAAGACCGTGACGGAATCACGTCGATCCGGAACGCGTGTATCGCGGGTCGCCGACGTTCAGCGAGAGGCAAGCAGGAAGCTGAGAGTGTTCGTAATCGCCATCATGCGCCGTCTGGGAATGAATCGCCAAGGCAGGCTCGGGGCCCCGATCCGTGCAGTCTTGCGCCGGCCGAAAATGAGGCATGTCCGACGAACGGTGATGGTCGCGATCAGAGCGCCGAAGGTAGCAATCGGAGGCCTGACTGCCTTGGGTGGTTGGTTGCTGACTATCTTGGCTAGTTTTACCCAGGCTCCCGTCGCCTTGCTTGCATTGGAGGTCAAAAGGAACCGGCAATTGCGGACTATTGCCAGGGGAGCGTGGAAGATCGGTCCGCTGATTATTGGTCGTCCGGCGGATATTGATGCCTTCAGCCGAGGCGAATCGATCATTTCCGTGACGCATGGCCGGTCGGGCCGGAAGCGCTCGATCGTCAGATGCGGACCGATAGCGATCTTGCATGTCGGAGACTTCAAGAGCCTCATCGAGCCGCTGCTGGCTTTTGACGCAGAGATTGCGGAGTCGCGGGTGGCGCGCGCGCGCGCCCACCACGCGCCGGCCGACAGCGGTCGCAGCAACCGGCGTAGCGTGCTGTTCCTGCATCAGTGCTACTACAATTTCCTCTATCTTGCCGAGGCTTTGCGCAGGCGTGGCTGGGACGCTGTGTGCGCGAGCATTGAAGACCCGAATGTAGGACAAGCCCAGTTCTACCACGGTGACGATGTCAATCTCTTCGATCCCGAACCAGAGCAATATCGGCGCAACCTCGTCGAATTTTTTGCCGAGGTGGAGAGCCGGTTCCGAATGCTGCATTTCTACGGCAGGGGCATCATGTCGATGTTCCCAGCCTATTTCGATCGGCAGGTGACTTACGATCGGCTGCCGGTCGACTTCCTTCGCCTGCGTCAGCGCGGCATCAAGATCGGGTATACCGTGGTCGGCTGTTCCGACGGGGTTGCGCAATCGAGCATCAACAAATGGAGTGGTGCATGTAACCGCTGCGTCTGGCAGGACCAGCCGGAGATCTGCTCCGACGCCAGCAACCTCGCATGGGGACACAAGGTCCACACAATGTGCGACGTGGTTGATACTGGCGGGGCGGCTTCACTCGACTGGAAGGGCAATGCGGAAACGGTCTTTCGTGACGCGCTAACGATGGCGCTTGATCCGGAAGTCTGGCGGCCTGATCTTGAAATCCCCGAAAAGTACCGCCTTCAGCGGTCGCCCGGCGAACTCATCATTTATCACGCGGTGGGGAACTATAAATTGAGGTCCCGGAACGGCCGAAACATCAAGGGAACCGACGCGATCGTGGACGCGATCGAGCGGCTAAAGTCGGAGGGCTTCCCGGTTCGGCTGGAATTCGTCACCAATGTGCCAAGCCAGGATGTCCGGTTCATTCAGGTGCAAGCCGACATTATGGTCGATCAGCTCAATTACGGTCGATACGGCGCCCAAGCCTGTGAAGGAATGATGCTGGGCCGGCCTGTGATATGCTACCTAAACAAAGATGAATTGCCCGGGATCAGCACGATACCATTTGTAGAGGAGTGCCCGATCGTATCAGCGACCGAAGCGTCCATTTACGACGTGCTGAAAGAGCTGCTCTCGGACGAAAACAGGCGTCGCGAATTGGCTAAAGCCAGCCGCGACTTCGCGGTCAAATGGCATTCCGCCGACGCCTGCGCCGAACGATTTGAAATGGTCTATGATCGCGTGATGCAGGGGTTGCCGCCGTCCAACATCCCATTCGGCCAAGTCATGCATTGATTGCACCTTGAACTCAACAGGCGATCGACAGCTGGCGTTTGCTTAGCGGCTCGGGCCGCTGCCGAGCGCTGTGGACCTTGTCGAAAATCGATGCGTGAACGATGGGGCGGCGGCTACAGGGCGCGGCCGCTATTTTCGCAGGGGCGGACGAGCGATTCTCCAACGGCGTTTGGGCTTGCCGGCCACGCGCAACAAGTTTATGCAGCCACCTCGCTAGAAGCCTTTCTCGGCGCATTTCATTCAGCAGACTGACTAGAACCCGATGATATCTGCCGCACGGCGATCATCACAACCAGACGTACGGGCGTTAGACATGAATTCCGAACTGATCGACAAGCTGGACCGCAAGACTGCCAGGATTGGTATCGTGGGCTTGGGCTACGTCGGCCTGCCGCTCATGCTTCGCTACAGCGAAGTAGGCTACAAGGTGATCGGATTTGATATCGACCAGACCAAGGTCGATGCACTTCGGGCCGGGCGGTCCTACATCGAGCATATATCTAGCGCCAGCATCAGGGAGGCGACAGAGCTTGGTTTCGAGCCGACCACCGATTTCTCTCGTGCGAGCGAAGTCGATGCGCTCATCCTCTGCGTTCCGACTCCGCTCAACAAATATCGCGAGCCCGATCTCAGCTTCGTGCTGGATACGACGGAGTCGCTTCTGCCCTATCTCCATCGCGGAATGGTCTTGTCGCTCGAAAGCACGACCTATCCGGGCACGACCGAGGAGGAACTAAAGCCGCGGATCGAAAAATGCGGCTTCACAGTCGGCGCGGACGTATTTCTTGTGTTCTCGCCGGAACGCGAGGATCCCGGCAACCAGAATTTTTCGACCCGGTCGATCCCGAAGGTCTGCGGCGGTTGCACCCCCGTCTGCCTCGAGGCCGGCATCGCTCTCTATCGCCAGGTGATCGACAAGGTCGTTCCGGTGAGCTCGACCCAGGCCGCCGAGTTGACCAAGCTGCTGGAGAACATCCATCGTTCGGTGAACATCGGCCTCGTCAACGAGATGAAGATGGTTGCCGACAAGATGGGGATCGACATTCACGAGGTGATCCGCGCGGCAGCAACCAAGCCGTTTGGATTTGTTCCGTACTATCCCGGTCCTGGCATCGGCGGGCACTGCATTCCGATCGACCCGTTCTACTTGACGTGGAAGGCGCGGGAGTACGGCATGCACACGCGCTTCATCGAGCTCGCCGGAGAGATCAATTCCTCGATGCCGGACTACGTGGTGTCGAAGATCTCGCTGGCCCTCAATCAGCGGCACAAATCGATCAGCGGCAGCTCGATCCTGGTTCTCGGCATTGCCTACAAGAAAAATGTCGACGACGTTCGCGAATCGCCTTCGGTGCTGTTGATGGAAAAGCTTCGCGATCTCGGCGCTAAGGTCGCCTACAGCGATCCACACGTTCCTACCTTCCCGAAGATGCGGGCGCACTCGTTCGACTTGTCGAGTGTCGCGCTCACGGCCGACAATCTGCAGCGCTTTGATTGCGTTCTGCTTGCAACGGACCACGACAAGTTCGACTACCAGATGCTCGGGACGCATGCTCCGCTGCTTGTCGATTGTCGCGGAAAGTTTCCTCAACCGGCAGACAATATCATCCGCGCTTAGGCGATCCTGTAAAGGCTCGCGTTATCCCTACCACCGGGTGAACTGCTCTTGGTGCGCTAATCGCTCGTTAGTTTTCGTTCACAGCGGCCGTGGACGCTGACGCTTGGTCAAAGGTTGACCGTGGCGAGAAGGACTTTTCAAATGCGCGTGATGTGATCGATCAGGTCAGCAATCTCGATCATCTTCAAGGATTCGCTGAGCGGGCGCACGTCGACCTCATTGGATCGGGCCGCTACAGCTATAACGAGCTCACCTCGTCGATTGCCGAAGCCATTGGCGAGCACCTGCCGCGCATCGCCGCTGATCCCTCTAATCAGCATCGCAAATCAATCCGCCAGCCATGGCGCTTTCCTCACAGCTCAAGCGAGCCGGAGAGCATCGCTCTGCGCGAAGGTCCAACCGGGTCGCCACAGCCTCAAGAACACTTTTCCGCCAAGCACGCGTTGCTTCAGAACTTGAAATCTCAGGCGGACTGGTTGCCGCCTTTAGCCGAGGCGAAGATGCCTACGGAAGAGTTCTTAGCGCCATTGGCGACGCCTGCTGCTCAAGCGATCCCGGCTTATGCCAATTTTTTTTCGAGGGCTGCACGCAAGGCGTGGCATATGCTGCCTGAAGTCGCCAGACACCGACTTGGACCGGCGATCAAGAAATCAATGGGCGGGTAGTTGTACGAGTTGCCCTTGCAAATGACGACTCGGTCGTCACAGGCATTCTCGCCGGCAATGGCATGGCCATCGGAGGCTATTCGGGCTAAAGGGAGATGCTGCGGCTGATGGGCTTGGCTTGCTCGCGCTGCGCGGCCAATTCGGCGTCATATGTGTCAAACACATTACTTGGCTGGACTAGTGGGGTCGCTATGAATGAAGCTCAACAGGTGATCGAGGCCGCCAATGCGGCGTTCTGGGACGAACTGTGTGGCTCGGTGGCAGCTCGTGCGTGGGGGATCACCGACTCATCGATGGAGTCGTTGCGCCGCTACGACGAGAACTATTTTCGCTTTTATCCGTATCTCGAGAGCTTCATTGACTGGAATGCAATGCGCGGCAAGCGTGTACTTGAGATCGGCCTCGGCTATGGCAGCGTGTCGCAGAAGATCGCGGAGAGTGGCGCTGACTTCACTGGTCTTGATATCGCGGCGAATCCCGTCAACATGGTCAATCATCGGTTGACGCAGAGCGGACTGCCAGGCGAGGCCGTCCAAGGCAGTATTTTTCGCTAACTCGCTTTCCGACAATTCGTTCGACGCTATTGTCGCGATCGGCTGCCTGCATCATACCGGCAACCTTGCCGCTGCGATCGCTGCCTGCCGCCGGCTTCTGGTGCCAGGGGGACGCCTCGTCGGTATGGTCTATCACGCCTATTCTTACCGGCAGTTCATGCTCGAACCGAGACGTGCACTTCGCTATTGGTTGCGTGAACTAGGCGGATATCGCGGAACCTTCCGCGACGGTGAAAGTTCCGCGTACGATAAAAACCAGGAGGGTTCGCTTGCGCCGGCGACCGAATTCGTCTCCGTGAGGTCTTTACGGGCGCTCTGTTCGGGATATTCGAATTTTCGGGCGGTCACCGAGAACGCTAATCAGGAGCGGCCATTTTCGCGTTGGACGCGTCCCCAGCTTCTCGCGTCGCCCATACCGCGGTATTGCGGGCTAGACGTCTATTGGAGCTGCAACAAGGCGACCGTGAGAGATTGATACTTGCTAGTGGGCTCCCACGTTCCTGGCCAATGGACTCGGGTGGCTTGAGCCATGACTAATGTTGTTCTTCAGCAACTGCCGTCGCGTGCCTTGCCAGTTGCAAGTCTGTTGGCGATGTAGACGAATTGATGCACAACTGCGTGCCGCGTTCCGGGGCTTGCACTATCCAAGTTCGCGGCAGCTATTGCCTAAGCATGGTTGGAGTTGTGCGAATGAGAGCCTAGCTCACTGGTTCAAGGACAGTGAGGTGTCCGGAACGTGGTCGATGGTCGAGCCGGCGACGGCATCTGTCGACTACTCAGGGGCGATAGCCCTCGACACTCCCGCTTCGTCGAAGGCTGACCGCGGCGCGACATACCAGAGCAGGAAGAGCAACCCGACGCCGTTGGTCAGCAGGGCTGTCGAGAGCGGTACGTTGAGCAGAACTTGGGGCAGAATCCCGGTTGATAGCAGCACGAATTGCGGCGGCAGTCCGGAGGACAGGCGGTTGCCAAGAGCGACTATCAGGCCGCAAACCAATGCGGATACCGGCGCGAGCACGAGGCCGACCGATGCAATCCCTTCGGTCGCAAACAACGAGGCATTGAAGGCCCCGAGCTCGTAGGCTTTGGCCATGACGGCCCAGATGGGTTCGTCATAGGGGCATGCAACCACGAGCTTCACGATGTTGATCTGACAGAAATGGGTCAGCGGATGCCCCGAGAAGTAGTTGTTGTAGACTTCGAGGGCAAGCGACGGGATTGCGATGATCCTGCTGTTGACGATACCGAAATAGACCATTCCGGGCCTGAGCGGAATCAAGCCGGCTTGGTACAGCAGTGCGCAAACGACACCTATGAACACAGGCAGCAGGAACGAGAGGATCGTTGCCGTCCGGGCCTCGACCAGCTTGCTGACGAGCGCGAGGAACAGCAGCCAGGCTGGAGCGAACAGCGCCATCTTGGTCAGAATGATTGGATAGAATAACAGCATCAGAAGTAGCGCGACGCCTGCCTGCAGGATGCGTTTGCTGGCGACGAAGCAGGCAAAGGCGAACGGCAACAAAGCGCTCGAGAAGATCCAGACCGCGTATCGCAGGTAGGTAGGCAACGCCACTTCCGCGCGATATTTGTACATCTCGGTGAGGTCGACCAGCTTGAGGTTGTAGAGGGAGCCGACGCCGACGATCGCCGCCGAGGCAATCAGGATGACGGAAGGCATGATGTGGAAGGCGCGCGCCGGTATCACGACGGCCTGCCGCACCGGCCCGGTGATGAACAACGCGGGCGCGAGGAATGCCAATGCCGAAAGCACGATCGAGGCCAGCGCCAGGCGATGATCGTAATCAAGTAGCGAAAATTCGATCAGCCAGAGATATCCCAGGACCATGATGTAGAAGTAAAAGCCGACCAGGTAGCCAAAGCTGAAGCGCCCGATCGCAAACAGGAGCACGACCGGGCTGAACGCCACGACATTCAGGACTGCAGCTGCCAGGTGCGACTGGTCGGAACTGATGATTCCCGGGAACGAATTGACGGCCGTGATGAAGTACAACGTGACGGCGCAAACCATTATGTGCGCATAGGCGAGCACCGCAAGTTTGAACTGGGACCACCCGAAACCGGGTACCAGCTGAACAGCGCGATTGTTCATTGTCATTTGCCGCCGTGTCGGGCTCTATGTCTGGAGTGTTTCATTGGTGGTCATCGCATTCGGCAAGGACATGACACGGCACGGGCGGAACGACAAGATGATGCAGAGATGTCATCGTGCCTCATTCTAGGAATCCTGCCGCACGAGGCAAATGCCGCTTGCAGCTCGGAGAGGGCGGGACGTACTACAACTCCGGCGCACGGCCTTGCCTTACCCCAGGTTTTCTGAGTAATGGAACGTTAGCGTGCGGCTCGCAAGGCCGCTGTTCCCTCGGCTTTTCGGCTGGCCGCAATGGCCGGTCACGAGACAAGACAGGGCCTGTTGCATGATCAGATTTGGCCTGCTCGGGTGCGGGCGTATCGCCAAGCGCCATTCCGATCTCCTGGGTGGCAATCACATCGCGGGAGCAAGCCTGGTTGCGGTCTGCGATCCGCTTCGTGCGCGTGCCGATGCGATTGCCGGGAGGTTCGCCGTTCCCGCCCATTACGACATGCACGAGTTCCTGGCGCGCAAGGATATCGACGCCGTTGCCGTGCTGACCCCGAGCGGGCTGCATCCCGCGCATGTGATCGCCTGTGCCAGGGCCGGCAAGCACGTCGTGGTCGAGAAGCCGATGGCGCTGCGGCTGCAGGACGCCGACGACATGATCCGGGCCTGCGACGAGGCCGGCGTCAAGATGTTCATCGTCAAGCAGAACCGCTTCAACGTGCCGGTAGTCAAGGCGCGCGAGGCGCTCGATGCCGGTCGCTTCGGCAAGCTCATCCTCGGGACTGTGCGGGTGCGGTGGTGCCGCGACCAGGCCTATTACGACCAGGACGATTGGCGCGGCACCTGGGCCTATGACGGGGGCGTGCTGACCAACCAGGCGAGCCACCATGTCGATATGCTGGAATGGTTCTTCGGCGACGTGGTGAGCGTGCATGCGCGCGCGACGACGGCGCTGGCCAACATCGAAACCGAGGACACCGCCGTCGCGACGCTGAAGTTCCGAAACGGAGCGCTCGGGATCATCGAGGCGACCACCGCGGCGCGCCCGACCGATCTCGAGGGCTCGCTGTCGATCCTGGGCGAAAAGGGCACGGTCGAGATTTCCGGTTTCGCGGTCAACCAGATCCGGCACTGGCGCTTCGTCAACGAGCTGCCGTCGGACAAGGACGTCGTGGAGAAGTTCTCGGTCAACCCGCCCAACGTCTACGGCTTCGGCCATCAGGCCTATTATCATCACGTGGTCGATTGCCTGGAGAACCAGCGCGCGGCGCTGGTCGACGGGCTCGAGGGCCGCAAGAGCCTGGAGCTGATCTCGGCCCTCTATGAGTCGATCGAGACCGGAGAAGAAGTCGCGCTGCGCTTCACACCGCGGCTGAGCCGGCTGGGTGTCGTTTCGTGAATCAGCCGGAAGTGCATCAGGCCGGCGTGCGCGACGTCGCGTTCGGCGAACGCGTCAAGATCGTCGAGCCCTGCAATCTCTACGGCTGCACGGTCGGCGACGACTGCTTCATCGGGCCTTTCACCGAAATCCAGAAGGGCGTGGTGGTCGGAGCGCGCACCCGCGTGCAATCGCATGCCTTCGTCTGCGAGCTCGTCACCATCGGCGAGGACTGTTTCGTCGGGCACGGCGTGATGTTCGTCAACGACACGTTCGCAACCGGCGGCCCGGCGCGCGGCCGCAAGGAGCTGTGGCGCGAGACCGTGATCGGCAACCGGGTGTCGATCGGCTCTAACGCCACGATCATGCCGGTCAGGATCACTGATGACGTCGTCATCGGCGCAGGGTCTGTCGTGACCAAGGACATCACGACATCAGGCACCTATGCCGGCAATCCGGCGCGCCGGCTGCTGGCGAGCCAATAGGGGAATATCGATGCCGGTGCCGTATGCCGATCTGCAACTGCAGTACCAGTCGATCAAGGACGAGATCGATGCGGCGATCGCCGGCGTGATCCGCGACAACGCCTTCATTCGCGGCAGCTATGTCGACGCCTTCGAACGCGAGTTTGCCGCGGCTGCCGAGGTCGCTCACTGCGTGTCCTGCGCCAACGGCACCGATGCGCTTTATCTTGCGATGCGGGCGCTGAAGGTGAAGCCGGGCGATGAGGTGATCACGACGGCGCATTCCTGGATATCGACTGCGGCGATGATCACCCATTCCGGCGCCACCGTCGTGTTCTGCGACACCGATGATGCGACATTCACGATCGATCCGGCAACGATCGAGGCCGCGATCACGCCGCGCACCGTCGGCATTATCCCGGTGCATTTGTACGGCCAGCCCGCAGACATGGACGCGATCATGGCGATCGCGCAGAAGCACAAGCTCTGGGTGATCGAGGACTGCGCCCAGGCCCATCTCGCGCGCTACAAGGGCCGCATGGTCGGCACGTTCGGCGAGGCCGCGACCTATTCATTCTATCCCGGCAAGAATCTCGGCGCGATGGGTGATGCCGGCGCGGTCGTCACCAACGATGCGGCGCTCGCCGAGCGAATGGCGATGCTGGCGCGCCATGGCGGGCTGGTGAAGCACCAGCACCACATCGAGGGCGTCAACAGCCGGCTCGACGGGATGCAGGCTGCGATCCTCTCGGCCAAGCTGCCGCATCTCACCGCCTGGACAGAGGCCCGCCAGGCCGCAGCCGAGGTCTACGATGCCGGCCTCAACCAGATCGAAGACGTCGTCGTGCCCGAGGTGGCGCCGGCGCGCAGCCACGTCTACCACCTCTACACGATCAGGCATCCGCGCCGCGACGCGCTCGCCGCGCACCTCAACGCCAATGGCGTGCAGACCGCGATCAACTACCCGACCGCGCTGCCATTCCTGCCGGCCTACGCCCGGTTTGGCCACCGGCCGGAGCAATTCCCCAACGCCCATCGCGATCAGGGCCAGATTCTCTCAATCCCGATGTTCGCCGAGATCACGCGTCAGCAGCAGGACGAGGTGATCGATCTGGTCCGCAAGTTCTGATCGCCATGGCCGCCTCGCGCCGGGCGCCGGGCTCAGCTTCGCTGCAGCAGCGGCTTCAGGAACACTTCCAGATTGGGGCCTGAGAACAGATAGCCCCTTACGCCCGCCGCGCGCGCGGCTTCGAGATCGGTTGGCTGATCGCCGATCAAAAAGCTTCGTTCAACGTCGACCGGAAAGCGCTCCAGCAGATCGGTGATCATGCCCGGCGACGGTTTGCGTCGGGGGCTGACCTGCCGGTATCGCTCAACGGACCCTTCAGGATGGAACGGGCAATACTCGAAGGCGTCGATATGCGCGCCGATCTTGCCGAGCTCGGCCGCCATCCAGTCGTGAAGCTGCTGGACGTGCGCCTCCTCATAGAGGCCTCTTGCGACACCTGACTGGTTGGTCACGACGAACGCAAGATAGCCCATGTCGTTGGCGGCCTTCACCGCCTCGCGCGCCCCGTCGATCCAGATCAGCCTGTGACTCTCGAACAGATAGCCGATATCCTGGTTCAGGACGCCGTCCCGATCGAAGAAAACCGCCGGCCGTCGCGGCTCACTTCCGGAAGCGCTACTCATGAGATGATGATCCCGTCTCCGCGAGGCATGAACCAGCTCAATAGTTCACAATGCCGCGCGCGACAACGTGGATTGGATCACACGGGGTGGTCGGCTCATCGTTCGTCGGCGATCACCTTGCCGTCGTTCGGCAGCGCGCCGGCGCCGACCAGCTCGACGACGCCGCCGAGCTTGGTCACGGCACGCAGCGTGGCCGCAATCTCGTCCTGCAGGGTGCCGGCCGGAGAAGTGCATTCGGCTTTCAGCGTCATCGCGTCAGCCTCGCCGGCGCGCGTGACCACGAGGCGCAGCCGTCCGAGTGCGGGATGACGCTTGCCGATTTCCGCGATCTGCTCCGGGCGCACGAACATGCCCTTGACCTTGGTGGTTTGGTCGGCGCGGCCCATCCAGCCCTTGATGCGCATGTTGGTGCGCCCGCACGGGCTCGCGCCCGGCAGGGCCGCGGTCAAATCGCCGAGCGCGAGGCGGATCCAGGGATGATGCGGATCGAGCGAGGTCACCACGATCTCGCCGACGTCCCCCGGCGCGACAGGATCCCCGGTGCCGGGCTTGACGATCTCCAGGATCAGCTCCTCATTGACCGTCATCCCCTCGCGCGCCGGCGTCTCGAATGCGATCAGGCCGAGATCGGCGGTGCCGAAGGCCTGGTAGGCCTCGACGCCGCGCGCCTTCATCTCCTCCTGCAACGATTGCGGAAATGCCGCGCCTGAGACCAGCGCGCGCTTGATCGAGGACACGTCGCGACCGCCCGCGGCGGCGGCGTCGAGCAGTATCTTCAGGAAATCGGGTGTGCCGCTATAGCCGACCGGCCGATAGGCCTCGATCAGCTCGAATTGCTGCTCGGTGTTCCCTGGGCCAGCCGGGATCACGGCACAACCGAGTGCCCGCGCCGAGGCGTCGAAGATGAAGCCGCCGGGGGTCAGGTGATAGCTGAAGGTGTTCAGCACCACGTCCCCCTCGCGAAAGCCCGCCGCAAACAGCGCCCGCGCCCCGCGCCAGGGGTCGGCCTGGCGGCCTTCCGGCTCGAAGATCGGTCCGGGCGAGGTGAACAGCCGCCCAAACGCGCCGGGCTTCTCGGCCACGAACCCGCCGAACGGCGGGGCGGCCTTGTGCAAGGCCGGCAGCTCCGATTTGCGCAGCACCGGCAGCCCCGCCAGCGCTTCCCGGCTGGAGATGGAGGCGGGATCGATGCCCCTCAGCAAATTGGCATAGGCGGGCGCCGCCATCGCCTTGCGCAGCACCTCCGGCAGCCGGGCGAACAGGGCGGCCTCGCGCTCGGCCGGATCGCGCGTTTCAAGGGCATCGTAATGGTCGGTCATGGCAGGTCCTTGAGAGGATTTGCGCAGGTGGCGTGCCGGTCCGCCCGTGCTATCAGACGGTGACCGCTGATATTGGGATGGTTCCAGGGAGCACGATGGCTGAGGCAGAGAGCGTTGCGGCTGACGGGGCCGCCGACGTCGTCGGGAGGTTGAAGCGCCGCATCATCGACCACGCCTTGCCGCTGTGGTCGACGGTCGGCTGGGACGGCACGGCCGGCGGCTTTGTCGACCGGCTGCATCAGGATGGGACAGCCGACAACGCCGCGCCGCGCCGGATCATGGTGCAGGCGCGCCAGATCTACTGCTACGCCAAGGCGGCCCAGATGGGATGGTATCCCGAGGGGCGCGCGATCGCGCTGAAGGGGCTGGACTACCTGCTGGCCAAGGCCAAGGCGCCGGACGGCCGGCCGGGCTTCGTCTTCAGCCTGACGCCGGACGGCGGCGTGCATGACCCGCTGCGTGACACCTACGGCCATGCCTTCGTGCTGCTCGCGCTGGCGACCGCCTATGGTCTTGACCAGGATGCCCAGATCCGCGCCGAGATCGACGCGCTGCTGTCGTTCCTCGACACCCAGCTGCGCTCGCCCCATGGCGGTTTCCACGAAGGCCTGCCGCCGTCGATGCCGCGCCGGCAGAATCCGCAAATGCATCTCTTCGAGGCGATGATCGCCTGCTTCGACGCAACCCACGATTTGTCGTTCCAGAACCGCGCCGGCGATTTCTTCGCCCTGTTCCTCGCTAACCTGTACGACAAGCAGATGCACACGCTCGGCGAATATTTCGAGGAGGACTGGTCGAATATCCCGCCGGTCAGCGTCGAGCCCGGCCACCTCGCGGAATGGGTCTGGCTGCTGAAGGGGTTTGAACGGATCACCGGCTGCCCCACCGGACGCCCGCGCGGCGAGCTCCTGGCCTCCGCGCTGCGCTATCGCGACGCCACCGGCTGCCTGATCGACGAGGGCGATACCGAGGGCAACATCCGCCGTCACACGAGGCGGCTGTGGCCGCAGAGCGAGCTGGCCAAGGCCTGGATCGCGCAGGCGGAGTCTGGCGAAGCCGGCGCTGCGGACGAGGCCCGCGCGGCGCTGGTGCTGCTGGAGCGGCACTATTTCAGCCATCCTGTGCGAGGGGGCTGGTACGACCAGTTCGACCGCGAGGGCAGATCGCTGGTCACCACGATCCCGGCGTCGTCTTTCTACCATGTGCTCTGCGCGGTCACTGAAGCCGAGCAGGTGCTCGGATAGAACCGCCTTCCTGTTCTGACGCGTTTTCTGCACACGCAACTCCGCCCGAAAACGCCCCGATATCCTCACAGCCAGCGCTTGCGCCGCTTGAAGCTCTTCAGGTTCTTGAAGCTCTTGCGCTGGTCGCCGGCGCCGCCGAGGTAGAACTCCTTGACGTCCTCATTGTCGCGCAGCTCGTCGGCGGAGCCGTCGAGCACCACCTTGCCCTGTTCCATGATGTAGCCGTGGCTCGCGACCGACAGCGCGGCGCGGGCGTTCTGCTCGACCAGGAGGATCGTGACGCCAAGATCGCGGTTGATCTCCTTGATGATCGCGAACACTTCCTTGACCAGCAGCGGCGACAGCCCCATCGAGGGCTCGTCCATCAGGATCATCTTCGGGCGCGCCATCAGCGCGCGGCCGATCGCGAGCATCTGCTGCTCGCCGCCGGAGAGATAGCCGGCAAGGCCGGTGCGCTCCTTGAGGCGCGGGAAATATTTGAACACCATGTCGATATCATCAGAGACCTCACCGTCGCGGCGCGTGAAGGCGCCGAGCCGCAAATTCTCCAGCGAGGTCATGTCGGCGACGATGCGTCGGCCTTCCATCACCTGGAAGATGCCGCGGCGGACGATCTTGTCCGGGTCGATGCCGTTGATGCGCTGGCCCTCGAACAGGATCTCGCCGCGGGTGACTTCGCCGTCCTCGGTCTTGAGCAGGCCGGAGATCGCCTTCAGCGTGGTCGACTTGCCGGCGCCGTTGGCGCCGAGCAGCGCCACGATCGCGCCCTTCGGCACTTCGAGGCTGAGGCCGCGCAGCACCAGGATGACGTCGTCATAGACGACCTCGATGTTGTTGACGCTGAGCAGCGGCGGCGGCGGGACTGCCGTCGGTGCTGGCCGTGTTGCTTCGACGCTTTGGGTCATGATCCGCATCACTCTCCGTTGTCGTCACCCGCGTTTGCGCAACGGCGCACTCGAGCGGGTGACCCAGTATTCCAGAGACGTTCGAAGCTAACGGAGAGGCCGCGGCGTACTGGATCCCCCGCTTTCGCGGGGGATGACGGACTTGTTTGTGGCGATTGTCTCCTCACCAGCCGAACCATTCCGGCTTGCGCGGCAGTTCGACGGTCTTCACCTTCTCGAGCTTGATCGTGCCCTTGGCCATCAGGTCGTTGATGTCGCCATCGGTCGCGCCGGAAACCTTGGCGCGATAGAGATCGACCTTGGTCGTCGGGCGATGATCCTTCTCGGTCCAGTTCGACGGATTGCAGACGCCGTCCATGCCAGCCGGCACCCAGTCCTTCTTCTGGTAGAAGCCCTTGGCGACGTTCTCGCCGGTGGCGCCGCCGTTCTTGGCGGCCCAATCCAGCGCTTCCTTCATGTAGAGCGCGCTGCAGACCGCGGCGATGTAGTGCACCGGCCGATAGACCTTGCCCGACGGATCGGACATCTTCGAGATCTCCATCACTGTCTTCATGCCGGGCGCATTGCCGCCCCAGCCGACCGCCGTGCGCAGCGGGAAGATCACGCCGTCGGCGGCATCGCCCGCGGTCTTGGCCGCGTTCTCGTCCATGCCCCAGACGTTAGAGAGGAACTGGACGTCGACGCCGGCGGTCTTGCAGGCCTTCATGACCGAGATGTTCGAGGCTGCGGTGTTGCCGAGATAGGCGTAGTTGGCGCCGGAGCTCTTCAGGCTGAGGCACTGCGCCGAGTAGTCGCCGGGCGACAGCGCGAACACCAGAGGCGGCAGCACCTCGAACCCGAGCTCGGTCGCGAGCGCTTCACCGGCGGCCTTCGGCGCGTTCGGATAGGGATGGTTGGCGCCCATGTGGACGAATTTGGGCTTGCCGGGCTTGCCCTTGGCCTTCCAGTCCTCGGCCGCCCAGGTCAGCTCGGCGCGCAGCGCGTCCGAGTAGCTCGGGCCGTAGAAGAAGTTGTACGGCGCGGGCTTGGCCTTGCCGCTGGTGCCTTCGGGATCGGTCAGCGCGGCCGCATAGGAGCCCGACATGTCGGGGATCTTGTCCTGCGCCAGGAAGCCGGTCAGCGCCTCGGTATCCGCCGTGCCCCAGCCCATGATCGCCGCGACCTTGCCGTCGGGCGCCGACCATTTCTTGTACAGCGCGATCGCGCGCGGCACCTGATAGCCATAGTCGTTGCTGTCGGCATTGATCTGCTTGCCGCCGACGCCGCCGTTTTTATTGACCCAGGCGAAGGTATCGACGACGCCCTGGCCATAGGGCGTGCCGACGTCCGAGGTGCCGCCCGAGAGGTCCTGCAGATGGCCGATGGCGATCTGCGCCTGCGCGGTGGCGGCCGCGCCGCTGACCAGCAGCGCGAGGGAGACCGAGCTCAAAAGGGATCTAATCGTCATTGTTGTTTCCTCCTTTTATTCGTTGAACCGAATTTGAGTTGTTCCAAGCGTCAGTGCGAGAACGGATATAGCTTCCAGTAGGCCTTGATCTGCCGCCAGCGATGCGCGAGCCCATCCGGCTCGAACATCAAAAAGCCGATGATGATCAGGCCGATCGCGATCTCGCGCAGGAATGTGATGTTGTTGTTGAGCTGCAGCGCCTTGTCGATGGCGCCGCCCTTCAGCCAGGCGCTCAGCCATTCCATCGATTCCGGCAGCAGCACCACGAAGGCCGTTCCCATCAGCGTGCCCATCACCGAGCCGGTGCCGCCGATGATGACCATGGCGAGGAACAGTACCGAGCGCTCGATGCCGAAGCCTTCCTGCGAAACCACGAGCTGATAATGCGCGTAGAGCGCGCCGGCGATGCCGGCAAAGAACGCGGCAAGCCCGAACGACAGCGTCCGATACTTGGTCAGGTTGATGCCCATGATCTCCGCGGAGAGATAGTGGTCGCGGATCGCGACCAGTGCACGGCCGTCGCGGGTGCGCATCAGATTGGTGACCAGCAGATAGCTGATCACCATGTAGGCGAGCACGACGTAGAAATACTGCCGGTCGCCGCGCAGAGTGTAGCCGAAGATCGAGAACGGATTGGCGCTGGCCGGCACCGAGCCGCCGGAGAACCATTCGGCGCGCGAGAAGAAGTCGAGCAGGATGTACTGCGCGGCGAGCGTTGCGATGACGAGGTAGAGTCCCTTCAGCCGCGCTGCCGGCACGCCGAACACCAGGCCGACCAGCGCCGTGATCACGCCGGCGAGGGGGATCGCGAAGAACACCGGGATCGGCGCGTTGTTGGAGATGTAGGCCGAGGTGAAGGCGCCGAACAGGAAGAAGGCGGCATGGCCGATCGAGATCTGACCGGTGAAGCCGACCAGGACGTTGAGGCCGAGCGCCGCGATCGCGAAGATGCCGATCTGGATCGCGATCGAGAGCAGGTAGTTGGACAGCAGCAGCGGCGCGAAGCAAGCGAGCGCGATGCCGGCAATCGCGAAGTTGCGGCTGGTCGCGGTCGGGAAGATCGTGGTGTCGGCCGCGTAGCTGGTGCGGAAATCGCCGGAAGGAATGAGTGTGCTTGTCGCCATGGATCAGACCCGCTCGATGTCCTTGGTGCCGAACAGCCCGTACGGCTTGATCATCAGGATGATGATCAGGCCGTAGAACGGCGCGATCTCATACAGATTGCCCCAGTGCAGATACTCGCTGTCGATATACTGGGCGACGTTTTCCAACAGCCCGATGATGATGCCGCCGAGCACGGCGCCGCCGACCGAGTCGAGCCCGCCGAGGATCGCGGCCGGAAACACCTTGATGCCGTAGGCGGAGAGGCCGGACGACACGCCGTTGACCACGGCGACCACGACGCCGGCGACGGCCGAGACCGTGGCCGAGATCGCCCACGCCATCGCGAATACGCTCTTCACGGAAATGCCGAGCGACTGCGCGACCTGCTGGTTGAAAGCGGTAGCGCGCATCGCCAGGCCATACTTGGAGGCGCGGAAGAACCAGGCCATGCCGACCATCATGGCGAGCGAGACCACGAGGCTCATGACATAGACGGTCTGGATCTGCAGTCCGAACAGGCTGACCGCCTGGCTCTGGAATACGCGCGGGAACGGCTGCGGATTGACGCCGAAGATCCACTTCAGCGCGGCCTGGAACACGGTCGAGAGGCCGATCGTCACCATGATTACGGAGATGATCGGTTCGCCGATCATCGGCCGCAGGATCACGACCTGGATCGCGATGCCGAAGATGAACATGAACACCAGCGTGATCGGCATGCCGATCCAGAACGGCACCTGGTACTTCGTCAGCAGCGCCCAGCACACCCAGGCACCGACCAGCAGCAATTCGCCTTGCGCGAAATTCACGACCTGCGTCGCCTTGTAGATCAGCACGAACGACATCGCGACCACGCCGTAAAGCGTGCCGACCACGAGGCCGTTGACGATCAGCTGGATCAGGAACTGGGTGTTCATGGGAGTCCGTGCTATCTTCGCCTCGCCCCGCTTGCGGGGAGAGGCCGGCGTGCGGAGCACGACGGGTGAGGGGGAGTCTCCGCATGCGCGGTGCGAGCGAGATCAAAACCGAACGCGCTAGGAAGTTGCGAAACTTCTCGACAGATGCTGAAGGGACACTCTGGTACCGGCTTCGTGCCCGCAGGCTGAATGGCTACAAGTTCGTAAGACAAGAACCGATTGGGCCCTACACCGTCGACTTTATCTGTCGAGAGCGCCGTCTCATCATTGAAGTGGACGGCGGGCAACACGCCGACAGCCAACCGGATGCTCTTCGCGACAAATGGCTCGTCGACCACAACTATCGCGTTCTCCGGTTCTGGAATAACGAGATCTCGGGCAATTTGGCGGGGGTCCTCGAAACGATTGTCACCGTCCTCGCGGAGGCTCCCCCTCACCCGGATCGCTGACGCGATCCGACCTCTCCCCGCAAGCGGGGCGAGGTGAAAGCGAGTGCGCGCCGTTGGGTGAGTCATTCCGCGGCCTCCGAGATGGTGGCGCGGCCGAGGTCGACGACCTCGAGCGTGGTGCGGACGCGCTGCGTGGTGCCGTCCTGGAAGCGGATCACGGTGTCGACCGGGATGCTGGCCTTGCCGCGGTAGATCGCCTCGATGATGTCGGAGTATTTCTCGTTGATCACGCCGCGGCGGACCTTTCGGGTCCGCGTCAGCTCGCCGTCGTCGGCATCGAGCTCCTTGTAGAGCAGCAGGAAGCGCGAGATGCGCTGCGCCGGCGGCAGGGTGGCGTTGACGGTCTCGACCTCTTTCTTCAAGAGCGCGTAGACCTCCGGCCGTGAGGACAGGTCGGTATAGGTCGTGAACGAGATCCGGTTCTTCTCCGCCCATTTCGAGATGATCGAGTAGCGGATGCAGATCATCGCGGCGAGCGCGTCGCGGCCGGCGCCGAGCACGACGGCCTCGGCGACATAGGGCGAGAACTTCAGCTTGTTCTCGATATATTGCGGCGAGAAGCGTTCGCCGCGCGAGGTCTCGGCGAGATCCTTGATGCGGTCGATGACGACGAGCTGCCGGTTGTCGTTGTAGTAGCCAGCGTCGCCCGAGTGCATCCAGCCGTCCTTGATGTCGGCGACCGATGCCTCGGGGTTCTTGTAGTAGCCGTGGAACATGTTGGGGTGCCGCACCACGATCTCGCCGACGCCGTTGACGTCGGGATTGTCGATGCGGATCTCGATGTTGTCGGCCATCGGAACGCCCGTGGTATCGGGATCGACCTTGCCTTCGGGATGCAGCGTGTAGGCGCCGAGCAGCTCGGTCTGGCCATACAGCGTGCGCAGCGGCACGCCCATCGCCTGGAAGAACTTGAAGGTATCCGGCCCGAGGGCCGCGCCGCCGGTTGCCGCCGAGCGCAGCCGTGTGAAGCCGAGCCGGTCGCGCAGCGCACGGAACAGGAGCTGGTCGGCGAAAACAGAGCGCTTGCCCTCGGCGAGCGCCGCAAGCCCGGTCTTCATGCCGAGATCGTAGAGCCGCTGCTTGAACGGCGAGGCATCCATCACCCCGGCGCGGACGTCGGCCGCGATCGATTCCCAGACCCGCGGCGCGAACAGCACGAAGGTCGGTGCGATCTCGCGGAAATCGTGCATCATGGTGTCGGGCTCTTCGACGAAGTTGACCTTCATCCGCGAGAGCAGCGCTTTGCCGAGCGCGTAGATCTGCTCCATGATCCAGGGCAGCGGCAGCACCGAGACATATTCGTCGTCCGGCCCCTTCGGATCGAAGGCGAGATAGGTCGCGCAGTGCCGCAGCACGCGCCCGGCCGAGAGCATCGCCAGCTTCGGATTGGCTGTCGTGCCCGAGGTCGTGCAGAGGATCGCGACGTCGTCGCCTTTCGTGGCGTCGACCAGCCTCTCGTAGAGCCCGGGCTCGCGCGCCGCGCGATCGCGGCCCAGCGCGACGAGCTTGCTCGCCTCCATCAGCCGCGGATCGTCGTATTTCCGCATGCCACGCGGATCGGAATAGACGATGTGCTTCAGGTGAGGCGCCCGGCCGGCGAGGCCGAGCAGCTTGTCGACCTGTTCCTCGTCCTCGGCGAACACCAGCTTGGCCTCGCCGTAGGTCAGCAGATAGGAAGCTTCCTCGTCGAGCACGTCGCGGTAGAGGCCGAGGCTCATCGCGCCGATCGCGTGGCTCGCGATCTCGGCGGCGACCCAGTCCGGCCGGTTGTCGCCGATGATGCCGATCACGTCGCCGCGGCCGAGCCCGAGCTCGACCATGCCGAGCGCGAAATCATGGGTGCGGGTCTGGTAATCGTTCCAGGTGAATTCGCGCCACAGCCCGAGATCCTTCTCGCGCAGCGCGATCTCGCCGCCGTGCTCCCTGGCGTTGAGGCGCAGCATCTTGGGAAAGGTGTCGGCCTGCGCGGCGCGACCGGCATAGTCGATCATGCCGCGCTCTCCCGCACAGTCGGCCTGTCGTCGGGATCGACCAGCGCCTCGTCCTCTTCGCCGAGATAGGCGCGCTTGACGTGGGGATCGGCGAGCACGGCGGCCGGATCGCCCTCGGCGATCTTGCGGCCGAAATCCAGCACCATGACGCGGTGGGAGATGTCCATCACGACGCCCATGTCGTGCTCGATCATCATCACGGTCATGCCGAACTCTTCGTTGAGATCGACGATGTAGCGCGCCATGTCTTCCTTCTCTTCGAAGTTCATGCCGGCCATCGGTTCGTCGAGCAGGATCAGCTGCGGCTCCAGCGCCATCGCGCGGGCGAGCTCGACGCGCTTGCGCAAGCCGTAGGGCAGGGTGCCGGCGGTCGCCTTGCGCACCGACTGCAGATCGAGGAAGTCGATGATCTCCTCGACCTTGCGGCGGTGCTCGAGCTCCTCGCGGCGCGCGCCGGTCAGCCAGTACAGCGATCCCGTGATGAAGTTGTTCTTCAAGAGGTGATGGCGGCCGACCATGATGTTGTCGAGCACGCTCATATGGTGGAACAGCGCCAGATTCTGGAAGGTCCGGCCGATGCCGAGGCGGGGTCGTGCGTTCGGGGTGAGGCCGGTGATGTCCTGGCCGCGATAGAACAGCTGGCCCTCGGTCGGCCGGTAGCGGCCGGAGATGCAGTTGACGATCGAGGTCTTGCCGGCGCCGTTCGGACCAATGATGGAGAACAGCTCGCCCTCGTTGACGCCGAAGCTCACTTCGGTCAGCGCGCGGACGCCACCAAAGCGCAATGAGACTCCGCGCACCTCGAGACTGTTGGCCACCCTGTTCCCTCCAGATACGGGCGCTTTGGCGCGCTCTTTATCTTCGCTTCGATCTTGCAGTTCGATCTTACATGGGCCGCCGGAGGGAGACCATCCGACTAATGAAGCCGGCGTTCGGGAGCAGCGCTCGCCCCGATCGCCTGCGTCATGCGCGGTAACGCCGCACCCGCCTGCAAGCCCGTCCCTCGCGTCATCCGTGGTCAGCGATCCATCCAGGCGCTGCGCGCGGCGTTACGCGAGGTGGCTCTGAATACGAGAAAGCGATAGGTTGAATTGTCATGTGCCCGACATTTGGTCAGGAATTTTTGTTGGCACTGCAAGAAGCGGGTTCCTGGCTTCACGCGCGGCGTTGCTGCGGTGCAATATTGTGCCAGTATCTTGGGGTGGGATGCCGTCGCTAGAATGATTGCTGCCGATTACCTGAAGCGCATCGCGGCCTGGTCGCGCGAGCTGAGCGAGCACGAAATCGAGATCGCACGCGCCGGCATTTCCGAGAAGTCCTACCGCGCCAACGAATTCATCTTCATGCGCGGCGACAATTTCCAGTACTGGACCGGCATCGTCACCGGGCTGGCGCGCATGGGCATCGTCTCGCGCGGCGGCAAGGCCGCGAGCTTCGCGGGCCTTACCGCCGGCGCCTGGTTCGGCGAGGGTACCGTGCTCAAAAACGAGCTGCGGCGCTACGACGTGGTCGCGCTGCGCGACACCAGGCTGGCGATGATGGATCGCCGGACTTTCGTTTGGCTGTTCGAGAACAGCGTCGGCTTCAACCGCTTCCTGGTCGGACAGCTCAACGAGCGGCTCGGCCAGTTCATCGCGCTGCTCGAATACGGCCGCACGCTGGATGCCACCGCGCGGCTGGCGCGCTCGATCGCCTCGCTGTTCAATCCGATTCTCTACCCCGAGCTCACCTTGCACCTGGAGATCACCCAGGAGGAGATCGGGGCGCTGTCGGGTATCTCCCGGCAGAACGCCAACCAGTGCCTGAAACGGCTCGAGCGCGAGGGCCTGCTGCGGCTCGAATATGGCGGGGTGACGATCATCGAGCTCGACCGGCTGCGCCACTATGGGGAGTGACCGACGCTGCGCCGAACGACGCCACTTTTCGAGGTTCTAAAGCGCGATGAGATCGATCGCGCTTTAGCTTCTTGTTTGGGCATGATCTTTTCGGAAAACCGCTACACACTTTTCCAGGTCATGCCTTAAAGTCCTGATTTCAAACGATTATGCCATTAGACTTGCGGCAGGCCGGATGCTACAGACCGGCCTCGTCGGGACCGCGCGGTTTTCGCGCTCTCTGGAGATGACATGGCGGTTAAGGATTCGGTGGCTCAGGACTCAAAGCGGCGCGTTGCGCTGATTACCGGCATCACCGGGCAGGACGGTGCGTATCTCGCCGAATATCTGCTCGGCCTCGGCTATACCGTGCACGGTATCAAGCGCCGCTCGTCCTCGTTCAACACGGCGCGCGTCGACCATCTTTACCAGGATCCGCACGCCGGCAACGTGCCGTTCCTGATGCACTACGGCGACATGACCGATTCGACCAATCTGATCCGACTGGTGCAGCAGATCCGGCCGACCGAGGTCTACAACCTCGCCGCCCAGAGCCACGTCCAGGTCAGTTTCGAGAGCCCGGAATACACCGCCAACGCCGACGCCATCGGCGTGCTGCGTCTGCTGGAGGCGATCCGCATCCTCGGCATGGAAAAGGAGACCCGGTTCTACCAGGCCTCGACCTCGGAACTGTACGGGCTGGTGCAGGAGGTGCCGCAGAAGGAGACCACGCCGTTCTATCCGCGTTCGCCCTATGCCGTCGCCAAGCTGTACGGCTACTGGATCACGGTCAACTACCGGGAAGCCTACGGCATGTTCGCCAGCAACGGCATCCTGTTCAACCATGAGAGTCCGATCCGCGGCGAAACCTTCGTGACGCGCAAGATCACCCGCGCCGTCGCCCGCATCGAGGTCGGCCTGGAGAACAAGCTCTATCTCGGTAACCTCGATGCCAAGCGTGACTGGGGTCACGCCCGCGATTATGTCGAGGGCATGCACAAAATCCTGCAGGTGGACGAGCCCGGCGACTTCGTGCTCGCGACCGGCGAGACGCGCTCGGTCCGCGAATTCGTCGAGCTGGCATTCGCCGAGGTCGGCCGCAGCATCGAATGGCGCGGCAAGGGCGTTGAGGAGATCGGCGTCGACAAGGCGACCGGCAACACCCTGGTGCAGATCGACCCGGTCTATTTCCGTCCGACCGAGGTCGATCTTCTGATCGGCGACGCCAGCAAGGCGCGCGCCAAGCTCGGCTGGGCGCCAAAGACGCCGTTCGCGCAACTGGTGAAGGAAATGGTCGCCAGCGATCTCGTCGAGGCCAGGCAGGATGCGGCCCATGGCAAGCACGGCGTTTGAACTGAAGGGCAAGACGGTCTTCGTCGCCGGCCATCGCGGCATGGTCGGCTCTGCGCTGATGCGCCGGCTGGCGCGCGAAGGGGCCGATCTCTTGACGGTGTCGCGCGGAGAGGTCGATTTGCGTGACCAAGCCGCGGTCAACGCCTGGTTTGCCGCGAAGCGGCCGCAGGCGGTGTTTCTCGCCGCCGCCAAGGTCGGCGGCATCGTCGCCAACAACACGCTGCGCGCCGAATTCCTCTACGACAATCTGGCGATATCGACCAACGTGATCCAGGCGGCCCATGCCAATGGGTGCGAGAAGCTGATGTTCTTCGGCTCCTCCTGCATCTATCCGCGCCTCGCGCCGCAGCCGCTGCGCGAGGATTCGATGCTGACCGGCCCGCTGGAGCCGACCAACGAGCCCTATGCGATCGCCAAGATCGCCGGCATCAAGATGGCCGAGGCCTATCGCAGCCAGTACGGCGCCGATTTCATCAGCGTGATGCCGACGAATCTCTACGGTCCCGGCGACAATTATCACCCCGAATACAGCCACGTCGTCGCCGCGCTGATCCGCCGCTTCCACGAGGCCAAGGTCTCCGGCGCGGGCAATGTCGCGGTGTGGGGCACCGGCACGCCGCGCCGTGAATTCCTCTACGTCGACGACCTCGCCGACGCCTGCATCCATTTGATGAAGACCTATTCGTCACCGGAACTGGTCAATATCGGCACCGGCGAAGACATCACCATCGCCGAGTTCGCCCGCGTGGTCGCTGCTACCGTCGACTATCGCGGCGAGATCCGCTTCGATACCTCGCGGCCCGACGGCACGCCGCGCAAGCTGCTCGACGTCGGCCGGCTGGCCAAGCTCGGCTGGCGCGCCGCGACTTCGCTCGAGGATGGCATCAAGCTCGCCTACCAGGCCTATCTGAACGAGACCAGGCAGGCGGCGGAGTAGGACGCCTCAGCGTCGTCATTGCGAGCCAGCAGGTCGGCGCGATGCGCCGCCCGACGACAGGCTCCGCGAAGCAATCG
Organism: Bradyrhizobium sp. USDA 4452; assembly: GCF_054063575.1. Lineage (NCBI taxonomy): Bacteria > Pseudomonadati > Pseudomonadota > Alphaproteobacteria > Hyphomicrobiales > Nitrobacteraceae > Bradyrhizobium > Bradyrhizobium sp. USDA 4452. Next base: position 7,371,709 of record NZ_JBSSGK010000001.1, read on the forward strand.
ATTTGTCCGCTCGGGAGAGAATGGATTGCTTCGCCGCTTCAGCGTAAAATTGCTTTGCAATATTGTCGCGAACTCCTCGCAATGACGGTTTCTTGCGACTAACGCGCCGCCGCGCGCGGCGGATTTTTCGAAAGCGCGGCCGCCATCGCCGATATCAGCGGCCGCATGAAGAAGGCGTCTTCCGCCGGATAGATATCGGTGCGCAGCCCATGGGACTTGAGTTCGTCCGATACCGCCGGTCCGACGGACGCGATCGGCGTACGCTCGAATCCCTGACGTAACCTGTCCTCGCAGCCGCGCGCCCGTGCCACCTCGATGAGGCGGCGGACCTGGCCGAGATTGGTCAGTGCGATCGCATCGATGCGGCCCTGCGCCATCTCCTCGATCGCAGTGACGATGTTGCCGTCGGCGGCTTGCGCGTCATAGACATAGGGCAGCACCGTATCGACTTCGGCGCCCTGCGCCTTGATCGCGCCGATCAGCGTGGCGTGATCCTTGTCCGGATAGAGCTGCAAGCCGAGCCGATGGCCGCTCAGGTCGAGCTTCGCCAGCATCTCGGCGACGCCTTCCGAGGTCGGCTTCTCGGTCGTCATTTGCGGCTCGAGGCCGATCTCGCGCAGCGCGCGGCCGGGCTTGGGACCGCGGGCGAATTTGCGCGCCTTGCCGAGGCCGCCGACAAACTCCGCCTCGACCCCGATCCGGCGCACCACCTTCATCAGCCGGCGCAGGCCTTCGCCGGTCATCAGCACGAGGTCGTCGAGCGGCCGTTCGATGGCGCGGCGAATCCAGGCCTCGATCGGTGCCGGATCCGACGCATCATGGATGGTGAACATCGGGCATTGCAGCACGTCGGCGCCCTGCTCGGCGAGCAGGCGGGAAAACTGCGCTTCCTCGCGCGTTTCGAGGATCAGGATGCGGTAGCCGTTCAGCCGGTCAGCCATGATGGTCCTTAACTCATATTGCCGTCATTTGTTCGATTTGACCCCCGTGCCGGGATTGGCGCAAGGCCGCCTGCGGTGTAGACGGAGGCCGAAAATGACCGTTCCACACATCTGCTCAAGCTTTGGTCAATTGGCATGCCCGACCATCAATTCGTTCTGACCCTGTCCTGTCCCGACCGGCCGGGGATCGTCTCTGCGGTTTCGACCTTCCTTGCGCATAATGGGCAGAACATCCTGGACGCCCAGCAATTCGACGACATCGAGACCGGCAAGTTCTTCATGCGCGTGGTGTTCACTGCCGCCGATCTTGCGGTCTGGCTGCCGGCGCTGCAGACCGGTTTTGCCGCGATCGCTGAGCGTTTCGGCATGGAATGGCAGATGCGCGATCGCGCCAGCCGCCGCCGGGTGATGCTGCTGGTGTCAAAGTCCGATCACTGCCTGGTCGACATCCTCTATCGCTGGCGCACCGGCGAGCTCGAGATGATCCCGACCGCGATCGTCTCCAACCATCCGCGCGAAGTCTACGGTTCGGTCGATTTCGGCGATATCCCGTTCCATCACCTGCCGGTGACCAAAGAGACCAAGCGGCAGCAGGAAGACGCGGTCTGGAAGCTCGCCCAGGACACCAAGACCGACCTCGTGGTGCTCGCCCGCTACATGCAGATCCTGTCCGACGAGATGTCGGCGCGGCTGTCGGGTCGCTGCATCAACATCCATCATTCCTTCCTGCCGGGCTTCAAGGGCGCCAAGCCCTACCACCAGGCGCATGAGCGCGGCGTCAAGCTGATCGGCGCCACCGCGCATTATGTCACCAGCGATCTCGACGAGGGGCCGATCATCGACCAGGACGTCGAGCGCATCAGCCATCGCGACACGCCCGAGGATCTCGTGCGCAAGGGCCGCGACATCGAGCGCCGCGTGCTGGCGCGGGCGATCCGCTACCATCTCGCCGACCGCGTCATCCTCAACGGGCGCAAGACCGTGGTGTTCGTGGACTGATCCGCAGTTTCACGCGTCGCCCATGACGCGCTGCAGGCGCGAAGGGCCCGATGCTCAATGGGCAGCGCTCTGCGCCGGCGCTGCCGGCTTGGCGTCGTCGCCACGCTCCGCCGCCGGCATCAGGCGCTTGCGTTCCCGCTCCTGCATGAACTTGTCGTATTCCGGGGTGCCCGGCCGCGGTGGCGCGTCTGCCGGCAGACCACCGGCCCAGGCCGGAATGTAGTCGGCCATGCCGGCCGAAACCTTCTGGTTCACTGTGCCGCATCCTCCGAGCGCGCAGGTCGCGAGCGCGAGGGCAGTCAGGACAGGGATGTGGCGTGTGAAGATCGGCATTGGCGGCAGCATACAGCCCTGAACTTTATGGATGATGATGTTGGGCGCGACCGTTCGGCTGCAATTGTGCTTGTTTGTTGACAGTGGCGCTTGATTTGCACGATCGTACAAATGAATCGAGCCTACAGCGGCTGAGCGCGCGAGCGGTTCATGTTGGGGCGTTGAGTTTCGGAGAATAGTTCTGGTATCGTGATACTTGTTTCTGCCGCTGGGCCAAATCGAGGCGCGCGACACACGTCCATCGTCCGATTGACAGAGGGCGCGGGGAAACGCCTTGTCGCGTGACGGCTCGGCCGTGACAGGCTTGGGTCAAGATAAGGCAAGGGCCGGGCACTCGGCTCGACGCAGAACAATGGAAGGGGGAGGGACGTCGATGTTGAATCGTCGCAAGATGTTGCTGTGGGGCGCCGCCGCGGCCGTGCTTCCGGGTTGGTGCGCCAGCATGCCGGCGTGGGCGGACGACGCCGTCAAGATCGGCTTGATCCTGCCGATGACCGGTGGGCAGGCCTCGACCGGCAAGCAGATCGATAATGCCATCAAGCTCTACATGCAGCAGAAGGGCGACACCGTCGGCGGCAAGAAGATCGAGATCATCCTGAAGGACGACGCCGCGGTGCCCGACAACACCAAACGGCTCGCGCAGGAACTGATCGTCAACGACAAGGTCAACTTCATCGCCGGCTTCGGCGTGACGCCCGCGGCGCTCGCCGCGGCGCCGCTGGCGACGCAGGCCAAGATCCCGGAAGTCGTAATGGCCGCCGGCACCTCGATCATCACCGAGCGCTCGCCCTATATCGTGCGCACCAGCTTCACGCTGGCGCAGTCCTCCACCATCATCGGCGACTGGGCGGTCAAGAACGGCATCAAGAAGGTCGCGACGCTGACCTCCGACTATGCGCCGGGCAATGACGCGCTGACCTTCTTCAAGCAGCACTTCACCGCCGGTGGCGGCGAGATCGTGGAAGAGGTCAAGGTCCCGCTCGCCAATCCCGACTTTGCGCCGTTCCTGCAGCGCATGAAGGATGCCAAGCCCGACGCGATGTTCGTGTTCGTGCCGGCCGGGCAGGGCGGCAACTTCATGAAGCAATATGCCGAGCGTGGGCTCGACAAGGGCGGCATCAAGGTGATCGGCCCCGGCGACGTGATGGACGACGACCTGCTCAACAACATGGGCGATGCCGCGCTCGGCGCGGTGACCGCGCATCTCTATTCGGCAGCGCATCCGTCTCAGATGAACAAGGAATTCGTCGCCGCCTACAAGAAGGCGTTCGGCAATCGCCCGGGCTTCATGGCGGTCAGCGGCTATGACGGCATCCATCTGATCTACGAGGCGCTGAAGAAGACGGGTGGCGCGACCGACGGCGACAGACTGATCGAGGCGATGAAGGGTATGACGTGGGAGAGCCCGCGCGGTCCGATCTCGATCGATCCGGAAACCCGCGACATCGTGCAGAACATCTATATCCGCAAGGTCGAGAAGGTCGACGGCGAGCTCTACAATGTCGAGTTCGCGACTTTCGAGGCCGTCAAGGATTCCGGCAAGACCAAGAAGTGACGCGCGAAAACTACGCTTCTCCACGTCGCGGCTGGGACAATGAGCCCGGCCACGACGAACCCGTCGACGTGGTGTCCTTTGCGTCCTCTCGGTTGATGTGACCCGATGGCTTCTGTCCTCACCAACCTGTTCGACGGCGTCGCCTACGGCATGCTGCTGTTCGTGCTCGCCTGCGGGCTTGCGGTGACGCTCGGGCTGATGAACTTCGTCAACCTCGCGCATGGCGCCTTCGCCATGGCCGGCGGCTATATCTGCGCCGTGCTGGTCAATCAGTCCGGCTGGCCGTTCTTCGCAGGCCTGCCGCTCGCCTTTGTCGGAAGTGCCGCGATCGGCGTTGCGCTGGAGCGTACGCTGTACCGGCATCTCTATGGCCGCAGCCATCTCGACCAGGTGCTGTTCTCGATCGGTCTGGTGTTCATGTCGGTCGCGGCGGTCGACTACATCATGGGATCGTCACGGGTGTTCATCAAATTGCCGGCGGCGCTGGAGGGGCAGATCGACCTGTTCGGCGTCGGCATCGGGCGTTACCGGCTGATGATCGTCGCGATCTGCGGCCTGCTCACGCTGGCGCTGCAGCTGATCCTCGCGAAGACGCGGTTCGGCAGCCGCCTGCGCGCCGCGGTCGACGATCCGCGCGCCGCGATCGGGCTCGGCATCAACGTGCCGCAAGTGTTCGCTTTCACCTTCGCCTTCGGCTGCGGCCTTGCCGGGCTTGGCGGCGCGCTGAGCGCGGAGATCCTCGGGCTCGATCCGTACTTCCCGCTGAAATTCATGATCTACTTCCTGATCGTGGTGACGGTCGGCGGCTCGTCCTCGATCACTGGGCCGTTCCTGGCCTCGCTGCTGCTTGGCATCGCCGACGTCGCCGGCAAATATTACGTGCCGAAGGTCGGCCCCTTCGTGATCTACACGGTGATGATCGTGATCCTGCTCTGGCGCCCGAACGGCCTGTTCGGCCGCACCGCGGCGCGGTGAGGCTGATATGACCGCGTTGTCCGACGTCTCCACCCACGCGATGGCCAGCGCGCGCTGGCGGATCAGCGAGGTCGCCTTCTGGGTGCTGGCGCTGGCTTGTGCGTTCCTGTTCCCGTCGCGCTATCTGATCATGACCGATATCGTGCGGCTCGGCCTGTTCGCGGTCTCGCTCGATCTGATTCTCGGCTACGCCGGCATCGTCTCGCTCGGCCACGCGGCCTTCTTCGGCGTCGGCGCCTATTCGGCCGGCCTGCTGGCGCTGCATGGCATCATCAACGAGCCCGTCATCGCGCTGGTCGTCGCCGGTCTCGTTGCGGCGGTGCTCGGCTTCCTGACCAGTTTCCTGGTGATCCGCGGTGTCGACCTGACCCGGTTGATGGTCACGCTCGGCATCGCGCTGCTGCTGGAAGCGCTCGCCGAACGCTTCTCCGACATCACCGGCGGCACCGACGGCCTGCAGGGTATCGAGATGCAGCCGATCCTCGGGCGGTTCGCCTTCGACATGTTCGGCAAGACCGGGCTCTTCTACTCGCTGATCGTGCTGTTCATCCTGTTCCTGTTGGCCCGCCGCGTGGTGCATTCGCCGTTCGGCCTGTCGCTGCGCGCGATCAGGAACAATCCGCTGCGCGCGGCCGCGATCGGCATACCGGTCAACCGCCGCCTGATCGCGGTCTATACGCTGGCCGCCTTCTATGCCGGAATCGCCGGCGCGCTGTTCACCCAGACCACGGCGCTGGCCTCGCTCGACGTGTTTTCCTTCGAGCGCTCCGCCGATTTGATGCTGGTGCTGGTGATCGGCGGCACCGGCTATCTCTATGGCGGGTTGATCGGCGCGGTCGTGTTCAAGATGCTGCAGGAGCTGTTTCAGAGCATCACTCCGCAATACTGGCTGTTCTGGATCGGCCTCGTGCTGGTCATGATCGTGATGGTCGGCCGCGCGCGCATCCACCGCTGGGTGCTGTTCGTGCCGAACCTGATCATCCGACAATGCGCCGGCCGCAAGGCCGCCGTCACCGTGCCCGAGGGCGACGCGCCATGACGATCGCGCTCGAAACCCGCGGCCTCGAAAAGTCCTTCGGCGGGCTTCGCGTCACCCGCGACCTCTCGCTGAAGGTGGTGCAGGGCGCCCGCCACGCGCTGATCGGGCCGAACGGAGCCGGCAAAACCACCGTCATCAACCAGCTGACCGGGGTACTGACGCCGAACAGCGGGCGCATCCTGCTCGAAGGCTACGACATCACCGGCCTCTCCGTGCACAAGCGGGTGCTGCGCGGGCTGTCGCGCACCTTCCAGATCAACCAGCTCTATGCCGACCTGACCCCGCTCGAAACCATCGGGCTTGCGGTCTCCGAACGAATGGGCCGCGGCGGCGACTGGTGGCGGCGGATGGGAACGCGCGACGACGTCAATGCCGAGATCGCCGAGATCCTGTCGCGCTTCCATCTGCTCGACGTGATGACCGAGCTCACCTCGACATTGCCCTACGGCAAGCAGCGCCTGCTCGAGATCGCGGTTGCGATCGCCGCCAGGCCGCGGGTGCTGTTGCTCGATGAGCCCGCCGCCGGTGTGCCCGAGAGCGAACGCCACGACATCCTGGCGGCGGTTGCGGCGCTGCCGCGCGAGGTCACGGTGCTGCTGATCGAACACGACATGGATCTGGTGTTCTCCTTCGCCGACCGCATCTCGGTGCTGGTCAATGGCGGCCTGCTCACCGAAGGCGCGCCCGACGAGGTGGCACGCGATCCGCAGGTGAGGGCGGTCTATCTCGGCGAGACGACCGATGTCTGACTTGCTCTCCATCCAGGGCTTGCGCGCCGGATATGGCGAGGCGGTAGTGCTGCCCGACATGTCGCTGGCGCTTGCCGAGGGCCAGGTGCTGGCGCTGCTCGGCCGCAACGGCACCGGCAAGACCACGCTGATCAATTCGATTGTCGGCATCGTCAGGCGCCTCAGTGGCAGCATCGCGCTTGCGGGCCAAGACATCACGGCGCTGCGGCCCGACCAGCGCGCCCGAGCCGGGATCGGCTGGGTGCCCCAGGAGCGCAACATCTTCCGCTCGCTGACGGTGGAGGAGAACATGACCGCGGTGGCGCAGCCCGGGCCGTGGACGGTCGAGCGGGTGTACGAGATGTTTCCCCGCCTGAAGGAGCGGCGCAGCAATTTCGGCAACCAGCTGTCCGGTGGCGAGCAGCAGATGCTGGCGATCGGTCGCGCGCTGACGCTGAACCCGAAGGTGCTGCTGCTCGACGAGCCGACCGAAGGCCTTGCGCCGATCATCGTTGAGGAATTGTTAAAGGCGATCGGAACCGTCACCCGCTCAGGTGGCATCTGCTCGATCATCGTCGAGCAGAATGCCCAAAAGATTCTCGGGCTCGCCGACCGCGTTGTGATATTGGAACGCGGGACGATCGTGCATGATGCCGCAAGCAGCGCGCTGAAGGCCGATCCCTCCGTCCTCGAGCGCCATCTCGGCGTCGCCGGGACCAAAAAACACTGACGCCATCAGGGAGTTCACCATGCAGCGAACCAAGCCACCGTTCCGCGCCGACGAGGTCGGCAGCCTGTTGCGTCCGCCGAAGATCAAGGAAGCGCGCGCCAGGCTGGAGAAGGGCGAAATCTCGGCCGACGAGCTGCGCAGGATCGAGGACATGGAGATCGAGAAGGTCGTGCACAAGCAGGCCTCGGTCGGCCTCAAGCTTGCGACCGACGGCGAGTTCCGCCGCTCCTGGTGGCACTTCGATTTCCTCAGCCATCTGACCGGCTGCGAGCTGTTCCACCCCGACATGGGCATCCAGTTCGCGGGCGTGCAGACCCGGCACGACGCCATCAGGGTGATCGGCAAGCTGGACTTCTCCGATCATCACCCGATGCTCGATCACTTCAGGTTCCTGAAGAAAAACGCCGACCAGGCGCATGTCACCCCGAAGATGACGATCCCGTCGCCGGCGGTGCTGCACTTCCGCGGTGGCCGCAAGCTGATCTCGAAGGAGGTCTATCCAGATCTCGAGGAGTTCTATCAGGACCTCGGCAAGACCTATCGCAAGGCGGTGAAAGCGTTCTACGACGCCGGTTGCCGCTACCTGCAATTCGACGACACGGTGTGGGCCTATCTGTGCTCGCCGGAGGAATTGCAGAAGTCGCGCGACCGCGGCGACAATCCCGACGGCCTGCAGGAGATCTATGCCCGCATCATCAATTACGCGATCGCCGATCGTCCGTCCGACATGGTGATCACGACGCATGTCTGCCGCGGCAATTTCCGCTCGACCTGGATTTCCTCCGGCGGTTACGAGCCGGTCGCCGAGACCATGCTGGCCGGCACCAATTACGACGGCTATTTCCTCGAATATGATTCCGATCGTGCCGGCGGCTTCGAGCCGCTGCGCTTCCTGCCCAAGGGCAACAAGGTCGTGGTGGTCGGCGTCATCACCTCGAAGTTCGGTGAGCTCGAGAAGAAGGACGACATCAAGCGGCGGCTGGAGGAGGCATCCAAGTTCGCCCCGATCGAGCAGCTCGCGGTGTCGCCGCAATGCGGCTTCGCCTCGACCGAGGAGGGCAATATCCTCTCCGAGGAAGAGCAGTGGGCCAAGCTCAGGCTCGCGGTCGAGGTCGCAAACGAGGTGTGGGGGAAATAGCCTCCGCTGTATCCTCGTGTCATTGCGAGGAGCGACAGCGACGAAACAATCCACCCTTGCTTTTGTGGAGGCATGGATTGCTTCGCTTCGCTCGCAATGACAGAGGGGTTCACCTCTCCGCCAGATAGACCTCGCCGAGCAGCGAGGAGTTCGACCACGGCACCTGCTTGCCCTTGGTCGCGGCGACGACTTCGGCGCGGACCCGCGTCAGCATCTGCTGCACTTCGAGGCCGGGCGTGCCGACGTGGCGCGACAGTGCGGCCGAGAACGGGCTGTTGGCGCCTTCGCCGTCGAGCGCGACCTGGCCCGGCGCGGTCGCGAACGCGATCAGCGTGCCGGCGCCGAGCGTCGAGCCCGATCCGAGCGAGGCAGGCGCGGCAAGGCCTGAGCCGGCCTCGATGCCGCGGCTCGGGCCGGAGGACGCCACCTGCGGAGCCATGGGATTGTTGCGGCAGGCATCCAGGATCAAAATGTTGGTGCGGATCTGGTCGTCGAGGCCGGCCATGATGGTGTCCATGTCGACCATCGCGTCGGTCATGCGACCGCCCGCCTTGAATTCGATATCGACCGGCACGAGGTAGTTGCGGCCATCGACCTGCACGCCGTGGCCGGCGTAGTAGACCACGGCGATCTGCGACCGCGCCGCCTCGCGCAGGAAATCATGGATCGTCGTCTGCATCGCGTCGCGATCGAGATCGAGCCCTTCGGAGACGGTGAAGCCGATGTCGCGCAGGCTCCTTGCGATGGCGTGGGCGTCGTTCGGCGGGTTGGGCAGCGCCTTGACATGCGCATAGGCGCCGTTACCGATCACCAGCGCGACGCGTCGGGCGGTGGCTGCGGCCTGCACGCGTGCCGTGGGCGCGGTGGGCGCCGGCGGTGCGGGCGCAGGGCTGCTCTCGGCGGCAGGTGCCGCCGCGGTCTTGCGCGGCGCTGCGTCGGCTTCCTTGAGCAGTGCAAGCCGCACCTTGGCGGTGGCCTGGTTGGCCTTGCTACCGGCATCGGAGGCCACGCCTTCGAGCACTGAGGCGTAATCTTCCTTGGCGTGCGCAGCGTCGCCCTTGGCCTCATAGGCGAGGCCGCGCTGGGTGTGGGCCGAGATCAGCACGCTGCCGGGTGGCGTCATGATGTTGGCGGGCGCCTTCGCCTTCGCGAGCCGGATCGCTTCGGTCGTGTCCGCAATCGCGCGCGCGATCTCGCCCTTGGCGCGCCAGATCACGGCGCGGCTGATCAGCGGCTGCGGCAGCGACGGATCGATCCGGACCGCTTCGTTGATGTCGGCGAGCGAGCCGTCGAGATCGCCGAGCGCCTGCTTCGATGAGCCGCGGTTCTGATAGGAGAACGCCGACTTCGGACCGGTCCTGATCGCGGCGTCGTAGTCGGCGATGGCCTTGGCGTATTCGCCCTTGCCGCGATAGGCATTGCCGCGGTTGTGATAGATGATGCCGCTCGGCGGCCCCATGCGCAGGGCGTCGTTGAAGTCGGCAATCGCGATGTCGTATTCGCCCTTGTCGCAATAGGCCGAGCCGCGCAGATTGTAGACGGCGGTGCTGGGCTTGAGGCGCAGCGCCTCGGTGGCGTCAGCGATCACCTGCGCGTAGTTGCCTTTCTTGTTCCAGCCCACCGCGCGCCAGAAATAGATGGTCGCGAGCTTCTCGCCGGAAAACACCTTCAACGCGATGATCTTGGTGCAGGCGTCGATCATCTGGTCGGCCGGCGTGGTGTCGGTCGTGCAGAGTGGGCCGAGCTGGGCGCGGGCCTGAGCAGAGCAGGGCGCCGACCACAGGAAGGCTGCGAGCAGACAGGGGATCAGGAGCAGGCGGCGCATCGGTCATCCAGAGGTGGGCCGTCACGATGATCGGTGACAGCACGCCGATCCAAAAGGCGGTTCCAGGAGGTTGTCCATGACTGTTTGGTGATCGGCCGTGGAGGGGGGTTCAACAGGTGGGAAAATGGTGGTAACACCTTGCAGCACACTACTTCTGCCCACTCCTGTCCCACTCGAACAGCTGCCCACTCGGCGTGATGAAGAACGACGAAATCCTCAGTCAGATCACGGATTTCTGCCGCCACTCCGACATGGCGGAGACGACGTTCGGCCGCCGTGCCGTCAATGACGGCAAGCTGGTGCACCGGCTGCGCGAGGGCAAGCGCATCACCATCGATACGCTCGATCGCATCAATGCCTTTATCGCCACCTCGACGCCGGGCGGCGTGGCGCCGCCGCGTGGCCTCGTGGTGCCGCCGGAAAAGCGCGATCCGAGGGGCAATTTCCGCTTCTTCGAGAACCGCCAGCGCTATCTGTTGTTCGTGCACACCTGCAGCGAGAAGCGCGTGATCGCCGATCGCGTCGCGTTGGAGCTGGCCGCGATCCACCCGCGGCCGCCGGCGCTGCGGGTGTTCGATGCCGGGATGGGCGACGGCACGGTGCTGGCGCGGGTCCTGCGTGCCATGCATGGCCGCTTCCCACATATGCCGTTCTATGTCGCCGGCAAGGAACTGAGCCTGGAGGACGTCCGCCTCACCCTCGACAAGGTCCCCGACCGACTGTTCGAGCACCCGGCGAGCGTCTTCGTCTTCACCAACATGTATTACGCCGAGGCGCCCTGGCTGACGCCGAAGAACTCCGCGGCGGCCGCCAGCATGATCTGGCACGAGGTGGCCCTGCGCGGCGCGTCCTCGGGCGAATTCGAGGCCCAGATCGCGGAACTCGGCCCCTTCCTGGAGCAGAACTGGCGCGCCAACCTCAGCCCCGGCAACGCGATGCCGATCTATGAGCGGCCGGTGGCGCTGGTGCTGTACCGCGACGATCACCGCTTCCTGCTCGATTCCATCATTCCCCGCGCCGGCCGGACCGAGGCCAATTTCGACCTCGTGATCGCCTCGCAGCCCTATCGCGCCAAATCTTCGGTGAATTTCCGCGCCAAGCGGATCATCGCGCCGCTCGCCCGCGCGCTGCGCGGCGGCGGACGGCTGATAGGAATCCACTCCCACGGAAGCGATCCCGGACTTGAAATCATTCAAGCCGTCTGGCCCGGAGAAAATCCTTTCGCCGTCAGCCGTCATGAGATACTGCGCGCGGTGAAATACGAGTTGGGCTCGGCCGGCCGCGAGCTAAATTTCAACGCCTACGCCGATAACCGATCGATCTTCCGATATGATATGGAAGCGCTGCCCAATGAGGTGACCGGCTCGATCGGAACCTCGACGGCCTTCGCCGCGTGGAATGCAGCCGTGTATGTCGCGCAGATCGAAGATGAGCGGCTGACTGAAACGACCGAAAACGGACGAGCTCTCGAGGCCACACGCGAGGTTCTCCGCAAGCACAACGGGCTGTGGTTCTACGACGAATCCTACGTCATCTCGCGGCGACGAGACTGACATTCCGGGGACATATTCACCAACCAACGTCGGACTTCGACGAAACAAGGGGTTTGCTTGATGCGCGCGTCTTATCTCTTCACCAGCGAGTCGGTCTCGGAAGGCCATCCGGACAAGGTCTGCGATCGCATCTCGGATGAGATCGTCGATCTGTTCTATCGCGAGGGGCCGAAGGCGGGCATCGACCCGTGGCAGATCCGCGCGGCGTGCGAAACGCTCGCGACCACCAACAAGGTGGTGATCGCCGGCGAAACCCGCGGGCCGGCTTCGGTCACCAACGAGCAGATCGAGGGCGTGGTTCGCTCCGCGATCAAGGACATCGGCTACGAGCAGGACGGCTTCCACTGGAAGACCTGCGACATCGAGATCCTGCTGCATCCGCAGTCGGCCGATATCGCGCAAGGCGTCGACGCGCTGCAGCCGGGCGAGGTCAAGGAAGAGGGGGCCGGCGACCAAGGCATCATGTTCGGTTACGCCACCAACGAGACGCCGGACCTGATGCCGGCGCCGATCTTCTACGCCCACAAGATCCTGCGGCTGATCTCCGAAGCGCGCCACTCCGGCAAGGAGAAAGTGCTCGGACCGGACTCCAAGAGCCAGGTCACCGTGCAGTACGAGAACGGCAAGCCGGTCGGCGTCCGCGAGATCGTGGTGTCGCATCAGCATCTGGTCGAGGACCTCTCGTCGAAGCAGATCCGCGACATCGTCGAGCCGTATGTGCGCGAGGCGCTGCCGAAGGAATGGATCAACGGCAAGACGATCTGGCACATCAACCCGACCGGCAAGTTCTTCATCGGCGGTCCCGATGGCGACTCCGGCCTGACCGGCCGCAAGATCATCGTCGACACCTATGGCGGTGCGGCTCCGCATGGCGGCGGCGCATTCTCCGGCAAGGATCCGACCAAGGTCGACCGCTCGGCCGCCTACGCCGCGCGCTATGTCGCCAAGAACATCGTCGCGGCCGGTCTTGCCGACCGCTGCACGCTGCAGCTCGCCTACGCGATCGGCGTGGCGCGCCCGCTGTCGATCTACATCGACACCCACGGCACCGGTAAGGTGTCGGAGGATGAGCTCGAGAAGGCCGCAGCAAAGGCGATGGATCTGACGCCGCGCGGCATCCGCACCCATCTCGATCTCAACCGCCCGATCTACGCGCGCACCTCGGCCTACGGCCATTTCGGCCGCACGCCGGACAATGAAGGCGGCTTCTCCTGGGAGAAGACCGATCTCGTCGAGCCGCTGAAGCGCGCGCTCTAACTTTCTTGCCTCGCCCCGCCTGCGGGGAGAGGTCGCCACGAAGTGGCGGGTGAGGGGGAATCTCCGCGAATTCAGAGCGCGGATCGTGCCCCTCACCCCCGGCCTTCTTCCTGTAGAGGCGGGGAGAGGGAGAAGATCGTGCCACATCGCGCTCCGCCCGCTTTGTTGCTGACACGCTGAATTCACTCATTAGGAAACCGACATGAACGCCCCCACGAAGCCCAGCTTCACCGACTACATCGTCAAGGACATTGCGCTCGCCGATTTCGGCCGCAAGGAAATCTCTCTGGCCGAGACCGAGATGCCCGGTCTGATGGCCACCCGCGAGGAGTATGGCCCCAAGCAGCCGCTGAAGGGCGCACGCATCGCCGGCTCCCTGCACATGACGATCCAGACCGCCGTGCTGATCGAGACGCTGGCCGCGCTCGGCGCCGATATCCGCTGGGTCTCCTGCAACATCTACTCGACTCAGGATCACGCCGCTGCCGCGATCGCAGCCGCCGGCATTCCGGTGTTCGCCGTGAAGGGCGAGACGTTAACTGAATACTGGGACTACACCGCAAAGCTGTTCGACTGGCACGGCGGCGGCACGCCCAACATGATCCTTGATGACGGCGGCGACGCCACCATGCTGGTGCACGCCGGCTACCGGGCCGAGCAGGGCGACACCGCTTTCCTCGACAAGCCGACCTCCGAGGAGGAGGAGATCTTCTACGCGCTGGTCAAGCGTCTCCTGAAGGAGAAGCCGAAGGGCTACTTCGCCGAGATCGCCAAGAACATCAAGGGCGTCTCGGAAGAGACCACCACGGGCGTGCATCGCCTGTACGAGATGGCCAACACGGGCACACTTTTGTTCCCGGCAATCAACGTCAACGACAGCGTCACCAAGTCGAAGTTCGACAACCTCTATGGCTGCCGCGAGTCGCTGGTCGACGGCATCCGCCGCGGCACCGACGTGATGCTGTCGGGCAAGGTCGCGATGGTCGCGGGCTTCGGCGACGTCGGCAAGGGCTCGGCCGCCTCACTGCGCCAGGCCGGCTGCCGCGTCATGGTCTCCGAGGTCGATCCGATCTGCGCGCTGCAGGCCGCGATGGAAGGCTATGAGGTCGTGACCATGGAGGACGCGGCGCCGCGCGCCGACATCTTCGTCACCGCCACCGGCAACAAGGACATCATCACCATCGAGCACATGCGCGCGATGAAGGATCGCGCCATCGTCTGCAACATCGGTCACTTCGACAACGAGATCCAGATCGCTTCGCTGCGCAATCTGAAGTGGACCAACATCAAGCCGCAGGTCGACGAGATCGAATTCCCCGACAAGCATCGCATCATCATGCTGTCGGAAGGACGCCTCGTGAACCTCGGCAATGCGATGGGCCATCCGTCCTTCGTGATGTCGGCGTCCTTCACCAACCAGACTCTGGCGCAGATCGAGCTGTTCGCCAACAACAAGGATGGCAAGTACGCCAAGAAGGTCTACGTGCTGCCGAAGACGCTCGACGAGAAGGTCGCCCGCCTGCACCTCGCCAAGATCGGCGTCAAGCTGACCGAGCTGCGCAAGGACCAGGCCGACTACATCGGCGTCAAGCAGGAAGGTCCGTACAAGTCGGACCACTACCGCTACTGAGCCGCGCTGACCGCGATCGATGAAGTGAAAAGCCCCGGCATCGTCCGGGGCTTTTTGCCGAGATGGCTCAGCGTGCCGTCATTGCCGACGGGCTCGCGACGCGGCGGCAAGGAGCCTGCATCACCCCGAAGCCCGCGCCGTGCCGTGCCCGAGTTGCCGCGAGATCTCGCCTGCACAATCGCGCAGCGCGGTCGCGATAGCGCTGTCCCAGCCGGCGTCGAACGTGCCCTCCGGTCCCATCGCGGTGATGACCAGGGCGACGTGGCCGGCATGATCGAACACCGGGGCGGCGAAGGCGTTGACGCCGGGCAGGGGATCGCCGATCGCGCGCGCGAGACCGCGGCTCTGCACCTCGGCAAGTATTTCCGTGGTCTTCGCGGTGATGGTCTCGCGTTTCGGATTGTAGCCAACGCCGAGGCGATCGAGGCCGCTCTCGAGCGCCGTCTTGACGGCGTTCGGCGGCATGAAGGCGGCGAAGGCGCGGCCGGTTGCGGTCTCGAGCAGCGCCACCACCGAGCCGACGCGCATGGCGATATGCACGGGATGGCTCGGCTCCTCGAGCCGCACCACCGTCGCGCCGTGGGTGCCCCAGACCGACAGCGACACCGCATGGTTGATGCTGTCGGCGAGCGCGGCGATCCGCGGCGTTGCGATTCGCACCGCGGATTGTCGGCGCAGGCTGATCAGGCCGAGCTCGAGCGCCAGCGCGCCGATCTCGTAACGGCCGGTGGTCTCGTCCTGCTCGATCAGGCCGATGCGGGAAAAGCTGACGAGATAGGGATGCGCCTTGGCCGGCGGCATGCCGGCCTCGCGGGCGAGATCGCGCAGCATCATCGGTTCGCCGCTGCGGGCGAGCGCCCGGAGCAATTCTCCGCCGACCTCGATCGACTGTATGCCGCGGCTTTCTCTCGTCATGTGGTCCTGTTCGTGTTCGTGCTTCTCGCAATTGGCAGGAAATCCGGCCCTTCGTGCTACCACCGTCATCCTAAGGTGCTCGCGAAGCGAGCCTCGAAGGATGCACGGCCACAGTCGGGGCCGCCCATCCTTCGAGACGCGCTGCGCGCTCCTCGGGATGACGGGACTTTTGTCATGCCGCGGTTCCTTCTCTCGCCGCGCCGGCGATGTGCTTGCCTGCGATGTAGCCGAAGGTCAGCGCGGGGCCGAGCGTGATGCCGGCGCCGGGATAGTTGCCGCCCATGATGCTCGCCATGTCGTTGCCGGCGGCATAGAGGCCGGCAATCGGCTGGCCGTCGGCGTCGAGGGCGCGGGCATTGGCGTCGGTCCGGATCCCGGCATAGGTGCCGAGATCGCCGATCACCATCTTGATGGCGTAGAACGGCCCGTGCTGGATCGGCGCGATGCACGGATTGGGGCCGTGCAGGGCATCGCCCTGGTAGCGGTTGTAGGCGCGCGAGCCCTTGCCGAAAGCGGGGTCGCGGCCCTCCGCGGCGGTCGCGTTGAACGCCGCGACGGTTGCCTCGAGCGCTTTCGCGTCGATGCCGGCCTGCGCGGCAAGCTCGGACAGCGTCGCGCCGCGCTTGAGATAGCCGGTCTTCAGGTGATGGCCGAGCGGCATCGGGCGCGGCGGCACGCAGCCGAGGCCGTATTTGCGCAGCGTCGCGTGATCGCAGAGCAGGAAGGCCGCGATCTCCTCGCCAGGCTTCGCCGCCTTGATCATTTCCTGCACGAAGTCGTGGTAGGAATTGCCTTCATTGGCAAACCGCTTGCCGTCGCGCATGACAGCGATCACGCCGGGTTTGGCGCGGTCGATGAAATGCGGCATCACGCCCTTCGAGCCGTCCTTGCGCGTGGTGACCGAGACCGGCACCCAGGCCGCGGCATTCGGCAGTGAGTCCTCGACACGGCCGCCTGCAGATTCCGCAAGGCGCAGGCCGTCGCCGGTGTTGCCGGTCGGACCCGGCGAGTAATGTTCCTTGCCGGTCGGCGCATGCGGAAACATCTTCTGCCGCCGCGCGACGTCATGCGGGAAGCCGCCGCAGGCGAGCACGACGCCGCGCTTCGCGTTGACGCGGACGGTGCGGCCTTCGCGCTCTATCACCGCGCCGCGCACCACGCCGTTCTCGACGATCAATTCGCGCACCGGCGAATTGAGCCAGAGCGGGATCTTCAGGTCGAAGGCGGATTTCGCCAGCCGGCCGGCCAGCGCGTTGCCGTTGGTCAGCGTCATGCCGCGGCCGTTGCGCATCACGTCGATCGCGTGCTTCGACAGCCGCTTGGCGACATAGGCCGCCGAAGTCAGCGACCGCGTCGCGCGCATGAAGTGGACGATCTCCTTGCCGGAGCCCAGCATCATGCCGAACACGGTGAGCTCGGGCAGGGGGCTGCCGAGGTTCTTGATGGCCTCGCCGAGCTCGTGGCCGTCGAACGGCCGCGTCACCATCGAGCGGCCGCCCTGCGCGCCCCCGGGCGCCTCCGCATGATAGTCTGGGAAGGTCAGCGGCATGTCGAACCGCACGGCGGTCTTGGTGGTGAAGAAGTCGACCGCCTTCGGCCCTTCGGTGAGGAACGCATCGACACGCGCGGCGTCGAAGCTGTTGCCGGCCTCGTGGCGCAGGTAGGTCCTGGCCTGATCGGGGCTCTCCTCGATGCCCCAGGCCTTCGCCAGCGAGGTGCCGGGAATCCACAGCCAGCCACCGGAACGCGCGGTGGTGCCGCCGAAGCGCGGCTCCTTCTCGACCACCAGGACCTTGAGGCCGTGATGGCCGGCGGTGACCGCCGCCGACAGCCCGGCGCAGCCGGAGCCGACGACGAGCGCGTCGCAGTTGTACGCTTCTTGCGTTTCTTCGTTGGCCACGCGATCGATCCTATTTCTTGAGCAGCGGGCACTTGGACTCGGACACCGGGCGGAAGGCGTCCTCGCCCTTCACCGTCTTGATGATGTCGAGATAGTCCCACGGCTCCTTGGATTCCGAGGGCTTCTTCACCTTCGCCAGATACATGTCGCGGATGACGCGGCCGTCCTCGCGCAGCTTGCCGCCATGCACGAAGGTGTCCTCGATCGGCAGCTCGCGCATCTTGGCCATCACCGCTTTCGGATCATCGGTGCCGGCGGCCTGGATCGCCTTGAGATAATGCAGCACCGAGCCGTAGACGCCGGTCTGGATCATGGTCGGCATCACGTTGGCGCGGGCGAAGAACTTCTTCGACCAGGCGCGCGTCTTCTCGTCCATGTTCCAGTAGGATGCCGTCGTCATATAGGTGCCCTGCGCGGCGTTGAGCCCGATCGCATGCACGTCGGTGTCGAACATCAAAAGGCCCACCAACTTCTGGCCACCCTGCACGAGGCCGAACTCGCCGGACTGCTTGATCGAATTATCGGTATCCTGGCCGGCATTGGCGAATGCCACGACGTCCGCCTTCGAGCTCTGCGCCTGCAGCGCAAAGGAGGAGAAGTCGGCGGTGTTGGTCGGGTGCCGGACGCTGCCGAGCACCTTGCCGCCCATCTCGTTGATGAAGCGGGTGGCATCCTTCTCGAGCTGCTGGCCGAACGCATAGTCCGCGGTGACGAAGAACCAGGACTTGCCGCCCTCCGCGATCACTGCCGAGGCCGTCACCTTCGACAGCGCATAGGTGTCGTAGGCGAAGTGCACCGTGTTGGGGCTGCACAGCTCGTCGGTCAGCGAGCTGGCGCCGGGGCCGGACAACAGCGCAATCTTGTTGCGCTCGCGCACCATGTTGTGCACGGCAATCGCGATGCCGGAATTCGGGATGTCGACGACCGCGTCGACCTTGCCGTTGTCGAACCAGCCGCGCACGATCTGCACGCCGACATCGGTCTTCATCTGGTGGTCGGCGGAGACGATCTCGATTGGCTTGCCGAGCACGGTGGGGCCGAACTCCTCGACCGCCATCTTGGCCGCCTCGACCGAGCCTGGGCCGGAATTGTCGCGCCCCCAGCTCGAGAGGTCGGTCAGCACGCCGATGCGTACGACGTCATCGGACACCTGGGCATGAGCGGCCGTGGTCATTGCCGCGAGAATGGCTGCCGCCAAAACTTGTCTCATCATTCCTCCCTCTCGATGTCCGCATTCTCAGACGGACCATTTCGCGATTAGTAATTATCTAATCAGTTTGTCAATGGCGAATGATGGGTGTGTGATTGCGGCCACACGGTGGCCTGCTCGAATAAGGCGGTGCTTCACATTTGGTGAGCAGACGCTTACATGGCTGAACCGGGATGGCACGGCAGCAGGGCTTTGGCTCGCGCCAGAGCTCGCGGCAGTGTCAAGTCACGATGAAACAGGGGAATTTTCGCGGACGGCGTTGCGCTTCGCCGCCCAGGGCTAAGCCGCCCATTGAGGGTTCAGGCTGCTACGGGGCGGTGCATAAAGAGCATCGGGGGGCCGCGATCATAGACGGATCATGTTGAGACAGCTCTTCGCGCCGCAGCTCGTTATTCTCTACGTGCTGGCGGCCTCTACACTCTACGTCCACTTCCGTGGCAAGCAGCGGCTGCGCTTCGCTCGCCAACTCGGCGATCACTCGACCTACCTCGCTCCCTACAATGTGCTGATGTATGCGGGCTCCGCGGTGCCGAACACGCCGGTGATCCCGGTCGAGCAGTTTCCCGAGCTCAAGAAGCTCTCCGACAATTGGCAGACAATTCGCGACGAGGCCACGCGCCTGTTCGACGAGGGCTTCATCCGCGCCGCGGCCAAGAACAACGACTGGGGCTTCTATTCGTTCTTCAAGAGCGGCTGGAAGCGCTTCTATCTGAAATGGTACGACGACTTCCTGCCGTCGGCGCGCACGCTGTGCCCGAAGACGGTGGAGCTGTTGAATTCGATCCCGAACGTGCACGGCGCGATGTTCGCGATGCTGCCGCCCGGCGGCAAGTTAGGGGCGCATCGCGATCCCTTCGCGGGCTCGCTGCGCTATCACCTTGGCCTGGTGACGCCGAACTCGAAGGAGTGCCGAATCCTGGTCGACGGCGTCGAATGCGTCTGGCGCGACGGCGAGGCCTTCATGTTCGACGAGACTTTCATCCACAGCGCCGAGAACAAGACCGACGTCAACCGCATCATCCTGTTCTGCGACGTCGAGCGCCCGATGAAGTACGGCTTCATGACCAGGATCAATCGCTGGGTCAGCCACAACATCGTCAAGGCGTCGGCGACCCAGAACGTCGACGGCGAGCATGTCGGCGCGCTGAACAAGGTGTTCGGCAAGCTCTACGAGATCCATCTCGCCAGCCGCAAGGTCAAGGAATGGAATCGGAACGTGTACTACACGCTGAAGTATTCCGTGACGGCGCTTATCCTCGGCCTGATCGTAATGTCGGCGCTGCGGTGATTGCGGCGGCCGCACCGCGTTGAACGCAAAAGCCCCGGAGCCGACCGGGGCTTTTCTCTGGGTGGGCGAGCTGTCAAGCGCAACGACATCAGTCGCGTTCGAATACCTTGGCACCGGGGTAGACCCGCCTGGCGTAGGCCACGACCCACTCGCGGTCCTGGGTCTCCAGGAACGGAGTTCTGATCTTGCACGACCCGACGATGAGGTGCCACAGGCCATCCAGCTTCTGAATGTTGACGATCATTTGAGTGTTCCCCGCAGAACCCGCGTTCCAGTTGGCATTGCGTCTCGCGATCGTCTAGCGACTCTCCCTTCGGAGCAGTGATCCCGATCACGGAACTCCAATGCGCCCGTTGGAGCAGCTGCGAATTTAAGAATCGCTCGCCACCGCTCAACTGTACGCGCGTCAGCACAGGGTGCGACAAGGAATGAGGGCGGCATACCAAGGTATGTTGTGGACGCGTTGAGCCTCGGCCTGACCGTGATGTTTCCGCTGCCTCGCTTGGAATTACGGTTCCCGATTGGCGCCGACGCCGAGTGAACCGAGCGTGTCGGAAGCGGCATCCATATCGGCGGCAGTGATTGGTTGGTCGACGATGAACAGATAGCATCCCGCCGAGACGACGCCGATTAAGGCGCCGACGACGAGCGCCGGCACGAACGAACCGGTCTTCTGCACGATCAGGCCGGTCACGGTCGGCGCTAGCGCGCCGCCGAGATATCCGCCGAAATTCTGCACTGAGCCGATCGAGGCGGTGCAGTTCGTCGGGACCGCGACCGAACTCAAGGCCCAGGCGCAGGTGCTGGTCACATAGACCAGAAACAGCGAGATCGAGATGAAGGCGATCGCCAGCGCGTTGCTCTCGACATAGGCGGCAGCCACCGTGCAGGCGGCCGTTCCAAGCAGTGCGATCGCGGCCGGGTAGCGCCGGCTCCTGAGCGGCTCGACACCGCGGCGGACCAGGATGTCGGCGATGTATCCGCCGACGACGCCACCGACGACACCGCAGGCGAACGGCACCGCGGCGGCCCATCCGGTGTATTTCACGCTCATGTGGCGTTCAATCTCGAGATAACCCGGCAGCCAGGCGGTGTAGATCCAGGTCAAATAGATGCAGCCGAAATAGCCGAAGATCATGCCCCAGGTGGTGCGGAAGCGGAACAGCAGCGACCAGTCGCGGAACGTAACCTTGGTGCGCCGGCCGGGCGGATCGCCTTGTGTCCGGTAGGAGTTCTCGTGCGGCGTGAGCGCGACCTGCTCGGGGTTGCGATAGAGCCCATACCAGCAGACGGCGACGACGAGGCCGGCGATGCCCATGATCACGAACATTGCGCGCCAGCCGAATGTCAGCATCAGATAGGTCAGCAGCGGCACGGCAATCGCCGTGCCGAGCGATGACGCGCAATTGAACACGCCGGTCGCAAGCCCCCGGTCGCGCTGATTGAACCAGTCGCGGACCACGCGCGCACCGGTCGGAAATTGCGGGGCCTCGCCAATCCCGAGCAGGACGCGGGCCCCGAAGAACTGGCCGAAATTCTGCACCAGGCCGCCGACGAGCTGCGCGAACGACCACAGGCCGAGGCCCATGGCGAGAAGAAGGCGCGGACCCAGCCGGTCGACCATCGCACCGGTGGGGAGCTGCGAGAATGCATAGGCCCAGAGGAACGCGGAAAGCAGATAGCCCATGTCCGCGATGGACAATCCGAGTTCCTCGCGGATCAGCGGATTGGCAACTGCGAGGGTCGCGCGATCGATGTAATTGACGACCCCTGCAACGACCAGCAGAGCCAGCGCGACGCGCTGAATCGATTTCAGACGTGGCGTCGCAAGCTCGATTCCCGACATGATTCGTTTTTCCTCACCAATGATTTTGCCGGACAGTATCGGCGCGCGTGGTGTCGAACCAGAACGGAAGTTGCCAAGCCTGCGTTGCGGTTTCGACATGGACCGGGCGTCGGCCCTGGCGTCATCGCGCTGTCACCAACGGCTGCGAGGCAATCAATCCGGCCTCACGGCCCGAAGAATTTGGCGGGCGGGGGCGGGTTCCGGTCGCTCGCACCGAAGTGCTACAGTCCTGACCGGGATTCCGTATCGAAAGGCTTTCTCATGCCCGAGACCACTGGAGCTTTCGCCACAACTGCGCTGAGCGGCTACGAGCTGTTGGCCGATCCGCAGTTGAACAAGGGCACGGCGTTCTCCGAGGCCGAGCGCGAGGCGTTCGACCTGCACGGCCTGCTGCCACCCAATATCCTGACGCTGGATGAGCAGGTCTCGCGCCGCCTCGAGGCGCTGCGCGGCTACGAAACCGACATCGAGCGCTATGCCTTTCTGCGCGAACTGCAGGACACCAACGAGACGCTGTTCTACGCGCTCCTGGTGGGCAACCTCGAAGAGCTGCTGCCGATCGTCTACACGCCGACCGTCGGCGAGGGCTGCCAGAAATTCAGCCGGCTGTTTCGCAAGCCGCGCGGGCTGTTCCTCAGCATTCCGCACCAGCACCGCATCGACCGCATTTTCGCCCATCCGCGCTTCGACCATGTCGAGGCGATCGTCGTTACCGACGGCGAGCGCATCCTCGGCCTCGGCGACCAGGGCGCCGGCGGCATGGGCATCCCGATCGGCAAGCTCGCGCTCTACACCGGTTGCGGCGGCCTGCATCCGGCGACCACGCTGCCGATCATGCTCGATGTCGGCACCGACAATCCAGACTGCCTGGCCGATCCGCTCTATATCGGCTGGCGCAACGAGCGCGTCCGCGGCCAGCAATATGACGACTTCATCGAGGCGTTCGTCTCCGCGGTGGTGAAGCGCTGGCCGCGCGTCCTGCTGCAATGGGAGGATTTTGCCAAGAACAACGCGACGCGGATGCTGGAGCGCTATCGCGACCGGCTGCTGACCTTCAACGACGACATTCAGGGCACCGCGGCGGTCGCGACCGGCGCCTTGCTCTCGGCCATCAACGTCACCGGCGTGTCGCTGACCGAGCAGCGCGTCGCGGTGTTCGGCGCTGGCTCCGCCGGCTGCGGCATCGCCAGCCTGATCCGCGCGGCGATGATCGATGCCGGTCTGTCCGAGAGCGAGGCGGCGGAGCGCTTCTTCATGGTCGACCGCGACGGGCTGCTGCTTGAGGGCATGAGCGGGCTCGCCCCGTTCCAGCTGCCTTTCGTGCAGAGCAGGCAGGCGATCGCGGGCTGGCAGCTCAGCCATCCCGACAAGATCGCGCTGCTAGACGTCGTGCGCAACGCGAGGCCTACCGTGCTGATCGGCGTCTCCGGCCAGGCCGGCGCGTTTTCCGAGCCGATCGTCCGCGCAATGGCCGGCTGCAACCAGCGGCCGGTGATCTTTCCGCTGTCGAATCCGACCTCGCGCGAGGAGGCGACGCCTTCCGATATCGAAGCCTGGACCGAGGGACGGGCGCTGATCGGCGTCGGCAGCCCGTTCCCGCCGATTGTGCGCGACGGCGCGCGCTTCAAGGTCGACCAGACCAACAACTCCTACATTTTCCCAGGTGTCGGCGTCGGCGCGCTCGCAGTCGGCGCCAGCCGGATCAGCGACGGCATGTTCATGGCCGCAGCCAAGGCGCTGGCCAGCGTCTCGCCGGCCCGCAACAACCCGAAGCACAATCTGCTGCCGCCGGTCAGCGCGCTGCGCGATGTGTCGCTGACGGTGGCGCTGGCGGTCGCGTTGCAGGCGCACAAGGAAGGGCTCGCCAAGGACATCCCGATCGATCAGGTCGAGGCGCGCATAAAGGCCAAGGTCTGGACGCCGCGCTATGTGCCGTATCGGCGCACGGCAGCAGGCGCTCCCTGATCGCGGATGCAGGTCGTATTCTGCAGCGCGCAGCAGCCGCGGCAAATGCCCTTGATCTTGCGATCGACGATCGCGTCTTCCGGATCGATGATCTGCTGCGGCGACGCAGTCGCTGCCGGAAGGTCGGCGGCGCGCGGCTGGCGATGACCGACCGGCGCCAACCATGGCCGCGTCGCGGTTTCGTTTGACGCGTAGACGCCAGGCTCCCGCACTGCCGCTTGCGCGGAGGAGGCCGTGATTGCCGCGGACAGAGTTGCAGCCAGGCCAAGTGCTCTGCCAAGTCGCCGAAGTTCGCTCATGAGAATCTCCATACCGTCATCGCCGCGTTGGCGCGGCCTTGATGAAATGGAGTGCTACTCGCGTCCCGGTATTCCCGGTCCGTCCGATGTGATCGGGCGCTCGCGGTTCGGTGATCGCGCGTGAGGAAATAATTTCCCGGCATCCACAGTCATTGGTCACAGGAGCCGAGCTTTATCGGCTTCATCCACGTGCGGAGAAACCCAATGACCAAATTGACCTTCGTGACGCTTGCCCTGGTTGCGGCAGCCGCGTACTCGGCTCAGGCGTCTGCCGCCAGCAACCATGCTGCGGCGCGGCGCGCCCATGCTTCGATGGCTACCACCACGGCGACACCGGTCAGCAGCAAGACCACCGATTGCGTTCGCGCCCCGAACGTCGGATCGTTCGCAACCGCGCCTTTCACCGAGCCGCCCTGCATGCCCGGCACGATGCGATGATAGCGTAAAGCGGAAAGCCCTGGACGTCTGGTCCTGGGTTTTCCGGGGCGGTGCGGTGTCGCCGGGAAGCGGCCGCGGAATGGGCGTGACCCACCTCACAGCCAGGCCAGTGCGATCGTGCGAAGCGTGCGGCGTCGGAGCTGGCGCATGGTGCCCGGCCCGAGTTGAAGGAGACGTCGCATGACACGTAATTCGCTCGTAGCTTTCGCTGCCGTTGTCGCGTTCGGCGTAACCGCGCTGAGCTCCGCACAGGCGGGTGGGCTTCGCATGACGCCACCGAAGTCAGTCGGCGCGAAGCTGCCTCCGGGCGGTTCGGGCGGCCCGCACCGCCAGCCGGTCGATCCGCAGCCCTCGCTCGGATCGGGCTACAGCGGGGACAGTGCTGGTGGCGGCGGTGGTGGCGGATATTTCGGCGATCCCAATCATCCCGGCCACGAGCAATTCTGAAAAGGCAACGGCCCCGAATTCGGTTCGGGGCCGCGGTCTGCTGGTGGATTAGATCCGGAGTTACTCCGGCTTGCCGATCGTCACGGCGAGCGTGCCGACGCCGTCGACGCCACATTCGAGCTTGTCGCCGACCTGGAGCTGCGAGACGCCGGCCGGTGTGCCGGTCATGATGATGTCGCCGGCGGCGAGCTTTACCTGCTGCGAGAGCTGCCAGATGATTTCAGGCACGTTCCAGATCAATTCGGTGAGGTCGCCCTTCTGCGCTTCCTTGCCGTTGACTGTAAGCCAGATCTTGCCGCTTGAGGGGTGGCCGATCTTTGAAGCCGGCTGGATCGCGGAGCAGGGCGCCGAATAGTCGAACGACTTGCCGATCTCCCAGGGCCGCTCCTTCTTGCGCGAAGCGATCTGCAGGTCGCGGCGGGTCAGGTCGATCCCGACGGCATAGCCGTAGACATTCTCGAGCGCCTTGTCGGCGGGAATGTTGAGCCCGCCGCTCTTCATCGCCACCACCAGCTCGACCTCGTGATGCAGGTCCTTGGTCAGCGGCGGATAGGGGATCGTCGCACCGTCCGGCACCAGCATGTCGGCATGCTTGCCGAAGAAGAACGGCGGCGCGCGCTCGTCATTGCCCATCTCCCTGATATGCTCGAGGTAGTTGCGGCCGACGCACCAGATGCGGCGGACCGGATAGACGCCGGATTCGCCGACGACGGGGAGCGAGGGCTGCGGGGGAAGCGGAATGACGGTGGAGGCGGCGTTCATGCGGATCTCGCTGCTCTTGAGGTGAATTTGAGTGGTCTAGCCGGTGGCGCTGATCGGCGCCAGTGCCAGCGGCGACGGGTCGTGGTGGTGCTGCAGGCGGAAGAACGAGGCGTAGCGGCCGCCGCGGCGCAGCAGCTCCTCGTGACGCCCGCGCTCGACGATCTTGCCGCCCTCGACCACCAGGATCGCATCGGCGTGCATGATGGTGTGCAGGCGGTGCGCGATCACGATCGTGGTGCGGCCCTGGCACAGGTGCTCGATAGCCTCCTGCACCTGCTTCTCCGACTCCGAGTCGAGCGCGGCGGTGGCCTCGTCGAGCAGGATGATCGGTGCGTTCTTGATCAGCGCACGGGCGACCGCGATGCGCTGGCGCTGTCCGCCGGACAGTTGCGTGCCATGCTCGCCGACCGGCGTATCGTAGCCGAGCGGGAAGCTCATGATGAAGTCGTGCGCGCAGGCGGCCTTGGCGGCGTCGACGATCTCGGCCTCGGTGGCGCCCGGCTTGCCGAAAGCGATGTTGGCGCGGATGGTGTCGCGGAACAGATAGACGTCCTGGCCGACATAGGCGGTCTGCTGGCGCAGCGACTTGCGCGAGACCGACAGGATCGACTGCCCATCGATCAGGATGTCGCCCTCGCGCGTCTCGTAGAAGCGCAACAGCAAAGCAAGCACCGTCGATTTGCCGCCGCCGGACGGACCGACCAGCGCGGTCACCTTGCCGGGCTCGGCTACGAAGCTCATGCGGTCCAGCACCGGCTCACCGGGCCGATAGGCAAAGCTGACGTCGCGCAGCTCGATCCGCGCTTCGGAGAGTTTCAGCGCCGACTTGTCGTCGTCGGCCTGCTCGCTTGCGGGACTGTCGACGACCTCGAGCAGCATCCGTGCGCCGACCAGCTGGCTGTTGAGGTCGATATTGAGCCGCGCCAGGCGCTTGGCCGGCTCGGTCGCCATCAGGAAGGCGGTCAGGAAGGTGAAGAACTGGCCGGGCGTCGAACCGAGCGCGACCACGCTGTAGCCGCCATACATCAGGCAGCCGGCGACCGCGAAGCCGCCGAGCATCTCCATCAGCGGGTTGGAGCGGTTGGCGACATGCGCCATCTTGTTGGCATTGCGCTCGACGGTCGCGATGTTCTCGTCGATCCGCTGCTGCATGGTGCCTTCCAGCGTGAACGCCTTCACGGTGCGGATGCCCTGCAGCGATTCCTGCATGGTCTCCATGATGTCGGCGGTGCCGGTGAACTGGTTGTAGGCGAGTCCCTTGATCCGCTTCACCAGCTTGCGCAGCACCAGCATCGCCGGTGGCACTGCCACGAGCCCGATGAACGACATCAGCGGGTCCTGCCAGACCATGACGGCGACCATGCTTATCAGCATCAGCAAGTCGCGGCCGATCGCATTGACCAGCATGTTGAGCACGTCGGTGATCGACTTGGCGCCGGCGGTGAGCCGCGCCAGGAATTCCGACGAGTGCCGCTGTGAGAAGAAGCCGATGCTTTCGCTCATCAGCTTGGCGAACAATTGCCGCTGGTTCCGCGCCAGGATGGCGTTGCTGATCTTCGACAGGATCACCATGTGGCCGTAGGTCGCCACGCCCTTGATGAACAGCAGCAGCACCGTGATCCCGGCAAACATCGCGATGCCGGGGATGTTCTTGTCGACATAGGCCTGGTTGATCACCTGGCCGAGCACGTAGGTGGCGCCGGCCGTCGAGCCGGCCGCAACGGCCATCAGGGCGAACGCCGTCAGATAGCGCCGCCAGTAGGTGATCCCCTGTTCCGTGACCAGGCGGCGAATCAGGATCGCCGCGCCATAGGGATCGTCGGTAATTTTCTTTGGAAACTGAGCCATCCGCGTTCCATTGACGGCGGGCTGCGCCGGCCGTCAGGGTTGCGGACCTCCTTGCCCGCTTGGCGGGGCTTTTTCAAGCACAATAACGGCTTGATTTTTAGGCCGATTCTGCCTGTCGCGCGGCGCCCCCGCGCTCCCGGAACAGCTTCTCCTCCCAGTCCAGCGCATGGCTCGCGATGGTCTCGAGATCGTCATACCGCGGCGTCCAGTCGAGCAGCGAGCGGATCCGGGTGGTATCGGCCACCATGGTCATGATGTCGCCGGGCCGGCGCGCGGCATAGGCGACCGCAAAATTGCGCATCGAGACCCGGCGCACCGCCTCGATGGTCTCGAGCACGGAATAGCCGCGGCCGTAACCGCAGTTCATCGTCGCCGATTGGCCGCCGCCGCGCAGATAGGACAGCGCAGAGCGATGCGCCTCGACGAGGTCGCTGACATGGATGAAGTCGCGCACGCAGCTGCCGTCCTGGGTCGGATAGTCGGTGCCGAACACGTCGATCTTGGCGCGCTGGCCGGTCGCGGCCTCGACCGCGATCTTGAGCAGATGGGTGGCGCCGATGGTGGCAAGGCCGACGCGGCCCTTAGGATCGGCGCCGGCGACGTTGAAGTAGCGCAGCACGACGTAACTCATGCCATGCGCCGAGGCGACGTCGTGCAGCATGATTTCGGTCATCAGCTTCGACGAGCCGTAGGGCGACAGTGGACGCGTCGGCGCGATCTCCGGCACCGGCACCTGGTCCGGATTGCCGTAGACCGCGGCGGTCGAGGAGAAGATGAAACGGTTGACGCCGCCCTTCACCGCAGCATTGAGCAGGCTGCGCGTCGTCATGGTGTTGTTGCGGTAGTAGCCGAGCGGATCGCGCATGGAATCCGGCACCACGACGGAACCTGCGAAATGGATGATGCTGTCGATGCCGTGCTGAGCGATCACGCCCTCGACGAGGTTCTCGTCGCCGGCATCGCCAATGAACAGCGGAACAGCTTCGGGCAGGAACGCTGAGAAGCCGGTGGAGAGATTGTCGACGACGACGACACTCTCTCCGGCATCGACCAGCGCATGAACCATGTGACTTCCGATATAGCCGGCACCGCCGGTCACGAGCACGGTCATGGATAGAGCTCTCCCGATATCTTTTACGGATGATGCTATCGGGAGTGCGGTGAAGAGGGGGTTTCGCCGCGGCCGAACTGGCCACTATGCTTAATGTTGCGTATAGGAACTGGCACGAAACGGAGACTTGCGTGCCGATCGAGAACATAGCTGCCGGCGAGCTTGAGCTCATCGTGCCCAATCTGCACCGACGCTATTCGGGTGTCACCGCGACCAACCGTATGGTCGCGCCGAAGCTTGCCAAGATGTTTCGCGCAGCCTGGCTGGGCTCGCATCGGCCCGATGGCATCGACGCGATCGGATTTTCCGATCTGATGCGGCTGCGGCGGCGCGCGCGGCCTGTGATCTGGCACGCGCGGCGCAATGATGAGATGATCGCAGGCCTTTTGCTGCGCGCGTTCGGCTGGCCGCTGAAACTGCTGTTCACCTCAGCCGCGCAGCGCCATCACACCTGGCTGACGCGCTGGCTGATCCGCAACCAGGATGCGATCATCGCCACCAGCCCGCTGTCGGCATCCTATCTGAAGCGCGAGGCCACGGTGGTGATGCACGGCGTCGACACCGATCGCTATGCGCCGCCAGCCGATCGCGCTGCCGCCTTTGCCGAGAGCGGGTTGCCGGGACGCTATGCGATCGGCTGCTTCGGACGGGTGCGCGCGCAGAAGGGCAGTGACGTCTTCGTCGAGGCGATGTGCAGGCTGCTGCCGAGCTATCCCGATTTCACCGCCGTCATTGTCGGCGCCGTGGTGCCGGAGCAACTGGCCTTTGCCAGCGAGCTGAAGCGGAAGATCGAGGCCGCCGGCCTGCAATCGCGCATCATCATCACCGGCGAATTACCGATCGAGGATGTCGTGCGCTGGTATCAGCGGCTGACGGTCTACGCCTTCACCTCGCGCAACGAAGGTTTCGGCCTGACCCTGATCGAGGCGATGTCGGCCGGCGCGGCGCTGGTGGCTGCGCGCGCGGGCGCCGCCGAGTTCGTGGTCGATGACGGCACCACCGGCGTGCTGACGCCGCCGGGCGATGTCGACGCGCTGGTGGCGGCGCTTGAACCCCTGATGCGCGATCCGGCCGCGGCCGCGGCGATGGGGGCGCGGGCGCGCCAACGAGTTGTGGATAAGTTCAGCCTCGATGCGGAGGCGAGCGCGATCGCTGCGGTCTATCGCGCCCTGATCTGAGCCAGTACGCGCTCGGCGATATCGACGACCTCTTCGGCCGCGATGTCGCGCATGCAGCGATGGTCGTTCATGGTGCAGACCGTGCGCTGGCACGGCTGGCACGGCAGCTTGCTCTTGCTCTGCCGCACCGTGGCGGCGAGATCATTGAGGGGAGCCCACAGATAGGGGTCAGTCGGGCCGAAAATGCCCATGGTGGGGGTGCCGATCGCGGCCGCGATGTGCATCAGCCCGGAGTCGTTGGCGATAGCGACGCTGGCCGCGGCCATCGCCAGCACCCCGTTGCGCAGATCGGTGCCGGTGAGATCGCGGACCCGCGCACCGCCGGCGGCTGCGATTTCCTGCGCCAGCGCCTTTTCGCCGGGGCCGCCGACCACCCAGACGTCGAAGCCATGCTCGGCGAACAGCCGCGCGGCTTCCGGGTAATAGGTCCAGCGCTTGGAGGCGCCGACCGAGCCGGGCCCGAGCGCGACGGCGCGGCCGGTGCCGAGACCGTTGGCTTGCCGCCATCGCCCGATCTCGTCGGCAGAAACCCGGAGTTGCGGCACCGGCCATTCGGGCGGACGGGGAGCGCCGTCGGGCAGCGCCAGCACGGCGTTCTTGTCGATGAAGCGCGGCAGCTTCTTTTCGCCCCAACGCATCGCATTGATCAGGCCGAACCGCGCCTCGCCGAAGAAGCCGACCCGCTCGGGGATCCCCGCCAGCGCCGGCGCAATGGCGGACTTCCACGTGCGTGGCATCACCAGCGCGGTGGCATAGTTCCGCTTCCGAAGCTCGGCTGCCAGCGCCCGCTGCTGAGCCAGCGCCAGCCGGCTGCGCGGCAGGTCGAACACGAGCCCGGCGCGGACGCCGGGCATATAATCGACCAGGGGCGCGCAAAGACTGGACGTCAGAAGGTCGACCGGCCGGTTGGGCCAGCGCTTGCGGAGCACCCTGACCACGGTGTGGCCGCGCACGAAATCGCCAATCCAAACATAGGGCACGATGAGGATCGGTCTGGTATCCTCGGTATCCTGGGTTTCGATGTCAGATATTGAATCAATATTCATTTTTAAGCGGGCCAAAGCCGGTTCGGCGCGGCCAAGTCGGTAACCGGTTCGCGATGTGAGGTAAAGCCGTCGTTGCCTGTGGCGCGGGAGTGGGGCAAAGCTGGCGGCTGCAAAGGAATCTGGCGGGATTTCATCATGTTTCTGGTAACCGGGGGCGCCGGTTTTATCGGATCGAACGTCGTGGCCGCGTTGAATGACGCCGGGCGCAGCGACGTCGCGGTCTGCGACATCCTTGGCAGCGATGGCAAGTGGCGGAACCTGGCCAAGCGCCAGATCGCCGATTTTGTGCCGCCAGCCGAGTTGATGGCCTGGCTGCAGGGCCGGCGGCTGGATGGCGTCCTCCATCTCGGCGCGATCTCGGAGACCACAGCGACCGACGGTGATCTGGTGATCGAGACCAATTTCCGTCTCTCGATGCGCTTGCTCGACTGGTGCACTGCGACCGGAACCCCGCTGATCTATGCCTCGTCGGCGGCCACCTATGGCGACGGCGAGCAGGGTTTTGACGACGATGGTTCGGTGGAGGCGTTGAAACGTCTGCGGCCGATGAACCTGTATGGCTGGAGCAAGAACCTGTTCGACCTCGCCGTCGCCGAGCGCGCTGCGAAAGGCGACGCTCTGCCGCCGCAATGGGCGGGTCTGAAATTCTTCAACGTGTTCGGCCCCAACGAATATCACAAGGGCTCGATGATGAGCGTGCTGGCGCGCCGCTTCGACGACATCAGGGCAGGCCGCGTCGTGCAGTTGTTCAAGTCGCATCGCGAGGGTATCGCCGATGGCGATCAGCGCCGCGACTTCATCTATGTCGACGACGTCGTGCGGGTGATGATGTGGCTGGTCGCGACGCCGCGGGTCTCCGGCCTATTCAATGTCGGCACCGGCAAGGCGCGCAGCTTCAAGGACCTGATCGTCTCGGCCTATGGCGCGCTCGGCCTGCAGCCGAACATCCAGTATGTCGACATGCCCGAGCAGATTCGCGGCAGTTACCAGTATTTCACCCAGAGCGTCGTCGATCGTCTCGGACGCGCCGGATACAATGGCGGTTTTACGCAGTTGGAAGACGCGGTCGGAGCCTATGTGAATGGCTTTCTCGATCGCGCGGATCGCTATCGCTAGAGCGGATGACGGTGACTGATGTTCGATTTTGAAGCGATCTCGCGTGCAATGTCCGGCCAGACCGTGCTCTGCGTCGGCGACCTCATGCTCGACGAGTTCGTGTATGGCGAGGTGTCGCGGATCTCGCCGGAGGCGCCGGCGCCGGTGATCGCGGTCAGGCGCAGCGAGAGCAATATCGGCGGCGCCGGCAACGTCGCGCGCAACATCGCCGCGCTCGGCGGCCGCTGCATCTTCGTCGGCCTGATCGGCGAGGATGCCGCCGGCACGGTGCTATCAGAGGCGCTCGCGAAGGAGGCCGGCATCGAGACCGTGCTGGTGCGCGACGCCGCCCGCCCGACCACGCGCAAGGTGCGCTTCGTCTCCGAACAATTCTCGACCCACATGCTGCGCTCCGATTGGGAACTGGCTGCGCCCGCTGCGCCGGTCATCGAACAGCAGCTGATCGATGCGATCCTGCCGCGCCTTGCGCGCGCCGACATCGTGTTGCTGTCCGATTACGCCAAGGGCGTGCTGACCGCGCGCGTGATCCGCAACGTGATCGACGCCGCGCGCCAGGCGGGCAAGCGCGTGATCGTCGATCCGAAGAGCGCCAATCTCGCGATCTATCGCGGCGCGAGCGTGTTGACGCCGAACCGGAAGGAATTCGCCGAGGCAACCCGCAGCCGTGCCGACAGCCAGGACAGCATCGCGCAGGCCGCTCCCGATGCGATGGTCCTCGCCGATTGCGAGGCGATGCTGGTGACGCAGGGCGAGCGCGGCATGACGCTGGTGACGCGGGAGGGCGGTTCGATCCACGTGCCGGCGCTGCCAGTCAAGGTGCGCGACGTCTCCGGCGCCGGCGATACCGTTGCTGCGGCGCTGGCGCTTGCGTTGGCTGCTGGTGCCGACTGGGATGGCGCGTTGCGGATCGCGAGTGCCGCAGCTGCGGTCGCGGTCGGAAAGACCGGGACCGCGATCGTCAAGTCCGCCGAATTGCGGCGAAAGATCCTGCCGCACGCGTCGCTGGCGGCCGAGGAGAAGATCGTCCCGGCCAGCGGCGATATCGACGCATATCTCGAGGAATGGCGCAGGCAGGATCTGCGGATCGGCTTCACCAACGGCTGCTTCGACATCCTGCATCCCGGCCACGTCAAGGTGCTGACCGCCGCGCGCGGCGCCTGCGACCGTCTGATCGTCGGATTGAACAGCGACGCCTCGGTGAAGCGTTTGAAGGGCGAGGGGCGTCCCGTGCAGAACGAGCGCGCCCGGGCCGAGGTGCTGGCGGCGCTGGAAGCCGTCGACCTCGTCGCAATCTTCGAGGAGGACACGCCGATCGATCTGATCGCGAAGGTGCGGCCGAGCGTGCTGGTCAAGGGTGGCGACTATACCCGCGAGCAGGTGGTCGGCCACGAGATCGTCGAGGCCGCCGGCGGCGAGGTGGTGCTGGTCGAGATCCTGCAGGGCCACAGCACGACGTCGCTGGTTGCGCGGGCCCGTGAGGGCAAGGCGTGAGCGCGAGCATGGCATCCCCGGCAGGCGCCGCGGCGTGCCCGGCCTGGCGCGATCCGGCACGCTGGCAGACCACGACCGACGTGGTCGCGGTCCTGATTGCGGTGTCGCTGCCGTGGTCGACCTCGCTGGTCGGCATCTTCGGCGTGGTGCTGCTGATCACGATTGCGCCGACCATCGACCTGCGGGCGTTCTGGACGCTGTTGAAGCGGCCGATCTGCGTGGCGCCGATCGCGCTGTTTTGCCTCGCGCTCGCCGGCACGCTCTGGTCGGACGCCGCCTGGGGCGCCAGATTGTACGCGGTCGGACCGACCGCAAAGCTGCTGGTGCTTCCGGTCCTGCTCTATCACTTCCAGCGCTCGACCCGTGGGACATGGGTGTTCGTGGCCTTCCTCGTCTCCTGCACGCTGCTGATGCTGATGTCGTGGCTGGTGCTTGCCTATCCCCACCTCGCGTTGCGGGCGCCGGCCCCCGGCGAGCAGGGCGTCTTCGTCAAGAACTACATCGACCAGAGCCAGGAATTCACGCTGTGCGCGGTCGCGCTGGCGTATCCGATCGTGATGCTGCTGCGGGCCAATCGCATCCTGCCGGCCGCGTTGCTGGTCGGGATCGCGCTCAGCCTGTTTGCCAACATGGCGCTCGTGGTGGTGTCGCGGACCGCGCTGGTGACCGTTCCCATCATGTTCGCGGTCTTTGCGCTGCTGCATCTGCGCTGGCGCAGCATCGTACTGATCCTGTGTGCGGCCGGCGCGTTGTCCGTGGCCGCGTGGTATGCCTCGCCACAACTGCGCGCGACGGCCGATTCATTCCAGCGCGACTACAAGCTCTACATGGAGCGCAACGAGCCGACGTCGCTTGGTTTGCGGCTCGAATTCTGGCGCAAGTCGCTCGGCTTCTTCGCCGAGGCCCCCGTCATCGGCCATGGCACCGGCTCGACGCGGGGCCTGTTCGAGCGCGTCGCGACCGGCGGTGTGACTCAGGCTTCCGGTGAAGTGATCGGAAACCCCCACAATCAAACGTTGAACGTCGCGGTGCAGTGGGGCATTGTAGGTGTAGCGATACTGTACGCGATGTGGCTGCTGCACCTGTTGCTGTTCCGCGGCGACAGCCTCGTCAACTGGATCGGGCTTCTCGTCGTGGTACAGAATATCTCAAGTTCTTTGTTTAATTCACACATCTTCGACTTTCATGAAGGCTGGATGTACGTGCTGGGCGTCGGCGTTGCGGGCGGTATGGCGTTGAAGGGGCGATTGGGGACGGATATGGAACCCGAGCCTCCGATCCGTCCATGATCGCTGGCAAGGGCCCCGCAGATACGCTACAGCCTGCCCATGTCCCGTCGCGAACTCCCAGTTGCCAGCAACACGTCCGTTAGATGACGCGCCTTTCACAATTCACCTCGCGCAACTTCCTGATCCTGGCACATGACGCGCTCGCTACGACGTTCGCGTTGCTGGCGAGCTTTTATCTGCGCTTCGAGGGCAGCCTGCTTACCGATCGGCTGCCGCATTTGCTGCGCATTCTGCCCTGGTTCGTGCTGTTCAGCGTCGTGGTCAGCTATTTCTCGAATCTGACCACGGCGAAATGGCGCTTCACCTCGCTGCCGGACGCGGTGAACATCCTGCGGGTCGCAGCGGTGCTGACGCTGGCGCTGGTCGTGGTGGACTACGTCTACTTCTTCACCGGTGCGAATTCGCCAAGTCCGGTGTTCCTCGGCCGGGTCACGATCATCCTGTTCTTCTTCCTCGAGGTGTTCGCGTTGAGCGCGCTGCGCCTCGGCTATCGCTACTTCCGCTATTCGCGCACGCGTCTTCATGCCCGATCCGACAATGCCGCGTCGGCGCTGCTGGTCGGGCGCACGGCCGATGCCGAAGTCGTCCTGCGCGGCATCGAGAACGGCGCCATCAAGCGGCTTTGGCCGGTCGGCGTGCTCTCGCCGTCGGCCGCGGACCGCGGCCAGATGATCCGCAACATTCCCGTGGTCGGCGGCGTCGATGATATCGAAGCCGTGATTCGGGATTTCGAAAGCCGCCAGCGGCCGATCACGCGCGTGGTCATGACGCCCTCGGCCTTCGAGCCGGATGCGCATCCGGAAAGCGTGCTGATGCGCGCCAAGCGGCTCGGTGTGATGGTCAGCCGCCTGCCGTCGCTGGAGGGCGGCGATACGCCACGGCTCACCAATGTCGCGGTCGAAGACCTGCTGCTGCGCCCGAGCCAGAAGATCGACTATGCGCGGCTAGAGACGCTGGTGAAGGGCAAGTCCGTCATCGTGACCGGCGGCGGCGGCTCGATCGGCGCGGAGATCTGCGAGAGGGTCGCGACCTTCGGCGCGGCGCGCCTCCTGGTCGTCGAGAATTCGGAGCCGGCACTCTATGCGGTCACCGAGGCGCTGTCCGCGCGCGATGCCGGCCCCGAGATCGAGGGCCGGATCGCGGACATCAGGGATCGCGAGCGCATCACGCGCCTGATGAGCGAGTTCAAGCCCGACATCGTGTTCCATGCCGCGGCGCTCAAGCATGTGCCGATCCTGGAGCGCGACTGGAGCGAAGGGGTCAAGACCAACATCTTTGGATCGGTGAACGTCGCCGACGCGGCGCGTGCGGCGGGCGCGAGCGCCATGGTGATGATCTCGACCGACAAGGCGATCGAGCCGGTGTCGATGCTGGGCCTGACCAAGCGGTTCGCCGAGATGTACTGTCAGGCGATGGACCATGACCTGATGACCGAGGCCAAGGGCAAGCCGCACATGCGGCTGATCTCGGTGCGGTTCGGCAACGTGCTGGCGTCCAACGGATCCGTGGTGCCGAAGTTCAAGGCCCAGATCGAGTCCGGTGGACCGATCACGGTGACCCATCCGGACATGGTCCGTTATTTCATGACGATCCGCGAAGCCTGCGATCTTGTGATCACCGCCGCGACGCACGCCATGACGCCTGCGCGGCCTGACGTCTCGGTCTATGTGCTGAACATGGGGCAGCCGGTGAAGATCGTCGATCTCGCCGAGCGGATGATCCGCCTGTCGGGCCTGCAACCGGGCGTCGACGTCGAGATCGTGTTCAGCGGCATCCGTCCCGGCGAGCGGCTGAACGAGATCCTGTTCGCAAGCCAGGAGCCGACGCTCGAGATCGGCGTCGCCGGCGTGATGGCCGCCAAGCCGAACCAGCCGCCGATGTCGACGCTGCGCAAGTGGCTCGCGGCGCTGGAAGATGCGATCGACAGAGATGACCGTGTGACCATCCGTGCCGTCCTGCAGGACGCCGTGCCCGAGTTCGGATCAAATGCCGCCTGACCGCGCCGTCCTGCGGGGCGATCGGGCAGGACCGTCTCGAAAGCCATTGATGCCCAGTGCACGAAAAGTCGTGGTCGCCAGCCAGCATTATCCGCCGGACCACAGCACGACCGCCGCGATCATGTCCGCGATCGCTGAACGGATCGCACAGGAAGCGGACGTGGTGGTAGTCTCCGGGATGCCGGGCTCGGCGCGGGCGCCGGCGCCGGGGCGGCCCGTCGTCGTCGAGATCAGGAACTGGTTGCCGGGAAAGGCGGCGCTGCTCAAGCGTGCCCTGGCCGAGACGCTGTTCACGGTGCGGATGTTCTTTGCGTTGTTGTCGCGGCTCAAGCGGGGCGATGTGGCGCTGACGGTGACGGCTCCGTTCGCGCTTCCCTATGCGGTTGCTGCCGCGGCAAGGTTGAAGGGGGCGAAGTCGGCCTTGATCCTGCACGACCTGTTTCCGGATGTTCTGGTGATGGCCGGGCTGCTGCGGCCGTCCTCGCTGGTTGCGCGGGCGATGCGCGCGATCAACGCGCTGATGTTCCGCGCCTTGAACACTGTCATCGTGATCGGCCGCGACGCCGAGAAGCTGTTGTTGCGCTATCGCGGAATGACACCCGACAAGATCAGGTTCATCCCGAACTGGGCCACGCTCGCCGCCGGCAATCGTCCCGTCAGCCCCGATAATCCGTTTCGCAAGGCGATTGCCGCCCGCTTTGTCGTCGGCCTGTCCGGCAATCTCGGTTTCACCCACGATCCGGATATCGTCTTCGAGGCCGCGCGGCTGCTCCGCGACGAGCGCGATATCCATTTCCTGCTCTCGGGATGGGGCATGGGCTTTGCGCGGCTGAAGGAGCTGCAGGCCGAGGCGCAGCTCGCCAACGTCACGCTGGTCGAGCGCGTCGCGGACAGCGAGCTCGATGCGCTGCTCTCCAGTGCGGACGTCTGGCTCATCCCCTATCGCAAGGACGTCGCCGGCGTATCGGTGCCGAGCCGGTTCTATAATCTGCTCGCCGCCGGCCGGCCGGTCATCCTGGTGTCCGAGCCCGAGGCCGAGGCCGCGCTCACCGTCAGCGAGAACCGGCTGGGCTGGGTCGTCACGCCGGGAAGGCCCGATCAACTCGCCGAAGCCATCAGGCTGGCGTCGCAATCGCAGGACGCCGAGATGGCCGGGCGTGCCGTCGCGACCGCGCGGACCTTCAGTCCCGAGCGGGCGCTGTCGGGCTATGCCGCGCTGGTTGCGGAGCTGTTATCCAATCACGATGTGGAGCGGACAGCATGAATGATCGCCGCCCGACGGTTCTGGTCACGGGTGCGAGCGGCTTTGTCGGTCGCCATGTGGTGCCCGAGCTGGAGCAGAACGGCTGGATGGTGCGGCGCGCGGTGCGCACCTCGCCGCTAGACGCAAACGACGTGGCGATCGGCTCGCTCAGTCCCGTCACCGATTGGCGTGCCGCACTCGATGGCGTGGACGCCGTCGTTCATCTTGCCGCTCGCGTTCACCAGCAGTCCGATGAACAGGCGATCGAGCTCTACCGCAACGTCAATATCGAGGGCACGCTGCATCTGGCGCGTTCGGCGGTCGCGGCGGGTGTTCGGGACTTCATTTTTGTCAGCACGATCCTGGTGCATGGGCGCAGCAACTACGGGCGCCCGCCGTTTCGCGAGGACGACGTCCTGACGCCCCGCGGCCTCTACGGAAACTCGAAGGCAGCCGCCGAAGTAGGGCTGAAGGGGATCGTGCCGGGCAGCGGCATGAGGGTGACCGTGATCAGGCCACCGCTGATCTACGGCGCCGGTGCGAAAGGAAACTTCGCCCTGCTCAAGCGTGCGGTGATCAATCGCATGCCGCTTCCGCTCGCCTTCGTGAAGAATCGACGGGCGTTCCTGTCGGCGGAAAACCTGGCGTCGTTCATCCTGTACCGGTTGTCGCGACCGGGAAATGAATTCGATGTGTTTCTGGTGGCCGACCGCGAGCAGGTCTCGACCCGGGAGTTCGTCGAGCGCCTCGCCCGCGCGGCAGAAACCTCGCCGCGTCTGTTCTGGCTGCCGTCGCCGCTCCTGAAGGTGTCGCTCACGTTGGGCGGCCGCAAGGAAGCCTATGACAGCCTGTTCGCCTCGCTTGAGCTCGATCTGTCCAAGGTCGCAAGCACCGGATGGCAGCAGCCGATCAGCCTCGACGAGGGGCTGCGGCGCGCGCTGCGCTGAACCGATATCTAGATTTTGTTTTGGCGCGTTTTCTTCACGCGAACCGGTAACGCTCCGGCCCGATCAGAACGGTCGCGAGAACCGGCGCAGTTGCCAGCCGACGGCGAGCGCGCCGGCCAGCAACAGGACGATGTCTGCTGCGAGGGAATTGAGGGCGACCGAAGCGAATGCCAGCAGCGCCAGCACCACGTTGAGTGCAAAGACCTCGCCGACGACGCGCCATACGGTGAATCCGTTGTCGGTCGCGCGCTGATAGAAATGTGAGCGGTGCGCGGACCAGAACGGCTCGCGCCGCGCGATGCGGCGAAACAGCGTTACTGTCGCATCGGCCAGATAATACAGCGGCAGTAGCAGGGCGGCGGCAAATTGCTGATGCAATGCAAGCTCGAGCAGGCACCAGCCCAGCAGCAAGCCGATCGGCAGGCTGCCGACATCGCCGAGGAATATCCTTGCCACCGGCCGGTTGAACGGCGCGAAGCCGAGCAGCGCGCCGCACAGCGCTGCCGCGACCAGCGCGCAAGCAGCGGGAACGTGGCCGAAGCTGCCGAGCAGGGCGACGGCCACCGTGATCGGCACGGCCTCGGCCGCCGTCATCAGGTCGAGCCCGTCCATGAAGTTGACGAGGTTCACGAACCAGAGGCCGGCGATCAGCAGCAGACCGCGTTCGAGCCAGAACGGCCAGGCCGGAACGAGCCTGAGATCGGCCGGCACCGAAAACACCAAGGCTGCAACGGCCGCCGCCTGCAGCAACAGCCGCGGGACGACGGGCAGCGACCGGATGTCGTCGGCAAAGCCCACCACCGCGATGAACAGGCAGGCCGCGAACACCGTGATCGGTATCGTCAGGTCCGGCGATCCGGCCATTGCGATGACGATCCCGCCCGCCAGCAGCGTGGCTGCGATCACCGCGATGCCGGCGCCCTGCGGCGTTGGAATGCGGTGCGACGAGCGCGCGTTCGGCTTCGCCAGCGCGACGCGCAGCAGCAATGGCCGCGTCGCCCGGATCAGGACGGCCGAGATCGATGCGGCCAGCACCGCCGCGATCAGTGACAGGAGGGTTTCGAAACTGCTCATTCCGGCCCGTTTATTGCGATCCCGGGACTTCGATCGGCTCGGCGCCCTTGGCCGCCTTTTCCGGGCTCAGGATCCACACCAGGCCGCCGAACACACCGACCACGAACGACACCGCGCCGAACAACAGCGAGATGTTGACGCCCTCATTCGCGATCAGGCCGGCATAGCCGAAGGCGAGCGCCATCGTCGCCTCGCGCACGCCCCAGCCCGCGATCGAGATCGGCATCATCGTGATCAGCATCACCGGGGGCAACAGCTGGAAGATCTGGCCGAAGGTGACGGGGGCCGCGATCGATTTCACCACGCACCAGCCGATCACGACGGTCACCACGTGAATGGCGATCGAAAGGGTCGCGACCCGCCATCCGTGCTCGCGGCTGAACAGCACCCGGTTCGCGATGACCGCGCAGGCGTGGATGTGGTGCGTTGCCCACCACTGCTTCAGCCAGGGCCACGGCAACAGGCCGATCACGAGGAAACCAAATCCGGCCGCAAGCGCGGCGAGGTCGAGCAGCAGCAACGCCAGCCAGCCATTTGTATCGGCGATCAGCCGATAGCTCCAGGGCAGTGTGGCCGCGATGACGACGGCAAGCGCGATCAATCCGACCGCGCGATCGACGAAGATCGAATAGGTGGCCGCGCGCCAGCCCGCACCGGCGCGCGCGACAAGCCAGAGCCGCACGGCGTCGCCGCCGATCGAGGACGGCAGTGTCTGGTTGAAGAAGGTGCCGATCACGTTGAAGCGCATCGCCTGTGCGGTTTCCAGCGGTGCGCCGCATTCGACGCTGATCTCGCGCCACCGCAACACCCCGAGGAAGATCTGCAGAAAAGTGACCGCGATCGCGAGGCCGAGCCAGCCGAGGCTCTCGGCCTGGATGCGGGAGGCGAGGTCATACAGGTTGACCTTGCGCAGCGAGAAATACAGCAGCGCAGCCGAGATCAGGATCTTGACGGTCGAAAGCAGGATTCGGCGCATTTCCGTTCGCGCTGCCAGGTTTTCAGAATGTGTCAAAAACAGCGCAAAACGCTTTCGCGCGCCCAAATTCGCCGCCTTGGTATGGTTTCCGCGCCGATCTGGCAATACCCGTGCCGACCCTATTGCGGCCCGCTGGACGGGGCGGCTAAAGAGGCCGGGCTGGGAGGAACAGCACTCAGCTGGGCTTACAATACGGGTAAAATCCGACCAGACGTGCGGGGGCACGCGTGATACTGCTCGGATCGTGCTTTGGAGGTAACCCGGCCGCCCGCTGCGGCTGCCCGGGAAAAATCTTAGTGTGCCGTCCGCGGGCACGACAGGACTTGAGGTATTGATGGACCGGCGAATAATCCCCCTGATCATGTGCGGCGGCGCAGGCACGCGGCTTTGGCCGGCATCGCGCGAGGTGCATCCGAAGCAGTTCCTGTCGCTGTTCGGGGCGCGCTCGACCTTCCAGGAGACCCTGCTGCGCGTTTCGGACCCGACCTTGTTCGAACGTCCCATCGTGATCACCAACGAGGCCTATCGCTTCATGGTGCTGGAGCAGCTGGCCGAGATCGGCCGCGAGGCCGATGTACTGCTGGAGCCGATGCGCCGCGACTCCGGGCCTGCGATCGCGGCCGGTGCGGCATTCGCGCAGAGCCGGGACGGCGAAGCGATCGTGCTGGCGCTCGCCGCCGACCATCTGGTGCGGGATACGCCGGCCTTCGTCGCGGCGTGCCGCGGCGGACTGGTGGCGGCCAAAGCCGGCCGCATCGTGACCTTCGGCGTCAAGCCGGAACGGCCCGCCACCGAATACGGGTATATCAGCCCGGGCGAGGCGGTCGCCGGCGAGGTGCGCGCGGTGGCAAAATTCGTCGAGAAGCCGGATGCCGCGACAGCGGCAGGCTATATCGATGCGGGCTATCTCTGGAACAGCGGCAACTTCATGTTCCGCGCCGGCGTGCTGCTCGACGAGTATCGCAAGGTCGATGCCGACAGCATCGCGGCGGTGGAGCAATCGGTCGCGACCGCGACGCGCGATCTCGGCTTCGTCAAGCTCGATGCGTCGGCGTTCGGCGCGGCAAAGGCGATCTCGATCGATTACGCCGTGATGGAGAAGACCGCGCATGCCGCGGTGGTGCCGGTGGCGTGCGGCTGGTCCGACATCGGCTCGTGGCGCCAGGTCTGGGAGCTCTCCGACAAGGACAGTCTCGGCAACGCGGCGCGCGGCGCGGCGGTGTTCGAGGACTCCCGCAATTGCAACGTCTCGACCGACCGGGCGCTGGTCGCGCTCGAAGGCGTCGACGACCTCGTCGTGGTCGCGACCCAGGATGCCGTGCTGGTGTCGCGCCAGAAGGACGCCAACGGGCTGAAGCGGCTGGTTGCGAAATTGAAGGTGGCGGCGCCCGGGGTGACCGAGAACCACATCAAGGTGCATCGCCCCTGGGGCTCCTATCAGTCGGTCGACAATGGCGACCGCCACCAGGTCAAGCGCATCATCGTCAAGCCGGGCGGGCGGCTGTCCTTGCAGAAGCATCATCACCGCTCCGAGCACTGGATCGTGGTGCGTGGTACCGCCCAGGTCACCGTCAACGAACTGGTCAAGACGGTGCATGAGAACGAGTCGATCTACATCCCGATCGGCGCGGTGCACCGGCTGGAGAATCCCGGCAAGATTCAGCTCGAGTTGATAGAGGTGCAGACCGGCAGCTATTTCGGCGAGGACGACATCATCCGCATCGAGGACGACTACCGGCGCAGCTGAGGCGCGCCGGTTCCCGCGCCGATCGCCCGGCGCGGGACGATGTAACTCTTTGAATCAAAACGTGTCCGGATTTCGTGCTTGGCAATCGCCACATTTGTGACGCCGTGCTATAGCGGCTGCCAACGAAGCGGGGTGATTTGCGCCAGAGGCGCAGATCGGGATGAGGGGCCTTGGTCTTACTCCCTCGGAGCCGGGATGGCTCCCTGAGGAGCCGGGACAACCGCCAGAACGCTACTTGGGGTCTACGATATGAATGCAAAAGTGTCCGCAGCCGGCGCGAGGGCCGATATCGGCCGCGCCTTGCGCGTCGGCGTGATCGGCGCCGGCGTGATGGGCAGCAACCATGCCCGCGTGCTGGCCGGACTGCCCGGCGTCCTGCTGATCGGCATCGTCGATCCGCTGCCGGAGCACCGCACGCGCGCCATCGACCTGGTCGGTTGCCGCGCCTTCGAGAGCCTCGATCAGCTGCTTGCCGAAGGCATCGATGCGGTGACGATCGCAGCCCCCACCCACCTGCATCACGAGATCGCGCTCGCCTGCATCGCCCGCAACATCCACATCCTGGTCGAGAAGCCGGTCGCATCCACGGTCGAAGAGGGCCGTGAGATCGTCGCGGCCGCCGAGCGAGCCGGCGTCACGCTGATGGTCGGTCATGTCGAACGTTTCAACCCGGCGGTCGCCGCGATCAAGCAGGCGATCTCGGGCGAGGATATCCTGTCGATCGGCATCACCCGGGTCGGCCCGTTCCCGCCGCGGATGTCCAATGTCGGCGTCGTGATCGACCTTGCCGTGCACGACATCGACCTGATCCGCTGGTTCACCGAGTCCGACATCGTCGAGGTGCAGCCGCAGCTCTCGAGTGCGGTCGCCGAACGCGAGGACATCGCGCTGCTGCAATTCCGCACGGCGTCCGGCGTGCTCGCCCACATCAACACCAACTGGCTGACGCCGTTCAAGGCGCGCAACGTGACGGTCGCGACCCGCGGCAAGTACGTGATGGGCGACCTGCTGACGCGCCAGGTCACCGAATGCTTCGGCTTCAAGCCGGACGGCAGCTATTCGATGCGCCATTTGCCGGTCGGTCACGACGAGCCGCTGCGCGCCGAGCTGATCGCCTTCCTCGATGCCGTACGCAGCGGCAAGCTGCCGGCAGTGTCCGGCGACGAAGGCGTCGCGAGCCTCGAGATCGCGATCCGTTGCCTGGAATCGCCCGCGCGGCCGGCCGCCTCGACGATGCGCAAGGGACCCCGCCGCATCGCCGGCTGATTGCCTTCACTGGCTGATTGTCATCCATTCAACACGTGCAAAGAGCTTCCATGAACCAGCATATGCAGCTTGAGCCCATTCCCTTCATCGATATCGCCGCGCAGCGCCGGCGGCTCGGCAAGTCGATCGATGATGCGGTCGCGCGCGTGCTCGACCATTGCCAGTTCATCAACGGCCCGGAAGTCACCGCGCTGGAGAAGGCGCTGGCGGACTATACCGGCGCCAAGCATGTGGTGAGTTGCGCCAGCGGCACCGATGCGCTGCTGATGGTCCTGATGGCGAAGAATGTCGGGCCGGGCGATGCGGTGCTGTGCCCGACCTTCACCTTCTGCGCGACCGGCGAAGTCGTGACGCTGACCGGCGCGACGCCGGTATTCGTCGATGTCGATGAGGAGACCTTCAACATCGACGTCAATTCGCTGAAGCGCGGCATTGCGACGGCGCGCGCCCGCGGGCTGAAGCCGGTTGCAGTGATCCCGGTCGACCTGTTCGGCCAGAGCGCCGATCACGACGCGATCGGTGCGGTCGCCGAGGCCGAGGGCCTTTTTGTGTTGGATGATGCCGCGCAGGGCTTTGGCGCAACCTACAAGAACCGCAGGCTCGGCACCTTCGGGCTCGCGACCGGAACCAGCTTCTTCCCGGCCCAAGCCGCTCGGCTGCTTCGGCGACGGCGGCGCGATCTTCACCGACGACGAGGAACTCGCGCGCACGCTGCGCAGCATCCGCGTCCAC
This sequence comes from Bradyrhizobium sp. USDA 4452, assembly GCF_054063575.1. Taxonomy (NCBI): domain Bacteria; kingdom Pseudomonadati; phylum Pseudomonadota; class Alphaproteobacteria; order Hyphomicrobiales; family Nitrobacteraceae; genus Bradyrhizobium; species Bradyrhizobium sp. USDA 4452. The sequence continues at coordinate 7,416,543 of NZ_JBSSGK010000001.1, forward strand.
GGCCAGGGCTCGGACAAATACGACAACGTGCGGCTCGGCCTCACGGCGCGGCTCGACACCATGCAGGCGGCGATCCTGCTCGAGAAGCTGAAGATATTCGACGACGAGATCGCGGCGCGCAACAAGGTCGCGGAACGCTATTCGCGGGCGCTCGGCAACCTCGTCGCGGTGCCGCGCGTGGCTCCGGGCTGCACCTCGGTGTGGGCGCAGTACACCATCCGTCTGACCAACGGCATCGATCGTGACGCCTTCGCGGCCGCCTTGAAGGCGCAGGGCGTGCCGACCATGATCTACTATCCGAAGTCTGTCCATCAGCAGACCGCCTACAGCCACTATCCGGTCGCCGACGGCGGCCTGCCGGTCAGCGAGCGCCTGTCGAAGGACGTCATCGCTCTGCCGATGCACCCCTATCTCGACGAGGCGGCGCAGGACCGCGTCATTGCGGCTGTGCGCGGCGCGCTACAGGCATGATCCCGAAAAGTGGCTCCCGGTTTCGGGCAGGATCATGCTTAAATCGTTGACGGCCTGATACGTCATTTTGACGTAGGGTGATGATGCGCTAGAAGCAGCCATGCTTGGGCGCATCTTCACCGTCGGCGGCTATACCCTGCTATCGCGGGTCACCGGGTTCGCACGCGACATCATGCTCGCGGCGATCCTCGGCGCCGGGCCGGTCGCCGACGCCTTCTTCGTGGCATTGCGGCTGCCCAATCATTTCCGCGCGATCTTTGCCGAGGGTGCCTTCAACGCCGCCTTCGTGCCGGCCTACGCCCACGTCCATGGCGAGCGCGGCGAGGCGTCGGCGCGGCTGTTCGCCGACCGCATCTTCACGCTGCTGTTTGCCTCGCAGGTGGTCCTGCTGGTCGTGGCGATGGCGTTCATGCCGCAGGCGATGAGCATTCTCGCGCCGGGCTTCACCGACGACGCATCCCAGCGCAAGCTGGCGATCGAACTGACGCGGATCACGTTTCCCTATCTCTTGCTGATCACGCTGGTGACGCTCTATGGCGGCATGCTCAACGTGATGCATCGCTTCGCCAGCGCCGCCGCGGCGCCGATCTTCCTCAACCTCGCCATGATGATGACGCTGGCGCTGGCGGCGTTCTTCCCCAGCGCCGGCCATGCCGCGGCCTGGGGCGTCCTGATCTCGGGCTTCCTGCAGTTTGCCCTGCTCGCCGGCGACCTCGCCCGTCACGGCGGCCTGCCGCGATTCGCGCCGCTGAGGCTCGACGAGGACGTCCGCGCCTTCTTCCGCGCGCTGGGGCCGGCGACCCTGGGCTCGATGGGAACACAGGTCGCGCTGTTCGCCGACACCATTATCGCGACGTTCCTCCCCGCTGGCGCGCTGTCGGCGCTGTATTACGCCGACCGTCTCAATCAACTGCCGATCGGCGTGATCGGGATCGCGATCGGCACCGTGCTGCTGCCGGAGATGTCGCGGCGCCTGACCGCCGACGATCACACCGGCGCCATGGCCGCGCAGCGCCGCGCCTTCGATTTCACGCTGCTGTTCTCGGTGCCGTTCGTGGCGGCGTTCCTGACGGTCGCCGATCCGATCATGCGCGCGATGTTCGCCCGCGGCGCGTTCTCGAAGGCCGATGCTGCCAGCGCCGGCGCGACGCTTGCGGCCTATGCGGTCGGCCTCATTCCCTTCGTGATGATTCGCAGCGCGGTTGCGACCTTCTACGCCCGCAAGGATACCGCAACCCCTGTCAAGGCGGCGCTGACCGGGGTCGCGGTCAATGTCGCGCTGAAGATCGCGCTGGTCGGCTCACTGGCGCAGGTGGGCTTAGCGCTCGCGACCGCGGTCGGAGCCTGGGTCAATCTGCTGCTGGTGCTGATGTTTGCCATCCGCCGCGGCTATCTCGCGTTCGATCGCGCACTGATTCGCTCGTTCGGCACTTTCGCGCTGTGCGGCGTGCTGCTCGGGCTCGCGCTGTGGCTGACCTCGCATTTCGCCTATGTATGGTTCGCGCCGATGCAGCACTTCCGCGATGAAATGATCCTGCTGCTGCTGGTTGCGGTCGGCATCTTCGTCTACGCCCTCTCGATCCTCACGCTGTTCGGCCGCGGCTGGCTGTTCGCGCTGCGCCGCGTATAGTTTTACCTTTCAAATCAAATGCATAGGAGCAGACCGCGGGATAGCGCCGGGTGCGGCGGAAAGCGGTTTGCGCTTCGCCGACAACCACGCCAATATGCGCAAAACACACCAAGGCAATTGGAGAGACGATGGCAGCTCCCATCAAGTTCGGCGTCGGACAAAGTGTACGGCGCAAGGAGGATGACGCTCTGATTCGCGGCAAGGGCCGCTATACCGACGACGTCGCACCGTCTCCCGCATTGCACGCGCTGATGCTGCGCTCGCCGCATGCGCACGCGACCTACACGATCGATGTTGGCAAGGCCCGCGGCATGCCCGGCGTGGCGCTGATCCTGACCGCGGCCGATGTCGCCGAGCTCGGCGGCCTGCCGTGCCTGTTCAATCTCGAAACCGATCCGTTCACCGCACCGCCTTACCCTATCCTCGCCAAGGACGAGGTGCGCCATGTCGGCGACGCCATCGCCTTTGTGGTCGCCGATACCGTCGACCATGCCCGCGACGCGATCGAGGCGATCGACGTCAAATGGACGCCGCTGCCGGCGGCGGTGGGTCTCGTCAATGCGGTGAAGAAGGGCGCGCCGCAGGTGTGGCCGGACAAGCCCGGCAACGTGCTGTTCGACGTCTCGATCGGCGACAAGAAGGCCGCGGAAGACGCGTTCGCCAAGGCGCATGCGGTGGCCGAGATCACCATCGTCAATCCGCGCGTCATCACCAATTTCATGGAGACGCGCGCCGCCGTCGCCGAGTACGACGCCAAGAGGGATCATCTGACGCTGACGATCGGCAGCCAGGGCAGCCATCGCCTGCGCGAGATCCTCTGCGACATGATCCTGAAGATGCCGAAGGAGAACATGCGGGTGATCTGCCCGGATGTCGGCGGCGGCTTCGGCACCAAGCTGTTTCCGTATCGCGAATATGCGCTGATCTCGGTCGCGGCGCGCAAGCTCAAGAAGTCCGTCAAGTGGACCGCCGAGCGTTCCGACCATTTCATGGGCGACGCGCAGGGCCGCGACAATCTCACCACCGCGAAGATGGCGCTCGCCGAGGACGGCAAGTTCCTCGGCATGGATGTCGACCTGATGGGCGACATGGGCGCCTATCTGTCGACGTTTGCGCCCTACATCCCGCATGGCGGCGCCGGCATGCTGCCGGGTCTCTATGACATCAAGGCCTTCCACTGCCGCGTCCGTACCGTGTTCACCAACACGGTGCCGGTCGACGCCTATCGCGGCGCGGGTCGTCCGGAGGCCGCCTATGTCATCGAGCGGCTGGTGGACGCTGCCGCGCGAAAGCTCGGCATGACGCCGGACGCCATCCGGCGGAAGAACTTCATTCCGCCGAAGTCGCTGCCCTATACCACCGCGACCGGCAAGGTCTACGACTCCGGCGACTTCGTCGCGCACATGAAGCGCGCGATGGAGATCGCCAACTGGAAGGACTTTCCGAAGCGCGCCAAGGCCGCCAAGAAGGACGGCCTGGTGCGGGGCATCGGCATGGCGAGCTATGTCGAGGTCTGCGGCACCATGGGCGAGGAGACCGCCAATGTCGCGCTCGATCCCAACGGCGACATCTCGATCCTGATCGGCACGCAGTCGAGCGGGCAAGGCCACCAGACCGCGTATGCGCAGATCGTCGCCGAGCAGTTCGGCGTGCCGCCGGAGCGCGTCCATGTGCTGCAGGGCGACACCGACAAGATCGCGACCGGCCTCGGCACCGGCGGCTCGGCATCGATCCCGTCCGGCGGCGTCAGCGTGCAGCGCGCGACGCATGAGCTCGGCAACAAGCTGAAGGAGCTTGCGGCGCAGGCGCTGGAAGCCGGCACCGGCGACCTCGAGATCGCCGATGGCCGCGTCCGCATCGCCGGCACCGACCGCTCGGTCAGCTTTGCCGATCTCGCCAAGCGTCCCGGCGGCGATACCTCGAAGATGAATGCGAGCGCGACCTTCGCCAGCGCCGACGGCACTTATCCGAACGGCACGCACCTCGCCGAAGTCGAGATCGATCCCGCCACCGGCATCATCAAGATCGTCAGCTACGTCATCGTCGACGATTTCGGCGTCACGCTCAATCCGCTGATGCTCGCGGGCCAGGTGCATGGCGGCGCGATGCAGGGCATCGGGCAGGCACTGATGGAGCAGGCGGTCTACAGCCCGACCGACGGTCAGCTCGTCACCGGCACATTCATGGACTATGCGATGCCGCGCGCTGCCGACGGGCCGTCCTTCGTGTTCGAGACCCACAACGTGCCGTGCACGACCAACCCGCTCGGCGTGAAGGGTGCCGGCGAGGCCGGCGCGATCGGCTCGTGTCCGGCGGTCGTCAACGCGATCGTCGAGGGGCTGCATCGCGAATACGGCATCGACCACATCGACATGCCGGCCACGCCGGAGCGGGTCTGGATCGCGATCCGCGAGGCGCAGCGCCGCCATAATCTCTGATAAAATTGTCGCAGGCGGAATGAAGATTCCGCCTGCGGTGTTTGCAAACAAGGCCGGCCGCGTTCCCGCGGACCGGACAGAGCAGGATTGAGGGGTTTTGCGGATGAAGCGGATTGTCGTCGTTGCAACGATGCTGGCGTTGAGTGCGGGGGCGGTGGTGGCCGACCAGGACCAAGTCAAGGTGACCCAGGCTCAGATGAAGGAAACCGGCAAGAACGCCGGTGCGCTCGGCGCCATCATCAAGGGCGAGAAGCCCTACGACCAGGCAACGGTCGACGCTGCGCTGGCCAAGTTCGAGGACACCGCCAAGAAGCTGCCGACGCTTTTTCCTGAAAGCAGCAAGGGCCTCAAGACGGAAGGCGATTACTCCGCCGGGCCGAAGATCTGGGAAGACAAGGCCGGCTTCGAGCAGCACATCGCGAGCTATGCCAAGGCGGTCTCCGATGCCAAGGGCAAGATCAAGGATGTCGACACGCTGAAGGCCGAGCTGACCGTGATCGGCAAGCAGTGCGGCGGCTGCCACGAGACCTATCGCCTCAAGAAGGGCTGATCGCCATTTCGATCAACGAAAAGGGCGGACGCTGCAAGGCGTCCGCCCTTTTTTGTGCCGGCCGTTTCTTGTTGGTGTGACTCTACTTGGTGACCTGTCCGCGGATCTCTCCGCCCGGGTTGGCTGCGGTGTGGACGTTGACATAATACTTGCCGGCGAGGAGATCGGCGGCCTGCGCGTCGGTCAACGTCGCGCTACCCTCGACCGGGCTCGACGTCGCGTTCGGGATCGCAACCGCGACACCGGAATTCTTGCCGGCCTCGGCCGGGCCGTGGAAATGCGCGGCGGTCGCCGGGCCCGACAGGCCGGAATAAGTCAGTTTCCAGCTCAGCTTCTTGGTGGCGGCATCGTAGTCGATGTCGGCGGTGCCGGTCCCGGCGCTGGCGTTCGCCGGCACTTCGGACTTGCCGTCCAGCTTGGCCTGCAGCTTCTCGGCAAAGGCCGGACCGGCGAGGGCGATAGCGGCGCCCAGCGTCAGCGTGGCAAGCAAGGTCTTGTTTGGCATGGTTCTCTCCCCTTTGACGTCACACGGTGGTTGCAAATCTTCAAACCGCGGCTCTCCGGATTTATTCCCAAAATCATCGTGAGTGCGGCAAATTTGATGCGAGCTTGTAAGACCGGTTGCCATCATACTGGCCAGTGAACTGACGCGACGAATGACGGATCGGTGAATGTTGCGACGAATTCTCCTCCTGGCCGTTTTGGCCGGCTTGATCGGCTTCGGTGTGTTCTGGTGGCTGACGATCCCCCTGACCGTGGCCGCGAGCGCGCTGCCCGTCTACCAGCCCAACCTGGCCAACGGGCTCACAACGTTCAATGCCGGAGGATGTTCCTCCTGCCACGCCGTGCCGAAGCAGGACGACCGCACGAGGCTCGGCGGCGGGCTCGCGATACCGTCGCCGTTCGGCACCTTCTATGCGCCGAACATCTCGCCCGACCCGAACGACGGCATCGGCCGCTGGAGCGAGGCTGATTTCGTCACCGCTGTCATGAAGGGCACCTCGCCGTCGGGGACGCACTATTTTCCGGCGTTTCCCTACACGTCGTATCAGCACGCCAGGGTCAACGACGTGCGCGACCTGTTCGCCTATTTGAAGACCTTGCCGCCGGTTGCCGGCAAGGTGCGCGACCACGATGTGCGGTTTCCCTTCAACATCAGGCGCAATGTCGGGGTCTGGAAATTCCTGTTCATGGACGGCAAGCCGTTCATCGCGGACGCGAGCCGCTCGGCGCATTGGTATCGCGGCGCCTATCTCGTCAACAGCTTCGGCCATTGCGCCGAATGCCACAGCCCGCGCAACTTCCTCGGCGGCATCATCACTTCGCAGCGCTTCGCCGGTGGCCCGAATCCGGAGGGCGAAGGTTGGGTGCCGAACATCACGCCGCGGGGGATCGCGGACTGGAGCGCGAAGGACATCGCCTATTTTCTCGAGAGCGGCCAGACGCCGGATGGCGACAGCGCTGGCGGATCGATGGTGCGCGTGATCCGGAACACCTCGCAGCTCTCGTCGAGCGATCGCGATGCGATCGCCGAGTACATCAAGTCGCTGCCGCCGGTCGAGGGACCGCCGAAGCCGGTGAAGAAGGAGAGGCAGTCGTAACGGCGTGTCCTACTTCGCGCCGAACGCCTTGAAGGTGATGATGGTGAGCGTGTCCTGGATGCCCGGGATCACCTGAACTTTCTCGTTGATGAAATGGCCGATGTCGGTGTCGTGGTCGACGTAGAACTTGACCAGGAGATCGTAATTGCCCGCGGTGGAATAGATCTCTGACGCAATCTCGGCTTCCGCCAGCGCGTTGGCGACGGTGTAGGACTGGCCGAGCTTGCATTTGATCTGGACGAAGAAAGGAACCATCAAAGTCGTCTCCGGGGATTTCCGTGACTATAGGCCCAAAACGGGCCGCCAAAGCAAGGGTCAAGGCAGCTCCAACCTGCGGTAAAGTCAGGCGAACTTGCTGCCGATGGGCTGCCGGGTTAGGACAGGCCATGATCTTGTTCGTGACGGTCTCATTCGTCTCAACCGCCGGTGCCGCACCATGACGCCGGTCGCGCTCACCATCGCCGGCTCGGATTCCTCGGGCGGGGCGGGCATCCAGGCTGACCTGAAGAGCTTTGCCGCGCTCGGGGTCTATGGCGCCTCGGCGATCACGGCGCTGACCGCGCAGAACACCACGGGGGTCAGCGGCATCCATCCGGTGCCGGCTTCGTTCGTCACCGCGCAGATCGATGCCGTGTTCTCCGATCTTAACGTCGGCGCGGTCAAGATCGGCATGGTGGCGCAGGCCGAGACCATCGTTGCGATCGCGGGCGCGCTGCAGCGCTGGGCGCCGCGCCACATCGTGCTCGATCCGGTGATGGTCGCGACCTCGGGCGACCGGCTGCTCGCAGCCGAGGCGGTCGATGCGCTGAAGACCATGTTGTTTCCGCTGGCCTCGCTGATCACGCCGAACCTGCCGGAGGTGGCGGCGCTGCTGAACGAGCCGGTCGCCTCGAGCGAGGCCGACGTCGAAGGGCAAGGCCGGCAATTGCTGGCGATGGGATGTCGCGCGGTGCTGGTGAAGGGCGGCCATGGGCACGGCACTGAGAGCATAGACTATCTGATCGACGGCGAGCGCAGCATCGCGCTCGCAGCGCCGCGCATCGCCACCGCAAACACGCATGGCACAGGTTGCTCGCTGTCATCGGCGATCGCAGCAGGGCTCGCGAAGGGTGAGCCGATGGAGACCGCCGTCCGCAATGCCAAGGCCTGGATCACCGATGCGATCGCCGCCGCCGATCGCTTCGCCGCCGGCCACGGCCACGGGCCGGTGCATCACTTCCACAAATATTATTGAGGCTCTTGTAGCCCGGATGGAGCGCAGCGAAATCCGGGCTGCACGTTCCGCGGACGCAAGACCCCGGATTGCGCTTCGCTTCATCCGGGCTACGCATTCAACGCCGTTTCGAATGCGTGTTGTTCCCCGCGATATGCGCGCAACACAACGCCTGTTCTGCACAGCCGCCGCCGCCCATGTCGCCAGATTGTCGCACGCCGCTGTTATCCGCAGGGGAGGGGCGTGCTGCTGATTCTCGTTAGCTTTTTGTGGGGCCTTGGGTCGCGGGGATCGTCATCGCCTTGTCACAGGAAGCTGTTAGGTGCACAGGCATGGGAAGTGACTCCTTGAGTGAAGAAAGCCCCGAGCGGCGCTTTCGCACTTTGTTTATCTCCGATGTCCATCTCGGAGCCCGCGGTTCGCAAGCCGACCGCCTGCTGGACTTCCTCCGCTCTCACGATGCCGACACGATTTACCTCGTTGGTGATATCGTCGATGGCTGGGCGCTGAAGTCGAACTGGTACTGGCCGCAGACCCACAACGATTTCGTGCAGAAGATGCTGCGCAAGGCGCGCAAGGGCGCCAAGGTGATCTACGTCCCGGGCAACCACGACGAGTTCCTGCGCAAATATTACGGTACGCATTTCGGCGGCATCGACGTGGTGGAGAATACCGTTCACACCGGCGCCGACGGCAAGCGCTACCTCGTGATCCATGGCGACATCTTCGACCTCGTGGTGCAAAACGCGCGCTGGCTCGCCCATCTCGGCGACAAGGCCTACGACTTCGCGATCCAAATGAATCGCTTCGTCAACTTCTTCCGCAAGATGTTCGGCGTGCCGTACTGGTCGCTGTCGCAATGGGCCAAGCTCAAGGTCAAGAAGGCGGTGAACTATATCGGCGCGTTCGAGGCGACGTTGGCCGGCGAGGCGCGGCGTCACGGCTGCGACGGCGTGATCTGCGGCCACATCCACTACGCGACGATTCATGACGAGCACGGCATCCGCTACATGAATTGCGGCGACTGGGTCGAGAGCTGCACCGCGCTCGCCGAGCACGAGGATGGCCATTTCGAGATCATCACCTGGACCGACCCGGTGCGCCGGATCGCCCCAGTTCCGCGAGTGACGGCACGCGCTGCATGACGCATATCCTGGTCGCGACCGATGCGTGGCATCCCCAGGTCAACGGGGTTGTCCGCACGCTGACCATGATGGCACAGGCGGCGAAATCGCTCGGCGTCGAGGTGAGCTTCCTGACGCCGGACGAGTTCCGCACCTTCGCGATGCCGAGCTATCGCGATTTGAGGCTGGCACTGCCGTGCGGGGCCAAGGTCGCGAGCCTGATCGACGCGGCCAAGCCCGACAGCATCCATATCGCGACCGAAGGTCCGATCGGGCTGTCGGTCCGCCGCTATTGCCGCAAGCGCGGCCTGCCGTTCACGACGAGTTTCCACACCCGCTTTCCCGAATACGTCTCGGCACGGACGCCAGTCCCGGAAGCCTGGGTGTGGCGCGCGCTGCGCTGGTTCCACAAGCCGAGCCGGGCGGTGATGGCGGCGACCCCGGCGCTGGCTGCAGAGCTGCGCCAGCGCGGCTTCCGCAACGTGGTGCTATGGTCGCGCGGCGTCGATACCGCGCTATTCCACCCGCGCGACGTCGACCTCTGCCTGCCGCAGCCGGTCTATCTCAGCGTCGGCCGGGTGGCGGTGGAGAAGAATCTCGAAGCGTTCCTGGATCTCGATCTACCCGGCACCAAGGTGGTGGTCGGCGACGGCCCGGCACGCGCGGCGCTGGAGCGGAAATATCCGGAAGTCGTGTTCCTCGGCGCCCGCCATGGCGAAGAATTGGCCGAAATTTATGCCGCAGCCGATGTGTTCGTTTTCCCGAGCCGCACCGATACGTTCGGTCTGGTGCTGCTTGAAGCCCTGGCCAGCGGCCTGCCGGTTGCCGCTTTTCCGGTCACCGGTCCTCGCGACGTGATCGGCGCGGCGCCGGTCGGTGTCCTCGACGAGGATTTGCGCCACGCTTGCCTGGAGGCGCTCAGCATCCCGCGGCAGGCCTGCGTCGATTTCGCCGCGCTCCACACCTGGCAGGCGTCAGCCCGGGTGTTCATCGACCGCTGCATGAACGTCCGCCCCGCGGCGCCCGACGGCGAGGGGGAGGTGTTCGAATTCGGTGCCGAGGAGCACCATTTGGCGGCCCTGCCGGCTCCTCATCCCACCTCACGCTAAAGCGTCTTGCCGGGTTGCCCGCGGCCGCGATAGAAATTGCGGATGACGGACACCCCTCTCAATCCACCCGTCGCTGCTGCGGACATCGATGCCGCCGCAAGGGTGGTCGCGCCGTTCGCGGTGCGCACGCCGCTCCTGACTTTCCCCGTTCTCAACGAACGCGTCGGCACCCAGGTCTTCCTCAAGCCCGAGATGCTGCAACGAACCGGATCGTTCAAGTTCCGCGGCGCCTTCAACAAGCTCGCCTCGATCCCGCAGGAGCAGCGGAGCGGCGGCGTCGTCGCGTTCTCCTCGGGAAACCACGCCCAGGGCGTTGCCGCGGCGGCAAAGATCCTCAACATGCAGGCGACCATCGTGATGCCTGCGGACTCCCCGCTCACCAAGCGCGAGCGGACCAAGTCGTATGGCGCCGAGGTCGTGCTCTACGATCGCGATCGCGACGACCGTGCGGCGATCGCGAGCGGTATCGCCAGCAAGCGTGGCGCGACGTTGGTGCCTCCCTATGACGATCCTCTGGTGATCGCGGGCCAGGGCACCGCCGGCCGCGAGATCGCCGAGGATATGGCGGCGCTCGGGCTGACGCCCGATATCGTCGTGGCGCCGGCATCAGGCGGCGGCTTGATCGCGGGCGTCGCCACCGCGGTGAAGGCAAAATATCCGCAGGCCCAGGTGATCGTCGCCGAGCCTGCGGGCTATGACGATCACGCCCTGTCGCTCAAGGTCGGCCATCGCGAGGCGCATCCGGTCGCCGCGCGCACCATCTGCGACGCGCTGATGGCGATGATGCCGGGCGAACTCACCTTCGCGATCAACAGCAAGCTGCTGGCGAATGGCGTCAGCGCGTCCGATGACGAGGTCGGCGCCGCCGTCGCCTTTGCCTATCGCGAGCTGAAGCTCGTGGTCGAGCCCGGCGGCGCGATCGGGCTCGCCGCGCTGCTGGCGGGGCGGATCGATGCCAAGGGCAAGAACGTCGTCATCGTGCTCTCCGGCGGCAATGTCGACGCCGACCTGTTCGCGAAGCTGGTCGCCTGACACCGGTATCTGAAACGAAGCGGGGGCAGGGCGGTACGCGCGCTGCCCCTGTTTCGTTGTGGCGTGCGGCCGATCAGTGCCTGAAGCCACCACGGTAGCCGCCACCCATTGCGCCAAAATGTGAGCCGGACGGACTTGGGTGGAACGAAGCACGGCTGCCGCTTGAACTCGTCCGGTTGCCCTGCATGCTTTGCCGCTCGGCGCGGAAGTGCTGCCTGCTGGCGTCTTTCATGGTTGCGTTCGACGTGGCCTTGCCGGCATTCGCGACGGGCAGGCCCGCAACCTTGCCTTTGCCGATTGAGCTCGGCATGCCGACCGGCTTCGCGCCGGATGCGGGCATGGTCACGATCTTGCCGACGGCCCCTTGCACGCCGGCATTGAGCGGCTGGAAGGTCTGACGATTCGACAGCCGCGTGAACTGCATCAGCGGGATTGCTTTCGGCTGCACCTGCAGCTTCAACGCCGACTGCGCGTAGGGGCTGCCAGCGAAATTGTCGTGGAAGGTCTTGTAGGCGAACGGCGTGTTGGCAAGCACCGCCTTGTGCCAGGCCGCGACCTGCAGCCAGTTCGTCAGCAGGAAGCGGATGCGCTCGCACAGCGGATCGCGCGGATATAGCCGGATGAATTCCTCGTAGTAGTCCGGCCGGCCCTCCGACAGCACGAAGTCATAGGCCTGGCGCACCGAGCGGTTCGGCAGGTTCGATGCCATCTGCACGACCGGGCCATTCGCCGGCGCACGCGCTGACGCCATGGCGGTATCGCCGAAGAAATAGAAATCGGAGGTCAGCGACGAGCTTTCCCACGGTGTCTGCCGGCCGTCGGTCACGGAGTTGACGTCGAGGCGGATGCGCTTGAACAGCTGCTCGATCGGCAGATTGGGCTCGCGCGCCAGGCGCAGGAAGGCGTTGGTGTAGGGGCTGTGGCCGTTGCTGCCGTCCTGCGCTTCCATGCCGGGCGCGGTCGAATAGCCGACGATCGAGCCGCTCGGCGCGTCGACCACGGCAAGGCCGCGGCCGGCGTCGTTGACGTTGGGAAATGGATTGTTGCGGCAGGCATCGAGCACCACGATACGCATCCGGCTCGGGATGCTCTCAAGCGTGCCCATCACGTCGACGAGGCGCACCGCATTGCCGTCGAGGTCGGACGGCGTTGCGATCCTGGCATCGACCGGAATCAGGTAGTTCTCGCCGGCGAGCTGCACGCCGTGGCCGGCGTAGTAGATCATCGCGACCGTGCCGGGGCCGCGCGCCGCGACCTTGTCGGAGAAATCCTGCAACACCTTCACCATGTCGCTTTGCCTGAGATCGGTCGCGGCGATCACCTCGAAGCCGGCCGCGTTCAACAGCTCGGCCATCGACTGCGCGTCATTGCCGGGATTGGCGAGCTTTGGCGCATTCTCGTAGTTGGCATTGCCGATCACCAGCGCGACGCGCTGCTCGGGGCCGCGCAGCACGCCCGGCACCGCCGCCACTGATGTCGCGGGCGAAGCCGCTTGGTCGATGGATTGTGCCGGCGTTTGCGCCGCATTGCCGACGGTGATGCCGCCGGTCTCGGCAGACGCTGTGCCCGATAGACCGAGACTGAACAGGCCGAGCAATGCGGCCGATATCATGATGGATGTCAGGCGGACCATCGCGCGCTCCCAAAAGCTGGTCCCGGTGCGGTACCGGTCGCGGCGAGGCTAGGCGCGGAGGCGCCCGTCGTACGTGAGCTGGGTCACGCAGTGCGGGTGGTCAGTGGGAGAGGGATGCGCCGCGCGCCCGCGTCGGGCCTACGAGAAGAACGCGATCTTCTCGGCCTGGCTCATGCGGCGGATCGGCGCGAGCGGATCGTTGGCTGCGACGTTCGGCTTCTTCAGGAGGCCGCTGGCGATGATGGTCGAGCCGAGTGAGACTTCCGCCACGGGAGCTGGAGCCTCGACGGTGGTCGGGAGAGGCGGTGGTGCGGCCGCCGGCGCCGCGTCGATCAGAGCTGCAGCCATCGGCTGGGGCTCGACCTTGACCTCGACCGTCGGCTCGGGCGGCGGTGCAGGCTCGGGCTGAATGGCCGGCGCATCCATTTCGGGCTCGGCCGCCATCGCCTCGGCGACGCGCAGCTCCTCGGCGACGCGCAGCTCCTCGGCGGCGCGCATTTCGTCGGCGATCGCTTCTTCGTCGATCGGATCGGGCGCGCCCATCTCCATCGCGATGAGGTCGAGCACCGCTTCGTCCTGGGCGTCAGCGGCCGCCTCGGTGACACGCGCGAGTTCTGCGGCCTCGGCTTCGGCCAGCGCGGCCTCCGCCCTGAGCCATGCTTCGTTCGGCTCCGGCATGGCGGCCGCGGCAACCTCAACACTCGGCGTTGCGGCAGGCTTCGTGGCTTCGTCGGGCAGCGCTGCAGCGGCCTCTTGAGACGGAGCCGGTGGCGCAGCGGCGACAGTCGCGTCGGGCGCAGCGCTCTCGGCCACCGGCGGCGGGGAGGGCGCAGCAGCGGACGCTTCTGCAACCGGTGCTTCGGCAGCAGCAGGTTCAGCCGCTTGTGTCGTCTGCTTGTCCGGATCGAATTCGCCGAGCCGTCGGGCCAGCGCCGCGAAGGCGGCGTCCAGCACGGCCTTGGCGTCCTTCATCGAGACCTCGGCGGCGCCGGCTTCGATCGCGCTGGCCTGCGAATCGATGATGTCGCAGATCCGGCCGTCATTGCCGATCTCGCGCAGCCGCCAGGAGATTTCCCTGATCACCCGCACGCCCTTGCGCACCGGCGCGAGGTTCTGATCGAAGCTGATGCTGTCGAGCGCCGCGCTGGCGGAGGCCTGGGCGGCCTCGATCGCGCCGCGCAGGGCGCCCAGCGCCTGCGCCAGCTGCTCGTCCCTGATCGCCCCTGCGGCGGCCTGGCGCTGCGCGCTGAGGCTTTCCTCGATCCGCGCCACGGCGTCGAGCACCATGCTTGTATCGGCATTGCGGTTGCGCTTGGCGTATTCGCCGAGGAACCAGCGGCCCCGCGAGGTCTCCATGAAGGCCGCGCTGATCGCGGCATAGTCCTCCTCGCTCGGCAGGGCCGCGCGGGCGGATATCGGCGACAGGGCGAATGCTTCTTCGGCCATCACAATCTCTCCGCGCAAATCACTGCGCGTTGGGTTAACGATCACCACGATATCGCGCGAATCGCAATTGAATTGATGTCTTCCGAATCACAAATCCCCATCGCAGCAAAAGTTGGGTCGCGGCGATTCGCGCGCAGCCTCGCGGCATTCTATGCCACGACGTTCGGGATGACCGGGGTCCATTTGCCGTTCTTCACGGTGTGGCTGAAGGCGATCGGGGTCGATGCCACCTGGATCGGCTTCATCACCGCGGTGCCGCCGGTGACGCGCTTCACCGTGCTGCCGCTGGTCACGGCCACGGCGGAGCGGCGCCAGATGCTGCGCGGTGCGATGATCACCACGGGATTCGCGACCGCGGTGGGCTTTGCCGTGATCGGCACCCAGCACCAGCCGTTGGTGCTGCTCGCGGTCTATGCGCTGACCTGCTGCGTCTGGACGCCGATGGTGCCGCTCACCGACGCCTACGCGCTGCGCGGCGTCAGGCAATTCGGCCTGAGCTATGGACCGTTGCGGCTGTGGGGCTCGGCGGCCTTCGCGGTTTGCGCGCTGATCAGCGGGTTCCTGCTGCGCTATGTCGCGGAGGTCGATCTGATCTGGATCATCACCGCCGTGACCGTGCTCGGCGCCTTGGTCGGGCTGACCTTGCGGCCGCTGGGCCGGCCGGCGGCAGCTCATGCGCCGACCGCGGGCGCGCCAAAACTGCTGCGCGATCCCAGCTTCCTCGCGATCATCGTGTCCTCGGCGCTGATCCAGGGCAGCCATGGCGCCTATTACATCTTCGCATCCATCGCCTGGCAGCAGGCCGGTTTCAGCGGCCTGACCATCGCGGCCCTCTGGGTGCTCGGCGTGATCGCCGAGATCGTGCTGTTCGCGGCCTCGCCGCGCTTCACGCTGCCGTCGGCTGTGCTGGTGATGATCGCGGCCGCCAGCGCCGTGGCGCGCTGGGCGATCACCGCGCAGGATCCGCCGCTTGCAGTGCTTGCGGTGGTCCAGCTCGGACACGGCTTAAGCTTCGGCCTGACCCAGGTCGGCATCATGGGGCTGATGGTGCATCACGTGCCGCCTCATGTGATGGCGCGCGCGCAGGGTTATCTCACCGCCTGCGGCGGCATCGTCGCGAGCAGCACGGCGATCGTCAGCGGCATGGTCTATGCGCGCTTCGGGCTCGGCGTCTACGACATGATGGCGGCGATGGCGGCGACCGGCGGGCTGGTGATGTGGCTGGCGCGCAAACGACTAACCGACTAAAGCGCGATGCGATTAGGTTGAATCGTCACGCGCTTTAGCTTTTTGACTGAGCATGATCTTTTCGGAAAACCGCTTCGCACTTTTCCGGATCATGCTCTAGCCCCAGAGTGCGGCGTCGGGCGGATAGACCAGGCTGCCCTCGTAGCGCAGGCCCTCGTCGCGGTCCCTGGCCAGCAGCAGCGGGCCGTCGAGATCGACGAAGCGCGCGGCCTGCGCGATCAGCATCGCCGGCGCCATCGACAGCGAGGTCGCGACCATGCAGCCGATCATGATCTCGAAGCCGAGCGCGCGGGCGGCATCCGCCATCGCCAGCGCTTCGGTCAGCCCGCCGGTCTTGTCGAGCTTGATGTTGACGGCGTCGTAGCGGCCGCGCAGGCCTTCGAGCGAGGCGCGGTCATGCACGCTTTCGTCGGCGCAGACCGCAACCGGGCGCTTGATCCGCGCCAGCGCCTCGTCCTTGCCGGCCGGCAGCGGCTGCTCGATCAGCGTGACGCCGGCATCGGCGCAGGCTGCGAGATTGGCGGCGAGGTTGGCCTCGGTCCAGGCTTCGTTGGCATCGACGATCAGTTCGGTGGCCGGCGCGGCCCTGCGCACGGCGGCGATCCGCGCGGCGTCGCCATCGCCGCCGAGCTTGACCTTGAGCAGCGCGCGATGGCCGGCCTTCGCGGCGGCCTCCGCCATCGCCTCTGATGTTCCGAGCGAGATCGTATAGGCGGTGGTGCGCGGCTCCGGCGCAGGCCGGCCGAGCAGGTTCCAGATCCGCCTGCCGGCGCGTTTGGCCTCAAGGTCCGCCAGCGCGCAATCCAGCGCATTGCGGGCGGCACCGGCGGGCATGCGGGCCTGCAGGGCGATCCGGTCCGTGCCATGGGCGAGCGGCTCCTGCATCGCCTGTATCGCCTGCAGCGTCGCCTCGGGCGTTTCGCCATAGCGCGGGTAGGGCACGCATTCGCCGCGGCCAATGAGGCCGCCCTGGCTCACCTCGGCGACCACGACGACAGCCTCGGTCTTGGCGCCGCGGCTGATCGTAAAGGTTCCGGCGATCGGCCAGCGCTCGATCCGGCTGTTCAGGGAAACAGCTCCTTGCGGGGTGGAAGTCATTTTAAAGTCTACTATTTCCTGAAGCCTAGCTTGCGGCGCGCAACCAACTATGGCTGGTTAGCGGCAGATTCGACAAGCCGATCCGGCATCGCCGGAAATCTGAGTGAGCGGCGGCCAGCCGGCTTGAGGGGTAGGCATAAGGTGAGCGGCGACCCGACACTGGAGCGGATAGCCCAAGGCGAAGGACTGGCGTTGTGCGCGGCGGGCAACTGGACGGCCCGCTTTGCCCCTGCGCTCGAGCGGATCGTCTCCGACGCCGAGAAGCTGCGCGGCAGCCGGCCGCACATCTTCATCGACGTGTCGCAGGTCGCGAGCCTCGACACGTTCGGCGCCTGGCTGATCGAGCGGCTGCGCCGCAGCCTCAGCGATGCCAGCGCCGAGGCGGAGATCGCGGGCCTTTCGGCCAATTATTCCAGCCTGGTCGACGAGGTCCGCCGCGTCGGCCCCGCGCCCAAGGCCGCGAGCGAATCGCTGCTGATATCGGGCATGCTCGAGCAGATCGGGCGCACCGTGGCCGGAATCGGCGGCACCGTCATCGGCCTCGTCGACATGCTCGGTGCGGTGCTGGCCGCGGCGGCCAAGGTGCTGATCCATCCGCGCAGCTTCCGCTTCACCTCGACGGTGCATCACCTCGAGCAGGTCTGCTTGCGCGCGGTGCCGATCGTGGTGCTGATCACCTTCCTGATCGGCTGCATCATCTCGCAGCAGGGCATCTTCCATTTCCGCAGGTTCGGCGCCGACATCTTCGTAGTCGACATGCTCGGCGTACTGGTGTTGCGCGAGATCGGCGTGCTGCTGGTCGCGATCATGGTCGCGGGCCGTTCCGGCTCGGCCTATACCGCCGAGCTCGGCTCGATGAAGATGCGCGAGGAGATCGACGCGCTGCGCACCATGGGCTTCGATCCGATCGAGGTCCTGATCCTGCCGCGCATGCTGGCGCTGGTGCTGGCGCTGCCGATCCTGGCCTTTCTCGGCGCGATGGCCGCGCTCTATGGCGGTGGCCTGGTGGCCTGGCTCTATGGCGGCGTCGATCCGGAAGCCTTCCTGCTTCGCCTTCGTGATGCCATGTCGATCGACCATTTCATCGTCGGCATGGTCAAGGCGCCTGTCATGGCGGCGGTGATCGGCATCGTCGCCTGCGTCGAGGGGCTGGCGGTGCAGGGCTCGGCGGAGTCGCTCGGCCAGCACACCACCGCATCGGTGGTGAAGGGAATCTTCTTCGTGATCGTGATGGACGGCGTGTTCGCGATCTTCTTCGCCTCGATCGGGATGTGATCATGGCCGAGCAGGACGACGCCATCATCCGGGTCCGCGACGTCACCGTTCAATTCGGCTCCACCCGCGTGCTCGACGGCCTCGACCTCGACGTCAAGCGTGGCGAGATCCTCGGCTTCGTCGGCCCGTCGGGCGCCGGCAAGTCGGTGCTGACGCGCACCATCATCGGCCTCGTGCCGAAGGTCTCGGGCCGCATCGAGGTGTTCGGCGTCGATCTCGATGCCGCGAACTCGTCGCAGCGCCGCGCCGTCGAGCGGCGCTGGGGCATCCTGTTCCAGCAGGGCGCGCTATTCTCCTCGCTCACGGTGCGCCAGAACATCCAGTTTCCGGCGCGCGAATACCTGCGCGTCTCGCAGCGACTGCTCGACGAGATCATGGTGGCGAAGCTCGTGATGGTCGGCCTCAAGCCCGAAGTGGCCGATCGCTATCCGTCGGAATTGTCCGGCGGCATGATCAAGCGTGTCGCGCTGGCGCGCGCACTCGCGCTCGATCCGGAGCTCGTGTTTCTCGACGAGCCGACCTCGGGCCTCGATCCGATCGGCGCCGGCGATTTCGACGAGTTGGTACGCACCCTGCAGCGCACTTTGGGGCTGACCGTTTTCATGGTAACCCACGACCTCGACAGTCTTTACACCGCGTGCGACCGGATCGCCGTTTTAGGGAACGGTAAGATCATTGCTGCAGGATCGATCGCCGACATGAAGGCATCGCAGCATCCATGGCTGCAGCAATATTTCAACGGCAAGCGCGCCCGTGCCGTTGTGGCCTAGCCCATGATCCCGAAATCTGGAGCCGATTTTCGGACGAGATCATGCGCCAACAGGAAATTCGACGGGCTCGAACGCAGCCTGGCTGCGCGCGGGCCCAAGAGTTATGAACGCGAGTAGGTGATGGAAACGCGGGCGAACTACGTCTTGATCGGGGCTTTCACGCTGGCGGTGATCGCCGCGGCGTTCGGCTTCGTGCTGTGGTTCCAGAGCCTGCACACCACCAAGCAGCGCAGTCCTCTGCGGGTGATCTTCGAGGGGCCGGCGTCCGGCCTGCGCAACGGCGGCAATGTCAATTTTAACGGTATCCGGATAGGGGAGGTCGTGTCGGTCAAGCTCGACAATCCGAGGCGCGTGGTCGCGCTGGCGATGATCGAGAACAACGCACCGCTGCGCAAGGACACCCTGGTCGGCCTCGAATTCCAGGGCCTGACCGGGGTCGCCGCGATCTCGCTGAAGGGCGGCGAGGAGGCCGCCCCGCCGGTGCCGCTGGACGAGGACGGCATCCCGGTTCTGACCGCCGACCCGAACGCGCTGCAGGACGTCACCGAGGCGATCCGCGCCACCCTGCAGAACGTCAACCGCATCGTCGCCGACAATCAGCAGTCGGTGAAGAATTCGCTGAAGAATCTCGAAGTCTTCACCCAGGCCTTGGCGCGCAATTCCGAGAAGATCGACAACGTCATGCTCAAGGTCGACGGCGTGATGGGCAAGGCCGACAATCTGATGCTGGGCCTCAATGCGATCGCCGGCGGCAACAACGGCAGCGAGCTGAACCTGATGGTGAAGTCGATCCGCGAGCTCGCCGACAACATCGACAAGCGCACCAATCTCCTGATCAATGACGGCCGCCGGACGCTCGCCGACATCAGCCGCGCCGTGAACAATTTCGACCGCAACCCGAGCCGGGTGATCTTCGGCGGCAGCAACAACGCCGCGCCCGAGCCCGCGCCGGCGCCCGCCGCAGCACCAACCGGGCCGCGGCGCCGGCAATGATGGGCGGCGAATGGTGAGTGGCGAATAGCGAATAGGGTTCGCTGTCGGACACATCCGTCATTGCGAGGAGCGCAGCGACGAAGCAATCCATTGCTCCCGCAAGCGGCGAATTGGATTGCTTCGCTCCGCTCGCAATGACGGTGGCGGTCGCGGTGCGTCGACACGTCGTTCGCGGATCCATTCACGCGAACCCAAGCAAAAACGGAGGCCGTTGGGCCTCCGTTTCCACTCACTATTCGCTATCAGCCATTCGCCAGCTTTACCCCAGCCGTCCCGCCGCGTGGGCGAGCAGGGTGTAGACCAGCCCGGTCTCCGAGGTCAGGTGGCCAGCCAGCTCCTGCTGGCCGCGGCCTTCGCGGGCGACTTCGTCGAGCAGGCGCTCGAACTCCGCGATGTAGCGGTCGACCGTCTGCTTGAAGCCGCGGTCGGCGCGGTACTTGCGGGCCACTTCATCGAAGGCCTTCTGGCCGGCCGGCGTGTAGAGGCGCTTGGAGAACGCCTTGTTCTCGCCGCGCTGGTAGCGATCCCACATCTCGGCCGCGAGGGTGCGGTCCATCAGCCGGCCGATGTCGAGCGACAGCGATTCCAGCGGATTGGCGGCCGGCTGCGGTTGCTGCGGACGCGGGCGCTGTTGGGCATCGCGGCCCTGCGGGGCAGGCGGCGGCGCGTCGCTGCGGTTGAGCAGGTCGGACAGCCAGCCGTCGCCGTTGTTGGGGCTGACCGGGCTGACCGACGGAGCCTCGGTGCGGCGCGAGGTCGCCATGCCGAGGTCAGGCGGCGGCAGGGTCGAGGCGCTGTTGCCGTTGTCCCGCACGCTGTCGCGCATGCGCACGTCGCCGCGGCCGCCGGCGGCAGCCATGATCGGCTCCTCGTGGCGGACGCTGGCGCGGCTGGTCGAAACCACGTCGAGCCCGCGGCCGTGATGGGCGACGATGCGGTTCAGCTCGGCGAGCGCCTCGATCTGGTCGACGATCACCTTGCGCATCTGCGCGGTGTTCTCTGCGGCCTCCTGCGGCATTTCCAGCACGCCGCGGCGCAGCTCGTTGCGGGTGGCCTCGAGCTCGCTGTGCATCTCGCTCGCCATCTGCTTCATCGCCGCGACCATCGCGGAGAACTTCTCCGTCGATTCCCTGAACATCGCATCGGTCTCGGCGTTGCTCTGCTGGTAGAGGTCGTTCATGGCGTCGACGGTCTGCTGACGCTCGTTCTCGGCGGCCAGGCGCACCGCCTCGAACTGCTTGCTGATCGCAGCCGAACCGGCACCCGCGGTTTCCGCCACCACGCGCGCGATGTCGCGGGCGCGTTCTTCGGCCGCGCTGAGCGATTCATCGAGCAGCCCGGTGAAGCGCGACAGCCGCTGGTCGAGATCGGTGGTGCGCAGGTCGATGGTGGTGACAAGCGATTCCAGCTCCGACTTGCGTTCGCTGACGGAGGTCGTGGTCGAACGGTTGGCCTGTTCGACCACGGCAGCCGCCTCGATCAGCGCCTTGCCATGGGTCTCGAACTGGCTCGACAGCGCGCTGAGATCTTCCAGCGCCTTGCCGGTCTTGCTGTTGAACACCGAGAGCTGGTCTTCCAGCGTCTGGGTCGCCACGCCGTTGCGCGAGGTGACGTCGTTCATGGCGGACACGAAGTCGGCGACGCGGGTCACCAGCGCGCGCTCCAGCGAGTTGAGGTTGTCGTGGGCGCCGGTCAGCACTTCCTGCAGCAGGATGTTGCCCTCGCGCAGCCGCTCGAACAGCGCGACCGTATCGGTGCGCAGGATCTTGCTGGTCTCCTGCATCTCCGTGACGGCCGAGATCGAGACCTGGCGCGACTGGTCGATCGCCGCGCGCGAGGCCTGCTCGAGCTCCTTGAGCGACTTCGCTACCGCGCCGGTCGCCTGGTCGCCGGCCGAGGTGATGTTGCGTGCGACATCGCTGCCGTGCGCCGCCATCGACTGCGAGAAGGCGAGGCCACGGGTTTCGATCGCCTTCAGCGCATCCGCGGTGGCGCGATCCATGTCGTTCGACAGCTGCGTGGTCTTGGCGGTCAATGCCTCGACCAGCGAGCCGCGGCGGCCGTCGACCATCTGCGACAGCCGCTCGGTCTGCTGCTGCACATAGGTGACGATCTCGTCGGTCTTGCTGGTCATCGCCGAGCCGAATGCGCTGGACGCGGACAGCACCGAGCGCTCGATGTCGGCGGAGGTCGTCTTGACCTTGGTCGAGACCTCGTTGGACATGTTGACAAGTGCGGCCTGGGCGTTCTGCGCAGAGGTCTGGATGTTGTCGGTGGTCTTGGCCGTGACCGAGCCCAGCGCGCGCTCGATGTCGGTCGAGAGCGTGCGGATCTGGGCGGCGGCATCGGCGGAGGTCGCCGCAAACGAGCTCTGGGCCTCGCGGGCGCTGCTCAGGATGGTCTGTGCGGTCTCCGCGCTGGCGGTGGTCAGCGAGCGCTCGATCTCGACGGAGATCGCGCGGATCTGGGTTGCGGCCTCGTTGGAGGTCGCCACGAACGAGTTCTGGGCATCGCGGGCACTGCCGAGGATCGACTGCGCGGTGTTGGTGCCGACCGACGTCAGGGTGCGCTCGACATCGGCTGCCAGTGACTTGACGTGGTTGGCTGCTTCCGTCGACGCCGTGACGAGGGTGTTCTGCGCCTCGCGAGCGCCGGCCGTCAGCACCTCGATGGTGCCGGAACCGGCCATCGACAGCGCGCGCTGGATATCGGCGGCAAGCGCCGTCACCTTGGTCGCAGACTCGGTCGAGGCGTTGACCAGCATGCTCTGGGCTTCGCGCGCGCCCGACGTGATCGATTCCGCAGTGGCGGAGCCGGCCATCGACAGCGAGCGCTCCATGTCGGCCGCAAGGGTGCGGACCAGATCGGCGGCCTCGGTGGAGGCACCGGCCAGCGTGCTCTGGGCCTCGCGGGCGGAGGCGACGATGGCTTCCGCGGTGGCGGAGCCGGCCATCGACAGCGAGCGCTCGATGTCGGCCGACAGGGTGCGGACCAGGTTGGTGGCGTCGGTCGACGCGCCGGCCAGCGTGCTCTGGGCCTCGCGGGCGGAAGCGACGACGGCCTCCGCGGTCGCGGTGCCGGCAGTCGAGAGCGAGTGCTGGATGTCGGCCGCGAGCGTGCGGACGAGGTTGGTGGCCTCGGTCGATGCGCCAGCCAGCGTGCTCTGGGCTTCGCGGGCGGAGGCGACCACGGCTTCCGCGGTCGCGGAACCGGCCATCGACAGCGAGCGCTCGACGTCGCTGGCGAGCGACTTGACCTGGCCGGTGACGTCGGCCGACGTCGCGATCAGCGTGGTCTGGGCCTCGCGGGCGCCGGTCATGATCGCTTCGGCGGCGGCAGAGCCGGACATCGACAGCGATTGCTCGACGTCGGCGGCCAGCGACTTGACCTGGCTGGCGGCTTCGGCCGAGGCCGAGACCAGCGTGGTCTGGGCGTCGCGGGCGCCCGACAGCACCGAGGCTGCGGTGGCGCTGCCGGCGGCCTGCAGCGTGCGCTCGACGTCCTCCGACAGCGCCTTGATCTGCGAGGCGACGTCGCCGGATGCGGAGACCAGCGAGACCTGGGCGTCGCGGGCACTGGTGAGGATCGAGTTGGCGGCGCTGGTGCCGACGGCCGTCAGCACGCCCTCGACCTCGGCCGAGCTCAGCTTGAGCTGGTTGCCGACATCCGCGGACACGGTGAGCAGCGCCTGCTGCGCGGTGCGCGCGCCGGTCTGGATGGT
Organism: Bradyrhizobium sp. USDA 4452; assembly: GCF_054063575.1. NCBI lineage: Bacteria > Pseudomonadati > Pseudomonadota > Alphaproteobacteria > Hyphomicrobiales > Nitrobacteraceae > Bradyrhizobium > Bradyrhizobium sp. USDA 4452. Next base: position 7,439,895 of record NZ_JBSSGK010000001.1, read on the forward strand.
TTCGCTGGTGTTGACCACGAGATTGGTCAGCGAACGCTCGGCGTCCTCGACATGGGACTTGATGCTCGACGACAGCAGCTCGGCGCGGGACATCAGGTCCTCGCTCGCCTGGCGGCCGCTGCTCTCGATGCGGCCGGCAACGGCCTCGACGCGCGAGCCCAAGAGGTCCTCGAACTGCGCGACGCGGGTGTCGATGTCACCGGCGATGACGCCGACGCGGCTCTCGATGCCCTGCTGGATGTCGGCGAAGCGCGCCGAGATGGTGTCGGTGAGATTCGAGCTGTGGCCGCTGATGGTCTCGACGAGGCGGCTGTTGTGACCGTTGATGGTGTCGGCGAGGCGGGTGCTGTGGCCGTTGATGGTGTCGACCAGGCGGACGCTGTGGCCGTCGATCGTCTCGGTGACGCCGTTGATGCGATGGTCGATCGCGGCGATCGCCTGCACGGTGCCCTCGGTCAGGGTAGTGGTGAGCAGGCCGAGGCGCGAGTCGATCGAGTGGATCGCCTGGGTGGCGCCTTCGGTCAGCTGGGTCGCTAGCGTGCCGAGATGGCCGTCGATGGTATCGGTGACCGACTTGGCGCGGCTCTCGAAGGTGACTTCGAGCGTCCGCATGCGGCCGTCGATCGCGTCGTCCAGCGACTGCAGGCGGCCGTCGAACGAGCCGATCTTGCTGGCGAGCGATGAGTCGAACGAAGACAGCTTGTCGGTCAGCGAGGCGTCGAGACTGGTGACGCGGCTGCCGAGCGTGGTCTCGAACTGCAGCAGGCGCTGGTCGAGCGAAGCGGTGATCTCGCCGCTATTGGCGGTGACGCGATTGTCGAAGGTGTCGACATAGGTCTTCAGGCTGTCGGCGATGTCCTGGGTCCGCTGGCCCATGCGCTCGACGATGTCGCCGCCGAAGGTCTTCACGGTGCGGTCGAATTCCGAGATGTGGCGGGTGAGCAGCGCGCCGAGCGTGCCGGAGTCGCGGGCGAATTTCTCGGCGAGCTCGCTGCCGTGGTTCTTCACCAGGTCGTCGAACGCGCTCATCTGCAACGATAGCGAATCGTGCGCGGTCTCGGTCTGGCCCACCACCTTGGCGACCAGCGAATTGACGGTGACGTCGAGCGCCTCGCTCGCCCGGTCGCCGGAGGTCATGATCTGGCCGGCGAGGCGGTTGCCGGCGTCGTCGATCTTGCTGACGAGGTCGTTACTGCGCAGCTCGAGCTCGAGCAGCAGCGAGTCCGCGGAGTTCTTCAGGGAGTCGTGGACTTCCTCGGTGCGGTCGGAGATGCCGTCGACGATCGCGGACGAACGCTGCTCGAACTCGCCGGTGATGCGGTCGATGCGCTCGTTCAGCATCTCGTGGACGCGATCGGCCAGATCGACGAACTCGTCATGGACGTGGCCGGTCTTGAAGTTGAGGCTGGTGGTGAGCCGCTCGGAGGCGTCCATCACCGCGCGCGTGGTCTCGGCGCTGGCTTCCTCGAGGCGGTCGAGCAGGTCGCCGCCGCGCTCGCCGAGCGCGAGGATCATGTTGTCGCCGGCATGGCTCAGCGCGGTCGTGATGTGCTGGCCGCGCTCTTCCAGCGCGCCGGTGATGCTCTTGGCGACCTCGTCGACGCGCGAGGCGATCGCGTCCGAGATCAGCGCGATGTCGTGGCGCAGGTCGATCTGCACGCCGGAGATCGCGCTGCGCACCTGCTCGGCCTGGCCGACCAGGTTGTCGCGCTGGTGGGCGATGTCCTGCAGCAGTGCGCGGATGCGCACTTCATTGTCGGAATAGGCGCGCTCCAGCGCCGCCACCTCGTTGGCAACCAGGGTCTCGAGTTCGCCGGCACGCGCGATCGCGCGTTCGACGCCGTCGCCCATCGCCGCGACCTCGCGGCGGATCGCCTGGCCGACCGTCACCATGGAATCGGCGGCGGCGTTTTCCGGCTCGGAGAATCGCATCGCGACCTGCGCCATCGATTGCGCGATCATCTGCATGCGCTGGCCGTGCGAGGCGAGGCTGGCGAGATAATAGAACAGCAGCACCGGAACGGCGAACAGCGCGGCGAGGCCGGCGAGCACCAGGACGCCGGTGCCCTGGGCCATCGAAGCCTGCAGCGCCGGCCAGAACGCGATGGTGAGAATGACGCCGCCGAGCAGCCAGGCGCCGGAGCAGACGAAGAACAGCGTGAAAGCGTTGCGGGCGCGGCCTCCCTGCAGCGTCTGCAGCATCTGGCCGATGGTCTCGCGATCGTCATTGGCGGCGCGGCGCGGCGCACGCGGCTCCTCGATCGGCTCGAACACCGAACGATCGCTGTTCGGACGGGGTTCGAACGATGCGGCGGAAAAATCCGGAGCTTGTGGCGGCAGGTTCGGCGGCGCGGCGCCGTCGTTGAGGGGGCTGCGGTTCTCGGCGCCTTGTTCGCTGATGTTGAGGGCTTCCTGGATGGCAGAAAGCGCGACTTCTGTGGGATCTTTGACCTTCTTGGGAGTGTTCGCCATGTTCAGTCTGAGCCCTCTCACTAATTTACGCGTCGGCGAGCTTGCGATTGTCCCCGCGCAAGCTCGAAGCCGGTGCCCACAAGCGGAGCACAAGCGGCCCCCTCCGGCGGCTTGTCCGCTACATCCGCAAACATCCTATTGGGAGAGCGATGCGAATGAAATGCTTGCGATTAATACTTTCTTAATCATCGTTAACAGCTTTGCGCCATAAGGCCTTATCGGTACTCGAAATTCCCGCCGCAGAGGGCCGATTGTGTCCGGAAATTGTCCAGAATCGGGCGGTTTTGCCGATCATCCCGACAACAATTCGTTAACCAGTTTCGTGATTGGCTGGCCAACGGTCCGCCGGTGAAGGCCCGGCAGAGACGACAGGGACAGGCCATGCCGCTTCATCTCGAACGGGTTGAATGGACCCAATCGCCGCCGCTCGCGCCGGGCGCCGGTCCGATCGACGTCGAGCACCTCAGGCGGATGACGCTGGGCGATCCGGGGCTGGAGCGCGAAGTGCTGGCGATGTTCTCGAGCCAGTCGGCCCGGATCCTTGGCGAGCTGGCTGCCTTGCCGCCCGAGGCCGCGACCCATGCCCACACCCTGAAAGGCTCGGCGCGGGCGATTGGCGCCTTCGGCGTCGCCGAGGCGGCCGCCAACCTGGAAACCGCGCTGACCGCCGGTTCCGACCCGGCCCAGCCGCTCGCCGCGCTGGGGGCCGCGATTGCCGAGGCGCGCACGGCGATCGAGCTGATTCTGGGTCGCTCCTAGGCTTTCCCGCATCGCAACGGCTTGCGCCAACGGCGGGCGCCGTCCCGGCCGGCTGGCAGGTTTTCGGTCTCCGCGCTAGCGCTGTGCAGATCGACCCGTTATACGACTGCCCGGGACCTTTCCAACCATCGTCCGGCGCATTCCGGCAGCACGAGCAATCATGGCCAAAATCCACTTTATCGACCATTCCGGAGAGAAACGCTCCATTGATATCGAGAACGGCGCGACGGTGATGGAAGGCGCGATCCGCAACGCCATTCCCGGCATTGAAGCCGAATGCGGTGGCGCCTGCGCCTGTGCGACCTGCCATGTCTATGTCGACGACGCGTGGCGCGAGAAGGTCGGCGCACCGTCGCCGATGGAAGAGGATATGCTGGATTTCGGCTTCGACGTGCGTCCGAACTCGCGGCTGTCCTGCCAGATCAAGGTGACCGACGATCTCGACGGGCTGGTCGTGTCGACGCCGGAGCGGCAAGCTTAAGATCGCTTATTCGCCGTTTGGGTTCACACCGCGACGGACCCAGCGGCGGAAGTTCTGCTTGACCTCCGCCGGCAATGGCGTCGGTCGGCGCGTGGCCTCATCGATCATCACGGTGATCGCTTTCGCCGATGCCACGCATCTCCCTTCCGAAAATACCACCTGATCGAACGTGGCCGACGTCCGTCCGAACTTGACCAGACCGAGCCCGAGCTCGATCTGGCCCGGCCAGTGCAACTCGGCGCGGAAATGGATGTCGAGCCGCACCATGATCCAGCCGAGCCCAGCCGGCATCAGCCCCATGCTGCGGTCTTTCACCAGCGTGACGCGGCCGGTCTCGAAATATGTTGCATACACCGCGTTGTTGACGTGCCCGTTCGGGTCGAGATCGGCAAAGCGCACATTGTCGGACAGGCGATAAGGGAAATCTTCCAGGCGCGGCGCGTCATCCGCGCGGATAGGGGCGTTCACGAGATTTGATCTCCGTCAGTTTCCGTCCATACAGCCGAGTTATGAAGGCTCGGCAAGGGGTTGCCGCGCCAGCGTCTACCCCTATTATGCATGTCCCGATCCGATACCTCCTGGCTGGACAGGCAACGGCCGCCCCGGTCGATTTCAATGGAAAAGAAGCGGACATGAGCGAAGCGATCAAGACCGATGTGCTGATTATTGGCGCGGGCCCCTGCGGACTGTTCGCCGTGTTCGAACTGGGCCTGCTCGACATGAAGGTGCATCTGGTCGACATCCTCGACAAGATCGGCGGGCAGTGCGCCGAGCTCTATCCCGAGAAGCCGATCTACGACATTCCCGGCATTCCCTTCGTCACCGGCCAGGGCCTCACCGACCAGCTGATGGAGCAGATCAAGCCGTTCAATCCGACCTTCCATCTCAACGAGATGGTGGAGAGCATCGAGAAGATCGGCGATCCCTTGTTCCGCGTGAAGACCGATGCCGGCAAGGAGTTCGAGTGCAAGGTCGTGGTGATCTCCGCGGGCGGCGGCTCGTTCCAGCCGAAGCGTCCACCGGTGCCGGGCATCGAGGCCTATGAAGGCACGTCGGTGTTCTATGCGGTGCGCAAGATGGAGCAGTTCCGCGACAAGAACATCCTGATCGTCGGCGGCGGCGACTCCGCGCTCGACTGGACGCTCAATCTGCATCCGATCGCCAAGCGCATCACGCTGCTGCATCGACGCGACGATTTCCGCGCGGCGCCGCACAGCGTCGAGCAGATGCGCGCGCTGGTTTCGGGCGGCAAGATGGATCTCAAGATCGGCCAGGTCACCGAGCTGGAAGGTGCGGGCGGCCAGGTTTCCGGCGCTCACGTCAAAGGCAACGACAATGCGATGAGCAAGGTCGACTGCGATACGATCCTGCCGTTCTTCGGGCTCACCATGAAGCTCGGTCCGGTGGCGAACTGGGGCGTCGCGCTGGAGAACAATCTGGTGCCGGTCGACACCGCAGCATTCGAGACCAACATTTCAGGCATCTTCGCGATCGGCGACATTAACACCTATCCGGGCAAGCTGAAGCTCATTCTCTCCGGCTTCCACGAGGGCGCGCTGATGGCGCAGAAGGCGCACCGCTACGTGTATCCCGACAAGCGGCTGGTGTTCCAGTACACAACCTCGTCATCCAGTTTGCAGAAGAAGCTTGGAGTGAACTGATTCCACTCCAACAGCGACCAATGCCAGGGGCATGGGCCATTGCCCGTGCGGCGCGGGTACTGGAACACTCCGCGAAATGGCCGTAGTCTGCTCGTAATCGAGTTTGTCGATTGATCAGGTGATGATGATGCGGAACACGCTATCCAGACTTCGGCTGATCTTGGCGGTCGCCACGGCCTTTGCGCTAGCTGCTCCGCTTGCAGCTTCGGCGGCCGAGCTATCGGCGGCCGGCCTCTGGCAGAAGGTCGAGGACGGCAAGCCGGAAGGCTGGTTCCTGGTGATCGAGCGCAACGGCCTGTTCGAAGGCATGATTGCAAAGATGTTCTCGGCGCCCGGCGATCCGCCCAATCCGGTCTGCTCGAAATGCACCGACGATCGCAAGGACATGCCATGGCTTGGCATTCCCCTGATCCGCGACATGAAGCGCAATGGGCTGGCCTATGAAGGCGGCAACGTGCTCGATCCGCGCAACGGCAAGGTCTACAAGGCCAAGATGACGCTGAGCGCCGATGGACAGACGCTCACCATGCGCGGCTATCTCGGCATCTCGCTGTTCGGCAAGGACGAGGTCTGGACCCGGCTGCCGGACACGGCGCTGGCGCAGCTCGATCCCGCAATCGTCGCCAAATATCTGCCATCGCAAGCCGCCGCGATGAAGCCGCTGCCACCGGCGCCCTTGCCGGCGACGAAGCGGCACTGAAGCGGCACCAAAAAGCTCTCACGCTCCGATTGGGATCACGTTCGCTCGCGGCCGCAAGCGTGCGGTTGCGCGTGGAGCATTCAGCGTCGCTCCGGTGCGGTCGGCAATGGCGCGACCGGCTCGGAGATCACCTCGGGCACGGTGGTATTCAATCGCAGCACGGTAGCGGCTGCGGGCACCGCGGCGTCGGCCATCGCCGCATGACCTTCCGCGCTCGGATGCACCGCGCCGCCATACACCGCCGACAGGATGCCCCATGTCGCGTCGTGGATGTCGGTCGGCTGCATCGAGGACGGCAGGCCCTGCGGGTAGGTCATCGCCGCGAAATAGCTGTCATTGGCGTCGCGGATCCAGCGTGCGCGCGGCAGGTAGGCACGGTACTCGCCGGCGCTGCGGCCGCATTTGAGCGGCTGGCTTGCCGCGGCGACGATGTCCGAGACGAAGCTGTCGCCGTTGGCGGCGAAGCAGTCGCGGTCGAAATCCGGATCGGTCGAGGCGCGCGCGCAGAAGCCGTGGCTTGCAAACGCATCCTGGTGCGCATCGACGAATGTCATGCGGTCGGCCTGCGGATTGCGGCAGATGATGCCGGACTGGCACTGCGCGATCGCCTTGAGCTGCGGCAGGAACTCGTTCTGCACGAAGCCCGAGACCGCCGCGAGCCGCTTCGGATCGGCGTTGAACGAGGGATGGATCTCGAAGCCGGCGCGGCCGCCGGGGCAGGGCGCGCCGCCATTGGCCAGCGCCGGATTGGCGTAGGCCGTGTAGATCACGTGCGAGAGGTCGCCACCGACCAACGGCTTCAGCGCATCGCGCAGCTTGGCGAAATCGGCCGGCAGGTCGCGCGCCAAAGCCGAGCGGGCATCGTCGACGCTGGCCATCGAGCCGCCCTTGAACAGCGTACGTTCCGTCGGCGTGTCGACGATCACGTTGGCGACGAGGCCGGAGAAATAGATGTCGTTGGCGCCGATCGACAGCAGCACGAGGTCGAGCGTGCGGTCCGGCTGGCGGCGCTTGGCGGCTGCCATTGCCGTGCGCAGCTCCGCGATCTGGCCGTTGACGGTGCCCGAGCAGGTGCTGGCGGTCTTCGTCGGCAGGCATTCCCGCGCCTGCTGCGAGCCGAGCAGGCCGTCGGCGATGGTGGCGCCGGTGCAGGCCAGCGGCAGATAGGTCACCGCGATGTGCGGATATTGCACGGCGAGCGCAAGCGCGGTGCGGGTCTGGTAGCTGTACAGCGAACGATGACAGGCCGAGTTGAGCCACAGCGCGCTCTGGCGCTGCCAGTTGGTCAGGGTGTCGGGCGCTTCGCAGGCGCGGCCGCCTTTGAAGCCGGCACGGCTCGGCCGATAATATTGCGCTCCGCCGAGATAGGAGCGGAAGCAGAACCCTTCGTCGGAGAGCGCGATCGCGCGATCGGGATTGCCTTCGCCGGATGCGATGCTGTCGCCGAGGCCGGCGATCAGCAAGTCGCGCACCGCGATCTGGGTGGTCACGCGCTGGTTGGCATCCGCACCGCTGGCGATGTCGACGGTCGCGACCGTGGTGCGGCCGTAGCGGACGCGCAGATTGACCGGCTCGGCGCAATCGAATGTCGAGGATTGCGGCCCGTCGCCATCGTCGAACGACCAGGCGCAGGTCGCGCCGACCGGAACCGGACCCGTCAGCCGCACGACGATCGGGTGATCGATCGGCGTCAGATAGCTTTCCTTGACGTTGTCGCGCGTGCAGGGCTCGTTGACGCGGCCCTGCAGGTCGATGCACAGCCGGTTGACCGTGTTGCGCGCCCAGCCGCGGCCGTCGCTTTGCAGTTCCAGCGCCTGTTCCGAGGCCAACACGCTGCGGCCGAGCCCGCTTTCGACGTGCAGGCGGAAGTCGCGTTCCTCACGGAACAACCGGAAGCGGTTGCGGACCTCCCAGGAGATCGAGAGCTGGTCATCCTGCGCGTCCGCGGCTGAAGCCAATACCGCCGCGAGCGCGCTGCCGAGCAGCATGCTGCAAACCGTGACACGAAACGAAAATCGAACCAAAAAGCCAATCATGGCGCGGTTTGACGCGAGTGGTACGGCGAAAATAAGAGAAGCGGCTGCAGAGACCCAAATCCGGGATCGAAACCGCGACTCGAGGCAGGGACCTTGGGGCCGATAACGTCGCTGTTACCGTCTCAGCCGCCTGATCTGCTGCTGCCGGCTTTCGATCGGTTGCCGCACGGTCGCCGAAGCCGTGCAGGCTTGGCTCAATCGCTTTCTTTCCTGCCAGGGCCGCACCACGTTGAGCCACAGCTCGCGCATGCCCATGATCGAGATCGAGATCCCGAACGGGATCAGGAAATAGAGGATACGGAACACGACCAGCGTCGCCAGCAATTGCTCCTTGCTGAACTCCGGCAGCGCCACCAGCATCGCAGCGTCGAACACGCCGATCGAGCCGGGGGCGTGGCTCGCAAAGCCGAGCAGCGTCGCCAGGATGAACACCACCGCCAGCGAGACGAAGTCGATATGCGGCTCGGTCGGCATCAAGAGATACATCGCGAGCGCGCAGAAGCCGAGATCGACCACGCCGATGATGATCTGCAGCAGCGTCAGCTTGGCCGAGGGCAGCACCACCTTCCAGCCGTTCTGGCCGAGCTCGCGGCGCTTCTCGCCGGTCAGGAGCCAGACGAAATAGGTGCCGATGCCGGCAAGGCAGCCGAGCGCGATCAGCCGGTTCATCGCCGGCGGCAGCAGGTCCATCGCCGATGCCGCCGCGGGGTGCCAGGCCATGCCGAAGCCGAGCACGAACAGATTGCCGAGCCAGAAGGTCAGGCCCGAGAGGAAGCAGATCTTGGCGACGTCGATCGCCGAAAGCCCGTAGTCGGAATAGATCCGGAAGCGGATCGCACCGCCGGTAAAAACGGTGGCGCCGATATTGTGGCCGATCGTGTAGCTGGTGAAGCTCGACAGCGCTGCGATGCGGTAGGGGACGTGGGTCTTGCCGATCGTGCGTAGCGCGAAGAAGTCATAGAAGGTCAGCGTGCAGAATGCTCCGACCACGCAGAGCGCCGCCAGCGCGATCCGGTGCGGCGCGATGTCGGTCAGTGCGGTGAGGATGATACCGGTGTCGACGCCCTTCAGGGTGTGGACCAGCGTCGTGAGCGCGAACACGATGATGAGCACGCTCGCAGCGATCCCGAGCCGTTTCCAGCCGATCTTTTCCTTGAAGCCACGCCCAAGCGTGGTCAGCAGCCGAAGCATTCATCCTCCCGGCAGGGACAATTTCAGTGGGACCCGGTCACGGACGGCGACGGGTGACGGGCAAACGCACCGTACGCGATGACCCATAAGGCAAAACCGATGCGTTGTGCAGCCCTTGACAAGCCAACCTTCGGCCCCCGTCCAGCGTTGTTGTCATACTGGCTACATATGTTCTCGTTCTTCGGAATGTGAGTCGCAGCCATGTCGTCGGCCGCGACGGCAGCACTGCATGTTCCGCCGCCTTTCAGTCGTTCCTGACGATTTCGTAGGCTTTTTTTGCCGATTTTGCCGCCGTCGCAGCGCCACTGCGGGGCCGTCGGAGCGGAGCGAATAGACGCTATGCATCAGCGTGGGGGAGGTCCGGGCCGGCTGCGGCGTTTACCAAGGCGTGAAGTCGATGTGCGCATCAGCGTGATCGGGCTGTGGACCGCTGTTCGGGCCGGAATGAGGCACCCGGAGGGCGGTCCGTAGGTCTATTGAGGCAAAACGCCGCGCAACATCGCTGCGGCCGCGCGGTCCGGACGCCACGAGGATGCCACACTTCGACCGATGGCGAAATATCCTTGAGCAACGAAGGCCTATCTCTCGGATTGGTTGCCGAGAAGCGAGGTCACGACCATGCAACAGACATCCCTGAACCTCCGGCGCATGCCGGACCCGCGCGCGAGGTCGCATCAGCCGTCGACCGGGCTCGCGGCGACGTTGACGCTCGCCGCGATGAGTCTCGGTTACGGCGTCGTGCAACTCGACGTCACCATCGTCAACACCGCGCTCAACGCCATCGGCGGCTCGCTCGGCGGCGGCGTCGCCGAGCTGCAATGGGTGGTGAGCGCCTACACCATCGCCTTTGCCGCCTTCATCCTGACCGCGGGCGCGCTCGGCGACCGGATCGGCGCCAAGCGCGTTTTCATGGCCGGCTTTGCCATCTTCACCGCGGCGTCGGTTGCGTGCGCGATCGCGCCTGATGCCGTGACGCTGATCGCCGCGCGCTGCGTGCAGGGGCTGGCCGCGGCCATCCTGGTGCCGAACTCGCTCGCGCTGCTGCGCCACGCCTATGCGGACGAGAAGGCGCGGGGACGCGCGGTCGGCGTCTGGGCCGCAGGCGCGAGCCTTGCGCTGACCGCCGGCCCGTTCGTCGGCGGCGGACTGATCACGCTGGTCGGCTGGCGCGCGATCTTCCTAGTCAATCTGCCGATCGGCCTCGCCGGCCTCTGGCTCGCCTGGCGCTTTGCCGGCGAAACCACGCGCCATCAGCAGCATCGGCTCGATCTGCCGGGACAGATTGCGGCGATCGCCGCGCTCGGCACGCTGGCCGGCGCGCTCATCGAGGGCGGCGCGCTCGGCTGGAGCAGCCCGTTGGTGGTCGCAGGCTTCGGCCTGGCGGCCGCCTTCTCCGTGCTGTTCGTCTGGCGTGAGGCGTGCGCCGCGCAGCCGATGCTGCCGCTCTCGCTGTTCAGCCACAGGATGTTTGCCCTGACCGCGCTGGCCGGCCTGCTGGTGAACGTTGCGTTCTACGGGTTGATCTTCGTGCTCAGCCTCTACTTCCAGCAGGTCAACGGGCTGTCGGCATTCGCCACCGGCCTCGCTTTCGTGCCGATGCTCGGCGCCGTGCTGCCCGCCAATTTGATCGCGCCGCATGTCGCCGAGCGCATCGGCGCGCCGCGGACGATCGCGCTCGGCGCCGCGATCTCGGGCGCCGGATGCGTGGCGATGCTGTTCATCGGTCCCGCCACCAGCTATCTCGCGATCTGCCTGCAACTGCTCGCGATCAGCGGCGGCCTCGGCCTGCTGGTGCCGCCGCTGACATCGACGCTGCTCGGCAGCGCCGAGCCGCAGCATGCCGGGATCGCGGCCGGGGTGCTGAATGCGACGCGGCAGACCGGCAGCGTGCTTGGTGTCGCGCTGTTCGGCTCGATGGTCGGCCGCTCCGCGGCCTTCATCGCCGGCCTGCATGCGGCGCTCGTGATCTCCGCCGGCGTATTGCTTGCCGCTGCCGTGCTGATCTGGATCGGCGCATCATCACAAGCGCGGCAATGAGCGAGGCGGTCGTTGCGCGGTCGCGGCGCGGCAACTAGGCTTGCGCCGTAGGGGACTGTCGCCGAGGGGGCTGATCGGATGCCTGCGCCAATCGACCGTCGTCTGTTGCTGCGTCGCGTCGCCATGCTCGGCGCCTCGCTGCCATTTGCCAACCTGATCGGTCCGGCCCGCGGAGCGGCGCCCGCCCTGATCGCGCGCCGGGTGTTCTTCGACAATCCCGATTACATCAATATCCGCCTCAGCCCGGACGGGACGCAGCTCTCCTGGGTCGCGCCGCTCGACGGCGTGAACAATCTCTGGGTCGCCCCGCTGTCCGATCTCAAGGCGGCGCGGCCGGTGACCCGCGTCACCGATCGCAACATCTCGGCCGAATATCGCTGGGCGCATACCAACCGCCATATGGTGTTCTTCCGCGAGCGCGACGGCGACGAGAACTGGCGTGCCGCCAGCGTCGACATCACCGACGGGAAGATCGTGCCGTTGACGCCGGAGACCGGCGTCCGAGCGTTCCTGCAGGAGGCCGATCGCAAGTTTCCCGAGGAGATGCTGCTGCGACATAACCAGCGCGACAAGCGCTATTTCGACATGTTCCGCGTCAACGTCGTGACCGGCGCCAGCGAACTCGCCTACGAGAACCACGATTATGTCGCGCTGATCACCGACAGCACATTCCAGCTGCGGCTGGCGTCGCGCCTGATCGCCGACGGCTCCGCCGAGGTGTTCGAGCGCCATCCGGACGGCAACTGGGTGCCGTTCATGACGGTGCCGATCGCCGAGACCGATACGACCCAGCTGCTGGATTTCAGCGAGGACGGCAAGACGCTGTACCTGATCGACTCGCGCGGCCGCGACAAGGCGGCGTTGTTCGCCCTCGACATGGCGACGCGCCAGACCACGCTGCTTGCTGCCGATGACGATGCCGACATCGTGCGGGCGATCTTCGACGAGCATCGCCGGCCGTTGGCGGCGCTGGCGATCTCGGACCGGATGCGCTGGCACGCCGTCGATCAAAGCGTCGCCAACGACCTCGCCGATCTCGGCCGCTACGGCGCCGGCGACATCAGTTTCGTCAGCAACAGCGACGATCTTCGGCTCGGCACGGTCCATTTCGAGCGCGACACCGAGAGCGGTGAATTCGCGCTGCTCGACCGCAAGACGCGCGAGGTGCGCAAGCTGTTCACCCAGCGTCGTGCGCTCGATGGTCTCGCGTTGCGCAAGCTCGAGCCGGTCGTGATCCCCGCGCGCGATGGCCTGCGCCTCAACGGCTATTTGACCCGGCCGGTCGAAGCCGCGTCCGGGGTGGTGCCGCTGGTGCTGGTGATCCATGGCGGGCCGTATTACCGCGACACCTGGGGGTTCAGCCCGGTCCATCAATGGCTCGCCAACCGCGGCTATGCGGTGCTTGCCGTCAACTACCGGGGTTCGACCGGTTTCGGCAAAGCCTTCGTCACGGCTGCCGACCACGAATGGGGCGGCAAGATGCACGACGACCTGATCGATGCGGTCGATTGGGCGATCGCGCAAGGCGTCGCCGATCCGAAGCGCGTCGGCTTCTTCGGCGGCAGCTATGGCGGCTATTCGGCGCTGGTCGCCGCGACCAGGACGCCCGATGTCTTCGCCTGCATCGTCGACCTGTTCGGCATCTCCAATCTCGTCACCTTCATGGCGACGATCCCGCCCTATTGGGGTCCGTGGATCAGCGTCTGGAAAAACCGGCTCGGCGATCCCGGCACCGAGGCCGGGCGCGCGTTCCTGGTCGAACGTTCGCCGCTGACCCATATCGAGCGTGCGGTGAAACCGATCTTGATCGCGCAGGGTATGCGTGACGTCAGGGTTGTGGCGGCCGAGTCCGAGCAGATGGTCAACGCGCTCAAGCAGCGTGGCGTGCCCGTGACGTACATCACATTCGCTGACGAGGGGCACGGTTTTGTGCGGCCGGAAAATCGGCTCGCCTTCTACGGCGTCACCGAAGCATTCCTCGCCAAACATCTCGGCGGCGGTTGCCAGCCGATCGGAAACGATTTCTCCGGCTCCTCGCTCGAGGTCGAGACCGGGGCCGAGCTGGTGCCCGGGTTACGCGGCTGAGACGAACTGCATCGGCGGATTGCCGTTGTTCCTGATTGTCTCGCGTGCGTTCAAGGCTTTTTCACCATGCGTGGACCCTTGCTGCGGTGCGGTTACCGTTCGTACACGAATGCACCTGTTCTTATAGGTCCATAAATGGGGCCTATAATGTATCGCGTTCTCACCTGTCTCACCCTGGAACATGACTGGCGGTTGGTCGTCCTCGGTGGGGTGATCTGTCTGCTCGCCAGCGCCGTCGCGATCAGCCTGTTTCACCGCGCCCGCGCGGCAGAGGGACGATCCCGCGAGGTCTGGATCGGTCTCGATGCAGCGGTCGGCGGTTGCGGCATCTGGGCCACCCATTTCGTCGCCATGCTGGCGTACGATCCCGGCATCGAGGCCGGATACAACATACCGATCACGCTGCTGTCGCTGGTGCTCGCGGTTGCGATCCTGGCCGTCGGCCTCGCGGTCGCAACGCTCAACGAACGCTGGCGGACGGTCGCGGCCGGTGGCGCGATCGTCGGCGCCGGTGTCGCGGCGATGCATTACACCGGCATGCTCGGACTGGAACTGCCTGCGCGCATCGTCTGGTCGCCTGGCATCGTCGCGGCGTCGATCGTATTCGGCAGCCTGTTCGGCGCGCTCGCGCTCATCGTTGCCGCGCGCGGCGAACGGTTCGGTCTTACGGCTGCCGCGACCGGCCTTCTGACCATCGCGATCGTCTCGCATCACTTCACCGCGATGGGCGCGGTGACGCTCGTTCCGGATCCGACCATCGTTCCCGACGGACTTACGGTCTCGCCGCGCGTGCTGTCGTTCATGACCGCGGTTGCGGCCTTCGCGATCCTCGGCCTGTCGCTGGTCGCCTCGATCCTAGATCGCCGCGCCAAGACCGAGCTGCACAAGCAGAAGGTGGTGCTGGATACCGCGCTCGAGAACATGTCGCAGGGACTGTGCATGTTCGATGCCGATGGCCGCATCATGCTGTTCAACGAACGCTACAGCGAGATCATGGGGCGCAACCGCGTCCCGCTGCAGGGACGCCTGTTGATCGACGTGCTGCAGGACCTGCATTCGGTCGGTGAGTGGGACGGCGATCCCGAGGAATTCTGCAACGCGCTCATCGCCGAGGCAAGGGCCGGCCACAGCGCGACGCGGATCGTCAGCCGCAACGAACGCGCGATTCGAGTCGTCGATCAGCCGATGAAGGGTGGCGGCTGGGTCGCGACCTTCGAAGACATCACCGAATGGCAGCAGGCCCAGGAACAGATTTCACACATGGCGCGGCATGACGCGCTGACCAATCTGCCGAACCGGACGCTGTTCCGCGAGCAGCTCGAGAAGGCTTCGAGACTGGCCAAGCGCTCCGACCAGCTGGCGGTGCTCTGCCTCGATCTCGATCATTTCAAGGAGATCAACGACACGCTCGGACATCCGATCGGCGATGCGCTGTTGCGCGAGGTTGCGCGGCGGCTCGGCGAATGCGTGACCGAGCACGACACCGTGGCGCGGCTCGGCGGCGACGAATTCGCCATCGTGCAGTTCTGCAGCAATTGCGAGCCGTCCGTGGTGTCGTCGCTGGCAAGCGCGGTGGTCGAGCGGATCGCCGCACCCTATGAGATCGGGGGCCATCAGCTCGTGATCGGCGTCAGCATCGGCATCTCGCTCGCGCCCGAGGACGGCAAGGATCCCGACGAGCTGCTGCAAAAGGCGGATCTGGCGCTGTACCGCGCCAAGGCCGACGGCCGCGGCACCTATCGGTTCTTCGAGACCGGGATGGATGCGCGCGCGCAGGCGCGTCGCCTGCTCGAGCGTGACCTGCGGCTCGCGCTCCAGCGCGACGAGTTCGAGGTCTATTATCAACCGATCCGCGATGTCGTGGGCGATCGGGTCGTCGCTTTCGAGGCGCTGGTGCGCTGGAATCATTCGCTGCGCGGGCTGATCGCACCGAACAATTTCATCCCGGTCGCCGAGGAGACCGGGCTGATCGTTCCGCTGGGCGAGATCGTGCTGCGCAAGGCCTGCGCGGAGGCGGTGAGATGGCCCGCGGACATCGCGGTCGCCGTCAACCTGTCTCCGGTGCAGTTCAAGAACCCTAGTCTGTTGTCGTCGGTGAAGGCGGCGCTGGCGGCGTCCGGCCTGTCGCCGGATCGGCTCGAGCTCGAGATCACCGAATCGGTGCTGCTGCAGAACAGCGAGGCGACGCTCGCGGTGCTGCACGAGCTGCGTGGCTTCGGGGTCCGCATCTCGCTGGACGATTTCGGCACCGGCTATTCCTCGTTGAGCTATCTGCGCAGCTTCCCGTTCGACAAGATCAAGATCGACCGTTCCTTCGTGACGGACCTTGCGACGCGCGAGGACTCGATGGCGATCGTGCGCGCCGTCACCGGTCTCGGCAAGAGCCTCGGCATCGTCACCACCGCCGAGGGGGTCGAGACCGATACCCAGTTCGACCTGCTGCGCCAGGAAGGCTGCACGCAGGCGCAGGGCTACCTGTTCAGCCCGCCGCGGCCAGCGGCTGAGGTCGCCAAGATGTTGCACCGGGTGCCCGAGCGCTCGGTCGCCTGATCTGGAAGAGGGGCGCGGCGCTCAGCTCTTGCGCAGGGCAAAATAGGCGCCGCAGAACGCCATCACCGCGCCGAGGCATAGCGCGGCGAGGCCGGCGAGCACGGCGGAAATGGTCGAGACCGCGCTCGGCGCCGACGCGGCCTGGCCGGCGCCGGCCAGCATCAGCACGCCGACGACGATCAGGAACTGCCGCATCCGCTGCGGGATCTGGCCGGCCACCGCGCTGTGCATCAGATTGGCGGTGAAGTAGCCGCCCGAAAATCCGACGCTTGCGATCAGCCACCAGGCGATCGCCGCGCCTGCCGGCATGAACTCGTGGCTATCGGAGCGCCACAGGCCGCCGAGATCGAGCCCGTAGCGCGCGCCGAGCATGTGCACGGCAAGCGCCAGCAGCACGCCGGATATCATCGCGCCGCCGAGGATGAGGTAACGCGGAAAATAGGTCGTCTCGGGCATGGCTCGCTTGTAGGATAGGCGTGACATCCCATGCAAGCGCGCGGATGTGTCGGAACAGGTGGGACGGCGGATTGCCAACAACGTTGCAGGACCGGTCTGACGCAGGTGAGGGCCCGCCGGTGCGCTATGCCTACAAGGCCTCATTGGTCGGCTCGGCGCACCAGTTCGAGCTGACCGGGGAGGGGCTGTCGTGGCGGATCGCCGGCAGGTCGGGCGTGTGGGAATACGCCGACATCTCCGGCGTGAAATTGTCCTACCGTCCGGTCTCCATGCAGCAGCAGCGGTTTCGCGCCGACATCGACAACGCCAAGGGCGGCCGGATCGCGATCCTGTCGACCACCTGGCAGACCGCGACGCTGGTCGCGCCGCAAGGGCATCTCTACCGCGACTTCATCGTCGAACTGCATCGCCGCATGCAGGCGGCGGGCAGTACGGCTCGGCTGGTCGGAGGCCTCGGGCCGAAGACATATACTGCCGCGCTGGCGCTGCTGGCGTGGCTTGCGGTGGCAATGACCGGATTGCTGGTGATGGCGCTGCTGGCTGCGAACTGGATGGGCGCGCTGTTCCTGGTCGGCTTCGCCGCGCTGTTCGCCTGGCAGGTCGGCGGCTTCGTCGGCCGCAACCGGCCGCGGCGCTACGGCTTCGATCAATTGCCCGATGCGCTGTTGCCGAAGGAGAGTCGCAATCAGTGAAGCGGCCGCTCTCGCGGTCGGACTGTAAGGGGGCTGTAAGCCACGCGCTGTAAAGTCAGCAGCAGATTTGCTTTCAGCTGGGAGTGTCAGATGACAATCCGGACCCCCATCCTGGCTTTATGCCTTGTGCTCTTGAGCATCCCACCGGCGCTTTCCAAAGGCGGCAGCGTAGGCAACAAGCATGATCCGCTTGATCCCAGTCACGTCGATGCTTTGCCGCTCGATGTGCGGCAATATGTTGCTGGAATTTGCAAGGGCCGGCCTGTCGCGCAGCACGACTTTGCGACCTACTCACCGCAGGAAAAGCGCTGGCGGATCAACCTCGAATATCTGCAGTGCGGCGTGATCGGGGAATATCGCAGGGGCAACCAGTGCCTCGATGTCGACTTCGTCGCCGACGGCGCGCATTTTCGTCTGGTGAGAAAGACGTATGCAGCCTGTGGCTTTTGATGTCCTGATGCTGCGACGTCACTCCGTCGAATCAAAATCCTCTTCGGTCGCGCTCAGCATTCCCGCCAAGGTCCGCAGGCCGATGTCGAGCTGCTCCATCGGCGGCGCGGCGAGCGCGAGCCGCACCGCATTGGGCGCGTGTCCCGGCGTTGCGGCGAAGGTGGTCGATGGCGTCAGCGCGATGTCGCGGCGCGCCGCGGCCGCGACCAGGGTCTGCGAGCGCCAGTGCGGCGGCAAGGTCAGCCACAGATGATAGGATTTCGGGTTGGTCTGGATCTCGAAACTGGCCAGATGCTTGGCCGCGATCTGCTGGCGGCGGCCGGCGTCGATCCGTTTCAGCCGTGACAGTTCGGCCGCGGTGCCGTCGGCCATCAGCCGCTGCCCTGCGGCGAAGGCGTAGCCCGACGCGGTCCAGCCGCCCGAGCGCACTGCGGCCATGACGTTTTCGCGCAGCCGCGGCGGCGGGACGATGAAGCCGAGTGCGAGGCCGGGCGCGACCTTCTTCGACAGGCTGTCGAGCACGATGCAGCTGTCCGGCGCGAGCGCGGCCAGCGGCACCTCGTCGTCGAGGAATCCATAGACGCCATCCTCGATGACGATGAGGCCGAGCTTCTCCACCACGCGCAACAGCTCGGCGCGCCGCTCGACCGGCATCGTGATGCTGAGCGGGTTCTGGATCGTGGGCTGGACGTAGATCGCGGACAGATGCGCCTCGCGGTGGGCCTTCTGCACCGCGTCGGGACGCACGCCGTGCTCGTCCATCGCAAGCGGCACCAGCGCGATGCCGAGCCGTGCGGCAATGCCCTTCACGAACGGATAGGTCAGCGCCTCGACGCCGCAGCGTCCGCCGGGCGGCACCACGGCGGCTAGCGCGGCGGCGATGCATTGCCGGCCGTTGGCGGTGAATACGATCTGGTCGGGATTCGGAGTCCAGCTCTTGCGCGCCAGGAATTCCGCGGAGATCGTGCGCGCCGCCCGCGTGCCGAAACTGGTCGCCGGCCGCAGCGCGCCCTCGAGCACCTCGGGCCGCTCCAGCCCTTCCAGGCTCTTGGCGATCATCGTCGCCTGATGCGGCAGCAGCGGATAGTTGAATTCGAGATCGATGCGGGCGCCACGCGGTTCGGGCGGGGCGACGTTGCCGCGGCGCGCCTCGCCGGACACGAAGGTGCCGCGGCCGACTTCACCGACCACGAGCCCGCGCCGGAGCAACTCGGTGTAGACCCGGCTCGCGGTCGAGACTGCGATGTTGCGGTCATAGGCGAAATGGCGTTGCGGCGGCAGGCGGTCGCCCGCCTTCAGCGCGCCGCTGGCGATCTCGGCGGCCACCGCATCCGCCAGCTTCAGATATTCGAATCTCGACATTATTGCACCGAGAGCAATGTTTTACTTGCTCCGAGCAATGTACCGGATCATTTAAGGGGGAACAAGCCCATGATTGTACCGAGGAGTGCGCAGGCAATCCGAGGTCTGACGGCCCAGGTGCTGAAACCGCATTTGTGTCAACGGCATAGCTTTGCCGTTTGGGCCTCGAAGGAGATGACAATGACGACGATATCCTCAGCCGCTGCAGCGCCCGTGCGGTCCAGCACGTTGGTCGGATTGCTCCGATTGCTCCGGGTGTTGGGCGATGCACTCGCGACCTATTGGGTGCGCCGGGAGGCGATCAAGACGCTGCGCCAGCTCGACGACCGGACGCTGCGCGATATCGGAATCTCGCGCTGCCAGATCGAGCCGGCCGTCGCCGGCGAACTCGACATTGACCTGGTGCGGATTCGCTAAACAGCAGCGTGATGCGCCGGAGCGAGACGGGTTCAGGATTGGCTCTGTCCTGCGCTGGCGAAACAGACGGCGCATCCGATCGGAGTGCCGGCCTCGCGTGATCGGAGCGATCGCATCGCGGCCGATCCCGACGGTTCGTGGTGCGGCTTTGCAACGATCAGTATTTGAGTACGGCGAAGTTCTGTTCAGGTGGGTCGCCCCGCACACTTGCCGCCGGTTGCGGAATTCACCGAAACTACACCAAAGAAGCGGAACAATCCCGGTTTGTGCCCGCCGTCGCTCCAAGGTTGTGGCGCTCTATGCTAGCGTAATAGTTGCGTACGCTAGCGTTGTAGTTGGGGACCGATGGCCGCTCGCAAATTGTCGCAAGGGCAGGCCTCGACCCGGGAAGCGCGTCGCCGCTGGCACGAGGAGCGGTCGCTGCGCTGCGCCATCAGGCTGGCCCGCATGGGCTACTGGGAGTCGCAGAGCGCCGCTGCGACCGATCTCTGGATTTCGCCCGAGCTCGCAGCCTTCTACCAATTCGAGACGGTCGACGGCTACGTCCCGATCGCGACGGTGCGCGCACGCTATTTGCCCGAAAGCCGGAAGCTTCTGGAGACGCATTACGGGGCCTGCTGGGCGGAGGGCCAGCCCTATGCCGTGCGGACGCGGCTGCGCAGTCCCGATGGCAGCCTGCTCGACTGCGTGGTGCATGGCGAGCCGGAATTCGACGCGCGCGGTCAGGTTCGGCGCGTGTCCGGCATTGTCCGCGACGTCACCGAGGAGACCTCGGCGCTGCGGCGCCTGGCGGAGAGCGAGCAACGGCTGGCCGACTTTGTCTCGACCGCCTCGGACTGGTGCTGGGAGAGCGACGCCGCCCATCGGCTGCTGCCCTATCCCAAATCGCTCGACGGCAATGCCGCCTTCCAGACGATCGCGTCCGGTGGAAGTGCGCGCTGGGAGCTCGCCTATTCGCCCGAAGACGAAGAGGGCATGGCGCGGCACCGGGCCGACATGGAGGCGCACCGCCCTTTCCGCGACTTCACCTATACGGTGATCGGCCAGGACGGATCGCGCGTCAGCATCTGCACCAGTGGCAAGCCGATCTTCGCCGATGATGGCAGCTTTCTCGGTTATCGCGGCACGGCCAGCGACATTACCCAGCTCAGGGCGGCCAAGGCCTTGCTCGACCAACGCACGCGGGCGCTGGAGGAAGCCCACCGGCTCGGCAAGATCGGCACCTGGAGCTACCGGCTCGACACCGGCCGCACGGTCTGGGCGATCGAGCTCTATCAGCTGCTCGGCTTCGACTCCGATACCTTCGAACCGACCGACGAGAACATCGGGCCGCGTTTCCTGGGCAACGACGCCGATCG
The DNA here is from genome assembly GCF_054063575.1 of Bradyrhizobium sp. USDA 4452. Classification (NCBI taxonomy): domain Bacteria; kingdom Pseudomonadati; phylum Pseudomonadota; class Alphaproteobacteria; order Hyphomicrobiales; family Nitrobacteraceae; genus Bradyrhizobium; species Bradyrhizobium sp. USDA 4452. Next base: position 7,460,602 of record NZ_JBSSGK010000001.1, read on the forward strand.
CTTCCGCGATGTGCAGAGGAGGGTGCTCCGCACCCGCAGAACCGAGGCCACCGATCTGCGCATCCTGCACGCTGACGGCAGCGCCCGCGATCTGGCAGTGATCTGCAAGGCGGAGGTGGCCCACGACAAGGTCGTCGGCATCATCGGCACCGTGCAGGACGTCACCGAGCGCAAGGAGGCTGAGCGCCAGCTCGAACAGCTCGCCTACAGCGATCCTTTGACCGGCCTTGCCAACCGCGCGCTGTTCACGCGCCAGCTCGCCGCCTTGATCGAGGGCTGCGCTCGCGACGACCGCGGTGCCGCGCTGCTGCTGATCGACCTCGATCGCTTCAAGGAGGTCAACGATTCCCTCGGCCATGCCGCCGGCGACAAATTGCTGATCGAGGTAGCGGCCGCGCTGCGGCAGGAGCTCGGGCCGCGCGCCTTCATCGCGCGGCTCGGCGGCGACGAATTCGCCGTGCTGGCGGAAGGATGCGGCATATCCGATGCCGCGCTGACCGGGCTTGCCGATCGACTCATCGCCAAGCTGTCCGTGCCCGTCGATCTCGCCGAGGGTGAAGCCGTCGTCGGCGCCACCATCGGCATTGCCCGTCTGCCGGAGCATGGGGCGACGGCGGAGGCCGCCGTGCGCAACGCGGACCTCGCGCTCTACATGGCCAAGGAAGCCGGGCGCGGCCGCGCACGCCTGTTCGAGCCGGTTTATGCGCAGGCCGTCGATCAAAGGCTCGACCTCGGCCGGCATCTGCGCCATGCGGTGGAGACCGGCGCCCTCGAGGCCCATTACCAGCCGCAGCTCGACCTGCGGACCGGCAGCGTCACCGGCTTCGAGGCGCTGCTGCGCTGGACCCATCCCGAGCGCGGGCCGATCTCGCCGGCCGAGTTCATCCCGATCGCCGAAAGCTCGGGGCTCATCGTCGATCTCGGCCAGTGGGTGCTGCGCGAGGCCTGCCGGCAGGGCCGCGCCTGGCTCGATGCCGGGTTGCCGCCGCGCTCCGTCTCGGTCAACGTCTCGCCGGCGCAGATCTGGAACGTGGATTTCGAGACGATCGTCTCGGCCGTGCTGGCGGAGACCGGCTTTCCCGCGAAGCTGCTCTGCCTCGAGCTCACCGAAAGCCTGTTTGTCGATCATAGCGAGCAGCGCATCAGCCGCACGCTGACCGCGCTCTCCGGTCTCGGCGTCCGCCTCGCGCTCGACGATTTCGGCTCCGGCTATTCCTCGCTCGGCTACCTGACGCGGCTGCCGTTCCATTGGCTGAAGGTGGACCGCGCCTTCGTCGACGGCATCTCCACCGCACCGGAGAAGCGCAAGCTGCTCGGCGGCATCATCGCTTTATCGCACGGGCTAGGGATGACCGTCGTGGCGGAGGGCGCCGAATTGCCGGCCGAAGTGGACGTGCTCGGCACCCTCGACTGCGACCTCGTGCAGGGCTTCGTGTTCTCTCCGCCCGTCACCGCCGACAAGGCGCCGCTGGTGGCCGCCGGCATCGAGCGCGAGGCGCGCCGGATCGAGCCGAAACGGAATCGCCTTTAGGTGCAATTGTCCTCGGCAATGCGGTTCACCGGCTACGAAAGACAAGTCGAGCAGTGGCCTAACGCGCCTCCGCGGCAATGCGATAGGCTTGATGGCAGGCAACGCAATTCCTCATCGTATCGGCAAGCGTCTTGTTGATTTTTGCCGTCGGCGCGCGCGCAGCCGCTTCCTCGGCGATCTGGTCAAAGCCGCTGCGGACCGAGCCGATCATCGCTTTCCAGGCGTCGCTCTCTTTGGTGGCCAAGGTGGGCGGGCGGGCCAGTGCGGCATTGGCCTTGCGGCCGCGTGCCGCTGCCTCGCGTGCGACCAGATCCAGATCGCCCGAGCCAAGCCCTTCCTCGATTTCCACGACGGTGGTCAGGAACAGTCGCATCTGCTCCAGCACGAAAGCTCTCTCCGCCTCCGTTCGTTGCACGGGCTCTCGTGTATCGGTCGGCTGCTCAGCCCCTGCCGGAGGCGCAATTGCGCCAAGCAATGCAAAGACGGCGATGACGATCGGGGCGATCCGAGAATGCATGGTGCCTGTCCTTCGATTAACGCCGGGCATGATCGAGCCGATAAGCGGCGATGGACGCGCTCGCCGCGGCGAGCATTGTCTGGTGCCGGATCATTTTCGTTCCACCAGAAGGGCTCGACAGTCCGATTCGCCGACATTTTCAGCCGTGTGCGAGGAAGTTAAAGGGCCCGCGCTGGCAACTCCGGCCTTGTTCTTCAGTTCGCGCGCCGTGCCGTCCGGATTGTGGACTCGCACGGTGCAATCCTCGAGCGCGTAGACCACGAAAGGATTCGGGTGTGAATGCGGCTTGTCCGTCGCACCTTTCTTCCAGGTCGCCGTGATCACACGGAAGTTTTGATCTTCGAAGATGACCTTATAGACCGTCGGGTCGGCTTGATAGGAGGGAGGAGCGTCCTGCCCCGCAGCCGAGCCGATCCAGATCGCAGCAATCCCAAGTGCAAACATCGAACGTCTGACCATGATCAAATCCTATGCGGAAGAAATTTCGGGTAGTCGCTAAAGCAGACCTTGGGCGGCGGCATCGTCGCGATCAACCTGTCGCTGCCGGACAATCGACAACTCCCTGCTGCACGCAGCGAAGTTGTCTGTGCCCGCGCCGATTCCGAACATTCCACAGAATCGGCGATCTTCCTCGGCAACCGTCCGCACGAGGTCATCGCGCGCAGCGGCGCGCATGGCAGGACCCGCGATGAACATGGCGTACAGGCCAAAGGCAGCCAGGATCGCAATGAGCACAGCATATGCAAGCGAACGGAGCGGCACGGCAGTTGAGCCGTGCCCGCCGCTGTTGATTTCGGTCATCGAAATTTTCCCTAACTAAAAGAAAATTGAAAAATAGATCGTCCTTTGGGGGCAATGTCGGGCCGCGAACAAAGTCTAGCGGTTTCAAGCGAGATGCAGTCGGAAAACTTTGCGCCTATCGAACAGGCAGAGAAGGAGCCGCAGACAGGATCAGTCCACGAGCAACAGGCGATCGGCGTGCTCGTGCCGAGCCTTTGTCCAATCGCGCATCGCCACGAGGTTGACCGCATCGTGCAGATACATTCCAACTGCAAGGCCACGATCGTAGCTCGCCCAGTGGCGTGGCATGATCTCGATGCTCCGGCCGCCGCGCCCAATGATCCTGACGAGACCGGCCGCCTGCGCAAGGTTCATCAGGTTGCGGATATGGGTTCGCGAAACGCCGAAGCGATCAGCCACATCCATGTAGGGGATGGCTGCGGCCGGATCGCCCACATCCATGGCAGCCTTCAGGACCGCATTCTGAATCAGTGGGCCGGCGGCATGGGAAAAAAACAGCATCGTATCGGGTAGCGTCATCATGAGGCGAACAGAGACCGGAAAGAAGGGCAGGCCCACCCGGCAGTGGGTCGCGTTGAAGGCCTGATTTCGTGACAGTACCGGGCTGTAATCATGATGGGGGTACAATTTGGCAAGCGGTACGAAGTGCGTCGCAAGCCACTCGGCGTGATGCGAGCGTAGCTTGTCCGTGGTTGCCAGGAGCCGCACGCGCCGATCGGCCGGCGCGCGGCTCTGCTCGATAAATCCGACCTCGCAAAGCCGTGCCAGGAGATGATCCACCTGCCGGTCGCTCGCGTGTCCGTGCATATTGAGCTGCCGCTTCAGTGCGGAGACCGTGAACCAGGTTTCGCGTCGCGCCGGATCCTGTGCGGCCTCAAGCACCGCTGCACTCAGGAAGACAAGGAATCGGCCGGCCTGGAGTAGCAGGCGAACCAAGAACGGATCACCCTCGTACAAATCACAGAAGGCCACGATATAGGCGCGTCGCGCCTCCGGCAGGCGAGGATGGCCCACAATCTCCTCGAAGCTCAGCCGCAACTTGCGACCCGCCAGGCGCTCGAGTTCGTCTCTTTCCAAGGCTGCCCCCAGTCTTGAAGCTGCGAGGGTACAAGGCCACCACAAGGCTAGCAATGTCTTTCCTGCAGTTGTGACTTTCAAGTCGGCAAAGGATCGACCGGAATTCGACTATGCTGTTCGGTACGGAATTTCGATGGCGGATATGTTCGCCGAGACGGGCGGTATCGAATTGGATGACCGGCGCTTGACCTCCACGCTACCCTGAGTGCGGCGAGCAGGCGGGCCTCGCCGGAGGTCCGAGCAGGCCCTGCCGGGACGGGCCACGGCAGTAAGAGCAGTGCCGTCCGCGGCGACGCTGCCTTCGGATCAGAAGAGCCTCGTCCCCATCGGGTAGTCCCGCCGCGAAACTGGTTCGATGCTTGAAATCGACTGCGGGGCTGCGGCCGGCGGCTCGATGTGCCGCTCCGAACTGCCGTGTTCGGGCTTGTCATCGATCAACGGGAGCCCTGGCCGGATTCCATCGAGGATAAATTGCGAAGCCAGCGAAGCAAGGATGACGCCTGCGAGACGAGCGATCACATTCGATCCGCCGGCTGGATGTCGCAAAAAAAAATTGCGGGAGCCCTTGAACGCGATTTTTTCGATTCCCAAGTCGTTTGCCGCCGAGCCGGTCCGGACGCTGGTTGCCGGGAGGCCGGAGGAAGTCGGAGCCCGCGACAACGGCGCCGGCGATGACCTTCTGATGAGGCCATCCGCGACGATGGCCGGCTCAAGCTCGAAGGAGAAAGGAGAGACATACCAGGAGACCCAAGATGAGCAGACGCATGCAAACTCGATCGCGAAAAAGCGGGACGGCTGTACTGCATTGGCTCATGTTCGTCCTCAGCTTTCTGACGATCGGATGGATCAGCTTCGTACCGACAGGAGGATGAGATGACCAGGAATCGAAAACCCGTCTCCGCCACGCCGGAGAATTTCAGCCGTAGCCGGAGATTTATCGCCGGCGCCCTCGCATTGGCGATATTGTCGCCGACCGGCGCCACTGCCATGGACAGCACGCCCAAAGCGGTGTCCGATCGAGCCGGCCATGTATTGCCGCTCCCACCCGTCCGCTATCTCGATTCGATGCGCTGGATGGATTGGAAGCCGGACGGGCCGCTGTTCAAGGTCGACACCCTGCTGCTGCCGGACAGCAGCCATCCCGGCATGTTCCGCCTTCCCTGGGATGATGAGCGGGACCTGCCCCGTGTCAGCTGAAGCCGACGAGGCCGAAGATGTCCAAGCCTGCATCCTGGCCGCCCGCATCGCAGGGTGGGCGGCCGCTTCCGCAGAACGTGCGCGTTTTTCTCGTCGACAGCGAACGTCGCGTCGTGTTGCACTGCCAAAAGCTGCTGGCGCAGGATGACCTGCCGGGTGAACTCCGGCAGAGGTTGCTCCGCCTGGCCGCGGCAGCCGAGGACCAGATGCAACGCCTTGCAGGCGCGCACGAGATCAAAGCAGCTTAAAATCAAAGGAGGCGCTTGAAAGAACCGCAGATCTTGACCGCAGTCACAACATCGGGACGCCGGCTGTGGGCAAGTGCGCCCGCCCCGTATCAACAGGAGAACAAAGCCGTATCAGCAGGAGAAGAAACATGGCTATTCGTGATCTCATTCCCTGGACAAAGAACCAGGAGCTTGCGCCCGTGCGCGATACTTACGATCCCTTCATGACGCTGCATCGGGAGATGAATCGTCTGTTTGACGATGTGTTTCGCGGCTTCGGCGGCACCAGTCCGCTCATGGAGAGCCGCTTCGGCTGGCCAAGGCTCGAGCTGAACGATGGCGACAAGAATCTGACCATCTCGGCGGAACTGCCCGGCATGACCGAGAAGGACGTCCAGGTCGAAATTGCCAATGGCGTCCTGACCATCCGCGGTGAGAAGAAGGCCGAGCGCAACGGGGAGGGCAAGTACTTCACCGAGCGCTATTACGGCTCCTTCGAGCGCCAGATCCCGCTCGAGGGCGTGCACGAGGACAGGGCGGAGGCATCGTTCAAGAACGGCGTCCTGACGATCTCCTTGCCGAAGTCCGACAACCCGCGAGAAGGCGTCAAGCGCATCGCTATCAACACCCATTAAAGCATGATCCGGAAAAGTGCGAAGCGGTTTTCCGGATCGTGCTCCAGGCTAAATCATGCGGACGGCGCTGAATGCGCCGCCCGCATTGCTGCGCCCTCGGTGAACGGGCGTTTCCCCGGTCAATGCACCGGGCCGCAGTCTTCATCGGCGCAACCGGGGCCGACGAGAGGTCCCTCGGTGTTTGTTAACGAAAGCCGGAGGCGCCGGGCCCGCCGCTGACGGTCACCAGAAAATTTTCTGCCCCCCTCTTGAAACCAAAAGCGACCTTGCTAATTTTTTTGTCGCCATCGAGCGGTGGCGTCTGGGCGCCGCAAGGGCCCGGGCACTGAGGCGGGCACCGGTCGTGTCCGGTGTCGCTCGTATCCATCTTGCTCTTAGGAGGATTTGGCTATGCGCACTTACGACTTCTCTCCCTTGTGGCGCTCGACCGTTGGCTTCGACCGCCTGTTCGACCTCGCGGAAATGGCCCAGCGGGCCGGCGAGGACAACTATCCCCCCTACAATATCGAACGGCTGGCGGAGGACCGCTATCAGATTTCGCTGGCGGTTGCCGGTTTTGCGCCCGGCGATATCACGATCACGGCCGAGCAGAACGTGGTCACGATCGAAGGCAGCAAGTCCGACAAAACCGAGCGGGACTTCCTCTATCGCGGAATCTCGACCCGCAACTTCAAGCGTCAGTTCAATCTGGCGGACTATGTTCAGGTCAAGAGCGCCGCGTTCGACAATGGCCTGCTCAAGATCGAGTTGGTCCGGGAAATCCCGGAAGCCATGAAGCCGCGCCGGATCGCGATCAACGGCGCACCGGCCGACAACGTCCAGAAGCTCGAAGCCAAGGCAGCCTAGTCAGGGCTCCGGTTGGCAGCCGCGCGACGCGTCGCGCGGCCGCCGCTCATCGTCAATGAAAAGGAGGATACCATGCGGCCGACGACCGCCGACGACAATGTTTTCGACTTCAACGCGCTGCTTCATCCCGGCACCGTCTTCGAGCACCCGAAGGATGTGGTGAATCACCCGGTCCTCACGGTCGCCGAGAAGCGAGCAATTCTGGCATCTTGGGCGTCGGATGCCTCTGCGATCGCATCGTGCCCTTCGATGCGTTCGCCTGCCGGACTGAAGAAGCCGGTTTCGATCGACGAGATCCTGGAAGCGCTGTGCGAGCTCGATGGCGGTCCCCGGAATTCTCCCGGAGGCAAGCCCTGCCGATTGCGCTCTACCGAACGTGCCATTGCTGCCTGAGGCCGGGGGCGGATCATGCTCGAAGCGAACCTGCAACGGCTGCGTGCGCACCGAAGGAATATCGAGCGCTATCGCAGGCTGCTCGCAACGCGTCTTTCGGACCTTGAACGCTGCTATGTCGAGCGCCGATTGAGCGAAGAGCAGGCCTCCGCGACAGGACTTCTGCGAGAGGCGTTCCCCGACCGCATCTGCGCGCTGCTGCCGAGGATCGAGGGACGCACGACAACGCTTGAAATGGCCGCGCTGCTGGACCCGGCCGGCGCATTCGCTCATCCGATGGACGTCGTCGACGACTGCGATCTGACGCCGTACGAGAAGCGGGCAATCCTGTCATCCTGGGCCGCAAACGCTTGCGCGGTTGCAGGCCCAAGCCAACCCGTTCAGGCCAATGCCGTCACCTTCGACGACATCGTTGATGCCTTGAACCTTGTGGGGCCGGAACCAGAGCCCGCCGCCGATCAGGGTAAGGGATCTGGCCCTCATCAGGGGCGCGATGGTCCGGACTCTGTTTCCATTGACGTCTAGGAAGCTCTTGCGAGGGGCCAATGCAGCAAACTGTCTCTCAACTGCAGCCATCCATCAGTAGCGGGCTCACGCACTATCTCGGCCAAATTCGCAAGTTTCCGATCCTGACTCAGGAAGAGGAGACCCGCTTCGCACGGCGCTGGCGTCAGCACGGCGACCGCGATGCAGCCTATCGCCTCGTCACCAGCCATCTGCGTCTCGTCGCGAAGATCGCGATGCGCTACCGGGGCTACGGCTTGCCAATCGCCGACATCGTTTCCGAGGGAAATGTCGGCTTGATGCAGGCGGTGCGGCGCTTCGATCCAGAGCGCGGGATTCGGCTTTCGACCTATGCGATGTGGTGGATAAAGGCGACGATCCAGGAATACGTCCTTCGGTCGTGGTCGCTGGTGAAGATTTCGGCGAGCTCTGCACAGAAGAAGCTGTTCTTCAAGCTGAGGCGGACCAGGAGCGCGATTTCGGCGCTCGATGACGGGGATTTGCGACCGGATCAAGCCAAGACAATCTCTGAACGCCTCAAAGTATCTGAAAGTGACGTCGTGGATATGGATCGTCGCTTGCGCGGCGACGTCTCCTTGAATTCCCGGCTCAACGACGCGCCGCAGGCGGGTGATGCGCTCGAACGACTCGTCGATCCTTCACCTTGCCACGACATCAAGATTGCTGAAGACGAAGAATTGGCGCGACGTCGCGCAGCGTTGCAAGCTGCCATTCAAACTCTCAGTCCGCGCGAAAGACATATCTTTACGATGCGCCAACTCACCGAGGCTCCTCCCAAGCTCGACGCGCTCGCGATCGAGTATGGCATCTCGCGAGAGCGCGTCCGCCAAATAGAGTCGCGGGCATTCCAGAAAGTCAAATCCGCGATGCAACAAGGAGACGCCTGCCAGACGCAGAGCTCCGTCAAATCAACCAACACGCAGTCCGCTCGCCAGGTCTGAGATGTTGACGCCCGTCGTTCTCTCCCTGCTGATTGCAAATACCATGGCCGCAGCCGGAGCCGCCGTTGCGGCCGAGCTAGTCCGCATCCTTGAGGACCCGTACAGGGCAAATTCCACCATGGCAGCAGGCGAGTAAGTCCGCGTCCTGGTCGGATCAAGGCAGGATGAGATCAGGTCGCAGCCGCAGATAGGGCGCGCCTTCCTCTCCCGCCTGTGACGTGCAGGCGAGGGGGATGCGGGGCGCAATTTCGGGATAGTAGAAATATATCCCTGAGTTGCCCGACGTGTCAAGCTGCTTGGTGGAACGCCGGCAGCCGCCGGTTACTGTGCATGGGGTTGTTTTCGATATTTTGGCAGCGCCGCCTGTGCGAAGGCCCCAAAACTCATTCCGCGTTAGTGCCGCACCACCAGCACCGAGCACTTGGCGTAGCGCACCACGTGTCCGGCATTGGAGCCGAGGAAGTAGGTGCGCATCGCCGGGCGGTGCGAGGTCATCACGATCAGGTCGGCCTTCATGTTCGCGGCCTCTTCGAGGATCTCGTGATAAATGCCGCCCTGGCGGACCACGCCGGAGATGCGGGAGGGCGCGATGCCGGATTCGCGCGCGACGATGGCGAGCGCTTCCTCCGATGTTTCACGCTGCTGGCTGTCGAAATCCGCCGGGACATATTCGGCGAGCATCACCGGCGTCATCGGCAGCACGTTGAGCAGACGCACCGTCCCGTTCCATGTTTGCGACAGCGTCGCAGCGGTTGCGATCGCCGGCTTCGCCAGATCGGTGTCGGCGAGGTCGATCGGCACGAGAATGGACTTGTACATCTGCGCCTCCTGTCCGCGATGGGTCTGGAGCCGTTTGGTCCCTGTGCCGGGACGCGCGCTTCTTGTTCTTGACGTAGCCTGTGTGTCGCCGCGAACCGGTCCCCCTGTCGCGCCGGCAGCAATATAGCATGGCAGGGCGGCGCTGTCCGCTTGCGTCAGCCGCGCGAGGCCTGCTTCAACAGTTTGGGGCTGACGAACAGGACGAGCTTGCCGCGCCGGAAGGAGACCTCGTTCCAGTCGTCGGTCGCGAAGTCGAAGACGGCGAGCCCCGAGGTCGGCAGGTTGTCGGCGAGGGCGCGCTTGGCGGCCTCGTCGCCGCTGCCGGTCAGCGTCAGGGCGAGCTCGTGCATGCCGGGATTATGGCCGATCAGCATCAGCCGCTTCGGGTCGGTGACGGACGCCATCCGGATTGCGATCAGCAACTGCGCCGGATCGGCGCCGTAGAGTTCCGGCACGAGTTCGACTTTCGGCGCAGGTCCCGCACCCTTCAGCGCCCCGCGCACGATCTCCCAGGTCTGCGTGGTGCGGACCGCCGGCGATACCAGGGCGAGATTGGGCAAAGGCGGGTGGCGGGCGATCCAGCCGCCGATCTCCGCCGCATCGCGGTGGCCGCGCTCGTCGAGACGGCGGTCCTGGTCCTGCCCCGAAGGCGCGTCGGTTTCGGTCTTGGCGTGACGCAGCAGCAGCAAACGGCGCATGAACTTCCATCTCGATTCGGTCTGGTCGAATTAATTCTACAGGCTCATGCCCCGGACAAGGTGACAAGCGCCGCAGCGGTTCGTAAGAAACGACATGAGCGAGACTACCACAAGTGCGGCAGACAGCCCCGACAAGGCGGCCTCGCCGTCCCGCGACCGTCTGGCATTCGACCTCGACGTCGACATCTGCGTGGTCGGGGCCGGGCTGGCCGGCCTGACCGTGGCACGCGAGGCGGCGCGGCTTGGCGCCAGCGTCGCCGTGCTCGAGGGCCGCCAAATCGGCTGGAACGCCTCCGGCCACCATCTCGGCACCGTGATGCCGGGCTTCGGCCTGCCGATCTCGGATGTGATCGAGCGTGTCGGCCTCGATGATGCCCGCCAATTGTGGGCGCTGTCGAAGGAGGGCGCCGACTATGTCCGCGCCACCGCCACCGAGGATCTGATCCCTGGCATCAGCCCCAGCGACGGCGTGCTCGAAGTTTCCAATGTCGATGTCGGCGAAGCGCTGATCAGCCGCCTGCAGATTTTGGGCGAGGAATTCGCCACCGAGGTCGAAGGCTGGCAGGTCGATCGCGTGCGCAGCGTGCTCCGGACCGGGCGCTATTTCCACGGCATCTTTTATCCGAAGGCGTTCCAGATCGACGGCCGCAAATATGTCCATGGTCTCGCCGCGCTGGCGATGCGGGCGGGTGTGCGGATCTTCGAGGAGACGCCGGTCGTCAGCATCGATTTTTCGGGCATCCGCAAACGCATCGTGACGCCGACGGCGCGGCTGCGCGCCAACCATATCGTGCTCGCCGGCAACATCCATCTCGGCGCGCCGCTGAAGCGCCTGTCGGATACGCTGCTGCCGGTGTGGCGCTACGCGGCGTTGACCGAACCGCTCGGAGAACGGCTGGCGGAGGCGATCGCCTTTTCCGGCTCGGTCCTCGACAGCGACGGCATCGACCATTTCCGCGTCGTCGACGGCGATCGCCTGCTGTGGGCCAGTCCCGAGACCACCTGGGACGCGCGGCCGAAGCGGCTTGGTGCGGCGGTGCAGCGTCGCATCGCCACGGTGTTTCCCCAGCTTGGCAAGGTTCCGATCGCCGACACGTTCGGGGGCGCGGTCGGCGTCACCGTGCACGGCATGCCGCAGATCGGGCAGTTGCGCAGGGGTCTGTGGGTGGCGAGCGGCTTCGGCCGGCAGGGGCTCAACACCTCGGCGCTCGCCGGGCAGCTGATCGCGCGCAGCATCCTGTGGGGCGACGACCGCTGGCGGCTGTTTTCGCCGTTCGAACTGGTCTGGGCCGGCGGCACCACCGGCCGGGTCGCCGGTCATTTCATCGGCCTGTGGGCGAGGGGCGCCGCATCCGCGGCGGGCGTGCTGGCGCGTTACCGCGAGGGTGCGCGTGCGAAGGAGCAGCGTCGCGAGGCGCGGCTGGCCGAGGCCAATCTCAAGGCGGGAACCCGGGGGCCGGCGCCCCGCCGCCCGCCGCCGTCCGCCGTGCGGCCGGTGCCGCCACCCGCGCCCCGGCAGGCCGAGGATGTTCATCCCTCGCAAGAAAGTGAGCGGATCTCCGACGAGCGGATGTAACGTCCGGCGGCGGGGTTCGTATTTGGTGACGAGCCAGTCTTGTTCGCCAGCTTTGGCCGTCCGCATCGGAGATGATTGATGATCGATCGCCGCATCCTGCTTGCTTCCGTCGCCGGCCTGTTCGGCCTCGCCGCCTTCCGCTGGCTGCGCGCCTCGCCGGCACACGCCGCCGAGAAATTCGAGATCGAGAAGACCGACGCCGAATGGCGCGCGCAGCTGACGCCGCAGCAATACGAGATCCTGCGCAAGGAAGGCACCGAGCGGCCGGGATCGAGCCCGCTGCTCAAGGAGCACCGCAAGGGCACCTTCGCCTGCGCCGGCTGCGACCTGCCGTTGTTTTCGTCCGAGACCAAGTATGAGAGCGGCACCGGCTGGCCGAGCTTCTGGAAGCCGCTGGACAATGCGATCGGCACCACGTCAGACCGCACCTTCGGCATGCTGCGCACCGAGGTGCATTGCCGCCGCTGCGGCGGCCATCTCGGCCACGTCTTCGATGACGGCCCGAAGCCGACCGGGCTGCGCTACTGCATGGACGGATTTGCGCTGGTGTTTCACCCGGCCGCGCCCTCGGCGACCTGACGCCACAATCGTCCCGGCAATTGTTGCCGGCCCGGCAATTGTGCCCCGGTTAAACGGCCGGGGCTTTTTTTTCAAGCGCATGATTTTGTTACGTTTCGTTTCGTGGCACGACCTTTGCGACATGCTCCGCCGATGCGGCCATTCCTGTGATTGCCAGCCGCCGGGAATCGAATTGGAGAACATGTCATGGGTATCTTCGGCGCTCTTACGACGGCGGTCGGTGGCTTGCGCGCAGGGTCGTACGCGCTGGAAAACATCTCCGGCAACATCGCCAACTCGCAGACCACGGCCTTCAAGCGCATCGATACCTCTTTCCTTGACCTCGTCCCGCAGACCGCGCTGACCGCGCAGCTCGCCGGCGGCGTCACGGCGCAGTCGCGCTCGACCAACTCGGTGCAGGGCGACGTGCAGTCGGCATCGGTCGCGACCTTCATGGCGATCAACGGCAACGGCTTCTTCGCGGTGCAGAAGCCGGGCAGCTTCACCGACGGCTCGCCGGTGTTCGACGGCGTCGACCGCTATACCCGCCGCGGCGATTTCCAGCTCAACAAGGACGGCTATCTCGTCAACGGCGCCGGCTATTATCTCGAGGGCGTGCCGATCGATCCGACCACCGGCAACCCGTCGGGCTCCTCGCCGCAGGTGCTGCGGTTCAAGAACGACTTCCTGCCGGCGCAGCAGACCACCAAGATCGACTACCGCGCCAACCTCGCATCCTATCCGTTGACCACGTCGCACGACACCTCCGTCCCCGGTTCGGAGCTGATCCGGCCGGGCGCGTTCAGCGCCGGTCATAACCCGCTGGTGCTGGGCACGCCGGCCGCGCCCTACACCGATTCATCGGTTACCGGCACCGCGCAGAACAACAAGGCGACGCCGTCGGTCGCCAATACCGCGGCGACCCTGCTTTCGGGCGCGGCGGGCAGCGATTCGATCAATGCCAGCTTCAGCGCCGGCTCTGCCGGCCCCCCGGTCGTGCCGGCCGATACGATCACGGTCAACGGCACCGTCATCACTTTCGTGGCTTCGGGCGCGACCGGCAACCAGCTCAACGTCACCGACAGCATCGGAACGCTGCTCGCCAAGATCGACGCGATCACCGGCACCGCGACCCCGTCGACGATCAGCGGCGGCAAGATCACCCTGCACTCCGGCACCGCGGCGGACTTGCAGGTGACGAGCTCGAACTCGACCGCGCTTGCGGCGCTCGGCTTCACCGGGCAGGCGGTGGCGACCCGCGGCGGCGGCGGTACCGTCGGCACCGGCCAGGTCGTCGGCAACGACAACTCGACTTTCCTGAACGAATCCGTATCGGGCGGCGCCGTCACGGCCTACGACGTCTCGGGTGCACCGGTGAACCTGCAATTCCGCTGGGCCAAGACCGACAGCTCCTCGCTGGGCTCCGGACATACCGATACCTGGAACCTGTTCTATCAGGTCAACCCCAATGCGACCGGCACGCAGGTCTCCTGGCAGAACGCCAACATCAACTTCACCTTCGCGGCGAACGGCCAGATGTCGCCGGCGATCTCCTCCGTCTCGCTCAACAATGCCGTGGTCAACGGCGTGTCGCTCGGCAGCCCCGTGATCAATTTCGGCTCCGGCGGCGTGACCCAGTTCGCGGACGCCAACGGCAACGTCCAGGTCAACCAGATCCAGCAGGACGGTTTTCCGGCCGGCCAGCTGCAGTCGGTAAGCGTCTCGACCAACGGCCGCATCGTCGGCAACTACACCAACGGCCGCAACATCGACCTCGCCGAAATCTCGGTGGCGACCTTCAACGGCACCAACTTCCTCAAGCGCATCGACGGCGGTGCGTTCGAGGCGACCGACGAGTCCGGCGCGGCGTTGTTCGGCAAGGCCGGCACCATTGTCGGTTCGTCGCTCGAGAGCTCGAACACCGATATTGCCGACGAGTTCACCAAGCTGATCGTGACCCAGCAGGCCTATTCGGCCAACACCAAGGTGATCACGACAACCAATTCGATGGTGCAGGATCTCCTGAATGTCGTGCGCTGATCGCAGCGGCGATACACGCGTGAAGCAGTAAAGGCGAGTACACATCATGGGTTTGAGCCAAGCCCTTTCCACCGCGATGTCGGGCCTGCGCGCCACGCAGGCCTCGCTCTCGCTGGTGTCGTCGAACGTCGCCAACGCGGAGACGCCCGGCTACGTCAGGAAGACGCTCAACCAGGATACCGGCACCACCGGCCAGTTCGGGTCGAGCGTCCTCATCACCGGCGTCAACCGCCAGCTCGACGAATTCCTGCAGACCCAGCTTCGTACCGAGACGTCGGGCGCGTCCTACGCCGACGTCCGTTCGAGCTTCCTTGCCAATCTGCAGGGCGTCTACGGCAATCCCGACTCCACCGGCACGATCGAGGACGCCTACAACAAGTTCCTGACCGCGCTGCAGGGGTTGTCGACCAGCCCGGACTCGCAGTCGGCCCGCATCGGCGTCGTCAATGCCGCGCAATCCATGGCGCAGCAGCTCAACGCGACCTCGCAGGGAATCCAGACGCTGCGCGCCAATGCCGAGGCCGGCATCAGCGATTCCGTCAGCACTGCCAACAATGCATTGCAACAGATCGCGCGTCTCAACGTGCAACTGCAGGCCAACGGCGGCACGCAGGACGCCTCGACCGCTGCATTGCTCGATCAGCGCGATCGCTACGTCACCCAGCTTTCGCAGCTGATGGACATCCGTACCGTTACCAACAGCCAGAACCAGGTGACCGTGTTCACCAATTCCGGCGTGCAGCTGGTCGGCACTGAAGCTGCGACGCTCAGCTTCAACGCCCAGGGCACGATGACGCCCAACACGCAGTACAATACCGACCCGACCAAGAGCACCGTCGGCACCATCACCATCACGTTCCCGCATGGCGGCACCTATGACATGGTGTCGACCAACTCGATCCGGTCAGGCAAGATCGCCGCCTATCTCGAGCTGCGCGACAATACGCTGGCGCAGGCCCAGACACAGATCGACCAGTTCGCCGCCGCGATGTCGAGCGCGCTGTCGGACAAGACGACGGCGGGCACCGCGGCGACGGCCGGGGCGCAGTCCGGCTTCGACCTCGATCTCTCGGGGCTGCAGAGTGGCAACACCATCCACGTCTCCTACAAGGACAATACCACCGGCATCACGCACAATCTGTCGATCGTCCGCGTTGATGATCCGAGCGTGCTGCCGCTGAGCAACACCGCGACCGTCGATCCGAACGACGAGGTGCTGGGTGTGGATTTCTCCGGCGGCATGAGCTCGGTGCTGTCGCAGCTCAACGGCGCGCTCGGCGGAACCGGCTTGCAATTCTCCAATCCTTCCGGGTCGACGCTGCGCGTGCTCGACGACGGTGCCGCCAACAAGGCCGACGTGACCGCGGCGTCGGTCACATCGACCGTTTCGTCGCTGACGTCGGGCGATCCGCAGCTCCCGCTGTTCACCGACAATGGCGGGCTCTACACCGGCGCGATCACCGCGAACGGCTCGCAGTCGACCGGCCTCGCCGCGCGCATCAGCGTCAACACCGCCCTGGTCGGCGATCCCTCGCGCATGGTCGTATATTCGACCAATCCACAGACGCCGGCGGGCGATACCACGCGCGCCAATCTCATTCTGAACCAGCTGTCGAACACCTCGTACAGTTATTCGCCGAAGACCGGCCTCGGCACGTCCGGCGCGCCGTTCACCGGCACGCTGTTGAACTTCGCCAAGCAGTTCATCAGCCAGCAGGGCGAATCGGCGACGGCGGCCAAGCAGCTGGCCGACGGTCAGGACGTCGTGCTGAATACGCTGCAGACCAAGATGGACTCGACCTCCGGCGTCAACATGGACGAGGAGATGGCGCATCTGCTGTCGTTGCAGAATGCATACTCCGCCAATGCGCGCGTGATGTCGTCGATCAAGCAGATGTACGACGCGCTGCTGCAGCTCACGTGAGGGTAACATGTCGATCGACGGCGTAAGCGGCAGAACTTCCTATATCGGCACCACGATCCTCAACCTGCGCAGTCAGCTCAATGACCTGACGACGCAGCTTGCGACCGGCAGGGTATCGACGACCTATGCAGGGCAGGGACTCGATCGCGGCTTTGCGCTCAGCCTGCGTGCCCAGATCAGCGGCATCAACGCGTTCTCGGACACTGCGACCAATCTCAACACGCGCCTGAACGTGGCCAATCTCAGTCTGCAGGGGCTGTCCGACGTCGGCACCCAGGTGAAGAACGCCGCGACGACCGCGACGCTGACGCTCAACGAGAGCGGGCAGACCTCGGGTCAGATCACCGCGCAGGCGGCGTTTGCCAACGCGGTCGCGATGCTGAACAGCCAGTCCGGCGACCGCTACCTGTTTTCCGGCCGCGCGATGGATACGCCGGCCACGGTCTCGGCCGACACGATGTTGAAGGGCACGGCGACCCAGGCCGGCCTCACCCAGCTCATCAACGAGCGCAAGCAGGCCGATCAGGGCACCGGTTTGATGGGACGCCTCAGCGTCTCGTCGCCGCCGGCGACCACGACGGTGACCAGCGTCGCCGAGGACGGCTCGCCGTTCGGCCTCAAGCTGCTGTCGGTGCAATCGTCATTGACCGGCGCCACCGTGACCCAGCCGGCCGGCACGCCGAAGTCCACCTCGGTCGATCTCGGCGCCGTCAATCCGAAGGACGGCGACAAGATCAAGTTCAACTTCACGCTGCCCGACGGCACCACGGATGCGATCGAGCTCACGGCGACGACCACGAATCCGCCGCCGGCCGGCTCGTTCCTGATCGGTGCCGACACCACGGCGACGACGGCCAACCTTCAATCGACGTTGACCTCGTCGATCAAGACGCTGAGCGACACGTCGCTGGTGGCGGCCTCGGCGGTCGCGGCGTCCAACAACTTCTTCAATCCGGTCGCGACCGTCTCGGGCGCCGCTGCCAACAACCAGAACACGCCGCGGGCGCCGATCAGCGGCGCCACCGCCCTCTCGGGTGCGGCGGGCACCAACTCGCTCTCGACGAGCTTCGCGGCCGGCGACACCATCACCGTCAACGGCACCCCGATCACCTTCGTTGCCTCGGGCGCCACCGGCAACCAGGTCAACATCACCGACAGCGTGCAGACGCTGATGGCGAAGATCGACCAGGTCAGCGGCACCAAGAACCCGTCGACCATCAGCAATGGTGCGATCACGTTGCACGGCGCCGATGGCGCGAGCCTCTCGATATCGAGCTCTAACACGACCGCACTCGGCGCGCTCGGCATCGCCAACAACACGACTGCGACCCCGGCGCCCCTCAGGGTAGGGGGACCACCGTTCGACACGGCGACCAATCTGGTCGCGGGCACGCCCGACAACACCGTGTACTGGTACACCGGCGAGAATGGCCCGGGATCGGCGCGCGGCACCGCCGTCGCGCAGGTCGATCAGTCGATCACCGTGCAGTATGGCGCGCGTGCCAACGAACAGGCGTTCCGCTATTTGCTGCAGAATGTCGCGGTATATGCGGCGGTGACCACCAACGCCAGCAACCCGAATGCAAGCGCACAGGTGACGGCACTCGCGCAGCGCGTCGGCGCAAACCTCGCGCCGCAAAACGGCCAGCAGCAGATCCAGGACGTGCAAGCCGAATTCGCCGGTGCGCAGACGGCGACCAAGGCAGCCACCGATCGTCAGACCCAGCTCAAGAGCATGGCGGAGACGATGCTCGACTCGGTCGAGGGCGTCAATCAGGACGAGGTTGCGACCAAGATCCTGGCGTTGCAGACCAGCCTGCAGGCGTCGTATCAGACCACGTCGATGCTGTATCAGACCACGCTGTTGAAATATCTGCCAATCGGTTGAACCTCATCTCCAGCCAGCAAAAAGGCCTCCTTGCGGAGGCCTTTTTCGTTCAGGCGGGGCTAGAGCGTCTTCAAAGGAAGTGGATGCTGGTTCGCGTGAACAACAACAAGCTCTACGCGCTCTTGCGGGTGTCGTCCTGATTGCCGTTCTGCTGGCCGCGCGCGGTTTCCAGCAACTTCTCCTCGTGCGCGATCAGCTTCTTGGATTCCTTCAAGGCGTGATAGAGATCGCCGTTGAGGATGAAGTTGTTGACGCTTTCGATGAACGGCCAGGCGCTGGGCATCGCGGTGATGATATCGCGCACCAGGCTGAAATAGGTCGGGTGGTGCGCCATCGGGTCCGGCGACAGATACATCAGCTGTACCGCGAGATAGATCAGCTTCGCCGGCGTGTCCGCGGTCTCCGGCGTCAGGATATCCTTCTCGCGCAGGATCGGGATGCGGTCGCCGTCGATCAAGAGGCGGGCGCGCTGATCGGTGTTGGTGATCACGCAATTGCCGACGATGATGCGCTCGTTCGGTTTGAGTTCGACCTTCAGGGCCATGACCGTTCTCCTTTGCCGGGCAGTCGCGCGATATCGTCGCTAGCGGAACGAAGTTGAGTTCGGCACTGCTTAGCAGCCGCGATCGCGGCCCGGGGCCGATGCGACAGCGATCCTTTCCCATGATGGTTAACGCTTGGTGAACAGCGGGTCCGCGCGACTAGCGGGACTCAGTCGAAATCGGCAATCGTCTCAGTAGTTTTCACGGCGAACTTCGCCCAATGGCGACAATTTTATTCTTCGGCATTTGTCTCAAATGCCGTGCCGGAGATTTCTTTTTCCTTCGAGGCTTGACCCGCAGGATCGGCCATCCGCTCGATCAGAAAGGATTGGCGCGGGTTTTTCCTCAGTTTCACACCAGAAAGGTATGAAAATGTCCGGTATCATTCTCTCCTCCTCCGTTCGTCAGAACCTCCTCTCCCTCCAGTCCACCGCCGATCTGCTCTCCACCACGCAGAACCGTCTTGCCACCGGCAAGAAGGTCAACACGGCGCTCGACAACCCGACCAACTTCTTCACCGCACAGTCGCTCGACAACCGCGCCAGCGACATCAACAACCTGCTCGACGGCATCGGCAACGGCGTGCAGGTGCTGCAGGCCGCCAACACCGGCATTACCTCGCTGCAGAAGCTGGTCGATACCGCGAAGTCGATCGCCAACCAGGTGCTGCAGAGCCCGACTGGCTACACCACCAGGTCGCAGGCCACGTCCACCGCGGCGCTCGGCGGCACATCCGCCAACCTCGTCGACGGCACCACGATCAAGAGCGGCGACGTTCTTGCGATCGCAGCGTCAGCCGGCCAGCCCGCCTTCAGCTTCACCTTCGGGGCCAGCAGCTCGCTGGCGCAGCTGAACACCGCGCTGTCGGCCAGCAATCTGACCGCGAGCCTGGACAGCTCCAACAAGCTCGTCATCACCACGACCAATGACGCGGCGTCCTCGACGATCGGTGCGGTGACCTTCACCAACACCGGCGGCGGCACCGCGACGTTCAGCGCAGCCGGCACCGCTCCGGTTGCCGATTCAGCCTCGCAGTCGGCGCGCGCGGCCCTGGTGCAGCAGTACAACAACACCATCTCGCAGATCACGACCACGGCGCAGGACGCCTCGTTCAACGGTATCAACCTGTTGAGCGGTGACAGCCTGAAGCTGACCTTCAACGAGACCGGCAAGTCGACACTCAGCATCACCGGCGTCAAGTTCGATGCCGCCGGCCTCGGCCTGAAATCGCTGACCGCGGGCACCGACTTCCTCGACAACAACTCGGCAAACGGCGTGATCGCGTCGCTGAGCACGGCGAGCTCGTCGCTGCGCAGCGAAGCCTCGACGCTGGGCTCCAACCTCTCGATCGTGCAGATCCGTCAGGACTTCTCTAAGAACCTGATCAACGTGCTGCAGACGGGCTCGTCCAACCTGACGCTGGCCGACACCAACGAGGAAGCGGCCAACAGCCAGGCGCTGTCGACCCGCCAGTCGATCGCGGTCTCCGCATTGGCGCTCGCCAACCAGAGCCAGCAGAGCGTGCTGCAGCTGCTCCGCTAAACGCGCCGAGAAGCACTTCGACAACGGCGGGGGAAACCCCGCCGTTTTTCTTTGTCTCCGGGGTATTACGGTCTCTTTCCATGCCGTCAGAACGGCGCATTCGTAACGCGTGCTAACCATATTTAAAGGCGCCGGATGCATAAATATCGGGCGCTAGAATTGCGTCTCCGCGGCCCGAGAAATCCGCACCCCATCGAGGTCATTAATGTCGAATGCAGCCCAGGCCTACGCTCGTACGTCAACGACGACGGCATCTCCCCGTGAAATCGAAGCACAGGCGTTGTTGAAGGCCGCGCGACAGCTGCAGGAAGTCCAGGCCAACTGGAACGGCCTCGACAAGGCGCTCGATCACGCATTGCTGTTCAATCGCCGCCTGTGGTCGATCTTCCTGAGCGCCGCAGAGGGCGCCGACAATCCGCAGCCGCTCGAGGTGCGTCAGAACATCGCGAACATCAGCGTGTTCGTGATGAAGCAGACCATCGACATCCAGATGAATCCGGACCCGGCGAAGCTGAAGTCGCTGATCGACATCAACTGCAACATCGCAGCCGGCCTTTCGGGCCGCGGCTGATCGACGGTTCGCAACGGAGCCCTCGGCATGGCCGACGTGTTGAGCATCCTGTCCGCCAACTACAAGGCCGCCGGCCTGACGGTTCCGTCGAAGACGCCGTATGTGGCCGTCGACCCGAAGCTCTATGAGGGCAGCTGGAGCGGCAAGTACGCCAACAACAAGTCGTTCAACATCTCCGTGTCGAACGTCGATGGCTTCCGCGCCAAGGTCCATTACCAGAGCGACGGCACCAGCAAGTATCAGGACGTCCTGATCAAGGACGGCTCGTTCCGGGTCGGCGATACCAAGTTTTCGCTGGTGCAGCAGGGCACGGCATTGATCGCCAATGTCGTCACCGATCCGGCCACCGGATCGACCTATCTCGACAAGGCCTACGCCACACAGAAGTGAGGAGCCGATCGCCAGCGTTACGCGCGGCGGTCGGTCGCGCGCGCCCGCGTCGGCGCGTCCTTGCTGAGATCGAGCGCGTGGAAATAGGCGCGGCGGCGCAATACGGCTTCTTCCGGAAACTGCCTCACCACCAGGTTGGTCCGATTGTCGACCACCTGGTAGACCACGGCGCGCGCATCGCGGTCGATGATGACCTGGTCGGTGACGGACGGCGCCTGATTTGAAATCGATGCGTTGACGGCGTTGGGATCGATCGTGACGCGCACGCTCGGCTCCGGAGCAGTGACGCTCTGGCTCGCGGGCAATTCGGTCTTCACCGCCTTCTGCGCCGTATCGCTCGCAGGAGTGATCATCGGCGCTGCAACCGGTGCCCCCACCGGCTTGATGTTGAAATCTGTACTCATGGCAGCCTCGTAGTGCGCAGGCACTAGTTTGCTTGAGTCAAATCCCAACCCCTCACGATCCGCAACTCTACGGGGAACCTCTCAACAGGCTGTTAGGGAACACGCTGAATGCCGCGCTGCCGGGGCCGCGTCGAATTGAGCTAAATTGTCGGCGTGCGCGTCAGAGCGTGCGGCTGACGGCGATCGGCGTCATGTTGCGCGGGCCCGGCGTGGCGCGCTGTCCGTTCGCGGTATAGGTGTTCGGGATGTTGCGGCGCTGCACCTCGGCATTGACGCCGCGCACGATGCCTTCGGAGACCGCGTGTGCGGTCGCAAGCACCGTCAGGTTGACCTGCAGCATCGCGCGGAACGTCTCGTGGTGACGCCGCAGCGTGGCGAGCAGTTCGGGGTCGGTCTGCGACAGCATCTTCTGCATCGATTTCATGTGCTCGACCGCGAGCATGTAGCGCCGCGACAGCTCCGACTTCTGCGCCTCGAGCTGCATGCCCTCGCGGATCTTGCCGGCGCGGACGAGCCCGGTCTCCTGCTCGACGACCGCGAGCAGGGCGCTCATCACTTCGGTGAGCTCGTTGGCGAGACGTGCGACGTCGGGCGGCGTCGATGTCGCAGGCCGCGACGTGGGGGCGGCCGGCCGATGCTGCTGTGGACGCTGGTTCATCGCGCTGCTCCTTGAAACCGAATTAGCTCTTGTTGGCCTGCTGCAGGATCAGCGAGCGGAACACTTCGTTGGAAATGCCGACGCCGCCGGCCTTGGCGAAATTCTTCGAATATTCATCGGTCAGCATCGAGCGCCACGCGCCGGTGCCGACCGTGTCGCCGTAGGGGCCTTCGCCCTTCAGGCCGGTGGTCATCTGCGAGAACATCGAATTGAGGAACATCGATTCGAAGTCGGTCGCGGTCGCCTTCGCCTTGGTGATCTGCTGCGGCGAGACCTTCTTCATCGCGTCCTGCAGCACGGGATCGGGGCGACCGTTGAACATCGGCATCAGCGCCTTGTTCGGCATGCTGCCGGCGGTGCTGTTGATCAGGCTCGCCATCACATCACCTCGATATCGGCTTCGATCGCGCCGGCGGCCTTGATCGCCTGCAGGATGCTGATCAGATCGCGCGGCCCGATGCCGAGGCCGTTGAGGCCGTCGACGAGCTGCTGCAGCGAGACGCCGTCCTTGACCACGGCGAACTTCTTGCCGTCTTCGCTGACGCCGACGTTGGTGCGCGGTGTCACGACCGTGCGGCCGCGCGACAGCGGATTGGGCTGGCTAACCTGCGGGCTCTCGGAGATCGAGACGGTGAGATTGCCCTGCGCGACGGCGACGGTGGCGACGCGGACGTCGCGGCCCATCACGATGACGCCGGAGCGCTCGTCGATCACGATCTTCGCCACAAGGTCGGGATCGACCTGCAACTGCTCGATCTCGGTCAGGAATGCGACGACGTTGCCCTTGAACTCCGGCGGGATCGAGAGTTGCACCGTGGAGGGATCGATCGGCTCGGCGGTCTTGACGCCGAGATAGTCGTTGACCGCGGCGGCGATGCGCTTGGCGGTGGTGAAGTCGGCGTTGCGCAGCGCCAGGCGCACATTGGGCAGGCGGTTGAGCGCGAACTCGATTTCGCGCTCGATGATGGCGCCGTTGGCGATCCGGCCGACGGTGGGCACGCCGCGTACGACGCTGGCGGCAGCACCTTCGGCCGCGAAGCCAGCGACCGCTACGGATCCCTGCGCCACCGCGTAGACGTTGCCGTCGGCGCCGAGCAGGGGGGTGACGAGCAGGGTGCCGCCCTGCAGGTTCTTGGCATCGCCGAGCGCGGAGACGGTCACGTCCATCCGCGTGCCCTGGGTGCCGAACGCCGGCAGATTGCCGGTCACCATCACGGCGGCGACGTTGCCGGTGCGGATGGTGGCGCCGCGGATGTTGACGCCCATGCGCTCGAGCATCGCCTGCAGCGATTGCTTGGTGAAGGGGATGTTGTTCAGCGTGTCGCCGGTGCCGTTGAGGCCGACCACGAGGCCGTAACCGATCAACTGGTTCTGGCGCACGCCCTCGATATTGGCGAGATCCTTGATCCGCGACGTCGCGGCCGCGGGCATGGCGGAAGCCGCCAGCGCCAGCAGCGCGGCGCAGGCCAACCCGAATATGCTTACGATGCGGATGCCAGGCATCCAGTGCTCCCCTCGAACTTCACGCGGATCACGCGACACTCCCATGACGGCGATCCGCCATTAACCATGCGAGCCGCGTGCCACTTCGTTTCGTTGGGCCAATGAGTTGATATATTTATCGAAATTGTCGGGTCGCTATTCGGCTCCGGTTCGCCAGGGAGCGCGAAACTGCCGTGCGGCGGCAGAAATTGCCGGGCTGTTTACGCCTCGTTAACCATAAAACGGCGATGCTCGCGCCATTCAGGCCTGCGGGATCACGACGATGCGCATCTACGGACCGAACGGCACCACGCTTGGCACGTCCACCGGCGCCACCCGGCGCACCTCGTCGAGCGGCTTCTCGCTGCCAGATGCGACCAGTGCGCAGGAGGAGGTTCGCTCCACCGCTGCGCCAAAGGCCGCCGCGAGCCTCGATGCGCTGCTCGCGCTGCAGGGTGTCGAAGACCCGACCGAACGCCGCAAGCGCTCGGTGGCGCGCGGCAAGGGCGCCCTCGATGTGCTCGACGCGCTGAAACTCGGACTGCTGTCCGGCAATTTCGATTCCTCCACCGTGAACCGGCTGCGCGATGCCGCGGCGAGCCTGAAGGAATCCTCCGGCGATCCCGGCCTCGATGCCGTGCTGGGCGAGATCGAGCTGCGCGTCGAGGTCGAACTCGCCAAAGCAGGGCAATACTAGGCGCCTCTCGATCAAACGACCTGTCTCACGCGGGCAGGCAGTGTCTCAGGCCGCCAGTGCCTTGCGCTGCGTGTCGTAGCGGCGCTGCGCGGCCAGCACTTCCTTCAGATTCTGCTCGGCCCAATCGCGCAGCGGATCGACCGCTTCGGCAAGCGTCGATCCGAGCGGCGTGATCGAGTACTCCACGGTGACCGGAACGGTTGCGATCGCGCGGCGGCGCAGCAGCCCGTCGCGCTCGAGGCTCTTCAACACCTGCGAAAGCATCTTCTGCGAAATGCCCTCGATGGCGCGGCGAAGCTGGTTGAAGCGCATCGGCTCGCTGCGGAGCAGCAGCAGGATCAGCACCGCCCATTTGTCGCCGACCCGGTCGAGGATCTGGCGCGTCGGGCAATTGGCGGCATAGGCGTCCGGTTTCAGGCTGGCAGCTTTCATCGGGTTACTCCGGCGTAATCAGGTGAGACAAGAGTGCCTTCTTCACACCTACATCCATTTCGCTATCTAGTCACCATTGGAAACTATCAATCGGAGACTTGAGATGAAGATCGCCATCGCCGGCGCGTCCGGCCAGGCCGGCTCGCGCCTCACCGCGGAACTCGCTCGCCGCGGCCATGCCGTCACCGCCATCGCCCGCAACCCGGAGAAGATTGCAAACCTGCCTGGTGTCACTGCCGTGAAGGGGGATGTGAACGATCAGGCCGCCCTGATCGCGCTGTGGGCTGGCCACGATGCCGCGATCAGTTCCGTCCATTTCACCATCAGCGACCCGGCCAAGCTGATCGGGGCCGCCAAGGCATCCGGGGTCGGCCGCTATCTCGTGGTCGGCGGCGCCGGCAGCCTCGAAGTGGCCCCCGGCGTCCGCCTGGTGACTACGCCGACCTTCCCGGCCCAGTACAAGGCCGAGGCCTCGAAGGGAGCCGAATTCCTCGACCTGCTGCGCCAGGAAAAGGACCTGAACTGGACCTTTTTGTCGCCCTCGGCGCTGTTCGTGGCGGGCGAGCGGACCGGCAAGTTCCGGCTCGGGACCGACCAGCTTCTGACCGCCGCCGACGGCAAAAGCTCGATCTCGTTCGAGGATTTCGCAGTTGCACTCGCCGATGAAATCGAGCGCCCGGCCCATATCCGGCAGCGTTTCACGGTCGGCTATTGAGGGGCCGGAAGCAGGGAAAATACGGCCCCCGGGCAGGGCGGATAAGTTTGCCTGTGCAAGGCCTTGGGGGCAGCCCGGCTTTCGCGGTGGCGGATATTGTCTGTCACATGGCGTGGCTATATAAGGCGCCGCGCGGAGGGGTTTTGTTCCCTCCGCCAGACAGGGACATGGCTGCCTTTGGAAAAGCTGAAGAACTACCGGCCGACTGAAAAAGAGCCTTTCATGAATGAGCGGCAGCGCGACTATTTCCGCGCCAAGCTGCTGGCCTGGAAGGATGAGATCCTCCGCGAATCGAAGATCACGCTGCAGACGTTGCAGGAAGAGAACGTCAACCATCCCGACCTCGCGGACCGAGCTTCCTCGGAAACCGACCGCGCGATCGAACTTCGTGCCCGCGACCGTCAGCGCAAGCTGATCTCCAAGATCGACGCGGCGCTCCAACGCATCGAAGACAACACCTACGGCTATTGCGAAGAGACCGGTGACCCGATCTCGCTGAAGCGGCTCGAAGCCCGCCCGATCGCGACGCTGTCGGTGGAAGCGCAGGAACGCCACGAGAAGCGCGAGAAGGTCTATCGCGACGAGTAGTGGCGGCGGATCGCCCCCACTGATTGCTTCTGGCGCGTACCGGTTGTACGTGCGCGCCGCCATGATGACACGCACCCTCAATATCGCCTCGGCCTTCTTCCTGGGCTGATCTCGTTTCCGCCAGGAAACACGCTTCCGCTTGGAAGCGCCGATCGTCCCCGCGGGCATCGGCTCGCGGGATTCCACTGAACCGAATGAGCCGGCCAAGCTCCGCGCATCGCGGAGCAGCGACGGCTCGATCGACAACCATGCATCGGGACGGCATTCAAGCCGGTCCGGCCCCGAGTGTCGTCTCGCTCGCCTCTGCGTGACGGCGCGGACCGTAGAGCTTCGACCACGCCAGCAATTCGCGGAAGGCCGGCGTCAGGCTCCACGCCGAATCCGTCAGCTCGTATTCGACCTGTAGCGGCTTCTCGGCGAGCACCTTGCGCGAGACAAGCCCGTCGCGCGCGAGCTCGCGCAGTTGCGCGGTCAGCATGTGCTGGGTGATCGGCGCCAGCGCGCGTCGCAGCGCGCCGAACCGTACGCCGCCATGCATCAGCGTGAACAGGATCTCGAGCTTCCATTTGCCGCCGAGCGTGCGGATCGCGTGCTTGAACTCGATCAGCAGGTTGGGATCGGTCGGGCAGCTCTCGCATTCACCGCCGTCACACGGTTCGCTGGTATCGTTTTCCATACCGGTCTCGAATTTCATTCTACTTGTCCAACGTCAGATAGTGACCAGATGCGGCCTGTGCAGGGTGGGCGAAGCATTGTGTGCCCACCTGCCGAACCATGAGGAGGCAGGGACATGAGCACGGTTTTGGTCACGGGCGGATCCGGTTTCATCGGCGCGCATACGATTCTGCAGCTGCTCGCCGACGGGCATGCGGTGCGAACCACGCTGCGCAATCCGGATCGCAGCAAGGACGTGATCGCGATGCTGCGCGAGGGTGGCGCGCTTGCGGCCGACCAAATCGGCTTCGCCACCGCCGACCTCACGCGCGATGACGGCTGGCGTGAGGCGGTCGCGGGGTGCGACTACGTGCTGCATGTCGCATCGCCGCTCGGCGCGCCTGTGCCGGAGGACGAGAACGAGCTGATCGTTCCGGCGCGCGAAGGCACGCTGCGGGTGTTGCGCGCGGCGCGCGATGCCGGCGTCAAGCGCGTCGTCGTGACGTCGTCGTTCGCGGCGATCGGCTATGGTCATCCGCCGCAGGCGGCGCCGTTCGACGAGACCACCTGGTCCAATCTCGATGGCCCCGATGTGCAGGCCTATCCCAAATCCAAGACGCTGGCCGAGCGCGCCGCCTGGGAATTCGTCGCGCGCGAAGGCAATGGCCTCGAACTTGCCGTGGTCAATCCGACCGCGGTGTTCGGCCCGGCGCTCGGGCCTGATTTCTCCGAATCGATCGGGATCATCAAGGCGCTGCTCGACGGCGCGATGCCGGCGGTGCCACGGATCCATTTCGGCCTCGTCGACGTGCGCGACGTTGCCGACCTGCACCTGCGCGCCATGACCTCGCCGAGGGCCAGGGGGGAGCGGTTCCTCGCGGTCGCCGGCGACACCATGTCGGTCCTGCAGGTGGCCCGCCTGCTGCGCAGGAAACTGGGCAGCAAGGCGCGGCGTGTGCCGCGCTTCCAGATGCCGGACTGGATGATGCGGCTCGCCGCCCGGCGCAACCCGCTGGCCCGTGCGGCGCTGCCGCTGCTCGGCAAGGTGCGCCGTGCGACCAGCGCCAAGGCGCAGAACCTGCTCGGCTGGCGTCCGCGCGGCAATGAGGAGATGATCGTCGCGACCGCCGAGAGCCTGATCCGGCTCGGCCTGGTCAAGGCCTGACGGCCTCTGCCGTCCGGCGTGCTTGCCAGATGGTTCGGCGAGTGCTGAATTGCCGCGAGCAGACGGAGGCGCCACCGCGCCGCCGAGAACATCGGGGAGGCTGCGCAGATGGAACGGATCCTCGCGGCCGCAAAGGCGATTGCCAGCGCGCGCCGCAGCCGCGCGCCGCTCAAGGCGCTCGCCAAAGACGTCGTGCCGCGCGACGAGGCCGAAGGCTATCAGGTGCAGTACGCGCTGCACGATTTGCTGCAAGCCCAGGTCGGCAGCCTCGTCGGCTACAAGATCGGCTGCACCAGCGCGGTGATGCAGGAGTACATCAACATCCCGCACCCCTGTGGCGGCGGCGTGTTCGAGAAGGTCGTCCATGACAGCGGCGTCAAGCTGCCGGCGGCCGACTTCGTCCATGTCGGCGTCGAATGCGAGATCGCGGTGCGGCTGGCGCGCAACCTCGCTCCAGGCGAAGCGCCGTTCACCGCCGAATGGGTCGCGGAGGCGATCGATGCCTATTATCCGGCGATCGAGATCGTCGACGACCGCTACGTCAAATGGGAGACGCTAGGCGCGCCGACGCTGATCGCCGACGACTTCTTCGCGGCCGGCTGCGTGCTCGGCGAGGCCGTGCCGCGCATCACCGTGCCCGATCTGCGCAAGGTCACTGGACGTGCGCTCGTCAACGGCAAGGAGGAGGGCCGCGGCGCCGGCGCCGACGTGCTCGGCCATCCCCACAACGCGCTCGCCTGGCTCGCCAATCATCTCGCCGCCGAAGGCCGCGGCCTGCACGCCGGCCAGATCGTGCTGACCGGAAGCCTGGTCAAGACGGTGTGGCTGAAGGCCGGCGACACCGTCGTGATGGAGCTCGACGGGCTCGGCAAAGTGGAAGCGACGTTCACATGATCTTGCGTGCCTGGCGCGCCAGGATGTCGCTGTTTCCTACGATTGATTGTTCGTGCATATCAGCAACCTGCCGTCCCACAGGCTCCTGATCGCATCGAACGGCACGGTCAGCCTGGCATATCTGCGATTGAACCAGACGCCGACCTCGAAGCCGTCATCCATCACCACGAGGCGATCGAATTCGTGCTGCAGGATGATCGTGATCTCCTCGGGATATTGCTCGATCAGGGCAGCGGGCAGCTTCACGTCATCGGCCCGGGTGGCGAAGGTGATGTTGACCGGCCGATTCTCGGCGGCGTGGCGGAGCAACGTGGTCATTTCGATCCGCATCTGCGCCGTGTTGCAGGGCTCGATGCCGGCGCGCGCCGGCAATGAGGCCACGACCAGCAGCAGCACTCCAGCCATCCATCCGCACCGGCGCCACATCCGCCTTCTCCGTTCGCTCACGCGATGTCGTTCTTGGTTTCGGTGGTCGCAAGTGGCGCCGAGGTTCAAGTCGCCGGTCGCTTGGCGTCGGTGACAAGCTCGACCTTGCCGTCGGTCAGCCGGTAGACCGCGCCGACAATCCGAAGCTTGCCTTGATCGACCGCGGCGCTGAGGATCGGCGTCGCCGTCTTGAGCTTCGCGACATTGTCGATGACGTTTTGCCTGATGGCGTTGGCGCGCCGGTTGCCCGGTCTGCCCTCGGTCGCCTTCACCGCTGGCGCGATCGCCGTGACCAACTCGGGCAGATGGCCGGGCAGGGTGGTGTTGTCCTTCAGCGACTTGATCGCGGCATCGACCGCCCCGCAGCTGTCGTGGCCGAGCACCATGAACAGCGGCACACCCAGCACGGACTGCGCGTATTCCAGGCTCGCGATCATCTCGTCGCTGGCGAAATTGCCGGCGACGCGGCAGACGAACAGATCACCGCGGCCGGTGTCGAAGGCGTATTCAGGCGCTATGCGGGAGTCAGCACAGCTCAGGATGCCCGCGAACGGGTTCTGTCCGCCGGTCAGCGCCTCGCGCTCGCGCTTGAAATCATGTCGCCGCGAAATGCCTTCGACATAACGGAGATTGCCCTTCACCAGCCGGTCGAGCGCGGCGTCGGGCGGCAGCACGTTCTGCGGTTTCGGCGGCGGTTTTGTCTCCTTGCCCGTCGCAGCCGGCGCCAGGGCAAGGCTGACAGCGGTGCACGCCGCGGCAGCGAGGAAGACGCGCCGGGAAGTCTGGTTCGGAGGAGTGATCTCGCAGAGCTGGCACATCAAGGTTCTCCGTGAACAAGGACCGCATCCGCGCGATATGTCTAAGTCATGCGTAGTGCCTTCGCAACGACGTGCACTCGCATGCTGGCGGGCGCCACATTCGTCGCTGTCGTCTTGGCGAAAAGCCAGGACGACACCGAGTTCGTTGAACGGCCTGAGCCACGCATCCGCATTCTCGCGACATGACTTGCCCGAGCTTTGCATCTCGTTTCGCCTCGACGAGCAAATCAGCAACCATCACATAACCAGTTAGCTATGATTCGATCGATGCGGCTCTTGCATCGGATCGGCTGAGTACAGACAAATTTGAAGTCGGTCGGCTTTCCCAACTTCGCGCTTGACCAACCCATAACTGTACGGTTATACGTTAATCCATAACCAGCGGGCTATTGATCCGATGCCGGACGCTCACGACGTGCTGTTTCGAACCCTCGCAGACCCGACCCGCCGGGCGATCTTCGAGCGGCTGTGCCGCGAGGGCGAGCAGACCGTCGGTGCGTTGACGGCGCGGGCAAAGATCTCGCAGCCGGCGGTGTCAAAACATCTCGGTGTGCTGAAGCAGGCCGGGCTGGTGCGCGATCGCCATGAAGGAAGGCAGACGCACTACAGCGCGCAGCTCGGCGCGCTGGCGCCGTTGATCGACTGGACCAGCCAGATGGCGGGCTTCTGGCAGAACCGGTTCGACCACCTCGAAGATCTTCTCAAAAGGATGGACCAATGAACAAGACCACCCGTGAGACGCGCTCCGCAATCGTGGAGCGCGAATTTCCCCATCCGCCGGAAAAGCTCTGGCGCGCGCTGACGCAACCGCATCTGATGGAGGAGTGGCTGATGAAGAACGACTTCAAGCCCGAGGTCGGGCACAGCTTCAATCTGCGCGGCGAGTGGGGCGGCGTGCTGGACTGCAAGGTGCTGGCCGTCGAGCCGCACAAGATGCTGTCCTACACCTGGAATTTCGCGCATGAAGATGCCGCTTACAATCTCGAGAGCGTGGTGGTCTTCACGCTGACGCCGACGGCGAAGGGCACCCATCTGCGCGTCGAGCAGTCCGGCTTCCAGCCGCATCAGAAGCAGGCCTATGGCGGCGCCCATGCCGGATGGAAGCAGTTCCTGGAGAATCTCGATCTGCTGCTGGTGCGGGAAGGCTGACGGTCTATTCAACATCCATCCAACAGGAGGTTACATTGAACTGGAACAACTGGATCAGGCAGTTTCACCGTTGGCTCTCGATCGCCTTCACGGTTGCCGTCATCATCAACATCGGCGCGATGGTCCTGCAGCAGCAGGCCGTCTGGATCGGCCTGCTGGCGCTGTTCCCGCTGATCTTCATGCTGCTGAGCGGCCTGTATCTGTTCGCGCTGCCTTATGTGGCGCCCCAGCGGATGCAGGGGGGATCGACCTCGGGCTCACAAGTGTGATGCCCGGGCATCACAAGTGTGATTGCATGGGACGGGCAGGGAACGCGAGGCAGCAATGACGGCATCGGAACATATCGACCGGATGATCGAGGATCTCACCGACTGGCGCGGCAAGACGCTTGCCGGCCTGCGCAAGAGCATCCTCGCCGCCGATCCCGATATCATCGAGGAATGGAAGTGGATGGGCAGTCCGGTGTGGTCGCGCGACGGCATCATCGCGGTCGGCAACGCCCACAAGGGCAAGGTGAAGCTGACCTTCATGTATGGCGCGCAACTTCCGGACCCCGACAAGCTGTTCAACACCGGCTTCGAGGGCAATGTGCGGCGCGCGATCGATCTGTTCGAGGGCGACAAGATCAATGACCGCGCGCTGAGGGCGCTGATCCGCGCCGCGATCGAGCTCAACCAGGCCAAATCCAGCAAATCTGCGAAGAAGGCGACCGCGGGCGCTCGCGCCACCGCGAAGAGGAAGCCATGAGCTGCGCCGACATGCGGACTGCTGATCGGGTCCATCCGTGATGATCACGACCAGACTTGCTACATCGCCGGATGCGGAAGCGATCTCCGGGCTGCTGACGGCCAGCGCCGGCGATCACCGTGGCATGCTCGGGCAACGGCCGCGCGATACGGCTTTGGCGGCAAGGTTTTCGTGGTCCTGAGCGACAGGATGGATATCGTCAATAGCCGGCCTTCGCGCACGGGAACCGGACGCGGCCAGGTTTTCCGACATCCTCGACCGAATGCCCTGAACGCAGGCACCTCAAGTGCGCGTCGCAATGCGTCTCATGCCGAGATGTCGACCGCCTGGCCGGCCTTGCCGGCGTTCTTCTGAAACGACTGTTCGATCAATTCCTTGATCTTCTGCTCGACCGCGGCGCGCTGATCCGACGTCATGGTCTTCAGGTCCTGCTCCGACAGACCCATGCTCTTGAGGATGTTCGCGCGCATGCGGTCCATCGGGCTCATCTGCGCGTATTTGAGAAACTTCTGCTCGATGGTGTCGTCGGATGGGCTGCCGCCGGCGGCTTGCGTGGATCCACTAGCGTCGGCCGTCAGCGGCTTCTTCAGTGTGCCGGTCGTCATGCTGGCTGTGACCGGTCCAAAGGCCGAGATCAACGTCATCTGCGCGCGGTCCCCGTTGCAATGCTGCAACCGCAAAGCAAACGGCGTGCCATGCGCGGCCGCATTGATTTCAAGGAGATCGTGATGACGCGGCGCGCGCCAGACCTGCCGCGGGAAAGTTCTGCCGGGTGATCATTGCCGGTAGAGCGGCTGTCACGCCTGGCTATGCACGATCACTGGACCCGCAACCCGGTTGCGGCCCTTATGCCTTCGTATGCACGATCACTGGACCCGCAACCCGGTTGCGGCCCTTATGCCTTGGTATGCACGATCACTGGACCCGCAACCGCGGTGGCCTGCCCGATCAGCAATGGACCGAGATTCTCATCGATCCAGGCCAGTGCGCGGCGGTTAGCTTCCTCGGCGCCTGAATAATTGTTGAAGACGCTGATGGCAGTGACGGTGTCGTCGCCGGCATAGACCACGTAATAGGCCATGAAGCCTTCGACATCGCTGATGATCGGAATTGCGCCTTCCTTGATCCGGCGCGCGAGTTCTTCGGCGCTACCAGACTTCGCCTTGGCGTGACGGATGGCGGCATACATGCGTTCCTCCTTCCGGCTGCATCGATCGGGCTGCGCTTCGCGCATGCGCGATGGTACGCCCGAAGGGGCGGAGACGCCATCGGGATTGCGGACCGATCAGCTGAAGCGCCTGGTCACGATGGCCGTGCGGCGGTCGGGAAGCTTCGGCAGCCGCGTCAGATCCGCGCGCGTTGTCGCGGCTTTTGGGCCGGGGGCGGGCGCCTGCTCCTGTTGCTGCAGAAACAGCGTGGCCTCGAACAGCACGCCGGGGGCCTGCTTGGCGGTGCCCGAGCACACCGCGCGATTGCCGCTGAAGGTGCCCGTCAGCTGCGCCTCGACCTCGTCGCATCCGAACACGGTGGTGAACGGGCCGTCGGCATATCTGCGCGTCGTCAGCACCGCCGTGAAGCGGTCCTCATCGAGCTGATAGGATCCACCATAGGTGAACATGGCGTCGCCGCCCGAGATCCTGCCGTTTGCCAGATGGACTATTCCGGTGCCTTCGCCGCGCGGCGTGCGAAACCACGCCGCATATTGACCGTCTCTTTGCATGACCGTCACGAACTGCAAACCCTGCGTTGTCGTCTAGCTACGTTGCAAGCGGCGGGACTGCTACTTAACCTTCACCCGACGGTTAACGAACCGAGAAGGCGATCGTGCGACTTGCGCGAAGCGGTACTGGACCTGTGCGCGACGATCGCGCGAGAGTCCTTTCCGTTCCGACGCAATCGAAAGCGGGCTCTGTCAACTTCGTTCGCGGCTCTCCAATGCATTCGACCGGTCATAACACGCCACGGCCCTCGCCAGGGGAGCTAGCGAGGGCCGTGTTGGTACACCGCGCCGCGCCTAGGTTCGCGACGAGATGTGGGAGCTCGTAGAGGACTTACTCAGGCATGTCGTCAGAAGGGCAAGAGCACGTCGAGAACCTGCTGGCCATAGCGCGGCTGTTGCACGTCGGTGATCTGGCCGCGGCCGCCATAGGCGATGCGCGCCTGGGCGATCTTCGATGAGTCGATGGTGTTGTCGCTCTGGATGTCCTCCGGGCGCACGATGCCGGCCACGATCAGCTCGCGGATTTCGTAGTTGACGCGGATCTCCTGCTTGCCCTCGACCACGAGATTGCCGTTCGGCAGCAGCTGGGTGACGACGGCGGCGACACTGGTCTGCAGTGCCTCCTGGCGGTTCACCGAACCCTTGCCGTCGCTTGATGCCGTCGATTCGGCGGTCAGGATCTTGCCGGGCAGGATCTTGTTCGCCTGCGTGATGGTCTGCGAGCCCAGGAAGTTGGTGACACCGGAATCCTCGGAATTGCTGCGGCTGCGCTGGGTTTCGTTGGCGATCGCGGCCTTGTCGGTGAAGTTCACCGTGATGGTCAGGATGTCGCCGACGCGCGCGGCGCGCTGGTCCTTGAAGAAGGCCCGCGAGCCGCTGCGCCACAGCGAGTTGGGGCTGTAGGAGGCGACCTCGGGCTTCGGCATCGGCATCTGCACCGGCTTGTAGCCGGGCTGCGTGGTCGGATTCTCGATCTCCGTCAGCTTCGGCTTTTCACCGATCTGGGAGAGACGGTCGATCGACGAGCAACCGCTGGCGATGGTTCCGAGTGCGAGCAGCGCACCGGTCAGGATCAGGCGGTTGATGCGGTACTTGGACATGAACTTTACTCGGCGTTTGGTGCGACTGAACTCAGCTTGACGGGAGCGGACGTTGAAGAGGCGGCGTCGGCGGCCGGCGCTGCGCGCGGGGGCGCGACCGAGATCGAAACCTCGCCGCGGCCGGTGACCACGCCGGCGACGGCGCGCTTGGATTGCAAATTCATCACGTTGACGACATCGCCCTCGGCGCCGGCGTCCATCGCCTTGCCCCGGATCGTGAGGTACAGACCGGAGGTGCGGTAGACCAGCGTGACGTTCTGGTCACGGGTGACGAGATCGGGTTTTGCCGTATCGGCTGTGCGTAGCGCCTGGCCGGCGCGCATCTGGCGGCGCATCTGCATGCCGACGGCGCTGTCGCGCACCGCCGCGTCGTTGCCGATTTCGGCTTTCGGACGGCGCTCGACAACCACGTCGGAGGCTTTCAGCACATCGCCGCGTTCGACGTTGCGGGTTAGCACGGCGGCCTCGATGGTCTCGATCGCGGTGCCGGTGAGGCGCAGCTTGTACGGCGCTGCGCCGGCTTCGTTGCTGACCTCGAAGGTGACGTCGAAACGCGTCGAGCGCGGGTCGTAGCGCACGGCGACGGGCTGCATCGCGCCGGTGTTGGTTGCCTCGAGCCTGATATCGCCGGGATCGCGGTCGAAGGTCAGCGCGATGTTGCCGGCCCTGCCGAGACCGTGGCGGCCCTCCAGCGCGCGTGACAGCTGCTGCTCGATCTCCTTGCTGTCGATGGTGCGCGCGAGCCGCGTGACCGTGATCTCCTTCAGCTCCCGGGTGTCGACGCCGATCACCTGGTGGCTGCGCAGCACGTTGAGCACCTGCGCGACCGGCAGCGTGCCCGTGGTGCCGAGATCGGGCGCGCGATAGATCGCGATGCTGCCGGCGCTCCCGGCGTTGTCGATGAGGTCGCCGACCCGCACGATGTCGTCCGCGACCGTGACGCTGGCGCGCAGCGTCGGCGCAGCGATGGTCTCGCCGCGGACTTGTGCTGCGGCCGGGACCATTGTCACCGCAAGGAGCGCGGCTGCGATCAGGAGTGAGCGGGCGATCATCGACATCATCCTCAGCGGAACAGGTTGGAGGTCGCCTGCATCATCTGGTCGGCCGCAGAGACCACCTTCGAGTTCATCTCGTAGGCGCGCTGCGCTGCGATCAGGTCGGAGATTTCGGAAACCACCTCGACATTGGCCTGTTCGAGATTGCTCTGCTGCATGTCGCCGTAACCGTCGGTGTTGGCGGTGCCGTCCTGCGGCTGGCCGGAGGCCGGCGTTTCCTGGAACAGATTGTCGCCGATCGGCATCAAGCCGGCCTTGTTGATGAAGCGGGTCAGGCCGATCGTGCCGATGTTGGTCGATGCGGTCTGGCCGGGCAGCGTCACCGAGACCTGGCCCTGCGCGTTGATGGTGAGACCCGAGGCGTTCTGCGGGATCGTAATCGTCGGCTGCACCAGATTGCCCTGCGCGTTGACGATGCGGCCCTGGTTGTCCATCTGGAACGAGCCGTCGCGGGTGTAGGTGAAGGTGCCGTCCGGCATCAGGATCTTGAAGAAGCCTTCGCCGCGGATCGCGATGTCGAGATCGTTGCCGGTCGGCGACAGCGTGCCCTGGGTCATCATGCGCGGGGTGCCGACGGTCTTGACGCCGCCGCCGAGATCGATGCCCATCGGCATGATGGTGTTCTGGTCGGAGGCCTGGGCGCCGACCCGGCGCACATGGTCGTAGATCAGGTCTTGGAACGCGGCGCGCTGCTTCTTGTAGCCGGTGGTACGCAGGTTCGCGATGTTGTTGGAGATCACCTGAACGCTGAGTTCCTGTGCCGCCATTCCGGTCGCTGCAGTATAGAGTGCACGCATCGGTCAGTCCCCCGGATCAGGTCGGCACGTCGGCGAGCTTCTCGATCGCCGATTTGTGCAGGTCGCTCTGCTGCTGCAGCAGCGAGGCGATTTGGGTGTAGGTCCGCGTGATCTCGATCATGCGGCTCATCTCGACGACGGAATTGACGTTCGACTTCTCGATGAAGCCCTGGCGGATCTGCGCCTTGGTGTCCGGCTGCGCCACCGCCCCTTCGCCGAGCGCATAGAGATTGGATCCCTCCTTCAGCAGGCGCTGCGCCTGCGCGAACGAGACCAGGCGCAGCTTGCCGCGGATCGAGTCGAGTCGGGACGTGCCTTCGAGCACGCTGACGTTGCCGTCGGGAGCGATGTTGACGTCGTGATCGGTCTGCTGGAACGTGATCGGGCCGGCGGTGCCGAGCACCTGATAGCCCGAGGCGGTGACGAGCTGGCCGCGATTGTTGATCTGCAGATTGCCTTCGCGGGTGTAGCGCTCGCCGCCCGGCGTCTGCACCACCAGGAAGGCATCGCCGTCGATCGCGACGTCGAGCGGGTTCTTGGTTTCTTCGGTCGGGCCCTGCGAGAAATCGTGGAAGGTCGCCCGGTCCTGCACGAACGAGACGCGGCGGTCGGAGGACGCGAAATTGTCCTCATGCGCGTTCGAGGACAGATATTCCTGGAACAGCGACCGGTCGGCCTTGTAGCCGTTGGTGTTCATGTTCGCGATGTTGTTGGAAACGACATCCATCTGCCGTTCCAGCACCATCTGCTTCGATAGTCCGACCAGAAGCGTATTCTGCATCGGTGGTCTCCCCTGTGAGGTGATCCGATGCGAAAGGTTCTCCCAAACCCTCACGCCGGACCGGCGGTAACCATTGGGTTCTCCCAAACCCGCCGGTTACGCCGTCCTCTCAGCGAAAGCCGTGCCAACTTGAAATGTTGATATATTTAAACGGCTTAGGTGTTTGGTGGGGCGCTATACGGGGCGGCAGAAAGGTCTTGTTGACCATGTTTGCCCGGCAGTTTTTTCCTAGTGGAAGGTAAATCCTAATCTTCCGTTAACCATTATGACCCCAGTGTTGCCGGCATTGGGGCGCGTGTGCGCCGGCGGCCTTTGTATCGCGTCTTCAAGCCAAAGCTGGGGCAAATCGCGTTCGCATCCTTCTGGTTGAAGCGAGCGGACGATGGCGGACGAGGAAAAGACCGATAGCGGCGAGGGCGCGGCCGCTCCGAAGAAGGGCAAGCTCAAGCTGATCATTGCCGTCGTCGGCTTCCTCGTCGTGCTCGGCGCGGGCGCGGGCGGATGGTTCTTCTTCATGCGCGGCCATGGCGAGGAGCAGCACGCCGAAGCGCCGCCGCCGAAGCCGCCGAGCTTCGTCGACGTGCCCGACATGCTGGTCAATCTGGTCGGCGCGCCCGGCGAGCGGGTACAATATCTCAAGCTCAAGCTCGTGCTCGAGATCAAGGAAGAAAAGCAGGTCGAGGCGATCAAGCCGGCGCTGCCGCGCGTCACCGACCTGTTCCAGACCTATATGCGCGAGCTGCGTCCGAGCGATCTCAACGGCTCGGCCGGCCTGTTCCGCCTCAAGGAAGAGCTGACCAAGCGCGTCAACCTCGCGCTGGCGCCCAACCAGGTGAACGCGGTGCTGTTCAAGGAAGTCGTGATCCAGTGACGGGGCGGATGTAAAGCCATGGCCGGCAACGACCAGATGGACCAGGACGCCATTGCGGCCCAATGGGAAGCCTCGCTCGATTCCGAGGATCCCGCGACGGCCGCGGCGGAAGCTGCCAAGAACGAGCTCACCGAGAACATGGCGCTGCAATGGGCCGCCATGGTCGAGGACGGCAGCCGCGACTTCGGCGGCAAGAACACCAATGGCGAGCGCGTGCTGTCGCAGGAGGAGATCGACAATCTCCTCGGCTTCACGGTCGGCGACGTCAGCCTCGACGATCATTCCGGCATCCGCGCCATCATCGATTCCGCGATGGTGTCCTACGAGCGTCTGCCGATGCTCGAAATCGTGTTCGACCGCCTGGTGCGGTTGATGACGACGAGCTTGCGCAATTTCACCTCCGACAACGTCGAAGTCTCGCTCGACCGCATCACGTCGGTGCGCTTCGGCGACTACATGAACTCGATCCCGCTGCCGGCGGTGCTTTCGGTGTTCAAGGCGGAGGAGTGGGAGAATTTCGGCCTCGCCATGGTCGACTCCAACCTGATCTATTCGATGATCGACGTGCTGCTCGGCGGCCGCCGCGGCCAGACCCAGCTCAAGATCGAGGGCCGGCCCTACACCACGATCGAGACCAATCTGGTCAAGCGGCTGGTCGAGGTGGTGCTGTCGGATGCCGAGCAGGCGTTCCGGCCGCTGTCGCCGGTGACCTTCACGATCGACCGGCTCGAGACCAACCCGCGCTTTGCCGCGATCAGCCGCCCGGCCAATGCCGCCATTCTGGTGCGCCTGCGCATCGACATGGAAGATCGCGGCGGCAATGTCGAGTTGCTGCTGCCCTACGCCACCATCGAACCGATCCGCAACGTGCTGTTGCAGATGTTCATGGGCGAGAAGTTCGGCCGCGACCCGATCTGGGAAGGCCATTTCGCCACCGAAGTGGCGCAGGCCGAGATCGCGGTCGATGCGGTGCTGTACGAGGCCGATATCCCGCTGAAGGAGCTGATGAAGCTCAAGGTCGGCGACACGCTGCCGCTGGATATCCGCTCCGACGCGCTGGTCTCGGTCCGATGCGGCAACGTCACCCTGACGGAGGGCCGCATGGGCCGCGTCGGCGACCGCGTCGCGATCCGCGTCACCAAGAATTTGCGTAAACCCCAAACCACCTTCGCGATGTTCGAGAAGGCGGACGAGCGGACCAAGATGATGGAGGCACCATGAGTCATGTGCTTGGACTGATAATCGAGAGTCTGGTGGCCGTGCTGCTGATGCTGACGATCGGCTATTGCTGGCTGCTCAACAAGCGCCTGCAGCGGCTGAAGGCGGACGAGCATTCGCTGAAGGCGACGATCGCCGAATTGATCACCGCGACCGAGATCGCCGAGCGGGCGATCGGCGGGTTGAAGCACGCGGTGCGCGACGTCAACGAAAACCTCGGCAACCAGCTCGATGCGGCGACGCTGATGTCGGCGCAGCTGAAGAACCAGCTGGCGGAAGGCGACCATGTGGTACGCCGCCTGTCCAAGATCGCGCTGGCCGCGCGGCCGCCGGAGCCCGCTCAGGCGCCGGCACCAGCAGCTGCGCCCGCCGCGCCGGTAGCGCAGGCGCCCAGGGTTTCGGCCGCGCGCGCGGTTGCCGCGGCGGCTGAAGCCTTCACCGAGCGCAGGAGGGCCGGCGGCCTCGCTGCATGAAGTTGCTTCGTGACATCAGAGTGATGCCCGTGGTGCTGGTCGCGATCTTCGGCCTGATGGTGCTGAAGGTCGCGGGCCTCCTGCTCGATGGCGGTTACGTGTTTGCCGAGGACGCGCCGCCGGCCGGCCCGGCCGGTCCCTCTTGGGCGCAGCAGAACTTCAACTTCCCCGGCGCCCCCAAGGCGGTTGCCGACAGCAAGATCAAGGCCGATCCCGGCGACATCACGGGATCGGTCGAGGGCAAGGACGCGAAGAAGGACGAGGCAGCGAAACCGGCCGCACCGGCCGCGGAGGCGCCCAAGCCCGACGGCGTGGTGGTCAATCTGGATGCGCCGCCACCGGTGTCGGCGTCGGAGCGCGCGATCCTGGAGCGGTTGCAGTCGCGCCGCCAGGAGCTCGAGACGCGCGCCCGCGAGGTCGAGATCCGTGAGAGCCTTTTGAAGGCGGCCGAGAAGCGCATCGAGGCCAAGGTCGAGGAGGCCAAGGCCAATGATGCCAAGGCGAACGCCGACGCGGCGGCCAAGGCCGAAGCCGACGCCGCCCGTTTCAAGGGCATCGTCACCATGTACGAGAACATGAAGCCGAAGGACGCCGCAAAAGTGTTCGATCGGCTGGAGATGACCGTGCTCTACCAGATTGCCTCGCAGATCCAGCCGCGCAAGATGTCGGACATCCTCGGCCTGATGCAGCCCGAGGCTGCCGAACGGCTCACGGTCGAACTCGCCCGCCGCGCCGGCGGCGACAAGTCGGCCCCGACCGACGAGCTGCCCAAGATCGAAGGCAAGATACTCGCGCCGAAGACGAATTGACGGAGCGAGTTAGCCCGAGAACTTTCGGTCGGTTTGCGCCCGCGAGCCAAGTGGCGCGCCTTCGCGGCGCCGGCGATAGCGTCGCGACGAAAGATGGATCGTCCTCATCCAGCGCCGCCGCAATAGATGCGGTTTGCTGTTCAAGGGCGCTCAGATGCTTCTGGATGTCGAATCTCTTCGTCTTGAGCGGCAGCTCGAACCACCCGATTTCCGCGAACCGTTCCAATGTGATGGCAAGAGTTCTTTAACCATACCGCAAACCCGTTCGACTGGCAGATTACCGCAAGGGCGAAGCCGGCGTCGAAACCCGCTTGGTAACCCCCATGAAACAATCCATTGACGTTAACAGCTCCTTAACGCCGCCCGATCCAAGATCGGGACGCGTGGGCGAGGGTGCTTCGCGCTGGTATGGCTGAAGTCCCGAGAAGACGTTTCGAGATGGCGCGAACGGCTGCCGCTGAAACTTGGTCGCTAGGCCGCGCCTGGGCGCGGACCGCGCGTCTGTGCCTGCTCGCAACCGGCCTTGTCCTCACCACCCTCGCAGATCCAGCCACCGTGCGAGCCCAGGATCTGTCGCCGGTGCCGGGCGAGGCGACATTCTCGGCCGCGAACGGCTATGCCCGGCTGGTGCTGAAGACGAAGGAAGAGGTCGAGTCGGAGGTCACGACCGCGGGCTCGATTATCGTGATCCGCTTCAAGCGCCCGGTCGATATCTCCGTCGAGAAACTGTCGGATGCGGTGCCCGATTATGTCGGCGCCGCGCGCCGCGATCCGGACGGTTCGGCGATCCGCCTGTCGCTGGCGCGCCGCGTCACCATCAACACCATGACCGCCGGCGAGCGCATCTTCGTCGACTTCCTGCCCGACGGCTGGACCGGCCCGCCGCCGTCGCTGCCGCAGGACGTGATCCGCGAACTGGCGGAGCGCGCCCGTGCCGCCGAGCGTCTATTGCGCATCCAGCGCGCGGCCGATGCCGCCAGGAAGAAGCCGCCGATCCGGGTTCGCGCACTGGTGCAGCCCACCTTCGTCCGTTTCGTGTTCGAGGTTCCCGACGGGGTCAGCGTCTCCTCGGTGCTGAACGAGCAGAAGCTGACGCTGTCCTTCAACTCGGTTTTGAGCTTCGACCTGGCCGATGCCAAGGTCGCCGCTCCGCCGAACGTCGCATCGATCAGCTCGCGCGCCGACACCGATACCTCGGCGGTCGACGTGACGCTGATTGGCGATGTCGACGTGCATTCGTTCCGCGACGAGAAGAACTACATCGTCGATGTCGCCTTCCAGCAGAGCGAGCAGCAGCAGGCGGCGAAGCCCTCGCTAGGCTCGTTGTTGCCGACGCCGCGCGGCAAACCGAAGAGCGCGGCTGCAATCGCGCCGGTGACATCGGAGAGCATCGCGCAGCAGGCCAAGATCGAGATCAAGTCCGAGCCACCCAAGGTAGAGCAACCCAAGGCGGAGCCAGCCAAGCCCGAACCGGCCAAGCTCGAACAGGCAACGACCGAACCACCGCCGCCCGCGCCCGCCAAACCAGAACAGCCGAGATCAGAGCTGCCCAATCCGGAGCTGCCGAAGATCGCCGCTGCGCCGCCGGCCGAGGTCGAGAAGGCCGCTGCACCGGCCGCGCCGCGCGAGGGCGGCGCCGCGACGGAACAGAGCGACGCGCCAAAGCCTGCGCCTGCTGCCGCGGCGGCGCCAGCCGTGGAGGCGCCGAAGCCAGAGGCAGCGCCATCGCCGCCTGCCGAGGCCCGCGCCGGCGCCAAGTCTGCTGCCAGTTCTGCGATCGAAGCCCAGCGCGACAGCGACGGGTTGCGGGTGACGTTCTCATTCCCCGGCGCGACGCCGGCGGCACTGTTCCGTCGCGCCGACACGGTATGGATGGTGTTCGACACGCCCGAGGCGATCGACGTCGATCCGGTCCGCGCCAAGGCCGGCTCGCTGATCTCGGATGTCAGCCGGATCGCGCTGGAGAAAGGGCAGGCGGTGCGCTTCCGCCTCAACCGGCCGCAGATGCCCTCACTCGAGAGCGACGAGCGCTCGCGCGGCGTGAGCTGGACGCTGACCTTCGCCGAGCGGGTGCAGAAGCCGCCGCTGCCGCTCAGCGTGGTGCGCAATATCAGCGAGCCCTCGCTCGCCAATGTCAGCGTGCCGCTCGCCAATCCCGGCCAGCTCCACAGACTGATCGATCCCGACGCCGGCGATACGCTCTGGGTCGTGACCGCGCCGCCGCCGACCCGTGGCATCATCAAGCGGCAGGATTTTGTCGAGCTCTCATTGCTGGAATCGATTCACGGCGTCGTGGTTCACCCGAACGCCGATGACGTCAAGGCGGAGGTCGGCGACGACAAGGTGATGCTGGGCCGGCCCGGAGGCCTGACGCTGTCGTCGGCAGACGTCACGGCCGAGCGCGCGACCGCGGCGGTGAAGCCGCTGTTCGATCCGGACGAGTGGCACAAGAACCAGTCGGAGAATTTCCTCAAGCAGCTCGACGGACTGATTGCGGCGGCTTCGACCGCCAATGCCGAGCAGCTGCCGCAGGCGCGGCTCGATCTCGCCGATTTCTACATGGCGCGCGGCATGTACCAGGAAGCCCACGGTGTCACCAATCTGATCCTGTCCGAGAGCAAGCGCGGCAGCGAGTCGGCGTCCGTGGTGATGGTGCATGCGGTTGCCAGCATCCTGATCGGGCACCCGGCGCAGGGCCTCAAGGACCTGGCCAATCCCGTAATCGGCAACGGTTACGATTCCCAATTGTGGAAGGGGCTGGCCTTTGCCCGCGAGGGCAAATGGCCCGAGGCGCGCGAAAAGTTCAAGAACGCCGAATTCGCGGTCGCGACGCTGCCGCCCGATCTGCAGCGCATCGTCACCATGGATTCGATGA
This sequence comes from Bradyrhizobium sp. USDA 4452, assembly GCF_054063575.1. Lineage (NCBI taxonomy): Bacteria > Pseudomonadati > Pseudomonadota > Alphaproteobacteria > Hyphomicrobiales > Nitrobacteraceae > Bradyrhizobium > Bradyrhizobium sp. USDA 4452. The sequence continues at coordinate 7,504,368 of NZ_JBSSGK010000001.1, forward strand.
AGGCCTCGCTCGAGGTCAAGGACTATGCCGGCGCTGCGCGGCGCAAGAGCGATCTCGACGTGGTCGGCATTCCCGACGAACTCAAGCCCGCGGTTGCCGTGCTGCGCGGCCGGCTTGCCGAAGCGCTCGGCCAGGAGAAGGACGCGCTCGACGCCTACCGCTTCGCCGCCGGTTCGCCCGACCGTCAGGCCGCCGCCGAGGGCAGACTGCTGGAGACGCTGCTGCGGCAGAAGCGTGGCGAGATCGGCCGCGACGACGTGTTGAAGGAGCTCGAGCTGTTGTCGATGCTGTGGCGCGGCGACAATATCGAGCTGAAGACGCTGTATGTACTGTCGAAGATCTATGCCGAGACCGCGCGCTACGCCGATGCCTTCGCGGTAACTCGAGCGGCGACCCGGCTGCAGCCGAACGCGCCGGAATCGCGCCAGGCGCAGGATGCCGCCTCGGCGTTGTTCGTGCAGCTCTATCTCGGCCCGAAGGGCGACGAGATGGCGCCGATCGATGCGCTCGGCACGTTCTACGACTATCGCGAGCTGACGCCGATCGGCCGCCGCGGCGACGAAATGATCCGCCGTCTCGCCGACCGTCTGGTCGGCGTCGATCTGCTCGACCAGGCCGCCGACCTCCTGCAATACCAGGTCGACAAGCGGCTCGAAGGCGCGGCGCGCGCTCAGGTCGCCGCGCGGCTTGCGATGGTCTATCTGATGAACCGCAAGCCCGACCGCGCCATCGGCGCGCTGCGCTCGACCCGGATTGCGGACCTCTCCGGCGAACTGCGCCAGCAGCGGCTGCTGCTCGAGGCGCGCGCGCAGAGCGATGTCGGCCGGCACGACCTCGCGCTCGACATCATCTCGAACATCACCGGGCGCGAGGCGATCCGGCTGCGCTCGGACATCTATTGGGCGTCGCGGCATTGGCGCGAGGCGTCCGAGCAGATCGAGCTCTATTACGGCGACCGCTGGCGCGACTTCACCCCGCTCAACCCGAGCGAGAAGGCCGACGTCATCCGCGCCGTGGTCGGCTACGCGCTCGCCGAGGATGCCATCGGGCTGTCCCGGTTCCGCGAGAAATACGCGCCGCTGATGCCCGGCGATGCCGACAAGTTGGCGTTCGACGCGGCCAGCAAGCCGGTCGCGACCTCGAGCGCAGAATTCGCCCAGATCGCGCGGATGGCCGCCAGCGTCGACACGCTCGACGGCTTCATCCGCGAGATGAAGACCCGCTTCCCCGACGCCACCGCCCGCGCGCCGCTGCCCGATCCGGTCACGACCGGATCGCTGCCCGACGGGCCAAAGGCCGCGCCGGTCAGCACGCTGCCGGTCATCAAGGGCGAGCGCCGCGCCAGCGCGACGCCGTAGCGGCACTGGCTGCTACGGGCCGGGAGTTACCCACGCGGTCGAAATGATCCCCTTGTCGTCGAGCGCGATGCGCCAATGCGCGGCGCCGTTGGCCTGTCTGACGCTATAGACATCTTCGCCTTGCTCGCCGACACCGAGAAAGCGGATCGCCTGGATCGTGCCGAGGTCTGCGAGGGGCTGAAGCCACGTCATCTGCTTGCGGGTCGCCGCCGCGAGCGCCGGGCTCATCTCGTTGTAGTTGGGATTCCCCGAGGCGATCCCATCGATCAGCCGGTGCAGCGCAGCCTCGGTTCCGGGATTGGCCGACTGGTTCTTGACGCGCTCCGCCGTCTGATCGGCGATCTTCCGTGCCGCTGCGGCATCGATACGCGCCATCGCAATATCGGTGCCGTTCTGATGCAGGATCAGCGAGGTGACTCGTCCGCCCGGTCCGACGACGAAGCTGACTTGGGCGTCGACGATCCTGGCGAAGAATTCGGTCACGCTCTCCGCAAAGAACCGGACCGAGCGCTGTCCGGTCAGTTGCATCACCAGATGATGTCCGTCGGGTGTGACCGTGAACACGGCGCGGTCGTTGAGCTTGTAGAATCCGGCATAATTGTCGAGCACGGCTGGATCCACCGCAATCTCCTGCCGCGCGGTGGTCGGCGGTGATCCTGCGGTGAAGTCTGTAGCCTGGGCCGGCGTGCTTGGCGGTCCGGCGGCCTGTATCCGCGCCGCCAGCGTGTTCCAGTCGCGCTGACCGAACAATCTGGCGACCAGCTCCAGGCTGTCGCTATGGGTGAGGGGGATCGATTTGGCGGCGAGCGCTTCGCGCAGCGTCTGCGCCATGGTCTTGGCATCACGGAAGTCGCGCATGGGATCAACCTTTGCATCGACGAACGGTGAGCGTCAGGGGCTTGCGTTGCTGACCCGTTCGTGCGGGCAAAGGAAGCCTGAAACCTGGCTTGATACGTTCACCGTCCCCGGGCGGGGTGCAAGCGGCGGGTGGTATCGACCCTGTCCGATGTTCGCCGGGGACCCGTAATTTGTCAATTGCAACAGCCCGTGATCAGGTGCGTGCTCTCGACATTCCGCCGCCAAATCGGCAACCATGGCTGATGTCGCCAACAGAGAGGACGTCGTCACATGAGCAAGCCGATCAGGACCGAAGCCGAACTGATCGCGATGGCGCGCGCCGAGTTGAAAGTCCATGCCGATTGCCCCGACGGCATCGACATCTCCGTGCTACGCGACGGCGACAGCTGGGAATTCCGCGCCAGCGCCGACGCGGCCACCGTGGCAAAACCCGGCTACCCCGAATGCGTCGCGATGCTGGTGCAAATCGGCGACCACCTCAGCAAGCAGTATGACGTGAACGGCTAGCCACTGCTGCGAACCGGGGAGAACGATGGACCGCATCGACGCCATGAAGGTCTTCGTCGCGGCGGTCGACGAGGGCAGCCTTGCCGGCGCGGGGCGGAAGCTGCGGCGCTCGCCCGCGGCGGTCAGCCGGGCGATCGCGTTCCTCGAGCACCATGTCGGCGCCGAGTTGCTTCACCGCACCACGCGGTCGCTGAAGCTGAGCGATACCGGCCAGCGTTACGCGGCGGCGTGCCGACGCATCCTCAGCGAACTCGAGGAGGCGGACATCTCGGCCGGCGGCGAGCGATCGGCGCCGCGCGGCACGCTGACCATCACCGCACCCGTCGTGGTCGGCGAGGACGTGCTGCGCCCGCTGCTTGACGCCTTCATGACTGAATATCCGGCGGTGTCGGTGCGGCTCGTGATGCTCGACCGCACGGTCAACCTGATCGACGAGGGGATCGACGTCGCCCTGCGCATCGCCCAGCTCGCCGATTCCAATTTCATCGCGGTCAAGCTCGGCGAAGTGCGCCGCGTGCTCGCGGCATCGCCGGGCTATCTCGCCCGGCATCCCGTGATCGGCGAGGTCGCCGATCTCGCCAAGCACCAGATCATCGCGATGACGCATTTCGGGCTCGACTCCTGGAGCTTTCCGCCGGCCGCCAGGTCGAAGGTTGCGCGCGCGGTCCAGTTCGAGCCGCGGCTGGTCGTCAACACGGTGCGGGCGGCGGTCGCTTCGGCCAGCGAAGGATACGGTGTCACCCGGCTGTTCTCGTATCATATCGCCGAAGAAATCCGTGACGGCCGGTTGCAGATCCTGCTCCCCGGTGACGAACACCCGCCGTTGCCGGTGCATCTGCTGGCGCCGCAGGGGCGCTTCGACGTGCCGAAGGTGCGCGCCTTCGTCGATTTCGCGGCGCCGCGGCTGAAGCGCTATTTCGAGCGGCTGTCGCACGAGGCCAGCCGGGCCAGTCGTTCGCGCCGCGGAAGAGTGTCTGCCGAATAGCAGGCATTCGCACGGAAAGCGGATGTATCTAGCTTGCTCTCCATAGAGGCGGCGCTGTTGTCGCCTCACCAACAGATGGAGAGAGATCATGGGTGCAGAGCAGAAGGTTGCCGTCATCACCGGTGCGTCGCAGGGGATCGGCGAGGCGCTTGTCCGGGGGTATCGCGATCGCAATTATCGAGTCGTCGCCAATTCCCGCAGCATCAAGCCGTCGACCGATGCCGATGTGCTGGCGGTGCCAGGTGATATCGGTGATCCCGAGGTTGCAGAACGCATCATCAAGCAGGCGCTGGCGCGCTTCGGCCGGGTCGACACGCTGATCAACAATGCCGGCATCTTCGTCGCCAAGCCGTTCACCGATCATACCGACCAGGACTATGCGGCGGTGCTGGCGACCAACCTCAACGGATTCTTCTACATCACCCGCCGCGTTGCCAAGGAGATGGTGAAGCAGGGATCGGGGCACATCGTGCAGATCACGACCAGCCTGGTCGATCACGCCAACAGCAATGTGCCATCGGTGCTGGCCTCGCTGACCAAGGGTGGCCTGAATGCGGCGACCAGGTCGCTGGCGATCGAGTATGCCGCCAAGGGCATCCGCGTGAACGCGGTGGCGCCCGGCGTGATCAAGACGCCGATGCACGCCCCCGAAACTCATGACTTCCTCGCCAAGCTGCATCCGGTCGGCCGCATGGGCGAGATGAAGGACATCGTCGACGCCGTGCTGTTCCTCGAGGGCGCGGGCTTCGTCACCGGCGAGATCCTGCATGTCGATGGCGGCCAGAGCGCCGGGCGCTAGTCGAGCAAAATCGGGAGCGTGGGATGCCTGTCGTTACCATTCAGGTCACGCGTGAGGGGACGACGCCGGGCGCGTCGTCCACCACGCCGGAGCAGAAGGCGGCGCTGATCAAGGGCGCCAGCGAGTTGCTGCGCGATGTGCTCGGCAAGCCGACGGAGTCGACCTTCGTCATCATCGAGGAAGTCGACCCCGATAATTGGGGCTGAGGCGGGCTGCCCGCGCTGGACTACCGCAGAAAGCTCGCAGCGGCCGCGGCGACATCATCGCGCTGACGGCTTCTGCCAAATCGAACCGGGACCTCGCCCGATCGGGAGAGGTCTCGAAATCGCTGCGAGCGATTGCTGCGATCGCAACTAATCATTTTTCACGAACGGCCGGAGCGCCTACTGCCATGTCCATGTCAGCCGATGTCGATCATAACAGGCGCCACCACGCCGAGCCGCGCCGCGACGCCGGCGGGCCGCTATGGCTGTCCGCAACGGCGGGATTGTGCGCCTCGCTGGTCGGACTGGGGCTGGCGCGCTTTGCCTACACGCCGCTGATCCCGGCACTGATCGCAGCAAAATGGTTTACGCCGGCGGAGGCGGTCTATCTCGGCGCCGCCAATCTCGCCGGCTATCTCGCCGGCGCGCTGATCGCCCGCGATCTCGGCGCGCGCATCGGCTCGGTGTGGGCGCTGCGCGGCATGATGGTGCTGGCTGCCGCCACCTGCTTTGCCTGCGCGGTGCCGATCTCCTTCATCTGGTTCTTCGGCTTCCGCTTCCTTGCCGGCACTTCGGGCGGCGTCATCATGGTGCTGGCGGCGACCGCGATCCTGCCCCATGTCGCGCCGAGCAAACGCGGTCTAGTCGGCGGCGTGATCTTCGCCGGCGTTGGCCTCGGTGTCGCCGCGTCAGGCACGCTGGTGCCGTTGTTGCTGCAGCAGGGCGTCAAGCAGGCCTGGTACGGCCTTGGCGTGCTGTCGGCGGTGCTGACGCTGATCAGCTGGAGGGCGTGGCCGGCGGAGGTGCCTGTCGCGTATGGCGCAGCCGAGCCCCACGTCGCCTCGCACGGTGTGCGCTCGCCGCTGGTGATCGCGCTGTGCGTGGAGTACGGGCTCAATGCGCTGGCGCTGGTGCCGCACATGGTGTTCCTGGTTGATTTCGTGGCTCGCGGCCTCGGGCAGGGGATCGCCGCAGGATCCTATTACTGGGTGCTGTACGGTATCGGCGCCGTTGTCGGACCACTGCTATCCGGACATCTCGCCGATCGCGCCGGCTTCGCTGCGGCGCTGCGTGCGGCGTTCCTGATCGAGGCGGTGGCGGTCGCGCTGCCCGCGGTGACGAATTCGCCCCCGGCGCTGATCGTGTCGAGCCTCATCGTCGGCGGCTTCACGCCCGGCATCGTGCCGCTGGTGATCGGCCGCATCCACGAGCTGATCCCGCATTCCGCCGCAAGCCAGCGCTCGGCCTGGGCTCAGGCGACCACGGCCTTCGCGCTGTTCCAGGCCGTCGGCGCCTACGGCCTGTCCTGGCTGTTCGCGCAGAGCGGCGGCAACTATGCGCTGCTGTTCGTGATCGGCGCGGCTGGCGTTGCCGCAGCGCTCGCGATCGAATTGGTCAGCGTCGTCCTGCTGGGGCGCAAGCGGACTTAGCCGCGCAGCGCTTTCGTCAGGACGGCGACGAGGCGGTCCACATCGGCCTCGTCGTTGAAGACGTGTGGCGATATCCGCATCCGGCCGAGCCGCAGCGCGACGTGGATGTTCTCGGCGGCAAGCTGTGCAATCAGCTCCTTCGGAATGCCGCCGGTCATGCCGAGGCTCAGGATATGCGGCGCGCGCAGGCTCCGCGCCAGCAGATTGAGCCCGAGATCGCGGACCCCGTCGGCGATCCGCTCATTGAGCATCGCGAGCCGCGCGCTGACGGCGGCGGCGCCCCATTCCGCCATCATCTCCATGCCGATCGAGGCCATTTCGAGGGTGATGAAATGATCGCGCTCGCCCATGTCATAGCGCCGGGCATTGTCGACATAGCCGAGATCGCCGAAATAGACCGGCTTCTCGGAATTGACGTCGCGGCGGCCGGCGGAGGTCTGCTCCAGCGGCACCCCGTTCTGGTGACGTTTCGCCGCGTAGAGGAAGGCGCGGCCGTAGGGACCGATCAGCCATTTGTAGGTCGGGAAGATCACGGCGTCGGGATCGAGTTCTGTCACATCCATCGCGATGACACCGGCGCTTTGCGTCGCGTCGATCACGAACATCGAGCCATGCCGTCGCAGTGCGGCCTGCACCTTGTCGACGTCGATGAGGCCGCCGTCGGACCAGTGCACCGACGAGATCGAAGCGAGGCCGACCGGCGGCGCGCCTGGCCGCTCGATCGTTGCAAGCACCGCTGACGTCCAGTCGCCGTCGGCGGGCTGGCGCACGGTGTCGACGACAAAACCCTGCGCCTCGGCGCGGGCATGCCATTCCAGCACCGGCGAGGAATGATCGTTCTCCAGCACGACGACGCGGCTGCCGCGCGGAATGCTTAGCGCCTTCGCCACCGTCGCGATGCCGTAGCTGATCGCCGGGATCAGCGCGACGTCATCGGGATCGGCATTGATCAGGCGTGCCGCCGCACTGCGGGCCCGTTCATGCTGGCGGCCGGCAAAACCGGCATCGATCGTCCAGGGCTGGCCCTTGCGTCCGACTGCGGCGCGCCCGGCGTCGAGCGTCTTCAACGGCAGCGGGCTGTAGGACGCCGAGTTCAGGTAGCAGACCTCGCGTGGAATATCGAACAGATGGCGCTGGGAGGGAAGCATGTCGTCTCGTGGCTGGGATTGCTGATGATGTCGCGATGCGGACGAGCGTGCGCTCATCGGTCATATTGGTCCGGTCCCATCGCCCATGGCGCCTGGTCGTAGCCGTTGGCGAAGGTGCGGTTGGTCTGCGCCGGATTGCGGTTGACCAGCGGCCGCAGATACATCGGATGGGTGGCGCTGCGCACCTCGTGCTCGACGGTGAACAGATGCCGGCCATCTCTGGGATCGACGATGTCGCAGAAGCGGTACTGGTACTGATTGTCCTCGCGCGAGACCAGGTTGCGCTCGCGCAGCCGCCTGTAGGGGCCCGAGAAGTCCGTGATGTAGATCTGGACGTGATGGCCGTCGAACTCGCCCTGCGCCTGGTCGGTCTCGCGGAATTGCAGATACTGGTCCTTGCCGACTTGTGCGCGCGCGACGACACCGTCACCGTTCGCAACGCTGGCCGGGATGCCCATGATCTCCGGATAGAACCGGCTGATCGCCTTGGCGGTGCCGCGCGGCACCTCGAACTCGACATAGGGCATGCCGAGCGCGATACGTCCGAACCGCCCGGCGTCCGGCTCATAGCAGCGCAGCCGGTTGCCCCACGGGCAAATGGCCTCGACGTGATCGTTGTGCTCGCGATAGCTGAACGCGGTGCCCTCGAGCTTGGGCGCGACCGCGGCAAGCCGCTGCAGCAGGGCCTGCCGTCCGGCGATCACGATTGCCGTGTGGCCGCGCAGCACCTGCGGTCGGCCGCTCGGCAGATGAAATTGGCTGCGACCGGCATTCACCCACATGTTGCTGTCGGAGACCATCAGATAGGGATCGCGGGTCAAGCCGATGCCGGCGACATAGAACAGCGTGGCGAGGCGCTGGTCCGGCACCTGCACGTTGACGTGCTCGAGATGGATGGCGTTGCCGAGGTCTTCTGCGGCGCGGTCGAATGGCTGCTGCACGGCGCGGCTCCCTGGATGCGGTGCCGAGTATGATAGTGCAACGGCACGGCCGATCCAGCGATGAGGCCATGAATGTTTCGCGGGGCTACCCCCCGTAACTCTGCACCAGGCTGCCGGCGACCAGCGCCCAGCCGTCGACCAGCACGAAGAAGATCAGCTTGAACGGCAGCGAGACCACCACCGGCGGCAGCATCATCATGCCCATCGACATCAGGACCGAGGCGACCACGAGGTCGATGATCAGGAACGGGAGGAACAATAGGAAGCCGATCTCGAAGGCGCGCTTCAGCTCGGAGATCATGAAGGCCGGCACCAGGATGCGCAGCGACATCTCCTCCGGTGTTGCCGGCGGCGGCTCGCCGGAGAGATCCATGAACAGCTTCAGATCCTTCTCGCGGACGTTCTTCTGCATGAAGCCGCGCAAGGGGACAGAGGCGCGCTGCAGCGCTTCCTCGACGCCGATCTGGTTGGCGACCAGCGGCTTGATGCCGTCATCATAGGATTTCTGCAGCACCGGTCCCATCACGAAGGCGGTGAGGAACATCGCAAGCGCGATCATCACCGAGTTCGGCGGCGCGGTGGCAGTGCCGAGCGCGGTGCGGAGCAGCGACAGCACGACCACGATGCGCGTGAACGAGGTCATCATGACCAGGATCGACGGCGCGATCGACAGCACCGTGAGCAGCGCGATCAGTTGGATCGCGCGCTCGGTCACGCCGCCATTACCGCCGCCGAGATTGATGCTGATGTCCTGCGCCATCGCCGGATCGGCGAAGGATCCGGCGGCGATCAGGACAGCGATGAAAAAAACTCTACGCGGGACCGACCCTGATCTCACGAAGGATTCTTCGGTCGGCCGAGCAGCGATGCCATCTCGTCCTCGAGATTCTCGAAGCCGCTCTTCTGTCCGCCGGCGGGCGGGGCGGGCGGCTCGCTACGCGGCGCGCGAACCGGCTGTGCCTCGGGCGCAACCGGCGGCGCGACGGTCTCGTTGGCGCCGGTTGGGCGGCGCAGGGCCGCCTCGAGCCGCTGCGCCATCTCGGCAAGATTGGCATCGGCGTTGGACGTCGGCGGCACCGGCGGAGGCGCCTGTGTGGCGACCGGCGGCGGAGCAGCGGGAGGCGGCGGCATGACGGCGCGCTCGGGCGCCCGCGGCGGCGCCTTCGGCGGCTCGGCAGCGCGCGGCGGACGCGGAATCACGGGTTCGGAGCGCGGCGGCAGGCGCGGCGGCATCGGATCTGGCCGCGGTTCGCTGCGCTCGGCCGTCAAGCCCGCGAGCGGATCGTTGCGACGCTCGGCGATCGGCGGCGGGGGCCGGCGCAGCTCGTCGGCGAAAGAGGGGCGCGCCTGACGCGGCGGCAGCTCGGGCTCGGGAAGGTCGAAACTGTCGGACCGGGCGACCTCGCTTTCGTTCCAGGCGGCATCCGGCAGCGGTGCAGCGCGCGGCAGCGCAGCCTCGGGCGCAACTGCGGGGCGGCTCGACATCTGATCGCGTCCGGGCATCGCCCGTACGATATTCGGCTCGACGACGATGTCGGTCGGGCCACCGATCATCAAGAGATGCTCGATGTTGTCGCGGCGGACCAGCACCAGGCGGCGGCGGCCATCGACGGCTGCTGCGTCGATCACCGCCAGGCGCGGCATGCGCCCGCGGTTGGCGTTGGCGCCGAGGCGGCTTCCAGCGAAGCGGCGGACGAGCCATGCGGTGACGCCAATCAGCGCTAGCACGACGACGAATGCCAAGACGAAAGTAATGACCTGCATATTGGAGTCCCCGGCCATCGTGGCCTTCCTCAGCTTCCGCCATCAACGAGCGCGGATTGATTGGTGCGGTTTGCGCAGCGAATCGCGCCCGAGATTCGCCTTATTTCTTAATTCCCAGCGGCTTGCAGCCGACTGTTCTATTAATAAACCAAGAATCGCTTGTCCCAAAACGACTTCTCAGCGCCCCACGCTGTCTTGGTTTGTGCTGGTTAACGCAGCATTCGTGGCGAAAATGCGCTCGCCGACCGCAGTTGCGGCGTTCTCCACGGCTCCGTCCGATATTTTAACCATCCGTTAACCATACACCGGGCAAATTCTGCCTACCTCGGAAGGCCCAAGGGGCGTCCAAAGGTTAACGGAGCGGCGACGATGGCCATGAACGACCTCCCGATCCTGTCGGCGCTGCGCAGCAAGATGCAGTGGCACCAGGAGCGCCAGCGGGTGCTCGCCGAGAACATTTCCAATTCCGACACGCCGAACTTCCGGCCCCGCGACCTGGTCGAGCCGAAATTCGACCGGGCCGGCGCCACGGTCGGCGGCGGCATAGGGACGCTGCCGATGATGCAGACCAGCGCCACCCACATAGCAGCGTCCGGCGCGCCGGACACATTCGATAATGATCGCGGCAAGAGCGGGTTCCAGACCCGCCCGGCCGGCAATGCGGTCAATCTCGAGGAGCAGATGCTGAAAGTGTCGGCCAACCAGATGGACTACGCGGCCGTCACCTCGCTCTACAGCAAGAGCCTGCATCTGCTGAAGACCGCGATCGGCAAGGGCTAGGCCGCCTAACGGCGGCGGGAGGATCCCATGGCAGATGGAACAAGCGATTTCACCCGCTCGATGAGCATCGCGACCTCGGGCCTGCGCGCGCAGGCGGGGCGGATGCGTGTGATCTCGGAAAATATCGCCAACGCCGATTCGACGGCGCAGACCGCGGGCGGCGATCCCTACCGCCGCAAGGTGCCGACCTTCTCCTCGGCACTCGATCGTTCGCTTGACGCCCAGATCGTGACGCTCGGCCGGATCCGCCCCGACCAGTCGTCGTTCCGCATCAAGCACGAGCCGGGCAATCCGGCGGCGGATGCCTCCGGCAACGTCAAATATCCGAACGTCAATTCGATGGTCGAAATGACCGACATGCGCGACGCCCAACGCTCCTACGAGGCCAACCTCAACATCATCAGCGCGACGCGGCGGATGATCCAGCGCACGCTCGACATCCTCAAGTCCTGACGCAACAAGAACAGGGAACGTAAATCATGGCTACACCGACCGTCGCCGCCAACGCCTATGCCAGCCTCGCCAGGATGATGGAGCGCGGCGGCGCAGAGAAGGCCGGGCAGGCCGTGGCCGGCCCATCCTTCAGCGCGCTGCTGAAGGACTCCGTTGGCAGCGTGCTGGAGGCGGGCAAGAAGTCCGACGCGCAGACCATGGCGATGGCCTCCGGCAAGGCCAACGTGATGGATGTGGTGACGGCGGTCGCCGACACCGACGTCGCGGTGTCGACGCTGGTGTCGGTGCGCGATCGCGTGATCCAGGCCTATGAAGACATCATGAAGATGCCGATCTGACGTCCATCAGCACGTCATCGCCAGGGCGATGCGAAGCAAGATTGCAAAAGCGAGAACACAACAATGACCGGCCCTGAAACCCTCGACGTGGCGCGCGATGCGATCTGGACCATCGTGCTGGTGTCGTCGCCCTTGATGGTGGTCGGCCTCGTGGTCGGCGTCGTGGTGTCGCTGTTCCAGGCGTTGACCCAGATCCAGGAGCAGACGCTGGTCTTCGTGCCGAAGATTCTCGCGATCTTCGTCACATTGCTGCTGGCCCTGCCGTTCATGGCGGACGCGCTCAGCAGCCACATGATGCGGATTTCGTCGCGAATCATCGGCGGTTGATGCACTAATGCCGCGGTCATGCGCATCGATGTCTCCCTGCTTCCGGCGCTGGCCGCGATCTTCGTGCTGGTCTTCGCGCGCGTGGGCGCGATGGTGATGCTGCTGCCCGGATTCGGCGAGAGCAACATCCCGGCGCGGGTCAAGCTGTCGATCGCGCTGCTGCTGACGCTGATCATCCTTCCGCTGCATCGCAACGCCTATCATGTCGACCTGACGTCGATCTCCGCGCTCGGCGTCCTGATGGTGCATGAGCTGATCATCGGCATCGTGCTCGGCGCCACCGCGCGGGTGACGCTGTCGGCGCTCAACGTCGCGGGCTCCGTGATCGCCCAGCAGCTCGGCCTCGGCTTCGTCACCGCCGTCGACCCGACCCAGGGGCAGCAGGGCCAGATCATCGGCAACTTTCTTACCATCCTCGGCCTGACGCTGCTGTTTGCGACCGACAGCCACTATCTCGTCATCGCGGCGCTGAGCGAGAGCTACCGCATCTTCTCGCCCGGCGAGATCATGCCGACCGGCGACGTTGCCTCGCTTGCGACGTCCGCGTTCTCCGCGGCCTTCAAGATCGGCCTGCAGCTGTCGGCGCCGTTCCTGGTGTTCGGCCTCGTCTTCAACATCGGGCTCGGCGTCTTGGCGCGGCTGATGCCGCAGATGCAGGTCTACTTCGTCGGCGTGCCGCTCTCGATCGTGGTCGGCTTCCTGATCTTCGGCGTCGTGCTCGCGGCGATGATGAACACCTATTTCGACTACTTCAACGGCGTCTTGCGCCAACTCGCTCCAATGAACTAGTCAGGAGACGGGATGGCCGAGGACACCGAAGACAAAACAGAAGACCCTACGCAAAAACGTCTCGATGAAGCCCTCGAGAAAGGCGACGTCGTCAAGAGCCAGGAGGTCAACACCTGGTTCATCATCGCCGGCGCCACGCTGGTGCTGTCGACCTTCTCGAACTCGATCGGCGGCGGCATCTTGATGCCGCTGCGCAATCTGATCGCCAATTCATGGATGATCCGCACCGACGGTGCCGGCCTGCTGCAACTGACCCAGACGCTCGGCTACGCGGTGGTCGCGGCGATCGGCGTGCCGTTCCTGATGCTGGCGCTGGCCGCGATCGCGGGCAACATGATCCAGCATCAGCTGGTGTGGTCGGGCGAGCAGCTCAAGCCGAAATTCTCCAAGATCTCGCCGGCGGCCGGCTTCAAGCGGCTGTTCGGCAAGCAGGCGGTGGCGAACTTCCTGAAAGGCCTGTTCAAGCTGATCGCGCTCGGCGTCGTGATGGTCATGGTGCTGTGGCCCGATCGGATGCGGATGGAATCCTTCCTGCGGGTCGACCCGGCCGAGCTGTTGCCCGCCATCACCGGCATGACCGTGCACCTGCTGGCTGCGGTGGTCGCCATCCTCGCCGCGGTCGCGATCGCCGACTACTTTTTCCAGTACCGGACCTGGTACGAGCGTCACAAGATGTCGCTGCAGGAGATGAAGGAGGAGTTCAAGCAGTCGGAAGGCGACCCGCACGTGAAGGGCAGGATCAAGCAGTTGCGGGTGCAGCGCGCCAAGAAGCGCATGATGGCCCAGGTTCCGAAGGCCTCGGTGATCATCACAAACCCGACCCACTATTCGGTGGCGCTGGCCTACGACCGCAGCATGTCGGCGCCGATCTGCGTCGCCAAGGGCGTCGACAGCCTGGCTTTCAGGATCAGGGAGATCGCCAAGGAGCTCGACATTCCGATCGTCGAGAACGTGCCGCTGGCCCGGGCGCTCTATGCGACTGTCGACATCGACAAGGAAATCCCGGTCGAGCACTATCATGCGGTTGCCGAAATCATCGGTTACGTGATGCGGCTGAGGCGTGGCCTGTCCGGCCTGCGCCAGTAAGGGGCGGAAAACCGCTTGAAATGCGCGTAACTTGCGAATTAGCCGCCTGATGGACTTGCGTTTTCGGGTCCGATTCAGGCACTCAGGGGTGAGGTGGCCGGCCGGTCGCCTTCGTGATGCAGACGAGCCATGTCTCTCCAGATGACCGCCGATAGCAACGATCCTCCCGCGACTGAGCCGTTCGTGGCCCACGGGCGGGCGCGGCGGAGCGGCAGTATCCTGCTGGTGCTGCTGATCGCCACCGGCATCGTCGCGGTGGCCGTTTGGCTCATGACCATCGGCCGGACCCAGGCACAGCCCTATATCCTCTTTGTGCTGGCGCTGCTCGCCACCGTCGGGCTGTTCAACCTGTTCGCCCTTGCCGCCGGCATCATCCGCTTCTCCGACCGCACCAGCGACGACCCGGTGATGGGCCGGATCGCCGATCACGCCCACGAAGGGCTCGTCGTTACCGACTCTCGCGGCCACGTGGTCTATTCCAACGCCGCCTATCTCACGCTGACCGGCGCGGCGGGGCCGCAGGACGTCCGTCCCGTCGAACGGGTCTTCATCGGCAACCCCGACGTCTCCGAGGCGGTGTTCCGCCTCCTGAAGGCGGCGCGCGAGGGCAAGCGACAGCAGGAGGAGGTCCGTGTCGCCGGCCACGAGGCCGGGCAAGGTGGTGGGCAGGGCCGATGGCTGCGCCTGCGGGTGCGCCCGCTCGGCGAGGGCAAGCGCGACGCGAAATATGCGGTGTGGTCGATCGCCGACGTCACCCGCGACCGCGAGCGCCAGGAAGACGTGTTCCAGGAGCTGCGGCACGCGATCGAGTATCTCGATCATGCGCCGTGCGGCTTCTTCTCGGTCAATCCGGCCGGCGAAATCGCCTATATCAATGCCACGCTCGCCAACTGGCTGGACTATGATCTCGCCGAGATCGGCTCGGGTGGCCTCAAGCTGACCGACATCGTCTCGGGCGACGGCGCGGCGCTGCTGACCTCGATCGCGGCGGTGCCCGGCGAGGTCAAGACCGAGGTGTTCGACATCGACCTGCGAATGCGCGGCGGCAAGACCGTGCCGGTGCGGCTCTATCACAAGCTCGCTTTCGGCGCGGACGGCGCGGCAGGGGCCTCGCGCACGCTGGTGATCAGCCGTGCCCGCGACGAGCATTCCGATCCCGAGCGCGCCGCCGAGGTGCGGTTCATGCGCTTCTTCGACCACACGCCGATGGCGATCGCAACCGTCGATCGCGGTGGCAACGTGGTCGGCGCCAATGCGCGCTATGCCAAGCTGGCGCAGGGGCTGAACGGCGACGGCGGCGCGGCCAAGTCGATCTTCCGTGCGGTCAATCCGCGCGACCGCGGCCTGTTGATCGCCGCGATCAACCAGGCTGCCGAGGGCCAGGGCGATATCGCGCCGGTCGAGGTGATGCTCGACGGGCCGAAGGAGCGCTTCGCCCAGTTCTTCGTTACCACCGTGGAAAAGGACGAACGCGACGCCGAGACCGCGATCGTCTACATACTCGAGATCACCGAGCGGCGCGCGCTGGAAAACCAGATCAACCAGTCGCAGAAGATGGAGATGGTCGGCCAGCTCGCCGGCGGCATCGCGCACGACTTCAACAACGTGCTGTCGGCCATCATGATGGCGAACGACTTCCTGCTGAACGCGCACAAGCCGACCGACCCCTCGTTCCAGGACATCATGCAGATCAAGCAGAACGCCACCCGCGCCGCGACGCTGGTGCGACAGCTGCTCGCGTTTTCGCGCCGCCAGACGCTGCGGCCGCAAGTGCTCGATCTCGGCGATGCATTGAGCGACCTCACCATGTTGCTGCGCCGGCTGATCGGCGAGAAGGTCAAGCTCGACCTCGTGCATGGCCGCGATCTGTGGCCGGTCAAGGTCGACGTTTCGCAGTTCGAGCAGGTGGTGGTCAATCTCGCTGTCAACGCGCGCGACGCGATGCCCGACGGCGGCAAGCTGATCATCCGCACCGCCAACGTGCCGACCGAGGAAGCAGCCCAGCTCGCCAACAAGGGCATGCCGGCGGCGGACTACGTGAAGATCGAGATTTCGGACACCGGCACCGGCATTCCGCATGAGATCATCGACAAGATCTTCGAGCCGTTCTTCTCGACCAAGGAAGTCGGCAAGGGCACCGGCCTCGGTCTGTCCACGGTCTACGGCATCGTCAAGCAGACCGGCGGCTTCGTCTATGTCGATTCCGTGCCGGGCAGCGGCACTACGTTTCGGATTTATCTGCCGCGGCATCGCCAGGAGCAGGAGGTCGCACCGGAGGCGCATGCCGGCAACGGCGCGGCAAAGGAGACTGCGACCACAGAAGCCGCCAAGCCGAAGCCGGATCTCACCGGGCAGGGCACCATCCTGCTGGTCGAGGACGAGGACGGCCTGCGCTCGCTCAATGCGCGCGGCTTGCGTTCGCGCGGCTACAGCGTGATCGAGGCGGCCAACGGCGTCGAGGCGCTGGAGGCGTTCGAGGAGCAGAATGGCGCCGTCGATCTCGTCGTCTCCGACGTCGTGATGCCGGAGATGGACGGGCCGACGCTGCTGAAGGAAATGCGCAGCCGCAACGCCGACCTCAAGATCATCTTCGTCTCGGGCTATGCCGAGGACGCGTTCGAGAAGAGCCTGCCGGAGAACCAGCAATTCGCGTTCCTGCCGAAGCCGTTCACGCTGACGCAGCTGGTTGCCGCTGTGAAGGAAACCATGACGGCGAACTAGTCGGTTGCCGCGGCAAGCGTCTTCGCATCTCGCAAGTGCGAGGTGAAATTCCGTTGCAACTGCGGTTGAAACCGGGCCTCATCCCGCGCTAGGACGCAGCGTCGCGTCCACAAGGCCCATAGTGTCACATCGCCGCGACCGAGGGCCGCAGCCGCGGTTCCCGTTTCCCGCTTCACTTTTGTCAGGCCCTGCCCATCTTAGGGGCGTTTCCCCATGCCGGGGAATCCTTTGAGGAAACCAACATGAATTTCTCGCAACGCACGCGTGGAATTGTCCGGGCGATCGCCGTCGCGATGGCGCTGGCGCTGCCTGTGATGATGACCGTTTCGGCGGCCGACGCCCGCGTCGGCGGCGGCGGCTCGCGCGGTTCGCGGACATTCTCCGCGCCGCCCTCGACCAACACCGCGCCTGGCTCGGTGGCGCCGATGAACCGTACTTTCAGCCAGCCCGGCAGCCCGAACATGGGTTCGCCCGCGGCGGCGAATTCCGGCGGCCTGTTCGGCCGCGGTGGAATGGGGCGCGGCCTGCTCGGCGGCCTGGCCGCGGGTTTCCTTGGCGCAGGCCTGTTCGGCATGCTGTTCGGCGGCGGCCTGTTCTCGGGCCTCGGCGGCCTGTCGTCGATGCTCGGCCTGCTGCTTCAGATCGGCCTGATCGTGCTCGTGGTCCGGCTCGCAATGTCGTGGTGGCAGCGGCGCAATACGCCGGCCGCCGCGTACGCGGGCGGCCCCGACGTCGGACCCGGTCCGCAGGCGAACGGCCGTTCGGGCTTCGGCTTTGGTCTCGGCGGCGGATCGAACGCGCCGGTCGAGATTGCGCCCGCCGACTACGAGACGTTCGAGCGCCTGCTCGGCGACATCCAGACCGCGTGGTCGAACGAGGATATCGCAAAGCTGCACGCGCTCGCGACGCCGGAGATGGTGTCGTACTTCTCGAAGGATCTCGAGGAGAACAAGGCGCGCAACGTCACCAACAAGGTGACCAATGTGAAGCTCTTGCAGGGCGATCTGGCGGAAGCCTGGCGCGAAGGCGACAGCGAATATGCGACGGTCGCGATGCGTTACTCGCTGATCGACACCATGCTGGAGCGCGGCACCGGCCGTCAGGTCAGCGGCGGGCAGCCGGAGGAGGTCACCGAGGTATGGACCTTCGTGCGCCAGCGCGGCGGCAATTGGGAGCTTTCGGCGATCCAGCAGACCAACTGATCGCTTGCCTGAGACGACAGATACAGGGCGCCGTGGCATCAACCGCGGCGCTTTTGTCTTGTGGGCTTCATTTGCGCGTCGCGGCGCCGGAATATCCGGACAGGCCACGGGTTGATGTCAGCGGGCTAAAGCAACCATCGGGAGAACGAGATGAAGTTCACTGCGCATATCGCGGTTCCTGCCTGTCTTGCGTTCGTCGCCCTGGCCGCGCCGCCGGCAGCGGCGCAGACCGCCGACACCAGCTTCTTCGTGACCAGCAACGGCATCGGCAACGGCGGCAATCTCGGCGGCCTCGCCGGCGCCGATAATCATTGCCAGACCCTGGCGCAGGCCGCGGGCTTCGGTGCGCCGAAGACGTGGCGCGCCTACCTCTCGACCCAGGCGGCCGATGGCCAGCCAGCCGTGAATGCGCGCGATCGCATCGGCAAGGGCCCGTGGAAGAATGTGAAGGGCGTCGTGGTCGCCAGGGACGTCGCCGACCTGCACAGCGCCGGCAACGCGCTGACCAAGCAGACCACACTCTCCGAGAAGGGCGAGGTCATCAACGGTGTGGGCGACACGCCGAACCGGCACGACGTGCTGACGGGATCGCAGGCGGACGGGACTGCGTTTTCGGCCGGCGAAGACCGCACCTGCAAGAACTGGACGAGCAGCACGCAGGGCGCCGCCATGGTCGGGCATTTCGACCGCAAGGGGCTCCGCGACGACGAGCCGTCAAAATCCTGGAACATGTCGCATCTCTCGCGCGGCCCGGATGGCGGCTGCTCGCAGGCCGATCTGAAGAGCACCGGCGGCGACGGCCTGCTGTACTGCTTCGCGGCGAATTGAGGGGTGAGAGAACGAAGCTTGAGCGGCGGTCGCCTGGCGCGCCGCCGCTCACGGGATAATTCAGATTGCCTAAGCCCGTTTCTTCTTGGAGGCCTTTCTGACGGTCTTCTTCGTAGTCTTCTTTTTCTTTGCGGTTTTCTTCTTCGCCGCGAAATAGGCCTCGACCTTCTTCGAGGAATGTCCGACCTCGGCCACCGCGGCCTTGAGGCGGGCAGGGGTCACCTTGAACTTCTTTGACCAGTAGCGGACCTCGTAGGGCTCGCTGATCGCGATCCGCGCGCGGTCGGCGGCCATGTGCCGCTGCTCCTTGAAATAGGCTTCAACCTTCTTGGCGGAATGCCCGACCTTCTTGACGGCGGCCTTGAGCTTTGCCGGCGTGACCTTGAACTTCTTGGACCAGTACGCAACTTCGTAGGACTCGCTCAACGCGATCAGAGCGCGATCTTGTGCGCCCCGCTTCTTCTTGTTGTCCGCCATCAGTTGATCCTTCATCGAAGACTCGATGCTGGAACCTTAGCAGTCTCCGCGCGGTTCGCACAGACGCACCGCGCTCAGTGGACGATCTGGCTGCAGCACAGCTACGATCGCTATGAAGTAAGGCTGTGCCGCGAAGTTTTTGGAGGTAAGTGCATGCACTATCAGCTCTACTACTGGCCGATGATCCAGGGCCGCGGCGAATATGTTCGGCTCGCGCTCGAGGATGCGGACGCTGAATATACCGATGTCGCGCGTGGCAAGGGCGGCACCGGCGCCATGATGAAGATGATGGACGCGCACAAGGGCACGCCGCCCTTTGCGCCGCCGTTCCTCAAGGCCGGCCAACTCGTGATCGGGCAGACCGCCAACATCCTGCTCTATCTCGGCGCGCGCCATGGCCTCGCGCCGAAGGCGGAAGGCGGCAAGCTCTGGGTGCATCAATTGCAGCTGACGATCGCGGACTTCGTGCTGGAGATTCACGACACCCATCATCCGCTCGGCCCGTCGCTGTACTACGAGGACCAGAAGGCGCCGGCCAAGAAGCGCACGGAGGAGTTCTGGAAATCGCGGGTGCCGAAATATCTCGGCTATTTCGAGGACCTGATCGCAGCGAACGGCGGCGGCTTCGTCACCGGACGGCGGCTGACCTATGTCGACCTGTCGCTGTTCCAGATCGTGGAAGGCCTGCGCTACGCGTTTCCGAAGCGGATGGCCGCGTTCGAGAAGAAGGTCCCGCGCCTGATCGCGTTGCGCGACCGCGTCGCCGAGCGGCCGAACATCAAGGCGTATCTGGGAAGCGAACGGCGGATTCCGTTCAACGAGGAAGGCATCTTCCGGCGCTACAAGGCGCTGGATTTGTAGGCGCGGTCAATCCGGGGCACGCGAAGCGTGAGCGCGGAGATCTCGAGATTCCCCGATGCGCAATTGCGCATCTGAGGTTCGGTCCTGCGGACCGCCCGGAATGACGGTGTGTGAACGCTACCGGTTTTTCCCGTCGACCGGCGTCATCTTGATCTTCGACAGGTCGATGCCGTCGATACAGCTGACATTCAGCGCCACGATATCGGTGCCATCGGGTTTCTTGCCGCGCGCGAACACGTCGACGCCGCAATCGACGCAGAGCTGGTGGCGGATCGCGTGGCGGTTGAACAGATATTCCTTCAGGTTCTCGGCGCCGGCGCGCAGCTGGAAGCTCGATGGCGGCAGGAATACGAAGTGCAGGCCCTTCTTGGTGCAGATCGAGCAGTTGCAGGCGGTGACCATGGCCATGTCGGTGGTGCATTCGAAGCGCACCTGGCCGCAATGGCAGCCGCCGGTGTAGGTCTTGGTCTCGGCCATGCTGGTTCCTCACCACAGTCCTGGCACGAGGCGATAGCGAACCCGTGCCGCATAATCGGCATAGCCCGACAACCCCGCCAGCAGCGTGCGCTCCTCGATCCCTGTGCGGAACGCGAACATCGCGAAGAACACCGGCACGAAGGCGAGGCCCCACCAGGAGCCGAGCGTCACCGGCACGCCGATGAAGAACAGCATCACGCTCGCGTACATGGGATGGCGGACCAGCGCGTAGGGGCCGGTCGAGATCACGTGATGATGGCGCTCGGTCTGCACCTTCACGACGGGTGCTGCGAACGAATTGGTGCGGAACACCCACAGGACCAGCACGGTCGAGAGCACGTAAAGTGCGAGGCCGAGCACGATCAGCGTCGCGCCGGCATTGGCGCCGCCAAAGCGCCGGTCGAGCCCCATCGCAACGAACCACAGCACCGCAACGACGAGGAACACCAGCATGAAGCGCTTGTCCTCCGACGGCTGGCCCTCACGCGCGGTGAGACGCATGCGCTCGGCCAACAGGCCGGGATCGACTTTGGCGAGCCACGCCCCGCAGGCCGGGCCGATCAGCGCCGAGGCGATCAGATACGCCCAGGCGCCGGGCCAGTGCAGCGTGCCGGCGAAGCCAAACAGCAGCGCGGCCATGGCGACGACGAAGAAGGTGTTCTGCACGAGGAGCTTTGCGATCATGGGGCGGCTCCGTGATTCCAGCCGCGATTATCGCACTCTTTCTCCGGCAAGCATGCGACCGCAATCATCAACTTTCGGAGTGGGCGACCTGTTCCTGCGCCGCGACCGCATTGTCTGTGCATTGACAATCGTATAAGCAATTGCTTATACATTAGCATGACCACCGCCATGCAGCTGACCAATGTGCTCAAGACACTCGCGGACCCGACGCGGCGGGCGGTGTTCGAGCGGATCATCCGGGAAGGGGAGGTCGCCGCGACCGGGCTGGTGCAGGGCTCCAAGGTGTCGCAGCCGGCGGTGTCGCAGCATCTGCGCGCGCTGCGCGATGCCGGGCTCGTCGCCGAGCGGCGCGAGGGCCGCCACATCCATTATCGCGTCGCGCCGAAGGGGCTCAGCCCGCTGATCGACTGGCTCGGCCATTACCAGACGTTCTGGGCCGAGCGCTTCGCAAATCTGGAACGGCTGTTGAAGGAGAGTGAGTGATGGGTGAGACGCACGCGATCACGGTCGAGAAGGTGCTGCCCTATGCCGCCGACAGAATCTGGCGGACGCTGACCACGAGCGACTTGCTGATGAAATGGCTGATGCCGAACGATTTCCAGCCGAGCGTCGGGCACAAGTTCAACTTCCGCACCAAGCCGATCGGCGACTGGGACGGCGTCGTGCATTGCGAGGTGTTGAATTGCGATCCGCCGCGCCTGCTGCGCTATTCCTGGAAAGGCGGCGCCGACACCAATCCGCAATACGGCTCGAAACTCGACTCGATCGTCACCTGGACGCTGACGCCGGTCGAGGGCGGCACGCTTGTCCGCATGGTGCATGACGGCTTCGTCTTCCCCGGCAACCGCTTCGCGTTCGACATGATGAGCCCGGGCTGGGGCAAGATCGTCGATGCGATCGGGCGGGTCGCCGCGGAAGCCTGACCGATCACTCGTTCTTGCCGCGCCGGACCGTGATCGATGCTTCGGTCTTGTTGCGCGTGCATTCCAGGTTGAGGCGGCGATAGCGCATCGTGATGGTGTTGCCGCGCAGGATGCCCATGCGCTTCAGGCAGCGCGAGGTGCCGGTAGCGGCGTCGTCCTTCGGCACCGTAAAGACCAACGCCGTGGCGGAGCCGACCAGATTGAAGAATTCCGACTTCATCTTGCGGTCGGTCTTGGCAAACAGCTCGATCGAGTAGTCCTTGCCACGGCAGCCGAGCGACAATTCCTTCGCCGCCGGGTGTGTGAGGTATGTGATGTTGGCGGCGCTGAAATTGACCTTCAGCCCGTCGATCTGGCCGGCGAGCTGCTTGGCGATGTCCTCGCAGGGATCGGCATGCGCGGGCGCGGCAGCGAAGGCTGTCGCCAGCGCGATCAGCGCGGCCGGCAGAAAAGAGCGGATGCTCAAGGGAAAGCGTCGGCGCAACGGTGCTGTCACGAAATACCCCCGCGGTATGAAAATACGCGAAGCTACATGCAGGCTCCCGCGCAGCGCGTCAATACGGCCCGGTCAGGATGCGCACTTGCCGTCCTGCACTTTGGAAGCGCCGGCGGCGCGGCGTTCGCAATCATTGCCATAAGTCTTGCCGTCGCAGCCGCACACCGGTTTATAGATCTTGTTGCAGATCGTCGGCCGGAACGCGCAGCTGCCAGTCTGGTCGGCGCGGCCGCATTGTCCCGGCTTGAACTGGCAGAACTGGCCGCTACGGCTGCACTGAACGCCGGCAAGGCCGCCGCACGATTTGCCGAGGCGGGCCGCATCGGCGCCGGTCGGGACCGCGATCAACAAGGCCAGCGCTGCGAACCAGACGAAAAGCGCTGTCTTCATGATGGTCTCCTGATGGCTTCCACGACCGCTTCGCGGATCATTGGAGCGTTGTGGCAACCAGAGATTACCGACGGATGAAGGGTAACACATGGATTGCCGGTCCCGTGCATGGCTGGAAGGCGGCCGGCTTCCCTTTCCTTTGTCCGAAAAAGGCTTAGAACGGCTCTACATTCCGGCGGCCGCACGGCCGGACCGGCTTTACGAACCCGACCTGCAAGCCCAAAGAGCAGCTCATGAACGCCCCCTCAGCCTTCCCCGACCAGAAGCCCGTTCCGCCCTACAAGCACACCCCGCTGTTCCCGCTGGGTGCCGACACCACGCCCTACAAGAAGGTGACGAGCGAGGGCGTCCGGGTCGAGAAGGTGCTGGGCAAGGACATGCTGGTGGTGTCGCGCGAGGCGCTGCGGGCGCTCTCCGAGGCCGCCTTCGGCGACATCAACCACTATCTGCGGCCGGGCCATTTGAAGCAGCTGCGCTCGATTCTCGAGGACAAGGAAGCCAGCGACAACGACAAGTTCGTCGCCTTCGACTTCCTGAAGAACGCCAACATCGCGGCCGGCGGCGTGCTGCCGATGTGCCAGGACACGGGCACCGCGATCATCATGGGCAAGAAGGGCTGCAACATCATAACCGACGGGGACGACGAGGCGGCGCTTTCCGAAGGCGCGCGCGACGCCTATCTGCGCCGCAACCTGCGCTACTCGCAGGTCGCTCCCTTGTCGATGTATGAGGAGAAGAACACCGCCAACAACATGCCGGCGCAGTGCGAAATCTACGCCGAAGGCGATGATGCCTACAAGTTCATGTTCATGGCGAAGGGCGGTGGCTCCGCCAACAAGAGTTTTCTTTTCCAGGCGACGCCCTCGGTGCTGACCAGGGATCGGCTGCTGGCGTTCCTGAAGGAGAAGGTGCTGACGCTCGGCACCGCGGCGTGCCCGCCCTATCATCTGGCGATCGTGATCGGCGGCACCTCGGCCGAGCTTTGCATGAAGACGGTGAAGCTTGCCTCGGCGCGCTATCTGGACGCGCTGCCGACCCACGGCTCGGCCGATGGCAACGCGTTCCGCGATCTCGAGATGGAGCAGGAAATCCTCAAGATGACGCAGTCGCTCGGCGTCGGCGCGCAGTTCGGCGGCAAGTATTTCTGCCATGACGTGCGCGTGATCCGCATGCCGCGCCACGGCGCCTCGCTGCCGATCGGGCTCGGCGTCTCCTGCTCGGCGGACCGGCAGGTGCTCGGCAAGATCACCAGGGACGGCGTCTATCTCGAGGAGCTCGAGCACAACCCGGCGCAATATCTGCCCGCGGTCGAGCAGTCGCTCGGCGGCGATGTGGTCAAGATCGACCTCAACAAGCCGATGAAGGAGATTTTGGCCACGCTGTCGCAATATCCGATCAAGACCCGCGTCTCGATGACCGGCACCATGATCGTGGCGCGCGACTCCGCGCACGCCAAGCTGCGCGAGCGGCTGGAGAAGGGCGAGCCGCTGCCGGACTACTTCAAGAACCACCCGGTGTACTACGCCGGCCCCGCCAAGACGCCCGATGGCTACGCCTCCGGCGCGTTCGGCCCGACCACGGCCGGCCGCATGGACTCTTTCGTCGACCAGTTCCAGGCTGCCGGCGGATCGATGGTGATGGTCGCCAAGGGCAACCGCGCCGTCGCGGTGCGCGAGGCCTGCAAGAAGCACGGCGGCTTCTATCTCGGCTCGATCGGCGGCGCGGCGGCGAACCTCGCCGAGCACTGCATCAAGAAGGTCGAGGTGGTCGAATATCCCGAGCTCGGCATGGAAGCGATCTGGCGCATCGAGGTCGTCGACTTCCCGGCCTTCATCATCATCGACGACAAGGGCAACGACTTCTTCAAGGAATTGAATCTGGGTTGAGGGCAACAGGCCTCGACGGATTCTCCAAAGGCTGGGTCGCCGTCACCATCGACGGCGACCGGCGCACAATTTCCTTTCACCGCGATGTCGCCGACGCGCTGACGCGTCCGTTCGATCGTGCCGGGATCGATATCCCGATCGGCATGACCGATGACGGCGAGCGCGATTGCGATCGTCTGGCTCGCGCGCGGCTGCGCCCGCACACCTCGCGCGTCTTCACCGGGGCGCGCCGCTGGCTGTGGCAGGAGTTTGACGATCCAGATCAGGCGAATGAGGAAGCGCTGCGCCGCGGCCAGAGCCGCGTCTCGCGCCAGCTCTGGCATCTCGGCAGCAAGATCATGGAGGTCGACGCGTTTGTGCGCGCCAATGCCGCGCGCGACGTCCGCGAGGTGCATCCCGAGCTGGTGTTCCTGCGGCTGAACGGCGGCGCGCCTTTGCCGCGCAAGAAGTCGGAGGAGGGTGATGCACTTCGCCGCAAGCTGCTGAAGCGATCAGGCTTTCGCGAGATCGATCGCTGGCTCGGCGAGGCGCGGATCGGCACCGGTGCGAAGCGCGACGACGTGCTGGATGCCTGCGCGGTGGCGGTCGCAGCCCATGAACCAAACGGCTGCGTTCCCGAGGGATCGCAGCCGTTGGATGCCTATGATCTGCCGATGCGGATCTGGTTCTAGATGGTGCGGTTACGCTCGTGTGCCGGTGAAGGGGAAGCTGCCCATCGGGCCGATACCCATCTCGCCGGAGATGCCGTCGCCTGTGACCTTGCCGGTGAATTCGAGCGTCAGCGGCATCGGGTTGGTGATGGAGACTTTCCAGGCGACGCTGTCGCCATTCACGGTACCGTCGAAGATCTCGGTGGAATTTCCCTCGGCACCCTGCGTGCCGGTGAGCGTGCCGCCGGAGCTTGCCAGCGACAGCGTCGCCTTGCGCTCGCCCATCGGTGTCGTCATCGTCAGATTCCAGTTTCCGTCCACCGCCATTGATGTCTCCCTCCAGTTAACAGCGTGGGCGGCGGTATAGCCCATCTTGCCGCGCACGCCTAGTTCGCGGCTGCGGCGATCAGGCGCGGGCCGCGGCACGCAGCCGGTTGCCGACCAGGAAGCGGAACGCGACGTACTGGATCGCGAAGGCGGCGATCTTGGCGCCGAGCAGAACCACCGATACGTAGAACGCCCACAGCTTGATGTCGCCGATTGCCGCGATCGCGATGGTGCCGGCGGCGAGGATGAACATCAGTCCGGCCCAGGCATAGCCGGCGAGGGTGGCGTATTCCGGAATGGTCTCGGTCACGATCGGCGGCAGATAGCGCAGCATCCAGCCGCGTTTGAGCATGATCGCGCCGATCGCGATGTGGCCGATTGCAGGCTTCGCCAGCACGAAGCGCGGATCGTTGGTGAGCAGTGTCGCGCCGCCCAGCACGATCACCAGCCCAAGGCTCGCCCAGGTCATGTAGCCGAGCGCCTGTCCCTTGACGCGCGCATAGACCACTTGGGCAATGGCACCCACAATCGCGACAGCGGTCGCGATCAAGACGTTGTCGGTGGCGAGGTAGACTACCAGAAATACGATGGTGGAGAGAAAGTCGCTTGCGAGCCTGGCAAATACGCTCTTCATCGTCGTGGTTCCCGTTTCCTCGATACGATCGTTGTGATGTCGTTGTGGCAGCGTCTAGCGTGACGGCAGCGCGCCGGCCGGCGGCGTCCCGTACTTGGCCGCGCGATATTGCGGATACCAGCGCGTGAAGCCCACCGCGGCGTTGCGCGCCGCAAAGGCGACCAGGAGGCCGGTCCACAGCGGCACGGCCGGCACATAGAGCACCGCGATGTTGCCGATCAACATCAACAGCGTCGCAGCGGTCCAGGCTGCGGTGATCAGGTAGTTGGCATAGAGGAAGCCCGGCTGCCTTGCGATCTCGGCATTGACCTGCTCCAGCGCATATTGCCGCGTGAAGGGATGGCCGATCAGGATCGAGCCGAACGACACCAGCAGCATGCCGGCATCGACGGCGATCTTCACCGCGATCGTGCTCGGCGTCGGATCGACGAAGGTGAGGTAGCTGCCCACTGCGGTGAACACGATCACTGAGCCGAGGCCGAGGATCTTGATGCTGCGGCCCCGCGCGATGTCGAACGCGATGACGGCAAGGCAAATCAGCGCAGCAGCGAGCAGACTCACCGTGGCCGAGGTCACCAGCATCAGCGTGGCGTAAGCGCCGTAAGGGGCGAGGATCAGGAAGATCGTCATCGGGAGCCTCAAAGGCCAATCTTTACATCGTAAAGATACCTTAAGGGCGGGCAAAGCGAGCGTCAAGCGATATCTTTACAGTGTCAAAATCGTGATGCAATCTCAAGAAAGTGAGTGAATTCATGTTGATACATCAGCGGTCGTGGGCTGCTCGTTGTGCTGGCAGCGGTCGCGGCCGGGCCTGCCCCAGCCATCCTCGTCTTTCTCGCAAGAACCAACAAGGAATGCCCGGGACAAGCCCGGGCATGACAAGTGGAGAGACTGGGCATTCTCAGGCTTGGAGTGACGCGCAGCTACTCCGCACCCACCCAATTGCCGTGGAATCCATCGGGCACGCGGTGACCGAGATGAACCAGCGCGGTTGGACCAGTCTCGACATCTTGCGCGTTGAACACGGCGAGGTCGCTGCGGTTCTCGCGGGCACGCCACACCACTGCGAGCAGCCAGCCGTCGCCTTCCTTGGCGTCGGCGCTGCGCTCGACGAACACGGGCTCGGAGATGGTGTCGCCGGCGGGCAGCAGATAGTGGCCGAGCCGCTTGCCGCGGCCGTCGACATGCACGATGCCCGACAGCGCACCGAACATCGGCAGATCGGGGTTGGCGCAGGCGTACCAGCCGTGATTGCTGGCAAATCCCGCGCGGCGATCGTCGACGCGGGGGAATTCGCCGGTGAGGTCGTCGAGATAGGTCTGCGTGAAGCGGTCGGTATTGCCGGATAGATCGAACGTCCAGCGGCAATAGCGCGCGCGGTTCTTCTTCGGGTCGGTCGGCGAGCCGTCGGGATGGTTGAACAGCGGCGCTTCCTCGAACTGCATCACGTCGGCGATGATGCGATTGCCTTCTTCCCACGCGTTCATGACATGGAAGACGTAGCAGGTCTCGGCGCGGAACCAAACGATGCCCTTCGACGCGCCGCTGCGGTTCATCACACCGACATAGGCGCCTTTCTCCGGCTCCCAGGCGTAGGGCGCCTGTCCCTTCATCGCGCGCTGCATGCTGCCGGTGATCGGCAGGATCGGAAACAGCACATGGTTCTCGGTGACGATGAAGTCATGCACCATGCTGGCATAAGGCGCTTCGAAGCGTTCGAACCGGGTCACCACGCCGGACGAGCTCACGGCTCCGTACGACAGCGCCGGCGTCAGCGGGCCCGCGGCATTGTAGCCGAAGAACACCATCTCGCCGGTGACCGGATCGATCTTGGGATGCGCGGTGAAGGGGCCTGAGATCGCGCCCTTGTAGTCGCAATAGCCGAGGCGATTGAGCGTGCCGGGCTCGATCTCGGTCGGCAGATGGCTCTCGACGAGCGCGAGCAGCTTGCCACCATGGTAGATGATGTTGGTGTTGGCGACGCAGCCGTCGGTCGTGATGTCGGCAGGAGCGTCCGGCATCTTGCGGCCGAAGCCGCCGAACAGTGCGCGGCCGGCATCGTGCTCGGCCTGCCATTTCGGGGTGCGGACCCAGCGGTTGCGGTAGCTGGCGCGGCCGTTCTCGAGATGGAAGGCGTGCAGCATGCCGTCGCCGACGAACCAGTGCGCGCCCGGCGCGTCGAACTGCGGATTGGGACCGTTGCGGTAGAGCGTGCCGTTGAGCTCGCGCGGCAATTCGCCCGTGATCTTCAGGAACGGCGCATCGGCTTCAAACGGAATCGGCGCCAGATTGGTCCGCGCCGTGTTGGAGGTGACCTGGTCGAGCATTCGCATCTCCCCGCATTATAATCTTTACATCGTAAAGATATCAGTAGGGATGACACCATTGCTCGTCAAGCAAAATCTTTACAGTGTAAAAATTGCGACCTATAAGATCCGGATGGCAAGATTATCCAAACAAAACAAGGCGGCTCGCCCGGCACGGGCCCCGGCGCGCCGGGTTGCGCGAGCTACGGCCGATCGTCCGCGGCGCCGGAGCAACGACACGCCTTATCATCATGGCGATCTGCACGAGGCGCTGCTGAGGGCCGCCGAGCGCGTGCTGGAGCGTGATGGGTTGGCCGGACTGACCTTGCGTGCGGTGGCGCGCGAGGCAGGCGTGTCGCATGCGGCTCCCACACATCATTTCGGCGACCTTACCGGTTTGCTCAGTGAACTCGCGGCGATCGGTTTCCGGCAATTCGGCCAGGCGATGGCGGCGGCGGACGCTTCAGCGGCAACACCGCCCGAAAAGGGAGTGGCGAGCGCCAGGGCTTATGTCGCCTATGCGCAGGCGCATCCCGGTATGTATGGGCTGATGTTCCGCAGCGAGCGGCTCGATCATGCGCGGCCGTCGCTGCACGAGGCGTCAGAGGCTTCGTTCGCCGGGCTGACCCGTGGCGTCGCCGCCAGCCGGCATGAACAGATTTCCAAGGAGCAGCTTACATTGGACCAGGCGGCCGCGATCGCGTCGGCCTGGTCGCTGGTGCATGGCTTCACCATGTTGCTGCTCGACGGACGCCTCAAGACGATTCTGGATCGGGCGCCCGAGGGCACATCTGTGGAAACGTTGTTGACCGCGATGCTGCGTTTGTCCGCGGGCCGCTCGGCGCGGACTTAACCAAGCAACCCTCGTCGTGCTGGCGCGTTGACGCGACATGGCACGATCGCCCCGCGTTCCCTGGAAACGTCCGAACCCGCGCAAGCGGGCGGGCAAATCATCGAAGCATTTGTCGCCGCCCAGGAAGGCTGCGGCCAAGGCGGCCGCACGGCGTGCCGGACGGCGCTATCCAAACCTCGTGGACAATATGCGCATGGCAGCAAAGACGAAGCGCAAGACAAAGACCTCTGGACGGAAGCGGGCCGCGTACAAGCGCACCGCTGCGAAGAGAAGCTCGGCGAAGAGAAGCTCCGCGAAGAAGAGTGCGGCAAAGAAGCGCAAGACCGCAAAAGCGTCGGGACGAAAGCGCGCCGGCGGCAGCCGCGAAAAGGATCCGCGCGGCGGCCTCACCGCGGCGGGCCGCAAGGCATTCGCCGAGAAGCAGGGCGCGCATCTGAAGCCCGGCGTCACGAAGAAGGAGTCCGAGATGACGCCGCAGGACATGCGGCGCAAGGGCAGCTGGGCGGTGCGCTTCTACGGCCGCAAGCAGTTGCCGCCGCTGGTCGATGATCGGGGACGGCCGACGCGACATGCGCTATCGGCCCATGCCTGGGGCGAACCGGTTCCCAAAACGGTGGCCGCCGCGCGTCGCATCGCGGCCAGGGGCGAACGGTTGCTCGAACGCTACAAGCGCGCAAAGCAGCCGAAGCGCTAGCGCTTCGTCAGTGAGGTGGTGCGGCCGCTCTGTCCGATCGTCTTCACCTGGTCGGCGCCGCATTTGAAGTCGCGGGCGAAATCGTCGGCGGCCTGCCTCGCCAGCTCGTTGGCGTTGGGGTTGGCGGCGACGTCGACATAGGCGACGTGACAGACCTCGCCCGGCGGTAGCCGCGTCACCGCGAGCATTGCCCGTGAAACCGGACCGCCGCGCTTGTCCTGCTCGCTGTTGTCGGCGATCTGCCAGCGCTGGATGATCGCGAAGGGCTTGCTGTCGGCGGCACGCCATTCGACCGTATCGCCGCTCGAGCTGAACGGGCCGAACCAGGCCTGCGCCGCCGGTTCCCTGGCTGCTGCCGCACGGTTTCGGCCGACCGACACCACTTCGCGCAGGTCGCCCTCGTTGATCAGCACCACGAGGCCGGATTTCCCCGGGCAGACCCGCGTGGTGCTGCCGTCCTCCTCGTTGGGTTTGCCGATCATCCGGCAGGCCTTCGGCGCGGTCGATGTATAGAAGCTGCTGATCGTTTGGGTGCCAGCCTGACCAGGATTTGCGCTGGCGAGCGCCACAACGATTGTTGCAAAAGCAGGGTATTTCATCGGGGGAAACCTGCAATCCGGACGTTACTTTGTGTCTGACATATGCAATCTGGGGAAGGTTCAACAGACACGCGGGAAACACCTGACAGGCGCGCGGAATCGTCCTAGAAGGGCGGCTTCGCAACTTCTGTCGCGTGCACCTTGCGTGCCTTAGCCTTGATCGTCATGCCCGCATCATTATCGCACAAGCCCTATCGCGTCGGCCGTTCCCGTACTGGCCTTGGCCTCTTCGCCACTAAGCCGATCAAGAAGGGGACCAAGATCATCCGCTATTTCGGGCCGCTGCTCGACTCGAAGAAGAAGGATGAGGACGCAATCGAGAACAAGTATTTGTTCGAGCTCACCAATCGCTGGACCATCGACGGCTCGATCCGCGAGAACGTCGCCCGCTACATCAACCACGCCTGCAGGCCGAACGCGGAGTCCGACGTCAAGCCGCGCAAGCGCAAGGTGTTCATCCGCGCCATCAAGGACATCGAGCCGGGCGACGAGATCAACTACGATTACGGAACCGACTATTTCAAAGCCTATCTGAAGCCGATCGGCTGCAAGTGCGACGCTTGCGAGAAGAAGCGCAAGAAGAAGCGCGCGGAGGCGAGGGCGGAGCGGCTGCGGCTGAAGGAAAAGGCCGAGCGGAAAGCCAAGCGCGAGGCCGAGAAGGTCGCTGAGAAGCGGGCCAGGCAGAGGAAGGCCGGCGCGAAGAAAGTCGCGAAGGCCAACGGCAAGCTCGGCAACGGCAAGACGTTGAATGGCAAGCACCTCAACGGCCACAACCTGACGGCCGCAGCCGGCAAGCGGGCAACGCCGTCAAAGCGCGGCGCCGCGCGTGTGCTGCAGGCCTGAGTTCCGAAACCGATCCGGCTCGCCGATCGTCATGACGCGCGCGCCGGATGGCGCCCAGGACGCGGCAGGTAGGCGCATTCGGCGAGCGTGGTTTCGTCAAGCTCGCGCATGAAGGCCTCGCGGGCCGCCGCGAGCTTCGCCTTCAGGCGGCAGCGCGGCAGCAGCGCGCAGTCTCCGCCATCATCCCTGAAACATTCGACCAGCGCGCTGCCGCCTTCGAGCGCGCGCACCACCTCGCCGAGCGTGATCGCCTGTGGGGCGCGCGCCAGCGAGAATCCGCCGCCGGCGCCGCGCTGGGTCGCGATGAAGCCGGCCTCGGCGAGGTCGCGCACCACCTTGGCGAGATGATTGCGGGAGATGCCGAACTCGGCCGCGATCTCGCTGGTCGCGAATGAGCGGCCCGGCTCGCCGGCCAGCCGCATCAGCGCGCGCAACGCAAAATCCGTGAATGATGTCAGGCGCATGAAAGCCCTTTGAAATCAGCTCTTGGAAATCGGCGCTTGGCGGATCCGCTATAGCAGTCTAAATAGGTATTTCAAATACCTATTTAGGATGTGAGGCATGACGGCAGCAGAGCGCCGCGAGCGGATCACCGCCGAGATCATCGCGCGGACCGGGATCACCGAGGCCATGATCGAGCAACTGGTGCACGGATTCTACGCCAAGGTCCGCAAGGACCCGATGATCGGGCCGGTGTTCGAAGCCAGGATCACCGATTGGGAGCCGCATTTGGCCCAGATGTGCGCGTTCTGGTCCTCGGTCGCGCTGATGACCGGGCGCTATCACGGCACGCCGATGGTCAAGCACATGAAGCTGCCGGTCGATGCCGCGCATTTCGACCGCTGGCTCGAACTGTTCGAGGCAACCGCGCATGAACTGTGCCCGCCGGTCGCAGCGGATCATTTCATCGAGCGCGCGCGGCGTATCGCGGCGAGTCTGGAAATGGGCGTCGCCAGCGCGCAGGGCGTGATGCTCGGTGTGGGCGAGCGTTACAGGCAAACTGAAGTCCGAACGGCACAGTAGCCTCGCAAAGGCAGAGGCCGCCCGGAAGGCGGCCTCCATTCGGTGGACGGTTAGTAACAGGGTTGCCCCAGCCTCCACCTCGTTGCGCACTTCAAATTGGGACCCAAGGCAATTCCCGGTCTCGCATCGCAACATGTGGCGACTATTGCCGACCGAGCCGCTGATCGGAATACGATCTTTGTGCAGATTTGTGCGCTGCACCCGGATTTGATACGCATCAAGTGAGTGCTTACGTTTCGTTCCAGTCTTGCGCTCCGATCTGGAGGGGCAATGGCGCGAGCGGACGAAAAAGGGACGGAAAAGTCTCTCCGTCCTGCAAATGGTGATCAGTTTCGCGGCTTCGTCGAGTATGCGCCTGTTGCGATCGCCATGTTTGATCGCGAGATGCGCTATTTGGCGGCGAGCCGGCGCTGGATCGACGATTATGGCCTGCTTGGAAAAATCGAGGGCCGGTCGCATTACGAAGTCTTCCCGGAGATTCCGCAAGCCTGGCGCGAGATCCACCAGCGCGCGATGAACGGCGAAACCTGCAGCTCGGACGAGGAGAGGTTCGAGCGCGTCGACGGGACGGTGCATTGGCTGAGGTGGGACGTCCGGCCCTGGTTCGGACCGGACGGTGATATCGGCGGGATATTGATCCTCACCGAGGATATCACCCGCAGAAGGGCGGCCGAGGAAGAGCTTCGTCGCGATCGCGAACTGTTGCGCGCCTCAGAGGATCGGTATCGCGCGATATTCGAGGCGGCGCCCAATCCGATCATCCTGATCGACGCGCGAGGGATCATCGAAGCGGTCAATCCGGCGATGCTCGCGGTCTTCGGCTATCAATCAGGCGAGTTGCTCGGCAAGAACGTTGCCCTTCTGATGCCGGAGGCCGACGCGATGGCTCACGACGGCTATCTGCGCCGATATGCCGAAACCGGCCAGGGGAATATCATCGGCATCGGCCGCGAGGTAACCGCCAGGCGCAAAAACGGCACCGTGTTTCCCGCGGAACTGGCCATCACCACCTGGCGAAACGAAAATGGTGCGCAGCTCTATTGCGGCACGCTCTCGGATGTGACCGAGAGAAAGCAGGCCGAACGGCTGGTAGCCGAGAGGCAGCGGCTCGACGCAGTCGGACTGCTTGCAGGTGGCGTCGCTCATGATTTCAACAACTCGCTTGCCGTCATTCTGGGAAACCTCGAACTCGCCGAGCCACGAATAGGCGATCGCGTGGCGCAGCATCTCGTCAGTCGCTCGCTGCAGGCGGCCAAAATGGCCTCTACGGTGACCCGACGCTTGCTGGCGCTGGCACGCAAGCCCGAAGGCGAATGGGAGATCGTTTCACTCAACGACGTCGTGCGCGAGACGGTGCCGCTGCTCGAGAGCCTGGTTGCGGGCCAGTGGACGCTGCGTCTGGACCTCCTCGAGGAACTCTGGCCGACGCGAGTCCCTGCGGGTGAGCTGTGCAGCGCGCTTCTGAACCTGGCCGCAAACAGCCGGGATGCAATGCCTGAGGGCGGCAACATCACGATCGCCACGCGTAACATGCATGTGACGGAAGAGGCCGGCACAGCCGCACCGGGCCGCTTCGTGTGCCTCTCCGTGACCGATACCGGCGAAGGGATGCCGGCCGATGTCCTGCACAAGGTCTGGGAGCCGTTCTACTCGACCAAGAAACCGGGGCGAGGCACCGGATTGGGGCTGACCACGGTCAAGAACCTGGCAAAGCTCGCAGGCGGCTTCGCGAAGATCGCCAGTGCGCCCGGAAGGGGCACCACTGTGACCCTCCATTTTCCATGTATCGAGGCTGCCATATCGGCACAGATGCTTGCTGATCCGCTGCCGATCCCGTTCGGCGACGGCGAAGCCATCCTGGTCGTCGACGACGATGATGAGGTGCGCGAGATTGCTATGAAGCGGCTGGAAGCGCTCGGCTATGTTGCGCTCGAAGCGCGAACCGGGGAGGAGGCCGTGACGACGTTGCGGAACGATGACGCGATTGATCTCGTTTTTGCGGATGTGGTGATGCCCGGCATGTCGGGGTATCAGCTTGCAAAATGGATCCGCGCGCACCGGCCGCGGACGGCGGTCGTACTGACCAGCGGCTATCCCGGTGAAGTCAGCACCGGGGAATCCAGCAATGGATCTGCGCTGCTGCTCAAGCCTTACAGCCGCGAGCAACTCGCGCGCAGCATCGAGCAGGCGTTGGCGGCGAGACCAGCACCGGCAATCTAGCTGCATGCTATCCACAAAACACATAACCCACCCCTCTGACGCTTTTGATCAGATGGGGTTCGTCGGAGAGCGGCTCGAGCTTGCGCCTCAGGCGGGCAACATGGCCGTCGAGGCTGCGATCGAGCGGGGACCAGTCGCGTCCTCGCAAGTAGGTATTGATCTCGTCACGCGAGAGGACACGTGATGGATGGCGCAGGAAAAGCTCGAGCAGTTTGATTTCGGTCTCGGTCAGGTCGATGACCTCTCCGTTCAGTCGGCGCAGCGCGCGGCGCCGGAGGTCAAGAATCGCATGGTCGAAAGTGTAGGCGTCGGGAACGGAGCGTTGATTCTCGCGGGTGTCGTCGTAGCGGTCGAGCAGCGTGCGCACGCGCAGTATGACCTCACGGATGTGGAAAGGCTTGGTGACATAGTCATCGGCACCGTGCTCGAGCCCGCGGACACGATCGATCGGCTCAGCCCGGCCCGTGATGATCAGGATCGGCACGTTGATCATGGTCCTGATCTCGCGCGCCAGCTGCAAGCCATCGTCTTGGCCGAGCCCGATGTCGAGCGTGATCAGGTCAACGGTGCTCTGTTCTAGTTGCTTGATTGCCGCTTCGCGACTTTCGGCTTTGTTCACTACGAAACCTTCTGCCGCCAAGCCAGACGTCAACACCGCTCGAACCTCTGGATCGTCGTCTATGACGAGGACGGTTTTTTGTGGAAGCCGCATGCGTGAGACCAATTCTGGATGCGCGATTGTATCAGTTTCTGCTGCATTTCATTGAGGTGGATCAATGCCACATGCTGCAGGGCCGCACGGGCATCGTCGACAAATCTGCACAAATCTCGAATCGCATCGACCGCGCTTGCGCGGCTACGTTGCGCAAGCGACCAAGGACGAAACGTCTAGAGCGGCTGAGAGCGGCAGAATGTCGGAAACCAGCAACTGCTTCCAGAACGAACGGCAGGACCCCATCACTCCGATGGAGGCGTACGATCCCGCTTATTGGCGGCGATGCGCGACATGGGCGCGCACGAAGGCAGGCCAAGCACCGGCACACCGGGCGGCGGCACTCGCGCGGGAGGCTGCTGATTATGAGCGGCTCGCGGCCTACGCGAACGCTGTTCGGGCCGCGGGCGAGGCCACGGTCTAAATTCTGCCCCGGCGCGCCCAGACCGCCCCCCAGCCCCCAAACAGGTTTGACGCGCCGGGGGCTCTTTCCAAGCTGCAGAATTCTATGCCGCGGCCATACCCTCGCTCCTCCGCAACCCGACAAATTGCAACTCGGCGAACACGCCGGTAGCGATCGCCTGGGCGAGGACCACGAGTGTTCCGACCAGGTTCGGCGATACTGCGCCCGACAGCAGCAGCGCGACGCTGGCCAGCGTCCAGGCCGCGTTGCCGGCGACCACGAGGATCACGGGTCCTTTCGGCAGCGAGGTTCGCGCGGCGAGAAAGCCGACCAGCGCGGTATAGGCGATCAGGAACAGCCCGGTCTCGCGCAGCAGAGCCTCCGGCAAGCCGAGCAGCGATGCCAGCGCGCCGGCGTCGAGCACCATCGCGACAGCCGATGTGCCGCTGAACACGGCGTCGGCAAGCAAGGCGCGGCGCAGCAGCTGGGACGAATGGATCATGGCAGTGTCTCCTCGAGTTGGGTTGGGTTTTCAGCGCATCAGGGATTGCAGCTGACGCCACAGGCCCTTGCCGACCCTCATCTCGACCGCATGGACCTGCGCGAACACGAACATGCTGGTCGCGTGCACGAGCGGCTGGGGCATGTTGAGCGAGCGCGCGACCAGCCAGGTGGCGAGATGGATCAGCCCCGGGAGCAGGACGGCGAAGGCGCGGATAAGGAACAGCATCAGCATGGTCATCTCCTGTGCCGTGGAAGATGAGCCGGCCCGCGCGCCAATTCGATTACCTCAGGCGTAAAAAATTGACCTGTTCGAAGGTGTTCGATGTCGTTCGCGCGGCGAGTAAAACCCCTTGAAAAACAGGTGCTTCTGCGTACATCGGTGTCCGTCACTGTTTGTTCTCATCCGCCTCCAGCCGCCCGATTTGTTGGTATTTTTGTTGGTATCGGGAGAACAAACGTTCTCGGTGAAATTACGATATTCCGAACGAAAGGAACCCGGAGGAGATGGCACGCGACAAAGGTGAGGACGCCAATCCCAGGCAGATCAGGACTGACGTCGACTGTCGCGCGGCCAAGCCGAAGTTTGAGAACGGGGCGTGGCGAGCGACCAAGATTTCTGACGCAACAGGCGGCGGGCTCTATCTCTTGATCACGCCGGATCCGAACGGAACGGGCAGAGCGGGTTCCAAGCTCTGGCGAATGGCCTATCGTTTTCACGGCAGGCAAAAGACCTACTCCATCGGGCCTTACGGCAACGGCAACGACGGCACCGTCTCGCTCGCCGCGGCGCGCCAGAAACGTGACGCTGCAAAGGCTCTGCTAACCGAGGACAGGCCAGTTGATCCCTCAATCGAGAAGCAATTCGAGCGGCATCGCCAGGCGGCCGAACGTCCTTTCGGCGTGTGGATCGATGAATGGCTTGCGGAGAAGAAAACCGAGAAGATCAAGCGGGGCAGGCTTGTCACAGTGCGCAGTGCGCAAACCGTCGCGCTGCTTGAAAGATGGTCTGGCTACCTCAAGGATCGTTTCGGCAACTTCTACCGGCCGGACATCAAGCGCCCCGACGTGCTTGCCTTCTTTCGGACGATGCAGGCCGATGGGAGGTTGGAGACCCGTGACCGGGTTCATAGTATCGGCGAGCAGGTCTGCGATTATGCCGACCTCGAAGGCGACGGCTACAATCCGTTCCGAGCCTGCAAGAAGCAGCTCAGTGTGAACGTCTCGACGCCGCGCCCGGGCGTCACTGAGCCGAAGGATGTCGTTCGCCTGTTTAGCCTGATCATGCCGCCATGGGAGAAGGCCAGATTTGGCGATGTGGTCGGTGATGCCCTCCGGGTCGACGCATTGACGGTCCCCCGTCCCGGCATGATCAACGCCATGGAATGGGCGGAAGTCGACTGGGATGCCAAACGCTGGACCATCCCCGCGGCGAAGATGAAAACCGGATGGGACCATGTCGTCCCGCTGTCGCGGCAGACGCTCGCGATCCTGCAACGCGTGCAACAGATCACGGGCAATCGGCGCTACGTGTTCGCTTGCGCCGAAGACGCGCCGTTGTCGAGCAGAACGCTATGTCAGCGACTGCGCGCCCTCGGCATTGATACCAAGGCCGAGCATTGCGCACATGGTTTCCGCACGACTTTCTCGACCCTTTGCCACCATGAGGAAATCGAGGAAACCAAGGTATGGGACGGCGACACCATCGAGTTGCAATTGGCTCACCTCGACAGCAATTCAGTTAAGGCGACCTATAAACGGCACGGGCCGTTGGCGCTGATCGGTTCACGCACCAAGCTGATGCAGCATTGGGCCGATCGCATCGATAGCTTTGCTGATCCAAGAAAGTCCGCGCCCGCTGAAGGGTTCGTGAACCGCTAACTAGAAGGTCTTTCGCTAGGGCCTCGGCTCGATGCGAGGCAGTGTCATATGATAGTCATCGATGGAATCGGCATCGACCATGGTCTGGCCCTCCATTTTGTAGGCTATGATTTTCCCCTTCTTGATTAGTTCGTAGGCCTTGGTTCGGCCGAAACCGCCGCGCTCTAAGGCCTTCTTCAGCGGAATCAGATTTCGTTTGCGCTGGGGCTCGTCCATTGTCGCCGTCGATCGCGCCTGCGCGCTTGTCCTGCCAAAGGCTTTACGCCAACGCAATCAATCATGT
Organism: Bradyrhizobium sp. USDA 4452; assembly: GCF_054063575.1. Taxonomy (NCBI): domain Bacteria; kingdom Pseudomonadati; phylum Pseudomonadota; class Alphaproteobacteria; order Hyphomicrobiales; family Nitrobacteraceae; genus Bradyrhizobium; species Bradyrhizobium sp. USDA 4452. The sequence goes on from NZ_JBSSGK010000001.1 coordinate 7,543,008, forward strand.
CTTCCGCACGACGGTCGAGGGAAAGCAAGGATGGCTTCGAGTATTGTGGGACTGCCGAGAGAGCAGAAAGCTCTCGTGAGCCAGTGAGATCGGAGAAGAGCCTAGAGATCAACTTCCAGTGTCTGGCCTCCACAACATCCTTTGTCATGGTTCGTTTGTTTAGGACGCATCAGACCGCTAGTTGTCGTTGATTACTCGAGCTTGTCCAGTGATGGATTGGACAGAGAGTTCAAGCTTTTCAGTTGGTTAGAGGGCGGTGTGTGCACGACGTGTGCACCGGGAGATCAAGAAAAATCTCGTTTGGAGAAACGTGCGCGGTCGGTCGAGTCGAGTCCGGGCACAGTCTCTGTGGCCGAGTGCTGGGGTGCAAGAGCGGTAGCGTGACCTCTTGGACACACCATCCGGACCTGGAAATTGGTCGTCGGAGTTGATGCGAACGCCGCGCCTCCCTCAAGCTTTGCGCATGTCAACAAATCGACCGCGCAAGGCGCGTCGACTACCGGCCGTTCCCGCAATACTCTGCCGCGGTCTGGCTCATGACGCAGTTGAAGCGGTGCAAGATAGCCGACCGGCAGATCGGCTTACAGGGAGCGAACGAAAGAACAGCGAGGGGCTTGGCCGAAAGATAGGCCCGCGGGTCAGCACAGTAAGGAGGCGAGATCGATCGACGCGCAGCTAGGCCACAAGCTGTCTCCGCGCGAACTCTGCGAATGGACCGGTTCCGCTCGTCAACTCGTCATAGCTTCCCGATTGTACGATCTTGCCACCGACCAGCATCACAATTCTATCCGCATGGCGGATCGTGCTCAGCCGATGCGCGATGACAATCCGCGTAACGTTGAGCCGCTCCAGCGACGCGCCGACGATCGCCTGCGTCTGGTTGTCGAGAGCGCTCGTCGCTTCGTCAAAAAGCAGGATGCGTGGCGAACGCGCGAGCGCGCGGGCAATGAGCAGCCTCTGGCGCTGTCCACCCGAAAGCGTATTGATGCCTTCGGCAACGAGCGTGTGCATACCCATCGGCATCTGCCGAATATCCGCGTCGAGCGCCGCCAGCCGCGCGGCTTCCCAGGCCTTTTCCAGCGTCAGATCGACGCCGCCGCAAATATTTTCGTACAGACTGCCTGTTGCGAGCTTCGTGTCTTGCAGCACGACGCCAAGCTGGCGGCGCACGTCATTGGTCTCGATCGTGTTCAGCGCCTTGCCATCATAGAAGATCGTCCCGGCTTCCGGTCGTTCAAAGTCCAGCAGCAACCGCAACAGCGATGATTTTCCGCTCCCCGAAGGACCGACAATCGCTACATACTCCCCCCTCGAAACACGCAGGGTGATATCGTCAAGGATGATCGGTCCACCCTCGATATAGCGGAAGGTGACGCCGGAGAACTCGATCTCGCCTGAGAGCTCGCCTGCCGGCCGCCGATCATCTGCGATCTCGGCCGCAGTGGAAAGAATCGGCTTCAGCCGGGTGAGATGGGGGATGACCACCAGCGATTCGCTCATGCTCGAGGCAAAGTTGCCGATCGCTGCCGTGGTCTGGCCGAAAGCGGAGAGGAAGCCGAGAAAGGCGCCGAGATTGGCCAGGAGCTGACTGTTGGTGCGCGAGGCGATCGCAAAAATGATCAAGGTGGCGAGAAGGGGAAAGGCCGTCTCGAATACTACCAGAACGTTAGCCGCTCGTTGCGAAGCGATGAAGTAGCGCTTCTGAACAGCAAATTGTCCTGACCATCGCGCAAGTGCGCGACTTGCGGCGTTCGCCACGCGGAGTTTGCCGACGCCGGTGATCAGTTGCAGCACAAATCCACTGACCTTGCCTTGCAGATTGAAGTGCTTGCTTTCGTAGTAGATTCGCACGGCGCTGGAAGTGACGATCGCGGCCGCTCGGAGCGCGATCAGCAGGAGCGCGATGCTGCCAAGCTTGAGGTCGTAGTAGAGCATGAGCCCAATACTGAAAATGCCGAACAGGGCCGATGTAAAGCCTCGCAAGGTCCGTCCGGTAACGATCTGGCGCGTTGCTTCAATGCCCATCGAACGGTCGACCAAATCTCCGGTCGTGTAGTCGCGAAACAGCGACGCCGGCAACCTGAGCAGACGATCGATCAGAGAGGCCTGGAGCCTGCAGTCGAGGAGGCCTTCGAGCCTGAGCGTCACCAGTCCCTGCATTCCCTGCAGTCCCGCCATCGCGATCGCCGCGACGGAGAGCGCTGCCGCGCAAACGACGAGCTGGTCGATCTCCGTGCGGGGGATCACCGAATTGACCAGCAGATTGGTCATTAGTGGCGGAATCAGCGACAGCACCCCGATGGCAATAATCGCGAGGACCATTCGGACCATGCTGCCGGAAAGGCCTCGGGTTGCGAAAGACAACAGATCGCGATAGCGAAGTGGCTGTGCGGGGAGGGTTTTGTAGAAGCTGACGGCTTCCGGTGCGAGACCGTTTGCAACCGAGCGGTTGACCGGTTTCCGCAGTCCCTGCTTCGGATCGACCATCGTGTAGCGGCTGCGCCGGTCGCGGATCAGAGCGACCGGATCGCTTTCGGGGCCATGCCACCCGAGCAGGGGGCCGGCATCGCAGCTCCACCAGCCATCGCGCAACCGTACGCGGCGAATTCGCAATCGCGATGCGCGCGCGATCTGCAGAACGTCGGCGAAGCTCTGGCCTGCGGGATGAGTTCGGCTCGCGTGAGTGATGGAGCTTCCCAATACGTCCGCAACGAGCCGACAACTGGCGAGCAGGGGATCGCTGGCATCCAGCTCGACCTGCGCGCGAGCGGTTGGGGCGGTGACGACTTCGGACAGACGCTCAAGGGCATCCAGCGTCCGCGCACGGGTCAGTTCGGCTCGCCGGGCGAGTTGCTGCCGTTGGGACGACCGTTCACGTCCAAGCGACTGATCTAGACTGGCGGCAATCGCGACATGGAAGCGGTCCAGCGCCGGGCAGATCAGAGGTAATTCGGGCGCGGCCGGATCCGCCTTGATCGTGGAGCCATGCTCGCCGGCTTCCAGCCACACATCCGCTGTGAGCGGGATGGGGAGAGTTCCGGCCTCGAACTCGAGGTCGAGATCCAATAGCTTTACGCTTCCCGCCTCGATGCGGGCCCACAGGATGCTCCGCTTCGGGCCGCGACAACGTTCGCCCGGATGCAGTTCTTTCGCTTCGCCGCCAATCAATTCGAAAGCGTTGTCCGATCGGGCCGAGCCGGCTGCGAGCGTCGACAACCGGGCGATCCAGCCGGACATACGATCCGCGGCGATCTCGCTTCGCGAGATTGTGATGATCTCGGCGTCAGGCCCCCCGATTGCAACGATCCGCAGCTCAATCGCTGACCTTTCACAGGCCGTGTGCAAGTCCAGTATGATTTCACCGATTTCACATCGAAGCAGGTGATGTCGGACGCCGTCCTTCTCCACGGCGAAGATATCGACGTGACCGGCACGCACCTCCAGGACCTCATCGCGTTCGTTGAGGAGAATGGGATGTCGCGGATCGATCGCCATGTGGCGAGCGCCCGGAGGTGCAATCGGCCCTACAGTCGCAAACTCATCCTTGGCGAGAGGGTTGCTCATTCGCTTGTCACGAGCCTTGTGTAGGCGCCCTGGAGCGCGACAAGCTGTTCGTGAGTGCCGCGTTCTACAATCCGGCCATGCTCCAGCACGATGATTTCGTCGCAATCGCGCACCGTACTTAGGCGGTGTGCGATAATAATGCAGGTGCAGCCTCGGCGTCGCAGGTTGTCGTCGATGACCTTCTCCGTGATCGGATCGAGCGCGGCCATTGCTTCATCCAGCACAAGAATCGACGGATTGCAGACCAGCGCCCGCGCGATCTCGATACGTTGGCGTTGCCCTCCGCTGAAATTGCCTCCGCCTTCATTGATGTGGCAGTCGTAGTTTCCGGGACGCGTGGCCAGATCGTGATGGATCGAGGCATCCCGCGTCGCGGCAATCAAGTCGCGCTCATCCACGGTCGAATCCCACAGGGTCAGATTGTCGCGCGCGGTCCCCTCGAACAGAAATATATCCTGGTCCACATAGGAAACGGAATTTGCGAACACCTGGGGCGGAAGTTCCGCCAGCTTCCATCGATCGAAGAGAATTTCTCCCGCCCAGGGCTCATACAACCCGCAGATCAATTTGCCGAGCGTCGATTTTCCGCTGCCTGAGACGCCGACGAGCGCCACACGGGATCCTGCAGGGATCGTCAGCGACAAGTCCGCCAGCAGTGGCGGTTCGAGAGCCGAATAGCCGAAGCTGATATTGCGAAGCTCGACCCCGCCGGCAAGCTTTGCTGGAACGCCGTCGGTTGCCTTGCCGACTGAGGTGGGCCGGAGCGGGTACTTGCGAATATCCTCGAGCCGTTCGAGCGCTCCCTTGATGGTCTGCAGCCCGCCGAAATAGTTGACGAGATTCTCAAATGGTTCCGAGAAGCTCGCCGCCAGGGATTGGAATGCAACCAGGCTGCCGAGCGTCAGCGTGCCTTCGATGACCCTCAAACCACCGAGGCCAAGGATCGCGGCGACCATCAAGCCGGAGAGCAGCGTCGGCACCATGTCCAAGATGATGGCCGATGCACCGAGCCTCTGTTCCGCGTTCAGATTGTTGGCTTGGAGGCCTGCCCATTTGCCGAACGTGTCGTCTTCCAGGCCGCTCGCCTTGATGGTTTCGATGGTGCGCACCAGACCCACCGTAGCGCCAAGGAGTTTGCCCTGTTCAACCGCGAGCCGGTAGCTGAGCTCCTGACGTCGCATACCAACCAGGCGAAGCAGGACAACGTTCAGGAATGCGATTGCGACGCACAGCACTGTCAGGCTCACATCATAGACTGCCATCGCGGCGGCGAACAGAAGTACCGACGTCAGGCTTAGCGCGTTCATCGTGATGCCGCCGGACAGGAGGCGCGCGACCTGCTCGTTCGAGGCGACGCGGCTGGCAACGTCGCCGGCGTGGCGCTGGGTGAAGAATTCCAGCGGCAGCTCCATCACCCGCCAGAGGAAGCGGCTGGTCATGACAACAGAGAGCTTGGCTTGAAGCCGCAGCACCACCGACTGGCGAACCGCGACCATCACGGCGCGACAAGCCGCCGTCAATGCCATTCCGATCAGGAGCGGCATGAGCCAGCTATTGCTGTGCTGGATCAGGATGTCGTCGACAAAAACCTTGGAAAAGCCTGCGGCAAGGATATTGGGAAAAACGAGCACGACACTCACGATCACTAGCAGGACAACCGCGGCCCTCGAGTGACGCAACTCTCGCAGCAGCAGCCTGATCCCGTTGGGCTTGCTACCGACCATCTTGAACTCTTCGCCGCGCTCGAAAACCAGCACCACCCCGGTGAAGGCAAGATCGAGCTCGGCCAGGCTAATGCGTCTGCGGCCGGTCGCAGGATCGTTGATATAGGCGTGCCCGCCCTTGATGCCCTCCAGGACCACAAAATGATTGAAGTTCCAGTGGATGATGCAGGGCGTCGGAAGCTCCGTCAGCGCGGACGGCTCGACACTATACCCTCTTGCAATAAGACCATAGCGCCGCGCCGCCCTGACAATATTGCTGGCTTTGCTTCCGTCGCGCGATACGCCGCAAGCGATGCGGAGCTGCTCCAGGGGAATCCAGGCGCCGTGATAGGCGAGAATGATCGCGAGCGCCGCGGCGCCGCATTCGACCGCCTCCATCTGCAGGACGACGGGGGTCCGCTTCACCGTTTTGCGCAGCAGTCCCGACAGGCGACCGTGTCGCGCGCTTGTTGATAGAGGAGGGGGCTTACCCATCAATTCCCGTGAGATGCCTGATCAAGGGGATCACCAGATCGAGCGGTCGTTGCCGCCGGGTTGTGATTTCCGCGCGCGCCAGCGTCCCACTCGTCAAATGAATGGAGGGTCCTTTGCCTACGGCCCAGCGATAGCCGGTCGCGGTGGAATCATCCTCTCGGAGTGCCACCTCGGCTGCATATGGCGCGCCATTATGAGAGAAGCGGGACACCAGGCTTTCATTGTGCAGTGCAGCACTGATGCCTTGAGGCGTCATCGGGAAGTCGGAGACGCTCACGACCGTGCCCAGCATCATGCCGAACTCTTCGCGCTTGATCGTGCTCGGCTCGAGATGAACCTGCATGCCCGGCTTGATCTGCTTGCCATGTTCAGCTGGGATATAGACGATGGCCTGCAGCTTGCTGCCCTCGCTTTCGATCTGGATCACGGGCATTCCGACCGCGAGTACGGAACCGGGAGAAATCTTCACTTCGAGGACACGGCCCTCCATCGGACTGAGGACCTGCGTGTTTTGGCTCAGCTGCTCCGCGGCCGCATTCACCTGCCGACGCGCTTCGTTCAGCGTGAATTCGGATTGCTGAACGTCGCGTTCGCGCTGTGTCTCCAGGTCCGTCTTCTGCGCCCTGAGCTTGAGAATCTCGTTCTGCGCATCGAGCCGGCGTTGCTGTGCATCGGCCAATTCCTGCCGCCGGTCCTCCAGAGCGCGTCGCGTCGTGTAGCCCTTCGCGAGCAAACCCTCGAGGTTCTTGACGTCAACTGAGAGATATTCGACGCGCTGGCCCGTCGCCTTGATGACTTGATCGAGTGCGGCTTCGAGCTTCTCGAAGTTCTGGCTCTTGGCGGCGAGCTCGGCCGCGACCTTCGACTTGAGGTCGCTATATTCGCGCTGGCGCTCTTGGAGTATCTCGAGCGCGTCCTTGTGCTTTTGCTCGATATCAGTCTGAACGATCTGGGCGATCGGCTGACCAAGGCCGACGTGGTCGCCGACCGTGACGGCTACAGACTGCAGCCGGCCAGCAGCGGCCGACACCGCGTCGACCACCTTGCCGCCACTGCTGATCAGGATTCCCTCGCCGGAGACACGGGTAGGCACGCGCCCGAAAACGCCCCACGCGACCGCAGCCACCACCGCAACGAGGAAAACGGCCGTGATAATCCAGTCGGCAGGCTTGGTGACGACTACAAGCTCGTCAAGCTGCTCAGGCGAGGCCGCTCGGTCGAGTGCCGTCGCCCGGAATGCCCGTTGCGGCCCGGCGGCCGCCCTCCTATTCTCCGGTTGTCCAAGCGTTTCCGAGGTGGACATATCAGCACGCAGAAACTCAATTGATTGAATGAATATGCCGATATTTTTGCATAGATCAGGCGTGGTCACAACAAAGGCCGGGCGCAAAATCGGTGGCGGAGCTTGAATGCGCAGGCTGAGCGGCAAGACGAAACGGTTGTTTGCACGGCACGCGCGGCAGGCGATGTTCGTAATGAGCGTAGCGCTGGGCCCGCTTTGGTCCTCCGCCCGGGCCGGGGTCCTTTCCGAGCGCGATCTCAAGCAGGCGGAAAGCCTGAAGCCGTTGTTTGCCAATCTGATGACTGATCTCGTTGAGACCGCCAAGCGCTCGGACGTACCGAACGGGGATATCGTCTGCATCAACTCCACGATCCGTGAGCTTCTGCAAATTTCCGACGAGCTCGCCAGCTACGAATATCTGATCACGATGGAAAAGGACCTTACCGACGTCGGTGATGACAACCCGTTGCGTGGCGTCGTCAAGTTTGCCGTTGATAAAACCAATGTCATTCTTACCAGCGAGAGGAAGCGGCTGGTTCAGTTGTCCGAGCAATGCATCAAAAATCCGGTGGGGTTCGGAAAGGCACAGGACTCGTTGAGGGTCATCGACACGACGACCGGCATCCTGAACTCCATTCGCGAACGCCTGTAACGGGTCGGGCGTTTGCTTTCGCCGAAGGCGGGACTTGCCGGCGGGTCGCTGGTCCCACATTGCGCACGCTCCTTCGTGCTTTCTGCCATGTGTTCGGAACGGACCATCCCGTCCTGAACTCCCTCAGCACAATAGATCAGCTGTTCAGATCGAGAGTGACCTGCATCACGAGACGCGATTATGCGCAATGACGGGCCGGGATTTGACGCGAGAATGCGCGACGTTCGCCTCAGCCCTGGAACCCGCACAGCACATCAGATCAGCAGGCTTGATGACGGTACGGTCCAGCTCAGAAGTGACGATCCTCACGGAAACTTCCGGGCAGCTGGGAAATGCTGCACTCCGGTTGCGGGGTGGTCCCGCACCATCAACACAGCAAGGAGGACTGAGATGATGCGCAACAAGAACGACAATGCAACGACCCGTGAACTTTCCATCGACGAACTCGACGCGGTGGCCGGTGGCAAATGGAGTTGGGGTGATTTCGCCAAGGCAGTGGCCGGCGGAGCGGTGACCGGCGGCATGGGTGGTGCGGCGGCTGGCGGCGTCGGTGCCGGACCCGGTGCCGTTGGCGGCGGCCTTCTCGCCGGAATCGGGTACTGCATCAGCCAGCTCTTTTGAGCATGCCGTCCGACCAGAGCGAGGCCTGAGGTACCCGCATCACGGGCTCGGCTTTGACCGGAGAGCATGATCTCAACTGGCACAAGCCAACAGATGAGAGGAGCGTAGCATGCAGAAAATTCGGGAATTGACAGGTGACGAGCTCGAATCCGCGTGCGGCGGAAGCCGCGGCAGTGGCGGAACCGGCGGATCGGCTGTTTCCGATTTCATAAATTGGCTTTTGGGCCAACTTCACATTCCCACTTCACCGGGAGGCCCCATTCGGAGCTAGCTCCGGCCTGGTTCGGGCCTTGGGCTACCGGAAAGGGATCGATGGATGCGAGGTCTCGGAAACGAGAACCTCGCATTTATTTTTTGCGATGCAACATTTCGATTGCGCCGTTCACCGGCGCACCTCTACCGGCAACAACGTCGACGATCCGACGGAAAGAGCAGTCCGCCTCGCTTGTACGAGCTGCGTGACCAAGGTCACAGCGAAGTGCTGGTTGATGCGGCAAGCTGCACGCGGATGACAAGGATCATCCGTTCACCTTAGACAGATGGAGATGATGATGAGTGCATACCAGAATGAGCATCAGACGGTCCGTCCGCTGTGCGATGAGGAATTCGAATCCGTGTCCGGCGGTTGCGTCGGAATTCCGGTTTCCGACGGTCATGGCGGGGTCATTTATGTTTCCCCGACCATCGGGCGTGGTCCAAGGCTGCCGACCGGCACCGGACCGACCTTTCCTACGGGTGGTCCGTTCGGACCGTTTCCGGCGTAATCAACGAGCACGTGCATGTCAGAGCCGGCATTCGCAACGATGCTGGCTCTGAAGTCCGCAAGAACCTGGACAGCGAGGCGGCTCGGCACAATGGCGCTGGCTGAACGAGGGCTTTGGTTCATCTGAGCTCATTCGGACCGTTGCGCTTGCTGCCCCCGGGAGTGGCAGTATAGTGGCGCGATGGCTGTCAGCTCTCCCGAATTGAAAGCTTTCCTGCTCGGCACGCCTTTCTTCGGAGGGCTGACAGATACAAGCCTCGATCTGTTGATCCCAATGCTCGTCGAGCGCCACTTCGAGGTAGGCGCGACGATCGTGGCGGAAGGAGAGCCGGGGCGTTCAATGTTCGTCGTTCACTCCGGCGAGCTCGTCGTCAGCAGACTTGGGCATTCGGGGCGCTCGATTCGGATGGCGAGTCTTGCGCCCGGTGATTTTTTTGGCGAAATGACGCTCATCGAAATGCAAAATCGATCCGCCTCCGTCGCCGCGCAAAGCACAACTGTCCTGTATGAGCTCACGGCTCGAAACCTCTACATGTATTGCAAAGCAGACATCCACGGGTACGTCCTAGTGATGCAGAATATCAGCCGCGAACTTTGTCGCAGGCTCCGCCGCGCCGATGATCGGATTGCCGAGCTGCTGGTGCATCAGGCAGAGCAATAGCTTACAGTCATGAGAGCCGTTCGGAAGAACGGACCCAAGAGTCCTGACATCGTTGCTTCCAATCGCAGCAGCTTGCAAGGTCCGCGAAGCGCACGTTTTGATGTGTAGCCGCTCGCCGGCTGCGCAAATGGCCGGGCGACAGTCAGTCCGATCCGGAATATTCAAAGTGATCTCGTCATCTGTTCATTCAGCCAACGTAGCTGCTTTGACCACCTCGGCGGCAAGTCTTTGCGGTTCGCACCGCCAAATCACCAATAGGGACGGTAGTAGCGATGATAAGCCCGGTAGGGCCGGTAATAACCGTAGCTGCCGTAATACGGTCTATAGACGCGATAGCCGTAATATCGCGGGTAGTACGGACCGTACCCGTAATACGCTGGCGGAGCGTAATAGTTGTAATAGGGCCCCGGATATCCATCATAGTAGGGACTGCCATAATAGCCGTAGGGACCGCTCGCGATCGCGCCGCCGATAATGGCACCGGCAGCAAGGGCGCCCAAGCCCCAGCCCCAACCACCGCCGCGCCAGTACACCGGGGTCGTGGCGTCCGGGACCATCGCTTTCATGGTTCCAACATTGGTCGGCATCGGCGCTGCCGCAGCCTGTTCCAATTGACCGGCCATCAAGGCTGCCGCCAGGGTGCAGGTAGCTAGCGTTTTCCAGATACTCATCGCCTTACTCCTTGCCTGAAAACTAAATGATCGCATGACGGGATGCCGCTTCTTTGCGCTGGGTCAAAGCTTCTTTTTGTGGGACGCACAAAGTTGGTCTTGGTTGACCCGCATCAATTGCTATCGATGCCATCTCGGCGACGAATCGAGCGGTTCTTCCGCTCGATTTTGCTCCATGGCCAGCTCACCCGCGCAACCATCTCCAGATCAGACCCGTGTTATCGGTATTGCTTCACTGCTCTGGGCGGCCTCGATCTTCCTGAGCCGCGTCATGGGGCTGATCCGCGAACAGATCATCGGCCGGACGTTGGGCGCGAGCCGGCAGGCGGACCTCTATTTCGCGAGCTTCACGCTGCCGGATTTTCTCAACTACTTGCTTGCAGCAGGCGCGCTGTCGATCGTCTTCATCCCGATCTTCCTCCATCACGTCCGGAAAGGCGATGACGAGGGCGCCTGGCATTCGTTCAGCGTGATTGCCAACTTCGTCGTCGTGATCGGCACGATCGGCATTGGTGTCCTGATGGTGTTCGCGCGGCCCCTGGCTGCACTGATCGCCCCAGGTTTTACCGAGGCCGTAGAGATCGACACGCTGGTACGGCTGACGCGCATCATCCTGCCTGCGCAATTCTTTCACGTGGTCGGCGGCCTGTTGTCGGCGGCGCTGCAGGCGCAGAACCTTCACGCGCTGCCGGCAATGGCGCCGCTGGTCTATTCGGCCTTCATCATCATCGGCGGCCTCGTCGGAAGCTACTGTCCCGGATTGGGCGGCGAAGGATTTGCCTGGGGCGTGCTCGCGGGCTCGATCGTCGGACCGTTCGGCCTGCCGCTGTATGGCTGTCTCAAGAATCGGATGCGCTGGCGGCCGGTGCTATCGCTGCACGATGCGGACCTGCGACGATACGCGTGCCTGTCGCTTCCGATCATGATCGGCTTCTCGATCGTCGTCGTCGACGAGTGGATCGTGAAGAACCAGGCCTCCTATCTCCAGGCCGGCGCGCTGTCCTATCTGCAATATGGCCGCACCCTGATGAAGGTCCCGATCGGCATTTTCGGGACGGCCGCCGGCGTCGCCTCCTATCCGACCATCAGCGCATTGGTGGCAGAAGGCCGGATCGCGCAAGGTTACGCGTTGCTGTGTCGTGCCATGCGACTGATGCTGGCGCTGACCTTCGCAGCCCAGGTCTGCCTGACGGTCGCGGGCTTCGAGGCGGTCTATCTGATCTGGGGACCGTTCGCGAACCGCTTCTCGGCGGTGGACGCGCGGCAGACCGCTGAAGTGCTCGGTTTTCTCTGTCTTGGCCTCGGCGGGTGGGCGGCACAGACAATCATCAGCAGGGGATTCTACGCGCTCGGCAATACATGGCTGCCAACGCTGGTGGGCACCGGCGTCGCCGTCGCCATGACTCCCCTGTACGTAATCCTCAGGCAGCAGTGCGGAGCTACGGGACTGGCGATCGCAAGTTCGATTTCCATCACCGTCTATGTGCTGCTGCTGGGGTGGCTGCAACGACGTCGCTTCGAGCACGAGTTGGCGGCCACGCGAGAGAGCCTGCAAGAATCGGGAATGTGCAGTGCGGCTCTGCGCATGGCAGTTGCGGCAGCCCTCGCCATCGGCCTCTGTCTCCTCGCGCGGGCTGAGTTGCTACAGTGGCTGCCGGGTACCCACATGGCGGGCGTGATCCTCCGCGCGGCGCTGCTGTGCGCGTTCGGGATCACTGTCTATGTTGGAGCAACTCTTCTACTGGGCGTGCGCGACATTGCCGATCTGCGCCACGTGCTTCTGCAAAAGTTGTGGCGGCAGGTAGAACCGGTGACCGCCGAGCCGCTCCGACGGGGCCAGCGCATCAAATGATTAAATGCCATTGGAGTCTTGATATTTCGGCTGGATTGATGAGTTATTGTGTGCACTCTATATTGGAATTGACGTCGGTGGAGCGATCCCGAAGAAGGACGCGCCAAAGGAAGGCATCAATCGCGCTTCATGCGTCCCAAGTCAGTTGTCGGGATGTTGGCGCGATTTCGTTTCGTCAAAGATCAACAACACTGAAGCAATGTGGATCGAAATCTACGTGCGCTGCCCAACCTTGAACGAACAACAGCAAAGCAGCCTATACTTGGTTTTGCTCGGGCTGCAGGACGCGCCGGGCCATTTTATATCGCTGCGATATGCCACCCCCTGCCACATTCGTACCTGATCTGCCAGTCGGATTCGCCGTGCTGATCGGCCGGCGCCGCAGCGGCGTCAGGTCATGGCCGAGCTGAGCGAGGCGCGGAGGCGCATCAGCGACAGCATCAGAAACAGCGCGGCGATGGCGGCCACCATCACAAATTGCGGCCAAACCACGTCAAAACCCGCACCGCGATAGAGGATAGCTTGGGCAAAGGAAACGAAGTGGGTCGATGGCGACGCTTGCATGGCGATCGCAAGCCAGCGCGGCATGCTCTCCAACGGTGTCGCGTTGCCGGACAAGATATTCATGGGCACGGCAACCAGCATGTACAGCAGGCCGAGTTGCGGCATGGAACGCGCCACCGTGCCGAGAAACAGTCCGATGGCAGTCGCAAAGAACAGATAGATCGCAGCGCCGAACATGAAGAGCGGGATGGAGCCCGCGATCGGAACCTGCAACAGCAGGCGGACCACGAGATAGAGCGACAGGGCGACTGCTATCGTGATGACGAAGCCATTGGCCCAGATCTTGGACATCGCGATCTCGAACGGGCTGAGCGGCATGACCATGAGATGATCTATGGTGCCGTGCTCTCGTTCGCGTACCAGCGCGGCTCCGGCCAAAATGATCGCGAGCATGGTGACGCTTGAGATGATTCCCATTACGCTCGTGAACCACGAGGTCGCCACGTTGGGGTTAAACGCTATCCTGATTGCGAGATTGACCGGCGACAGCGGCGTGGGCTCCGCGCGGGACACGTAGCGGGCGATCTCGGTATTGACGATCTGTTCGGCGTAGCCCGAGCCGAGACCTGCCTGAACCATGGCAGTGGCATCGACGTTGATCTGCAGGCGAGGGCGCCGGCCGGCCAGCAGGTCTCGCTGGAAGTTCGGTGGAATGTCCATGACGAAGGTGTATCTGCTAGCGTTCATCAGATGTTCGACGTCGGTCTCCGCAATTGCCGCCGGTGGCTTGAAATAAGGCATCAGGAATGCCTTGGTAATACGCCGCGATAGCTCCGAGTGATCTTCGTCGACGACGGCGATCGAGGCGTGATAGAGCTCCTGCGAATTGCTCTGCGCCTGGCTGATCACAGCAAGCGAAAACGAATAAATCACGAATCCCAGTAAAACCCAGTCTGAGAAGAAGCTGCGCAGCTCCTTGGTGCCGAGCCAGAAGATGTTGGAAAGCGAGCGCATCTAGCGCTCCTGCTTGCGAAGCAGCAGCATGCTGATCGCTGTCAGCACGGGGATAAACAGGGTCAACAGCAGGATACTCGATCCAAGATCGGAAAATCCCAGCCCTTTGGTGAATGTGCCAACGCTGATCGGACGATAATAGCTCATCGGAAAGCCAAGGCCGATGATCTGCGCAGCGCCAGACAACGAGGAGACCGGCGTCATCATGCCTGAGAACTGCTGGGCCGGCAGGATGGTGAGGATCGCCGTGCCGAAGAGCGCGGCAATCTGAGTCTTGCAGAAGCTCGAGATCAGCATGCCATAGCCGGTCGTGGTGAAGACGTAAATGACGGTGCCAGCGAGAAGCGCCAAAAAGCTCCCTTTTAACGGAACCTTGAACAGGAAGATCGCCATGACGAACATGATAATGAAGTTGATCAACGCCACGGCGACGTATGGTAGCTGCTTGCCGACCAGGAACTCGAACCGGGTTGCCGGCGTGACGTAGAGGTTAGTGATCGAGCCGAGCTCCTTCTCGCGCACGACCGCGAGCGCCATCAGGATGGCCGGGAATAGCGCAAGCATCATGGCGAGCGTGGATGGCACCATGGCGAAGACGCTGTCGAAATCCTGATTATACTTGAAACGGATCTCGATATCCGCCGGAGGCGGCGCGGACGTCTGCGTCGTCTTCACGGCGGGATCAGCCAGATAGATCTGGTGCATGCCTTCGAGGTAGCCACGGATGGTCTGTGCGCGGAACGGCATCGCACCGTCGATCCATGCGGAAACCCAGACCGGGCGCCCTCGCTTGAGGTCCTGACCGAAGTTGGGCGGCAGTTCGATGCTCGCAGCGATGTCGCCGTTCTTCAAACGCCGGTCGATGTCGGCATAGTCCGCGAGCGGGGGCTTCTCCACGAAGTAAGGCGAGCCGCGCAGTTCCTCGAGATAGCCGCGGCTTTCCGGCGTCTGGTCGCGGTCGAGCGCGGCAAAACTGAGATTATTGACGTCAGTCGAGATGCCGAAGCCGAATACGATCATCAGCATGGCGGTACCGAATAGGGCAAACATCAAACGGATCGGATCGCGCCAGAGCTCGAGACCCTCGCGCATAGCGTAGGCAAGCAGCCGTTGAAGGCTGAAGCGGGAGCGGACGGAGGGCCGGGTTTCCGGCCGCAAATGCGCAACTGTGGCAGGTTGCTGGTTGAGCGAGAGCGCGGGCGCGGCACCGGGCCTCTTCTGCTCAAGAAAGCTGATGAAGGCGCTCTCGAGATTGCTTGCGCCCTTGGCCTTGATCAATCCATCCGGAGTATCGGTCGCAAGCACGCGTCCTTCATGCATGAGCGAGAGTCGGTCGCAACGCGCCGCCTCGTTCATGAAATGCGTAGAAACGAAGATGGTGATGCCCTGATTGCGCGAAAGGTCTATCAGTAGCTCCCAGAACTGGTCGCGCGCCGCTGGATCGACGCCGGAGGTCGGCTCATCCAAAATCAGAAGCTCCGGCCTGTGCACCACCGCGACCGCAAGCGACAACCGCTGGCGGATGCCGAGCGGCAGCGCGGAGGCCAGTTCGTCGAGGTGATCGGCGAGGTCGCACTTCTCGGCGAGCTCGGCAATGCGAGCGTTGGCGGACGCGTGCGGCAACTGAAACAGACGCGCATGCAGCAGCAGGTTCTGGACGACAGTAAGCTCGCCATAGAGGGAGAACGACTGCGACATATATCCGACCCGGTGCCGCGCCGCGAGACCGCCGGCCTGAAGCGCCTCCCCGAAGATCAGTGCCTCGCCTTGCGAAGTTGGCAACAGCCCGGTTAGCATCTTCATGGTCGTGGTCTTGCCGGACCCATTCGAGCCGACAAATCCAAAGATTTCGCCGCGGCGGATGGCGAAACTGACGCGGTCGACCGCGGTGAACTCGCCGAAGCGGCAGGTCAGGTCACGGGCAACGATGACCGGTTCGGCATTTGGATCGAGCGGTGGATTGACGAAGGATACGGCCTGGTGCTGTTGGCGCGGCACCAGCGCTACGAAAGCGCCTTCGATCGATTGCGTCGAGGTCCTCGCCTTCAGATCGGAGGGCGAGCCGGCCGCGAGGATCCTGCCGCCATCCATGGCGATCAGCCAGTCGAAGCGTTCGGCTTCTTCCATATACGCGGTTGCGGCGACGACGCTCATCCGCGCCCGACGCCCGCGCAGGCGGTCGATCAGGTCCCAGAATTGGCGACGCGACAGCGGATCGACCCCGGTGGTAGGCTCGTCGAGGATCAAAAGATCGGGATCGTGAATGAGCGAGCAGCAGAGCCCTAGCTTCTGCCGCATGCCGCCCGAAAGCTTCTTCGCCGGCCGGTCGGCGAAGGGCGCGAGCCCGGTGCTGTGCAGTAGCTCCTTGATCCGCCAGTCGCGCTCTTCACGCGATTGCCCGAAAAGCCTGGCGAAGAACTCGATGTTTTCCCTCACGCTCAGGTCGGGATAGAGGTTCCTGCCGAGCCCTTGCGGCATGTAGGCGATGCGCGGGCAGATCGAGGCACGGGCGGCAGCACCGGAGATATCGGCGCCGAGAACAATGACTTCACCGTCCTGAATTTGTCGCGCGCCCGAGAGGATCGCAAGCAGGGTCGACTTCCCGACACCGTCGGGGCCAATCAGCCCGACAAGCTGTCCCGCCGGCAAGGTCGTCGACACGCAATCGAGCGCCGTAACTGGTCCGTAAGCGTGGGAGAGATCGGTGACGACTGCGATCGCATCGCTGCTACTCGTCACGGCGCGCCCTGCAGGTTTTTCGGCCAATCGAGCTTCGAATCCCAGCGAATATAGGCCAGGCCGGGCAATCCGCTTCTGACAGCATCGGCATGCTTGAGCACGCGCTCCTTGTCGATGCGCGTGCGGATGCGAAACATCAGCTTGTCGCGCTCGGTCTGGGTTTCGACTGTCTTCGGCGTGAACTGGGCCTGGCTTGCGACAAAGGAAACCTTGCCCGGAATCGGATGATCGGGATAGGCGTCAAGCACGATGCGTGCGTCGGCGCCTACGTTGACCTTGCCGGCTTCCAGCGTCGGCAAAAAGATGTCAATGTAGACGTACGACAAATCGAGCATGGTGAAGACCTTGCCGCCGGCAGGAAGCACCTCGCCGATATTGGTCAGCCGGTACTGAATGCGACCAGACTTTGGTGCGACCAGCGTGTTGTCGGCGATCTGGACCTTGTAGAAGCCAGCATCGTGCTGGGCGGCTTCCAACGCGTGCTCGGCGACCAGGACCCTTGCTTGCGCAGCGTTCAGCCCGGCGACCGCGGAGTCCAGTGCCTGCCTGCGTTGGTCCGCGACCTCTCGTGTGGCCCAGCCGTTCCTTAGGAGCGAGTTTGTTCGCTCCATCTCCACCTCGGCGAGCGTCTTCGACGCCTGCTGCTGAGCGAGGTTGGCTTGTGCCTCATCGACCGAGCGCTGCGCTAGCCGAACCTGCGCGCCGGCTTTGGAGAGCGATTGCTCGATGTCGCGGGTGTCCATCCGCGCTAGAACTTGGCCCGGCGAGACCGTGTCGCCGATGTCGACCAGCAATTCGGAAACCCGACCGGCATATTTTGTGGCGATGTCGATCTCGTCCGCCTCGATGCGGCCATTGCCAAGGCTGATGCCAACCGGGAGCGGCGGATGCGTCCGCTTCCAGACATAATATCCGCTGCCAACTGCGACCAGCAGCATGAAAAGCACGACGGCGATCCGCCGGCGCAAGCGCCTGGTCTCTGCCCGCCGCCCCGCTGGCAGATGATGCGGCTCGGACGGTACGAGTGGAGGAGAAGCGGACTGCGTCAGGATCGATGCGCCTTCCTGAAGCTCGGCTGAGGTTTGCATGTATAATGCCTTGATCTGCGGATATTAAAATGATTGTCGCACTGCCGCATCGGCATCGTTTGACCTGTCTCAACCGAATCGATCGGCGGAATGATCACGCTAAGAGTCTCAAGCGGAAGTGATCGGATCCTTTGGTATGCTGGGAGCGAAAATCATCCGTGCGATCAACAGATCGGATGGCCCTGAACCGGCGACTTGGCGGCATGCGTCTGGCCCGATATGAAGAGTAGTTCGGGATCGCATCAACGATCCTGCGATCGCCGTTAATGACCTGAATCGGACGTGGCGGGAGCGCGCGTCGGCTCCAGGGTCCATTCTCCTCGCCTGTCACCTCCGGTCGAGCGATCGCTCACTGGGCCGGGGCAGTCCACCCGTACGCAATCGCAGAATGGGTTCCTTGAACCCAATTGCGTACGGGTGGACGCCCCGGCGTCCGGCGCTCCTAAACTGCGATGAAACTAGTCGTCGCGCATTGGGTCTTCGAGCATGATTTGTGCGGAAAGCCGCTTCACGCACTTCCGGATCGTCCAGCAGGTCCATGCGGCCATTCCCGACAATGCTGCCGGCTTGGGGAAGCTGGCAGCTCATGGTCAGCTCCGCAATTGTCCTTAGGGAGCGATCCCGAATTTTCAAGCGCGCGGTCTTGAGACACGCTTCATATGTAGGAGCGGACCATGAGCCACACCTTTCACGCAGCCAGCCGCGCGACCCATTACAGGATTGTTGCAGTCGCGCTTTTTGCGGGCATCGCGGTGACGATTGTCGGATTGCATGGACGTCACGCCTCCGGAATCGAAGACTCGCACTCTGTAGCCAAAGTCCATCTTCCCGTCGAACTCTCCAATCTCAATCCCGTTGTTGTTGCCGAACTAAGGTGACGCTGCAAATTAGGGCAATGGATCGCCGCAACTTTTCCAGAACTCCCCGACTGCCCCGGATCACTTCTGGTTGTTCGGGGGTGTTTTTGTCGGCCGGCGTCCCCGTGACCAGTCGGGGCGCCCCTCGCCGATCGGTTTCCTGAATCGGCTACGGTACCCAGTTCAATACGGCGGGCGGCTTGCGGACTCCCGCGGATGGCTGTCGGGAATCCCGAGCTCTTTCTTGACTTCAGGGGTGTTCAGGGCGCCAACGGCGAAGCCGAAGCAACAGGTGCCGAGACTTTGTGCTGTGGCTGCAAGCATGAGGTTTTCGGCAGCGAGCCAGCAATCGGCTTCGACGAATGGACCCTTCGCTTTAGATGTTGAAATCCGGAACGGGCAGCATCGCCAATGCACGCGGCTCGGCGATTTGGAAGTACGACATCGCCTGGTGTTGGCCGAGCAACAACGCCTTGGCGCGATCCGAATAGTGCCGCAGGCGCGTCTAGTCCTGGATCACCACGAACACCCAGGGCTCGGCACGAAGTGCCGTCGGCGCCTGCACCGCTGCTTCCAGCAATTGTTCGATTGTGGCTCGCTCAAGCTTGTCGGGTGCGTAACTTCTCACGGCGCGCCGCTGATAGATCGCCCCCAAGGTATCTAATTTGGAATAGGTCAGCATAAGCCGTGTCCTTGCTTCAAGGAAAAGTTGGGTCAAGTACTTTGCCAGCCTTGCGACCTGACTCGGCGCAATGCAGCCGTTCTGCCAAAAAATACTTAAGATTGGCCCGGTCAAAACCGATTACGTTGACGCAGGTCAATAACAGTGAATGTCCAAGGCTATTCAATTTTACAGTTAGCTATTGGAGGGTCCCCATGCGAGCTGGTGAGATCATGGCCCGGAATGTCATCTCGATCGATTCCGAAGCAGATTTGGCAGAGGCCGCAAGTCTCATGTTGAGGCATCATGTCAGCGGTCTGCCCGTCGTCAACCGGCAAGGCGAGCTGGTGGGCGTTCTGTCGGAGGGTGATTTTCTGCGGAGAAGCGAAATTGGTACACAGCGAAAGCGCGCCCGCTGGCTCGAACTGATCATCGGCGCAGGTGAGGCTGCCGAGAGTTACGTTCGCGAGCACGGCCGCAAGGTGTCCGAAATCATGACCACGGCTCCGATAACGGTCGATGAGCGGGCCACATTGACGGAAATTGTCGGGATCATGGAGCGAAACAATATCAAACGCGTTCCAGTCGTGCGCGACGATAAGCTGATCGGAATTGTATCGCGATCGAACCTCATGCAGGCGGCTGCAAGTCTGTCCGGTCGGGAGCCCGACCCGAACAACAGCGACGAACAAATTCGCATGCGAATTATTGACGAGATCGAGAGCAAGGATTGGTGTCCGTCGGGTTTTAACGTGATCGTCAAGGACGGAATCGTTCATCTCAGCGGCATGATTACGGAAGAGCGCTATCGTAGTGCTGCAGTTGTCGCAGCGGAGAACGTTAGAGGCGTCGTCAAGGTCCACGACCACCTGCGGTGGTTCGACCGGATATATGGCCTAGCTTCTGACCGCTCTCCCGAAGATGAGGAATGGGCGAAGGTTGATTGATGGAGTTACATGTGCCTTACCAATCGAATGATGATCTGCCCCTTCCAATTCGCTATCATTTGCCGTCTCACGCGCAACACATCTATCGCGAAGCCTTCAATCACAGTTTTGCTGCTCATGGGGGAGATCGCCGGCAGGAAGAGATCGCGCACCGAACCGCGTGGTCCGCGGTCAAGCGGTCCTACGTAAAGGACGGCGTTCATTGGGTTGCGCGCTCGCACTGCGAGTGACGCCCGTCGCACAACATCAACAGCAGCACGCTAGGCCGAGGCCATTCTGCGCATGGGGCGTCCTACGCTGTGGTGCCGGAGGGCGTAACCAGCTTGTCCGCAGACCGGATCGTTGTCGGCTGGAAGGGCACTCGCAAGGCGCGTCTGGCAGTTCGCGAGGCGCTGCCTTTTCTGACCCGGGCTTCCAAGGTGGCGATTGCCGAAATCTGTGCGTCGGACGAGCAGGAGGCTGCCACCCCCCGCCTGAGGGACGTCGCTAGCTATCTTGAACGGCACAGTGTCAACTGCCAGTTTGAGGTTCGCGTGCACACGGCCGAACCGGACGAAGAGTACGTCATGAGGCTGGCCCGGCAGGAAGGCGCCGATCTGACCGTCACCGGAGGTTACAACATAGCCGGCTCGGGGAATGAATGTTCGGCGGCATGACGCGGGGTTTGCTGCAGCAAGCCTCGATCTGCCCGCTGATGTCGCATTAGCTTATCGCCAGACAACGCCAACCTGGCTTTGGCCCGTCTTGAGGAGCCAGTTTCCGCTGTGGTTCCGCAGAAGCACTTAAGTAGCCGTCCCGAATTTCGAAAGCGTGCGCTTCCAAGTATACGATTGCCGGATGCTCTTCCTCAAGAGAGGAGACTGGCTATGAGTGTTCTTTCCGGAACAACGCCTTTCTCGGGCTTACGATCGCAAGCACCGTTCTGTTGATCGGCTCCAATGCCGCCGCGCTCTTCCTCCTATGGGCTTGATGGCCTGTCGCGCGGCGTTACAGCAAAAACCCGGCAGCGAATGAAGGCCGCCGGACGAGTAAAGTCTCGGGGATGAAATGAATTTTTGCTCTGCCCTGTTTTTGCCGGGCGGTCGCTCCGGGTCACGAGCTTTCCTGGGATAGCGAAACCGGCTGTCACCAGCCCTCGGTCTTTAGCAGGTCCAGTCAATGATCGATGTTCGCGCGCGCGATGAGGTGGTCCATGGACACCAATCCCACTAAGCAACGTCCCCTGGATAGGGATCGCGCGGGCACTTCCGGTTTATTGGCTGCCCGCTTACTAGCGAGCGTTACAAGTACTCTGCGTCAGGGACCGCGACGACCCGTTTGCTGTGACCGCAAAGCCCTGACAGATCGCAGAGCTGCGATAGCAGCTCCGCGATCGTCCCCCCGCCAGCTCAGGCCGCCTTGACCTCGATCTTCTTCGCGGGCTTCTGCGCGTCCGCAGTTTTCGGCAGCGCTACCTTCAGCACGCCGTTCTTGAACGTGGCCTCGATCTTGCTCGCGTCGACGCCCTCGGGCAGTGCGAAATAGCGCTCGAACGCACCATAGCGCCGCTCGGAGACGTAGTAGTCTTTGTTCTTTTCTTCTTTCTCTTCCTTCTTCTCGCCCTTGATGGTGATTTGTCGCCAGGATCAGGGAGATTGCAGCGGACCGACCGATCTGTGTTGTGTCGCCGGACCTCGGTGGCGGCAAGCGCGCGGATCTGCTCCGCGAGACGCTGGAGAAGGCCGCTGGCCGACCGATTGGCAAGGCGCTCGTGGGCGCGCTTGCGAATTCAGTGATCGATCGCATCATCGGAACCGACAGCGTGCCGCCGTTCAGGCTGTCTCCCGGACCAGTGCTCGCAAAGCTCGAGACGGTTTCAGCGGTGCCGTTCCTTGCAGAGACCATCCGCCGATTGCACCATGGTGAGGCGTTGGCTGATCTCATGCCATATCAAGCGTGAACGCTGAGCAATCGATCGAGTTGCCTGGCGTCCATGCGTGCGATCGAAAGATAGGTGTGAGCCATGCGCGGCCACTTTTCCGGGGTCCGCGGATGCGGGTCGATCATATGTGCAATCGACAGGCGGGCACGCAACATGGCACGGTTGATGCGATAGAATAGGAACAGCCCGGTCGCCGGATCATCGTCAAGAAGGATCGCAAGGCGACTTCGCAGAGCGTTGCCGACCCACAGTCCGCCAAGACGATCGCATTCCAAATGCAGGAACGCCAGTTCGTCCAAAGCATCCAGCGTCCGGAGCCGGCTATTGAATTCGAGGCAGTCGATGATCGGAAACGGTGGACTCAACCAGATATGCTCGGGTCTGAGGTCGCCGTGAGCGTCGAGAATGAACCGGCGCCGGATCCGGTCTGTAAGAACCTCACGATGTTGGTGCAGGTAACGATGCTGGACGCGGGAAATCCACTCGATGGTTCCTCGATTTAGCCTGAAGGCCGGGTTGATGAGCATACGCCGATCGGAAGCAACGGCTCGCTTCAATGATAGACGGTAGCTGTCGACATTGATCAACGCGCGTGCAGCGCGAGAATAGAACTGCTGCAGCTTGTCAGCCAATTGCTGGATGTGCGCCAGCGAAACCTTGCGGGCATGTAACAGCGCTTCAAGTGTCTGGTCTTCATCGAGCCGGCGCATGACGACCAACCAATCGGCGATCCGGCCGCGGCCTCCGATTGCGTAACCTGTGGGGGTGCGAGTGAGCGGTGCGACGCCGAGATAGACGTCCGGCGCCAGCCTGCCGTTGAGGGAAGCCTCTGCCCGACAAGCTACGGCCCGCCGAGCAAGCGTGGAAAAGTCGAGATAACCGCACCGGTTTCTTGAGCTTGTAGACGCGGTCGCCGGCCATGAAGACCCAGGACATGTGGGTTTCGCGCGCAATGACCGTTTCGGGCACCGGCATATAGCTGTCGGGGCGGCTCAGAAACCTGACCTTGCAGGCAAGGGAGATACCATCATCCTCGCCGTTCCGGCCGCATGGATCGCTTTGTCGGTCGAGCATACAAACTCTATGGTCAATCGGCTCGCTTCGCGGCTTGATGTTGATCAACGGTTCTCTCGGTGGGATCGATAATGTGAACGTGGCCCAAGAGGTTGCTTCGCCATGCTGTTTCAGAACCGAACCGATGCCGGCCGGAAGCTCGCCCGAGCATTGACGAAGTACAAGGCGCGCCATCCGATTATTCTGGCGCTGCCGCGGGGAGGCGTGCCGGTCGCCGCCGAGGTCGCCGCGGCGCTGGACGCCCCCTTTGACCTTCTACTCGCGCGCAAGATCGGGGTGCCAAGTCAGCCGGAGCTTGCCATGGGGGCCGTTAGCGATGGCGAGCACCCCACAGTGGTCCGCAACAGCGAAGTCGTCGAACTATGCGGTGTCAGCGAGAGGCAATTTGATGCCATCTGCAAGAAGGAGCTTGCCGAGGTCGAACGGCGGCGGCGCCGTTATCTCGGAGATCGGCCTCGCTCCGAGGTGACCGGGCTGGTCGCCATCATCATTGACGACGGCATTGCGACGGGCGCGACGACGCTTGCTGCCGTCAGGGCAACTCGCAATCGGAAGCCCAACGAACTGGTGCTCGCAGTGCCCGTGGCTCCCCTCGATACAGTCGCGAAGTTGCAAGCCGAAGTCGACGCGATCATCTGCCTCGATACGCCGCGGGATTTCGGCGCGATCGGGTACTTCTATCGTGATTTTCGCCAGGTCGATGATGAGGAGGTTATCGCGATCTTGAAGCGCTTTCCGGCCAACAGAGAGTCGTACGCTTCAAACGGCTCCACTTAATGAGACGGGAAGAGACGGATGCGGGGGCTATTAGGACCCGGCGGGAAGGCGCTGAGCCTTGCGAAGATGCCGCTCAAACCATCGCGCGGCGTATTCAATTACCTCACCCAAGGCACCAGGTTCCGGGAAGAGATGCGTGGCGCCCTCAACGATCTCCAGTGCTTTCGGCGCCCGCAAGCGGACGAGTGCCTCCTGGTTCAGCTCGATGACCTGGTCGTCGGCGCCGCCGACAATCAACAGTGTCGGTGCGCGCACCATTGAAAGCGCATTGCCGGCGAGGTCCGGGCGTCCGCCACGCGAGACCACCGCACCGATGCGCCCGGGAAGCCGGGCGGCAGCTACGAGAGCGGCCGCCGCGCCGGTGCTGGCACCGAACAGGCCGATTGGGAGTTCCGCGGTCAAATGCCCCTGACGGTCCAACCATTGCACCACTTCGACGAGGCGTTCCGCAAGCAGGGAAATGTCGAACACGTTTGCACGGTCAGACTCTTCATTCGGGGCAAGCAGGTCGAACAGCAAGGTCGCGAAGCCATGGCCGTTCAGCGCCCGTGCGACGGCCGTGTTGCGCGGGCTGTGACGGCTGGAGCCGCTGCCATGAGCAAACACAACGAGGCCAATCGCGCCCTTCGGCACGCTCAAGATACCGCCAAGACCAAGCGGCGGGATGACCACCTCCGAGGTCGTGACCGATCGTTGATTGCGGACCATGAGATCGCCTAGGCCTGCAAGGCCCTGAACGAAGCCGGCAAATGGTTCATCACCTTCTCGAACTCGCCGGGATCGAGCTTTTCCCAGAGAATCTCAAACACGCCGCGGGCGACGATCTGGGCATCGACAGGAAAGTCTTGCGGGAGCTCCGACAGCACTTGCGCAGCGAAGTCCCTCGACATGGCGTTCCTTGGTCGGCGTTCCCGCAGCGTGCCAGCCCTCGTAGTAGATGCCTCGCACGAGGATCGGCAGTTGCGCGCCCAGCTTGATCGCGACCTCCGGAGGCAATCGATTCCGCAGCGTGCGCAGTACGGCCTGCAACGCGTTGTAGGCCTGCTGTCGATTGTCGAGGTCCAGCTCCTCGTCAACAGCCTTTAGCCAGACATTGGCCTCCTGGTCCAGAGCGGTGACGTTGGTTGCTCATGGTGCGCTCCATGAATGAAGTGAGATGACGAAGATTGCCCACGACGAACGGCGGGCGGCTTGATCTCCATCAATCGCAGCCGCTTGTGCGGGAAGCGGCGGTTTGACTTGAATCAAGCAGAGATTGCGGCTGCCAGATAGTGTTCAAAGCACGGCCGACGACGATGGGAGGAGCAGGTGGAGTCCGATCAAGTCTCGCGAAAGCAGACCATGGCGACGGGCATGATCTTCGCGGGCGGTATACTGCTCCTCGTTCTGCAGTTTTTTCTCACGTCGCGCATTTCAATCGAAACGATCTCCTATAGCCAGTTCGAGCAGCTGCTCGCCCAGGAGAAGGTCGCCGAGGTTACTGTCGGTTCGGATACAATCCAGGGAAGGTTGAAGGAGCAGCTTCCGAGCGGAAAGTCGGCGTTCGTGACCGCGCGGGTCGATATGGCCTTGGCCGAAAAGCTCGCGGCAAAGGGCGTAAGTGTGAGTGGCGTTCCGGGAGGGGGCGCGCTGCAAAGTCTGCTGTCCTGGATATTTCCGGTCATCATCTTCTTCGTAATCTGGTTCTGGATGGGGCGCGGCGTGCCCGGCCGCCAGGGTTTCGGCGGCGTCATGGCGATTGGCAAGTCCCGTGCCAAGGTCTATGTCGAGAAGGACATCAAGGTCACTTTCGCCGATGTTGCCGGCGTCGACGAGGCGAAGTTCGAGCTCCAGGAAGTCGTTTCATTTCTGAAGGACCCCAAGAGCTACGGCCGTTTGGGTGCTCGTGTACCAAAGGGGATTTTGCTGGTCGGACCGCCGGGGACGGGGAAGACGTTGCTTGCCCGCGCCGTAGCGGGGGAGGCCGGTGTTCCATTCTTCTCGATCTCGGGCTCCGAGTTCGTTGAGATGTTCGTCGGAGTTGGCGCTGCCCGCGTACGGGACCTGTTTGAGCAAGCCCGCAAGGCGGCACCGTGCATCATTTTCGTCGACGAGCTCGACGCACTGGGGCGCAGTCGCGGACCACTGTCGTTTGGCGGTTACGACGAGAAGGAGCAAACCCTCAATCAGCTCCTGTCGGAGCTAGACGGCTTCGACCCGAGCGCCGGCGTGATCCTGCTGGCAGCAACCAACCGGCCTGAAATTCTGGATCCGGCGCTGTTGCGGGCCGGGAGGTTCGACCGGCAGGTCCTTGTGGACCGGCCGGACAAGACCGGGCGCGTTGCCATTCTTAAAGTGCATGTCGGCAAGATCCGCATGGGCGAGGATGTCAACCTTGACAAGGTAGCTGGCCTCACGACCGGGTTCACCGGAGCGGACCTCGCCAATCTCATCAACGAGGCTGCGATCGCCGCGACCAGGCGGAACGGCGAGGAGGTGACGTTCGCCGATTTTGTTACGGCGATTGAGCGGATCGTGGCCGGCATCGAGAAGAAGAGCAGGGTGCTTGGCAAGGACGAACGGCGCAGGGTTGCGTATCACGAGATGGGACATGCCCTCGTCGCGGCAAGCTTGCCCGGTGTTGATCCTGTACAGAAGGTGTCGATCATCCCACGTGGGACCGGCGCACTGGGTTACACCATCCAGCGTCCGACCGAAGACAGATTTTTGCTTACGGTCGAGGAGCTGAAGAACCGCATCGCTGTGCTGATGGGAGGACGTGCGTCGGAGCGCTTGATTTTCGACGGAACCATTTCGACTGGTGCCGCAGATGATCTTCAACGTGCGACCGAAGTCGCCATCGAGATGGTGACCAAATACGGCATGGACGAGACGGTAGGGCAGCGCATCTATGCGCTAAAACCGCAGGCATTTATCGCTGCCGCTCAGGACGCAGTCGTTGCGGCTGCTGATGCTACTGGCCGTGAGATCGATCTCGCCGTGCGAAACCTGGTTGAGGAGGGCGACCGTCGTGCCCGGGATATTTTGCAACGTCGGCGCGCCGACCTTGACGCTGGTGTCGAATTGCTAATAGCAAATGAAACGATAACTGCGGAGCAGTTTGCGCCGCTGCTCGGCAAGAGCACCGAAACGAGCGAGAGGGTCGCCGCATGATCACGGATTTCATGCGTGCAGGCGTGGCAAACCTCAGTCCACGCGGGCGCATCGGCGGGCTCGCGTTGAGAAACGGAAGCCGCCAGCCCTTGGGAAGCTGACGGCTTTACTTGGCGTGGAGAGCGTAGTTGGGGACCTACGCATGTTAATTTCTAAGCTCATCGACGAGGATCGCGTTTTGATCAGCATCAAAACAGTCGCACTGACTTCATGTCCCTAGCTGATCGCCACAGCGATGGCACACAGAAAGTGTCTTCACCGGAGATTCTGGCAAAAGGCTCCGGTGCTTTCATATCGGCATCTCGGGTTCCGGCATCCGTTCACGCTTTGCCTCCGGAATTTCCGTCATCGTTGCTTCCGTCAGCAGCAGAACGCTTGCGACCGAGACAGCGTTCTCCAGTGCCGTCCTGACCACTTTAGCCGGATCGACGATACCGGCCTCGACCAGATCGACATATACCTTGCGCGACGCGTCGAAGCCGAAATTTCCCTGACTGCCGAGCATGCGGGCCACCACCACTCCGCCATCGGTTGCGGAGTTTTCCGCAATCTGGCGGGCGGGGGCCTCGAGCGCGCGCTTCAAGATCTGGATCCCGGTCTTCTCGTCGCCTTCACACGTTGCTTCCTCCCTGCTGACCGCATCTGTGCATCTGAGGAGCGCGAGGCCGCCACCTGGCACCATGCCCTCGGCCACGGCCGCCTTCGTCGAGCTGATGGCGTCGTCGAGCGCCTCCTTCTTGGCTTTCATCTCCGCTTCGGTGGGTGCGCCCACCCGGATGACTGCGACCCCGCCCGATAGCTTTGCCAACCGCTCCTCGAGCTTCTCCTTGTCATACTGGCTGCTCGATTTTTCGATTTCACGGCGGATTTGCGTAAGGCGCCCATCGATTTGCGTGCGGTTGCCCTTGCTGCCGATCAGTGTGGTATTCTCCTTGTCGCAAACCACGCGAGCGGCGTGCCCAAGCTGAGCCTCGGTAGTATTTTCGAGCTTCAATCCGACGTCGCTCGATATCACCTGGGCGCCGGTCAGAATCGCAATGTCCTCGAGCATCGCCTTCCGGCGGTCGCCAAAACCAGGGGCCTTCACGCCACATACTTTGAGGACGCCGCGCAGCCGGTTGACAATCAACGTGGCGAGAGCCTCGCCCTCGATATCCTCGGCGATGATCAAGAGCGGCCGACCGGATTTTGCGATCTGCTCAAGCAGCGGCACAAGATCGTTCAGCGCGCTGATCTTGTGGTCGCACAACAGGATGAATGGGTCCTCGAGAACGGCCTCCATTCGCTCTGCATCGCTGACGAAGTACGGAGAGAGGAAGCCGCGATCGAACTTCATTCCCTCGACGACGTCGAGCACGGTCTCGGTCGTCTTGGATTCCTCGACCGAGATCACGCCTTCGCTGCCCACCTTTTCGAGTGCATCGGCGACTAGCTCGCCGATCGACGCATCGTTGTGGGCTGAAATCGTCGCCACCTGCGCCTTCTCCGCCCTGGTCTTGACAAGCCGGGCCATCGCATGGAGTGCGGCGATCGATGCTCGCGCCGCGCGGTCCAGCCCGCGCTTCAGATCGATTGCACTTGCCCCCGCGACCACGTTCCTGACACCATCGGCGAGGATGGCCTGCGCCAGGATAGTTGAGGTGCTGGTGCCGTCGCCGACCACTTCGCCGGTCTTTTCCGCGGCCTGCCTCAGCACTTGCGCCCCAAGGTTCTCCTCGGGATCCTTGAGATCGAATTCCTTGGCGATGGTCACGCCGTCATTGCAGACGATTGGCGCGCCCCAACTCTTCTGGATCAGCACCGATTTGGACTTCGGCCCCAATGTGACCCGCACCGCGTCCGCGAGCAACGAGGCTCCGCGCAGCACCTTTTCGCGAGCCGCCGCGTGAAACAAAACCTGCTTATGAGGCATGTTGGGAATGTCCTCTCGAGAGCACGTATAGCCTGCGTAAAATAGGGGTTTCGCGGCGACAACGTTTGACTTCGGTCAACTGAGTTGGGCGCGGCGACGGCCTCTCGAAAGAGCGATTTGCGGCGGCGCAGGATGGCGGGAGTGACCAGAAATGAGAGACCGAACCGCGGCGCTTGAATCCGGCGAAACTTCGCGAGACGTCGCAATCCCGTCGGCAAGGCTCAGAGGGTACGACCTATTAAGTTGCGTCAAAGCAAAGCAAATCGAATACTCTTAGAATAGGTTTTGGAAATTAGGAGCGCACATGATGCGCCAATATCTTACTTGGTTAATGATTGGCAGTCTCACCGGTGTTTTCCCGGCTGCCGTTCATGCGGAAGACGTCGATGTCGGTAAGGCAGAATTTGAGGCTTCGTGCGCAAGCTGCCACGGCGCGGATGGAAGAGGCAAAGGACCTGTCAGTGAACAGCTAAAGGTGCCGCCTGCCGATCTGACGAGCTTGGCCAAGAACAACAACGGGGTCTTTCCCATCAGCGACGTGTATGAAACCATAGATGGACGGAGGACAGTTTCCGCTCACGGCACTCATGAAATGCCGATTTGGGGGGAACGGTTCAACCCAACTAAGAACCTGCCCCACATTATTGATCCCGCTTATGACGCGCTTGATCCAACGCGAGGATTGCGGGAAGTCGTCGTGCGAACACGCATCCTCGCCGTTATCGATTATCTGAATCGTATTCAGCAAAAGTAGCAGCCTTGCGCCGTCAGGATCCCGTCTCCGCTGGCCATGGCGTCGCGATCACGGCGATCACGCGCCGAGGATGTAGAATATGATAAGCCACGTCGTGGCTGGATTCCTCGGGTAGTTACAGCCTATCTGCTACACGTGCAGCGAGCCTGGTTGATCTCGCGTCGGAGCTGCACCTCGTTAGCGTATGCTGCCAAACGGCAGAGCGTCGTTTCGATGCTTCTCGTGCCATCTTGGACCTGGGCCCCGCATGTAGTGACGCTCTGGTCGATAGGGATCGCGGGCTGCGTCAAGCAGCTTCCGCCATTTCGTGACGGACAGCTTCAAGTGTTGCCGGAGAATAGTCAGTGATTGTCGTGGGACTGTCATTGTGGTCTTCTCAATGTGGCTTGCCCAGCACGACAGAGAAGGGCATTACGAACACGTCGTCGCCAAGATCGTCGCAGACATGCAGCACCCAACCTCGCCAGTCTTCGGAGCTGCGCTTCCTGAGTAGCGAATGCACGATGCCGGTGGCATAATCGCGGGCCTCAGCCAGATCGGCGATCGCAGCGCCGGATCGGTCGATCAATGTCCCTTGCGGATGTGAGCAATGGAAATAGAGCTGACCCATCTTCCCCGTCTCCTCCAAACACGAACCGTACAGTGGCTCGATAGCATCGGGGAGGTCAGGGGAAAATTCGGGTCGAATCCCTAAGGAGAGGCACGGAGGGCGCTTGTCGTGGTGATGTCCGCGTGGGCCGCGCTTCCGCAGTCGGAGGCAAGTCAGCGCGCACCTGTCGTCGACCAACGATCACGTGGGTGGCGAGCGCCAGGACACCACTGAGCAGCAACGCATGGCGGGCACCCACAAGGTCCGCCGACGCTCCAATGAGCAGGCTGCCGATCGAGATGCCGCCGCGCATGGCGTGCATATCCAGGCTGATCATCCTGCCACGCAGCCGGGCCGGTGCCGCCGCCACCAGAAGTGAATTGGCAGCTGTGAGGCGTCGCCTCAGGGGAAGTTGCTCTCTTTCAAGCGGATCACGGAATGAGTCCGGTCTCGAGCCCGCACCGGCGCGCAAGCATTCGAACGCGCATGAGTGTCAATTTGAGGCAAATCAAGAGTTCCGCGGCTCGTGAACATAGCATTAAAACTATGGGGCGTTCGACACCAACGGCAATTCACCGATTGCTTCTGGGCTCAACATTGAGCCCGGGTGAGGTCGGTATTCTGATTTGCGCCTACGAGAAGACACTTCGCGCATTATATCTGGTGGATCGAGCTGATCCGCTTACTGAATATATTGCTCGGAAGATCATCGAGATCGGCGGGTCTGCTCCCCATGATTCCGCGAGGATAGCCGAGATCGCTAGTGACACGCTCTGCTTCCTGGGTGATCCTCTGCCCGAGAGCAGCATCCTGCGACGTTGAGGATGTTTCAGTTGTCCGCACCGCAACAGCGACCGGCAGGTCGGCATTAGTATGTTACAGGGGCTGTTCGAACTCTTCCATGGAGTGGCCGAATTGTGCGAGGCCTTCCTCAAGGAGGTCGCCAAGAAGTGGTACGCCCAGCAGGTACTCGGCCGTCCGCGCGTTATGGGCGCGTGCGGCCTCGCCGCGAATATCGCCCCAGTCATCCAGCTCGCCGTCACCGCGGCCGAGCCAGGTCAGGGCGACAAGGTCGATCTGCTCGTCCTCGTTCAGTCCGCGGATGATTGCCGTCAACTCGTTCCGGACGGGATCGTCGCCGTGATCTTCGAGGACGGATAACATCGCGTCGTCGCTGGCATTGGAGCCCGGGTCGGGATCGGTGACGACGTCCTTGACGTCGAATCGCTTCGCCTTGGCAAGGATTGCGGCGACCTTCTCGGCTGATATCGCAAGGTCCGGGATGTCCCTCATGGTCGGCCTCTCTTCATTAGCGCCACAGCCTAGGCCAATGCCGGGAGCCGCAGTTTGATGAAGGTCAAAGGCCGCAAGTCGAGGAGTCCGGCACAGCCGGGCGTGTCGATCTCCGTTCAGTGGGACGGCGGCGCGTTGCCAAAGCGGCAGGAGCGTTGACCTTGGTCAAGAGGCCGGCGTCGCGGCAAGCCATGCGCTGCCTTGATTTGACCTCCATCAACCACTGGCCGGCCTGGTACTCTATCATAACAAGGCAATTCGGGAGCGGTGAGATGAACAGACTGAAGATCCCCCATGATGCGCTGGTATTTGTCGGCGACGGCCGCAAGGCGTTATTCCTGCGCAATGATGGAGATGAGAAGTTTCCCAATCTCAGGGCCGAGCGGGTCTTCGAAGATGTCAACCCCCCGACCCACGAGCAGGGCACCGAGCGGCCGGGCCGCGTGAGCAAGGCACGTGACGCGGGGCAGCGCAGCGCGGTCGAGCCGGTCGACTGGCATCACCTCGAGGAGCGTCGGTTTGCCAAGAGGGTGGCCGCAGCTATGGAGGATGTGGTGCGAGCGCGCAAAGTGCCGGCACTCGTGGTCGTAGCGCCGCCGAAGACGCTCGCCGATCTGCGAAGCGCCTTTCATGCCGATGTCCGTGAGCGCGTCATCGCCGAGATCAACAAGGACCTGACCAAACATCCCGTCGGGGAAATCGAGAAGCATTTGACCGCGGCGTGAGCGACGATGACGCGACGACATTGTCGCTTCTTGTGCGGTGAGTGGCTCTCGCTTTGCCATGTCTCCACGAACGTTGGGATCCTGCCGAGCTAAGCGCGGCGCGAGAGGGACGCGTTTGTCATCCGGGCGGTTGATTTTGCTCAAGCAACGCGGCTGGCCGTCGAAAGACAGTGACATTCGTGCTGCTGTGGAAACCAAACCATGTCGTTTGAGCGAGCCCTGCCGTGGACTCTGGGTGCGATTGCAATTGCAGGGTTGGTCGGGGGCATTCTTGCGCGGGTCGCGGGCCGGCCTGATCTGGCTGATCTTGCGTGGGAACTCGGCACGGCGCCCGTGATCGCAGGACTCGCGGTTTCGATCGTGAGGGACCTGCTGAGCGGCCGCTTTGGAGTGGACGCCATTGCGCTACTGTCGATGAGTGCGGCATTGGCGCTGGGTCAGCCGCTTGCCGGGGCCGTGGTCGCCCTGATGTATTCCGGCGGCAACGTGCTGGAGGATATCGCGGTGGCACGGGCGGAGCACGACCTGCGGTCACTGGTCGATCGCGCACCGCGGCAAGCACACCGCAAGATTGACGAGCGGATCGAGGAGGTCCCGATCGAAGCGGTCTCGGTCGGCGAGGCGCTCCTGGTACGGGCCGGAGAGATCGTGCCGGCCGACGGTATTGTTGGTTCGGCCTCGGCTACTATCGACGAGTCAGCTGTTACGGGCGAACCGATCCCGGTCGAGAAGGCCACGCGGCAGCGCTGTTCTTTCCGGTTCGGTGAATGCGGGTGATACCTTTGATTTGACTGTGACCGCGCCGGCCGGTGAGAGCACCTACGCTGGAATCGTGCGCATGGTGACGGCGGCGCAAACGGCGAAGGCTCCCTTCGTGCGGTTGGCCGACCGCTATGCGCTGATACTTCTGCCGGTGACCCTCGTCATCGCTTTCGTGGCATGGTGGATGTCCGGAGACTTGACCCGAAGCCTCGCCGTGCTGGTGGCGGCGACACCGTGTCCCCTGATTTTGGCAGCGCCGGTCGCCTTCATCGGCGGCGTGGCGCAAGCGGCCCGTCGCGGCATCTTGGTCAAAGGCGGAGAGGCCTTAGAAGCGCTGGCTCGTGCGCACACGGTGCTGTTTGACAAAACCGGCACCCTGACCGTGGGAGGGGCGCGGTTGCTTTCGGTTGAAGTCGCACCAGGGGAAGATCCGGATGAAGTGCTCACGCTGGGGGCGTCGCTTGAGCAGGCCTCGCATCACGTTCTCGCCAAGACAGTCGTCGCTGCGGCCGTCGATCGCGGGCTCAAGCTGAGAACGCCCGAACAAGTCAAGGAGACCATGGGTACCGGTCTGTGTGGCCTGATCGATGGCCGCGAGGTCGCCGCCGGCTCGCAGGAGATGCTTCTCTCCCATGCGGAGCTGTTGCCTTGGGAGTTGCGGGCGCTACGGCGCGCCTCGTGGCGCTCGGCACTGATTGTCTTTGTCGCTGTGGACGGGCGTCCGATCGGTGCGCTGCTGCTGGCGGATGAGCTACGGGCTGATACGCCACGAGCGATCCGGCAGCTGCGCGATGCGGGCATCGCGCGAATGGTGATGGTTACGGGCGATCGCGCAGCGGCAGCTCAGGCCATCGGTGCAGCGCTAGATCTTGACGCCGTGCTGGCCGACCGAGTTCCTTCGGACAAGGTCGAGGCGGTGCGTGCCGAACAGCGGCTCCACCCGACCATCATGGTTGGCGACGGCATCAATGATGCCCCGGCACAAGCTGTGGCCGATATGGGGGTCGCGCTCGGCGCACGTGGTGCGAGCGCATCATCCGAGGCGGCCGACATGGTGATTTTGGCCGACCGGCTCGATCGCGTTGGCGAAGCGATCATCATCGCGCAGCGGGCGCGGCGGATCGCCCTGCAGAGCATTGTTGTCGGTATGGGATTGTCGCTAGTGGCAATGCTAGCCGCCACTATTGGTTGGCTTGATCCCGTGCCGGCGGCGATCGTCCAGGAGGTGATCGACGTTGCCGTGATCCTGAACGCGCTGCGGGCGCTCGCTCCGGCCCTCGGCAGCGGCGGCCCGCGGATCACCGCAGAGCAGGGGCTGGTCTTGCATTACGATCATCGGACCCTATTCAAAGACCTCGACCGCTTGCGCAAGATCGCTGATGCGCTGGACGATGCGACGCCCCGATCCGCCGCGGCGTTGATTGGGGAAGCTCAGCGCCTTGTTCAGAGTAGCGTGGTGCTGCACGAGCGCGAGGATGAGGACAGCGTCTATCCGAAGCTTGCGGAGGTGTTGCGCGAACGCCACGGCCTGTCTGCCATGAGCCGTGCGCATCGAGAGATCCTGCACCTCGCTCGGTTGCTCGCTCGGATCGTTGAGGACCTGCCGTCAGAGAAGGTCGACCGCTATCTTGTCCGGGACGCGCAGCGGGTAATCGAGGCCATCGAAACGCTGGTTCGCATGCATACAGCCCAGGAGGAGGACATCTACGAAGCCGTGGCGGCTCCGGCATCGGCTTAGCCGTCCGATCCGCGCCCTTCGCTACTCCATGGACGTCTACGGGACGACAACGACAGGGCAGGGGGCGAGACTGACGAGCTTCTGAGAGACGCTCCCAAGCAGCAGGCCGGCCAATCGGCCGCGACCTCGCCGTCCCACAACAATTAGTTTGGTTGAGCGGTCGGCGGCGATGTCAAGCAAGGATTGGGTAACATCCCCCCAACTCGTCTTGACTTCGACCCGCTGCACACCGAGCTGGTGTGCGCGGGCTTCCGCGGTTTTCAGCGTCTGGGCCGTCAAGGCCTCCAGCACGTCCCCGGTGCTGACCCCGGTGTGCGGCAGCTGCCGCACCTCTTCTCCGAGGAGGCGATCCGCGACAGTCACGATCAGCAAGTCGCATGCCAACGCCTTGGCTATTTCGGCTGCAGTTTCAACTGCGCGGCTTGCTCCAGCGGAGCCGTCCGTAGCCACCATGATGGATGTCATGACATTGCTCCGTCGATAATCGATCATTCCAAATGATCGGACGGCCAAACTCAGCGGCGAAGCTACTAACGCTCATGCCACAAGAGCGGTTAACCCGCGGCGACCTTCGATTTGGCCATACTCCTTTCTGCCTCGCAGACGGTCGTCATCGTGCGCATGATACTCGATGGATTCACGCTGATCGAATCGATGCCGAGCTCTGTCAGAAATCTTGCGATTTCCGGGTAGTTTGCCGGCGCCTCGCCGCAAATCCCGACGTGGCGCCGATTGCGTTTCGCGCCCGTCACTGCCATCGTCAGCATCTGAAGCATTCCGGGATCGCATTCGTCGAAGTCGAATGCGACGATATCGGAGTCCCTATCGACACCGAGCGTCAGCTGGGTCAGATCGTTGGAGCCTATTGAAAATCCATCGAATAGCTTGGCGAACTGATCGATTAGGATCACGTTGTTCGGAATCTCGCACATCATGAATATCTCAATACCCCCTTCGCCTCGATTGAGGCCGTGACGAGCCATGGTTTCAATGACTTTGCGTGCCTCCTCGAGGCGTCTGCAAAATGGAATCATGATCTTGAGATTGGTCAGTCCCATTGCGTCGCGAACGCGGCGCAATGCCGCGCATTCGAGCGCGAAGCCTTCGGCATAGGCGGGGTGAGCATAACGCGCAGCGCCGCGGAACCCGATCATCGGGTTCTCCTCCTTCGGCTCGAAGTCGGTGCCCGCCACGAGATTGGCGTACTCGTTGGTCTTGAAATCAGACAGCCTCACGATGACAGGACGTGGATAGAACGCCGCGGCGATCGTGCCGATGCCCTCGGACAGCCGCTCGATGAAGAAGTCGGATGGCTTCTGGTAGCGTTCGGCAACGAGTTTGATCGACCGGCGGTCGCGCGCGGATCTGACCTTATCGGGCTGCGCGAGTGCCATCGGATGGATTCCGATGTGCTGGCTGATGATAAACTCCATCCTCGCCAACCCGACGCCGTCGTTCGGCGCCATTGCCGTCTTGAAGGCGATTTCCGGATTGCCAAGGTTGACCATGATTTCGGTGCGTGGCTTCGCCAGCCTGTCAGCCGCAATCCGCTCAACCGAGAACGGCAACGCGCCGTCATAGACATGGCCAATGTCGCCGTCCGCGCAGGACACGGTCACTGACATTCCAGTTTTCACGTGCCGCGTGACACTCTCGGTGCCGACCACCGCCGGAACGCCGAGCTCGCGAGCGATAATCGCGGCGTGACAGGTTCTGCCGCCATGGTCGGTGACGATAGCAGCGGCAGTCTTTAGCACGGGTTCCCAGTCGGGGCTCGTCGCGGCGGCAACCAGCACTTCGCCAGGCCTGAAAGCGCGAAGATCGCGTTTGGTCTTGATCAGTCGAGCCCTTCCCGTGGCAATCTTTTCACCGACGGCCCGCCCAACGGCAACCACTTTGCCCGGCGATTTAAGGGCGTAGTTTTCGAGCGCCTGGGGCGTGCGACGGGATGCCACGGTCTCTGGACGTGCCTGGATGATGTAGAGCGCGTCGTCGCCACCGTCTTTCGCCCACTCCACATCCATCGGAGTTGGCGCACCGGCTTTCTTCGAATAATGGTTCTCGACGGCGATGGCGCACCGCGCCAACTCCAGCACATCCTTATCACTGATACAGAACCGCTTGCGGGCTGGCTGCGAAGTCGCGACGTTGCGGGTCGCTTCACGTCCTTTCGCATAGACCATCCGCATCTCCTTCGTCCCCAGTCGGCGTGACAGGACAGCGCGAAAACCGTCGTTGAATGTCGGCTTGTGCACGTAGAATTCGTCCGGGTCCACGGTCCCCTGGACGATGTTTTCGCCGAGGCCGTATGCGCCTGTCACAAAGACCACGTCTCGATGTCCGGATTCGGTGTCGAGCGTGAAGATCACGCCGCTTGCTGCGCGATCAGAGCGAACCATCTTCATGACCGCAACGGACAGCGCGACCTTGAAATGATCGAATCCATTGTCGATGCGATAGGCGATCGCCCGATCGGTGAACAGCGAGGCGAAGCATCGCCGACAGGCAATCATGAGGTCATCCGGACCGCGAACGTTGAGAAAACTCTCATGCTGTCCTGCGAAGCTGGCAGTCGGTAGATCCTCGGCCGTCGCCGAACTGCGCACCGCGACGGCGACATTGGCGCCATACTCCTGTTCGAGTAGTCGATAGGCGCCATTGACTTCACGGCGCAGCGCCTCCTGATCGGTCGCAGCGTAGACGATCGCGCGCGCCGCGCGAGCACGCTTGGCGAGATCCTCAATGCGCCGCTTGTCCAGGCCAGCGAGTAGGCTGCGGAGTTCGTCCCAGGCTCTGGCCTGCGTCAGCGCCGCACGATAAGCCGACGCGGTGAGCGCAAAGCCGTTCGGCACCCTGATGCCTTGCGGCGCGAGCGCCGAATAAAGCTCGCCCAGCGAGGCGGTCTTGCCCCCCACCAGGGGAACATCCTCAAGGTGGATATCCTTGAACCATCGCGTGTAATCGCTCATATGCGTCTCCCGCGCTGCAGCATCTGCAAGGCAAGTTTTGATAGTTTGGCCGCGTTGAGACGGCAGCTTTTGCGAAAGATCAAGCTTTTGGCGATGACAGACCTTTAGTTATTGAATTGATCATGTCCGAAGAGCGCGAAGGCAGCCGGCATCGAGAGTGGCGCCGATTTTGGGAAAGCGCGTCAGGCCTCTGGCGAGGCTTAGCGGCGTGGCGAGTTTGGTTGCTCTGCGTCTCGCTGGTCGCCGTCGTCGGCCTGCAGCTCTATGTTCAGTTTCGCCTGAATTACTGGAATCGAGATTTCTTCGACGCGTTGGCGACCCGGGATTCGGATCGTCTGCGAATTCAGGCGATCCTGCTGATCCCCCTGTGTGGCGCGAGCGTTGCGCTCGCAGCCACGTCGGTTTGGGGCCGCATGACGATGCAGCGCAAATGGCGCGAATGGCTGACCAGCAATGTCATCGATTATTGGATCGACAACGACCGATATGCCGGTCTGGCCGAGGTGCAGGGAGATCAGAAGATCATTCCCGAATATCGCATTGCAGAGGATGTAAGAATCGCAACGGACGCGCCAATCGATTTCGCACTCGGACTTGTCTCATCCTTGCTGACAGCTGTCATCTTCGTTCAGGTGCTGTGGAATGTCGGCGGCGACGTCAGCCTCTCGGTTCTTGGCTATCGGCTTTGGATACCGGGCTATCTGGTCGGGAGTGTTGTAATCTACTCCGGTACAGTGACGACCGCGATACTCTTGGTGGGATCACCACTGACAAAGGTGATCCAGATCAAGAACCAGGCTGAGGCAGAACTGATTACGGCGGCTCACTTGCTACGGGATATCGGTGAGGGGGTGATGCCGAAGCAGCAGGAGGCGGAGTTCAGGCGAGGGCTCCAGCAGGCATTGCGGAATGTGCTGGCCCAATGGCGGCGCCTGTGTTGGCACCTCGTGCATACCACGCTGGTATCACAAGGAAATACATTGCTTGCGCCAATCGTCGGGCTCGTCCTGTGTTCGCCAAAGTTCTTGGCAGGTACAATGACGCTCGGCGAACTCACGCAGGCCGCGGCAGCCTTCGTCCTCGTGCAGGGCTCGTTTAACTGGCTCGTCGACAACTACAGCCGGTTGGCGGATTGGATCTCCTCCCTCGAGAGAGTAGGTCGCCTGTTGCTTTCGCTCGACAAGCTCGATCATGGATTTGCGTCCGAAAATCGCGGGGAGACGCCGGTTCCCCTCAAGTCCGTCACGCAGCTTTGAGGACGACCTGTTGCGCAAGACGCTTGACGTCGTCGGCCAAGCAGAGACTCGTGCCGGGAGCCAGCAGAGTAGCGGCGCCTGCTGCAACAGCATACCGAAAGGAGTCCTTGA
Organism: Bradyrhizobium sp. USDA 4452; assembly: GCF_054063575.1. Lineage (NCBI taxonomy): Bacteria > Pseudomonadati > Pseudomonadota > Alphaproteobacteria > Hyphomicrobiales > Nitrobacteraceae > Bradyrhizobium > Bradyrhizobium sp. USDA 4452. The sequence goes on from NZ_JBSSGK010000001.1 coordinate 7,582,116, forward strand.
GGTCGCCTCCCGATGCAAGCCGCCATAGCAGTGCCCCGAGAAAACTGTCTCCCGCGCCGACTGCGCCGATCGGCGTGATGGGGAGGGGCTCCGCATGCAACACCTGGTCGCGGGTGACCAGCACGGCTCCGAGATGGCCCATAGTCAGGGCAATGGCAGCGACCTTGCCGCTTTGGACGAGCGCTCTCGCGGCGGCTGCCCATTCGCTGGCATCGTTTGGCTCGCGACCAGCCAGCTCGCGCATTTCCTGCAAATTCGGTTTGATCAAATCGACGCCTTCGGCGACGGCAGCAGCGAGCGCCGGGCCGGATGCATCAAGGACCATTCTGGCGCCGAGTTGCTTGGCAATCCTTGCCAGTCGTGCATAGAAGTCGTCGGGAACGCCGCGAGGCAGGCTTCCACTCGCGACCAACAAGCGGGGAAACGGTTCGATCCTGGACAGCAACGTCAGACATTGTTGCCACTCTTCATCACTGAGACACGGTCCGGGCAGGATGAAGCGGAATGGCCGGCCAGTGCTGATTTCACTGACAAAGAAATCTTCCCGTGTCTCCTCCGCGATCGGGAAGGTCTGACTCGGCACGCCTTCGTCGTCGAGTAGCTTGCGCAGCAGATCTCCTGTCGTGCCGCCGACTGGGTAGATCGCGCAGACCTCGCCGCCCATGCGTTTGATGACGCGCGCCACATTGATTCCGCCGCCGCCTGGATCGCGTCGTTGCGACGTCCCCCGCAGCTTGTAGACCGGGACGATCTTCTCAACCGATGTCGACAGATCGACCGCCGGATTGGCCGTAATTGTCACAATGTCCGTCATGACATGATACGAAGCGCGGAGGGGCGGCTTGCCGCCGGGGTTTGCTCCATAAATGCCTTGAGACCGGTGAAGCTGCTATCGGGATTGAGAACGACGCTGACTGGGAGTCTCCGAAGATAGGGCTCATAGCGTCCCTTGCTTTCGAATTGAGTTCGAAATCTCGATTCGGCGAGGCGATCAGCAAAGCGTGGCACGATACCGCCCGCAATATAGACCCCGCCTCTGGCGCAGAAAGTCAGCGCAAGATCTCCGGCGACGGTGCCGAGCAGGGAACAGAACATATCAAGTGCGGAACGGCAAACATCACAACTTCTGTTCAGCGCCGCTTGAGTAATCGCAGCGGGACTGCGCTCCGGAACTGCTACCCCATCGATGACGGCGAGCGCCTGATAGAGGTTCACAAGGCCGGCCCCGGACAGAGCTCGCTCCACGGATACATGCCCAAAGTGGCGACGCAGTTGACCGATGACACGCTCCTCCCTCTCCGAGATTGCAGGTAACGTCGTGTGCCCGGCTTCTGTGACTGCTACCAATGGCGCGTCCGGAAAGAAGCAAGCAGCACCAAAGCCGGTGCCCGGCCCGACCACGAGCATGGGGGCACCAGCCGTTGGACGTTCATGTCCAATTGCGAAGAGATCGAACGGCTGGAGTGCAGGCAGCGACCAGGCCATGGCTTCGAAATCGTTGAGAAGATGAATTGTCCTGAACCCGAACCTGGTCTGCAAGTCGGCTCCGTCGATGACCCATCGGCTATAGGTTATTGTGCAATGATCGTTCTCTACGGGTCCCGCGACCCCGAGCACCGCGGTGGTGAGCGCGCCGGCTGCACGATGAGCCAGGAAGGTTGCGATCGCCTCCTTAGCGCCGGGAAAGTCAGCGACCTTGAAGTGCTCGATTGGCCCGATTTCGCCGTGCTCCGCGAGCGCGAAACGGGCGTTGGTCCCGCCAATGTCAGCGAAGAGAATTTGCTCGTTTGCCGATCGCCCGCTGCTCATTGCTTTGCCGCTGCGGCGCTGATTGGATGTTCAGTGAATGGCTGAACAAGGGGTGTTCGCCGCGCTGCGACGAGGTTGGCGTACCAACGCGCTGAGGCTTTGGGAATACGCCGCTGCGTGGGGAAGTCGACATAAACGAGGCCGAAGCGCTGAGAATATCCAGACGTCCATTCGAAATTGTCCAGCAGCGACCACACAAAATAACCGCGGACATCCGCACCCGCCGAGATCGCTTCCTGCATGGCATCGGTATAGGCCCGCAAATATGCAATTCGCCCGACGTCTTCGACGTGACCCGCGCTGTCGGGGGCGTCGTCCGATGCGGTTCCATTTTCAAGGACGTAGGTCGGCAAGGCGAAGCGGCGATGAATGTCGAGCAGGGTGTCGCGAAAGGCGTCAGGCACAATCGGCCACCCGATTGTGGTTCTCGGCACGTCTGGTGGCGGTGCTCCAAAGGTGGCTCCGATGGGATTGGCGTCTGCCTTGATGTAGTGCGGCGAGTAATGGTTGAGCCCGAACCAGTCGACGGGCCGCGCGATCAGCGCCATATCGCCAGGCTTCTGGAAAGGCTCGATCGCCTCTGCCAGCGCGGGAGGATAGCAGGCGAAGTGCTGCGGATAGGGAAAGGCATCATTCCAGTATTCCGCAAAGCGTTTCGCGGCAGCCGCATCGTCGGGATTTGCCTGTGCCGGAAAGCACGGTTGTCGATTGTGTATAGCGCCAAGCGACGCGTTGGGAACCGTGGCTCGAAGCACGTCAATGGCAGCACCATGGCTTAGATTGACATGGTGGATAGCTCTGTGCAGAGCATGGACATCGGCGATCCCCGGTGCGTTCCAGCCGAGACCATATCCGAACAGCGTGAAGACGCATGGTTCATTGAAGGTTGCAAATCGCTTGACGCGATCGCCATAGCGCCGCGCAACGAGCGCGGCGTAATCGGCAAACCATCCTGCGATATCCCGGTTCTGCCAACCACCGAGTACGTGGAGGGCCTGCGGCAGATCCCAGTGATAGAGACATATCCAGGGTTCGATGCCGGCTGCGAGCAGCGTATCAATCAGTCTATCATAAAATGCCAACGCAGACTCATTGGCAGCGCCGCGTCCCTTGGGCAGAAGACGCGGCCACGAGATCGAGAAGCGGTAGGCGTCGACGCCAAGATCGCACATTAGCGCGATATCTTCGCTGTAGCGATGATAGTGATCGCAGGCAGTTTCTCCGGTATCGCCGTTTTTGATGTGACCGGGTTGCCGGCAAAAAGCATCCCAGATGCTGTCCTCACGACCGTCAACATGCGCCGCGCCTTCGATTTGAAAGCTGGACGTCGAGACGCCCCAGACGAAGGGGCGCGTGGGCTGGCGGCTGCCTTGTGACACTTTCGTGGTCATAGTAGTCATCCGCTTACAATGGAGACTTTCGCTGGCTCTGCTTTTGACAGAGATCAACAGCAGCTTCGAGAGAGGTGTCTAGTTTAACGGTTGGATTTAGACAGGTAGCGAGATCATGCACTGCCGCAATCCTTTCCCACTCCCTGACCGTCTTGACGCGAAATTGCTGCCGGTCGTCACACTTTGGGAAAAGCTAAAGCGCGGCGAGAATGGCATGCCATTTGGCGACGACCTTGAGGTGCGTGCGCTGTCGAAATTGCCCGGAAATCCATTTCTGTTGACCGTGTTTCTCTCGCCCGAACGCTACCGGATCGAATTCGCCTGCGACAACCTGAGGCAAGAGATTGCAGCTGGCAGTTTTGTCGACGAGATGCCGCAGAACGTCAATTTCAGCTATTTGCGGGCTCAGAGCAGTGCCACTGTAGAGGCTGCCGAACCAACGTTACTCCGGCTCACCCAGTTTTCCGGGTACAGTTTCTCCAGAATCCTGCTGCCACTGTGGGGCAATGGACAGGTCGATATGCTTTTGGGTGCTATCGATCGCTACGCTGTAGTCGACCGCTCTTGAATGCTTGGACTGTCAATCGCCGGTTCTATTAACGTTGGAACGTCTTCGAGATGGCGACAAGGATGTGAGATGGCCTTGTCCCGTTCGGTCAAAGAACACGGGTTACGAAGGCATCTATGACAAAAATCTCCACGCCTGCGGTAGTAGATCGAATTGCTCCGAGCAGCGCGCCTGCAGCCTCAGACGGTGGACAATTTGTGCTCGATGCGACGTCACCATTCGGCAGGGCGAACCGCTACACGCTCTCGCTCTTCAGCGGCGCACGAGAAATGTTGTTGGATGAAATGCTATTTGCCAGCAAGGAGTTCTTCGAGCGGATCGTTGCCGAGACCACGATCTTCAACGAGTTGCTAGCGAAATTGGCAGAAGCGCACGCAGTCCGAGATTACGCCACGATGTACCGGGAGCGCGCACAACACCAGTTGGACTTCGTTCGCCGGGACATGGATCGGATTCTTAAGCACGGCCAGCGCGGCGTTCGTGACCGCGCGGGTCGATATGGCCTTGTCCGAAAAGCTCGCGGGGCGCAGCGCGCGCACAAGTGTCAAGCTAACGCCCGTCACGAGATTAAGCGAGGTGATCAACGGCTCAACGTGCGGGTCGGACGCGGTTGGGACAGATACTGCATGGATTGTGCCCGGAGGATCGTCGAGGGTAGCCTGGGCCTGGGGTGAGGCGCTGGTAGCGGCTTTAGTGCTGGAGGCAGGTCGGAGGGCGTCCACAGAAACCATTCTTCCGCGCCTCGTAATCGTGATTGGCGGCATTCTTCAGAGCATCGGCGGCTAGCGTGCCGATGAACTGAGACAATGAGCGGCCCGGTGCGATGGCGAGACCGCCGTCGCAACGGTGTACAGGAAGATCTCACCGTGACTCGTTGGCGAGCTGCGCAGCAACAATGATTGGGGCATTTGTGTTGAAAACAACACGATCCGGCCATTTCCGCTCTGAATAAATGTGAATGACTGGCAAGTCGGCGTGCGATGTTTCCGTAGCGGGCGGTTTCGGTAGATATGCATCCGCAATAAACATCAGCGCGAACAATACTACGCCAACTGTGAGAAAATATCGTAGCAGAGGCATGGCCATCACTCCATCCCGCTGAAACGCTGCAGCGCGGCCTGCTCCTCGGATAGCTTTACCTCAATGTAGCAGCGTTCGGCGTCCGTTAGATGCGTCTTAAGTAGCCGCTGATAGCGCAGGATATTGTTGCGGTGTGCACGAATGAGCGCAATCTTACTGTCCGACACGGTTTGTGCCTCGGGCGCGATTGCAAGTCTTGCTCGGTCGGCGAATGACGAGCACTCCAGTGTCTGTGGCGGTTATCCGCTCCGAACGTGCTGCTCTCCACAGACGCGCCTGCTGCTCCAGCTTAGCGACCCAAGCTTCGTCGACGGCTTGTCGAACGTGAGGCGGTATCATCTCCTGCATAAAAATCTCCAAGGCGCTCCTGCTGGATGCGATCACTGATTCAACGCCGTGTGCTGGAAATGCGCACCACGACCGGACTCCCATTCTTGTAGTGGTCCCAAATGTGAGCGCCGAAGAGTCCGACGCTGACCAGCGCAAGCGAGATCGTGATCATGACAACGCCTTCCTATTGCTGTGTGCTGGTGAAGTAGCAGACGAGGATAGGCTCTTGAAATTGCGGGAACCTGCGTAAGTGCTTTCCCGTAGAAATATAAGTCCAAGCCGAACCGTCGGCGGAGGGTAACCAGCGCCGTGCCATGCGCCGTCGAACCTAGCCTCTAGGCCCCGGCTCGGATCAGCAAAATAAAAGAGGCCGCCAAATGAGGCGGCCTCTGCCGGACGTGCTTAGTATGAAGCCCGTCCTCCGTTGCGCAACTAGAGACATAGGTCTGGCCAGACGCTCGCAACGTGCTGGGAACGATGCCCGAGCTTGTCCGAGGCAGTCTTTGATAGGCGTCAATGACTCAGAGTTGGCCGCCATTCGCCTTCCGGCGCATCTGATTACATGCGCCTTCGATGAACTTTGCGAGCCACTCGAAATTGATGAGCAGGCTTTCCGCCTGCCTCCGCTCAGGCGATCCAAATTCGAACGAATCGGTTAGCCGCCGTTGACGTTCTGCGCGCTCGCGGCACGCCGTGGCTCTGCTCTCGGCGAACTCAAGCTGCTCGCGTTCGTGGCCGAGCTTTCTCTCTTCCTCGATCAGTATTCGGGTGACCGTCGCTTTAGTTGCGTCCGGTGTGTCGTGGGCCTTCAGGAGGCCCAAACAATGGTCGATGTTGGCACGCGCGATAAACGGATCATCCATGGACGCTAATCCCCAAGCTTCATCCTACTTCTATGCTGCTCCGGCTTCGTGACAGCGGCGAGTCAACTTCGCGAGAAAAGTTGCACCCTGGAACTACGGACTTTCTCCGCGCAATGTGCAGTTTGTGCCAGCTTAGCCGGGTGGAAGCCGAATTGACCTCGCTCAAGTTGCGGAGGCTGTAGATCGGCTAACCTGTATTTGCGTAGTTTCCCCCTACGCGAAATGCCCCCCCGAAGGCCGCTGGCGCCCAAAGGCCAGCGGCATCTTCGCTTTAGGGGGAGCCGTTCATGGCGAGCCAAGGGACTTCAGGATACTCTGAGAGCCGACCTTCCCGATGGTCATGCAGACCGTCAGCTATGGGCCAGAAGCAGACGTTCGGATGCGGAGCATCTATCTAAAGCTGTTGGCGCGTCGCTGCGTTGATGGAATAGCAGAGGTGCGCCTTCGGGCCACCGTCCTTAAAAGCAAGGCAGGATCATCACCCAGAGAGGCATTGAGCAAAACAGGCACCACAGCCCGATGACGACCACGAACACCGAGTTCAAAGGAAAAATGTAAGAGGCAGGTTTGTTTTGGTAGTCCCAACCCTTCGACGTTAGAAAGCGCTTATAGCTATCCGCGCCGCTATCGTAGATTCTTCGAGTAAAGTCCCTCCATCGAAGAACAATGAAGCAAATCCAGATCGTAGGAAAGCCTGTAAAGAAGCCCACAATCACCCACAACGATGTAGCCTGACCATTCTTGGCGTAGATGGTCCAGGCTGGACATTGGCTACCAGGATGGACGAGGGCGAGAATGCAAATAGCGATCCCCAACCACGCTAAGCAGATGGCTGCTCCCCAACCAGTAACCTTGCGGCAAAAATCTGGATCGAAATCAAAAATAGGCTCGCGCTCGTTCATAGGATGCATTGTATCGATGGCGCACTAGCCGAGTCAAAGCAGCCTATTTCGATTGCAGGAGTAGGTCGAATTGTTCGGGGAGCAAAAGGTCCGCTTAGGGTCACAAGCCGACCAAGGCGGTCCGTTTGATCTTGGTCCGCTTCCCCCCGCAAAGCAGACATTGCAGCGTTCTGAGCAACGGTCGGCTATCCGCGCGGGCGGGTAGATTCTAACTGCAGCAAGAGAAAACCGGTGATGCCGGAACCGACAGCCATCCAACTAGCCAAAGCCGTCGCGAGGACAAGTCGGGCATACTCGTCGTCGAAGCTTGCCGTTACAAGCCAAACCGTGCCGAAGGCAAAGGCGGCAAGGAGCGCACTCGGTCGACATAGCCGTCGCATCGAACATGTGGCGTACATGTATCGCAATCGATCGGACGGGGCTTCGTTCCTACGGCCCCACAAGCCCAGCGGCCCCAATGCTTGCGTGCACTGCAGCGCGGTAGTTGCAACAGTGATTGCTGGGCAGCCCCGCGCAATCCTTGTCACTGTCGACCGTGTTTGTCGTGCGTCTGGGAGAGCGGGCGCGCGCGCCGTGGACTAAATTGATGAGGATCAAAACCGTTACCGCGGACGTGCTCGATCATTCCACAATGGAATGGGAATCGATATCAACGGCGCCCTTCGATCGGGACCTTGAACTTGCCGTTCTCGATTACGAGGGCGCGCACGCGCTTGTCTTTCCGTGCCGACGCGTTCTGCGCGTTGGGTCAAGGCCATGACCAACGAGCCTGTCGACGTGCACCCGACCCACTGGCGTGATTGGGGCGGCTCGGTTAGCCCTCTTTCCTCGTCTGCTTCTTGAGAAGAGCGGCCAGCTTCTGCTCCTCTTCGGCCAACTCACGCTCAATGACGCGGCGCTTTGCTGCGTCCGTTTCAGTCTCAAGCATCTTCTTGAAGTGCTCGATGTTGGCTCTTGCGATCCGGTCGGCCATTGCAACCTTTTGCCTGCTCCACTCCTGCAGGTAGACTTTAACCCCCGCCACGACCGCCGCAAGTTCATTCTGGGAGGAGGTCTCTGCTTCGGGTGACGGCAACAAGCCCCGCAGGTGCTTGGGGTAGGCCCGCTCGCGACAATGGACCGTCCGTCGATCGTCGTCTTTTCCCGGATTCACAGTTCGCTATGCTCGGGGCATGTCTTGGGGAGCCAAGGGCATGAAGCAGGCCGGGCCGAGCACGATTGTTTACCTCGCGCTGGCGGCGGGGATCGCGCTTGCTGTCTGGAGCACGCCGCAGCCGAGCCATCCTGATCTGGGTGGCATACAGAGGCATCGGTCGCCGGTGCCGTGACGGGGGACGCCCGGCCCAAACGCCGCCTTACTGACTGGATAAGGGCCGCCTGTGCGGTGAAGATCCGATGGCTATCTGCCCGCCAGCCCGCTGCTGTGAACGGCTGTAGCATGCCTCCCGGCGTCTCCAATCGGGCATCGGAGTCGCCTCTGGAGGGGCAAGACCGTAGTAGTGGTCCGGGTAGATGCGCGCCCTGGGGCGCGCCGCCCAGCCTCAAGCAATCGCGATAAAGAACGTCCTCGATCTCACCTGATGATCCGGTACGTCTTTGCGTGCTTCCTTTCGCGCGTGTGCAGTCGGCTCTTGATGGCGGTTGAGCGCCCGCATCACGCCGATGCGCGCCAGCATCGTCGGGCCGCCGCGCGCCACTGCAGCTCGGCGGCGCTCAGACCGATGGAGGGCAGGCGCAGGATTTCCGAAAGTTTGAGCGCGGTCTCCCTCGCCGAGCCCAGGGCCAAGCCCCGGGCCGCCACAAAAACAGCTGAAGCCTTCGCGAGATCATCGGCAATCTCGGACCAGTCGAGCGCCATCGCGCGGTGCAGCCGCTCAGGCAGCCTGTCGAGGGCCGACCGCAGCACACGATCTTCCGCCAGTTCGGCAACAAGTCCCACGCTGGCGGCCATCGAGCCGATCACGGTCTTCGTCGCCGCTACGGAGTGCTCCTGGCCGGCTTCGATCGGGATGACGAACTCGGCTTCGTCAGCCACTGGTGACGACGTCGCATTGACGATGGCGATAGTCCGGGCGCCCGAGGCGCGCGCTGACCTGGTCGCTGCGACAAGATCCGGGCTGCGCCCCGATTGTGAGATCACAATGAACAGCGCATCACGCAGCATCAGAGGCGTGCGAAATGCCGTGATTACCGAGGGAGCGCTGGCTGAAACGGGAAGGCGAAGTCGCGTCTCGACGAGGTATCTTAGGAAAACCCCGGCATGCCCAGAGCTTCCCCGGCCACACACGACGCACAGGGGGATGGAGCCAGTCCCAAGCCGCTGTGCGATGTTGCGCGTCGTGGGGCGGCTGCGAACAAGGTTGGCGACAACATCCGCGCTTTCCCCGATTTCGCTCGCCATCGCGGATGTCTTCACGGCTCAATCGCTCCGCCTCGCCTGCGCTCCGCCGCTCGCTTGGTCCCGGTCACGAGTCTTGGCAAGCTCGACAAACACACGCCGAAGATTGCCGTCGCACTTCGTCAGAACGGTCTCCGCATCGGCCCTATCGACACCCAACGCCAGAAGGACTGCCGTCTTGATGTCTCCCTCGGCCTGCTCAAGCGAGTGTGCCGCGTGCGCCGGATCACAGTGCGCGATTTGCGCCACCATAGCCTCGGCGCGTCGCTTCAGCTTGGCATTTGTCGGCGGCATGTTCACCATCATGCCGCGATACACCCGGCCAAGACGCAGCATGATCCCTGAGGAGATCAGGTTGAGCACAACCTTCTGAGCGGTACCCGCCTTCATCCGCGTGGAGCCGGCGATCAGCTCGCGGCCGGTCTTGATCAAGATCGGAAACTTTGCCGATGCCAGCAGGGTGGTGCCCGGGTTATTGGCGATACCGATCGTCTCTGCGCCGAAAGAGCCTGCCTGCTGCAGCGCCGCCACCGTGAATGGTGTGGTGCCGCTGGCAGCAACGGCGATCACCACGTCATGCGGCGTCAGCCGCGCGGCATTGACTTGCGCGACCGCATCACCGACGTCGTCCTCTGCGCCTTCGATGCTGGTGACGAATGCGCTGTCACCGCCGGCGACGACGAAGCGGACGCGCTCGCTGGGCCAGGCGAAGGTCGGCGTCAGCTCGGCGCCGTCTTGGACCGCCACCCGGCCTGAGGTGCCGGCACCGACGTATACAATGCGACCGCGATCGCCCAACGCCATCTTGGCCGCTTCAGCCGCCGCCGTGATCACGGGAAGGGCATGGCCGATCGCGGAGACTGCCGCAAGCTGGCCCTCCCACATCGCTTCCATCGCTGACGCCAGCGGCCATGCATCAAGGTCGGCAAATCGGAGATCGACTTCTTCCGTGGCCGTATTGTTGATCCAAGCGCCATCAAACGCGGAACTTTGAAGCCTGTTCATAGTCAGTTTCTCTCTTGGGGAGGTCCAGCCGCCCTCGCGCCATAAGTAACGCACCGGCCACTGCGTCGCCGTCAGGACGTCGCAGGCGGGCGCGTAGATCAGGCGTTAGCCATGGCACAATGGCATCCGCGAGCCCGCCCACCAGCGCGACCCGGTCAATTCCTCTCGCCAGGAACAGATCAAGTAGATCGCCAATGGCATCGGCCGCACGTTCGACATTGCGGCGGCCGACCGGATCGCCCAGGTTGGCGTGCCGCACCACGATCGGCGCGAACGCAGCGTAGTCCGTGGCTTTGGCTTCTTCAGACCAGGCCACGGCCTGATAGGGATCATGATCAAATGCTTCCAGCACCTCTGAAAGCAATGAGGTCAGCTCGCCGCGGCGATCCGCAGCCCGCAGCGCCAGTCGAACAACCTGCAGGCCGATGTCGGCACCGCCACCTTCGTCCGACACGGGAAAGCCGTAACCGGCGAGACGGATTTCGCGCCCGTCGATCAGGCCGACACCCACCGAGCCTGTACCCGTCACCGCGATGGCTCCGTCCGCGCCGCTATAGGCGCCGAGACAGGCCGCGAGGCCGTCGCTGATGAAGACAGCGGACGCAAAGGGATGGGCGATCTGGTTGAGCGCCGCTTCCGCGCCCCGGCGACCAATCCCGGCAAGCCCAATTCCGGTGTGCATCCGCGCGAAATCCTCATGCGTCAGTCCGGACTGTGCGGCCGCCAGTTCGGTGGCGTCCATGATCGACCGCCAGGCCCTCTCGATGCCAATCCGCGTCGTGGCAGGTCCCGAACTTGCCTCGCCGAGTAGCCTGCCGTTTTCGTCCTCGATCCGGGCGCGGCAGCGGGTTCCACCGCCATCATTGCCGAGATACGTGGTACCTTTTGTTCCCATGGATCGTTAACGCGAGTATTTAGCTCCGGGTCCTCCGAGGCCGGTCGTGTACATATAAGGTCCCGTGCGGCAGCGGGCGCGCTTCACGAGTCCGTGACTGTCATTCTTGGATCAGCACTGATGGGCCAAGCCGTCTTTCTCTCGATTGCCGCACAGCACATCTTTGATGGTGCCGACATGCGCGGGCCGGGGTTGGTCAGGATCTCGCAGGGGCGGATTGAAAGCGTTACCTTCGGCGAGAAAGCGCGCGCTTCAATCCACCTTCCCGCAGACGCGATTCTTGCACCTGGATTCATCGACATTCAGGTGAACGGAGGCGGGGGCGTTCTTCTCAACGACCAGCCAACGGAAGCTGGCATTCGACGTATCGTGGCGGCGCACGGCAAGGCGGGGACCACGGGCTGCTTGCCAACCCTCATCACCGATCGAAGCGAGGTCATTGAGCAATTGGCGCTGGTAGCTCAGGCGTGCCTCGAAATTCCTGGCGTACTCGGCTTTCATCTGGAAGGTCCGGCTCTCAACAGATCTCGCAAGGGCATTCATCCGGAAGCCGAGATACGCGTGCCTGATCAGCGCGAGCTCGCCGCCATCACGAGTTTCGCGGGCCGCGGCCGCTCCATTGTGACGCTGGCCCCGGAATGCGTTCCCCCGTCCATGATAGACGCATTGATCGGCGCCGGATTGCGTATCTCTGCCGGCCACAGCGACGCCGCCGCGGCCGAAATCCGGCCAGCGGTCGATCGTGGTATCTCGGGGGTGACCCATCTGTTCAACGCCATGTCGCAGTTGAACGCCCGGGAGCCGGGCTTGGTGGGCGTTGCGCTTGAAGATGATCGGCTGTTTGCAGGAATCATCTGCGACGGCATTCACGTTGATCGCGCTGGTTTGCGTGTTGCCTTCCGCTGCAAGGGACGCGATCGATTGATGCTGGTCACTGATGCCATGCCATTGGTGGGTACGGACGATCGGAAATTCTTGCTGCAGGGAAGGCCGATTACATTGCACGAAAATCGCCTGACCGGCCCGGATGGCACGCTCGCTGGCGCTCACCTCACCATGATCGAGGCGGTGCGCAACGCCGTTGTGCTCGTCGGTATCTCCCTTATCGACGCCCTTATCATGGCTTCCCGGACGCCCGCGACATTTCTGGGTCTTGAGTCCGAGCTTGGACGGATCGCGCGCGGATACCGCGCTGATCTTGTCGCCTTTAATCCGAACTTTGAGGTCATCGACACATGGATAGGCGATGTCGGCTCGATAGCGGAGCGAGCGTGACCATCTCACGAGGTTAGATGCGGAGCTTGACGAGATGCGTCCGTCCGATCTCGAGTCGCGGTTTACCTGCACGGCTTGTGGCAAGCGAGGCTCGATCATTGGTTCGGTAGACGTGCTGCCCACAATGAGCGCCAGTTGTCGGCGTTGATCTTCACGCGTGTGACGCACGTCACAGCAACCGTCGCTTGGAGTTCGTATCCATCCTGCACCAGGTGGCAATGCAGCCGCCGGCAACAGGAGGAAAGCAGATGAAGATGACGAGCATTCATGAACTGTCAGCCGACGAGCTGGGAGCAGTTTCGGGAGGTAAGCCGTCCAGCCCGGTCAGTGTTCCCGCAAATGCGTTCGACAAGCTGCTGGCGGCTATCGACAAGAATCTCGCGATGGTGAAGGAGCTAAAGCCGGGCGGCTACCTTCCACCCGGCTAAGGCAGTGACCCTGCATCGATGAGTTCAGTGTCCAAATCCGGCCTCGGTGCTCGCTGCCCACGGAAAACGCCGCTGGGAGTCATTCTCCCTGCGGCGCATTTCGCGCCACGACTTCGCTCCGCCTTGCGCGGACCACGGTAGTTATCCCTCGATGATGAGGCGACCAAGGACAGGCCCGCTCGGCGTCAGCGAACTTGTTGAAGGGTGATCCGGACCCTTGAGCCGCAGGCAATATTCAGAAAGTCGGGGCGATATGACGCAAAAAAAACGGCTCTCCATGCAAGCGAGGTCCACCTCGGCTCTCGTTTCTGATGACGAACGAATAATCATCGCTGCTTGCGATCCAAATCTCCAGATCGCCCGGAGTGTCGATGCGGCGGAAGTGCAGCGCATTTCACCCTCCTCATTCGCAGGACAGAGCCTACTACAGGCCGCCACTTCTGCCTCTTCATCAAGTGCGCGTGAAATGTAAGGTCGTTCACATTTGAAACTGACGAATTGCTCTAAGGGCTAACAACTTCGGTGTCGGAGGAATTCGCGATGCCATTAATCAGCGCCGAAAGCTGGTTCAGTTGTCGGCATGCTCATCGTATTGGCGGTTGCCATTGCGGCCGTTCGTTACGTGGAGTGGTCATCGAACGCTAATCTGGCCCGATTCATGAGTCAGACTGAGTTGGCCGCGGCTGCCTCGGTTCCGACTCTGCCGCCCAAGGGACGAACTGCTGCGAGCAGGGCAATAAGTCTTCGGTGCTTTCTCTGCCGCTCGAATGACACCGGGTCAACTGTGCCCGGTTAATTTCCCAAGAAAACTGTGCCGCCGGGACCAGCCCCAAAATGCGTTGTCATGGCGGGGCGGGACGCGCTCCAGCTCAAGGTCGAACGACCTACCGGCGCGTGATCCCAGTCACAGATCAGCGGCTCGGCTTGTTGCATGATCCCTTAGTGATGGATGCCCCATCACTTAAAGCAAAGGAGATTCAACATGCCGAGCATCAACCACGAATTGTCCCTCGATAACCTGGAGCAGGTCTCAGGTGGCAACCCAGCCCTGGTCGCGTTTGGATTGGGCGTTCTCGCCGGTGTTATCGGCAATGCTGTCTACGACGGGCTGAAGTCGGGCGCCATCACTGCGCCCGCCTGTGGTCTAATGGGGAGCGCCGGAAAATATGCTGGTTGCCCCACCTAAAGGCGCGCCTCCGTCTGATCGCAATCCGCGGCGCGCGGGCCTGCCTTTAGAAGCTGAAGCGCAAGTCGATCGAAATCCCGCCAAGGGAAGCCCGCGCGGGAGACGGATCGGGATCAACAGGCCTGGCGAAGCGCTCGATCGCCTGCGATACGATGCGTTCCGCGGTGGCTGAATCGGTGATGTCCCCGGCTACGGCTAGGATTTCGGGATCGGACGAGGACCTTATCGAGCGGGAATTTGCGACAACGCGAAAATCGCGATCGCGATAAGCCCTGACGAGGGCTTCACCGATACCCTGCGACGCGCCTGTGATGATTGCGACTTTCTGACTAGCACCCATGATGGGCCTCCATGTTAGATCGAACCGGCGCAGGGCGCCCGCACGTTTGTTCCGTTACTGAGCGGTCCAGCCGCCATCGACCGAGATTGCCGTGCCCGTGATCTGGTCTGCCGCTGGCGAGCAGAGGAAGGCCACTGTGCCGCCAAGCTGTGAGGGAGAGACAAACTCAAGAGACGGCTGTTTCTCAGCCAAGATGTCCTCGGCCGCCTCCTTCTGGCTTATGTGTTTTTGGGTAGCGATATCGCTGATTTGCTTTTCCACTAGAGGCGTCCGCACCCAGCCTGGACAAACCGTATTGCAGGTGACGCCGCTGCCCGCGGTCTCTAGGCCGACCACCTTTGTTAGGCCTACCAGTCCATGCTTGGCTGCGACGTAGGCGGCCTTGTGGGTCGACGCGACCAGGCCGTGTGTCGAAGCGATGTTGACGATCCGTCCCCAACGCTGTTTTTTCATCTGGGGCACCGCCGCGGCAATCCCGTGAAACGCGGCCGACAGATTGATGTCGAGAATGGCATTCCACTTGGCCGCAGGAAATTCCTCAACGGGCGCGGTGAACTGGATGCCGGCATTGTTCACCAGGATATCGAGACGCCCGAATGTCTCGATCGTTCTGGCGATCAATCCGCGCACGGCTTGTTCCTTAGACATGTCGGCACCGTCGTAGATGACGCGCACGCCGTGCTCACGCTCGATGTCGCCGCGGATCGTCTCGATTTCGCTCGCATCGCCGAAGCCGTTCAACACCAGGTCGGCGCCGAGCCTGGCTAATTCCTCGGCGATGCCGAGCCCGATGCCGCTGGTGGATCCGGTCACGATCGCAACTTTGCTTTTCAACATGGGGAGGGTCCTTTTCGGTGCTGGAGAAATGAAATCTGCGTTGAGGGTCAGTGGGCGCCGCCGGCATCGAGGCGATCGGGCTTTTTGAGCATCAGGGCCGCCGCCAAGGCGACGATCTGCGAGACGCCGAGCAGAAAGAAAGTGTCGCTGAAGCCGAGGATGAAGGCCTGCTTCTGGATGATTTTGCCAATCGCGACATAGGCGTGATGAGCTGCATCGACGCGGTCGATCACGCCGTGGCTCATGAAATATTGGGTGAGCTGGTCGAGGCGGGTGCGGGTCGCCTGCTCGAACATCGTGACCTGCTGCGTGAGGACGTTGGAATGATATTGCTCGCGCTTGGTCAGCAGCGTTTGAAGCGCGGCGATGCCGATCGCGCCACCAAGGTTGCGCATCATGTTGAACAAGGCGGATGCAGATCCGGCGTTCTCAGCCTCGATTCCGGCTGTGGCGACCGCCGAGAGCGGCGCAAAGACCAGGGCTTGACCAAGGGCTCGGATGACGTTCGGCCAGAAGAGCTGATCGGCCGCGTAGTCATTGGTCATGTAGATGTTCAGGAAATTGGACCCTCCAAAGAGTACAAAGCCGGCGCCGATGACGAGGCGTGGATCGAGCCGTTGCATCAGGCGGGGTACCAGCGGGATCAGCACGAGCTGCGGCAGGCCGGTCCAGGCCAGCACCATGCCAATCTGCTCGGAGTTGTAGCCCTGGATGCGCGACAGGTAGACCGGCAGGACATAGACGGAGCCATACAGCGATACGCCGAGCAAGAAGTTCGCGAGCACGCCGAAGCCGAAATTGCGACGGAACAGGATTCGCAGGTTGAGCAGCGGCTTCTTTGCGGCGAGCTCTATGGCAAGGAACAGCGTCAAGGCGACCCCGGCAACGATGGCCAGTCGAACGATGAAGGGCGAGCCGAACCAGTCGTCCTTGTTGCCTTCCTCGAGCACTGTCTGAAGCGCGGCGAGCCCAATCGCCATCGTGGCGATTCCGGCCCAATCGCCTTCGCGCAAGAGGTGCAGCCGCATGGGCGTCGCCTCCAGCGATGCGTAGAGCATGGTGATCATGACCGCACCGGGCATGACGTTGACGTAGAAGACGTACTCCCAGCCGAAGTTCTCAGTGAGATAGCCCCCGATGGTCGGACCGATCGCGGGCGCGAATGTCGCCGAAATCGCGAACATCGCCAGCCCGATCGGCTGCTTGGGTTTCGGCAGCAGCGTGATGATCAGTGTGAACGCCATGGGAATCAGCACGCCACCGGTGAAGCCCTGTACAGCGCGCAGCACGATCATCTGCGGTAGGTTCTGGGCGAGCGCGCAGGCCGCCGAAAACACCAGGAACAGGAAGGCATTGGTAAGCAGATAGATGCGGACCGAGAACACCTGGGCGAGCCAGCCGCTCAACGGGATGACGACGATCTCAGCGATCAGATAGGAGGTCGAGATCCATCCGCCGTCGTCGATGCCTGCTCCGATCCCACCCTGAATGTTGGCAAGCGAGGCATTGACGATCTGGATGTTGAGGACCGCCATGAAGGCACCTAGCGTCGCTCCGGTCACCGCGAGCCAGGTTTTTGCGGATACGGCGGGAGCGCCAGCTGGCGACCGGTGGTCACTGGGCACGGCATCGATCGCGGTTTGCAGGGTCGTCATGGTGTCTGCTCAGGTGCGCAAGAGGTTGGTTTTTCAGCCGCGGGGCTTGCCGCCACGCGAGGCGAGCCGCTTCTCCGCATCGCGCTCCGCGACAACGGCCGACTTGGTATCGATGGTCGGCTCCGCCGACATGCCGGGGCGCAGGCTGCCGTTCAGGCTCTGGTCATCGAGCACGATCTTCACCGGAACCCGCTGCACGATCTTCGTGAAGTTGCCGGTGGCGTTGTCCGGAGGCAGCAGGGCGAACTCCAGGCCGCTCGCCGGCGAGAGGCTATCAACATGCCCCCTCAGCCTGGTTGCGTGGAAGCCGTCGATGCGCAGCTCGACCGGCTGGCCATTGCGAACGTGGGTGAGTTGGGTTTCTTTGAAGTTTGCGACGACATAGACTGCATCCAGCGGGACCACTGCCATGAGCTGTGTGCCGGCCTGCACATACTGGCCGACACGGAGCGTGCGCGCGCCGACCGTGCCATCGACGGGAGCGGTTATTTGCGTATAGGACAGGTTCAGAGAAGCCTGGTGCTGGACCGCGCGTGCCCGATCGAGTTGTGCGACAGCCTGCGCGCGCTGGGTGGCGAGCGCCTCGACCTTCTTGTTGGCGGCGAGCAATCCCGCCTTGCCTTGCTGCAGTTGGGCGGTCTGCGAGCGCAACGCCGCGTCCGTCTGCTGGGCGCGCTGTATTGTCCCAGAGCCAGACTTCATGAGCTCGTCGTAGCGGGCACGCTCCTGCTGCGCGAATTTCAGGCCGGCTTCGGTCGCGTCGACCTCGGCCGCTTGCTGTTGAATCAGCGGCTCCTGCAATTCGATCTGCGCATCGATATTCCTCACTGTAGCTTCGGAAGCTGCTACGTCGGCCTTGGCCTGGTTCAGCGCGGTCTTGAGGTCGCGGTCGTCAATGCGAGCCAGCAACTGACCGGATTTCACCGGTTCGTTGTCGGTCACCAGGACTTCGGCGATGTAGCCGGAAATCTTCGGTGCGATGATCGTCGAATCGGCTTTGACGTAAGCATCGTCCGTCGTTTCGAGGTAACGACCGGCCGTGAGGTAGTAATGGCCGTAGGCTGTAGCGCCGGCGACGCCGAGCGCTGCGGCGAACGCGAGCGCTGCGCGCTGGATCGCCTGGCGCGATGGAACAAGGCGGACTCCTACCTTGTCTTCAGGAGCGTAAGAAGTTGTCGACATGGCTGTCTCCGAAAGCTCTTGAGGCGCTAGATCTCAGTCGTGGCGATGGACGTCATGGGTAACGATGCCGAGGTCGGGATCGGGCGGATCGAGTCGCCGCGGTTCGGCCAGCGTGCGGCGGATGTCTTCGAGCCCGCTTTGCCAATGTGCGCGCATCGCGCTCAGCCCGAACTCATAGTCCTTCGAGTGGCCCTCATAGATCTTGGACTGGTAGATCAGATGAATGATGTTGTGGGAGCTGTGGCGGGCCAGATCTGCTATGGCCTGCATTTCCGGATCCCGCTTTGCGCTTTCCGGCAGTTTCTCTATCGTTCGCTGCAACGCCCTACGCATCTCCTGCATCCGCAGCGCCTGATTTGTTATGGCGCGAGTTCGGCTCGAATACTGAATGTCCTTCTGGCGGCTCGACACCTCCATCATGTCGTGCGGGACACGTCCCTGCGCGGACCACAGGTCGACTTGAAACGTCAGCGTCTCGCCCGGCTCGCCGGATAGCACGCGGGACAGCGGTGTATTCCAGGCGACTCCGCCATCCCAGTAGTGTTCACCTTCGATGTCCACTGCCGGAAATGCCGGCGGCAAGGCACCGGAAGCCATGAAATGCGTCGGTCCCAGCCGGCGTTCGGCGGTGTCAAAATAGGTCAGATTGCCCGTGCGCACATTGACCGCGCCGACGCTGACGCGCACGTCGCCCGAGTTCAAGCGCTCAAAATCGACGAGCCTTTCCAGTGTCCGGCTCAGCGGTGCTGTGTCGTAGTAGCTCGTCGCTGCTTCGCCCGAGAAGGGCGACCAGAATGGTGAGGGAAAGCGGAGCTTGAAGAAGCCCGGCTGCCCCTGGAACAAGGCCCGCATCGCGGCAAACGCATTGTTGAGCGAGCGCATATCGAATGCGAACGGCAAGGCATCGCCGAGCCCTTCGCCAGCGGGCCATCCCGCCGGACACGCGCAGATGGTCTCCCAGAACTCACGCAGCCGCTCCACCCGCTCAGCTTCTGGCGAGCCTGCGATAATGGCCGCATTGAGTGCCCCGATCGAAATGCCGGCGATCCAGTTCGGCCGAATGCCGGCCTCGTGCAGGCCCTCATAGACTCCGGCCTGATAGGCTCCCAGGGCTCCGCCCCCTTGCAAGACCAAGGCGACGACGTCATAGGGCAAGGGCCTGGATTGCTCTGCCGCAGCGCTTGTCTGCTCGCGCATCACATTCAACATGTTGCAAACTCCCGATATCGCGGCTGCTCAGGTCAGCGCGCGTTTGCTTCGATCAAGATTTCGGAGTCGAGCTGTCGTGCGGCCCGACCTGGCGAGAGGTAGTCGTGGACCACGGTACCCAGCCCGAGCGTCAGGTCCGCGACAAGGTGCTTGGCCGACAGCACTTGAAGGACCGGCAGCTCGGCGACGGGAGCCAGTGCGTGCGAATACAAGTCCAGTGCGGCTGGCCCGGTCCAAGCACCCTTCACTGTGATGTCTTCGAGGTGATAGCGCACCAGCTCGCAGATGCGCGGCGTGCCGTCGACATGCGGAATGATTTTGAGCAGGAATTTGGGCGCTGTAAGCTTCTTTGCTTCGATCTCGGTATCGAGGGCGCGGTGCTTGTAGCCCATGGTGCCGGTCGCGATCCGCACCGAGCCATAGTTCAGGGTGCCGACGAGCGTGTCGATCTCGACCGTGAGCTTCGGTTGGGCGAGCTTCTTAGGAAAGCCCCACAGCTCGCGACCTCCCGCGATCGGCGGATGGTCGTTGAGGAACATCTGATGGGTAAAGCTGCCGGCCTGGCCCCCGTACGACACCGGGATGACCTGTCCGCTTTCGGTGTAGTCGCCGAAGCCGGTTGAATCAGGCATGCGGATGAATTCGTAATTCACCACGGGTTCGGCCAGCTCGAGCGGCTCCGGCACGATCCGGCGGAGCGCTTCGGGATCGGTGCGGTACTGGATGATGAAGTATTCGCGATTGACGAAGCGGTAGGGACCCGGAGGAAAGGCCGGGTTGGTGAGCGGCATCGCGAATGCCACTGTGCGGACGCTGTCGTGTTTCATCGCATGAAATCCTGGTTCAGCACTTGAGATCGGGCCACGCCCCTCGAGAGAAGCGCGGCCCGACGGCTTCCTACAGCTCGCTGACGTGCTCCGGATCGGCTGACGCCAGCGCCGCGGCGCGCTCGGCGCGCGGCGGGTAGATCCACACCGTGTTGATCTGCTGCTTGGTCTTCTTGGCCTCGTCTCCGACCAGTTTCAGCTTCCGGTCCCAGCCGAGCGTGAAGATCGCGCCCGCTTCTCCGAGGTCGAGGCAGGTGGCGTATGCGACCTGATGATAGGGTTTGGTCGGCACGCCCAGGAGCTCGGCGGCGGCGTTGTTGCCGGCAAAAGCACCCATGCGCAGCGCGTGCTGGCAGGACATCAGCGCGTAGTTGCCGGTATCATCGCATGCGGCGCGCGCGGCATCGCCGGTCGCAAATACCCCCGCAACGCCCGGCACGCGCAAGTCGCGGTCCACCAGCAACCGGCCAAGCCTGTCGCGCTCGGCGGGGATCTGTGCGGTCAACGGCGCTGCGCGCATGCCCGCGGCCCATATCACCGTCTCTGTCTCGATGCGTTCGCCGGTGGAGAGCAACACGCCGGATCCGTCGAGCGATTCGACGCCCGCGCCGATCCGGGTCTCGATGCCGAGCTTCTTCAGGGCGTTCTCGATGACGGGGCGGGAATCGGAGCCCATGTCGGGAGCGATCGCCTTGCTGCGATCGACTATCACCACGCGTGGCTTTGCATCCTTGCCGAGGATCGCGCGAAGCCGCGCCGGCATCTCGGTCGCCGCCTCGATGCCGGTGAAGCCGCCGCCGGCGACGACGACAGTGTCGCGCCCGTTGGTGGCTGGCCGGCTGGCAAGGCTATGGAGGTGCCTGTCGAGAGCAACCGCGTCTTGGAGCTGATCGACACTGAAGCCGTGCTCGGAAAGGCCGGGAATGTTCGGACGGAAAAGCCGGCTGCCGGTCGCGACGACCAGTCGATCGTAGGAGAGCTGCTTCTTCGTGCCCTCCCTTGTAACGATAGTTACCGCGCGAGAATTGGTGTCGATCGTCTCGGCGCTGCCCTGCACAAAAACAACGTCGATGGATTTGAGGACCTCCGCCAGAGGCGCAGTCAAGGTTTCGGGTTTCGGCTCATAAAGCCGCGGACGGACCACCAGTGTCGGCTCGGGCGCAACCAGCGCGATCTCGAGCTCGTTGGGCGTGGCGCCCCTGATGTCGCGTAGGCGGGCGGCGGAAAGTGCGGCATACATGCCGGCGAAGCCGGCGCCGATGATAACAAGTCGCATCTGATCTACTCCTCTGGTTTGACGTCTCGGGACACACGCGCGTCATCACCGCCGCTCCCCGATAAGGAGAGGACTTGCCGCGATCGCGACACGCGAAAGATGTGAATTGAAGAACGCTAATCGCTCATGGAGCGCTGCAGTCGGGCGTTAGCGGCGTTTGGCATGCTGCGCGACAGCCTCGCGACGCCATTGGCCAGCCGAGCCGAAAAGCGATGGGCTCGCTTGTGCGTAACAACGGGCCATCGTGCAACTCGAGAACTCCACCCTTGGTCACGATGGACGTCGCAGCAGTCGGCGGAATTTCGACTTCCTCACCCGTTGCCGACGTGAAGCGGACGCTGAGTGACAACCCGTAGACCAGCGCTGTTGCGATAGCCCTCCGTGGTCGGGCCATCCCGAGGAGGACGACACTGTGCTTCCAGGCCATTGTTCGTCTCCATCCATTGTCGGTGTTCGATGTCGTAGATTTACAGGAGTGGAGCTGCTGCTGCGCCAGAGCGATTGATGTGATTGCAGAGAGATTGCTGTTAGCGCACGCGCCTGCGCCAATCGCTTGGAGTTTCGCCTGTCAAATTCTTGAATGCGGCGGCGAAAGCGGTTTGCGACGCGTAGCCAAGCTCCTTAGCCACCGATTCGATTGCCGCATCGGTTTCCTTAAGTATGTTCATGGCGCGCTCGAGCCGCTGCTGACGCAACCAGGCATGAGGCGAAAGACCCGTACTTTCCTTGAAGGCGCGGCAAAAGTGAAAGCGCGACAGGCCGGCGTCAGAAGCGAGCGCCGCCAGAGAGACGTCTGAATCGCTGTCCGAACGCAATCGCTCAATCGCGCGGCGCAGCGCATGGGGAGCCAGCCCGCCCGTAATCGGCTCGAACGTGGCGGGTGCGCCGGAATGCTCCGCCAGGATGCGCGTCGCCAGGAGGTCAGTCAGCCGCTGTCTGAACAGGGCGTCCAGCACGGCATTGCCCTCCAGCGCATCGGCCGCACTCATCAGCAAACCCGATGTGACCGGATCAGGATGCCCGGTGCGTTCCAAGAGATCTCCGGGAGCCGGCGCGTCGGCTTCGCGAGCAATACGTTCAAGCGTGGTGGGCGGAAGATAAAGTTGGACGACATCGACTGGTCCGGGAATATCCCATCTGGCGCTTGAGCCCGCGGGAATGATCGTCACGACTCCGGAACGCGCCGTTCCAATCGCCACGGACTTTCCCGTGCGCCGCTCCAGGCGCTGGACCCCTGTTGGATAAGCCATGACGACGTGGTCGGTCATGGGCTGGACGACGTCGTGCAGAGCACCGTGCTTCCAATGCGCGATACCTCCATTGGAGGGGTCCGAAGCAATCTGGAGCGGGACTGTCTTGAGGATGCGGGCCATCTCCGCATCGGCCGGTCGTCGCTCGGCGGCCTCCGAGGTGCTGGGGCGCGCGCTTGGTGCGGCGAGCAAAGCCTCCAAAGGATCGTGTGGGATCGGCTTGTCCATAAAGCGGCCCTCGCGTTCGGCAGACACTTCGACGTCGAGAGTTAACGCACGCGGCGCCTCCAATCGCTTGGGGTCTCTCCACTCAGTCGCCTGAAGGCTGCGGCGAATGCCGTTTGCGAAGTATAGCCAAGCTCTGCTGCCACCATGGCGATAGATGTGTCGGTGTCGCGAAGCATATTCATGGCCTGTTGGAGCCTGTGCTGGCGCAACCAGCCGTGAGGTGAAAGGCCGGTGCTCTCCTTGAAGGCGCGGCAGAAGTGGGAGCGGGACACACCGGCATCGGAGGCGAGGGCGTCAAGCGAGACGTCGGCCTCGCTGTCCGAGCGCAAGCGTTCGATGGCGCGGGCCAGGACCTTCGGCGAAAGTCCGCCGACGATCGGTTGGAACGTTGTCTGCGAGCCGGTGTGCGCAGCTAGAAGGCGCATGGCCAACAGATCTATGAGCTGATGCCTGAACAGATTATCGAGGGCGCCGTTGCTCTCGAGCGCACTTACCGTGCTCAAGAGCAATCGGGACGTAATTGAATCCGGATGCGCCGTTCGCTCCAGCAGATCGGACACCGTGCCCGCTGCCGCTTCGTCTGCAACGCGCTTCAGCGCCGCATGCGGAAGGTAGAGCTGAACGACGTCGACAGGCTTCGGAATGTCCCAACGGGAGCTTGATCCCTCTGGAATGATGATCACAACCCCGCGACGAAACGTACCCCTCGCAACCGATCTTCCTGACCGACGCTCCATGTGCTGCGTCATGCCATTATAAGCCATGATGACGTGGTGACTCATGGGCTCGACGACGTCATGCAATGGGTCATGCTTCCAGTGAGCGATGCCGGCGCCCGAAGCGTCCAAGGCCATGCGGAAGGGCGTAGTGTGGAGCACGCGCGCCATCTCTGCACCAGCGGCGCGCCGGCCGGCGGTCGACAATTGGCCCTGGCTCGGCTCGGATATCGCGGTCAAATCATCTAGAGCAGCATTCTCGATCGGCTGGCTCATGCTGGTGTTCCTCGCTTCAAGGCGCCATGCGGTCGCAGCATCGGAGCTCGATTTAACGGCTGGCCTGGGGGCGGTTGCTTGCTGTCTGCCCTTTGAGTAACGGCGAGCGTCGCGAGCTGCAGGCGGGCGTTCTAAGCCCGGAGAACTACTGGGTCTTTCCCAAAGCGACGCCGCTTTTCCCGATTCTGCTCAAAGGGCCGGGCGCGAGACATTGTGATCGGACGAGCCAGGCGTTCTGTCGGATCGACTGGACGGAGAAGTTCGCAATGCCATTGAAATCGCTACGGAAAAATACTTCTGAGGATCGAGGCTGTCGTTTGTCCAATCGCAGGTTTAAACGCTCGTCAAGCTGGACCTGCCCACCCCGATACCGGATAATGAGACCTGACTTTCGGGCGGTGGGGCGTAACGGGCTGTCCGGTCAAAACCTTTTGGATCGGCGATCGAAATGGCACAGACCGGCTTCTATGGTCAGAGGCTTGCGCAGTTTTTGCGCCTGAGGGATGTGCCCTCTTCATTGATTACGCGTTCACTGCGCAGTGCCGAAGTCGCTGTTACCGAAGTGCGGAATGATCACCCCGAGCCGGGTCTGAGTGGCTCGTATCGCGAAGATGCCTACAATGTCAGTCTGAAGCTTCAGGATTATCCCGACTGCGAGCTCTGGGATCGTGGCAAGTGCGTCGTCAAAGCGGATGTTCGGGCGGGAGCAACATACCTTTACGATCTCAAACGCGATCCACGCTACGTCATCAATAAGCCATTCCACTCACTTCATTTCTATGTTCCGCGCTCGGCGTTGGACAGCATCGCTGAACAGCTCGGCGCGCCCCGCATTGGTGAGCTGACCTGTCCGCTTGGCGTCGGTCATGATGATGCGATCATGCGTCATGTCGGTGCGTCGCTGCTGGAAGCGCTGCGCCGGCGGGACGAGACCAATCAGCTCTTCATCGATCACACGATGCTCGCGTTGACCGCCCATGTCGCCCAGACCTATGGCGGACTGCAGCGCATCAGCGAACTGGCGCGTGGCGGTCTTGCGTCGTGGCAGGTGAGACGCGCATGCGAAAGGCTCGATTCCGATCTCGCTGGGACATTGTCTTTGCAGCGCGTCGCGGCTGAACTTGGTCTCTCGGTTAGTCATTTTTCACGCGCGTTCCGTATCTCGACAGGCCTACCGCCGCACCAATGGCTGTTGCGCCAGCGCTTGAAAGCGGCCAAGCAATTGATGAGCGTGCGCGATCTGACGCTGTCCGAGATTGCGATATCGGCGGGCTTCGCCAACCAAAGCCACTTCACGAAGGTGTTTTCGGCTCACGTCGGTGTCAGCCCGGCGGCATGGCGCCGGGAGGCACTTGGGGCGCGAGACGGCGACAACTGATCGGCGATCAGCGAGGCCGAGACAGGTGGATTGCGTAGGCCGCGCGGCGCGCTGCAAAGATCTCGTCCGGCGGATAGCCGATGCCATCAACGAGGTTTGCCGGGTCAAAGACCGTCGCGTCGCACGTCTCGTCCGCTTCAAGCGCAGTGATCACGATGGTTCCGAGCCGCACGGTTTCCCGACCGTCCTCATCGGGCCACCGGATCGTGAGATCGAGAGTAGGGTCCGCGGGACGACCGAGCAGCGCTAACAGGCTGAAGCGGATATCGCTCCTTGCGATGCGGCTTTGGAGGTCGGCATCGAGGGCGTCCGTCGACATTGTATTACCGCTCTCGGGCCGCGCAACGTCGCCGCCGACAGGAGCCACCTTGAACTTGATGAACTGTCTTTGGCCGTTCGCATTGATCGCGGGGAAAGCATGGACGGCCCAGTAGGTGGTGTCGGCGAAGCTCGGTGGCAGCGGATGCGCAGCGATGTAGTCGGCGTGATGCCGCGTTTCAGGATTGGCAGCGAAGAATGCCCGGATTTTGGCGGGGTCCGGCTTTCCACCACGTCGCGGCCTACGCGCGTTGAGGAACGCCAGCATCTGGTTAGGCGTCCTCGCATAGTGAACCGGAGCGCTCTGCGTGAGAATGTCCGAGCGATGATCCCCGTCACCGAGCCTGAAGCTGAAGCCGCGCAGGACGAGATTATCGGTCTCCGATTGGCTGAGCTTGCCGTCCACAGAGAAGCGCGCCAGCACGCGTGATGGTCTTGTGAAGCTCTGTGATCTTGTGACCTCGTCGGCTTGATCCGAAGGAATGTAGGTCCCCCGGACGCAGCGTCCCGCGGCAAAGCACGCGCGTGCCGATGAGGTCCCGTTGATGGCTCTCATGGTGTTGACGATGGATGCGTGGTTCGCGGCTTTGGACCGGATCATGGCGATATATCCGATCGACTTGCTAAAGTGGCCACGCGCGGCAGTTTTTCGGGTGGCGGACGACAATCGGCTGGCGGCGCTTCGGCTGGAAGTTCCTGCAAAAGAGCGGGACACCATTCGTGGCGATGATCGAGCTCACGGGACTGCGCGCGCCGACTGGCGGCGCCGTGATCCTCTGTCCTGATTCTATTGTCGAAGTGAAGCGAACAGTCGCCGAAAGGGCGCACATGAAGGTTGTTCTGAGGACTTTCGGCCGCGATGCGATCGTCGCGGATCGGCTTACCAAAGTATTCCAGACCATCATTTATCCCTCCGCTTGTTGGTTGGCGTCGACACAATGATGGTAGCGAGCCGTATACGGGGCTGCCCCAGAGAGATTGATCCCATTGCAGAGTGATTGCGGCCAGATGAGCGGCATCGTGCCGATGGCGTCGCACGGTGACTGGGCTTCTTGCCTGTTCAACAAACGACCCTGCCCATCTCGAGAGCACGACCATCGTCGTGCGGCACCGTTACAAGCAAAGGGTTTGCCCGCCACGTGCATTGTCGGCGATCATTCGAGCGGCTGGCCCTTGGTCCAATCCCACGTGATGGCAAAAAGTGCCCATCTGGGCCTTAGCTGAACCGGTAGTTCTGACGCCAAAAGCACGAAAATGCATTATGTTTCAATGGGATTTTGACTGGCACTTTCCGGCCAACTCTACGCCACGACTTCCCCCAGCTCTTGCGAGCTAAGCTAACGGGGACGTCCTGATTTCGCGCCCCACATGCAGAGGCTAGATGGCTCGAAGCCGAACTGCCGCGGCCGATGGATTTCCTCGTCCTCGATTTCGTCTACGCCGACCGAATATTCGAACACCATGCCGTCGGGACCCTGAAAATAGAGAAACCGCGCGCCGGATGTTGGGTGACGACCCGGACCGAAGACGATTGGGACGCGCTGGCCCGCCAAATGATAGTACGAGCGCAGCACGTCGTCGTTGCTCTCGACCTGATGGTTGATGTGATGTACGCCGGGTCCACGGCCGGGGGCCAGCGCCACTGTGTGATGGATCGCGTTGACCCGCATGAGCGCAATGTCCCCGATGCGATCGCTGACGCGGGCGTTGCAGACCTGAGTCCAGAACTGTTCGTCGCGCACGGGGTCGGTCGTGAACAGACCCACATGGCTGAAGCCGGTGATCCCGGCATCGCGGGTCGCAAAATATCGCCTGCCACTGCGCTCGGGCCGCACGACGAGCTCGATCTGGTTGCCCGTCGGGTCCTTGAACGCAATGAAGGCCTTGACCTTGCGCAGCGCGCATTCGCCCGGTGTGCCCGCATGGACCGCATGGCCGAGCGCGTCGAGCGTTGCGCCGGCGACGTTGAGCTTGTCCGCATCGTCGACTTCAAAAGCGACGGTCTGATCCTGCGGATCGCCCTCGAAATAGCAGAGCGTGTGCGCCCGATCGTCGGAGCGCAGATAGAGCGCCTCCTTTGCCTCCTCGCCGACCTGCAGGCCGAGGCTTCTGGTGGCAAAGCTCCGCGCGTCCTCGAGGTTTGAGGCGCCGAGCCGTACATAGGCGAGATCGCGCAGTTCAATCATGTGGCGTCTCCATTCTCTTTGGCTTTGTCAGTCGCCGGCTGGCCACAGTTCGGGAATGCCATGGCACTGGCTGCCCCATTCGCACAGCGAGGAGGGATGAGCCGAGAATTGCCGGGGATGATG
Organism: Bradyrhizobium sp. USDA 4452; assembly: GCF_054063575.1. Lineage (NCBI taxonomy): Bacteria > Pseudomonadati > Pseudomonadota > Alphaproteobacteria > Hyphomicrobiales > Nitrobacteraceae > Bradyrhizobium > Bradyrhizobium sp. USDA 4452. Next base: position 7,610,047 of record NZ_JBSSGK010000001.1, read on the forward strand.
ACCGGGTTCGGTGTCTTTGATCCCGTGCGTGTAGGAAAAGACGTATCCTTCAGGCCCCTCGAACCTGAGGAAGATCTGCCCGGACGCCGGTTCGCGTCCGGGGCCGTGCAGTATCTTGATCTGACGTTCCTGCGCGAAATAATGGCCCTGCATGATCGCATCCAGGCTCTCGACGCCGTAGCTGATATAGACGATGCCGGGCCGATCGGATGGATAGAGGGCAATGCGGTGATGCTTCTGGTCGACCCTGAGATAAGTGACGTCGCCGGCCCAATCGCTGATTTGTGCACCGAGAATGGAAGTCCAGAATTTCTGGTCGTCTTTCGGCTTGACGTTGCGCAGCCCCACACCCTCCAGCCCGGTGATTCCGGCGTCCCGGCTAGGAAAATAGCGGCGACCGCTTTGGGCGGGCCGCAGCACCAGGTCGATCTCGTTGCCGCTGGCATCCTGCACGATCAGCGCATCTCGGACGAACCGTTGCTTGCACTCGTCGGCGCTTGCGCGACGTGCAGTGAAGCCGTCGTTCCGTAGCGCGTGCTCGACGCGTTCGAGCACTGCTTCGTCGAAAACCTCGATGCCGATCGAGGACGAGTTCGTTGCCGATATCAGCGATAGCGTGTGATAACGATCGTCCGAGCGGAAGAGTAGGGCCTGTTTGTCGGGTACTGGCTGTAAGCCCAGGATATCGGTTGCGAACGCCGCTGCCGATTGCGGCTCGCGGACGGCCAATCTTACGTAGCAGAGTCCGATCAGGGCGCGTCGCGGCGCCCCGTCGAATGAACTTTGACGCGTCATGTCCGCTTTCTCGACTGCTTGGGCATCGAATTCTCGATGTACTGCCGCACGATCTGGCGCCAGACACCGAGCAGCCGTGAGAAGTGCTCGGGATCGTTTTCGATCAGCATTCTGACCGAGAAGCCGCGGACCACGCTCAGCGTCAAAGCGAGCACGTCCCTGGCGAGCTGTTCCGGAATTCCGGACGAAATCAGCGTGTCGAGCCAGGTTGCCTCGATCGAGAAGCGCGTCTGCCGGGCAAATTGCCGGGTCTCACGCTTGATCTGGCGGGTGCTGTCATCGCTCATCGCGATGGCAAGCTCGATGAAGAAATAGTCGCCGAAGAAGAAGTCTTCTGCGTCTTTGATAATGCTGTCGATCGGATCGCCGCCGTCGTGCCGCGCCGACTGCGCGCGGCGCATACTCTGGGTGAAGGTGATCTCGTTGACATAGGCCAGCACGGCCACGACAAGCTCGTGCTTGCTGGGGAAATGATGCATCAAGGCGCCGCGCGAAACGCCAGCGAGGTCGGCGACCTCCATCGTCCGCAGCCCGACATAGCCGTTGCGGCGAATGAGCTTGACCGCGGCTTCCATCAGTTGCTTGCGCGTGGTTTCGCTGCGCTCCGCCTGGGTTCGTCGCGGCGCGTATTTCGGCTCAGCCGTGCTGTCCCGGCGCGATCTCAGCTTCTGTCGGGTTGCAGGCCCGCGCGATGCCGGGGCGCCACGGCGGGAGGAGGCCTTTGGTTCGTCAGAATTCGACATAGACGCTGTCTTCTATTACCTTGACCGGGAAGGTCTTCAATGGAACCGTACACGGCATGCCGGTCGGCGCGCCGCTGGTGACATCGAATGTACCAAAATGCCAAGGGCATTCGACGATATTTCCGGTCAGGATACCTTCTTCGGACAATGAAGCCTCGCCATGCGTGCAGAGATCGGCCGTGGCGTAGATCGTGCCGCCGACATTGTAGACCGCAAGGCTGGTACCATCGGGCATCGTCGCGGGACGGATCTCGCCCTCCGGAAAGTCCTGGACCGGGCCGATGAGAATGCCGTTGATCGTGGTCGTCATAGCATTGTGCTTCCGCCATTGACGCTGATGACCTGTCCCGTGACGAACGAGGCTTCCTTCGAAGCCAGATAGCACACCATCGAAGCCACTTCGTCCATCTCGGCCGGGCGCCCCATCGGCACCACGTCGACAAAGCGCTGCAACGCCTTCGGCGCCTTGAGGGTGATCTGCTTGACCTGGGGCGTTTCGACGATGCAGGGGGCGACGACGTTCACGGTGATGCCGTCCTTGGCGAATTCACGCGCCAGTCCGGTCGCCATTGCATGCACGCCGCCCTTGGCGGCGTTGTAGGCGGCGTGATCCCAGAGACCGTTGCGAACCGAGTCCGCGCCGATATTGACGATGCGACCGTAGCCGCGGGCCTTCATGACCTTGACGGCGTGCCAGCTGCACCACAGCGCGGTCCAGAGATTGCGATCGATCGTGGTCCGCAACGTATCAGGCGTGTGGTCCAGAAACGGCTTGATGATCCCGCCGCCTGCGTTGTTGACCAGGATATCGAGCGCACCGAAATTGTCGACCGCCGACTTGATGACGCTGCCTGCAACGTCCTCCCGCGAGAGGTCGCCGGCCTTCACGACCGGACGCCTGGCGCCGCTTGCGGCGATCTCGTCGGCAACCGCACCGAGGCCGCCCTCGTCAATGTCGGATACCACAAGGCTGGCGCCGGCGTCGGCAAAGTAGCGGGCGATGACGGCGCCGATGCCGCTGGCGGCCCCGGTCACCACGACTGTCTGTCCGTCGAAACGAGAACCCATCTGATTGATCCGTCAGAGCACGATGCTGATGCGGCCGCTCGGCCGCAAGCCTTCGCCGCCGAGCAGGCAGCGCTTTTCGCGGATGCGGAAGCCATCGTCTCGCAGCGCGAGGCGATACTTGTTCGTCCCGAAGTATAGATCGGTGACGCCGTCCTTGGTGCGCAGCGTCTGGAACACTGAGGTCACGTCGATTTCGTTTTCATGCCGTGCGCAAATCCGGACATTGCCGACGATTCGACTCGTCTTCGAATGCGGAAACTCGGCATGCGCCGTGCGCTTCATGAGCCGCTTGACCCGCTCGCCAAGCCGCATGCGATCGTCGGCGATGTAGAACAGATTGGTGTCCGACGAGGCATCCGCGGGCAGGTCTGTGCAGGGAACTTCGTACCTGGCATCCTCGGTAAAGAGCGTCAGCCATTCTGGCAATCGCCACTGATCGAGCAGCTCGGCCTCGTTGAACAGGAAATCTTCGACGTTGGTGCGGGTTACGGATTGCATCTCGTTCTCCTAGGCCGCTACGCTCTTGATACCGGATGCCGGTTCGGGGAACATCTGCTTGTTCCACTGGGTCCAGAACGCACGCATCTGGAGCTCGTCATCGTGATGGGCCTTTTCCTTGCCCATTCCCTTCGAGATGTCGTTCCACAAGGCTTCCTTGGAGTTCTCAAAGCCGCGTTGGCAGTGCTCCAGCGCTTCGGCGTCGTCTGGGGTGGCAAAGCCGCCGGGGCCAAGAAACTCGAGGAAGTTGTTGAGGCGATATTTTCGCGCCCATGCCGATTCGTCATTTGGCGCCAGCGCCCAGGCGTTGATCACCATGTAGTCGGGGGCCATCGGGAAATAGGTGCGCACGGTCAGCGCCATGATGTCATTGACGACGAGATTTGGGAAAATGAACAGGTTGCGGTTCTTGCGCGCGATCCGATCGGCGCGCTCCCGGCCGTGGCGTGCGACGAGGTTGTCGTAGATCCGGCCGATCTCGGATTTGCCAGCCTCTCCCCATCCGGGGATCCACTGCGCGACCGGTCGTCCCCAGGGAGCGCCGTATTCGAGGACGGCGTGACCGTTGCCGAGGTCGTAGCCGTAGCCGCCGGCACCCATCCCGGTGGCGAGATTGTCCGTCGAGCTCATCAGGATATCGAAGTAGGTCGCGTGGGTGGTCGCGGCATGATAGCCGTCGATGCTGTTCTCGGTGAGCAGCTTCCAGTTCGCCCGGATCGAATATTCCTGGCTGCCTGCGACGATCGACATTCCGGCGTCGGTCTGATCGCAGATCACGTCGAGGTATTCCTTCGCGCCAGCGAGGTAGTCGACAAGCGGCATGATGTTGCTGTCGAACGAGATGAAGTTGAAATCGCGGTAGGTCTCGAACCGCGGCACTGGCTGCATGTTCGAGGTGTCGCGGCCCTTGAAGCCCTCGGGGTAGGAGGCCTCGCCGGGCTGGCTACGCAGCTTGCCGTCCGCACCGAACACCCAGCCGTGGTAGAAGCACTGGAACGATTTGGCATTGCCCTTGCGCTCGCGGCAGACCTGGGCGCCGCGATGCGGGCAGGTGTTGAGCAGGGCGCGCAATTGTCCCTTGCTGTCCCGGGTGAACAGGATGCCGCGGCCAGCGACCTTGCGGGTGATGAAGTCGCCGGGTTTCGGAAGCTCGGACGAGTGCCCGAGGTAGAGCCATGAGCGATCGAAGATCATTTCCTTTTCGGCCCTGAAGATCTCGGGATCGACGAAATTGCGGCGCGCGACCTTGAAAATGCGCTGGGCCGGATCGACGAGCAGCGCGGGCTGCGGCTGTTCTGTGTTCATTGTGGTTTCCTCTTCCCTAGGCGGCGAGTAAGCGCTTCAGTTCGAGTGCGGGATTCTCGAGTTCGCTTTTTCGAACAGGCTTGCGTGAGGCGACGAGCCGGCGCAGCACAGCCATGTCTCGTGCCGAATTGACGGTGATGCCGCCGACGACTTCGCCGTCGCGGACGCTGATCGTGACGAAGCGTCCGGCGCCGACGTCGCCCCTGACGATCTCCTCGCCACCTGCCGGATTTCCGACAACCTGGATGTTGGCGTCGTACTGGTCAGACCAGAACCAGGACGGGGCATCATAGGCAGTCGCGAGATTCGTCATCGATTTTGCGGTGGCTATGGCCTGGTTCTGCGCATTGGCCCAGTTCTCGATGCGCATCCAGCGGTCGTGGCTCCGGCTCCATTGCTCGGCGACATCGCCAGCGGCGAAGATGCCATCGGCATCGGTGGCTCCGCTCGAGGTGACGCGGATGCCATGCCGGGAATCGAGGCCCAGTTGTTGGGCGAGCTCAGTGACCGGCTCGACGCCGACGCCGGCCAATGCAAGATCGGCCGGGACGAAGCTGCCGTCGTCGAGTTCCAGTCCGCGCGATGTCGATCGCTTCGCCACGGCGCTGCACACAATCTTCGCGCCCTTCGACGCATGGAGCTGATGGAGATATTGGTCGAGCGATCGGGAGCTGATCTGGGATAGCAAGCTTTTTGCCTTCTCGATGATGGTGACGTGGCATCCGCGCCCGATCGCGGCGGAGGCGACTTCGAGTCCGACGACCCCGCCGCCGATTAGCGCAATCCGTCGCCCGGGCTGCAACTCCTGGCGCAGCGCCAGCGCGTCGTTCATGCAGCGGAGGTAGCGGACGGGGAGTGGGCCATTGTCGACCTCGGGCAGGCGACGCACCCGCGTCCCGGTCGTGAGCAGCAGGCGATCGAATGCGAGTTCTTGTCCGTTGGCGAGACCGACAACGCGCCGCTGCAGATCGGCCGCAACGACGTGGGACGAGGTGTGCAATGCGACATCGAGGTCGCTCCACTGCTGGTGCTGCAGGACCAGCACCGGATTGGGAGCGCGGTCGATCAAAATGGCTTTCGACAGTTGCGGGCGTTCGTAGGGAAGGTGCTCTTCCTCGCCGATCAGGCTGACCGGGCCGCGATGTCCGGCAGCGCGCAAGGCCTCGGCGGCGCGGGCACCCGCCTGTCCGGCTCCAACGATCACGATGCGCGCTTGCTGCGGGTCCAACGTCATTCGCTCCCTCGGCCGTTTTCTTGGCGGCTCCCTCAGCGCGGCATTTGCGCTCGTCGCTGCCGTGACGCTCACAGGCGTCTTGACAGCAAAGATAAAAACAATCATTCCTGTTTGTAAAGTGAATTCTGTGACGCGCCGCGGCGCGGGCGGGGATCACGACAAGACGCTCGCAACAGAGCGACAGGGAGAGCGCGTTGGGCACGGTGATCGACATTCACACGCATGTTGTGCCTGCGCGGCTGGCCGCCGACCCGAAGCGGGACGCGCGCTGGCCGAGCGTCGAACTTGCGACGGGCGATCAGGCGATGGTGATGATCGCGGGCAAGGTATTCCGGAAGATCGATACGCGATCATGGGATGTGGAGCGGCGGCTCGCGGACATGATCGAGGACGGCACCGACATGCAGGTGCTCTCGCCGATGCCGGAGTTGCTGTCGCATTGGTTGCCGCCTGACGACGCCGAATATCTCGCGGACCTCATGAACGACCAGATCGCGGGCATGATCGCGCAAGCGCCCGGCAATTTCGCCGGTATCGGCATGGTGTGCATGCAGGACGTGCCACGTGCCCTGCGACAGCTGGATAAACTCAAGACGCTCGGCTTTGCCGGCATCGAGATCGGGTCGCACATCAACGGCGTGGCGCTCGGCAGCGAAAGCCTGTTTCCGGTCTACGAGGCCGCCCAGTCGCTCGATCTTGGCATATTCGTGCATCCGCTGCACCCGGCAGGCATGGAGCGCGTCGGCGGCAGCCCGGAATTCGCCGCGACGGCGGTGTTTCCGCTCGAAACCGCGCTCGCGTCGGTGTCGCTGCTCGCCGCCGGTGTGCCCGAAAGATTTCCCCGGCTGCGTGTCTTGCTCAGCCATGGTGGCGGGGCGCTGCCATGGATTCTGCCGCGAATGGATTTCGGCTGGTCGCTCGGCGCCAGGGGCAAGATGACGCGGCCGCCGTCAGACCTTGCGCGGCAGTTCTGGTACGACTCGATCCTCTACGATCCGGTATCGCTGTCGTTCCTCGGCAACGCAGTGGGCGAGAGCCGCATCGTCGTCGGATCCGATTATCCCTTCACGATCCGGCAGAAGCAGCCGGGTGCGTTCGCCAGACGCGCGCTGAGCAGCGATGGCGTTCTCGCCGAGAATTCCTTCGGCTTCCTGGGCCGGCGTTATGACGTCGCGCCGCTGCACGTCGCGCAACCGCGAGGGAAAGGCGAACAGTCGGAGTCATCCCATGGCTGATTGTCGCTCCCTGCCGCAGATGTGCCTGCTCGGACCGATCCCGCCGCGAACGCCCAGCCGCAGCGATGCGCAGGTGCCGTCCGACACCGAGAGGGGAGCCAGCAAATACGGCCGCATTCCCTTCGTCTATTTCTACCAGGATGGCACGGCGGCCGATCCCGCTTTCGGCCTGCTCGACATCGAGATCTCAATCCAGCGCCGCGGTCCGCAAGATTTCGTATGCGAGGTCTACGCCATCGGGGATGGCTATCAGAGCGGACATGGCGCGAGCACGCCCGAGCCGCTGCTGTTCGAATTCCGCGGCCGGGGCCGGACCATCGCGAAGGCTGAATGGCGCTACCCGACCGTCCTCAGCGGTCACATGGATGCGTTGACGTTCTCGATGCCCGTTGCGCTAAAGGACGACGAGTTCGGCTTGCTCGACAGTGTCCTGCTGCCGCCGGCACGCGCCGATGTCACGGTTTGCCTGGAGTGAGCGCGATGGCTGACAAGTTGATCGCGATCGGGGAGCGTCGCGTTGCGCGGCATGACCTGCTTGAGCAGGGCAGCCGTGCCGCCACGGCGCTCGAGTCGATTGGCGTCCGCGAAGGCGATGCCATCGCGCTGCTGATCCGAAACGATCCCTGCTATTTCGAGGTGCTGCATGCAGCCGCGCTGCTCGGCGCCTATGTTGTGCCGCTGAACTGGCACAGCAAGCCCGACGAAATCGCCTATATTCTAACCGATTGCACGCCCCGGACCCTGATCGGGCACCGTGACCTGATCACGGCGATCGAGCGGGTCGTTCCCGCCGACATGCCAACTTATCGTCGACGAGGCCCCCGAGGGCGCCCCGACGTCGTTGCCGTCGCCGTCCCATGCGCAGGATTGGCAGGCGTTTCGCGACAGGACTGCGCGATGGGAACAGCCGCCTCGCGCGCCGCGGGGCACAATGATCTACACCTCGGGCACCACGGGACATCCGAAGGGTGTTCGGCGCGCGCCAATGACACCCGAGCAGATCAAGAAGAACGCGGCACTGCTTCGCGATATCTACGGCATCGAACCCGGCATGCGGGCCTTTGTCTGCGGTCCGCTCTACCACGCATCGCCCGGCGCCTTTGCGCGGCAGGCCTTCCAGCATGCCGACCTCACGGTGTTGCAGCAGAATTTCGATCCGGAGGATCTGCTGCGGGTCATTGCCGAGCACCGGATCACACATCTGACGATGGTACCGACCATGTTCGTGCGTCTGCTGCGGCTCAGCGACGCTGTCCGCGATCGCTACGACCTGTCCTCGATCCGCTGGGTGACGCACACCGGTGCGGCCTGTCCGCCCGATGTGAAGCGCGGGATGATCGAATGGTGGGGACCGGTGATCCACGAGACGTATGGCGCGACGGAAACCGGCGCTGCGGTCGGCTGCAACACCGAGGAGTGGCTCGCACATCCCGGCACGGTCGGCCGGCCGATGACAGGCACCGAGCTCAGAATCTACGACGAGGCCGGGCAGGAAGTCGTGCCCGGCGACATCGGCGAGATCTACCTGCGCACGGAGGCCTATTCGGACTTCACCTACCATGGCCGTCCGGAGCAGCGCGAACAGGTCGATCGTGCCGGCCTCGTGACCTGCGGTGATGTCGGTTATCTCGACGCCGACGGCTTTCTCTACATCTGCGATCGCAAACGCGACATGGTGATTTCCGGTGGGGTCAACATCTACCCCGCGGAGATCGAGAATGTCCTGGTCAATTGTCCCGGCGTGCGCGACTGCGCTGTGTTCGGCGTACCCGATGCGGAGTTCGGCGAAAGCCTGATCGCGGCGATCGAGGCGGAACCGCACGCAGCGCCCGCGCCGGCCGATGTTGCGGCGTTCCTCGAACAGCGCCTCGCGCGCTTCAAGGTGCCGAAGCGTTTCGTGTTTCACGACGCCCTGCCGCGGGAGGCGAGCGGTAAGATCTTCAAGCGGAAGCTGCGCGACCACTACCTTCTGTCCGGCATTCCGCCGGCCTGAACAACCGTTGCCATCAACAGGAGATCAAGGGTGGATCTGAGTGACAAGTTCATCGACGTGGCGGGAACCCGCACGCGCTATCACGATGTCGGCCAGGGCGAACCAACAATCCTGATCCATGGTGGTGGACCGGGCGCGTCGGGCCTGAGCAATTACCGCAAGAATGTCGAGCCACTGGCGGCCGGCCGCCGCGTCATCGTCGTCGATCTGCCCGGGTTCGGCGAGACCGAGGGCAAGCTGCAGGACGGGCCGATCTTCGAGGCGATGGGTGAATTTGTCCGCAGCTTCATGGATGCGATCGGGGTCCAGAAGGCGAGCTTCGTCGGCAACTCGCTGGGTGGCGCTACCTCGCTGATGGTCGCCTTGCGCGCCCCGGAGCGGGTCGACCGTCTGGTGCTGATGGGCACGGGTGGCAGCCAGGCTATCTTCACGCCAATGCCGACCGAAGGCCTGCGCCGCATGGCGATGTTCCACGGCGGCGACGGCCCTTCGATGCAGAAGCTGAAAGGAGTCATCGAGCTTCTGGTGTTCGATTCCAGGGCGATCACCGATGCGTTGCTCGAGGAACGGCTGAAGGCTGCGATGCGCAAGGACGTCGTCGACATCTTCAGGCGGCCGCCGCTCGACATCTGGCGCGAGAATCTCGGCGCGCTCAAGCACAAGACGCTGATCGTCTGGGGACGCGACGATCGCGTGGTCCCGCTTGATTCCGCCTTCATCCTGCTGAAGACCATGCCGAACGCCGAGCTTCACGTCTATCCCAAGTGCGGCCACTGGGCGCAATGGGAAAAAGCCGACGAGTTCAACGCGCTGGTCGCCGCCTTCCTGGATCGGCCATGAGCGCGCTCGTCGACAGGCTCGCAACGCGCCTCCAGGAGGCGGAGTCGGCCCGGCGGCCGATCGACCCGATCGCCGGCGAGATCGGAAGCGGCAACCTCGAGACTGCCTATGCGGTGCAGTCCGAGGTGACCCGGCGCGGTATCGCTGATGGCAGGCGGCTGGTTGGCCGAAAGATCGGGCTTACTTCGAAGGCCGTGCAGCAGCAGCTCGGGGTCGATCAGCCTGACTATGGTGCGCTGTTCGCGGACATGGAGGTTTCGACCGGCGAGGCTATCGATGTCGCGCAACTGATCCAGCCGCGGGTCGAGGCCGAAATCGCGCTTGTTCTCGACCGCGATCTCTCCGGCGAGGACGTCACGCTTGGCGAACTGATGCGGTCGACCGCCTATGCCGTTGCTGCGCTCGAGATCGTCGACAGCCGGATACGGGACTGGAAGATCAGCATTCTCGATACCGTCGCGGATAACGGCTCAAGCGCCCGCTACGTGCTCGGCGCAGCGCCGCGGCGATTGACCGATGTCGACCTCGAGGCTTGCGGCATGACGATGACGCGCAACGGAGCGACCGTATCGGTCGGCTGTGGCTCCGCATGCCTTGGTCATCCCTTGCGTGCCGGGCTCTGGCTCGCAAGGTCGATGGCACGCGTCGGCCAACCCCTGCGAGGTGGCGATGTCGTGCTGACGGGAGCGCTTGGCCCGGTCTCACCGGTGTCGGTCGGCGAAGTCTATGAGGCGAGAGTCTCGGGTTTCGGGCCTGTCAGCGTGACCTTCACGTAGTCGCCCCCGGATCAGGAGGCATCAAGAGCCGCTTCAGAGCTTCAAATCACCAACAATCGATAATAGGGAGGATTGAGCATGACGTTGATATCGCGAAGATCGGCCGTTGTGGGGTTGGGAGCGAGCGCGCTCGCGTTCGGAAGCACGTTAAGGGTGCGCGCCGCAAACTACGGACCCGGCGTCACTGATACCGAGATCAAGCTTGGGACCACTGCACCTTACAGCGGCCCCGCGTCCGGATACGGCGTCTATGGGCAGGCGCAGACAGCCTATTTCCAGATGATCAACGACAATGGCGGCATCAACGGCAGAAAGGTCAACCTGATCTCGCTCGATAATGCGTTCTCGCCGCCGAAGGCCGTTGAGCAGACCCGAAAGCTGGTGGAATCGGAGGAGGTTTTTGCGATCGCCGGCTTCCTCGGCACGGCGGCGAATGCGGCGGTGATGAAATACCTCAACGCCAAGAAGGTGCCGAACCTGTTCCTGACCTCGGGCGCCGAGCGCTTCAACGACCCCAAGGAATTTCCCTGGATCGTGCCGTTCTATCCGATCTATGTCGCGCAGGGAGCCGCGCTGGGGACGCATATCCTGAGCGAGAAGCCGGAAGCGAAGATCGCGGTTCAGTATGTCAATGACGATCTCGGCAAGGACTTTCTCCGTGGCCTGAAGAAAGGGCTCGGCAGCAAGGTCGGTGCCATCGTAAAGGAAATCAGCCACGAGATCACGGAGCCTACGATCGACAACCAGGTCGCCGACTGCAAAGGGGCGGGCGCGGATGTCTTCGTGCAGTTAACCTATTCCAAATTCGCGGCCCAGGGCATCCGCAAGGTGGCGGCGCTGGGCTGGAAACCGCTCCACATCGTCAATTCGAACTGCAGCTCGATCGGAGGAACGCTGGCGCCGGCGGGGCTCGACAATGCGAAAGGGCTCGTTTCGGCGTGGTGGGAAGTCATAGCGACCGATCCGCGCCAGCAGTTCAAGCCTCGCGTCAAGGCCTATGTTGAATTCATGAAGAAATACATGCCGTCCGTCAGCATCGACGACAACACCGCGACGCCCGGCTATAACAATGCGTACATGATCGAGCAGGTTTTGAGACGATGTGGCGACGAACTCACGCGCGAAAATCTGCTGAAGCATGCAACATCCCTGAAGGACGAACAGCCGCCGTTATTTCTGGATGGCATCAAGGTCAGCAACTCTTCAACCGACTATCGCGCGGTCCACAACCTGCAAATCACCCGCTTTGATGGCGCCAACTGGTTGCCGGTCGGGAATATGATTGATCTCGATGGCATTGCGTCGTGAATTCGGCCGTCGAGTGACGGGGGTGGGATCAACCGCGTACTGAGGCGGCTCTCGTACTCTGGTCTAGTCAGCAAAGAGAGGCTCACCGGTCAAGGACCAGCTTTCTCCGTCAAATGTCGCAATCCGCAGAGTTCTGAATGGCGTGTAGTCTCCGGGCTGGGTGCTGATCGCGACGCCTGGCAGCATCATCGGCAATCGTTCGCCATTCAGCGAGGTGGCCTGCTTCTTGAGATTCTCGCGGGTAAGGTCGTCGCCGCATTTGCGCAATGCCAACTCCACTGCGTGCACGTTCATGTAAGCAACGAGCACAGAGTAGTCGTCCGGATTCGCCGAGGGGGCGTAGGTCTTCAGGAACTCCTTGTAGGTCTTGACTTCATCATCATTGGCCCAGGCCGGGTCGCCTGGCTGCTTGAGAAATTGCGTTGTGACCAGTCCCTTCGATGCCTCGAGACCTGCGGGCTTCAGGATAGTTTCGACCGATGCGGTCGACCCTCCGATCACGTGCAGCGGTTTCCAGCCAAGCTCGTAGACCTTGCGGATCGATTGCGCGGCCGCCTTCGACGACGATTGCTCGATCAGCGTGTCGACGCCGGCCGCCTTGAGCTGGACGATCTGCGAGTCGATCGTCGGGTCGGCAAGTTCGTAGGAGGCCTGGGCAACGATTAACTCCGCCTTGGGGCCGAGGCCTGCGCGGAGCCCTTTGAGATAGTCCCTGCCGTAGTCGTCATTCTGGTAGAGCACACCGATCCTGGCGTCGGGCTTTGCAGCCAGGATGTATTTGGCGACGATGCGGCCTTCGGTCTCGAAGTCCGGATAGAGCGGGATCGTCCACGGAAACGCCTTCGGATCGTTGAACCGGCGTCCGCCGGCTGTGATGAAGAGCTGCGGCACCTGTTTGGCGTTCAGGTATTTCTGGATCGCGACGTTGGGCGCGGTGCCGATCGTGCCGACCTCGGCCAACGCGCCGACGTCTTCGATCAGCTTGCGTGACTGCTCAACCGCCTTCGGCGCGCTGTAGCGACAAGATGGCGACCTTGGCATCAGAGATCGAGATCGGCCGTCTCTTGATGATGCATTGCGCCGAGCTCGCCGCTGACGGCGTGACGCCGCCCGAGTATGGCGCGATCAGCAAGGTGTTCTCCGGTGAGCTGATGGAACGCTTTGGCGAGGCCGCGCTCGACATCCTCGGGATGCGCGCGGCGCTGTCCGAGCAGATGCCGGGTGCGATCGATAACGGCCGCTTCGAGCAGAACCTGCGGCATTCGCTGATGTGGGTGATCAGCATCGGAACCAATGACATTCAGCGCAGCCTGATCGCGCAACGGGCGCTCGGGCTGCCGAGATAGGAGAGATCGGATGCAGAGGGATGGCGACAGGACGCCGCTCGCCGGCGTGCGGGTGCTGGACTTTTCCATCATGGTGGCCGGACCGTATTGCGCGCGGCTGCTTGCCGATGTGGGTGCCGAGGTCATCAAGATCGAGCCGCCGGAAGGCGACGACATGCGGCTGCGGACGCCGCTGCGCGAAGGCCACAGTACTTATTTCGGCCAGCTCAATGCCGGCAAGCGCAGCCTGGCGCTTGACCTGAAGAATGCCGATGCCGTCAGGCTCGTGCATCGCATGGTCGCGGAGACGGATATTCTCGTCGAGAATTTCCGCCCCGGTGTGATGGATCGTCTTGGCCTCGGCTATGACGCGCTACGGCAGATCAACCCAGGCCTGATCTATTGCTCGATCTCGGGCTATGGCCAGACCGGCCCTGCCGCCGAGCGGGCGGCGTACGCGATGATCGTGCATGCCGAGAGCGCCTTTGATCAGTCCCTGGCGCGCTATGCCGGCGACCGCGAGCGTCCGGCGGCCGGAGCCATCTTTGTCGCCGACATTCTCGGTGGCATCTTCGGCTATTCCGCGATCCAGACCGCGATGGTCCAGCGTCAACGCACCGGGAAGGGGCAGCGCGTCGATGTCGCGCTGATGGATTGCATGTTGAACCTGCTGGTCTACGAGCTGCAGGAAGCGCAATTCCCGATCCGCTCGCCGCGTCCGACTTATGGCCCGGTCCGCACCCGCGACGGTGATATCCTGATCGCCCCGGTCACGCCGCGCAACTTTGCGGCGTTGTGCGAGGTTACCGGGCAGGACGAGCTGGCGCACGATCCGCGCTTCACGACCATTCCTGCACGCGGCGCCAACTGGACGGCGATGATGCAGGTGATCGAGAAATGGACCGAGCGTCACACCTCCGCCGAATGTATCGCGGCGTTGGATCGCGCCGGTGTTCCCTGTGCCGAGTACCGGACGCCGGGCGCTGCGCTGACCGATGCGCATTTGCGCCAGCGTGGCGTGTTCGGGACCGTCGCGGACGGCGCCAGCGAGTTCGTTGGCGTCAGTGCGCCGTGGCAGATGTCCGGGGCCGACACGCCGATCGGAAGCCACGTTCCCGGCATCGGCGCTCAGCGAGACGATGTGCTGTCGCGAATTCTCGGCCTGTCGCCCGACGCGATCGCGGCACTCGCCGCTTCGGGCACGTTCGGCAAGGCGCCGGCCTAGGCGGGCGTCGGCGATCTCAAGTATCGGATGGAGCATCCGGCGGCGGTGCCTTCGCGATCGCCAACAGGCATTTCAGGAAATGCGCGCGGTCTTCCTTGCGCAGCGGCGCCAGCATGATTTTTTGCAGCTCGGCCGCCGCCGGAATGACGGCAAGGAGCGCTTCTTCTCCCTTGGCGGTGATCTGCACGCGGAGCGAGCGGCGATCGTCCGGATTGTCCTTCTTGGAGACCAGCCGGCGCGCCACCATCCGCTTCAGCATTTCGCTCAGCGTGTTACGATCGCAGCTGATCCGGTCCGCCAACACCGAGGGCGTGAGAGGGCCCAATTGGTAGAGCGCCATCAGCACGCCGAACTGCCGCGGCGTGATGTCGCTCTGACGCGTCATGCTTTGATAAAGTCCGTCGTAGCGCGCCTCCAGCAGCCGCAGCAGAAATCCGACGCCGCCTTCCAGTTGCCAGTCGCGCGCAATGTCTGCGGCTGAACCCGTCTTCGTTGTCTTGTCGACCGCCATGCCGTCGTTGGATCCTAGCTGCAATTTTGCGAATTCGCCTTAGCCGTTAGCAGCTTGATCGACTGCCCTCAACCCTGCGGAGAACTGCGTCACCAGCCTGTTCGGTGGACGGCGCAATGGCGTTTGGCTCTTGCCAGCTATCAGTCAATATAGTACGTATACGTATTAGATGCTGCGCCGGAGACGTCGTGCAGGGAGGTTGAACTTGGACCTGCGTGAGCTGCTGTCGATTCCCTATCTGCTCGAGGCCGAGGCGGTGGAAACCGAGCCTGGGCAGTGGCGGGTTCGGCTCGCCTATCCGGAGCTGCCGGGATGCACGGCGGAGGCCGCCGTCGTCGAGGACGCTTTGCGCGAGCTTGAGCGGTGCCGCATCGAACTGATCGTCGGCTTGGTGGAGCAGCGCAGGCAACCTCCCGTTCCACGCAAGCCGCTCACTGCATCAGACCCACTTTGGACCGCCCAGGATCTCGGACTGTCTGACCGCATCGCCGCGCTTCTCGGCAGCGTCGCGGCCCCGACGACACGCAATTGAAGGAGGCAAACCCATGCTGTCGCGCGAAGACAATGAACGCCTGGTAAGGGTCGGCAAGGGTACGCCGCTCGGCGACCTGTTTCGGCTCTATTGGATTCCTTTCCTGCCGTCGGCGGATCTCGCCAGGGACGGGCAGCCGAAGCGCATCCGGCTGCTCGGCGAGGATCTGGTCGCCTTCCGCGACACCGAGAGCCGCATCGGATTGGTCGACCAGGCCTGCCCGCACCGCGGCGCACCTCTGATCTTCGCACGAAACGAGGACTGCGGGCTGCGGTGCGTCTATCACGGCTGGAAATTCGACGTCACCGGTGCGGTGACGGACATGCCGGCAGAGCCCGTGCGCAGCCGTCTGAAAGAGCGGGTGCGGATCAAGGCCTATCCGTGCAAGGAACGCAACGGGATGATCTGGACCTACATGGGTCCCGACCAGGCCGAGCTTCCGCCGCTGCCGAACCTCGAATGGAATCTGGTGCCGGCCGAGCAGGTGCACATCTCGGTGCGCGTCCAGGAGTGCAACTGGCTGCAGGCCGTCGAGGGCGAGATCGACTCGGCACATGCGCCGCTGCTGCATGGCAGGCTCGACGCGCAGGGCACGACCAGCGCCTGGATCCAGAAGCGCGATCTACGGCCGACCTTCGAATGCATCAAGCAGGACTTCGGCATGAGCATCGCCGCGCGGCGCAATTACGATGCCAACACGCTGTACTGGCGCGTCAACCAGTTCCTGCTGCCGTTCTACACGCTGGTGCCTCCGCTGTCGCCGTTCCCTGATCTGAGCGGGCATGCCTGGGTGCCGATCGATGACGAGAACACGCTCTGCATCATGTTTTCCTATCATCCGTCGGCGCCGCTGCCGGAGAAGACGCGGCAAGTGTTCGCCGAAGGACACAAGGGTCGCGAGAGCGGTCACGCCAGCCGCAATGCGCTGGTGCAGCACCCGGTGACGGTCCCGTACGCGGGCTACTGGACCAGATACAATCCGCAGAACGGTTTCCAGTTCGACTACGAGGCGCAGCGCACCACCTGGTTCTCCGGCCTGCCAGGGCTCTGGGTCCAGGACGGTGCCTGCCAAAGCGGCGTCTCGCCGATCTTCGATCGCACCCGGGAGACGCTGTGCTCGAGCGACACCGGCATCGCCATGACGCGGCGCTTCATTCTGGAGGCGCTGGGCGCCTATCGCGATCACGCGATCAAACCCAAGGGAGTCTCGGACCCGGACGTGTTCATGGTGCGCGCGGTGTCGCTGCGGCTACCACCGCAGGATTCCTGGGTCGACGTCGGCGCGCCGTTTATGCGGGCCAAGCTCGGTGCCGATTTCGGGTACGAGCTGTGAGCCCATCCAATCATATGGCTGACACGCAGGAGGTGCTGGTCAAGCGCATCTGCCTCGAGGCCGAGCGGATCAATTCGTACGAGCTCATCGCCCGAACAGACACCGAATTGGTGCCCTTCACCGCCGGCAGTCATATCGACCTGCATCTGCCGAACGGCATGCTCCGCAGCTACTCGCTGGTCAACGATCAGCGCGAACGGCACCGGTATGTCATTGCGGTCAACAAGGATGCTGAAAGCCGGGGCGGGTCCAGTTTTGTCCATGACACCGTCAGGGTCGGGGACATCATGACGATCTCGAAACCGCGCAACAATTTTGTGCTGCACGAGGACGCCGAGCATTCGATCCTGATCGCAGGCGGCATCGGCATCACGCCGCTGCTGTCGATGATCCGAAGGCTGGAGGCGCTTGGACGCAGCTGGGAGCTGTTTTACGCCGCAAGGACGCGCACCGCCGCCGCGTTCCTCGACGAGCTCGCGATGTTTCGGTCCGATCGCTCGAAGACGCAGGTCGATTTCGACGACGAGCGAGCGGGACGTCTCTTCGACCTGCCGGCAATTGTCAGAGGCGCGCCAGCCCACGTACATCTCTATTGCTGCGGTCCGGTACCCATGCTCGAGGCATTCGAGGCGGCGGCTGCCGGTCGCCCGGCCGATCACGTGCATGTGGAGTATTTCAAAGCGCGGGAAGCGCCCGCTACCGAGGGTGGCTTCGAAGTCAGGCTGGCGCGAAGCAACCGCACCATTCCGGTCGAGCCCGGCAAGACGATCCTCGATGCATTGCTGGATGCTGGCATTACCACGAACTACGCTTGTACGGAGGGGGTCTGTGGCACCTGCGAAACGCGCGTACTCGAGGGCATACCCGATCATCGCGACCAGTTCCTGAGCAAGGAAGAGCAGGCGGCAAACAAGAGCGTCATGATCTGCTGCTCGGGTGCCAAATCCCGCACGCTGGTGCTCGATCTCTAGAACAACGACATAGAATAGGGGTGGAAACCATGAAGTATCGTTCGCGCATTGCCGGAATAGCCCTTCTGGCTGTTTGGGCCAGTTCGCCTGCGTCGGCGGACGCTGCGCGTTCCCTGAAGATCGGCGTGCTCAACGACGCGTCTGGTCCTTACTCCGACAATGCCGGAGAAGGTTCGGTGACGGCGGCCAAAATGGCCGCAGAAGATTTCATGCGGCTTCATCCCGACTTTAAGGTCGAGATCGTCTCCGCCGACCACCAGAACAAGGCGGACGTCGGCGCCGCGATCGCGCGGCGCTGGATCGATCAGGAGAAGGTCGATGCCGTCGCCGATGTACCAAACTCGGCCGTTGGGCTCGCCGTCAACGAAGTGGTTCGCGGCACCAGGGCAGCGCTGATCGCATCGAGCGCGGCGTCCTCGGACCTGACCGGGAAATATTGCTCGCCCAACACGATCCAGTGGACCTTCGATACCTGGGCAGCCTCGCACACGATCGGTGCTCATCTTGTGCGTCACGGCGGCAAGAAATGGTACTTCATCACGACCGACAATGCGCTCGGCAAATCGATGGTGCGCGATGGCACGGCGGTGATTGGCGCCGGCGGCGGGACCGTTCTCGGTTCGGTCAATGTACCGATCAACAATGCGGACTATGCCTCGTTCATCCTCCGGGCCGAGGGCTCGGGCGCCGACGTGATCGCGTTCGCGACCGCCGGTGGCGACACCGTCAGCCTGATCAAGCAATCCGCCGAATTCGGATTGAAGCAGAACGGGCGCACTTTCGCCGCGCTATTGACCACCACCAACGATGTCGAATCGAGCGGGCTTGCGGTCGGGGAGGGGCTGATCATCACCCAGCCGTTTTACTGGGACCTCAATGAAGCGAGCCGCGCCTGGTCGACCAAATTTAGCGAGCGGCAGCATGGGCAGTCGCCGACCGCGTTCCACGCCGGTGTCTATTCCTCGGTGCTTGCCTATCTGAACGCGGCCCTGGCAGCAGGAACCAATGACGCGCCGGCCGTGATACAGAAGCTAAAGGAGACACCGATCGATGACGCCTTGTTCGGGCCGGTTGTCGTCCGGGCCGACGGCCGCGCCATCCACAATATGTACATCTTCAAGGTCAAGAGCCCGGGCGCCTCGAAGACCAGGTGGGACCTGTTGGAGCAGGTTGGCGCGCTGTCCGGGCCGGAGGCGTTTCGGCCGCTCGAGCAGGGCGGGTGCTCGCTGGCCGAGCCGAAGAGCAATTGACCATCGAGCTCGCCGCGCGAACACGGACTCAAACTCACGGAACTTGTGATGCTGGACCAGCTTGAAGCCGATTTTCCCGAGCACACGCCGCGCCCCGCCGGAGCGCCAAGAGCGCTTGACGGGATCCGGGTGATCGATTTTTCGCATTTCATCGCGGGACCGTTCGCGACCATGATCCTTGCTGATATGGGCGCCGAGGTGATCAAGATCGAAGCGCCTAGCCGCGGTGACGATCTGCGCCGTTATCCCCCAGTGCATCCCGAGCTCGGGCACGGCGCGCCGTTCCTGTGGACCAACCGAAACAAGCGTAGCGTTGCCCTCGACCTCAAGTCCCCGGAGGGCTTGAAGGTCGCGCGTGAGCTGATCGCGACGGCCGACGTCGTGGTTGAGAATTTTTCGGCTGATGTGATGGCGCGGCTGGGGCTCGACTATGATAGCTGCCGCAACATCAAGCCCGAGATCATTTATTGCGCGGTGTCGGCCTATGGCCGCGATGGAGCGTTTTCGGACCGGCTTGGCTTCGATCCGATCGCGCAGGTCGAGAGCGGCTTTGTCTCCATGAACGGCTATGCCGACCGCGAAGGCGTGCGCGCATTGTCGCCGGTGATGGACATCAGCACCGCGATGATGGCGAGCAATGCGATTCTCGGCGCCTTGCTGGCGCGCGAGCGCAGTGGGCAGGGCCAGGCCATCGAGGTGTCGTTGTTCGAGAATGCGGTCCTGATGACCGGTTACGCGACCATGCAGTCGCTGTTTAGCGGTGCCGATCCGAAGCGAAGCGGCAATACCAGCCCCGATACGTGCCCGTCGGGGGTATTTCTGGCCAGCGATTGCTCCTTCTATATCAACTGCGGCAACGACAAAATTTTCCAGCGTCTGATGGCGCAGGTGCTCGGGCGCGAGGACCTCGCGGCGGCCGAGATCTACGCAAGCGGTCTTGACCGGATCCGTCGACGGGACGAGTTGTTCGCGATCCTCGGCGATGCCTTTGCCCAGCAGCCCTGGTCGCACTGGCAGTCGCGGATGCGCGCGGCCGGTGTGCCCTGCGGGCAACTGCGCACCGTCGGCGAAGCGATCCGTTCGCCCGAGGCAAGGGAGCGCGGGATCGTGACCCGGATCCCGCACGAGACGGTTGGCTGGGTGCCGAACGTGAACCTGCCGATCCGCTATTCGCGGACGCCGATCGCCGATCCCGTCGCGGCGCCGACGGTCGGGCAGCACACGGAACATGTTCTGCGTGAGTTGCTAGGATATTCCGACGAGGACATCGGGCGCCTGGCGGCGAGCGGAGCATTTGGCAGCCAGCCTTCGCGACCGGAGGTCAAATCGTGACGGTGCGGGCGCAGGACGAGCGGACGCTGCGCGGCCGGGTGGCCGTGATCGGGATCGGTGAAACCGAATATTACCGCCACGGCGCTTCGCCCGACCCGGAATTCAAGCTCGCGCTGAAGGCCATTCTGGCGGCGTGCCAGGATGCCGGGCTCGATCCCCGCGAGATCGACGGCTTCTCCTCCTACAGCGACGATCGCAGCGAGGCCTCGCGCTTGGCCGCGGCGCTGGGCACGCATCGACTGCGCTCGGCGACCATGCAGTGGGGCGGAGGAGGCGGCGGCTGTTGCGCCGCTGTTGCCAATGCGGCTGCCTCGATTGTCGCGGGCCTTGCCGATTGCGTCGTGGTGTTCCGCTCGTTGGCACAGGGCCAATATGGCCGCTTCGGGCAGGCAGGTGGGATCCACACCGTTTCGGGCGAACGGTCCTATTTGATGCCCTATGGCGTGCTGGCGCCACCGCAGCGCTTTGCCATGCGGGTGCAGCGGTATATGCACGAGCACGGCGTGCGGCAAGAGGCGTTGCGCGCAATTGCGCTCGCCTCCTATTACCATGCCCAGGCCAACCCGCGCGCCGTGATGCACGGCAAACCGCTGGACGCCGGGAAATACGATGCCTCGCGCTGGATCGTGGAGCCGTTTCATCTCTACGATTGCTGCATGGAGAATGACGGTGCCGCAGCCCTGGTGCTGGTATCGGCGCAACGCGCCAGCGACTTCCGGAACAAGCCGGCCTATCTGCTCGGAGCGGCCTTCGGATCCGGGCATCGCGCGGCGGCGACGGCGCACAACGCACTGCTCTACGCCACCGCGAATTTCGATACCGTTGCGGCCGATCTCTATCGCATGGCCGGGGTCAAGCCATCGGATATCGGCGCAGTCCAGGCCTATGAGAATTTCACTGGCGGCGTCGTAATGGCGCTGGCGGAGCACGGCTTTTTCGAGCCCGAGGACGCCAACGACTTCCTGACATTGGAGAACCTGATCGCGCCGTCAGGGCGACTGCCGCTCAACACCAGCGGGGGCAATCTAGCGGAGTGCTATATGCACGGATTTGAGCTTGTTCTGGAGGCTGCTCGGCAGGTACGCGGGACCTCGACGAACCAGGTTCGACGAAACGATGTGGCGCTGGTGATCGGCGGCCCGATGGTGACGCCCGCGAGCAACCTCATTCTGGGTTCGGAGGCGGCCTTATGAGTGAGCCCCTCAATGCGCGCTATCTTCCTGCCGGATTACCCATTCCGGTTAGCGAGCCAGATGACCTCTCGGCACCCTATTGGGCGGGCTTGCGCCAAAGCCGGCTATTGCTACAACGCTGCACCCGCTGCAATTGCTGGCAGTTTGGGCCCGAATGGATCTGCCATCATTGTCATGCCTTTGACCTCACATGGACCGAGGTCGAGCCGCGCGGCCGTATCTTCAGTTGGGAGCGCGTCTGGCATCCCTCGCACGCGGCGCTGAAGCAGCACGGTCCGTATCTCGCTGTTCTTGTCGAATTGCCACACGCCGGCGGGGTGCGCATGGTGGGCAACCTGCTGGGCGATCCACAGCAGACCGTCGTCATCGGAGCGGAGGTCGAGGGGGTCTTCGAACATCACCCGGAAGCCGATCCAGCTTTTTCTTTGCTGCAATGGCGAGTGCAGCGAGGCCCAGCCGTGTCGGTCGGCCAATCGGCTGGTTAAACAAGTCTGTGGCCTGACACGAATGATTCAGACTGATCCGACCGCCGTGTGATCTTTTCGCTGAAATGCGCTTGGCAGAGGGAGAGCATCGATCCTGCTGCTTTCTTCTCGCGACGCACGCAGCCGGCCATAGAGAGCTGCCATAACGGCCTCAAGGCTGTCGAGCCGCATTCGGCTGAAGAGACGATCCGACACGCGCAGCTTCTTTCTATCCTTCGTCAACGGAAGGGCGGCGGTGGGGAGCAGGAAATAGTCGCGAATGCGGCTATTGCCACTGTCCATCCGAATTAAAAGCGTAAGTTCGGCCTTTTGGTACTTGAGCTTCCGTACCTCCCACCGGCGAGATCTGGTGCCACCGTCCGAAACGGCGCGCGCCACCGCTACCGATACCGTCAATCCTCCAGAAATCGTAACAAGGTATAATTCGTGCAGGAACGAGGCGTTCACGCCGCGTCCTCTAAGATTGATGATGATATCATCGACGACCGAGCAGATCGTGCGATCAATTTCGATGGCGACCTCCATGAAGCGGTACCGATTGCCGGGCCTGTAGCCGACAAGTTCATAGGCTCTCATGAGCGACCCAAATCTGTTTGTGTATACAGCCGGGTGACGCACGCCCTTTGCCGCCTGGATGATGTGAACTGACAGTCTGCCCTTTCGTCGCAGGAGAGCCGCTAAACTATCAAGCAGCTGCTGATCGGTCTCTTTCTTGTTGTTTGCGACTTCAGCGAGCCGCTTTCGTGTTCGAGCGAAAAGACGCGGATCGACGATGCCTTCGAAGGCGTTGTCGTGGCGGATCCACATTTCAGGCGGGTTGATCACACGTCGCCCGGCTAGCTTCATTGAGCTGCGATTGAAAACGATATGACCCAAATAAAGCTCGTTTGCGAGGAGGTTGCTGATAGTCAGCGCGGTCCATCGTTTCCCGCCAGGACTTGGTAGGCCTTCAGCGTTGAGTTCCTCCGCAATTCGCGTCCTATTTTTCCTCTGTATCACGAACGATGAGAAGATGCGACGGACAATCTTGACTTCCGAGGTAGGCCCTCGGACGAGAGCGACCCGTTCTGATTTCAAGTTCTTCTGCTCGCCGCGCTGTAGCACTCCCTTACGCTTGCCGTTTGCGTCGACGAGCATCCGACGCAGCCCGAAAGGCGCCGCTCCGCCCCGCCAATATCCTCGGTCGACGATATTCGACTGGCCCATAAATACGTTTCGCGACAGGTCCCGGCTGAAGCCAGCAGCTCCCGCGCGCTTCAAGTTCTTGAGTATCACCGCCGACAGGCTGCCATCGTTCTCGAATTCTTCAGAGCAATAGTGAACCGATATACCCGCCCGTCTGCAGATGAACTCATAGAAGGCGCTTTCGTCAGTGTCTTGAAAGCGTCCCCAACGGCTAATGTCGAAGACGAGGACACAATCAAAATCTGACCGTCCACTGTCGACGTCATCAATGAGTTGCTGCAAGCCTTTACGGCGGGCAATGGTAAGACCGCTGCGCCCTGGATCAGAATAGGTCCGGACGATCTCCATGCCTCGGCGTGCTGCGTACACAGCGTTGGCGGCTATTTGAATTTCAATCGAGTATTTTTGAGGATCGGAGGACATCCGCACGTATTGTGCTGCACGGAGCGTCGGGGGCGGTTGCGGATGCTCTTGGACGGTGGTGGCATTTGCAGGCCTTCGTCCGCGCGACACCGTTGCACGTTCCCTGACCTTCGAAGAAGTTGAACGTGGCCTAGGCACCGTCGGAGACCTGCGATATCGATGCAACCGTGCCCGCAGGTTGGTAATCGCGACAGTGCCCAGATGGTTCCTCAGAAAAGCCGGGACGAACGGGCTTATCCCTGCGGTCTCATTCCCAGGCGTTGGCCGCAAATGCTGCCATGCATACCTACACCGAGTTCATATCCGGCGTTCGAGTCTTGGGTATTGAGCTGTTGGACAACCCCAGTAGGCGAGGTGATGACGCTAACCGTGCAATAGCGGGTGCTCGCCGTGCCCCAACCTCGGTCGGCTTCAATGTCAGTCACAGCGGAGAGTTGCCAGACATAGGTTGATTGGCAGCTTCATCCTAAATGTGCTGGTTGGCGCCCGAACTGCACCACAAGTCTATCGATGTTTGGCCGATGTATTGGTCGCCGAGCCCGGTCACGACCTCCTGCTTGGATGCTGTGCAGCCAGCCAGCAGTGCTCAGGCGGCAGCGATACTCAAAAGTCTCATTCTCAATTTCTCCCCAGCAATGGCGACATTAGCCGCTGGAGCTGGGCCAGGGAATCTGGAGCCGGTCTCGCACGCCGCTTGCTGCGGGCGGGCGCTCGTGAACCGTGCCGATTCGCGTCACGGCTGGCGCCTTCGATCCTCGCGCCGATATGACGTATGCCTCGATCACATTATTCGGAAAATGCGAAATAGGGCTCGACGGAACACCCAACTCAGCTTTATCATGTTGGCCAATGAGAGAAGGGTGAGGCGGCCGTGATGGCAAATCATGAGGCCAGGTCTTCGGACCTCGTTGAAATCGCTCGCAGAAGTGGCGAGTTTCGCAAGCATTATGGTGTCTTGCTCGGCGCATTCCTATACCTCAGTTCGATCAGCGCCGCGCGGCCGCGTTCGATCTGGTGGAGCGGGACGCTGACGGCTCTGATCGGTGCGGCTGCTCTCTGGGTCAAGGACCGGGGCGGCGGTGGTTAACAAGCGAGACTCTTCGATGCATTCTCTCCGGCTGCCTGAACTCGCATTGGTTGATCGTGATGTCTACGATGAGACTTGAGGCCGTTCGTGCGCGCACTTCGGAGGTCAACCGCCAATTCGGAACAAGACGTTAGTGTTTGTTTCGCCTAAGCATGAATGGCTGCTTAAGCTTGCAGCAGTTCGAATGGACCGGCATCGCGACCTGAGGGATGCCGTGCGGCAAGGGTTTCGTCTGGACTATGATCACTTTCTTGAGATCAGAACGTTCGTCAGTGGTATGGGCCGATGATCCATCAATCGACTCTAGTCGGATAGCCCGACGCGGCAAATCGATAAGCGATATCTGATGCGGCATCGATCCCGATTGCACCTGACAACTTGGCCGAGCCGGGAGATGGAGTGCGTCCGACTACTCGGATGATTTGGTGTAACCTTCAAAGAACGGCCGCACGAATAGATCGGCCACGTTGTCGACCGTCAGGTCAGGGATCCACGCTCGCAGATCGACCGCAGCGTTGATCATCGATGAAAACATCCATGCGGCCACGACGGGCGATGTGGTTCTAATCGAGCCATCCTGCATACCCTCCGTGAACAATAGAACAAACCCATTGATGATGCGGTCGGATCTATGCAGCAGGTCGGCACGGATATGCTTGGGGAGCGTCATTAAGGCAGACATCGAGAGCAGCGGCGCTTCTCCAAGCAGCTGGTGTTCGATCAAATGGACGGCTAACGCCCAGAGTTTCTCCGCCCCGGGGGCGGTGAGTCCGGCTGCATCGTGCTTCGCTGTCTGCACGAGCGCCAGGGAGCGCTCGAAGCACGACACGACAAGGTCGTCCTTCGCCTCATTATGGTGATAAAAAGAACCCTTTGTAACGTTCAGCGCGGCCGATATGCGCTCGACCGATGCACCTGCATAGCCTTGCTCATTGAGTACCTTGGTTGCAGCTTTCAGGAAATCTTCGGCTCGATCGTCCCTGCGGGGAGATTGATACCTCAAAGCGCGAAGCCGAGCGCCGATCAACGGTTGAATTGAAACACCATCCAGCCAAATTCTGTGCACGATGCCGGCTATTGCGTCGTATTCATCCTCTGAATGTCGTTCGAGCAACGCCGGCATCCAGAAGATCCAGGAGAAGAGCAGGTGCGCCTGGGCGTTGGAAACGCGGCTATGTCGGTCCGGGGAACTACGAAGCAATTTACGAAACTTGCCGAACGTCTGAGCGATGGCATGATCCACAGCAGGGTCCGCCAGGACACGAACCTCGTCGAAGCGCACGATCGCAAGCGCACGCCCGGCTGTCACCTCCTCAAGGTACCGGCAATAGTTGGACAGGAAGGACTTGAGTCGATCTTCGACCGTCGCCCCGTCTGCCGAATCGATGAAGCCTTGGATACGCTCCAGCGAGGAAATATAGCACGCGCTCGCCAACTGCTCCTTGCGGCGGAAATAATAAGCAATGCCGGTAGCAACGATGCCGAGCTTGTTTGCGACTTCGACGAAGGTCATTCCCCTCAAGCCGACATCGTTGATCAATTGGATAGCGACGCCAAGTACCGCCTCACGCCGGCGGAAGCGCTTCGGCTTGGGCTGATTCGCAGCAGAAGGCGCCATCACGTCAATCTGCCCCCAAGAGTCATTTGCTCTTCGTCTGACACGCTCGCCGCCTCGCTGGTGGCCGATCCTGGCATACGATCGGCCCGCAATTGGAATCGTCGTACCTTACCGGCATCGTCCCGCAACGGATAGCTGACAATCTCTATTGTTCGCGGGCGCTTGTAGCTGACAAGACGTTCTGCCAGATGGCGGTTGAGCCCGTCCAGGTCGATTGTAGGAGGCGCTTGAACAACGGCATGAACGCGCTGGCCAAGATCCTCGTCAGGAAGGCCAATCACCGCGCTCGAGGCGACAAGCGGATGTTCCTCCAGCGCAGCTTCGACTTCGGCAGGGAAGACGTTAGCCCCTCCGACCAGGATCATGTCGGTGCGCCGGTCCGTCAGGTAGAGATAGCCTTCCTCGTCCATCCAACCGAGATCGCCCAGCGTCTCCCACTCTCCGATCCGCTCGGCCGTGGCACCGATGTAGCGATATGTCGGCAACCCGCTGCTGGGCATTTTGAGGTAAACGGTGCCGATAGTTCCTGGTGCTAGCAGTCGTCCATGCTCATCAAGAACCGCGATCTCGCCCATGGCTGGGCGGCCGACCGACCCGCGATGCTGCAGCCAGTCGTGGCCCCCAATGACCGTTACCGCCTGGCTTTCGGTCCCACCGTATAGTTCCCATAGTTTGTCCGCGCCGATCCATCCGATCCAGGCTTCCTTCAGCCGCGGCGGGCAGGGCGCGGCCATGTGCCAGACGTTGCGGAGCGAAGACATGTCGCTCCTGTCCCGAACCTCCTGGGGCAGCTGCCAGATCCGATGCATCATGGTGGGCACGAGATAGAGCCAGGTAGCCTGGCGACGCGTTACAATGCGCAGAAGCTCCTCCGGATCGAACTTGCGCATCAGTATCAGGTGAGCACCCGCAAGAATTGCGGTGAGTGCCAGCGAGAACGGGGCATTGTGGTGGAGCGGCGCCGGCATCACGGCGATATCACTCTGCGTGATACCGTAGAAATCTCCCTCATCCGGCAGGACGACGCCTGCTCGACCAGATACAATCAACTTCGGCCGCCCGGTAGATCCGCCGGAGGTCGGAGCCTTCAATGCGGGGGAGATCCGATCGGGCAGATCCGTGTCATCAATGGACTCCTCCAGCAGCATCGCCGGCGTCACGTCGCATGGTCGTACGACCGCGGCGCGGATCACCACGCGAGGGCATGCAAGGGACAGGATTGCTTCAAGCTCCTTCTCCGGCAGCTTTCCGGAGACCGGTTGCGGAATGGCTCCGAGCTTGAGGACCGCACACGACGCGACCATGAAGTCGAGCCCGTTGGGCAAGGCGATGCTGACGAAGTCCCCCAGGCCGACGCCTCTTGCTGCGAGTGCATGAGCCATCCGGTTTGACGAGAGGTGCAGCTCCTGCCGCGACAACGTGAGCCCCTCGAAGGTTACACAGCCCGCCGACGGCGAATCCCAGGCAAGATTGGTGATTTTCGTGCCGATTGAGACTGCGTGGGGTGTTTCGATCATTGCGTGGTCTGCCTGTTTTGTCGCTATGGATGCCCTGACCATAATCTGTAAATAACAAACCCAAAACAAAAATTTAGATCAGTTGCTTCGTGCGATTCTAATGCGTCGCCGCGACGGGCATTCGCGATGCCTGCTTGGTTTTGCCGAATCACCAGGAATAATACCAGATTATTGATTGTGACTTCTATCTGACATGAATGCTTGACGGGGCGTTGATTAAGGCTGTAGAGGATACCCAGAACAAAAATAACATACTCAAACATAAAAAACATGCATGGGGAGGTTCCACGATGATTAGGCTTGAGGGAAATCGCGTCGGCAGCCGGCGTGAGCTTGGCGAAGGGCAGGAGCGCTGCCCGGCCGATCGCGCAACCGCGCGGTCGATAATGTCGGTTCACACTGGGATTGCTGCGTGTGCTTCGGTGGCGCTCTTCGTTGCTGCACCAGCGCGGGCCG
This sequence comes from Bradyrhizobium sp. USDA 4452, assembly GCF_054063575.1. NCBI lineage: Bacteria > Pseudomonadati > Pseudomonadota > Alphaproteobacteria > Hyphomicrobiales > Nitrobacteraceae > Bradyrhizobium > Bradyrhizobium sp. USDA 4452. The sequence goes on from NZ_JBSSGK010000001.1 coordinate 7,638,285, forward strand.
AGACGGAAGATGGCGCCGGAAAGGCGAAGGTAGCGCAGGCTCCTGCGCAACAACCAACTGGTCGCAAGAAGCCGCGGCCGGCCGCAGCGGCCGCTGCGCCTTCGGTGCAGTCGGCCCCTTCTGCGGCCGCAACAGTGTCGCGCGCCTGGTCTGCAGGTCCAAGCACGGCGTCACCGCCGTCTGCTAGCGGGGCAGTATCTCCGGAGGTCGCGAAGATGATCAAGTTCGCGGCTTTCGACAAGCTGTCCATGAAGGGCTGGATCACAACGGTTCCGCCCGCCGCGGAGTCGATCTTTCAGGATCCCAATGGGCTGCGAACCGCGCTGGCCGAGTATGGCATCGGCTATGTCGCCTACAGCACGAACACGTTCACCGCCAATATGCTGAACAACGCTCCACCCAAGCCGCAGACCTATCAAGGGCAGATACCAACGACCTATTCCTTTTCGGAGGTGACACTCAGCTACGATCTTGGCCGGGTCGGGCTGACGGGCGGTCAGCTCTCCGTCGGAGCCATGTTGACCGGAACAACCTGGGAGCCACTCGGCCCCTCAGGAGCGAAGTTCGCGAACCTGTACTACTTCCAGTCGTTCATGGACGATACCGTACAGCTTCAGGCTGGCGTGTTTTACAACGCGCAGAACTACCTTGGCCTGCTTGTCGCCGCGAGCATGGCGACCGGGCCCCAAGCCCTCGTCCCGTACGAGCTTGGCCTCTCGCGACAGGGCGTGCCCGCGCCCGGCGCCAATCTCATGATCAACTTGCCGAACAATTTTTACAACAAGGCGGGCGTGCAGCGGAGTATCTCGCCGGGCGGCGCTGACGTCGAGCAGCAGGCCAATCCCATCGGCCTTGGGCTCTCTAGTCCAGATGCCAAAGCTCTGTTCATCGATGAGTTTGGCTACAAGACGTTTTCGTCACCCACGCAGGGATCAGTCTGGGTTCGCGCCGGCGGCCTCTACAATACGTCGCCCTATTTCGACTTTTCCGCCGGGCGCAAGACCGACACGAACTGGGGATTCTACGCGGCGGCGGACGTCCAGGTCTCCCAGATCTCGTCCGCGCCTTATGAAGCCTATCAGGGCTACTACGTGGGCGGTTTCTACATGACTTCCGATCCCAACAAGAACATGTACCAGAACTACTACGAGGGACGTGTCTACGGCATGGGGATCATTCCCGGGCGCCCGATGGATCAGACGGCTCTAATCTTTGGCTACACCACGCTGAGCAAATCAGCTCTGGATTTTCAGGCTGCACTCACCGGGATCAGGCCATTCGGTGATTATGCATCGGTAACGGTCAGCAACTCGTTTCGGCTGAATCCCGGCGTCTATCTCATGTTGGGAACCAGCTACAACGTGCATCCGAGCGCGACGCCGCGGCTGAAGAATTCGCTCAATTTCATGGCGAGCTTGACGACCGCGTTCTGAGCCGCGCGGTGCGTGCTCCTTGCGGGCGAAGCCGTCAGATCAACTGGCAAAGACATGGTCCGGGCTTACGAGCCCGGCCGTGCGCCCAAAGAGGTGTTCAACATGAATCTCAGAGCGAATTTTGACAGGTCGGCTCCTTCACCGATGATCGTGGATAGGCCGCCGATCAATCCGGTCACGCGGTTACTCTACGGTGTAGGCTCCCTCGCATTCGGCATCAAGGACAACGGCTTCAACGTTCTCCTGCTGCTCTACTACAACCAGGTGATGGGCCTTTCCGCACAATTGGTCGGAACCATCGCGATGGTTGCCTTGCTGGTCGATGCATTCATCGATCCGATCATAGGTCACGTTTCCGACAGGTGGCGCTCCGCCTGGGGGAGACGCCATCCTTTCATGTATGTCGCCGCAGTGCCGGCCGGACTGACCTATCTTCTCTTATGGAATGCACCGTCGAATTGGAGCCACGCAGCGCTCGCGACGTACTTGCTCGTGACCATCATCGTCGTGCGCAGCTTTCTGGCACTCTACGAGATACCAAGCTCCGCCTTGGCCGCCGAGCTCTCGGACGATTATGACGTCCGAACAAGCCTTCTCAGCTACCGCACGTTTTTTGCCTGGTTCGGCGGTGTCAGTATGGCATTCGTTGCCTTCATCGTCTTCCTGCGCCCGGACAGCGATCATCCTGTCGGCCAGCTCAACCCGGACGGATATGCAAACTACGGAGTTGTCGCGAGCGTCATCATGTGCGTCGCGATCTTCGCGTCTGCAGCCGGTACGCAACGACAGATTCCCTGGCTTCAGCAACCTGGACGAAAGGCGGGAGGCCTCGTCGCTGCCTTAAGAGAGATGGCCGGGAGCTTCTCCAACCGAGCATTTCTGGTCCTGCTGGCCGCCGGCGTATGCAGTGCCATGGCAGCCGGAATCCAGATTACGCTGAGCACCTATTTCAACACCTACTTCTGGGGCTTCAACTCAGATCAACTGTCGGTCTTGATGCTGGGAGTGCTCGTGGCGTCGGTCCTTGGTGCAGTCGCCGCGCCAAGGCTGTCGCGCCGTTTCGGCAAGAAACAGTCGGCCATCGCGCTTTGGCTGCTGTCGATCGTCTTCTACTATTGCCCATTCGTGCTGCGGTTGTCGGATTGGTTCCCCGCCAACGGATCTCCACTGCTCCTGCCGATCCTCCTGGTCACGATCACCATCTCTCTAACATTGATCGTGAGCTCATCAATCCTCACAGCTTCCATGCTTGCCGACGTCAGCGAGGAAAGCGAGCTGTCAACCGGGCGGCGTTCCGAAGGACTGTTCTTCTCGGCAAACACATTCGCGCAGAAATGCGTGTCAGGCGTCGGCCTCTTTACGTCAGGCATGATCCTTACCCTCGTGCATTTTCCGGAAGGGGCAGTGCCCGGTCAGGTTAGTGAGGAGGTCCTGAGAAATCTGGCGCTTGCTGCGCTTCCGATCCAGGCGGTGTTGTACCTGCTCTCGATCGGCTTGATCGCTGTGTTCCCCATCACACGCGCGGCTCATGAAGCGAACCTGGCGCGCCTTGCATCGCGCGGATCCGTGGCCGCAAGCCCGGCTTTGCAACAATCAAGTCATGGGAATTGAGAAGCAGATGCGCGTTATTGATGTTCTCAAGAAAGTCGGTAGCAGCCAGATCGAAGGCCGCTACGATCGCGACTTCGAGCCGGTCATGCAAGCATTCTGCGCCAACTTCGCGGAGCGTGGCGAACTCGGGGCAAGCGTTTGCGTCTTTCACGAAGGCCGCAAGGTGGTCGACCTCTGGGGCGGGCAAGCACGTTCCAACGGCGCGCGCTGGACACGAGATACCATCTCTCTGGTGTTTTCGGCGACGAAGGGGGCAACGGCACTCTGTGCCCATCTGCTGGTCGAACGCGGGCTTCTCGACCTCAATGCACCCGTTGCCCGGTATTGGCCGGAATTCGCACAGGCTGGCAAAGAGAAAACAACTGTCGCCATGGTGCTCAACCACACAGCGGGCTTGCCGCACCTGCGAGAGGCGGTCAAACCGGGCGGCTTCTACGATGTTGCGTATATGACCGATCTCATTGCGCGTGCAGAGCCGTTCTGGCCGCCAGGGTCGCGGTGCGGATATCACGCATTTACGTTCGGATGGATTATCGGCGAGATCGTGCGGCGAATCACCGGACGTGGCCTTGGCAAATTCTTTCGGGAAGAGCTGGCCATCCCAAATGGGCTGGATTTCTGGATCGGACTGCCGGCCGATCTCGAGGACCTAGTGGCGGAGCTTTATCAGCCGCAATACGACGAGACGATCCCGACGTCGCGCTTCATGCTCGCGGCGCTGCAGCAGCCAGACTCGCCGGCGCATCTATTCCTTGCCAATACCGGTGGCTTTGACTTCAGGAGCCGAGAAGGACGCGCAGCCGAGATTCCCGCGGTCAACGGTGTGACCAATGCCCGTGGTCTCGCCGGTCTCTACGCGTTGGTTGCAAGCAAACGATTGCTGGCGCCGCACGCGATTGCACGTTTGCGGAAAGTAGCGGTGGCAGCAAGGGAAGATGCAACGCTCCTGATGCCGACGCGGTTCAGTTTCGGCTTCATGAAGTCAATCGACAACCGCGCCCTGCCAGGCACGGATCAGAGCTGCGTGCTATCCGGCGCCGCATTCGGTCACGCGGGAGCGGGCGGGTCGTTGGGATTCGCTGATCCGCAGGCGCGCCTGAGCTTTGGATATACGATGAACCTGTTGGGGACCGGACTTCTGCTCAACAGCCGCGGACAATCGCTCGTGGATGCGACCTACCGGGCTCTCGGCTATCGATCGAATCTCAAGGGCGCGTGGAAGAAGTAGAATTCCAGATCCCCTTTACTTGCCCGACTTTGCAATCTTCTCGAACATGGATCTTCCAGCATGCACGTGCGTCAAACATCAATGCCTCTCAGCGACGAGGCGTGCTCCCTTAAAGGCAAGGTCGCATTCATCGCCGGTGCATCTGGCGGAATCAATCTCGCTATCGGCCGCGCTCTGGCAAATGCTGGCGCGAGGATCGCCGTCGTCAGTCGCAGTCAGGACCGGATATCGGAGGCCGCCCGAACGCTCCTGGCTGATGGACACGAGGCTATCGGGCTCGTTGCCGACGTGCGGGACTACGGCCCGGTTGATGCTGCCCTGGCGCAGACGGTGGAGTGCTTCGGAAACATCGATATCGTGGTATCCGGAGCGGCGGGAAACTTCCTTGCTCCGGCGATGGGAATGTCGGCCAATGCCTTCAGGACGGTTGTCGATATCGACCTGATCGGTACCTTCAACGTACTGAGGGCGGCATTTCCATATCTGCGTAGACCCGGTGCCTCCCTGATCTCGATCACTGCGCCGCAGGGCGTGACCCCGAGCATGTTTCAAGCTCATGCCTGCGCCGCGAAGGCCGGGGTCAACATGCTGACGAAATGCCTCGCGATGGAATGGGGTCCCGCTGGGGTGCGAGTGAATGCGATCTCGCCTGGGCCAATAGCGGATACCGTCGGCATGGCGCGGCTTGCGCCTACGACTGAACTCGAAGCACAGGCGAAGGCGCGCATCCCGTTGCGCGACTACGGCTCCAAGGACGATGTTGCGAACCTTGCACTGTTTTTGGCGTCTGACCTGGCAAGCTACATTACGGGCGCCATCCTAAACTGCGATGGTGGCGTCAGCCTCGGTGACAGCTCCGCGGATGCGGTCAACTTCTCGCGCGATGAGCCCGAGCGCGCGAAGGGGCTCGGCCGTCTGCAAGTCGATGGATCCTAGGCCGGCGCAGCCCGCGTGTGTTCGGGAAGTGACATCCAGATATTCTGGTCTCCTCGCTGGACGCGACACAAGGAGCTCGGAATCGAACCAGGTTCTCGCGGTCGCATGCCAGCATCATGCGTCTACTACACGATAGGTGTCAGATAGATGGAAGGTCAGTCATCTTCGACGCGGTTGGGGGATCCGGGGGCGGGCTTCACCGCGGCCCGACATGTGCATCAAAGGCTGAGAGCCTGGCTGTTGGATGACGCTATTCCGCTGTGGTCGAGCGTCGGCCTCGATGCCGCCGGCAGCTTCTGTGAAGCCATTTCCCAAGGCGGCCATCCGGTGGTGGCAGCCCGGAGAGCCAGAGTGCCGGCACGCCAAATTTACGCGCTGCTCACGGCCAATCGGCTAGGCGCCCGAATAGACGTCAAGCAGGTGCTGCGCGGCGTCGACAGATACTTCGTCGATTTTGCGCGCCCGGACGGGCTCTTTCGATGTCTGCTCTCACATGACGGTATGATTCTGTCAGATGGAGCGACGCTCTATGATCAGGCGTTCGCCATGCTTGCCGGCGCTGCGGTGGCCCGGCATTCCAGGCGGCGGGCCGAGCGCCTTGCACATTCGGTGCGTGATTGCCTGATTAGAACATGTCGGCATCCCGCCGGCGGTTTTTCAGAGAGCGACCGCCCGTCATCGCTACGATATTCGAACCCGCACATGCACCTTCTCGAGGCATGCTTGGCCTGGATCGAGCTTGACGCTAGCGGAACCTGGCATCAGTTGGCGCAGGAGATCGTCGACTTGGCGCTCGCACGGTTCATCGGAGCTGGAGGGGCGATCTACGAATGCTTCAACGCTGATTGGTCACCTCAGGCCGGTATCGCCGGTCGCGTCGTCGAACCCGGACATCAGTTCGAATGGTCTTGGCTTCTCACGAAGTGGGCCAATTCGACTGGGAATGACGCCGTCTATCGGGCTGTCGATCAACTACAGAAAATCGGTGAAGAGCGTGGTGTGGCGCGCCCTCGATCGGTCGTCGTCGACACAATTCTTGACGATTTCACGGTACTTGAAGACACATCCCGCCTCTGGCCTCAAACCGAACGGCTGAAAGCGGCGGTTGCACGCGCGGAGCGCGGGGGAGACGCGTGGTGGGCCGTAGCCGCCGAAGCGGGCGAAAGCCTCGAGCGATTTCTGCAGACGCCCATCAAGGGGCTATGGTGGGACCGGATGTCCGCGAACGGGGAATTCTCCGAAGCAGCCACAGCGAGCTCACTTTACCATCTGGTATGCGCGATAGATACTCTTGATCAGGCGATCCAGCGGCGCGCGGCGGTGCCGGCATCGAGCTCTTCGGGAATCTCGGTGATCGGATGTGGTCCCGGCGACGCTGCCGGCTTCGATACGGGTTAGGAATGATCGACAGGATGGACAGGCGCACGGAAGACCCGGTGGTCGCCCGGGCACGCGGGCGCTACCCAAGGTACACGCGCGGCCGATTGGAACGCTTTGCGCAGAGGTTGCTGCGCAGGGTTCACTCCGATCGTGTGCCGGCGGTTTCCCTCGAGCTCGCCGGTCCGACGGAACGCATCGATCCGCAAGAGGCACTGAAGCTCGACTATCGGCCGGTTTCCCTGGGCCAGACACTCGGGCCGCTTTGGGCGACCTATTGGGTCCGCGTTGCGGCCGAAGTGCCGGAGAACTGGGCCGGTGCGAGAGTAGACCTCTATTGGGATAGCCGCTCGGAAGCCTTGCTTTGGCTGGATGGCCTCTCGTCGCAAGGCCTTAATCCTGGCCGCCACATTGCGACGCTGTTCGGCTCGGCACGTGGGGGAGAGCGCTTCACCTTCCATGTCGAGATTGCCTGCAATGGCCTGTTCGGCGCCTTTGGCAGCGAACCGCAAGCGTATGCGCTGGCGGCGTGCGAGCTGCGCCGCTTCGACCAAGACGCCTCGGCATTCTATTTTGATTTTGATGTCCTTCGCCAGCTCGAAGGCGATCGCGATCCCTCGAACAAGCCGAGATCGTACGGAGGCGTCGGCGAGGCGGTGCAATCGGCCTTGGATCGAACATGGGCCGGCCGGTTGCTGCATGACCTCAACCGGGTATGCAACCTCGCCGATCCCGACGATCGAGCGACATGGCCGCCGGCGCAAGCGATACTCGGCAACTTGCTTGCTGCGCGCAACGGCAGCGTAGCCCATGAACTGTCGGCGATCGGGCATGCTCACCTCGATACGGCCTGGCTGTGGCCATTGGACGAAACCCGCCGCAAGGCCCAGCGCAGCTTCTCGACGGCGATTGCGCTGATGGATCGCTATCCTGATTTCAAGTTCGCGTGTTCACAGGCCTATCAATACGCCATCATAGAACAGAACGACCCCGGCCTGTTCGCGCGAATCCGCGCCAAGGTCCAGGCCGGACAATGGATTCCTGTCGGCGGCAGTTGGGTGGAGCCGGACTGCAACCTGCCCTGGGGCGAGTCGATTTGCCGCCAATTCCTTTATGGCCAGCGCTACTTCGAGCGGACCTTCGGCAAACGTTCCGACGTGTTCTGGAATCCCGACGTATTCGGCTATGACAGCCAGCTGCCGCAGCTTATGCAGCTCGCGGGCATGTCTCGATTCCTGACGCAGAAGCTGTCCTGGAACAAGTTCACCTCGCCGCCGCATCACAGTTTCAACTGGCGCGGCATCGACGGCACCACGGTGCTGACCCATTTTCCACCTGCGGACACTTACAATGGCTCAGCGCATGTCGCGGAGCTCCGCTATCACGCAGCGAATTACAAGGACGCCGACCGGTCGGGCGACGCACTCTATCTGTTTGGCTATGGCGACGGCGGCGGCGGGCCCGACGAGACGATGCTCGAGACGCTGCAGCGCGCGAAAGACTTGCAAGGTGTGCCAAGGATCCGAATTCGTACCGTAGACGAGTTTTTCGATCGCCTGGCGACATCAGCTGAAGATCTGGCCACGATCGAGGGAGAGCTCTATCTTGAATATCATCGCGGTACCTACACGACACAGGGAGAGATCAAGCGTCTCAACCGCGCATGCGAGGCCAGCCTTCAGGCCCTCGAATTCGTGGCTACGATTGCGCATGTCTGGGAGCTGCCGGCACCGTCGGCAGCGGACATCGAAGGACTGTGGCGCACGCTGCTGGTCAATCAGTTTCACGACATCATTCCAGGAAGCAGCATTCGCGAGGTCTATGAGAGGGCAGAGGCCGACCTCGCTACGGTCGAGGAACAGGCCAAATGCCGCATCCAGGCACTGCTGGCCGCCTTCTGCGACTCCAAAGGTGCCGGCTGGACTCCGGTCAACAGTCTCGGCAGCTCGCGCGCCGAGGTCACGCCCGATCCCGAAGGCGCACTGCGCTATGTGGTCGCCGCGCCGTTCGCGGCCGGCGAGGCCGCCGCGACGGAGGAGTGCGTCACGTTGTCGGCCGATCCGGCCGGGTTCGTGCTGACGAATTCGCAGCTCAAGGCGCGCATCGACCGCACCGGCCTTGTTCGATCGCTGGTCTACTTGCCGACGGGCCGCGAAACCCTGGCGTCGCCCGGTGCACGGTTTCTGTTGCTTGATGACAGGCCGCTCGACTTCGAGGCATGGGACATCGATCCGTTTGCGCTGGAGACCGCTCGGGAACTGACCGGCGAGGTAAGTTTTAGCGTCTTGTCGGATGCTGGCCTAAGGAGTGAGGTGCGGTTCGAGCGAGCGCTCGGAAAAGCGAGCTGGCTCACACAGGTGATCCGATTGGATGCCGGTGCTCGTCACCTCGAGTTTGAAACCACCGTCAATTGGCAGGAGCGGCGAACGCTTCTGAAGGTGATGTTTCCCGTCGCCTGCCGCGCATCGCGTGCGACCTATGAAACCATGTTCGGCGCCACCGAGAGGCCGACCCACGCCAATACGGATGCGGACGCCGCCAGGTACGAGGTCCCCGGCCATCGCTGGTCGGATATCTCGGAACCGGATTTCGGCGTGTCGCTGTTCAGCGACTGCAAGCACGGCTATTCGACGTTCGGAAATCAGCTCGCGCTCACGTTGCTGCGCGGCGCCACTTCCCCCGATCCGAAGGCCGACATCGGGCAGCATCGCATGCGCTATGCGATCTATCCCCACGAAGGCGATTGGCGTACCGCCGATACGGTCGGGAGAGCCCTGCGTTTTGCGCGTCCGGTGCTTTGGATCAAGGGGCGGCCGCACGAGCCGTTACAACAGTCGTTCATGCAGGCGTCTCCGCCCAATGTGATCGTCGATACGATCAAGCCGGCCGAGGACGGGTGCGGCTGGGTGGTGCGGCTCTACGAAAGCTCGGGCGTTGAGGCTCGTGCGATGCTCGATTTTGGCGTCGATGTTGCATCGGTGTGGACGAGCAACATTCTTGAAGATCGACTTGAGGCCATCCCGGCCGGCAGCCGGACCTGCTACCTGTCCCTGCGCCCGTTCCAGATCGCAACACTCCGGGTGTTCCAAGCTGCCACGCGGGATGGATAGAATGACATTCCATGCTTGCTCGAGAGCGCGATGATCGAGCCACGCGTATCGTCGTCGCGCTACAATCGCAACCTGCGAGGCGAGCCAAGAAAGCACTCGATATTGAGGCTCGCATCGGGAAACGGGTTGCCGGCTCATGAAGGCACCTGACCGTCTGCTCGAAGAGTTCGCCGATGCCATTCACACGGCTGAGGACGCAAGCGGCTTTGAAAGGGTTGCAACGCGGGTAACCGAGCAGCTGGGATTTCGCTGGTTCGCCTACCTCGATGTTGCGAGCGGAAAGCCTGCCATCATCTCGTCCTATCCAAGGAGCTGGACGCGGCGATATGCCGAACATGACTATCAACGGCTGGATCCAGTGATCCGCCGCGCATCCCGCGAAAACAAGCTGTTCGACTGGGGGAGCGCCGCTCCGGATCGGACAGCCGGCCAGCCAGAGCGCCATTTCTTCGATGAAGCCAGGACTTTCGGTATCAAGGCGGGACTCACGGTTCCTATCAGGGGCGGGTTTGGCCGGACCGTAGCCTTCACGCTCGCCATGGATGAGAGGTCACCGTCGATCGAGCATCCGGAACAGAACCTGCTGGAGGTCATTCAACTGATTGCATTCTATTTTCATGCGCACCTGTCGGCGCGGACGCGCGGACATCCGGAGTGTTCAAATCCAGACATCTTGACGCAACGCGAGCGACAATGTCTGAGTTGGAGCGCTCAGGGGAAGACCATGAGCGATATTGCCGTTCTCGTCGGCATTTCGCCGCGAACCGTATCGTTCCATCTTGAGAACGCACGGGCCAAGCTTGGCGCGTCGTCGATTGCGCAATGCGTCGCCGAGGCGCTTCGGCGGGGTCTGCTCTCATGAGCCGCCGGGAAGGGAGCCGGCGCGGCCCCTGGATCGGGTAAGAATGACTCTAAGTTGAGTTCATCGGCTTCGTACGTAGTTTGATGTGACTAGATCATTCTTCCCGACGTTTGCATCCTGTCAGATTCAACAGGTGAAGCGAATAACACGCTCTGATTGTGTGGTCTCCGCCGAGGGTCGGGAGACTATGCATGCACGCCGTCGCAATCGACAGTCATCAGTTTGGAGAGAACGTTGATCTGCTAACGCGGATGTATCAGCTCAGGCGGCGGATATTCCACGATCGGCTCGAATGGGACGTATCTGTCAGTGACGGCATGGAGCTCGACATCTTCGATACGCTCAGTCCATCCTATCTGGCCGTGTTGTCCGATCGCAAGGAAGTGCTGGGTTGTGTGCGCCTGTTGCCGACCACCGGCCCTACGATGCTTGGCGAAGTCTTCGCCTCGTTGCTTGCAGGCACACCGATGCCGCGCGATCGTCGGATCCTCGAAAGCTCCCGTTTTTGCGTTGATACGCAAAAGCTCGCGGATTCGTCGTCCGGAGGACTAAGCCGTGCGACTTTCATGCTGTTCGCTGCCATGATCGAGTATCTGCGACGCACTGAGTCCTGCTCGATCGTCACCGTCACCGACGTCCGGATGGAGCGAATTCTTCGTCGGGCGGGATGGCCTCTGCAACGCATTGCACCACCGCAGCCGTTCGGCAGAACGATGGCGTTAGCCGGGTACTTGCACGGCAATGACAGTGCGTTCTCTACATTATGCCGACAGGCCCATATCTCATCGCCGGTCCTTGGCATTCCCATGGAACAAGCCTGAGTTGGCGTCTTCGCAGGCGGAGCATAACGGCTCGGCGTGTCGCGGCAAGGAATTGCCTAAAGTCGATTGGTTGCGGGTATGCTGGCAGATCCTCGAACGAGCAGGGTTGTTCTTGTGAATCCTGCGTGGGTCTTGTCAGCAGGTGAGGCCTGCGCGCAGGCGCGAAAGGCGAGAGAAAGCCTGAGGCTTCTTGCTGCCTGCCATGAGTGGTTCACTGTCCGGGCCTTCGCTATTGGAGACCTCGGCTCGACTGCCTTGGATCCATCGATCAGCCGTCTTTCGAATGACGCACTAGACCTTTGGACGGATACTGAATTCATCGCCGATATGGAAGCCTCACAGGGCTGCTGCGTTCTCTTGGGCGGGGGCTGGATCGACGAGGACATCTTGATGCTCGCGCTGCAGGGGGCGTGGCTTGGCTACGATGTGCGATTGCTGCTCGATCTGTCGTGCCAGCGGTGCGAGGGCGACGAGGCCCTGGTTATCAAGCGGCTTGTCCTTCACGGCGTCATACCAACGACCCTCCGCCAAACCGTGCTGGAGTGGTCGGTTCAGATCGGCGACCGGGCTCTCAGGCAAATGGTTAGACAATTCTTGGGCTGACCCGTGATGAGGACGGTCGCGCATTTCGCGGGGCGGCGCTGAGCCGGCCTCAAGCGGCCGGCGCTCTTTTGTTTGCTATCCCCATCGGCGAGATGGGCGGCGCTCCCGTATAGCCCCGAACCGGCCAGCCGCAACCGCGCTTCGATCAATTCCTCCTTGCAATCTTGTCTTTCAGCGCGGTCCTCCGCTGCCGCTCCGGCCGTTCCGGTGCGGCGTGCCTCTGCGTTCGGGGCTGTCCGGTCGCTTTTCGCCGCCCACCCCACCTTCGGGGACCTGCGCGGGGGAAGAAAGCAAGGACGAGAAGCATGTCAAAGAAGCAAGGCCTGCGCGCGGAGAGGCCGCGCGCGACGCTTTATGACGAAGTCACCGACCGGATCATTGCCGAACTCGAGCAGGGCATCGTGCCGTGGGTGCAGCCCTGGGGAAGCGGCGTGGAGCAATCCGCCATCGGCCTGCCGCGCAACGTGGCGACCGGCCGGACCTATTCCGGGATCAACATCCTGATCCTTTGGGGCCGGCTGTTCGACGAAGGCTATCCCTCGCAGAAGTGGCTGACCTTCCGGCAGGCCATCACGCTCGGCGGAACGGTTCGCAAGGGCGAATATGGCGTCGGCATCTGCTATGCTGACAGGTTCGTGCCCAAGGAGCGCCGGACGAAGTCGCAATTTGATCCGTCTTCCGCGCCAAGCGAGGCGGTCGAGCCGCAAGCGGTCGCGTTTCTGCGGCGCTATACAGTGTTCAACATCGCCCAATGCGACGGCCTGCCGGACCGTTGTCACGACCAGGCATCGGCTCTGCCCGAGCGGGAGATCGTGTCGAAGGCCGAGGCGCTTGCCCGTGCGACGCTCGCGGACATCCGCCATGGCGGAGCCGAGGCCTATTACGAGCGCGACCGGGATTACATCCAGCTGCCGCCGCAGCCGGTCTTCTTCGACCAGATCAACTACTACCGGACCCTGTTCCATGAGCTCGGGCATTGGACCGGTCACGCCAGCCGGTTGAAGCGCGACCAGACCGGCAGTTTCGGATCGAGGCCCTACGCCAGCGAGGAACTGGTCGCCGAGATGACGGCGGCATTCGTCTGCGCGACGCTCTCCATTTTTCCGACGGTCCGGCATGCCGATTATATCGGCAACTGGATCGATGTTTTGTGCGGCGACAACCGCGCGATCTTCCACGCCGCAAGCAGGGCTTCAAAGGCTGCGGACTTCCTGCTGGCTTTCCGCCCGCAGGGCCTCGCTGTCTCGGCGGCAGCTGTCGATGTGTCGGATATGATCGCCGGCGGCGCGGACGACCATCTGCGACGGCCCGGTTGACGCGGGGAGGGAAAGAGCAGAGGCGGCGGTGACGCTGTGCAGGAGTGGCCGCCGCATGCTCATGACGCTGGGAGCGGCCGAACGGCCGAATCGATTTGGTGCACCGATTCGCCCTAGAAACCTCCGCCGCCACCGCTTGTCGGGAGTCCCCGAGTCGTGAATCAAACCCTAACGCCCGGGAAATAAGCTTGCGGCGGTGGCTCCGCGACTCAGACTATGAATCCGGCTCGATCCTCGGAAGGAACTGGACGGAGCTGGCCCATGCCAAATGCATTCAGCATCTTTGTTGACGGCGGAGCCATGGTGAAGCGGTGCCTAGCGCAATGCGCGGTCGGAGGGGCGACGTTGACCGCGACGCTCGTGATGCTGGCGCGGGTCGTTTCCTCGCTTACGGTCGGGGGGCCATAGGCCGCCGGCCGGACATATGGACCGGTAAACGGGAGGATGTCGCGAGAGCATGTCGCAAGTATCGGGCGTTGCGCGGTCGGACCGGATCCCGGGATGGCGGCGGCTTGCAGGCCGCGCATTCGCACAGCTCGTGATCGCCGCGATACCGGCCAGTCAGGCCAGCGCCGGCGACGTCGCCGGGCAAGCGAGCGTGATCGACGGTGATACCATTGAAATCCATGGCACGCGCGTGCGTCTCTACGGGATCGACGCGCCGGAGCACGACCAGCTCTGCCGCGATCCGCATGGCGGGCACTATCGCTGTGGCCAGTTGGCCGCGAACGCGCTGGGCGCGTTCATCGGCCGGCAGACCGTGGCCTGCGTGGAGGTCGATCTCGACCGCTACGGGCGGTCCGTGGCAGTCTGCAGCGCCGGGAAGGTCGATCTGGCCGACTGGCTGGTGCGCGGCGGGCTTGCGATCGACTGGCCGCGCTACAGCAAAGGTGATTACGCGTCAGCCGAAGCCGAAGCGCGAAGCAAGCGAAGCGGCATTTGGAACGGAGAATTCGTCGAGCCGTGGCGCTACCGTCAATGCGTCGGCGCCGGAGGCCGGCCTAATGGCTGCTCCGAGAGGCCGCAGGGCGGGCAGCGATAGCGCGCGGCTTTCGGGGGCGGGGCGGCGGGACGGTGCGAAACGACACCCGTTGCAGAAAGGGTCCGAACAGCCGGTTCACAAGAAACCGGACCCATGTGCATCAATCCAGTGGCCGCTCGAGCCGTGTGCACATGGGGCCGGCCTGATCGTCGCCGCGGCTTTCGGAAGGCCATCTTGCGATGGGTTACGTCATCGTCGTAATCGGTGCGACCGGCGATGCCGCGGCGGCCTGGGCGCCAACAAACGCGCGCTACTTCTTCATCTTCTTGGTTTTCTTGGCGACCTTCTTGGTCGCCTTCGCCGCCTTCTTCGCTTTCTTGGCCATGTCGTCCTCGTGGTTTGGTTGGCTCGACGAATATGCGAACGCCGTGAATCTGCGCGCGCACCGCCAAGCTAATCTGAAACTAGCAAGATTGATACCACGTCGGGTTAACGCGGTGCCCTGAGCGTCGAGCGCCAATCAGCGATCTTCGCGTCCCGCGCTTGCTGCGCGGCTGCTGCGCCTCTCCGGAGATAGGGTTGCCGGCTCGTCGGCAGGCTTCCGGCTATGCGGTCGTGCCCGCGTTCGGTGAGTGAGGTTGAGGAGCCGTGCTCTTGCCCCAATCGGCCGAAACGATCATAAGCGCAACCTCAAGGCGTGGTGGCCCTCTTGAACATGTGGCAGCACAGGCGAGCTCGGCGCGACGGCGGCGAAGCGGCTCCCGGTCAGGTCCGCTTCGACGCCGCCGACTGGGCATGGGAGTTCCTGCGCCGTAACGCCGACTACGCCGCGGACTGGCGTCGCTCCGTCCCGCGTCATCCGCCGTGCCTCACGCTTATGGACGGCACGCGGCTACTGCAGCTACCGCGCCGGTTCCCGCTTGCCGAAAAATGGGGGCTTCTGGCGTTCGCGGACCCAGTGCTCGCCGCGCGCGAGGCGCCGGTGTTCTGGCATGCGCGCGCATTGAAACGCGCAGTGCGGCTGAGGGCGCTGCCACCGCGCGAGGGCGACAAGGAGCCACCGAACTTGCTCGCCGATTTCAGGGTCGAGCGCCACGCGGTGATCGACGCTGACGGTCGGGTGCTCGTGGTCCTGAAGGGCAGAGGCGTCCACGTCGCGGTCCAGCTCCACGATCTCCGGGTTCTGACCCGCCGGTTCCGACCAGCCTTCGAGCTCGAAAGGCTGTCCGATCTTGCGGACCAGACGGAGCTCTTGAAGCGATTGCAGCGCTTCATGGTGAGCGGGACGGCGCCGCCTGAGACCTCAGTGTTTGGCGGCGACGAGCGGCTTCGCCAGGCGCTGCTCGCGCTCGACGAAAGCCTGAACGGCAAGACCTATCGGCAGATCGCAACCACGATCTTCGGCGCGAAGATGGTCGCCGAGGACTGGCAGGGGCCAAGCCAGTTTCTGAAGGACCGGACCCGGCGGCTGGTCGCCAAGGGCACCGAGCTGATGAAGGGCGGGTACCGCGATCTGCTCGGCTGAGTGGGCGGCCTGCCTCTCGCTGGACGAGACCTGCCCGCGCGGGGTGGCAAACCGCGCCGACTGATCTTCGCCACTCGGATTCCAGCGCGATCTGACGACGCTGCTCCTCGCATCCCGTGTCTTGCGGGCTCTGTGCGAGGGAGTACCGGACAAACATGACGAAAATGGAAGACAAGCAGCCTGACAAGCCGTTTCTGAATACGACGGAAGCGGCCGCCTGGCTCAGGCTCACCAAGAACACGCTGGAGAAAATGCGGGTGCAAGGACGCGGGCCGGTTTATCGAAAGCACGGCCGCTACGTCCGCTATCACATCGAGGACCTCGTGGAATTCTCGCAAGCCAGCAAGCGGAGGTCGACCTCCGATGCGGATTGATCCACGCCGTCGCTTCAGGAGGGCCGCGATCCTTGCGACCATGTGCGGCGGCATCGTCACGCTGTCCGTTGCCTTTGCCGATCGCGTGCCGGTTGTGATCTACAATGCTTCCGGCAGCGCGCCGCTCGGCTTCTATGTGCTCGAGCAGCGTCTGCCGACAAGGGGGGAGCTTGCGGTGCTGAGGCCGCCGCCTCCGATCGAGCTTCTGATCGTCGCGCACGAGATCGCGCCACCGTCGGTGCCGCTGCTCAAGCGGGTGGCCGCGGTCGTTGGCGAGGAGGTCTGCCGCTCCAGGCAACCGATGGATGCGATTTCGATAGGTGGCAAGGTCGCGGCCGAAGTGCAGGAGAAGGACCACGCCGGCCGGCCGTTGCCGTCCTGGGAGGGCTGCATGCGGCTTGTCGAGGGGGAGTATTTTCTGCTGCAGCCGCACCCTCTCTCGTTCGATTCGAGGTATTTCGGGCCGGTCCTGCGCTGCGATATTCTCGGCGTCGCTCGCCCGCTCTGGACCTGGAAGCCGGACTTTTGAGTTGCGGGTCGAAGTCGATGCTATCGCAATTGCTGACCGAGCTGATCGAGCGGCGAGGTGAAATCCGGCGCCTCGCTACTCGATTTGCCGGTCCTGTTTGGACCAATCTCGCGCAATGGCCGACACCCATGGGCTATGCCTGATCCAAGCGCTCATTAGTCATTTGATAAGCAATCCTTGATCGGAGATTAACCTCTCTGGTCGACACTTCCCATCCAGCCTGACCGGAGACGTGGAAGTTGTCTTTCCAGCTGACCGTCCTGAAAGTGCTGGATGGCCAGCCCACTGGGCGGGCCTCCGTCGCCGAAGTTCGGCACGCGGTCGAAATACTGATGAACAGCGGTAAAGACTGGACTGATCGCATGAAGCGGTTGGCCGAACATGCGCCTGACCTGAACATCTTCTCAGCCAAATTTGTGGTTCGCGATGCAGAAGGTTGGGAGATCACGGAAGAGGGACGGCAATTTCTCGCCGCACTTCAAACGGCGGTCGCTGTTCGAAGGTCGCCGCTTCGCCCGGTCGACGCTCCGCCAACGAGCGAGCCCGCCGCAAGAAATACGGCGAAATCATCTGATCTTCCGCGCGGGCATCGCCGCAACGGGCCGCGGCGCCGTCGCGGGAAAGGTCGATCCAATCGGCGCACGGCATGATGCCGCGCGTGGAGTTCCGTCGTTAGTGGACACGCAACGTATCCCGTACGGCAACGGTGTTATTTTGCATTGATTATTGAGGGCACGACATGATTTTTCTTCCGGACAGACGAAGGTCTGTCCGCAATCCATCGCTCGACAATGCGCTGATCAGGTTTGGTGACTTGTCATTGTGCTGCCTCGTGCGCGATATCACCGCGCATGGCGCAGCGCTCAAGGCAGACGAACCGCCATCCTCTCTTCCCGACCAATTCACGCTTATCGTTCCGCCCAGCAAGACCTACACGTGCAGCGTCGTTTGGCGCGAAGGCGACTGGGTTGGCGTCGTGTTCATTGTGTGACGACTATTGCCAAATGCCTGCGAATTGCGGGGAAAAGCCATGGCAATATGATTTAGGTCAAACGCGGGCCCAGCCGAGCCGGCCTATCCTGCTGTGAATTCAGTGGGACGCCATGGACGACGACTTTTGCAAAGAGAGAGCGCGGACCGTGCGGGCGCTCGCCGAACAGGCAGATCCCTTCATCAGGAAACGTCTGCTGCAACTCGCTGATCACTACGAACGGCGCGTTGTGATTCAGCCAGATGGCGCCGATCGCGATCCGAAGCAAGGCGCAGGGCAGCAAACCAGGGAGCCACGTGAGCGGCTACGATAGGCTCCAAGAACCGGCTGCGCGCCTGACAGCGCGTAGCCGATCTCATGGATGCACCAAGTGGCGAGGCGCAACGCAAACCCTTCCTCCGGTCAGGCGAGCGATCCGCGCGATCAACGCCAAGTGCCGCAGTTCCGGGAGAGTGTCGCGCCTTGCTTTGCCGGGCAAGCCAACCAGACCGGCCGCTTCGATCCTGTCATGCCGCCGCGCTGTAAAGAGCGCACTGTGACGGAAATTCCGGGGGTATTGCCGGTTCATTCTCGCGAAAAATGCGGCCAGGTTCCTTTGCGCTGTGCGACTGCGTCTCGCCGTGATTGACCTGCGGGCATTGGCTTGTCCTTCGCCGACCCAGCGAGCTGCTGGCGCTGCTCAGAGGTGGTTGCCACGGCCAGCTCCGTCCGTTTGCTCGGGCCGCGTCCAGCCCAGTCACGATTGGGCTGATCAAGCCCGGGGGACGGCAAGCGCCTCGATCGCCTTCCCGCAACGGCTCACGCCTGCTTTTTTCCCCTGCCGCGAAGTGGCGGCATTCCTCGCGGGAAGACAAAAAAGCAGGCTTGTCGCCGTCCTCCGCTTGCGCTGCGGGCCCCAAAGGCTGCGGGCCGATCGCCCCCCGGGCAAGGGATCGCCATCGAGGCTGCGATGGACGCGGCCCGAGCAAAACAGACGGAGATCATCATGGCGACCATCGGCACTTTCACCGCATCAGAGAACGGCTACACCGGCTCGATCAAGACGCTGACGCTCAACATCAAGGCCAAGTTCGCAGCGTCCGAGAAGGACAACGACAAGGCTCCCGACTACCGGATCTTCGCCGGCGCGACCGAGTTCGGCGCCGCCTGGAAGAAGACCGTCCGCGACAGCGATCGCGAATATCTCTCGGTCAAGCTCGACGATCCGAGCTTCCCCGCCCCGATCTACGCCTCGCTGGTGAAGGTCGAAGGCGAGGATGGTTTCAGCCTGATCTGGTCCCGCCGCAGCGGCGACTGATCCTGACAGATCATCGGCCCCGCCTCGCCAGAGGCGGGGCATTTTGCGCATCTTGCGCCGCTTTGGAAAGGAGCGGAGCGGTATCCTACACTCTGATCAAGCCGTCGCCGCCGGCCAACATACCATCAATCGGGCGGATCTTTGCGCGCCGTTCTGCGCTGATTTTCAGGGTATCTCCGTCGTTTGAAGAGCCGATTGTCGGTCTCGGCGCGATGGGCGACTGGACCACGCGATAGTGCCTGTGATGTGGCTCCGTCCATCCGATGGAAAGATGTGCCGCGACGGCGACCGCGCTGCCTTGCTGCGCGAGTTTGTGCCGCCGATGAGCGCGCAAGAGGCGTACCGGAATTCTCCTCGCGGATGACGCGTCACGGCGTCGACTCAAGAACCTTGTCACAAAGAGGAAGCGAGAATGGGTGAGATGAAGCCCACGAGACGACCGATTAGGAAGGCCGCCCGTAATCGGTCTGCGCCAGAATGTGCGGCTGCCGACGTGGCCGGCCGGCCGAATAACCCGCACACTGCGCCGCCTCAGCAACGCGGGAGGCGTGCGATGGAATGGTTCTGTGGACTGGATGTCGGGATGGACGAGAGCGCGATTTGCGTGGTCGACGACAAGGGTGCAGTCGCCCTGCAAATCACGGTCGTGACCGATCCGGATGCGATCAAGGCGGCACTCAAACCGTATCTTTCCCGGCTGCGGCGGCTCGGCCATGAGGCCGGGTCGCTGTCGCCCTGGCTGCATCCGGAGCTCGTCAAACTCGGCTTGCCGGCAGTGTGTCTGGAGACCCTGCACGTCCGCGCGGCACTCAAGGCTCAGCGCAACAAGACCGACAAAACCGACGCGCTCGGCATCGCCCACATCATGCGCACCGGCTGGTTCCGCAAGGCGCATATCAAGAGCGAAGCCTGCTACCGGCTGCGGCTGTTGTTGACCCACCGGCGCAATCTGAAGCGCAAGTTCTTGGACCTCGAGAACGCGGTCCGGCACTCGCTGAAGGCGTTTGGCATCCGCCTCAACCGGGTCGGGCGAGGTGGTTTTGCGCAAGCCGTGCGGGACGCGGTGGCCCACGATGCGCTGGTCAGCGAGCTGATCGACGCCATGCTGAACGCGCGCGCGGCGCTGTGGAAAGAGTACTGCCGGCTGCACAATCTGGTGGTCAGACTGGTCGCCGGCCACGCGCTGTGTCGGCGCTTCATGCAGATTCCGGGCGTCGGCCCGATCGCGGCGCTGAGCTTCATGACCGCAATTGACGATCCTTCCCGGTTCAGGCGCTCGCGCGACGTCGCCGCCTATTTTGGCCTGACCTCGCGGCGCTGGCAGTCCGGGTCCTCGATCGACGTCCAGGGCCGGATCAGCAAAGCCGGCGACGGCGACGTGCGCCGCGCGCTGTACGAGGCGGCGAGCGCGCTTTTGACCCGCTACAAGAAGAAAGACAAGGTCAGGAGCTGGGGCCTGGCGCTCGCCAAACGCACCTCGCATCGCAAGGCAACCGTCGCGGTGGCGCGCAAGCTCGCGGTGATCATGCACGCGATGTGGGTCGATGGCACGTTCTATTGCGGTGATCCGGACGCCGCCAAGGCGGACGTCAGCGCACGCGCCGCCGTCAAGGAACGCAGGCTGCTCACGCCCCTCGCGTGAGGTCGCAGGCGCCGATTTGGGAGAGCGATTGAGCTGATGAACGCGACGTTTTGAACACGGAGCTCCGCGACGCGCGGATGAGACCTGGTGCAGATCCACGACGACGGAACGCACGTTATCTTGCGTGTGGCCACGCCCCTCAACGGGCGACTGGACCACGCCGAAGTGCCTGTGATGTGGCTCCGTCCAACCGATGGAAAGATGCGCCGCGACGGTTATCGGCTGCCTTATCGCAGCGAATTTATCCCCGTCGACGAGCGCGGAAACCTGCACGGCGCACCGGGACTCTCGTCGTCGGCGAGGCTGCGTGGCGTCGATGCGAGGACCTTGTCACAGCAGAGAGAGGAAGCGACAATGGGTGAGAGCAAGCAACCAAGACGACCGATTAAACCTGCAAGATAAAAGCACTAGCGCCGAAGAGCAGCCAAGTGGTTGTCTGCACATCCAAGATTTGGCGCTCCCTGAGCATTCGCCTTCACCAAGCTCGACCCAACGCAATGAAGAGCTTGGGCAATTGCGTCTGCGTCTTGGCGATCGTTCGTCGACTCCACATATCCGCGTCTTCTCCAACCGTCGGATGCGGACCATGCGAGAGATCGACGACGAATTCGAAGTAAAGCTCGGACGGATTGGCAACCGCAGAGCCAGGAAGGCGACCAGCTATCTTCGGCGCATCCGTCAGGAGGCGGCTAAGGCCGGCGCCGTCGCGCAACGGGCTTCGTCGTTCACCGGTGGCCGCATCGGCCGCGGCCACGCGCAAGGCGCGGTACTGGCGGGCCGTGGTCGAAACCCGGGCCAGCGCCGCGTCGTGATCAAAGCCCGGATCGTTCGCGTCAGGGCCGGTGACCCCGGTGCGTTGCGAGCGCACCTTCGCTACGTCCAGCGCGATGGCGTCACGCGCGCTAGCGAACCAGGCGAGCTCTACGATGCGGGCAAAGACCGCGCCGATGGCAAGGCATTCACGGAACGCAGCGCCGGCGACCGCCACCAGTTCCGCTTTATCGTGGCGCCAGAGGACGGTGCGGAGATCGCGGACCTGAAGCCGTTCGTTCGTGATCTCATGCATCAGATGGAGCAGGACCTCGGCACCAGGCTCGACTGGGTCGCGGCGGATCATTTCAACACCGGCCATCCCCATGCCCACATCGTTCTGCGCGGCAAGGACGGTGAAGGAAACGACCTCATTATCGCGCGCGACTATATCGCTCACGGCTTTCGGTCGCGGGCTGCGGAACTCATCACGCGAGAGCTCGGCCCTGAAACGGAAATCGAGGTCGCGCGCAAGCTCCAGCAAGAAGTCGCGGCCGAGCGGTTCACGCGGCTCGACCGGGCCATTCTGCGCGACGCTCGGGACGGGCTTCTGGAGTCGGGGGCGTTATCCGGGCGCGAACCTGCCTGGCAAACGGCACGGATTGGACGGCTGCGAACCTTGGAGCGGATGGGGCTCGCAGAAGAGAGCGAGCCGGGGCGCTGGCGGATCGACGCTGAGCTTGAGCCGAAGTTGCGACGCATGGGGGAACGCGGCGACATCATTAAGACCATGCATCGTGAGCTTGCTGCGGCAGGAGTTTCGAAAGCCGCCGGGGACTATGCGATCTTCGATCCGGAACGCGGTGGCAATCGCCTGGTCGGACGGGTCGTCGGCGAAGGATTCGCCGATGAACTGACGGAGCGGCGCTATGTCGTGCTTGATGGGGTGGACGGCCGAACGCACTATGCCGAGATCGGCGCTCTCGGTGCCAACGACGAGCCGCCGGTGCGCAACGCCATCCTGGAACTCAGATCGCGTGCCGCCCAACCGCGCACAATTGACCGGACGATCGCAGAAATCGCCGCCCGCCATGGCGGCATCTACAGCGACCGTCTGCATCGGGAGTTCGATCCCCAAGCATCGGGCGAATTTGTCGGATCTCACGTCCGTCGTCTAGAGGCGATGCGGCGCGAAGGGATCGTAACCCGTCTTGCCGACGGCAGTTGGAGTGTGGGTCGGGACTATCTGGACCGCGCTCTCCGATACGAGAAACTCCAGCAATCACGCAATCCAGCGCGAGTCGCCGTGCTGTCATGGCAAAGGCTTGAAGATTTGCCGCAGGCGCTGGGTGCAACCTGGCTCGATCGCAAGCTCGTTGGGAAGGCGCCCGATGAGCTCGCGTCGAGCGGCTTTGGCGCGGATGTCGAGGCCGCGTTGCGAGCAAGGCGGCAATGGCTGATCGAGCAGGGGCTGGCGCGGGAGGACGGTGGCCGGATGCGCTTTGCGCGGAACATGCTCGAGACCCTCGAAGCGCGCGAAGTAGCACGGACCGCGGCCGACATATCCGCGCGCACTGGCCTTGCACATGTCGGTGCCAAGGCCGGTGACACGATCAGTGGCATCTATCGGCGTAGCTTGACACTGAACAGTGGAAGGTTTGCGCTGATCGAGCGATCCCATGATTTCGTGCTGGTGCCGTGGCGGCCGGTGCTGGAGAGGGCGCGCGGGCAATTGGTCACCGGAATTGTCGGCGGCGAGGGTATCTCCTGGTCTATCGGGATCAAGCGCGGGATCGGACGCTGAAGGGCGATGGAGTTCGCCGGACGGTTCAGCTACCTGCGAAGCCGCTTGCGTGAAATCTTCCGAGTTGAATGCAAGGTGCTGCGATCGTTACCGGTTATACTATTCTTGCGAAAATAGGATAACCAGCCAGTGCGTTCGGAGCGGCTGTTGTCGTGCGGTACGGGCCGTTCACTTTGCTACCGCGCCTGAGCCAGTATTTAATCACCGCGTTCGCTCGCCACGGCGTTCAGATGAGACGAGGGAGTAACTCGTGCTTCGGCCTCCGCCCTCGTCCTTGGCGAGGATGCCCTGATCGACGAGGCCCTGGATATCGCGCAAGGCAGTATCGGGCGAGCACTTCTCGATCGTTGCCCATTTGCTCGATGTCAGTTTGCCCTCGAAGCCGTCCAGCAGGCGGTTCAGCATATCACGCTGCCGGTCGTTGATCTGGGCTGGGGCATGCCGCTTCCAGAAGTCCGCCTTGTCGAGCACGGCTGCGAGAATGGTCTCCGCCCCACTGAAGGCGCGGTCGAGACAGCCCAGGAACCAATCAAGCCACGGTGTGACGTTGAGATCACCCTTCTGGGTGGTCTCCAGCAAATCGTAGTAGGTCTTCCGTTCCGCGCGGATCTGGGCGGACATGCTGTAGAAGCGCTGCGGAATTCCTTCAGAGCGGGCAAGCGACATGTCGGCGATGGCACGCGCGATGCGCCCGTTGCCGTCCTGGAAGGGATGGATGGTCACGAACCAGAGATGCGCGATTGCGGCCTTGATGATCGGATCGATTTTCTCTTCGGTGTTGTACCAGTCAAGGAACGCGGTCATTTCAGCGTCAAGCTTTTCGGCGGTCGGTGCTTCGTAGTGCACGCGCTCACGTCCGTAGTCGCCGGAGACGACCTGCATCGGTCCTGCCGAGGCGTCGCGCCAGGCGCCCACGGCGATCTTCTTCATGTTGCTGCGTCCGGTCGGAAACAGCGAGGAGTGCCAGCCGAAAAGTCTCTCTGCTGTGAGCTCTGCTTTGAACTTCTGAGTGGCGTCGAGCATCATCTCGACCACGCCCTCGACGTTGCGATCCGCTGACGGTAGGGCACCCGCATCCATGCCGAGGCGACGCGCGAGCGAAGAGCGCACCGCGTCCTTGTCGAGTTTTTCTCCCTCGATCTCGCTGGACTTGAGGACTTCCTCGGTCAGGGTCGTGAGCACGGCCTCCTCCTGCTGGGGAAAGCCCAAAGCCTGCATCCGGCCGATGAGCTGGCCCTGGCGCAGGCGGACGGCTGCAAGCTGTTTCGCCAAGGTGTTGCTATCCCAGGAAAAGTGAGGCCAATCAGGTAGTTGGTGGATATAGTCCGCCATTCTCCGCGCTCCTTGCGGAGAATATGGCGACTTTCCCCGCATTTGCAAGGTTATTCACCGCATATCATGCGGAGAATAGGGAGGCTAATCTCCGCATGCGACCGGACGGCCAATCTTGAGGGCGGGTCCGTTGGCAACTCGCCCGCCGCTCCGCCCTCGCGCTCCACTCGAAGCCACCCCAATTCACGGCAGATGACGTTGGCGCTACCTTCGCCACCATAGACGTCCGCCGATGGCGATGGCTGCGCGCGAGCTCGTTCGTGCGCTTATACTCGTTTCGCAAAGTGAGTATAACGCCGCCCTTTTGCGGACACATCGGTCGATGCGCGCGGTCGAACATCTGCGCTCGAGCAACGCGATCGATTCATCCTCTCACTCCCCGCGCGCGCCAGTGCATGAGCAAATCAACGCAAGCTGGATGATTGGTCCAACTTGATCACGGCGTTCACAGTCTATTGAGCCGCTTCCTCAACCACGCCGAGATTGTCGCATCGACGATCTCGCATTGATGGGCTTGATCGATACGGATCTCGTTGTCGCAAGCGATTTTTATTTAGGTTGAGTGTGCGACGGACTCCCGCTTTTTATCTCGCCGCGCTCGTTCGCGAGAGTTGAGTGGGGCAGAAAATGTTTCCGGCAAAAATCTACCTCGGCCAGATCACGATCGTCTTCGGCATCGTCATCGCATCAACATGGGGAGCAACCCAATGGACGGCGGCGGCGCTCGGATTTCAGGAGCGACTTGGCGCGCCATGGTTCCTGATCGTCGGCTATCGCGTCTATCTGCCCTGGCGATTGTTCGAATGGTGGTACGCGTACGAAGTCTATGCGCCCGAGATTTTTGAGGAGGGCGGAGCCATCGCCGCCGCCGGCGGCATCGCAGGCGCGCTGTTTGCGATCGTCAACTCGGTGTGGCGTGCGCGCCAAAGCCAACTGGTGACGACCTACGGATCAGCGCGGTGGGCAACGGCGAAGGACATCAAAACTGCCGGCCTGCTCGCCCCCAAGGGCGTATTTCTAGGACGCCTCGAGAACAACTACTTGCGTCACGATGGGCCGGAGCACGTCATGTGTTTTGCCCCGACGCGGTCGGGCAAGGGCGTCGGACTGGTGCTGCCCACATTGCTCTCATGGACGTCATCGGCCGTGGTGCACGACATCAAAGGCGAAAACTGGGAGCTGACCTCCGGTTGGCGGTCGACGTTTTCCCATTGCCTGTTGTTTAATCCCACCGACGCAAGAAGCGCCTGCTACAATCCGCTGCTCGAGGTGCGCAAAGGCGCCGCCGAAGTTCGCGACGTCCAGAATATCGCTGACATCCTAGTCGACCCCGAAGGCGCGCTTGAACGCCGAACCCATTGGGAAAAGACCAGTCATTCGCTTCTGATTGGTGTCATTCTTCACGTTCTCTATGCGGAAGAAAAGAAGACGCTCACCAGGGTCACCGAGATTCTGGCCGATCCGGCGCAGTCCTTTGAGAAGACGCTCAGGATCATGCTGGCAACCAATCATCTCGGTACCGATGCCGAGCTGAAGGTACACCCCGTCGTGGCCGCGACGGCACGAGAGCTTCTCAACAAGTCTGAAAACGAGCGTTCCGGCGTGCTGTCGACCGCCGTGAGTTTTCTTGGCCTATACCGCGACCCCGTCGTCAGCCGAAACACGGGAAACTGCGACTGGCGTATCGCCGATCTCGTGAGTGCCGACAAGCCGGTCACGCTTTATCTCGTCGTTCCACCGTCCGACATCAGCCGTACCAAGCCGCTGATCAGGCTGATCCTCAACCAGATCGGCCGCCGGTTGACCGAGGTGCTGAAACCTAAGGAAGGGGACGGCAGGCATCGCCAGCTCCTGATGATGCTGGATGAGTTTCCCGCTCTCGGCCGGCTCGACTTCTTTGAAAGTGCGCTTGCCTTCATGGCGGGCTACGGCATCCGTGCCTACCTGATCGCGCAGTCGCTCAACCAGATCGCAAAGGCCTACGGCGAGAACAATGCGATCCTGGACAATTGCCACGTCCGCATCGCCTTTGCCGCCAATGACGAGAGGACCGCAAAGCGCATTTCGGATGCGCTCGGCACTGCGACCGAGTTGCGTGCACAGCGCAACTATGCGGGCCATCGACTGGCTCCCTGGCTTGGCCATGTCATGGTCAGCCGTCAGGAGACCGCGCGTCCCTTGCTGACGCCCGGCGAAGTGATGCAGCTGCCGCAAGATCAGGCCATCGTCCTTGTTTCGGGACTTGCACCGGTCCGAGCAACGAAGCTGCGCCACTACGAGGACGCAAACTTCGTCAGTCGTCTGCGCAAGCCGCCATCTCTGGCGGGCGAGGCGTACGCCGACCGGCCGGCGGCCCGTCCCGACGATTGGCGCAGGGAGGTGCGCTCCGTCGACCTGCGCCTCGCGACCTTGCCGTATCGCGAGCTCATGCAGACCGGCGGCGAGGAAGGCGGTCTCAAGCAGCAATTGCCGCTGTTCGATGAGGCCGCACTGCCTCCGAGCGACGTTCGCACCATCGAAGAGCGATTGCTCGACGATGAGTCTGACGTTGCCGCCGACCGCAGCCAGATGCAGCAAGCTGCGGCAAATACATCGAGCGCCGCCCGCCGCGCACACGCGGTCACCCGCGACGACGACGATCTCCTCCCTTCCTTCTGAAGAGTTCTGACAATGAAACCGAAACTGTCAGCATATGTTTCCGAAAGCGTCGCGCAGCGGCTTGAGCTCGCCGCCAAGCGCCCGGGATCCAACAAATCGGCGATCGTGAATGCCGCGCTGGATCGCTTTCTCAACCCTGAGCGGGACACCAGTGGCGATGCGGCGTTGATCCGGAGGTTCGACCGGATGAGCCGGCAGATGGAACGGGCCGACCGCGATCTCGGCGTCCTGGCGGAAACCATTGCGCTCTTCATCCGCTACTACCTGACGATCACGCCGCCGCTGCCTTCGAGCGATCAGGACGCCGCGCGGGCGCTCGGACGCGAGCGGTTCGAGATGTTTGTCGCGCAGGTCGGCAAACGCGTGGCTGCGGGCGGCCGGCTTGTTGCCGACGTCATGGATCGGGTCAGCGCGGCGAAGCCGGATCTCTTCATGCGCAACCTGGAGGAGGACGCCTCTCCGGGCGGAGCCCAAGCTCGCGATATCGGATCCCGTGCGCCGAGCGCCACGGGCGAGCCGCCGGAGCATTCTCCGGCAGGGCGAGAGGAGGTCGGCAATGTCTGATCTCCTCTCGCCAGAGACCCGTGAACGCCGTCGCAGCATGTTGCGGACCGCGATGGGCCCCGCAATCGCGCTCGCCCTCGAGGAAGCTGACGTGGTCGAGGTCATGGTCAATCCCGATGGAAAGCTCTGGCTTGACCGCCACGGCACGGGTCGCGCCGACACCGGCGTTGTCCTGACGCCGCAGGAGTCGGAGCGGATCATTCGGCTGGTTGCGAGCCACGTGCGCGCGGAAGCGAGCGGTTCGTCTCCGATCATCTCGGCGGAGCTCCCCGAAACCGGCGAACGCTTTGAGGGCATTTTGCCACCGGTTTCGCTGGCGCCATGCTTTTCGATCCGCAAGCCGGCAACAACCACATTCCGCCTTTCCGACTACGTCAGGGCTCAGATTGCCTCGCCGCTGATGGCAAAGGTGCTGACCACCGCAGTCATCGAGGCGCGCAGCATTCTGATCGGCGGCGGCACCGGTTCGGGCAAGACGACGCTCGCCAACGCGCTTCTTGCGGAAATCGCCGGCCTTGAGGAGCGGGTGGTCATTATCGAGGACACCCGCGAGCTGCGCTGCGGTGCAAAGGATGCCGTGACGCTCCGGACCAAGGCGGGCGTGGCGAGCCTGGCTGATCTTGTCCGCTCGACGCTTCGCTTGCGTCCCGATCGAATCATCGTCGGCGAAGTCAGGGGCGCCGAGGCGCTCGACATGCTGAAGGCCTGGA
Source organism: Bradyrhizobium sp. USDA 4452 (assembly GCF_054063575.1). Taxonomy (NCBI): domain Bacteria; kingdom Pseudomonadati; phylum Pseudomonadota; class Alphaproteobacteria; order Hyphomicrobiales; family Nitrobacteraceae; genus Bradyrhizobium; species Bradyrhizobium sp. USDA 4452. Next base: position 7,666,740 of record NZ_JBSSGK010000001.1, read on the forward strand.
ATACCGGTCACCCCGGTGGAATTGCCACCGTTCATGCCAACTCTGCCCGCGCTGCGCTCTACCGGATCGAACAACTGATCCAGGAAGCGGTCGCAACCGTGCCGCGTCGGCTCATCGCCGAGGCGATCGACCTCATCGTCTTCATCAAGGGGCGGGGCCCCGCACGGCGCATCGAGACTGTCGTCGAGCTCAGGGGCCTCAATCCGGCAGGCGACTACCTGCTTGAGACCCCGCCCGGATTTCCAAACGTCCTCCACCGTCCCTGATCCCAAGGAGCCCGCAATATGTCCATTCGACTGCATCTCAAGATGCGTGCGCATCTTTGCCGCTATCGTTCGATCCGCGTGTTTCCCCTGGTCGAGCTTAGCGCGGCCTCGGCATGTGTGCTTCTCAGCGTCTCGGCGGCACATGCCGCCGGTTCAGGCATGCCGTGGGAAGCGCCACTCGAGCGCGTGCTGGAATCCGTCCAAGGGCCCGTCGCCAAGATCGTCGCGGTCATCATCATCACCGTGACCGGCATCTCGCTGGCCTTCGGCGACACGTCCGGCGGATTCCGCAAGATGGTCCAGGTCGTGTTCGGCCTCTCGATCGCCTTTGCTGCGAGTTCCTTCTTTCTCTCGTTCTTCTCGTTCGGTGGTGGAGCACTGATCTGATGCGCGCGGAAGGTTTCGAACTCGTGCTCCACCGCTCATTGACTGAACCCATCCTGATTGGCGGGGCGCCACGCGCCGCGGCCATCCTGATCGGGACCCTGTCCGCCGTGCTGGCGCTCGGCTTGCGGCTTTGGTTGGCCGGCCTCGTGCTCTGGGTCGTCGGACACAGCATGTCCGTTTGGCTCGCCAAGCGCGATCCAGCCTTTGTCGAGGTCGCCATCCGGCACACTAAGCACAAGGGGCGGCTCGCATGCTGAACCTGAGAGAATTTCGCAGCAACGCGTATCGGCTGGCTGATTGGCTGCCATGGGCATGCCTGGTCGCTCCGGGCGTCATCCTCAACAAGGATGGCAGCTTCCAGCGGACGATCCGCTACCGCGGACCGGACCTCGACAGCGCGACCGAGGCCGAACTGATGAGCGTCGCGTCACGGGTCAACAACGTTCTGAAGCGTTTCGGCTCAGGCTGGGCGCTCTTCTTTGATGCGACGCGCATCCCGGCTGGCGAATATCCGCGATCGGAGTTTCCGGATTCGGTATCCTGGCTGGTTGATGAGGAGCGCCGTGCTGCGTTCGCAGGCGCCGCCGGGGCGACGTGGGAGGATCCGTCACGCCCCGGCGGGCAGCACTTTGAAAGTGTGCTGCATCTGACCTTAATGTACTTGCCGCCGCCGGAGAGGGTCTCGCGCTTCGAGGGCCTGTTCCTGGAGCGTCCGAGGAGCAGGAAACGAACAGCAAGGCGAGGTTGGCGACATCAATCGATCGCGCACGTCGATCAAGCCGAGAATCTGGCGAAAATCGACGTCCGCGACACGGAGATCGAGGGCGGGCATCCCGAGAGAAGCGAGCAGGGCTACCGGGACCATCTCCAGCGCTTCGTCCAGGAAACCGACCGCGCGATCGATCTGCTCTCGTCGGTCCTGCCGGAAATCTGGCCTCTCAGCGATGCGGAGACGCTCACCTATCTTCATGGCTGTATCTCGACCAAGCGCCATCCGGTCGGCGTTCCCGAAATTCCGGTCTATCTCGACTGCTTCCTGAGCGACGAGCCGCTGACCGGCGGATTGTCGCCTGCGATCGGGCGCAGCCATCTTCGCGCGCTGACTGTGCTGGGGTTTCCGCACGTGACCTTTCCGGGCCTGCTTGATGAACTGAACCGGCTCGGCGTCGCCTATCGCTGGGCAACCCGCTTCATTCCGCTCGAGCGCACCCAGGCGAACGCCACGCTGTCGCGTTACCGCCGGCAATGGTTTGCCAAGCGAAAGTCGCTTGCCGCGATCCTGAAGGAAGTGATGTTCAACGAGCAGGCGGCGCTGCTCGACACCGACGCCAGCAACAAGGCAGTTGATGCGGACGCGGCGCTCTCCGAGCTCGGCGACGACCTGGTTGCCTTCGGCTACATCACGACGACAGTCACCGTCAGTGACGAGGACTCCCGTCAGGCGGACGAGAAGATCCGCGCGGTCGAGCGGGTAATCAACAGCCGCGGGTTCACAGCCATCCGCGAGAGCGTCAATGCGGTGGAGGCTTGGCTCGGCGGGCTGCCTGGGCAAGCCTATGCCAACATCCGCCAGCCCATCGTTCACACGCTGAACTTGGCCCACATGTGCCCATTGTCGGCGGTATGGGCCGGACCGGAGCGCTGCGAGCACCTTGATGGACCGCCGCTTCTGGTTGCGAAAACCAAGGGCGCGACCCCGTTCCGGCTGTCGCTCTACGCCGGCGACGTCGGACATACCATCATTGTCGGTCCGACCGGCGCGGGCAAGTCGGTCCTGCTGTCGATGCTCGCGTTGCAGTTTCGACGCTATCCGAATGCTCAGTTGATTACCTTTGACAAGGGCAGGTCCGCGCGTGCCACCACGCTTGCGTTGTCGGGAGCCTGGTATGAGCTGGGTGCCAGGGGCGGCATCGCGTTTCAACCGCTCAAGGACGTCGCGGACGAGGGGGCGAGACTCTGGGCGCTCGACTGGCTCTGCGGCGTGCTGGCTCATGAGCGCGTCACCGTGACGCCGGACGTCAAGGAGACGCTCTGGTCGGCGCTCAAGAGCCTCGGTTCGGCGCCGGTCTCGCAGCGGACCATGACCGGGCTGGTGGCGCTGCTTGCCCGCGACGCGCTGCGGCAGGCCCTGCAGCCTTACACGCTCGAGGGCCCTTACGGCCGTTTCCTCGATGCAGACGCGGACCGGCTTTCGGGGGCGGACGTGCTGACCTTCGAGATGGAAGAACTGATGGCGTTGCCGGGCCTGGTGGCGCCGGTACTGACCTATCTCTTTCACACCCTCGAAGGCCGCTTTGATGGCCGACCGACATTGCTGGTGCTGGATGAAGCCTGGGTGTTTCTCGACGACCCGCTGTTTGCGAACCGGATTCGCGAATGGCTGAAGACGCTGCGCAAGAAGAACGTGGCAGTGATCTTTGCCACGCAGTCGCTCGCCGACATCGCCGACAGCGAGATTGCGCCCGCGATCATCGAATCCTGTCCGACCAGGATTTTCCTGCCCAACCCCCGTGCCCTTGAGCCGACCCAGATCGAGACCTATCGGCGCTTCGGCCTGAACGACACGCAGGTGCGCCTGATCGGAGAAGCTTTTCCCAAGCGCGACTACTATCTGCAGTCGCGTGCCGGCAACCGCCTGTTTGAGCTCGGCCTTGGTCCGGTCGCGCTCGCGCTTGTGGGAGCGTCCTCGCCGGAGGATCAGCGCGCCATTGACGCGGTCTTGGCCCGCACCGGGCCTCACCATTTCGCTGAGCGTTACCTCGCCGAACGCGGTCTGCACTGGGCCGCCAACCTGATCAGCACCTTCGAACAGGCCCACAGGGCCTGACCTCAACCTTAATCCCTGGAGTCTTCCATGCTCGAAAGTATCGGCCGCGTGTTCACGCGTACAACCTCAAGAATTATCGTAACAACAATACTATCTTTTGTCATCGCCGTGAACGGGTCGCGACGGCTCGGGGCGTTCGATATCGTGTTTGATCCTTCTAACTACGGCCAGAATCTCCTGACCGCCGCGCGCGCGCTCGAGCAGATCAACAATCAGGTCAGGAGCCTCGAAAACCAGGCGCAGTCGCTGCTCAATCAGGCCAAGCATCTCGCAAGCCTGCCCACGAGCGTCGTGGGTCAGCTGACATCGACGATCAATCAGATGAACGGCCTGATCAACCAGGCAAAGAACATCTCCTTCGATGTTCAGGCGACGCAGCAGGACTTCCAGCGGCTTTATCCCCGCCAGTACGCGGCCGCCGTCTCGTCCGACAAGATGGTGGAGGACGCCACAATGCGTTGGGACAATAGCTACGACGGGCTGAAGCAGTCGCTCACTGTTCAATCGGCCATCGTCAGTACGCTCGACCAGGATGGGCAGACGCTGCGAACGCTGACGGCCAGGTCGTCTGCTGCAGTCGGCTCCCTGCAGGCGCAGCAGTCGGGCAATGAACTTCTCGCCTTGCAGATCAAGCAGTCGCTGCAGGCCCAGGCATTGATGGCAACGCAAGCGCGCGCCGACACCTTGCGAGCCGCCGAGCAGCAGGCATCGGCGGCTGCCGCGAAGGAACGGTTCATCCGCTTCATCGGCGACGGCCATTCCTACGCTGGCGGCAAGTAGGCGAGGGCACCATGGCTGATCTTTCCGTGATCGACCGCTTTACCGAGACCTTCTCGCGCTACATCGATTCTGGGTTTGGTCTTCTGTCCGGTGAAGTCTCGTTCCTCAGTGCGACCCTGATCGGCATCGACGTGACGCTTGCGGGGCTGGCCTGGAGCATGCGCAGTGATGACCATATCCTCGTCACGTTGGCGAAGAAGGTGCTCTATGTCGGCGCGTTTGCGTTTATCATCGGCAACTTCAAGAGCCTCGCGGATATCGTCTTTGCGTCGTTCTCCGGCATCGGGCTTAAGGCCTCCGGCGGCAGCTTAAGCGCTGCCGACTTGGCGCGGCCGGGCTTTGTCGCCGCTGCCGGGTTCACAGCGGCCCATCCTCTGCTGGAGGAGACCGGCCAATTCTCGGGCTTCGACGTCCTGACCAACCTGCCGACGATCCTGATCCTGCTGTTCTGCTGGATCCTGATCGTGCTCGCGTTCTTCATCCTCTCGGTGCAGCTCTTCGTCACGCTGATCGAGTTCAAGCTGACGACGCTGGCAAGCTTCATCCTGGTGCCATTCGCCTTGTGGGGGAAGACTGCGTTCTTAGCCGAGAAGACGCTCGGTAACGTCGTCGCGTCGGGCGTGAAGGTGATGGTGCTCGCGATCATCATCGGCATCGGCTCCACCATCTTCGGTCAGCTTGCGGGAACGTTGACGCGGCCGATCGACATTACGTCGGCCATGAGCCTGCTGCTTGCGGCGCTCTCGCTGTTCGGCCTCGGCATCTTTGGTCCGGGGATCGCAGCAGGACTGGTTTCCGGGGCTCCTCAGCTTGGCGCTGGAGCCGCCGCCGGATCGGTGGCGGGCGCAGCGGCCGTCGTGATCGGCGGCGGAGCGGTGGCCATGGGTGGCCTGCGCGCTGCGGCGGGCGGCTCAATGGCCGCCGTCCGCTCTGCAGCATCACTCGCGGGTGCGTCCTCGGCTGCTGGCACGTCGGGCGGCGCCTTATCGGTGGGGCAGGCCGCGGGTGCAAGCGCGGGCGGCAAAACGAGCAGTGCGGCCGCCGCAGGCGCAGGTCAAGCGACCGGCTCGCTGGGGCGCGGACATGCGAGAGAAGCGGCACAGGTGGCCGCTCATACCCTGAAGGAAGGTGACAAAGGCGGGCATTCGTCGGGTCCAAAACTGGGGGAGGAGTAACCCATGGCATCTCACCCCTTTCAGCGCGTGTCGGTCCGCTATGGCGAGACGCCAAAGCCCGTCACTCCCTATCAGAAGGCAGCCCAGGTCTGGGACGAGCGGCTCGGCTCCGCCCGTGTCCAGGCGAGCAACTGGCGGCTGGCGGCGCTGGCAGCCATCGGGCTGTCCAGTGTCCTTGGTGTGACGATCTTTACGCAGATCGCGCGCTCGGGTGTCGTTCCCTACGTGGTTGAGGTCGATCGGCTCGGTGAAGTCCGCGCCGTTGGACCGGCACTCGAAGCCTACCAGCCGTCAGACGCGCAGATCGCGCATTTCCTTGCGCGGTTCATCGAGAACGTACGGTCGCTGTCGATCGATCCGGTCATCGTCCGGGCCAACTGGCTGCATGCCTACGACTTCGTTACCGACCGCGGCGCGCAGGCGTTGAACGACTACGCGCGGGAAACCGATCCGTTCACAAAGATCGGGTCGAAGACGGTGACCGCCGAAGTCACATCCGTGGTGCGCGCGTCCGGCGACAGCTTCGAGATCCGCTGGAAGGAAAACGCCTACGAGAACGGCGCGGTCGCAAAGACCGAACGCTTCACGGGTCTCGTCACCACGGTCCTCAAGCCGCCCGCAGATGCGGAAACGCTACGGAAGAATCCGCTCGGCCTCTACGTTCATTCCCTCAACTGGTCGCGCGACCTCATTGGAGACGCCAAATGAACTCTGCCGCTCTCACCAGGCTCGCGTCGGCCAGCGTCCTTGCCTTGTCGCTTGCGCTTGCCGGATGCGCCACCAAGCTCAACCTCGAAGCGCCGTATGATGAAATGTCCTTTGAGAAGGCCGTTCCAGAGACCGATCCGCCGGCGCCGGTACAAGTCGTCGAAACGCCAAAGGTTCTGCCGCTGCCGGGCCAGTTGAAACCCGTTCCGCCTAAGGGCGGCAAGGAAGAAAAGCTACCGCCGGAGCAGGCGATCGCCAAGGCCAACAAGGCGGCGAGAATGGAGCCGACGCGTGCCGGATACATCAACGCCATCCAGGTCTATCCGTGGACGGAAGGTGCGCTCTACCGGCTCTATGCAAGCCCAGAAAAGGTCTCGACCATCGGGCTTCAGCCGGGCGAGGAACTGGTCGACGTCTCGACCGGAGATACGGTTCGCTGGGTGGTTGGCGATACCTCGAGCGGGCAGGGGAATTCCCGGCGCGTGCACATCCTGGTCAAGCCGACATTGCCGGATATTCAGACCAACCTCGTGGTCTTGACCGACCGACGGGCCTATCACCTCGAGCTCGTCTCGACCAAGCAGACCTACATGGCGTCGATTTCCTGGACTTATCCGACGGATACGCTTGTCGCCCTCCACAAGCAAAACGTCGCTGCCCAGGAGAGCGAGGAGCGTATCGCCGACCGCGGCGTGCGGCTCGACAGCCTGAACTTTCGTTATCGCATTGAAGGAGACGATCCGCCGTGGCGGCCGGTGCGTGCGTTCGACGATGGTCGCAAGGTCTATATCCAGATGCCATCCGGTCTCTCACAAGGGGAGGCGCCGCCCTTGTTCGTTGCCGGCGCCGATGGGCGCCCAAACCTCGTCAATTACCGGGTTCGCGGTTCCTACTACATCGTCGATCGGATGTTCGGTGCTGCGGAGCTCCGTCTTGGCGAAAATCCACAGCGCGTCGTCCGGATCATTCGTAGCGACGCCCGACCAGTGTCGCAGGCCTTCAGCAGCGGGAGCGCCTCATGACGACGGGATTGGATCAGGATCCGGAGCCGCTGGAACTGCGAGCGCGTCCACGGCCGGTTCGGCGTCTCAACCGGCGCGCCCTCATGGCCGGCTGCGCGATCGCCGCGCTGTTCATTGCTGGCGCGACGCTCATTGCGCTCCGACCGCACCCCTTCAAGCAGCCGGAGCGGACAGAGCTTTACAATACCGACCGCAAGCAGACCGCCGAAGGGTTGAGTAAGCTGCCAAAATCCTACGAGGAGATACCGCCTTCGACGCCGCGGCTTGGACCACCGTCGCCGGGGGACATCGGCCGGGCCTTTGCGGAGAATGAGAAGAAGGCGGGCGTGGCGTCGGATACGGGCTTCCGGACCAACCCGGAGGAAGACGCTGAACGGGCTGAACGCATCCGGCAAACTCGCGTCGCCCAACAGGCAAGGGAGTCGGGCTTGTTCTTTCGGCTGTCGGAGAGGCAGGAGAAGCGCAAGCAGGCCAGCACGAGCACAACCGATGCGCCGGCTGCTTCTCTATCCGAATTTCGGCCATCAACCCCCGACACCGGGCCATCGGCTGCGGAACTCGCCAAGACGGCGCTGGCAATGGTTGACCGATCAAGCGAGATCGTTCCCGCCTCGCAGGCACGAAAGCTCGCCTTCGCGGCAGCGAAAGCCGATACGGGGACTACCAATCCTCATACTCTCAAACCGCCACCGTCTACTTATGCGGTCATGGCTGGGTCGATCATTCCGGCGAGCCTTGTTACGGGGCTGAATTCGGACTTGCCCGGGGCGACCATCGGCCAAGTCACAGAGAACGTCTACGATACGGTGACTGGTGAGCACCTCTTGATCCCGCAGGGGACCAGGATCACGGGGAAATACGATAGCGTTGTTGCGTTTGGGCAGAAGAGGGCGCTTGTCGTCTGGTCGCGACTGATCTTGCCGAACGGAAATTCGATCGTGGTCGAGAACCTCCCGGCGACAGACGTCGCAGGCTACGCCGGCCTCGAGGACGAAGTGGACTTCCATACATGGCAGTTGCTCAAGGGCGTGGCCCTGGCGACCTTGATCGGGGTGGGGACCCAGCTCTCGATAGGCAACGACGAGAGCGATCTCGTGAAGGCGCTGCGGGAAAGCACGCAGCAAACGACCAATCGGGCGGGGCAGCGGCTGATAGAGCGGGAGCTTGATGTGCAGCCGACGATCACGGTGCGGCCGGGCTGGCCATTGCGGGTGATTGTGTCGAAAGATCTCGTAATGAAGCCGTATCAGGATGTTCGAGCTGCGGCAAAGGACAGGTGAGGGTATGAAGCTTGCGAAGTTACCTGATCGGACACCGGAGAAGTTGAACGTTGTGTTGATGCCGACTCTTGCGAAGCGATCGCGCGAGTACGCTGATTTCTATGCGCAGACGTACGGCAATCGTGAGGAAGTCGCGACTTTGGTGCCATTTATGCTCGAGGCGTTCCTTGACGGGGACGCCGAGTTTCGGAAGGGCAGCAAAGGGAGACGCGCTGAACAGGCGTCTCGCTTTGATTGACCACGGCAGAAGTTGTTTCTGCGGGTACGGTGCAATCATCTCAGGAGAAGGTACAATTTCGTCGGCGAGATTCTCGAAAAAGCCGCGATGGATCCTTCGATGTAGCTCAGGGGTCGTAGAAAGTATGTGGCGTTTGCAAAGTTACGATATTTCCGCTGAGCGGCGGACATGCTCGGCCTTCATGGCGTAGTGATTCCCCGCAATGCGAAAGAACTACGCATCCGGCCGAAACGGTCGGCATCGAACGATAATTCGCAATTTTTCGCTGCTCTCGAAGGGGCGGCGATGTGGCATGAAATCACCCGGAGTTTGGCAGGATATCACCTTGCCGGATCCAGTTCGGATCCTGATGCTCGAAGCCTGGGAGAGGAGACGCCTCGAGCCTTGAGTTTCTGCGGAGCAACGCACGCGGATGGGCGCGACGGTCAGCAAATGTCTCCGAGGGAGGAATGGGATGCCGCAGCTGTCGCCCGATCGCACGCTACAAATCCTTGCCAATAGCACGTTCAAGGAACTCGTTTCGGGACGCGCGAGATTGCGATGGGGTCTGTCCATCCTGACGCTAGTCATGTTCTTCGGCTTCATCGCGCTGATCTCGACCGCGAAAGCCGCGCTTGGCGCGAGTTTCGCTGGCAGCGCGATGCCGCTCGGCTTTGCACTCGCGCTTCTCATGGTTGTGGCGATCATCGCCTGCACCGGCTTCTATGTTCAGCGCTCGAATACGCACTTCGACGAACTCGCGCGCAGCGTCAAGCGGGAGCTCGGCCGATGATCGCCAGATCGCTGCTGACAGCGCTTTGCGTGGCCTTTCCATTCGCCGCGGTGGCCCAGGGAGTGGCCACAGTGGGGACGCGCGGGCCCGACTGGATCGCGATCGGGATGTTCCTCATGATCGTCTCCGTGACGCTTGTCATCACCTGGCGCTCGGCCGGCAGCACCGGATCAAAGGCTGGCTTTTACACCGCCGGACATGCGATCACGCCGGTTCAGAACGGCCTTGCGACTGCTGGGGACTTCCTGTCGGCGGCGGCTTTCCTCGGCATCTCCGCGCTGGTCTATGCCAACGGCTTCGACGGCTTCATTTACGCACTCGGTTTTCTCACGGGGTGGCCGATCGTGCTGTTCCTGATGTCGGAGCGGATGCGCAATCTGGGCAGCTTCACCTTTGCGGACGCCGCCGCATTTCGCTTGCAGCGAACGCCGGTTCGCCTCGTTGCTGCGACCGGAAGTCTCGTCGTCGTCTTGTTCTATCTGATCGCGCAGCTGATCGGCGCCGGCAAGGTGATCCAGCTCTTGTTCGGCATCAACTACATCTTCGCCGTGCTTGGCGTTGGCGTGCTGATGATTCTCTATGTGATCGTCGGCGGCATGCAGGCCACAACTTGGGTCCAAATCACCAAGGCCGTGCTGCTGCTGTGCGGTGGAACGCTGCTCGCGCTGGCCGCGATGTGGCATTTCGACTTCAGCCTTGGCCAGCTGCTCGAGGCCGCAAGCCACGTGCATCCCAAGGGAACCGCCATTCTCGTACCCGGCGGACTATTTGCCGAGCCGCTTTCCGCGATCTCGCTCGGCCTCGCTTTGGTGTTCGGCACCGCCGGGCTACCGCACATTTTGATGCGATTCTTCACAGTGAAGGATGCCGCGGCGGCCCGCAAATCGGTGTTCTATGCTACTGTCTGCGTGGCGTATTTCTGTTGGATCATTCCGGTTCTGGGCTTTGCCGCCGCAGCGATCCTGATGACCGATCCGAGCTACTTCAATGTCGTGGCGTCCGGTCAGTTCAACAAGATTGCCGACTTGGTCGGCGGGCCGAACATGGCGTCGATCCATCTCGCCCATGCGATGGGCGGCCCGCTGCTACTCGGGTTCATCTCGGCGGTGGCATTTGCGACCATTCTCGCCGTCGTCGCCGGCTTAACGCTCGCCGGCGCGTCCGCCGTCAGCCATGACATCTACGGCCAGGTGCTAGCCGGCGGCAAAGCATCGGAAGCGCGCGAGCTGTTGGTCTCGAAGATATCGGCTGTTGCCATCGGCATCGTTGCGGTTCTGCTAGCCTATGCCTTCGAGAACCAGAACGTGGCGTTCATGGCAGGACTTGCGTTGTCGGTAGCCGCGAGCTGCAATTTTCCGGTGCTGGCCATGGCCATGTTCTGGCGTGGCACCACCACGCGCGGTGCCGTCGCCGGCGGCCTCGCCGGGCTGGTCGCATCGGTCGTGCTGGTCGCGCTCAGCAAGACGGTCTGGGTCGCCGTCCTCGGTTTTCCGACCGCGCTGTTCCCGTACGACAATCCTGCGCTGGTCTCGATGCCGCTCGCCTTCCTGTTCGTCTGGCTGTTCTCGGTAACGGACCACAGCGAACGCGCGGCGCGCGAACGCGAAGCGTTCGCGGCGCAGTTCATCCAATCCGAGATCGGAACGGCTTTGGCCAGCGACCGCCCGGCGCTCGCCGCGGCGGCCTCGTAGCATCGGGGCGCCTGGAAGGCAGCATGGCCAACGCGTATGAACTCGACGAGACCCACGACCCGGCACGGGCGCAGCTTTGTCGAGGCGGCAAACGGCAACGCAACCGACTTTCCGATCCAGAATTTGCCACTCGGTGTCTTCAGCACCGCGGCCGATCCTCGGCCGCGGACCGGCGTCGCAATTGGGGATTCAGTCTTCGACCTGAACCGAGCGCTCGGTTCGGACGAGCGCCTCGCGGTACCGATCCGCCAAGCCCTCGGGCGGAGCACGCTCAATGAGCTGTTCGCGCTCGGACCCGTGGCGATGCGCGAGCTGCGCCGCCGTGTCGCCGATGTGCTTGGCCAGGGCAGCGCGGCCAATGAAACTAGGCGCCATGCGTCCGAACTGCTGACGCCGCTTGCCGACGCAACGCTGCATCTGCCCACACGCGTCTCGAACTACACGGACTTCTATGCCGGCATCTATCACGCACAGGCGGCAGGTGCGCTGCTGACGCCGGAGAACCCGCTTCCCGCCAACTACAAATGGGTTCCCATCGCCTATCACGGCCGCGCCTCGTCCGTGCAGGTCGGGCGTGGGATCGTGCGGCGGCCGTTCGGGCAGCGTCCGCCAACGGTAGTGGGCGGTGCGCCGAGCTTCGGCCCGTGCGAACGGTTGGATTTCGAGCTCGAGATGGGTTTCTACCTTGCTTCCGGCAACAGCCTCGGCAGTCCCGTTCCGCTCGCCGAAGCGGGGCAGCAGATTGTAGGCTATTCGCTGCTGAACGACTGGTCAGCGCGCGACATCCAGCGCTGGGAGATGTTTCCACTCGGTCCGTTCCTCAGCAAGAGCTTTGCCACCTCGGTGTCGCCTTGGGTCGTCACATCCGACGCGCTGGCGCCGTTCCGTGTCGCAGCGCTGGCGCGGCCGGACGGCGATCCGCGCCCACTGGATTATCTGTTCGACAGGGCCGATCAATCGCACGGCGGACTCGATATTCATCTCGAAGTCATGCTGTCGACCACACAGATGCGTGCCGTGAACCAGCCCGCCGCGGCGATCCTCTCGTCCAACGCAAGATATCTGTACTGGACGCCAGCGCAGATGGTCGCTCACCACAGCATCAACGGCTGCAATCTGCAGCCGGGTGACCTGATCGGTACCGGCACCATCTCAGGTCCAAGCACGGCCCAGCTCTCGAGCATGCTTGAGTGCACCGCCGCAGGAGCGAGGCCGGCCGTGCTTCCGAACGGCGAGCGCCGCGGATTCCTCGAGGACGGCGACGAGGTGACTTTCCGCGGCCGCTGCAGCCGGGAAGGTTTTGCGAGTATCGGGTTCGGCTCATGTGTCGGCCGAATCGGCCCAGCCGATGCCGTCATTTCTGGAAGCAACCACGCCTGATAGCCGGAGGCTGATATGGAGTGTCAATCGCTGCTGATCTACGTACACCTTCAAACGGGAGCGGTCGACCTGGACGATTTCCACTTCGGACAGCTCGTGACCTCGGCGGTTGGGCTGTCGCTGCTCCTTGTCACGCGTCTGGCGATGCTGCTGCTCGCGGCCCTGTAGGGTGACGGAAGTCCGACGGCGAGCGGTTTGTCCATTTCTTGAACGCCTTCCGAAAGCTGGTGGCATCGGCAAACCCGACACGCTCGGCGACCTGGTCGATTGCCAGATGGGTGTTTTCGAGCAGCTCCGTCGCGATCGACCGCCGCATCCCGTCGACGATCGACTGGAACGACTGGCCGTCTTCGGCCAGCCTGCGGTGGAAGGTTCGCAACGATAGGCCGAGCTGGGCTGCGATCTCCGGCGCGCCGGCAAATCGGTTGGGACTGTTGAGACAAGCGGCCCTGATCCGCCTGACCAGCTCGGATTCGCCGGGCCGCTCGGTCATGACGACGTCGCAGAGCTGGTGGCAGATCTTCGCGGTGATCGGGTTGGCGTTGGGGCAGGGCAGATCGAGCACCTTGGCGTCGAAATGCCATTCCATCCGATCGGCACTGAAGTCGATCGGGCAGTTGAACATCCGCTCGTAGTTGCGCCAGTGCGCGGGGGCGGCGAACGGAAAGATCATCCGCTTGCTCGGGAACGGCGATTCGAGGATGCGGCTGAACACCGCGGTCATCGAGCTGCGCCAGAACTCCGCGGCGAACGGCAGCAACTCGCCCAGCGGGTCGAGCCCATCGCTGCGCAGGATCGCGGTCGTTCCGTGCTCGATCCGGAAGCTGATCTGCCGCACCGCGGGCCCCGCCATCGTGATGTGATCGAGCGAGAACATCAGCGCTTCGCCGAATGTGCGGCTCGACACCAGCGCATAGCCGTAGATGCCATAATCGCTGATGCGTTGCCGGGCTCCCGCGAGCAGCCCGATGTCGGATCGCTTTGCCAGCCGCATCGCGTTGCGGTAGATCGCCAGCCGCTGCCGGTGCGAGATCCGGGCATGGGGATCCTCGAGCTGGGAAGCGTCGAGACCGGTCCGCGCAAACAGCTCGCGAACCGATACGCCCTGCGCCGCGAGCTCGGCGGCCAGCGCGCCGAGGCCCAGCAGGCTCTGCGTCGGCGCATCGGGATCGCTCGAGATCGGCATCACGACCTTGATCGGCTTCATGACATTCCTCCCCGTCCGGCTGGCACAGATTGACAGGCCGACGGACGGCTCTTTCGGCCGTTTGGCAATTTTCGACATCATAATTGGCAGAGGTTGACGTTGTCACGCTTGTTATGACGAACGACATTCAAAACATCAGAACAGCGGGCGCCGTGCAGAACCGCCCGCATTGAGGAGACGTCCGCCGCCGCGTCGAGGGCGCGGCTGGCCGACTTTGAGCGGAGGGAACCCGATGGCGACAGTACTTCATGAGATGGACGGCAAGGTTGGCGTGGTGACGCTGGCGAAGCCGCCGCACAATTTGCTCGATGACCAGCTCATCAATGATGTGATCCGCGCCTACCACGCGGTGGTCGCGGCCGGCTGCCGCGCCATCCTGCTGCGCAGTGCGATGCGGCACTTCTGCGCCGGCGCAGAGATGGCGTCGTGGGGAACAGGCACCAAGCTGCATACGGATCAGGCCGGCCTCGAAAAAGTCTGGCGCAGTCTCGAGGATGTGCCAGTCCCGACGGTTGCTGCCGTCAATGGCGGCGTGCTCGGCGGCGGGCTCGAACTCGCCTTGACCTGCGATATGATCATCGCGGCGAACACCGCGTTCCTCGGCCAGGTCGAGGTCGCGGTCGGACTGTTGCCGCTGCTCGGCGGCACGCAACGCATCGCGCATCGCGCCGGCATCGCGCGGGCCAAGGAGATCGCGATGTTGGGCCGCCGTCACACGCCCGAGGCGTTCGAACGCTGGGGCATCGTCAACCTCGTCGTACCGGAAGCGGAATTGGGCGCATCATCGATGACCATGGCTCGGCAGCTTGCCGCCGGCCCGACCAAGGTCATCGAGGGCGTCAAGATGCAGGCGAACCTGCAGGCGCGCGGCGGCGTCGCGGCCGCAGACGCGCGCCAGGTCGAGATCAACAACATGATCTGGAAGACCAGGGATCGCCAGCGCGGCGCCGATGCCTTCTTCGCGTCGGGTCCGGCTACGGCCGTCTTCGAGGGAGACTGACGATGTCGGCTTCGCCTCTTCAAGGACTGCGGGTGGTGGACTTCACCCGTGTGCTGGCAGGTCCTCACTGCACCAAGACGCTGCGGGATCTCGGCGCCGACGTCACCAAGATCGAACCGCCGTCCGGCGACATCGCCCGCGCCGGACTGCCCTATGTCGGCGGCATGGGCCTCTATTTCGTGCAGCAGAATGCCGGCAAGCGAAACCTCAGCGTCGACCTGAACTACGCGGAGGGGCGCGAGATCGTCGCTCGCCTGTGTAAGGATGCCGACGTCGTCGTCGAGAATTTCCGTCCCGGCACCTTAGCGCGGTTCGGATTCAGCTACGACGACGTCCGTGCCTTCAATCCGGACATCATCTATGTCTCGCTGAGCGGCTATGGGCAGTCGACCTCCTGGCGCAATCGGCCGGCCTTTGCGCCTACGGTGCAGGCCGAGTCCGGCCTGACCTCGATCGTGCAGGACCATTTCGGCGCGGCGTTGTCGGAGCCGCGCGGCGATTCCTGTAGCCATGCCGACGTCTATACCGGGCTGCACGGCGTGATCGCCGTGCTCGCCGCGCTCCAGCATCGCGACCGCACTGGCGAGGGACAGCACGTCGACGTGTCGATGGCCGCGACGATGCTGTCGGTCAATGAGCGCGCTGGCGCGATGATGTCGGGCATCGACACGGACGGCGAGCCGATCGCGCTGTCAGCTAATGAGTCGCACATCTTCGAGATGTCCGATGGCACCCGCCTGACGATCGCTGCCAGCCCAATCTATTCACCGATGTTCACGCGCTACTGCGCGATGATGCGGCGAAGCGATCTGCTGGCTGATCCGCGCTACGCCACCGCTAACCTTCGTCGGAAGAACCTCGCGCCGCTGCTCGCTGAAATCCGCGCCTGGATCACGACGTTCGAGAATCTCGAGCAGTTGCAGGCACAGGTTAGCGAAGCCGGCCTCGCAGTCGGCCGCCTGCGTACCGTCAATGAGTTCGTGGAGACCGACTGGGCCAAGGAGTGGAATGCCGTGGTCGAGGTCGATGACCGCGCCGGCGGACTGGTCCGAATGCCAGGCAATCCTTGGATCTTTAGCCGCTCGGAACTGCCATTGCCAGGCTTGCCGGCCTATCAGGGCGAGCACAACGAAGACATCCTTGGCCAGCTCGACTTTGAGTCCGAGAGGATCAAGGATCTGAAAGAGCGCAACGTCCTGCTCAGCCGACGATAGACAGAGTGTGTCCGGACATAGTTGAAAGAAGGGTTCGATTGAACGGAGGAAGAAAGCCGACGGCATCAGACGATCCGTGACGACCTCTCAGCATATTCCGCAGCGGAAATTTAGGGCGTGACTCGCGATGCAGGCGGCAAACTGTTATCCGAACCCTCTCACCGCAGGTTCTAACGTTCGATGCCCCGCGCTCGCAGGTAATCGAGAGGCTTGCGATGGTTTACTTTGGAAGCTGCTAGTGTCGCGATGAATTCCTCCAGAGTCGGTTGCGGCGCTGTTTGTGATTTGTGAAGCTCTTCGGGCTTTAGTTTGGTATACCGGCGCAGCGTCCGCCAATCCTTGTGATCAGTGACCAGAGCGACTTTTTCGATCGACAGCCCGGCCTCAAACAGACGGCTGGTACCTTCATGTCGCAGGTCGTGGATTTTCAACTCGTCGCTCGCGTGAACGCCGCGCTTAGGCGGCCAGAGCCGGCGAGCTTGGGCTAGTTTGCGAACCCGTCGCCAGCCTTGTTGGCCGACGTCCAGTCGGCCTGCCAAGAATTTTTTGGTGTCGCCGACTGGCTTAGAAGTGTTGGCATTTTTGTTGGTATTTGGCCAACCGCCGAAAAATAAATCCAGTAATCTCAAGGCGCTAGGTACCAATTTCCATTACCTCAGGCGTAATGGAACGGGCGAATTTCGCATGGTAGGTTTTGCACCATGAACGCACATGCATCCCTGGCGCGGGCCGAGCCCGCAAAACCCGTCCTGATCGGCGAGCACCTGCGCGAATGGCGGCAGCGCCGCCATCTCAGCCAGCTCGACCTCGCCGTCGATGCCGAGATCTCGGCGCGGCATTTGAGCTTCGTCGAGACCGGCCGCTCGGCGCCGTCGCGCGACATGGTCCTCAAACTGGCGGAGCGCCTCGACGTGCCCCTACGCGAACGCAACGTGCTGCTGGTTGCTGCGGGTTTCGCGCCCGCATTCCCGCAACGCTCGCTGGATGATCCCGCGCTGAAATCGGCGCGCGAGGCGATCAATCTGGTGCTGAAGGCGCACGAGCCGAACCCGGCGCTCGCCTATGACCGGCACTGGAATCTGGTCTCCGCCAACCGCATGGTGGCGCCGCTGCTCGAGGGCGTGCCGCAGCGGCTGCTCGGTCAGCCCTTCAACATCCTGCGGCTCGCCTTCCACCCGGAGGGCCTGGCGCCGCGTACCGTGAACCTCGCGGAATGGGCCGCGCATCTGTTGGAGCGGCTGCATCGGCAATGCGAGGCAACGGCCGATCCGGAGCTGCTCAAGCTCTATCAGGACCTGAAGTCCTATCCGATCCCGGCGCGGTCGGCCCCGATCACGACCGACAACAACGTCGCGCTGCCCTTCAAGCTTCGCCTCAATGGCGAGATCCTGAGCTTCATCTCGACCACCATGGTGTTCGGCACCCCGGTCGACGTCACGCTGCAGGAACTGGCGCTGGAGACCTTCTTCCCGGCCGACGAGCTGACCGCCGAGCGGATGCGGCAGATGGCAGCCAGTATGAAATAGCGGCTTGTCTTGGGGCGCTTTCGGCCTACTTTCGGGGTTCCAATTCCGCCGGGAACCCCTGCCATGAGCGATCTGAAGCCGCTTCGCCTCGATATCGTCTCCGACGTCGTTTGCCCCTGGTGCTACATCGGCAAGCATCGCATCGAGGATGCGCTCAAGCTGGTGCCCGACGTGCCGGTCGAGGTGCACTGGCGGCCGTTCTTCCTCAACAATTGGGTGCCGCGCGAGGGCATCAGCCGCGACGAATATCTCACCGCCAAATTCGGCTCGGTCGAGGCCTACAAGGGCATCGCCGGCCGCGTGGTCGCCGCCGCCAATGAGGAGGGGCTGACCTACCATCCCGATCTCGTCAAGCGGCAGCCCAACACGATCGACTGCCACCGCCTGATCCACTGGGCCGAGGCCAAGGGCAAGGCGGCCGAGATGAAGCAGCGGCTGATGGAGCTGTATTTCCGCGACGGCGGCGATCTCACCGACACCAACGTGCTGGTGCAGGCGGCCGCCGACGTCGGGCTCGACGCCGACGACGTGCGCGAGCGCCTGGCCACCGACGAGGATGTGGCACTGGTGTCCGCGCAAGCCCAGGAAGCCTCCGAGAAGGGCATCTCCGGCGTGCCGACCTTCGTGTTCGCGCAGAAATACGCAGTGTCCGGCGCCCAGCCGGCCGAGCAACTCGCCCGCGCCATCCGCCAGGTCTCGGCCGAGATCAACGCGCAGGCCGCCGAGTAGTCCGCAATTCCCATCGAAAGCCCGGCTCATGCCGGGCTTTTTCGTTTGCCTATACGATCCATCGGAAACAACCAGGGAGACCATCATGATCTATGAGCTGCGCACTTACACGGTACGTCCAGGCACCGTCGGCGAGATGGTGAAGGCGGCGAGCACGATCTCGCGCGACATCCGCGGCGACAATTTCGGCAAGCTGGAAGGCTACTGGATCACCGAGATCGGGCCGCTCAATCAGGTCATGCACATGTGGAGCTACGCCGATCTCAACGAGCGGTCCCGCCTGCGAGCCGAGCTTGCGAAGAATCCGCGCTGGACCGGTGAGTACATTCCGGCGATTCGTCCGCTCCTGGTGCGCCAGGAGGTCCGGCTGCTGAATGCGATCATCCCGCCGGTGGCGCCTGCCACCAAGGGCAACCTCTACGAATTCCGCAACTATCGCGCCAAACCGCTCGGCGCCGCCAAGCAATGGCTCGACCTGATCACCGGCGTGATGCCGGAGCGCGAGAAACATTCCAAGATCGTCGGCCTCTGGGCCACCGACGCGGGTCAGCCCAATGAGGTCTGCCACATCTGGGCCTATCCCGATCTCAACGCCCGCGCTGCTGCACGTGGCGCTGCGATGAAGGATCCGGCGTGGTTGGAATTCCTCAGCAAGGGCACGCAGCTGCTCGAGGAAATGCACTCGACCATCATGCTGCCGGCGCCGCACTCACCGCTGCAGTAAGGCGGGCCTCGCCGAGAACGCCGGCAGAAAGCCTCACCCGATGCTTCGATCGGATGAGGCTTACCAGGCAAGGGCATGCGCCGCCTGAGAAACGGCGCACAGCAACGCTAGAAGGGCTAGCTGACACCAACCTGACGGCGGCGAACTGATTGTTTCCTGGTGTGTCTGCATGGCTAGGAAAGGGTAAATCACTGGCCGCGCTGAATCAGGCCGTCCGCCGGCTGCGGATGAAGCGGACCGCACTGCGCGCGGCTTGATAGCCGAATCTGTTCAGCGTCAATGCGGCATGAACAGCGGCGACCAGCGGATCGCGCCGTCGCAGCGGCAGCAGCACGTCGCCGATCGCGAAGCGCCCGCGCCAGATCGGGTCGATCATGGGGTGGCCCGGCGCCGCGGTGGAATCGGCCGAATTGATCGCAGGATCGGCGCAGAGATGGCGCGTCAGCTCCAGCGTCAATTGCGCGCCCGGCGAATGCTTCGCAAAGCGCTCGTCGATACCGATCTTGAAGAAGAAGGCACGGTCCTGGTGGCGTACCACGATGCCGCTTGCGACCGACGTGCCGCCCGCATGCAGCGTGACGATCTCGCAGCGGCCGGTCTCGGCCAGCGCCGACGTCGCGCGGCGGATGAAGGCCGCGTCGCCGGCATGCTGGCCGAGCGCGGTGCCGCGCTGGCCCTTCCAGCCGCCGGCTTCGAGCGCAAGGAACGTCTCGAGCGCCGCCGCAACGTCGCGCGGCGTGCGGGCGACGTCGAAGCGCACCGCGCCGTGGTCGGACAGGCGATGGTGCTGCCGGCGCAGCTCCTTGAGCTTCTTGGGGCCGAGCGCGTCGCGCAGCAGCTCATCGGCATTGCGCGTCGCATCGAGCTGCGCGCGTTGATAGGCGCTCAGCACGCGCGGCTGCAAACCGTCGCGCGCGAGGACCGCGCGGATCGCCGCCATGGCCGGGCCCTCGAGCGACATGGTGCGCAGGATCAACGCATGCGCGCCCGCATTGCGCGCCTGCTGGAGCATCTTGCCGGCGGCCAGTTCGGCGGCGTCGCGGTCGAGCAGCGGTGTGCACAGCGTGCCATAGGGTTCGGCGCCGACCAGCGCGGGCAGCGGGATTCGGTAGATTCGCTGCATTGGGATGACCGGCAACAGCCCGATCAATTGCCCGGCATCGCCGGTGGCGCTGAGCAGCGATGCGCCGGTGCGGCCGCGCGCGGAGGCATCGACCGCCAATTCCCAGTCGGGCTGGTAGTAGCCATTGGCCTCGATCGCACGCTCCGCCAGCGCCCGCCATGCGCCAACCGGCGCGGCCGACAGCGGCGGCAATGCGCGATCATCCGTGGCATCCTTGCGCGATGCACGGCGGATCATTGCCTGGTCAGCAATATCGGCCACGTCCCATGTTTCCCCGGTCTGCAAGGCTGGTCGGCCTTTGCGTTCATCGCAGGCAACGCTAGCGGACAGAGATGGAAAATGCCGTTGAGGCCATCCGGCAATTTGAGCGGTAATGTTAACGGGTCGTTCAGCATATGACGGCGACAGCAGCGGCGCTGCTGGAACGTGACTGGGGGATCGGGAAAGCTCGCAACGATACGGCGACAACGTCGCGATCGGCATTGCCGCTCGCCGGCAGAACAATGTCAGACGCTAAGGCTTGGCGCTTCGTTGCGCTTCCATTTGAACGGCGCTTTCGACCGGCTCGTAAGTCTCGGTCACGCAATTGTCGTCAGCTTCCACCTGCCGGCGATCGAAGATCGCGCCTTCATTGATGAAGATGCGGTAGGTCTGCGTCCCGAGCGGCTTGCCGATCACCGAGGTCAGTTCGGCGCGCACGCAGGCGGTCCATCCGGTGCCGCGCGGGTCGTGCAGCGGAGCGGAGACCCGCACATGGGCCGGCTGCGAGCCGGCGGTGAATACCGAATCCAGCTTGCCGGCTACTAGGTGCTTGACGTCCGGAGGCGTCTCGAGCGGCGCCGGCTCTGTGGCCTTGACCTTCAACATCTCGGGCCATACCGCGTGGCTGTCCGCCAGCCCGCAGCCGCTCAACATCAAGGCGGCGCCGGCCAGCAGCGCCGCCATCTGTACCTGTCCCTGTCCCATTCGGTCGATTTAATGTGCCGCCGCCAACATTGCGCCCCCCTGGTGGGGCTGAATCCGCATCGCGCGGCGCTTTGTCGATCAACAAATGTCGAGCGACAAGTCATGTTTGGGGTAGAGATGTTGCCGGATGTTTCTGGGGCTGCGGGGGAGAGAGACTGACATGAAAAGCTTCACGGTTGCTGCCGTCATTCTGGCGCTGATCGCGACACCGACCCTGGCCCAGGGCCGGCGAGGCGGCGGGGGCGACGACAGGAAGACGGAGAAGAAGCCTCAGATCGACGAGAAGGCGTACAAGGCCGCACTCGATCGTATCCCCGAGCCCAAGGAGAAATACGATCCCTGGGGCGTCACCAAGCCAGCCGCGGATCCAGCGAAGAAGCCGAAATAGCCGCCGGGCCGATCCGATCCCTGCGACAATTCGGGCCCGAGAACCGTCGCCGGCAGCAGCAGATTGCCGCACGGCGTGAACCTTCACCTGACGGCTTTCGACCCATCTCCGATGCCATTGTCGGAGGCCGCCATGCTTCGCCGTTCGCTCCTTGGCCTGATCGTTCCGGCTGCGATCCTGCTCGGTGCCGTGCCGGCACTGGCGGAAAGCCGTCTGGCGCTGGTGATCGGGCAGTCCGCCTACAAGTCGGTGCCCGCGCTGCCCAATCCGGCCAACGACGCCAGGGCGATGTCACAAATGCTGACCGATGCCGGCTTCGCGGTGACGACGGCATCGGACCTGTCCCAGGATGAGATGCGCGCAAGGATCAGCGACTTCGCCGGCCAGGTGGCGGCGAAGGGCGCCGATACCGTCGCGCTGGTGTTCTATGCCGGGCACGGGCTGCAGATCGATGGCGAGAACTATCTGGTGCCGGTCGATGTCGACCCGAAGCGCGAGGCCGACATCCCGATCCAGGCGGTTCGCGTCAACGACATCCTGAACACCCTGACCTCGGTGCCGAGCCGGATGCGTATCGTGCTGCTCGATGCCTGCCGCAACAATCCGTTCCCGGAACTCAGCAAGACCGCCGGGCATGGGCTGGCCATCGTCGACGCCAGGATCGGCGCGCCCGGCACCTTTGTCTCGTTCTCGACGTCGCCGGGTGCCGAGGCCGAGGACGGCAGCGGCGCCAACAGCCCCTATACGACCGCGCTGCTGGCTTCGGCGAAGGAGCCGGGGATTCCGATCGAGGACACCTTCAAGCGCGTCCGCCTGGCGGTGAACAAGGCGACCGACGGCCGCCAGACGCCGTGGGATTCCTCGTCGCTCACCGACGACTTCCGCTTCATGGCAGGTACGTCGGCGTCGCCCGCGGCCGCGCCGACGCCGGCCGCGACCAAGCGCACCGTCGACGAGTGGAAACGCGAATTGCAGGGCAAGTCGATCGAAGCGGCAAATGAACTGATCGTGGTCGACGGCACTGATGAAGCCTATGAAGCCTTCGCCGCGATCTTCGCCGGCACGCCGCGCGGCCTGCAGGCGCGCGACTGGCTCGACCGGCATCGGCGCATGGTGGCCTGGAACGACGCCATTGTTGCCAACACGGCGGCGGCCTATCGCAGCTTCCTCGTGCTGTATCCCGACAGCGATCTCACGGCGACCGCGCGGAAGATGATCGAACGGTTGCGCTACCGTCCCGAGGCGGCGCCGGCCGCAGCGCTCAGCGTGCCCGCGACCAACGTCGCGCTGGCGGCGCCGACCTGTCCCTGCAACAATTCGCCGCCGCAGCAGGAGCAGAAGGCGGCCGCGCCCGTGAAGAAGCGTGCCGATCCCGATCCGCCGCCGCGGCGCGCCGGCAAGCGCCCGCCGCGCGTCGTGGTCGAGGATGACGTCGTGGTGGTGCGCCGGCCGCCTCCGGCCGTGGTCTACGAACCGGTCGGGCCGCCGATCGGAATCGGGATCGGCATCGGCGGCGGCGGTTATCGCGGCCATTATGGCGGCGGCTATCGCAGGGGTGGATACTGACGTGGCATTCGCGTAAAGGCTTTTCCCGCATGAGATGCGGCGTGTGATGATCGCATCTTGCGGGAGGACGCAATGCGGTCGCTGATTCGCCTGCTTGCCGCGCTGGTGCTGTGCGTGCAGCCGGCGCTCGCCTGGGAGTATTGGGGCGGCGACCGCGGAGGCACGCGCTTCTCGCCGCTGACTGAGATCACGACAGACAATGTCGGCACGCTGGTGCGCGGCTGGGAATTCCGCACCGGCGATCTCGAGGCGCGTCCGCCCGAGGTCATGAAGCGCACCAAGTTCGAGGTGACGCCGCTGTTCGTCGAGGACAGCCTGATCTTCTGCACGCCGTTCAACGAGGTGATCGCGCTCGATCCCGGCACCGGCGCGCAGAAATGGCGGTTCGATCCGAAGATCAGCATGGCGCAGCGGCCGGCCAATCGGTTTGTCTGCCGCGGCGTCGCCTACTGGACCGATGATCGCGCGGCGGATGGCGCGGCCTGCAAGTCGCGCATCTTCACCGGCACCAACGACACGCGCCTGATCGCGCTCGATGCCAGGACCGGCAAACCCTGCGCCGATTTCGGCACCAATGGCGAGATCAAGATCGACGCCGGCATGAAGCTGGAATGGCCCGGCGAGTTTCAGATCACGTCGGCGCCGGTGACCGGACGCAGCGTGGTCGTGGTGGGATCTGCGATCGGCGACAACCGGCGGGTCGATGCGCCGGTCGGCGCGGTGCGCGCCTTCGATGCACGGACCGGCCGGCCGCGCTGGACCTTCGACCCGCTGGTGCATGCAGGCGTCGAGGCCGGCCACAGCAATGTCTGGGCACCGATGTCGGTGGACGAGGAGCGCGGCCTGGTGTTCCTGCCGACGACGTCGCCCAGTCCGGACTTCTGGGGCGGCAAGCGCCCCGGCAATGACGAGCACGCGAATTCCGTCGTCGCGTTGCGGATCGAGAGCGGCGAGCTCGCATGGGCGTTCCAGACCGTGCATCACGACGTCTGGGACTATGACCTGCCGGCACAGCCGACATTGGCGCGGATCGACACCGGTTCGGGCATGCGCGACGTCGTGATCCAGCCGACCAAGCAGGGTTTTGTGTTCGTGCTCGATCGCGACACCGGCAAGCCGGTGTGGCCGGTCGAGGAACGCGCGGTGCCGCAGAACGGCGCCGAGGGCGACACACTGTCGCCGACGCAGCCGTTCCCGACCCATGTGCCGCCGCTGCTGACCCAGCGGATGACGGCCGATGATGTCGGCGGCCTGCTGCCGGGCATCGGAAGCGCGGCGTGCGACAGGCTGTTCGCGCAATCCCGCAATGAGGGGCTTTATACGCCGCCGTCGACGCAGGGCACGATCGTCTATCCGATGACCGGCGGCGGCGTGAACTGGGGCAGTGCGGCCTTTGATCCGGTCAACCAGATCCTGTTCGCCAATGTCAGTCACGCGGCGCATGTCGTCACGCTGATTCCGCGCGAGCAGGCCAGGGGCTTCAATCCGCCGCCCGGCTATGACTTCGGCCAGCAGCAGGGCGCGCCGTTGGCGATGTCGCGGGCGCTGGCGATGACGGCGGTCGGGACGCCCTGCAACAAGCCGCCATGGGGCGAGACGGTGGCGGTCGATCTCAAGGCCGGCAAGATCCTCTGGCATGCGTCGGTCGGCACCAGCGAGGATCTCGCGCCGCTCGGCATCGCGCTCAATACCGGCACGCCGCTGCTCAGTGGCGTCGCGATCACCGCGGGTGGCCTCGTGTTCACCGGTGCGATGGATGCCTATCTGCGCGCGTTCGACGTCAAGTCGGGAAAGCAATTGTGGCTCGGCCGGCTTCCGGTGCCAGGCGTCGCCAATCCGATGACCTATCTCTGGAACGGTGAGCAGTATGTCGTGATCGGCGCTGGCGGCCATTCCGAGGGCGGCACGTCGATCGGCGACAGCGTGGTGGCATTTCGCCTGCCGCGCCAGGGCGAGGGGGCATCGTTGTGGACTCGCCTGATCGACCGGCCCGGTGGGCGGTTCACCGCCAAGGCTATGGCCGCCGGACTCGTACTCGTGGCCCTCGTTGCGCTGTTATGGCGCTGGCGCAGCCGTCGCTCGCGATCCGCTTAGGTGCTCCCTGCCGCAGGCGCGCAGCTGCAAAATATCGAAAACAACCCCATGCAAAGTAGCCGGCGGCCGCCGGCGTTCGAAAGGCAGCTTGACACGTCGGGCAACTCAGGGATACATTTCTAATATTCCGAAATAGTGCGGGCGCCGCTTCTGACCGGTCCGGTATTGGGTGTAGTCCGGACTTCTCGTCAACGATCGTCGATCGCTGTATTTGACCCGAAGCAGAATCCGCGCCCCGCTTCATCGAAAATTGATCATTTTGCGCGGTATAGGTTGACGCCAGCGTCCATGCAGCCGCCGGCCAGTGAACAGGTTCCTGACTTCTTGCCCGTGATCCGCAGGTAATCGTCGATTGCTTGACGGGTCGTTTCCGTCAGTTCAAATTTGACAGGCCGGCCGGTCTTCTTCTGTCAGACGGTCGCGCGGTCGGCCGAATATCCACCTGGCGCAAGGTCATCAACTTTCAACGCGACGACGTCGCAGCCGCGCTGCTTGCTATCGATGGCGACGTTGAACAGTGTCAGGTCGCGCATTCGGCCTTCAACCTGGAGCTTGGTTCGGATTGACCAGACGTGCTTCGGACGGAGCGGCGGCTTTGCGCCGACTATCTTCCCCTTATTCCAAGGAACGTGCTTTGAGATGGCGGGGATGGTACTTGGGATAACGGTCATGTTGACCTCCTCAGCTAATGAGGCTGGTCATGTTCAGCCCGGAGAACTTCCAATCCGGCGTCCGCTTCTAGACGATTGGAGACGTACTTGCGTCCAATTCGATCGATGGCAGGACCGATTTTGACCCTAAGCAGAAATCTGCGGGCGTACTGGCCAGCGCGACAAAACGCTTCTGCATCCGTCCAATAGAGGTCCTAGATAGGTCTGATCAAGGTGGAATTCGAATTCGTGCGACTGGGTCATATGGTCGGGCGTGATCATAAATTTTGCCGTCACGTGGCCGCCAGTACCACACTGGATTGTAATCTCCAGATTGGGTTCCAAAGAGCGTAGCCGGGCTTCACCAGCCAACACCGTATGGAGCGTTTCAAGTTCTCGGGTGAAGCTGGCTAGGTCGGGCGCAAAAACAAAGCTACCCTGCGCCTGAACTACCGCCCCCGGTGCCTCGATCCGTGCTCGCACATTCAACCAGTTTCCGTCCCAATAATCGGTAGCATTGGGGAATTGGCGGCCGAACACCCAAAGTGAGAACCCGCCGAGCTTAAGGTCTGGTTCGACCGAATTCATGAAACCTCACGTACAGAGCATGCCGGACGTTACCACATTTGCTTTGTGGACTATGTCGCCTCTTGGCCCTGAGCAGACCTTTGACCGCTTTCCTTCGGGCCGGAGTTCCTACTGTCTCCGTCTCTCTTGCCGTGATGAAGAGATTGCATGAAGTACTTGTTCTGTCAGGCTTGCGGTCGTTGGTTAGGCGCAAGGCGTGACAAATGCCCTGATTGCGGCACCGTTTCACAGTTCAATTGGAAGAATACCATTCTCTTCGACCTGCTAATCCAGTTTGCCATTGGCGCACTGGGGCTTTTTTCATTTTGGCTGTTCGGGCTCAAGTAGTCCCAAGGCTGAGATCGTATGCTGCGTCAGTTGGCGGACTCTTTCATTTCACCGCGTTGACTTCCACTTCTGGCCCATACCGACGAAGCCGGAGGCTCAGTTGCATGTTGGCTGTCGGGGGGTAGACCGGACATAGTCAGTAAGCGCCACCCGCTCCCCCGAACAGCCGCCGCGGCAACGAGTAGCTGTTGGTGTTGATCTCGGCCTAGCGCAACGAGACTACTTCCGACTCGCCGGACCAGGGATCACACGCTCGACCCGGCCGACGATGTTGCCGAAAGGCACGTCACCCATCTGCATTGGCATCCGGCTGTCGACCGAATTGTCCCGATTGTCGCCGATGACGAAGAGTGCACCTGCCGCCACGGTGTGAACATTGTCGTTGTCGAGAGCCGACTGCGCCCGACAATCCAGCGTCTGGTAGCTGACACCGTTCGGCAACGTCTCGTGCCATTGCTTGACCGGAGCGACGCCCGGCACGCCGCAAAGACGCTCTCCGACGAAATCCTGCATCTTCTCCTGCTTCACCGGCTGGCCATTGATCCAGAGCTGCCCATCCCGCATCTGGATGCGATCGCCCGGCAGTCCGACCACCCGCTTGAGGAACGGAGCCGAGGTGCCTGACTTGGGCGACGTCAACGCAACAACATCACCGCGCTCCGGAATCGTGCCAGCGGCATAGGCGACGATGCTGACGCTGTCGCCGACCAAAATTGTCGGGGCCATCGATGACGATTCGACCGCCAGCTGCTTCAGCAGGCTGGCGACGAGCGAGAGGATCAGGGCGGGGATGGACATCGAATGATAGGTTTGCGCAGAGGTTTTAGGCCCCCACCATAGACCATTGATCATCGCGGGTGCAAAGGCAACCTGATCTCTCCGGCATCCAGGCTCAGCATGATGTCAATTACACCCGGTAACTTGCCACCGGGGTTGGCGGCTTTCCTTCATTCCATATCTCCTTATGGCCCGTAGCTGACGTTTCCGCCGGAGCGCTGGACATCCGCTTTTGACCCACAAGAGACATGGCGGATCTCCAACTTGACGCAGGTCAACACGAGATGGGCCAAGCTCGGAAATAATTGATCAACTAGTCAAGGAGATGGTCATGCCAGAACAGAGCAGCATGCATGTACACCTGAATTGGGCCAAAGAGCGGATCGACGAGATGGACGCCGCATTGGCTTCCTTCGAGGTCAGAGCTGACCAGGCAAAGGCCGAGTCCAAGGTCAAGGTCGATCAGATCGTCGCCGATCTGAAAGAGCGTCGTGACGAATTTCGAGCGCTGCTCAAAACGCAAGTGGAAGCCAGCGAAGACGCTTTGGCGTGCGCCAAGACGGATCTTGAAAAGCAATGGAACGGGTTCGAAGGCCAGGTAAAGACCTATTTTGAAGGCGCCGGCAAGCAGATCGAGCAGCAGCAGGCCACATTCAGGGATATTGCAGCGGCGCAGGCGGCGGCCAAAGTGGCCGCGGCCCGCAGCGTCGATGTCGATGCCGCACTCAAGCAGATGAAAATCGATGCGGCTGAAGCGGAAGCGCGTCTTCAGAAGCTAAAGCAGGCGGGGAGCGAGTCCTGGTCGGTCCTGGGCGCCGCGTTGGCGGAATCCCGCAAGGCATTCGATCAAGCCAACCAAGCCGCATGGGACGCCCTGAAGGGCTCTGGCTCGAAGAGCTGAACAACCGCTTGGTTCGCAACAGCCAGTCCAGGAGGGATGTATGGCAACCGATGTCCTGATTTCGCGCGAGTTGAAATCGCTGCAGGACGAGCTTGCGAGCGCCAAAAACAATCGCACCGCAGTGGTCGAGCAATCGGCTGCAGCATCGCCCCCACCGGCAAGCGCCACGGCGGCTTCGGCGCCGGACGAAGCCGAGCTGCAGGGTTACCTGCGCCAACTCGCTGACGAAGTCACCGAACTGTTTGGTGAGGCCGAGAAGAGCATTTCGGCCCACCCGACCCAGAGCGTTGCCGGCGCACTGGTCGTCGGCATCTTGATCGGCCGCCTGCTCGGCAGGCGCTGAGGAGCCCAACCATGATCGATCATCTTCTGCGCGATCTTCAGGTCCTGCGCAAAGCGGACATGCTGGTCGGGAAAATTTGGCTCAACGTGCTCGCGCGCCGGCTTGGCTTGTTGGCTTTTGCGGCTCTGATCGCGGTGTTCGGGCTCGGAATGGCAAATGTCGCCGGTTATAACGCGTTGCAAAATTCGCTTGGAACCGTCTGGGCGGCTACCGTTCTGGCGCTCGTGGATTTTACCATTGCAGCGATCGTGCTCCTGATCGCTCTAAGGTCCCATCCGGGACCGGAAATTGACGTGGCGCTCGAGGTCCGCAAGACCGCGCTAGAATCCCTTCATGAGGATGCGCGCGACATCAAGCTGACGATCGATGTCTTGGGCCAGGAGATCAGGAACGTGAAGCAGAGCGTGACCGCGCTCGTGCACAATCCGCTCGACGTCGCGGCGGAAAAACTGCTGGTGCCAGCCGCCTTATCGGTGCTCCGAGGACTGCGGTCGAAGAAGGAGCATTCGTGACCACACCGGCGCAAGTGCCTGCAGGTGCGCCGTTTCGCTTGCAGTAACGCCCGGATCGGGCGCGCGAATGTAGGCCGCGCGGCGCTTGATGAATTCTGCAGGTTCTTTGGCTTTGACTAAAGCATGATCCGGAAAAGTGCGAAGCGGTTTCCGAGAAGATCACGCTCAGTCAAAGAGCTAAAGCGCGATGACGATTCAACCTAATCACATCGCGCTTTAGGGGAGAATTCTGAGACGCCGCCTCAGTTGGCGGCCTCTCTCGCACGTCGCTCCCTTAGCTGAAGGTCCAGCCGTCCATCAACAGGTCAGCTTATTTGTGCGGAGCGGGAGTGGCCGGGTTGGGGCGCGGTGGGTGGCTTTTTGACCCTTTGCAGACATTCCGGCCCCTATGCGCCCGGGCCGCGCATCATGCGGTCGCGTTCATGAGATGGTCCGATACCGTAGAGATGAACGCGCGTAGACGCTCAAGACGCCTTAGGTCCCGGTGGTATCCCATCCAAATGTCTCGCGCTGGCGGCGGCCTTGGCAGTTCCAGCCTGCGGATACCCGGGATCTGATTGCCGACTACGCGGGGCAGGACAGCGATGCCGACGCCTTGCCTGCACATGCGTCCCTGGACGTTGCGGTTGTTCGATCGAAGGACCGGTCTGGCGTTGGGGAAACTCTCGATGAGCCACGCGATGTCAGGGAAATGGCCCGTGGATGTGTCATGGGTGATAAGCCGGAAACCGATCCCATCGCCATATTTGGGATCGGCCGCCTCCTCGGCGATGTAGACGCCGTATTCGAGCCTGAAGAGCCGCCGCTGAACGACATCGGCAGTGTCGAACGGAACGATCCGAAAAGCGATGTCGGCCTCTCGTTGGGCAAGGCTGACCCGGCGCGTGCCGGTCAGGATCTCGACGTCGACATTGGGGTAGGCTTTCGAGAAATCCGCCAGGATAGGAGGAAGAACATAGGCCCCAAACCAGTCCGCTGACGAAATGCGCAGACTGCCTTTGAGATTCTGCTCCCGCCCCGCAAGCCGGCGCTCCATGGCCAGCGCGCCTTCTTCCATTTGCTCGGCCAGCGCGATGATCCCGTGGCCCTCTTCGGTCAGAACAAGACCGTCCGCTGTGCGCTGGAAGAGCGTGTGACCGATCGCCTGCTCAAGTGCGCGAAGGCGCCTGCCGACGGTCGGATGGCTTGTCTGAAGAGCGCGCGCGGCGCCGCCGAGCGTGCCGGATCGCGCAATAGCAAGAAAGATCCTGACGTCGCTCCATTCCATCGCGGCCATCCACACAAAACTGAACGTCGAGAGTACAGTTATGTCAGTTAAAGAACAAATCTAAGCACCTAGTTTCCCGCCATCGCCATCGTGGGTGGCCTTGGCTGTGCAACCCAAGGGAAGCTGGTCCGGAGGGAGCAGAGAGATTTCCCAGAGCGGCGGCAGAACGCGGCGGCAGGAGATAGAACATGCAGATCGGATTTATCGGTCTCGGCAGTATGGGCTCAGCAATGGCCCTGAACCTGGTGAAGGCCGGCCATGACGTGCGGGCCTGGAACCGGAGCAAGGTCGCCCAGGAAAGCGTCCGCGGGGTAACGCTGGTCAAGCTTGCGGCGGATGCATTCGAGGCTGACGCAGTCTTCACGATGCTGTCCGACGACTCGGCCATTCGGGAGGTGGTCCTTGACGCCGGCTTGCTGGCAAGCGCGCGACCAGGGCTGACCCATGTCGTCACATCGACGATCTCCGTCGCTTTCGCGCGCGAACTGCAGCTCCTGCACGAAGAGGCGGGCCTTGGCTATGTGTCCGCACCGGTCCTCGGTCGACCGAACGTCGCGGCGAGTGGCCAGCTCAACATCCTGGCGGCCGGGAAGGCCGATGCAATTGCCGCGATCGAGCCGCTGCTTGCCCCCCTCGGCAAAAAGGTCTGGAAGTTAGGGGAGAACCCCGCTCGGGCGAACGCGGCAAAGCTCGCCTGCAACATGATGATCGCGATGGCTATCGAGGCGATGGCCGAGGGTGTCGTGCTGACCGAGAGTGCCGGCCTCGACCGTGCGGATTTCTTTAAGCTCATCCTGGGCACCCTGTTCTCGGGCCGCGCCTATGAGAGCTACAGCGCGCAGATCACGGAACGATCATTCGAACCGGGTTTCAAAGCCAAGCTCGCTCTCAAGGACATGCGCCTTGCGACTGAGGCCAGCAACGAGATCGGACGCACGCTCCCGATGCTTGAAGCTGTCCGCGAGGGGCTCAGCAAAGCTGTCTCGGCGGGCCTCGGGGAGAAGGACTGGTCGATCATGGCCGATATGACGGTTCGTGGCGGCGATAGTGTCGCGTCGTCTGAAAACAACGCGGAGAGGAAATACTGAAAACCTGGCTCATCACAGCCTTGAGCGTGGGCCACGAGCTCCGTTTGAACGTCAACATCTGACCGGAAAGCGATCATGATCGCAACTTTGAAGGGGTTTACCCAGCAGCTGGTGCCGGTGAATGGCATCAAGATCAACGCCGTCACGGGGGGCTCGGGCCTGCCGATCCTTCTGCTTCACGGTTGGCCGGAAACATGGTGGGAATGGCACCATGTGATGCCGCTGCTCGCCGAGCATTTCAGCGTGGTGGCCATGGATCTGCGCGGCGCGGGCTTTTCCGACTGCCCGCTTGACGGCTATGACAAGGCCACGATGGCGCGCGACGCGCACGAGGTCATGGTTGCCCTTGGACATGAACGCTACGCCGTGTGCGGCCATGACATTGGCGGAATGGTGGCGTTGCCGCAGGCCGCCATCTATCGGAAGGCTGTTACCCACCTGGCCGTCCTCGACGTTCCGCTTCCCGGCTGGACCGGATGGGAGGCGACGACCGCAAAGCTCTGGCACTTCGGCTTCCATATGAACCGGGATCTGCCCGAGCGCCTGATTCATGGCCGTGAATATGACTATGTTTCGACCTTCATGGCAGAGCGGTTCTACGATCACAGCACCTTCAATCCGGCGGACATCGAGATCTACGCCAAGGCGATGGCGCTTCCCGGACGCACGCGTGGCGGCATGGAATGGTATCGTGCGTTCGCCGCCGACCATGCAGCCGCGCTCGAGTACAAGAAGCAACCGCTTGAGATACCTGTGCTCGGCCTGGGTGGGGACCAGCGCTTCGGTGCGCAGATGGTGCCGATGCTCAAGGAGTTCGCCACCAATGTGAGGGGCGGCTCGATCGCGCGGTGCAGCCACTATGTCGCGGACGAGCGGCCGGATGAAGTCGCATCCGCCCTGATCGAGTTCGTCAAGGCCAGTTGAAATTCAGCGCCCAGCACCGTCATGGGCCGGGCGGATCGCGATGCGGTGGGCGAATTGCCCCCGCAGCGATCGCGACGGATCGAATAAACAGCAAAGGAGACTGTCATGACCGCACCCGTCATTCGCGGCGTCAATCATATCGGCATCACCGTGCCCGACATCGAAGCCGCAAAATCGTTCATGATAGAAGCTTTCGGCGGCCAGGTGATCTACCAGTCCTTCGGACCGCAGGATCCGCCGCGGCAGGGGCCCGAATTCGAGCGGGCCGTCGGGGCTTTTCCCGGAACGGTCGTGCGTGCGCAGGCGATGGTCAAGATCGGAACCGGACCCGATATCGAGCTCTTCGAGATGCACGGTCCCGAGCAAGCCAATCCGATCCGGGCAAGCGACTTCGGCATCACCCACTTCGCTCTCTACACGGACGACATCGACGCATCGGTCGAGCGCTTCGAGAAGGCGGGAGGCACAGCATTCACCGCGCCGCGCGCAATTCCCTATGCAACCGAGAAAGGTCCTGGAAACAAGGTCTGCTACTGCCGCATGCCGTGGGGCACGACGATGGAATTCATCACCACGCCGGACCGCATGGCCTATCATGACCAGACGGATCTGCGCAGGTGGCAGGACGCGGGCTGAGCAGGGCGCGAGACCCGCATCAGTGATGCGCGGCGATGCCGCAGCTGCGGAAGGTTCGACGAGTGCGCAGCCACGACGGCTGTCGTGGCGGATCTACCGCGCCGGCGGTCAGCTCATCCGGTTGAGCCTGACCTTCGTCAGCGCCTGTCCCTGATCTCATCGCGTCTTGGCGCGGCGCCATCACAAATCAGAAACGCGAATTCTCAATCCGTGCACCGAAACGACGTGCGGATAACCGCGCGCGATGTCACGCTTGCGTTCGCCGCGACGCTTCGCTTACGAGGTCGCGAGCGGACGCGCCGAACTTCCGGCGACCCGTTGATTTCAGATCATTGTCCATGGAGATTGCGATGAAGGTCACTGCCTCGATCATGCTTGCCACAGCGCTCGCGCTATCGTCCGCGCCGGCCAAGGCCACCGTGCTCGATCTCTCGACCATGACCTGCAAGCAGTTCGTCGAAGGCGGCGACGACACCATCAAGATGGTGCTGGTCTGGATGGACGGCTGGTACAAGGGCGATTCCGACGAGGCGATCATCGACACCGACGTGTTCGTCGAGAACGCCAAGAAGTTCGGCACCTATTGCGGAAAGAACCCGACCATCAGCATCGTCAACGCCGCCGAGGCGGTGCTCGGCAAGTAGTTATCCCGGCAGCATCGCGAACGCGCTCGACACCATCGCCACCGGCTTGTTGTCGGTGGCAGAGGAGAGCGTGACGCGGCCGAAGCTCATGGTGCGGCCGAGCCGGACCACGCGCGCGTCGGCCAGCACGTCGGAGGCGGTCACCGCGCGCATGAAGTGGGTGGTCTGGTCGACCGTCGTCATCGGACGATAGCCCTTGTTGGCCGCAAGATTGGCCAGCACCATCGCGGTGTCGGCGAACGCCATCAGTGCCTGGCCGCAGACGATGCCGCCATTGCGGCACAAGCGTTCGGAAAACGGCATGCGCAGGATGGCGCCGGGCTGCCAGTCCGCATTGCCGCCCGCGGGCGGCGCGATGTCGAACTGCTCGATCGACAGATTGAGGTCCTGCACCCACGGCGCAAAGACGTCGCCGAGCACGCGTTTGGCGTCGTCGATCCCGAATTCACCGGCCTGCTGCATGGCGTTCCGCTTCCTTCCCTGATGGCTTGTTTGTCGTCTATCGCCTAGTTGCGCGTGACATGCACGGCCGGCCGCTTGCCGTCATTCCACTTGCCGTCGATCGCCCGTTCGATCTGGGCGGCGAGCTGCAGCAGGAGGCCGTCATCGGCCTGCTTGCCGATCGCCTGGATGCCGAGCGGCAGGCCGTGCTCGTTGGTCGCGAGCGGCAGCGAGATCGCCGGGATGCCGCAGAGATTGGCAAGCGGCGTGAAGGCGAAGTTGCGCCAGAGGTTGCCGAACCAGTCCAGCACCGACGGATTGTCGCTGATGGTGAGATATTCCCTGGTGCCGATCTTCGGCGTCGGCAGCGCCGTGATCGGCGTCAGGATGATATCCCAATCCTCGAAGAAGGCGCCGAAGCCGCGCGCCGTCGTGTTGAACACGGCCTGCATGCGGGCGCGGTCGGCGAAGCTGAAGTCGCGGCCATGCTCCCAGATGCGGATGTTGATCGGCTCGATCAGGTCCGCCGGCGGCCGCGTCAGTCCGCGTGCCGCGCGAGCATGTTGCCGATCACGACGGCGAAATTGCTGATGTAGCAGGTGGTCTGCGCCGTGAAGGCTTCCGTGTAGTCGATCGACGGCAGGGCGTAGTCGACCTGATGGCCGAGGCTTTCGAGGAAGCGGCCGACCCGTTCGAGCTCGGCTGCGATGTGCGGCGTCGCGCGATAGTCGCCCCATGTGTGCGACAGCGCGATTCTGAGCCGGCCGGGATCGCGCGCGATCATCGCCGTATAGGGCTCGGCCGGCGTCCAGAACGGCATGAACTCGCCGGGTGCGGGGCCACGGCAGGCATCGACGAAGGCGGCGGTGTCGCGCACCGAACGCGACTGGCAGCCCTGGATCGAGACGAGGCCGGTGAGATCGGACAGATGCGGCGCGAGCGAGAACACGCCGCGCGACACTTTCAGCCCGATATTGCCGTTGACCCCGGCGGGAATCCGGATCGAGCCGCCGCCGTCGGTCGCATGCGCGATCGGCACGGTGCCGGCGGCAACCATCGCCGCGCTGCCGGCCGACGAGCCGCAGGTGGTATAGTCGGTGTTCCAGGGATTGCGCGTGACATAGACCGCGGGGTTCTCGGCCGAGCTGCAGACCCCGAACTCCGGCGTGGTGGTGCGGCCGATCAGATTGAGACCGGCCTTGCGCAGCTTCGTCGTCAGGAAGGTGTCGGCCGCGGCGCGGTTGCCGCGCATCATCAGCGAGCCCATCTCCTGCAGGCGGCCCTTCAGCGTCGGGCCGAGATCCTTCATCAGGAAGGGCAGGCCGGCGAACGGCCCGTTGAGATCGGCGCCGTCGCGCGCGGGATCGGCGATCACGTCGTCGAACAGCTCGACCACGCCGGAGAGCGCCGGATCGACCTTGGCGGCGGCGGCGGCAGCCTGCGATGCGAGCTCCCGCGGCGTCAGCTCGCCATTCCGGACGCGCTCGGCAAGCGCCGTCCCGTCATGCCGCGTCCATTCGTCCCAGCTCATCGCCAAAGTCATTTCGATTCCTTTTCTGCTTTGTTGCGCAGTGTAGTTTGGGGGGCGGTCCGGTCAAACCATCGCGCGGGCGCTGGCTCGCGCGCTGCGCTGCAAGCGCCATGCCCGGCTTGAAAATGCCCCAGTTCTGGCGCCCAATCGCCCCTCGTCAGTGGTGGGGCGTCCATGTTCCGCAAGTTGGTATTGCTGAGCGGCGTGATCGCGATCGGGCTTGCGCTCGGCAGCTGCACGCGATGCGGTCCGATCTGGGACGACTGGATGCAGTCGCCGAAATCCTGCAAGTCAGACAATCTCTAGGGCAGGGCAGATACGCTTGTCATGGCCACGCTTGTCATGGCCAGGCTTGGCGTCGGCTTTCTTGCGGTGATATACCGCTGGCGAAAATGCAGGGAGCGTTTCTTATGAGAGTTTTGGGCGCAGTTGCGGTTGCGGTGCTGCTGTCGGCGCCGGCCTATGCGCAGATGCCGAACGTCAATCTGATGCCTGAGGTCAAGACCAAGACCCAGGAAGAGAAGGATCAGGACGCGGTCACCGACCGGGCCTACAAGGACTCGCTGAGCAAGATTCCGGATGCCAAGGGGGCGGCCGATCCCTGGGGCGCGGTGCGCAGCGATGCGCCGAAGGCGGCGGCCCACCCGGCCAAGCCGAAGACCAGGACCGGAAGCTCCGCCCAGCCCGGAACCCCGGCGCAGCGCAGCCAGTAAGCCCCACCGGGGCGAGCTTCACCGGTTTCCCGCAGACTCGGATTCTCAAGCCGTCGCCCCTATATTGAGGGCGTCAGTAGGTCTGGAGTTGCGGCAATGGTGTTTCGTCCGCGCGATCTCGCCAGCCGGATGGCCGCACGGCGCAAGCCGGATGACGGCTATCTGCGCGAGACTTTCAGCCTGCCGCGCGATCAGGCCCGGCTGCGGGCCCGCGACTATCTCAAACGCTACCCGAAGGCGGCCTATATGAGCGCCGTCGAAAGCTGGCGCGAATTGCCCGGCGGCGACATCGAGTTCACGATGCGGCGGCTGGCAAGCGCGGACTGAGGCTTGCCGGACGGACCGCCTCAATCCTGATCGCGGTGTCCGTGGCTGCGTCCGAGCCCGAGATTGTTCAGCTCGCGGTCGATCCGCAGCTGTACGCGGCGGATCGCCAGCAGGTCGAGTTTTGCTTCGGTCTTGCCCGTGAAGACCCGATCGCCGATCTGGAAACGCCATTTCCAGACGCCGGGCATGAGCTGAGTGACGGTGAATTCGACGCCCTTGTGGATCATCTGGAACGGTTCCGCGAATGAATGGCGGTCGTCGATATCTAAATCAGAAGTTGTAGCAATAATTGACACCCGTCAAACGATAGAGTGAATCGTCGCGCCCGTTCGGACGTCGTTGTGAATCCCGAAGTGGATCCGTTCGCCGGCGGCGTCGCCTTGCCTCGGGATGCGCAATCGGTGCGTCGGCCGGAGAAGGGAGTGTTACGAACACTGCCGGAACCCGAGTCTTCTCGTGAACGCTACGTAGTTTTTTTGGGCGTCAGGAGGGGTACCAAGGTAGTATGCAGATTGTGCCACCGGCTCCGCCAAATCCTTCTGTAACTCATTGATTATCTCATGCAGTCGAGACGAACGCCGAGCCCTGCTCGCGGAACTTTGTTCTGCCCCGGAGAACTACGGATCGCACTGCGCCGCAGCCCAAATGCTTCGACAATGGCTCCCGTCGGCGCGTTCGGATCCGCGGGTTTCGTTCGGACCGATGCCTGACAGCGCAACGCCGCCCGCTTGAAATGCTTGCGGACGGCGCCGGCCCTAGCCCCAGGAAGGTGTGCAAAATCCTGTAGCCGGAAGCCTATACAATCTGTGCGACAGGACATGTCCCAAATTGGCTATCACGGCGATCAATCCGGACCGCGCCGCCTCGGCGCTTCAGCGCGCTGGGGTCACCTCCGGAAAATCGCTTCGCACTTTTCCGGATCATGCTTTAGGCCACTCCGTATCCTTCCGGAATTGTTGCGAGCGCGAGGAGAACTAGGATTTTGGAGCCGGGGCAGGTTTTCAATTCGGATGATTTTCAGATTTACCCGGCGGGCCGTTCGCGTGACGCGGCCCTCTCATTTCCACTAAGCGGCCCCTTCGCAGGGGCCGTTTCTTCTCAGTTCAGAGTTGCTTTGTTCTATCGTAGATGCGGCAAAAGCCCTTCTGACGTCCAAGCGAACCCCACTTCAGAATCCGGAGTTTGCTGCCATGTTCAAAACGGGCGGCCTTCATATGAATTCGAAAGAGCCCGCCAATACCATTGGGTCCGTTTGACGCGGCGTATGGCTGAGTCGGCGATGTGGTGCGCGTTGGGGGCGGAACTTGGGGCCTTAGGGAGTGGTACCCGAACCGCAGCTTCAAGGTGAAGGACGACGACAAGAAGGAAGACAAGCGTCCTCAAGACGCAGCGGCCAAAGACGAACCAGAATTCATGAAATGAAGAGGCCGCCAACTGAGGCGGCCTTACTGATCGCTCCTAGCCGCGAAGATTTGTCCGCAATCACATTGAAAGGTCAACAGATAGCCGCGCGATCCCGGATCAGCACGCTCTTTACCCATGAGCTTCATGCTTCGCGAGCAATACGGGCACGGGAACGCGCTCATCTCCCATTGCTGTTTTTCCTGGCTGCGCTTCGTCAAACCGGGCTCCCCGGCGGCTCGGGGTGCAGTTGACCCTTCCGATTTTCGTGATGCTCAATGAGCTTCTTGATGGCGTCCAGCGTCTGCTGATCGGTGATGTTTCTGGCAAGCGTCCGGTAGTGGTTGCTGATCCCATCCAGTTCGACACATCTCTCGCACAAGGCGCGCTCTCCACGTTTCGCGGGCGGGAGCGCAATGGTCTCTCAGTCACCGGTGACGGCCACGGATGGGCGGTGATGTGTGCCTAATAGCACGGCGGCAGATTCGTTCCCGAGGAACTGCGTTCACCCACGGAGACCACCGGGTCTTCCCTTAAGGAGAACCACGTAGGGAACGAGTTTGCCGCCCTATAGAAAACCGTTATGCCCAGAGGCGTGCATAGGGCTCGGTAGTCCTACTGAGAACGCCAAGAACATCCAGCTAAGCGATTTAGGACACTCTCAGATTCGAATTAGGACACGCGGGGTCAAATACGGACAGCACCGACCCATCAGAAAGAACATATTGCGAACGTAGAACAAACGTGGTACGAGACTCCCATCAACAACGCGTTCCGCCCGAGCCTCATCTCCCGTTTTTCCCGCTAGCGAATCCCCGCCATAAGGAGCACATCCCAAATGTCCGCTACTGCACTGCGTATCGTCGAAGGATCCTCCATGGACAAGTCCAAGGCCCTCTCAGCCGCGCTCTCCCAGATCGAGCGCCAGTTCGGCAAGGGCTCGGTGATGAAGCTCGGCAAGAACGACCGTTCGATGGATGTCGAGACGGTGTCCTCGGGGTCGCTGGGGCTCGACATTGCGCTCGGCGTCGGCGGCCTGCCGAAGGGGCGTGTCGTCGAGATCTACGGGCCGGAATCGTCGGGCAAGACCACGTTGGCGCTGCACACCGTGGCGGAAGGCCAGAAGAAGGGCGGCATCTGCGCCTTCATCGACGCCGAACATGCGCTCGACCCGGTTTATGCGCGCAAGCTCGGCGTCAACATCGACGAGCTCCTGATCTCGCAGCCCGACACCGGCGAGCAGGCGTTGGAGATTTGCGACACGCTGGTGCGCTCCGGTGCGGTCGACGTGCTGGTGGTCGATTCGGTCGCGGCGCTGGTGCCGAAGGCCGAACTCGAGGGCGAGATGGGCGATGCGCTGCCGGGCCTGCAGGCACGCCTCATGAGCCAGGCGCTGCGCAAGCTCACCGCCTCGATCAACAAGTCCCACACCATGGTGATCTTCATCAACCAGATCCGCATGAAGATCGGCGTGATGTACGGCTCGCCGGAGACCACCACCGGCGGCAACGCGCTGAAATTCTATGCCTCGGTCCGCCTCGACATCCGCCGCATCGGCGCGATCAAGGAGCGCGACGAGGTGGTCGGCAACACCACCCGCGTCAAGGTGGTGAAGAACAAGCTGGCGCCGCCCTTCAAGCAGGTCGAGTTCGACATCATGTACGGCGAGGGCGTCTCCAAGATGGGCGAGATCCTCGACCTCGGCGTCAAGGCCGGCATCGTCGAGAAGTCCGGCGCCTGGTTCTCCTATGACAGCCAGCGGCTCGGCCAGGGGCGCGAGAATTCGAAGGCGTTCCTGAAGGCGAATCCCGACATCACCGCCAAGATCGAGGCGGCGATCCGGCAAAACTCCGGCCTGATCTCCGAGCAGATCCTCGCCGGTACGCCCGAGCGCGACGCCGAGGGCGAAGAGCCCGCCGACGAGTAAGCCTGAGGCATGATCCGGAAAAGAGCGAAGCAATTTTCCGGAAAGATCATGCTCAAGCGATCAAATCATTTCGCTGCAAGCGGGCGCTGAGGACGTTGAGTTGCCGACGTCTTCGGCGCCTGTTTGGTTTTGCGCGGCGTTGAAACCGATATCTGGCGCTTACCCGCGCGCCAGCGCCTTTTCCCGGTTCGCGACCAGCGCGCGCAAGTCTTCCGTCACGGCGACCGATTGATGCGTCTTCTGGTCGGTCGCGACCCAGATGATCTCGCCGGTGGCGCGCAGGTCCTCGGAGCCCTTGGCGAAGATCGCGAGCGCAAGCACGATCGAGGAGCGGCCGATCCTGGCGACGCGGACGCAGACCTCGATGTCCTCATCGAACCGGATCGGCGCCTTGTATTCGACGACCGACTTCACGGTGTGAAAGTCGATGCCGGTCCGCGCCACCTCGCCGAGATAGTCGTAGCCGAGCGCGCGGAAATACTCTGTTATCGCGGTGTCGAAATAGGTCAGGTAGTGCGCGTTGAACACCACGGCCTGTGCGTCGACCTCGGAATAGCGGACGCGAAACGGGAAGTGGAACCAGAATTCCTCGCGCATGTTTCCTCCTGCCGCAGGCAGCCTCTGTTTGTCGCGCGATCAGTGGCTGTCGATTGCAGTCTCTTATGACGTGATGTGCAGTGATGGGCTTCGCGGAGTTTATCATCGGGCCGCGCTTTGCGCGGACCCGTTGGCTCCACCCATCCTACACCAACCTTGATCGTCGCCCGCGCTATTCCGCCGCCTGCGCATAATCCTCGATCGGCGGGCACGAGCACACCAGATTGCGATCGCCATAGACGTTGTCGACGCGGCCGACCGGGCTCCAGTATTTGTCGGAGCGCGACACGCCCGCAGGGAAGCAGCCCTCGGCGCGGGTGTAGGCCCGGTTCCAGGCGTCGTCGGCGATGTCGTGGACGGTGTGCGGCGCGTGGCGCAGCGGCGAGGCTTCGATGGTCCAGCGGCCGTTCTCGACCTCCGCGATCTCGCCGCGGATCGCGATCATGGCATCGCAGAAGCGGTCGATCTCGAATTTCGATTCGGATTCCGTCGGTTCGATCATCAGCGTGCCCGCCACCGGGAAGCTCATGGTCGGCGCATGGAAGCCGTAGTCGATCAGTCGCTTGGCGATGTCGTCCACGGTGACGCCGCTGGTCGTCTTCAGCGCCCGCGGGTCGACGATGCATTCATGCGCGACGCGGCCGCGCTCGTTGCGATACAGCACCGGGAAGTGCGGCTGCAGCCGTGCGGCGATGTAGTTCGCATTGAGGATCGCGATCTCGGTGGCGCGCGTCAGGCCTTCGCCGCCCATCATCAGGATGTAGATGTAGGAGATGGTCAGGATCGACGCCGAGCCGAACGGCGCGGCCGAGACCGGGCCGATGGCGTGCGCCGTCGCGCCGTCGGTTGCGGGATGGCCGGGTAGATAAGGCGCAAGATGCGCCTTCACGCCGATCGGTCCCATGCCGGGGCCGCCGCCGCCGTGCGGGATGCAGAACGTCTTGTGCAGGTTGAGATGGCTGACATCGGCACCGTAATCGCCGGGCCGCGACAGCCCGACCTGCGCATTCATGTTGGCGCCGTCGAGATAGACCTGTCCGCCATGCGCATGCACGATGTCGCAGATCTCGCGGATGTGCTCCTCGAACACGCCGTGGGTCGACGGGTAGGTGATCATCACGGCGGCGAGGTTGGCCGAATGCTTCTCCGCCTTGGCACGGAGATCGTTGACGTCGACGTCGCCGCGCGCATCGCAGGCGACAACCACGACGTCCATGCCGACCATCGCGGCCGAGGCCGGGTTGGTGCCGTGCGCGGAGGAGGGGATCAGGCAGACCTTGCGGTGCGGCTCGCCGCGGGCGAGATGGTAGCCGCGGATCGCAAGCAGCCCGGCATATTCGCCCTGCGCGCCGGAGTTCGGCTGCAGCGAGACCGCGTCATA
Organism: Bradyrhizobium sp. USDA 4452; assembly: GCF_054063575.1. Lineage (NCBI taxonomy): Bacteria > Pseudomonadati > Pseudomonadota > Alphaproteobacteria > Hyphomicrobiales > Nitrobacteraceae > Bradyrhizobium > Bradyrhizobium sp. USDA 4452. The sequence continues at coordinate 7,708,778 of NZ_JBSSGK010000001.1, forward strand.
GCCGGTGATGTCGCACAGCCACTGCTCGAGCCGCTTGAACAGCGCGTGATAACCCTTGGCCTGATCCGCCGGCGCGAACGGATGCAGATTGCCGAACGCCGGCCAGGTCAGCGGGATCATCTCGGTGGTGGCGTTGAGCTTCATCGTGCAGGAGCCGAGCGGGATCATCGCGCGGTCGAGCGCGAGGTCGCGATCCGAGAGCTTGCGCATGTAGCGCAGCAGCTCGGTCTCCGAGCGGTGGGTGTTGAAAACCGGGTGGGTGAGGAAGGCGCTGGTGCGCCGCAGCTCCTTCGGCAGCGCCTCGCGCGCCGCCGCCTCGATCTCGGCAAAGCTGAGCTTGCCGCCGAACACGCGCCACACCGCCTCGACGGTCTCCGGCGTGGTGGTCTCGTCGAGCGCGATGCCGAGCGTGGTCGCCCCGATACGCAGATTGATCCGCTCCGCCTGCGCGCGGGTGACGATCTCGATCAGCTTGGCGCCGGCCTCGACCGTCACGGTGTCGAAGAACGCTTCGCTGGTCGGCGCAAAGCCGAGCTTGCGCAGGCCGGCGGCGAGCACGGTGGCGCGGCGATGCACGCCGCGTGCGATGTGGATCAGGCCTTCGGGGCCGTGATAGACAGCATACATCGAAGCGATTACGGCGAGCAGCACCTGCGCGGTGCAGATGTTGGAGGTCGCCTTTTCACGACGGATATGTTGCTCGCGGGTCTGCAGCGCCAGGCGATAGGCCGGTGCACCGCGCGAATCCACCGAGAGGCCGACGATGCGGCCGGGCAGCGAGCGCTTCAGCGTGTCACGCACCGCCATGTAGGCGGCATGTGGTCCACCATAACCCATCGGCACGCCGAATCGCTGCGCCGAGCCGATTGCGATGTCGGCGCCGAGCTCGCCGGGCGAGGTCAGCAGGGCCAGCGACAGCAGGTCCGCAGCGACGATCGCCAGCGCACCCTTGGCGCGCAGCGCTGCGATCGCCGGCCGGAGGTCGCGCACCGCGCCCGTGGTGCCGGGATATTGCAGCAGCGCGCCGAGCACATCGGCCTTGTCGAGCTCGGTCAGGGGATCGCCGACGACCAGCGCCCAGCCGAGCGGCGCGGCGCGCGTGCGCATCACCGCGAGCGTCTGCGGATGCACCTCCTTGTCGACGAAGAACACCTTCGCCTTTACCTGCGAATGGCGCTCGGCGAGCGCCATTGCCTCTGCGGCCGCGGTCGCCTCGTCGAGCAGCGAGGCGTTGGCGACGTCGAGCCCGGTGAGATCGCAGATCATGGTCTGGAAGTTGAACAGGGCTTCGAGCCGGCCCTGGCTGATCTCCGGCTGATACGGCGTATAGGCGGTGTACCAGGCCGGGTTCTCCAGGATGTTGCGCTGGATCACCGCGGGCAGGATGGTGCCGGAATAGCCCTGGCCGATCAGCGAGGTGAACACCTGGTTCTGCGCGGCGAGCTCGCCCATATGCGCGAGCGCCTCGGTCTCGCTCAGCGCGCGGCCGAGCTCGAGCGGCGCCTTCTGGAGGATCGACGCCGGCAGCGTCTCGTTCATCAGCGCCTGCAGGCTCGCGGCGCCGACCGTTTCCAGCATCGCGTTGACGTCGCGCGGTGAGGGTCCGATGTGGCGGCGGACGAAATCGGTGGCGGGTTCGTTGATCGGCTTGAAGGGCGCGTTCATGGCGAAATCCTTGGGATGATCCTCAGGCGGTGTGCGCGGCGTAGGCGGCCTCGTCCATCAGGCCGCCGAGTTCGCCCTTGTCGGCAATCTTCAGCTTGAAGAACCAGGCCTTGCCGCCGGCATCCGAATTGACCAGCGCGGGATCGGCCGTCAGCGCCTCGTTGACCTCGATCACTTCGCCGGTGATCGGCGCGTAGACGTCGGAGGCGGCCTTGACGGATTCGACGACCGCGGCGGCCTCGGCCTTCTTCAGGCTGCGGCCGACCTTGGGCAGTTCGACGAACACGACGTCGCCGAGCTGCGACTGCGCGTAATCGGTGATCCCGATCGTGGCGACGTCGCCCTCGATGCGGAGCCATTCGTGGTCGGACGTGTACAGCGTCGTCATGGGGATCGATCCTTCAGCGTTTAGCGTTTGTAGGTGTTGGGGACGAAGGGCGTGGCGGTGACCTTGAGCGGCAGCCGCTGGCCGCGCACTTCGGCGAAAACCGTGGTGTCGAGCGCGGAGAGCGATGTCGGCAGATAACCCATCGCAACCGGCGCATTGAGGCTCGGGCCGAAGCCGCCCGAGGTCACCTTGCCGATCGGCTCGGTCGAGGCCGGATCGGCGAACAGCATGGCGCCTTCCCGCACCGGCGCGCGGCCGTCGGGCTTCAACCCGACGCGGCGGCGGGCAGCGCCTTGTGCAAATTGTGCGAGAATCTTGTCGGCGCCCGGAAAACCGCCGGCGCGGGCGCCGCCGCTGCGGCGAACCTTCTGTACCGACCATTCCAGCGCGCCTTCGACCGGGGTCGTCGTGGTGTCGATGTCGTGGCCGTAGAGGCAAAGCCCGGCCTCGAGCCGCAGGCTGTCGCGCGCGCCGAGCCCGATCGGCAGCACGTCGGGATTGTCCAGCAGCGCGGTGGCCAGGGCTTCCGCCTTGTCGGCGGGCACGGAAATCTCAAAACCGTCCTCGCCGGTGTAGCCTGAGCGCGAGACGAAGCAGTCGATGCCGGCGACAAGGCGGGGGCCGGCGTCCATGAATTTCATCGAACCGACATCCGGGCAAAGTTTCGCGAGCGCCGATTCGGCTTTCGGCCCCTGCAGCGCGATCAGCGCGCGGTCGGCCAGCGACACGATCTCGCAGGTGTCGGAGAGATGCGCGCGCAGATGCGCCTCGTCCTCTTCCTTGCATGCGGCGTTGACCACCAGGAAGAGGCGGTCGCCGAAATTCGCCACCATCAAATCGTCGAGCAGGCCGCCGTCATTGTTGGTGAATTGCGCGTAGCGCTGCCGTCCCGGCGCGATGCCGACGATGTCCTGCGGCACCAGTTTTTCCAGCGCGAGCGCGGCGTCGCCGACCTTGCCGGACTTGGCCCTCAGCACGAGCTGTCCCATGTGGGACACGTCGAACAGGCCGGCTTCCTTGCGGGTGTGCAGGTGCTCCTTGAGCACGCCGGCCGTGTATTGCACCGGCATGTCGTAGCCGGCGAACGGCACCATCTTGGCGCCGCGCGCCAGATGCAGCGCGTGCAGCGGGGTCTGCTTCAGCGGGGAAGTTTCGTGCGCAAGCATCACAGGGCCCTCGCAGTTCCCGCCGGGGACCCATTTCCCCTTGAGAAACCTGCAGAAAGCCCCATCTGTCGCTGTGCCTGAGAGTATTATCCCGTCGGCGGACGCAATCGGGGAGAACCCCAGCGCCTCTTTCCAGATGTCAGACGTCACGCGGTCCTTTTGCCTGAGAGTTTCCGGGGCGGTTGCTCCTTCGGCGCCGGCGGCAAGGCCGGTCTCTCCCGACGTGACGGGGTAACAGGTAGGTAGAAAACACGGCGCCGCCAAGACTGTCAACGCAGCTGCAACAACTATCCAATGGGCTTTGTGCTGCCGCGGCAACCCCATGATCCGCCTGCACAGTTTCTGGACACCGCAGCTGGCAATGTCTAAAAGCGTTCGGCCGGAAAATGACGCCTTTTTGCGGCTGGCCGGCCCCTTTTTCCGATTGGATGAACATGAGCAGCGTCAACGACATCAGGTCGACATTTCTGAACTTCTTCAAGGAGAACGGCCACGAGATCGTGGCCTCGTCGCCGCTGGTGCCGCGCAACGACCCGACCCTGATGTTCACCAATGCCGGCATGGTGCAGTTCAAGAACGTCTTCACCGGCGTCGAGAAGCGCAGCTATCAGCGCGCCACGACGTCGCAGAAATGCGTCCGCGCCGGCGGCAAGCATAACGACCTCGACAATGTCGGCTACACCGCGCGCCATCTCACCTTCTTCGAGATGCTCGGCAATTTCTCGTTCGGCGACTACTTCAAGGAGCGCGCGATCGAGCTCGCCTGGAACCTGATCACCAAGGATTTCGGGCTGAAGAAGGACAAGCTGCTCGTCACCGTCTACCACACCGACGACGAGGCGGCCGGCTACTGGAAGAAGATCGCCGGCTTCTCGGACGACCGCATCATCCGCATCCCGACCTCGGACAATTTCTGGGCGATGGGCGATACCGGCCCGTGCGGTCCGTGCTCCGAGATATTCATCGACCGCGGCGAGCACATCTGGGGCGGACCTCCCGGCAGCCCGGAGGAGGACGGCGATCGCTTCCTCGAGTTCTGGAATCTGGTGTTCATGCAGTACGAGCAGGTGACGAAGGAGGAGCGCGTGGCGCTGCCGCGTCCCTCGATCGACACCGGCATGGGCCTCGAGCGCATGGCCTGCATCCTGCAGGGTGTCGAGAGCGTGTTCGAGACCGATCTGTTCCGCCATCTGATCGATGCGGCTTCATCGGCGCTCGGCCATGGGCCGAACGCGCAGAACGTGGCATCGTACCGGGTGATCGCCGATCACCTGCGCTCCTCGGCGTTCCTGATCGCCGACGGCGTGCTGCCGTCGAACGAGGGCCGCGGCTATGTGTTGCGCCGGATCATGCGCCGCGCGATGCGCCACGCCCAGCTGCTGGGCGCGAGCGAGCCGCTGATGCATCGCTTGGTCTGGGCGCTGGTCCGCGAGATGGGGCAGGCCTATCCGGACCTGGTGCGCGCGGAGAAGTTGATCGAGGAGACGCTGCAGCTGGAGGAGACCCGCTTCCGCAAGACGCTGGTGCGGGGCCTGTCGATCCTCGACGAGAAGAGCGCCGGCCTCAAGAAGGGCGACATGTTCGACGGCGACACCGCCTTCACGCTGTACGACACCTATGGCTTCCCGCTGGACCTGACCCAGGACGCGTTGAAGTCGCGCGGCATCAGCGTCGACCAGGCCGCGTTCACCGACGCGATGAACCGCCAGCGCGAGAAGGCGCGTGCCTCCTGGGCGGGCTCCGGCGAAGCGGCCACCGAGACCATCTGGTTCCCGCTGCGCGAGAAGCTCGGCGCGACGGAGTTTTTGGGCTACGAGACCGAGAGCGCCGAAGGCGTGGTGACGGCGCTGGTCAAGGACGGTGCCGAGGTCGGCGGCCTCAAGGCCGGCGAGAGCGGCGCGATCGTGCTGAACCAGACGCCGTTCTATGCGGAGTCCGGCGGCCAGGTCGGCGACGTGGGCATCCTCACCGGCGAGGGCGTCAAGTTCCGCGTCACCGACATGCAGAAGAAGGCCGGCGACCTGTTCGTGCATGTCGGCACCGTGGAGCAGGGCACCTTGAGCGTCGGCACCGCGCTGCAGCTCGAGGTCGACCACGCGCGCCGGTCGGCGATCCGCGCCAACCACTCGGCGACGCATCTGCTGCACGAGGCGCTGCGCCAGGTGCTCGGCGACCATATCGCGCAGCGCGGCTCGCTGGTCGCGCCCGATCGCCTGCGTTTCGATTTCGTGCATCCGAAGCCGATCACCCCGGAAGAGCTCGCCCGGGTCGAGGACATCGCCAACGATGTCGTGCTCGAGAATGACGACGTCACGACCCGCATCATGGGGGTCGACGACGCCCGCGAGGCCGGTGCGCGCGCGCTGTTCGGCGAGAAATATGGCGACGAGGTTCGCGTCGTCTCGATGGGCAAGAGCGCCCGCGAGCACGGCCAGAACGCGCTCGGCTGGTCGGTCGAGCTCTGCGGCGGCACCCATGTCCGCCGCACCGGCGACATCGGCCTGATTTCGGTGACCAGCGAGAGCGCGGTCGCCTCCGGCGTTCGCCGCATCGAGGCGCTGACCGGCAATCACGCGCGCAAGCACGCCAATGACACCATGATGCTGGCGAAGACCGCGGCGGCCGAGCTGCGCACCACGATCGAGGACGTCCCGGCGCGCATCGCCGCGCTGATGGAGGAGCGCAAGAAGCTCGAGCGTGACCTGTCGGATGCCAGGAAGAAGCTCGCGATGGGCGGTGGCGGAGCGTCGTCGAACGGTGCGGCCTCCGGCGTGCGCGAGGTCGGCAACGTCAAGCTGCTCGCGCGCGCGGTCGAGGGTGTCGAGACCAAGGACCTGAAGAACCTGGTCGACGACGGCAAGAAGCAGATCGGCTCCGGCGTGGTCGCGATCGTCGGCGTCACCGAGGACGGCAAGGCCGGCATCGTGGTCGGCGTTACCGCCGATCTCACCTCGCGCTTCAACGCGGTCGAGCTGGTGCGCAAGGGCTCGGAGGTGCTCGGCGGCAAGGGCGGCGGCGGCCGGCCCGACATGGCGCAGGCCGGCGGCCCCGACGGCGCCAAGGCCGACGCGGCGCTGTCGGCGATCGAGCAGGCCATGACTCAGGCATCGGCTGGCGCCTGACGGAGAGGCTGATCGTGGCGACGGCTCCCGGGAGGCCCACGATCAGCGATCCCGGGTTGCGCGAGCGTCTCTACGAGCTGCTCGAGCAGGACCACCTGCCATATTCGGTCGGCTCGCGCTTCGTCCGGCTCGTTATCGCGATCATCACCGTCGATGTGCTGGCGGCGATCCTGGCATCGGTGCCGGAGATCGATGCCCAGTTCTGGTGGTTGTTCACGGCGATCGAGATCGCCGCCGTGATCGCCTTCGCACTGGAATACGCGGCGCGGCTCTGGAGCGTGGTCGGCCGCTCGCTGCGCGACATGACGCCGTCGCAGGCGCGGCTGGAATACGCCTGCTCGGCGCTCGGCGTGATCGACCTGCTCGCCTTCCTGCCGTCGGCGATCGCGCTTGCGGTCGGCGACAAGACCGCGCTGGTGCTGTTCGGCATGCTGCCGTTCCTGAAGCTGGTACGCTATTCGACCGCGATGCGCTCGCTGCTGGCGGCGATGCATGCCGAGCGGCGCACGCTGTTCGGCTGCGTCGTGATCCTGACCGGCGCGGTGTTGCTGTTCGCGTCGTTGCTCTATGCCATCGAGCACAAGGTGCAGCCGGACAAGTTCGGCACCATGCCGCAGGCAATGTGGTGGGCGATCGTGACGCTCGGCACCGTCGGGTACGGTGACGTCGTCCCGGTGACGTTGCTCGGCCGCATCGTCACCGTGGTCGCGATCGTGGTCGGCTTTGCGATGATCGCGCTGCCGGTCGCGATCATCTCGACCGCGTTCGCCGACGAGGTGCGGCGGCGCGACTTCGTGGTGACCTGGGGCATGCTGGCGCGGGTGCCGCTGTTCTCGCATCTTGGCGCGGCCGAGATCGCCGATATCATGCGGCTGTTGCGGTCGCAGACCATCGAGGCCGGCGAGATCCTGGTGCGGCGCGGCGATGCGGCGTCATCGATGTATTTCATCACCGCCGGTGAGGTCGAGATCGACCTGCCAAGCCAGCGGGTGCGGCTTGCCGACGGCACGTTCTTCGGCGAGATCGCGCTGCTGCGCCGGACCAGCCGATCCGGCACGGTGACGGCGATGCGCAAGACCAAGCTTTTGCTGCTCGATGCGCAGGACTTCCATGCCCTGATCGAGCGGATGCCGGCGCTTGCCGCGCATGTCCGGGAGACCGCCGAGGCGCGGCTTGCCGATCCGCTCGCGGCCGGTGGCGACCTTGCCGCCGGTGAAATCGCCCAAGCGCCGCACGAGACTGACGGCGGTATCCGCGATTAGAGCATGGTCCGGAAAAGTGTGAAGCGGTTTTCCGAAAAGATCACGCTCAAACAAGAAGCTAAAGCGCGATGACGATTCAACCCAATCTCATCGCCTAGTCGCGGCGCAGGAACACGTAGTCCGCCGAATACGCTGCGCCCTTCAATGCGCCGGCCTTGTCGCAGGCGCCGCTCAGCTCGCCGCCGGAGGTGTTGATCCGCTGCACAGTGGCGACGCTGGAGAAGAGGCCATTGCCGCGGTGGGAGATCACCTCGAGCTTCAGCCAGGGAATGTCGTTTGGCGTCGCGCCGGGCGCGCTGCCGGCATTGCGGGCGGTCACGGCGCTGCCATCGACATGTTCCCAGTTCGGCCCCGCATAATGCCGGCCGACCGTGCGGCCATCGGCGATCAGGGTGGCGACCGGCTCGCGGAACGACCAGGCGAGCTTGCCCTCGGTGACCGGCTTGCACTCGTAGACCTGGACGCCCTCGGCATGGGTGGTGAGGACCGCAGTCTCGTCGGGCGCCGCAATCGGCTCGGGCAGGGGATCGGCAGCGAGTGCCGCCGACCCGGTGAGCAGGAACGATGCGAACGCAACGGCTTTGACAAGGGCCATGATCACGCTCGCACCTGTTGTCCGGCTACGGCGGCCTCAGGCCGCCATCGCCTTCCCGAGATTGTCGGCGACCTTGTCGAGGAATCCGGTGGTCGAGAGCCAGCGCTGGTCGGCGCCGACCAGGAGCGCGAGGTCCTTGGTCATGTAGCCCTCTTCGACGGTCGAAACGCAGACCTTCTCCAGCGTGGTCGCGAACTTGGCGAGCTCCGGATTGTTGTCGAGCTTGGCGCGGTGGGCGAGGCCACGCGTCCAGGCGAAGATCGACGCGATCGAATTGGTCGAAGTCTCCTTGCCCTTCTGGTGCTCGCGGTAGTGGCGGGTCACCGTGCCGTGGGCGGCTTCGGCTTCGACCGTCTTGCCGTCCGGGGTGAGCAGCACCGAGGTCATCAGGCCGAGCGAGCCGTAACCCTGGGCCACGGTGTCGGACTGCACGTCGCCGTCATAGTTCTTGCAGGCCCAGACATAGCCGCCGGACCACTTCAGCGCCGAGGCCACCATGTCGTCGATCAGGCGGTGCTCGTAGGTCAGGCCCTTGGCGTCGAATTCCTTCTTGAACTCGCGGTCGAACACCTCCTGGAAGATGTCCTTGAAGCGGCCGTCATAGACCTTCAGGATCGTGTTCTTGGTCGACAGATAGACCGGGTAGTTGCGCATCAGGCCGTAGTTGAACGAGGCACGGGCGAAATCGACGATGGAGTCGTCGAGATTGTACATTTCCATCGCAACGCCCGGACCGGTCGTCTTGAACACTTCCTTCTCGATGACGGTGCCGTCCTCGCCGACGAATTTCAGCGTCAGCACGCCCTTGCCGGGGAACTTGATGTCGGTGGCGCGGTACTGGTCGCCGAAGGCGTGGCGGCCGATGATGATCGGCTTGGTCCAGCCGGGAACCAGGCGCGGCACGTTCTTGCAGATGATGGGCTCGCGGAAGATGCAGCCGCCGAGGATGTTGCGGATGGTGCCGTTCGGCGACTTCCACATTTCCTTGAGGCCGAACTCCTTCACCCGGGCCTCGTCCGGGGTGATGGTGGCGCATTTGACGCCGACGCCGACCTTCTTGATCGCGTTGGCGGCGTCGATGGTCACCTGGTCATTGGTCGCATCGCGGTATTCCATGCCGAGATCGAAATACAGCAGTTCGACATCCAGGAACGGGTTGATCAGCTTGTCCTTGATGTACTGCCAGATGATCCGGGTCATCTCGTCGCCATCGAGCTCGACGACGGGATTGGATACCTTGATTTTTGCCATGACGGAGAGGCCCTCTTGGGAACAGCGCGCTTTTGACCGCGGGATGGTGAAATACGCCTGCGCTATAGCACCGCCCGGACGCGGGCGGAAGCGGACCGGTTATGCACTTTAAGCCCATCTTTTCAGCTAAAATGGGACCTGAGTGGCCGTCCCCGCGACGATATACCAGGTCACGAACAGGCCGGCGATCAGGGCCCCCGGCAGACTCGATCCAGTCCGCCGCCAGGTGAAGGTCGCAATCACGGCCACGATCGCGAGCAGCGGCACGAACTGGATCGCGACGATGGTCGAGAGCGGCACGAAACCGGGGTCCGGGAGCGGGTTGAACAGCTTACCGGTCAGCCACATCGTGCCGTATTGCAGCACCAGCAACACGATGAAACCGAAGGTCAGCGCCAGGATGTTGGTGAGGTACAGCGCCCCGCGCGGCGCATCCATGGTCGAGAAATTCCGGTGCAGCACGTGCAGCGCCACCACGAAGAACGCCGTGAACGGAATCAGATAGATCAGGAAGATGAGGAATTGCTTCGCGCTCATCAACTTCAATGCGACGATCCAGAACCTGAAGTCGATCTTGAAGGCGAGGTCGGCGAGCCAGAGCGCGGCGTAACCCGCCGCAACCGAGATCAGCGCGATCACGACGGATTGACCGACGAGGCCGGCCCGGCTGGCCCGCTTCGGAGCGAACCGCATCAGGGCCAGCGTGATCAAGAGGTTGATGGTGGCCCAGACCAGGATCTGGTTGGTGATGCCCTGGGGCAGGAATGCGCTCGGGGTGACGAAGGTGCCGCCCAGCGCAAAAGCGGGGTAGTAGGTCAGCGCTGGGATGAAGGCGGACAGGATGAATGCCGTGGTCCAGCGCCGCCCGCTCGCGGCCTGATGCGGCGGCATGGTGCCGTCGGCGACCGCCGGCAGCCGCAGGCGGGAGAACATCGATGCCTCCAGCAGCCCGTCGAATGTTCCGATCACCAGCGCAACGAACCCGATGAGGGCGATGAGCGTGCCGATCTCCTTGCGGAACCAGATCTGGTCGCTGGCCGGGCGCGGGGTGCCGCCCTTCAATGTCTTGGCGAACCAGTCGAGGCTGTAGCCGATCGCCTCATGCGAGATGTGCTCGGCCGGATGGGTCATCGCCGGGGTGTACAGCACCCGCGCGGTGCCATTGGCCGGATCGCCGTAGACCTTGCCCGGCTCGACCGCGCCCTGCGTGCCGAACAGCGCCCAGAGTTTTGGGCTCGTGGTGACGTCGCGGGCGAGGTCGACGCCCCACATCAGCGTGGAGAACTCCTCGTACTGGGCGAACACCAGCGCGGTGTTGCGCGGCCAGCTCGTGGTGCCCTCGGCGGCGAATGGCTTGCCGGTGGAGGAGCCTTCGAGGACCATCGACTTGTAGTCGTTGGGCATGGCTGCGGCCGCTGCCAGCACGGTCCAGCCGCCCATCGAATGGCCCTCGAGCCCGATATTCTCCTTGTCGACGAAGGGCAGGCTGCGGAGATAGGCAAGCCCGTCAGGTCCGCCAAAGCCGTTGGCGAAGGAGGGCGGGTCGCTGTAGCCGTGGCCGGTCTGGTCGAGCGCCAGCACCACATAGCCGCGGCGCGCGAACTCGATGGCGAAGCCGTCCTGGGTCTCGCGCGAATTGATATAGCCGTGGACGGCGAGGATGCCGGGTGCCGGGATCTGCGGCGTCGCGTTCGGCGGGATGTAGAGCAGGGCGCTCATGGTGTTGCCCTTGGCGCCCTTGAACCTGACATCCTCGATCCGGATGCCGCCCGCGGTCTGCGTGAGGTAGGCGAGCAGGCCTCCCGCCACGATCAAGACCACGCCCACAATCGCCAGCGTCCATCTGCCCCGCATTGTCCCCCCAAGGTGTCTCGCCGTTCAACCGGCGTCTCAAGCGTGCCTTTACAGCTTCGCTTTGGTTGTGGTTGATAGCCTATCCGAAGGCCAAGCGCGCGCAAGCGGCAGTCCTCGCGCAGTGCGCCTGGGACTCCGATTGAGGATTCGCAAACGCGGCTAACCCTGTTATCTCCTTGGAGAAATGGTCGCGCGCAAAACCGGTGCAAAGCTGCTTGCGCCGTCCTGCATGAGAGTTTGAATCAGCCGCTTCGGAAGCTGATTCAAAATCTCCAGACGTTGAATCAGAAAGTGAACTGAGATGTCCGGCACCGACAAGACCAAGGCAGGGCACGACCTTGCCGGTCCCGTCGTCATCCTGGTCGAGCCGCAGCTTGGCGAGAACATCGGCATGGCCGCGCGCGCGATGGGCAACTTCGCGCTGACCCGAATGCGCATCGTCAATCCGCGTGACGGCTGGCCGAACATTGCCGCCCAGCGCGCCGCCGCCGGCGCCGACCACATCATTGGTTCGGTGGAACTGTTCGACACCGTCGAGCAGGCGATCGCCGATCTCACGCTGGTGTTCGCCACCACCGCGCGCGCCCACGACCAGGCCAAGCCGGTGGTCGGGCCGGAAGGCGCGGCGAACGAGATCGTCAGCCATGTCGCCTCCGGCGGCGGGGCCGGCATCCTGTTCGGACGGGAGCGCTCCGGCCTGACCAATGAGGAGGTCGCGCTCGCCAACCGCATCATCACCTTCCCGGTCAATCCGGGGTTCGCCTCGCTCAACCTGGCGCAGGCGGTGCTGCTGATGGGCTATGAGTGGTTCAAGCTTTCGACGGCGGGCGCGCTGCCGTTCGCGATGCCCGAACGGTCCGAGCCGGCTTCCCAGCACCAGATGCAGGCGTTCTTCGACAACCTCGTCGCCGAGCTCGACAAGGTCGAGTTCCTGCGACCGGCGGAGAAGCGCGACACCATGCTGGTGAACCTGCGCAACATCTTCACCCGGATGGACCCGACCAAGCAGGACATGCACACGCTCCATGGAGTCGTGATGGCGATCGCCGAGGGGCGCAAGGGGCCGGCCAAGGGCGGCGTGCTCGACGGCGCCCAGGCAACCCGGCTCCGGGCGCTGCTCGCCGAGCAGGGGCAGGGCGGTGCCGCCGCCGACAGCTCCAGCACGGTGCGCGGCCTCGCCCGGCTGCTCCGCCGCAATCCGACCGACGCCGAGCGGATCCTGTGGCAGGCGCTGACGCGGGACCGCCGCTTCGCCGGCCAGTTCAAGCGCCAGACCCCGGTCGGCCGCCACATCCCCGACTTCGTCTCCTTCGTGCACCGGCTCGCGATCGAGCTGGTCAATGCCGGCGAGAGCGACGCCATCGGCATCGACCGCGCCAAGCGCAGAGCCTGGCTCGAGGCGCGCGACTATCGGGTGATCGACATGCAGGTAGCCGATGTCGAGCGCGACCTCGACGTCGAACTGGCGCGGCTGGAGGGGAGTTTGCGGCAGGGGCGGTGAGCTTTCGCCGTTATGCTGATCGCCTGATGGCGTCGAGATTGATCGCGACCTCTCCAAACGTCTTCCCGGCTTTCGCCAGGACGACACCCTCATCGTAGCGCGAGCTTTGAGTCACACGCCGCACTCTCGCGACATGCGACTCGGACTTGACGTCGATTTGCCCGACGGCCCTCTTCGTTAATCAGGCCGCGCTGTAGCCGCCGTCGACCACCTGCGATGCGCCCGTCATGAAGGATGCCTTGTCCGAGCACATCCAGACCACCGCCTCCGCGATTTCCTCTGGGACCCCAAGGCGGCGTGCGGGCACCTTGGCGATGATCTCGTCGTAACGCTCGTCCATCGTCTCCTTGGTCATCGGCGTCTTGATGTATCCGGGATTGACGCAATTCACGCGGATGCCGTCCTGGGCATATTCGATCGCCGCAGACTTGGTCAGCCCGACGACACCATGCTTGGTCGCGACATAGTGGGCTGATGTCGCTAGTCCGACCAGCCCGGCGATCGAGGCGGTGTTGACGATCGCGCCGCCGCCGCCCTGCTTCAGCATCTGTGCGACCTCGTATTTGAGGCACAGGAACACGCCCATCAGATTGACCGAGAACATCTTCGCCACCGAAGCCTGGGTGAGTTCATGGATGCGCTGGCCGGGCGGTCCGACGGAGCGCCCGGCAACGCCCGCGTTGTTGAACGCGCAATCGATCCGCCCGAACGCAGATACCGTGCGTGCCACCATGTTGGCGACATCGGTCTCGTCGGTGACGTCACCTTGGATCGCGATCGACTGGCCGCCTGCGGCGTTGATGAGCGCGACCGTCTGCTCGATTCCGTCCCTCGACAGGTCGGACACCGCGACGCGCGCGCCTTCGCGCGCCATGGCAATCGCCGTTGCCCGGCCGATGCCGGAGCCGCCGCCCGTCACCAATGCAGCCTTGCCGTCCAGAATGCCTGCCATGACAAACTCCTCTCGCGCTTTGCTTCGATTGCGATCAAGCCTTCGAGATGCCGCCGTCGATGACGGGTCCCAGCGGCTCGTAGCGTTCGCCGCTGAAGCGCGTCAGTTGCAATTGCTCGAGCGGATAGTAGTCGGTCGGCGAGGTGTTGATCTTGATGCCCGGCAGCAGCATGTCGGATTCGACATCCCTGAGGTTCGCCGCCTGCTTGATGATACTTTCCGACGAGACGTCGTCGCCGCACTGCTTGAGCACCTGAACCAGGATCTGGCTGGTGAGATAGCCGGTGACCGCGTAGATGTCGTTCCTGGCGGCCGCCGGATCGTATTTGTCGAGGAATGCGCGCCATTTCTGGATCGCGGGATCGTTGTCCCAGGCCGCGTCGACGGGATCCTTCAAATAGGCACTCGAGATGATGCCCTTGGACTCGCCGAAGCCGGCGGCCTTCAGCGTCGAGCCGGCGGAGGAGGCGTTGTTGCCGATGTAGTGCGCCGGCTGCCAGCCGAGCTCGGCGATCTTCTTGATGCCTTGCGCCGCGAATTTCGGCGTGGTCATGCTCATGAACACGTTGGCGCCGGCGGATTTGCAGCGGACCACCTGGCTGTCGATGGTTGGATCCGCCGTCTCGTAGGACAGCTCGGCCACGATCGCGGACGTCTTGGCGCCGAGGCCGTCCTTGAAACCCTTCAGCACGTCGCGTCCGAAATCGTCGTTCTGGTAGACGATGCCGATCTTGGGATCGGTCTGTGTCGACAGGACGTGCTGCGCGAAGGCTCGCCCTTCGATCTGGTAGCAGGGCTGGAAGCCCATGGTGTAGGGGAAATTCTTGTAGTCGCCGAACTTGGTGGCGCCCGAGGCGATGAAGAGGTGCGGGACCTTCTTCTGGTTCATGTATTTCATGATCGCGGCATTGGTCGGCGCACCGAGCGGCGCGAACAGCACGTCGATCTCGTCGCCTTCAACCAGCTTGCGCGCCTGTTCCACCGTTTTGGCCGGGCTGTAGCCGTCGTCATAGGTGATGTATTTGATCATGCGGCCGTTGATGCCGCCTTGCTCGTTGATCATCTTGAAATAGCCGCCGGGCGTGCGGCCGATCGACGAATAGACCGCGGCCGGTCCCGAATAGGCGTCGATGTTGCCGATCACGATCTCGGTCTTGCCTTTGGCGATGGCAGGCGTGCCGAGCAGCAGCGTCGCCGACGCGGCGGTGCCCTTGATGAGATCACGACGAGTGAGCTGGGGTGAACGGTTCCTTGGCATTGTCATCCTCCGTTTCTTGTTGTTGGCCGTTTGGCATTATTGGCCGTTTGGCAGCCTCTGACGGGCATGTCGGCTCAAAGCATTTCACAGCCTCCGAGCCGGATCAAACCAGTCTAGGAGTGATGTGCGGCGGAACTTGTGTGCAGTCGCTATTGCCGGAAATATTCGCGCGGTGTCAGGGCCCGGCGCGGCAGATCGAATGATCCGCCGCGCCGGACGCCAAGATTGATCAAGCCGCCAGGGCCCGGCTCGCCGCGCCATCGCGCGTGCGGAACTCGCGCAGCGGAAACACGCGATCGTACGCGATGTTGAAGACGAACGCGTAGACCAGATAGAACGCGACGATTGAGATATCCATCATCAGCGCGGCCCACAGCGAGACGCCGAGATACCAGGCGACGAACGGGATCAGCAGCACGATCAGGCCGGCCTCGAACAGCATCGCGTGTGCGACACGGATCGGCACCGTCTTGGCGACACGGCCGGTGACGCGGACCAGCGCGTGGTCGAAGCCGAGGTTGAACAGCAAGTTCCAGATCGTCGCCACCGTCGCGGAGACGACGCCGATGACGCCCATATGGGCGACCGGCTGATTGAACAGCCACGCGGCTGCCGGCGTGAAGATGGCGATACCGATCAGTTCGAACAGGACTGCGTGCCTGATCCGGTCGGAGAAGGAACGCATGGACATTTGAAACCCCTTATTCTTGTTTGACGCGTTTTCTTCACGCGAACGGGTATCCGCTTCGCTTGAAAACGCTTTCGTCGTTGTGACCGGATTTCTATCTGATATTGTGGGATAAGAAAGTTAGGTAATATCTGGAAAAGCGATAGATGGCCGTCTCCATGGACCAGCTCGAATCCTTCGTGGCGGCGGCCGAGCAGGGCTCGTTCTCCGGTGCGGCGCGGCTGCTGAAGAAGGCGCAATCGGCTGTCAGCACCCACGTCGCCAATCTGGAGACGGACCTCGGGATTGCACTGTTCGACCGGGCCGGTCGTAATCCGGTGCTGACCGAAGCGGGCGCCCGGCTATTGCCGGAAGCGAAATTGATCCTCGATCGCCGCGAGCATCTGATCGGTGTTGCCAGCAGTTTCGAGGCGCATGTCGAGAAGCGCCTGGTGGTGGCGATCGACGAACTCTATCCGGAGAGCGCGGTCGGGGAGCTGTTCGCGGAATTCGCCGGGCGTTTTCCCCATGTCGAGCTGGAACTGCTGTTTCCGATCATGGAGGACGTCAGCCGCCTCGTACTCGACGGCAAGGCCGATGTCGGCGTGATGTGGCGGCAGGAGCAGCTGCCGCCCGAGCTCGGCTTCAAGACCATCGGCTGGGTGCCGCTGCAGCTCGTCTGCGGCAAGAACCATCCGCTGGCGCATGGAAGAGTGGATTGGGAGGAGCTGAAGCGGCATCGCCAGATCATGGTCACGGTGCGTAACGAAGGCACCGAGCGGCACCGGCTGCGTGTCGCAGCCGAGGTGTGGTGGGTCGAGAGCCACTGGGTGATCCTGCAGATCCTCAAGCAGGGCGTCGGCTGGGCGCTGATCCCGGCGCACATCATGGCGAGTTCGCCGGTGGCCGAGGACCTCGCCATTCCCGAACTGGAGTTCGACGAGGGCGCGCATCCCGTTGCGCTCGAAGTGGTCTGGCACAAGCAGCGGCCGGCGGGGCCGGCGGCGAAATGGCTGCGCCGCCGCTTCGCCACGCGACCGCCGATGCTCCGGATGTGACGGGACGGGCGCGTCGGACAACGTCGCTCGCCCCATGGGAGCTGACAGCTCGACGGCGATGTGTTGCCATGCGCGTTGCACTGACTGGACAGGGTGGAGACGATGGCGAAGCAGTTGGAAGGCAAGGTCGCAGCCGTGACCGGGGCGGCGTCGGGCATCGGACTTGCAAGCAGCGAGGCGATGCTGGCCGCCGGTGCGCACGTGGTGATGGTCGACCGTGACGCGGCCGCGCTGCAAGCGATTGCCGGCAGGCACGGCGATGCGGTGATCCCGCTGGTCATCGACCTGCTTGATCCGAAGGCCTGCGCGACGCTTCTGCCAAAGATCCTCGAACAAGCCGGCCAGCTCGACATCCTGCACGCCAATGCGGGAATCTACGTCGGCGGCGATCTCGTCGACGCCGATAGCAGCGCGATCGACCGGATGCTGAATCTCAACGTCAACGTCGTGATGAAGAACGTGCATGACGTGCTGCCGCACATGATCGCGCGCGGGACCGGCGACATCATCGTGACGAGCTCGCTCGCCGCGCATTTCCCGACGCCGTGGGAGCCGGTCTATGCCTCGTCGAAATGGGCGATCAACTGCTTCGTGCAGACGGTGCGGCGCCAGGTGTTCAGGCACGGCATTCGCGTCGGCTCGGTCTCGCCCGGGCCGGTGATCAGCGCACTACTCGCGGACTGGCCGGCGGAGAAGCTCGCGGAGGCCAAGGCGGCGGGCAGCCTGCTGGAGGCGAGCGAGGTCGCCGAGGTCGTGATGTTCATGCTGACCCGGCCGCGCGGCATGACGATCCGCGACGTCGTGATGCTGCCGACGAATTTCGATCTGTAGCGGAGCGTTCCTGCCGCCTCAGGCGGCGCCGCGATCGAACGCCGGCGTGGAGTCTTTTTTCGTCAGCCGGCGCAGGGCCGCAACGTTGGTGGCGACGGAGGCGAGGCGGCACTGTGCCTTGCCGTCGGATTTCGCCTCGTACAGCGCGGCATCGGCAACGGCCAGGAGCTCCTCGGCCTCAGTGCCGTGCTCGGGCGATACGGCGACACCAACGCTGACGCCGACCTTTGCGAAGGTGCCGTCGGCCAGCCGGTAGGGCAACGTGACAGCCTGGATGATGCGCTGGCCGATCCCGAGCGCCTGCTCGGCGCCGGCGCCGTTCGCCAGCACCACGAATTCATCGCCGTGCGATCACCGCGGTCTCGGGCAGCGCGCGCCGCAGCCGCTCGGCGGCCAGCATCAGCACCTGGTCGCCGGCCGCATGGCCATAGGTGTCGTTGATCGGCTTGAAATCGTCGAGGTCGAGGAATAGCAGCGCGAACGGCTTGCGATGTCCGGCCGGAGCCGCCAGCTTCGTGTTCAGCGCGGCGACGAAACCGGCGCGATTGCGCAGGCCGGTCAGGGTGTCGTGATGGGCAAGGTGGCCGTTCTCGCGCTCGGCGCGCATGGTCGCGATCAGCATCTTGTTGAGGCGAAAGGCCGCGACCGTCATCGCCGCGAGATACATCGGCACCTGCAGGAATACGATGAACAGCAGCGGCTCGCCGCCCAGCGCCGCGCCGGGCACGATCGGCCCGAGGCTGTGCAGGATCATGGTTCCGGCAAGGCGCGGGGCGCTGAAGTTGCGGAAGCAGATGCCGCCGACCATCGCCGCCGCAGACAGCGAGGCCAGCATCGCAACCACCCAATCGCCGCTTGCAAGGCTGATCAGCATGCCGAAGCCGACGCTCGCGCTCCAGGCGACCGCAAGGACGAGGTGGAGATCGGTCGGCGTCGGCCGCCCTTCGCGTGCCGCGCGATGCGCAGCCACGAGCACCGCCAGTCGCGAGAGGCAGATGACGAGTTCGAGGACGACCCAGGTAATGAACGGCGCGGTCGGCTCGCGGATCGCAATCACGGCTGCGACTGCGACCGTATTGACCGCGCCGGCCGCGAACACCGGCAGCGAGCCATAGAGATCCCCGATCAGCGCCGCGCGGATGTCATCGGGCACGCCCGGACCCGCATCGGCGAGCCAGCGCGTCACGCCCCAGCGCGGCTGGCTGTATCGTCCTGTTTCGGACTGCATTGTTCTTGCCTCGTATTTTCACGTCGCAACTGACCCGGCCGGAGCTAACAGGCGTTTAAGGCCGCGGCGGATCGCGCGGTGTGATTGACGACAGGTAAATCCGGCGGGCGATCGCGCCGCTGAATACCGATGCCGGAGGCTGCGATGCGGCCGTTGGCCGCGCCGATCCCTTCGGCCAGCGGTTAATTTTCGACCGGCAGCGGTCGCGTGTTGCGGTGATATCGCGGTGATCCTATGAGTTGACCGGGCAGGCGCGACATCTCGCCTGCCGGGCACTCCGGAACGGGTGCCGGCAATCTGCAATGCGCCTGGCGTCGCGGCGTTCGGCGGCCAGTTCTACCGGTTGATGGCTGGCACGACGCCGATACGATTCAGATGACAGAACATAACCTCGTCGCTGCAAGCAGCGAGCCGCGCACCCGGGACAGCCTCATCCGTGATCTGCGTCGCCTCGGCGTGCAGCCGGGCGAGACGCTTCTGGCCCATTGCGCTATGAGCAGGCTTGGTTGGGTGGCCGGCGGCTCGGAAGCCGTGGTGCGTGCGTTGCTCGGCGCGGTCACCGACGCCGGCACGCTGGTGATGCCCGCGCAATCATCGCAACTCAGCGACCCCGCCAATTGGCGCGCCCCGGCTGTCCCGCAAGAATGGATCGAGACGATCCGCGCGAATTTGCCTGCCTTCGACCCGCGCACGACGCCGACCCGCGACATGGGCGCCGTCGCCGAGCTGTTCCGGACCTGGCCAAGCGCACAACGGAGCCAGCATCCGACCTGCTCGTTTGCCGCACTCGGTCCCGAGGCGGAGAAGATCACCGCGCAGCAGCCGCTCGGTGCGCCGTTCGGTGACGAGGGGCCGCTCGGATATCTCTACCGATCGTCCGCGCGGATCCTGCTGCTTGGCGCCGGCTTCGATGCCTGCACCGCGTTCCACTTGGCCGAGCAACGGGCGTGGCCGGGCTTGCCGCGCATCGCGGAAGGCTCACCCATGGTCGTCGACGGCGAGCGCCGCTGGGTTCGGTTCGACGTTGCTGCGGCATATCCGGACGGCTTTCCGGAGATCGGCGCGCAATTGCTCCGGCAGGGGCTGGTTCGGAGCGGCAGCGTCGGCGCCGCCACCTGTCATCTGATGTCGTTGCCGCGCATCGTCGACGCGGCCGCCGGGATCATGGCCGCGCAGCCATTTCCGTTCAGATGAAACGGGCGCGCGGCGCCTAGACTGCCATGAGTTCGTCCGCGCGGCCCGCGCGCTTCGCCTTCTTCAGCCTGGCCGGCGCGAACAGATTGCTTGCGGCAAGACCCGCGGTATCGGCAACGGTCGGATCGCATGACACCATGGCGGCGACGATGGCGCCGTCGATCAACAGCGCGAGCTGGTGCGCGAGCACCGCCGGCTCAGCCGCGCCCATCTCGCTGGCGAGCTTCTCGATATGCGCCAGCACCACCTTCTTGTGCTTCAGTGCGATGTTGCGGAACTGCTTGGCGTCCTTGTCGTGCTCGGCGACCGCGTTGATGAAGGGACAGCCGTAGAAGCGCTCCTCAGCAAACCAGCTCTTCAGGGCAGGGAAGATCCGCGCCAGCTTGGTCTGCGGATCGCCGCCGCCGGCCTCGATTGCGCCGATGAACCATTCGCGCCATTGCCGGCCTTCGCTCTCCAGCACGGCATGCACGAGGTTGGTCTTCGAGCCGAACAATTTGTAGAGCGTGGTTTTGGCGGTGCCGGCCTCGTCGATGATCGCATCGATGCCGGTGGCGTTGATGCCGTTCTTGCAGAACAGATGCGTCGCCGCACTCAAGAGGCGCCCGCGTGCGGACTCGTCGTCGCCGGCGGCGAACGCGGCGGCAGGTTTTTTCTTCGCAATCGTTTTGGCCATGCGCGGCAGTAAATCGGAGCGCGGTGAAATCATCAAGTCGCATCTTCACGGGGGCGGGCATGTGCGCCGTCCTGCGCTCAAAGTAATCGCGGCAGCGCGGCAGATGCACCGCGTTTGAGCAGCCGCGCCCTGATCAATCCGTAGGCAGGCAGGGCTAACCGGCTGCGCGATTTCACCTTTTGATCTGGCGGAGGACTGGCACGCTTCGTGCAGGAAACAGACCGTTCGGTATCCTGACCAAATCCATCGCTCCCAGGGAGAAAACTGATGACCGCTGTCGCTCAAAAAACCGCACTGACCGGCTGCCTCGCGCCGATCGACAGAGGCGGGCTCGAGCAGCTGATTGCCAACGGCAAGGCCAACCCGAAGGTGATCAAGACCTTGAAGTGCAGAACGGTGGCCGAGGGCAAGTTCCGTCACGCCAACTACATCCGAAACCTCGCGCCCTACATCGTCGACGAGCCGCCGGGCTTGCTCGGCGACGACACCGCGCCCAATCCGTCGGAGGCCTCGCTCGCCGCGCTCGGCTCCTGCCTTGCGGTCGGCCTGCACGCCAACGCGGTGCATCGCGGCTGGATCGTCAACAAGCTCGAGCTCGAGCTGGAGGGCGATCTCAACATCACCGCAGTGTGGGGCACCGGCGACGTCAGCGAGAAGCCGGTCGGCTTCACCGATGTCCGCGTCAAGGTCGACATGGAATGCGAGGGCGTCGCGCAGGACGAGATCGACGCGCTCGTGGCGCATGTGAAGAAGTGGTCGCCGGTCGCCAACACCTTCACCCGTCCCGTCAATCTCGAGGTCAGCGCGTAAACGCTCGATCGGCAATTCAAGGTGCGGAGACCAACCATGGGTTCACTGGCTTTATCGCGGGTCGCAGCTCAAGATCCCGCACCGACCATCACCGACGAGGTCGCGCGTCTCGCCCGTCAGGAGCTGGCACCGCTCGCATCCGCGATCGATGCCGGCTCGGTCTATCCCGGCGAATTCCTCCGCCGGCTCGGCAAGGTCGGTGCGTGGAGCAGCCACGTGCCGCAGGAGGGGCCTGCCGACCTCCGCTGGGCGATCCAGTCGATGGCCGCGCTCGGCGAGGTCTGCGGCGCCACCGCCTTCATGGCGTGGTGCCAGAACACGCTGGTCTGGTACGTCGCCAATTCCACCAATGTGAAGCTCGCCGCGCGCTTCGGCAACTGCTTCTCCAGCGGGCGTGCGCTCGGCGGCACCGGGCTCTCCAACCCGATGAAGAGCTTCTTCGGTATCGAGCGGCTGAAGCTGAAGGGCCGCAAGGTCGATGGCGGCTACATCGTCCGCGGCGCGCTGCCCTGGGTGTCCAATCTCGGCCCCGACCACTACTTCGGCACGATCTTCGAGCGCGAGGACGAGGGCAACAAAGGCGAGCCGGGTGGCACGGTCATGTTCCTCGCCGACTGCGCCGATCCCGCGATCACGCTGACGCCGTGCAAGCCGTTCCTGGCGATGGACGGCACCGGCACCTACGGCGTCCAGTTCCGCGACGTGTTCGTGCCTGACGAGTTGATCCTGGCCGAACCGGCTGCACCGTTCGTCAGGAAGATCCGTGCCGGCTTCATCCTGCTGCAGGCCGGCATGGGCCTCGGCCTGATGAAGGATTGCATCAACATCATGGACGAAGTCCATGCGCCGCTCGGTCACGTCAACCGCTATCTGCCGCAGCAGCCGCTGCAGTTCCGCGAGCTTCTTGCCGAGTTCGAGAAGGAGGCGATGACGCTGGCCAGCGATCCCTACAACACCGACGACAGCTACTGGCGACGTGTCGTCGCGCTGCGCCTGCGGATCGGCGATGCCAGCGTCGCGTTCGCGCATGCGGCGATGCTCCATTGCGGTGCGCGCGGCTACCTGATGAGCCACCGCGCCCAGCGAAGGCTGCGCGAAGCCTATTTCGTCGCCATCGTCACGCCCGCCACCAAGCAGCTGCGCAAGATGCTGGCGGACGGCTGAACGAGTTCGGGACCACCACGACTGCAACCACGAACAGGAGAGAGCCATGACGGACGTTCTGATCACCGCCGGCGAACTTGCCGAGCTCGTCAAGAAAGAGCCGTGTGTCATCATCGACACGCGGAATCCGGACGCCTATGCGGGCGGCCATTTGCCCGGTGCCGTCAATGTGCATGACATCTTCACGTTCCTGGCGACCTCGACGCCGGAGGGCATCCACGAACTGAAGACCAAGTTCGCCGATGCCTTCGGCGCCGCCGGTCTATCCGGCAAGGAGACCGCCGTGATCTACGAGCAATCGATGAATTCCGGCTTCGGCCAGTCCTGCCGCGGCTACTATTTGCTGACGATGCTCGGCTATCCCAAGGTGAAGGTGCTGCATGGCGGCTTCGATGCCTGGAAGGCGGCCGACCTTCCCGTGACCACCGACGTTGCGGTGCCGCCGAAGGCCTCCTTTGCGATCGTGCCGGAGGCCGGCGACATCATGATCGACGCCAAGGCGATGCTGGCGGCGGTCGGCAAGCCCGGCGTCGCGATCCTCGACGTCCGCGACGTCGACGAATGGATCGGCGAAAGCTCGTCTCCTTATGGGAAGGATTTCTGCCCGCGCAAGGGCCGCATCCCCGGCGCGGTGTGGCTCGAATGGTACCGGATGATGAAGCCGACCGCCGAGGGCCCACGCTTCAAGTCGAAGGACGAAATCCTGGCGGAGTGTGCGACCGTCGGCATCTCGCAGACCACGCCGGTCTATCTGTACTGCTTCAAGGGCGCGCGCGCCTCGAACACCTTCCTGGCGCTGAAGAACGCCGGCGTGAAGGACGTGCGGATGTACTTCGGCTCCTGGAACGAATGGTCGCGCGACCCCTCGCTGCCGATCGATGAGGGCTTGCCGACCGCGGCCGTCGTCACGGGCAAGGCGGCATAGAACCTGCATGTTTGTCGGCGTCCGGCGGCGCAAAGCGCGGCCGGACGCCGATCAATGAACCGGATCGCGGAGCTCTCCCCGTTTCGGTGCGACAATGGGGCGCAGCATGTCCACCTTTGACGATCCCTTCGATGCCGATCGCGCGCTCACGCGGTCCGGCTGCGCCTGCGGCCAGCATCGCTCGACGGCCGGGCACGATCAGTCCGCACGTACGTGGCGCTGTGAACCGGTGGCCGGCGTTAGCGAGGAGAAGCGGTACGAAGGCATCGTCGCGTCGGCGGTAATGCGGGCGGTGTTTCCGCAAGACATTGCGCGCCGCGCCTTCCTGAAATCGGTCGGTGCCGCGACCGCGCTCGCCGCGCTGTCGGAGTTCTTCCCGCTGAAGACGGCGACGGAGGCGTTCGCCGACGCCGGAACACCGGAGAAGAAGGATCTCAAGGTCGGCTTCATCCCGATCACCTGCGCGACCCCGATCATTATGGCCGCGCCACTCGGCTTCTATGCCAAGCAGGGCCTCAACGTCGAGGTGGTGAAGACCGCCGGCTGGGCGGTCATTCGCGACAAGACCATCAACAAGGAATATGACGCAGCCCACATGCTGGCACCGATGCCGATCGCGATCTCGCTCGGGCTTGGTGCCAACGCCATTCCGTTCACGGTGCCCGCGATCGAGAACATCAACGGGCAGGGCATCACGCTTGCCATCAAGCACAAGGACAAGCGCGATCCGAAGGACTGGAAGGGCATGAAGTTCGCCATTCCGTTCGACTACTCCATGCACAATTACCTGCTACGCTACTATCTCGCCGAGCACGGCCTCGATCCGGATACCGACGTGCAGCTCCGCTCGGTGCCGCCGCCGGAGATGGTCGCCAATCTGCGTGCCGACAACATCGACGGCTTCCTCGCGCCCGACAACATCTGCCAGCGCGCGATCTATGACGGCGTCGGTTTCCTGCACATCCTGTCCAAGGAGATCTGGGACGGCCATCCCTGCTGCAGCTTTGCCGCCAGCCGCGAGTTCATCACGACGGCGCCGAACTCGTTCGCGGCGCTGACGCGGGCGATCGTCGATGCCACCGGCTATGCATCGAAGGCCGAGAACCGCAAGCAGATCGCGGAAGCGATCGCGCCGGCCAACTACATCAACGCGCCGGTGACGGTGCTGGAGCAGGTTTTGACCGGCACCTATGCCGACGGCCTCGGCGGCGTGAAGACCGATCCGAAGCGTGTCGACTTCGATCCGTTCCCCTGGCAGTCCTTTGCGGTGTGGATGCTGACGCAGATGAAGCGCTGGGGTCAGATCAAGGGCGACGTCGACTATCACGCGGTCGCCGAACAGGTCTATCTCGCGACCGACACCAAGAAGGTGATGGCCGAGATGAGGCTCGCGCCGCCCGCCGCCTCGTACAAGTCGTTCTCGGTGATGGGCAAGAACTTCGATCCGGCCAAGCCCGACGATTATCTGGCGAGCTTCAAGATCAGGAAGTCGTCGTGAGGGGCGTGGCTCCCCGCATGCTCGACGATACGGCACGGCGTATGGGTCCCGGCCTGCGCCGGGACGACGGGTTGAGGGAGCGCGCATGACACTCTCACTCCGCCTCCGCGCTGCCATCGTCTCCATCGCGCTGCTCGTTGCCTTTCTCGGCGCCTGGCATCTTGCGACCCGCAGCACGGGGGCGACGGCCAATATGACTCCCGAATATGCAAAACTGATGGGGCTGACCGCAACCCAAGGCAAGTCCGCGATGCCCGGGCCGCTCGATGTCGGCGCCAAGCTTTGGGAGCATCTGAAGCGGCCGTTCTACGACAATGGGCCGAACGACAAGGGGCTCGGCATCCAGCTCGCCTATTCGATCGGGCGCGTCGGGCTCGGCTATCTGATCGCCGTCATCGTCGCGATCCCGCTCGGCTTCATGATCGGCATGTCGCCCTTGATCAGTAGGGCGCTCGATCCGTTCATCCAGGTGTTGAAGCCGATCTCGCCGCTGGCCTGGATGCCGCTGGCGCTCTACACCATCAAGGACTCCTCGATATCGGCGATTTTCGTCATCTTCATCTGCTCGGTGTGGCCGATGCTGCTCAACACCGCCTTCGGTGTCGCCGGCGTGCGCAAGGAGTGGATCAACGTCGCGCGCACGCTCGAGGTCGGCACCGTCAGGCGCGCCTTCACCGTGATCCTGCCGGCGGCGGCGCCGACGATCCTCACGGGCATGCGGATCTCGATCGGGATCGCCTGGCTCGTGATCGTCGCCGCCGAGATGCTCGTTGGCGGCACCGGCATCGGCTATTTCGTCTGGAACGAGTGGAACAACCTGTCGATCACCAATGTGATCATCGCGATCCTTCTGATCGGCCTCGTCGGCATGCTGCTCGACCAGGTGCTGGCGCGCTTCACGCGCATGGTGACGTTTCCGGAGTAGCGATGACTGACAGGTTCATTTCCATCGAGGGCATCGCGCGCCGTTATCCCGGCGCGGGCGGCGGTACCACCACGGTGTTCGAGAACTTCTGGCTGTCGATGGCGCGCGGCGAGTTCGGCTGCGTGATCGGGCATTCCGGCTGCGGCAAGACCACGGTGCTGAACATCCTCGCCGGGCTCGACGAGCCGAGCGAAGGAACCGTCATCGTCGACGGGCAGGGCATCGAAGGTACCAGCCTCGACCGCGCCGTGATCTTCCAGAGCCATGCGCTGCTGCCGTGGCGCACGGTGCTCGGCAACGTCGCTTATGCCGTGAGCTCGAAATGGCGCAAATGGGATCGCGCCCGGGTCAGGGCCCACGCGCAGAGATTCATCGATCTCGTCGGGCTGACCGGCTCCGAGCACAAGCACCCATCGGAGCTGTCGGGCGGCATGAAGCAGCGCGTCGGCATTGCGCGGGCGCTGTCGATCACCCCGAAGATCATGCTGATGGACGAGCCGTTCTCGGCGCTGGACGCGCTGACCCGCGGCACCTTGCAGGACGAGGTACGGCGGATCTGCCTGGAGACCGGGCAGACCACCTT
The DNA here is from genome assembly GCF_054063575.1 of Bradyrhizobium sp. USDA 4452. Classification (NCBI taxonomy): domain Bacteria; kingdom Pseudomonadati; phylum Pseudomonadota; class Alphaproteobacteria; order Hyphomicrobiales; family Nitrobacteraceae; genus Bradyrhizobium; species Bradyrhizobium sp. USDA 4452. Next base: position 7,735,351 of record NZ_JBSSGK010000001.1, read on the forward strand.
CATGATCACCCATGACGTCGACGAGGCTATCTTCCTCGCCGACAAGATCTTCCTGATGACCAACGGCCCCGGCGCTGTGCTGGCCGAGATCGTCGAGAACCCGCTGCCGAAGGAGCCCGGCCGCATCGACCTGCACCGCCATCCCTATTACTATGCGCTGCGCAACCATATCGTCGATTTCCTGGTCAGCCGCAGCAAGAGCTTTGCCGCCGAGGTGACCGGTCACGATCCGCGCCACGTGCCAACGGTGCGGCCCGGCGTCGGCGAGCCCACGATCGTCTCGCCGCCGCGCGTCGTCGAACCCAATCCCGCGCAGAGCGTTGCGCGCTGAGCCCAAGGAGGAAGCCTCATGAAACGCGAAGACCTCACCGAAAAGCTGCTCGACATCAAGCGCGAGAAGGGCTGGAGCTGGAAGCACATCTGCGAGAGGATCGGCGGCTACTCAGAGGTCCTGATCGTCGGCGCGATCCTCGGCCAAATGAAGCTGACAAAGCCGCAGGCGGCCAATGCCGGCGAGTTGTTCGGGCTGTCGAAGTCGGAAATCGCGATGCTGAACGAAACGCCGATGCGCGGCATGCCGATGCCGCCGACCGATCCCCTGATCTACCGGTTCTACGAACTCGTGATGGTCAACGGTCCGGCCTGGAAGGCGCTGATCGAGGAAGAATATGGCGACGGCATCATGTCGGCGATCGACTTCGACATGGTGATGGAGCGCCTGCCGAATCCAAAAGGCGACCGCGTCAAGATCACGATGTCGGGCAAGTTCCTGCCGTACAAATATTACGGCGCCAGCGGCAACGTGCCGGAATACGGCTTCAAGGAAGAGTGAGGGGAGGGGGCGCGAATGGCGAGTAGCGAATCGAATCGCTACTCGCGAATGGCGAATGACGTCACAGGATCGTGCCCGGCGCGTAGCTCGCCGCTTCCGGCTTGGCCCGGGCCAGCGCCTCGACCTGCTCGGCGAAGTGATCGACCTGGGCGCCAGCGTCGCCCGAGTTGGCGCGACCCTGCGCGAGCACGAGCTGCAATTCGGCTTCGCTGAGGCCAAGACGCTTGTCGGCGGCGAGACGCTGCAGCAGATCGTTCTGCACGATCTTGCCGGTGCGCAGGTCGCCGATGGCCGCGACGGCGTGCTCCTTGATCGCCTCATGCGCGCCTTCGCGGCCGGCGCCCTTCTTCACCGCTTCCATCATGACCGTGGTGGTCAGCAGGAAGGGCAGATAGCGGTTGAGCTCGGTGGCGACGACGGCTTCGAACACCTCCATCTGGTCGAGCACGGTGAGCAAGGTCTCGAGCAGGCCATCCATTGCGAGGAAGGCGTCGGGCAGCATGACGCGGCGGACCACGGAGCAGGACACGTCGCCCTCGTTCCACTGATCGCCGGCGAGCCCCGCGGCCATCGCGAGATAGCCCTTCAGGATCACATGCAGGCCGTTGATGCGCTCGCAGGAGCGGCTGTTCATCTTGTGCGGCATCGCCGACGAGCCGACCTGGCCCTTGGCAAAGCCTTCGCTGGCAAGCTCATGGCCCGCCATCAGGCGGATGGTCTTGGCGAAGTTGCCGGGACCGCTGGCGAGCTCGGTGAGGACGCTGACCGCACGGAAATCGAGGCTGCGCGGATAGACCTGGCCCACGGCATCGAGCGCTTTGGGCAGGCCGAGGTGAACGAGGATGCGCTGCTCGAGCGCGCGCGCCTTGCCGGCGTCGCCATTGAACAGCGTGATCTGGTCGAGGCGGGTGCCGACGGCGCCCTTCAGGCCGCGGGCGGGGTAGGTCTGCAGCACATGGACCAGGCTCTGATGCGCCAGCAGCATCTCTTCGCCTGACATGGCGATGCGCTTGCCGAGCGTCGTGACCTGCGCGGCGACGTTGTGGGTGCGCGCGGTGAACGGGATGTCGCGCAACTGCTCCGCGCGCTTCGCAAACCGAATCAGCGCCGCGATGCTCTTGGTCTCGACCAGCTGCAACGCGCGGTAGACCTGCAATTGTTCGACGTTCTCGGTGAGGTCGCGGCTGGTCATGCCCTTGTGCAGGTGCTCATGGCCGGCCAGATCGCAGAACTCCTCGATGCGCGCCTTGACGTCGTGGCGGGTGACGCGCTCTCGCGCTGCATGATGGAGGCCAGGTTGATCTGGTCCTTGACGCGCTCGTAGCTTTCGATCACGCCGTCCGGAACCGGAATGCCGAGATCGCGCTGGCCCCTCAGCACGGCGATCCAGTAGTCGCGTTCGAGGCGAACCTCGCCCTCGCCACTCCAGATGGCGCGCATGGCGGGTGAGGCGTAACGTTCAGCGAGAACGTTGGAAATGTGATCCTGGGACATGATCCCGCTCTCTTGGCATTGCCTGAGGCTGGCTGCAAGTCGCGACCTGTCATGAATCGTCAGGTCTGGTAGCACCTTGGCCGGACTTGCGGTGTTGGCGCCACCATACCAGATCAGTGGATACGCCGCCTCAGGCAATCCCGGGGCGGCGCCGGCATTCCCGGGTGCGGGACAGGACGTCCCACCCGCTACTCGCCTTTCGCCGCAGCAAATGCCTCGCGCACCTCCTTCACCGGCGCCATGTCGCGCACGAAGCTGAACGCGCCCTGGTCCTTCATCTCGCGGGCACAGCGCAGGAACGCGGCTAGCGCGTGCCGCTCCATCGCGCCGCCGACGCTGATGCGCTTGACGCCGGCGGCGGACAATTGCTCGACGGTCAAGGTCGGATCGGCAAAGCCCATCACGAGATTGAATGGCCGCTTCACGGCCGACACCACGGTCCTGATGGTGCCGATGTCGTACAAGCCCGGAGAATACAGCACGTCGGCGCCGGCGGCCTCGAACGCCTGCAGCCGCTTGATGGTGTCGTCGAGATCCTTGCGGCCGTGCAGGAAGTTCTCCGCGCGCGCGGTCAGCGTGAACGGGAACGACAGCGCCCGCGCCGCTTCGACGGCGGCCTGAACCCGCTCGACCGCGAGCGAGAAGTCGTAGATCGGATGCTGCGGGTTGCCGGTCGAATCCTCGATCGAGCCGCCGACGACGCCGGCCTCGGCGGCGCGGGTGATCGCCTTTGCCGCGGTCTTCGGATCGTCCGCGCCACAATTTTCCAGATCGGAGTTGACGGGCAGGTCGGTGGCCTCGGCGATCACCCGGCAGTTCTCGATGATGGCATCGACGCTGACGGTTGCGCTGCCGAGCGTGTTGGCGAGCCCGAGGCTGGTGGTCGCGAGCGCCTCGAAACCCATCGCCGCGAGCAGCTTTGCCGTGCCGGCATCCCAGGGATTCGGGATGATGAAGGCGCCGGGACGCTGATGCAGTTCGCGAAACCGTGCTGCCTTGTCTGCCTGGGTGCGCATGTGAACTCCTGATGATTGAAAAATGCGACTGGCCCAGCGATAGGGCGGTTTCGGCTATCAGCCAAATTTGTTATTTCTTTCGATATCATCAGCTTTTTGCATGAGGCGAGGGGTGGACAGTGACGCGCTCAATACGTTCCTGGTGGTGCATCGCCGCGGCGGAATCTCGAATGCCGCGAAGGCGCTGCACCGCTCGCAGCCGGCGATCTCGCGGCGTATCGCGCTGCTCGAGCAGGAACTCGGCGTGCCGTTGTTCGAGCGCATCGCAGGCAAGACCAGATTGAGCGATGCGGGGCGGGTGATGGTGCCCTATGCCGAACGCGCGGTGGCGGCGGCGCAGGATGCCGAGAATGCGGTGCGCGCGCTGCTGCGTGACAATTCAGGTCCCGTGGCGTTGGCTGTGACCGGCACCCTTGCGGGCGAGCGGCTCTCGAAGGTGCTGAAGCGTTTTGCGCGCCGGCATCCGGATGTCGCGCTGACGCTGCGCACCGCGACCAGTGCCGAGGTCAGCGATCTGATCCGGCGCGGCGAAGCGACCATCGGGTTGCGCTACGACCGCGATCGCTCCGGCGAACTCGATTGCGAGGTGCTGTTCGCCGAGCCGCTTGGGGTGGTCTGCGCGCCGGACCATCCGCTGGCGGGACGCCGGGTCGGCAAACTCGCCGATCTCAGGGACGAGCGCTGGATCGCATTTCCCGAGGTGCCCGGACGGCGCGAGATAACTGCTTCGCACGTGTTCGCGCTGTTCCTGACGCACGGGCTCGGCGAGGTCGCCTGGACGCCGGTCGACAGCCTCACGGCGCAGAAGCGGCTGGTCGAGGCCGGACTCGGGATCGCGCTGCTTTCACAGAGCAATGCGGCGGAGGAGCTGCGCGCCGGCTCGATCGCGACGATCCGCGTCGGCAATCTCACCGCCAGCCATGAGGTCGTCGCGGTGACGCGGCATGGCGGCTTTCTCAGCGCCGCGTCGCGCCGTCTGCTCGACATCATCCGGGCTGACTTCACCAAAACGAGAGTCCCAAACACGTCGCGCCGGAACGGTGTCCGGCGCGCGTAAGAATGTCGAATTGGAGCTCAGGGGGCGCGAGAGCTCAGGTTCCCGGCTTACGTCCCCGCCTTCACCTGCGCTGCCGCCACCGCCAGCAGTTCGTCCATCTTGGCGCGAACGTCGCGCTCGGTGGTGGCCTGGCCCTTGGCGGTGAGGTCCCTCAGCACCTTGTGCAGCACGTCATTGTCGCCGGCTTCCTCGAAATCGGCGGCCACCACCTCCTTGGCGTAGGCATTGGCGGCGTCGCCGGCGATGCCGAGCTTCTCGGCGGCCCACAGGCCGAGCAGCTTGTTCCGGCGCGCTTCGGCCTTGAACTTCTGCTCCTCGTCGAGGGCGAACTTCTTCTCGAAACCTTCCTCGCGCTTGTCGAATTCGTTCATGCCGAAGTTCCAATTCCTGCTGAATGGCGGGCTCCAGCTCGTTGCGGCAGCCCCGATGCCTGCCTAGATAAGTGGGAGGAATCGGCAAGACAACGAGCCGTTAAGCCGCAGGCAGAACAGGCGGAATCGGGCCTTTTTGATAGGGCGGTATAAGTGCCCTGAAGGGGGCACTATCGATTGTGCTGGATGGGCCAATCGGATAGGTTGCCAACAGGCATGGTTCTTGTTCTGTTTCCAGTTGGATTGCCCAGGTTCCAGGCCTCCGCGGCAGCTCCGTCGTGGGTCGTAACCCCAAGTCATCCGGAGCACCCAAATCCATGGATTTCAACAAAACACGGTACATCCCAATGAGCCGTCGACGCCGTATTTATGAAGGCAAGGCCAAGGTGCTTTACGAAGGCCCCGAGCCGGGAACCCTGATCCAGCACTTCAAGGACGACGCGACCGCGTTCAACGCCAAGAAACACCAGGTGATCGAGGGCAAGGGCGTCCTCAACAACCGGATCTCGGAGTACCTGTTTCAGCACCTCAACGACATCGGGGTGCCGACCCACTTCATCCGCCGCCTCAACATGCGCGAGCAGCTGATTCGCGAGGTCGAGATCGTGCCGCTCGAGGTGGTGGTGCGGAACGTCGCCGCCGGCTCGCTGTCGCAGCGGCTCGGGATCGAGGAGGGCACCCAGCTGCCGCGCTCGATCATCGAGTTCTATTACAAGAACGACCAGCTCAACGACCCCATGGTGTCGGAAGAGCACATTACCGCTTTCGGCTGGGCCACGCCGCAGGAGATCGACGACATCATGGCGCTGGCCATCCGCGTCAACGACTTCCTGACCGGCCTCTTCCTCGGCATCGGCATCCGCCTCGTCGACTTCAAGATGGAGTGCGGGCGGCTGTTCGAGAACGAGATGATGCGGATCATCGTCGCCGACGAGATCTCGCCGGATTCCTGCCGTCTGTGGGACATCAAGTCGAACGAGAAGCTCGACAAGGACCGTTTCCGCCGGGATCTGGGTGGCCTGCTCGAGGCCTATACCGAAGTTGCGAAGCGGCTCGGCATTCTGATTGAAAACGAGCGGCCGGCCGGCAGCGGTCCGGTGCTGGTGAAGAGCTAAGCTCAAGGGGCGACCGTGAAAGCACGTGTGACTGTGACATTGAAGTCGGGCATCCTCGATCCGCAGGGCAAGGCGATCGAGGGCGCGCTGAAATCGCTCGGCGTCGACGGCATCGCCAGCGTTCGCCAGGGCAAGGTGTTCGACATCGAGCTCGCTGCGACCGACAAGGCCAAGGCGGAGGCCGCGCTGAAGGCCGCCGCGGACAAGCTGCTGGCGAACACCGTGATCGAGAATTATCGGGTCGAGGTTCTGGGCTGACCGGGCGCGCCAAATGATGATAGCCGCTCCCGCCACTTTTCGCAGTGACCGAGTGTTCGTCCGGGCGCTGATGGCCGGCTTGCTGACGGCGGCTGGAATCGGCGCGACTTCGGCTCAATCGGCACCGCCATCCGCCACGACGCCGGCGCCGCCGTTCACGGTCAGCGGATGGAGCTACGAGCGCCGCGGCTCCGATATGCACATGTTCCGCTGCGCCCAAGCGTCCTGCGGCGCGGGCTCCAAGGTGAGCTACCGGTATTACACCGGCGGAAAGCAGATGACGCTCGACCAGTTCCGTGCGGGGCAGGAGCAGATCATCAAGGCGCTGGAGCAGCGGACGCCGGGGCAGCGCATCACGCTGCTCGGCGTCGACGGCGACAAGGGCACGGCGGGGCCACGGATGTTCAAGGCGCGGCGCCTGACCGTGACGGCCGACGGCGCAAGCGAGTATCAGGTCAGCGGCTTGTTGCTCGGCGGACAAGGCTCCGCCAGCCTGATCAGCTCGGCGCGTGACGAAAAGGCCAGCAACGATAATTACGCAAAGTTTGCCGCCGCAGCCAAGCTCGTGCTGGCGCCCAAATCCAGGTGATGCAATGAAATCAGCCGTCCTCGTCTTCCCCGGCATCAATCGCGAGCGCGACATGGCGCGCGCGCTCAAGCTTGCATCCGGCAATGAGACCGCGATGGTTTGGCACGCCGAGACCGCGCTGCCGCAAGGCACCGATCTCGTGGTGGTACCCGGCGGCTTCTCCTATGGCGACTATCTGCGCTGCGGCGCGATCGCGGCCCGCGCGCCTGTCATGGACGCGGTGCGCGACTTCGCCGCCAAGGGCGGCCTCGTGCTCGGCGTCTGCAACGGCTTCCAGATCCTCTGCGAGTCCGGGCTGTTGCCGGGCGTCTTGATGCGCAATGCCGGGCTGAAATTCGTCTGCCGCGACGTGCATATGAAGGTCGAGCGCTCCGACACGCCGTTCACCCGCGGCTACAATGCCGGTCAGGTGATCCGCGTACCGGTGGCGCATGGCGAGGGCAACTACGAGGCGGACGAGGAGACGCTGAAGCGCCTCGAGGGCGAGGGGCGGGTGCTCTACCGCTACTGCTCGCCCGAGGGCGTGGTCGACGAGGCCTCCAATTTCAACGGTGCTGCGCATTCGATCGCCGGCATCGTCAACGAGCGCGGCAACGTGCTCGGCATGATGCCGCATCCGGAAAACCACGTCGAAGAGATCATGGGCTGCACCGACGGCCGCGGCCTGTTCGCAGGGCTGGTCCAGCAGTTCGAGAAGGCGGCGTAACCATCATGTTTGGAAGGTGCCTTGCCGCAGCGGCAGCCGCATTTCTGCTGCTTGCGGCGGCTGCGCGCGCCCAGGATACCTCGAAGCTGGACTTTCCGAAGCGTCCGATCACGATGATCGTGCCGTTCACGGCCGGCGGCACCTCGGACGTGATCGCCCGCGCGGTCGCCGACCAGATGAGCGCGGCGCTCGGCCAGTCCATCATCATCGAGAATGTCGGCGGCGCCGGCGGCTCGACCGCGCTGACCCGCGCCGCGCGCGCCGAGCCGGACGGCTACACGATCGCGATCGGCAATGCCGGCACCAACGCCGCGACTTACACCATCTATCCGAAACTGTCGTTCACGCCTGATTCCTTCGCGCCGATCGCCGTCGTGGCGAAAACTTTCGGCATCGTTGCGCTGCGCAAGGATTTTCCGGCCAAGGACCTCAGGGAATTCATCGACTACGCCAGGAAGAATCCGGGCAAGGTCAATCTCGGCCATGCCGGCGTCGGCTCATCGAATTATTTGATCTGCAAGAGCTTCGTGCATGCCGCCGGGATCGACGTGCAGCTGGTCGGCTATCGCGGCGCGGCGCTCGCGCTGACGGACGCGATCGGCAGCCAGATCGACGGCGTCTGCGATGCCGCGGCCTCGGTGTCGCAGGCGATCGACGACAAATTGGTGAAGGCGGTCGTGGTCGGCTCGACCGTGCGGCTCGCCTCGCTGCCGGACTTGCCGACCTCGGTTGAGGCAGGCCTGCCCGAGTTCGAGGCGCAAGGCTGGAACGGCCTGTTCGCACCGAAGGGCACTCCGCCCGAGATCATCGCCAAGCTCAACGCGGCCGCGCGCACCGCGGTTGCGAGCGAGGCGGTGAAGAAGCGCTTCCTCGACCTGTCGACCGTCGCCCCCGACGCCAACGAGCTCGCGCCCGAGGCGCTGCAGCAACTCGTGACCCGCGACGTCGCGAAGTATCGCGCGCTGCTCGCTGACGACAAGAAGTAGCCGGCGAGACTATCTCCGCAATCGGCTTAGCCAGCGCTTCACGGCGTCGGCGGGCACCGTCATCGCGGCGACGCCGAACATGACCAGCACGAGCCCCAGCGCGAGGTTCGACGGCACGGATTCCCCGAGCAGAATTACCGACAGCGCGACGCCGATCGGAATCCGCAAATAGCCCTGCGCATTGGTCGTGAGCGTGCCGAGCCGCGTCAGGCACATGTAGAACAGCATCAGGCCGAATGCGCTGGAGAAGATGCCCATGGTGACGGTGGCGACCAGCGCTTGTGGCGTCGGGTGCAGCGTCCAGGGATGGTCGACGATCAGGGCGACCGGCAGCAGCACGGTGCCGCCGAACAGCAGCGAGCCGGCGGCGACCACCATGGGGTCATAGTCGGAGAGGCGAAGCCCGAAGATCGTGGCACAGGCGAACGAGACGGTGGCGAGCAGGATCGCGATCTCGGCGACAATCTCCCTGCCGAAGCCCGACAGCGCGTCGAGGCCGATGATCGCGACCGTGCCGGCGAGGCCGAGGATCGCGCCGACGAATTTGAGCAGCGAGGCGGGCTCGTGCCGGGTGATCGCCCAGGTGATCAGGAAGGCGAAGATCGGCGTCGTCGAGGCCAGCACCACGGTGTTGGAAGCCGGCACGTAAAGCTGCGCCCAGGTGATCACCAGGAACGGGATCGTCGAGTTGATGGTCTGCTGGAAGGCGAACAGCTTCCAGGCCTTGATATCGGTCGGGATGCGGATGCCGCGGATCCGCAGCACCACGAGCAGGAAGAGGGCTGCGACCAGCGAGCGCGCCGAGATGAAGGTGACCGGCGGAATCGAGCCGAGCCCGATCTTGGTCAGCGGATAGGTCGAGCTCCAGCAGCAGGCCAGCGCGAGCAGCAGTGCATAGTCGCGCCAGCCGCGCGCGCCGGGCGCTGACGTGGACGGAGTAGGCGTGATCGCGGGATTCGCTGTGCTCTTCGGCACCTTGATGTGGCTCCCCGCGCGTTGGCGCGCGAAGCAGCAATCTAACTTGGCCTTGCGCTGCAAGGCTAGGGGGAGCGGTTCAGAAGCGAAACCTGATGGGCGCCGGGCCGGCGTCCATCACGCGGAATTTGCCTGTGCTCCCCGCGCAGGGCCTAGCGCAGCACCTCGCTCAGCACCTCGCCATCGACCTGGTGCGGCGTGGTGCCGAGCAGCCGCATGATGGTCGGCGCCACGTCGATATTGCGCATGCGCCGCACCACGGTGTCCCTGCGGATCTGCGGGCCCGCAGCGATGAAGGTCGCGCTCATCACCGGAAGCTCGGGATCGTGACCGTGGGCGCCGTAGAAGTTCGGCATCGACAGCGCGGTGGTGGCCGAATTGAACGGCGCATCGCCCTGGCGCGCGACGCCGGGGTTCTGGATGCCGTCGAAATTGTAGCCGGGCGCCATCAGCGCGAACACGTCGCCATAGTCCTGGCCGACGGTCTTGCTGTTGCACTGTCCGGTTCCGGCGTCGCATTGCAGCGGCCGGGTCTCGACGACGGTGAAGATGCGCTGATCCTTCAGCGAGTAGTTGAAGCGCGCATTGGGATCGACCGCGTTCTTCACCGCATCGGTGATCTGCGCCACCAGGGCCCGGTAGGTTGCCAGGTCGACAGTGCCGCCGAACTCGCGGTTCTGCAGGTTGACGTAGATGTCGGCGGCAGGACCCGAGGACCCCGACCTTGCCGGTGTCGATGCCGGCGTTGCGCAGGATGTTGGTGAGATTGACCGAGGTGTGGAACGGCGCGAAGCCGTGATCCGACACCACGACGACGTTGCTGTCATGGCCCGCCGCATCCGCAATCTGCTTCACTGCCTTGTCGGCGGTCTGGTAGGCGAAGCGGATGTAGGAGGCGTAGCGCTTGACCTTGGCCGGATCCTGGTTGCCGCCGATCGAATTCGGGTCGGCCGGGTTGGTGCCCTGACGCGGATCGGTCAGCAGGAACTGGTGCTCGGAGCCGTCGGGCTGCTCGATATAGACCATGACGAGGTCGGCGTCCGGATGGGTCTTGATCGCGCGCTCGCCGATATTGGCCTGGTAGCGCACGAAGGTCTTCACCATGTCCTCGTACATCGTCTCGATCTCGACGTCGGGGAAATTGGTGAAGCCAGGGCTCAGGCGCTCCGGAATGCGGAAGTCGGCCTGCGGACGCCAGAAGCCGATGTTGTCGTTGATGTCGTCGACGTCGGCAAGCACGGGCGTGTTGCGCGGGATGTAGTTGGCGCCGTAGCGGGCGAAGCGCACTGTCGAGAGGTCCGGCGACAGCGCCGAGACGAAGTAGGCGGCGCCGACCTTGGCGCCGCTACCTTCGAAGAAGAACGGCGCGTTCTCGCCGCCGAACTTAACGTAGGCCGGCCCGGTCGACGGCGCGTGGAACGGTCCTGCGGTGATGCCGCGGTTTTCGTCGAAGAACACCAGCGTGTCGTAGTTTACCTTGCGGTCATTGGTGGTGTCGATCGCGGCGACGCGGATCGAATATTTGACGTCGAGCGTCGATGCGCTGGTGCAGGTTGCGGTCGCAGCTGCGGAGCACGAGAACGTCTCGATCGGCGCCGAGGTCACCAGCACCGGGCTGAACGAGAAATGGCCGGCAGCCTGCAGCGCCGCGACGATGCCGGGATCGGCCGTGAAGTCGCTGCGCGACAGCGAGAAGCCCTGGGCCCCGATGCCGCCGAAGGCGCCGAACGGTACCGTGAAGTCGGTCACGCGGGTGGGCTGGGCCGGCTGCACCACGGTCTTGTTGATCGCGATGTCGGCGCCGTCGCCGCCGGGCCACGTCGCCGTGACGACCTTCTTGCCCTGCTGGCGCAGCTGCACCCAGAGCGGTTGTGCCGTCGGGTGCGCCGAGGGGCCGAGCGGGCTCTCGCTGTAGCCGCCGATCGGCGCCGCAAAGCCGCTGATGCTGCTGGAGATCGGGCCGACGATCGGCTGGAACGTGTTGGAGGGGATGTCGTTATGCACCGCCGTCGAACCGGTCGCGATCGCAATGTGCGAGACCGCGGTTAGCGACGGCGACGCCGTCACGTTCTGCAGTGCCACGGCACCGCGCCGGCTGAGCCGGGCGAGGCCGCCATCGCGCGGCAACACGCCTTCCTCGATGAATTTCTGGATGAAATCGGGCTTGGCGCCGTCGAGCGAGATCATCACCACGCGCGGCTTGCGGCCGTGATGACCGCCGCCGTCATGGTCTCGATCTTGATCCTGGTCCTGATCGTGACCGCGGGACTCGCCGATGCCGCGATCGCCATTGTCGCCGTCCTGGCCGGCTCGCACTGGAGTTGCAACGCATGCCAGCGACGCGACAAGCGACATCGCGGACGTCACGGAAACAAACGTCTTCAATTTCATGAGAATGCCCCAACTTCGCTGCGCGAATGCACAAACGGAAACCGTTCAGCAATCTTCGGGGGCTTGGCTGACGCGCATGTGACGCGCGCGCGACGACGCAACGACAGCATGTCGTGGTGTCACGGCTCGCGTCTGAATGCGTTCACGCGAAGAACGCGCGTGAACACAACGCGCTAGCGCTGCGCCTTCGATTCAAGGCGTGGCGATGTAACGTCTGCATGACAGCGTGCGTCCACAGACCTGGCGCGTTTTCGAGCGAAGCGTGTAGCGTGAAGAAAGCGCGTCAAAGAAAAATGGGAACGGCCTCTAACCCCTGTTACGCCGTCTTCTCCGCGGGCACCTTGCGCTTGGTCCGCTTGATGGTGCCGGAGAAGCTGAACAGCGGCCGCTCGGCCGATATCAGCATCCCGCGCACGAAGATCAGCGATCCGCCGGCGCGGGTGACCTCGCCGGTGCATTCGATCAGGTCACCCTCGCGGGCGGCGTCAAGGAATTCCGAGGCGAACGAGACCGTGACGCCGGGACCCTGGAGCACCGGGGAGGCGAGCGCGAACAGGCAATAATCCGCGAACGTCATGAGGCAGCCGCCATGGACGTTGCCGGAGCCGTTGAGGTGCTTGGCGCCGACCCGGAACGCGCAGGCGATGCGGCCGTTCTCGTCCATGCGGTGGTAGAATGGGCCGGTATGGGTCTCGAAACTGTCCCGGGTCCAGGTCCGCCAGCCGGCGAATTCGCCCTCGGTTTCGACGTGCAGGTCAGGGCGGCGGTTGAATGCCGTATTGAGTGCGGTCTTGGCGAGTTCGTTCACGAAATCTGGCCTTCAATTATCGGGTTCGGGACCTTAAATCCGATCCATCCCCATTGTGCAAATCCCAGGCACAGATTCTGGCTGCAAATCCCGGGCCGCGTCCAACCGCCGCAAAGCTCTGGACAGGCCGGAAATGGGCCGTAAAAGGCCTTTTCGCCCCCGTTCGATCTACCTATTAAGGGTCCCATGACCGCGCCCAAGAATGACCCCAAGAACGAGCCTCAAATCACCCCCGAACTCGTCGCCGCCCATGGGCTGAAGCCGGACGAGTACGAGCGCATCCTGAAGCTGATCGGGCGGGTTCCGACCTTCACCGAGCTCGGCATCTTCTCGGCGATGTGGAACGAGCATTGCTCGTACAAGTCGTCGCGCATCCATTTGCGCGGGCTGCCCACCAAGGCCCCCTGGGTGATCCAGGGCCCGGGCGAGAACGCCGGCGTGATCGATATCGGCGACGGGCAGGCCGTGGTCTTCAAGATGGAGAGCCACAATCACCCGAGCTACATCGAGCCCTACCAAGGTGCGACCACCGGCGTCGGCGGCATCCTGCGCGACGTCTTCACCATGGGCGCGCGGCCGATCGCCTGCCTGAATGCGCTGAGCTTCGGCGCGCCCGAGCACCCGAAGACCCGGCATCTGGTGTCCGGCGTGGTCGCCGGCGTCGGCGGCTACGGCAATTCGTTCGGCGTGCCGACGGTCGGCGGCCAGGTGCGCTTTCACACCCGCTACGACGGCAACATCCTGGTCAACGCGATGGCGGTCGGTCTCGCCGACGCCGACAAGATCTTCTACGCCGCGGCCTCCGGCGTGAACATGCCGATCGTCTATCTCGGCTCCAAGACCGGCCGCGACGGCATTCACGGCGCCTCAATGGCCTCGGCCGAATTCGACGACGCCTCCGAGGAGAAGCGTCCGACCGTGCAGGTCGGCGATCCCTTCGCCGAGAAGCTGCTTTTGGAAGCTTGCCTCGAGATCATGGAAAAGGGTTGCGTGATCGCGATCCAGGACATGGGCGCGGCGGGCCTGACCTGCTCGGCGGTCGAGATGGGCGCCAAGGGCGACCTCGGCGTCGAGCTCGACCTCAGCGCGGTGCCGACCCGCGAGACCGGCATGAGCGCCTACGAGATGATGCTCTCGGAGAGCCAGGAGCGCATGCTCATGGTGCTCAAACCCGAGAAGGAGAAAGAGGCCGAGGCGATCTTCCGCAAATGGGGACTCGATTTCGCCATCGTCGGCTACACCACCCCGAGCAAGCGCTTCGTCGTCAAGCACGGCGGCGACGTGATGGCCGATCTGCCGATCAAGGAACTCGGCGACGAGGCGCCGGTCTATGACCGTCCGCATGTCGCCTCGACCGCGCTGCCGATGATCCGCGGCCAGGACGTCAAGCCGCCGCTCGGCATCGCGGAGGCGCTGACGAAGCTGATCGGCACGCCCGAACTGTGCTCGAAGCGCTGGGTCTGGGAGCAGTACGACCACGTCATCCTCGGCAATACCATGCAGCGTCCCGGCGGCGATGCCGCGGTGGTCCGCGTCGAGGATGGCCCGAAGGGGCTTGCGCTCACCGTTGACGTCACGCCGCGCTATTGCGAGGCCGATCCGTTCGAGGGCGGCAAGCAGGCGGTCGCGGAAGCCTGGCGTAACATCACCGCGGTCGGCGGCCGGCCGCTCGCGATCACCGACAATCTCAACTTCGGCAACCCCGAGCGGCCCGAGATCATGGGCCAGTTCGTCGGCTGCCTGAAGGGCATCTCGGAAGCCTGCCGCGCGCTGGACTTCCCGGTCGTGTCCGGCAACGTCTCGCTCTACAACGAGACCAACGGCCGCGGCATCCTGCCGACGCCCTCGATCGGCGGCGTCGGCCTGCTCGACGACTTCACCAAATCGGCGACCTTGGCGTTCAAGGCGGCGGGTGAGGCGATCCTGCTGGTCGGCGATACGCAAGGCTGGCTCGGCCAATCGGTCTACCTGCGCGATGTCTGCGGCCGCGAGGAGGGCGCTCCGCCGCCGGTCGATCTCGCCACCGAGAAGCGCAACGGCGACGTGGTGCGCGGCATGATCCGCGCCGGCACCGCGAGTGCGGTGCACGACGTGTCCGACGGCGGGCTCCTGATCGCGCTCGCCGAGATGGCGATCGCAAGCGGCATCGGCGCGCAGCTTTTGGCGGCGCCCTCCTCGATCGTGCCGCATGCCTATTGGTACGGCGAGGATCAGGCCCGCTACATCGTCACCGTGCCTGCGGCCGACGCGGGTCTCGTGCTGGCCAAGATGAAGGGCGCCGGCGTGCCCTGTGCGCGCATCGGCACCACCGGCGGCGACGTGGTTGCGGTGGCCGGCGAGCCGCCTGTGACCATCGAAAGCCTGTCCCGCGCCTTCGAGCACTGGCTGCCGAACTACATGCAAGGCGCTGCCGCCTGATCCAGATGGATCAGGCGCTGCGACGCCGAGCGAACAAATTCTCAATAGCGCGATGAATCCATCATCGCGCTATTGTCTTGTGTCCAGGCGCAATCTTCGGATCAAGCGCTAGGTGGCGCCGCGGATCGCGCGCCAGGCAAAGATGATGATCACTGCGCCGATGAAGCCGGCGACGAGATAGCTGATCCATCCGCCGCCCAGCGATATGCCGAGCAGACCCAACAGCCAGTTCGCCAGCGCGGCGCCGACGATGCCGAGGATGATATTCATGAAGATGCCGGTTCCGGTCTTCATGAACATCTCGGCGAGCCAGCCGGCCAATCCGCCGACGATGATTGCGGCGATCCATCCAATTTGAGGGTCGTTCATCTCATGACTCTCCTTGAGGTCAGCAGTCCGGCCAGCATAACCGAGAATCACGTGGCCACATGTGACCAATGGCAGGTTGTGCGCAACTTGTTGGCGACGGGCTCAAGCCTGCCGCGCACGGCGCTGTCGCCGTTCGGCCGCAGTGACAAGGATGCGGGGGCCGGGGCCCTCGGCGCCGAGCCTGTCGTCGCCATTGCGCAGCGGGCAATCGGTGAGCGAAAGGCAGCCGCAGCCGATGCAGCTGAACAGCTTGTCCCTGAGGTCGGTGAGATCGCTGATGCGCTGCTGCAGCGCCGCGGTCCAGGCGCGCATCGCGCGCTCCCATTCGCGCATGGTCGGCGCGCGATCGAGCGGGATCGCGGCGAAGGTCTGCCTGATCTCTTCCAGCGGAATCCCGGCGCGCTGCGCGATCCTGATCACCGCGATGCGCCGCAGCACGCCGCGCATGTAGCGGCGCTGGTTGCCGCTGGTGCGCCGGCTCGCGATCAGCCCCTTGCTCTCGTAGAAGTGAAGGGTGGAGACGGCGAGGCCGCTGCGCCGCGCCACTTCGCCGACTGAAAGCTCTTGTGCAAGCGCCATTTGTCTCGAGATCCCGGATTAGAGGTCCTGCAAGCTGCGAGCCTTGACCTCAACCATACTTGAGGTTTTATAACAGTCGCGGGCTTGCAGGGGCAAGCTTCCGGCCGAGAGGCTGGGGTTCGTTCTTGGAAGCGAAATGCCGTCCGCATCATCCTCGTCGCGCCGCTGGCTCGGGCTTCGCCCCAGGCCGTTCGGCATCACCCTCGTCTTGCTGATTTGTGCCGCGGCCGCGTCGGTCGCCTGGCGTGCCGGCGGCTCCAGTGCGTCCGCCAGGGCCACGACCGAGGCCCCGCCGACGCCGGTGGCGGCCATGGTGGTGCGGAGCGAGACTTTGCCCCGCTCGATCGAAGCGATCGGTTCGCTGCAGGCGGTGCGGCAAGTGATTCTGTCGCCCGAGGTTGCCGGCCGCGTCACCGCGATCAATTTCGATGCCGGTGCCGATGTCGCCGAGGGCGCTGCGCTGGTGCAACTCTATGATGCGCCGCTGCGCGCCTCGCGCGCGGTTGCGGTTTCCAAGGGACGCTTTGCACAATTGCAGGAGAAGCGTTCGCAGGGCCTCGCGCCGTCTGGCTTCGTGACCCAGGAGACGCTGCAGCAGCGGCAGGAAGACCTCAAGCAGGCCGACGCCGCGGTCGAGCAGCTCGATGCGCAGATCGCGCAGACGACGATCCGTGCGCCGTTCGCCGGCCAGATCGGCCTGCGCAAGGTCAATCTCGGCCAATACGTCAATGCCGGCGATGCGCTCGCGACGCTGACCGCGCTCGACCAGCTCTACGCCAATTTCACCGTTCCGCAGCAGCGCCTGTCAAATCTGAAGGTGGGAGGCGCGGTGACGATCCGTACCGATGCTTTCCCCGATCGGGTGTTCGAGGCCACGATCAACGCCATCGAACCGCAGGTCGCCGAGGATACCCGCAATGTCCTCGTGCAGGCTTTGTTCAGCAATCCCGACCGGCTGCTGCGGCCTGGGCTCTTCGTGATGGTGAATGTCGTGCTGCCGCCGCAGGCGGACGCCATCGTGGTGCCCGTCACCGCGATCCAGACCAGCGCGTCCGGTGATAGCGTGCTCGTCGTGCGCGACAACAAGGCGATCGGCGTCGCGGTCAAGACCGGGCCGCGCATCGGCGAACGCGTCGTGGTGGAGCAGGGGCTCTCGCCTGGCGACTACATCGTGACCGCGGGCCAGCTCCGCGTGATGCCCGGCGCCGCCGTCCAGATGACCATGGCGGAGACGCCGGAGAAGGGCCGCTAGCCCGCAAGCGGCAAGCGTCCAGAGGTAGGCATCATGCATTTCACCGACATCTTCATCCGCCGGCCGATCCTCGCGACGGTCGTCAGCCTGCTGATCCTGTTGATCGGCACCGCCGCGATGGTCTCGCTGCCGGTGCGGCAATATCCCAGCATGGAGAGCGCCACCATCCAGGTCGATGTGTCGTTTCCCGGCGCGACCCAGGACGTCATGCAGGGCTTCGTGACGTCGGTGATCGCGCAATCGATCGCGACCGCTAACGGCATCGAGTACATGACGTCGAACTCGACGCTCGGCACGAGCCAGATCAAGGCCAAGCTGGTGCTCAACGCCAATGCCGACCGCGCCATGACGGAGGTGCTCGCCAAGGTGCAGCAGGTCAAGTACCGCATGCCGGCCGGCGTGTTCGACCCTGTGATCACCAAGATCACCGACGGCGCGTCGGCGGTGCAGTACATCGCCTTCACCAGCGACACGCTGACGCCTGCACAGATCACCGACTTCGCCACCCGCGTGGCGCAGCCGCTGTTGACCTCGGTGCCCGGCGTGGCCTCGGCCGACACATCGGGCGGATCGTCGCTGGCGATGCGGGTATGGATCGATCCGTTCAAGCTCGCAGCGCGCGGCCTGACCGCGGCTGACATCGCCGCGGCTCTCCGCGCCAACAACGTGCAGGCGGCCCCCGGGCGGCTGCGCGGCGAGATGACGGTGACCAACATCACCGCGGCGACCGACCTGCGCAATCTCGACGATTTCCGCAAGATGGTGATCAAGACCGGCGCCGGTGGCGGCGGTCTGGTGCGGCTCGGCGACGTCGCGACGCTCGAGATCGGCGGTGAGAATTACGATTCCAACGCGCGCGACAGCGGCAGGCCCACGGTCTATATCGCGGTGCAGCCGACGCCCGATGGCAACCCGCTGGAGATCGTCGCCGCCACCGCCAAGGTGATCGAGGACCTCAACCGCGTCGCGCCGCCCGGACTAGAGGTCGCCGACGTTTTCAACATCGTGCACTTCGTCAAGGCTTCGATATCGGAGGTGCAGCACGCGCTGGCCGAGGCGATCGCGATCGTCGTGGTGGTGATCCTGTTGTTCCTCGGATCGTTCCGCTCGGTGCTGATCCCGGTCGTCACCGTGCCGCTGGCGCTGGTCGGCACCGCCGCGATGATGTTGGCGCTCGGTTTCTCCATCAATCTCCTGACATTGCTGGCGATGGTGCTGGCGATCGGGCTCGTGGTCGACGATGCCATCGTCGTCGTCGAGAATATCCATCGCCACATCGAGGAGGGGCTGAGCCCCGCCGATGCGGCCCTGATCGGCGCGCGCGAAATCATCGGTCCGGTGATCGCGATGACGATCACGCTGGCGGCGGTCTATGCGCCGATCGGCCTGATGGGCGGCCTGACCGGCAGCCTGTTTCGCGAATTCGCCTTCACGCTGGCAGGCTCGGTGGTGGTCTCGGGTGTCATCGCGCTGACCTTGTCGCCGATGATGAGCGCGCAGCTGCTGGGAGGGGCGACTTCGCACGGCCGGTTTGCCCGTTTCGTCGAGCATCAGTTCTCGAAACTGTCGCGCGGCTACAGCCGGCTGTTGGCTGCGACGCTCAAGATGCGTGCCGCGGTGCTTGTGGTCGCGGTCAGCGTGCTGGCGGCGATCGTGGTGCTGTTTCTCGGCAGCCAGCGCGAGCTCGCGCCGTCCGAGGACCAAGGCTATGTGTTCACCGTGCTCAGGGCGCCGCAATATGCCAGCGTCGACTACACCACGCGCTCCTCGGACCAGATCGAGCAGCTGTTTCGCTCGTTTCCCGAATACCACGCGAGTTGGTTCATCAACGGCACTGACGGACAGAACCATGCCTTCGGCGGCATCACGCTGACCGATTGGGACAAGCGCAAGCGCTCGGCCAACGACATCCAGAACCAGCTCTACGGCATGTCCTATGGCGTGCTCGGCGCCAGCGTGACGCCGTTCCAGCCCGCCGCGCTGCCGGCTGCAACCGGCGGCCTGCCGTTCCAGATGGTGGTGCGCTCGGCCGGCGATTTCTCAACCATCTATCAGGAGGTCGAGACGCTGAAGGGAGCAGCCTGGAAGAGCGGGCTGTTCGTCTTCGTCGACAGCGACCTTGCGTTCGACGGCCCGACCGCGCGGATCACGATCGATCATGCCAAGGCGGCCGAGGCCGGCGTCAGCATGCAGACCATCGCCGATACGCTCGCGGTGCTGGTCGGCGAGAACTACGTCAACCGCTTCAACTTCTTCGAGCGCTCCTACGAGGTGATCCCGCAGGTGCGGCAGGCCGACCGGATCACGCCGGACAATCTCGGAAACTTCAACGTCCGTTCGAGCTCCGGCCAGATGTTCCCGCTGTCGACGGTGATCAAGGTCAACATCAAGCCCGAGCCGAACCGACTGCCGCAATTCAACCAGATGAATGCGGCGACGATCTCGGCGGTGCTCAAGCCCGGCGTCACCATGGGGCAGGCGGTGGCGTTCATGCAGGCGCAAAAGCTGTCGCCGGGCATGACCGTCGACTGGCTGTCGGACAGCCGGCAATATGTCCAGGAGGGCAACCGCCTGATCGTCACCTTCGGCATGGCGCTGATCGTGATTTTCCTGGTGCTGGCCGCGCAGTTCGAAAGCTTCCGCGATCCGCTGGTTATCATGGTGACGGTGCCGCTCGCGGTCTGCGGCGCGCTGCTGCCGCTGTATTTCGGCTTCACCACGCTGAACATCTATACCCAGATCGGGCTCGTCACCCTGATCGGGCTGATCTCCAAGCACGGCATCCTGATGGTGAGCTTCGCCAACGAGATCCAGCACCATGAAGGGCTCGACCGCGTCGCCGCGATCCGGAAGGCCGCCGCGGTGCGGATGCGGCCGGTGCTGATGACGACGGCCGCGATGGTCGCGGGCCTTGCGCCGCTGCTCTATGCCGACGGCGCCGGCGCGGCCAGCCGCTTTGCCATCGGCATCGTCGTGGTGATGGGGATGCTGATCGGCACGCTGTTCACGCTGTTCGTGCTGCCGACCTTCTACATCCTGCTCGCCCGCGACCATCGCGCGGCGGCCGCCCCGCGCCTGGAAAGCGTGGCGGTGAGGGACGAGATCGCGGCGTGATCAAAGCACGTATTTCGAGCCGGGAATCCTGCGCAGCACGGCGGTGGCGGCCCAGCTCAGCGCCACGGTGGCGAAGAACGCAATCGCCGCCTTGGCGATCGCCGGCAATTCCATGTCGAACAGCCAGTATTGCAGCCACAGCACGATCGGATAGTGCACCAGGAACATGCCGTAGGCGTCGCCCTGCATGCGGTCGAGCAAGGTTGGCCCCGGCGCCTTCGATTGCAGGAAGTAGGCCAGGATCGCGAACAGGATCGAGGCGCTGAACAGCACGTAGAAGGTGCCGTAGGACGCGAGATACCAGCCCGGCAGCGGATCGGGGTTACCGATGACCCCGCGCTTGATGTAGATCATCACCCACATCAAGCAGTACGGGATCAGCGTGATGCCGGTCCAGAACCAGCGCCGCTCGGTCAGCCGCCCGTTTGCGCTGAGCAGCCCGCCCTCGAGGTTGGCCGCCCCGATCCCCGCACCGATGAAGAAATAGGACGCATACAGCAGTACCCGGCTCGCCTGCACCGAGAACGGTCCGAGCTCGAACCAGTAGTTCTGGCCGTAATGCACCAGCATCGGCAAATAAGCGGCGGCACTGACGACGACGAGGAACAGCCAGAACTTCGAGGGACGTTGAAATCCCTTGATCGACAGGCGGTTGATCGGCTCGAGCAGGCGCGATGACACCCGGTACAGCACGCTCGCCGTCAGGTCGAAGGTCATCAAGACCCAGACGAACCAGATCGGGCCGCTTGGCCACGGCCCGTAAATCATGGTCTTCCACCAGAACTCGGCGAAGGTCAGGTCCGGCGTTGCGCGCAGCGCGATCGCGTAATAGGCGATCGGAATCACGGTGAACGCGCAGATCACGAAGGGCAGGCCGAGCCGCAGCAGCCGGTCGCGCAGAAAGATCAGCCACGGCTTGTGGCCGAGCCCGGGCCAGACGAACAGCCCCGACAGGAAGAAGAACATCGCCATGAAGAAGCTGTCGGTGGCGAGCACGATGCAGTCGAAGCCGATCCACGACGTTGGGTCGGTGTGGCCGAAATGGGTGTAGGGGATCACCGCATGATGCAGCAGAACGACGAGCGTCAGGAAGGTGCGGGCGCGGTCCAGGGCGACATTGCGCTTGTGGAGCTTCGGTGCGGCCTGAACGTCGACGGCCGGAGCCGCGTGAGCAATCGATTTCATGGTGCCCCCAGCCGGGTCTGCATCCGGATGTTGCAATCGGGAACCCGATTCAGCAAGGCCCAATCGTCCCGATTCGGTGGTGTCGAGGTCGGTCATTTCAGTGGATCTGTTTCGTTCTGGAACCGGGGTCGGTAGACGGCGTTATCGGCGGACGCGCAAGGCGCGCGCGGATTGTGGAGCAAGCAATGACACTGCTGAAATGGGCGTTGATCTTCCTGGTCGTCTCGATCATCGCGGGCTTGCTCGGCTTCACCGGCATTTCCGCCGCCTCCGCCGACATTGCGCGCTTCCTGTTTTACGTGTTCGTCGTGATCTTCCTGGTGCTGCTGATCCTCGGGCTCACGATATTCAGGGTCTAGCGGCGATCCGGCCGAACGCTTCCGCCGTCATGCCCGGGCATCTCCGCTTTCAGGCTCGGTGACACGCGCCGAAACGGCCGGGCGAGGCCCGGCGCGCGCGGCAGGGGCGACGATCTAGGCGACTTCCTCGATCTTCACCTTGTCCGGATAGAAGGCAAGGTGGCCCGCGATCTCGGTCATCGCCGGGAACGGCGCCTCATAGGTCCAGATCGCGTTGTCCAGCGTCTTGCCGTTGGCCTTGATGCTGAAGTAATTCGCATCCCCCTTGTAGGGGCAATGCGTGGTCCGCTCGGTGCGGGTCAACAGCTCCATGTTGGCGTCCTGCCGGGGGACGTATTGCACGGCCGGATAGCTCGCTTCCTTCAGGGTCAGCGCGTGGCTGGTCTCGGCGATGACGACGCCGTCGGCGGTGACGCGGACACGCCTGGCATTGGGCGTGATCGTGATCGGATGGTCGGGGCCGGGGAGCTTCATGATTCTGCGCCTCTTCTGGTCATTTCGGCGTGATGGCGTGACCGATTGATGCAGGTTTAAATCGCTGGGAATGGGAATATAGTGTGCCCCGGGATGGCCTAGAAGACCTCAAGCGCCAGGTTTTGGCTTAGGTTTCTTCTTGGTTTTCCTGGCCGAATCGGCCCTGATTCGAATGACCTGACGGAGGTGGACTGGGATGCCGATGGACGCCCGTGATATCGAATCGATGATCAAGGCAGCGATCCCTGATGCCGAGGTGACGATCCGTGATCTGGCCGGCGACGGCGACCACTACGCGGCCACTGTCGTTTCCGAGTCATTCCGCGGCAAGTCCCGCGTCCAGCAGCATCAGATCGTCTACCAGTCGCTGAAGGGCCAGATGGGCGGCGTGCTGCACGCGCTGGCCCTGCAGACCGGCGTGCCGGAAGGCTAGGCCCCGGCCAACGGGCGGGGCCACAAGCGATGGCAGATAATCCGCGCGGCGCGATGTTTCGCGTCATCGTGCCGAACCAGCACAGCCGCGTCACCAATGCCGAGCTGTTCTTCGACCTCGTCTTCGTCTTCGCCGTCACGCAGCTGTCGCGCACGCTGCTGCACCACTTCACCCCGCTCGGCGCGGTGCAGGTCACGGTACTGTTCCTCGCGGTTTGGTGGGTGTGGGTTTACACCACCTGGGTCACCAACTGGCTCGATCCCGACCTGACGCCGGTCCGCCTGCTGCTGTTCGTCCTGATGCTGGGCGGGCTGCTGCTGTCGACCTCGATCCCGACTGCCTTCGAGGGCCGCGGGCTGTGGTTTGCCGGGACCTATGCGGCGATGCAGGTTGGTCGCACCGCGTTCTGGCTGCTGGTGACGCCGCGGCGGCGAACGGCAGTTCGCCACAACGCCATCCGCATCCTGGCCTGGTTGTCCTGCTCGGCCGTGCTCTGGATTCTCGGTGGCTTCGCCGAGCACGAGACGCGGCTGTGGTTCTGGCTCGCGGCGCTAACAATCGAATATGTCGCGCCGGCGCTGCGCTTCTGGACCCCGAGGCTCGGCTTCTCCTCGATGGAGGCTTGGTCGGTCGAGGGCGGCCACATGGCCGAGCGCTGCGCCGGCTTCATCATCATCGCGCTCGGTGAAGCGATCGTGGTCGACGGCGCGACCTTTGCCGAGCTGACCTGGACGCCGGAGAATGTCGCCGCGTTCATCTCGGCGCTGGTCGGCAGCATCGCGATGTGGTGGATCTATTTCCACAAGGGCGCCGAGGCCGGCTCGGACATGATCTCCAAATCAGAGGAATCCGGCCGCGTGGCGCGGATCGCCTACACCTATCTGCACATGCCGATCGTCGGCGGCATCATCCTCACCGCGGTCGCCGACGAGCTGGTGCTGAAGCATCCGTCCGGCCACTCCGATCTGAAGACGATCGTGAGCTCGGTCGGCGGCCCTGCGCTGTTCCTGGTCGGGACCATCCTCTTCAAGTTCGTGATCCGCAACTTCCTGCAGCTCTCGCACGGCGTCGGCATCGTCGCGCTGGCGATCACGGCCTATCTCGCGCGCGAGATGTCGCCGCTGATGCTCTCGATCGTCACCACCGCGATCATGATCGTGGTCGCGGCGTGGGAATCGATCTCGCTGCGGTCGAGCGGGGAGGAATAAAGGGTAGGGGTGCAGTCCATCCACGTCATTTCGAGCGGAGCGAAGCAATCCATCCGACGGCCTGCTGAGCCATGGATTGCTTCGCTCGGCTCGCTACGACGCGATTGCGAGAATTGCGCTCGCTACTCCGCGACCAACGCATGCACCGAGAACATGGCGTTGGCGTCGGTCCAGCTGTCGCGTACCGTCCAGCCAGCGCTGCGGGCGAGCGCGGTGAAGCGTTCGAGCGAGTATTTGTAGCTGTTCTCGGTGTGAATGCTTTCGCCCGGACGGAATGCGAAGGTGTTGCCGAGGATGCGCACGGTCTGCGCCTTGCGGCTGATCAGGTGCATCTCGATACGATGGCGGTCGCGGTTGTAGATCGAGCGGTGGGTGAAGCCCGACAGGTCGAAATTGCCGCCGAGCTCGCGGTTGATCCGAACCAGCACATTGAGGTTGAAGCGCGCGGTGACGCCGGCCGCATCGTTATAGGCGTCGTACAGCACGCGCTCGTCCTTCTCGAGGTCGACGCCGATGATCATCTGCGCGCCGTGGCCGAGGATTTTTCGCGCACTGCGCAGGAAGGCCAGGGCCTCGCTCGGCTCGAAATTGCCGAGCGTCGAGCCCGGGAAGAAGCCGACCTTCGGCATGGCAGCGACCGCCTCGGGCAGCGCGAACGGCGTGGTGAAATCGGCAGCGACCGGATAGATGCCGAGACCCGGGAAATCCCGCCGCAACCCGTCGGCCTGGGCCTTGAGGAAATCGCCGGAAATGTCGACCGGCACATAGGCGGCGAATTCGCTCGTTTCGAGCAAGAGGCGCACCTTGGTGGTCGCGCCGGCGCCGAACTCGACCAGCGCCGCGCCATCCGGAATGATCGCGGCGATCTCGCTGCCGCGGTCGCGCAGGATGCCGAGCTCGGTGCGCGTCGGGTAATATTCCGGCAGCACCGTGATCTGCTCGAACAGCTCCGAACCGGTGGCGTCGTAGAAATATTTCGGCGATAGCCGTTTCGGGTGACGGGCGAGATCGCCGATCACATCGCCGGCAAACGCCGCGGTCGCTTCGTCGAATGGATACGCTTTGGCCAAAGCGGCGGCATGCACATTCATGATAGTCTCCCGAACGCGCTTACCGACGCGTCATCGATGTCGACAGGACTCTGGTCAGGCATAGTCGGCGAGGCGTAACCCCGTGAATTGCCAGCGATGGTGCGGATAGAAGAAGTTGCGGTAGGTGACGCGACTGTGACCGGCGGGCGTTGCCAGCGACGAGCCGCGCAGCACGAGCTGGTTGACCATGAACTTGCCGTTGTATTCGCCGAGCGCGCCTTCGATCGCGCGATAGCCCGGGTAGGGCGAATAGGCGCTGCGGGTCCACTGCCAGACGATGCCATAGGCGTCGTTGAGCAGGCCGGCGCGCGCCGCGACCTCCCATTCCATCTCGGTCGGCAGATGCTTGCCGGCCCAGCGAGCGAAGGCGTCGGCCTCGTAGTAGCTGACATGGCAAACCGGAGCCTGCGGATCGATCGGCTGCAGGCCGCCGAGCGTCATGATCTTCCACTCGCCGTCGATCTGACGCCAATGGCCCGGCGCCTGCCAGCCCTCGTTGCTCATGGTGCCGAAGCCGTCCATCAACCACAACGTGGCTGTGGAGTAGCCGCCGTCCCTGATGAAGGCGAGCCAGTCGGCATTGGTGACGAGGTTTTTCGCGAGCTTGACCGGGCCGACCAGCGCACGATGCGCGGGCTTCTCATTGTCGAAATGGAAGCTGTCGTCGGCGTGGCCGACGGTGTGGATGCCCTCGTTGAGCGTTACCCATTCCTCGGGCCCGCGCCGCGATGCAGGGAAGCGCCACGCCGGATCGTAGGCTGGAGGGATCGGGTTCTGGGCGAAGGCATGCAGGATGTCGGTGTACATCAGCTCCTGATGCTGCTGCTCGTGATTGAGGCCGACCTCGACCAGCGGCACCAGCGCCTCGAGCTTGTCCGTCGGCGCTGTCTGGAAGAATTTCACCACCTCGGCGTCGACATGGCGGCGGTAGGCGGTGACTTCGTCTGATGTCGGCCGGGTCAGGTGGCCGCGCTGGTGGCGGGCATGCCGGGGGCCGGCGCTGACGTAATAGGAATTGAACAGATAGGCGTAGTCCGGATGAAAGGGCGTGTAGCCCTCGACGTGCTCGCCAAGCAGAAACTGCTCGAAGAACCAGGTGGTATGAGCGCGGTGCCATTTGGCGGGGCTCGCATCCGGCATCGACTGGATCAGCTGGTCTTCCGCCGACAGCGGCGCGACCCGGCGCTCGGTCTCGTCGCGGACGGCGCGATAGGCATCCACCAGCCGCTGTGCGAGCGACCCGGATTCGGAGGATAGTGACGGTGGGGCGGCGGAAATGGCGGCCGCGGCAGAGGCTGGTTTCGTCACAGGGGTCTCCGATTCAGGGGAAAGAACGTTGCTTCGGCAATCCGGTTCCTGACGGACAGTTCGTCCTAGATAGGGGCTCCGTTACGGGAAAAAAGCCTCCCCCATGATGATATTGGGCCCATCAGATAATCCCCGGCGCTTTTTGCGGTGCCGTCCGGCTGCCTTCGCATACCAGATTTCCGCCATTTTGCTTTGGATGCACAATGGTTTGAGCTACATATATAGCCAGTCACGGGTTAGAAGGGCGGGCCGGCCCGTTAAGGCCTGAGAGCGCCGCCTACGCAAGGAAGCGAAAATGAGCATCGAGCAATTCATCGACAACGAAGTGAAGTCGAACGACGTCGTGCTGTTCATGAAGGGCACGCCGCAATTCCCGCAGTGCGGGTTTTCCGGTCAGGTCGTGCAGATCCTCGACCACATCGGTGTTGGCTATAAGGGCCTCAACGTTCTGGAATCGGCCGAGTTGCGCAACGGCATCAAGGTCTATTCGAACTGGCCGACGATTCCGCAGCTCTATGTGAAGGGCGAGTTCGTCGGCGGTTGCGACATCATCCGTGAGATGTTCCAGGCCGGTGAATTGCAGCAGCTGTTTGCCGACAAGGGCATCCCGGTCGACGTGGCTGCCTGACCTTGACGGCGCGCCAGATCGGCACGGCGCGGCTCGAAGTCATCGTTACGGACATCACGACCCTGCGCGTTGACGCCATCGTCAACGCGGCCAATTCATCGCTGCTCGGGGGCGGTGGCGTCGACGGTGCGATCCACCGCGCCGCGGGTCCCGAATTGCTTGCAGAAAGCCGTACGCTGCATGGCTGCAAGACCGGCGATGCCAAGATCACCGGGGGCTATCGGCTTCCCGCCAAGCACGTGATCCATGCCGTCGGGCCGATCTGGCATGGCGGCACCCAGAACGAGGATGCGCTGCTCGCATCCTGCTATCGCCGCGGCATCGAGTTGTGCCAGGCCAACGGGCTCGGCTCCGTCGCATTTCCTGCGATCTCGACCGGCGTCTATCATTTCCCAACAGACCGCGCCGCCGCCATTGCGGTGAAGGCCGCCGTCGATGCCCTGCCGTCAGCCCCAAGTCTTACGCAGGTGATCTTCTGCTGCTTCTCGGCCCAGAGCGGCGAGCTGCATCAGCAGGCCCTGGACGCCTTCGGGAGCCCTTGTGCCTGATGATACTGCCGCTACACTTCCTCGTGATTTCCGGGGAGGGATAGTTCAAATGCATTCATTTCGTTTGGCCGGCGCGGCCGCGGCCTCCGCGGTGTTGCTGGCGGCATCGTTGGCGTACGCGCACACCGAGGGCACCTACGAAATTCCGGCGGGTGCGCATTTCAACCCCGACAAGCTCGCCAGGATCAGCGAGTTCTTCAGGAACGAGGTCGCGACCGGAAAGATTCCGGGCGCCATTGTCCTGATCCAGCAGCACGGCAAACCGGTCTATCACGAGGCCTTCGGCGTGCAGGACGTGGTCAGCAAGGCGCCGATCACCGATAAGACCATCTTCCGCCTGGCATCGATGTCCAAGTCGATCACCGCCGTGGTGTCGATGCAGCTCCTGGAAGAGGGCAAGTACAAGCTCGACGATCCCGTCTCGAAATACATCCCCTCCTTTGCCAACATGAAGGTCGGCGTCGAGAAGAAGGCCGAGGACGGCACCAAGACGCTCGAGCTGGTGCCGCTAGAGCGGCCGATCACGATCCTCGATCTGATGACGCACACGTCAGGCATCACCTACGGCTTCTACGGCGACAGCCTGGTCCGTAAGGCCTACAAGGAAGCCAATATCTACGGCGGAGATTTCGATCTCGCCGAATTCGCCGAGCGGATCGCCAAGCTGCCGCTGCACAATCAGCCCGGCGCGCTCTGGCAATACGGCCATTCCACCGACATTCTGGCGCGCGTGATGGAGGTGACCACCGGCGAGAAGCTCTCGACGATCGAGCACCAAAGGCTGCTCGACCCGCTCGGCATGACGGACACCGGCTTCTTCGTCACCGATCCGGAGAAGCAGAAGCTGATGGCAGAGCCTATGCCGAACGACAGCGACTTCCGGGTCGGCCGGGTCAACGATCCGACCAAGGTCAAGAAATGGGAGTCCGCCAGCGGCGGCATGGTCTCGACCATGGCGGATTATTCGCGCTTCGCCCAGATGCTGCTCAACGGCGGCACGCTCGACGGCAAGACCATCATGAAGCCCGAGACGTTCAAGGAGCTGACGACCGACCGCGTCGGTCCGGGCTCCGGCGTTGCGCGCGACTTCTTCTACTTCCCCGGCGACGGCTTCGGTTTCGGACTCGGGATCGCGGTGCGCACCGATCCGGGCACTGCGAAGCCGCCGCCGCCCGGCGATCTCGGCGAGCTGAAATGGGATGGCGCCAGCGGCTGCTACTACATCATCGACCGCAAGCAGGACTTCTTCTTCGTTCTGCTGGAGCAGACGCCGACCGAGCGTCAGCGTATCCAGCGGACCCTGAAGCAGCTCGTCTATGAAGCCATGGAAAACTAACATGCGTGGGTGCCGCGCACTCGTCGCGGCACTCGTGCTCGCGTCCGCTGCAACGGTTGCACAGGCCGGCTCCCCGGGGCCGGCTGCGCACAGCTTCTCGGCGGAGGGGCTCGCCAAGGTCTCCGACTATGTCAGGAACGAGATCGCGACCGGAAAGATTCCCGGCGCGATCCTGTTGCTGCAGCAGCATGGCAAGCCGGTCTACTACGAGAATTTCGGGGTTCGCGACGTCGCAACCGAGCTCTCGATGAGCGCCGACACGATCTTCCGCCTCTATTCGATGTCGAAGCCGATCACGACCGTCGTGGCGATGATGCTGGTGGAGGAGGGCAGGCTCGCGCTCAGCGACCCGGTGTCGAAATACATCCCGGCCTTTGCCGACATGAAGGTCGGTGTTGAAAAGCGCGGCGACGAGGGCAAGGCGGCGATGACGCTGGAGCCGCTCAAGCGTCCGGTGACGATCGAAGACCTGATGCGCCACACGGCAGGTCTGCCCTACGGCTATTATGGCGGCGGCGTCGTGAACAAGACCTACGCCGATGCCGGCCTGTTCAACAACGATCCCGACAATGCCGAATTCGTGGCGCGGCTCACGGCGCTGCCGCTTGCCGAGCAACCCGGCACGCAATGGGATTACGGTCATTCCACCGACGTGCTCGGCCGCATCATCGAGGTGATCACGGGAAAATCCCTGTTTCAGGTCGAGAAGGACCGGCTGCTCGGTCCACTCGGGATGAACGAGACCGCATTCTATGTTGCCGACCGGGCGAAATGGCCGCTGATCGCCGAGCCGATGCCGAAGGACCGCAGGATCAGCCCGGTGGCCGACGTCAGCGACCCGCGCCGGCCGCTGCGCCGGGAATCTGGTGGCGGCGGCATGGTCGGCACCATCGGCGACTACGCGCGTTTCTCGCAGATGCTGTTGAACGGCGGCCTCTACGAGGGACGGCGCTATCTGAAGCCGGAGACCATCGCGCTGATGGCGAGGGACCATATCGGTCCGGAAACCGGAGTGGTGCACGACAAGAACTACTATCCCGGTCCGAATTCCGGCTTCGGCCTCGGCTTCGCAGTCCGCACCTCGGTGCCGGAGAACACGTCCTGGCCGCTCGGCGAATATCGCTGGGACGGCGTCGGCGGCACCTTCTTCTTCATCGATCCCGCCGACGATCTGTTCGGCGTCTTCATGGTGCAGACGCCGTCACAGCGCGGCCGGATCCAGCAGGAGCTGAAGACGTTGATCTACCAGGCGATGGGGCGATAACCGGCTTCGTAGCCCGGATGGAGCGCAGCGCAATCCGGGGAAGGCCTCATCCGAGGTGCCAATAGCCCCGGATTACGCTGCGCTGCATCCGGGCTACAATCTACAGCCGGACTTACGCCCCGCGCACGATGTCCCTGACGTGGCCGATCGCTTCCTCGATCATCGCTGCGGTGACATCGAGATGCGTGCAGGCCCTGATCCGGCCGTCCATCATCGCCAGCGTCACACCGCGCTTGCGCAGCTCGGCGATCATCTTGTCACCTGATACACCGGCGCCGTCGGGCTTGAAGAACACGAGGTTGGTCTCGGGCGTCTGCACCGCGATGCCGTTGATCTGCGCCAGCCCGCGCGCCAGCGCCCGTGCATTGGCATGATCGTCGGCGAGGCGGTCGACATGGTGATCGAGCGCGTAGATGCAGGCGGCGGCGCAGACGCCGGACTGCCGCATCGAACCGCCGAGCCGCTGCTTCCAGCGCCAGACGTCGTCGATGAAGGCGCGGGTGCCGGCGATGACGCCGCCGATCGGCGCACCGAGTCCCTTGGAGAAATCGATCCAGGCCGAATCCCAGCCCGCCGTCATGTCGCGCGGCGAGATGCCGGAGACGACCGTCGCGTTCAGCAGCCGCGCACCGTCCATATGAGTCGCAAGCCCGTGGTCCTTGGCGATGCGCACGACCTCGTCCAGCGCGGCCTTCTTCCAGATCGTGCCGCCGCCGATATTGGCGGTCTGCTCGACGCTGACGAGTACCTGCGGCGGCTGGTAGCGGGTGCGCGGATGCAGCGCGGCGCGGAACGTCTCCGGCGTGAACTGGCCGTCGTCGCCGTGTAGCTGCGTGATCTGGAAGCCGCCGAGCGCGGCATGCGCGCCGCCCTCGCGCGCGATGATATGCGCGGTCGCATGCGCCAGGATCTCGTCGCCGGGGCGGCAAGTGGCCAGCGTGGCCGCGACGTTGCACATCGTGCCCGACGGCATGAAGACGGCGGCTTCCTTGCCGAGCAGATCGGCGACGCGGGCGTTTAGCTCATTGGTGGTCGGATCGTCGCCCACCTGCTCGTCGCCGACCTCAGCCCTCGCCATCGCCTCGCGCATCGCCGGCGTCGGCTTGGTCTGTGTGTCCGACAGCAGGTTGATACGGACGGCAGGCGCCGTCGGATCGGGCCGGGCGGGGGTGTAGTGCATGATGTTTCTCTCGGTCGAGATGCGCCGACTTTAGCCAAACAAAAAGGCCCCGGCAAAACCGGGGCCTTTCGAATCTCGCATGCGTGCTGTGATCAGCGCGAATAGAATTCGACGATCAGATGCGGCTCCATCTGCACCGGGAACGGCACGTCGCCGAGCGCCGGGATGCGGACGAACTTCGCGGTCATCTTGCCATGATCGACTTCGAGGAAGTCGGGCAGGTCGCGCTCGGGCAGCTGGGCGGCTTCCAGCACCGGGGTGAGCTGCTTGGAGGCTTCCTTGACCTCGATGACGTCGCCGACCTTCAGCTTGTAGCTGCCGATGTTGACCTTGCGGCCGTTCACCTTGACGTGGCCGTGGTTGATGAACTGGCGCGCGGCGAACATCGTGGCGACGAACTTGGCGCGATAGACCACGGTGTCGAGACGGCGCTCGAGCAGGCCGATCAGGTTCTCGCCGGTGTCGCCCTTCAGGCGGCTGGCCTCGACATAGATGCCGTGGAACTGGCGCTCGGAAATGTTGGCGTAGTAACCCTTGAGCTTCTGCTTGGCGCGGAGCTGCACGCCGAAGTCGGAGAGCTTGCCCTTGCGGCGCTGGCCGTGCTGGCCGGGGCCGTATTCGCGGCGGTTCACGGGGCTCTTCGGGCGGCCCCAGATATTTTGGCCCATGCGGCGATCGATCTTGTACTTCGCCTCACTGCGCTTTGTCATCGCGTCCTCTTTGATAGCCGTCGCATTCGGCGACCGGCGTTTTGTCAGTCTAGGGTTTGAGGAGACGCGCCCTCCTGTGTACCGGCCAAAAGGCCCGTACCGACAGGTCCGCCTCGAAAGCTCGGGGAGAACCACGGGTCGCGAAACGCATCGCGGGCCGAAAACGGCCCGCGAGCAAGGGTGGTCTTAAGGAGAAAGTCCGGTCCTGTCAAACAAAACACGGGCCGCTTTGGACCGAATCGGCGCCAAAATCGGCCGGTTTCGCCGCTCAGAGCAGGATTCCGGCCGCCCGGACCGGCCGGGTGTCGAGTTGCGGCCGGATCGCGGCCAATTCCGCGGCGATTTCGCCGCCGAGCACCTGCTCCAGCCGGGTCAGGGTCCGGGCGATCAGGGCGGCATCGCAGACCAGATGGTCCCAGCGCAGCACCACATCGACGGTGTGGTCAGGCTTGATCACGCCATAGCTCAGCAGGAACGGCCCCGGGCTCAGCGCGTGCAGCTCGCCCGCCGCACCTGAAGCCGGCAATGAACCAGCTGATCCGACGCCAACGGGCTCGGCTCACGGCGCCGGCTTGGCCAGGGGCTCGCCGGCCTTGACCACATAGACCCCCAGCACCCTGAGGGGCTTGTCGCCGGAGGTCTTGGCGTCGTGCACCGCACCTTCCGGAATCTGGTAGGAATCGCCTGCTTTCAGCTTCAACGGCGGCTTGCCGTCGATCAGAAGCTCCAGCTCGCCTTCGAGCACATAGCCGGTTTCGGCGCCCGGATGGGTGTGACGACCCGACGCACCCCCGGCTGGAACCTCGGCAATCGCCGTGACCGTGTTGTAGCCCGCCGGGAAATCGACCTTCTGCAGCGGCGTCCGCTTGATGCCGCTCTGCTGCGCAACGGCAGCGCCGGCAAGGGCAATCACGGTGAGACCAAGCAGCAATTTCCTGAACATGCATTTCCTCCCCAACCGGCGGAAGTCTAGCAGCGCGGAATCGCGGCGAAAAGCACAGGATGTGTGATGTAGGCTTCCGACATCGAGATTAGTCCGTTCATCCGATAGCGCGCAGGCCTGCCCCTGCGACATCGTGCCTCAATTGGTCTGATGCGCAGTGCGATCGCGTGGAGAGGACTCGCAAACGAGCGAATTTTGATCGTTTTTGCGAAGACAATCAGGAACACGGCATCGGATTGACCTGAATTGCGACATCGTTCGTTAAGGCTGCTCGCCCTGGGGTTGAGGTTGGCACAAATTGCACATTACACGCTGGGCATGTTGCGCTATCATTTGAATCTCAAAGCGAAATAGCTCGTGACGACGTTCGATGCGACGGATCACGCGCCGCGGGAGCGGCTGCGCATATGGACGCGCGCACGAATAACAACGGAGTGGATGAGGAAGACTGCCTGACGCAATCAACGCCGCCGAGACGAGCGGCACCCAAAAATGGAAGGGCGCGTGACAATGCAATCCAGCACGATGTTCGGCCACCAACGCCCACGGTAGTGCGCGGACAGGTGCACTGGCATGTTCCGCGCAGAGAACACCTCCGCTGAGTCGCAGCCGCACGACGGCATCGAGACCGATGACATGGTCTGGATTCCCGGCGGCACGTTCCGCATGGGCTCCGATCACCACTATCCCGAGGAGGCACCGTCGCACCGGGCGTTGGTCGATGGCTTCTGGATCGACCGCACGCCGGTGACCAACGCGCAATTCCGCGAATTCGTGCGCGACACCGGCCACATCACAGTCGCCGAACAGCCGCCCGATCCGGCGCAATATCCGGGCGCGCTGCCCGACATGCTGTACGCCGGCTCGCTGGTGTTTTGTCCACCGCATCGGGTCACGACGCTCCGCGATTGGAGCCAATGGTGGACCTTCATGCGCGGCGCCAACTGGCGTCGCCCCTACGGCCCGCGCAGCAACATCAACGTGCTCGGCAGCCATCCGGTGGTCCACGTCGCCTATGCCGACGCGCTCGCCTACGCCAAATGGGCCGGCAAGGAGCTTGCGACCGAAGCCGAGTGGGAGTTCGCAGCGCGCGGCGGCCTTGAAGACGAGGAATTTGCCTGGGGCAATGCCCTGACGCCCGGCGGCAGGCACATGGCCAACACCTGGCAGGGCAATTTCCCACTGCAAAATCTCTGCGAGGACGGTTTCGACCGCACTTCGCCTGTCACCGCGTTCCCGCCGAACGGTTACGGCCTCTACGACATGATCGGCAATGTCTGGGAGTGGACCGCCGACTGGTGGTCCGCACGCCATGAACCTGACGTCGCAAAACCCTGCTGCATTCCGCGGAATCCGCGCGGCGGCCGCGAGGAGGCGAGTTACGACGCCGCCCAGCCGTCGATCAAAATTCCCCGCAAGGTCCTGAAGGGCGGCTCGCATCTCTGTGCGCCGAACTACTGCCGCCGCTACCGCCCGGCCGCGCGCCATGCCGAGCCGGTCGATACCTCGACCAGCCATGTCGGCTTCCGCTGCGTGGTGCGGCGACCCGCTGCCGTCACTCACCCACCGGACTGAAGGCCTTTGCAATGTAGGGAGTTTGCTATGAGCAACGACGCCGACAACAACAAGCAGACCGTCAAGAACCAGGCGATCGACCGCCGCAACCTGTTGCTGGGTACATCGACGCTTGTGGCAGCAGCGACATTGACCTCCGAAGCGCTGGCGCAAACGCAAAAGGCCGCGCCGGCCACAAGCTCGGCACCCGCCGCTCCATCCGGCCGCAAGCCCAATATCCTGGTGATCTGGGGCGATGACATCGGCATCGCGAACATCAGCGCCTACTCGAATGGATTGATGGGGTATGAGACCCCGAACATCGATCGCATCGGACGCGAGGGCATCAAGTTCCAGCACTATTACGGCGAGCAATCATGCACCGCCGGTCGCTCGGCATTTCTCACCGGTCAGCACATCATCCGGTCCGGGTTGAGCAAGGTCGGCTATCCCGGCGCGCCGATGGGCATGAGCCAGCTCGATCCATCCGTCGGTGGCCTGCTCAAGAATCTGGGCTATGCCACCGGCCAGTTCGGCAAGAACCATGTCGGCGACCGCAACGAGTCGCTGCCGACGGTCAACGGCTTCGACGAGTTCTTCGGCAACCTCTATCACCTCAACGCCGAGGAAGAGCCGGAGCTACCGGACTATCCCAAGGACCCGGCATACCGCGCCAAGTTCGGGCCACGCGGTGTTTTGCGTTGCAAGGCAACGGATCGCGACGACCCCACCGAGGATCCGCGCTTCGGCAAGATCGGCAAGCAGACCATCGAGGACACCGGCGCGCTGACGAAGAAGCGGATGGAGACGATCGACGACGAGACCTCGGCGGCGGCGATCGACTTCATGAAGCGGCAGCAGAGCGCCGGAAAACCGTTCTTCTGCTGGTTCAACTCAACGCGCATGCACCTGCGTACGCATGTCCGGCAGGACCATCGCGGGCGCTATACCCATGGCGACAGCGAATATATCGACGGCATGATGGAGCACGACGACATCGTCGGTTCGCTGCTCAAGACGCTCGATGACCTGGGAATCGCGAACGACACCATCGTGGTCTATTCGAGCGACAACGGGCCTCACATGAACACCTGGCCCGACGGTGCCATGACCTGGTTCCGATCCGAGAAGAACACCAATTGGGAAGGTGCTTTCCGCGTGCCCTGCCTGGTTCGCTGGCCCGCAGCGATCAAGCCTGGCACCGTGACCAACGAGCTGATGAGCCACAACGACTGGATTCCGACGTTCTGCGCGATCGCCGGCGAGCCCGACATCGTCAGCAAGCTGAAGGCGGGCTACACCGCCAACGGCATCAACTACAAGGTCCATCTCGACGGCTACGACCAGTCCGCATTCCTCCGCAATGTGAGCGGATCGGCTGCCAACAACAATGGCACCAAGAGCGCCCGCGACAAATTCTTCTACTCGGACGACGATGGCCTGCTCGTGTGCTTCAGGCAGGGTGACTACAAATACGTCTTCTCCGAGCAACGCAAGGAAGGAACGATGGGGCTGTGGGCCGAGCCATTTACCACGCTTCGCCTGCAGAAGATATTCAATCTGATGCAGGATCCGTTTGAACGGGCCGATATCACCTCCAACACCTTCTGGGATTGGAATCTGAATCACGTCGGCGGTGCCTACGGGATGATGGAGGAGGTGTTCCAGTTTGTCGCGACGTTTAAAGAGTTCCCGCCGCGTTCGTTCCCGCCAAGCTTCAATCCGGCCAACATCATGGAAAGCATGATGGACGGGCTCAAGCAGAAGAAGGCGCTGTCTGAGGGAATGGATGTAGGGAAGGTTCGCGCCGAACTTAACAGGATCATCCGGCAGCAGCTCCAAAATCAGTGACGCCGTGACCGGCCCTTGCTCCGGAGGGCCGGTCACTTCGGTCTCAATCGTAACGCAGTTGAAATCATGTTGGTCCGGCTCGCTAGCCTTGTTCGGCGAACGCTCTTGATGGTCCTGCTTGTGCTCGACTGCGGCGCCATTCCGCTTAGCGCGGCTTTCGCGCAGGCCGAGCCGCTGCCATCCTGGAACGACGGCGCGGCGAAAAAGGCGATTGTCGATTTCGTCGCGCGGGTGACGACGCAAGGCGGCACGGACTTCGTGCCGCCGGCCGAGCGGATCGCCACCTTCGATAATGACGGCACGCTGTGGACCGAGCAGCCGGTCTATTTCCAGCTCGCCTTCGCGCTCGATCGGGTGAGGGCGATGGCGGCGGAGCACCCGGACTGGAAGACCCGGCAACCGTTCAGGGCGCTTCTGGAAGGCGATAGCAAGGCGCTGGCCGCCACCGGCGAGAAGGGCCTGCTTCAGATCATCGCGGCGACGCATGCCGGCATGACCACCGATGCGTTCGCGGCCTCGGTGCATGACTGGCTCGCCACCGCAAGGCATCCGCGCTTCGACCGTCCCTATGACAGTCTGGTCTATCAGCCGATGCTGGAACTGCTGGCCTATCTCAGGGCCAACGGCTTCAAGACCTTTGTCGTCTCCGGTGGCGGCGTCGAGTTCATGCGGCCTTGGATGGAACGGGTCTACGGCATCCCGCCGGAGCAGGTGGTCGGCTCCTCCGGCGTGGTCAAATTCCAGATCGGTGCCGATGGCAAGCCAGCGCTGATCAAGGAGGCCAAGGTCGAGTTCATCGATGACGGCCCCGGCAAGCCGGTCGGAATCAATCGCTTCATCGGCCGCCGCCCGATCTTCGCTTTCGGCAACTCGGATGGCGATCTGCAGATGCTGCAATGGACCGCCGCGGGTCCGGGCGCGCGCTTCGCAGGCATCGTGCATCACACCGACGAGGTTCGAGAGTACGCCTACGACCGGCAATCGAAGATCGGCAAGCTCGACAAGGCGCTCGATGCAGCCGCTGCGGGCGGCTGGACCGTGGTCGACATGAAGCAGGACTGGAAGGAGGTCTTTCCGCCCCTGACCACGGCCGGTGCCGCGAAGGAGGCGAAGCCATGAGCGGCTACGACATCTTCGCCTGGATCGTGCTCGTCATCCTGGTCGCCAGCGCGATCGGCGTGTTCTGCATTGCGGGCTGGCTGCCCGGGCATATCGCGAAATCCCGCAACCATCCCTATGCGCAGGCGGTGACAGTCGCCGGCTGGATCACCCTGATCTGCGGCTTCGCGCTGTGGCCGATCGCGTTCGTCTGGGCTTATGTCGATGTGCCGGCGCCGCGCCGTGCGGGAGACGCGTGATGGGTGTCGCGATCTTCAACACTTATCTGGTGCTGCTGTTCCTGCTGGTGCACTTCAAGATCGTGCGCTTCAACCTGTTCTGGAAGGCGTCGCCGTTCATCGTGCTGGTGCTGCTGCTGTTCGGCCTCTTGGTGCCGATGGGCTGGGGCGCGCCGCAGGGCTCCGCGCTGGTGGTGCGCAATGCGGTGTCGATCGTGCCCGACGTCGCCGGCGAGGTGACCGAGGTGCCCGTCGCGGCCAACGCGCCGCTGAAGGCCGGTGACATCCTCTTCAAGATCGATCCGACCCCCTATGATGCGCAGGTCAAGGCGATCACGGCCCAGCTCAAGCTGTCGAAGACCCGGCTTGCGCAGATGACGACGCTCTATGAGCGCGATGCGGGGCGCGGCTTCGACGTCGAGCAGCGCCAGTCCGAGGTCGATCAGCTCAGCGGCCAGCTCGAGGCTGCGCAGTGGAACAGCGACAAGACGACGGTGCGTGCGCCGGCCGACGGCTACGTCACCAACGTCGCGCTGCGCAAGGGCGCACGGGTGGCGAACCTGCCGCTGTCGCCGGTGATGGCGTTCATCGACACCTCGAACACCATCATCGGCGTCGAGATCAACCAGATCGACGCGCGCTATGTCGCGCAGGGGCAGGAGGTCGAGGTGACTTTCAAGTTCGCGCCCGGGCAGATCTATTCCGGCAAGGTCGAAAGCGTGTTGCAGGCGGTGGCGTCCGGCCAGGCCACGACCTCGGGCACGGCCGTCGCGCCGAAGGCGATCGAGGCGGTGCCGTTCGTCGTGCGCGTCAGGCTCGACGATGCCGCCTTCGCCAGCCGCCTGCCCGCCGGCTCGACCGGCACGGCCGCGATCTACACCGATCATCTGAAGCCTACGCACGTCGTGCGGCGCGTGATCCTGCGCCAGCTCGCGATCGTCAACTATGTGAATCCGTTCTAGGTGCATCCATTGCAAGGGGCCGTCATGAGGAAGTTAGCGATTGTCACTCTCGTCCTGGCGTCGGCGCTGACGCCCGCGGGCGCTCAGACGACGCCGGACGAGGCGCGCGCGATCGCAAAAGATGCCTATGTCTACGGCTTCCCGCTGGTGGACAGTTATCGCGTCCAGTATTCCTATTTCGTCGATCGCAACTCGCCTGAGTTCAAGGCGGGCTGGAATACGCTCGTCAATAACGCCCGCGTCTATACGCCCGACGACAAGTCGATCCAGACGCCGAACTCCGACACGCCCTATTCCTATGTGGGCGCCGATTTGCGCGCCGAGCCGCTGGTGTTCACAGTGCCGGAGGTCGAGAAGGGGCGCTACTATTCGCTGCAATTCATCGACATGTACACGTTCAACTTTGCCTATGTCGGAAGCCGGGCGACCGGCAACGGCGCCGGCAACTATCTGTTGGCCGGGCCGGGCTGGAACGGCGAGAAGCCGAAGGGGATCAAGCAGGTCATCCGTTCGGAGACCGAATTTGCATTCGTGCTGTATCGCACGCAGCTGTTCAGTCCCGCCGACATCGACAACGTGAAGAAGGTTCAGGCGGGCTACAAGGTGCAACCCCTGTCGGCATTCCTCGGCAAGCAGGCGCCTGCCGCGGCGCCGACAATCGATTTCGTCAAGCCGTTGTCCCCGGAACCGGAGCGGACCTCGCTGGAGTTCTTCAACGAGCTGAATTTCATTCTTCAGTTCTGTCCGACGAATCCGGTCGAAAAGGCGCTGATGGCGCGCTTTGCCAGGATCGGTGTTGGGGCAGGAAAGAAGTTCGATGCCGCCGCGCTGTCGCCGGAGATGCGCAAGGCGCTTCAGGATGGCATGGCCGAGGCCTGGAAGGCCTTTGCCGCGTACAAGGAAACCCAGCTCGACACCGGAAAGAAAACCAGCGCGGACGGATTCGGCACGCGGGCTGCCCTGAAGGGTGACTATCTGGCACGGATGTCCGCCGCGGTGCTCGGCATCTACGGCAATTCAAAGGATGAAGCGACCTATCCGGTCTATTTCATCGATGCCGACAAGCAGAAGCTCGAAGGCACGAACCGTTATGCGCTGCGGTTTGCGCCCGGGCAACTACCCCCGGTCCGGGCGTTCTGGTCGTTGACGCTCTACGAACTGCCGTCGAGCCTGCTCTACGCCAATCCGTTGAATCGTTACCTGATCAATTCGCCAATGCTCCCGGACCTCAAGCGCGATGCCGACGGCGGCATTACGCTGGTCGTGCAGAGCGAGTCGCCAGGCAAGGACAAGGAATCGAACTGGCTGCCCGCGCCCAGGGGGCCGTTCTTCATGGCGATGCGGCTCTATTGGCCGAAGCCGGAGGCCTTGCAGGGCAAGTGGAAGGCGCCGCCGCTGAAGAAGGTCAACTAGATGCAGACGCCAGAAAACGACAAGGGAAATGAATTCATGACCATTCGGTACATCGTTCTTGCTGCTGCCATCATGGCCGCCGGAATTTCCGCGGTTCAGGCGCAGTCTGCGACGGGCGGTGCCATGCCGGTCACCGTCGACAATTTCATCCGCGCCGAGTCGGACCTGTATCTGGGCAACATTGCCAAGGGCAAGGGTTTCGCCGAGTTCAACCATCGCCGCGAACCGGCCCCGCTCGATGACCAGAGCGTCATACGTCTGAACCGCGACACGCTGTATTCCGGCGCGGTGTTCGATCTCGACGCAGGACCGGTGACGATCACGATGCCCGAGGCCGGCAAGCGTTTCATGTCGATGCAGGTGATCAACCAGGATCATTATGTGGTGGAGGTCGACTACGGCGCTGGCACCCGGACCGTTACGCGGACCAAGGCTGGCACGCGCTATGTCGCGGTCGCCGTACGCACGCTGGTCGATCCGATCGATCCCAAGGATGTTGAGCAGGTTCATAAGCTTCAAGATGCCATCAAGGTCAGCCAAAAAAGCGCAGGCAAGCTCGAGCTGCCGAGCTGGGACCCGGAGAGCCAGAAGAAGGTTCGTGACGCGCTTCTGGTTCTCGCGACCACGATCCCCGACTTCAAGCGCGCGTTTGGCACGAAGGAGCAGGTCGATCCTGTCCGGCATCTGATCGGCACTGCCGCGGGCTGGGGAGGCAATCCGGACAAGGATGCGACTTACCTGAACATCACGCCCGCCAAGAATGACGGCACGACGGTCTACAAGCTGACCGTCAAGGATGTTCCAGTCGACGCGTTCTGGTCGATCAGCGTCTACAACGCCAAGGGATATTTCGAGAAGAACGCCTACGACGCCTACACGCTGAACGACATCACCGGCAGGAAGGGCCCCGACGGCTCCATTGCGGTTCAGTTCGGTGGCTGCGACGGCAAGATTCCCAACTGCCTGCCAATCACTGAGGGCTGGAACTACACGGTCCGGCTCTACCGGCCGCGTGCTGAAATCCTGAGCGGCAAATGGAAATTCCCGGAGGCGCAGGCGGTTAATTGAAGGGAGCGTACATGATCCGCAGGCCACGATCATCGGTAACGGCAGCGGCGCTGGCCATCGCCGCGCTACTCCTCGCCGTGATCCTGCCCGCGGCGAGGCCGGCCAGCGCTCAGGATGAATCATCCGTCCGCGAGCTCATGGTCGGCACCAAGGAGGCGCCGCCCTTTGCGATCAAGAATGACAACGGCGAATGGAGCGGCATCAGCATCGAGCTGTGGCGCAAGCTCGCGGATCAGCTAAAGCTGCGCTACCGCTTCGTCGAAGCCTCGTCCGTGACAGCGTTGCTCGATGGGCTGCAGGCCGGCAAGTTCGACGTCGCGGTGGCGGCGATCACGGTGACACCGGCGCGCGAGAAGCAGGTCGATTTCACGTTGCCCTATTTCCAGACGGGAACCGGGGTCGCGGTGCAGACCGACCACGTCGCCAACTGGATGCCGGTGATCCGCTCGATCGCGTCCTTTGGCTTCGTGCAGGCGGCGCTGGCGCTGCTCGGCCTCGCCATCCTTGCCGGGCTGCTGATCTGGATGTTCGAACACAATTCCAACGAGGGGTTCGGCCGCGGGCTGGCGCATGGCCTGAGCTCCGGCGTGCTGTGGTCGACCCATACCATGACCCAGCGCGTGGTCGGCGGTGCCGCGCCGATCACGCTGCCCGGCCGCATCGTCGCGGTGGTGTGGATGATCGTATCCGTCATCGCGATCGCGGTATTCACCGCCGGCATCACCTCCGCGCTGACGACCAAGCGGCTGCACGGCGCGGTCAATTCGATCGGCGATCTCTCGGCGGTCCGCGTCGGTGTGGTGCAGGGGACGGCGACCGAGGAAGCGCTGTCGCGGATGCGCGTCAAGCACCACGGGGTTGCCTCGGCCGCGCAGGGCTTCCAGGCGCTGCAGCAGGGCCGCATCGATGCGCTCGCCTATGACCGGCCGATCCTCGCCTGGATGATCCGGCAGGGCAGCCTGTCGGCCGAACTCACCGATGTGACCTTCGAGCCGCAGAGTTATGCCATCGCGTTGCGGGAAGACCGCGTCTTGCGCAAGCGGCTCAACATCGCGCTGCTGGAAGCGGGGCAATCGGATTGGTGGAAGGATGTGCTGTTCCGCTATCTGGGGCAGACAAATTGAGGTTCGCATCGGAGCGGACCGAACCGGTGAAGGCAGATGGAAGCGGGAGGTAGCTATGGGGACTATCGGACCCGGCAGGATGATGGTGATCGCGCCGTTGTGCGCAATCGCATGGGTGGCAGCGCCGCGCACGGCGTTGGCCGACGCCGGTGGATTGAGCTTCTGGCTCCCCGGCGCGTTCGCGAGCCTGACGGCGGCGCCGGCGATGCCCGGCTGGGCCTATGAGACGATCTACATCCACCTCGACCAAAGCGCCAACGCGGGAAAGAATTTCGTCATCGGCAACCGCGTGCCCGGATCCGTCGTCGCCGGCCTCAACGCCCGTGCGGACGCATTGGTGGAAGGCTTCACCTATACATGGGCTCAGTCGGTGCTTGGCGGACAGGCGGCCATCACCTTCCTCGCCGCACCCGGAAATATCGGTGTCGGCGTCGACGCGACGCTGACCGGGCCGCGCGGCAACACGCTCTCGGGCACAGCGACCGACAACCGCACGACGGTGTCGGACGTGT
This sequence comes from Bradyrhizobium sp. USDA 4452, assembly GCF_054063575.1. Lineage (NCBI taxonomy): Bacteria > Pseudomonadati > Pseudomonadota > Alphaproteobacteria > Hyphomicrobiales > Nitrobacteraceae > Bradyrhizobium > Bradyrhizobium sp. USDA 4452. The sequence goes on from NZ_JBSSGK010000001.1 coordinate 7,778,169, forward strand.
TCTATCAGGGCACCCTGAAATGGAATCAGGGCGTCAACAACGAGATGGTCTACATCTTCGGCAACATCCCGAGCGGAACCTATGACAGCAGCCGCCTCGCCAATCTCAGCTTCGGATTCACCGCGATCGACGTCGGCGGCGCCTACACCTATCTCAATCCGGCATCCGGCCAGGAGTTCTCCGTGCTGGCGGGCGTCACCTACAATGGCATGAACAAGGATCTTCAGTACCAGAACGGCATCGACTTTCATGTCGATTGGGGAATGTCGAAGTTCGTCGAAAAGAATGTGCATGTCGGTGTTGCCGGCTACTATTTTCAGCAGATCACCGGCGACAGCGGCGCCGGCGCCAAGCTCGGCGATTTCAAGGGACGTGTCGCCGGTATCGGCCCGCAGGTCGGGTTCATCTTTCCGGTCGCCGAGGGCTATCAGGGCTATCTCAACCTGAGAGGCTACAAGGATTTCGCCGCCGAGAATCGTGCGGAGGGATGGTCCACCTGGGTGACGTTCCAACTTTCGCCGGCCGCGCCCACGACCACACCGACGAAGCCGATCGTACGGAAATATTGAGCAGAGCGCCCGGCACGGGATTGCCGAGCGCCCTAAACCCACCTGACGCCTTACCGCCTGATCCCGGCGAACGCAGCCGCGATGCCGCGCTGGAACAGCGACCAGTCGAAGCCGAGCGCGAGCGCGAGGTAGCCGCGGTCGATCATCGCATTGGCCTGCTCGGCGGTGCGCGCGACGCCGCCGATCGGCACGCCGCTCTTCATGATGCCTTGCTCGGCGCGATGCATCAAAGCGACCACCTCGGGATCGTCGGGCAGGCCGCGCTTGTTGATCGAGGTGGCGAGATCGCCGGGGCCGATCACCGCGAGGTCGATGCCGGGCGTCGCCATGATCTCGTCGATGCGGTTCACGGCATCGACATGCTCGATCGTGATCATGCAGATCATGTCGTCGTCGGCGGTCGCCATGTAGTCGTTCATCGAGACACCCCAGCGGAACGGCGCGTGGAACGGGCCCCAGAGCCGGTCGCCGTTCGGCGGGTAGCGCACGCTGCGCACCGCCTTCGTTGCATCGCTTGCGTTGCAGATCATCGGAAAGTTGATGCCGAGCGCACCGATATCCATCGGCGCCTTGGCCAGGTGCGGCTCGTTGGCTGCGATCCGCACCATCGGCACGCACGGCGTGCCTGAGGTTGCCACGATCATCGCATGCGCGGTGCCCAGATCGATCGGGCCGTGCTCGAGATCGACGATGATCCAATCCAGGGACTGTGCCATGATCTGCACGGTCTGGATGCTCGGAATGGTCGCGATCGCGCCGAAGGTCGGGCGCCGGTCGCGCCATGCCTGGCGCAGGCGGTTGAGCGGCGTCAGCGGTGCTGATGTCAATGCAGTGCTCCCTCGATGAGGCGAGGGGAAGCTAGCAGTACAGGGTGACGCCGGAAAGCATCAGGCCGGAACGCGGCCGCCGAAGAAAGGCATCAGCGCCTCGGTCAGTCTGTGCGGGCGCTTCGAGGTGAAGATCATCTCGGCGCCGGCCTCGTCGCTGTCCGTGCCGGCAGGGCCAAGCAAATCGGCGACGCGGCGGGCGATCGCCGGCGCCGGATCGATCCAGTCGACCGGCCAGGGCGCCAGCCGCGTCAGGCGTTCCAGCAGCAGCGGATAATGCGTGCAGGCGAGCACCACGGTGTCGGTGCGGTCCGGGTCATGGGCGCCTTCGCCGACGAAGCAGGGCGCAAGCTCGGCCACGAGCTCCTCATCGCGCACCCTCTCGCCGCTGAGGGCGGCTTCCGCCAGCGAGGCGAGCTCGCCGGAGCCGACCAGCGTCACCTCGCAGCCCTGCGCGAAATCCGAGATCAGCTTGCGGGTATATTCCCGTTTCACGGTGCCTCTGGTGCCGAGCACCGAGACCCGCCGTGTCTTCGACGAGGCGCAGGCCGGCTTGATCGCCGGCACCGTGCCGACGAAGGGCAAAGGATAGGCGTCGCGCAGATGCGACATGACCAGGGTCGATGCCGTGTTGCACGCGATCACGACGAGGTCGGGCGCGTGGGCCTCGATCAGCTCGCCGACCAGCGGCACCACCCGGGCAATGATCTCGTCCTCGGTATGGTGGCCATAGGGGAAGAACGCGTCGTCGGCGACATAGACATAGTGCGCGTCGGGCCGGGCGCGGACGATCTCGCGCAGCACGGTGAGACCGCCGAGGCCGGAATCGAACACGAGGATGGTCGGGGGAGTGGACACGCGGAAACTCTATCCGAACCTGGGTTACCATTCAGTTGTCTTTGCCTGCCGGGCCTTTGGGGCCGACAAAAGGCGGTGACGGCGGGAATTTCATGTGGCCTTGACCCATCCCTGCAAGTATCACGGCAAACCATTGCTGCGACGTGCGAAATCCAAACGGGGCCATTCGACCATGATCCGCAATACCACCGCGAGCTGGGGCTCGCTCGCCCGTGCGTTCCACTGGGTACTGGGCATCGCCATCATCGGCATGCTGGCCTATGGCTGGTGGATGAACCACTTCCCGGCGCGGGCAGACAAGTTCTTCTACCGCTCGATCCATGCCGATATCGGCTACATGGTGCTGCTGCTGACCGTGCTGCGGCTGCTCTGGCGCGGCGTCAACCCGACCCCGGCGCTGCCGGCCGACATGCCTGCCTGGCAGCGGATTGCCGCGCACGTCAACCACGGCGCGCTCTATGCCGTCACCATCCTGGTGGCGATGCTGGGCTGGGCGCATTCCGGGTCCCGCGCCCAGGACTATTCGAGCTTCTTCGGTCTGTTCCACGTTCCCCAGATCACCTCGCCCGACAAGGCGGCGGCGGATGCCTATGAGGGGCGCCACATCTTCTTCGCCTACGTCCTGCTCGCGCTGATCGTGCTGCACCTTGCCGCGGTCGCCTTCCATCATTTCGTCAAGCGCGATCGGGTCGCGGCGCGGATGATGGGGGCGAGCGAGGCCGACCCCGCCCGTTAGCTGGACTGCCAAGTCCGGACTGCCAGGTCATGACTGCCAGGTCATGACTGCCGGTTCATGGCGTCGCACCGGCGCCGGCGCTAATCTGTCGGTGAATCCGGGAGGGCCATCGCGGCCAGCACGCTCGTGGATGATTTGACGCGGGATACTGCGAACTGGCGGATGCCGGACGAGAGCGCGCCGCACGCCGCCACCTGGATGGCGTTCGGTGCCAGCGCCGCGATCTGGGGCGGCAAGCTGCTTCCGGTGGCCAGGGAAAACCTCGCCAATATAGCCAAGGCGATCGCGGGCTATGAACGCGTCAACATGCTGGTGCGCGAGGAGGACCGCGAGATTGCCGCGCGGCTGTGCGGCCCCTCGGTCAGCCTCGTCGTGCAACCGGTCGACGACGTGTGGATGCGCGACACTGGACCGGTGTTCGTGAGGGACCCGTCGGGGCAGCTTGGCGCGGTCGGTTTCAACTTCAACGGCTGGGGCAACAAGCAACGCCATGCGCTCGATGCCGAGGTCGCCGCGCAGGTGGCCCGGGCGGCGCACGCAACGTTCATCAAGGCGGGCCTGGTGCTGGAAGGCGGCGGGATCGAAGTCGACGGCGAGGGGACCGCCATCATCACCGAGAGCTGCGTCCTCAACCCAAATCGCAATCCTGATGTCTCCAGGGACAAGTGCGAAGCCGAGCTGTCTCGCCTTCTCGGGCTGGAAAAGATCATCTGGCTGCCCGGCATCGCCGGCAGGGACATCACCGACGGCCATACTGACTTCTACGCGCGATTTGCCGGTCCCGGCGTTGTCGTGGCGGGCCTCGAACCGGACCCGTCGTCGTTCGATCACGCGGTGACCAGACGACACCTCGATATCCTGCGCGGCGCTGTCGATGCGAAGGGCCGGCGTCTGGATGTCGTGGTGTTGCAGGGCCCGTCGACGGTCCGTCCAAAGCACGGCAGCAAGGACTTCGCCGCCGGCTACATCAATTTCTACGTCTGCAACGGCGCCGTCATCGCGCCCGAATTCGGCGACGCGACCGCGGACCGCAACGCGCGCGATATCCTGCGCGAGCTGTTTGCCGACCGGGAGATCATCCAGCTCAATATCGACGGCATCGCCGCCGGCGGGGGCGGCATTCACTGCGCCACGCAACAGCAGCCGCGTTCGTGATGCGAATGGCCCGGCCGCGACGGGGCGCGGCCGGCTCGTTCGACGTTCATCGGTTGCGCAAGCGGCGCTATCCCGCCGGCATCTGTTTCTCGACCAGACGCACCCAGTAGGACGCGCCGTGGCCGAGGATGTTGTCGTTGAACTTGTAGGCCGGGTGGTGGCACATCGGGCCGTCGCCCATGCCGAGGAAGACGAACGCGCCGGGGCGCGCTTCCAGCATGAACGCGAAATCCTCAGCGCCCATGACCGGCACCAGATTGTCGTTGACGCGGTCGGCGCCGGCCACATCGCGGGCGACCTCGGCGGCGATGCCGGCCTCACGCGCGTGGTTCAGCGTCACCGGATACATCCGCCCGTAGTCGGTCTCCGCCGTGCCGCCATAGGCCTTGGCGATGTTGGAGGCGATCTCGCCGATCCGGCGCTCGACCAGGTCGCGCACGCCGGGATCGAGCGTGCGCACGGTGCCGCCCAGCGTCACGGTCTCCGGGATCACGTTGAACGCGCTGCCGGCCTCGAACATCGTGATCGAGATCACAGCGGATTTCAGCGGATCGACATTGCGCGACACGATCGATTGCAGCGCATTGATGATCTGGGCGCCGATCAAGACACTGTCGACCGCCTCGTGCGGGGCGGCACCGGCGTGGCCGCCCTTGCCACGGACGACGATCTTCAAGGTGTCCGAGGAGGCCAGCATCGGGCCCGGCGTGGTCGCGAAATAGCCCTCGGGCAGGCCGGGCATGTTGTGCAGGCCATAGACCTCCTGGATGCCCCAGCGGGTCATCAGGCCGTCGTCGACCATCGCCTTGCCGCCGGCGCCGCCTTCCTCGGCGGGCTGGAAGATCACGACCGCGGTGCCGTCGAAATTGCGGGTCTCGGTGAGGTATTTCGCAGCGCCGAGCAGCATCGCGGTGTGGCCGTCATGGCCGCAGGCGTGCATCTTGCCGGGGATCTTCGAGGCGTAGGCGACGCCCGAGGCCTCCGCGATCGGCAATGCATCCATGTCGGCGCGCAGCCCGATGGTCTTGCCCGAGGCGGACTTGCGGCCGCGGATCACGCCGACCACGCCGGTGCGCCCGATTCCCGTCACCACCTCGTCGCAGCCGAACTCGCGCAGCTTGTCGGCGACGATGCCGGCGGTGCGATGCACCTCGTAGAGCAGTTCGGGGTTCTCGTGGAAGTCATGGCGCCAGGCGGCCATTTCATCCGAGAGGGCGGCAACGCGATTGACGATGGGCATAGGGAGTGTCCGTTTCTTGTGGGCTTGTCGTGAACCTTGTAGGGCGGGTTAACGTAACGCAACGCGCCGACTTGTCACGCGAAAGCGACTGCTATTCCGGAGCAATTCGGACTCCAATTCGCAGTTGCGAATTGGAGAATCCCGAGATGGTGGCGCGAGATTCCGAGTTCACGCGCGGAGCGCGTGCCGCGGAACGACGGCGAAGATCCTCAGGTCTCTCCGAATACCCGCTTGAAGATCGTATCGACATGCTTGAGGTGATAGCCGAGGTCGAACTTCTCCTCGATCTCGGCATCCGACAGGTACTTCTTCACATCGGCGTCGTGCTTCAGCAGCGTCTGAAAGTCGCCTTCGCCGCGCCACACCGGCATCGCGTTGCGCTGCACGAATTTGTAGGCGTCTTCGCGGCTGGCGCCCTTCTGGGTCAGCGCGACCAAAACGCGCTGCGAATGCACGAGGCCGCCGAGCCGGTCGAGGTTCTTCTGCATGTTCTGCGGGTAGACCAGCAGCTTCTCGATCAAGCCGGCGAGGCGGACCAGTGCGAAGTCGAGCGTCACGGTGGCGTCGGGAGCCATCATGCGCTCGGCCGAGGAGTGCGAGATGTCGCGCTCGTGCCACAGCACGACGTTCTCCAGCGCCGGCGTCACATAGGCGCGCACCATGCGCGAGAGGCCGGAGAGGTTCTCCGACAGCACCGGGTTGCGCTTGTGCGGCATTGCCGAGGAGCCCTTCTGGCCCTCGGAGAAGAACTCCTCCGCTTCCAGCACCTCGGTGCGCTGCAGATGGCGTACTTCCACCGCAAGCCGTTCCACTGACGCTGCGATCACGCCGATCGTGGCAAAATACATCGCGTGGCGGTCGCGCGGGATCACCTGCGTCGAGGCTGGCTCCGGCCGCACGCCCATCGCTTTCGCAACGTGCTCTTCGACCCGTGGATCGATCTGGGCGAAGGTGCCGACCGCGCCCGAAATCGCGCAGGTCGAAATCTCATCGCGGGCGGGCACCAGGCGGGCGCGGGCGCGGGTGAACTCGGCATGGGCATAGGCGAGCTTGAGTCCGAAGGTGACCGGTTCGGCGTGGATGCCGTGGGAGCGGCCGATGGTCGGCGTCATCTTGTGCTCGAAGGCGCGCGTCTTCAGCCCGCTCTCGACGGCCAGGCGGACCAGCTGGGCAGCGCATTGGTCAGGCACTCCTGCGCGATGCGATAGGCGGTGGCGGCGACCGTGCCGCTGATGTCGGCGAGATCGCCGTGCAGATCGAGCTGGATCAGCGGCTGCGTAGTGCGCGATCGCCAGCTGTCGACGAGATCGACCAGGCTTGCCTCCAGCCCGAGCTCCTCGGCTGGCTGATGGCGCAGGCGGTTCAGCGTATCGCGCGGGCAGGCGATGATGCGGCGCGTCGCCTGCGAGATCATCCGTGCGTCCTGCGCAATCTCGGTGCGCGCAGCGTACTTGTCGCCCGCGCTTGCCTCGATCGTGGTGGCGAAGGCCAGGATCGCGGTGAGGTTCTGGCCGAACTCGTCGTGCAACTCGCGGGCCAGCGCGCGGCGTTCGTCGCTGCGGAGGCGGGACACCCGCAGGGCGGGCGGGCGGCGGATTTCGGCGGCGGCGACGGGACCATCACCGATTTCGTCAGGGAGTACGTCACGCCGAAGACGATCGTGGAGATGATCGGCGGGATTCCACCACCGGGACATTCGTGGCACCGCCGGCGGCCGCGCAAGGGTCGGTGTTCACGCCGCTGCCGCCGCCCCGGATGCCGCCCAAGGATGAGCAGCAATAGGAGGCGCGCACCAAGGCGAGGGTGGCATAAAAGTAGGGATCGCCAATAATCGGTCAGCCGGGTGGACAGTAGTCATCCGGAATTCCTCAATTCCCTGAACCGTGTAGTCTGTGGATAACCGGGGCTAGATTTCATCCCGAAGCCATTTTCCCGGCAAAGGGGCCGCTGCGTGAAGCGGCCCCTTTCGATTCCGGAGCCAATTCCAACACTTGTCGTTCCGGTGCCGTGAGGTGGGCTCAGAGCACCGTCAGGAATGCGGATCGCAAGAACCATCAGCCAGCCGACGATGACGAGCCGGACCAACCGCGCCGGCGGTGCCTTTGGCGATGTTCTTGAAGGTCTCTGGGCGATCCATGCATGCCTCTCCCGGGGCAGCCGAGGGAGACATAGGCGCGGACTGGCGGGTCGTCCCGGCTGCTCACGGAACGGTGCAGCGTGCGGTACGGCCGGGCGGGCGCCCGTCGGCCTGTCCAGGCCGCATGGCTGTCATCTCGCAAAGTTTGTCTGACAGATATTGAAATCTGTCAGCGAGATGGTGTATATGCTCATTAGCCCAAAGGAGGAGGGCGCCCAGTGGCTGTTCCGGCGTTTGGCCGGGGGAGCCGTACTTAATTTGACTACCTCGAAGGACTACCTCCATGACGATAGAAATCTTTCAATTGACCGCCCAGATTCAACAGTGGCTCAACCTTCGCGTCGCCCGCCACTTGGCCGCCCAGGCCGCCAAGTTCACCCGCGGGCAGGACAGCGATAACCAGACGGTAAACGCATGAACGAGGCGGTGGTTTTGACTCCGGAGCGGATCCTCGAAGCAACCGAGGATGTTTTGAGGCGCTTCGGGCTCGCCAAGGCCACCGTTGTCGACGTGGCCCGTGCGCTGGATGTCAGCCACGGCAGCGTCTACCGCCATTTCCCCAGCAAAGCTTCGCTCCGTGACGCGGTCGCCAAACGCTGGCTCGACCGCGCCAACGAGCCGCTGTGCAAGCTCGCGGCAAGCGATGGCCCGGCGCCGGAGCGGCTGGAAAAATGGCTGCGTACCGCGTTTGCGATCAAGCAGAAGAAAGTCTGCGACGATCCCGAGATGTTCGCGACCTACCTCGCGCTGGCGCAGGGCGCGCGCGAGGTGGTGGAAGCCTACAAGGACAAGCAGGTCGATCTGATCGCGAAAATCCTGTCCGACGGTGTCGCGCAGGGCGTGTTCGAGGTCGACGATGTGAAGGCGACCGCGCGGGCCGTGTTCGACGCCACCGTCCGCTACCATCACCCGGCACATGCCGAGGAATGGGCCAAGCCGGAATGCCCGGCGCGGATCGACGCGCTGATCGCCCTGCTGCTGCGGGGCGTGCGGGTGTGCAAGCACTGACCGACCTGCCTTCCGACATCCTCTGATCATTTGACGCCCTTGGCCCGATTGCGAGCCTTGGGCCGCGTGTGCTTGATATCCGTCAAGATCAGTTCTGCTCTTCTCGATCATTCTGCGGACCACCATGCGGCTTGCGCTCTTTGCCGATATCCATGCCAACCGGCAGGCCTTCGCCGCCTGCCTCGATGCTGCGCGCGCGCGCGGCGCCGAGCGGCTGATCTGCCTCGGCGATATCGTCGGCTACGGCGCCGATCCGGAATGGGCCGTCGACACGGTGATGGACCTGGTCGCGAAGGGCGCGATCGCGGTGCGCGGCAACCATGACAATGCGATCGGCGTGCCGAGCGACGGCATGAATGCCGACGCGCTGGCCGCCATCGACTGGACCCGCGGCCGGCTCAGCGCCGGGCAGAAGGCCTTCCTTGCCGAGCTTCCGGTCTCGCGGGAAGAGGACAACCGGCTCTACGTGCATTCCGAGGCGTCCGACCCCGCGAGGTGGCGCTATGTCCGCGACACCGCCGATGCCGCGCGCAGCATAATGGCGACCGAATTGCCGATCACGTTCTGCGGCCACATCCATCGTCCCGGCCTCTACTCGATGTCCTCGACCGCGAAGATGACGAGCTTCGTTCCGACCGCGGGCGTCGCGGTGCAGTTGCTGACCGGCCGGCGCTGGCTCGCCGTGCTCGGCTCGGTCGGCCAGCCCCGCGACGGCGATCCCGCGGCATCGTTTGCGATGTTCGACACGATCAGCCGCGAGATCACCTATCACCGCGTGCCCTACGACGTCGCGACTGCCGCGGCGCGCATCAAGGCGAGCGGCCTGCCGCTCTGGCTCGCCGATCGCCTCGCTGTCGGCAGGTGATGTCGGTGGCGGCGCTGACGATGCAGCCGGGCGCCGAGATCGATGGCTTCACCATCGGCGAGCGGGTGCACCGCGGCGGCATGGCGACGTTGTGGAGCGTCACCCATCCCGGCATCAATGTGCCGCTGCTGATGAAGGTGCCGCTCACCGCGGAGGGCGAGGATCCGGCCGCGATCGTCAGCTTCGAGATGGAGCAGATGATCCTGCCGCGGTTGTCGGGGCCGCACGTGCCGGCTTGTTTCGGCACCGGAGATTTCGAGCGCCAAGCCTATGTGGTGATGGAGCGCATCCCAGGGCAAACGCTCTACAAGCGGCTCGATGCCCTGCCGCTGCCGTATGAGGAAGTGAGGGTGATCGGCGGCAAGGTCGCCACCGCGCTCGCCAGCCTGCATCGGCAGAACGTGATCCATCACGACATCAAGCCGAGCAGCATCATGTTCCGCGAGCGCGGCGAGGCGGTGCTGATCGATTTCGGCCTCTCGCACCACCAGCATCTGCCCGATCTGTTGCAGGAGGAGTTTCGGCTGCCTTACGGTACCGCGCCCTACATGGCGCCGGAGCGGCTGCTCGGGGTGCGCGACGATCCGCGCAGCGACCTGTTTTCGCTCGGCGTGCTGCTGTATTTCTTCACCACCGGCGTCCGCCCGTTCGGCGAGACCGAGACCTTGCGCGGCATGCGCCGGCGGCTGTGGCGCGACCCGTATCCGCCGCGCAAGCTGAGGCCCGACTATCCGCTATGGTTGCAGGAGATCGTGCTGCGCTGTCTCGAGATCGACCCTGCGGCGCGCTATCCGACCGCGGCGCAGCTTGCCTTCGATCTCGGCCACCCCGAACAGGTGAAGCTGACGGCGCGGGCGCAGCGGCTGAACCGCGATCCGCTCGGCACGGTCTGGGCGCCGCCGCTTCAATCTCGGGGCGGCGCCGCCGCAGCCGAAGTCCAATGCCGCGGCCCAGCTCGCATCGAGCCCGATCGTTGCCGTCGCGCTCGATCTCGGCGAAGAGGCCGAGGCGCTGAACGAGACCATCCGCGTCACCGCCGAGCAGGTGCTGTCGACGTCGCCATCGGCGCGGCTCGCCTGCGTCAACGTGCTGAAACTCAATCGACTGGCGATCGACCGCGCGCTTGACGAGCAGGGCCAGAACAAGCATGTCGACCGCCTGGTGGCGCTGCAGCACTGGGCGCGGCCGTTCAAGCTGGAGGAAAGCCGGCTGACCGTGCATGTGCTGGAGGCGATCGATCCCGCCGCCGCGATCCTGGAATTCGCCGCGGTCAACCTGGTCGACCACATCATCATCGGCGCGCGGCAGAACTCGATGCGGCGCGCGCTGCTCGGCAGCGTGTCCGCCAAGGTCGCAGCCGAAGCGCCGTGCACGGTGACCGTGGTGCGGCCGTCGCGGCTCGTGCCTGCGACCGAAGCGGGCGATGAGGCGGCGAACGCCGCGACCACGCCGCCCGCGGTTTTCTAGCTACGCTGGATCAGATCGCCTCGCCGCGCGCGGCTGCGGCGGCATTGCGGATCGCGGCGATGTTGGTCTTGTAGGCCTCGACGGTGCCGCCCTTGAACACCGCGGAGCCCGCGACGAAGGCGTTGGCGCCGGCGGCGGCGAGTTGGCCCGCGACGTCGGGCGCGACGCCGCCGTCGACCTCGATGTCGATCGGACGGCCCGCGGTCATTGCCCGGACATCGCTGATCTTGCCGATCGCCGAGCGGATGAAGGCCTGGCCGCCGAAGCCGGGATTGACCGACATGACCAGCACGAGGTCGATCAGGTCGAGCACACATTCGATCGCGCTCACAGGCGTCGCCGGATTGATCGAGACGCCGGCCTTCTTGCCGAGCGCGCGGATCGCCTGCAGCGAGCGATGCAAATGTGGGCCGGCTTCGGCATGCACCGTGATGTGGTCGCAGCCCGCCTTGGCGAACGCCTCGAGATAGGGGTCGCAGGGCGAGATCATCAGATGGGCGTCGAAGATCTTCTTGGTGTGCGGCCGCATCGCCTTGATGACATCGGGGCCGTAGGAAATGTTCGGCACAAAATGGCCGTCCATCACGTCGAGATGGATCCAGTCGGCGCCGGCCTGGTCGACGGCGCGGACCTCCTCGCCGAGCTTCGAGAAATCCGACGCCAGGATCGAGGGGGCAATAACGAGGGGACGCGGGGTGAATGACTGAGTCATAGCGCAGTTCCGAAAGACTTCAGGGGGCGACGGGTGATCCCGCCTAACATGCGGACGCGTGGCGGGCAATGCGAGCGGACGGCACCGCACAGCCGGAAATTTCTGCCGCCGGCGGCAGCTCTTGCCGGGCGGGCGGAACCCGCACCGATGCGCCAAGGCCTGGTTTTATTGGGTTTTTGCCATGGCACGCCGCTTGCTGCGCCGTGACAAGCGTTGGAGCCGCCAGGCGCGGCCTTGTTGGAGTATTGCCATGTTATTTGCCATTGGCGCTGCGTCATCCGCCATCGATCTCTTGAGCTCGCTGATGTCGTCGAAGTCGGCGACGCAGACCGGCAGCTCCAGCCAGGCAAGCCAGTCGAGCGGGCTGTTCGCACCCTCGACCACGACGTCGACCAGCAGCACCAGCTCCGGATCGAGCAGCAGCACCCCGCAGATTTCGCCGCAGACCATGAGCGCGCTGCTCGACGCGCAGAGCCAGTCGCAGACCACGGCTTCGACCAGCACGCCGCCAACCGGCCGCGCCGATGCGCTCAAGGACCTGTTCTCGCAGATCGACGCCGACGGCAACGGCCAGATCACCAAGACCGAATTCGAGAATGCGCTCGGTGCCGGCGGCACCAACATCGCGCAGGCCGACGACGTGTTCTCCAAGCTCGACAAGAATGGCGACGGCAGCGTCAGCCTCGACGAGATGTCGCAGGCGTTGCAGGGCCACAAGGGCGGCGGCCACCATCATCGTCACATGGAAACCGGCTCGACCGATGGATCCGGCGCCAGCAGCGGCGCGGGCGGATCGAGCTCAGATCCCTTGATGCAGGCGCTGAACGGCGCGACCTCGACGTCGGTGACCAACAGCGACGGCTCGACCACCACGACGACGACCTACGCCGACGGCTCCAAGGTGTCGATGACGACGCCAGCGACAGCGTCGACCACCGGCAGCTCGAATTCCTCCTCCGCCGGCAACAACGCGACCTCGTCCTACAATTTCATCGAGCAGCTGATCGAGCGCCAGTCGCAAGCGATCTCCGCCCAGGCCTCGTCGTCGCTCTCGGTCAGCGCCTAACCGAATTTGTCCCGCCAACTCGGCAGCGCGCCGGGATAAGGCAGGGCGGTCGCTGAATGAACGCCGCGTGCGATGGCGCGCGCCACCGTGTTGGCGGCGACCCCGCCGAGCTTGCTCAGGCCGAACAGCGGATCGACCACCTTTGCGCCGGTCGCCGCGGCAAACACCACATCGCCGTCGAGCGGGGCGTGCACCGGGTAGATCGCGCGCGCCATGCCGGTCTGCGCGATCATTGCAAGGCGCCGAGCCTGCGGTTTTGTCAGTTGCGCGTCGGTGACCACCACCACGAGGGTGGTATTTTCAGCAGCGGTCGCATCCGCGCCGCCCTTCAGGCGCATCTTCAGCATGTCCGGCGTGAACGCGGAGGGCAGGCCGCGTCCGCCGAACTCGCCATCGACCTCGAACGGCGCCGCCCAGAACCACGGCCCGCCGCCGACCGTGGCGCTGCCGACTGCGTTGACCACCGCGAGTGCTGCGACCTTGATGCCGTCGTCGGTCACGGCCGACGCCGAGCCGAGGCCGCCCTTGAGGTTGGCGGTGGTCGCGCCCAGGCCAGCGCCGACGCTGCCGAGCTCGAAGTGGTCGGAGGCGGCATTCGCCGCGGCGTAACCGAGATCGCGATAGGGCGGAAAGCGTCCCCACGCCTTGTTGCCGCCGTTGAGCAGGTCGAAGCAGATTGCGCCCGGCACGATCGGGATCACCGCGTCGCGGATGCGAAAGCCGCGGCCGCGCTCGGCAAGCCAGGCCTGCACGCCGCCGGCCGCATCTAACCCGAGCGCCGAGCCGCCGGACAGCGTGACGGCGTCGATCGCCTCGACCACATTATGTGGCGACAGCAGCGAATCCTCGCGGGTGCCGGGACCGCCGCCGCGGACATCGATCGAGGCCACCGCCGGCCGCTCGAACAGGATCGCGGTGACGCCGGAGGCGATCACGGCGTCGTCGGCGTGGCCGACGCTCACGCCGGCAATATCGGTGAGAAGGTTTTTCACGGTGCGTCCATCCGCCTGCTGTCCGATCGATCCGATATAGCAGCCACGGCGGATAAGCAAAACGCCCCGGCGGACCGGGGCGTTTTCGTATCTCTGTCGGATCAGACGCGAAGGGCTCAGGAGCCCTTCGGATTGATCTCGGTGTAGTTGCCCTTGGCGTCCCACTTGTAGACGACATAGTCGATCGCCTTGATGTCGCCCTTGGCGTCGAAAGCCATCTTGCCGAGCACGGTGTCCCACTCGCCGGCCTTGATGGTGTCCATCACCTTCTTGGCGTCGGTCGAGCCGGCCTTGGCGACGGCCTGGGTCCACACCTGCATCGCGGCGTAGGTGTAGAGCGTGTAGCCTTCCGGATCGATGTTCTTGGCCTTGAACTTCTCGACGATCGCCTTCGCGGTCGGCTTGTTGCGCGGATCGGGGCCGAAGGTAAACAGCGTGCCTTCGGCGGCCGGGCCGGTGATCGAGGCGAACTCCTTGTCGTTCATGGCGTCGCCCGCCATCAGCACGGTCTGCAGGCCCTGGTCGCGCATCTGGCGCAGGATCAGGCCGGCTTCCTGATGGTAGCCGCCGACATAGACCAGGTCGATGTTGTCGCGCTTCAGGCGCGAGACGATCGAGTTGAAGTCCTTGTCGCCCTTGTTGTAGGACTCGAACATCTTCTCCTGGAAGCCGGCCTTGTTCAGCGCCTTCTTGGTCTCGTCGGCGAGGCCTTTGCCGTAAGTGGTCTTGTCGTTCAGGATCGCGACGTTCTTGCCCTTGTAGTTCTTCACGATGTAGTCGGCGGCGACCAGGCCCTGCTGGTCGTCACGGCCGCAGACGCGCGCCACGTTCCAGAGCTTGCGCTCGGTGAACAGCGGGTTGGTCGAGGCCGGGGTGATCTGCAGCACGTTGGCGTCGGCATAGGCCTCGGAGGCCGGGATCGACGACGACGAGCAGAAATGGCCGGCCACGAACGGGATCTTCGAGGAGCCGATCTTTTCCGCGATCGAGCGCGCCTGCTTCGGATCGCAGGCATCGTCGTCGGATTCCAGCGCGAGCTTCTTGCCGAGCACGCCGCCGGCGGCGTTGATGTCGGCGACGGCCTGCTCGGCGCCGTTCTTCATCTGCCGGCCGAAAGCGGATTCGGAGCCCGTCATCGGGCCCGCGACGGCGACGGTGATGTCTTGCGCGAACGCGCTCGCCGATAACGCGAACGAAGCGCCCAATGCCAGGCCGATCAGCTTCAGTGATTTCATGAGACGTCCCTCGTGGTCGTTGCCTCTTGTGGAAGGGCTCGGCACGCCGGGCCCCAAAACCGCGGGCATTCTCGGCTGATTTCGCAGCGAAGTCACCGGCAATTTTCAGGCAAATCGACGCCGCTTACCCGTGCCGGCCGCCTTCAAGATAGGCGGCGCGGATTTCCGGGCGCTGCAGCAATTCGCTGCCGGTTCCGGTCAGCGTGATCAGGCCGTTGACCATGACATAGCCGCGATGGGCGAGCTTCAGCGCGTGGTTGGCGTTCTGCTCGACGATCAGCACGGTGAGCCCGTCCTGCCGGTTCAGTGTGCGGATGGCATCGAAGATCTGCCGCGCGATCAGCGGCGCGAGGCCGAGGGAGGGCTCGTCCAGCATCAAGAGGCGCGGCCGGCTCATCAGGGCACGGCCGATCGCCAGCATCTGCTGCTCGCCGCCCGACAGCGTGCCGCCGCGTTGCGCGACGCGCTCCTTCAGCCGCGGAAACAGCGCGAACACGCGCTCCAGCCCGGCTTCGCGTTCGGCCTCGCTGCATTCGGTGGCGTCGGCGCCCATCTGCAGGTTCTCCGCAACGCTCATGCGCGGAAAGATCCGCCGGCCCTCGGGCGATTGCGCGATGCGCAGCCGCGCGATCTCGTGGGTCGGCACGCCGGTGATGTCGTGGCCGTCATATTCGATGGAGCCGGCGCGGGCGCGCGGCCGCCCGAAGATCGTCATCATCAGCGTCGACTTGCCGGCGCCATTGGCGCCGATCAGCGCGACGATCTCCCCTCGGTTGATCTCGACGTCGACGCCCTTCAGTGCCTCGATCTTGCCATACGCCGCTCGCACGCCGCGCACCGCGAGCAGGGGTGTGGTTGGCTGTGCCGCGCTCACGTGCCGCTCTCCATCACGGCGATCGCTTCTTCCTCGTCGGCGCCGAGATAGGCGGCGATCACCTTGGGGTCGTCGCGCACCGCCTGCGGCGTGCCTTCGGCGATCTTGACGCCGTAATCCATGACCACGACGTGATCGGAGATCTCCATCACGACCGACATGTCGTGCTCGATCAAAAGGATCGAGGTGCCTTGTTCGTTGCGGATCGACAGCAAGAGCTCGTTGAGGCCGCCGCTCTCGCGCGCGTTCAGTCCGGCCGCCGGCTCGTCGAGGCAGAGCAGGGCGGGCTCGGTGCACATCGCGCGCGCGATCTCGAGCCTGCGCTGGTCGCCATAGGGCAGATTGCCCGCGGCGTCGTCGGCGCGGTCGAGCAGGCCGACGCGGTCGAGCCAGGACCGCGCCAAATCGATGGCGCGCTTTTCGGCTTCGCGCCAGGACGGCAGGCCGAGCAGGCCCAGCACGGTCAGGCCCGAGGCGCGCATCAGCGCGTTGTGCTGGGCGACCATCAGATTCTCCAAGGCGGTCATGCCGGGAAACAGCCGGATGTTCTGGAAGGTGCGCGCCACCTTGGCCTGCTTGGAGATGCGGAAATCGTTCAGCCGCTCGAGTTGGATCATGCGGCCGTCATCGTGAACGAGACGGATCGCGCCGCCACTCGGCCGGTAGAAGCCGGTGATGCAGTTGAACACGGTGGTCTTGCCGGCGCCGTTCGGCCCGATCAGCGCGGTGATCTTGCGCCGCTCGGCGGTGAAGGAGAGCTCGTTGACCGCGACGATGCCGCCGAAGCGCATCATCAGGCGGTCGACGGTGAGGATATGGTCGCCGCTCATCCGTGGCCCTCCTTGACGAGGTCGGAGGAGATCGCCTGGTTGCGCTCCAGGAACACGGTCGGCGCGCGATGGCCGACCAGTCCGCGCGGCCGCCAGATCATCAGCAACACCATTGCCATGCCGAACACCAGCATGCGGTACTGATCGAGGCCGCGGAACAGCTCGAAGCCGCCGATCATGCAGAGCGCGGCCAGCGCGACGCCCAGTTGCGAGCCCATGCCGCCGAGCACCACGATCGCAAGCACCAGCGCCGATTCCTGGAAGGTGAAGGATTCCGGGCTGATGAAGCCCTGCCTTGTCGCGAAGAACGCGCCGGCGAAGCCGCCGAACATCGCGCCGGTCGCGAACGCCGTCAGCTTGGTGGTCGTGGTGTTGATGCCGAGCGCGCGGCAGGCGACCTCGTCCTCGCGCAGCGCCTCCCAGGCGCGGCCGATCGGCAGCCGTCGCAGCCGGATCGTCACCCAGTTGGTGAGCAGCGCCATCGCCAGGATCAGATAGAACAGGAAGACGAGGCGGTGGGTCGGCGAGAACTCGATGCCGAGCTTGGCGGCGAGCCCGTCGTCACCCGGCGTCAGTGGAATGCCGAACATGGTCGGTCGCGGAATCCCCGAGACGCCGTTGGGGCCGCCGGTCAGGCTCTGCCAGTTGATGATGACGAGGCGGATGATCTCGCCGAAGGCGAGCGTCACGATCGCCAGATAATCGCCGCGCAGCCGCAGCACCGGGAAGCCGAGCAGCACGCCCCAGAACGCCGCCAGGATGCCGGCGAGAGGCAGGCAGACCCAGAACGACAATCCGAAATTGGTCGCGAGCAGCGCGTAGGAATAGGCGCCGACCGCATAGAACGCGACATAGCCGAGGTCGAGCAGGCCGGCGAGGCCGACCACGACGTTGAGGCCCCAGCCCAGCATCACATAGGTCAGGACCAGGATCGACAGGTCGAGAATGTAGCGCTGGTTGTAGAAGATGACCGGCACGAGGAAGGTGAACACCAGCAGCGCCGGCGCCAGCCAGCGACCGGCGAACGAGAACGCCGATTGCACCGGCTTCGGCACGATGCTGTCCTTGTCGACCGGTCCCCACCACTGCCGCAGCAGCTCGACGATGATGCTGCCGCCGAACACGGTGCCGACGAGAGCGGCGAGATCGCCGAACCGGGTCCAGTAGATCAGGCCGCCTTGCGGGCCGGCCTCGGTGCGAATGCCGATCATCAGCGAGAACAGCACCAGCGCGACCAACGCGCTGATCAGGGCTTTCTTGAGAATGAAGGCGCTGCCCGAGGGCTGCGCGGCGGGCGATGGGCGGGCTGAGGTCGCGCTCACGAAGTGCCTGTCAGACTTTTTCGACTTCGGGACGGCCAAGCAGGCCGGTCGGCATGAAGATCAGCACCACGATCAGGATCGAGAACGCGGCGACGTCCTTGTACTCCACCGAGAAATAGGCCGACCAGAACGTCTCGATCAGACCGATCGCAAGCCCGCCGAGCATCGCGCCGGGCAGCGAGCCGATGCCGCCGAGCACGGCGGCGGTGAACGCCTTGATGCCGGCGACGAAGCCCATGAAGAAATCGACCAGGCCGTAATACAGCAGATACATCATGCCGGCGACGGCGGCGAGCGCGGCACCGATCACGAAGGTCATCGAGATGGTGCGGTCGACGTCGACGCCAAGCAGTGCGGCCATGGTCTGGTCCTGCTCGCAGGCGCGCATGTCGCGCCCGAGCCGGGTGCGCGACACCAGCCAGGTGAACAGCGCCAGCACCACGATGGTGGCGAGCACGACCATGATCTGGATGTTGGAGAGCTGCACGGCGAAGCCTTGCGAGCCCTCGTGCAGCGTGTAGCCGCCGGTGATGATCGGCGGCACCGGCTTGACCCGCGCGCCCTGCGACACCTGCGAGAAGTTGGTCAGCACGAACGACATGCCGATCGCCGACAGCATCGGCGCGAGGCGGAACGAATGCCGCAACGGCCGGTAGGCGATGCGCTCGATGGTCCAGCCATAGAGCGCGGTGATCGCCATCGAGACCAAAAGCACGATCAGAAGGATCAGGGGGATCGCGGTGAGGCCAAGCGACACCAGCACCAGGAACGAGATCAGCGCGATGAAGCCGCCGATCATGAAGATGTCGCCGTGGGCGAAGTTGATCATGCCGACGATGCCGTAGACCATCGTATAGCCGATGGCGATCAGGCCGTAGATCGAACCGAGCACGAGGCCGTTGATCAGTTGCTGGGCGAAATAATCCATGCGCTGCCGTAACTCGAGGGGTGACGCGCCGAGGGCCCCCGGCAGCCTGATCCGTCGCGTCGTGGTATTTTCTAACAGCGGAACCCCGGCGGCGGCAACAGCGTGGCAGCTGCAGACAAGGGCTTGTACATAACTACTTTGGCGGGTGCGGTTCCGATGTCACAGGGGCGACACCTCGTTGCCTTGCAATGATCACGCCGGAACCCGTGTTCCCCGCGCAATCGGTGGAATTCAGCCCGGCGGGGCCGGAAGCCAGATCCGGAGGTGCCGGTTCAGTGCAAATGAGCAGATGCAACAAAAGGGGGTCTCGCCGAACGGCGAGGCCGTCAGCTCATTTGTTGCTGCTTTCTGTTCAGGCCAACTGATCGGCGAAGCGGCCGCGGAAGGCGTATGAACCGAAATGCGTGAGCTCGCTGCGCAGGTCGAGCCAGATTTCGCCGCCGAGATCGAGCCAGCGCCGGCAGAAGGCGTAATCCTCCGACAGATACTCGCCGGTCGTCTTGTCGATCATGCATTCGAACAGCGAGACGCGGTCGAGGTCGGCGCGAACCAGGTTGCCGGTGTTCAGGTCGTTGCTCTTGTGGTTCGCCCGATATTTCAGTTCGGGATGGGCGTCGCACAGCCTGACGAGGGCGGATCGTTTCATCATCAGGAAGCCGGTGCCGGCATATCGGACCTTGGCGAAGCCGTCGCCGCGCGCCGTAAGCTGGTCGCCCTCCCATGTGACGACATAGTCCAGCGAGGATGACGCGAGGTTCTTGCGCTTGGCATCCGCAGCCCGCTGCACCTTTGCCCAATCGATGTGCTTGAGCGGGTAGGCCGCGGCCGAAACCTCGGCGTCGCAATCCAGCAGCCGGAAGACAGACTCGGGTTCGAACCCGATATCGGCATCGATGAACAGGAGATGGCTCGCGCCGGATACAAGGAACTGGTGGGCTAGCTCGTTGCGGGCGCGGACGATCAGCGATTCGTTTCCGATCAGATGGAACTGGATGTCGATGCCGCGGGCAGTGGCTGCGGCCTGAA
This sequence comes from Bradyrhizobium sp. USDA 4452, assembly GCF_054063575.1. Taxonomy (NCBI): domain Bacteria; kingdom Pseudomonadati; phylum Pseudomonadota; class Alphaproteobacteria; order Hyphomicrobiales; family Nitrobacteraceae; genus Bradyrhizobium; species Bradyrhizobium sp. USDA 4452. The sequence continues at coordinate 7,798,016 of NZ_JBSSGK010000001.1, forward strand.
GCTTCAGGGCGGACAGCACATAGGCCATCTTGAGGTCGCCGCCGAAGCAGGGCGTCGCGACAAAAATACGGGTTCTTTCGGTCATTTTACCCCCTTTATCCCGGCCGGCGCGGGTGCCGGCCCGGCCGATCGCATCGATCCGGAACCATCGCACCGCGCTTAACCTTAACAAAGGGTTTAAATTGCCGCCGGCAATTGATCGGCGTTACCTCGCGGGCTGAACCGTCGCTGCCCAAATGGCGCCGGAAGCACGGGAAGCGGCAATGTCGAACAACTGGCGGATCAGCTCCTTCAACGGCGCGCTGCTTGCGGCCTATTTCATTCCGGTCTGGACCATCATCGCCTTCAGCATCATGGTGTCGCCGATCCACGGCCTCTATGAGCGGCCGAGCGTGTCGATCGCGCTCTATGCCAATGACTATCTGCACCTCGGCAAGATGGCGACGGTGCGGCTGGCATGGCTCTTGGCGCTGGCGCGGATCACGGTGGTGGCGTTCTTCGCGGTGTTCCTTGCGTTGGCCGCGTTCTCGCCGCTCCGCAAGACCAGCAGCGGCGGCGACGAGGCGCTGGCGGTGGCGCTGTGCCTCGGCAGCGTGCTGAGCTTCGCCAGCATGATGATGGCCTCCAAGGTCGGCGAGATCGAGGCATTGCGGATGCATGCCGCCGAGCTTCTGATGCTGCTCGGCACCGCGATCGTAATGCTGTTCGAGACCGCGCCGAAGCGAGCCGCCGCGTTGCCAGCTGCCAAGGCGCCTGCCGCTGAGGCGGGGGCGCCGGCAGGCGAGCTATCCCTTCAGCAGCCCTAGTTCGGCAATGATCGCGCCGGCTTCCTTGACGGCGTGGTTGGCCGCAGGCACGCCGCAATAGATCGCCTGCTGCAGCAGGATCTCCTTGATGTCTTCGGGCGTGAAGCCACCTTCGCTGAGCGCGGCGCGCACATGCAGGCGAAACTCGTCCCACTGGCCGAGCGCGACCATCGTGCCGATCACCAGCACGCGGCGGGTGCGGTGATCGAAATGCGGCCGGGTCCAGATGTCGCCCCACGCGTAGCGCGTGATCAGGTCCTGGAAGTCGGTGTTGAACGCGTTGCGGTTTGTGATCGACCTGTCGACCCATTCGTTGCCGAGCACCTTGCGGCGCTGCGTCATGCCGTCGTCGCGGCGCTGATTGTCGTCCATGAATGTCTCCTCACGAAATCGTAGCCCGGATGGAGCGCAGCGCAATCCGGGGTTCAGCATTCACAGCAAGGACCGGTCCCGGATTTCGCTGCGCTCCATCCGGGCTACGCAGGTCTTGCGGTCAACGTTGCGTCAGGAAGCCGACCACGGCTTCGGTGAACGCGTGCGACTGCTCGACATTGGAGATGTGCGCGGCGTCGAGCAGCGTCATGCTCGCGCCGGGAATGCCGCTGCGGATCATCTCACCGGCCGACACCGGCGTCGCCATGTCCTGCTTGCCTGCGATCACGAGCGTCGGGCTCTTGATCCTGGGCAGCAGCGCGCGCTGGTCGAGCGTCGAGAGCGCTTCGCAGCAGGCGAGATAGCCTTCTACGGGAGAGGCCAGCAGCATCGCCTTCATGCGCGCGGTGGTCTCCGGCTCGCGCTCGCGGAAGTCGGCGGTCAGCCAGCCCGCGATCACGGTGTCGGCGACGGCTGCGATGCCGCCTTGCTTCACCGCCTTGATGCGGTTCAGCCAGTTGGTCGGATCGGGGTAATAGCAGGCGGTGTTGGCGAGGATGATCTTGCCGAATCTGTCAGGCGCGTTGGCCCCTAACCACTGCCCGACCATGCCGCCCATCGACAGGCCGCACCAGTGCACCTTCTCGATGTTGAGGTCGTCGAGAATCGCCAGCACGTCGCGGCCGAACCGCTCCATCGAGTAGGGCCCCGCCGGCACGCCGGATTTGCCGTGGCCTCTGCGATCGTAGCGGATGACGCGGAACATCTGCGTCAGCGCCCGCATCTGCGGCTCCCACATCTGCAAGGTGCAGCCGAGCGAGTTCGACAGCATCAAGGTCGGCCCGCCATCGCGGCCATCCACCTGGACGTTCAGCAGGCATCCGTCGGCATTGATCATCGGCATCGGCTCGTCCCTCTCGTTATCCCGCTACTTGTCATCCAGCGAGGCCAGCAGGCGGTCGATCAGCGCCTGCGAGGCGCCCTGATAGGCCATCGGCTCGAACAGGTCTGCGATACGCTTGGTGTCGAGATGCGCGGTGACCTTGGCATCCGCGGACAGCACGTCGCGCAAATGCTTCTTCTCCGCGACCGCCTGCTTGCTGGCAGCTTCGATCAGATGATGAGCGTCACTCTTGCCGATCTTTTCGGCCAGCGCAAAGGTGACGGCTTCCGCCATGATCAATCCATGGGTCGCATCGAGATTGGCGCGCATCCGCGCGGCGTCGACCTCGAGCCCTTCGGCGAGATCGACGATGGCGGCGAGCGCGCCCGAGGTCACCAGCATCAGGGCCGGCAGGGTCGGCCATTCCGCATGCCACGGGCCGGCGCTGCGCTCATGGTCCTGCACCTGCGCGGCGAGCATCGTGGCAGCGAGGTTCGGCGCCATGGTCGCGGCCCCCAGCGCGCTCGTAGCGGCGACCGGATTGCGCTTGTGCGGCATGGTCGAGGAGCCGCCGCGGCCGGCGCCCGCGGGCTCGAAGGCTTCGCCGACATCGGTCTGCATCATCAGCGAGACGTCGCGCGCGATCTTGCCGCAGCTGCCGGCGAGGATCGCGAACGCGGAGGCGGCCTCGGCGATGCGGTCGCGGTGGGTGTGCCAGGGCGCATCCGGCAGGGGCAGGTCGAGCTCCTTCGCCAGCGCTGCTGCGACCGAAAGTCCGTTGTCGCCGAGCGCCGCAAGCGTGCCGGCGGCGCCGCCGAATTGCAGCGCCAGCGTCTCGCGGCGCAGGCGCAGCAAGCGCTTGCGGGAGCGGTGCAGGGCCGCCGCATATTCGGCGAGCTTGAGCCCGAACGGCATCGGCAGCGCATGCTGCAGCCAGGTCCGCGCCACCACGGCCGTGTGGCGATGGGCGCGGGCTAGCTTCGCAAAACCCGCAACGGCGCGGTCGAGGTCGGCGAGCAGGGCATCGATGCCGGCGCGCAACGACAGCATGGTCGCGGTATCGATGACGTCCTGACTGGTCGCGCCCCAATGCACATAGCGCGCCGCCTCGGCATCCTTTTTGGCGACATTGGCGGTCAGGGCCTTCACCAGCGGGATCGCCAGGTTGCCCGAGCGCGTCGCGGCATCGGCCAGCGCGGCGAGGTCGAATGATTCGGCCTTACAGGCCGCGGCGATCGGTCCGGCACTGGCCGCGGGAATCACGCCGCAGGCCACCTCGGCGCGGGCCAGCGCGGCCTCGAAGTCCAGCATGTTTTGCAGGGTGGCGGCGTCGTCGCACACCACGCGCATCGCGGCGCTCGACAGCATCGGCGCAAGCAGGGGGGAGAGGGCTGTGCTCATGGCGCGCGACCTAACCACTCCTGCGCGTCGCTGCCAATGCCCCGCGTTGCCGTCATATTCAGCAAGCGGATTGCGCGATTTCGTGAACGGCGGACGCGTCTTGCTGCGCTGCGAATATGCATCGCACATCCTCCGAAGGTGCCCTTTCCTTTGCGCGTCGGCTGCTTTACTTGGGGGCAAAGGTTTCTTGCGACCAAAGGAGGTCCCCCATGGCCATGACGATGACCGGCGAAGTCCAGCTTGCGGCGCCGCGCCAGGCTGTGTGGGACAAGCTCAACGATCCCGAGGTGCTGAAAGCCTGCATTCCCGGCTGCGAAGAGCTGGAGAAGACCGAGGAGGGCGGCTTCCGCGCCACCGCCAAGATGAAGGTCGGCCCGGTCTCCGCCCGCTTCAAGGGCAAGGTCATGTTGAGCGACCTCGATCCGCCGAACGGCTACAAGATTTCGGGTGAAGGCGAGGGCGGGGTCGCCGGCTTCGCCAAGGGCGGCGCCACCGTCGGCCTTGCCGACAAGGATGGCGGCACGCTGCTGAGCTACAACGTAGAGGCGCAGATCGGTGGCAAGCTCGCCCAGCTCGGCCAGCGCCTGATCAACGGCGCCGCCAAGAAGCTGGCGGACGAATTTTTTGCAAATTTCGCCAAAGCGGTGCAGGGTTAGCCCTGCAGGCGGGCCGGCTCATTCAGGCCCTGCTATGCCTTGCCGTTATGTCCTGGAAGGGTGGCTCGAAAGGTTGCCCATCGCGGGGCGCGCCCATATTATGCCGTCTGGAATGATTTTAAACCGCCTGCTTCGCCGATATGCGGTGGGGCAGATAAGAGAGTGCTGATGGCCAAGATTTCAATGATCGTGAACGGCAACCCCGTTAACGCGAACGTCGACCCCCGTACCCTTCTGGTCCAGTTTCTGCGCGAAAACCTGCGGCTGACGGGTACCCATGTCGGCTGCGACACCTCGCAGTGCGGCGCCTGCGTCGTGCACCTGGACGGCAAGGCGGTGAAGTCCTGCACGACGCTTGCGGTGATGGCCGACGGTCATGAGGTCAAGACCATCGAGGGGCTTGCGGCCGACGGCGCGCCGCTGCATCCGATGCAGGAGGCGTTCCGCGAGCATCATGGCCTGCAGTGCGGCTTCTGCACGCCGGGCATGATCATGACCGCGGTCGACCTCGTGCATCGCAAGGGCCACGACCTCTCCGACGAGGTGATCCGCGAGGAGCTGGAAGGCAATCTGTGCCGCTGCACCGGCTACCAGAACATCGTTGCTTCGATCGCCGCCGGCGCCAAGGCGATGGCCAAATCGGACCTCGCCTAAATCAGCAATTCGTCGCGACCGCGATCAGGACAATCCAATGTACGAATTCAAATATCATCGCCCCGGCACCGTACGGCAGGCCGCCAACCTCTTGGTGAAGAACGAGGACGCCAAGCTGATCGCCGGCGGTCACACGCTGGTGCCGGTCATGAAGCAGCGGCTCGCGAGCCCGCCGCATCTGGTCGACCTCTCCCATATCGAAGGTCTCGACACCATCGAGATGAAGGGCCGCTCGCTGGTGATCGGCGCCACGGCCAAGCACGCCGAGGTCGCGAACTCCGCTGTTGTCGGCGAGGCGATCCCGGCCCTGGCCGAGCTTGCCGGCTTGATCGGCGATCCCGCCGTGCGCCACCGCGGTACCATCGGCGGCTCGCTCGCCAACAACGACCCGACCGCGGACTATCCGGCCGCGGTGCTGGCGCTGGGCGCGACCATCGTCACCAACAAGCGCCGCCTGAAGGCCGAGGAGTATTTCCAGGGCCTGTTCTCGACTGCGCTGGAGGCCGACGAGATCATCACCAAGGTGATGTTCCCGCTGCCGAAGAAGGCGGCGTACATCAAGTTCCGCAACCAGGCTTCGCGTTACGCGTTGGTCGGTGTGTTCGTGGCCAAGCGTCCGTCCGATGTGCGCGTCGCGGTCACGGGCGCGGGCTCCGACGGCGTGTTCCGCGTCGCTGCGTTCGAGGAGGCCCTGAAGAAGCGCTTCTCGCACAAGGTGCTCGACGGCATCGCGGTTTCGGCCGAAGGGCTGAACAGCGACCTGCACGGCAGTGCGGAATACCGCGCGCATCTGATCGGCGTTCTGACGCGCCGGGCGGTGGAAGCGGCCAACGCCAAGGACTAGCTAAGGACTACATCCAAGGGACTAGATCCGAACTGGATCCCAAGGATTAGATCTGACGCGTGATGTTGCTAACCCCTGTTCGAAGACTGGCAGTTCCATGAGCGCATCGGCGTTACCCACTTCCGTCGATGCGCTCGAGGAGCTGCTGACATCGCGCGGCTATCTCGCCGAACGCTCGCTCGCGACCGTGACCTATCTGGCGCTGCGCATGGGGCGGCCGCTGTTCCTGGAAGGCGAGGCCGGGGTCGGCAAGACCGAGATCGCCAAGGTGCTGTCGGCGGCGCTGGGGCGCAAGCTGATCCGCCTGCAATGCTATGAAGGCCTCGACGTCGCCTCCGCCGTCTATGAGTGGAGCAGCGCCGCGCAGATGATCGCGATCCGCCTTGCGGAAGCTTCCGGCGATACCGATCGCGACCAGCTTGCGAGCGACATTTTCGCCGAGCGCTTCCTGATCAAGCGGCCGCTGCTGCAGGCGCTGGAGCCTGACGTTGCTGGCCCGCCGGTGCTGCTGATCGACGAGCTCGACCGCGCCGACGAGGCATTCGAGGCGTATCTGCTCGAAATCCTCAGCGACTTCCAGGTCACCATCCCCGAGCTCGGCACCGTGAAGGCGCCGGCGCCGCCGATCGTCATCATCACCTCGAACCGCACCCGCGAGATCCACGACGCGCTGAAGCGCCGCTGCCTCTATCACTGGGTGGATTATCCCACCGCCGAGCGCGAGCTCGCGATCGTCAAGTCGCGGGTGCCGAACATTTCCGCAAAGCTGTCGCAGCAGGTGGTGCGCTTCGTGCAGGCGCTGCGCAACCAGGATTTTTACAAGTCGCCGGGTGTCGCCGAGACCATCGACTGGGCCACCGCGCTGTCCGAGCTCGACGCGCGCTCGCTGACGCCGCAGGTGGTCGGCGACACGCTCGGCGCGCTCTTGAAGTACCAGGACGACATCGCGCGCATGCAGGGCGATGCGTTGCAGAAGACATTGAAGGAAGCGACGAGCGAGACGTAAGTCGCGCCGCAATAAAGGTTCGTCATTCCGGGGCGCGCGGAGCGCGAGCCCGGAATCCATCGGGCCGCATCATACGTGGATAAATGGATTCCGGGTTCACGCTTCGCGTGCCCCGGAATGACGAGGCAAAGACACGATGCCCATCAACCACCTCAATCCGCCGACCGGCCACATGGCCGACAACGTGATCGGCTTTGCCCGCGCGCTGCGGGCGGCCGGGCTTCCGGTCGGGCCGGGCTCGGTGATCGATGCGCTCGACGCGCTGCAGCTGATCGAGGTCGGCAACCGCTCCGACTTCTACGCCACGCTGGAGGCGATCTTCGTCAAGCGCCACGAGCACGCGCTGATCTTCCGCCAGGCCTTTATGCTGTTCTTCCGCGCCGCCGAGGAGTGGAAGAGCATGCTGGATTCCGTCCCGCTGCCCGACCATGCCAGGAAGAAGCCGCCACCGGCCTCGCGCCGGGTGCAGGAGGCGATGGCGCAGCCGGCGAAGAGCGAGGAGCGGCCTCAGGCCCAGGAACAGGAGCTCAAGCTCTCGGTTTCCGACAAGGAGATCCTGCAGAAGAAGGATTTCGCGCAGATGACCGCGGCGGAGATCGCCGAGGTGACGCGCGAGATCGCCAAGATGCGGCTGCCGCAGGCCGAGCTCGTCACCCGCCGCTACCAGCCCGACGCGCGCGGCTTGCGGCTCGACATGCGCCGCACCGTGCGCAACTCGCTGCGCACCGGCGGCGAGATCATCGATATCAGGAAGCTCGGCCGGATCGAGAAGCCGGCGCCGATCGTGGCGCTGCTCGATATCTCCGGCTCGATGAGCGAGTACACAAGGCTATTCCTGCACTTCCTGCACGCCATCACTGATTACCGCAAGCGGGTCTCGGTATTCCTGTTCGGCACCCGCCTGACCAATGTGACGCGGGCGTTACGGGCGCGTGACCCCGACGAGGCGCTGGCGAGCTGCACGTCCTCGGTCGAGGACTGGGCCGGCGGAACGCGGATCGCGACCTCGCTGCATAGCTTCAACCAGCTCTGGGCCCGCCGGGTGCTCGGGCAGGGCGCCATCGTCCTCCTTATATCCGATGGACTAGAACGGGAGGCCGATGCCAAACTGGCCTTCGAGATGGACCGTTTGCACCGCTCCTGCCGCCGCCTGATCTGGCTCAACCCGCTGCTGCGCTATTCAGGCTTCGAGGCCAAGGCGCAGGGCATCAAAATGATGCTGCCCCACGTTGACGAATTTCGCCCGGTGCATAACTTGACGTCCATCAAGGGCTTGATCGGGGCGCTGTCGTCGCCGCCGCCGGCGCACCACCGCAGCCTGATCCGTTCCGTAGCCTGAGAAGCCTGACCCGATAGCAGGAGGCCACCATGCTGAACCGCGACGAAGACATCCTTCAGGCCGCCGAGACCTGGCAGAAGCAGGGCCATGGCGTGGCGCTCGCCACCGTGGTCGAGACCTGGGGCTCGGCGCCGCGCCCGGCCGGCTCGAGCCTCGTCATCAATGACGACGGCACGTTTCTCGGCTCGGTCTCCGGCGGCTGCGTGGAGGGCGCGGTCGTGACCGAGGCGCTCGACGTGATCGCGAGCGGCCAGCCAAAAATGCTCGAATTCGGCGTCGCCGACGAGACGGCCTGGAATGTCGGCCTGTCCTGCGGCGGCACCATCCGCGTGTTCGTCGAGAAGGTCGGTTAGCCGTGAAGATCCAGGTCCTCAAGGAGCTGAACGCCGAGCGCGCCGCGCGCCGTCCGGTGATCATCGTCACCGACACCACTACTGGCGAGCAGCGCCTGGTCAAGGCCAAAGACATCGCCGCCGATCCGCTGCGCGCCGAGCTTTCCAAGCAGCTGCGGATGGGCAAGAGCGGGAATGTCGAGGTCGCGGGCAACAAGCTGTTCCTCAACGTCTACGCGCCGACCGCAAAGCTCGTGATCATCGGCGCGGTCCATATCAGCCAGGCGCTGGCGCCGCTGGCGCGCTCGCTCGACTATGACGTGACGGTGGTCGATCCGCGCACGGCGTTTGCAAGCCCTGAGCGTTTCCCCGACGTGCCGCTGGTTGCCGAATGGCCCGACGTCGCGCTGCCGCCGCTCAACGTCGATCATTACACCGCGTTCGTCGCGGTGACGCACGATCCGAAGATCGACGATCCGGCGCTGCTGCATGCCTTCGACCGCGACTGCTTCTATATCGGCGCCCTCGGCTCGCGGAAGACGCACGCCAAGCGCGCCGAGCGGCTGCGCGCGCAGGGCGCCAAGGAGAGCGACATCGCCCGCATCCATGCGCCGATCGGGCTTGACATCGGCGCGGTGTCGCCGTCGGAGATCGCGGTCGCGATCATGGCCGAGATCACCGCGCAGCTGCGTTTGCCTCCCAAAGAAAAAGAAGAAGCGGCATGAAGTTCGGTCCCGCCAGTCCGGCCGACGCGATTGGCGGCGTCACCGTGCATACGCTTCGCCAGGGCACGCTGGTGCTCAAGAAGGGCACCACGATCGGCCCGGATGAGGCCGATGCGCTGACCAGGGCCGGCGTCAAGGACGTCGTCGTGGTGCGGCTCGAGGAGGGTGACGTCTCCGAGGACGTCGCAGCTGCAAGCATCGCACAGGCGGTGGCGGGCGAGGGCGTCAATGTCGAGCGCGCCTTCACCGGCCGCGCCAATCTGTTCGCGGCGCGCCCCGGCGTGCTGGTGGTCGACCGTGCCGCGGTGGATCGCATCAACGGAGTGGACGAAGCGATCACCTTCGCGACGCTCGCGGCGTTCAAGCCGGTGGTCGAAGGCGAGATGATCGCAACCGTCAAGCTGATCCCGTTCGGCGTCGAGGGCCGCTTGCGCGATGCCGCCGTCGCGGTCGCCGGCAAGGACACGCTGCGGATCGCGCCTTACGTGATCAAGAAGGTCGGCGTGGTCTCGACGCTGCTGCCTGGCCTCGCGCCCAAGGTGATCGACAAGACGCTGCGCGTCACCGCCGAGCGGCTGGCGCCGGCCGGAGCCACCATCATCGCCGAGCGCCGCGTGCCGCATGACGAAACGGTGCTCGCAGCCGCGATCAAGGAATTGCTCGGCCTCGGGGCCGAACTCGTCATCGTGTTCGGCGCATCCGCGATCGCCGACCGCCGCGACGTCATCCCGGCCGCGATCACGGAGATCGGCGGCGCCATCGAGCATTTCGGCATGCCGGTCGATCCCGGTAATCTGCTCTTGATCGGAAGCGCCGGCGGCGTGCCGGTGCTGGGCGCGCCGGGTTGTGCGCGCTCGCCGGTCGAGAACGGCTTTGACTGGGTGCTGATGCGGCTGCTCGCCGGCATCAAGGTGACGCGGTCCGATCTCACCGGCATGGGCGTCGGCGGGCTGCTGATGGAGATCGTGACGCGGCCGCAGCCGCGCACCGTCCCCGACACCGAAGGCAACCGCAACGTCGCGGCGATCGTGCTCGCCGCCGGCCGCTCGACCCGGATGGGCGGTCCGAACAAGCTGCTCGCCGATCTCGACGGCAAGAAGCTCGCGCGAATCGTCGCCGAGCAGGCGCTGGCCTCGAAGGCCTCGGAGGTGATCGTCGTTACCGGCCATCAGGCCGACCTGGTCGAGCAGGCGCTGGATGGACTCAAGGTCAAGTTCGTCCGCAACCCGGATTTCGCCGGCGGCCTCGCGAGCTCGGTGAAGGCCGGCATCTCGGCGGTCTCCGACAGCGCCGATGGCGCGGTCGTCTGCCTCGGCGACATGCCGCTGATCGATGCCAGGCTGATCGATCGCCTGATCGACACCTTCGCCCCCGACTGCGGCCATCTGATCGCGGTCCCGGTCAGCGAGGGCCGCCGCGGCAATCCCGTGTTGTGGTCGCGGCGTTTCTTCAAGGAATTGATGACGCTCGACGGCGACATCGGCGCCCGTCACCTGATCGCCAAGCATGCCGAAGTGGTCGCCGAGGTCCCGGTCGAAGGCAACAGCGCCTTCCTCGACATCGACACCCCGCAGGCGCTGGAAGCGGCGAGGCGGGGCTAGCTCCATCCGCTATCGTCCCGGCCAAGCGAAGCGCGCGTGGCCCAGAACCACCGATGCGAATTGTCTTGCGAGGCTGGGGCCGCTACCCCTCCAACTACAACGTTCGGTGGTTTTGGGGTCCCTTCGCCGGGACGACGAGTGGATGAAGCTCGTTTAAACCGTCATTCACCATCTGGAAACGACCCCTGCGTACAGTCCGCGCCGGACTTTGGGGGATTTCCGCTTGATCATTTCGACCGCCGCCGCGCAGCGCCGCGCGCTGACGATTCTCGTCCTGACATTGCTGCTCGGTGCCACGCGTTTCTCCGTGGAAAACTTCGTCCCCAAGGCTCATGCGGCCGGCGCGTTCGCGGTCGGCAAGTGCGGGGCGTATGGCCAGGCCTACGACTATCCGGCGGAGGGCGCGGCGCGCGCCGCGGCGCTGAAGCAGTGCAAGGGCGATTGCGCCACCGTCACCATGAAGCGCGCCTGTGCCGCGCTCGCGATCGACATGAAGAATCCCTGCGGCGCCCATGGCTATGCGGTGGCGCCGAAAATCTCGAGCTCGCTCAATGCCGCGACCAAGAAGTGCTACGACTACGGCGGCAAGGAATGCGTGATCCGCGCCTGGGCCTGCGACGCCAAGGGATAGTGCGGGCAGCGTGCCGGCGATCCCTGCGGTCATGCGGGCTCCAACCGGTCCTGCAGGAAACGAACATCGGCGTTTGACGGGCAGGTGAGGGATGCTCGGTCAGGACTGGTGTTCGCCACCTGCCTGCCGCTAAACTTTACCCCATGCAGTTCGACACCAAGATCGCGGTCGTGATCCGCACCGACCTGGAAGTCTGGCAGAAGCTCAACGTGGCGTCGTTTCTCGCCGGTGGCATCGCCGCTTCCTTCCCCGAATGTATCGGCGAGAATTACCAGGACGGCTCGGGGACGAAATATCTGTCCCTGATCGGCCAGCCGATCCTGATCTACGGCGCCGATCGCGCGCAACTGTCGCGCGCGCTGGAACGTGCGCTGGCGCGCGACGTGAAGCCGGCGCTCTACACCGAGGACATGTTCAAGACCACGCATGATGCCGCCAACCGCGAGGTGGTGAAGGCGGTGGCGCGCACCGAGCTCAACCTGGTCGGCCTCGCCATTCGCGCCGAGCGCAAGGTGGTCGACAAGATTCTCGACGGGCTGAAGTTTCACACATAGCGCGACACCGCTTCCCGCCGTCATTCCGGGGCCACGCGCAGCGTCGAGTCCCGGAATCCAATCATCCGGGAGTTCTGCGGCTCAATGGATTCCGGGCTCTCGCTTCGCGAGCCCCGGAATGACAAAGAACGTCCGGTGATTTGATCGCGCTCAAGCCGGCGAACAGCAACCTTTTGTAAGGGGACGCGTTACCTCATATCGAATTGACAATGACTGACCAGTCAGTCATATTGTGGTCATGACAAAGCGCACCGGAAGCACGACCCGCACCCAGCCGACCAGACCCCGGACCACGATCCGGGCCGCCGCGGCGAGGGCCCCGAAGGTGACCTCGGCCAAACTGGCTGAGGTCAAGCCCGCCTCGAACCGCGCTGAGAAATCGGCCGAGCGGCGCGCGGCCATCATCGAGGCGGCGATGGATGAGTTCATCGCACGCGGCTATGCCGCGACGCGGCTCGACGACGTCGCTAAGCGCGCGGGCGTCGCCAAGGGCACGCTCTATCTCTACTTCAAGGACAAGGAGACGATGTTCGAGGAGCTGATCCGCACCGCGCTGGTGCCGCTGATCAGCCGCATGACGGCGCTGCCGACCATCACCGGTCCGGTGCGCGACGCGGTGGAGGGATTTGCCGAGACCTTCATGCGCGAGGTCGTGGCGACCCGGCGTGGCGACATCATCCGGCTGATCGTGTCCGAGGGGCCGCGCTTCCCGGCGATCGCCGATTTCTATTTCCGCGAGGTGGTGTCGAAGGGCCTTGCCGGCATGAAGGCACTGGTCCAGCTCGCGATCACGCGCGGCGAGATCAAGCACCGAGAGCTCGGGGATTTCCCGCAGCTGGTCGTGGCGCCCGCGATCGTCGCGGTGATCTGGCAGAGCCTGTTTTCCCGCCACGCGCCGCTCGATGGGCTGGCGATGTTCAAGGTGCATCTCGATCTGATCTTCGGCGAACGGAGCAAGACATGACCGCGTCGCGCATGATGAGGCTGATCGCCGCCGTCGCGCTGGCGGCGGCGCTGGCCGGCTGCAAGGAGAAGCGGGATCCCGGCTTCCAGGGCTGGGTCGAGGCCGACATGATCTTCGTCAGCCCGGATGAATCCGGCCGCGTCATCAAGCTCAACGTCCGCGAGGGCGACGAGGTCAAGCCCGGCGATCTGCTCTATTCGGTCGACGACGATCTGCAGCGCGCCGATCTCAACCAGAACAACGCGACGCTCGCCAACGCCCAGCAGAGCTACGACCGCGCCGCCTCGCTGCGCGGCACCGGCGCCGGCACCCAGGCCAATCTGGATGCCGCCGTCTCGGCGCTGCGCGTCGCGGAGGCGCGCGTCGTCACCTCGCAGACGCGGCTCGACCGCCGCAAGGGCTTTGCGCCGATCGCAGGCTCGATCCAGCAGATCTATTTCCGCGAGGGAGAGATGGTGCAGGCACAGCGGCCGGTGCTGTCGATCATGCCGCCCGGCAACATGAAGCTGCGCTTCTTCGTGCCGGAGACCGAGCTGCCGAAGCTTGCGCTCGGCGACGAGGTGAGGGTGACCTGCGACAATTGCGCCAACGATCTCACCGCCAAGATCTACTTCATCGCCACCACGGCGGAGTACACGCCGCCGGTCATCTACAGCCTCGATGAGCGCAACAAGCTGGTCTATCTGATCCAGGCGCGGCCGAGCCGGCCCGATAGCTTACGCGTCGGCCAGCCGATCAGCATCTACCTCAATCCCAAGACGCCGGTGGCGGATCGCAGATGAACGGCGGCCCCACCAGCGCGCAGCCCAACGCAGCTTCCATCGCGATCGATGTGAAGGGCCTGACCAAATCGTTCGGCGGGCGCGAGGTGGTCCACGACCTGTCGATGCAGGTCAAGCGCGGCGAGATCTACGGATTCCTCGGCCCCAACGGCAGCGGCAAGACCACGACCATCCGCATCCTGTGCGGCCTGCTGACGCCGGACAGCGGCGAGGGCACCTGCCTCGGCTACGACATCCGGCGCGATGCCGACAAGATCAAGCGCAAGGTCGGCTACATGACGCAGCGCTTCAGCCTCTACCAGGATCTTTCAGTGCGAGAGAATCTGGAGTTCGTGGCGCGGCTCTACGGGATGCCCGATGCGCGCGGCGCCGCGCGCGACATGATTGCGCGCATCGGGCTGACGGGGCGGGAGGAGCAGCTCGCCGGCGAACTGTCCGGCGGCTGGAAGCAGCGGCTCGCGCTCGGCGCCTGCACGCTGCCCAATCCGCAATTGCTGCTGCTCGACGAGCCGACCGCCGGCGTCGACCCCAAGGCGCGGCGCGATTTCTGGAACGAGATCCATGCGCTTGCCGCCGAAGGCCTCACTGTGCTGGTCTCGACCCATTACATGGACGAGGCCGAGCGCTGTCACGAGATCGCCTATATCGCCTACGGCCACCTCCTGGCGCACGGCACGGTGGACGAGGTGATCGCGAAGTCGGCGCTGTCGACCTGGACGGTGACGGGCGAGGATTTCAACGGGCTGATGGCCGAGCTTGCCGGCAAGCCCGGCGTCGACATGGCGGCGCCGTTCGGCACCAGCCTGCACGTCTCCGGCCGTGACAAGGCGGCGCTGGAGAGCGCGATCGCGCCATATCGCGGCAATCCGAAGTGGCACTGGCAGCCGAGCGAGCCGTCGCTCGAAGACGTCTTCATCGACCTGATGGGGCGCTCCAAAGATAACTTCAGGGATAGAATCCGATGAGCGCGACGGATAAGATCCGGAATGGCCGGGAGAGGGAGCCGGCATTCGGCTTCTGGCGGCGCAGCTATGCGATGCTGGTCAAGGAGTTCATCCAGCTCCGCCGCGACCGCGTCTCCTTCGCCATGATCATCATCATCCCGGTGATGCAGCTCCTGTTGTTTGGCTTCGCCATCAACACCACGCCGCGTCATCTTCCGACCGCGGTGCTGTTGCAGGAGGACACCGACCTCGGACGCTCGATCCTGAAGGCGATGGAGAACACCTCCTATTTCCGCTTCACGCGCGAGGTGCACACGGTCGAGCAGCTCGATGAGCTGCTGCAATCCGGCAAGGTGCTGTTCGGCGTCGAAATCCCGCGCGGTTTCGAGCGTGCGGTGCGGCGCGGCGACAAGCCGGCGCTGCTGGTTGCGGCGGATGCCACCGACCCGGTAGCGTCGGGTACGGCGCTCGGAACGCTCGGGACGCTGGTGCAGTCGGCGCTGGCGCACGACCTGCATATCGGTGATCCCCCGGAGATGCCGTTCGAGATTCGCGCCCATGCCCGCTACAACCCCGCGGCGGAATCGCGGCTCAACATCGTGCCGGGCCTGGTCGGGACCATCCTGACCATGACCATGCTGATCTTCACCGCGCTGTCGGTGACGCGTGAGATCGAGCGCGGCACCATGGAAAGCCTGCTGTCGATGCCGATCAAGCCGGTCGAGGTGATGTTCGGCAAGATCATCCCCTATGTGATGGTCGGCTTCATCCAGGCCGGGCTGATCATCGGCATCGGCGTGTTGCTGTTCGGCGTGCCGGTGCTCGGCAGCCTCACATTGCTGGGGTTGCTGACCACGCTGTTCATCACCACCAATTTGTCGATCGGCTATACGTTCTCGACCATCGTGCAGAACCAGCTGCAGGCGATGCAGCTCTCGATGATGTTCTTCCTGCCGAGCATCCTGCTCTCCGGCTTCATGTTTCCGTTCGCGGGCATGCCGGTCTGGGCGCAATATATCGGCGAGGGCCTGCCGCTGACTCATTTCATCCGCATCGTCCGCGCCATCATGCTGAAGGGCGCGGCGATGCCGAACCTGCAATACGACACGATTGCGCTCGCCGCCCTGATGCTGTTCGCCATGACCATCGCCGTGACGCGCTTCCGCCGCACGCTCGATTGAGGCAGAATGACGCAAGAAGTTATTCTGGTGCGGTGATCGGGCGATGACGATGGCTGGCTGGTGGGGCGGCGAGAAGACGAAGCAGGACGCGACCGTATCCGCCCATTTCCACCACGCTCTGATGCGCGAGGTGATGACCACCGAGCTGCTCCGCATCA
Organism: Bradyrhizobium sp. USDA 4452; assembly: GCF_054063575.1. Taxonomy (NCBI): domain Bacteria; kingdom Pseudomonadati; phylum Pseudomonadota; class Alphaproteobacteria; order Hyphomicrobiales; family Nitrobacteraceae; genus Bradyrhizobium; species Bradyrhizobium sp. USDA 4452. The sequence continues at coordinate 7,813,849 of NZ_JBSSGK010000001.1, forward strand.
AGGTGCTGATTGGCACCGCCATCGTGCTGGGGGCGATCAGCCTGCTTGTGTATCTGTTCGCGCCCGAGGCGGTCAGCCGGGTCTGGCACGGCAACCTCAGCCCGGTCTACATTTTCTATGTCACCGGTCCGCTGATCCTGTTCGAGATCTGGGTGCACGGGGCGATCAGCTGGTACATGCGCAAGGCCCGCGACCTGCCGGTGATCCGGCGCTATATCGGCGTGCTGGTCGAGACGTCGCTGCCGACCATCGTGCTCGGGCTGCATATCGACAGCATGGGCCGCCCGGAGGCGCTCGGCTTCGTGGCCCCGCTGATCTATTTCGTCTTCATCATCCTGTCGACGCTGCGGCTCGATTTCTGGCTCTCGACCTTCACCGGCGTCGTCGCTGCGACCGAGCTGTTCTACATGGCGGTGTTCTTCCATGCGCCTGACGGCGTCGCGGCCGATCAAGGCATCTATTATCACGCCGCGCGCAGCACGATCATCCTGATCTGCGGTATCCTCGCCGGCGCGGTCGGCTTGCAGCTGCGGCGGCAGTTCGCCGCCAGCATTGCGGCTGCCACCGCGCGCGACCGCATCACCAATCTGTTCGGCCAGCACGTTTCGCCGCAGGTGGTCGAACGCCTGATGACGGAAGGCGCGAGCACCGGGAGCGACATCCGCCGCGTCGCGGTGATGTTCGTCGATTTCCGCAGCTTCACCGCGGGTGCGCGCTCGCGTTCGCCGCAGGAGGTGGTGGACAGGCTGGACGGCGCCTTCGCCGTGCTGGTCGAGATCCTCGATCGCCATGGGGGCATCGTGAACAAGTTTCTCGGCGACGGCTTTCTCGCGCTGTTCGGCGCGCCGTTCGAGACCGGCGACGCGGCGCATCAGGCGGTCGCCGCCGCGCGCGAGATGTTGGCCGCCAACGAGCGCACCAATGCCTCGTCGAACTGGCCGCTGCGCATCGGCATAGGCATTCATATCGGCGAGGTCGTCGCCGGCAATATCGGCTCGCCCCGGCGCAAGGAATACACCGTGATCGGCGACACCGTGAACTTTGCCGCGCGGCTCGAGGCGCTCAACAAGGAGCTCGGCTCGCAATTCCTGATCTCGTCTGCCGTGCGCGAGGCACTCGGCGACGAATGCAAGGACGCCGTCTTGCGCGGCGAGATCCCGGTGCGGGGTTACGAGCACCCGGTGCCGGTCTGGCAGTTGGGATAGGCCGCAGCATTTCGTGCCTGAGGTATCAAGGTAGCGATTGACGTCGCATCCCCTATTCATATAGATGACTATATGAATTCAGCTTTCGACGATCGCCTGCCGCGCTACCAGCGTCTCCGCGACGACCTCGCGGCGCGCATCAACCGCAACGAGTGGCGTCCCGGGGACCCGATCCCCTCCGAGGCGGAGCTCGGCGCGCATTACGGCGTCGCGATCGGCACCGTGCGCAAGGCGATCGATCAGCTGGTCAGCGACGGCGTGCTGGAGCGCCAGCAGGGCCGCGGCACCTTCGTGCGCCGCGCGCGGTTCAATTCCTCGCTGTTCCGCTTCTTCCGCTTCCAGTCCGAGAGCGGCGAGCGCCGCGTGCCGCAAAGCCGCATTCTGCGCCGCAAGGCGATGCCGGCGACGTCGGCGGTCGCCTCGGCGTTGCGCATCGGCGTCGGCGAGCCCGTCATCAGCCTGTCGCGGCTGCGGCTGATCGACGACGTGCCTCTATTGGCCGAGGAAATCTGGCTGCAGCGATCGCGCTTCGAGGCGTTGCTCGCGCTCGATCCCGCCGAGTTCGGCGACCTGCTGTATCCGCTCTACGAGGATCGCTGCGGCCAGGTCGTGGTCTCCGCCGATGAAATCCTCACCGTCGAGATCGCGACCGAGATGCAATCGCGCCTGCTGCGATTGGAGGCCAACGCGCCGCTGATCGTGATCGAGCGCCTGGCCTTCGACCTGGAGCGGCGGCCGATCGAATGGCGCCGCTCGCGCGGGCCGGCGGATCGCTTCCGCTACCACGCCGAGATCAGATGAGCGCGGCGGCAATATAAACAACAAGACAGATTTCAGGGAGGAATGATGGCAAACTGGTACAGCGAATGCTCGCCGCTCGAGCGGCGCACCTTCTGGGCAAGCTTCGGCGGCTGGGGGCTCGATGCGCTCGACGTCCAGATGTTCAGCCTCGCGATTCCGGCGTTGATCACCGCTTTCGGGATCAGCAAGGCGGACGCGGGCCTGCTCGGCTCGGTCACGCTGTTCTTCGGCGCGTTCGGCGGCTGGCTCGGCGGCGCGCTCGGTGATCGTTTCGGCCGGGTGCAGGCCTTGCAGATCACGGTCGCAACCTTTGCGCTCGCGACATTCGCCTCGGCCTTCGCGATGAATTACAGCCAGCTCGTGGTGCTGAAGGCCATTCAAGGCATCGGCTTCGGCGCCGAATGGGCTTGCGGCGCGGTGCTGATGGCCGAGATCATTCGCGCCGAGCATCGTGGCAAGGCGCTCGGGGCCGTGCAGAGCGCCTGGGCGGTCGGCTGGGGTGCCGCAGTGCTGTTGTCGGCCTTGGTCTTCACCACTGCGCCGGCCGACATCGCCTGGCGCATCCTGTTCGCGGTCGGCCTGATCCCGGCGCTCTTGATCCTCTACATCCGCCGCGGGCTGAAGGAGCCGCCGCGCGCTGCAGCGCGCGAGGCCGAGCCGCCGTTCTTCGCCACGCTCGCCGGCATCTTCCACCGCGACGTGCTGCGCTCGACCTTGATTGGCGGCCTGTTCGGCATCGGCGCCCATGGCGGCTATGCGGCGCTGACCACATTCCTGCCGACCTACTTGCGCGAGGTGCGGCATCTCTCGGTGCTCGGCTCCAGTGCCTATCTCGCCGTGATCATCGTCGCCTTCTTCTGCGGCTGCGTGGTCTCGGGGATCATCAGCGACCGGATCGGGCGACGCGCCAACGTGACGCTGTTCGCCGCCGCCTGCGTCGTGACGGTGCTGGTCTACATCTTCGCGCCGCTCACCAATTCGCAGATGCTGGTGCTCGGCTTTCCATTGGGCTTCTTCTCGGCCGGCATTCCCGCCAGCATGGCGGCGCTGTTCAGCGAGCTCTATCCGGCCGGCGTGCGCGGCACCGGCGTCGGCTTCTGCTACAATTTCGGCCGCATCGTCTCCGCGGCGTTTCCCTTCCTGGTCGGCTACCTCAGCGATCACATCGGCCTTGGCGCCGCGATCGGGATCGACGCGGCGTTCGCCTATTCGCTGGTGTTGATCGCGGTGCTGATGCTGCCGGAAACCCGCGGCAAGGTTTTCGAGCAGCCCGCCGCAACGCGCGCGTGATGATGAGGAATGATCATGACATCGGACGAACCTGGATTGACGCGGCGGAAATTTGCCGCGGGAGTGATTGCCGCGCTGTCGGCAGGCGGATTGGCGGGCAAGGTGAGGGCTGAGGTGCCGAAACAACTCGCGATCGATACCCACGCCCATGTCTTCCATCGCGGGCTGAAGCTGGCGCCCGGCCGGCGCTACGCGCCCGATTACGACGCGCCGCTCGCGCTCTATCTGCAGCAGCTCGACCAGAACGGCATCACCAATGGCGTCCTGGTGCAGCCAAGCTTTCTCGGCACCGACAATTCCTATCTGGTCGAATGCCTGAAGGCGACCAATGGTCGCCTGCGCGGCATCGCCGTGGTCGACGTTGCCGTTACCGCCGACGAACTGCGCGCGCTCGATCGCGCCGGCATCGCGGGCATCCGTCTCAATCTGGTCGGCCAGAAGCTGCCTGATCTTGCGTCGGGCGAGTGGACGGCGCTGCTGGCTGAGATCAGGGCGCTCGACTGGCAGATCGAGATCCAGCGCAACGCCGGCGATCTCGCGACGCTCGCGCCAAAGCTGCTCGATCAGGGCGTGAAGGTCGTGCTCGATCATTTCGCCTTGCCCGATCCGAAGCTCGGCGCCGACGATCCCGGATTTCAATCGGTCCTCAAGCTTGGCGCGACGCGCAACGTCTGGGTCAAGATCTCGGCGCCCTATCGCAATGGCCCGGCCGGCGAGGCCTTCGCGAAGCAGGCCTATCCGCTGCTGCGCAATGCTTTCGGCGTCGACCGGCTGCTGTGGGGCAGCGATTGGCCGCACACCCAGTTCGAGGCGACGCAGAGCTACGCGAAGAATCGCAAATTCCTCGACGCGCTCGTCACCGATGCCGATGAGCGTGCCCGCGTGCTTGCATCACCGCGCGAGCTGTTTCGATTCTAGCTCGCGCGTGATTGTACCGAGTGCTCTGAAGAGCGTCGTTGCCGTTGTGTTACGATGACGCCATCGGAATGACCGGCACAGGGACACGCACAATGCAGCGCCGCTATATCACCGTCGACGTTTTCACCGACCGCGCCTTCGGCGGCAACCCGCTTGGCGTGGTGCTCGACGCCGAGGGACTGTCGACCGCGCAGATGCAGGCGATCGCGACCGAGTTCAACTATTCCGAGACGACCTTCGTGCTGCCGCCGCAGGATGCGGCCAACGACGCCCAGGTGCGCATCTTCACGGTGCGCTCGGAAATTCCGTTCGCCGGCCATCCCAATGTCGGCACGGCTTTCGTGCTGGCGAGCCGGGCGGCGAAGACGCCGGAGCTGCTGAGGTTCGAGGAGAAGGGGGGCCTCGTGCCGGTCAAGGTGCTGACCGACGGCGGCAGGGTGATCGGCGCCGAGCTGACGGCGCCGCAAGCGTTGCAGCGGACCAACGAGGTGAGCGCGGCCGCTGCCGCCGCGTGCCTGTCGCTGTCGGCGGCCGACGTGAAGACCGATCGGCACGCGCCGCAGGTCGCCTCGGTCGGCCTGCCGTTCCTGGTGGTCGAGATTGCTTCCCGCGAGGCGGTCAAGCGCGCCCGGCCCGATGCCGCGGCGTTCGCAAAGGTCCTGGCCGAGATCGGCCGTGACGTCGTCTATTTCTACACCCGCGATGTGCCGGCGAGCGAGCAGCCGCTCGATTTGCAGGCGCGCATGTTTCATCCGGGCGCGAGCGGCCTGTCGGAAGATCCCGCCACCGGCAGTGCGACTGCCGCCTGTGGGGCGCTGCTCGCCGATATCGATCCCGCGCGTGACGGCGAGTTGCGCTTGCGGATCGGGCAGGGCGTCGACATGGGCCGGCCGAGCCTGTTGCTGACGCGGGTGAAGAAGCAGGGCGGCGCGATCACATCGGTGCATGTCGGCGGCGGCTGCGTGAAGATGATGGAGGGAACGATCAACCTCCGGGGCGCGGAGAGCTAGCTGCGTCCTCATCGTCCGCGACATCTGCTTACCGGCAGGGCCGCTTTTGATGGCGGCGCTCGCCCGTCGACCACACAGGGATGTGAACGGCGTTGGTCCCGCGACCGAAAAAATCGCCTTGACTTAAGAGCATATGCACCTACTTTTCGGCATATAAGGGCATATGCTCTTATATCTAACAAGCGGGAGCGTTGCCATGAGCGAAGCTACTATTCTGGTCAGCGGGGCGACGGGACGAACCGGGGGTGCTGCCGTCGACGAACTGCTCAAAATGGGCAAGACGGTTCGCGCTTACGTGCGCTCCGACGGCGAGCGGGCAGCGGTTCTGAGGCGGCGGGGAGTAGACATCGCCATCGGCGATTTCACCGACATCGACGCCATTCGCGCGGCCATGGAAGGCATCCAGGCCGCATATTTTCTCCATCCGATCGCGCCGGGAATCATCGGGGCGGCCGCCTATTTCGCACAGGCCGCGAAGGAGGCCGGCGTCACCGCGATCGTTAATATGTCTCAGATTTCGGCACGCCGGGAATCGGCAAGCCATGCGGCGCAGGACCACTGGGTTTCGGAGCGCGTGTTCGACTGGTCGGGTGTGGCGACGACGCATCTGCGCCCGACTTTCTTTGCCGATTGGCTGGTCTACCCGCATTTCGGCAGGGAGATCTGGACAAAGAAGAAGATCGAATTTCCGTTTGAGAACGGGCGCCACGCGCCCATCGCCAGCGAAGACCAAGGCCGTGTCATCGCCCACCTCCTGGCCAAGCCGAGAGGTCACGAAGGCAAGATTTATCCGCTGCACGGCCCGGTGGAGATGAACCACACCGAGATCGCCGCCGAGATGAGCGAGGTGCTCGGCAGCAAGATCGAATACGCGCCGACGTCGATCGCGGTGTTCAAGGAGAAGATGGAAAAGCTCTACAAGTTTCCTCCGTTCCTGGTGCAGCACCTGGTCGAAGTCGCCCAGAATTATCGCGAGGGCATCTTCTCGGGCACCAACGACGCCGTCGAGAAGATCACGGGAACACCGCCCCTCACGGTCCGCCAGTTCATCGCGCAGAACCGCGCCGTGTTCGCCTGAGCAAGCTCCAAGCCATCATGAGGTTTGAAAATGTCTCACCCACAAACCGAGCGACACCCGTTTTTGGACGATCTGATCGCTGATGCAGAGCTCGTCAGCTCCGTGCTGCGGGGGCCTGTCGCTGGACGCGATGACATCCGACGCGTCGTCGACACTGTCGGAACCTTCTACGCGTCACAAACGCCCACCTTTGTGCAGAAGGTCGGCTCGCGGCTGTTTCTTGAGTACGAGGCCGTTCTCAACAGTGGAGAGAAGCTGAGCGCGGCGGTCATCGTCGATCATAACGCGGACGGATCAGTCCCGCGCGTCAGCGTGCGAATGAGCCCGCTCGGCGCAGTGCTCGCGCTCGCCACCGGTCTGCGCGAGCGGCTTTCGACAAAGCTGCCGGAAAGTCTCTTTCTTTGAGTTGAAAAACGGGCCAGTAGCGCGAATGAACCGCACTGGCATCCAAATCCGGAAAGGTAGAGCGTCATGGATATCAAGAATGCAACCATCTTCATCACTGGTGCCAATCGCGGCCTGGGCCTCGCCTTTGCGCGCGAGGCGCGCCGCCGCGGAGCCGCCAAGGTCTATGCGGGCATGCGCAAGACCGATGGATTCAATGAGCCCGGCGTCATCCCCGTGAAGATTGACGTCACCGACCCGGCATCGATCGCAGCTGCCGCGGCGCTGGCGACCGATACGACGATACTGGTCAACAACGCCGGCATCGCCGCTCTGGTCGACGGGCCTCTGTCGGCCGACGTTGCGGCGCAATCGGCCCGCATGTTCGACACCAACTATTACGGCGTCGTGCGCGTCACGCAGGCCTTCGAACCGATCTTGTCGACAAGGCAGAACGCCGCCATCATCAACGTGCTCTCCGACATCGTGTGGCTGCCGCGGCCGATTCTGACGCCCTATGCCGCGTCCAAGGCGGCGGCGTGGAGCTACACCAACCAGCTCCGCTTTCATCTGCGCGAACGCGGCGTTCAGGTTCTCGGCCTGCATGTCGGCTTCGTGGATACTGACCTGACCAACGGAATTGACGTGCCGAAGGCGAGCCCCGAGGACGTGGTGCGCCAGACCTACGACGCCCTCGTCGCCGGCAAGAGCGAGGTGATGGCCGACAAGGGAACGGCGGCCCTCAAGAGCACGCTTGCGGCCGAGGAGCCCGGCTACATCACGCCGCCGCAGGGGTTTTGAGAATATCCCTGGGCCCGTGCCGCGCCTATATTCGCGGCGCGGGCCGCGATGAAAACGAGAACGACAAGGAGCGTTGCCGGTGAACAGACCGCTGGGAATCGATCAATGCAACTGCTTCGCCATGAGGAAGGCCAACCGGCGAATGTCGCGCTTTTATGACGCCCACCTCGAACCGGTCGGACTTCGCATCACTCAGTTCCTCACGCTGGCGGCGCTGAACGAACTCGGCAGCGCCGCCGTCAACGCGCTCGCCGAGCAGCTCGACATCGAGCGGACCGCAATGGGCAAGATGGTCGGCTTCCTGGAACGTGACGGCCTCGTTCGGATTCGGCCATCGCCCACCGACAGACGAAGCCGCCTCATCGAGCTGACCGATGCCGGCCGCGGTGTTCACGACAAGGCCGCGCCATATTGGCAGCGTGCCCAGCGAGAGTTCGAGCTGCTGAACGGCGCAAAAAATGTTGCCGTGCTGAGGGGGGCCATGCGCGACATGGTCGTTGGCGATATAACGCCGAGCTCATCCGAGGACTGAGCGCCGCTTCCGATCGCGAGCGCGGCCGCGTGCTCGCCGCCACGAGCAGCGAAATAGCGGCAATCCACGCACGAATGCACGCGCTAAACCTGCGGCGCGACCAGGTTGTCGATCCTGACGCCGTCGCGCTCCTCGATGATCTCGGCGATCCAGCGCCGGTGGCAATGCTCGTGGTCGCGCTCGTAGCAGAGGATGCAGACCGGGCCGGACTTCTTCACCAGCGCCGACAGCTCGTCGAGCTGCTCCTTGGCCAGCGCCGTCTTGAGGTGCGCCGAATAGATCTTTTGCAGCAGGCCATAGTGTCCGCTGCGCGCCGCCTCCCGACCGCTCTTCGGCGTGCCGAGGCCGCGGAGGTGGACGTAGCCGATTCCGCGCTCGTCGAGGCCTGCGGCGAGCTGGCTCTTGGAGAAGCCGGGGCGGCGCGAGGAGGCCACCGCGCGGACATCGACGAGGAGCTTGACGCCGGCGTGCTGGAGCTCGTCGAGCACGGCCTTCGACGGCGTCTGCTCGTAGCCGATGGTGAACAGCTTTTTTGCCTTCGCCATCGGCGCCGTCTCACTTCACCCGTTCGATCAATTCCATCGCGCCGGCGGGCGCGCGGACCTTGCCCTCGTGGATCACGTAAGCGAACACGTCGCGCGGCACCTTCTTCGGCACTGATTTGTCGACCTTCGGCAGGTCGTTCGGCTCGCCTCCACCGGCCCAGTCCTGAAACCGCTTGGCCCAGGCGTCGAGTTGCTTCGGCGGATAGCAGGTCTTCAGTTCGTCATTGCCCTTCTGCAACCGGGCATAGACGAAGTCGCTGGCGACGTCGGCAATCGCCGGATATTTGCCGTGCTCGGCGAACACCACCGGCACCTCGTGCTCGCGAATGAGAGCGATGAACTCGGGCACGCAAAAGCTGTCGTGACGCACCTCGACGACATGGCGCAGCGCGCGGCCGTCGAGCTTGCGCGGCAACAGCTCGAGGAACTTGCCGAAGTCTGCGCCGTCGAACTTCTTGGTCGGCGCGAACTGCCAGAGCACCGGGCCGAGCCGGTCCTTCAGCTCCAGCACCCCCGAATCATAGAACCGCTTCACCGAATCGCCGGCCTCGGCGAGCACGCGGCGGTTGGTGGCGAAGCGCGGCCCCTTCAGCGAGAAGATGAATCCATCAGGCACTTCGCTGGCCCATTTGCGGAAGCTCTCCGGCTTCTGCGATCCGTAATAGGTACCGTTGATCTCGATCGAGGTCAGCTTCGAGGCGGCATAGGACAGCTCTTTCGATTGCGCGAGCTTGTCCGGGTAGAACACCCCGCGCCACGGCTCGAATGTCCAGCCGCCGATGCCGATATAGATGTTGCCTGCGTCCGTCTTGGTCGTCTTGGTGTCTGCCTTGGTCGGCTTGGTGGGAGCTTTGGCCACGACTGCACTCATCGTGAGGAGGGGGAACGGGATCAAAGAGTAGTCAAAATAATCGTGATTGGCCAGTTTGCCAGATTGCCGCGCGGGTGCTTATCGTGGTCGTCGCTCTTCGCTACGATGGGCGAAAATGGAGAACGATACATGCGCATGCTGGTTGCGGCCGCCCTCCTGATCGCGTCCTCCGCTGCCATATCGTCGGCTGCCATATCGTCCGCTGCGATGGCCGACGAGGTCGACGATGCGCACAAGCTCGCGATCACCGGTCGCGACGCCTACTGGAATTGTCTCGCTCGCGAATATCCCCGCGACAGCAACAAGGCGATGTCCGATCAGGAGTTCACCTCGCTGATCGCCAATGTCTGTCCCTCCGAGCGGCAGAACTTCCGGGTGTCGCTGATCGACTTCCTGTCGCTGCAGTTTCCGAAACAGGATGCCGACGCCAACCTGACGACGGCCAACCGCGCGATCGAGCTGGCGCAGAAGGACATCGTCACCGCCTTCGTCAGGCGCAGGGCCGCGGCGAAATAGGTTCCCGAATCCTGTTGCGGCCGGCCGATTTTTGATATCAATCCGCGCAGGCGAGGGATCATCGGCATGAGCTCAAAATCGACGGCAGGCTTCCTGGGCGCAGTGGTCGCAGCCATCGTGCTGGCGGCGGCGTTCATCTACGGGCCGTCGCCGAGCCAGCTCCGCAACCCGACTCCGCCCGCAGCCGTGCAGCCGCAGGCGGCGCCCGCCGCCGAGGCCGCGCCGGCGGCCCCGGCGCCGCGCGGCCCGGTGATCCGGGAAGTCCCGAACAACTAGCGCCATTGCCCCTTGCGGATCGCATGGGGGCTTCCTATCTGGCTCATAACGGCGACGTTGAGCTCCAGGGGCTCCGGCGCTGGGACGACCACGGCAATGTCGGCTGCGCCGGATGTACGCGCGCCCCTTGTTCGTGGTCGTTGGCATTTTCAGGGCTGTTTTGCCCGGTTTTCCCGCTTCCCGAGACCGCGTTTGGGCCGGCCCGCCTTGGCAGCGGGGGAGGCTGCGGCTATACGCTGGCGCTCATGAATGACGCCATCAAGCTAGCCCCCGAAACCGCCTCGCAGGCAGCAAGTTTGCCGCAGCTTTCGGTGGTCGTCCCGACCTTCAACGAACGCGACAATGTCACGGTGCTGTACCGCCGGCTCGACGCGACCCTGAAGGACGTGGCCTGGGAGGTCATCTTCGTCGATGACAATTCGCCCGACGGCACCTGGGACGTGGTGCGCGCCCTGGCGCGGAAGGATTCCCGCGTCCGCTGCATCCGTCGGGTCGGTCGACGCGGCCTGTCCGGCGCCTGCATCGAGGGCATCCTGGCGTCGAGCGCGCCCTATGCCGCGGTCATGGACGCCGATCTCCAGCATGACGAGACCCAGCTCCCGAAGATGGTGGCGCTGCTGCAGAGCGGCGAGGCCGAACTGGTGGTCGGCAGCCGCTACATCGAGGGCTACAAGAGCGAAGGCTTCAACAAGCAGCGCGCCGGCGCCAGCGCATTTGCCACCGAGATCGCGCGCCGCGCGCTGAAGGTCGAGATCGCCGATCCCATGAGCGGCTTCTTCATGATCCGCCGCGACCGTTTCGAGCAGCTCGCGCCGCAGCTCTCGACCCAGGGCTTCAAGATCCTGCTCGACGTCGTGGCGACGGCGGAGGGCAAGCTGCGCACGGTCGAAATTCCCTACACGTTCGGCGCCCGCCAGCATGGCGAGAGCAAGCTTGACTCGATGGTCGCGCTCGACTTCCTTGGCCTGGTGCTGGCGAAGCTGACCAACGATCTGATCTCGCTGCGCTTCATCCTGTTCGCGGCGGTCGGCGGGCTCGGCCTGCTGGTGCATCTGTCCGTGCTGTTCATCGCGCTGGAACTGTTCAAGGCGCCGTTCCCGGAGGCCCAGGCCACTGGTGCGATCGTTGCCATGACCAGCAACTTCATCCTCAACAACTTCCTGACCTATCGCGACCAGCGGCTGAAGGGCTTTGGCATCCTGCGCGGCCTCTTGCTGTTCTATCTGGTGTGCAGCGTCGGCCTGCTCGCCAATGTCGGCGTCGCGTTCTCGGTCTACGACCAGGAGCCGATCTGGTGGCTTGCGGGCGCGGCCGGCGCGCTGATGGGCGTGGTGTGGAACTACGCGATGTCCGGGCTGTTCGTCTGGCGCAAGCGATGACGGCGGCATGAACGCGAACGAGGCGCGGCTGGCCCGGAACACCGCCCTTGCGGTGTGCGCGCTGGTCATCCTGAGGCTGGCGGCCGCCGCATGGACGCCGCTGACCTTCGACGAAGCCTATTACTGGATGTGGTCGAAGGCGCTTGCCGGCGGCTATTACGATCATCCGCCGATGGTCGCGGTCGTGATCCGGCTCGGCACCATGATCGCCGGCGACACGCCGTTCGGCGTGCGGCTGGTTTCGATCCTGCTCGCGCTGCCGATGAGCTGGGCGATCTACCGGGCCGCCGAGATCCTGTTCGGCGGCCAGCGCATCGCCGCCAGCGCAACGATCCTGCTCAATGTCACGCTGATGGCCGCGGTCGGCACGCTGATCGTGACACCCGATGCGCCGCTGCTGGTTGCCGCCAGCTTCCTGCTGTATTCGCTGGCAAAGGTTCTGGAGAGCGGCCGCGGCGCCTGGTGGCTTGCGGTCGGCGCCAGCGCCGGCCTGGCGCTGCTGTCGAAATACACTGCGCTGTTCTTCGGACCGGCGATCCTGATCTGGCTTGCTGTCGTGCCGAAGCTGCGGCGCTGGTTTCTTTCCCCCTGGCTCTATCTCGGCGGCCTGGTTGCAGCCGGCCTGTTTGCGCCGGTCATCTCCTGGAATGCCGATCACCACTGGGTGTCGTTCATCAAGCAGATGGGCCGCGCCCGGATCGAGGACTTCCGGCCGAACTACATCGCCGAGCTGATCCCGACGCAGTTTGCATTCGCGACGCCGTTGGTCTTCATCCTCGGTGTGATGGGCCTCTATGCGCTCTACCGGCGCCGTGCCGGCGCAATGCCTGCGCGCGTGCTGGTCAACGCGATGTTCTGGACCATCGTGGTCTATTTCACCTGGCACGCGCTGCATGCGCGGGTCGAGGCCAACTGGTTCGCGCCGGTCTATCCGGCGTTTGCGGTGGCGGCCGCGGTCGCGGCGATCCAGGTGCAGTGGGCGCCGCGCCAGCAGCGCACGATCGATTTCTGCCGCCGCTGGGCCGCGCCGTCTGGCGTCGTGCTGTTCGCGCTCCTGATCGTGCAGGCCAACACCGGCATCCTTTCGGGCTCTCGCCGCGACGCCACCGTGCGCAGCGTCGGTGTCGGCTGGCAGGAACTCGCCAGCGAGATCGAGGCGGTGCGCGCGCGAACCGGCGCGAGCTGCGTGCTGGCGCCGGATTACGGCACCGTCGGCTGGCTTGCCTTCTACCTTCCCAAGGGCACTTGCGTCGCGCAGCAGGGCCAGCGCATTCGCTGGGTCAACATGCCCGAGCCGAGCAAGGCGCAGCTGTCCGGCAAGCTGCTCTATGTGCACGAGGTCGAGCAGGCGATGCCGGCCTCGCTTCGCGACAATTTCGCTCACGTCGAAACGGTGGCCGAGGCCAAACGCATGCGCGGGCCGCTGGTGATCGAGACCTACGCGCTCGATCTGCTCGACGGCGCAAAGGGCGAGGTCTTCGATCGTTCGCCGCCACCGGAACTGCAGTAAAACCGTCGCTGTTGATGTCGGATCGTCCGGTTCCGGCCCGTCTTCCAGGGAGCCGCTAACCACGCGAGGTTCCAACCATGACCAGTCCCGTCCTCAAGCCCGCCGTCGAACTCGCAAACAGCAACGCCAGACGCTTTCCCAATGAGAGCGCCGACTATCGTCTGGCGCGCCAGGCGCTGCTCGTCGAGGAGATCGAGCTGCGCCGGCACATCGCGCGCGTCGCCGAGCTGCGCCGCAGCTTGCCGCCGGGCGGCGAGGTGACCGGGGCCTATCAGTTCATCGGCGAGTCCGGCACAGCCTCGCTCGCCGATCTCTTCGGCAACAAGCAGACGCTGATCATCTACAGCTACATGTTCGGCCCGCAGCGCGAGAAGCCGTGCCCGATGTGCACGTCGTTCATGAGCACTTGGGAGGGGAAGCTTCCGGACATCGAGCAGCGCGTCTCGTTCGTGTTCGTGGCACGCTCGCCAATCGCGCGGCTGATCAAGGCGAAGAAGGCGCGCGGCTGGACGCGTCACAAGGTCTATTCGGATGCGTCGGGCGATTACACGCGCGACTATGTCAGCAAGGATGACAGCGACGTGCCCGGCTACAATGTCTTCACGCACCACGACGGTGCGATCCGGCATTTCTGGGCGGGCGAGATGGGTGCCGGCACGGTCGACCCCGGCCAGGACCCGCGCGGCGCGCCGGACATGGATCCGCTCTGGACCCTGCTCGACACCACGCGCGAGGGGCGCGGCGCGGATTGGTATCCGAAGCTCAGCTATTGAGAGATGGTTTTTGCCCGATCCCCGCGCGATTACGGGGCCATCGGCAAGGAAATTCTCCCTAGGATTAATCTCGGCATGCGGCGGCGGTGCCGCGTGCCGGAATGTCCCATCATGGGACAAAAAAGCCACTTTCGCGGTCCAATGCCATCTTAAAAAAGCCCTACGCCACAGGCACTTCCCGCGTTGCAGGGGATCGCATCCGGTTAAGTCGCATTTAACTAAAAGTCGCCTTAATGGCCGTCTGTGCCCCCGCGCGACGTTGAGCCGAACATCGTTCGACGATGCGTCGGGTGAGGGACAAAGGTGGACCTGTTTTGAGCGCCGGGCGTATGGGTACGAGTGCGAGTGCGTATGTTCTTGGGGCGCCAAGCCGCAAGAAAACCTCCCGAAAAATCCTCCCACAGCATTTCCTCGGCAGCGCCGCGGTGGCGGGGCTGGTGCTTGGCTGCGCCTGGACAGTCTATGCCAACATCTTTGCGGCGAGCGTCTATCCGTCGGTAGGCCATGCGTCATTTGAAGCGCCTGTGGTGAAGCGCCCCGTTGCGGTGGCCGCGCGGCCCGCACCCGCGTTCAACGAGGTATTCGCGTCCCTGACTCCGGCGCCGGCGGCACCCGCCAAGACCTCTGCCAACGCCGAGGTCGCAAAGTCGGAAGTCCCGACACCGTCACTTATGTTTAACGATCGGTTTGCGGCCGCCGCGCCGGTGGGCGTTGCCTCCAGCGTCGTGGCCGACGCCGCACCGCAGATCGATCCGATCAAGCAGGCCGCTGAACCCAAGGTCGCCGTCGCGGCGAGGGCGGTTGCGACGGCAGAACTCGCCGAGACATCGAAGCCGTTGCCGGCGCCGAAGTCGGTCGAGACCGCCAAGAAGCAAGCCGCCGCCAATCTGAAGGTGGCGCTCAACGATCCATCTGCGACGGTTGAGTCCAAGGGAACTGAGAAGGCGCCCGAGGCCAAGCAGGCGACCAAATCCGGTGGCGTCCGCGACATGGCCGCACGCGCCAAGGCCGCGGTGATGTCGATCGCATCGAGCGAGCGGCAGACCATGGTCGAGAAGCTGTGGGGCAAGCGCGAGTCGAGCGGCGGACTGCTCTCCTTCGCTTCTGCCGACGCCAATGTCACCGGCAGCATCCCCTCGACGCTGGACCAGAACCCGATGCTCGGCGGCTCGCCGCCCTATGACCGCCAGACCGCGGTCTACGACATCTCGGCCAAGACCGTGTATCTGCCCGACGGCACGCGCCTCGAGGCGCATTCGGGGCTCGGCTCCCGGCTCGACGATCCCAGATCCTCGCATATGAAGATGGTCGGCGTGACGCCGCCGCACATCTACGAACTCAAGCCGCGCGAGGCGCTGTTCCACGGCGTGCCGGCGCTGCGGCTCAATCCGATCGGCGGCGAGGGCAAGATCTTCAACCGCGACGGTCTGCTCGCGCACACCTTCATGCTCGGCCCGAACGGCGACTCCAACGGTTGCGTCTCGTTCAAGGACTATTACGCGTTCCTCGATGCCTACCGTAACAAGGGCATCCGCCGCCTCGCGGTCTTGGCGAGGATTCAGTAGACGCATTCTGCTGCAGGGGGGCTTGGCCCCTTGGCCTGTCCCACCGTCGTCAGCTATGTTCGGCGACGTGAATCTGGACGCAGGGCAGGCATATGACACTGGTTCAGGAGACCGGCCGCCGGCGGCCGTGGGGCAGGATCCTGCTGATCGCGCTGCTCCTGATCATCGCGCTGCCGATCCTGTCGCCGCCGCTGTGTCGCACCTTCCTGTTTCAGCCCTTCAGCATCCCGGCCAGGTCGATGATGCCGACGCTGGAAGTCGGCGATAATCTCTTCGTTTCGAAATTCGCTTACGGCTACACCCACTATTCCCTCCCGTTCTCTCCGAAACTGTTCGAAGGGCGCATCTTCGGATCGTCTCCGGCGCGCGGCGACGTGGTGGTGTTCCGGCTGCCGAAGGATGACCGCGTCGATTACATCAAGCGCGTCGCCGGGCTGCCCGGCGATCGCATCCAGATGCGCGACGGTCAGCTCTACATCAACGAGACGGCCGTGGTGCGCGAGCGGATGCCGGATTTCGTCGGCGATGACGCCTGTGGGTCAAATGGCCAATCCAGCGCGCGGCGCTGGCGCGAGACGCTGCCGAACAATGTGAGCTACGAGACGCTCGATTGCATCGATCACGCGTATTACGACAACACGCCTGTCTTCACTGTGCCCGCCGGTCAATTCTTCATGCTGGGCGACAACCGCGACAATTCCACGGATAGCCGTGTGCCGTCGATGATGGGCACTATTCCGCTCGAGAACATCATCGGCCGTGCCGGCCTGATCTATTTCTCGCGATCGCCGGACGGAGTGATCAGGACCGGGCGCATGGGGACGGTTGTCCGCTAGGGATGCCCAGCGGTCGGCGTCGATCTGGAAGCGGAGGCATTGTCGCCATATCGTGTGTCGCTATATTGTACTGATCCAGGGCGATTCCGAGCTCGGCAACGGATCTGGCGCAAAGCGAACATGTCTCCCACGCCCCCCATCGAAACCCCACCGCCGATCACGACCGAAGCGTTCGTCGATGCCGCGGCCGCCGTTGTCCGGCTCGAAGAGATCTACGAGCGCAACACCCAATTCCTGCGCGATCGCTTCGAGGCCTATGTCAACGGCGCCACCATCACGACGCGGGTGCGGGCGCACTACCCGTTCGTCCGCATCACGACCTCGTCGCATGCGCGGCTCGACTCGCGGCTCGCCTATGGTTTCGTCGCGGGACCCGGCATCCACGAGACCAGCATCACCCGGCCGGATATCTTCCGGACCTATCTCACCGAGCAGATCGGGCTCCTGATCAAGAACCATGGCGTGGCGGTCGAGATCGGCGAGTCCAGCGAGCCGATCCCGATCCATTTTGCCTACCGGCGCGACATCAATATCGAGGCGGCGCTGACCATCGCCGACAGCTCGGCGTTCACGCGGTCGCTGCGCGACGTGTTCGATACGCCTGACCTTGCCGCGATGGACGATGCGATCGCCGACGGCACGTTTGAGCTGACGCCGGGCACGCCCGAGCCGCTGTCCCTGTTCCGTGCCGCGCGGGTCGATTACTCGCTGCGCCGGCTCTATCACTACACCGGCACCGATCCGGAGCACTTCCAGAATTTCGTGATCTTCACCAACTACCAGTTCTATGTCGATGCCTTCGTGCAATCGAGCCTGCAGCGTCTTGCGTCGGGCGAGCAAGGCCTCGATGCATTCGTCGCGCCCGGCAATGTGATCACGCGCAACGCGCTGGCGGGCGGCGGCACGAGCGGGACGGCGTCGGGGCGCGTCCCGCAGATGCCGGCGTTTCATCTGGTCGAGCCCGGCTATCGCGGCATCACCCTGATCAACATCGGCATCGGTCCATCGAACGCGCGCAACATCACCGATCACGTCGCAGTGTTGCGGCCGCATGCCTGGCTGATGATCGGCCATTGCGCCGGCCTGCGCAACACGCAGCGGCTCGGCGATTATGTGCTGGCCCACGGCTATGTCCGCGAAGATCACGTGCTCGATCACGAGCTGCCGCTCTGGGTACCGATCCCTGCGCTTGCGGAGATGCAGGTCGCGCTCGAGGAGGCGGTCGGCGAGGTGACCGGGCTCACCGGCTTCGAGCTCAAGCGCTTGATGCGCACCGGAACGGTGGCGAGCGTCGACAACCGCAATTGGGAGATCAGCGGGCCGCAGGTGATCCGGCGGATGTCGCAGTCGCGCGCCGTCGCGCTCGACATGGAATCGGCGGCGATCGCCGCTAACGGCTATCGCTTCCGCGTGCCCTACGGCACGCTGCTGTGCGTCTCCGACAAGCCGCTGCATGGCGAGATCAAGCTCGCGGGGATGGCGAGCGAGTTCTACCGCCAGCGCGTCGGCCAGCATCTCCAGATCGGGCTGAAGGCGCTGGAGCGGCTCAAGCAGCAGGAATCCGAGCGCCTGCATTCGCGCAAGCTGCGCAGCTTCGCCGAGGTCGCGTTCCAGTAAGCCCGCGCCGGGTGCGCGGCGATCACGCCGCAATGTTCTTCCACATCTGCATCTCGCTGCCGATCGCGGCCTTGACCTGCGGCCGCGCCTGCATGCGCGTGAGATAGGCGGCCAGCGGCGGCCATTGCGCGGCGTCGACGCCGGCGGCGCGGAGCAACAGCAGGGCCCAGGTGAGATGCGCGTCCGCGACCGTGAAGCGGTCACCGACCAGAAATTCGCGGTCGGCGAGATGCGCCGATGGCACCGACAAAGTCTGTCCGATCCTGGCACGCGGCTTGGCGAGCGATGCCTCGTCCTTGTACCAGAAGGCTGGGAACAGAAAGCCCTTGTGGATCTCGGTGCCGATGAAGCTCAGCCATTCCTGCAAGCGGTAGCGGTCCGGATGGCCGGCCGGCGGAGCGAGGCCGAGCTCTGGCTTGAGGTCCGCGATGTATTGCAGCACCGCAGCGCTCTCCGTCAGCCGCTCGCCGTTTTCCAGCACCAGCACCGGCACCGCGCCCTTCGGCGCGACGGCGCGGAAGTCGTCGTCGTCCTCGAGCACCTTCTTGGTCCAGAGATCGACCATGTGATAGCGGGCGTCGATGCCGGCCTCCATCAGCGCGATCCGGCTGGCGAGCGAGCAGGCCATCGGCCAGAAATAGAGCTGCAGCATGACCGGTGCCTCAGGCGAGGGCGTTGCCGCGCGCGATGATCGCAAAGCGGTCGGACAGTTCGGCGAGCGCAATGTCGTGAATGAGCCGGGCCGCGATCGTGCCGCCCTTGCCGTCGGGCAGGTCGCGGGTGGCGCAGCTGTCGGCATCGATCGTGGTGCGGAAGCCGAGATCGAGCGCGGCGCGGGCGGTCGAGCTGACGCACATGTGCGTCATGAAGCCGGCGAGCACGAGCTCCTTGCGGCCGGTCGCGGCGAGCTGTGCGTTGAGGTCGGTGCCGGCGAAGGCATTCGGTAATTGCTTCTCGATCACGGTCTCGCCGGGCCGGGGCGACAGCGGCGCGATGATCGCGCCGCGCTCCGCGCTGCGATCGAACAGGCTTCCCGGTGCGCCCTTGTGCGCGATGTGAATGATCGCAGCGCCGCTCTCCCGCGCGCGGCCGAGCAAGGCGGTGGCGCGCGCAATCGCGGGGCCGGCGTCGGGCAGCGCCAGCGGGCCTGCGAGATACTCGTTCTGGATGTCGATCAGCACCAGGCAGCTGTCGCCGAGGCGGGGCGGGGTGAGGTCGATGCCGGCAAGCTGCATCAAGGTCTTGGCTGTGGTCATGGTCCTGAGAACTCCGGAGGATGCGTCTTGGGAAAATATAGCCACGGACCCGCCTGCCGTTATGCAGGGATATTGCAGCCAGTGGCTGCGTTATTGCAGCCAGGCGGGATGCGATGTAGCCTCTGGGCCATGAACTGGGACGATCTTCGCATCATCGCGGCCGTCAGGGACGAGGGCACCTATGCCGGCGCCAGCGCGCGGCTGCGGATCGACGAGACCACGGTCGGCCGCCGGCTGGCGCGGATCGAGCGCGCGCTCGGGCTGCGCCTGTTCGAGGCTGCCGACGGCGTCCGCAAGCCGACCCGGCAGTGCGACGTGGTGCTCGCGCACGTCCAGGCGATGGCCGCGCATGCCGAGGAGATCGGCCGGATCGGCGAAAGCCTGCCCGGCCCGGTCGGCCGGCTGCGCATCGCATCCACCAATGCGATTGCAGAAGAAGTGCTGGCGCCGCGCACCAGCGAATTGCTCGGCGCCAATCCGGGTCTTACGCTGCAATTCCTGACCTCAAGCGACAACGTCAAATTCTCGCGCTGGGAAGCCGATCTCGCGATCCGCCTGCGCAAGCCCGACAAGGGCGACTTCGCGATCTCGAAGCTCGCCGAGGTCAGGCTGTATTTCTTCGAGCCGGTCGCGACATCTGCGGGAGAGGCGGTCACCTGCGCCTATCCCGATGAGCTCGGAGCGATACCCGAGATGCAGTTTCTGCGTGGAAAACGGCTTCGCGCGCGTTGCGTCACCGACAATGTCCGGATCATCCACAGGCTGATCCAGTCGCATCAGGCGGTCGGCGTGCTGCCGGAGCACAGTTGCGTCGACCTTTTGACTGACCGCCGTCTGCGCACCACGCTGCTGCCGAAGCGGCGCGACGTCTGGCTTCTGGTGCAAAACCACCTCAAGCGCGATGCGGCGACCCGCGTCACCATCGACTGGCTGCGCGCCTGCTTCCACGACGTCGCCCGGGGCGGGTGAGGTGGCGACGGGAATGCGAACTTGCCCTTTCGTCATTCCGGGGCTCGCGAAGCGAGAGCCCGGAATCCATCGGGCCGCAAGTTTCGCTGAACAACAGATTCCGGGCTCGGCGCTACGCGCCGCCCTCAGGTGCGCAATTGCGCACCGGGGAATGACGAGAGAAATGGAGTTAGATCGCGGCCTTCAGATTGGCGAAGGCGTCCTGGACGTATTTGGTGAGCTGGCGCTTGCCGCCCTGCTCGAGCCAGGCGTCGACCGCGATGCGCAGCGCGCCGCTCGCGGCCATCGCGACGAGACGAAGACGGTCGCGGCGGTCCTTGCCCGGCCACAATTCGCGCAGCGTCTCGTAGACGACCTGCTCCCGATGCTGATCGCTGCGGTGCTTGCGGGAGCTCAGCACTTCGCTCTCACAGATCAGGCGCGAAATCGCAACCGTTCGCGACGTCTGGAAGCGGGCGGACATTTCTAGCAAGGCCTCGCGGACGACGTCGATCGGCTCGCCCGCGGCGGCATGGTCGCGGATCGATGCCTTCAGCGCGTCGTCATAGCCGGCGATATGGGCGAGCAGGATGTCGTCCTTGCTCCTGAAATAGTAGAAGAAGGTCCTGCGCGAGATGCCGGCCGCCGCCGCGATCTCATCCAGCGTCGTCGCCTCGAAGCCGTTGGCCAGAAACAGCTCCATGCCGACATCGGCGATGCGTCGGGTCGTCTCGCGGCGATTTCGCTCGCGCAGGCCTTCGGTCTTTGCAGACGTCTGGGTTTTCGTCTCGGGCATCGGCCGCGTCTCTCATGAACAGGCAATCAGGGCAAAAGCATTTTGCGGCCTCGGGTTCGCGCGGCCGTTGGCGTCAACGCGCGCAGTGCGCGGTTGGACATGCGTCTTCCGGTCGCAGGCGGCGGTCCCGGCCATAAAACCGCCCAACACAATAATTACACTAAGTGTAACATTTACACCAAGTGTAAGTCAGTGGGCCGGCAATGACATCTTGCTCGCGCGTATGCCGGATCAAGCTGCTTCCGGCGGCAAATGGATTCGTGAGCAGGCGGGGGGTACCGCTCCGCGGCTGGGCGGCGGCGAACCTGCTCGCTCTGCTGGTCTCGGGCTGCGCGACGGCGACGCTGGATCAGGCAGGCTCGCTTCGCTCCTACGACAATATGGTGCAATCGGACGGGATGTTGACCCGCTCGCTGCTGCGGGTCAACAAGGATGAGGTGCTGGCGGCGAAAACCGTCAGGATCGTCCCCACCGTGTTCTCGGAGCGAACGCCCGCGCCGTTCACGGCTGCACAGCGCCGGCTCGTGACCAACGCGGCTGATCGCGCATTATGTGCGGGCCTGAGCGAACGCTTCTACGTGGTTGCGTCGGAGCCGGCCGATCTGACCGTTCACGCCGTCATCACGCATGCGGTGCCCACCGATCCGACGGCGGTCGGCGTCTCCAAGGGTGTGTCAGTGGCGAAGTCGATTCTGTTGCCCGGCGTGCCCGTGCCGGTGCCGCGGATTCCGGTGGGACTCGGCAGCCTGTCGCTTGAAGCCGAGGCACGCGATCCGGCCGGGCAGCAGAAGGCGGCGATGGTCTGGGGCCGCGCGGCCAGTGCCTTCGACAACGGGCGGATGTCGGAGGAGGGCGATGCGTACGGCCTTGCGGCATCGTTCGGCGGCGATTTCAGCCAGATGCTGGTCACCGGCGTGACGCCGTTCGGCGGCGTGCCCTCGATACCCTCGATGCAGCGGCTCGGCTTCCTGCTCGGCGGCGCGCCGAAATATCCGGCGTGCGAAGCGTTCGGGCGTGCGCCCGGTCTCATCGGCATGGTCGGCGACAGCGCCGGCGTGCCGCCGGACTGGACCGACAAGGGACCGGTTGCGGCGAAGGTGGAGTGATAGGCAAGACTGCGGCAACGTATTGAGCGACGCGTCCCGGAAAACTATCCTTCGTCATTCCGGGGCGGCGCGTAGCGCCGAGCCCGGAATCCATAACCACGGCTGTCGAGATGGCCTACTACGTCTATCTCCTTGCCAGCAGGAAGCACGGCACCCGCTATCTGGGTGTGACGAACGACATCGTGCGTCGCGTCCACGAGCACCGAACCAAAGCGGCTCCCGGGTTCACGTCACGATACGGGGTCAACAAGCTGGTCTGGTTTGAAATCTACGACGACGCGGCCACCGCGATCACACGGGAGAAAGAACTGAAGAAATGGCGGCGCGATTGGAAGGTGCGGCTGATTGAAGAGCAAAATCCCGGGTGGGTCGATCTCTTTCCGGGAATATCCAACTGACATTCGTGGTTATGGATTCCGGGCTCACGCTTCGCGTGCCCCGGAATGACGACACAAACAAAAGCCCCGGCATCGCTGCCGGGGTTTCGCATTCGCAAATTGCCTTGAGAGGCTGGACTTAGAAGTCCATGCCGCCCATGCCGCCGCCCGGAGGCATCGCGGGGCCGCCGGCGTTCTTCTTCGGCAGCTCGGCAACCATGGCTTCCGTGGTGATCAGGAGCGCGGCAACCGAGGCAGCGTTCTGGATCGCGGTACGGACGACCTTGGTCGGGTCGATGATGCCCTTCTTGACGAGGTCGGCATAGTCGCCGGTCTGGGAGTCGAAGCCGTGGTTGTAGGCCTTGTTCTCCAGGATCTTGCCGACGATGACGGAGCCGTCTTCACCGGCGTTGATCGCGATCTGGCGAGCCGGAGCCGACAGCGCCTTGCGCACGATCTCGACGCCGGTCTTCTGGTCGTCGTTCTTGGTGCGCAGGCCCTTGAGCTGCTCGGAAGCACGGAGCAGGGCGACGCCGCCGCCCGGGACGATGCCTTCCTCGACTGCCGCGCGGGTCGCGTGCATCGCGTCATCAACGCGATCCTTGCGCTCCTTCACCTCGACTTCGGTCGCGCCGCCGACGCGGATCACCGCGACGCCGCCTGCGAGCTTGGCGAGACGCTCCTGCAGCTTCTCACGGTCGTAGTCCGAGGTGGTCTCCTCGATCTGCGCCTTGATCTGGGCAACGCGGGCGTCGATGTCGGCCTTCTTGCCGGCGCCGTTGACGATCGTGGTGTTTTCCTTGTCGATCATCACCTTCTTGGCGCGACCGAGCATCTGCAGCGTGACGTTCTCGAGCTTGATGCCGAGGTCTTCCGAGATGGCCTGGCCGCCGGTCAGGATCGCGATGTCCTGCAGCATGGCCTTGCGGCGATCGCCGAAGCCCGGAGCCTTGACGGCCGCGACCTTCAGGCCGCCACGCAGGCGGTTGACGACGAGGGTGGCGAGGGCTTCGCCTTCGACGTCCTCAGCGACGATCACCAGCGGCTTGCCGGTCTGCACCACGGCCTCGAGCAGCGGCAGCAGCTCGTTCAGCGAGGAGAGCTTCTTCTCGTTGATCAGGATGTAGGCGTCGTCCATCTCAACGCGCATCTTGTCGGCGTTGGTGACGAAGTAGGGCGAGATGTAGCCGCGGTCGAACTGCATGCCCTCGACGACGTCGAGCTCGGTCTCGAGCGACTTGGCTTCCTCGACCGTGATCACGCCCTCGTTGCCGACCTTCTTCATGGCGTCGGCGAGGAACTTGCCGATCTCGGCATCGCCGTTGGCCGAAATGGTGCCGACCTGGGCGATCTCCTCGTTCGAGGTGACCTTCTTCGAGTTCTTCTGGAGGTCCGCAACGACGGCTTCGACCGCGAGGTCGATACCGCGCTTCAGATCCATCGGGTTCATGCCGGCGGCGACCGACTTGGCGCCTTCCTTCACGATCGCCTGGGCGAGCACGGTCGCCGTGGTGGTGCCGTCGCCGGCCGCGTCAGCGGACTTGGAGGCGACTTCGCGCACCATCTGGGCGCCCATGTTCTCGAACTTGTCCTCGAGCTCGATCTCCTTGGCGACGGTGACGCCGTCCTTGGTGATGCGGGGAGCGCCGAACGACTTTTCGAGCACCACGTTGCGGCCCTTCGGACCGAGCGTGACCTTCACCGCGTTGGCGAGAACGTCGACGCCGCGCAGCATCTTGTCGCGCGCCTCGACGGAGAATTTGACTTCTTTAGCTGCCATCTGAGTTTTTCCTTGAGAGGTTTACCTGGGAGGGAGGGAGGCGCTTAGGCCGCCTTCTTCTTGGAAGCGGGGACGTCGAGCACGCCCATGATGTCGCTTTCCTTCATGATCAGCAGGTCTTCGCCGTCGATCTTGACCTCGGTGCCGGACCACTTGCCGAACAGGACACGGTCGCCGACCTTGACGTCGATGGGGATCAGCTTGCCGGCTTCATCGCGGCCGCCCGGGCCGACGGCGATGACTTCGCCCTGCGAGGGCTTTTCCTTGGCGCTGTCCGGAATGATGATGCCGCCAGCAGTCTTCTCTTCGGCGTCGATGCGCTTGACCACGACGCGGTCGTGAAGCGGACGGAATTGCATGCAGTCCTCCTAAATATTTGCGGATGCTGTAGATTTTTGGAGTGTTAGCAGTCCAGCCCGGCGAGTGCCAGGCTGGTTGCGAAGGAGATAGGTCAAGCCTTGGCGGCGGGCAAGTGCCTCTAGCAGAAAAATTGGCACTCGCGGATGACGGCTGCCAAAACATGCCGAGATCATTTCGGCATCCTTAATGCCGCACCGAGGGGCACTGCGGCTATTAGCAGATGCGGTAAGTTGCTGCTAACGCAAGAAATTTCAACAACCTATTAAACATTTGGGCTTGTGATGGGTTAGTCGCGTGCGTCACATTTCTCTCATGTGAGCGCATCCATTGCCCGGTGGTCCGGCGGGGAGGTTGGCCACCACGTGAATGCGCTCCGTCACAGGAGGTTGGCATGGACTCGCGAGTTGGTGGGGGTGTTTCCGACGATTTCCGGAAGCAGTTGCTGGGGTATGGGCTGACGACGGCGCAAATCCTTTATCGGATGCCGGATCACCCCTCGTTGCTGCAGACCTATGTCTGGCAGAACTACGACCTGTTTCCGAAATTTCCGGCGTTGCAGGATTTCCTCAGCTTCTGGCAGCAGAAGCTCGAAGGCCCGCTGTTTTCGGTGACGGTGGCGCATTCCAAGCTGGTCAAGCCGGCCGAACTGCGCGCCGTCGACGGCGTGTTCCGGCTGCATTGATCCGCTCGGGCGGGCAGGGCGCGCGGTGCGCGCCTTTGCCCACTTCGCGCAGCGCGACTTGTGTTAGCCTTCGCCGTCGCAAGAAGACGGGAGGCGAACAATGGCCAAGAAGACGGCATCGAGATCCGCAGCCAAGACCGCGGTGAAGAAGAAATGGTCGGGGCTTGGCGCCGGCGCCAAAAAAAAATCGTCCGCGCGCAAGACCATCAAGTCGAAAGGCCGCGTTTCGGCGGCCAGGAAGAGCGCGGCCAAGGCGGCAACCAAGGCGACAACCAAGGCGCGGCCGAAGCAGCGCGTCGCGATCAGCCATCACCGCGAAGAGGATTTCAAGGCCGACGGGCTGCGTGCCTACGCCAAGTACCGCGACCTCGGTATCGCCGCAGCCTCTCATGGCCTCGCGCAGGCGCATGTCATCCGGCTGCAGGGACCGTGCAATCCGGATGAAGTCTCGAAGCTGCACTTCCACGACGTCGACTTCCAGATGGTTTATGTGCTCAAGGGCTGGGTGAAGACCTACATGGAAGGCGAAGGCGAGACGCTGATGCGAGAAGGCAGCGCCTGGACCCAGCCGCCGCGCATCCGGCACATGATTTTGGATTATTCCGACGACGTCGAACTGCTGGAGGTGATCCTGCCGGCCGAGTTCAAGACGGTGGAGTTGAAGGCGTAGCTTTCTGTCATTCCGGGGCGCGCGTTCGCGCGACCCGTTGGCGCCGCCCCGGAATGACGAAGAAAACGTATCGTAGCCCGGATGTAGCGAAGCGAAATCCGGGATTCACGCACACGGTCAGCACCGCCCCGGATTGCGCTTTGCTCCATCCGGGCTACGGCTACGTCAGCATCCCCACGATCGCGCCCATCAGGCACGTCGTCAGCGTCCCTGACACAATCGACTTCAGGCCGAGCTCGTTGATTTCGTCGCGCCGTCCGGGCGCCATGATGCCGAGGCCGCCGATCATGATGCCGAGGCTCGCGAAATTGGCAAAGCCGCACATCGCGTAGAGCATGATCAGCCGCGAGCGCGGATCGAGCGCGTCGGGGCCGAGCTTCGACAAATCGACATAGGCGATCAACTCGTTCAGCACGGTCTTGGTGCCCATCAGGCTTCCCGCCGTGATCGCCTGCGGCCACGGCAGCCCCATCAGCCAGCACACCGGCGCCATCAGGTAGCCGAGCAGCCGTTGCAGCGAGATCTTCGCGCCGCCGATCTCCGGCAATAGCCCGATGATCTTGTTCGCGAGATAGACCAGGGCGACCAGCACCAAGAGCATCGCGATGATGTTCATCAAGAGCTCGAGCCCCGCGGCGGTGCCCTTCACGATCGCGTCCATCGTCGACGACACCTGGACATCGGGATCCTCGAGCGATCCGCCGGTACGCTTGTCGGATGTCTCCGGCACCATGATCAGGCTGACCAGAATGGCGGCCGGCGCACCCAGCACCGAGGCGATGACGAAATGCGCGGCGGCATCCGGGATCAGCGGCGCCAGCAGCGTCGCGTACAGCACCAGCACGGTGCCGGCAATTCCGGCCATGCCGCCGGTCATCACCAGAAACAATTCGCTGCGGGTGAGCTGACCCAGATAGGGGCGGATGAACAGCGGCGCTTCCACCATGCCGAGGAAGATATTGGCTGCGGTCGAGAGCCCGACCGCGCCGCCGACGCCGAGCGTGCGCTCCAGGATCCAGGCCATGCCGCGCACCACAGGCGGCAGCACGCGCCAATAGAACAGCAGCGTCGTCAGCACGCTCATCACGAGCACGATCGGCAGCGCCTGGAAGGCGAGGATGAAATCCGAGCCCGGCGCCTTCGGATCGAACGGTGCCGGGCCGCCGCCGACATAACCGAACACGAAGGCGGTGCCGGCGCGCGTCGCCGCTGCGATGGTGCCGACGGCATCGTTGATCGCGCCGAACGCCTGCGTCACCAGCGGCACCTTGATCAGCACCAGTGCGGTGACGACCGTGACGCCGAGCCCGATCGCCGCCTGCCGCAACGACACCATCCGATGATTCTCGCTCAACGCCCAGGCGATCACCAGCAACGCCACCACGCCGAACGCCGATTGCAACTGCAGCATCACGCCCCCAAGAACCTCAACGGATTATGGCAGGGGCTTCGCGCAGCGCAATGCTGTTGCGCGTTGATCCCGAATCCATTGACAAGTTGCAGGGGCTCAGCCACGCAATCGTGCATGTCCTCCGCCATGCCGGCCGGCGCCCGCGATCTGCTCGGTCACAGACCGTTCCTGTTCTTCCTGTCGTCGCGCAGCCTGTCGCGCTTCTCCAGCCAGATCGGCGCGGTCGCGATCGGATGGCAGATCTATGACCTGACCGGCAGCGCGTTCGAGCTCGGCATGGTCGGTCTGATCCAGTTCCTGCCGACGGCGCTCCTGGTGTTCGTCGCAGGCCATGCTGCCGACCGCTTCGAGCGCAAGCGCGTGGTGCAGGCCTGCCAGGTGGCGGAAGCGCTGACCGCTTTGTTTCTCGCCGGAAGCACATTTGCCGGCACCATTTCCGAGATCCAGATCTTCGTCGCGACCTTCGTGCTGGGGATCGCCGGTGCGTTCGAAAGCCCGGCGACCGCCGCGCTGTTGCCGCTGATCGCGCCGCAAGGATCGTTGCAGCGCGCGACCGCGATCTCGAGCGGCGCGGCGCAGGTTGCGACCATCACCGGACCCGCGCTCGGCGGCTTTGCCTATGCGCTGATGCCGAGCGCGCCCTACGCCATCATGATGGTGTTCTGGCTGTTCGGCGCGCTGCTCACCGGCGGAATCGGCCGCTTGCAGCAGGCGGCAGCGAAGAACGGCGAGGTGTCGGATGACCTGTTTGCCGGCGTCACTTTTGTGCGCAGCAATCCGGCGATCCTCGGCACCATCTCGCTCGATCTGTTCGCGGTGCTGTTCGGCGGCGTCACCGCGCTGCTGCCGATCTATGCGCGCGACATCCTGCAAACCGGCCCGCTTGGCCTTGGCATCCTGCGCGCCGCGCCTGCGGTCGGCGCGCTCTTGATGACCATGGTGCTGGCGCGGCACACCATCAACCGCCGCGTGGGATTACGCATGTTCCAGGCGGTGATCGTGTTCGGCGTCGCGACCGTGGTGTTTGCGCTGTCGCACTGGATGTGGCTGTCGGCCTTCGCATTGGCAGTGCTCGGCGCCGCCGACACGATCAGCGTCGTGATCCGCTTCTCGCTGGTGCAGCTGGCGACGCCCGACGAGATGCGCGGCCGCGTCGGCGCGGTGAACTTCCTGTTCATCAACGCCTCCAACCAACTCGGCCAGTTCGAGAGCGGCGTCACCGCCGCATTGCTCGGCGCCGTGCCGTCAGCCGTGCTCGGCGGCGTCGCCACGGTTGCGATCGCGCTGCTCTGGATGAAGCTGTTCCCGACGCTGCGGGACGTTGAGAAGCTGGAGTAGAAGTTTCTCACTGCGGGGAGAGGTCGGATCACATGCAGCGAAGCGAGATGTGATTCGGGTGACGGAGGACTCTCCGCAAGCCATCTCTCGCCGTCCTCATGGAGAGGTGATGTTTCACTTCGCATGCCCAGCGAAACATTTTGCTCTAAGGCTATTGCCACTCACCTGTCTGGTTCGCGCCTAACCCAGTCCACGAAGGCATGTAGAGCAGCTTCTGCCCATAGGCCGATTAGCCCCAGCCACATCCAACCCCGCATGTCGTTGCTCAATCGGTTGTGCAGGGTCACCAGGATGACCATGCAGATGGCGGTGGGGACGATTAGGATGAACAACGTGACGCGCAGTCCCCGCATGTCGCCTCCTATTCGTTGCTAGGACGCATCACCACGGAGGTGCGTTTGGCACCGCTTCAGTTCCCCGGCACGCGGAATTTCGGAATAATGGAAAAATACCCCTGAGTTGCCCGACGTGTCAAGTGGCCGTGTTGGACGCGGCCAGCCGCCGGCTACTGTGCATGGGGTTGTTTTCGATATTTTGGCGGCGCCCCGCCTGCGAGGCGATGGCCAGGACGGGCCCGGCCATGCCGAATACGAAGATCAGCCCCGGCCGACGAACGGCATCTTGGTCGCCATGACGGTCATGAACAGCACGTTGGCGTCGAGCGGCAGGCCGGCCATGTAGGCGACGGCGTCGCCGACCGCCTTGGCGTCCATGCGCGGCTCGTGCTTGGTGGTGCCGTCCGGCTGCAGCACGCCGGGGCCGTTGACCATGCGATCGGTCATCGGCGTCGCGGCGTTGCCGATGTCGACCTGGCCGACCGCGATGTCATACATGCGGCCGTCGAGGTTGGAGGCTTTGGTGAGGCCGGTGATGGCGTGCTTGGTCGAGGTGTAGGCCGCCGAGAACGGCCGCGGCGCATGCGCCGAGATCGAGCCGTTGTTGATGATGCGGCCGCCGCGCGGGGTCTGGTCCTTCATGATGCGGAAGGCGTGCTGGGTGCACAGGAACGGCGCGGTGAGGTTGGTGTTGACCACGGCCTGCCACTGCTCGAGCGGCAAATCCTCGAAATGCACCGGCGGCGCGCCCATGCCGGCATTGTTGAAGAGAACGTCGAGCCGGCCGTAGGTCGCCTTGACCTTGTCGAACAGCGCGGCGATCGCGGCCGGATTGGCCATGTCGGCCGAGACGCACAGGCTCTTGCCGGCGGGGCCGAGCTTGGCGGTCTCCTCCAGCATCTCGATGCGGCGGCCGGCGAGCACCACGGTGTAGCCCTTGTCCATCAAAGCGAGCGATGCCGCGCGGCCGACACCGGTGCCGGCGCCGGTGACGAGTGCGATCTTGCTGGTTGCTTCGGTCATCCGAGTTTCCTCTTACTTGGTTTTTGCTTCGGTTTCGTTCTTGTAGGGTGGGCGCGGAATGTTCTGGTGCGCCGCGCGCAGCGCCGCCGACCAGCGCGAGCGCAAATCGTGGAAATAGGGCTCGCCGGCCTCGATGCGGTGGTTGAGATCGGCCTCGCAGGCGTCGGTGCGGACCACCAGCACGTCGATCGGCAGGCCGACGCCGAGATTGGAACGCATCGTCGAATCCATCGAGATCAGCCCGGTCTTGAGCGCCTCGTAGAGCTCGACGTCGTAATGCATGGCGCGATCGAGCACCGGCTTGCCGTATTTGTGCTCGCCGATCTGCAAATACGGCGTGTCGGTGGTGCACTCGATGAAGTTGCCGGCGGTGTAGACCATGAACAGGCGCATCCGCGAGCCCTTGATCTGGCCGCCGAACAGGAACGAGACATCGAACGAGATGTCCTCGGAGCGCAGCGCATCGCCCTCGGTGGCATGCACGGAGCGGATGGCGCGGCCGATCCGCTGCGCCGCCTGGAACATGGTCGGCGCGTTCATCAGCGTCTCGAGCTCGCCGGTGTGCGGATCTTCCATGCCCTCGGTCAGGGTCGACAGCACCGACTGGCTGATCGCGAGATTCCCCGCGCTGGCGATCGCCATGATGCGGTCGCCGGGCTTTTCGAAGATGTGCAGCTTGCGGAAGGTCGAAACGTTGTCGAGGCCGGCATTGGTGCGGGTATCGGCGATCATGACGAGGCCGTCGCGCACCAGAATTCCGCAGCAATAGGTCATTTCCAGCCCTCAAACGGTCCGGGTTTCTCGGCGCCAAACGTGTAGCCAATTTCGAGGTCGCATCCAACCCCAATTCCCCGTGACGGGACATGCGATGGCCCGTCAAAAGTGGGCCGGCGGCGGTCCGTGTCAGGCCCTGTTCCACCGCCAGCCGCCCGTGCTTGCCCGGCCCCGTTCTGTGTTGCGCGCAGCGGGCAATGATCTGCCTCCTGTCATTGCGAGGCCGATGGCGTTGTGGTCGACTGCCTGCAATCGACAAGAACAACAAGGATTCCGGGAGGCGAGAATGTCATTCAGACTGGCTACGTGCATCATGGCCTTGGGCGCAGCCGTGATGGCCGCGAGCCCTGCATCGGCGCAGAAGAAGGGAGGCACGCTCCGGCTCTATCACAACGACAATCCGCCTTCGACCTCGCTGCTCGAGGAATCCACCATCGCCTCGGTGATGCCGTTCGCGGCGGTCTTCAACAACCTCGTGGTGTTCGATCCGGCCAAGGTGCACGAATCGATCGACACCGTGATCCCTGATCTCGCCGAGAGCTGGACCTGGGATTCCACCAACACAAAGCTCACCTTCAAGCTGCATCACGGCGTGAAATGGCATGACGGCCAGCCGTTCACCGCCAGGGACGTGCAATGCACCTGGCGGATGCTGATCGGCAAGAGCGAGACCCAAGACTCCAAAACCCAGGACTTCAAGCGCAACCCGCGCAAGGTCTGGTATTCGAAGCTCAAGGACGTCAGCATCAATGGCGACGACGAGGCGACCTTCGAACTGACCGAGCCGCAGCCCGGGCTGCCGGCGCTGCTCGCCAGCGCCTTCTCGGTGGTCTATCCCTGCCACGTGCCGCAGCAGGTGATGCGCACCAAGCCGGTCGGCACCGGGCCGTTCAAATTCGTCGAATTCCGCCGCGGGGATTCGATCCGCCTGGTGCGCAACCCCGATTACTTCAAGAAGGACCGGCCGTATCTCGACGAGATCACGGTGCGCTCGATCGACAGTCGCGCCACGCGCATGCTGGCGTTCGCGACCGGCGACTATGACATCACCTTTCCGTCCGACGTCAGCATTCCCCTGATGAAGGACGTCAAGGCGCGGGCGCCGAACGCGATCTGCGAGATGACCTCGACCAATCTGCAGATCAATCTCTTGGTCAATCGCGTCAATCCGCCGTTCGACAATCCCGAGATTCGCAAGGCGATGTCGCTGGCGCTGGATCGCAATGCCTTCAACAGTATCCTGTTCGAGGGCACCGGACGGCTCGGCGGCGCGATGCAGGCGAGGCCCGAAGGCGAGTGGGGCATGCCGCCGGAGATCCTGTCGACGCTGATGGGTTACGGACCCGACACCGGGAAGAACCTCGCGGATGCCCAGGCGATCATGCAGAAGCTCGGCTACAGCGACGCCAAGCCGCTGTCGATCAAGATCCAGACCCGCAATTTGCCGACCTATCGCGACCCGGCCGTGATCCTCGCCGACCAGCTCAAGAAGATCTACATCACAGCCGAGCTCGATATCCTCGATACGCCGCGCTGGTACTCGCGGCTGCAGCGCAAGGATTACACGATCGGCCTCAATGTCACCGGCGTCAGTGTCGACGATCCCGACGGCAACCTGGTCGAGAACTACTCCTGCAACTCCGAGCGCAACTACACCCAGTATTGCAATGCCGAGGTCGACAGGCTGCTCGCCGCGCAGTCGCGTGAGGTCGACAAGGACAAGCGCCGCAACATCGTGTTCGACATCGAGCGCCTGCTTGTCGAGGACGCGGCGCGGCCTGTCATCCTGCACTCATCGGCGGGCAATTGCTGGCAGCCTTATGTGAGGAATTTTCATCCGCACGACAACAGCCAGTACAACAATCTGCGCTTCGAGGATGTCTGGCTGGACAAGTGACCGCGATGCAGCGGAGAGCCCAGGCTGTTACGGCTCCTGCTTACCTCCCGCCGGTGCGCCGACGAGGAACGCATCGTCGACCGGCACGCCGAGTGCGGTGACCAGCCGGTTGGTCTCGGCGGCCATGCCGACGATCGCCAGCATTTCGTGATATTCGGCGTCGGTCATGCCCTTGGCGCGTGCGCTCGCGGTGTGCGAATGAATGCAGTAGCTGCAGCCATGCGCAACAGAGACCGCGACATAGAGCATCTCCTTGACCTTCGGGTCGAGCGCGCCGGGGGCCATCACCTCCTTGATGCTCTCCCAGGTCCGCCGCAGCGTCTTCGGATCATGCGCGAGCGCGCGCCAGAAATTGTTGACGAAGTCCGAGTTCCGCGTCTTGCGGATGTCGTCGAAGACGGCGCGGGCCTCAGTCGAGAGCTCGTCGTCGGAAAGCAGCTTTACGGTGGCCATGAGTTGTCTCGCTGGTCTTGTTGAAGCAGCCATCATAGCACCCCCGCCGTCATTGCGAGGAGCGAAGCGACGAAGCAATCCATGCCTCCGAAAGCGGTCAGATGGATTGCTTCGCTGCGCTCGCAATGACAGATGCGAAGAGGGGGCAGCCTTACGACTGCGACTGGCTCTGCCACTGCCCGGGGCGGCCGGCCTGGTCAACCTTGACCGCGACGGTCAGCGTCTCGTTGCCGCCGCCATAGCGGGTGCCGCGGACCGGGGCGGCGCCGAGATAGTCGAGGCCGATCGCGACGCGGGCATGGGCATCGGTGGTGCAGATGCCGTTGGCGGCGTCGAAGCCGACCCAGCCCAAATCCGGCACGAAGGCCTCGGCCCAGGCGTGGCCGGCCTGCTGGTTGACCATGCCGTCGGAGCGCAGGAAGTGGCCGGAGACGAACCGCGCCGGAACGCCGCCGGCGCGCGCGCAGGCGATCAGGATGTGCGCGTAGTCCTGGCAGACCCCGCGCTTCAGCGCGAACGCCTCGGAGGCCGAGGTGGCGCTGTTGGTCGGGTCTTCGTCGAAGCTCATGTGCTCGTAGATCTGCACCATCAGCGCGTGCAGGAAGCCGAGCACGTCGCTACCTGCTTCCGCGCGCAGCTCGCGCACCAAGCTCGTCATCGCCGGGTTGAGGTCGGTCAGCGGCGTGGGGCGCAGGAACAGGCTCGGCGGAAACCGCTCGTCGCTGCCTTTCAGCACGCCCCCGGTGTCCTGGGTCTCGACCAGACCTTCGCAATGGATGGTGAGGTCGGTGATCGAGCCATGCGTCAGCACGTGGGTGACGTTGCCGAACGCGTCCTCATGGATGTCGAGCCGGGAATCGGTCGAGACGTCGATCTGCCAATCCGCGACATACTGGCCGTCATGGCTGCCCGGCGTCATCCGCAGAATCTGGATCACGCCCGAGGCCGCCGGCTCGTAGCGATAGGTGGTGGTGTGGGCTATCCGCAGGCGCATGGCTCAACCGCGTTCAGTCGGTCTTTTTGGGGCAGGAACGTCATGCCCGGCCTCATGCCGGGCATCACGTCTTTCGTCCTAATCGGCCGCGAAAGCAAGACATCCATGGCCGGCGTGAAGCCCGCCATGACGACAATTTGAGCACGTTTTCGGCCGTATCGGTCAGATCAGATACTGCTTGGTGATGATCTCACCCAGCCGGGAATTGTCCGCGATGAATTCCTGGATGAATTCGTGCACGCCGTGCTGAAAGATATCGTCCATATGGCTGTGCTCGAGCCGGTTCCGGATGCCACGGGCGTGGCGCTGGGCGGCGCCCTGGCGGCCATAGGCGACGCCGATCTGGTCCAGATTGCGCACCAGGTTGCTGTAGCAGCTGGCGAGCGACCGCGGCAGGGTGTCGTTGAGGATCAGCAGGTCGGCGATCAGCCACGGCTTCAGGGTTTCCCGGTACACCCAGTGATAGGCGGTCGTCGCCGACACCGAGCGCAGGATCGAGGTCCACTGGTAGTAGTCCAGTGGGCCGCCGACATGCTCTTCCTCGGGCAGCAGCACGTGATACTTCACATCGAGAATGCGGGCGGTGTTGTCGGCGCGCTCGAGATGCACGCCGAGCCGCGAGAACCAGTAGGCGTCGTTGCGCAGCATGGTGCGGTACGCCGAACCGTCGAAGCGCAGCGAGGTCTCCTGCACGAAGCGCAGGAACTTCGCCAGCTCCTCGCGATTGGCGGGACCCTTGTTCCAGACAGCCTGCAGCTCGATCCACGACGAATTGATGGTGTCCCACATCTCCGACGTCAGCGCGGTGCGCACCGAGCGCGAATTGAGCCGCGCAGCCTCGATGCAGTTCTTGATCGAGGAGGGATTCTCCGACGAAAAGGACAGATACTCGACGACGTTTCGCTCGTTGGCTTCTTCGTAATGGTCGTAGAACGCCGCGCCGACGCCGGCGGTGAGCAGCGCGGAGTCCCACTCATTGGTCTTGCCGATATAGGCCGCGGGCAGCGCGGTGACGCGCAGCGTGGCGTCGATCGTGCGCGCGAGATACTCGGCGCGTTCGACATAACGGGCCAGCCAGAACAGGTTTTCGGCGGTGCGCGACAGCATGCGATAGTCCCTACAAGACGAAACGTGTTTCACCTCCCCCTGAAAGGGGGAGGTCGACGCGCAGCGGCGGGTGGGGGTTCTCTCTCCATTCGGCGTATGCGGCCGACCCCCACCCCGACCCTCCCCCTTGCAGGGGGAGGGAGGTCTCGCGCAGCGCGTTGGGCTTCAAATCACTCACTCAGTATCCAGGTGTCCTTGGTGCCGCCGCCCTGGCTCGAATTGACCACGAGCGAGCCTTCCTTCAGCGCCACCCGCGTCAGTCCGCCGGGGACGATGGTGGTCTGGCTCGAGCCGGTCAGCACGAACGGGCGGAGGTCGACATGGCGCGGCGCCAGGCCCTTGTCGGTGCAGGTCGGGCAGGTCGACAGCGCCAGCGTCGGTTGGGCGATGAAGCCCTCCGGCTCGCGCTTGAGCTTGTCGCGGAATGCCTCGATGGTCGCCTTGGTGGCGGCGGGGCCGATCAGCATGCCGTAGCCGCCCGAGCCGTGCACCTCCTTGACGACGAGGTCGGCAAGGTTGTCGAGCACGTAGGACAGGTCCTGCGGTTCGCGGCAGCGCCAGGTCTGCACGTTCTTCAGGATCGGCTCCTCGCTGAGGTAGAATTTTACGATGTCCGGCATGTAGGAATAGATCGCCTTGTCGTCGGCGATGCCGGTGCCGACCGCGTTGGCGAGCGTGATGTTGCCGGCGGCATAGGCCGACATCAGCCCGGGGA
This sequence comes from Bradyrhizobium sp. USDA 4452, assembly GCF_054063575.1. NCBI lineage: Bacteria > Pseudomonadati > Pseudomonadota > Alphaproteobacteria > Hyphomicrobiales > Nitrobacteraceae > Bradyrhizobium > Bradyrhizobium sp. USDA 4452. The sequence continues at coordinate 7,849,778 of NZ_JBSSGK010000001.1, forward strand.
CGCCGAGCGCTGAATCCGGACGGAAGGTGAGGGGATCGAGGAAATCGTCGTCGACGCGGCGGTAGATCACGTCGACACGTTTCAGCCCCTCCGTGGTGCGCATGAACACCTCGTCGTTCTTGACGATGAGGTCGCGCCCCTCGACGAGCTCGATGCCGAGCTTGTCGGCCAGGAACGAGTGCTCGTAGTAGGCCGAGTTGTAGACGCCGGGCGTCATCAACGCGACCGTAGGTTCAGCCGAGGCGCTGTGCGGCGCCACCGAGCGCAGCGCCGACAACAGCTCGTCCGGATAGCGCTCGACCGGGGCGACGCGGTGCCGCGCGAACAGGTCCGGGAAAAGCCGCATCATGATCTCGCGGTTTTCCAGCATGTAGGACACGCCGGACGGCGTGCGCGCATTGTCCTCCAGCACGATGAAATTGTCCGGATCGGTGCGGATGATGTCGATGCCGGCGATGTGGACGTAGATGTCGTGCGGCACGTCCTGGCCGTTCATCTCCGGCCGGAACACCGGGTTCTGGAAGATCAGGTCTTCGGGGATGACGTTGGCGCGCAGGATGTCGCGGCCGTGATAGATGTCCTTGAGGAACATGTTGAGCGCGAGCACGCGCTGTTTGAGGCCCTTCTCCAGCAGCGTCCACTCGTTGGCCGACATGATGCGCGGGATGACGTCGAACGGGATCAGCCGTTCCTGGGCCTCGGAATCCCCGTAGACCGCGAAGGTGATGCCGATCCGGCGGAACAGCAGCTCCGCTTCCTGGCGCCGATATTCGAGCGCATCCGGCGGCGTCTCTTTGAGCCAGCGGGAGAGCTCGTGGTAGGCCGGGCGGAGATCCTCGCCGAGGCCGTTCATCTCATCGAACGCGACTGCCATATATCCCGACTGCCCTCCCAAGCCAGCCCTCACGAGCCATGTGACACAGTGCATGACTTGATGGGATGGTAGCAAGGGGCGGGCCAGCGCGATATGCATTGGCTTGTGGCATTTGCTAAGGGGAAGGCGGAAGGCCTGCCTGAAAAACCGGCTGAGGTCTGCTTAATTCGGCGGCAAAACCCCGTGACATCAAGGCACTGGATCGGCAATGTCAGGGGATCAAGTTTAAGGAATGAGACCATGAGCGAGATCGTCACGGCGGGGATATTGGTGATCGGCGACGAGATCCTGTCCGGCCGGACCAAGGACAAGAACATCGGCTTCATCGCCGAATACCTGACCAATATCGGCATCGACCTGAAGGAGGTCCGCGTCGTCGCCGACGACGAGGCCGACATCGTGTCCGCCCTTGATGCGCTGCGGCATAGATACACCTACGTGTTCACCACCGGCGGCATCGGGCCGACCCATGACGACATCACCGCCGACAGCGTGGCGAAGGCGTTCGGGGTCGATATCCACCATCATCCCGATGTGGTGGCGCGGTTCAGGGAGCGCTGGAGCGAGCAGGACCTCAACGAGGCGCGGCTGCGGATGGCCCGAGTGCCCGACGGCGCCGAACTGATCCAGAGCGCGACCATTCTGGCGCCGGGCTTCAAGCTCGGCAACGTCATCGTGATGGCCGGCATCCCCACCATCATGCAGGCGATGATGGACATCGTGGCGCCGACCCTGAAGTCCGGCGTGCGGATGCTGTCGGATTCGGTCCGCGCCGATGCGCGGGAAGGCGACATCGGCGGCCCGCTGCGGGCAATCGCGGAAGCCAATCCCGACACCATCATCGGCAGCTATCCGTTCCAGGACGAGAACCAGAAGCCGAACACCAATCTGGTGGTCCGCTCGCGCGATCCGGAGAAGCTCGCCGCCGCCATAGCCGCGGTGAAGGAGATGTTGAAGCAGGTGCAGGCCGCACAGAAGAAGCCGGCGGGTTGAGGCGACATGGTTGAGAGAAATTCTGAATCGAGTGCACAGGATCGGGCCGGCAGGCCGTTCCCGGTGTCGTGGGATCAATTCCACCGGGATTGCCGGGCGCTGACCTGGCGGCTCAACGAGGTCGGCCCGTTCCATGCGGTGATCGCGATCACCCGCGGCGGGCTGGTGCCGGCGGCGATCGTGGCGCGCGAACTCGGCTTGCGGGTGATCGATACCGTCTGCATCGCCAGCTACGACCACGACAAGCAGGGCGACCTGAAGGTCCTCAAGGGCATCTCGGAGCAGACCGCCAAGCTCGGCGGCGGCACCGGCAAGGGGCTTCTGATCGTCGACGACCTCGTCGATACCGGCAAGACCGGCAAGCTGGTGCGCGAGATGCTGCCGGATGCACATTTCGCGACGGTCTATGCCAAGCCGAAGGGCCGGCCGCTGGTCGACACCTACATCACCGAGGTGTCGCAGGACACTTGGATCTTTTTTCCCTGGGACACCGCGCTGTCGTTCCAGCCGCCGATCAGGGATGGGGCGGCTTAAGGAGTCACCTCGCCCCGCTTGCGGGAAGAGGTCGATCACCGAGCGATCGGGTGAGGGGACTCGCCGCGCGTTCAACTTTCACCATCTTTGCGGAAGCGCCCCTCACCCCAACCCTCTCCCCGCAAGAGCGGGGCGAGGGGAAGGAAGACCATGCCCCTGCAAAACCGCGTCACCCCGACTGGCGATATCGTCGCTACCCATCATCGCGGCACCTTCACCGGCAATCGCGGCATCATCCACGACCCCGCGACGCGGACGCTGCTGAACAGGCGCTGGTCGTCGCCGGCGTGGCTCACCTGCGTCTGCGAGTTCAGGGGACGGCGGCGCAAGGTGATGAGCCGGCAGAGCTGGACCGAGCTGTTCTTCCTCGATGAGGCAACCGCATTCGCGGCCGGGCACCGGCCCTGCTTCTACTGCCGCCGCGACGACGCCAAGCAGTTTCGTGCCGCATGGGAGGAGGGCAACGGCGTGAGCGACCTCAGCGCCAAGGCGATGGATGCGGTGCTGCATGCCGAGCGGCTCGACCGCGGCAAGAAGCGGCTGCATCCGCTGCCGAAGCCGATCGATGAGCTGCCCGATGGCGCGATGGTGCAGGCGAACGGGGAAAGCTTTCTCGTTGCCGGTGGCAAGACCTTGCGCTGGTCGTTCGCCGGCTACGTGCCGGCCGACGCGACCGCTCCCGCCATGCTGCTGACGCCGCCGTCGACCGTTCGTGCGTTCCAGGCCGGCTATCGGGCGGTGCTGCATCCGAGCGCGGCGGCTGTTTTGGGCTGAGCCGCCCGCGCTGCGCCTACGCCAGCCGCTGTCGCGCCAGTTTCGCGCCGTTACCGAGCGCGATCAGCTTGGCTTCGGCGATATCGCGCCGCATCGGGGCCATGCCGCAATTGGTGGTCGCGATGATGTTGCTCTTTGGCACGTGTTTCGCGACCGCCTCGATCACCTTGACGACGTTCTCCGCAGTCTCGACCTCGTCGCTGGCGACGTCGATCACGCCGGCCTGCACGATCTTGCCGGGGAGCGCGGCGAGCAGCTCGATCGGCACCTTCGAATTGCGGCACTCGATCGCGACCTGCTGGATCGTGCTCTTGTCGATCACCGGGAAGGTCGCTTCATATTGCCGCCATTCGCCGCCGAGCGTCTGCTTCCAGTCGGTGTTGGCCTTGATGCCGTAGCCGTAGCAGATATGCACAGCAGTCGCGCAGGAGAGGCCTTCGGCGGCGCGCTCCAGCGCCTTGATGCCCCAGTCGCGCACCTCATCCATGTAGACATTGAACGCAGGCTCGTCGAACTGGATCATGTCGACGCCGTCGGCCTGCAGCGCCTTGGCTTCCTGGTTCAACAGCTCGGCGAAGGCAAACGCCATCTTGACGCGGTCGCCGTAATATTGGTCGGCGATGGTGTCGATGATGGTCATCGGACCGGGCAGGGTGAATTTCAGCTTGTTTTTGGTGTGGGCGCGCGCCGCGCGCGCCTCGCTTTCATGGACGCGGCCCATGAGCTGCAGCGGCGCGACCACCTGCGGCACCATGGCTTTGTAGCGGTCCTTGCGGATGCCCATCTCGACCTTGTGGGCGAAGTCGATGCCCTCGATCCGCTCCAGAAAACCGTGCACGAAGTGCTGGCGCGCCTGCTCGCCCTCGGTGACGATGTCGACGCCGGCATCTTCCTGCAGCTTGACCGCTAGCACCGTGGCGTCGCGCTTGGCGCGGGCGAGCTCGGCGCCTTGCGATTTCCAGGGCGCCCACAGCATATTCGGCTCCGCGAGCCATTCCGGCTTCGGCAGGGAGCCTGCGATCGTGGTTGGAAACAGCATGGGTGCCTCCCGATGGGTTCTGATTGAGCGCCTGTGTGCCATGTCCTAGAGTGGAGGTACAGAACAACAAAAGTCTTTGTGATGGGGAAGTGGACGCCGATGATCGACCTGCACTACGCGCCGACGCCGAACGGCTGGAAGATCTCGATCATGCTGGAGGAGCTGGGGCTGCCCTATCAGGTGATCCCGGTGAACATCCGGGCCGGCGAGCAGTTCCGCCCGGAATTCCTGGTGATCAGCCCGAACAACCGCATCCCCGCGATCGTCGACCATGCGCCCGCCGACGGCGGCGGGCCGTTCTCGGTGTTCGAGACCGGCGCGATTCTGATCTATCTCGCCGACAAGACCGGCCGCTTCCTGTCCAGGGAGCTGCGGGCGCGGTCGAACGTCATTCAATGGGTGATGTGGCAGATGGGCGGCCTTGGGCCGATGCTCGGCCAGCACGGCCATTTCGCGCTCTATGCGGCCGAGAAGATTCCCTACGCGATCGAGCGCTACCGAGACGAGACGGCGCGGCTCTATGGCGTGCTCGACCGCCAGCTCGGCAGGACCGGCGCTCATATCGCTGGCGATGACTATTCAATCGCCGACATCGCCTGCTTCCCCTGGACCATGACCCACAAGGCGCAGGGCTTCACCCTCGACGACTACCCGAACATCAAGCGCTGGTACGCGACCGTGCGTGCCCGCCCGCAGGTGCAGGCGGGGCTTGCGATCGGAAAATTCGTCAAGGAGCCGTTCGACGAGGAGTCACGCAAGAACATGTTCGGCCAGCGTGCGAAGGAGCTGGTCGAGAAGAAATGACCGTCGTCATTCCGGGGCGGCGCGAAGCGACGAGCCCGGAATCCATAACCACCATCGTGAGTATGGATTCCGGGCTCGCGCCAAGGGGCGCGCCCCGGAATGACGAAAGAGAGAGAACTACAACAAAAGGAAACGCCATGATCGAATTCTTCTTCGACTGCTCCAGCCCGTGGACCTATCTCGCCTGGCACAACATCCAGCCGCTGGCGAAAGAGTTCGACGCGCCGATCAGCTGGCGGCCGATCCTGGTCGGCGGCATCTTCAACACCGTCAATCCGTCGGTCTACGCGCAGCGCGAGACGCCGGTGCCGCTGAAGGCGCGCTACATGAAGAAGGATCTGGCCGACTGGGCGCGCTCGGCTGGGCTAGCGATCAAGATGCCGCCGACCGTGTTCCCGGTGAACAGCGTCAAGGCGATGCGCGGCTGCATCCTTCTCGGCAACGAGAAGATGGTGCCGTTCGCGCGCGCGGTGTTCGAGGCCTATTGGGGTGACGACAAGGACATCTCGCAGGACGCGGTGCTGGCCGAAATCTGCAGCAAGCTCGGGATCGATCCGGCGCAGTTCTTCGCCGGCATCGGCGACCAGGCGATCAAGGACCAGCTCAAGGCCAACACCGATGAGGTGATGGCGCGCGGCGGCTTCGGCTCGCCAACGATCTATCTCGACAAGACCGACATGTATTTCGGCAACGACCGCCTGCCGCTGATCCGCGAGGCACTGGCACGCCTCAAGGCGCGAGCCGCCTGATGCCGAAAGCCGTTGTTTGCCGAGAGCTCGGCCCGCCCGAGCGTCTTCAGCTCGAAAATTTTGCCTCGATGTCCTTGCAGCCGGGACAGGTGCGCGTCGCCATCCGCGCCGCCGGGATCAATTTCCCAGACATCCTGATGGCCGCCGGCGAATACCAGCTCAAGCCGCCGCTGCCGTTCACGCCGGGCTCGGAAGCTGCCGGCGATGTCGTCGAGGTCAATGACGCAACCGGGGTTGCCGTCGGCGACAAGGTGATCGTCAAGATGCGCTTCGGCGCCTATTGCGACGAGACCGTTGCGACACCGTCGCAGCTCGTGCCGGTGCCGTCGACCTTCGACTATGCGGAAGGCGCGACCTTCCTTGCCGCACACGGCACTGCGTATCACGCGCTGATCGACCGCGGACAGATCGAGCCGGGCGAGGTCCTGCTGGTGCATGGCGCCGGCGGCGGCGTCGGGCTTGCCGCGGTCGAGATCGGCAAGCTGCTCGGCGCCACCGTGATCGCGGCGGCCTCATCCGAGGAGAAGCTGGCGATCGCCAAGCAACGCGGCGCGGATCATCTCGTGCTCTACGCGCGCGAGCCGTTCCGCGATGCTGTGAAGCGCTTCACCGACGGCCGCGGCGCCGATGTCGTGTTCGATCCGGTCGGCGGCGAAGTGTTCGAGAACTCGATGCGCTGCATCAACTGGGGCGCGCGCATTCTCGTCGTCGGCTTCACCGGCGGCATTGGCCTTGCCCGCACCAATCTGTTGATGATCAAGGGCGCGAGTGTGCTCGGGGTTCGCGCCGGCGAGGCGGTGCGGAAGGATCCTGCGCTCGGCGAAGTCAGGTTCAAGGCGTTGAGCGAATGGGCCGAGGCGGGCCGGGTGCGGCCAAATATCTCACACCGGCTGCCGCTGGAGGATTACGCGAAGGCGATGCGGCTCCTGATCGAGCGCAAGGCGATCGGACGCGTGGCGCTGATGATGCAGTAGTTCGTCATTGCGAGCGAAGCGAAGCAATCCACACTCACCGCATGGCAGGTATGGATTGCTTCGTCGCTTTGCTCCTCGCAATGACGGCTATGCTTTAGTGAATTCCCCATCTCGCAGGAATGCGATGGTCTGCGCGATCGCATCCTTGTTGCGCACCAGCCAGGGATGTGATGTGCGGATCACGATGTGATCGGCCATGCCGTCGAGCCGGGTGTTGGCTACCGACACCCGGCCGTCATGCGGCCGCGGCATGCCCATGGATGTGATCGGATAGACCGAGCGGTTGCCGGCGATGATGCCGGCCTCATAATCGATCGCCGGCAGCAATGCGCTGGTCGCGGCATCGCGGCGGGTGACGAGCTGCTGTCCGGCCGGGCCGAAGAAGGCGCGATAGGCCGCGAGGTGTTTCAGGCGGTCGGCGATCTCGCTGCCGCCATTCGGCGTGCCCAGCATCACGACGCGGCCGAGCCGCGTGGGGCGATATCTCGCCAGGTAGACGCGCGCCAGCAGGCCGCCCATCGAATGGCAGACGAAATGCACGGAGCCGTCGCAGCTCTGGGCGAAGTGATCGAGCGAGGGGTGGATATCTTCGGCCAGCGCTTCGAGCCCTTTGCGCCGGCTGTCATAGTCGAGATTGAGGGTGGCAAAACCGGCATCCTTGAGCGCCAGCTCCATCCTGCGAAACGAGCGCGCCGTCCTGCTGATGCCGTGCAGCAGGACGACGCCGTCCGGGGTGGACGCCGCGGGACGCCGTTCGCTCACTTATACTCGCGCTCTTGCCACCACGGGAAATAGTCGGGCATATCCGACGAGACCTTGTTCTTGAACTGCGCCGGGCGCTTCTCCAGGAACGACACCACGCCTTCCTTGACGTCCTCGGAGCGGCCGCGGGCATAGATGCCGCGGCTGTCGACCTTGTGCGCCTCCATCGGATCGTCGGCGCCCAGCATGCGCCACATCATCTGGCGGATCAGTGCCACCGACACCGGTGCGGTCTTGGCCGCGAATTCCTTGGCGAGCGCGCGTGCGGTCGGCAGCAGGTCGTCGGGCGGCACCACCTTGCTGACGAGCCGGCCGGCGAGCGCTTCCTGCGCCGGGAAGACGCGGCCCGAGTAGCACCACTCCAGCGCCTGTGAGATGCCGACGATGCGCGGCAGGAACCAGCTCGAGGCGGCCTCCGGCACGATGCCGCGCTGGGAGAATACGAAGCCGAAGCGCGCGGCTTCGGAGGCGATGCGGATATCCATTGCGAGCTGCATGGTGACGCCGATGCCGACTGCGGGACCGTTCACCGCGGCGATGACAGGCTTCAGGCACTTGAAGATGCGCAGCGTCACCTGGCCGCCGCCGTCGCGCACCTGAGGATCGCTGTAGTCGACGCTGCCGTCGGAATTGCGCTTGACCGGACCGCGCCGCGCATCGCGGTCGAAGGTGTTGGCGCCGGAGGAGAGGTCGGCGCCGGCGCAGAAGCCGCGGCCTTCACCGGTCACGATGATCGCCCTGACGTCGTCGTCCTTGTCGGCTTTGTCGAACGCATCGATCAGCTCCTGCTGCATCGTGGCGTTGAAGGCGTTGAGCTTGTCGGGCCGGTTCAGCGTGATGGTCAGGATCTGCTCGGCGACCTCGTACTTGATCGTCTCATACGCCATGGGGATGATTTCCTTCCTTTGATCTATTTGTCATTGCCGGGCTCGACCCGCAATCGATCTCTTCTTTATGAAGAAGATGGATGCGCGGGTCGAGCCCGCGCATGACAATTTGGAAGGCCGAGGCGCTACTTCTTCGGCGGCGCAGGCCACGGCTTCTGCAGGCCGCGCAGGCCTTCGAACGCCTTGCCCATGCCGAGCACGCCGATGTCGTCGAAGCGGCGGCCGATGATCTGGACGCCGATCGGAAAGCCCTTCTTGTCGTAGCCGCCGTTGATCGACAGCGCGGGATTCTCCGACATATTCCACGGCGCGGTAAAGCAGATGTGCTCGAACGGCTTTGCCGGGTCGTTGAGCGGTGCTGCGAACTCCGCCGGGAAGTTCACCACCGGCGACACCGGCGAGATCACGTAGTCGACCTCGCAGAACAGTTTTGCGGCCGCCGCGCGGATCGCCATCGTCTGGTTGAAGCCGCGCACCACGTCGACGCCGGAGAGCTTTGCGCCGGCCTCGGCCCAGTTGAGGATATAGGGCAGCGTCTTGCCGCGATCAGCCTGCGACAATTTCGACAACTCGTCCCAGGTCCGCGCACGCCAGAAATTGTCGAGCCCTTCGAGCATCTCCGGCGTCAGGATGCCGTCGATCTCGGTAATGACGGCGCCGGCGGATTCGAACGCCTTCGCTGCCTTGACGACGATTTCGCGAACCTCCTTCTCGACCTTCTGGCCGGAGCCGGCGTCGAGCATCAGCCCGATGCGCAGCTTGCGCGGCGACTTCTCCAGCGCCTTCCAGTTCACCTCGAGCGCCGGCAGGCTCATGCCGTCGCGGCGATCGGGGCGCGACAACACGCTCATCATCAGCGCGGCGTCGTCGACCGTGCGGGTCATCGGCCCTGCGACGCGGCCGACATAGGGCGGGTCGATCGGCACGCGGCCGAGGCTTGGCTTCAATGCGACGAGGCCGCACCAGGAGGCCGGCAGCCGCACAGAGCCGCCGATGTCGGTGCCGAGATGCAGCGGGCCATAGCCGGCTGCACCCGCAGCGCCCGCGCCGGCGCTCGAGCCGCCCGGGTTCTTGCTGACATCCCAGGGATTGCGGGTGAGGGGATGGAACGACGACAACCCCGACGACAGCATGCCGTAATCCGGCATCGTAGTCTTGGCGAAGATCACGCAGCCGGCTTCGCGCAGCCGCGCCGCCGGCGGCGCATCCTTCTCGGCCGGCGCGAGCTTGACGCTGGCAGAGCCCAGCGGCACCGGCTGGCCTTTGGTGGCGACGTTGTCCTTGATGGTGACGGGCACGCCGTCGAGCGTGCCGGCCGGCTCACTCTGCTGCCAGCGCTCGGTCGCGGCCTTGGCGACCTTCCGCGCGCCGTCGGGGTCGTACAGGTACAGCGCCTTGATGTGCGGCTCCCAGGTCGCGACCTGGGAGATGATTTCCTCGAGCACCTCGGAGGGCGAGAACTGCTTTGCACGATAGCCGGCGAGCAGGTCGACGGCCGAAAGATCGTGCAGCGACGTGATGGCGTCCCCTTTCGGCTTATGCATGCGCACCTGCCGGCATACGTTTCTCGATGATGCGGGCGAACATGCTGGCGCCGATCGGCAGGATCTTGTCGTCGAGAACGTAACCGGGGTTGTGCACGGGCACTGAACCGTCATGGCCGACCCAGAAATACGCACCGGGGATGGCCTGCATCATGTCGGCAAAGTCTTCGCTGCCCATCTTGGGCGTCGAGCGGGTGATCACCTTGGCCGGATCGACCACGGTGCGCGCGACTTCCTCGACGACGCGGGACTGCTCTTCCTGGTTCACCAGCACGCTGAAGCCGTCGCGGATCTCGACCGAGATTTCGGCGCCATAGGCCACCGCAAAGCCGGCGGCGATTTCGCGCATGCGCTTGCGGATCAGCTCACGGATCTCGTCGGAGAAGCAGCGCACCGTGCCGCACATCCAGGCTTCGCCGGGAATGACATTGTACGCCGAACCGGAATGGATCTGCGTGATCGAGAGCACCGCAGCCTGCAGCGGATCGACGTTGCGGCTGACGATCGACTGCAGGGCCTGGCCGAGCGTCATTGCGATCACGACCGCATCCTTGGAGCGCTCCGGCATGGCGCCATGCGCGCCGTAGCCCTGGATCCTGATGTCGAAGAAGTCGGCCGCGGCCATCGCCGGGCCCGGCAGGATCGCGATCTCGCCATGGTTGAGGTCGGGCGCGTTGTGCAGGCCATAGACCTCGTCGCAGGGGAACTGCTTGAACAGGCCGTCCTTGATCATGGCGCGGGCGCCCCCGAGGCCTTCCTCGGCCGGCTGGAAGATGAAATGCACGGTGCCGTCGAAATTGCGGGTCTCGGCGAGATAGCGCGCCGAGCCGAGCAGCATCGTGGTGTGGCCGTCATGGCCGCAGCCATGGAAGCGGCCGGGAATGGTGGAGCGCCACTTCAGATTGGTGTTCTCCTCCATCGGCAGCGCGTCCATGTCGGCGCGCAGGCCGATCTTCTTGCTGCCGTTGCCCTTGCCCTTGAGCACGCCGACCACGCCGGTGCCGCCGAGGCCGCGATGCACCTCGATGCCCCAGCTCGCGAGCTTCTCGGCGACGATGCCTGACGTGCGGACCTCCTCGAAGCCGATCTCGGGATGCGCATGCAGATCCCGTCTGATGGCGGTGAGTTCGTCGGCAAAACTGTCGATGCGCTCAATGGTCGGCATGGTCTCTCTATCCGTTTGTGCGTGATGGGGAGGAGGGGGTGAAAGCTGGGCCGTTAGGCTTGATACGAATGCCCGGTCGCAAATGTTTCCACGGCAGCGTCGCGGGATCGGCCGGCATGGCGCCGGGCGCGGCGCAGATCAGCAGCTTCTCGGCGATCGGCTCGAAATCGGCGCGGAAATGCACCGAGCTCTTGTTGACCAGGATCTTCTGCGCGGTCGGCTCGATGCCGACATAGCGGTACATTGCCTGGTAGGCAAGCTGGGCCTTGTAGGAGCCGACCACGACCCGGACGTCGCCGATGCGCAGGCAGGCCGAGGGTCCCATATCCATGTCGCGGCCGCCGTAAAACGGCCCCGGTGCGACGAACCTGCCGTCCGAGAGTTGTTCGACGACGAAGGTCTCACGGTACGGCGTGTCGCCGGGAATTCCTGATTTGCCGCCGAGCTCGAGCGTGACTGATGCCCCGACGCCGGCCGCATGGGCGGCCTGCGCCGACGCCGGATCGCAAATCACGCCGGTGGCGGCACTCGCGCCGTTGCGCACCAGCGCGCGCAGCATGCCGGTGGTGTCGGAATTGCCGCCGGCGCCGGGATTGTCCTGGGTGTCGGCGATGACGATCGGTTTCGTCGCCAAGCGCGCCAATTCCATCGCATGGCGGACGCCATCGTCGGGCGAATAGATGCGGCCATCGAAGTCGTCTTCATGGCCTTCGACCAGCGCGAGGATGTTGTCGGCAGCGGCGTCCGCATCGGCCTGGGTCCGGCCGTAGGCGAACACGCTCGGACCACAATCCCTGAAATCGGCGGCCGGGAAGCCGAACGCAAACGAAAGCGTCGGCACCGCCTCGCTCTGCAGCGCGACGACCTTTTGATAGATGCCCCTGGCCGGCTGGTCGTTGGTGCATTGCCAGCTGATCGGGATCAGGAACGGCACTTGGCGGAATGCCTTGGCGAGGCGCTGCCCGGACTTGAGCAGCAGGGCCAGGTGCCTGGCGCAGGCGCGGCCGGTGTCGGCCATGTCGACATGCGGATAGGTGCGGTAGGCGATCAGCGCATCGGCATGCGCGATCATTTCGGGCGAGACATTCGCGTGCAGGTCGAGGCTCGCGACCAGCGGCACATCCGGACCGATCACCTTGCGGACGCGGGCAAGGATTTCACCTTCGCCGTCGTCGAGGTGCTCGGTCACCATGGCGCCGTGCAGGTCGAGATAGACGCCATCGATCGGCCCCGCCGCGGCAATGCCGTCGACAATCTCCGTCACGATGCGCTCGAAGGCATCTTTCGTCACATGGGCCGACGGAGTTGCGCCGGCCGCGACCGTCGGGGCGAGCTCCCAGCCATTGGCTTCCGCGGCCTCGACGAATCCGGCGAGGCCGGCATTGATCTTGCGCATGACCTTGAGCACGTCGGCGCCGTGCGTCATCGACGGCCAGCCGCCGCCATGCACGAAGTCGTCATAAGTTGCCTTCGTCGGTGCGAAGGTGTTGGTCTCGTGCAGGAAGCCGCCAACGGCAATGCGGGTCATCAAGTTGGTCTCGGTACGTTTCTTCGATCGTGGTGCGATCGGAACGGTGCGCGCCACGATCTCGTTTCGTTGGTTTGAGCGCGAACTTTCGGGGAGGCCAGTGTCTGCCCTCCGGCTCACGCTCTAGCGCGCGACGTTAAGCGTGTCGTCGCGCCAAGCGCAAGCCGTCGAGCACTTCCGGATTTGCATGCCCTATGGGCGTAAAGGCCCAAGGCAGGCCAAAGCCTGCGATCAAGGCAGAGACCGCGGCAGCGGCCGAGGCTACGGCTAAAGACTTAGGCCGTGGCCAGAGCGCTTTCCGAAACGGGACGGAAATTCGCAAAATCCCAGCCGCGCCCAGGGGCAGCCTCGAGCAGCGCCCGGGTATAGGCCTGTTGCGGATTGGTCAGCACCTCGGCCGCCGGTCCCTGTTCCACGACGCGGCCACGCTGCATCACGGCGACGTCGTCGCAGATCTGTGCGGCGACGCGCAAATCATGCGTGATGAACAACAGCGCGATGCCGAGCCGGCGCTGGATCTCGTCGAGCAGATTGAGAACCTGCGCCTGCACCGAGACGTCGAGCGCGGACACTGCCTCATCCGCCACCAGCACGTCGGGATCGAGCGCCAGCGCGCGCGCGATCGCGATGCGCTGGCGCTGACCGCCGGAGAACTGGTGCGGATAGCGCGAGATCGCGTCGGGCGGCAGATGGACGAGCTCGAGCAGCTCGCGGGCGCGCGCCAACGCATCCTTGCGCGGCATGCCGTAATTGATCGGGCCTTCCGCGATGCTCTCGCCGACGGTGACGCGCGGATTGAGCGAGCGATACGGGTCCTGGAAGATGATCTGGATCTTCTGGCGATGCGGCTGCAACAACCGGCGCGACAGGTCGGAGATCTCGCGGCCGGCGAGCCGCACCCCGCCCGAGGTCGGATCGATCAGACGGACGATGCAGCGCGCCACCGTCGACTTGCCGGAACCGCTTTCGCCGACGATGCCGAGCGTGCGGCCCTTGCGCAAGGTGAGCGTGACGTTGCTGGCGGCGGCGACCTCGCGGGCCTTGCCGTACAGCGAGCGCTCCCGGTAGACCTTGCTGAGCTCGTTGGCTTCCAGCACAACCGGCTCCTTGGTCTCCGGGCGCGGCGGGCGCGGCACGAGGCTCGGCACCGAGGACAACAGGTTGCGGGTGTATTCCATCTTCGGATTGCGCAGCACGTCCTGCAGCGGTCCGGCTTCGACCAGCCGGCCGTGCCGCATCACGGCGACTCGGTCGGCGATCTCGGCCACGACACCCATGTCATGAGTGATGAACAAAACGGCCGTGCCGTGGTCGCGCTGCAGGTCGCGGATCAGCGTCAGGATCTGCTTCTGGGTGGTGACGTCGAGCGCGGTGGTCGGTTCGTCCGCGATCAGGAGCTTCGGTTCCAGCACCAGCGCCATCGCGATCATGATGCGCTGGCGCTGGCCGCCGGACAGACGGTGCGGGTAGGAGGAGAAGATGCGCTCCACATCGGGCAGCCGCACATGCTCCATCATTGCCAGGATCTTCTGACGCCGCGCACGGGAGTCGAGATCGGTATGGGCACGCAGCACCTCGTCGATCTGGCGGCCGACCGGCACCACCGGATTGAGCGCGGTCATCGGCTCCTGGAAGATCATCGCCATCCGCGTCGCGCGCAGTTGCCTCAAGCGCCGGTCGGTCGCGGTCAGCAGTTCCTCGCCGACCAGCTTGACGCTCCCACCCGACGGCACCAGCGTGCCCTTCTGCAACAGGCCCATCGTGGTGAGCGAGGTCACCGACTTGCCCGAGCCGCTTTCGCCGACCAGGCACAGCGTCTCGCCCTCGCACACCTGCAGCGACAGGTCGTCGATGATCCGATGCGCGTCCGCCTTGCGGCCGAGGCCGACGATGAGGTTGTTGATGTCGAGGACGACGTTGGAAGAGTTGGTATTGGTCACTTGCCCTCACGCTGTTTTATGCGGGGATCGAGCGCGTCGCGCGCGGCGTCGCCGATCAGATTGATGCTGAGAATGGCGATCGAGAGCAGCAGCCCCGGCCAGAAGATCAGCGACGGCTTGACCTGGAAGAAGGCGCGGCCCTCGGCCATGATGTTGCCCCAGGTCGGTGTCTCCGGCGAGATGCCGGCGCCGAGGAACGACAGGATCGCCTCGGTCAGGATCGCCGATGCGCAGACATAGGTGCCTTGCACGATCAGCGGCGCGATGGTGTTCGGCATCAGATGCCGCCACATGATCTTTGGCAGGCTGGAGCCGAGCGAGATCGCGGCCTCGACATAGGGCTCCTCGCGCGCGGTCAGCACCACCGAGCGCACCAACCGCGCCACGCGCGGGATCTCGGGGATGGTGATCGCGACCATCACGGTCCAGATGCTGGCGCCGGACAGCGACACCACGGCGATCGCGAGCAGGATGGCGGGGATCGCCATCAAGCCATCCATCACGCGCATCATCACCGCATCGACCCAGCGGAAGAAGCCGGCGACGAGGCCGATCAGGAGGCCGACGACGATCGAGAAGACAGCGGAGCCGAGCCCGATTACGAGCGAGATCCGTGCGCCGTAGATGATGCGCGACAACAGGTCGCGTCCATAGGCGTCGGTGCCGAGCAGGTATTGCGCGCTCGCCGGCTTCAGTCGTTGCGCCGGCGTCAGCAAGAGTGGATCATGCGGCGCAAGGAGCGGCGCGAAGATCGCCATCAGGATGATCAGCGCAAGGCAGATCGTCGCAACCGCGATGATCGGCGTCGAAGTGAGGAAGCCGAACTTGACGCGGAACGGCCGGGTGACGGGGATGGTGGATTCGGGAAGGGTTTCGATCGCCATTGCTCAGTACCGGATACGAGGATCGAGCAGGGTGTAGGCGAGGTCGATCAACAGATTGACCGCGACATAGATACCCGATGTCAGGAGGATCATGGCCTGGATCACCGGATAGTCGCGCGCCAGCACCGCATCGACGGTGAGGCGGCCGGTGCCGGGCAGGTTGAACACGCTCTCGGTGACGACGACGCCCGAGATCAGCAGCGCGAAACCGGAACCGATCACGGTGATGACCGGGACCGCGGCGTTGCGCAGCGCATGGCGCAGCAGCACGCCGGTCTCGCCGATGCCCTTGGCGCGCGCCGTGCGTACGAAATCCTCACCCAGCACGTCGAGCATCGAGGCCCGCGTCATGCGCGCGATCAGCGCGACATAGATGAAGGAGAGCGTGCAGGTCGGCAGGATGATGCGCTCGAAGAACGGACCGAAGCCGGCGGAGATGCTCTTGAAGCCCTGCACCGGTACCCAGCGCAGATCGATCGCAAAGACCTGGATCAGCACATAGCCGATCACGAACACCGGCACCGAGAAGCCGAGCACCGAAAGTCCCATCACGCAGCGGTCGATCCAGGTGCCGTGCTTCCACGCCGCGATCACGCCGAGCGGCACCGCGACCAGGATCGAAAGGACGATGGTGGCGAGCGCGACCGAGATCGACGGCTCGAGGCGCGGGCCGATCATCTCGAGGATCGGCTTGTTCGAGATCAGGGAGACGCCGAGGTCGCCGTGCAGCAGCTTTGCGATCCAGGTGTAGAACTGGATGTAGATCGGCTCGTTCAGACCAAGCGAGGTGCGGATGCGATCGAGCTGTTCAGGCGTTGCATTGTCGCCGGCAAGAATGGCGGCCGGATCGCCCGGCGTCAGCCGCAGCAACAGGAACACGAACAGGGCCACCACGCCCATCACGGGAACGGCGGCGAGGATGCGGCGGATCAGATAGCCGAGCATCGCTGCTATCTCCTGCCGTCAGATGGTGCGAAGCGAAGGCTGGGCCGCATCATACTCATGGTGTCCCCGTGATGTGTCTCATGCGCTTCTGCGTCTTGTCTCAAAGCCAGCGCGAACGTGATGAATTTGCAGGCAAATACTGTGCCAATGGCGACGTTATATCAAGGCGCGGTTCGGGCCGTTGGAGGCCTCCCTTGGTTTGAAGCTGCTATTTCGAATTGCACTTGCCGTCGTGTGCCACCGACCTGAAACGACAAGTTCATTCACGCTCGCATCACGCCGCACCAATTGGCGACGAACAGCGCGATGCTCTTGGTTGTCTTGCGAAGGCTGTCGAGCTCGACACGTTCGTTGAACGCATGTGGGCCGACACCGTAAGGACCATAGCAAAGGGCAGGGATGCCGTAATCGACGCAATAGTAGCGAGTGTCGTTGACGGCTGTCGACAGGCGCTCCTGCATCGGAGCCTGGAAGATGGATTGATGGGCTGCCGACAGCGCTGCTTCCGCTTCGCTGCCAGGCTCGCACACCGCCGCGTCTGCCTGAAAACCACTCCACACGAGCTCGGCCGGATTGTCGGACAGGAAGTCGTCGGCCTTGTGCGCCTCGGCCAGGCATTCCTCGATGCCGCGCATCGCCTGCTGCGGCGTCTCGCCGGGCAACAGGCCGAGCCGGCAATCCAGTTCACACCACGCCGCGGTCGAACTCGCCCAGTCGCCGCCCTTGATGATCCCGACGTTGAACTTGATCGGATTCTTGACGCTGCGGAACCAGCTGTTGTCGAGCGCCCGGGCATTGAGCGCCTTGGTGTAATCCTGGAACGCGCGCACCAGATGCATCGCCGACAGGATAGCGCTGGTGCCGGCCTCGGAATAGGCGACGTGCACCGGCGTGCCGCGAACGCGCAGGCGAAACCAGACGGCGCCGACCTGGGCGCGCGTGAGCGTGTGTCCAGTCGGCTCAGGAATGAGGCAGGCGTCGGCGCGATAGCCGCGCATCAAGGTCGACAGCGCGCCGTTGCCGGTGCTCTCTTCTTCGGTCACGGTCTGCAGATGGACGCGCCCGCCCGGGGCGTACCCGGCGTCTCTGAAAGCGTCGAGCGCAAAGATCATCGCCGAGACGCCGGCTTTCATGTCCTGCGCGCCACGCCCGAACATCCAGCCGTCTCGCACGGCGCCCGAGAACGGCGGCTGCTCCCAAAGGTCGGCGGGTCCCTCCGGCACCACGTCGATATGACCTTGCAGGATCAGGCTGCGTCCGCTGCCTTTGCTGTTGAGCGTCGCAACGACCTGCTGCGATCCGGCAAGGTCGATGCCGTCCATCGGCGCAGCCTTCGGATGGCTCATCAGGTTGACGTCGGCAAGGCTGAACGTATCTACGTCGTAGCGGCGCTTTGCGAATTGCTCCGCCAGCCAATGCTGTTGCGGCGCTTCCTGGCCGCGCAAGCTGCGGAACTGCACCATGCGCGACAGGAACGCGACCTGATCGTCGAAGTTTCGATCGACGGCCGCGCACAGCTCTGCGGCAATCTGATCCGGCTTGGTCAACGTCCCGGTTGTCATGTCGCGCCTTTCGTGGAGCCCAGCGCAGCGGCCTGAGCGTTGATCGTTTCGGAAATGCGGCGCACCGAGTTGGTGTGCGTGCGGGAGGCGAGGTTACGTACCGGTCCGCCGAAGAGATCGCCGCCGGCGCAGCTGCCGTCGGGATTCCTGCGTTGGACCGCAATGCCATGCGTGCCCGCTACCCCAATGCGCATTGCCCCCTCCCGCGCTGAAGCGCTTTTCCCCATCGTGACGCTAGACTTTGTCATGCGGTGTTTCTCAGCGAATTCCAACCTGGCCACACGCAAATACGCACATATTCTTCCTCTTCGGTTGGATAATTAGGGGAAAGCTGCGCGGGTGGTCTTGGTCGCATCGACCTGCGACGGCACCATTGAGGGCGTGTCGAGGTCGCGCCAGTCATCGATCGCTCCTGCGACCATCTGCGCCGTCGCAGCCGACAGCGTCCAGCCGAGATGGCCGTGGCCGGTGTTGTAGAACACACCCGGAATCCGTCCGGCACGAACCACCGGCATCATGTTCGGCATCATCGGGCGCAGGCCGGCCCACGGCACGACTTTCGAGGTGTCGATGCCGGGGAAATGCTGCCGCACCCAATCGACCAGCGGCTGGATGCGATCGGCGCGGATGTCGCGGTTGAAGCCGTTGAACTCGGCGGTGCCGGCGACGCGGAAACGGTCGGCGCCGAGCCGGCTGGTGACGATCTTCGCGGCTTCATCGAGCAGGCTGACGGTCGGCGCAGCGTCCCGGCTTTGCGGTGCATCGAGCTGCACGGTGATCGAATAACCCTTCACCGGATAGACGTTGACGCGGTCGTTGAGCAGGCCGGCGAAGTGGCGGCTCGCGACGCCGGCGCAAATCACGATGCCGTCCGCCTGCAACTCATGTCGCGTCGCGCTGTCGGCATCGTGTGAAGTGGCTTGGCTCCAGCCGATACGGAAGCCGCCGTCGTCGCGTGCGATGCTGTCGACGTCGGCTTCATGGACGAAGCTCGCGCCGCGGCGGATGCAGGCGTCGGCGAGGCCGCGCGTGAACTTGTGGATATCGCCGGTCGCGTCCGACGGCGTGAAGAAGCCGCCATAGCAGGTCGTCTGCAGCGCGGGCTCGATGCTGCGGATCTCGTCCGCCGTCACCGGCCGGCGGTCGAGCCCGCCTTGCTGCAGCAGCGTGTTGACGCGCAGGCCAGCCTCGAAGCCGGCCTTGTCGTGATAGACGTGCAGGATGCCGCGGCGTTCGAGATCGAAGGCGATGTTCTCGCGTTGGGCGATCGAGAACAGGTGCTTGCGCGCTTCGATTGCGAGCCGCGTCGTCTCGATGGTGTTGCTGCGATAGCGGCCGATGCTGCCGACGAATTCGCCGATCCAGGAATATTTGTGCCAGCTCGGCTTCGGATTCATCAGCAGCGGCGCGTCGCTTCTGAGCATCCAGCGCAGCCCCTTGAGGATGGTCGCTGCGCTGTTCCACACTTCTGCGTTGCTGGCGGAGAGCTGTCCGCCGTTGGCGAACGAGGTTTCCATCGCGGCGTAGCGATGTCTGTCGAGGACAGTCACCCGGTAGCCGCGCTCCAGCAGGGCATAGGCCGTCGTCACGCCGGTGATGCCGGCGCCAATGATAGCGATGTGAGGCATGGTGGTCTTCAGGCTCCCGTGGGTTAGAGTCGCCGAACCGCCGGTGAAACCGGTTGTTTCGACGCCCCATCTGTCACGGTACCTGAGAGCTTGATCCGCATCGGGCGCGGGCCCGATGGCGAACTATCCCCTTCGGTGGACGAATGGCCCTTGATGTACGGCCAAGTCGTCTCTCTCCAGATCGTCCTGATGAAACGGTCCTTTTGCCTGAGAGTTTCCGGGGCGGTTGCTCCGTCGGCGCTGAAGCAAAAGCACGAATGCCATTGCTTCAGTCTCTCCCGCATCATCGCGTTGGACGGCCGGACCGTAGGCGAAGCCTCAAAATTGAACAAGGCTAAATTTCGATCCGGCTGTGCCAAACTGTTGTGCAGTGCAAATCAGCCTTAGTCGAGCGTTGCGAGCAGCGCTGCCATCAGACGGCCGCGCTCGGCGAGGCTGTCGACTTCGATATGTTCGTTCAAAGTGTGGGCGTCGGCACCGCGCACGCCGAGGCCGTCGAGGGTAGGGATGCCCATCGCACCGGTGAAGTTGCCGTCGGAGCCACCGCCGGCGCTGCCGTGCGGCAAATCAAGGCCCATGTCGGCGGCGAGACGCTTCGCCTTTTCATAGAGCGCCATGGTGCCGGCATCCGGCTCCCACACCGGGCGCGTGACGCCGCGCGTCACCTTGAATGTCACGTCATTTGCCGTGCCGGACAGCGCCAGCATGCGCTCGACGCCGCGGTCGAGATCGGCCTGACGCTTGGCCATGCTGAGCGCTTCGCCGGTGCAGGTCGTTGCGACGCAATTGACCCATTGGCCGCCATGCACGATGCCGACCGAGAAGGTGCAGTCCTCGGTGGTCATGCCGTCGATGGCGATGATCTGCCGGGCCATTTCGCGGATCGCGGAACGGCCGGACGAAAGCGTCGCGCCGGCATGGCTCGGCTTGCCAGTGGCTTCCAGATTGAAGCGCGCGATCGCGTAGCGGCCGGTGACGACACCGTTGTTCGGCCGGCCGGGCTCCGGCACCAGCACGTATTTGTTGCGTGCGGCTTCCGCCTCGATGATGTCGCGCGTCGACGGCGTGCCGACCTCTTCATCGGGCGTGAACAGCACCGTGATCGGCAGCGGCGTCGTGAAGGACGCGCGTGCCAGCTGCCTGATCGCCTCGATCGACAGATAGTTGCCGCCCTTCATGTCGAAGATGCCGGGCCCGAAGCACTTGTTGCCTTCGCGCCGCCATGCCAGCTTTTCGATGGTGCCGACCGGATGCACGGTGTCCAGATGGCCGGCGATGAGGATGCCCGGCTGACCTTGTTTCGGATGGGGAAAACGGGCGCGGACGCAGCCGGCAAACCCCTGACGCCCGGCGATGCGTTCGATCGTCGCACCCATGATCGCCATCTCGCGCGCGGCGAGATCGAGCATGCGCTCGACCGCGGCCGCATCCCATGTCGGGCTCTCGCATTCCACCCAGCTGCGCAGCCCCTGCAGCATCGCTTCGGAATCAAAAGGAAGATTGGCGGGGTTCATGTCTTTTCTCTCTTGTTGTTTGTTCGCGCCGATACGCGTTCGCGTGCGTTACGAAAAGCTCCGAAGACGACTTTGTAAAGTCAAATGCGCTGCACCCGCCGTTCATTCGTTCGTATACGTTCGATCCTGCCGGAAACCGATTGACGCGCATTGCGCTTGATGCAAGTCTCGATTTCACAAGCCATACAGCATGTTAGTTCGCCTAAATAACGAACCGCATGCATAACGAATAAGCCGGCTTTGACCAGTTACACGTCAGGAGAGATTGCATGTTCCCTATCTCGCGTTGGAAGCACCGCACGCTAGCGGCTGCGTTGACGGCGCTTGCGCTGTCATTCGCACCGCAGGAATTGTCGTTTGCGCCGCAGGCCATCGCCGCGGACAAGACCATCACCGCGGTGATGCATTCGGATCTGCGGGTCATCGATCCGATCCTGACCACCGCCTACATCACGCGTGACCACGGCTACATGGTCTACGACACGCTGATCGCGACCGATTCCAACTTCAAGATTCAGCCGCAGATGGCGGACTGGAAGGTCTCGGACGACAAGCTCACTTACACGTTCACGCTGCGCGACGGCCTGAAGTGGCATGACGGCGGGCCGGTGACCGCCGAGGATTGCGTGGCCTCGCTGAAGCGCTGGGCCAAGGTCGACGGTATGGGCCAGAAGCTGATGGATTTCACGGCGAGCATCGAAGCCACCGATGCGAAGACGATCACGCTGAAGCTGAAGGAGCCCTACGGCCTGGTGCTGGAGTCGATCGGCAAGCCTTCGTCGCGCGTCGCCTTCATGATGCCGAAACGGCTGGCCGAGACGCCGCCGGACAAGCCGATTCCGGAACAGATCGGTTCGGGTCCGTTCAAGTTCGTGCAGGCTGAATTCCAGCCCGGCGTGAAGGCGGTCTACGTCAAGAACAAGGATTACGTGCCGCGCAAGGAGCCGGCGAGTTGGACCGCAGGCGGCAAGGTCGTGAAGGTCGACCGCGTCGAGTGGGTCACGATGGCCGACGCGCAGACCGCGCTGAATGCGCTGCAGTCAGGCGATATCGATTTCCTGGAGAACCCGTCGCTAGACACGCTATCGGTCCTGGAAGCCGACAAGGACATCAAGATCGAGACGCTAAACAAAGCCGGTTTCCAGACGCTGGGCCGCATGAACTTCCTCTACCCGCCGTTCGACAACATCAAGGTTCGTCAGGCGGCGCTGCTGGCGGTCAACCAGAAGCAGGTGCTCGACGCGCTGGTCGGCAATCCCAAGTATTACAAGACCTGCGTCGCCTTCTTCATCTGCGATACGCCGTTCGCGACCGATGTCGGCGGAGAGACGTTGTTGAAGGGCGGCGACATGGCGGCGGCCAAGAAGGCGCTTGCCGAGTCGGGCTATGATGGAACGCCTATCGTCATCATGGCGCCCGGCGACGTCACCACGCTCAAGGCGCAGCCGGTTGTCGTCGCCCAGCAACTGCGCGACGCCGGCTTCAAGGTCGACCTGCAGGCGACCGACTGGCAGACCGTGGTGACCCGCCGCGCCAGCCAGAAGCCGCCGAAGGAGGGCGGCTGGAACATGTTCTTCACCAACTGGGTCAGCGCCGACGTCTCCAACCCGATCGCCAATCTCTCGATTGGCGGCCAGGGCAAGAATGGCGGCTGGTTCGGCTGGGCCGAGGATGCCAAGATCGAACAGCTGAAGGATGCGTTCGTCCGCGCGACTTCGCTCGACGAGCAGAAGAAGATCGCGGCCGATATCCAGAAGGAAGCCTACGAGCAGGTCATCTACATCCCGCTCGGCCAGTATCAGGGACCGAGCGCATGGCGGAAGTCGCTGACCGGTGTGCTCGACGGACCGGCGACGCCGATCTTCTGGAATATCGACAAGTCCGAGTAGGCTTCAGGCTTCACGCAATACAAACGGCCGGGACTTGTCCCGGCCGTTTACGTTTCGCGCAGCCGCTCCGCGGCGGCGGTCGCTAATTCGCATGGCCTGATTTGGCGCGGCCCGCGCTCGACAGGCTCGAGAGCTGGGTCTGTCCGACACCGGCGCCGTTGACCCAGACCATTGCGCCTGCGGCGAACGCCAGCAATCCGCACAGCACGATCGCGCCGCGAATCCAGCGCCGGTAGATCGCGCGCTCATGGGATGGCGCATCGCGGAATCTCTGTGCGTTGAGCCCGTTGCTGCAGTGAGCCGCGTCGTCGCCGTGCTCGAGGACAGAAGCGCCATGATCAGGCGCGTCGACAATCTGATTGCGACCGGCAATCCGATTGCTGTTCGCAATCGTCATCGCCTATCTCCAACTCATTGATTTCGAAATGTGAGGGCCGCGAAATGTGCGGCCAGAACTTTCCAACGCCTCAAGACTACCACGTTCGGCGATCGCGGCATGTGAACCGCAGCACAGCCGGAAGACACGATGTGGTGATGCGAACATCGAGATACCGTGAGTACCTGACCAGCCGGTCGGCGCGCACTGGCATACCAAATTGATTGACGCCGGTTTTAAGGTTCCCGTTAGTATTGCGTCGTAATCTGGCCGCCAGTTTGTGTACCTACCGCGACAGGCCCATGGCCGACGACCATAGCAGGCCCACGCCGGCCAATGCGCAACAGCCAATGCCGACCGAGCAGCGCCGTGCCGGCGCACGCCGCCGCGTCCTCAAGTCGGGAGCGATCGAGTTCGGCAATGAAGCGATCGCCTGCACGGTCCGCAATCTCTCGCCTCAGGGCGCCTGCATCGAAGTCAACTCACCGCTGTGGTTTCCCGACTGCTTCACCCTCGGCGTCGACGGCCAGCGGTGGCCGTGCCGCATCGTGTGGAAGAAGCAGAAGCGGCTGGGACTGGCGTTCGGTTAGGGCTCCATCCCCGGCAGGCCGCGTCGCGCCGATTTGCACGAACAGTTGTCGTCTATTTCACAAACTACCCAAGGTTACCGGGGTATGGTCCAACGGGCCGATATGGACGCCCCTCCAGCATGCACGCTCTCACCGTGCAAGGGTGGCGCCCATTGTTTCGCTGCTGTGGATCCACCCAGCCTCGGGGAAATTGTGATGACCATCAATGTCAAGGCCTACGCGAACGCCGATGATATCCTGATCGCCTGGCAGCCGGACACCTGGTCCAACGACTGGGTTGGATTCCAGCTCGAGCGGCGCAACAACATCACGCAGCAGACGATCGTGCTGTCCAACCGCATTCCGCCGAAGCCCGGCGAGAAGCCGGTCGCGGACGCCGGCATCTCCTCGACGCAATCGCCGTTCCGGCGCTGCATTTGGACCGATCACAGCGTCGTCGACACCGACAACGTCTCCTATCGCGTCACCGCGATGAAGAGCGGCGCGAACGGGACGTTCACGCCCGATGCCGCCTCGGTGTCGGCCTGGACGACGCCGGCGGTCGCGTCGGGCGATGCGGGCGGCGGCTTGTCGGCCTATTTCAACCGGGGCACTCTGATGTCCCAGATCGTCAGCCGCTTCGTGAAGGGTGATACGTCCGACGACTCGCTGCGCAATTTCGTCAAGGGCCTGTCCGATCCGGCCAACCAGGCGCGGCGCTACCTTTCAGGCGATGCACTGCACGAGATCCTGGCCTTCCTGCACGATGCCGATTTGCGCGGCAGCCAGGTCCATGCTGCGATCTACGAGATGAATGACGAGGAGCTGGTCGGCGCGCTGAAACCGTTCGGCAGCCGCGGCAATGTCCTGCTCGGCAACGGCAGTGCGACAAAGCCGAACATCGCGGGCGAGCTCAGCGGCGCCGGTCTGACCGTCAAGCATCGCGATCTGTCGAATGCGGGCAGGTCGTCGCCCAGCGTCCACAACAAGTTCGTGGTCGAGAGCGACGCGCACGGCAACGCGATCCGCGTGCTGACCGGCAGCACCAACTGGACTACCACCGGGCTGTGCACGCAGCTCAACAACGTGCTGATCATCGAGAATGCGGTGATCGCCAAGCGCTATCTCGATCAGTGGGGCAAGCTGGTCGCTGCGGGCAACGCCATGCCGCCCGCGCTCAAGGCGTCGAATTCCACTCCGACCAGCGACGCCAACATTTCGGTCTACTTCGCCGCGACCAACGGCGAGGCGGAGTTCAAACCTGTGCTGGACCTGATCAAGAACGCCAAGGACGGCGCGCTCTTCCTGATGTTCATGCCGGGTCAATCGCCGCTGCTTAGTGCCCTGCTGGACCGCGCCCAGCAGAACGACATCTATGTTCGCGGCGTGGTATCGACCATGATGCCCAGCAAGAACGGCAACATCGTTTCGGTCGGCGGGCAGGTGGTGAAATCGGGCGCGCCGCAGCAATCCTTCCACGACGACGTGCAGCTGCCGCATGGCGTGAACGCGACCAACGAGCCCTCCTGGGCCGACGTCGAATTCAGCGTTCAGCAGATCCGCAACGCGGGGATGATCGCGATCGTTCACTCCAAGACCATCGTGGTCGATCCGTTCTCCGACAATTGCGCCGTCATCACCGGATCGCACAATTTCTCGGTCGCGGCCTCCGAGAAGAACGACGAGAACCTCGTGATCATCCGCGGCAACAAGCAGCTCGCCCAAGCCTATGCGCTGCATATCAACGGCGTCTACGACCATTATTCCTGGCGCGGCTATCTCGGCAGCGGCGGCAATCCGGATCAGATCTACTCGCTCGACGGCTGGAAGCCGGGCGGCGGCAAGGAGCAGGAGCTGGATTTCTGGATGGAGGAGCCGGTGCCGCCACGCCCGACGCGCAGCGGAGGCGGCGGCGGCGCGGCGCGACAGCCCGCCGCGGCTGGTGGGGCTTCGAAGAAGACAGCCGTCAAGAGGGCGCCTAAGAAAGCTGCGAAAAAAGCAGCGAAGAAATCCGCAAAGACGGCAGCCAAGAAATCGGCGAAGAAGGTAAAGGCCAAGAAGCCGGCCAAGGCCGCAAAGGCAAAGGCCAAGAAAACCAAGAAGGCCAAGGCCAAGAAATAGTCGCGGTCGCGCGAGCGCGCCTGGTGCGGGCGGTGGGACTCGAACCCACATGACGTTGCCGTCGAGGGATTTTAAGTCCCTTGCGTCTACCAATTCCGCCACGTCCGCATTGCGCCAGGCGGGCCGATTACTAGCGCGTTTGCCGGCGGAGTGGAATTGTCATTATCCGCTGCTAACGGGCGCGGTTTCAAAGGCTTAAGGCGTGGTTTGCAATTCCATTTGCTTCCGCGGCCGGGCATTGGGATAAGCAGCGCGCCGCCGCGATTGAGCCTCAATCCGGACACCGGCGGCTGCTTTAGGCAATCTCAACACTGTCGGGACTAAGAAAGCTGAATGTCTGTTCGTCTTCCACGCCGCCCAAATCTGTCGCGCGCGGCAGCCATGGTTGCGCTGCTCGCCTCGGCTGCCGGAGTTTCCGGCTGCGCACAGATCGGCGAGAGCGTGCCCTCGGCCTTCGCCGATCCCGCCAAGTACGATCTGTATGACTGCAAGCAGCTTGAGACCGAGCGCAAGGGCCTCGCGAGCCGCGCAGAGGCTCAGGAAAAGCTGATGGCCAAGGCGGAGACAGGCGTCGGCGGTACCGTGGTCTCGGAGATGGTCTATCGCAACGAGCTGATCTCGATCCACGCCCAGCAGAGGCTGGCGGAGCAGGCCTGGCGCACCAACAAATGCCACGAGAGCCCGCCGGATGCGCCTGCGGCGGCCGTACCCGCAGCGCCTGCGCCGGGGGCGAAGGGTCCGCGCGCGCCGCGAGGCCTCGTTCACTGAACGCGCGCTTCGAACTGGTCTCTCAGGCGCGCCAGTCGTAGATCCAGTCCTGCCGCGCCAGCATGCGCTGCGGACCGATGGCGCGGATCGCGAGATCGCGCGCGATCGCAAGCGGTCCGCTCAAATGATAGATGCGGCCCTGCTGCCGCGCCATGCGCTGCACTTTCAGCACGCGGCCTCGCCGCATCTTCGCGTAGCGCTTCAACGCGGCGGGAATGCCCGCGGTGTTCTCGCCGGTGCAGTCGGCCAGGGCCTTGGCCAGCACGGCCGCATCCTCGATCGCCATGCCGGCGCCCTGCGCGGCAAACGGCAGCATCGCATGCGCGGCGTCGCCGAGCAGCGTCACCGCGCCTTCGCTCCAGCGGCCGATGTCGGGCAGGGTGAACAGCGCCCATTTGCGCCAGCCGTCGACCGCGCCGATCAGCATCCGCGCGGTGGCGGGCCAGCGCGGATGGGCGAACGCGCCCTTGATCTCGTTGGCGTCGCCGGGGGCGCTCCAGCCCGGCCGGTTCCAGGTGCCCGACACGATCGCGACCACGTTGACCTGGCGCCCGGCCGAGATCGGATAGGCCACGAGATGCGCATCCGGCCCCATCCACAGCCGCACGCGCGGCGCAGTGTATTCGCGCGGCAGGGCGGTCGCGTCGAGCGTGCCGCGCCAGGCGATCAGGCCGGAGAATTGCGGTTGGACATCCGGAAACAAATGTCCACGGACCGACGACCAGATGCCATCGGCGCCGATCAGCGCAACCGCCAATTCCTCCTGCCGTGCGTTGCCGTGGCGCTGCACCACCGTCAGGCCCTTGGCGTGCTTGGTCACGTCCTCGAATTGGCAGCCGAGCCGCAGATCGATATCGGGATGGTCGTTGACGGCGGCCTGTAATGCGGCCTGCAGATCGGCGCGGTGGATCACCCAATAGGGGGCGCCGGCGCGGAACTCGGCGGCATGGCCGAGCGGCATCCGCGCAATCTCGCCGCCGGCCCGCGCACTCAGGATGTTGACGGAGTCCGGCGTGACCGCGCGCCGCGCCAGCGGTTCCTTGAGCCCGAGCTCGACCAGGATGCGGCTCGCATTGGGAGAGAGCTGGATGCCGGCGCCGGCTTCCTCGAGCCGCTCGGCTTTTTCCAGCACGACGACGCGAAAGCCCTGTGCCGCCAAGGTCAGCGACGCCGTCAGTCCCCCGATCCCGGCGCCGGCAACGATGACGGTTCGCGTCAGCGCCACGGAACGGTCAGGCGACCTTGTCTTTCAGCACGCATTCCGGCGGCCGGGCTTCGCCGGCAGCAAGGTCTGATGCGAAGCGATAGAGCGTCGAGCAGTACGGGCAGATGATCTCGTTGTCGTTGCCGAGGTCGAGGAACACGTGCGGATGGTCGAACGGCGGGTTGGCGCCCACGCACATGAACTCCTGCGACCCGATCTCGATCACCGAGACGCCGGCATCGTTATGGAAGTGCGGGACGACGTGGTCGGACATATTCTCACCTTGGTAGCAACGATGGGCAGACGCAATCAACTGCATGCGGCATCGCGAAATGCCGCGCACCATACTGGCGGGAACAGTTGATTCCTAGAGCCCCGATGGCTCATTTGCTCATGCAAATTCGACACAATCTTGTCGTCCCAGAGAAGCCCTTCTTTGGTCGGAGCCGTTGTGTCGCAAAAACGGCACACTATTTCCAGGCGAACTGAACAAGGCGAATTAAAGTTGAGGTTTCCAGCGGAATGAACGGGGTGCGCCTCAGTCTTGCGATGGTCGGCCTGGCCGCGAGCACTGCCGTGGGCGCGGCCATTTGGCCGCATGCCCGGGACGCCGGCATGGTGCTGTCAGCGCGGAACGATCCGGCTGCGCTCGCCGACCTCAGGCTCAATTCCGTCCTGCGCAACAACCCGGCGTTGATATCGGACAATATCGAGGCAGCGCTCGCCGCGGGCGATGCCGATCTTGCGACCAGCTTCGTCGCGCTCGCAAGCGAGCAGAACATCGCGCTCAGCACTGAACTTACGAAGCGTGTCGACAACGCGCGCGAAGAGCAGTCGTCCACCACGCATTTCGCCAAGGGATTTGCCACCGGCCTCGTGACCGGCAATGCCGACGACGTTGCAAGCCTGTCCGGCACGGTCGCCGGCGATCTGTTCGTGTTCGGTGACGTCAGGGACGTCGTGCGCGAGGGCAAGCATCTCGTGATGGGCGAGGACACCGACCAGCTGGTGCTTGGTCTCGCAGCCGCCGGGCTCGCCGTGACCGCGGCCACCTATGTATCGGTCGGCGGCGTTGCGCCGCTGCGCGCCGGACTGACGCTGGTCAAGGATACGCGCAAGGCCGGACGGCTGAGCGAGGGGATGATCGAATGGGCCGGGCGCTCGACCCGCGAGGTGGTCGATCAGCCGGCGCTCCGTGAGGCGGTCGCGTCCGGCTCGGTGCTGCGTCCGGCGGAAACCGCAACCGCGATCCGCGCGGCATTCCGCGCCGAGAAGGCCGGCGCGCTGGTGCGCGTCGCCAAGGACGTCGGGCGCATCGGCGAGGCAGCCGGAGTTCGTGCCGCGCGCGACACGCTGAAGGTCGCGGAGAATCCGCAGGAGATCGCGCGTGCGGCCCGCATCGC
The DNA here is from genome assembly GCF_054063575.1 of Bradyrhizobium sp. USDA 4452. Lineage (NCBI taxonomy): Bacteria > Pseudomonadati > Pseudomonadota > Alphaproteobacteria > Hyphomicrobiales > Nitrobacteraceae > Bradyrhizobium > Bradyrhizobium sp. USDA 4452. The sequence goes on from NZ_JBSSGK010000001.1 coordinate 7,879,208, forward strand.
GGAGACGAAGGGCGGCCAGACCCGCGCGATCATCAAGCTGCTCGGCCGCGGTGCGCTGCTGCTCGCGGCCGGTACGTTCAATCTCACCATGTGGCTGTTCGGCGCGCTGCTCGCGCTGTTCGGCTTCCTGTCGTCGATCAAGGCCACCACCGAGCGAGCCACGGCATGGTGGCTCAGACGCAACAAGGTGCTGCGCCTGAAGCGGCAGATGGCTGCCCAGGCTACCTTGGCGAGCATGCCCGCCCAGGGCTAAGCTTGCGGTCGCCGATCGATCGCCAATCGCACGTCCCAAGTCGCAAGAAAACAAGTCCCAAGAAAAAACGGAATCGAAGATGCCGAGTTTCCACCACGGCGATGTTGAGATTGCCTATGTCGACGAAGGCGCGGGCGAGCCGATCGTGCTGGTGCACGGCTTTGCCTCGAGCAAGAACGTCAACTGGATCTATCCGACCTGGGTGTCGGAGCTCGTCAAGGCCGGCCGGCGCGTCATCGCGCTCGACGATCGCGGCCACGGCGAATCCGCCAAGCTCTACGACGTTGCGCAGTACGAGATCGCGACCATGGCAAGCGACGTGATCGCGCTGATGGACCATCTCGGCATCGCGCGCGCCGACATCATGGGCTATTCGCTGGGCTCGCGGATGGCGGCGATCCTGGCGCGCGAAAATCCGGATCGGGTGCGTTCGGCGATCCTCGGCGGCATCGGCATCGGGTTGATCGAGGGCGGCGGTCCCGGCGAGGCCGTCGCGCTGGCGCTGGAGGCGCCGTCGCTCGACGACGTCACCGATCCGGTCGGCCGAACCTTCCGTGCTTTCGCCGATCAGACCCGATCCGACCGCCGCGCGCTCGCCGCCTGCCTGCGCGGCTCGCGCCGGCTGATGACGCGCGAGGAGGCTGCCGCGATCGGCGTGCCGGTCCTGATCGCGGTCGGCAGCAAGGACGAGATCGCGGGCTCGGCATCAGCGCTCGGCCGGATCATTCCGGGATCGCAGGTGCTCGACATTCCGAACCGCGACCACATGCGGGCGGTCGGTGACAAGGTCTACAAGACCGGCGTCATCGACTTCCTGTCGCGACGAAAATAGCTCGTCGGCATCGTCCGTGGCGAAGGCGCGGGCGGCTGCGATCAGCACCACGAAGGTCGCAACCCACACCATGCGCGCGCCGTAGCGGTCGTGCGGCCCCGAGATCACGCCGCAGACGACGGCATTGCCGAGCAGAGCGAGCGTCACCGTGCCCGCCAGCAGCGTCAGATCGTCGAGCCGCCGCTGCCACAGTCCGCGGCCGAACAGGATTACGACCAGCAGCATCGAGGCGAACGCGACCGGCACGTGGATGCGATTGATTGCGGTGAAGTCGAGGCGCCACCGCTGTTGCCGCGCGGCGCGCATCGGCGCGACTTGCTTCGGAATATAGCGTTCGATGATGCCGTAGGTGTGCGGGATCCAGCCCGAGGAGCCTTCTCCGGTCGCGACATGCATCAGCTGGTCGGCGGTTGCTTTCAGCGCCGCCTTGGCCTGCCATGTCGGATATTCGGCGAGCGAGCGCACCACGATGTGGCCCATCTCGTCATTCAGTCCCTGAAAGCGGCCGAGCGTGTCGAACATGCTGTGGCCCCACAGGAAGTCGTCGGCGGTCGGCGGCAACTCGTCGCGATAGGGGCAGAGCTTCAGGTCCTCCTTGGCGCAATGATCGCGCAGATATTGCGCGACGATGCCATCCTGCAGCATGCGGCCGAAGGCGACGCCATAGCCGCCCGGGGTCCAGGCCAGCTGTCCCGACAGCGCGAAGTTCGCCGCCAGCAGCATCACGGCGCCGGTGACGATGGTCAGGCTGCCCTGCGCCAGCCCCGCGACAGAGAGGCGGCGGCCGAACCAGGGACGCAGCATCCAGCCGACGCAGCACAGCCCGAGCAGCACCGCGAGCGTCGCGCTGTGTGTGGCCGCGGAAAACGCGATGAATCCGAACAGCAGCGCCTTCTCCAGCGTCGAGATCCTGTCGCCGTGCAGGACGAGGACGTAGAGCGCGATCACCGCAAGGCCGGCAAAGATGTCGGTCAGCAGCATGCTGGCGAGCCAGGGCAGCGCGGTGGTTGCGATCAGCGCAAGGCTGATCGCGATCAGCCGAACCGGCCGGGCGAGCTGGAAAACGCGCAAAGTCAGCTGCAGGATCCACAGCGTCGCCAGGGTCTGGATGCCGAGGTTGAGCCAGAAGCCCGACGTCTCACCGGCATGCAGGTAGATGCCGAACACCGTGGACCGGCTCGGCACCAGATAGCCCTCGTACCAGCGCGCCAGATAGCCGCCGGTATCCCACTGGAGCAGCGGGTAGCCGTTCCAGAAGGCAGGCGCGAGCAGGAGGAGGGGAATGGCAATGGTGGCGATCCAGACCGATCGTGCATCGGTCAGGCGCCCACGTAACGACCGGGTGTTGATGGTATTTCCCCCTTTTATTGGAGCGGACCATGCCCAAAACCACACTGCGGACGAAATCCGCCAATAGTTGCAGAAGCACGGCTTGATTTCGGCGAAATCCCGACCAACTCCCCTAGACGTCGGCCCGGAAGGCGTTCGGCTGGGGTTTACCGTACCGAGCCTTCCCGGGACGCGCTGGGTTCACCGTGCTATAACGCACATCAGAACAACCGAATTGCGAGAGCAGCCATGGCAGTTCATCAGGTCAATCCGCAGGGGAGCAAGCTGGCGGCGCTCGATCCGATCTGGGATCGAATCCGCGGCGAGGCGGAAGACATCCTGCGGCGCGAGCCGGAGCTCGCATCCTTCATCTATGCCACCGTGCTGCATCATGAGCGCCTCGAGGATTCGGTGGTCCATCGCATTGCCGAGCGGCTCGATCACGCCGCGCTGTCGGGCGATCTGATCCGCCAGACCTATGGCGAGGCGTTGCGCGATGAGCCCGATATCGGCAACGCCTTCCGCGCCGATCTCGTCGCCGTCTACGACCGCGATCCCGCCACCTCGCGCTTCATCGATCCCTTGCTCTACTTCAAGGGCTTCCACGCGCTGCAGACCCATCGTCTCGCGCACTGGCTCCATCAAAAGGGCCGCAAGGATTTTGCCTTCTACCTGCAGAGCCGCTCGTCGGCGGTGTTCCAGACCGACATCAATCCGGCAGCCAGGATCGGCCGCGGCATCTTCCTCGACCACGCCACCGGTTTCGTCTGCGGCGAGACCGCCGTCATCGACGACGATGTCTCGATCCTGCATGGCGTCACGCTCGGCGGCACCGGCAAGGAGAACGAGGATCGCCATCCGAAGATCCGCCACGGCGTGCTGATCGGCGCCGGCGCCAAGATCCTCGGCAATATCGAGATCGGTCATTGCGCGCGCATCGCGGCGGGCTCCGTCGTGGTCAAGCCCGTGCCGCACAACGTCACGGTCGCAGGCGTGCCGGCGAAAATCGTCGGCGAAGCCGGCTGTGCCGAGCCGTCGCGCACCATGGATCAGATGCTCAACGCGATCGGGCTTTGATTTCATTCGCTTTCTGATCGGCGCGGCGCTTTTGCGTGTGCGCAACATCACGTCGCCAAAGCCTGAAAAGGCGCTGGCGATCTTTGCCGTCTCGTCCTAAAACTCCCCCGAAAATCATCGACCCGATTGGAGACGGCTGTGGACGTACAGGAAGTCAGGAAGCTCGACGCGTATCTCAAACGCGTGTTCAGCAATCCCAAGATCCGCGTGGTGCCGCGGCCAAAGAAGGACGACTCGGCCGAGGTCTATATCGGCGAGGAGTTCATCGGCGTGCTGTTCGTCGACGACGAGGACGATGATCGCTCGTTCCAGTTCCAGATGGCCATCCTGGAAGAAGATCTGGGCGAGCAGGGCTGAACGGCCTCAAGGCCGTCGTTGCGAGGAACCCGTGGAGCGCGTCGCTCCGGCGCAATGACGGCGTTACCCCTTCGCGCTGTGCATCTGCGTGGAGAGACGGTTCATCGCGGTGCCGATGTCGCGCCATTGCGCCAGCCAGCTGCGCGGAAAGCGGAAGGTCAGGTCGGCGCCCTCGATGCGCTGCTCACTCAGACACATGCCGGGCGTCGAGGTATCGCGCGTGCAGCGCGCGATCAGCTGCGGCTCGGTCGCGGTGAACAAATCCTCGCCGCCGTAGGGCGTGCCGTCCCGGAACGCGCGCGCCGTCAGGCCGTCATCGGTGTTCGCGCGTTCGTCGAGATAGCGCGGATAGATGGTGCGCAGGCGCATGTCCGGCGCGAGTGAATCATGGTGTGCGGCGATCGACACGAATATCCTGTCGATCGGCTGCACCTTGTCCTCGACCGTTTCGGCGCTGTAGTGCTTGGGCGCGGCAGGCGCCTCCAGCGACGGATAGAGGAAGCTGAGGTCGACACGCTCCTGCGGTCCGGAGTGGCGCTGGATCTTCATGCGCACCGCCATGGTCGGGACGTTGAACAGCGTGCCGCCGACGCTCACCGGCAGCCGCGACGGATCGCTCGGTGGGACGGTCGTATAGGTCGGCCACAGCAGATAGGCGACGAGCGCAATCGCACCGGCCGCGATGACCGCGGAGGCGATGATCGGAACCAGATGCGCGCGCGGATTGCGGCGGGTGTCGCGGGCGAGATGCTGGGCAGTCGAGAGGAGCGTCATGAGCTAAGGCAAAGAGCAGGTCAGGAGTGGCCGAATCACCTGTCGAATATGCCACGTGACGCGGAATTTCCGTACGATTCCAATGGAATCCCGAAGCGGATGGCCATGCGCAAACGCCGCGCCGGGCGCCGGCGGTTAACCTTTCCTTAAGGATGATGTGGCGGCCGGCCGCCAATTCTGCGAAGCAGGGTGAGTGGCCTGTTGCGTAGCGGAAGTCCTAATGTCGCCCGATACCCTGAATTCGCTGTTCTCGCTCTTCATTGGCTTCGCGCTCGCCGGCGCATTGGCCAGCGGTTATCAGGCGATGGCGGAGCGTCCGGCCGGCTTCGGCCTGCTGCAGGAGGGCGTGGCGCCGAAGACTTTTGCCGCGGTCCCGTTTCTGGTCTTCGCCGCACCGTTCATCATCATGCGCAACACACTGCGCGGTGCGCGCATCGAGCGCCGCCGGTTCGAGTTCGTGATGATGGCGACCGTCATCTCCGGCTTCTGGAGCCTGATGTCGGGCACCTTCTTCGTGATGACGCTACGCGCTGCGGGCGTGATCGGCTGATTGGATCGTGATCCGCGCCGGATCCTGATCCGTGTCCGGATCATGACTGCACTTGCTTGAAACCAAGTCGTCCGCTGTGCCAAGGTCGCCCTAGTCCAAGGAGACCTTCATGGCGATCTACGAACTCGACGGGCAGGGCCCCGATCTTCCCGCCGATGGCAGCTTCTTCATCGCCGACAGTGCGGTTGTGATCGGCAAGGTGCGCCTCAAATCCGCGGCGAGCGTCTGGTTCGGCGCTGTGCTGCGCGGCGACAATGAGTGGATCGAGATCGGCGAAGGCTCCAACGTCCAGGACAATTCGACCCTGCATGTCGATCCCGGCTTTCCGCTGACCATCGGCAACAACGTCACCATCGGCCACAATGCGATCGTGCACGGCTGCACGCTGGAAGACGGCGTGCTGATCGGGATGGGATCGATCGTGATGAATGGCGCGCGCATCCGGCGCGGCAGCGTCGTCGGCGCCGGCTCCGTGATCACCGAGGGCAAGGAGTTTCCGGAAAACTCCCTGATCATCGGTGCGCCCGCGCGCGTGGTGCGCACGCTGGACGCCGCGCAGGCGGAGGCGTTGTCGCGGCCGGCGAAGTCCTATGCGATCCGGGGCCCGCAGTACAAAGCCGGGCTGAAGAAGATCGGCTGAAGCCTCAGCGCTTCCGGCCCTGCTTGCGTGTGCCCTTCGGCGTTGCGGGGGCTTGCTTTGCCGCCTCCCGCGGTCTCGCTGCTTCCTGAAGTCTTGCGCTCTTGCGCAGCGCATCCTTCAGGTCGATCGGAATACCGTGCTTCTTGAGGAGGTCGGCGAAGGCCTCGTCCGCGAGCTCCTGCAACGTTGCCATCCGGTCGCGGCCAAGCTGCTTCAGCTTGTCGGCGGTATCGTCGTCAAACTCGATCAGCTTGCGCAAATTGCATTGCTCCCAAACTGTATTGCCCCAACGCCTGTGGGAACCGGCGTATTGCGGACCCGTTGATGTCCGCAAGGGAGAACTGCTATGGGCAAATTATCCGTCACTGCTGCAGTCGCGACAATCGCCATTCTGCTGGCACCCGCTGTTACCATTGCCCGGGGCACTGGGAGCGGTACCGGGAGCGGCAGCCCCTCGTCAGCCAGCCCGGCATCGCCGCAAGCAACGTCGCCGCCGCCCGGTACCAACAGCGCCGGCACCGCGCAATCCTCCGGCCGGCTGAACGCCGGCGAGGGCGTCACCACCGGCGCGGCGTCGAACGAAAGCGTCGACAAGGCGATCGCCGACGAGAACAGGACAGTCGACAGCCGTGTCAAGGGCATCTGCCGCGGCTGTTAACTTTTCGCGGCTGCATCTTGATGAACGCGGGTCGCGCAGAAGTGAGCGTGACATGAGCGCGCGGCCGAAGCCGCGGTCCTACATTGAGTTAGCATGCGCGGGACGCGGCGGAGGAGGCTTGCAAAGAAAAGCCTTGAAGAGAGGAGTACGGGTGATGTTGCGTAAAACGATGATTGCCTTGCTGGCGACGGCATCGGTCGGCCTGTTCACGACCGCCGCTGCGTCGGCGCGAGGTGGTTTTGGTGGGGGCGGCTTTCACGGCGGTGGCGGCTTTGCGCGGCTTCCACGGTGGCGGCGGCGCTTTCCGCGCCATGGGCGCGGGCGGTGGCTTCCGGTCGGCTGCGATCGGCGGCGGCTGGCGTGGTGGAGGTTGGCACGGAGGAGGGTGGCACGGCGGAGGCTGGCATCGGCGCGGCTGGGGCTGGGGCTATCCGTTCGCGGCGGCCGCGATCGGCTTCGGCCTGGGCTATGGCGCCTACGATTACTATGACGGCTACTATGGCAATCCGTACTACGCCGGTTACGGCTACGACGACGGGTATGGCTACGGCTATGGATATGGTGATGGCGGCTGCTACGTCGTGCGCCGTCGCATGCTGACGCCGTATGGCTGGCAGGTGCGACCGGTGCAGGTCTGCAACTGAGACATCTGCCGACGCATGGCCGGTCCATTGGATCGCCATGCTGATGATGTTGGAGTGATCGGTGCGGCCTCGGTGTCATGATGCCGGGGCCGTCGCGCATGCAGCTTGCAGTGCATCGCGGCGGTGAGTGCGTGAACGCCTTGCGAAGCAAATGGTCCGGCTGCAATTGGAGCTGGGCCCCAGAGGACCTCAGAGATGTTGACCATTCCTGATCTGACATTGCTGTTCATGGTCGTTGTTTCGGGCCTCGCCACCGCATTCGTTTATTTGCTCCACGAGCTCGAGCCGAAGCTTGCGCGGCTGCGACAGCGAGGCAATCGCGACATGCGCGACCGCACCAGGTAGGCGGCAACGCGGATTGCTGCGGCTTAGGCCGCGGCGATGTTTTGCGTGATGAGCGTTGTGAGGTGGCGAGCGGAAGCCGGCTTGCAGACCTCTCGCGCTTGAGGCCGCTCTCGATTCCGAAGTCAGATGCTTCGGTCCGGAGAGCGGGGTTCACAGCCTCAAAAAAACAAGGCCGTCGACGTAGTATACCGTCAACGACCTTGCCAGCCCCGGATATTGAAATCGGCTCACGCCATCCGGTGATTAAGGATGACTCGGATTCCAACTCGGATATGTGAACCAGTTCACAAAGTCCGGATTAATTCACCCTAACGGGCACTTATGCGAGGCTGTCGCCGGCAGGCCTGGAGCTCGGAAATTCCACTAACATATTGATTTCGCTATAGATTTGACGAATTCTGATAGCGGGGCCGAAGCATCTTTCGGTCGTCAACCGCGCGACCCGTGGCGCTTCCGGTTGGCGCTCCGGGTGGCCTTCGAGCGCTTGCGCGGCTCGGGCTCGGCGGCCGGCTCGTTGGCCTGCGCGCTCGCGAGCGACTGGCGGAGGCCCTCGACCTGCTCGGTCAGGGCTGCGACCTGGTCGGAGAGCTTCTTGGTGTCGGCCTGCTGCGCAGCGAACTGCTTGCGCATGCTCAGCACCTGGTCCTGCACTTCCTGCAACTGGTCGATGGATTCCTGCTGGGTCACCTCCATGCCCTTGGTCTTTTCCACCAAGGCCTCGGAGACCTGTGCTGTCCGCGCCTGCAATTGACGGACGGCGACCATCCGATCGGTCTCCGGCACGCCGCCGCTGAAGGCGCGCCACAGCGCGATCGAGCCGATCCCGAACAGCACGAGCACCAGCGCCACCGCGCCGATCGCGATCGGCTGCACGCCAGTCAGGCTGCCAGTTTGCGAATTCCGGGGGGCAAGTTCGACCATGCGACCAGAACCGGACATCAATTGAAAGATTTCGAATAGCACAACCGCGACGCGGGCAAAACCCCCGGAAATTCAAGCAGGTGGCGCGGGGAGTGCAAAACTTGCCGCGCCGGTGCCTTAAAACGGGACTGTCCGGCGCATCCGGACCTCAGCCCGTCGGCGCGATCAGGCCGACCCGCATGTCCTTCGCCAGATAGACGCAAGCGCCGTCGGCGAGCACGCGGCCGTCGGCGATGCCCAGCACCAGCCGGCCGCGCCGGACCTGGCGTACGTCGACCTCGTAGCGCACGAGCCTGACCTGCGGCGTGATGTGGCCCCTGAACTTGACCTCGCCGACCCCAAGCGCGCGGCCTTTGCCCGGGGAGCCCGACCAGCCGAGCCAGAAGCCGATGATCTGCCACATGGCATCGAGGCCGAGGCAGCCGGGCATTACGGGGTCGCCGGCAAAGTGGCAGGCGAAGAACCAGTGATCCGGCACAACGTCCAGTTCGGCGGCGACCCGGCCCTTGCCGAAGGCGCCGCCGTCGATGCCGATCTCGGTGATGCGATCCATCATCAGCATCGGTGGCGCCGGCAGCTGCGCATTGCCGGGGCCGAAATAGCCGCCCGCGCCCGAGCGCAGCAGATCCGCCTTGCTGTAGGACGGTTGCGGCGTGTGAAAATCATGCGGGTTGAACAAGATGGCCACCGACATTGGGGTTATGGTTGAACGTTAGGCGCGGCTGCGCCGGGTGGCTTTTGGCTGCACCGGCGGGGACATGCCGGTCAGGCGCAGCGCCGCGGCCATGAAGGCCCAGATGTCGTCGGTCAGCCTGGCCGGATCCGGCCGCCGGTCGGCCGTGAGCGCACCGGTCAGCGCCTGGCGGATGCCGCCGATCATCAGCGCGATGGTGAGGTGAGGATCGAGGTTGCCGGGTACGATCCCGTCGCGCTGCGCAGCCTCGATCATGCGCGCCCCGGCCGCCAGCTGCCTGGTGGTGAAGGCGGTCTCGACATCCAGCACCTCGGGGGCCCGGCTCAGCGGTCCGATCACGAGCGGGGCAAACGGATGCTCGTAGTGAAAGGCGACATAGGCGCCGATGCGCGCCTTCTCGCGGCCCGCCCAATTCCTGGCGGACAGCCTGGCACCGCCGAATGCCGCCTGATCCAGTCGCTCATAGAAGTCTTCGACGACGGCGGCGATCAGCCCGGCCTTCGATCCGAAATGGTGATAGGCGAGCCCGACCGATGCCTGCGCCCGCCGCGCGACGGCCTGCATCTCGAGGTGCCCAAGCCCCTCGATCAGTTCCTGTTGGGCCGCCGAGAGCAGCCGCTCGCGTGTGCCCAGGTTCGTCGCGCCCATCGTTTGTCCATAGCTGAATTGAATTCAATTCAATCTGCCGGCTGGGAGAATGTCAAGCGTGGGGCGCCGGACGGCCGAGCAGGCGCTCGCCGCCCAATCGCTTCAATGACGGCCAGTGGAAGAGGCAGCTTTGCGGTCGGCATCGCGGCGCTCACCGCCATCGTGCAGGTAGTGCCGGCCGCCGCGCGGGATACTGACGGCCGTTGCGCCAACTCGTCCCCGAGTCCTGGCTTCCAGGAAGGTCACGTCCCTCGAAAAGGTTGCGGCCACCCTTTGGGGGAAGGGTGGCCGCGCGCGAACCGGTCTGGGACGGGGAGGGGTGGGGATGTGACCGGGTCGCGAACTCGATTCCTTGTTGCCGCTCAGCGCGAGCTTGCGGTTGAAACTGCGGGGCGGCTGTCGCCGAGCGAGACCCACACATTGGGATCGCTCTGCGATTGCCGCTTGACGAAGCGGTAGCCGGTCTCGGTCCAGGCGACGATGCTCTCGTTCTGGTTGTCGAGCACGAATTCGCCCTTGTCGGTCTTCACCGTCAGCACCGCGTGGCCTTCGCCCTTCTTGTCGCGCACCACCGTGATCAACAGCGCCTCGCGCGGCCAGCCGGCATCCATCAGCATCTTGCGCTTCAGGAGCACGTAGTCCTCGCAGTCGCCGTAGCCATCGGTCGGCAAAGACCACTTCTCGATCACGCCCCAATGATCCATGTCGGTCATCGGCTTGATGGTCTCGTTGACCCACTTGTTGACCCGCACGAGGTCGCGCCAAGCGGTCTGCGACATCACGATGTCGCGTGGTTGCGTCTTGCCGCCGCGGCACTCGGCGGGATTGTCGGCGCAGAATTCGACCCAGCCGATCGGCGAACGCGCAACGTCACCCAGGCTGGCGTAGACCACGTCGCCGGCCTTGGCCGACACGCACGTCGCAAACAGAATGGCGGCAACCGCCAAACCTTTCCCCTGTCCCCTGAACCCAAACATCGTGGCCCCCGTTCTTCTTGTTGGGACCACGTTTCGCATAAAGCCTTTGCGCCGCCGCTAAGTACGCAAAGTAGATTTGACGCGAATACTGGTAAAAGCTGCGGCGAATTCGATCTTTACTTGAATCGAATTCGCGTAAAATTTGAAACAACTGCAATTGATTCAAATTTTATGCATTAACGCGGCAGGCATTGCGCCAGCGCGGTTTGTTGCGCCAAAAGCTGCGGCCGTTAACCGCCGATTTCCCTGGGCCAAACGCGCCGAAGGCGGCCACCGGTGCACCGATGGCCGCCTTCGCGGGCTGAAAACGGGAGTCTTGAGCGGTTTTTCGCTTTACCTCGCGGTAACGCTCTCTTCGAGGGTTTCCGCGGACTGCTCGTGGACGAACTCGAGCGCGAAGCCTTCCTCGAGATTTCGCACCACGCGGGCCTGCACCCGGCCGAGCATCACGAGCGACTTCAGCGGCGGCCGGTTCTCGGCGGCGATCGCGGCGCCGGACAGAGAGAGGTCGATGATGCGGCAGGTCATCCGCGTGCCGTCTTCCTGGGTGAGCAGGGCGATCGGGTTGCGCGGCACGATACGATCGTGACGGCGATCCTCGGGCAGATTGAGGATGTCCCGGTTGGCGAGCCAGGTGAGCTGGGCGGCGAGCTTGTCGCGCTTGCGCGCGGTGGCGCCAATCGTCATCGCAAAGCCGTTGTCGATGATGCGGGTGATGCGGCCCTCGACGCGGCCGATATGGTCGAGATAGGCGATCACGCGGTCGCCGACATTGCCGATGCCGGGCGCCAGCAGCGCAAGGCCTCCCGGGGACATATTGATAATCTGGCAGGGAAACTCGCGCCGGTCGGGCAGCATGTAGCGGCCGAGCAGGTGCACCTTGACGCGCTGGAAGCGGCGCCGCTCCTCGGCGACGGGGACGACGGTAGTTTTCTTTTGTGCAAAAGACATCACAACAAACCTGGCCACCGTCCATTCGGAGCCCCGACGACGGTAAGGCTGATAGGGTTAACAGGGCGTTACAGTCGAGGCGGGGAACCCGCCGCGTCAGGTTTCCCGAACCATCGCGCCGCGGCCTGGATAGTCTGCGCCAGATCCGGTTCGATGTCTGTGGCCCAAGCCACAAACCCGTCGGGACGCACCAGCACCGCGTTCAAGCCCAGCCGATCGCCGGCGCGGCCCTTGCTGTCAATCGCCGCGCAGGTCCGTCAAGTCGCAGCCGATCGGGCCCGATCTGATGTCGTTCGTGATCTCGCGAGGGCAGCGCGCGTTACTTGGCTTCGGCGTCCATGGCCGGCTCGGCGGGCGCCGCCGCTGGTTCGACGGTCACGGCCTTCAGCACCTTGTGCTTCGCCGCGCGGATCTCGAGCTGCAATGGCGGCTGATAGGACCCGGCCGGCGGCTCGAACATGAAGGCGTGGTGGCCATCGCCCTTGTTGAGCTTGAGAAGATCTTTGCGGAATTGATCGGCGACGACTTCGGCAACGTGATCGCCGTTGAAATAGATATCGATCGCGACCCGCTTGTCGGGGTGGTGGTCGTACAGGGCCCAGCCGGCGATCCTGTCCTCGTTGAAGACGTCGACATGGCCGGTGACGTCGCCCGAGAGGCTCTCGATGCCGGCTTCGATCACCTCGATGTCGCTTCTGTAGATCGATCGCGTCACGTCGAAGTTGAAATTCGCCGTATCGACGCATTGGTCGAGCAGGTTCTGCCGGTGCTCCTTCATTCGTTGCAGCGTGTCCAGCTCGCCCAGCTTGACGTACATGCCAACGATACCTTCGATTCCTGAATTCATGGTTCGTCCCCGCAAATGCTACTCGCTTCGCGCTCAGCTGCGTTCACAATCGATGGTTTCCTGCGATGCTTCGTTACGGAAAAATACTCCCGTCAAGAGTTGAAGCGCCTTATCCCCGCCAAGGTCTGTCATGAGGACCTTCATGACAGGCATTCATGACATCCCGATCATCCGCGTCTGCACGCATGATGGACCTGGAGCCAAGCCCGGAATCCGGACCGTGCCATGGCCGGAAGTCGGCAAAAAGGCGGCCTTGATCGAGGTCGGCGCCTGCGGCGTCTGCGGAACGGACCTGCACATCCTGAAAGGACATTGGCCGAAGCCGCGCAACGCATATGCGCGGCTCGACACACGGACGATCTATCCGTTCATCGAGGACGGCGTCGCGCAGGCGGTCGTGGGCGCGACGGCGATGAAGCCGGTGAAGTCGACCATCGTGCCGTGGCCGGAACTCGCCGTGTGTGAGGCGGATCAGGCCGAGCCGATCCGCCGCTGCGGTTCTGTAGTCAGGCGGCCTGGGCCGCCTGAGCGGACTTGTCGGCGGGCGGCGGCGTCCATGCGGCGAGGAACGGCTTGACCACGTCGGTCATGAACTTGTCGACCGGCGACTCCGGCTTGGGTTGTGGTTCGAACATCTGGACAATCATGAAGATCACGCCGATCACCGCGAACACCGCACCGGCCGCCGCAAAGCAGGCAGCGCTGAGAGCAAGGTTCAGCGTCAGACACACCGTCTCGCATAGTCCGGCGACGGCGACGATGCCGGAGAAGGCCTTGTCCCTGATGGAGGAGTTCGGGTCGGAGAGAACCTTGTTGAATTCGATGGTGTTGATCACGGCAAACGCCGCCGACACCGCGACGCCGAGCCATTTCAGCGCCTTGTTGATGTTCTTGAAGTACTTGCCCCATTTGGTCGCATCGCCGGCAATCTGTCCGTCGGCTCGGAAGGCGGCACGGACCTGGTCGGCCCCCTTCCTGATGAATTCTTCGTCGGCCTTGCCCATCTCGAACTCCGCATGGGTTAGCACGTTGCGGTCGGAAAACGACAGCTCCAGCTTGCCGCGTTCGCGGAGGCTGAAGTTCTTGAAGCCCTCACTGACCGATTTGATCATGGACGGTACGGACTCGGCCGCTTGTCCGGCCAGCATGATCGTGGTGACGATCGTGTTGGCCTTGCCGGTGTCATCGAGCTGGTTCCAGTCCAGGAAGCCTTTGAAGGCATAAAGCAGACCGCCCCCATAGGCGATCATCTTGAAGAAGCCCGCGACCTTGGGCCCGTATTTCGCGAGCCTGGATTCCGCTCCCGCGATGTTGTCGAAGCCGAGGTCGTGCAACGAGATCAGGAAGTCCGTGGCTGCGGCTCCGAGCTCCGCGGCCTTGCCGGCATCCTTCACGACGGTCTGGAGCTCCTGCGCCACCTCCTGCAGCCGCAGCCGGGTTTGCGTCGGATTGACTGGCGTCTCAATGTAGATCTTGATGAACTGCGCGATCATGTCGCCGAGCCAGGTCTTGATTTCGTCCGGATCGGTGAAGATCACATCGTTCGCCAGTGCGATCGCTGGCCGGAGCACGAAGCACGTGTGATACTTCCGGGCCAGCTCGCCGCTCGGCTGCAGGCAGGTCAGGAGGGTCGACGTGTTGTTGACGAGCGTCATGTCGTGGTTGGTGACGAGCCTGTTCATCATCAGGTTGATCTGCTGGTCGGTGGTGACCTGGTCGAACAGTGCCTTGGCCCATTTCTCCGCACCGTCATCGATGTAATCCTGAATGCGCGGCTTGGTCATGATGAAGGCGTCGATGACGAGCGCGTTGTTCTGCCTGTTATAGCCTGGGTCGTCGCCGAGCCCCTTGGTCAGGAACAGGTCGAGCTTGTCGCTCTCGGCGCCGCTCAGCGTCTGGCTGGGCGCGCCTGGTCCGGTCATGTGCGAGAAGCCCCAGCCGAGATAGGCTGGCGCGAACCTCGCCTGATAGAACGGCAGATCCAGGCTGATGGTGTCGACCCGCGATTGCGGGAGCCGCGGCCGCGTTTCGCCGAAGAACTGGCTCAGCCAGTTCGGATCCATTGCCCATTTCGTGTTCTCGATCAGCAGATCCTGAGCATTCTGCTGCAACAGCTTGGGATCGGGCTGCAGCGTGACGAGTTCGGCGATCGACAGATTGCTGATTGCGACTAGCCGCGGTGCGGCCATCGCCACCGCCGCAGGCCGCGCCGCTGCGTGCGCCCGACCGCTCCATGCGAACGCCTGCGGCGTTTGCTCGCCGGTCGCCGGATCGTATTTGTGCAGCGATCCCGAGAAGCTCAATCCGTCATTGGTGAATGCGATCGCGCCGCTGGCCGGCCACAGCGACGAAATCTCGTAGCCTGCCTTGGCGAACTGGCCGAGGAAGGGGATATCGAGCTGGAGCAGATTGTCCTTATTGATCGTCATGCCGCAGTACGTCGTGACGTCTTCGTCGGCGAACTTGATGATCGAGGTCGGCAGGCCGCCGTTGGGATCGAGCTGATAACCGAGCGTGACGGTGACGCCCGTATCGGTCGGCCCGCCCTGGCCCGGCGCGCGGGCAACCTGGGTCATGAAGACCGTCGGCGGTACCGCGCCGCAGACTTCGTGCGCTACCGCGACCGATTCATGCAGGCCGATATGGATCTGGCCGCCGAAGGCGAAGCGATCGCGGGTGAAGTGGATCACGCCCGACGAGAAGCCGAGATCGGTCTTCTGGCTCCAGGTCAGCGTGTCGCCGGAGAAATACGGCGCGACGATCGGCTGGCCGTTGACCGTCACCTTGCCGCCTTCGAGCGAGAGGCGTGTGATCGTGGCGTCCGCCGCGTAACCTTGTGCCGCGCGGTCCCAGACATGGACGTCGAAATGGCGCGTGATGGCGGCGATGGCGACGCTCGGACGCGGGGTCATGAGCTGGCGGGCGATTGCGGCACGGGATTGGCTGGTCATGGCGCGGCTCCTTTCTGGGCCTGACTTGGTGCGGGATACGGGCAGTGAAGGGGATCGCGACGGCGCTGCGATGCGGGCGGAGCAGGCGGGCGGACGATCCGCCCGCGCGTCAATGCACGTTGGTCGGCGCGACGCCGGTTGCGAGGCCGAGCGCTGCGGCCTGGCTTTTGACGAAGTCGGCCACGGCTTCGCCGTAATAGGTGGTTCGGTCGACGGCCACGCCAGGTCCATCGGGGCCCCAACCGGCCGGATAGGTTCGGGTTTGGGTCCGCTCGCGGCTGATCGCGGTGTTGACCTCGTTGATGAAGGTGTCGACCTTGTAATTGTCGGGGCCGATGAAGGCGCGGGTCTGCCACGTCAGCTGCAACGGCGGATAGGCACTCTTCCACTGCGCTTCCACGGTCCGGGCCAGCGGCGCCGCGTCGAGCGCCTCCAGCTTGAACATGATGAAGTCGAGCTGCTCGACGAAATTGGCCTCGCGCGCGATCAGCCGGTTCATCATGAGGTTGATGAAGGCCGGCGACGTCGCCTGGTTGGCAACGGCGCTCGCGTAGTCCGGGCGCATGTTTCGGGTCTCGCTGAAGGTGAGCCCTTCGAGCCTCAGCGCGATCATATCGCGGTAGATGGCCCGCCCGGCGGCGAGGGCGTCCGTCGAGTTCAGTTCGGTCCGCCATCGTGCCTCGCTCTTCGCCGCGTCCACGGTCGCGGCAAAGCCATGCAGCGCGCTGCGGCCGATCGCCGAGCACACCAGCGCGCCCGCAGTGCGGTCGACCAGCGCGGGATTGGCAGGGGCGAAGTTGGGCGGAGGCTCGTCGGGAAAGAACGTGCCTTTCACCGACGGCGCGTTCTTGAGCTGGCTGAGGAAGACGCCGGGCACGGTCGACGCCATGCCGCCGTCCGTCATGTTCACGACAGGGTCAGGCCGAAAGAATGACATGGGACGATGCCCGCTGAAACGAATGAAAAATGGGTCTGCAATATGGAGATGAGCATTAGCATAACAGCAACTAAAGAGCGAGAGTTTTTTTATTCGAGAATGGCTGCGCTTCGATTTCGATCCTGCGCTGCGGCCCGGGCGGCGCCCGTGTTGCAGTGCTCCCAACGGGCCACAGCGATGTCGAGACCGGCCCGATATCGCTCGCCGGGACGGCGGCCCGGCGCTAACATCCGCGCATGCAATCGAACCGTGTGCCGCCGAGCGCAACGTTTGCGTGGGGAAACCTGTCCGAGGACTTCGCGCTGTTCCGAACCCTCAGCGCCGAGCAGCGGCTGATCGCCTTCGGCGCGATGACCCGGCGCGATCTGGTCCGTGGCGAGCTCCTGGTCGAGCAGGGGGGCGCCTCGGATTCACTGTTTCTGGTGCTGCACGGTGCGCTCGCCGTGCACCGGACCGATCATCCCGAGCCGATTGCGGAGCTTCGCGCCGGCGAGCTGGTCGGCGAGATCGGCTTCTTCGCCAACATCCCGCGCACGGCCAACGTGATCGCGATCCGCGATTCCAGCGTGCTGGTGTTGACGCGCGCGGCCTATGCGAGGTTGGTCCAGGAAACGCCGGGGATCGTCGAGGCGCTGCTGGCCGCGCTTGCCCAGCGGTTTGCCGTTCAAACTGCGCGGCTGTTGCCTGTCCGGGCGTCGCCGAAGGCGCGCACCGTCGCGCTGATTGCGGGTGGACGGGAGCCGGTGCCGCCTGCCTTCGAACGGCGTTTGCGCGAAGGCCTTGCTGCCGCAGGTGCCGAGATCGTCGATCTCGCGCGCATTCAGGCGATGTTTCCCGGCCGCGCGCTTGACGCCTCCGAGGTCGCCGACTGGCTGAACCGGATCGAGTACGACGCGCCGCTGGTGGCTTATTTCGGTGGTGCTGAAGCATCCGAATGGGCGCGCAAGGCCATTCGCCAGGCCGACCTCGTCGTGTTCGCATGCCGCGGCGATGCTCCGCCGCCTGATCTCGCCGAGATCGAGAGCTTCGCCTGCGCCGTGCATCCGGCGTCGGCGCGTCGCCTGGTTCGTATTCATGATGTCAGGCGCAACGAGGTTAGCGGTACCGCGGCCTGGCTGGCACGGCTGCCTTGCTTCATGCATCACCATGTCGCGCTCGAGGACCAGATCGATATCGAGAGCCTGGTGCGCTTCCTGTGCGGTCGCGCCGTCGGGTTTGTCGCCGGCGGCGGCGGTAGCCTCGGCACCGCGCATGTCGGCGTCTACAAGGCGTTTCGCGAGCGCGGCGCGATGTTCGACATCTTCGTCGGCACTAGCGTCGGCTCGGCGATGGCGGCGGGCTTTGCCAAGAACTACGATGCCGAGCATCTCGAGCGCGGCACGCATGAGATCTTCGTCTCCAGCCGCAGCTTCCGCCGCCCGACCTGGCCGCGTTACGCGCTGCTCGACCACAAGGCCTTCGACCGGGCGCTCGCCGATCAATACGGCCACACCTGCCGGATCGAGGATTGCTGGCGGCCGTTCGCGGCAGTCGCGACCAACCTTTCGACGCACAGTCTCGAATTGATCAGGACCGGCCTCGTCTGGCAGGCGGTGCGCGCATCGAGCGCCATCCCCGGCCTGCTGCCGCCGTTCTACACCAAAGACGGCTCGATGCTGGTCGACGGATGTCTGGTCGACAACGTTCCGCTGGCGCAGATGCATCAGATGAAGAGCGGGCCCAACCTCGTGGTCCATTTCGGCGAGCCGGCAACCGAGATGTTCGACGTCGACTATGCCGCGCTGCCGGGGCGGTTCGAGTTGCTCGCGTCGCTGCTGACGCCGTTCCGGCGGAAGGCGCTCCCGGCAGCGCCCAGTGCCATCAACGTGCTGTGGCGCAGCCTCGTCGCGCATCAGCGCTACGATACGCTGCCGACCACGCCGCTCGACTTCGTGATGCGCCCGCCGACGCCCGATGGCATCGACGTGACCGATTTCGACCGCCATCAGGAAATCTTCGAATCCTCGTATCGCTGGGCTCACGAGACCATTGCCGCTTCGCAGGCATCACATCATCCGGCCATTGCGGCCATCGTCGCGTCGGCCATAGCCGCGGACGAGAGTGCGGATCGGACGACGACGGTGATCGCGCCCGCGACCCAGCAGGCCCGCGTCGGTTGAGCCGCTTGCAGGCGGAGGCGAAGTCGACCATCGTGCCGGACTGAAATCCGGAGACGACAATGCCTTTCGAATTGATTCTGCGCGGCGGACGGGTGGTCGACCCGTCGCAAAAGCTCGATGCCGTGACCGATGTCGCCTTTGCCGGCGGCAAGGTCGCCGCGGTCGGCCGGGAGCTGAAGGCCGATCCCGCAACCGAGGTCCGCGACGTCTCCGGGCTGATCGTCTCACCGGGGATCATCGACCTGCACACCCATGTCTATTGGGGTGGCACCTCGCTCGGTATCGACGCAGAGGAGTTCTGCCGCACCTCCGGCGTCACCACATCGGTCGACACCGGCAGCGCCGGCCCCGGCAATTTTGCCGGTTTCCGCAAGCACGTGATCGAGCCGAGCCAGGTCCGCATCCTCGCCTATCTGCATGTCTCGCATGCCGGCATCTTCGGCTTCTCCGATCGCGTGATGGTCGGCGAGAGCGAGGAATTGCGGCTGATGAATCCGGTCGATGCCGCGCGCGTGGCGGACGTGAACCGCGACCTCATCGTCGGCATCAAGGTGCGGGTCGGCCTGCATGCCTCCGGCACCTCGGGGCTGGTGCCGCTCGAGATCGCGCTCGAGGTTGCCGAAGAGGTCGGCATGCCCTTGATGGCGCATATCGACCATCCGCCGCCGAGCTATGAGGAGGTGCTCGCGCGCCTGCGCCCGGGCGATGTGTTGACGCACGCGTTCCGGCCGTTCCCCAACACGCCCGCGACCGCGCAGGGCACGGTGAAGAAGGCGGTGCTGGAGGCACGCGAGCGCGGCGTGCTGTTCGATATCGGCCATGGCAAGGGCTCGTTCGCCTTCAAGACCGCGCGCGCGATGCTCGCCAACGGCTTCTATCCCGACACCATCTCCTCCGACATCCATCAGCTCTGCATCGACGGCCCGGCGTTCGACCAGGTGACGACGATGTCGAAGTTCCTCTGCATGGGAATGTCGCTGCCCGACGTGATCGCCGCCTCGACCGTCAATGCTGCGATGGCGTTGCGGCGGCCTGAGCTCGGTAGCCTCAAGCCGGGCAGCGCCGGCGACGCCACGCTGCTCACGGTCAGGGAAGGGCAGTTCGATTATGTCGACGTGGTCGGCGAACATTTGACGGGCGATCGCAAGATCGCGTCCGAAGGCGTCGTGATCGGCGGACGCTGGTGGCATCCGAGATAGCGCGCGTACCTAAAAAATCCTCGTCCGCTCTCTTGCCACATTTCAACTAGATCAGCGAATGCAAAGCCATGACCGCGGCCTCGCGGCTCTCCACCGGAACAAAGAAGCTGACCGAATGCGATGACAGGACATACTTGTCGGCGATGATTCCGTGGCGTTGCAGAATCTGAATCGCCTCGTACGGCAAGTCCGAGGAAATCCCGCCGAAGCAGGTGAGGCTCACCGAACTCAGGGCCTCGCGCTGTTTGCGCAGATCTTTGCTCCCATTCAGCGTGCGCAGCAACGCGTCGAGTGTCTCCGAATCGCAAGTCATCATGATGCGAGTTTTTTCGGCGCTGAATGCCGAGGCGAGCAGTTGCGGCCAAGGCAGGCCATTTTGCTTGAGGTGCTGCGCGAACTTCTCAAAACCTTGATTGAGGTCCGCCGAATCGATTTCCACGTGCTCAATGCGAGCCATCGAGTTGACCGCCAGGACCTTTCCGTTCTCCATGTCCGCGACCTCCTTCATCACTTGCGTGCTGTGTCGAGCGCCGCCCCACTTTCTCAAGACCAGAGGCACGTTCTGGCTGTGGGCCAGCTCCACGCTGCGAAAGTGCAGGACCTTGGCGCCCCAGAAGCACATTTCGGCCAGGGATGCGAAATCGAGCTGACGCAACGGCTTTGCGTCCACGACGATGCGCGGGTCAGCCGAGCAAACTCCGTCGACCTCCTTGATGATCTCGCAACACTCCGCCTTGAGCGCCGCAGCCATGGCGACCGCGGTGGTGTCGCTGCCACCCCGGCCAAGCGTCGTGATTTCCTTGGTCAGCGGGTTCACGCCCTGAAAGCCTGCCAGAACCACGATGCGTCCGCGATCGAGTTCTTCGCGCACGCGAATGGGCCGCACATCCAGAATGCGTGCGGAGGAGTGGGACCCGTCGGTCATGACACCGGCCTGGCTGCCGGTAAAGCTGATCGCCGGCACGCCGAGATCAGACAGCGCCATGCTCATCAACGACATGCTGATGCGCTCGCCGGTGGTCAACAACATATCGAGTTCGCGGCGATTGGGATGCGGGCTGACCTGATAGGCCATCCTGACGAGTTCATCGGTGGTCTTGCCCATCGCTGAAACGATCGCCACGACCCGATGACCACGGCCATGCAGGTCGGCGACGCTGCTCGCCGCCGCGCGGATTTTTGCCGGTGTTTCGAGACAGGCGCCGCCGTATTTCTGCACGATGATGGGATTGCTAGGCATTGTTGCCCGCGTCGTGCTGGAAGGCGCAGCCGAACCCGATCAGATCGTTCTCCCCTTCGACGCTTTTGCGGTTTTTGATCGTTTCGCCACGACCCGCACGGCGCCCCCGTTGCGCTTCTTGGTATCTGCTTCCGCGTGCTGAGCCTTCGTCCCGCCGCGGTGAGCGGCGTATTCCTTGCCGTCGATCGGCGCGACATGCGGTGGATCTCGATCGAGATACGGTCGCCCGATGCCGAATTCCGGCCCACGCGCATCGATCCATTTCCAAAGCGCATCGGTGGAGACCCAACGCTCCGCCCGCGTCGCGCCTTTGACGCTCACGATATCGGCGGCAAGCCCGTGGCCATAGCCGCCGCGGAAGCTGCCTCCATGGTATGATTTGTCGGATGCCGCCTTCAGGCCGCTCGCAATCGATTGACGATAGTCATCGCGGAACGCGCTGGTGATGCCGGGCGCCAGGCCGGCCTGCTCCGCCGCGTAAAGCGCGTGAAACAGCTTGAGCTTGAAACTCCGATCCACCCCTCCAATCACGTAGTCGATCAGCGGCATGCCCATCCTTTCCGCCGCCTTCGGATCCTTCCACGTGAAATCGTCATCGACGCGCCGGGTGAACGTCCTGCTGACAGTCACCGTCTTGCGCTTCCGCTTGACTGTCACTTTCCGCTGCTCCTGTACGCTGATGGTGTCTTCCTTCGGCGTCCGCTGATAGAGCGCCCAAAGGTACCGGTCGATGCACACATCGACGACGAGGCATTCCTCGGAAATATCCAGGGGTCTCGCGGCCTCCTCGGTGTTACCGGACACTGGAGGCGTGCTCGCCGTCGCCGCCTGCACCGGCGATGTTTCGGCCGGCAGTGTCTGCGACGAATCCGGCAATGCAGCCACGACGATCGACTTCGGCTCGCTCGGGCTCGCCGTCGCATCAACGGGCGTCGCCGGCGCCGGTTCAACCGCCATCGCCGCATCGGCGTTAGCGACGGCGTTGTCCATGAGGTCTGCTAGCGGGGCGGCTGCCATGTCGGACGCCGGCCCCGTTACGGGTTCCACAGGCATCGCGGCTTCCGCAGTCACTTTGGCGGCGCTGTCGACTGCAGTGGTCTGACGCGCATCAGCCGGTTCGGCGTTGGCGGCGAGAGAAGGAACGAGCCCTTCAAGGGACACTGCGCCGCTGTCCCCGATGCCGGCAGAGCCGGCAAGCCAGGCAACAAGCCAACCTGCGAGAACGAGGGTCCCGCACAATTCCGGAGTCGCAATTCGCCGCGGGTCCATCATCCCGTAGCCTCCAAAGGCCCGATCCGAGCCCCGTTGCACCGCCCAGCACGCGACGGCATCGATCATTCGGATCAAAATGGAAACGCGCAATGGGCGGACATCGTTAACGCTACGCTTTTTCAGAAGGTGTTGCCCGACCGCAACGCGCGGACGCGAGCAATCCGGCACGTGCGTGCCGTTGCGTTCGGTGATTTTCGCCAGCGATCGAACTCTAATTTCCGTTCGGGGTCAGTAGCGTCGTCTTTGCAGTCGGCCGGCTACTTCAGGTCTACACTCAACTTCGGACATGTCGCTGCACTGCGCCAACTGACGCGATGGGCCAGAAGCGGAAGTGACGCCCGCCACGAAATCAGTGATACTGTCGCTACAATCGGGATATGTGATTTGGGATTAGGAGCGTCCCGTTACACTGCGGTCAAAAGCAAGGCCAATGCATCTCTTGACGCCACGGCTCATTCTCAGGCCATGGACGGATTCGGACAAGCTGCCCTTTGCAGAGATGTCCGAGGATCCTGACGTGATGGAATTCCTCCGCCCGCTGGCGACGCGGGCCGCATCAGACGCTTGGATCGACTTCCAGAGGACCCACCAATCGTCTCACGGCTTTTGTATGTGGGCCGTTGAGTCGAATGCATCTGGCATATTCATCGGCGCTGTCGGGCTATTGCGGATTGGCTTTGCCGCACGATTCACGCCTGCGGTCGAAGTGGGATGGCGGCTGGCGCGGCCGTTCTGGGGACAGGGATTTGCCACCGAAGCTGCACGAGCGTCACTTGGCTTTGGCTTCGAGCAGCTTCACCTCGCGGAAATTGTTGCCCATGCAAGTATTAGAAATACTCGATCCCGACGCCTGATGGCGAAGCTTGGGATGTCTCACGACCCTGCAGAGAACTTCGATCACCCCCGCATCTCGGAAGGTGATCCATTGCGGCCACAAGTTCTTTACCGGCTCACACAAGATACATGGATGGCTGAACAGCCTACAACGCTACCGCGCTCGGCGTGAAGTCCGTTGTGGGTCAAAAGCCGTCCGTGGCGGCCAAACCGGCGGCGTCTGCTCTGCCCAAATGATCTGACGGGCTGACGGACGGGCGGACCTTCGGCTTCGGGCCAATAGGGACGTCGCAGCTTGGCCCAAAACGAAAGAGGCCGCGAACGAGGCGGCCTCGGTTTGCAGTGTTTTCGATGCTAACTGCGCCTGGCCTGCTCGGCGGCGCGCCGGGCGTCGATCGCGTCCAGGACGGCGAGTTGTGCCTGTTCAACCGACGCTATGGCGTAATCGATCGCGAAACCGGCGTCTTCTTCCAGAAGCGTTGCGCGCTCCTCGGCAAGGTTGGCCTTGATATCATGCTTTGCTTTGAGCGCGTACGCCTTCAAGGTGTTCACGTCCGCGGTGATTTTTGCTTGCAGCGCCTGCCTGTCTCTGTCGGCAGAATCGCCGACCGACTTGATTTGCTGGCTCACCTTTTCGACGGCCATCTTTGCAGCCGAAAGTGCCTCTGCCTTCCGCGCTTCGATCTTGTCACGCGCTTCCTTTTGTGCGGCAGCAAAGGCAGTTTCGGCATTCTTTGCGCGCACCGACAATTCGGCGAGTTGTTCAGAAAGTGGCTTCATTTGCTCCTCCTTCAGGTAAGCGCCTCCCGAACCGGCTCGCAAGTAACGCGCTCTCGTGCGAGCCATGTTGATCTGGGTCAACTTTTCCTGAGAACGAGCAAGGAGGGCCGCGAAACGATACCTCGATTGGGTCAAAAGCAGCCGACGACGATCGAGCAGAGCAATTACTGCGTCGCCGTCAGGAGCGGACCTCGGTGAATCCACGCCCTAATGGCAGGGCCGGGGTGCCGCGAATGATGCGCAATCGCGGCAAGTTTTTTCGCGCCGATCGATGTCGCGCGACTCGTTTGGCGGTTCATGCCGTTGTCGGTCGGGGAAGGGCGGTCCGGCTATGTCGACGCGGTCGGCGAGCACCTGACGGGCGATCGCAAGATCGCATCCGCGGGTGTCGTGATCGGCGGCCGCTGGTGGTACCCGAGATGGGGGCGCGTGCTCGCAAACCCGTATCGGCTTCGTCCTCGCGACGTGATCCAGACGATCAGTTCCTGTGCCACGCCTTCGTCAACCCACGTACTTTCCCCGGACGTAGTCGCCCGGATAGCGCGCCCGGCCAAAACCGGGCAGAAGACAGACACATTTCATCCCCAAGACATTACTTGAGCGCACCCGGCGGCCTGTTAGAGGCCGCCGGGTTTTTGCTTCCCGTCAATTGCATCGAGTTGTCGCCACGCATGAGCTGGTGCGGGTGCGTCCACCTTACGTACTTTCCCCGAACGTAGTCGACCGGAATAGCGCTCCCGGCAAGAACCGGGCAGAAAGGATACGCTAGACGAAGCAACTGCACGCGGGTTCTTCGAGGAGCAGCCAAAATGATCATCAACATTCAGAAGCTCAATGGCTTGTGGCACCTCATCGTCGGATCGTGCAAGATCCAAACTCCGTTCCTGGAGACGCAGGAGCGAGCGCGGGTCGTCGCGTATGCCCGACGGGTCTACCCTGGTGCCAAGGTTTTCGAACGCGACTGATCCTTGCGATCGCGCCCAACATGGCTCGCGCTAGAGCTATCTCGCATGTTGGCCGCGAATGATAAGCAACCGCAGCAATTATTCGCACCGACAATGTCGCGCGACTCGCCTGGCGGTTCAGACGGTCATCAAAAAAAGATCGGCCGTACGAATAATGTTCACGCCTTGCGCCCCAGGTCGCGCACCACATCTCCGCACCGCAATTCTTGGATGAGGTTTGGTTCCCAAACCGCCCAGTTGCGAATTGTGGAGATGGACTATGGACTTCCTCGGTTTTCTTAATGGTTCAGGTTTAACCCAGCCTGCCATTTGGATCGCTGCTGCGGTCGCATGTGTGATCCTGCTGCGTATATCGAACGTATTTCGCTACATTCCGAACAATCAGGTCGGCATCGTCGAGAAGCTGTGGGCGATCAAGGGCTCGATCGACGACGGCTTCATCGCGCTGAACGGCGAGGCCGGCTACGAGCCCGAGGTGCTGCGCGGTGGCCTGCACGTGATGTTTCCCTTCATGTACCGGATCCACCGCTCGGACCTCGTGACCGTCGGCCAGGGCAAGATCGCCTATGTGTTCGCGCGCGACGGTGCGGCGCTGGAGCCGTCGCAGGTGCTCGGCGCCAACGACACCGAAGACAAGTCGGATTTCCAGGACGCGCGCCGCTTCCTGCTCGGCGGCGGCCAGAAGGGCCCGCAGCGCAAGATCCTGCGCGAAGGCACCTATGCGATTAACACCACGCAGTTCGCCGTCATCACCGACGAGCGCGTCTACGGTCATGCGCTGAGCGAGCGGGAACGCGGCGTGCTCGAGGGCATGCAGCTCACCATCACCGAGCGCTGGGGCTTTGCGCCGGTGGTGCTGGCGGCCGATCACGATCTGGTCGGCATCGTCACCGTGCATGACGGCCCGTCGCTGCCTCCCGGCGAGATCATCGCGCCCGAAGTCGGCATCGAACTGCGCGACGCGGCGACCTTTCACAACAATTTCCAGGAGCCCGAGAAATTCCTGAGCGCCGGCGGCTATCGCGGCCGTCAGCTCCAGGTCATCGTCGAGGGCACCTGGTACATCAACCGCCTGTTCGCGACCGTCGAGGCGGTGCCGAAGACGGTGATCCCGGTCGGCAATGTCGGCGTCGTGATCTTCTACACCGGTCCGCGCACCGACGACGTCTCGGGCGAGCAGTATCGCCATGGCGAGCTGGTGCTGAACGGCAGCCGCGGCGTCTGGAAGGACCCGCTGTTGCCCGGCAAATACGCGTTCAACACTTATGCCGGCAAGATCGAGGTGATCCCGACCGTCAACTTCATCCTGAAATGGATGCGCGGCGAGGTCGGCGCGATGAAGCTCGACGAGAACCTGTCGGAAATCTCGCTGATCACCAAGGACGCGTTCGAGCCGACGCTGCCGCTCTCGGTGGTGATGCATATCGACTACAAGAAGGCGCCGATGATCATTCAGCGCTTCGGCGACGTGAAAAAGCTGGTCGAGCAGACGCTCGACCCGATGGTCAGCGCGTTCTTCAAGAATATCGCGCAGAAGATGACGCTGATCGAGCTGCTGCAGAACCGCGCCGCAATCCAGGAGGAAGCGGCCCACGACATGAAGGCGAGGTTCGAGAGCTATTCGCTCGACCTACAGGAGGTGTTGATCGGCACGCCGCGCGCGGCCGTAGGTGACCACACCATCGAGAACATCCTGATCCAGCTCCGCTCGCGCCAGATCGCGCGCGAGCAGGTCGAGACCTATCAGGAGCAGGAGAAGGCCGCGGTGCAGGAGCGCGCACTGAACGAAGCCAAGGCGACGGCCGCGGCGCAGACCGCGCTGACGCAATCGCTGATCCAGGTCAGGGTCAATGAGAACGAGGGCGCGGCGGCGCTCGCCCGCGCGCAGAAGGATGCCGAGACCCGCAAGGTCACGGCGGCCGCTGTCGGCGAGCAGTCGCGGCTGGAAGGCCAGGGCGAGGCCGACCGGGTGCTGGCGGTCGGTACCGCCAATGCGCAGGCGACCAAGCTGTCGGTCGATGCCTATGGCGGGCCGGAATACCGGCTTGCCGAGCAGAACTTCGCAAAGTTCGCCGATGCGCTGACGCGGATCAATCAGCCGCTGGTGCCGCAATTCCTGATGTCGGGCGGGCAGGGGCAGGAGGGCAACAGCGCCGGCCTGATCCCGACCGCGATGCTGAGCTCGATGTTCGGGCAGATGATGCCCGGCGCATTGGAGAAGCTGAGGGACGAGGCACCGAAAGCCGCGCGCCGGACCAACGGCCAGTGAGGTGGCGACTCGGGCTAAGTCGAATACCGGAAAGTGCGCTCCCTCTCCCGCTTGCGGGGGAGGGCATTTGCATAAATTCGGAATATTAGAAGTCTACAGGTGAGTTGCCCGACGTGTCAAGTTGCGACCGTCGGCTACTTTGCATGGGGTTGTTTTCGAGTTTTTTGGCAGCGCGCAGCGGGACGGCCCGGGGTAGGGCTTTCTCCGCGAGCTGCGTTGTGGAGAAAGCCGATCAACTTGCCTGGGTCGCCGCAGCGGCTCATTCCGTCTTGTCGACGTTCCAGAACACCGGCGGTGCCGGGCCTTCCAGCACCCCTGTGAGCGATTTGCGCCAGGCGCTCGGCAGGCGGAACTGGCCGAGCGGGACATAGATCACCTGCTCGTAGGCTTGCTTCTGGATCTCCACCGCGAGCTTCTTCTGGTCCTCAGGCGAGGTGGCGCGCGCGTAGGCGTCGCGCATCTGTTCGAGCTTGGCGTCCTCGGGCCAGCCGAACCAGGCCCGCTTGCCGTTGGCGGCGATCTGGTTGTTGACGATCGGGTTCATCACTTCGGTCGCGCCGGTGAAAGTGAAAAACAGGTTCCAGCCGCCTTCCTTGGGCGGCTTCTGGCTGGCGCGGCGGCTCACCACGGTCTGCCAGTCCGTCACCTGCGCGTCGACGTTGAAACCGGCCGCGCGCAACAGCTGCGCTGCGACGGTCGGCGGCCCCTTCAGCGTCTGCACGTCGCCGGGGATCATGATCACGACGGGCGTGCCGTCATAGCCTGAGGCGGCCAGCGCCTTCTTGGCCTCGGCCATGCCGTTGCCCTTGATCAGGGTCTCCGCGCCGGTGTCGCTGGCGAGCGGCGTGTCGCAGGCGAAATACGAGCCGCAGATCTCGTAATATTTGGCGTTGCCGACGGTGGCGTCGAGCACGTCCTTCTGATTCATCGCCAGGAATGCCGCGCGGCGGATCTTGGGATTGTCGAACGGCGGGTGCAGGAAGTTCATCCGGCCCTCGATCTGGAAACCGAACTTGTTCAGCACGCCGACGGTGAGATCGGAATTGGCTTCGAGCACCGGCACCAGGTCGATCGAGGGTTGTTCCAGAAAATCGATGTCGCCGGATTGCAGCGCGTTGATCGCGGTCTGCGCGTCGGGCATCGTGATCCATTCGACGCGATCGACCTTCGCGACCTTGCCGCCGGCCAGCCAATCCGGCTTTTCCTTGCGCGGCACGTAGTCGGCATTGCGCTCATAGACCGCCTTCACGCCGGGCTGGAATTCCGCGGCGACGAACTTGAACGGCCCGCTGCCGATCTGCTCTGCAATCTGCTTGCCGGCCGGCGTCTCGGCGAGGCGCTTCGGCATCATGAAGGCGACGTAGGAGGAGGGCTTTGCCAGCGACTCCAGCACCAGGCCGTACGGCTCGTTGAGCTTGAGCACCATCGTCTTCGGTCCGCTCGCTTCGAGCGAAGCGGTGAATTCGGCGAGCTTCTGCGCCATGCCGTCGACGACGGTCCAGCGCTTCAGCGAGGCGATGCAGTCCTCGGCCGTGACCGGCGTGCCGTCGTGCCATTTCAGGCCGTCGCGCAGCGTGAAAGTGTAGGTCAGCTTGTCGTCCGAGATCGTCCAGTCCGCCATCTGCGGCCGGACCTTGAAGCTTGAATCGATGCCGAGCAGCGTATCGTAGACCATGTAGCCATGGTCGCGGGTGATGTAGGCGGTGGTGAAACCGGGATCGATGATGCGCAGGTCCGAATGCATCACCGCCGAGATGGTCTTGCCTTTGCCTGCGGCGATGGCGTTCGATGAGAAGATAGCCGGGGCCGCGATCGCCGGCGGCACGCTGGCCGCGAGCTTGAGGAGCATTCTGCGCGAAACATCGACCATTCGCCGTCCCCCGATTTTGTCGTTGCGCCGGCCCGTAGGCCGCAGCGAGCCGCATGCTTCACCAATCCGTTACTGAATGCAAGCAAGCGCCGTGCCGCCAATCTCGGAATATCGGCGGCGACCTTCGCATGGACCGGCGACGTGAATGTTCGATGACCGCAGCCGCGGCGCGCGCCGCGTCCGGCACTGCGCAAGCGCGCATCCTGCATAGGAGCCTGCGCTTCCTGCCGCACCTCGCGGGCTGTTCGGACGGCGATCCGCCGTGTAGGCTTGTGCTCTGCCGGCCAGCAATAAGGCCATATCCCGCACATCCTGAGGGAACAAGCAGTCGAGGGAGACCAGAAGAACCGTCATGACCGATATCCGTTACGTAGCACCGCGCACGCTTGATGAAGCGATTGGCGCATTCGCTGCCGCCGGAAGTGCTGCCCGCATCATGGCAGGCGGCACTGATTTATTGGTGCAAATGCGCTCCGGCCTGGTGCGGCCGGGACTGATCGTCGACATCAAGAAGATCGGCGAGATGACCGAGATCACCGAAACCGCCGACGGCGGTTTCCGCGTCGGCGCTGCCGTCTCCGGGATGGAGCTCGCCGAGCATGGGCGCTTCGGCAAGGTGTGGCCGGGCGTGCTCGAAGCGGTGAACCTGATCGGCTCCAAGCAGGTGCAGGGCCGCGCCTCCGCCGGCGGCAATCTCTGCAACGGCTCGCCGGCCGGCGACAGCGTGCCGGCGATGATCGCGGCGGGCGCCGTCGTCACCGTGCAGGGCCCGAACGGCCGCCGCGAGCTCAAGGTCGAGGATGTGCCGGCCGGACCCGGCCGCACCAACCTCAA
Organism: Bradyrhizobium sp. USDA 4452; assembly: GCF_054063575.1. NCBI lineage: Bacteria > Pseudomonadati > Pseudomonadota > Alphaproteobacteria > Hyphomicrobiales > Nitrobacteraceae > Bradyrhizobium > Bradyrhizobium sp. USDA 4452. The sequence continues at coordinate 7,909,015 of NZ_JBSSGK010000001.1, forward strand.
GCCGGGCGAGATCCTCGTCAGTTTTGCGCTCCCGCCGCGGCCCAAAGGCTCGGGCGATGCTTACTTGCGGATGATTCCGCGCACCGAGATGGATATCGCGGTGGTCGGCATCGGCGTCAGCCTGACCCTCAAGGACGGCGTCTGCACCGTGGCCCGTGTCGGCCTCGGCGCGGTGGCGCCGACCGCGCTGCTGGTGGCGCCGGCCGCGCAAGCGCTGGTTGGCTCGAAGCTCGACGACGCCGCGCTCGAGGCCGCCGCCGCCGCGTGCCGCGCCGCCTGTCGTCCGATCGACGACAAGCGCGGCACCATCGCTTACCGGACCAAGACTGCCGGCGTGCTGCTCAAGCGCACCGCCGCGATCGCCGCCCAGCGCGCGGGAGGACACTAGCACCATGGCGAAACTGCACGTCACCACCTCCGTCAACGGCGAGCCGGTCGAATTCCTGTGCGAGCCGTATGAGACCATGCTCGATGCGCTGCGCGGGCAATTGGGGCTCACCGGCTCCAAGGAAGGCTGCGCCACCGGCGATTGCGGCGCCTGCTCGATCACGCTCGACGGCCGGCTGGTCTGCTCCTGCCTGATGCTCGCGGCCGAGGCCGAGGGCCATGAGATCCGCACCATCGAGGGCATGGCCAAGGGCGGCGAGTTGCATCCCCTGCAGCAGAAATTCCTCGAGCACGCCGCACTCCAGTGCGGCATCTGCACCTCGGGCATGCTGGTCGCCTCCGAGGCGCTGCTCGCCAGAAATTCCAATCCGACCGAAGAGGAAGTCCGCTTCTGGCTCGCCGGCAATCTCTGCCGGTGTACCGGTTACGACAAGATCGTCCGCGCGGTGATGGAGACCGCTGCCGAAATGCGGGAGACTGCTCGATGAACGTCGTCAACAACAAATGGATCGGCCAGCGTACCATCAGGCCCGATGGCGTCGACAAGGTCACCGGCCGTGCGGCGTTCGCCGCCGACACCACCATGCCCGGCATGATCTGGGGCAAGGTACTGCGCAGCCCGCATCCGCATGCCCGCATCAAGTCGATCAACACCAAGAAGGCCGAGGCGCTGCCCGGCGTCAAGGCGGTGGTGACCTCGCGCGACATCGTCGACTTCAGAGTAGAGAAGGGCGCCGTGATGCTCGGCATCCAGGACATGCGCTGGATGTGCCGCAACGTGATGGCGCGCGACAAGGCGCTGTTTCCCGGCCATCCCGTCGCCGCCGTCGCCGCGACCACGGAGGCGATCGCGGCGGAAGCCTGCAAGCTGATCGAGGTCGACTACGAGGTGCTGCCCTGGGCGATCGAGATCGACGACGCACTCAAGCCCGACGCGCCGATCCTGCACGAGTTCAACAAATTCGACGGCAAGCCCTCGAACATCATGGGCCGGATCGAATCCAAGAAGGGTGACATCGCGCAGGGCTTCAAGGATGCGGATGTCGTGATCGAACGCTCCTTCACGACGCGTCCGGTGCACCAGGGCTATATCGAGCCGCATGCCTGCCTGATCTCGGTCGCGGCCGACGGCAAGACCACGATCTGGTCGTCGAGCCAGGGCCAGTTCATGGTACGCGCGATGACCTCGATGCTGACCGGCATCCCGCAGAGCGACATCCGCGCCATCCCCGCCGAGATCGGCGGCGGCTTCGGCGGCAAGACCATCGTCTATCTCGAGCCGCTCGCGACCTTGCTCGCCAAGAAGTCCGGCCGGCCGGTCAAGATGGTAATGACGCGCGAGGAGGTGATGCGCGCAACCGGTCCGACATCGGGCTCGAAGAGCACGGTGAAGATCGGCGCGAAGAAAGACGGCACCATCGTCGCCGCCCATGGCAGCTTCTATCTGCAGGCCGGCGCCTTCCCAGGCTCGCCGATCCGCGGCGCGGTCGGGTGCAGCTTCGCGCCCTACGACATTCCGCATGTGCTGTCGGAAGGTTTCGACGTCTGCTCCAACCGTTCCAAGGTCGCGGCCTATCGTGCGCCCGGCGCGCCGATCGGCGCCTATGCGGTGGAATGCGTGCTCGACGAGCTCGCAGAGGCGCTGAAGATGGATCCGCTGGCGCTGCGGCTGAAGAACGCGGCCAAGGAAGGCACCAAGGCGGCGCACGGCCCGGTGTTCCCGCGCATCGGCTATATCGAGACGCTGGAAGCGGCGAAGAACCACCCACACTACGCCGCGCCGCTCGGCAAATATCAGGGCAGGGGCGTTGCCTCCGGCTTCTGGTTCAACGCCGGCGGCGAATCCTCCGCGCAGGTCAACATCACCGAGGACGGCAACGTCGTGGTCACCACGGGGCATCCCGATATCGGCGGCTCGCGCGCCGGCATCGCCAACATCTGCGCCGAACTGCTCGGCATCGACTACAGGCGCGTCTCCGTCATCATCGGCGACACCCAGACGGTCGGCTTCTCCAATCTCACCGGCGGCAGCCGCGTGCTGTTTGCCTCCTCGATGGTGGTGACGCAGGCGGCCGACAAGGTGATCGCGACGTTGCGCGAGCGCGCCGCGAAGATCTGGGAGATCGACCCTGAGGCCGTGAAATGGGAGAACGGTGCCGCGCATCCCGTCAGTCCAAACGCCGGCCAGTTCGAGCCACTGACGCTCGCCGACCTTGCCGAGAAGGCGCCGTCGCAGGGCGGCCCGATCGGCGCCAGCGTGCAGCTCAACACGCAAGGCGCCGAGGGCGGCTTCGGCACGCACATCTGCGACGTCGAGGTCGATGTCGAACTCGGCATCGTCAGGGTGATCCGCTACACCGCTGTGCAGGATGTCGGCCGCGCCGTGCATCCGAGCTATGTCGAGGGTCAGCTGCAGGGCGGCGTCACGCAGGGCATCGGCTGGGCGCTGAACGAAGAGTACATCTACAACAAGGACGGCAAGGTCGATAACCCCGGCTTCCTCGACTACCGGATGCCGGTCTGTTCCGACCTGCCGATGCTCGATTGCGCGCTGGTCGAGGTGCCGAATCCGAAGCACCCGCAGGGCGTCAAGGGCGTCGGCGAGGTGCCACTGGTGCCGGTCATGGCCGCGGTCGCCAACGCCGTGCACGACGCGCTCGGCAAGCGCTTCTACAGCCTGCCGATGTCGCCGCCGAAGGTGTCGGCGGCGCTGGATGCACCGGCACAGCAGGCCGCGGAGTAGGGAATGCAGGGCGGGCTACGCTGACGCTAACCCGCCCTACGGTTCCGGCCATTGACGTCTCCGGCTTGACCTCGGCAAGATCGATCGGATGCATCAGGCTCGCCGTGAACGGATGAGAATGGCCCACCCCGACGAGCTGTCCGCCTACATGATCTTCGGCCGCGGAGATTGGGCGGCATTGCGCGCCGGCACCTCGCTGACCCTGTCGGACGCCGATCTCGCGGCGCTGCGCGGCCTGAACGGGCCGATCAATGCTGTCGAAGTGAGCGACATCTACCTGCCGCTGACGCGCCTCTTGAACCTGCATTTCTCGGCGGCGCGCAATCTGATGCAGGTCAAGGCGGAGTTTCTCGGCCGGCCGGCGCGCCGATCGCCCTACATCGTCGCGTTGGCCGGCAGCGTCGGCGTCGGCAAGAGCACCTTTGCCCGTGTGCTGTGTGCGCTGCTGGCCGGCTGGGCGGATCACCCGCGCGTTGAGCTGGTGACGACCGACGGCTTCCTGCATGCCAATGCAGTTCTGGAAGAACGCGGCCTGATGCGGCGCAAGGGCTTTCCCGAGAGCTACGATCTGCCGCGGATGCTGCGGTTTCTCGCCGCTGCCAAGGCGGGCGAAGCTGAGCTCGAACTGCCGGTCTATTCGCATCTGATCGGCGATATCGTGCCGTTGGAGCACCAGGTCATCCGGCAGCCGGACATCCTGGTGTTCGAGGGCCTCAACGTGTTGCTGGCGCGCGGCACGGCGCCGGTGGTGGTGTCGGATTTCTTCGACTTCTCGATCTACCTCGATGCCGATGAGGCCGACATCCAGTCCTGGTATGTCGAGCGTTTCCTCAGGCTGCAGGCGACCGCGTTCCGTAACCCCGCCTCCTATTTCCACCATTACAGGGACCTGCCGCCCGGCGACGCGCGCGAGGTCGCGGAGCGGCTGTGGCGCGAGCATCATCGCGCCAATCTCAGGGAGAACATCCTGCCGACGCGAACGCGCGCCGACGTCGTGCTGCGCAAGCGCGCCGACCATTCGATCGGAGAGGTCTGGCTGCGGGAGACGTAGAAAAGCGTAGGGCGGGTTACGCTGCGCTAACCCGCGGAGCTCACCTTAGCTCCTTCCCCAGCTGAGCAAGCACGGTCTCGCAGGTCATCAGATCGAGATGCCCGCCGCCGGCGTTCTTGAAGAAGGTGATGTCGCTAACCGAAAGCCGGCCGGCAACCTTGCCGGTCGCGAGGTCGTAGTGATCGCCGAGCACGTCGGTTTCTCTGATCGCGCCGCTCGCGATCGGCTGCAAAATGTCGCCGACGCCGTCGAAGGCGGATTCCCTTCGGTCGACGAAGATGCGCGCGCGCCGCGCCGCCTCGTCGTCGGACTCGCGAGTCTCGGGAGTGAAGCCGCCGACCAGATCGAGATGGGTGCCGGGCTTCAGGTTGGCGCCCTTCACCAGCGGCTCGCGCGAGCGGGTGCAGGTGGTGATGATGTCGGCCTCGCGCGTTGCGGTATCGAGATCGGTGACGACTTCAGCGGCGATGCGGTCGCCCTCCAGCAGCGTGGCGAGCTCCTGCGCGCGCTCGACCGTCCGGTTCCAGATCCGCACCCGCTTCAGAGACGGCCGCACCGAGCGATGGCCGCGCACCAGCCAGCGCGCCATCTCGCCGGCGCCGACCACCAGCAGCGTTTCGGCATCCGGCCGCGCCAGATGCTTGGCGCCGAGCGCGGAGTCCGCGGCTGTCTTCCAATGGGTGATCTCGGCGGCGTCCATCACCGCCAGCGGCCGTCCGTCATTGCCGTCGAACAGCACGCAGACCGCCTGCACGGCGGGCAGCTTGCCGTGCGCGAGGTTGCCCGGGAAGCTGGTGTACAGCTTGGTCATCATGAAGCGGCCGGCATCGACCGCGCTGCGGGTCACCAGCTGCTGCCCCCTGTCGTCGCCGAGATAGCTGTCGTGCACCGCGATCTTCGGCCGCCGGTGTGCGGCTTCGATCGCCTCGATCAGGATCGGAAAACTCAGGACGCGGTTGACCTCGCTGTCGTCGACAATATGCACGTGCTTCTCTCCTCGGGCGCCCTGGCGCGCCTACCGGAGCGCCAAGGCCGGTCCGGACTGGATAGCGCGTGGCAAGGGCCAGTCAACCGGGCATGCGCCGCCGCGCGGCACTTGCTATCCTGCGCACCTGATTCTCTCGCAGGTCCTTGCAAGCCGTGGTTGCAGTCGTCGTCGCCGTCCTGATCTTCATGCTGCTCGGCGGCGCCGCGCTTGCGACCATGGCGGTCCATGCCCGGCTCGGCGAGCATCACCGCAGCGACGAAACCAATACCTCGGTACGGCTGGTCGCGACCCTGTTCGTGACCATGCCGTCGCTGCTGCTCGGCCTGATGATGAACAATTCGGCCAACACCTATGCGGCCGTCGACCGCAACCTGCACGTCTTCGCGACCGACCTCATCCTGCTCGATCGCAGCCTGCGGCCGCTCGGCCCCAGCGCCGACGAGCCGCGCAAGCGGCTGCTCGCCTATGTCGAGCAGGCGCTCAAGGATGCCCCGATCTCGCGCGCTAACGAGGTGTCCGAGCATCTGCTCGACGAGGTCGGCAACAGTCTCCGCGAGCTGAAGTTCAACGACGAGCAGAAGATCGCGCTGTGGAACGACGCGCGCTCGGTCTATCGCCAGGCGGTGCAGCAGCGCTGGACCTTCGTCGAGCAGTCCGACGGGTCGTTCCCGTCACCGCTGATCTGCATCCTGGTCGGGTGGCTGACGCTGATGTTCGCCACGCTCGGCTTTCGCGCGCCGCGCAATGCGGTGGTGGTCTCGACCTATGTCGCCGCGGCGGCGCTGATCGCGGCCGCGATCTATCTGATCCTCGAAATGAGCACGCCGTTCTCCGGCCCGATCCAGCTCTCCGACCGCCCGCTGGTGCGCGCGGCCGAGGAGATCAGACGGTAGCTGCCGGTATCCGCACGCGCTCTCGGCTTTATTCCCCTCACGTCCGGCGCTCGGCCGAAAATTCTTCACGCGCCGCCAACGGAATACGGTGCGCCCTTCAGCGTCCTTACGCATGCAAGCCATCAGCATTCGAAAGGGAGACTCATGAAGACGACACTCGCACTCGCGCTCGCTACCGCCGCTTCGTTCGCGCTCGCATCCGCTGTCTTTGCCGCGCCGCCAACCAAGACCGGCACCACGGCGAAGGGCTCGGTCTTGACCGACACCAAGGGCATGACGCTCTACACCTTCGACAAGGACACTGAGGGCAAGTCGGCCTGCAACGGCCCGTGCGCGATGAATTGGCCGGTGCTGAAGGCGGAAGCCAGCGACAAGGCCGAAGGCGGCTACACCATCATCTCGCGCGACGATGGTTCGAAGCAGTGGGCCTACAAGGGCAAGCCGCTCTATACTTTCGCCAAGGACCAGAAGGCCGGCGACACCACAGGCGACGGTTTTCTCAACGGCGCCTGGCACCTCGCGCAGCCGTGAGATCAGCAGGGCGGTTAGCGCAAGCATAACCCGCCATCGTTCCGCCCGTGAGATTTGCGGCGGGTTACGCTGTCGCTAACCCGCTCCGGATTCGCGCCTCACGCGCGCTGCTTCAGCGCCATGCCCATGCTGATCCAGCTGACGCCGGCGCAGATCAGGTCGACGCTGAGGAAAATGCCGAGCACATACAGGCTCGACACCGGCCAGCGCGCCAGGATCATGGCCCCGAGCACCAGCGTGATCAGCCCGGAGATCGCGACCATTCCCCACGGCGCCGCCGAGTTCATGCCGAACGCCAGGAAGATGCGGACGATGCCGGAGACCACTAGCGCGATGCCGAGGAACAGCGTCAGCGTTGCGGCCGCGAGCAGCGGGTTCTCGAAGGTGATGAAGCCGGCAACGACATAGAGCGCGCCGAGCAGCAGCCAGAACAGGAACTTGCCCCACGTCTTGAACTGGAACGCATTGATGATTTCGGCAACGCCGGCGACGATCATCATGGCGCCGACGAACAGCACGCTGACGACGGTGGCGAAGAACACGCTGCCGAAGGCGAGCACGCCTGCGATCAGGTAGATCACGCCAAGGGCGACGATCCAGCCCCACTTCGCGCGAAGGTTGGCTAGCCCGGATCCGAGGCTGTGAGGAGGTGTGGCGGGTGAGCTGGACGCTGTGGACATCGATCGCTCCCGAATACGAGATCAAAGCATGCTACCATAGGTAACGGAGCCGACAAGGGCAGGTGCCCGACTGGCACCAAATGCATCCTGGCACCAAAGGCGCCGTGACACGTTGATCCAAGTCAACCGGTGTGTTGCCGCGCAGCATTCGTCGTTTAACGACGGCGCATCGGACGACGGACTGTCCGGATCGGAGTGCAAATTGTCCGGATCGCGCATCCACAGAGGAGGTCGACATGCCTACCACGGACGACAAGGACCACGTTTACAAGATCCTCGAACTGGTCGGATCATCGGACAAGAGCATCGAGGCGGCGATCGAGAATGCCGTCAGCCGCGCGTCGAAGACGATCCGGGAAATGAAATGGTTCGAGGTGGTGCAGACCCGCGGCCATATCGAAGACGGCAAGGTCCGGCACTACCAGGTCACGCTGCGGGTCGGCTTCACGCTGGAGTAGGGCGGCCTCAATTCGTCCCTCACTGCAACTGTCGTCGCCCGGCCTGTACGCAATTGCGCGCATGGACCGGGCGATGACGGCTGTCCCGTTCATCACCGAATGCGGTGGTTGGGTCCTGGCTCTCCAGGCCGCGCAAAAACCACGCCAGGACGACGAATGGAGGGAGCCCGCGTAGTCCCCATCACCGCCGCGACAGCGGCGCGGGTGGCGGCGGGGCGGTGGCGCCGGCGGCGAGCGAGCGCTGCACCATCACGGTGTCGGACCAGCGGCCGTAGCGATAGGCGACGCCCGGCAAATGGCCGACGCGCGTGAAGCCGAAGCGGTCGTGCAGCGCGAGCGATGCGGCGTTGTCGCTGTCGATATAGCCGATCATCTGGCGGAAGCCGGAAGCGGCGCAGGCGTCGACCAGTTCCTGCAACAGCCGGCCGCCGACGCCCTTGCCGGTGAAGCGGTGGTCAATATAGATCGAATGCTTCACCGTGTAGCGATAGGCCGGGCGCTTGCGGAACTGGACCACATAGGCGTAGCCGACCACCTCGCCGTCGCACAACGCGACGAGATGGGGCAGGCGGGTGTTGCGCAGGTTCTTGCGGCGGTCGCGCAGGTCGTCGGGCTCCGGCGTGCCGCTGTCATCGACGCTCTCCTCGATGCCGTGGCGGATGTGATAGCGGTAGATCGATAGCATCGCATCGACGTCGCTGTCGCGCGAGGGGCGGACGGTGATCTTGTGATCATTCTCCATTGTGCTGCGTCCGCTCGCCTATTCGGACACGACATAGGTGTAGAAGCGGACCCGGCCCGCGTCGTCGATCTCCTTGTAGATGCCCTGCACCTCGACCTCGAAGCCCGGGAAGGCATTGAAGCTCGCCTCGAACATCTTGAGGTAGTCGATCATCGGCTTGCTGCGTTCCGACAGCCGTTCGCCGGGCACGATGGTGGCGATGCCGGGCGGGTAGACCACGAACGGCGTCGCCGCGATGCGGCCGAAGATCTGGTCGATCGGCAGATAATCGACGTCGTTGCGGATCAGGTATTGCGCCGCCTGGCGCGGCGACATCGCGATGTCAGGCAGATGCTCGGGCAGGAATTGCCTGGCCTGCAAGGTGCTGACGCCGCCGTCGCGGAAGAAGCGGTGCATGTCGCCGCAGAGGTCGCGCAGCCGCACGCCGGTGTAGCGCTGCGGGCGGCGGCGGAAGAATTCGGGGATTACGTCCTCGACCAGCGCGTTGTCGTCGTGCAGCTTCTTGAAGGCGACCAGCCCCGACACCAGCGTGCCGGCCTTGCTGGCCTCGACGCCGGGTGTCAGCAGGAACAGCAGGGAGTTGAGGTCGTTCTTCTCGGCGACGATCTGGTTCTCGCGCAGATACTGCGCCACGACCGGCGCGGGGATGCCGTGGTCGGCATAGGCGCCGGTGGCGTGATCGAAGCCCGGCGTCAGCAAGGTGAGCTTGTTCGGGTCGGTCATGGCAAAGCCTTCCGTCAGCTCGGGGAAGCCGTGCCAGGTCTGGCCGGGACTGAGCTGCCAATAGGACGGATTGGTCGCGAGCTGATCGGTCGATATGGTCTCCCAAGCGACATTGTGCACGCCGTTCTCGCGGGCGACGTCGGGGATCATTACGCGGTCCGGCACGAACGGCTCGAAGAACCAGCGCCGCTCCGCGCGCGTCTCCTTCTCCTCGAACTCGCGCTTCACGGCGCGGATCTTCTTGCGTAGCTCGATGCCGAGCCGGATCGTGTCGTCCCACAGCACTTCGCCGGAGCGGCCCTTCATCATCTGCGCGCCGACGTCGAGCGAGGCGAAGATTGGATAGAACGGCGAGGTCGAGGCGTGCTGCATGAAGCTTTCGTTGAAGCGGCGGTGCTCGACCCGGCGCTTCTGGCCCTTGATGTGGCGGTCGCGGATATGGATCTGCGAAGCCTGCGAGAAGCTCGCGAGCTGCTTGTGGGTCGATTGGGTGGCGATGATGCCGGGCGCCTCGGGGCCGAGATTCGAAAGTCCCATCGCGAAGCGGCCGGAATAGATCGGGTGGAACTTCATGAAGCCGGCCCAGGCCTCGTCGAACAGGATGTAGTCGCAGAGATGGCCGATCCGCTTCAGGATCATCTCGGCGGAGTGGATGGTGCCGTCATAGGTGCACTGCTCGACCACGGCGACGCGGAACGGACGCTCCTTCTTCCAGGCGTTCTCGTCCTTGAGCAGCGGGTGCTTGCGGATCTGGTCGCGCAAGCTCCCCTCGTCGAGCAGGTCCCAGCGCATCGGGCCGATCAGGCCCCAGGCGTTGCGCACCGTCGGCACATAGACCGGGATGCCGCCGCCGATCAGCAGCGCGCCGTGATGGGCGGCCTTGTGGTTGTTGCGGTCGAACAGCACGAGGTCGCCGTCGGTGACCAGCGAGCCGAGCGCGACCTTGTTGGAGGTCGAGGTGCCGTTGAGCACGAAATAGGTCTTCTCGGCGCCGAAAATCCGCGCCGCTTCCTTCTGCGCCTTCAGCGCCGGTCCTTCATGGGTGAGGAGGTCGCCGAGGTCGAGCACGGAATTGTCGAGGTCGTCGCGGAACACGGCCTCGCCGAGATGCTCGACGAACACCCGCCCGATCGGGCTGCGGCTATAGAACACGCCGCCATTGTGGCCGGGGCAGGTCCAGAGCTGGTTGCCTTCCTCGGCATAGTCGACCAGCGCGCCGAAGAACGGCGTCTTCAGGTTCTCGGCATATTGCTTGAGCCTGGAGATCAGGTTCTTGGCGATGAAGGGCGGGGTTTCCTCGGACAGGAACACGTAGCCGTCGATGAAATCCAGCACCTCGACCGGCAGGTCCTCGAAGCGCTTGCGGCGGATCAACAGGATGATCGGGAAATCGAGGCCGCGCCGGCGCATCAGGTTGATCAACGCCGCGGTCTTGCCCTCAAGACCCTTCTTGCCCCAGTCGACCACCATGCAGCCGATCGCCGCATCGGTCTGCACCGCGATCTCGGCATCTTCCAGCTTGCGGGCGCGGACCACTTCGAAGCCGGAGCGCTCGATCTCCGTGATGATCTGGTTGAACCGGATGCCTTCGAGGTCGTCGGCCTCGAAAACCGGCGCGGCGAACAAGAAGTTGAAGCGTTTGAAATAGTCCATGCGTGTCCCCGAAACTGGTCCGCTGAACCTGTCTGCACAATTCATGACAAAGAGATGACAATCCCGCTGCGACGCCAAGTGCCATGGCAAAATCCGCGTCTTCGCGCTGAACTCCCGATATCGCCAGCTTTCGGAAAGGAAAGGCGTCATGCCCCAGCCTGCCACCCCCATTGTTGCCGATCATTTGGCCGCGCTCGCGCGGATTGCCCCGCTGATTGCCGAGCACCGGGCGGATTTCGACCGCGAGCGCCGGCTTCCCGACGCCGTGGTCCGAGCCATGGCCGAGGCCGGAATGTTTCGGCTGTATCTGCCGAAGGCGCTGGGCGGGCCGGAATTCTCGCCGCTCGACTTCATGACGATCGTCGAGGCAGCCTCGGCGCTCGACGGCTCGGTGGGCTGGCTGGTCGGCAATGGCGGCGGCATGAGCAGGGCCGGCGGCTACCTGCCGAAGGGGGTGGCGCGGGGCTGGTTCGCCGATCCGCTGGCGTTCATCGCCGCCGCCACCGGGGCGATCGGAACGGCGGTCGAGGTCGAGGGTGGTTACCGCGTCAGCGGTCGCTGGCCGTTCGGCAGCGGTGCACCTCACGCGACCAAGTTCATGGGGCTGGCGAGCGTCAAAGGCCCCGACGGCAAGGATGGCCCGCCAATCTGCTGCTACGTCGATCGCGCCGACGTCCATCTCCACGACACCTGGTTCGCGTCAGGGCTCCGGGCCACCGGAAGCTGTGACTTCGAGATGCAGGATTGCTTCGTGCCTGACAGCCACACCCACCCGCTGGTCGACTTCAAGCCGACCCAGCCGGGCATCCCATACCGCCTGCCGGGTGTATCGGCGTTCTCCTGGACGGTCTCGGTGGTGCCGCTCGGGATCGCGCGCGGCGCGCTCGACGCCTTCATCGCGCTCGCGGGCAAGAAGCCCCGTCTCGGAGGCGTCGGCCAGCTGCGCGACGGCGAGTTGGTGCAGGCGACGGTCGGCCGTGCCGAAACGGCGTTGCGGTCGGCGCGGGCGCTGCTGGTCGAGGGCATGACGGAGCTGATGGCGGCGAGCGACATCGGAGGCGAGCGGCTGGTGGAAGCACGGCTGCTGCACCGGATCGCCTGCGCCAACGCCGGCGAAACCGCCGCCCGAATCGTCGAAATGATCGCAGCGTCCGCCGGGACGGCCGCGATCTTCGAGACCGGCACGCTCGAGCGTTCGATCCGCGACGTCCAGGCGGCGATCAAGCATGTCGCGATGACGCCGAACAGCTATACGCTGACCGGGCGCGCGAAGCTCGGCCTGCCGCTCGGCACGACGCGGTTTTGAGCTGGGCCGCCGGCGCTGCAAGCCTCTCGCGCCGAGCGGTCAGGCGGCGACCGGCACCAGGCCGCAGCGCAGCATCGTCTCTTTCAGATCCGGTGATCGCGCATTCGCTCATGCCCGCTTCACGCCGGCGCGTTCAATAGACGAGGTTCGTACCCGGCGGCTTCTCCAGCGCCGCCGCCAGCGTGCGATACGCCTCGCAGTCGGTGCCGCAGATCTCGGCTATCCGCTGCAGATGATACTGCGCCTGGTCGCGATTGCCCTGTTCGATCTGCCACAGGCCGTAGTAGTTCCACGTCAGCACGTGGCTCGGATCGGCCTTCAGCGCGCGCTCGTACCAGACCTGCGACTGCTTGTAGTCGCCGAGCTTGCGATAGGAGTAGCCGATCAGGTTGGCGACGTTCGGATGGTCGTCGCGGCCGAGCGCGTGCAGCTGATCGATCGCGGCAGCGTAGTCGTTGCGTTCGTAGATCGTCGCATAGGCCGCGCGATAGCCGTCGCGGAATGCCGGGTCGTCGAAGCCGGATTGCTTGATCGGTTTCTTGACCCTGTGTGTGGTCTTTCTGTCCTTCGCTTGAGGATACGCCGGCGTGGGCGTGCCGTAGCTCGATCCGTAGAAGTCTCCGCCGCCTGCTCCTCCGCCGCCGCCACCACCTCCGCCGGCGGCGATGGCGGTGTGCGGTGGGAGCAGGACGATAGGCGCTGTCAGACATGCCGCAAGCATTGCGAGCTGCGTTGGTGACTTGAACATGCACACCTCCCGAGTAGACAAGGACAGTCATTGCTCTGAAGCACTAACTCCCGATCGAGGAGAGCATTCCGCGCGATTTGAAAAATTGTTTGCCGAAGCGGCAATGGCGTTGTCGCTTCCGGATGTCATGCTTGCATGTGCGCGCTGTTGGGTCGCGACGTCGAACAACGGAGCCGAAACTAACATCGGTGTTAGATTGTGAGGTCGTGCGAGAGCAGTGCGAAGGGCAGGCCAGCGCCAATGCGTGCTGAAACTGCCGCTACTTCTGCTCCAGATGCCAGGCACCATCCCAGTCGGCGGCCGGCGGATTTTGTCTGAACGCTGCGACGCGCGTCTTCATCGCGATCGACGGGCCGTCGGCGGGCGCCGCAGCCAGCGCCGCGGTGAAAGCTCGCTCGGCGTCGTCCCAGCGGCGGTCGCGATAGGCGGCGAGACCATCCGCGTAGCGATGCTGCAACTCGATCTGCGCCGGCGTCAACTCGTCCTTCTTGCCGATGATCTCGAACACGGCGACCGGCTGGGTCTGGCCGACGACGACGAGGCGGTCGATCTCGCGCAGCTCGATGGTCGCAGCGCAGGCGCTCGCGGTGGCTTCCGAGATCAGGCTGCGGCTGCCGTAGAACTTGTTGGCGCCTTCCAGCCGTGAGGCGAGGTTCACGGTGTCGCCGAGCACGGTGTAGCTCATCATGAATTCGGAGCCGATGCTGCCGACCAGCGCTTCACCGGTCGCGATCCCGATCCGGATGTCGCAATCGGCCGGAATTGCGCGCACGCCGAGCAGTTCGGGCAGATCCTTGCGCAGCTGGTTGACCTGGCCGATCATGTCGATGGCGGCGAGCGCGGCCAGATGGGTCTGCTCGGCTTCCTCGACGAAGGGGGCGCCCCAATAGGCCATGATGGCGTCGCCGATATATTTGTCGATGATGCCGCGATGCGCATGGACCGGCGCCGACATCGTCGACAGATAGAGGTTCATGATTTTGACGAGACCGCGCGGCGTCACGCCTTCGCTCAAACTGGTAAAGCCCTTCATGTCGCAGAACATCACCGTCATGATGCGGCGCTGTCCTTCGGTGGCGGCGATCGCCGGCTGCTCGAGCAAGCCCTCGGCGATCCGCGGGTTGATGTAGCGGCCGAAGGTCTCGCGGATACGCTGGTTGTGACGCAGCGTCTCGATCATGCGGTTGAAGGCGGCGGAGAGCTGGCCGATCTCGTCCTGGGTCGTGATGGCAATGGCGCCGTCGAGTCGGCCGGCCTCGACCTCGCGGGTGCTCTCGAGAAGGCGCATGACCGGGCGCGTGATGCCGCTGCCGACCAGCATCGCGAACACGAAGCCGAGGATCGCGGCAATCGCGGTCACCACGCCGGAGATGATGATCGCCCGCTGCTGGGCACCCATCACCTTCGCTGCGGCCGAAGCGACCTGCGCCAGCATGTCGGTACGAATGCCTTCGATTCTGTTGTTGAAGTCGTCGCGCAGGACGTCGGCGCGGAGCGTGGTCGCTTTCGCGGCCGCAAAGTCCTGGGCGTCGAGCTGGTCGAGCAACGTCTTGTTCTCGGCATTCAGGCGCATCAAGAGGTCGTTGACGGCATTGTCGATGCGGTCATCGAGGCGCCCGAGAGCGGCGTTGTCCGACGGGGTCGAGGGATCGGCAATGATCGAATCGATCAGCGCGCGCGCGGCGTCGGCCTCGCGCTTGATCTGGGGCTCGATCTCGTCGAAGGTCTTGCGCGCCGCGTCGTAGCCGCTGGTTTCTCCCGGCGCCTGCATCTTTGCCATCATCATCCGGCGCATCGCCAGGGATCGCTCCAGCGAGCGGATGTTGACGCGGGCGAGATGACCGTAGGCGGGGATGTAGCGGTTGGTGAGCTCATCCAGGAGATGGCCGACCTGACCCGCCATCACCATCGACAGCAGCGAGGTGATCACCGCAAGGACAATCAGTCCCGCGGCAATGCCGACGATCTTCTGCCTGATCGAATTGCGAAACATGCCGAGCCCCGCCGCAGCTGCAATAAGCGGGTCACCCCGCCATGGCGGCGCAACAGCTAATAGAGTTCCGCGGCCCGCGGTGCAAGCGACCGGCGTGGCGCCGGTCTCGTCGCTGGACCGGGCAAGGTGTCAGGAGCTAGCGCAACCCTTCATAGACCATCAGGCCGCGCGCGATGGCGAGCTTGCGCAGGGTCCGCGGCACCAGCCGCTCCTGGGGATGCAGGTAACGCCACGAGGTCAGGACGAGGTCGTGCAGCCTCGTGACGTCGTCCTCGAACGGGGCGAGCAGGCCGGTCAGGCTCGCCGGCATATGGACGCGGGCGGTGAAAGGCAGCAGCAGCAGTTCAAGGTGCGCCCCGGAGCCGGTTTCGGTGGTGGCGGTGACACCGGCGATGGCCGGCAGGGTCTCTTCGACGACACAGGTGATGATGTCTTCGATCTCGCCGCGGCTCTCGCCGGTGAAAAGGGCGGAAAAGCTGCGGTTCTTGAGGTCGCAGCCGAGCAGGGCGGAGGTGCGGGTGCCGGCGACGCGGAACGGAAAGCGGGTCTCGCCGTCATAGGACAGCACGAAGATGTCGGACAGCAGCTCGCGCACCGCGGACGGTTCGAATTCACTCCGGTCGGGTGCACGCGCAGCGCCGCGCTTCGCATTCCAATAGGCGAAGAACTCGCGGCTGGAGCTGTGTTTCATCTAAAGAACCTTGCCCGGCACCTGGCTCGGCGGGACACATCTGTCCCGGTCTTGCTCAGGCGCCTTCCCTTCTCTGTTGTGCAGGGAAGGCTGTGCAGCGTCCATGCCGTGGCCGCGGTTTGGGCGGCTTATCGGCAGCTTTGTGTTGTTAACGTAAATTTAACTATGTCCTTGGCGGCCGTGGAACCTGCGCGTAGGGTCCGCGCGTTCCCGTTCGCCGGCTGCCCCAAGCGCCGGCGTGGTTGGTACACAGGTGGCGTCAAACAGTTTGGTCACCGTGCGGGGAGGGGTGGGGATGTTCTCCCGATCCCTCTGGGGCACGAGAAGACCAGCCGATCAGGGAGGGCGTTCTCAGCGCCCTCCCTTATCTTTTTGCCAAGATATCGTGTCCCGGAGGCAGTGCAGCGCGAGGCGATGCGCTGCAGGGCCGGCTCTGCGTCGCAACACTTTCGTGCTGCGACGCGTCCGGGACACCAGCGGTGTCCGATTTCGGGATTGTGCACTTGCACAGCGGTGTGAAAGCCGCCTATCTGGGATGCACAGCCGCGTGCGAGGTCGCCGACCCCTTGGACTCCCATCCCGAATCCCCGCTCGAGCCGCCGCCGCAGGCGCCGCGCGAGCCGATCCTGACGTTGCCGGCGGCGCTCACCGCCTACGTCCTCCTGATCGCGGTGATCCATCTGCGGGTGCTGCTGCCGCCGGAGATGGAAAACTGGACCATCGATGTCTTCGGCTTCATCCCGAAGCGCTACGATTCGACGCTGCTCGACGTCACCTTCCCGGGCGGAGACGGCGCCAAGGTCTGGACCTTCGTCACCTATTCGCTGCTGCACGCCAACCTCACGCATATCGGCTTCAATGTGCTGTGGCTGCTGCCGTTCGGTAGCGCGCTGGCACGGCGCTTCGGCGCGGTGCGCTTCTTTGTCTTTATGGCGGTGACGGCGGCCGCCGGCGCGCTCGCGCATTTGTTGACTCACGAGCACGCCATAGCGCCGATGATCGGCGCGTCGGCCTCGGTATCGGGGACGATGGCGGCGGCGATCCGCTTCGCCTTTGTGAAGGGCAGCTTCCTGTCGTTCAGCCGGGGCGATGCCGACGCGGCCGCCAAGGTGCCCGCGCTGTCGCTGTGGCGGGCGCTGCGCAACGGTCGGGTGCTCGCTTTCCTGGCGATCTGGTTCGGCGTCAATATTCTGTTCGGCGCCACCTCGCTGTCGCTTGGCGGTGAGGACGCGAGCGTCGCCTGGCAGGCGCATATCGGCGGCTTCCTCGCCGGGCTATTGCTGTTCGCGCTGTTCGATCCGATTCCGCGCGCGCGAGAAGATGCTGCGGATGCGTCGTCGG
Organism: Bradyrhizobium sp. USDA 4452; assembly: GCF_054063575.1. Taxonomy (NCBI): domain Bacteria; kingdom Pseudomonadati; phylum Pseudomonadota; class Alphaproteobacteria; order Hyphomicrobiales; family Nitrobacteraceae; genus Bradyrhizobium; species Bradyrhizobium sp. USDA 4452. The sequence goes on from NZ_JBSSGK010000001.1 coordinate 7,925,943, forward strand.
TGGACCAGTCCGGCCACGTCTGATCGCCGCTTGCGGCTCGGTTCGAATTCCATCATCATCTTTGCGACACAGAACAAAGCGGGCCGGTACATCGAGCCCAGCTACCGACCGCGCCCCGAAGCCGAAATCGGCGCGGAACTGTTGATTGAAGACTCTGGCGAGCAGGTTCGACCCGCTGAAGCGGGCGCCGAACGGATTCAGGGAGGCGACAATGACGGTACGTTCCATTCTCGATTCAAAGGGCCATCAGGTGATGAGCGTCGCGCCCGGCGCGAAGCTCTCCGCCGCGGTCAAGCTGCTCGGCGAGCGCAAGATCGGCGCCGTGCTGGTGATGGAGCAGGGCCGAATGGAAGGCATTCTGTCGGAACGCGACATCGTGCGCGTGCTCTCGGAGCGCGGCGCGGGTGTGCTGGACGAGCCGGTGAGCGCAGTGATGACGAAGAAGGTCGTGAGTTGCCGCGAATCCGATACCGTCAGCGGCCTGATGGAGATGATGACGACCGGCAAGTTTCGCCATCTCCCTGTCGTCGAGGACGGCAACGTGGTCGGGCTGATCTCGATCGGCGACGTCGTCAAGCGCCGCGTGCAGGAATATGAGCACGAGCAGGAAGCGCTGCGCGACTACATCAAGACCGCCTGAGCGGCTATTTCCCGGTGGTGCCCGCGCCGTTGGACGGCGGCACCAGGATATCGATGGCTTCCTCGATCGCGCCGATGGCGCGTTCGGCGGCGCGGATGCCGTGTGCGATCAGGTCGTCGGCGCGATGGAAGTCGAACCAGCCGATCTGACCGACGCGCGGCGAGATCAGCATGTCAGGCGGATCGCCGGCGAGGCGCGCACGGGTAATACGGTCCTGCATGATGTTGAAGGCGTCGACCATGACGCTCGAGATTCCGGGCCGACTGGCGCTGCCGAAAAACTCCCGCTTCACGGTTCGTTCGGCGGAGAAGAAGCGGCCGAACCGCCGCTTCGGAGGTTCCGGCTCAATTTCTGCCTCGGCGGTCACCGCGACCGTCACCTCGGGCGCGGCCGACGGCCCGTGATTGTAGATCGTGGTCGAGTGCGCGAACACATCGCTGGAGAGGTTCGCCGCGATAACGATCTCGGCGCCGAGTGCGCGGGCGGCCGAGACCGGCACCGGGTTGACCAGCGCGCCGTCGACCAGCCAGCGGTCGCCGATCAGCACCGGCGCGAAGATGCCGGGCAGGGCGTAGGAGGCGCGCATGGCGTCGACCACGCGGCCCTGGGTCAGCCAGATTTCGTGCCCGGTGCGGACTTCGGTTGCGACGCTGGCGAACTTGACCGCGAGGTCTTCGATCATGACCTGGCCGAGCGCCGCCTCGATCTCGGCAGCCAGCTTGGTGCCGCCGATCAGGCCGGAGCCGTTGAGGCGGATGTCGAGGTAGCCGAGCACGCTGCGCGGCTGCAGGCTGCGGGCCCACTGCTCCAGCGTGTCGATGTGGCCGGCCGCATAAGCGCCGCCGACTACGGAGCCGATCGAGGTGCCGACCACGACGTTGGGGACGATGCCATGGGCGAGCAGGGTCTTGATGATGCCGATATGGGCAAAGCCGCGCGCGGCGCCGCCGCCCAGCGCAAGTCCGATCACCGGACGGCGAACCGTTCCCAATCCTACCTTGCCAGGGCCGTCGGAGCTCTTTTGGCCGCGGCCCATCCAGCTATCCAACACGACAAATCTCCTGCCAGCACGAGACTAGGCCGCGCGGCACGGCTACGCCAGCATCGTCCGGTTTCATGGTTATTCCCTGAAGGCATGATTCATGCCCGAGTGGTCCGCGGTAGGCAGGGAATGTGACTGGACCGCGACGATAGGGCTAACATCGGCTTGATCGAGCGGTTCCAAGCCGGGGACGGCGCCCTCGGGAATGTGACAAAGCCTTGGACGCACCTGGATCGCCTTGCACGAAGGCTTGAATTTGCCGCGTTTTCGTTGAAAAGCATGGTGATGACTTCGAGGGGCAACGGCATCGGCGGATGCGGGCGGGGCATGCGGCTCCTTCCGCTATTGACGCTTGCGGCATTTTTGCTCCCCCTGATCCCCACTTCCGTGTCGGCGCAGTTCTTCAGCGACCGGCCGCCGCCGATCCCGCCCGCCTCGGTTCCGGACGTACCCTCCGGCCCGGCGCTAAATTTGGCGCCGCCGTCCGGGCCGGGTTCAGGGCCCGTTCTGCCCGGTCCGTTGACCCAGCCGACCATCGTCCAGCCGACCATCGTCCAGCCGTCCATTGCGACCGTACCTCCGGTGACGCCGCCGGCCGGCTCGCCGACCGCGGGGCAGGCGGTGCTGTCGCTGACGGCGCGGTACGGCAAGGACCTGCCGGTGATCAATGGCGGGCTGGTGTGGCGGGTGTTCGCCGACAGGCCGGATGACAACGGCACCTACAAGCTGATCCGCGAGGAGCGCGGAGCGACGCCCAACGTCGTGCTGCCGCCCGGCAATTACGTGGTCCACGTCGCGCTCGGCCTCGTCAGCGCGGTACGTGCCGTCAGCCTGAAGTCGGAGACCGACCGCGAGTCCTTCGTGCTGCCTGCCGGCGGGCTGCGGATCGAGGGCCGGGTCGGCTCCAGCAAGATCCCGGCCAACCAGATCTCGTTCGCGATCTATAAGGGCAGCCAGTTCGACGGATCGGACCGGGGCCCGCTGGTGCCCAACGTGTCCGCCGGCGACGTCGCGTTGCTGCCGGAGGGGACCTACTACATCGTTTCCAACTACGGCGACGCCAACTCGGTGGTGCGCTCCGACATTCGCGTTTCGGCGAGCAAGCTGACCGACGTCACCGTCATGCATCGCGCGGCCGTCATCACCCTCAAGCTGGTCAGCGAGAAGGGCGGCGAGGCGCTCGCCAACACCGCGTGGTCGGTGATCACACCGGGGGGCGACGTGATCAAGGAATCGATCGGCGCGTTTCCGCGCGTCGTGCTCTCCGAGGGCGAGTATCGCGCGATCGCCAAGAACGAGGGCAAGGTGTTCGAGCGTCCGTTCAACGTCGTCAACGGCGTCGATGGCGAAGTCGAGGTCGTGGCGCGCTGACGGTACGGCCGCGCTGCATTTCATGCAGCTGTCATAGTCTCTAACGTGAACTAACCATCGCGCGAATTTGAGCTGTCATAATCGGTGGCGGCGACGCACGGGCTCGCTATTTTTACACGGCGTTAAGCCGCGGCATGACTTGGATGCCACGGGGACTAATGCGCGTTGAGTTCACGTCGTGTCGTCATCGCGCCTTGGCTTTTTGCCTGAGCATGATCTTTCGAAAAGCGCTTCGCGCTCTTCCGGATCATGCTCCGGCGTTCGCGTGAACGGGGCATGCCATGGTCATGGCCAACAAAAAATCAGCAAAGACAGCGGCCAAGTTCAATTCCGAGATGTTCGCCGACGTTCCGGTTCTGCAACGCAAGTGGCAGGCCGCGGTTCGTCCAGGTGAGAAGCTGCCGCACTATGAGGACGTGATGCTCGGCAGTCTCGGCCGGCTCGCCGATCATATCGTGCTGCTGCGGAACGTCGACGGCGTACTGAGCGTCTCGCACACCGGCCGCTACGTCCAGACCTGGCTGAACGACGAGCGCTGGGACATTCCGCTCAGCGCGCTGCCGCCGGACTGCGCGACGGCGTTGTCCGAAGCCGCCGCGAATGCGCGCGAGAACTGCCGGCCCTATCTGGCGTCGGCGCATTGCGTGCGCGACGGCCTGGTGCGGACCTTCGACGTACTGGCGTTGCCGACGCGGTCGCGCTGGGGCGGCATCCTGATCGGCGTCTATGTCAACGAGCGCAATGCACAGTACAGTCTTCTCGATACGATTTTCTCGGCCACCGACGAGGGCGTGCTGTCGCTCGCCGCGATCCGCGACGCGCGGGGCGAGCCGGCCGACTTCCAGATCGTGCATCTCAACCAGGGCGCCGCAAGGCTGCTGATGCAGCCTGCAACCGATTTGCTGTGGCGCCGGCTCAGCGCCGGCGGCAATCCGCTTGCGGCGCCGGCGGTGATGAATCGCCTGCGCGGCTTCGTCGGCGGCGGTCCCGGCGGCCAGTTCGAGATCGACAGCGGCGATCGCTGCCTGCGGCTCGGCGTCACGGCGTTCGGCGACATGCTGTCGCTGACCGTCTCCGACGTCACCGCGCTGAAGCAGCGCGAGCTGTCGTTCCGCCTGCTGTTCGAGAACAATCCGATGCCGATGTGGGTATTCGACGCCGGCACGATGGAATTCCTCAGCGTCAACGACGCTGCCGTTCAGCATTATGGGTACAGCCGGGAGAGATTTCTCGGCATGACGCTGCGCGAGATCTGGCCGGAGGACGAGTGGGGCGTGCACAGTGCCGCGTTGCGCGAGATCGGCGACGTCTATCAATCGAGCCGCGACTGGCGGCACATCAGGGCCGACGGCACCGAGATCCATGTGCTGACCTTCGGACGCAGGGTGGCGTTCGAGGGCCGTGACGGCTATCTGGTCGCAGTGGTCGACATCACCGAGCGCCGCGCCGCGGAAGCGCGGATCGCGCACATGGCGCACCATGACGGTCTCACCAACTTGCCGAACCGCGACTTCTACCAGGAGCACCTGCGCGAGGCGCTGGAGCGCGGCCTAAGCGGCAATAAGCCCGTCGCTGTGATGTGCATCGATCTCGATCTGTTCAAGAACGTCAACGACTCCTTCGGGCATCCGATGGGCGACCGGCTGCTCAAGCTGGTGGCGGAGCGGCTGCGCGAGGTGGTCCGTGACGACAATGTGGCGGCCCGCCTCGGCGGCGACGAGTTCGCGATCGTGCTTGCCGCCGACGTCTCGCCTAACGCGGCGAGCGGCTTTGCCGAACGGCTGATCGATGTGCTGAGCGCGCCCTACACGATCGACGGGCTCGAAGTCGTGGTCGGCGCCAGTGTCGGGATCGCGCTGTCGCCGGGCGACGGCACGACGTCGGAAGAACTGATGCGCAACGCCGACATGGCCTTGTATCGCGCCAAGTCCGAGGGCGGCGGTGTGCATCATTTCTTCGAGCCGGAGATGGATCAGCAGGCGCAGAAGCGACGCGACATGGAGCGCGATCTGCGCGCGGCCTTCAGCAACGGCGAATTCGAGCTGCACTACCAGCCGCTGGTCGATATCGCGGCCGACCGCATCTCGGGTTTCGAATCGCTGCTGCGGTGGCGGCATCCGCAGAAGGGCATGATCTCGCCCGCGGAGTTCATTCCGGTTGCCGAAGACATCGGCCTGATCGTCGCGCTCGGGGAATGGGTGTTGCGCGAAGCCTGCGCCGAGGCGATGAAGTGGCCTGCCGACGTGAAGGTCGCCGTCAATCTGTCACCGGTACAGTTCCGCAGCCGCAATCTGGTCCAGGCCGTGATCTCTGCACTGGCGCATTCCGGCCTGTCGGCGCGCCGGCTCGAGCTCGAGATCACCGAGTCGGTGTTCCTGGCGGAGACCGAGGCCAATCTCGCGATCCTGCATCAGCTGCGCGAGCTTGGCGTCAGCATCTCGATGGACGATTTCGGCACCGGCTATTCCAGCCTGAGCTATCTGCGCAGCTTCCCGTTCGACAAGATCAAGATCGACCGCTCCTTCGTGAAGGACCTGGCGCGGCGCTCCGACTGCCTGGCGATCGTGCGCGCGATCTCCGGCCTCGGCCGCAGCCTCAGGATCACCACGACCGCGGAAGGGGTCGAGACGACGGATCAGCTCGACTGGCTGCGCGCCGAAGGCTGCAACGAGGTACAGGGATTCCTGTTCAGCGCGGCGAGGCCCGGGCACGAGATCGCGGCCTTGATGAGCGGCTTTGCGGAGCGTGCCTCGAAGGCGGCGTGAGGTCTGTCTGCTCATCATGGCCGGGCTTGACCCGGCCATCCATCCTCTTGGAGAAAAATGTTTCATTGTTGATGGATTGCCGGGTCGAGCCCGGCAATGACGGGTCTACGGTTTCAGAACCGCGTCACGATATCCGACAGCGCCGGGCGCGGGCGGTCCTCGCTCGGCCTGGTGGGCGTGCCGATATGAATGAGCCCGGCCAGCTTCTCGTCCGGCTTCAGGCCGAGGCCATCGAGCACGTCGCGGTCGAAGGCGAACCAGCCGGTCAGCCAGCAGGCGCCGTAGCCGAGCGCGGTGGCCGCGGTGACGATGTTCATCGCGCTGGCGCCGGCCGACAATTCCTGCTCCCAAGGTGGCACCTTCGGGTGCGGCTTGGTGAAGGAGACCACGCCGATCACCAGCGGCGCATCGGTCAGGCGCTTCTTCTCGACCTCGATATCGGAGGCGGGCGCGCCGGGATTCTTGCGGGCAAACACCTTGGCGATCACGTCGCCGGCGCGGGCGCGGGCCTCACCCTCGAACACGATGAAGCGCCACGGCGCCAGCTTGCCGTGGTCGGGCACGCGCGCGCCGATGGTCAGGATGGTCTCGAGCTCGGCCGCGGACGGGCCCGGGCCGGTCATCTCACGCGGTTTCATCGAGCGGCGTGTCTTCAGGAGTTCAATGGCGTCGGGCACGGACATGTCCTTCAAGTGGAGTGGTGCCCCCAAGATGGGGGCACCACCAAGCCTGCGAAAGCCGGTTTAGACCGATTGTGAAGATCAGGCGACGGATCGTGCCCGTTTCACGTCCGGCGGCGTTGCTTCATCCACCAGTGCGGCGATTGCCTCGTCGGTCGGCATCACGACCTGGCGTTCGCTGCCGAGGCGGCGGACCGAGACCGAATGGGTCTCGGCCTCCTTCTTGCCGACGACCAGCAGGGCCGGGATCTTGGCCAGCGAATGTTCGCGGACCTTGTAGTTGATCTTCTCGTTGCGCAGGTCGATCTCGACCCGTAAGCCTGCGCGGCGCGCCGCTGCGGCCACCACCTTGGCGTACTCGTCGCCCTCGGAGGTGATGGTCGTGACCACGAGCTGCGTCGGCGCCAGCCAAAGCGGGAAGTTGCCGGCATAATGCTCGATCAGGATGCCGATGAAGCGCTCCATCGAGCCGCAGATCGCGCGGTGCACCATGACAGGTGCCTTCTTCGAGCCGTCGTGATCGATGTAGAACGCACCGAACCGCTCCGGCAGGTTGAAGTCGACCTGGGTCGTGCCGCACTGCCAGTCGCGGCCGATGGCGTCGCGCAGCACATATTCGAACTTCGGTCCGTAGAACGCACCTTCGCCCGGATTGATCTCGGTCCGGATCCGGTTGCTGCCCTTGGCCTTGATCTCCGACAGCACGGTCGCCATCACGCGCTCGGCGTGATCCCACATCTCGTCGGTGCCGACCCGCTTCTCCGGCCGCGTCGAGAGTTTCACCGTGAGCTCGCCGTCGAAGCCGAAATCGGAATAGGTCGACAGGATCAGCTCGTTGATCTTGAGACACTCATCGGCGAGCTGCTCCTCGGTGCAGAACACATGGGCGTCGTCCTGGGTGAAGCCGCGCACCCGCATCAGGCCGTGCATCGCGCCCGACGGCTCGTAGCGGTGCACGACGCCGAACTCGGCGAGCCGCAACGGCAGGTCGCGGTAGCTCTTCAGCCCGTGCTTGAAGATCTGCACATGGCCCGGGCAGTTCATCGGCTTCAGCGCGAACCAGCGCTTGTCCTCGGCCTCGTCGCCGGCGGACTGCGCCGCGAACATGTTCTCGCGATACCAGTCCCAGTGGCCCGAGGTCTCCCACAGCACCTTGTCGAGGATCTGCGGCGCATTGACCTCGTTGTAGTCGCCGAGCAGCCGGCGCCGCATATAGGCGATCAGCTGCTGGAAGATGGTCCAGCCCTTGGGGTGCCAGAACACCACGCCGGGGCCTTCCTCCTGGAAGTGGAACAGATCGAGTTCGCGGCCGAGCTTGCGGTGGTCGCGCTTCTCGGCTTCCTCGATCTGCCTGAGGTAGGCGTCGAGGTCTTCCTGCTTGGCGAATGCCGTGCCGTAGATGCGGGTCAGCATCGGATTGTTGGAATCGCCGCGCCAATAGGCGCCGGCCACCTTCATCAGCTTGAAGGCGCCTCCGACCTTGCCGGTCGAGGTCATGTGCGGGCCGCGGCAGAGATCGAACCAGTCGCCCTGGAAGTAGATCTTGATCGGCTCGTTGCCGGGAATCGCGTCGACCAGCTCGACCTTGAAGGCCTCGCCTTTTTCGCGGAACACCTGCTTTGTTTTTTCGCGATCCCAAACCTCTTTCGTAAAGGGTTTGTCGCGCGCGATGATCTCGCGCATCCGCTTCTCGATGGCGGCAAAATCTTCCGGGGTGAACGGCTCGTTGCGGAAGAAGTCGTAATAGAAGCCGTTCTCGATCACCGGGCCGATCGTGACCTGGGTGCCCGGCCACAGCGACTGCACGGCTTCGGCGAGCACATGGGCGGCATCGTGCCGGATCAGTTCCAGCGCGCGGGGGTCTTCACGGCCGATCAGCTCGATCTTTGCGTCGGCTTCGATCGGATCGTTGAGGTCGGCAAGCGTGCCGTCGAGCGCCATCGCGACGGTGCGCTTGGCCAGCGAGGGCGAAATGCCCCGGGCGATGTCGAGGCCGGTGGTCCCTTTCGGGAAATCGCGCCTCGCTCCGTCAGGGAAGGTGAGGGCGATCTTGTTCACGGGTTCTGCGGGCTTGAGGTTAGAGAGGCTGTACTGGAATCCGGACTCGGATTTGGGCGATTCTGCCATCGATGTCTCCTGTAGCTCACTCCTGCGAACGAGCGCAGGTAAGCGGAAAGCAGCGGTATAGCAGGGGATTTGACGCCTGCAATCCGGCAATATCAAGAAAATGGGCCGTCAGCCGCACCGAATTCAGGAGAACTCGCCTGCACGTGACGGCTCTGATCGTTGCGACGCTGCCGATCATCGTTTAACGTCGAATGTCGACTGTCCCGCCATCGCGCGCTCCGCAAGGTTCATGTTTTCCCGTCTCCTGCTTTTCGTGGCGTTGCTTCTGGTCCCGGGCATCTTGCGGGCGGAAGAAACACCGGTGGAGAAGGCCGGATTTGCGAAGAAGCTGACCATCTATCTCGCCAAGGGGCCGGCGAATGCCTGCGGCGCCGGTTGCGATCGCTGGATCGCGATCGAAGGCGAGATCGATCGGGAAGCCGCGCAGCGGATCCGCACGTTCCTGTTTCCCATCAAGGACAGGCAGCTTCCGATCTATCTCCATTCGCCGGGCGGAAACGTCGAGCAATCCTACGCGATCGCGCGGTTTCTGCGTGCACACAAGGCGATTGCCCGGGTCGGCCGCACCATTGTGCCGGCCTGTTCCGCGGGCACGCAGACCGACGCCGCCTGTCTGAAGATCAAGACCGCGAAGGGAGAGGTCGAGGCCGAGCTCACCACGCGCAACGCGATGTGCGTCTCGGCCTGCGCCTATCTGTTCCTGGGGGCGACCAGCCGCGAGGTGGCGCCCGACTCGGTGCTCGCGGTACATAACTCCAAGCTGATGTTCGTCGTCCACGGCCATCCGCCGCCGCAGGTCGTCGCGGATTTCAGGCGGCGCGAGATGGTGAGCGCCGATCGCGATCGCAACATGTTCCTCGAGGCGATGGGGATCAGCCATGAGCTCAGCGACCTGATCCGGACCGTGAAGTTCGAGAGCCTGCATGTGCTCACGCGGCAGGAGCTCTATCGATTTGGTATCGACACGCGGCCGCTGCCGCAAACGCTGTGGGCGGTGGAGAAGGAAACGCGGCCCTACGTCCGCAAGATCGCGCAGCAGAAGAAGGGCGACGGCAGTTCGTTCCGCATGATGGAGTGGCGCCTGTTCTGTGAGAACAAGGATCGCGGACGGCTGATGTTCGTGCGCGAGTTCGACGCGGGCGCCGCCGGCAAGAGCACGGTGGTGATGATGGCCGGCGCCACCAGAACCGTCGCGTTCGGCAGGTTGCCGGCGCGGTTCGGCAAATACGAGGTCTGGAGCGACCCGGTGAGTTCGGACATCGTCAAGGCGATGTTGGCGGTTCCGCATCTGCAGATCGGCGAAAGCACGCCGTCGTCGGACGGCAAGGCGGATCGCAAGTCCGATGCCAAGGCGGACGTGAAGTCCGACATCAAGCCGGACTTCACGACATTCGATATCGACACGACCGGGCTGGAGCAGGGCTGGACACAGCTGCTGGCGTCGTGCCCGGCGACCAGCGCTGGACCGAAGCCGGCGAGCCCGCTGCCGGCCGCGGTGTCGCCGAGCGTCAACGCGGTGCCGGCCGCATCGCCGGCGCCGTGAGAGCAAGCGGCACCATCCGATCACGTACCATCGATCACGTGCCATGCATTTAGATGCAGTTGCATTGATTTCGAGGTCTGCTATCAACGCGGCGTGAAACGCTTCGCTCCCACCGCATTGATGCTCGGCAATATCGTCACCGGCTGCTCGGTGCTGGCGCCGGCCGGCATGCTGACGGAGCTGTCTGATGGCCTCGGTGTCACGATTCACACCGCGGGTCTGCTGATCACCTTCGGCGCGATCGTGCTGTGTGTCGGCTCGCCGCTGACGGCGTGGCTGACCAGCCGGTTCGAACGGCGCGCGCTGCTGACGACTACGCTTCTGGTGCTGGCGCTGACCAACGCGGCATCTGCTTTCGCGCCGGACTACGACAATCTTCTGATCATCCGCCTGGTGATGCTCGCGGTTGGTGTCCTCTACACGCCACAGGCTGCCGGCACCGCGGCGCTGATCGTGCCGGTGGAGAAGCGCGGCAGCACGATCGCCTATATCTTCCTCGGCTGGTCGCTCGCCGCTGCGATCGGGCTGCCGTTGATCACCTTCATCGCAAGCCGTTACGGTTTTCGCACGACTTACGGGGTGATCGCGCTGACCGGGCTCGTGAGCTGCCTGCTGCTGTGGTGGCGGCTGCCCGGCGGACTGCATGGTGCGCCGGTCGACTTGAGGACCTGGGCCGATCTCGGCCGCAATCCGACCGTCATCCTGCTGCTGTCGATCACGGCGTTGCAGATGTCCGGCCAGTTCGTGGTGTTCACCTTCATGGGGCCGCTGCTCGGCAAATTGACCGGCGCCGATGCCGACGCCGTCGGCATCGTGTTCGCGCTGTACGGCATCTTCGGGTTCGTCGGCATTGCGATCGCGACCCGCATCGTGGATTCCTGGGGCGCCTGGAATACGTCGGTGCTGTTCACGGTGCTGCTGCTCGCCGGCGTGGCCGGCTGGGCCGTGAGCGCCGGCGCCTACGCATTGATGGCCGCCTCGGTTGCGGTGTGGGGCCTCGGCTTTGCGTCGACCAATTCGATGCAGCAGGTGCGCCTGGTCGGTGCGGCGCCGGCGCTCGCGTCGGCGTCGGTCTCGCTCAATACCTCGGTGCTGTATGTCGGCCAGGCCATCGGCTCCGCGATCGGCGGATTGCTGTTCGCGCGCGAATGGCTCTTTAGCGCGGGCTATGTGGCCACGGCCTTCGTCGCGGCGGCGCTCGCGGTCGTTGTCATGACCCGACCGCGACGGACCGCGCGCACTGCCGCAGCCGAGTGAGCCTTGCGCTTGGCGCGCGCGAGAGCGTTTTAGAGCAAAGTGAGGACTGGTCCACGTGAGGCGCGCCGCGCGTCACCACTTCACGCTCTGGCTGGGCACGATGAATGCGGTCGTGCTCGGCTTGTTCGGATTGTGGGTGAAGTAGCCGTAGGCGGCAACGATCACGACGAGCAGGGCGAGCACGGCCAGCAAATCGATCTGCCGGGGATCGTGCCCGTTGTGGCTGAGTTTCCAGCGCATTGTTGTTTCCTCCCCATGGGGATCCCAAGGGATCCCATGCGGGCAATGAAATAATGCGTCAACGATCGCCACAGTTCCGCCGGAACAGCCATGCGCGTGGCGTTTGGGAGCGCTGCAGCAGATCAAGCGTCGTTGACGCCGCGTCAACCCTCGTTGACGCCGCGCCAGCGGCCGTAGCGCCAGGGTAGATACCAGCGTGCCCCGAGCGGCTCCGTCTGCGGGACATTGTCGATGCCGGAGGTTCCCCAGGGCTGGCAGCGCAGCAATCTCGCCAGCGTCATCCATCCGCCGGCCCAGAGCCCGAAGCGCTCGATCGCCTCATCGCCGAAGACCGAGCAGGTCGGCAGATGCCGGCAGTTGTAGCCGACCAGCGGCGACAGCGTGTGCCGATAGATCCAGATCAAGGCGCGGCCGAAATTGCGCGGCATGCGGCGCATGGCGCTGGCACAGTCCGTGCATTGCGGATGGTGCGACGTTGAATGATCTGTCGATGGCATACGCAAGTATGTACGTAATCTTGCGGGGGTTCCAAGCGAAGGAACTGTTCAATTGCAGATATTTGCGCCACAGTTCACCGTTATCGCACAGCGCTGGTCGCGGTGCAGCAAGGGTCCTATGGACGGTCCAGGTCAGCAACGCTACCGTTCCCATGACGCGCCGATGACAGACTCGTGGCGCATTGCCATGGGGCCAATTGCCACCGCTCGCATCACCAAGGGCTTGGGGGAAGGAACCAAATTGAGGCTGGTCAGGTCGCTCTCGTTGCGCAGTTGGGTGCTCACCAGCGCCGTTGCTCTTTGCTTCGCGGTTTCCGGCACCGTCACATGGGCGGGTAACTCCACGCAGACCAGCTCGGCCCTCGAAGAACGCAAGCTGCCGATGAAGTTCAGCTGGATCGCATGCCAGCCGAATTGCCGCGGCTGGGTGTCGGCGGTCGGTATCATCACGGCCGACAGCCCCAAGGAATTCGACGAGTTCGCGCGCAGCCGCCAGCTTGCCGGCGCCACCATCGTGCTCGACTCCAGCGGCGGCTCGGTCAACGACGCGATCGCGCTCGGCCGCCGCTTCCGCGGTCTCGGCGCGCTGACCACAGTCGGTACCAGCGTCGTCAATCAGGCCGCGCAAGGCGATCGCGCCAGCGTGCTGCCGGACGCCTATTGCGAGTCGATGTGCGTGTTCCTGCTGTTGTCGGGCAAGACGCGTTATGTGCCACCGGCCGCGCACATCCGGGTGCATCAGATCTGGATGGGCGACCGCGCCGACGACGCCAAGGCCGCCAGCTACACCGCGCAGGACCTGATGATCGTCGAGCGCGATATCGGCCGTCTTGCCAAATACACCTTCGATATGGGTGGCGCAGGCGAGCTGTTGTCGCTCGCACTCAGCGTGCCGCCGTGGGAAGACCTGCACGAATTGTCGGCGGCCGAGTTGCGGGTGACCAACCTCGTCACCACGGATGCGGTTGCCGACGTGCTGCCGCATCAGGACAACGCAATCCCCGTCGCCGAGGCCAAGCCCAAGAACGGCGATCGCTTCGTGAGTAGCGCGATGGAAGGTGAGGCGCTGCCGCAGGCCGCGAAGGCGACCAAGACCGCCGAAGCCGTGGTGCCGACCGGCGGCACCGCCGCGCCGGCGCCGATCCAGCCGTCGCAATAAGGTTTGCAGCCGGGGCTTACGCCGGCTGCTTTGCCTTGGCCTCGATCTGGCCGATCGCATCGACCACGGCATCGAAGGTCAACAGGGTGGAGGCGTGGCGGGCCTTGTAGTCGCGCACCGGCTCGAGCAGTGCGATGTCGGCCCATTTGCCGCCCTGCGGAGGCTGACCGTTTTCCTTCAGCATCTTGCGGACGGTCTCGCGCAATTCGCGCAGCTCGTCGGCGGTCGATCCCACCACATGGCTCGCCATGATCGAGGAGGAGGCCTGGCCGAGCGCGCAGGCCTTCACGTCATGGGCGAAGTCCGTCACCACGGGGCCGTCCATCTTGAGGTCGACCTTGACGGTCGAACCGCACAATTTCGAATGGGCGGTGGCACTGGCGTCCGGCTCGGCCAGTCGTCCGAGGCGCGGAATATTGCCGGCCAACTCGATGATCCGCTTGTTATAAATGTCGTTCAGCATGGGGGCAGATGCCTGGTTCCGGCTACGCCGGGCGCTCTTGGCGGCCGGGTCTCACCGTCCTATATATGAACGGCATCGTCCGAAACATAGCCCGGCTATGCTTCCACCGCGGGCCACTTGCGCCGCGGCGGTGCTACAAAAATGGGACTCAGGCGCCCGGCGGTTCGACGATCCGCCCCGTCTGCCCGGTGACACATCCGGCCCAAAGGCAAATGCCTGGCCGGTCGAACGGAGAAGACATGGACGCCTTGATCAAGCCGATTCGCCCCAACAAGCCAACCGACGGCAAGACCGAGCTCGACCCTTCCGAGTTCATGGGCGCCGCCGTTCGAGCCGACCAGCCACGTCCGTCGCGGGCCGAAGCTGAGGCGGCCGTCAAGACGCTGCTCGGCTATATCGGCGAGAATCCGCTCCGCGAGGGCCTGCTCGATACGCCGCGCCGCGTCGTCGAGGCTTATGACGAGCTCTATCAGGGCTATCATCAGGCCCCTGCGGAGGTGCTGAACCGTACCTTCGGCGAGACCGCCGGCTACGACGATTTCGTTTTGGTCCGCGACATTGAATTCACCTCGCAGTGCGAGCATCACATGATGCCGTTCTACGGCAAGGCGCATATCGCCTACACGCCGGTGGAGCGCGTCGTGGGTCTCTCCAAGCTGGCGCGGCTGACCGATATCTTTGCCCGCCGCCTGCAGACCCAGGAACATCTCACCGCGCAGGTCGCGGCCGCGATCGACGAGGTGCTGAAGCCGCGCGGCGTTGCCGTGCTGATCGAGGCGGAGCATACCTGCATGTCGGTGCGCGGCGTCGCCAAGCATGGTGCCTCGACCTTCACCAGCCGCTTCACCGGCATGTTCCGCGACAATCCGGCGGAGCAGCAGCGTTTCCTGTCCCTGGTGCGAGGACCGAACCGGTAATCTCGCATTTGTCCAAGCGAGGTTTTTCGTGTCCGCACCGACCCACGATCACGACCGCGAAGAGGGGCTGGCCTTCCAGCCCAAATTCGATGCGGCAGGTCTTGTGACCTGCGTCGCGACCGATGCTGCGACCGGCGACGTGCTGATGGTCGCGCATATGAACGACGAAGCCCTGCGCAAGACGATCGCGACCGGCGAGGGCTGGTACTTCAGCCGCTCGCGCAACGCGCTGTGGCGCAAGGGCGAGAGCTCGGGCCAGACCCAGCGCGTGGTCGAGATCCGGATGGATTGCGATCAGGACGCGGTGTGGATCAAGGTCGAGCAGATCGGCGCCGCCTGCCACACCGGACGGCGTTCCTGCTTCTATCGCGCCGTGAAGGACGAGGGCGGACATGTCAGCCTGTCTTTCGTCGACGCCGAGCGGCTGTTCGATCCGGCGCAGGTCTATCGCAAATAACGGGTCTTGCTGGATCTTAACGCGCCGTTAACCATAATTGCGGCAGTTTGACGGGACATGGGCGCCGATTGCCGGCGCCCGGCAAGGCACCCGGACAGATGGCGGTCGACCTCTTCAATGCGACGGCTTCGGCAGGTGTCGATGCATCGCGCCTGAAGGTCGCCGGCTCGATCAAGCAGGCGGCCGCGACCACCGGCACGAGCTTCGAATACCTGCTCACCACCGCGAAGATGGAATCCAATTTCAATCCGCGGGCCGGCGCCACGACCTCGTCGGCGCATGGGCTTTATCAATTCATCGACCAGACCTGGCTCGGCACCGTCAAGGAGGCCGGAAGCCAGCTCGGCTACGGCCAGTATGCCGACGCCATCACCAGGAATTCCGACGGCAGCTATTCGGTCAGCGATCCTTCCGCGCGCAGCGCGGTCATGAAGCTGCGCGACGATCCCGATGCGGCATCCTCGATGGCGGCGGTGCTGACGCAATCCAACAGCTTCAAGCTGACCGGCACGCTCGGTCGTCGCCCGACCGACGCCGAGCTCTATATGGCGCATTTCATGGGCGTCGGCGGCGCCGGCAAGCTGATCTCGAGCGCCGAGGACAGTCCGAGCGCCAATGCCGCCGCGATGTTTCCGAAGGCGGCGGCCGCCAACCAGTCGATCTTCTACGACAAGTCGGGCAGCGCGCGCAGCGTTAGCCAGGTCTATTCGGTGTTGACCACACGCTACGCCGCGGCTGCGAATTCGAGCGACACGCGCACGGCCTTTGCCGCGGCGGGCGGCGGCACCATGAGCCCGAATGCGATCGCAAGTGCTGCGCCGACGCAACCGCTGACCATGGACACCGCGTCCTATCTTTCGACCTTCCCGAATGCTCGCGCGGCCTCATCGGCCGGTGCGACCTCGACCGTCGCCTCGGCGCAGCCGGAGCCGGCGTTCCGCTCGCTCTACCAGGGCGGCGACCGTTCGGAGCCGATCTCCCCGGCGGTGCACGAACTGTGGGGCAATTCTTCCGCGCTGACCACGTCGGCGACGCCGAAGGTCCGCGCGCCCGGGCGGCTTGATCTGTTCAGCGACCCGAACGGCACCTACAGCAACGGCTAGCGCCGTCTTGCTGCACGCGCGCAGCCCCTGCGCCGTGGCCGTCTTAACGAAACGTCAATAATCCCAAACGTTTATGGTGAACCCTTTGTTAAGCGTCATGGTTTATTTTTCCTTGTAGTGGCGTCGTATGTCGATGCCGTCTCGTTGCGTAAGCCGGCAGGACCATGATCGTTCGGCAGTTCATTAGTTGGATTAGGACCGCTCCAGCGGGCGAGCGGGCAGAGGCGACACGGGCGTTGGCCCGCGCCTGGCTCATTTCGGATCTCACCGAGGACGACCGCATCGCAGCCGAGGGCGCGCTGCTGATGCTGCTCGACGACCCGTCGCCGCTGGTGCGACTGGCGATGGCCGAGGTGTTTGCGTACAGCGCGGAGGCGCCGGCCACGATCGTGCAGGCGCTGTCGGCCGATCAGCCGGCGATCGCGCTGCCGGTGCTGGAGCATTCACCGCTCTTGATCGATGCCGACCTGGTCGACATCGTCGCGACCGGCTCCGACGAGATGCAGTGCGCGATCGCGCGCCGCGCCAGTCTGCCGGCCTCGGTTGCGGCGGCGATTGCCGAAGTCGGCTCGGCGGCGGCCGCGCTCGAGTTGATCGAGAATCCCTACGCCGGACTTGCGCCGTTCTCCTGGGACCGCATCGTCGAGCGTCACGGCCATCTCGCGGCGATCAGGGAATCGATGCTGCAGCTGGAAGATTTGCCGTCGGCGACGCGGCTGGCTCTGGTCGCAAAGCTCTCCGACACGCTGGCGCAGTTCGTCGTCGCGCGAAATTGGCTCGGCGCCGACCGTGCCGACCGCATCGCCGGCGAGGCGAAGGAGCGATCCACGGTGAACATCGCCGCGCGCGCCTTCGGCGACGACATGCAGAATTTGATCACGCATCTGCGCGCCACCGGTCAGCTCACCGCAGGGTTGATCCTGCGC
This sequence comes from Bradyrhizobium sp. USDA 4452, assembly GCF_054063575.1. NCBI lineage: Bacteria > Pseudomonadati > Pseudomonadota > Alphaproteobacteria > Hyphomicrobiales > Nitrobacteraceae > Bradyrhizobium > Bradyrhizobium sp. USDA 4452. The sequence continues at coordinate 7,943,130 of NZ_JBSSGK010000001.1, forward strand.
GCGCTGCTGTCGGGCAATCTCGATTTGTTTGGCGCCGCGCTCGCCGAGCTGTCCGGACTGCCCTATGGGCGGGTTTCCGCGCTGTTGAACGACCGCGGCGGCAACGGCCTGCAGGCGTTGCTGCGGCGCGCCGGCCTGCCGGAATCCACCTACGCGGCGTTCCGCGTCGCGCTCGAGGCCAGCCACGAGGTCGGCTATGTCGACAGCGGCGACGGTGCGGCGCGGCTGCATCGCCGCATGGTCGAGCGCGTGCTGACCCATTGCGAGACCGATCATTCGGCCGCCGGGCCGCTATTGATCCTGCTGCGCCGCTTTGCGACGGAATCGGCCCGAGAGGATGCACGCATGTTCTGCGAGGAGCTCGCCGCCGAAGACGCGATCGCGGTGCTGCCTTACGACGATGATCTGATCGCGGCCTGAAGGCCGCGTTTCCCGACATTGACGATATCTGAAGCCGTGGCCGCTGCCGCGGCGCGCTGCTATTCGCCCGGCACGATGCTCGGCGCGAGGATGGCCTCGAGATGCTCGGGGCGGTCGCGGTTGGCGTGGGTCAGGAATTCATCGGCGATGCCGCGAAGCTGCTTGCTCAGCACGCCGGCCACGATCGCGGTGTCGAGCTTGGTGCGGTTCCGCACGATCGCCTGCACGGCGTTGATGTGGTGGGCAATCAATTGAGACGGCACCGCGGCGAGGTCGGGCGCGTGCTCTATGATGCGGCACAGGCTCTCGGCCGCCGCCGCCGCCGAGGGATAACCGAATGTCGCGGCATCGCCCTTGATGTCGTGCGCAGCGCGGAACAGCTCCTCGCGCGTCTTGTCGTTGAAGCCCTCGCGCAGCACGGTGGCGTGCGCGGCGGAGAGGCGGTCGGCCTCGATCGTCATCCATTCCTTGAACTCGCCCGACAGACCTGCGAGGGCCTTTTCGGCGCGGCCGACTGGATCGTCGAGATCGCTCTCGGGAACGCGCAGCAGCACCTTGCGCAGCGGATTCGGCTGCGTGATGACATGGTGCGTGCCGAAGCTCTTGACCTCGATGGCGCCTGGTTTGTCCTTGGAATTGTCCTTGGCCATGACGGTTCCTAAATGGCGGAGCGCGCCTTCTCGAGCAGCGACGGCTGCTGCAGGATTTCGACCTCGCCGCTGCCGCGGCGTTCGGGACCGATATAGGTGTTGGTGGTGTTGCGGCGGCGGTCGGGGCCGAAATAGGTCTTGGTCTTGATGAACGGGCGTGGATTGGCGACCACGTTCATGATGCGCTGGTAGAGGCCCTTGGCCGAGATCGGCTTGGCCAGGAATTCGGTGACGCCGGCATCGCGCGCCACGGTGACGCGGCGCTTCTCGGAATGCCCGGTCAGCATGATGATCGGCGCATAGGGATTGCCCTTGGACTCCGGCTGCCGGATCATCTGCGCGAGCTCGAGCCCGTCGAAGATCGGCATCGACCAGTCGGTGATGACGATGTCGGGCACATAGTGGGTGTACATCTCGAGCGCGGTGGCGCCGTCCTCGGCCTCATAGACCTCGCGCGCGCCGAACGAATGCAGCAGCGTCCGCAGGATGCGGCGCATGTGCGGATTGTCGTCGCAAATCAAAAATCGCAGCTTGTTGAAATCGATGCGATACATGGTCCGGCCCTGATAGGGCATTACCTCGCCAATGCGGTATTACCCGACGTTAACCATATCCCGCCCGGGGTTAATGATTGGTTGCCGGGCTAGGGGGGATGCCGCGCGCCGTCAATAGCCGAACTGCTCGCGCAGGATGCGCTCTTCCAGCGAGTGGCCGGGATCGAACAGCATCCGCATCGCGATCGTCTTGTCGGAGAGCACCTCGACCCGGCGAACGTCGCGGACCTCGTCATGGTCGGCGACCGCGGCGACCGGGCGCTTCTCGTCCTCGATCACCTCGATCACCACGAAAGCGGAGTTCGGCAGCAGCGCGCCGCGCCAGCGCCGCGGCCGGAACGCGCTGATCGGAGTCAGCGCCAGGAGCGCCGCATTGATCGGCAGAATCGGCCCCTGGGCGGAGAGGTTGTAGGCGGTCGATCCGGCCGGCGTCGCCACCAGGATGCCGTCGGCCATCAGCTCGGGCATCCGCTCGTGCTCGTCGATCAGGATGCGCAGCTTGGCGACCTGGTAGGTCTGCCGGAACAACGCAACCTCGTTGATGGCGTGATGCAGATGTACCGCGCCGTGGATGTCGGTCGCGCGCATCAAGAGCGGATTGATCAGCGACTCCCGCGAGGCCGCAAGCCGCGTGCGCAGATCATGCGTGGAATATTCGTTCATCAGGAAGCCGACGGTGCCGCGATGCATGCCGTAGATCGGCTTGCCGCTGCGCATGTTGGCGTGCAGCGTCTGCAGCATCAATCCGTCGCCGCCGAGCGCAACCACGACGTCGGCATCGGCCGCCGGATGGTTGCCGTACATCGCAGTCAGCTGCTCGAGCGCCGCCTGCGCTTCCGAGCTCGCGCTGGCGACGAAGGCGATCTTGTCATACCGCTTGGAGCTAGCCATCGCTCACGAACTCGTTTGGCACGGAACACGCCGCGCTCGTCTATACATCCCGGGCGGCCTTGTCGAGGTGGTCCGGGAGCGGACCGCATGCCTTGCCGGTGCCGCCAAGCTAGCGCAGTTTGCGGATGAAATGCGTAAATGTCGGCCCAGGGAGTGAACGGCATGGCTAACAGTTTTGCGACACGGCTCACCGCGGCGTTGCTGGTGGCCTGCCTCGCAACCGCGGCGCGGGCCGACGACGAGGCGCCGCAGCCATCGCCGTCGCCGAGCGCGCAGGCCGCGAGCGGTCAGAACCCAAGCGGCCAGAAGGGACGGGCAGGGCGCGGCGAGACCGGCTCCGGCTCCGGCTCCGGCGCCAACGCCACGGCCACCACGCCTGCCGCCGAGCAGCACCGCCTGCCGCCGGATTCCACGACCAAGCAATCGGTCGCGCTGCCCGGCCGCACGCTCAACTTCGGCGCGACCGCGGGCTCGATCCGCGTGTTCGACGACAAGGGCGAGCCGCTCGCCGACATCGCCTATACCTCCTATCAGCTCGATGGCGCCGAGAAGGCGAGCCGTCCGGTAACGTTCCTGTTCAACGGCGGGCCGGGCTCCGCGTCGGCCTGGCTGCAATTCGGCAATGTCGGGCCGTGGCGGCTGCCGTTCGACGGCGATGGTGCGGTGTCGTCGGCATCGCCCGAGCTGCAACCGAACGCCGACACCTGGCTCGATTTCACCGATCTCGTCTTCATCGATCCGGTCGGCACCGGCTACAGCCGTTTCGTCACCACGTCGGAAGAGGCGCGCAAGCGCTTCTTTACGGTCGACGGCGACGCCAATTCGGTCGCGCTGGTGATCCGCCGCTGGCTGGAGAAACATGACCGGCTTACTTCGCCGAAATATGTCGCCGGCGAAAGCTATGGCGGCATTCGCGGACCGAAGGTGGTGCGCAATCTGCAAATGCAGCAGGGCGTCGGCGTGCGCGGCCTGATCCTGATCTCGCCGGTGCTCGATTTCCGCGACTATACCGGTTCCAGCATCCTGCAATATGTCGCGAGCCTGCCGACCATGACGGCGGTCGCGCGACAGGCCAAGGCGCCGGTGACGCGCGAGGATCTCGCCGACGTCGAGAGCTACGCGCGCGGCGATTTCCTGCTCGATCTCGTCAAGGGGCAGGCCGATGCCGAGGCCACTGCGCGGCTCGCCGACAAGGTCGCAAGCCTGACCGGCATCGATCCGGCGGTGAGCCGCCGGCTCGCCGGCCGCTTCGACATCGGCGAATTCCGCCGCGAGTTCGATCGCAAGAACGGCAAGGTGACCGGCCGCTACGATGCCTCGATCGAAGGCTTCGATCCCTATCCGGATTCCAGCTCCTTCCGCTTCAACGATCCGTCCGGCGATCCCCTGATGGCGCCGCTGACCAGCGCCGCCGTCGATCTCACCACGCGCAGACTGAACTGGCGGCCGGACGGCTCCTATCATCTGCTCAGCGAAAGCGTGAACAAGGGCTGGGAGTTCGGCCACGGCATCAGCCCGCCGGAATCGGTGACGCAGCTACGCCAGATGCTGGCGCTCGATCCGAAGCTGAAGCTGCTGATCGGTCACGGCCTGTTCGATCTCGCAACGCCGTACTTCGCCTCGAAGATCATCCTCGACCAGCTGCCGGCCTTCGCGGGTCCGAGCCGCACCAGGCTCGTGGTCTACCCCGGCGGCCACATGTTCTATTCCCGCGACGGCTCGCGCCAGGCATTCCGCAAGGAGGTCGAGGCGCTGGTGAAGTGAGCGGGTTTGGTTAGCCATAGGTCTCCACGATGAAGTCGATCAGCGCCCGCAGCTTCGGTGTCATCTTGCGGTGCCTCGGCCACAGAATCTGCCGCGCGCGGGCTTGCGTCGTGTAGTTCGGCAGCAGCACCTGGAGCCGCCCCGCGGCGATATCCTCGGCCAGCAGCTCATCGCGCATCAGCACGATGCCGGCCCCGGCCAGCGCCGCATAGCGGATGCCGAACGCGTTGTTGATGGTGAGGCGGCTTCCGACATCGACATGCACTTCGCCCTCCGGCCCAAAGAAGCTCCACCTCCGCGCGTCCGACCAGCCGGGATAGCGCAGGCATTCATGGTGGATCAGATCGCCCGGATGGGACGGCGTGCCGCGCTCGGCGAGATAGCTCGGCGCGGCGCAAACCACGCCGGCGTAAGGCGATAGTGCGCGCGACATCATGGTGGAGTCGGTCAGCGTGCCGACCCGGATGGCGGCGTCGAGGCCTTCCTCGAGCAGATCGACCATCTTGTCGCTGAGCACGAGCTCGACCGACACCTCCGGATACATTCTCATGAAACGAACCAGCGCCGGCGCGAGGCTGTACGAGCCGAAGGCGACCGAGGTCGCGACGCGGAGCTTGCCGCGCGGCGCGCTCAACGCCTCCTCGACCAGCGCATCGCCGGCCTCGGCCTGTTCGAGCAGATGCTTGCAGTGATCGAGGTAGCTGCGGCCGAGCTCGGTGAGGCCCTGCCGCCGGGTCGACCGGTTGATCAATTGCGAGCCGAGCCGATCCTCGAGAAAGCGGATATGCTTGCCGATCATGGTCGGCGACATCCGCAACTCCTTGGCCGCCGCGGTGAAGGAGCCGAGATCGGCGACACGGGCGAACACGGACATGCTGGTCAGTCGATCCATGATTATAAACCAATTGTCATTTCACTGTGGACCAAAGCGTCGCTTATAGCCGGTAAGATTTCTATTTATTACCATGAGTGAGTAATCGACGCGATGAGGGTTCGATTGCTTCGAAATGCCGCCGAATTCGCCCCGAGGGACGCGATCCCGCGCGGGCTCGAACCAGGACAGGAGTGTCAGGATGCCTTTCCAGATCACGATCAACGGGACCAGTCATTCGGTCGATGCCGACGGCGATACGCCGCTGCTGTGGGTGTTGCGAGACGTGCTCGGCATGACCGGCACCAAGTTCGGCTGCGGCATGGCGCTGTGCGGCGCCTGCACGGTGCATCTCGACGATAGCGCGGTGCGCTCCTGCATCACGACGATCGACAGCATCGGCGACTCCAAGATCACGACCATCGAGGCGGTCGGCAAGACGCCGGCGGGCAAGAAGATCCAGGACGCCTGGCTCGCGCACGAGGTGCCGCAATGCGGCTACTGCCAGTCCGGGCAGATCATGTCGGCCTCGGCGCTGCTTGCGAGCAAGCCGAAGCCGACCGATGCGGACATCGACGACGCGATGTCGGGCAACATCTGCCGCTGCGGCACCTACGTCCGCATTCGCGAAGCCATCAAGCAAGCCGCGCAGTCGGGAGGTTGAGCCATGACGCTGTTGGACAATCTGTCTGAGCGCGGCGCCGATCTGTCGCGGCGCAATTTCCTTCGTGCCACTGCCGTGGCAGGCGGTGGTCTGCTGCTGAGCGTGAGCCTGCCGTTTGCAGGCCCCGAAAGCCAGGCTGTGGCGGCTGGTGACTTCGCGCCGAATGCCTTCATCCGGATCGGCAGCGACGGCAAGGTGGTGCTGACGATGCCCTATGTCGAGATGGGGCAGGGCACCTACACCTCGATCCCGATGCTGATCGCAGAAGAGCTCGAGATCGGCCTGACGCAGGTCCAGCTCAAGCACGCGCCGCCGAGCGACAAGCTCTATGCCAATCCGCTGCTCGGCGTGCAGGCCACCGGCAATTCGAACGCGATGCGCGGCGCCTGGCAGCCGATGCGCAAGGCCGGCGCCACCGCGAAAGCGATGCTGGTCGCCGCCGCGGCGAAGCGCTGGAACGTCGAGCCTGGGACATGCCGCGCCGAGAACGGCGAGGTGCATCATGCGGCCTCGGGACGCAAGCTCGGTTACGGCGAGCTGGCGGCTGACGCGGCGCAGATGCCGGTGCCGGAGAATGTGACGCTGAAGAGCCCGGCCGAGTTCAAGCTGATCGGCACGCCGGCCAAGCGGCTCGATACGCCCTCCAAGATCAACGGCTCGGCGGTCTACGGCATCGACGCACGGCCACCCGGTGTGAAGATCGCGACGCTGGCGCAGTCGCCGGTATTCGGCGGCAAGGTCAAGCGCGTGGACGATACGGCGGCGAAGGCCGTCAACGGCGTCCGCCAGATCGTGAAGCTCGACGACGCAGTCGCCGTGGTGGCCGATCACATGGGGGCGGCGAAGAAAGGTCTCGCGGCGCTCACGATCGAATGGGACGAGGGGCCTCACGCCAAGCTCGCCACGTCGGATATCGCGCGCGAGCTCGAAGCCGCCACCACGAAGCCCGGCGCGGTCGCGCAGAATGTCGGCGACGCCGACAAGGCCTTGGCGGCTGCAGCGACGAAGCTCGAGGCGAGCTATCAGCTGCCGTTCCTCGCCCATGCGACGATGGAGCCGATGAACTGCACCGTGCATGTGCGCGCCGATGGCTGCGAGATCTGGGTCGGCAACCAGGCGCTCTCGCGCGTGCAGGCGGTGACTGCGAAGATGCTGGACCTGCCGCCGGAAAAGGTCGTGGTGCACAATCATCTGCTCGGCGGCGGCTTCGGCCGCAGGCTCGAGGTCGACGGCGTGATCCGCGCCGTGCAGATCGCAAAGCAGGTCGACGCGCCGGTCAAGGTGGTGTGGACCCGCGAGGAAGACATCCAGCACGACATGTACCGGCCGTACTGGTGCGACCGGATTGCGGTCGGCCTCGATGCATCCGGCAAGCCGGTCGCCTGGAACAACCGCTTCGCCGGCTCTTCCGTCATCGCGCGATGGGCGCCGCCGTTTTTCCGCAACGGTCTCGACCCCGACACGACGGAAGGCGCGATCGATCTGGTCTACGACATTCCGAACTTCCACGTCGAATATGTCCGGGTCGAGCCGCCCGGCATTCCGACCGCGTTCTGGCGCAGCGTCGGGCCTTCGCACAACGTGTTCGTCACCGAAAGCATGATTGACGAGATGGCGGCGGCCGCCAAGCAGGACCCGGTCGACTATCGCAAGGCGCTGCTCGGCAAGTCGCCGCGCGCCAAGGCGGCGCTCGAGCTCGCGGCGGCCAAGGCCGGCTGGGGCAGCAAGCTGCCGGCCGGGCGCGGCCGCGGCGTGTCGCTGCAATTCGTGTTCGGCAGCTACCTCGCGCAAATTGCCGAGGTGGAGGTGGCCAAGGACGGCTCGGTCCGCGTCCACCGCGTCGTCTGCGCGATGGACTGCGGCACCGTGGTCAATCCCGACACGGTGCAGGCGCAGTTGCAAAGCGGCATCAATTTCGGCGTCACCGCCGCGCTCTATGGCGAGATCACGCTAAAGGACGGCCGCGTCGAGCAGACCAATTTCGACAGCTACCAGGTGCTGCGCATCGATCAGGCGCCAGCCATCGAGGTCCACATCGTACCGAGCACCGAGCCGCCCGGCGGCATGGGCGAGACCGGAACGTCGGGCATCGTGCCCGCGATTGGCAACGCGATCTTCGCAGCGACCGGGAAGCGGCTGCGGAAGATGCCGGTCGATCCGGCGGTGTTGAAGCAGGCGTGACCGATTGCATGATACCCTAAGGGGGTATATAGCTGCTCCCGGTTCGCAGCAGGCTGATTTGCGGTTAGCATGCTCCTTGGGTGCGATCGGAGCGATTGGGCGGGTGTTAGTGCGACTGAGCAGGTCAGGGCGGGTGCGGGCGGGATGTGCCATTATCCTGGCCTATCTGTTCTGCGTGCTCGCGCCGTCCATCGCGCTTGCGTTCGGAGCGCCGTTTCCGTGCCTGACCGATCGGGTCCAGCCGGCCGTCGCGGTGCATGTGCATGATGCCTCGATGGCGCACGCCGATGGCGCCGCGCACGTTCATGCCGGCCACGATCACGCCGGCATGCATATGCATCACGCGGCCGATGGCGCCGAACCGCCGGTCAAGCACAGCCACGATGGCAAGAGCGCCCCGGGACCGTGCTGCGCGATGATGTGCGTGTCGGCGCTGCCGGCCGCTCTTCCGCTCGTCGCCGGTCCGTTGCATCCGATCGCGACCCGTCTCACTGAAGCCTTCCAGAGCCTGCACGGCGAGGCGCCCGCGCGACTCTATCGTCCCCCCATCGCCTGATCCGCAGCTGACATCGTGGCTGCGCCGCGCGCGTGCGTGCGCATGCCTGTCATTCATCTGAAGATCGGGACAGACCCATGTATTCGCATTTCGGGGCGAGGCTCGCCGCCGTGGCCACACCGCGTGGCAACCGGCTTGGCCGGCGCGCGCCGTTCACATTCGTGTCGCGGATCGCGGCTGCCATCGTCGCGGCCGCACCGCTCGCCGGCTGCATGGCCGACGGCCGGCCAGTCGCCAGCGCAGCCGATCCGGCCAACCCGTCGGCGCACACGGCCAGCGTCGGCTATCGCTCGACGATCGCGCCCTACAGCAGCCTGCGGCCGGCGACGCCGCTGCCCTGGCGCGAGCGCAACGATGGCGTGACGCCGCCGGCGAAATCGAAGTAGGATCGGTAGGAGGGCGCCATGCGATATCTGGCCATTGCGCCGATCCTGCTGCTGACATCCGCGCTCGCGGGATGCGCCTCGTTCTCGCCCGACAGCGGCATGGGCGTTGTCTCCGACGTGACGGAGAAGGCGATCGGCAAGGACGTTGCCTTCGTTCGCACCCAGGACGAGGCCGCGACTGTCGACGCCGCGGTGAAGCGGCTGCTCGCCCGCAATCTGACGGCGGATGCTGCCGTCCAGCTCGCTCTGCTGAACAACAAAGGCTTGCAGGCCGCCTATAACGAGCTCGCGCTGGCGGAGACGGATCTGGTCGCCGACAGCCTGCCGCCGAATCCGACCTTCTCGGCCTCCCGCATCACCGGAGGCGGCGCCAGCGAGGTCGAGCGGCAGGTGGTCGGCGACATCCTGGCGCTGGCGACCTTGCCGGCGCGCTCCGAGATCGCGCGCGAGCGCTTTCGTCAGGCGCAGCTCAAGGCCGCGCTCGCCACTTTGCGGCTCGCCGCCGAGGTGCGGCGCAGTCATGTCGCGGCAGTGGCCGCGAACGAAACGGTCGCGCTGCTGACGGATGCGAAGGCGACCGCCGAATCGACGGCGCAGCTTGCCAAAAAACTCGGCGAGACCGGCGGCATGAATAAGCTCGACCAAGCCCGCGAGCAGGTGTTCTATGCCGAGATCACCGCCGATCTTGCCAGCGCGCGGCAGAACGCGGCGAGCTCGCGCGAGCGGCTGGCGCGTCTCTTGGGATTGTGGGACGGCGATCTCGGCTTCCGGATTCCGAGTAAGCTCCCGCCGCTGCCGAAGCGGCCGCTGGACCAGCCGTCGATCGAGGTCGCGGCGGTCGGCCACCGTGTCGACCTGCAAATCGCACGGATGGAGATTGTCGCACTCGCCAAGGCGCTCGATCTCACCGAGGCGACGCGCTTCGTCACGCTGCTCGACGTCGCCGGCATTGACAGGCGGACGCGCGATCCCGAAGGCCCGCCGTTCAGGGAGCGCGGCTTCGATGTCCAGTTCCAGATCCCGATCTTCGACGGCGGCGAGGTGCGGGTGCGGCAGGCGGCGGAGACCTACCGGCAGGCGATGAACCGCCTGACCGAGAAGGCGATCAACGTCCGCTCCGAGGCGCGCGACGCTTACCGCGTCTATCGCTCGGCTTACGACATCGCGAGCCACTACCAGCGCGAGGTGCTGCCGCTGCGGCAGATCATCACCGTGGAGATGCAGCTGCGCTTCTCCAGCATGCAGGTCGACGTGTTCGCGCTGTTGACCGAGGCGCGGCAGCGGCTCGCCTCGCTGCGCGCGGCGATCGACGCCAGCCGCGACTTCTGGCTGGCGCAATCCGACCTGCAGACCGCGATCAATGGCGGCGGCCCGGCGGGCGGGCCATCGACACCATCTTCCGTCGCCTCGGCCGCACCCGCGGCAGGCGGCGATCATTGAATGGAGCCAATACAATGTTCTCACGACGTGGATTTCTCGGCACCGCGGCGCTGGTGACAGCAAGCGCGGTCAGTGGACGCGCGCAGGCCGCCGCCATTCCGGAAGCGCCGACCATGGACAAAGCGGTGATGCAGCCGCCGCTGCATCCGACCAGCGGGCCGGACTACCGGCCAGTCGTCACGCTCAACGGCTGGTCGCTGCCGTGGCGGATGAACGGCGACTGGAAGGAGTTCCATCTCGTCGCCGAGCCCGTGGTGCGCGAATTCGCCGACGGCATGAAGGCCAATCTCTGGGGCTACAATGGCCAGTCGCCGGGGCCGACCATCGAGGCGGTCGAGGGCGACAAGGTCCGCATCTTCGTCACCAATAAATTGCCTGAACATACCACGGTGCACTGGCACGGCATGATCGTGCGGGCAGGCATGGATGGCGTCGGCGGCCTCAACCAGCCGCACATCAAGCCGGGCAAGACCTTCGTCTACGAGTTCGAGCTGAAGCACAGCGGGACCTTCATGTATCACCCGCATTCCGACGAGATGGTGCAGATGGCGATGGGCATGATGGGCATGTTCATCGTGCACCCGCGCGATCCGGCGTTCCGCCCGGTGGACCGCGACTTCGTCTTCATCATGAGCAGCTACCTGATCGACCCCGGCACATACTTGCCGAAGGTCAACGAGATGACCGACTTCAACATGTGGACCTGGAACAGCCGGGTCTATCCCGGCATCGATCCGATGCCGATCCGGCTCGGCGACAGGATCCGCGTGCGGATCGGCAATCTGACCATGACCAACCATCCGATCCATGTGCACGGGCACAATTTCGCGGTGACCTGCACCGACGGCGGCTGGGTGCCGGAGGGTGCGCAATATCCGGAGACCACCACCGACGTGCCGGTCGGCGCCGTCAGGGCCTTCGACATGCTCGCCGACAATCCGGGCGACTGGGCGTTCCACTGCCACAAGTCGCACCACACCATGAACGCGATGGGACATGACGTGCGCAATTTCATCGGCGTGTCGCGAAAGGATCTGGCGAAGGCCGTCGGCAAGCTCGCGCCCGACGCCATGGTGATGGGATCGACCGGGATGGCGATGGGCAACATGGAGATGCCCGCGCCCGACAACACGCTGCCGATGATGACGGGTACAGGACAATTCGGCCCGATCGAGATGGGCGGCATGTTCACGGTGATGAAGATCCGCGAGGGGCTCGGCCGCGACGATTACGCCGATCCAGGGCCATACGACCATCCGCCAGGCACCGTCGCCTATGAGGTCGACGCGCCCGCCGCCGAGCCTGCGCGACAGCTACAGGCCGCTCCGAGCCCAAAGGCAGGCCATCGATGAAGGGGATGAAGATGTAGCGGATCAACGCGCCATCCCACGACACGCAACCATCAAGAGCAAAATGGAGAATCCAATGAAACACGTCACCACGGTCGGCATCGCCCTCGTTGCGCTGTCGGTCACCGCGGCGCTGTCGCGCGCTCACGAAAATCACGGTCACCAATCCTATTCGGCCGGCGAGCCCGGTGATCCGAGCAAGCCGTCGCGCACGGTCGAGGTCGAGATGAAGGAGATGGAGTTCACGCCGTTCCGCATCGAGGTCGAGCGCGGCGAGCAGATCCGTTTCGTGATCAAGAATGCCGGCACCGAGGATCACGAGTTCCTGCTCGCGACCACCGAGGAGAATCTGAGGCATGCCGAAGTGATGAAGAAGCATCCGCATATGGAGCATGACGATCCGAACGGCGTCCGCCTCGCGCCGAAGAAGACCGCGGAGATCGTCTGGAAGTTCACCAAGGCCGGGACGTTCGAATATTCCTGCCTGATCCCCGATCACCGCGACTACGGGATGACCGGACGCGTCATCGTGAAATGAAAATGGCAACAAAGAAGGGATGACGACGATGAACAGGATGATCCGGATTGCAGCTGCAGCTACGCTGGCGCTGACTCTTAGTTGGCCTTGGAGCGCCGCTTTCGCGCAGGCCGCGTCCATCAACGGCGAGGTCAAGAAGATCGACGAGGGCGCAGGCAAGATCACGCTCAAGCACGGCCCGGCCAAGAGCCTCGGCATGGACGAGCCGATGACGATGGTCTACCGCATCAAGGATCCCACGCTGCTCAAGCAGGTCAAGGTCGGCGACAAGGTCAGGTTCGAAGCCCAGGAGGGCGACGGCGGCTTCACCGTCACCGCGATCCAGAAGGCGAAGTGAGGCGGCGGCTGTACCGCTGCTCCGCGCAGGATGGGCTGGCGGCTGAAATGGAGCCTGCAGCCGGCAAACCGCGGGCAGCGGAATTCGCCTCGTATTTACCTTAAATGATGGTGCGGGGGGAACGTCCGTGGCAGCGGTGCGTTGCTGTGCATCATTCGGATGCAGAAGGCCCCTCCATGACAGTCAACGCGGCAATACTGATGGCGGCACTGGTGCTGTCGGGAACAGTGTTGGCGCAGAGCTCGGGTCCTTCGGCCGGTCCGGCAGGGGCCGGGCAGGCGGCCAACGTCACCACCACCGGCCAGGCGATCAACCCCGGCAAGTCGGCCGGTGACGGCGACCCGCCGACCGCGAAGTCAGCGAAGCCGGCCGGCGGCGGCACGGTCGGCGCAAGCCGTCCGCATAAGCCTGACCGGCGCCTCGAGCACTACCCATAGCTGCGCTCCACCCATCGAGCGGCGAGGGGGACAGCAAAAAGCCGGCGCAGTCATTGTGGCTGCGCCGGCTCGATGTTTGAACGCTTGCCTTGCTCAGTAAACGAGGCCGGTGCCCGGGGGTTTCTCCAGCGCGGCGGCGAGCGAGCGATATTCGTCGCTGTTGGTGCCGGCGAGCTGGGCGATGCGGTTCAGGTGATATTGCGCCTGATCGCGGTTGCCCTGTTCGACCTGCCAGAGGCCGTAATACTGCCAGGTGCGCACATGGGCCGGGTCGGCCTTCAGCGCACGCTCGTACCAGATCTGCGAGACCTTGTAGTCGCCGAGCTTGCGATAGGAATAGCCGATCAGGTTGGCGACGTCGGCACGGTCATCCTGGCCGAGCGCCTTCAGCTGCTCGATCGCGGCGGTGTAGTCGTGCTTGTCGTAGATCGTGGCGTAGGCGGCACGGTAGCCGGCCAGGAACTTCTGATCGTCGATCGCGGAGCTCTTGTCCTTCTTCGCCTTCTTGCCCTTGCTGCCGCTGTCGGAAGCCGGCGGCGCGGGATTCTCGCTGCCTGCGGCGTAGGCCGAGATGACCGGCGCAGCGACGAGCATCATCGAAAGCACTGCGAGGCCCAAAAACTTCCCATGAAACTTCGGCGACTTGCTCATTCCTGGTTGCTCCTGATCGTTCCTGATCGTGCTCGGTAATCCTACACCGAAGCCTGATGACTTGAACACCCAAGGGTGCAGAACATTCCCGGCCGAATCCACGATTGTGTGATGTCAGCGCGTCGCCGGCCGCGCCGGCAACATGACCAAGATGTCATTCACATGAATGAATTCCGTCCATGCCCTTCAGAACGGGTTCAGTGCGCGGTCCCTAAGGTCACGTGCATTGATCGGTGAGGCCGACCATCCGGCCGGAGACCTCTCGATCCCGAAGAGGAGGACCACCATGCTGAAGACGATTTCCGCCGCGCTGCTCGCCATGTCCGTGATCGCAGCGCCCGCGCTCGCCGCCGAAACCGGCAAGACCGCAACCCCCGCGCCGGCGACCTCGACCGCTCCGGCGACCAAGGCCGCTCCCGTCATCAAGAGCGAGCAGCTGCCCTCGAAGGTGCGCAACGCCAACGCCAAGATGCACCACAAGCACTATCGCCATCACCGCCACCACAAGCACATGGGCATGCTGAAGGTGAAGTCGCCGAAGCATGCGACCAAGCACGTCCATGCCAAGGTCGCGACCAAGCACGTCGTGCCGGCCAAGCGCGGCTGATGAAACGAGGCTGAACCCTGATCCGAGGGGCGTCGTTCGATCCACATTGCCCCGCTGCGCCTTTCGGATGCAGAACCGGCCCGTCCGTCCATTGCTTCCCCAATGGCGGCGGGCCGGAGTGCGTCCGGGCTTCGGTTGCGCCTGGTGGGAATAACCGAGTTGCGAATTCCCTCCCTGGCGGTTTATGAGACGCCACCGGGGCAACATGAAACAGCTGACTTTGCGGACTTCATCAAGACTGGCAGCGATCCTGCTGCTCTCGATCCCGCTTGCCGGCTGCCTCACCAGCGATGACGGCGGCAGCTCGACAACTTTCACCGATGATCGCGGCGTCGCCAACCAGCCGTTCCCGGACCGTTACCGCGACCAGATCTTGGCCTTCATGCGGACCTATCTGAACAACCCGGTTGGGGTCCGCGAAGGCGGGATCGCCGAGCCGGTGCAGCGCACGGTCGGCGGCCGGCTGCGCTACGTGGTCTGCCTGCGCTACAGCGCGAAGGAATCCGACGGCAATTACCGCCCGGCCCCGGGAGCGCGGCGTCCTGTTCGTCGACGGCCGACTCGACCGCATCCTCGACAATGCCGCCGAAGCCTGCGCCGGCGCGTCCTATGCGGCATTTCCGGAGCTGGAAAGGATGTCGCGCTAGGCGTGATCCGGAAAGTGTGAAGCGATTTTCCGGGAAGATCATGCCCGCGCCACAGATCGCGGCGGCTTGTCGCAAGTCTGGCCGGATCGTTAGCGAACTCCGATCACTTTTCGGGGAGCGCTGAACTTCACCTTAGCCGTTTGCGACTTACATACAGCCGAAATAGGGCTGCTTAACCGGTGAAAAAGCCTTCCGTGGCAAGGAACGAACGGGCGTTGTTGCGACCCCGTCACAGCTCGGAAACATCACAGGTCAGGCATTGCCCCAAAGCAACCTAATTGGCGTCACGTTGTTTGTCTTAACAGCGCAGCGTTCGTAACGGGGATCAGAGATGAAGACGTTTTTGCTCGGCACGGTCGCGCTGGCCGCCCTTGCTGGTCCGGCATTTGCGGCCGACATGCCGGCCCGCACCTATACCAAGGCACCGCCGCCCTATACCGCTCCGGCGCTCGTCTACAACTGGACCGGCTTCTATATCGGCGGCCACGTTGGCGGCGCGTTCACCGACGGCACCAATCTGATGGGCAGCGACGCGCGCTTCATGGGCGGCGTGCAGGGCGGCTTCGACTATCAGTTCGCGCCCAACTGGGTGATGGGTATCGAGGCGCAGTACTCCTGGCTGCCGAGTTCGTCGAACAATGGTCTGGTGTTCCCCGCCGGAACGGTCGTGACCGGCAATACCGACCAGCTCGGTTCGGTGACCGGCCGCCTCGGCTACACCTGGGGGCCGGCGCTGCTCTACGCCAAGGGCGGCTACGCCTGGCGCGACAACAACAACATCACGGCGTCGGTCGGCGGCGTGCCGGCGGCCTTCACCACCGATGGCGGTCACAAGGACGGCTATACGGTCGGCGCGGGCCTCGAATACATGTTCGCCCCGAACTGGTCGGCGAAGGCCGAGTACCAGTACTATAATTTCGGCAAGACCACTTTCACCAGCGGTCCGGCCGACATTGTCGGCGCGAGCTTCCGGAACGACGAACATACCGTCAAGCTCGGGGTCAACTACCGCTTCGGCTGGGGCGGTCCGGTGGGCTCCCGCTACTGATTGCGACGTCCATTCACTGCGTTCGAAAAGGCCGGCCTTCGGGTCGGCCTTTTTTGTTGGCCTGACGCTTGCTTGTTCAGGCGATATTCACGCCTGATCGTGCAATGCAAAAAATAATTCCTGCATTGCACGGAACTTTCATCGTGATGCGCTATTGTGGGATCGCCGGGCTGGTGGACAAACGAACATGCGTAGTTTTGCGTTAGGGCTGATCATCTCTGCGGTCTCCGTGCCGTGCTTTGCCCAGACCATCCTCAAATCCGAACCCTTGGCGCTTGCGCCCTATGAGGTCGTGTTCGTGCAGGACGCCTCCTGTACGGCCGGCAAGGTGCTCAAGGTGACCGGGGCGATCCGCGGTCTGCATCGGCGGAAGATCTGCGTATCGCTCGCCGCCGAACAGGCGTCGCTGGCGACGGCGACGCCGTAAGGGTTGCAGGACGGCCGCATCAGTATCCGGTCCGCCCCTGCGCACCGGACGATCCGCTGTCCCTCAATTCAACGTCGTTCAGTTCAAGCGTGGCTCGAGACGCGCTTCACGATCGGCATCGGCCTTGTTCTTGACCGGGTCCTCGTTCGGCTCGGGCTGGCAGGGCCGGATCTCATAGTCATTGTCCAGCACCGGGCGCGGCGAGGCTTTCTCCTCCTCGGAGACGGTATCCACCACCAGGCCCGATTTCCGGGCAAGCTTCCAGACGTCGGCCTCGGTCGGATAGGCCTTGCTCAGCTTGGCGTCTTGATAGAACAGCGCGTACGGCATTCGTCGTCCCCCAAACAACCGACAACGCCAAGGCCGCCCCCCGGGTTTCAGGCCAGATCGCCGTTCCGATCACGGAACCGTGAGCAAGATTTCAGGCAAGCCTCTGAAAACATGAATCATTTCGAACCTTTCGCCGGCGGGGCCTGAGTCCTTAATGAGCCGTAAACCCCGGAAAAAAGAATCCCCGGGACTCCCCGGGTAGAATCGCCGGATGCTCCGAGCCATGAGAGCGATCCACCAGCCCCCCTACGAACGCGTGCAGCTCGCGCTTGCGGTTGTGCTGCTCGCGGCCTGCGCCGCCGACGTGGCGCTGGTCTGGTCCTGGCTTTAGGAAATTTGCCTCCAGGAAAATTCGGCTCCAGCCAAAATCTGTATGTCGCGGCCCACGCGCTGCGACCTCCATTTCTACAAGGTCGACGGCGATATCCGCGCCCGCGTCGCCGAGATCGACGCTGTTCGTGCTGTCGGGCGGGCACGACTATTCCTGCACGCCGGAGGAGACGCTGGCGGTCGCCAGCGGCATTGCCGGCTGCGAGGCCACCATCATGAAAGGCCTCGGGCATTTCCCGATGAGCGAGAACCCAAGCGAATTCTTGAAGCATCTGCTGCCGGTGTTGGAGAAGATCGGCGGGCGGTAAAGTGTTTTCAAGCGAAGTGGATACCGGTTCGCGGCTCCGAAAGCGCGTCAGGACAAGAGTCGCCGCCCTCGACCTTGCATGGCGCGGTATGACAGACTGCGCAATCGCACGAAGAGGTTACGCGGGAGGTCCCCATGCTTCCGAAGGCTGAAGCGGCATATTTCGCGATTGCCGACATCTCCGGCTATACCAATTTCCTCGCGGCGGTCGAGCTCGACCATGCCCAGGACATCATCGCCGATTTCATGGACGTGGTGGTGAAGGGGCTGCGCCCGCCGTTTCGCCTCGCCAAGTTCGAGGGCGACGCCGCGTTCGTCTACTCGACCGGGACAATCGACGGCTCGCTGCTGCAGGACGCGATCGAGGGCGCCTATTTCAAATTCCGCCGCCGCCTGCGCGACATCCGCCAGGCCTCGACCTGCGAGTGCAAGGCCTGCGTCGCGATGGGCGATCTCGATTTCAAGTTCGTCGTCCATCATGGCGAGATGGTGAAGCAGAAGATGGGCGGCCGGGAAGAGCTCGCCGGGCGCGACGTCATCCTGGTCCACCGGCTGCTCAAGAACACGGTCGGCGAGAAGCTCGGCGGCCGGGCCTACGCGCTTTACAGCGACGCGGCGATCCGCGCCATGGGCGTCGATCCGGTGGCGCAAGGTCTCATCCCGCATCAGGAGACCATCGACATCATCGGCGATGTGACGCTGTGGGCGCGCGATCTCGAAGCGGCGTGGCAGCACGACGACGCGCAAATGCGGATGGAGGTGACGCGCGAAGACGCCTACGCGATCCTGGAGTTCGACATCGCCGCGCCGCGGCAGACGGTGTGGGAGTTCATCACCGTGCCCGGGCAATGGCGGAAATGGTGGGACGCCGACGACCTCGTCGAGGAATCGGGCAAGGGACGACGCGGTGTCGGCACCAGGAATCATTGCGCGCACGGCAACCATACCAATGTCGAGGAGACACTCGACTGGCGTCCGGTCGATTACTTCACGGTCGGCATCACGCTGCCGGTGCCCGGAGCCCCGCGCATCATCATGACCCGGGCCGTTCTCGACGGCCCAGACGGAACGTCCCGTTTCGAGCTGCGGATCGCCAAGCCGAAGCCGAAGGACAGGGCGTTCCTCGATGGCGCCGCGGCCAAATTCGCCGAACGCATGACCCAGGCGGTGGCCGGCCTGCGATCGATGGCGGAAGGCAGGCAGCCCGGCGTTGACGCCATGGAAGAGCCGGCGCCGGCGCGATCGAGCGGACGCTTCCTGACCGAGCCGGTGAAATCAGGCGCGCGAGGCTGAGGGTCAGCAAACGTCCGGACAAGAGGGGCGCTGGTTACTTGCCGGATCGCGGTAGCTCGCTGTTGTCGCGGATCGCAGCGCGGACCTTGGCCATGGTCGTCGTGCAATATTCCTCGCGCTCCTTCAGGAAGCGCTGCTGCTGCGCGCGGAAGTTGGCGACACGCTCCCGCACCTCGGATCCGAAGTCGCCGCTGATGTCGAGCTTGGCGAAATGCGGCGGCTGCGCCGGTGGGACTTCCACGACGGTGACCGTCAAGGGCGGGGGTGCGGGGGGCAGGCCTTCGAGCACGGTCGGCACCGGCAGAGGCGGCGGCATGACCACCCTTTGCTCCTCGGCCGCAGGCTTGATCTCCACGGCGGGCCTTGCCTCCAAGGCGGGCTTTGCCTCCAAGGCTGGCTTGGCCTCCAAGGCCGGCTTTGCCTCAAAGGCTGCCTCGACCACGGCCGTCGCGGTGGCGGGCAGCGGAGCAGGTGCAGGCGGCACGGCGGTCCGCGGGGCAGCCGCAGGCAGCTCGGCGTCGGGCAGCTTGCCCTTCACCGACTGTACGAAAGCCATTGTCTGCGCGATCAGGAGATCGCGTTCCTTCATCCACTTCATGGCGCACCTTGAGCGCGCGGATTGCAGCAGAGCAACCCCCGGGAATCAAGCACTCGCCATCATGATGGTTGACGAAGACGTCTCTTTTGCAGGCACGGTGACAAAATTGTGACGTGACCTGCATGCGAGCACAGTCAGCGCTGGCGGGGATTGGTGTTCGGGACGAACGGGATACCGACGACCCGGACCGGTGCCTGACTGGCGGTCGGCACCTGATTCGCTATAGGCCGGGGCGCGGCGCTTGCCGGTGCGGGCGCCGGATCGAGCAAAGCGACGATGCCGGCAGCGGCCACGCTCAGCAGGGTGAAGCTGCCCAGAAGCAGTAGATTGCGGTCGGTTTCGCGGACCCTCATGCGGGGAAAATTGCGTGAAGGGGCAGAATGTTCCGAACAAATCCTCAGGCGCTTTCGCGCGGTTGGGTGCCAAGTTTGAGAAAGTGCGTCATGAACTGACCCGAGCGTGCGAATACATCGGCCTGATGGGCCCGGCGGCAGCGGTCGGGTCCGGCCTAGTGAGTCATCGCCTGGGCAGGTGCCTGTTCGACGCTGCGGGCCTCGATCTGGTCGGCGTAGCGGCCATACTCTTCGGCCATTTCGAGCAGCTTTTCACGCACCGCGGCGTCGGTGACCTGGCGGGCCAGCCGCCGCGCCTGATCGGACTGGAAACGATAATGGGCTGTGTCGGACATCGTGGGCTCCTCACACATGTGTAAGGGCCGTCCGGCAAAGGTTCATCGAGCCGTCATTGAAGGGAGGGCTTCATTGAAGGGAAGCGTTATTGGAGGGTGTTGGGCCGCTCCGTCACCGTCGCCGGGTGGCCGGCCTTGTCCTCGCGGACCTCGACCTCGAACCAACCCATCTCCTTCAGCTCGCGCGCCTTCTTCTCGGCCGCATCTTCGCTGTCGCGCTTCAGCACGATCCGACTGGTGCCATCCCGGGCAAGGATCAAATAGGTCATTGGCTGAGTCCCACCCCTCATTCTGCATACCGTGTTTCGGGCTGCAAGGACAGAGACAAGGCGAGGGGTGGGTGATCCTACGGGGATGATCCCACGATTCCTGCCAACGCACAGGGCGTCCGGCTGTTTCCAGGCTGCTGTCGATATCGAGCGGCTATGCCGAATGATCGCTGACATCCGAGGCGCGCCTGAGACCGGCGGAGGCTTTCATTGGCGCGCGGTTCGCCGTTGGCTTTCAGTGGCAGGTTTGCGAGTTGCGTCGCGCAAAGTACAATGAGATGATGCATATCATCCAATGGTCGTGGGGACCGGAAGACTACGGCTTCCGTTGAACGTTGTGGGTAATCCAAGCGAGGCTCTTTGATTGAACCGCGAATACGTGCTCGGCTTGGATCAAGGACAATGCGCGGCGCAAGCCGTGTCGATCTGGATGGAGGACTCGATGCCCAGGCACTTCGGTTTGAAGGCAACGTCGGCGGCAGGACGGTCGGCATTCACGGGATCATCAAGGGATTTGCAGCGGCGGACCGCATCGGCGTCTGCGTCGAAGAACCCTGCTGCGGCCAGTTCGCCGCCGTCAAAGCCCGCTTCGCCATGCTCGCAGCTGCCGTATTCTCCCACGAGCTGGAGGGGCTGCTGCGGCCGACGCTCGATCTCGGCCGACTGAAGCTTCGCGCGACGAGGGTGGCTTGCGAGTCTTCATAGCCGGGACGGCCCGCGCGTTTTGTCGCGCTTCAGGTCCAGGCGATCGATGCGTTCATCGATCAGTCGATTCAGTTGCTCGTCCCGCAGCGTATCCTTCCTGTACAGCCCGCCATGCAGGCGATAGGCGACGAGGAGCAGGACGACGGCAACGCCGACGAGATAATAGGGCCAGTTCATCATCGGAACCGCGTTTGGCAGTGTCCATTGTGAAACAGCGAGCCTTTGGCAACTCTGCCAGGCAGCGCTACCGGCGGCTCATCGGCACAACCGCGAGGTCAGCTCAATTGGCGCCCGCCAGGATGAACAGATTGTTGTAGACGGGCAGTGCAATGAGGGCGACCACATAAGCCATTTGGCGTTCGCTCTTGCCGTGCCAAAGCAGCCATATCACGAGATAGGTCAAACCCAGCTTGGCAACAAGCCACCATTCACCTAGCCACTCCTGAGTGAGCCACATGAATGGGTTCAGTTCGCCCATTCCGCGCTGCAGGATTTCGTTGGTGGTGGTGAGATCCGAGTAGCCCATCAGCAGGGCACAGACCAACAGCGTGGCCTTCAGCAACGACGTCCTTGCCCGCAGCTGCGTTTCCGTCATCCGGTGCCTGCCCGAAATACGCTCATGGCTCCCTGTCGGGCAATTTTGCGGAATGATTTCGGCGAGTGCAAGCCTCCACGAGCCGGTTGTCCAACCCGCCAAGGCGACCATGCTGGGTACTCCGTACCGAGGCACGGCCCACCGACCGTCTGATTGATTTCGCGAAAAGATGGTGCCGGCTGAGGGGATTGAACCCCCGACCTTCAGTTTACAAAACTGCTGCTCTACCGCTGAGCTAAGCCGGCTACATGGAATGATTTGCGGGCTCGCATAGCAGACTTGGCGGGGTAGGACCAGAACTGAAGACCAGAACCTGACGGCCAGAGCCCGGAAAGCTGATCGACCGCATCGCCCCCACCGGCCCGGCAGCAAAAAGGCGGCCCGAGGGCCGCCTTTTGCGCATCAGCGTTTCGCCGGAGCTATTGGCAGGGATGCTGGAGGCCGTCGCTGCCGCGGAACCAGGTGCCGGGGGTGCAGACAAAGCCGTTCTGCCGGGCATATTCCTCGCCGCCGATCGGGGCGCGGCCATAATAATCGGGGCCGCCGAACGGGGCGGTCGCGATCGCGGCCGCCGTGCCCACCGCGCCGCCGACCACGCCCGCGGCAACGTCGGCCGGGCCGGGGTCATAGCGGTTATAGCTGCCTTGCCAGTCGCGGTCCCGCCGATAGGTGCGGTGATGGTAGGCGGTGGGAGTCGTTCCCGGCGCCATGGTTTGGCATCGGGCGTCCGGAGCGGCGTTCGAGCAGCGGGCGGCGGTGCCGATGGTCTGTTGCGCCATCGCGGGGGTGGCCAGTGCCGAAGCGAGCAGGGCTGCTGCGCCAAGGATCTTGAGCTGTGTCATGCAGGATCTCCTCTCGTCGTTGTGACGAGCTAATCTCGCCGTGCCGTGCCCGTTCCGGCGCGGCTTTGCCCTGCGTTCAAACCAATGTGAAGTTCCGAAACGTGCGCGCATGATGCGTTCCGGGCTATGCGCTTTTGAGGGGATTTGGATGCAAGCACGCGATATCGACTACACCGCCGGCGATGCCAATCTGCGCGGCTATCTTGCCTTCAAGGAAGGTGGCGCAAAGCGTCCCGGCGTGCTGGTGTTCCACGAAGGGCTTGGGCTCGGCGATTTCGCGATGGAGCGGGCGCGCAGGCTTGCCGAGCACGGCTATGTGGCGCTTGCCGCCGACATGTTCGGCGATCGGCGGCAGGCCGCCGATCTGCAGCAGGCGATGACGCTGATCAGTCATTTGCGCACCAATCCCGCCACGCTCCGGGCGCGGGCCCGCGCCGCGCTCGCGGCGCTCACGGCATTGCCGGAGGTCGATGCGACGAGATGCGCGGCGATCGGCTTCTGCTTCGGCGGCACCGTCGCGCTCGAGCTGGCGCGCGCCGGCGCTGACCTCAAGGCCGTCGTCAGCTTCCATGGCGTGCTCTCGACCACGCAGCCTGCGGCAGCGGGTGCGGTGAAGGCGAGCGTGCTGGTCTTGACCGGAGCCGACGATCCGCTGGCGCCGTCCGATCAGGTCGCGGCGTTCGAGAACGAGATGCGCACCGGCAAGGTTGCCGACTGGCAGGTGATCAGCTACGGCAACACGCTGCACGGCTTTACCAACCCGACCGCCGACGGCTCGATCATGAAGTCGGCGCTCCACGACGCGCGGGCCGATCGCCGCTCCTGGGCGGCGATGCAAGGCCTGTTCGACGAGGTGCTGGGTTGACGAGCTGCCGGCCTGACAAGATCGGCGATGTGGTGTTTGATCTGCCGTCATGCGTCGGCGCGGGGGATTGATGTTCGGAATCTTGAGTCTTGGCTTTCTGCTCGGCATGCAGCATGCGCTGGAGCCGGACCACATCGCAGCGGTATCGAGCATCGCGGCGCGCCGTACCCATGTCGGTGACATCGTCAAGCACGGCCTGACCTGGGGGCTCGGTCACACGCTCACTTTGTTTATCTTCGCCGGCGCGGCGATCCTGCTCGGGCACGCGATCCCGGAGACGGTGGCGCAGCCGATCGAGACCGCGGTTGGCGTCATGCTGGTCGGCCTCGGCGCGCATGTATGGTGGCGGCTGTGGCGCGACCGCGTGCACTTCCACACCCATTCGCATGACGGCGGCATGACGCATTTCCACGCCCACAGTCACGCCGGCGAAGCCGTGGCGCCTGTGTCCACCCTACCGCATGTCCGTGCCGCGCATAGCCACGCCCACGGCATCCGTTGGCGCACGCTGCTGGTCGGCCTGATGCACGGCATGGCGGGCTCGGCGGCGCTCCTGGTGCTGACGGTATCGCAGGCCCCGAACCCGGTGATCGGGCTCGGCTATGTCGCGCTGTTCGGCGTCGGCTCGATGATCGGCATGGGCGTGCTGTCCAGCGTGATCGCGGTGCCGCTCGCGGCCTCCGCGCGCTGGCTGACCTGGGCCAATCGCGGCCTGCAGATGGCGGTCGGCGCGGTCACAATCGCGATCGGCATCCATTCGATCATCGAGAACGCGTTCACCTGACACGCAGAGGCGCCGTTAACGATTTCTGATCCCGCACGGCCGCATTGACCGGATGCCGATGCTTACGCGTTAGGCTTACCGGAAGTTTGGCCCGCGTCCTTAACCCTTCCGCCGAGCCGTTGGATTAGGCTGCGGGTGGAACAATTCGGGACGCTGGGTGAACATGCGCGGAAGTCTTGCGCTTGCGATGTTGGCTGGGATGACCTCGACGGCGCTGGCCGGCGGCGGCTTCGACATCGTCGTGCCCAACCGGCCCGGCGTGCCCATCATCATCAATGGCGTCGATGCCTCCTACGGGGTGGTCGAAAGCGCGATGGGGCTGGCTCGCAACGAATCGATGGTGCCGACCGTCTATGGCGGCCGCCCGATCGATCCCCAGCCGAATGTCGGCCATTATTATCCGAGCCTCGGCCACATGCCGGGTTACGGCCGCCTCGAGATCGAGCCGCCGGCCAACCGCCGCCTGCCTCAGCCGGCCGAGAGCTATCATCAATCGTGGGGGGCGCAATCCGCGCCGCTGCCGGCACAGTCCAGCGTGCCGGTCGATCCGCCGCCGGTGATCTACGCGCCGCAGTTCAACGGGCCGCAGCCGCTGCCGGGACCTGTGCCGCGGCCACCGCGTCCCCGAGGACCCTAAATCAACTGCGCCAAATCAACAGCCCCAAATCAACAGCCCCATGAACGGGGCGCCTTCATAGCCACCAAGAGCTACGCGACCAACAGAGAGACCATCAGGAGAGAGTAATGCGTCAAATGATCAAAGGACTGATTGCGGCTGTGGCCGTCATGGTGACCGCGCCCGCAATGGCGTGCGGTTTCAACCCTTGCGGCTATTCCGCGCCCGTCGTGAATTACGGCTGCGGCGGTTGTGGTGGCTACGGCGGCTACTACGCCGGTTACGGCGCAGTCGAGCGTCTGCCTGACCCGGATGCCGCTTATCCCAGCGCGCCGCAGCAGTACTATTACGTCAACCAGGGCCCGACGTACACCGGTCCGGGCAATTGGGCGCCGCGTCCGTACTACCGCGAAGGTTACGGCCGCCCGTATTACGGCTATCGCCACTATGGCTACCGTCACTATGGCTACCGCCATCACTACGGCTATCGTCCGCACTACGGCTATCGCTACGGCCATCCGGTGCTGCGCCGCTACTACTGATCCGGCGATCGATCGAAGACATCAACGCCCGTTCGCGTGAAGCGAGCGGGCGTTTTTCGTTCACATCAGCCCGAGCCGGCTGGCGCCGATATAGAGCGCGAGGACGCAGGCGTTCGACACGTTCAGGCTCTTGATCTCGCCGGGCATGTCGAGGCGGGCGACAGTGCTGCAGGTCTCGCGCGTCAATTGCCGCAAACCCTTGCCTTCGGCGCCGAGCACCAGCGCGAGCGGCTGCTGCAGCGGAACCTTGCCGAGATCCTCGGTACCCTCGCTGTCGAGGCCGACGGTCTGGAAGCCGTGGTCGTTCAACTCGTTCAGGGCGCGCGCCAGGTTCTGCACGGTCACCATCGGCACCAGTTCGAGCGCGCCGGAGGCGGACTTCGCCAGCACGCCGGTTGCCTCCGGGCTGTGGCGGGCGGTGGTGACGATCGCCTTCACCGCGAACGCCGCGGCCGAGCGCAGGATGGCGCCGACATTGTGCGGGTCGGTGATCTGGTCGAGCACCAGCACGATGCCCTGCTGCGCCAGCGTGTCGATGCCGGGTGAGGGCAGGGGATCGGCCTCCGCCAACAGGCCCTGATGCACGGCATCGGGGGTGAGGCGCCGGTCGATATCGCCGGGCCTGACGATCTCCGGTGTGACGCGTGTCGCGATGTTTTCGTCGGCGAGCCGCTTGGCGGCGTTCTCCGTGAGGTAAAGCTTGCGGATCTGGCGGTCCGGGTTGGCAAGCGCCGCCGCCACCGTGTGCCAGCCATACAGAATCACCGGTCCGTCGGAACCGGATTCGCGCTCCCGCCGAGCCGGCGGGCGGCCGAATTTCGGCCCTTTTTGGAAGGGTTTACCGCCCTTGCCTCGGAAATTGGGTTTGCGGTCGCGCTCGCTCATGTGAGGCTTGTGTCACTGATATCGCAGAATGGCAATTTAACCGGCAAATTGCGCGCCGGCTTGGTTGACTTTGGGGACCGCCTTCGCCCATAAACGCGCCCGACCGCGCACCCGTTTCGGGGCGTCCGGTTATCAGCGTCATTTCGATGACCCGGTCCGCCGCCACTCGCGCGGCCGGTTCGACGCTGTTGGACGGGGGAGTGTCCCGAGTGGCAAAGGGAGCTGACTGTAAATCAGCCGCCTCATGGCTTCGCAGGTTCGAGTCCTGCCTCCCCCACCAATCCACAACCAGGCACTGATATCCCTGCAAAATATTGAGTTTCGTGGTCCTACTTCAGGCAGGTAAGACGATAGACGGTCGCGCTTCTCAGCTCATGAATTGCTTCTGCAGCGAGGCGTTTGCGATTGGCAGCCTGAGTGTATTTGTAGGCCATCTTGCCGCCGCGCCAACCGAAGGTCGCTTCACCGGTGGCGACAGCGGGATCGACGTGCAGTCGCGATCGCTTACACGTACGCGCGGGAGGGTGCAGATTTGGCGCTCGCCTATCTCAGCGAGGAACGCCGCCGAGGTCAAGGCTCTGACTGAACGCGGGGGACGCAAGGCGGTGCCGATCCCGGGTAACATTCGTGATCCCGAGTCTCGACGATCCGGCTGGGCTATCGTCCAGAGCTCTTCGAGCATCACGCTGTCTTCTCAAATGGCCCGCGGCCGGGCTCCTCGGAGCCCCGGCCGCAGTGGCGTCGTTGCAAGAACCAGCGGCCTCGCTTACTCCGCCGGCTCGACCGCCGCAGGCATTTTCGCGACCGACATCAGCGAGCGCGCCACCTGGTTCAGCAGCTGATCGGCATTCTCTTCCTCGGCCAGCGACTTGGAGAGCAGACTGACGATGGCACTGTGGCGAAGTTGCTGGGCGAGATTGCGCGCCGTGGTGTAGCCCGCCATCTCATAGTGCTCGACGCGTTGTGCGGCGCCGATCAGCGCGAGGTCGGCGGCTGCATTTTCCTTCTTGTCGCCCTCGCCAATGATCTCTTCTCCCTCCTCGATCAGACCCATCATGCCCTTGCAGGGCTTGGGCTTGGCCGATTTGCCCAGAAGCTCGAAGCACTCGTTGATGCGCTCGATCTGGGCTTCGGTCTCGGCGAGATGCTGCTCGAACAGCTCGCGCAGCTGGTCGTAGCGAGCGGCCTGCGCCATCTTGGGAAGTGCCTTCGTCAACTGCTTTTCGGCGTGGAGAATGTCACGGAGCTCGTTTATCAGGAGTTCGCCGAGGCCGGACTCATCCTCAAGCGGCGAACTCTCCGTGACGATGGCGCTGGCAGGACCGGGCTCGCCGGCCTGGATGGCCGGGGACTCCGTGAACACCCAGTCTCCGCCCTCGTTCCAGGGCCCGCGGGTGTCGATCTCGCCATGGTCGCCTGTGCCGGTCGAATCGTTGAAGTACTGGTTGACCAGACCGGGCGTCGGCGCGATACGGCCGATGCTGAACGGCGGCTTGCTCAAGCTTTCGAGCGCCAGCGAGAACGCCTTCATGTGGGTAATCTCGCGGGTCATCAGAAACTGAAGAGCGTCCTTGGTGCCGGCGTCGTCCGTGAAATTGATCAGCCGCTCATAGACGATCTTGGCGCGCGCCTCGGCGGCGATGTTGCTGCGCAGATCGACATCCAGTTCGCCTGTGATCTTTAGGTAGTCGGCAGTCCAGGCGTTGCCTTGCGAATTGAACAGGTTCACGCCGCCGCCTCCGGCGATTGCGATCAGCGGATCGGACTCGGCGGCCTGGCGGTCGAACTTCGAGGGCTTGAGATGCATGCGAGCGAGCGTGCCCACTACTTCCAGGTGGCTTAGTTCCTCGGTGCCGATGTCCATGAGGAGATCCTTGCGGTCCGGATCCTCGCAGTTCAGGCCCTGAATGGAATATTGCATGGCCGCTGCGAGTTCGCCGTTTGCGCCACCGAACTGCTCGAGGAGCATGTTGCCAAAGCGCGGGTCCGGCTCGTCGACGCGAACGGTGAACATCAGTTTCTTGACGTGGTGATACATTGAGAACCTCGACTTCCTGAGCGGGGGATCGGGTGCGAACGGCGGCACCACGTCGTTCGTTCCTAAGGGCGTATCTCGATCATGATGGTGACCGTCCGGCAGCGTAATGTTGACCAGCAAAAGAGATCGCGCCTCTACGGACCGCCGGCCTCGCTGCAATGTCTCGACGGTAGAGAGGGGCTGGCACTGTCTTGATGAGCGACCTCCGGCTCCAGAGCTGCCGACAATAGGAACCTTCGATGCTTCCTGCGTATTCCCTCCTGGAACTGCGCGGAGATGCTCCAATGACTGAGACAATTCGAGAGACCGAGATCACGGAGGCCGGCGTCCCCGGCGTTTCCTGGGCGGCCGTTGCGGCTGGCGCCGTTGCGTCCCTGGCTTTGACGCTTGTCCTGCTTTCATTTGGCGCCGGCATGGGCTTCGCCGTCGTTTCGCCGTGGGGCAACTCCGGCGTTTCGGCAAGGACGTTCGAGATCGGCACGGGATTGTTCTTCATCGTGATGGCGATGATTTCGTCGTCTCTGGGAGGTTATCTAGCCGGACGATTGCGCTCGAAGTGGTTCGGGTTGCGCGGTCCGGAAGTGCTGTTCCGTGACAGCGCCCACGGCTTTCTCGCTTGGTCCCTCGCTTCAGTCCTCGGCGCCGCTCTGCTCGCGGCGCCTGCCAGTTCGCTGATCGGAGGAACGCTCAGCGGAGCGACCCAAACAGCCGCAAGTTCCGCGCAGTCATCACCCATGGACGGCTATGTCGATAGGCTGTTGAGGTCCGATAACCCGTCTTCGCAAGCTCAGCAAAATCCATCGGACGCGCGAGCTGAGATGGTCCGCTTGTTCACGTCGAGCTTTCGCGATGGCAACGACTTGGCCGCTGGCGATCGTTCCTATGCGGCCAAATTGGTCGCGGCTCGAACGGGGCTAAGCCAGCAGGACGCTGAGAAGCGCGTCAGTGATGTCGTGACACAGGTCAAGACGGACATGGACAAGGCCAGGAAAGCTGCCATGCACACGGCAATCTGGCTGACGCTATCGCTTTTCATCGGCGCGTTCTGCGCCGCGTTTGCTGCCACCGAAGGGGGCGGGCTCCGAGACGGCACCTGGAGCAAGCATCCATTTCGCGCGGCGGTAATTAATCGCTAACCTCAGTCGAAAGGAAAATCATCATGCCGATCCTGTTGTGGCTCCTTGGTATCCCGATCCCCCTCATCATCCTCATCATGCTGCTTCATCACTAGGTAAGGTGAGACACTTAATAGGCCGCGCTGCTTGCAAGCCGCTGCGGGCTTTTGGGGCTCTCCAGGGACCCTTGGGTTATTGAGGCCACGGCCCCAATAACCCAAGATCGCACCAGGCCGCCTCGGCTTCGGCGACCGTAGAACGTCAAACGCGGGCCCGATGAGCCCGTTCCTGATGCTGAAAAGTGCCACGGGAGATCATGGTCTCCAGGTATCCAGCACCTCGCCGGCTTCCGCCAACTCGATCTGGACATCGAAGCGCTGGGCGTAGAGCTGGAGGGACGCCTCATGGGCAGCATCCGAGGAGGAGCACAAGCCGTCTTTCACGACGATGACGCGGTAGCCGAAGTCGACGGCATCGAGGACCGTCGCGAGTACGCAGACATCGGTCTCTGAGCCGGTCACGAGCAGCGTATCGACATGCTTCTCCAACAAATAGGCTCGCAGCGCTCCGGTTGCGAAGGCTGAATAAACCGGCTTATCGATGGAGTGAGCGGGCGGCGCAAAGCCCTCGAGCTCGGGCACCAGGCGCAACAGATTGAGATCCATGGTGCCGCGCGTCACCTTCGGCCATTTCTCATAATACGCGCGCCACATGCCGGCTGCATCCCGGGGCTCAACCGGCGGAATAAAGCGCGTGAAGACGGTACGCTCGGGCGCGCGGGCCACGAGCTCTCGAATGACCGGGACGACACGTGGCATCCACGGTGTGGGCCACGGTCCACCTGCGGCAAAGAGGCGCTGCATGTCGATGCAGAGATGCAAAGTGCGATCGCCGGGCGAGGCTTTAAGCCGCCCCATGACCGGCTCCCCGATGCCAAAGCGGAAACCCGTACCATGCCGTCAGGAGGCAAACGAACGCGGCCGTGCCGGTCGCAATGGCCGTGGGCGGGTCTTCGCTTACGATGTAAAGCACGACTGTGATGTCGGCGGCGATCCCGAGCGCGAGAGGAAGCGCGGCTGCAATCACGAGCGCGGAGCCGACGCGGAAGAATTGCGGGTCGTCCTCGCCGTGATAGGCGAGGCGGTGCAGCGATGCGGGCGTCATCAGGAGAAGGATCGAGAATGCCACGGCGAGAAGCCCGGCCGCATGGACGGCCTGCATCCAGCCGGGCAAGGCTTGGAAGGATCTTGTCAGCGCCGCCACCAATTGAAAGCCGAGCAGCGCCTGTCCGCCCGGGATGATGACGCGGGCTTCGGTCAGCAGCTGCTCGATCTTGGTTTTGAGCGGCGTCTCACTCTCCGGGGGCAGCGGTTTGGCTTTCCGCCGCAAAGCCATTCCCAGCCCAAAGAGCAGGCCGAGTCCGATCACGGCCAACCCCGCCCCGACGACGAGGCCGACTTCCTGCCCGACAAGGAAATCGAACACGACGAAAGCGGATGCGCCAAGGCCAAGCGTCAGGGGCAGGAGGCTCCAGCCAGTCAGGCTTGTCGCGACATGGAGCGCCCGGTGTCGGCTTCGGCCATGGCAGGCAATGCAGTGATACATGGATGGGGCAATGAGAAGACCAACGCTGCCGCAGAGCAGCACCAACGCCACGCACTGAAGCGAATGCCCCGCTGGCGACACATCGCGAAAATGCTCCTGAAACACCCCTTGAAAGGCGAAGCCGAATAGGACCTGCGCGCCCAGAATAAGGAGGCGGGATTCATCGAGGGCGGTCTTCAGCCTGGCATCGAGTTCTTTCGTCATTTCATTTTGATGAACTTTTTGTTGCGCTGGCTGGTTCCAAAGAGAAGGCTGACGAAAGGTAAGCATTGCAACCCGTTTCGATGCCTGGGGGCGCTTACGCTGCGCGTAAGAGACACTCGGCGATGCCGGACATGCGGTGCTGTGCGACGCCTTCATGCGCGCCTGTACAGGCTGCTGTCGCGAATTTGGAGGGTGCCGCGGCGCGCAGCCGCCACCACACTCACCCCCGCAAACCGCGCCGCAGCAGCTTGGCGAAATCCTGGGCCACTTGCGACGGCGCTTCGTGCGTCGGGGAGAGGATCGCGATCTGGGACTGGATCTTCGGCTTGAACGGGCGGATGGCGAGGTCCTCGTGAAGGGTTTGCTCACCATGGGTCGACGATGTCGACGCCGCGGCCCCGGCGGGGTCGACCTGTCGTGGCTCACCGGCATCGGTGTTGCGATGGCGAGCTACCTTGCGCTGCATCGGCTCTTCGGACGTCCGCTGCCGCGGAGCGTTGCGTCGCCGGCCACGGACGCCGCGTCGATCGAACCCGCACCTACATCGACCTGACGCGGCACGCCGTGCGCTCGCCTCACTCCATCCGCGCGAACATCCCCACCAGCGTCTCGCGCAGCCAGCGCTGCGCGGGGACGGTGTCGTTGCGCTGGTGCCAGAACAGGCTGACGATGCGCGGCGGCGCCGGCAGCGGCACCGGCATGGCGTGCAGATAAGGCGCCTGGCGGGATTGTGCGCTGAGGTCGCGCGGCAGCACCGCGATCAGGTCGGATTGGCGCACGATTTCGTAGGCGGCGTTGTAGTGATTGACGATGGCGACGAGGTTGCGCGACAGCCCGCGCGAGCCGAGAAACTGGTCGTAGGTCGGCAAGGTTCGGCCGGCCAGGCTCACATCGACATGCCTGGCGCCGAGGAAACTGCGCACATTCAACCGCTTCTTGCCGGCAAGTGGGTGATCACGCCGCATGAAGCAGGCATAGTCCACCGTCCATAGCGAGCGCGAGCGGATCAGTCCCTGATGCAGCGCCTCATTGACATAAACGCTCAGCACGCAATCGACCCGATTGTCCTCGAGCTGGTCGGCGATCCCGATGATGGTGTTCGGCACGGTGCGGATGCGCGCCGTCGGCGCCATCTCGGCGAAGCGGTTCAATAGCCGCGGCATCACCAGAGCGGATACGTAGTCCGACATCGACAGGCTGAACTCGGTCTGCGCACGGCGTGAATCGAAGACCTCCTCATCGAGCGCGCCGCGGATGCTCTCCAGCGCGCCGCCGATCGGATCCCACAGCGCCACGGCCCGCTGGGTCGGGCGGATTCCCGTGCCGGATCTGACGAACAGGGGATCGCTCAGCGCGTCACGCAGTCGTGCCAGCGCATTGCTGACTGCGGGCTGCGTCATCTTGAGCGTGTTCGCGGCGCGCGTGACGCTGCCCTCTGTCATCAACGCCTCGAACACTTTCAGGAGATTGAGGTCGAGCGTGCGAAACGGCATCGGCAACATTCATGCTGGTGATATACTAGATCATAATTATAAATTATTGCCATAATCGAGGTTTGTCTATCATTCCCCCGGACCGACCTCGCGGCGCGTGCCGACCGCGGGGCGGAGGGGGGCTGTTTCATGTCGATGATTTCGGCGCGCATCGAGCGCCTGCCGTTCGCGCGTTTCCATGTGCACCTGCTGCTGATGGGCGGCCTGGGCTATCTGTTCGACGCGATGGATGCCGCCGTGCTGGCGTTCATCCTGCCGGTGCTGCGCACCGCCTGGGGGCTGACCAATGTCGAGACCGGCGTGCTCGGCTCTAGCACCTTCGTAGGCTATCTGTTCGGTGCGCTGCTGGCGGGGACGCTGGGCGACCTGATCGGCCGCCGCGCGGTGATGATGTCGGCGCTGGCGCTCTACAGCGCGGCCTCGCTGGTCAGCGCGGCGGTGGACAGTTGGCCGGCGTTCTTCGCCGCGCGGGTCGTCGCCGGCATGGGCACCGGGGCGGAAAGCGCGATCATCGCGCCATACCTCGCGGAATTCGTGGCGCGGCGTTACCGCGGCGCCTTCACCGGCGCGCTCGCCGGCTTCTTCTCGTTCGGCTTCGTCGCCGCCGCCTTGCTCGGCTATTTCATCGTGCCTGCCTACGAGAACGGCTGGCGCATCGTGCTCGTCATCACCGCGGTCCCGGTCGTGATGCTGTTGTGGTGGCGGAGGTCGCTGCCGGAATCGCCGCGCTGGCTGGAGAGCCGCGGCAGGGTGAAGGAAGCCGAGGCGGTGCTCGACAAGGTCGAGGCGAGCTTCGCGCGCGAGGGCCGGGTGCTATCGCCGCCGGTCCAAGAGCCCGTTGTGCCGGCTGTATCGTCGGGAACGCTGCTGAGCAATTTTGCGGCCCTCTTGGCCGGCCGCCAGGCGCGGATCACGACCATGACCTGGATCATGTGGCTGTCGATCACGTTCAGCTATTACTCCTTCTTCGTCTGGATTCCCGGCCTCTTGGTGCAGAACGGCATGAGCATCACCAAGAGTTTCGGCTATTCGCTCGCGATGTATTGCGCGCAGGTGCCGGGCTATTTCACCGCCGCCTTCTTCAATGAGCGGATCGGGCGGCAGGCCACCATCGCAACCTACATGCTGCTCGGCGGCGTCAGCGCGCTCGGGCTCGCCTTTGCCAAGAGCGATGGAGAGATCATGGCCGCGGGCCTGTTGCTGTCGTTCTTCATGAACGGCACCTATGCCGGCGTCTATGCCTACACGGCCGAAGTGTTCCCGACGTCGATCCGCACCACCGGGGCAGGGCTCGCCTCGGCGATCGGCCGCATCGGCGCGATCGCCGCGCCTATCCTGGTCGGTTACCTCTATCCAAACTTCGGCTTCGCCGGCGTGTTCGGCGTCACCACGACTGTCTTGTTGATCGGCGCCTTGACGGTGGTGCTGATGGGCGTGCCGACGCGCGGCCGATCGCTGGAAGATATTGCAAGCGAAGCCGTGTGACTACGCGGGCGCTGCCCTCACAGGAGACGTTTATGACAAGTATCCTCTTCAAGAATGCCGCGCTGCTCGATCCGCTGCGCTCCGAGCTGCTCGAAGGCCACCACGTGCTGGTCGAGGATCGCCTGATCAAGGAGGTCTCCGACCGGCCGATCGAGGCGTCGGTCGATCGCGCCATCGACCTCAAGGGCAAGACCCTGATGCCCGGCCTGATCGACCTCCATGTGCATGCGGTCGCGGTCGAGCTCGATTTGTCGCAGCAGGCGCGGATGGCCAACGTGCTGGTCACGCTGCGCTCGACCATGCTGCTGCGGGGCATGCTGAAGCGCGGCTTCACCACCGTCCGCGATGCCGGCGGCGCCGGTTATGCGCTCAAGCAGGCCATCGACACCGGCCTGACCGACGGTCCGCGGCTGTTTGTCTCCGGCCGCGCGCTGAGCCAGACCGGCGGCCACGGCGACGGGCGCGCCCGCTCGGACTATCTGGCCGATCCGACCTGCTCCTGCTGCGTGCGCGTCGGCGCGATCGCGCGCGTCGTCGACGGCGTCGATGCGGTGCGCAAGGCGGTGCGCGAAGAGCTGCAGATGGGCGCCGACCAGATCAAGATCATGGCCTCCGGCGGCGTCGCCTCGCCGACCGATCCGATCGGCGCCTACGGCTATTCCGAGGACGAGATCCGCGCCATCGTCGCGGAGGCCAAGGCCCGGCGTACCTATGTGCTGGCCCATGCCTACACTGCGGAAGCGATCGAACGCGCGGTGCGCTGCGGCGTGCGCACCATCGAGCACGGCAATCTGGTCGATCTGCCGACCGCGCGCCTGATGGCCGAGCAGGGCGCCTATGCGGTGCCGACGCTGGTCACCTACGAGGCATTGGCCAACGAGGGCGCCAAATACGGCCTGCCTGCGGCAAGCGTCGCCAAGATCGCCGACGTCCGCGATGCCGGCCTGCGCTCGCTCGCGATTTATCGCGAGGCCGGCGTCAAGATGGGGTACGGCAGCGATCTGCTCGGACCGTCGCAGCGCTTGCAGAGCGACGAGTTCCGGATACGCGCCGAGCTACTCGGTGCGCAGGCCGTGATCCATAGTGCGACCATGGTCGGCGCCGAGGTGCTCGGCATGGAAGGCAAGCTCGGCCGCATCGCGCCGGAGGCCTTTGCTGACCTGCTGGTGGTCGAGGGCAATCCGTTGCGCGACGTGGGTTGCCTGCTCGGCCAGGGCGAGCAGATCCCGCTTGTCATGAAGGCCGGCAAGGCCGAGGTTGATCGGCTGGGCGGATAGGCTCAATTGACCTCGCCCCACGTGCGGGGGACGGCGAGCGTGCGGCTGAACGATTTCGGAATTTTGGAAATCTACCCGTGAGTTGCCCGACGTGTCAAGTGGCCTGGTCGAGCGTAGCCTGGGCGAGCGCCGGCTACTTTGCATGGGGTTGTTTTCGATATTTTGGCAACCCGTTCTCTTTACGCCTTCGCCGTCATCACATCACGCGGAGGCCCGCGGTGCCTTTCAAGGGGCTCGGGCAGGCCGACTAGACTAGCTCGATCACGATACCGCTGGCGGCGTTGACGTGGCCGGGCGAAAGCACGACATACCGGTTGCCGACCCCACCCGTCGCTCCGGAGCCAGCCATGAACGCGCCCAACATCGATCCCGTCCCACCGCAGTCCGACGGCGACGTTGTGAGCTGGCTGACCAACCAGACCCGCGATGAGCGCTTCATCGACAATATCTTTGCCGAGCTCTGCCTCCGGCTGCAGAACACGGGCATTCCGCTGAAGCGGGCGACGATGAATCTCCTGATCCAGCATCCGCAATGGCTCGGCGCCCGGATCATCTGGGCGAACGGCAAGCGCGAGGCCGAGATCACGCGGGTCGACTACGATGTCCAGCAGCGATCGGAATATATCGGCAGTCCGGTCTACGAGATCCATCAGGGTGCCGAGGAGGTGCGCGAGCAGCTCGAACGCGACCCGTCGCAGGGCCGCAAGCACGCGCTCTATGACGAGATGCGCGCGCAGGGCCTGACCGATTATGTGGCGTGGCCGCTGTTGCATACGCTCGGCAAGCGGCATGTCGTGACGTTTGCGACCGACCGGGCCGGCGGATTCGATGACGTTTACGTCGCCGAGCTGCGCAAAGTGCTGCCGGTGCTGGCGCTGGTCAGCGAGATCCGGATGAAGAACCGCCTGGCGCGGACGCTGCTCGAGACCTATGTCGGCTCGCACGCCGGCGAGATGATCCTGGCCGGCGCGACGCGGCGGGGCAGCGGGACGACGGTGCGGGCCGCGATCATGATCTGCGACCTCAGGGATTTCACCCGGATCTCGGATAGCTGGCCGCGCGATGACGTCATCGATCTGCTCAACGACTATTTCGACGCGATGTCGGAACCGATCACGCGGCATGGCGGGGAAATCCTGAAATTCATCGGCGACGGGCTGCTCGCGATCTTCCCGCTGAGCGATCCCAAGGCCTGCGCCAACCTGATGCAAGCGGTGTCGGAGGCGCGCGAGGCGATGGCGGCGCTCAGCGAGAGGAACGGCATGATGGGCCGGGCGCCGATGAATTACGGCATCGGCGTCCATGTCGGCGACGTCATGTACGGCAATATCGGATCGCGCAGCCGGCTCGACTTCACCGTGATCGGTCCGGCGGTGAACATGGCCTCGCGTCTCGAAGCCCTGACCAAGCAGCTGAAAAAGAACGTGCTGCTGTCGCGCGCGTTCGCCGATCTGGTCGAGCACGATTTCGCGCTCGAGCATGTCGGCGAGCACGCGGTACGCGGCTTCAGCGAGCCGATCGAGCTGTTTGCCTATAACGGCTGAGGCCTGATCGGCCGGAGACGTCACGCTGGCGTCGTCCGCTGCGCCGGCGAGGTCCGATCGATGAATCCCTTGGCGAGGGCGTGGTAGACGCCCTCCTTGCAGATCAGCTTCGAACTCGCATGAGCGATCAGGGCCGCGGCCATCAGCGGCACGACCATCGCGTGATTGTCGGTCATCTCGGTGACGATCACGAAGGCCGTGATCGGGGCCTGAACCACGCCCGCGAAATACGAGACCATGCCGAGCAGAATGAGGGCCGCCAGCGGCGCGCCGTGAAATAGCGGCGCGATGTTGGAGCCTATCCCGGCGCCGACCGCGAGCGAGGGCGCGAAGATGCCGCCCGGCATGCCGCTGATCGAGGCAAAGGCGGTGGCGAGGAATTTCCAGACGCCGAAGCTCGCGGGCAATTGCGAGCCGGCTTCGAGCGCGGATTTGACCTGCTGATATCCCGTGCCGTAGATCGCCCCGTCGGAAGCGATCCCGCAAATCGCCGCCGCCAATCCGCAGATCGCGGCAAAGCCGACCGGATAGCGCTTGATCGCGCGCCCCAACGGATTGGCAAATCCGCGCGCCATCGCGATCAGGATGCGGCTGAACAGACCGCCCGCCAGACCGCCGGCCACGCCGCAGAGCGGGACGGCGAGCCAGTCGGCGCCGTTGCGCAAGCCCGTCGCGCTGGTGCCGAAATAGGTGTAGTTGCCCATTAAGGCGAGCGACGTGAGGCCCGCGGCGATGACGGCGCCGATGATCAGGCTGGAGGTCCGTGTCTCGAAGGCGCGGCTCATTTCCTCGATGCCGAACACGATCCCGGCCAGCGGGGTGTTGAAGGCTGCCGCGACACCTGCCGCCGCGCCGGCAAGGATCAGGCCGGGTTGGCGCCGGGGCGAGAAGCGGCCGAGCGCAAACATGATCGACGCGCCGATCTGCACCGTCGGTCCCTCGCGCCCGACCGATGCGCCGCACAAGAGGCCGAACAGGGTCAGCAGGATCTTGCCGGCGGCAATGCGCAGCGAAACCAGGCTCTCGCGCGCGGTCTGGTCGGTCAGATGGCGTGCGGCGATGGCCTGCGGGATGCCGCTGCCCTGCGCGTTCGGGAAGAAGCGGTTGGTCAGGAATACCGACAGCGCGAAGCCTGTCGGCGTCAGCACCAGCGAGGCATAACGGAGATGCGACACCAGTGCGGAGAAGGCGAGCTGCGCCAGATCCGCGAGCTGTGCGAGCGCGACAGCCGCCGCACCGACCGCAATGCCGCCCAGCAGGAAGATGGCCCGGCGCTGCCAGCGCGCGGAAACGATTCTGAACAGCCGCCTCTGGCGGTTGGAGGGGAAGCCCATTCTGACGCAATTCCGGCTGATGTCATGTCCGGTCCGGACGGATCACATCATTCCTAGCACGCGTCGATGGTGTGCGAAGCTCAACAAATCAGCAAGGCAGGCCCGCCCAACCGCCATCAAAGATGAAATCCGCGATTTTCCGCGCAGCAGATATTCCGCGGTCTATCTCCGGCGCCGCTGCTTCCTCGGAAACAGCCGATCGCGGATGTAGCGCGAGGTCGGCGTCAGGCGAAGTCCGCGGGGCTTATGCCAGGCGGCGCGGTCGATCTCCTTCTTGTCGCCGATCGCCAGCCGTCCCTTGGCGTTCTTGGCGATGAAGATCGCATCGCTCATCTTGCGGCCGGAGCGCTTGTTCTTGGCCGTCACTTCCTTCCAGAGGCTGAGCCTGCCGAGCTTGAGCTTCGGCAGCTCTTCCTTGATCTCACGCTTCAGGCAATCCTTGCCGGTCTCGCGCGCACGCCTGCGCCCGCCGGGGAACATCCACAGCCCGTCAGATCGACGTCGGACCAGAAGGACCTTGCCGCGCTTGGCGGCGACCAGTTTGGAAGACTTCGTCATGTACAGCGCAATGATCGAAACAGAATCGACCCCATTCTAATTTGTCTATTTGAGTAGACAAGTTCCAAGAGTGAATTGTTCCACAGTCATGTGTCGCCCGTTTGTCTGCCGCGGAAGGCTTGAGCACAGAGGAAATCCTGTCGATACGCATCCGCGGAAGGCAGGCCGCAGAAGAGGCGGCGGCTGTGACGGTCTGCCGCGGCTTCGCTGCGGACGACCTGCGAGCGTTCGCTGTGATCCCGGCCGGCGTTCGTCCGCGGCTCTTTGCTTCATCGGACATCCTCACGTTGAGTTCGCCAGAATGGTGATCCTCCCGGTTCCCACAACAGGCGATCATCAAAATCCGCGACAGGCCGGCTCCGCCGCTTGACTGTATGTTCTTGTTTTGTTCTAATTGCCCTCCATCGTGAATAGGAGGCCGCCATGGACAACCGCATCAACGAAATTCGCAGGCAGATCAAGGCGCTGCGCGTCAGCATGCTCGAGGCTGAGGCGATCATGCGACAGCAGATCAACCGGGATGAGGATTGCGCCTTCGTTGCCGGGGATCTGCTGAAGATGCGTCTGGTGATGAGCCGTCTGGTCGAAGAGCGGAGCGTGCTGGGTGACCGCGAGCCGATCATCGTGCATGCGAGCGTTGCGCCGCGCCGCCGCGCCGCGACACCGATCTTTCTTCGCGCGGTGAAGCGAGAGCCGGTCGCCGGCGAAGCGCGTGCCTGATGATGCAGCCAGGATGCAGCGGCTGCGCGCCGAGTTGCGCGCGCTCGACACATCCGTGAACCGGCTGAGGCAGGCCGGACGCGACAGTGCATCGGCGCAGCTTCTGCTGTCGCGCAAGCGCGCCGAGCTCGAGGACGTGATCTGCCGGAGGAAAGATGAGAGAGCCGCTTCGGTATTTCCACGACAGCGATGATCATGCGCCCTGGATCAAGGCGCTGGCCGAGGTCCGGCATATGGCGACGCGGGAAGGCTGGTGCTTTCACCACGTGCAGGCGATCATCGTGGCGATCGACCAGTATGCGGAGGCCGCGCTCGGCAACCGCGAGTTCTTCCTCAACCGCCCGCAGACCGTTGGCCCGCTGCGGCGAGGCGAAGTGCCGTAGCGAGCGGCATCGCTTGCGGCATTTCGCGAGCTGGCGCTGCCGTCATCGCGGCCGTGTGGTTGACCTGCTCAAAGGCAGCACGTCCTCACGGCAACACGTCGGCGGGATGCTTGTCGCGATGCTCGACATATTCGACGCGGGTCTGGTCCGGATGCAGCACCAGCATGTTGCGGCCGGTCGAGACCTGTTTGGGGGCCTCAAGTACCGTAGCGCCGATGCCGGGGAGATGCGCGGCGAATGCGTCGATATCGTCGACCAGAAACGTCAGATGCGTCGCCGTGAACGGCTTCAGGCTCTGTTCCGTCCCTGCAATGAACAGGATCGTGGCGACCTGCGCCAGCCTGAGATCATATTCGGGATAGTCGAAGCGAAGTCGCGCCTTTTGGCCGATCAGGGCTTCGTGGAAGGCCACGGCCTCGTCCAGGCCCTCGAGCGGCAGGTAACGTCTCGCCAGGATATTGAGTATCTTCATCGCCAGGTCCTGATGTTCTGATGTTGCCGCGACCGCCATCCGGCCCGGCCAGACGGCGCGACAAGGCGCGCCGCCGCTTGCGCAGCGCCGCGATCGCCCGATCGATCTGGTCGAGCTTCTCCTGCATTACTGCGGAGCAGTTCACGCGCGCGCCGCGCCGGCCGTCCTCAAGCGCGGTCAGGAGGTTGCGAAGCTCGCGGGTCGAGAAGCCCGCGGCGATGAGGTCTCTCACCCACGCAGCCCGCTCGATCTCCAACGCGGCGTAGCTTCGATAGCCGTTCGAATTCCGGCGCGGCACGATCAGGCCAGCCGCCTCATAGTGCCGAAGCGTCCGTGCACTCACGCCAAGATGGTGTGCCGCCTCCTGAATCCGCATCGCGATCTCCTGTCGAGGGTCGGCCTAGCACCTTCTCGTTAGCGTCAATGTCAAGCGCCGTGTTGCGGGGCTCGCCCGTCGCGGTCGAATCCGCCGGAACGCAAGGGCCAAATGTCCCGGCCTGCCTGATCTGGCCGGGATGGCCAATCCGCTGCCGGCGACATATCGTGGCGGTCCGCGGCCGAATCTGAGGCGGATCGTTCATCGTCGGGTCATCTACATCAGGCCATCGTCAGCGCCCGGCAGGGGCAGCGGCACATTTTTCGGAGGAGGTTTCGGATGATCAGGGGCTGGCAGATTGCGACGTCGGCGCTCGCCATC
Organism: Bradyrhizobium sp. USDA 4452; assembly: GCF_054063575.1. Lineage (NCBI taxonomy): Bacteria > Pseudomonadati > Pseudomonadota > Alphaproteobacteria > Hyphomicrobiales > Nitrobacteraceae > Bradyrhizobium > Bradyrhizobium sp. USDA 4452. Next base: position 7,984,122 of record NZ_JBSSGK010000001.1, read on the forward strand.
GTCGTGATGGTTGCAACGCTGGGCGCAGAGGCGAAAGCGGCGCAATGCGGCAACGGGCCCGGCGGATTCGAAGCCTGGAAGGAGCAGTTTGCCGGCGAGGCGAGGGCCAAGGGCGTCGGCGCCACCGCGATCGACGCGTTGATGCAGGCGCACTACGCCAGTGCGACGATCGCCGCGGATCGCGGCCAGCGCAGTTTTGGCCTGTCGCTCGAGCAATTCATGGCCAAGCGGGGATCTGCGACCATCGTGGCGCGCGGCCGTTCGCTGAAGCAATCGCAGGCGGCCCTGTTCGCCTCGATCCAGCAGCGCTACGGCGTGCCGCCGGGGCCCTTGATCGCGATCTGGGGCATGGAGAGCGGCTTCGGCAGCCAGCGCGGCAACCAGAACATGCTGTCGTCGATCGCGACGCTTGCCTACGACTGCCGCCGTCCCGAGTTCTTCACCGACCAGCTCTATGCCGCGCTGAAGCTGATCGACCGCGGCAGTCTGTCCGGCAGCACGCGCGGCTCGATGCATGGCGAAATCGGCCAGACCCAGTTCATGCCGAAGAACGTCCTCGCCTATGGCACCGGCAATCTCGACGTCGCCGCTAATGCTCTGGCCTCCACGGCGAACTTCCTGCGCGCCAATGGCTGGCGCGCCGGCGCCGGCTATCAGCCGGGGGAACCCAATTTCGCCGCGATCGAGGCATGGAACGCCGCAGGGGTCTATCAGAAGGCGATCGCCATCATGGGACGGCAGATCGACGGCCAGTGAGCTTGGGGCCAAGTTCCTTCACCGCGAGTTCCTTCACCGCCTGTTAACGCAACGGTGCCCAGATCGTTTGCGGAGAAACGGAGCGAGTCGAGACAGGCTCCATGCTCAAGAACGGCACCTATGCGGCGTGGTTTCGAACGTCGCTCGCTGACGGCACCGGCATCGTGCATGTGGCCGACGGCAGGCTGTGGGGCAGCGACGCCATCATGCTCTACAGCGGCACCTATGAGGTCGACGGCGAGCGCTTCTCCGCCGTTCTCAAGGCCAGTCGGCATTCCGACGGTCATGCGACCGTGTTCGGCACCGACGACCTCGTGGTGCGGCTCGAGGGCATCTTCAGCGGCGCGATAGCGACCTGCAAGGGCAGGGCCGATGCCGTGCCCGATCTCGCCTTCGAGGTGACGCTGATTCCGAGCCAGGAGGCGGCACCCGAGCCGCCGCCGGATCTGCCGCTGCCGAAGTTCGATCCGAGCAAGCTGCCGAAATTGCCGAGACGCTCCAGCCGCTAAAGGACTCGCTACGCTTCGCTGGGACCTGCGGTTTCCGGAAACGGTGCGCCGGGGATATAGAGCTTCAGCGGGCGGATCTCGTAGACCGCCGACGGGTTGACGCTGCGCAAGTCGCGCGCCGCGGCGATCGCTTCGGCTTCATCGGCGCAATCGATCACGTAGAAGCCGAGCAGCTGCTCCTTGGTCTCCGAGAACGGGCCGTCGATCACCATGCCGTGGCCGGGCCCGCGCAGCGTGCTGGCGTTGCGGGTTTCGCCGAGGCGTGCAGCCGGTCCGAGCCGCCCCTTCAGCCGCTGATGGACCTCGCGCAGACCCGCCATGACGGCTGCGTCCTCGTCGGCACTCCACGACTTGACCTCGGCTTCGACGTGATAGGCCAGGATGGCATAAAGCATCTTGTAAGCTCCTCATTTCAAATACGGCAGGCGCCAAGGCGCGATGATTGTTCGGGCATGATCTCCGCGCAAATGCTTTGCGTTTGTCGGGGGAAAACCGCTTCGCACCGTGCCGGGTCATGCTTCTGGCTAGGACGTCTCGCGCCCACCCACGCCGACATTTCGTGTGTAGCGAACTGGCGGGTTTCTGTGCTGCGACAATGTATCCCGCCGGCGGCATGGCGGCGGCGAATCGCGTGGGCCCCGACAGGCAAAAAGGCGCGGCGGAATCGCTTCCGCCGCGCCCCCGGATTTGTTGTCTCGCTGGTCCAGGGCTGAGAGCGCCCCGATGCCAGGCTGATTACTCAGCGCCTAGCGGGCGATCCCAGCGAGGTGACAGCGCTTGAGACAAGACACTGGATCACCTCCTTTCTTTGTTGATGGGACCCGCAATATAGGTGGCGAATCTGCCGCTGTTAAGGCCGCCGTCCGCCCCATCCAGGCTAGGAACCGGGCGGATTGCACGGAAATGTTTGCGTTTACCGGACCACAAGGCCGTACGCCGTGGCAGTTGAGGCGGCCGTCCGGCCGTGTTAGGGGATCGTCCGACGCGGGTGTAGCTCAATGGTAGAGCAGCAGCCTTCCAAGCTGAATACGAGGGTTCGATTCCCTTCACCCGCTCCAATGTTTTCAAGCGCTTATCGGATTTCGTGATTTCCATTCCGACAAGAGCGCCGAATCCATTCCGACAATTGTTCACTTTCTGGCCGCTTGCTTGCGTCGTTTGATGCGCTTGATCTGTGCGTCCTGTTTGGCCTCATCGTCGTGATGAAGGTAGTGCGCCATCGCCTTGGTTGACGACCATTGGCCCTTCTTCATCAGCTGCGTTTCAGTGAGTCCGGACGTGCTCGCCTCGGTGGTCCCGCCGTGTCGACCAAACGAGGTGAAGGTCAGCTCAGGACGCAGGCCCGCGGCAAGAATGATCTTCTTCGAAATGCGCTCGACTTGTGTCAGCATTTCTCCCTTGCCGCTCCAGGGCAGACTGCTGCCATCTCGGCGTAGCATCAGGCCGCCCGTCGGCCGCAGTGCTTTCATGGCTGAAGCCGCCGCTCGCCGGTGAGATTCGCTCCTCGTTTGCGATGACGGAGCCCGACGTCGCCTCATCCGACGCGACCAATGTGGCCAGTTCGATCGTGCGCGACGGCGACGATTACGTGATCAACGGTCGCAAATGGTACACGACCGGTGCCACCGATCCGCGATGCAAGATCATCATCTTCATGGGGCAGACCGCCCCTGAGCATCCGGACCGTCACAAGCGTCAATCGATGATCCTGGTGCCGAAAGAGGCGCCCGGAGTGCGTGTCGTCCGCTCGTTGCCGGTGCTCGGATTTTACGGCGTGCCGGATCGTGCATCCGAGGTGATGTTCACCAATGTACGCGTGCCGGCCGCCAATATGCTGCTCGGCGAGGGACGCGGATTCGAGATCGCGCAAGGTCGGCTCGGGCCTGGACGCATCCATCATTGCATGCGGTTGATCGGCCTGTCCGAGCGGGTGCTAGAGCGCATGTGCCGGCGGGCGCTGAAACGTGTCGCGTTTGGCAAACCTCTCGCCGAGCAAACGGTGACGCTTGAGCGCGTGGCCGAAGCGCGCATGAAGATCGAGCAAGCGAGACTGCTGACTCTCAGGGCGGCCTATATGATGGACACCGTCGGCAACAAGGCTGCGCGGCAGGAAATCGCGATGATCAAGGTCGTCGCGCCGAACATGGCGCAGACGATTGTTGACTGGGCGATGCAGGCATTCGGTGGAGGCGGAACCAACAATGACCATTTCCTTTCTGCAGCGTTCGCTACGACCCGCTTGCTGCGACTGGCTGACGGACCCGACGAGGTCCACCGCAACCAGATAGGCAGGCTCGAGTTGCACCGTTGGCTTAATTCCGATTCTGCACGGACTGGTGGCGGAGCCGATCCGATGTCCCCAGAAGAATCTGAATCATGGTCCGCAGGAGGCCTGTGGCCACGTCCCAAGAGTCGATCCTAAACGGGGTTTTGAAGGTGAGGGGTCCTGGCGACCGCGTGTCGAAACTGCCGGGTCCACGTGCGCTTGTCGCAGGCCAACAGCTCGGTATTGGAAATCCCCAACGTTGCCGATTTGCGATTCTTCGCCGCAATGAAGCGGGGGCGATCGCCAGCAACTGGCTCGTTCCTTCTCTCGGTTTGGCTAATAGCGGGCGGAGTGCGAGTGACTCACGAACGAAAAGTGCACGTATTTGGTGCGGTTTCTGGTGCGGTCGTCGCGCTGCGGGCAACGAGGATCCAGTAAGATATTGATCTTCTTGGTGGGCCCGGCAGGACTCGAACCTGCAACCAGACTGTTATGAGGGGTGGGGCCAACCTGACCTCGCATGGGGCAAGGTTCTTCTCCAGCGGTTCAGCCAATGGGCACTTTTGCGTGCGAAATGCACCAATCTCGTTGCCCTCCGCGCAACCCGTTGAAATCACAGCAAATGCGAAGGCCCTTCGAGCGCACCATAAAAACACCGCGCACGACTTGGAGCGACCGAGCGGAGGAGAGAATGGACTAATAAGCTTTCATACAAAACCTCTCCAGTTCGCAACTGATAAGGAAATAGGCAAAACCTTATCAGTTCGATCTACGCTCGAGGTCTACCGAGTTCACCCGACGAAGCTATTCGGCGAGCCTCGGCCCGAAAGGTCAGCCATCGTGAATACGCCGCGAGCGTTCCTCGAAGGCGGCGATTTCACTTTGCTGGAGCCGCTCCAATCGAACCGCAACATGCTTGTGGTACGGCGTCGCCGCGATCGGATCGCAATTGCCGCTGTCGGTCAGAACGTTGACGCGGGGTCCGTTGCTGAGCCGTTGGCCATCGCGGGTCGGATAGCTCTGGCCGTAGCCATGCGGCAGCGCGAGCTGGCCCTGGCGCAGGCTGTCATCGGCCTTGCAACGGACCACGATCCGGCCCGCTGCCGACTCCACGGCGATCCACTCGCCGTCGCTCGCGCCGAGCTCGTCGAGGTCACGTTTATTGATCAACAGTGCGCCATCGGGGTCGTCACGCCGCCAAGCTGGGTCGCGGAAGATCTGATTGGCGTTGAACAGACGCCGCTGGCCGGCGGCGAGCACGAAAGGATAGTCTTTAGGTCGCTGCGCCGCCGCCGGATCGAGGCCACCGAGCCATTCGAGGAGTGGTGCAATGGCAAGGTGCACCTTGCGATCGGGATGGCTGATCAGCGACCACACGTCTTCATAGCCGTGCTCGGTGATGGCAACACCACTCCGCGCGCTGAAGATGGCATCGAACAAGGCGTCTCCAAGACCGGCGTCCGGTACCTCGCCACGTGATCCGAGCGCGCGTCGAACCGCCTCGGGCGATCGCTTGGCGCAGGCCTGCGCCGCCTGCCAGAGCGGCGCTGCGGCCGCCGTATCGTCCGGCAAGGTGGCCCCCAGGGTATGATAGAGAACGAGCGCGCCGACTGCGGAGCTTTGCGGATTGGCGCCCATGAAGGCGCGAAATGCTTGCGCGAACGCGGGCCGCGAATGGAAGGCGGCTTCGCGGAGTGGCGCCAACGCATTGTCGCCGGGCAGCAGTCCGAGCGCGCGAGCGAGCCGCGTATAGATTTCCGGCTCGGGCAGGGTGCCTTGCAGCGGTGACACCGCGCCTGAACGGACATGGAAGAAGTTCTTCGGGAATTCGAAATTGAACAGCGTGAACTCGGTCTTCTCGTACTGCGACGCTGCCGGCAGCACGTAGTGGGCGAGCCGGGCCGTTTCGGTCATGGCCACATCGACGACGACGCAGAGGTCAAGCGCACCAAGCGCCTTTTCCACTTCTGCCGTATTCGCCGCGGTGTTCGCGGGGTTGGAGCTGTCGATCCATACCGCGCGCAGGCGGTCGGGATGGTCGTTGAGCACCGCCTGCGGAAAGATGTTTGGCGGCAAAAGGCCTCCGATCACTTCGGTATCGGTCGCGGCGAATTTCTGGTTCGGAGAGTTGCCCCAGAGCGGCATGAGCCAGCTATGAAGCTGGTTGGTGCCTGGCCTGCCGAAGCTTCCGGTCAGCATGATCAGGAGCTTTTCCAGATAGGAGTTGAGCGTCGAATTGACGCCCTGCTGTATGCCGAGCTCAACACGGACCGTCATTGCCTTGGCTTCGCCAATCATGTCGGCGCAGCGTTCGATCTGGTCGAGCGGAATGTCAGCTGCCGCGGCCCACTCCATGACAGGAATGCGGAGCAGGGCGTCCTCCACCTCGGCGAAGCCCGTCGTATGCGCGGCGATGAATTCGGTGTCCAGCTTGTCCCGTCGCAGCAGGGTGGCGAGGATCGCTCCCAGCAGGAATGCATCCGTCCCGGGCCGCACGGCGAGATGCAGGTCGGCCATCTCGGCGGTCTCGGTACGGCGCGGATCAATCACGATCAGCTTGCGGGCTGGGTCCTTCCTGATCCGGTTTAGGTGGTCGCGCGCGTTAGGGAAGCCGTGGGCGATCCAGGGGTTGGCGCCGATCACGAATAAGAGATCGCAGTGATGCACGTCCTCCGCGGTGTGGCAGGTCTGGCTGCCGAACAGAAAACCGTTGACCCAGAAATCGCCGGTCTTCTCCTGCGACAGCGCGTTGAACACGTGGCACGAGCCGAGTGCGCGCAGGAAGCCAGTCGCGTAGGCGCCGCCGGCGTGATTGCCTTGACCGCCACCGCCATAGAGGGCGATGCTCTTGCCGCCGTGGCGGTCGACGACATCCTGGAGCCGGGTTGCGATCTCGGTGATCGCAGTATCCCAATCGATGGCGTCAAAGCCTCCATCGGGACGTCGCCGCAATGGCGTCGTCAACCGGTCTCGATGATGAGCATAGAAGGGAATGCGTGCCGCCTTGTTGCAGAGGTAGCCTTGCGACTTCGGATTGCCGCGATCACCCCGCACCTTAACGATGCGATCCTCCTCGACAAGGACCTCGACTCCGCAATTGACGTAGCAGATGTTGCAAGCGGTTTTCTTCCACCCTGCGTTCGACATCGCACTTCCTCCCGGATCGGTTGGCGCCGATATTATATGATACATGTAATAAAACAACTTGGGATATGGATATAGAGAGCCTGCGCGCTAGTTCCTCCTGATGCAGGGTGCATGCTGAGGTGTCGATTATCTGAACAGCCGCATCATGGGCAACGGCAAGCGAGGCCTTCGGCAGATCCCGCCATGGTGCCCCGGACCGCAAAGCCAAAAAGATGCTATTGAGGGCACGGCGATCATTCACGCGCGGCAGGCCACGTGGCTTATTGGGGAGCACCGGCTTTATGGCGATCCATTCATAGGCGGCAAGTTAGTAGCGCATGATTCGATGAACGCTCTGTTCCCGATGAGAGCGATGGTGTTCGCGGACGGTCGGCCCAAAATCGCAAAGGCAGCAAGCCGCCCATCCGCTGGCTCTACTTCAGCATTATGCAGGCGCCAAGAAGCACGAGGCGGTCGCCGATCGTGGTTACTTTGATTGAGAGGAGATACTAGCCCGCGAAGAGGCCGGCGTTGCAGTCACCTTGCCCAAACCATGACGTCGAACGCCAAGGCGGAGGGCCGGTTCGGCAAGCAGGACTTCGCCTACCTGCCTGATGAGGACGTCTACCGCTGCCCAATCCGGCCAGCTGCTGCCCTCACTACACCAACATCGAGCACGGAATGACGCTGCGCCGTTATTGGTCGACGGCAGCGTGCCAGAGCTGCGCGATTAAGAGCCAATGTACGCCATCCAAGGAGCGCCGCATCTCGCGTTGGGAGCATGACCATGTGGTCGAGGAGGTCCACAGACGGTCGATTCCAATCCCGACGCCGTGCGGAGACGGTCGAGCATCCCTTCGGCACGATCAAAGCCCGCATGGATGCGCCCCACTTCCTGCCGAGATGCGCTGCATGCTCTCACACGGTTGATGAACATCCTCGGCAAACAGAGCCTGATCGCAGCCATCCGCGCCGCCTGGCGGCCAGAACGTGCGTCCAAAAGCGCAATACCGCGTCGCGACAACCACTTTGGAAGGTCATGGACGATCCAACGCGAGAATATTGGCCGACGACCACGGCCGCGTGTCGCCCTATCCATTTACGCACGACAAAGACCCATTGTAGACATGGCTGGCAGATCCACGTAGCCTTCGCGGGGTGTTTGCTTCTCCAACGCTACAGAAAGCCGTACAATTGCCTCGGATTATCGACGAGGATTTTCTTGCGGGCAGTTTCATCCGGCGTCCACTGTGCCAACAGGTCGAACAGGCCCGCATCATCAGGCATGTGCTTTTCGCCGCGATGCGGCCAATCACTTCCCCAGACCATTCGCTCTGGCGCGGCCTTGGCGAATGCCTTCGCAACCTCGGTTGCATCGGCGTAGTTGGGAGGTCCGCTCGCAGTGTTGAGGTAAGCCCCGGAAAGTTTCATCCAGGTCCGTCCGCCATCAAGCAGCTTGCGGACCGCCGTATAGGCGCGATGATTGAGGCCTTGAGCGGGCGGCAAGCGGGCAATGTGATCGATCACCACCGGTGTCGGCAGTCGTGACAAGACGCTCTCGAGATCGGCGATCTGGTCGCCTGTCATGTAAACCTGAACGTGCCAGCCGAGCGGATGAACCTTTCTGGCCATCGTATCCAGGCGCTCGGCAGTCGTTACTCCCCATGATTGCGACGTCACAAAATTGACCCTGATGCCAACCGCGCCCTTCGCGGCCATCTGCGTTAGTTCCGCATCGGAAATATCGAGATCGACGACGACCACGGCGCGCGCCGAATTGCCGAATTGCGCGACACCGTCGAGCGTGGCGCGATTGTCGACGCCATAGGTCGACGGCGTCACCACGACCACGCGGCTGGTTCCGATGCGTTTTTGAAACGATCGGTAGGCCGGTACGTCGCTATCGATCACCGGCTCGCCTTTCCAGTGACTCGAAGCGGGAAACTGCCGCGAGAAGATGTGGATGTGGGAATCGCAAGCACCTTCCGGAACAGACGTCTTCGGAGGTTCGGTGCCCGACGAAAACGGCACCACCCCTTGTTGCGCCTCAGCGTGGCCGCCCTGCAGTCCGACCGCCGTCGACATCGCAAACAAGCCAGCCGCTTTTAAGACATCGCGCCGAGCGACTTCAGCACCATGGATTGCTTTCATGGGTTTTCTCCTGATGAGCGTCCGTGCGTTCAGAAGCCGTAGAGCGCAGCGGGGTTGTCGACGAGGATCTGCGCCTGCAGCTTTGCATCCGGTGCCGAAACAGCCAGCAGATCGAGCAGCACGGCATCATCGGGTTTTGCGTCGGCAGGCGACGTGGGATGCGGCCAATCGCTGCCCCAGACGAGCCTTTCGGGGGCAAGCTTGACGAAGGCCCGCGCAAGCCGGTTCCGGTCAGCATAGGTCGGCGCGCCGCTTTTCGAGAGAATGTAGGCGCCAGTCAGCTTCACCCATGCGCCGCGCGTTTCAATGAGCCTGGCGATCACGCCAAACGCCGGATGATCCGGGCCGGCTGGCTCGGGAAGGTGACCCATGTGGTCAAACACGACCGGGACAGGCAATCCCTCCAGAGTATCTTTCAGCTCAACGATCTTGTCGCCGTCCGACACGAGCTGGATATGCCAGCCGAACTCGGCGATCTTGCTGGCGACCGGCGCCAAGTCGTCTATCGGGGCGCCACCGGGAAGCCGTGTGCCGAACCGCACGCCGCGAATGCCGATGGCGTGGAGGCGTTTGATCTCGTCCGTTGTCACAGTGGCGTCGAGCATGGCGATACCACGTGCGTTGTTGCCGAACGCCTTGACCGATTCGACCAGCAGGCGATTGTCGGTCCCGTAGGTCGAAGGCTGCACTACCACGTTGCGCGCGAGCCCGAGCCGGTGCTGCAACTGGCGATAATTATCGACGCTGGCGTCCGGCGGCCGCAGCGTCGCGCTCGGCGCCGGCGGAAACCGGCTGTCGTAAATGTGATGGTGGCAGTCGGTCGCATTTGGCGGCACGGCGATTGATGGGGCCGCCGTGCCCGAAGACCAGGGCACCGGCTGGGCGAAGGCATGATGCGTTGTCGCGCCGAGCGCGGCGCCGGCCGAAAGCAACGCAAGGTAATGGCGGCGACTAATCAAGGTGATCACGTGTGACTCCCGTCCAAGCTGGCTCATGCTGCGGTCGAGGCCGCGCGTGCTTCGCGAGCGGCCGCACGGCCGAGAACGAGCACGCTGATGGCAGCGGCCGCATCGATCGCGGCAACCGGCAACATGCCGAGCGCGAAGCTCCCGGTTGACTCCTTGATCAGCCCGACGACGTTGACCATGATGCCGCCGCCGATCAGATTGGCGATGGCGTTGATGCCCGCGATGCCCGCGGCCAGCGTGGTGGCCGACAACCATCCGGATGACAACGCCCAGAACGGTCCCTTGAAGGCATAGGCGCCGACCAGCGCGCAGGATACGGCGGCAACGGTGGTCGCAAGGCTTCCGGACAAAGTGAGATAGGACAGGCCGAACGCCCCGAGCAGCAGGGGAAGCGCAGTGTGCCATTTCCGCTCGTCGCTCCGGTCGGAATGTCGACCCCACAGGATCATGAGCACCGTGGCGATGCCGTACGGAATCGCGTTGACGAAGCCGGTCTGCAGGTTGGTCAGGCCGAACGCCTTGAGGACCTGCGGTTGCCATACCGACAACACGCTGCCGGTTGCCGATGCGCCTGAGCAGACCAGCGCCATCGTCAGGAAGTACTTGTTGCGCGCGAGTTCCCACAGCGAGATGTGACCGACGGGCTTTTTATGCGAAGCCTCTTCGTCGAGACGGCCGATCAGCCATTCGCGCTGCGCGTCGCTCAGCCAGCTTGCGTCGCGCGGCTTGTCGGTCAGCACGAAAAGGCAGGTAATCCCGAGCAGAATCGTGGGAAGCCCTTCCAGGATGAACAGCCACTGCCAGCCCTTGAGACCGAGAACGCCGTCCAGTTCGAGCAGCGATACGGACAGCGGGGATCCGAGGAATGTCGCCAGCGGGATGGAAACCGTGAAGGTCGCAAGGATGCGCGCGCGGTATTCATTCGGCAGCCAGTACGTCAGATAGAGGATTGCGCCCGGAAAGAAGCCGGCTTCCGCAGCTCCCAGGATGAACCGCATCGCATACAGCGAGTACGGCCCGGTCACCAGACCCATGCAGGCCGTGATCAGTCCCCACGTGATCATGATCCGCGCGATCCAGCGGCGGGCACCGAAGCGCTGCAAGGCAAGATTGCTCGGAACTTCGACCAGGAAATAGGAAAAGAAGAACAGGCTCGCAGCGAAGCCGAACATCGCCGGCGTCAGCCCGAGATCCTTGTTCATCTGCAACGCGGCAAAACCGACATTGACCCTGTCGAGCAAGGCGAAGAAGTAGCAAACCATCAGGAACGGAACGAGCCGCAGAACGACCCGGCGTATCGTTGTCCGTTCGAGTGATTGCACAGACTGTTCGCTCACGTCCTTATCCTCCCCTGCGGTGTTCATGGTTGCGCGTGATGGCTCGTCCGAGTGCGACGCGCCGCGCAAACTGCTGATTAGACTCCTTCGCAGCCCGCCTCTTGGAGGGCGCGCTCGACCCAGGAGCGGTCAACGGTACCGGCCTTGATGGCTGCCATCGTCTTGGCTTCGCCTTGCTGCTTCTTGTTGGCGGCGTCATAGACCGCTTCGGTCTGTTCGTAGGGAATGCAGACAAAGCCGTCGTCGTCGCCGACGATCAAATCGCCGGGCTGAATGATCATGCCGTCGATCGCAATCGGCGCGTTCACCTCGCCCGGTCCATTCTTGTAGGGACCGCGATGCGTCACGCCCGCCGCGTAGACCGGAAATGAGTTCGCGCGGATCCAACCATAGTCACGCACGGCGCCGTTGATGATCACGCCCGCAACCCCGATCTGCTGCGCGTGTGATATCATTAGTTCTCCGATGATGGCGTTGGTCAGGTCGCCGCCGGCATCGACGACGATGACATCCCCGGCCTTGGCGCGATTGAGCGCAGCGTGGACCATGAGGTTGTCGCCGGGACGCTGCTTGACCGTCAGGGCAACGCCGGCCAGCGCGCCTCCCGCATGCAGCGGCCGCAAACGGGGGCCGCCATGCGTCATGCGGTTCATGGAGTCGCTGATGTTGGCGACCGCAATGGCCTTGAACTTTTCGACCGTGGCCTGTTCGACCTTGCGTTGGCGGGTGTGTATCTTGAATCCGATGGACATGACTAAATCCTGATGATGGGAGGCGTGAATGGAGAGTGTGGTCAGGCCTTCTTCGATCGTGTCAGACCGGCCTTGAATTCGATGGCGTCGAGCGCTTCCTGGTAGGTGCGCGGCACGATGCCCTTGAAGTGGTCCTTGAGACCGAGGCTTTCCTTCCAGCGCAGGCGCGCCGCGATCGCGCGCGCCATGATCGGCTCGACGCCGGCATCCTGGACGGCGTCCGCCGACATTTCGAGTTCCTCGGCGCGGCGCTTGGCGTGGATCACACCTGATGGTGTGAGGCTGTGCACGGTATCCATCCATGGCCGCGCAAGCGTCTTGGAGGCGGACGCAAGCACGATTTCGTCGATCCCGTATTGACGGGCTGCGAGCAGCATCTCGTCCGTCAGCGCTTCGATACCCTTGATGAGGACGGAGCGGAGAATCTTGATGCCGGATGCGGTACCGAGAACTTCGCCGGTGAATTCGATCTGCATTCCCCATGGAACGAGCCAGTCCCGAACGCGCTCGCCGGCGGGACCGCTTGACAGCATGCGCATGGAGTAGCCGTGAAGCGGCGTGCCTTCGATCGAGCCGTCGCCGAGAAGCGCGCCGCTCGACGCCAGCTTTTCCGCAACGCCCTTCTTGATTTTCGGCGTGGCAGAAGCGAAATCGAGAAATGTGTGCCTGTTGGTGAGAACCGGCGCAAAGGCGTCGGCGCTTTCGAGCGACGCCGAACCCGGCGTGACGCTGAAGATCAGGTCACTCGCGTCGGCCAGCTCCTTGTTTGAGCGCACCAGGGTGACGCCGGCTTCGCGCGCCCTGCTCTGAATAATATCGGAATAGGGGCCGTCGAATGCATATTTGTCGTAGCAGGCAATCTGCTGGAGGCCGGCCTTGCGGAGGCCCGCGCCGAGGGTGCTGCCGATCTCGCCATAACCGACGAGGCCAAGTCTGAACTGTTTGCGGTCTGCCATGATGTGCTTCCTTTGTGTTGGTGTTGACGGGTTCAGCCCTGCGCATCGGCGAGGCGGCGGAGGCCGGCGCGACCGCCTCTCTCCGCAACGTGCGCGCACAGAACCTCGATCGGGTGACGCAAGCGAACGCCGTCTATGATTTTCGCTTGCGATCGACAGGAATATCCGTCCGCGAGCAGACGGCCTGATTTGCCTTTTTCGGCGACGTGTACGGCCCAGCTGAGCTGGTAGATGCGTTCCGACATCGCCCGGTGCTCGCGCTCGTGGCCGTAGGTGCCGGCCATCCCGCAACAGCCTGAGGGCAAGACCGATAGCTTGAGTCCGAATGCCTCGAACACGCTCGACCAGGCCGCCACAGCCGGCTGCGCGGTGGTCCGCTCGGTACAGTGAGGGAGCAGCCAGTATTCTTCTTGCCATGTCGCCGGCGGAATGCCGTCGAGACGCTGGGCGAGCCATTCCTGCACGAGCTGGACCTGCGGGACGTCGCGTCCCGGAAGCGCGTGGGCATATTCCGACCGATAGGTCAGCGTCATGGAGGGATCGAGCCCGATCAACGCAACGCCGGTGGCAGCGATGTCCTCAAGCGCTGTCGCGTTCGCGGACGCGAGTTGTTCGAACCTGCCGAGGAAGCCGTGGACGTGCAGTGGCTTGCCGTTCGGTCGATAGGGCGAAAGCCAGGGCCGCAAGCCGATCCCGGTCAGGAGATCGACGAGGTCGAGCAGCACCCGCGTGTCGTAATAACTGGTGAAAGCGTCTTGCACGATGACAACGCTGGTCAGGCGCTCGGCGTCAGATAGTTTTGACAAACCTTCCGCTGCAAACGCGACGCCGCGGTGCGCGATTTCGCGATCAAGGTTCAGGTTCGACAGAGGCGGCGTGTGAACGAGCCCAATCGTTGCAGGCAGGCCGGTAGCGGTGGCGAGATTGAAGAGTTTTGGCGCCTTTGCCATCCAGGGTACCAATCGCTCCAGGGCCGCCAGCAGATGGTGTCGCAGGGGCCGCAGGTAACGGCCATGATAAAGTTCGAGAAACTTCGCCCGGAACGTCGGCACGTCGATTTTGATCGGGCACTGCGCCGAACAGGACTTGCAGGCGAGGCAACCGGCCATCGCCTCATGGATCTCGTGAGAGAAGTCGTTGCGGTTGCGCAGCGTTGCAAGCAGGCGAGACGGAAAGGCCATCCAGTCCGGGCGGGCGCGCAGGCGGCGCGCCTCGTCAAGCGGATCGCTCCCTGCCACGGCCAGCCGACGCAGCCACTCGCGCATCAACTGGGCGCGGCCCTTCGGTGAATGACGGCGCTCACGCGTGCCCTTCCAGGAGGGGCACATGGCGTCATCAGGATCCCAGTTGAAGCAGGCGCCATTGCCATTGCAGTGCAGGGCTTCATCGTAACCGGCCCGCACGACTGGCGGGATGGTGCGGTCGCTGTTTCCCTTGGTCGGCACGCCATCGACGCTCAGAAGCTTGCCGCCTTCCGGCACCGCGATCTTGCCGGGATTGAACTGGTTGCGTGGATCGAAGGCCGCTTTGATGGCCTGCAGAACCGGATAGAGCGGACCGAAGAAGCGGGGCGAGAACTCGGACCGAACGCCCTTGCCATGTTCGCCCCACAGCAGTCCGCCGTAGCGCTGCGTCAGCGCCACGACTTCTTCCGTCACGTCGCGGACGAGCGCCTCGGCGCCGACCGCTTTCATGTCGATCGCGGGGCGGACGTGGAGCACGCCGGCGTCGACATGGCCGAACATGCCGTAGTCGAGCCCGCGGCGGTCCAGCGCCGCGCGAAATTCGGCGATGTAGTCGGCAAGGTGCTCCCGTGGAACGGCGGTGTCTTCCACAAAGGGAATCGGCCGCTTGTCACCCCTCATGTTGCCGAGGAGGCCGACCGACTTCTTGCGCATGTCCCAGATGCGCTCGACATCCTTGGCGCCGCGCGCAACGGTGTAGCCGCGCCGGCCTGCACCGGAGCTGTCCAGTAAGGAAGCGAGGCGGCCAACCGCGCGCTCCACCTCCGCCTCATCGTTGCCGACAAACTCGACAAGGTTGACGCCGCGCGCCCGCTCGCCACCGTCCTCGGGAAAGAAGCCGGTGACATCGGCCCAGATCAGGTCGTCCTGGGCGAGCGCAAGAACTTTGGAATCAACCGTCTCAATGGATGCGGGTCCGAAGGGAACAAGAACCTGTGCGTCGCGCAGCGCTGCATCGAAGCTGTCGTAGCGCACGTTGACGAGCGCGGTGTGGCTCGGCAGCGGCAGAACCTTCAGCGTGGCTTCCGCCAGAAAACCAAGCGTGCCTTCGGAGCCGCAAAGGATCGCATTCAAGTCAAAACGCCCATCCGCGGTCCTGACATGGGCGAGGTCATAGCCCGTCAGGCAGCGGTTGAGCTTCGGGAAGAGTTCGGCGACGCGCGTCGCGTTTTCGCGCTCGAGCCTGTCGACTTCGCGATGGATGCTTCCGGCGAGATCCGGTCGCCCCTGGGCCTGCGCCAGTCCTGCCTGATCCAGCGGCCGGGAATGCCAAACGCTGCCATTGGAAAGAACGGTCGTGAGTTCGAGCACGTGGTCGCGTGTCTTGCCATAGAGACACGATCCCTGGCCGCAGGCATCGGTCGAGATCATTCCGCCGATGGTCGCGCGGTTGGAGGTCGAAAGCTCGGGCGCGAAGAACAAGCCGTGAGACTTGAGTGCCGCGTTCAGCTGGTCCTTGACGACGCCTGCCTCGACACGCGCCGTCAGCCGCTGCGGATCGATGGCCAGGATGCGATTCATGTGGCGCGACAGGTCGACGACGAGGCCTTCCGTCAATGACTGGCCGTTGGTGCCGGTGCCGCCGCCGCGCGGCGCAATCCGCACATCCGCGAAGCGTTCCTCGCCGAGCAGCTTCGCGATGCGCACGAGGTCGTTGACATCTAGCGGAAAGGCGATGGCCTGCGGGGTCAGTTGATAGATCGAATTGTCGGTCGCCATGACCGTTCGGTCCGCGTTGCCCGCGGTCAGATCGCCGGCAAAGCCGCGCGCTCGCAGTTCGGCGCAGAAGGCGCCGTAGAGCGGCAACGCGGCAGGTTCGGGCGGAAGGCGCGGGATCATGAGGTCACGCCGGCCCTCTACGGGCACCTCTTGTCCTGCTGCGGGTCCCTATAGCTCCGGCAAATAATGCGCCGCACCCATCACCCGATGAGGGCGGAGTTCGACCAAAAGCCACCGAAGCTCCGATTTGCATTTTCCTTCCCTTTGCGTCCTGCTCTGTAACAACGGTATCATAGTGTTGTTAATTTTGAAACACCGTTTCATTTTCAATAGGACGTATTGACCTGAGGATCAAGCTGGGAGGTTATGAGACTCCTGCAGGTCAGGTCTCGAAAACGAGCGGACGTGGAAAAGAATGCTGAAGGGAGTACGAAACAGGCCGAAGCTTGAAGGCGTCGCATCGGCCGAAAGGGTGTTGGCGGTGCTCACGGCCTTTCGACGCGGAGACGATGCGCTGGAATTGACGGAGCTCGCCCGCCGCACGTCACTCGTGAAGAGTACGATCATGCGTCTTTGCATCTCGCTGGAAAAATTCGAATTGATCGAGCGATTGGAAGATGGGCGCTATCGCCTCGGCGTCGAGTGCGCCCGCATCGGCTCCGTCTACCAGCAATCCTTCGCGATGGAGGGGCGCATTGTGCCGGTGCTAGAGCGTCTCGCCGCTGAGTCGCTTGAAACTGCGTCGTTCTACATTCGGCGTGGCAATCAACGGATCTGCCTGTTCCGGGCGGACTCGCCGTATCAACTTCGAATGAATGTCCGTCCAGGCGACGCGCGTCCAATGGACGGCTCGTCGATTGCCCAGGTCCTAAGTGCCTTCAGCGGAAAAGCCAGACAGAAATCGGCGGACATCCAAGTTCCGATTTATAGCTGCGGTGTAACCGACCCGCACGTTGCGTCGCTTGCGATGCCGGTCTTTGGCCCCGAAGGAAGCCTTGTCGGCGCTCTCGCGCTTTCCGGTCCATCTTCCCGCCTCACCGCCGATCACGCAGGCGGCCTGGGGCCGCGATTACGCGAAGAGGCCGAACGGCTCTCGTCTCAATTGGGCGCGCAACTCTGAAGGCATTGCACGTATTCGCATCAAGACGGCAACCGACTCGTCGACAACAACGTGGCTTTCGAAGAAGAAGGTTCGGTTTGGAATCGACGCTCATGTCTGCTTCTGGCCGTTTCGCTCGGAGTATCACTACTCTGGCCGGTCGGGCTCGGGCGTTAGAGCAAGGTTCGTAGGTGTCCGATCGCAACGCTGGCGCAAATAGGAGCCTCATACGGGGGGCACCTCGGGCCAACCAACGGCGACTTCTCGGCTGCGGCTCGGCAATGCGCGGGTTCCTGATTTACAATTCGCTTGTAACCTATTGATCTATATGACCACGTTGAGTGCGGTATTTGCAGCTGAGTATCTGTAATAACCCGCAGAGGAGCAGACACTTAATCAGCGGCTCTGTCGGAGCATCTCCACCAATCGATGAGTGGGGGATGATTACATTCGCCATGACCCAAGTTGGACCAGTCCATCGAGCGGTTTGCGATGCGCGAACTAGCGCACGAACGAAAAGTGCACGTATCTGGTGCGGTTTCTGGAGCGGTCGTCGTTCTGCGGGCAACGAGAACCAAGCAAGATATTGATCTCATTGGTGGGCCCGGCAGGACTCGAACCTGCAACCAGACCGTTATGAGCGGCGGTGCCAACCTGACCTCGTAAAGGGCAGGGCTCTTATTCAGCGGTTGGGCCAAAAGGCACTTTTATCCACGAAATGCACCTCAATTCGTTTTTAGCTTCAGTAACCCGTTGAAATCGCAGCAAACGCGAACGCCCTCCGAGCGCACCATAAACACAAAACGGAGATGCGTCGCCGCAATGGACTTCACTCTGACGCACCTGGCCCGGAAATCTGGCGAGGGTATACTTCCTTAGCTCATAGATGACGGTCTGCATGATTACCGGAAAAGGTCGGCTCTTCAGGGTGAACCGGACGTCCCCGGTTCGGTCGCTATGAGCGGCTTGTGACCCAGATCGGAAGTTCACAGATCGTCCTGGTTAAGCGGCGCGGCGCGCTGCTGCGCCTACCGATTGCCCTTCAGGGCCTGGCGTAGTGTGGGAAAGATTCATGTTTCATGTTCCAGCCGGTAGAGACCGGCTTCCCGCTAGATGCGCAAGCGATTGCCAGTAGTTGCTTAGCAGCCTAGCATTGAAGCCCGCTTGAGTTCCGGCCTTCAGCCAATTGTCTTCGGGAATTTCGTCGAGGGCCATCTCATATCGGTCTGCCGGCATCCTAGGGATGTAGAGAGTTTGCTCGGAAATGGCGCTCCACGTTGCCGTACCGAAGTCGAAGGATGCAGACATCCCGGCCTACGGAGATTTCAACAAAACCAAAGCAAAAGTTATTGAGGTGCTGGCAGAGCTGAAACGCAATGATTTCAATTGTCCTGACGGAGGGCGTGTCAACCGAAGTTGTTTGAAGGGACTTCGGTTGTTTCGGTTTCTACGAGTTCAACCCATGTTTCCTTCCCTGACACAATGATGCACGTCAGCGCGCGCAGCACGGCCAGAACGCGCTCCGCTAACGGCGCATGCGCGGCGGCTTAGCGAGATGGACTTGCCAAGTGCTGTTTTCACGAAGCCATCCAGTCAAATCGACGGTCGCACAATCCCAAGGCTCGATGCTGGGCGCGCCCGGTTCGTTCTTCGGCAGGTGATTTCTTCATGGTGTGTTCCTCCGGGGTGATTGGTGAGCATTCGAGGAGCAATTCTCGATCTTGAACTCCTCGGTGAGGAATTCCCGCCTCGCTATAAAGATAGAGCCAGGTGTACGACCTGCGGGTCCGTTCCACGCCGGACCCGAAAACCGAACTTGGCGAAAACCCTTCGCATCGCCGTGTTCTCCGGCAGCACTTCGGCCACCAGCTCCTTGAGCTCAGCCTTGCGTGCTAGGATCGCAAGGTGGTGCCCTGTCCCTGATAGTCATCGATCACCACGAAAGCGACCTCGGCTATTCCGGCCGTCGCGACGACATACCGACCTCCGCCGATTATCACCTCGTGTCCATCCTCGTCAGTAAGCGCAACCAAAGCGACGTGCTTGGCAAAATCGATGTTCAGGAAGAAGGCGACCTCGTTCTCCGAGAAGCGGCGTTTGGGATCGAAGAAGCGGCGTTGAAGCGATTGGTCGCCGGTCCGGCTGATCGCGGACAACATGTCGTCTTTGTCGTCGGGCCGTAAGGCGCGGATGGTGACAACTCGGCGATCGCGCAGACGTTCGTTGGCTGCATAATTTCGGGCATCGGCGCGACCTGTCCTCCCGAGTCAAGGAAGAGCGCAGGACCTCGATCGTGGCTTGACTTAAGTCAACGCCCCGGGCGCGCCAAGCGGTTCTATTCAGTCGTTGGCGGAGGAACCGAAACGATGTCGCTGGACAATCCGCAAATCCCGGGCGGCCCTATGTCAGGAGTCGTCGCCAAGGCCGTGGAATATATGGTGGACGCCGGGCAGCGCAGTGTGCTGCTTCTGGACATCCTGCGCCAGCGTGGTGACCAGTATCGTGAGCATGTTGCCCAGACGGCACCCCACGTCCTGAGTTATGCCGCCGAACTCATCCTGGATGGCCGCGAGCTGGAGCAGCCGGTCAACTATGCGTTGGTGCGCATAATCCCGCCAGAGGGCGTGGAGATCGACCTCGAGCGGCGGCCGTTCGTCGTCGTCGACCCGCGCGCGGGACATGGGCCGGGGATCGGTGGCTTCAAGGCCGACAGTGAGATTGGCGTCGCGATGAGGGCAGGGCATCCCTGCTACTTTATCGGTTTCCTGCCCGACCCGATGCCGGGCCAGACCATCGAGCGCATAGCGCGCGCTGAAGCCATCTTCATCGAGAAGGTCATCGAGCGGCATCCCGAGGCTGATGGCAAACCGTGCGTAATTGGCAATTGCCAGGCCGGATGGGCGATCATGATCCTTGCGTCGTTACGTCCGGAACTATTCGGTCCGGTGATCGTGGCGGGCGCGCCACTGGCTTATTGGGCTGGCGTGCATGGCAAATATCCGATGCGTTACTCCGGGGGACTGCTCGGTGGCAGCTGGTTGACAGCACTCTCCAGCGACCTCGGCGCCGGCAAGTTCGATGGTGCCTGGCTGGTCCAGAACTTCGAGAACCAGAATCCGTCGAACACGCTGTGGACCAAGCAGTACAACGTGTACTCCAAGGTCGACACCGAGGCCGATCGCTATCTGGAGTTCGAACGGTGGTGGGGCGGGCACGTAAACCTCAACGCCGAGGAGATCCAGTTCATTGTCGATGAACTCTTCATCGGCAACAATCTTGCTGCCGGTCGCGTCACGATGTCCGACGGAACCGCAGTCGACCTGCGCAATATCCGGTCGCCAATCGTGGTGTTCTGCTCAAAAGGCGACAATATCACGCCTCCGCAACAGGCGCTGAACTGGATTCTGGATCTTTATGCGGATGTCGACGAAATCAGGGCCCATGGGCAGACCATCGTCTACACCGTTCATGAGACGGTCGGCCATCTCGGCATTTTCGTTTCCGGCGGCGTCGCGAAGAAGGAGCACGCAGAGTTCTCGAGCAACATCGACTTGATCGACGTCCTGCCACCCGGCCTCTACGAGGCCACATTCGAAGCGAGGGGAGCCGATACGCTCAATGATGAGCTTGCTGTCGGACAATGGGTGATGCGCTGCGAGGCCCGCACGCTGGACGACATCCGGGCGATGGGAGGGAATTCGCCCGAAGATGAACGGCGGTTCGAGACCGCAAAGCGTGTATCGGAGATGAATCTCGCCGCCTATCGGAAATACCTGCAGCCTTGGGTCAAATCGATGGTGACGCCGCAGATGGCGGAGATGATGCGCAATTGGCATCCGCTCCGCCTCCAATACGAGGCGTTCAGCAGCGAAAACCCATGGATGAAGATGGTCGAGAATGCCGCGGACAAGGCGCGCGACGCGCGCAAACCTGCCACCAAGGACAATCCGTTCCTAACGTTCCAGGAGCAGATATCGAAGCAGATCGTCGGTTCTCTCGATCAGTGGCGTGACTTGCAAGAGGCGCTGAGCGAAGCGATGTTCCTTGCGATCTACGGTTCGCCCGCATTGCAGGCGGCAGTCGGTGTTGATCCGCAGGCGAAACCCTCACAACGGCGCGAGATGGATCCAAGACACCGCGAGCGTCTGCAAGCCCGCGTCGCGGAACTGTCGTCGAAAACGGGCTCCGGCGGCCTCCGAGAGGCCGGCGTTCGCGCCTTGGTCTATGTCGGATCGGCCCGTGGCATGGTCGACGAGCGTAGCCTTGAGGCGTTGCGGCGTCTTCGGCGAAGCGACGAGTCCGGGCGGATGACGCTCGCGGAATTCAAGAAGTTGGTGCGCGAGCAGTTCTTCATGCTGCTGCTCAACCGGGATGCCGCACTGGCGGCCATTCCAAAACTCCTGCCTGACAACATGGACGAGCGCCGCAGGGCGTTTGCTGCCATCCAGGAGGTGTTGTCGGCCAGCGCGGACATATCCGGCGAGGTGGCCAGGCGGTTGAAACAGGTCGCCGGGCTGTTCGGGCTCGACGGCCAGGACAACACGGTCCCTTTCGATCCGAAAGCCCGGGCTTCATAGCTACGCGGAGCAGAGCAATGGATGTTACGGCAGCCGGAACGAGCGAGAACCGACCGGGATCGAAGTACGATCGCTTGATCACGACGGCGAAGGGAGTTCCGTCAGTTTCCACCGTCGTCGTGCATCCCTGCGACGAGAGCTCGCTGCGCGGTGCGATCGATTCCGCGCAAGCCGGGATCATCAAGGCGATCCTTGTCGGCCCGGCGGCACGGATTCGGGATATGGCAGCGAAGCACGACCTGGACATCTCCGGTTACGAGATTGTCGATACGCCGCCGACGGAAGCCGCCGCGGCGGCCAGAGGCGTCGAGCTGATCCATGAGGGCCGGGGCGAGGTCCTGATGAAGGGGAGCCTGCACACCGACGAACTGATGCGCAGCGTGACAGCCAAGGTCGGCGGTCTCCGCACCGACCGACGCATCAGTCATGTGTTCGTCATGGATGTGCCGGCCTACACCGATACGGTGTTCGTTACCGACGCCGCCATCAACATCTTCCCGGATCTCGACGGCAAGCGCGACATCATCCAGAACGCTGTCGACCTCTACAATCAGGCCGGTTTCGGTACCACGCCGCGCGTCGCGATCCTGTCGGCTGTCGAGACCGTGACGTCGAAGATCCCGTCAACCATCGAAGCGGCTGCGCTTTGCAAGATGGCGGACCGCAAGCAGATCACCGGCGCCCTGCTCGACGGCCCGCTCGCCTTTGACAATGCGATCGACATGGAGGCGGCGCGGATCAAGGGCATCAAGTCGGAGGTTGCGGGCAGGGCGCAAATCCTGGTCGTGCCCGACCTCGAGTCTGGCAATATGCTGGCGAAAAATCTGGCCTATTTTGCCAAGGCCGACGGCGCCGGCATCGTCCTCGGCGCCCGTGTGCCGGTCGTGCTGACCTCGCGCGCCGACTCCGCACGGTCCCGTATGGCTTCAGCCGCGGTAGCGGCACTCTATGCGGATGCGCGACGCCGCAGCGCGCCCATCGCCGCTGCGTGACCGCCATGCATACGATCCTCGTCGTCAATGCCGGCTCCTCCAGCGTGAAGTTTCAGGTCTTCGCGGTGGAAGGCGCGGGCAGGCTTCGCCGGCAGCTGAAAGGCCAGATGGACGGGATCGGCAGCCGGCCGCGGCTGCGCGCTAGCGGTTCGAGTGGCGAGCCTGCTGCCGACCGTGCCTATCCGATCGAGACGGTCGCCGATGTTCCGGCCGCCATGTCGGTCGCCGGCGCCTGGCTGAGAGACGAGCTCAACATCAAACCGGTCGCCGTCGGCCATCGCGTGGTGCACGGCGGGCCGGATCATGCGCGCCCGGTGCTAATCGATCCCGCGGTCGTGACCCGGCTGGAACGCTACGCGCCGCTGGCGCCGTTGCACCAGCCGCATAATCTGGCGCCTATCAAATCACTGCTCACCAATTTCCCTGGCCTGCCCCAGGTCGCCTGCTTCGATACGGCATTCCACCGAGACCATCATCCTCTGGCTGACCATTACGCCGTTCCGCATGCGCTCTACGACGAAGGGATCAGGCGCTACGGCTTCCACGGCCTGTCCTACGAATACGTGTCCAAGCGGCTGCCACAGGTGGCTCCCGAGATTGCCGGCGGACGAATCATCGTCGCCCATCTCGGCAGCGGGGCCTCGATGTGTGCGATCAAGGCAGGCAAGAGCGTCGAGAGCACAATGGGATTCACCGCGCTCGACGGTCTCGCGATGGGAACGCGGCCCGGCCAGATCGATCCTGGCGTTGTCCTGTACATGATCGCCCTGAAGGGAATGTCGGTCTCGCAGGTTCAGGATTTCCTGTACCGCGATTGTGGCTTGAAAGGCCTGTCCGGCGTCAGCAACGACATGCGCGAGCTCGAGGCCAGCGCAGACCCGCGCGCAGCATTCGCGATCGACTATTTCGTTTATCGCATCGGCCTCAACGCCGGCATGCTGGCAGCCGCGATGGAAGGACTCGACGGCTTCGTCTTCACGGCGGGTATCGGCGAAAATTCCGCTTCGATCCGCGGCCGGGTCGCCGAGAGGCTGGCCTGGCTCGGCGCCGCCCTCGATCCGGTCGAGAATGCCAAGCATGCGACCCGGATCTCGCGGTCTGGCAGCCGCATTCCCGTCTACGTCGTACCGACCGATGAAGAGTTGATGATCGCGCAGCATACGCTGACGCTGCTCATGAACCAGCAATCGCCAAACCCGAACCGCGAGAGAGTGTCATGACCATCCCGGTATTTCCCGAGACCAAGGTTGCGCTGAAAGGCAAGAAGGGGTTGATCGTCGGCATAGCCAACGACCAATCGATCGCCTGGGGCTGCGCCAAGGCGTTTCGGGCGCTCGGTGCCGAGCTCGCCGTCACCTATCTGAACGAGAAGGCCAAGAAGCACGTCGAACCGCTGGCCAGGGCGCTGGAATCCCCGATTTTCATGCCGCTCGACGTGATGGGCGAAGGAGAGACCGAGAAGGTGTTCGAGCGGATCGAGAAGGAGTGGGGCCAGCTTGATTTCCTGCTTCATTCGATCGCCTTCTCGCCGAAGGGCGCCCTGCATGGCCGCGTCGTCGACGTCGATCGTGAGGGCTTTCAGAAGACCATGGATGTGTCCTGCTGGTCGTTCCTGCGGATGGCGCACCTGGCCGAGCCGTTGATGAAGAACGGCGGCACGATCTTCACCATGACTTATTACGGCAGCCAGATGGTGGTGAAGAACTACAATGTCATGGGTGTCGCGAAGGCCGCTCTCGAGGCCGCGGTACGCTACGTCGCAGCCGAGCTTGGGCCGAAAGGCATTCGGGTTCACGCTATTTCGCCCGGTCCGCTCGCCACGCGCGCGGCATCCGGCATCCCTGAATTCGACGAGCTGATGGACAAGGCTCAGTCGCAGGCGCCGACGCGCAGCCTCGTCAGCATCGACGACGTCGGCAACGCCACGGCATTCCTGGCTCTCGACGGTGCAAAACTGATCACCGGCAGCGTGCTCTATATCGATGGCGGTTACCACATCATCGACTGAGCCGCACCGTGACGGTTCAGGCGTAGTGCAGACCGATGACTTCCGCGACGCAGGCAGGGCGGGTACCGCCCTCCATCTCGATCACCACGCGGTAATGAACCCTCAGGCCGTTCGGCGGCACGTCTTCGGCTTCCGCAATGCCGACCCGCCCACGCAGCTTTGATCCAGCCGGAACAGGCGCCAGATACCGGATCCGGTCCGCGCCATAGTTCAGCGTGTTCTTCAACCCCTTCAGGCCCATCACCGAGCGAATGAACATTGGGGTCAGGCTCAGTGACAAGAGGCCGTGGGCGATGGTCTTACCTCCGGGCATTTCGGCCTTGGCCCGCTCCTGGTCGACATGGATCCATTGTTCGTCGCAGGTGGCGTCGGCAAACTTGTCGATGCGCTCCTGGGTGATCTCGATCCAGTCGCTGACTCCGACTTCGGTGCCAACCGCCGACTTGAGCTCGTTGAATCCGTTGAAAATCCTCATGGCATCGACTCGCTTTGGTCAGAATGTCATCTCGGGGACGGTATCGGGAATCACGAGTTCTGCTTCCGTCACCGCCAGCACCTCCGCGACCGTCAGGCCGGGCGCTGTTTCAAGCAGGGTCGCTTTGCCGCCGGGGAACGCGATCACCGCCAAATCTGTCACTACAAGATCAACTGAACGCGCTGATGTGAGTGGCAGGTTGCATCTGGCTACGATCTTCGACTTTCCCTTTGCCGCATGCTGCATCGCGACGATGACGCGCTTGGCACCGCTGACGAGGTCCATTGCGCCGCCCATGCCCGGCACCATCTTGCCCGGGATCATCCAGTTGGCCAACTGGCCGCCGGCATCGACCTGGAGGCCACCCAGCACCGTGATATCGACATGGCCGCCACGGATCAGGCCGAACGACATGGCACTATCGAAGGTCGCCGCGCCAGGCAATGCGCTGATGGGCTTGCCGCCGGCATCAGTCAGTAGTGGATGGGCCAAGCCCTGTTCGGGAATTGGGCCAGTCCCGATCAAGCCATTCTCGGACTGAAAGAACACCCTGAGCCCGGCTGGAACGTAGTTCGCTACCAAGGTCGGAATCCCAATGCCGAGATTGACAAGGTTACCCGGCTGCAATTCCTTCGCTACGCGACGCGCGATGATGGTTTGTGCATCCATGGTTCACCCATTCGCGACGAGATAGTCGACCAGAGGTCCTGGCGTGACGACGTGATCGGGAGCAATCACGCCGACCGGAACAATGTGTTCGGCAGTGACGATGACGGTGTCTGCCGCCATCGCCATGACCGGATTGAAATTCCGCGCGGTGAGGGCATAGGACAGGTTGCCGGCGTAGTCGGCCAAGAAGGCGTGTACCAGCGCGAAATCGGCCCGCAGGGCGGTCTCAAGCAGATACGGTTTGCCGTCGACTTCGATCTTCTGCTTACCTTCCTCGACAAGGGTACCAACGCCGGTGGGCGTCAGGACGCCGCCAAGACCGCAGCCTCCCGCACGGATACGTTCAACGAAAGTGCCCTGTGGAATCAGGTCGACCGTGATCTGATTGCCCAACATCTGCTGCTGCGCCTTCGGATTTAGCCCTATATGGGTGCCGATCATGCTCGATACCTGCGCCCCATCGAACAGCTTGCCGACGCCCTTGCCAGGCGTGGCCGCATCGTTGCTGATCAACGTCAGGCCCGACTTCTTTTGCCGGACCAATTCGTCGAGCAGGCGCTCGGGCGTGCCCACGCCCATGAAACCGCCGACCATGACGCGCGCATTGTTCGGGATCATCGCGACGGCTTCTTCGGCGGAAACGGCCTTCATGATCACTCCGCAATCGATCCAAGGTGGGATGATCCAGCGAACACTGCTGCTTGGTACGACGGCAACGTTGATCTGGGTCAAGGCCCGCGTCATTCGTCATCGGCGCGGGGCTTGATCCCGATGCTTTCCAGCACATCCGCCCACAATTTGCGTACCAGTCGATGCCGGTCATTCACGGCCGCGCCGACGGCGTCGCGGACGGATTTGAGTTCGTCACTCTTCAGAAAATAGATCTGTGCCTGGATCAGACGGCTGCTTTCAAATTCGATCCGGCGCAAAGCGGCGACAAATGGATCATCTGTGGACGCTTCGACGGGTAGGAGGGCGGCGGGCCGGATCGCGCCGTGCGCGGCATGCCCAAGGGCCGCAATGTCGATGGTGGTGGCAAGGCGCCGATCGGCGATGCCGGCCGTCGGGGTGGGTACCCAAGCGGCCTCCCAGATCAAGGTGTTGTAGAAAACCATGATATCCGGCATCCATGAGGTCGCGCGCAAGAGAAGGGAAACGATCTCCGTCTCGCGATGCAGCTGTGTGTTCAGTTCGGTTTGCCAGCCGGCGTTGAACTGACCCGGCAGGGTGAGAGCGAGCTGCCGCGCAAGCGCGCCATGCAGCCCGCTGCGCAGCGCATACTGCATGATATTGCCGTAGTGGCCGGCGAATGCTCCCTTTCCGTGGATGATGACCAGGACCTTCGGATCCTTGTCGGTGCCGTAGTATTCATCCATGTAGCCGATCTGCCAGGTGGTGCCCTTGGCGTCCTTGGCGTTGGCGTATTTTACGGGATAGGGATAGGTGACGTAGTCCTTCCAGAAGGATTTCTTTGGATCGATGTCGGATGCCACGCCCGGCGTACGGAAGTTCTTGTCGACAAATTGCTGCGCCTTATCGAGGCTGGCAACATCATCCATGAACGACACAAATTTCGGATCGTTCTTGTGGCCATTGATGATAGAAAATACGCCGTAGTGGGCGACCGGGCTCTCCTCGGCAATCAGATCAGCGCCCGGGATGTTTTCGACCGCCTTCTCGGCGAGCTTGAAGTTGAGCCACAGGTCGTTCTTGATGTGCATGACCAGCGTGCGCGACTGGATGCGGCCGAGATCATTATTAATGTTGTGGAGCTCGCCAACCCGATTGCGCCATACCAGATCAACGGCGTCATACAGCTTCGATCGATTGATCACGCTGAGTCCGGCCTTCTCGTTCGGCGGATCCCAATAGAAGATTTCGGGCTGCACAGCGGTGAACGACTGCGTGGTCCGGTACGACAAATCATAGCCGGTCAAGCCGAGTACCGACCAGCCGAACGCCATACCCATCAGCGGGTGCTTCTCTTTGGGCAGGTTGTAGTAGTCCCCCTTGGTCTGCTGCCAGATCGGATCGGACTGGATCGCCGCAGTCATCAACTGGAACGTCCAATTTCCGACGGGATCGCCGGCGTCCGACTGCGTTGTGCCGCCGATCGGCATCAGTGCGCTGACATATTCCGGATGCATGACGCCCCAGACATAAGTCTGCGTGCCACCCATCGAGACACCAGCGGCGAGCGCGACCCTTGCGATCTTCAGATGATCGCGAAGCATTCGGTAGTTTGCCTGCACCATATCGAAATAAGTGTACTGCGGGAATTTGATCCCAAGACCATCCGAGGGCTTGCTCGCACCCCAGGTGCCGAGCGGATCGACCATGACGACATAGTAGCGATCGGTATCGATCGGACGGCCCGGTCCGATGATCGGGACGCCGCCCGAAAGCGCGGTACCCTTGACCCACTGCTCGTACATGTCGGTGGAATCGCCCGAGTAGTAGGAATTGATGACTACCGCGTTGGTGATCTCGCCAGCAGCATTGCGCCGCGGCGTACCGATCGCGATGTAAGCGGTGCGCAGCTTTCCTCCGCCCAGTGATTCAAGGGTGACGCCCCCCTCACCACCATTTTCCCACTTGGCAGGAGCTTTGCCGTCTTGCCCGGCGCGATTGTGACTTCGCGCGGATATTCCTCAAGGCCCGCAGGCGCTTCGAGCACCAGGCTCCTCACGGAATCGGGATATGTCAACGCATAGCCCAGGATCAGTTGGCCACCCAGGGAATGCCCAAGGTAGGTCGCCTGCTTGACCTTGAGCTGGTTGACGACGAGGTCATAGACCACTTCCCGCATGTCCTGCATGGTCCGCGCCGGGCTCTTGTCGAGATTTCCGGGACCTGACATGCCATAGTGCGGCAGATCGGGAGCGATCACCCCTCGGGTTGGCTTTCAACGCAGAGCAGATCGACCTTTTTCGTGCGATGATGGCGAGCCGTGAGTTGACGCGCGCGGTGATGGCAACGGCTGCATCATCTTTGTTCCTTCCAGATAGCATGTTGCCGAATGGTGTGCCCAAGTTCCGCGACGGACTGGGGGCAATCCAATCTCTGTTCGAGCGAATCCTGGATCAGACGGCTGGCGTCTCTGAAGGAGTCTGGATTGGCACCCCAGTCAATCTCACGCGCGAACGGGAGAGCCGCGAGCTCGAGCGGCGGATGTCCGAAATCAGGCACTCCCATCTCGTTGTCTGGGGAGAGCGAGATGGCTGGATTGCGCTAGCCGACCTTCAGAAGATGACCGCGGCGATGCCTGACTGCCGGCTTGCCGTCGTGCCGGGCGTCGGCCACTCAATGAATCTGGAAATGCCTCCGCTCTACGCCGGCTATTTTGGCGCCTGCTTTAGCGGAATAAGCGAGCGGAACAGCTGAGGGCCGTCCGCAAAGTCGGGGATTTATAGATCTGCGAAGCGACAACAGCCGAACGGGAAAGGCGCACGACGGATGCATCGACGGGTCCGAACTGTCGCTTCCTTTCAAGTTGCAATTGCCTTGCTGGCGGTCTCGACCTGCTGCTCTTGCTCGATCCGGCCCCTGCAAGGGGTTCTGGTGCCAAGCGACGAGATGGTCGAAGCCGCCACGCAAGTACCCATCCTTGTCGGAACGACGCGGGCTCGATCTAGCGGCGACGCTGGTGAGATGTTTAGCCGAGAGGCGTCGAACGAGCTGGCGTTTGGCCAAGTCACGATTTCCATTCCGTCAGATGGTTCTCGTACGGTCGGTGAAATACAGTGGCCGATATCCCCTCCAGGCGACCCACGCAAAGACTTCGTGACCACGTCGGCGGACTATCTGGATCGCGCCGCGTTCGAAGAAGCCGTCACTACCGTGGCCAGGTCAAAGCATCGCAGCAAGGCAATGATCTTCATTCATGGAGTCAACAATCGCTTCGATGACGCGGTGTACCGCCACGCCCAGTTCGTCCAGGACGGCGGGCTTCCAGTTATTCCAGTTCTTTTTTCGTGGCCGTCGCAGGGAGCGGCAAATCTTGGTTCATATGAGCACGACCGCAAGGTCGCGATGCAATCGGGCGTGTCGTTGGCCCAGCTGTTGGATGTCGTGACCTTGAATCTCAGCGTCAACGAGATCACCCTTGTGTGCCACTTCATGGGCTGCCTGGTGACTCTTGATGCACTCCGCGTGAAAGCACCGCGCAGGGGAACGATGTCGAAGCTGAAGAACGTAGCGATGGTCGCGCCCGACGTTGCATTTGACGAGTTCATCAACGTTGTCGAAGGAATGGGCTCCCGGCGCCCCCGCATCGGCTTGTTCTTGTCCCAGGATGATGTCGCCCTAAAAATCTCAAAGTCGATTTCGGGAGGGACAAACCGTGTGGGAGACATCAATCCAGAGGAGGAACCATACAGGAGTGCGATTGCGCGCCAGAAAATCCTGGTGTTCGATCTGACGCATCTGGGAGGAGACGACTCCCATTCGAGAGCGTTCGACGCAATAAACACCGTCATGGGCATGTTGGAGCGCAGACTTGCGCAAGGACAGCAACTCGGAGAGGACAAGTCACGAACGGTCTCAGCCAAATGAGACGTTCGACGAGCCTTAGCGCCCCCTCATGTTAAGGGGGGGTGAAGGTGTGCTCTTGTACACGCCGGTGGCGGCATTATCTCGCACGATCGCCGGTATTCAAACGGCGGGCTCGAAGCGATCAGAGACGGCGTCACATGCTAGGCGAAAGGGTGTGCTTCCGCCGCATTGCCGCACCCGGCCTTGGGCTTGCGAAAGGGCAATTCGATGAGCGATGACGACAAGCGTTCCAAAGCGGAAGCCGAACTTGAACGCGAAATCCGCCAAGGGCGAAAGTTCACGGCGAAGGAAGCCATCGGGCGGATGCTTGGTCCGGGCGCGATGAAAGGCGGCTCCGCGGTTTCCAGAGTGCAGGCGGCCGAGATAGAGATCGATACATGGTTGCGAAGCAATCTTATCGATTCGACGGGAGCATTGCAGGCACTCCTACCGCGCCAACTCAAAGGAAGCGTGCTGCTGCTTAACAACCTAGATCAGCGGCTCCGCGCCTTGGCCGACTATTGCCAGCGGGTTCTAGCCTCAGATGATCGCCTTGAAGAACTTGTCCGCCAAGCCGACGTCGAATGGGGACGACGTATGGGAGAGCGGCCTTATTTCAACAGGGAGGGGTCTCCGCCGCACCCAGACGATCCCTATACCAACGATTCCGTTCGCACCGCGCTAGACGGGATTGTAAGGCGAATTTCCGAGGTGACGGGCGGGCAAGCCTCTTCGACGAAACCCTGAGCACACAGCAGTTTTGCATCAAGGCGTGGGCCGTGTGCTCGTGGTTAGCTAAGCCAGTGATGTGCATCGGCGTGCGCTAGCTGCCACGCGTGGACATCAATTCACAGGCGGTTTCTGGGCGCCTTGGACGCTTGATTGTGGTGTGACCCGACTTCGAGATCTTCAAAACGACGCGGTTTGCCGAGTAGCGCGCACCGGAAAACGCAAGCCGTTTCCGCAACCTAAACGTCTCTCGCCCATCGAGGAAATGCACATATGCGTGCGGGTCGTGTGGATAGAATCCGACGGTGAATCGGGTGTCGTCGGAGCAATGATAACTTTGGAACGTCGTAGCCTGCGCCGACACAAGCAGACCGCAGAAAGACCATCCTGCAACAATCGTCACAACACCAATAAAGCCACTCCGATTCATCTTGCCCCTTATGGGTTGCATCGAACTTGCGGGCTTACACTCCGAAGGAGCGTCTCATCTGGCTAGCCATCCGTTGGACGCCGTCCGTGTAATGGCCATTGTTGAAATACTGGTCGCCGATGAGGAGGCCAGCGACAACGTCCATTGCTATGAACAGCCCTTCGTGAAGGCAATTCTTTAGGTCAAGCGCAGCTATCGTCGAGACCGTCGCAGGGCCACTTTAAAGAACACTTGATCGCGGTATCCGGAAAACTCCGGTAGCGGAATGGAAGCGGCCCCAGCAACTCGTTGGGGGCCGAGTGGAGGCTAGTTGCTGGGGCCATCTACCGGCCCGTGTGGGACGCGAGCCAGGTTGCTGCTTAACCCTCAGAACCAAGCAGGGCTGCGGCTGTCATAGCGATCGGAAGCAAGCCGAGGAGAACAACCAGGCCTAGGTAGAATACTTCCGATGTTTCGGAGAGCACCGCTAGGGCGCGACGCCAGCCAATGATGATGGAAACACGCGAGCTGCGCTGATTTGGGCCATCATTCGAAGCAGAATCCAGAAGACCATATGTCATTGGAAACTCCTGCCTAGAGGGCGTCTATCCTAGGCAGGGAACGTTTCCCGCGCAAAGTGCAGTTTGTGCCACGACTACTCGGCCCCGTATTTTTACGGGTTCAAATCGCAAATACGAGAAGCAGAGCCAGCACGCCAAAAGCTATTGAGGCAAATCCTGCGATGGCGATGGCGATGGCGCGGTCCCGGGTCTGCAACGTGCGGTATTCCAGCCCGTGCGGTTCGTCGCCTTCGTCGTGATCTCGATATCGCAAGCAGTTGCCGGCAGCATTACCAGGGACACGCTGACGCTCTACGCATGGGGCGTTCCCTTCATGGTTGCCGGCCTTTGGGCAGGATTCAAACTCTTCGGGAAGATCAACGACGAGAGCTTCCGAAAAACTGTCCTGGTACTGCTGCTGTTTGCGGGCCTGTCCCTCATCGTGACGGCGCTGACGACTTTCAACCACTAACGCCTGAGGCAGCCATGTCGCCCCCAAACATTCGGCCTCATCGAAGGGGATCGAGCTTGGTGGAGGGGTCGGAGGTCCGGTCCCAGGTACCAACGGCCGCGATTCCGACAACGCTAAATTCTGTAGTGATCTCAATCATCGAAAAGGCTGCAAAATATCGGAATGGATCTTGAATTATTGAAGAAATTCGAAGACTTCCAAGCTGAATACAAGGGTTCGATTCCCTTCACCCGCTCCAATGTTTTCAAATACTTTGTCCGGCCAAGATGGACTTGAGTCCATTTTGCCCAGCGATTCCAGGCTTTGCCTTTCTGCTGTGAGTCTATTTTCCGGTGTCGGACTGGCGTCTTAAGGCGGCGCGCCAAGTTCGTGTGGGTGATACCTGTTGGCGAGATTCCGAACGCCTTGACCGTCGAGATATCGCCCGTTGTGCGGCGCTGCTCGTTTCAAGCACCGCTTCCTCACGAGGCCCGGAACGTCGGCAGAGCAGAGGTCCAAAAGCATCTCGACGTCGGTTGCGCTCATTTCGAGGTGAGACAGCTCGCAGAACAGGTCGTGGCCGCTCAAGCGTTGATGGCAAAAGCCAGTAGCCGGCAACGGTGAACGGTGCGCGGCTGTCGTCCGTGGTTAGGCGAGAGTTTGGAGACAGAATCTCGGACGTGGCCGGCAGAGTCCAGCGGAGCGGGGCGGCTCTGTCACATAACTGTCGCGGTCAACCCTGTAACTAGATCAAGACAGAGGCTGATGGCCTGTTTTCGAAGGGGCTTTCGTTGCGGTGCGCTCAGTGAACCATCCGGGCAGCCTTACGGCTGTTCGTGCCTGTCTTGTGGTGTTCTCCGCGTTTCTTGCGGCTGCAGGTTTGGACGGCTCGGCAGCTGATGAAGGCAGCACGACAACATCAGTCTCGGCCTCGCGCAAGTTTGCGATGAATATTCCGGCTCAGCCGCTTGCGAGTGCTCTGCAAGCATACAGCGGCGTGACGGGCATCGAAACGCTCTACGACAGCGCAATCGCCCACGAGCGCAGGTCGACGGCCGTGGTGGGGACGTTTACGGCGTTCGAGGCGCTGCAATTGCTGCTCGAGGGGACGCGCCTGTCGGCGCGCTCCATCGCGCAGGACGCCGTGACCATCGAACAGGTACAAGCTTCGGCTGCCCTGGCCATGGCGCCGCCGCCGGAGAAGGGCGCGAACCGCTTTTACTTCGGCGTGATCCAGGCCGGCCTTGAGCGCGCTTTGTGTGACGACGAGCAAGTCCGACCGGGTCGCTATCGCGCCGTGCTGAAGTTCTCGATTGCGACCGATGGTCAGATTCGGCAACCGAGTCTGGTCGGGACCACGGGGGATGAACGGCGGGACCGCATCATTGCCCGGAAACTTGATGGTGTGTCTCTTGGCGTTCCGCCACCTGCCGATCTTCAGCAGCCGATCATGATCGCAATTCTTCCGCAACCGTCCGGAGCTGCCCGAACTTGTGCGCGGAGTCATTAGGAATTAACGGCCGCTGAAATGGATGGTAGTGGCTTTCGCAGGGTGACATCTGGCGGTACATCGCCGTTCGGGAAGGTCTTGGCGGGGGCGGGGGTATCAGTCTCGTGAGCGAAACGAGTTGGGACGCGCTGCGCCAGCGCTTTCTGGTCAGGTACGACAGCTTCCGTGCACGGTTGAGGCGCCGGCTCGGCTCGGATGACCTGGCGCGGGAAACCCTGCAGGAGACGTGGCTCCAGTTGAGCCAATCCGACGGAACCAAATCCGTGGCTCAGCCGGATTCCTATCTGTTCGGCATAGCTCTCAATATGGCCGCCACTCTGAGGCGGACGGAAGGTCGCCATGCCAGCCGTCTGGAGATCGAGGCCGCCATCGAGTTTGCGGACGAAGCAGCAGGGCCGCATGAGACCGTTGAAGCCCTGCTCGATATCCAGAAGCTCGAGCGCATCATCCAGGATTTGCCCCCGCGCAGGCGGGGGATCCTGCTTGCGGCTCGCATTCAGGAACTTCCGATTCAGACCATTGCGGATTCACTGGGATTGTCCCGCCGCATGGTCGAAATCGAGCTGAAGCGCGCAATTGAGTATTGTGCAGGCCGCATGGAACGCCCGGTCATAAGACGTTTCGGTCCCAAGCCGCTGGAATCGACTAAGCAGGTAGCAGAGCTCCAGAGCACTGTGCCGGCGCGAGAGGCGAAGTCGCTGAAATGACACCGCATAGCAACATCGAAAAGCACCAGCGCGAAGCCATCGCGTGGATGCTGCGACTCAAGCCCGGTGTTGCGACCACCGATGATGTGGCGGCGTTCAAGCAATGGTGCGGACAGAATCCGGCGCACGCTAAGGCGTTCAGGGACATGCGGGGATTGTGGCAGGCCGTTGGCCCGGCCGGCAAGAATGCGCTCGATCCGAACGCTCTCGAACATCCAGCGGTTTCATCCGGCCGGGGATCGATGCGGCTCGGCCGTCGTGCCTTCATCGCGGGGGCGGCAGCCGCAACTGCATCGGCCGCCGCGTACGCCGCGGTCTATCCGCCGCTCGGCCTGTGGCCGTCGATTTCGGAATTGAGGGCTGATTTTCGCACGGCCACGGGCGAGCAGCGACAGGTTGCCCTTGCGAACGACGTCGTGGTCCAGATGAACACGCAGACCAGCATCGGGCTGCGTTCTGCGGTCGGCGACCTGCAGCGGATCGAACTGATCGCGGGTGAAAGCGTGGTCAAGGCGAAAGCGCATCGGCTTGAAGTGCTCGCTGGAAGCGGACAAGCCCTGGCTTCCAACGCGGAGTTCAGCATCCGGCGGGATGGCGACACCGCCAGTGTGACGTGTCTCGATGGAGAAGTGCGTGTCGCATGCTTGTCTTCTTCAGTCGTTCTGACCGGCCAGAATCGAGTTGTGTTTTCGCATGCCGGGCTCGGTCCGGTCTCGCCGATCGATGCCGCGATCGTGACATCCTGGCGCGATGGCTTTCTTCTGTTTCAGGATACGCCGCTCGTCGATGTGATTGCCGAGATCAACCGATATCGTCGCGGCAGGATCATCGTGCTCGGTGATGCACTGGGGCGGCGACCGGTCAATGGTCGCTTTTATCTTGCGAGGCTCGACGAGGTGGTCGGCAAGTTCCAGAACGCATTCGGCGCGCACGTCACGTCCTTGCCCGGCGGTGTCGTCGTCCTGAGCTGATCGTGTCTGTCAAGAAAGTTTCATAAAGGACGATTTCGGTCTCGTCCTCTCCAGAGCAACTAGCCGATGGGAAGTGCAAGTCGCTGCGTTGGCCATCCTCCGCGGGATCACTTCCAGGTTAGTGCTGAGGAGAGGCGCCACATGTCTTGTCGTCCAGTCGGTCGCGGTCGTCGTCCGCGTCCCAATCTGCGTCGGGCGGTGTCGGTTCCCCGACTGCTGCGGGATGGGCTGACGTCGCGCACCACGCTTCTGGCCGGAACGAGCGTGCTGGCGCTGATGCTGACCGGAATCGACAGCGCCGCGGCGCGGCCTTTCGGCAGTTCGGCTACGACGATGGCCGCGCCGACCATTGCCAGCGATGCCGCCGCTGCCGCTGCGCAACGGGCCATGGAAGCGGCCAAGCAGAGCCAGAGCGCGCTGACGCGGGCGAGCCAGGCTGTTCAGGCGCTGCAGGCGGCACAGGCGGCTGCCCGCAGCGCCGCCGCAGCGTCACAGCGCTCGACTGCCCTGCCGCAGGTTGCTGTGCCCAATGGCCTCGCGGCGGGCGGCCTCCAGGTCGCGCCGGGCGCTAAGCCTGGATCCAGTCTGTGGCAGGGCGCCAACCTGCCCACGCAATCGGCGAGCGGCAGCCACACCACCGTGACGGTTGATCAGACTGCACCGCAGGCAGTTCTTAACTGGCAAAGCTTCAACGTCGGTACGCAAACGACGCTTAATTTCAATCAGAGCGGCAGCAACAACGCCAATGGCCCCAATTCCTGGACCGCGCTTAACCGCGTGGTCGGTAGCACAGCGCCGAGTCAGATCCTCGGCAACATCAAGGCCGATGGTCAGGTGCTCGTCATCAACCAGAACGGCATCATCTTCGGGGGTGCAAGTCAGGTCAATGTCGGGTCCCTGATCGCGTCGAGTGCGAACATCACCGACGCTCAATTCCGGGCAAGCGGCATCTACTCGGCGCAAAGCGGCGGCGTGTACTTGCCGAGCTTCACCGGCGCGGGCGGCAAGGTCGTGGTCGAGCAGGGTGCGTTGATCACCACCAACGCGCCTGCCTCAGCCAAGTCCGGCGGCGGTTCCGTGCTGCTGATGGGCACCGAGGTCGATAACGCCGGCTCCATCACCACCCCGAAGGGGCAGACCCAGCTTGCGGCTGGCGATGCCTTCGTCCTGCGCAAAGGCTTCGGTACCGACGCCAACCAGTACTCCACCACCCGTGGCACCGAGATTGCTCCGCTGTTCTTCGTCGGCAGCGCCAGCGGCACCGTCACAAACACCGGTCTCGTCCTGGCCCAGCAGGGCGACATCACGCTCACCGGCCATGCGGTTACCCAGGGCGGCATTCTGCTGTCGACCACCTCGGTCAACCAGCGCGGCACCATCCATCTGCTCAACTCGGCATCCGACGCCACCGGCAGCGTCACGTTGACCGGCAACGGCATCAGCCTGATCCTGCCGGAGACCGACGCCGCCACGGCCCTGGTTCCGGGCATCGATACCAGCCCGACCGCGTTCAATTCACAGCGCGATGCTCTCATGGCGTCGGCCGGATCCAATGGACTGGCCAGCGGCCAATTCGACAATCTCTCGACACTGGCGGATCGTCCCGATCAGTCGCGCATCGAGATCGTCACCGGCGGCACCGTCAACTTCCAGAACGGCTCGCTGACCATGGCCCAGGGCGGGCAGGTGGCGGCGTCTGCCGGCAAGCGCGTGTTCGCCGAGAACGGATCGGTGATCGACGTCTCCGGCACTGTCGGCACCGTACTGCCGGTGTCGGCAAACGCGATCAACGTCAACATCCAAGGCAACGAGCTGCGCGACAGCCCGCAGAACCGCGACAGCGGTGTGCTCATCAACAAGAACGTCTGGATCGACGCGCGTGATCTGACCCTCGTGCCGGCCGCCACCGGTGGCTATCCGACGGATCGCTACTACACCGCCGGTGGCCTGCTCGAGGTTGGTGGCTATCTCAACAACACCCGCCACAACATCGGCGAATGGACCGCGGTCGGCGGCAGCATCACGCTGGCGGCGCCGGAGGTGGTGGCGCAGCGGGGCTCGACCTTCAACATCTCCGGCGGTTCGGTGCAGTATGAGGGCGGCCTCGTGCAGCAGACCTATCTGCTCGGCAGCGACGGCCGCATCTACAATGCCAACAACGCCCCGGCCAACCTGACCTTTACGGCGATCGCAAACGGCTTCGTGGTCAACCACGCGCATTGGAACGTCGTCGAGGTCTATCTCAGTCCGTTCGGCAAGGGCGGCGCGCGCTGGGAGGACGGCTATACGGTGGGGCGGGATGCCGGCCGGCTCAACCTGTCGACCCCCACCGCGGTCTTCGAGGGCACGATCCTCGCCGACGTGATCGATGGCGAGCGGCAGACTGCGAAGCGCCCGGCAGGCGTCACCGACGGCTACAAGCTGACGCAAAACGCCGTGCCGCTCGCGGGTACGCTCGCGCTGGGGCAGTACACCGGCTTCGGCCTCACCGGCGCCTACAACACCGACGTGAAGTTCGACCACGTAGCGTCGATCACCAACGGTCTTGGTGTAACCGATGCGCTGCCGTCGAACCGCAGCGGCACTGCTTGGTTCGATGCGCCGACGCTGCGCGGCTTCGGCCTTGGCGGTCTCAATGTCGCCACCGGCGACAAGATCGCCGTCAATGCTCCGCTGGTGTTTGCTCCGGGGGCGCAGGTCACCTTCGCGGCGCCGGCAATTGACATCAATGCAC
The DNA here is from genome assembly GCF_054063575.1 of Bradyrhizobium sp. USDA 4452. Lineage (NCBI taxonomy): Bacteria > Pseudomonadati > Pseudomonadota > Alphaproteobacteria > Hyphomicrobiales > Nitrobacteraceae > Bradyrhizobium > Bradyrhizobium sp. USDA 4452. Next base: position 8,022,330 of record NZ_JBSSGK010000001.1, read on the forward strand.
CGATCACCGCCCATGGCGGCAATGTCCTGCTCGGTAACATCATGCATGCGCTGCTGGGAGTGGGGCAGAACGAACAATGGTGGGCGCTGACCGCAGGCGGCACACCTTCGGTGACCATCGATTCCGGCGCCACCATTGACCTGACCGGGCTGTGGACCAACGCGCTGACCGGTCCAGATGATCTGACCGGCCTTGCATACATGAACGGCGGCGCGCTCGCCGTGTCGACCACCGGCAGGGTCACGCTTGCGAGCGGCAGCCTCGTCGATGTCTCCTCCGGCGGCGCCATCCTCGCAAACGGCAAGACCAGCGGCGGAACGGGCGGCAACGTCAGCCTCCTCACCAACGACTATTCGCATTTCAGCGCCATCTTCGGCATCGACATCACCAAACCGCTGGTCCTGGATGGCGATATCCGAGCCTATGGCTTCAATGGCGGCGGCGTGCTGACGCTGAGCGCAGGCCAGGTCGTCGCCGTTGGCAGCGCAGCGTCGTCTGCCGGTTCGCTGGTCCTGAGCGAAAAGCTGTTCCAGACCGGCTTCACCAGCTACAGCATCGCCAGCAACACCGGTGTCGAGATCAACCAAGGCGCGCACATTGACGCGCAGGTGCCGGTCTATCGCTTTACGGACAGCAGCGCTGCGGCACCCACCGGCGCGCGCATCACGGATGCCGCGGAACTGTGGCTGCCGCCCGCCTATCTCGTCGATTCGAGGGCGCATACGACAACGCAGCGCGTCGGCGCCGATGTGAGCCTGACGAGCCTGCACGATTTCACGCTCGCCGCAGGGGCCTCCATCACGGTCGACGCCGGACGATCGGTATCGATCTTCGCCAACCGTCAAAGCGTGATCGATGGCGCAATCACGGCACCGGCCGGCAACATTCTGATCACGAGTGTTCAGGATGTAGCGGGGGATAACAGATACAACAACGGTTATGGCGAATTCGGCCTGACGCGCTCGATCTGGATCGGCAGCGGTGCGAGGCTCGACGTCTCGGCGCGTGACGCCATTGGCCGCGATGAGCGCGGCATTGCTTACGCGGCGGTGCCGAATGGCGGCACCGTCCGCATCGGCGGCACCGGTGCCATGGATAACGACGGCTATCCGGTTGTCAGCGATGCATTCGTGATCATCCGTCCCGGAGCGCTCATCGATGCATCCGGGGCATTGGCGGTGGTCGATGTCGCCTCGGGCAAGGGCTTCACGCCGACAGCCGCAGCGAGCGATGCCGGGTCGATTTCGCTTTACTCCGCGTTCGGCATCGCGATCGACGGCACCTTGCGCGCGGCGGCGGGTGGGCAGGGCGCTGCGGGCGGCACGCTCAACCTGGTGACGGCAGGACGCGGGTATAGTCTCGGAACGCCGAGCGCGGCAGCGCCCTACGCCATAGGTGACCTCGCCGAGGCGTTCCGGACCTTGCGCAACATCTTCGTCGTGCAGCATGCGCCGGGCAGCGGGTTGAGCGCCGATCTCGCGCCGGGGCAAGCCGACCCCGCCTTGCAGTTCGGCCGCACCGTCATTGGTGTCGATCAGGTCGAGAGCGGCGGTTTCGGCTCCCTGTCGCTCTACACCCGCGACCTTCTTGTCTTCGACGGCAATGTCGATCTCACGCTGTCGCGCAGCATTCGTCTTTCGAGCGGAGTGATTGCCGCAGCCCCTGACAGGCCGGACAGCACGATCCGCCTGGCTGCTCCCTATGTTCGTCTCGATAGCGTTTATGATGCGGCAAAATCGCAAGTCGAGGCCGGCTATTCCCCTGGACTGAACGATCTTAGGGTCCGCCGGCAATTGGCTGAAGGCGGCAGTTTTACGGTCGCTGCCGATCTGATCGATGTTTATGGTTACCTGCGGTTCGGAACCTCCGGCACGCAGGGCAGCGGAGTTTTGGACAGCGGCTCCGCGGGGCGTCCGTTCGACGCGGACGGCTTCCATCAGGTGGCGCTGCAAAGCCGCGGCGACATCCGGTTCGGCAACGGTGGTCTCGACGTCGACAATCTGACGCTGACGGCGGACCAGATCTATCCACTCAGCGGTGCGTCGGCCGTCATCAGAGTCGGGCAATATCAGAACACAAACGTCTATGCTCCCGATGCCCTTCTTGCCATCCGCCGCAATGACGACACGCCGCCGCCGTTGCCGGCTTCGGTGTTCGGGAACCTTGTCTTCATTGCCGCCAATATCGATCAAGGTGGCGTGGTTCGTGCGCCGCTGGGCAGCATCTGGTTCAACAACAACCTTGGTGTTGTCGTGTCCGTACCGCCACCGGCGCGCGTCACGTTCCGCAGCGGCAGCATCACCTCGGCCAGCGCGGACGGATTGACGCTTCCCTTCGGCGGCACCAGCGACGGCATCAGCTATCAAGGCATCGACGGCACCTTGCAGGATCTGAGCGCGACCAACTATAATTGCAGTGGTGCTTCGTGCATCGTCACGGGTGTCTCGGTCAATGCCGCTTCGGTCGTAGGTGAGCCGGGCTCGGTGCTTGATCTCTCCGGTGGAGGGCGGCTCACCGGTGCAGGATTCGTCACTGGACGCGGCGGCTCGGTCGACGTGTTGAAGACCCCGTTGGTCAATGCCAATCCGTCAAACATCTATAGTTCGGCGGGCAATAAGATCTACGCGATCCTGCCCGGTTATGCCTCCGACTATGCACCGGCGATTGCGACCAACGGCGCCGGTGATCCGGCGATCGGACAGCAAATCACCATTCCCGCGGGTTCATCTGGATTGCCGGCCGGCACCTACACGCTGCTGCCGTCAAGCTATGCGCTGTTGCCGGGCGGCTATCGCGTGGAGCTCGGCGCGACCGGAACGAACGTCGTCGCCCCAACGGTGTTGGACAATGGGTCCGTCGTCACGTCGGGGTATCTCGGTGTCGCCAACGGCGGCATCCGCAATGCGTTGCCGACACGCCTGATCCTGACCTCCGGTCAGAACGCGCGCCGCTATTCGCAATACAACGAGACCAGCTATGCCGATTTCGCGCGCGCGCAGGCGGCGACCTTCGGCGCCGTGCGTCCGCGTCTGCCGGACGACGGCAAGGTTCTCGAACTCCGTCTTGGTGTTGCCCCGGATGGCACGAAATCGCTGTCCTTTGCAGGTACCGCGCTGTTCAACGGCGCCGAGGGCGGCATCGATGGCTCGCTGACCATCAGATCGGCTGGTGGTATCGCGCTCGACATCACCGCCCCCGACGCCACGCCCATCGCTGGGCATGCATCTATCTCAAGCGACGACATCAATGCCTTCAACCCGACCACGCTGATTCTTGGTGGCTATACGTCGTACACCAACAGCACCTATGCGAGCGGCACCGGCGCACGCGTTTATTTCTCCGGCTCCGGCGATCCGGTCAATATTCTTGGCGGAGCCGATGTCCGTGCTGGCCAGGTTTTCGTTGCTGGAAAGATCATCAATGTCTCCAGCGGTGCGCTGATCGATACCCGCGGTTTGAAGAGAAGCGGTCTCGACTCGACGTTCGGCTACCTCTACGGCAACATAGGTATCGATACGAGTGACCCGGCGACCGCTCCGGCGGTGCTGGTGGTGGCGAACGGCCGGTACAATTTCCTGCCTGTCGTCGGTAGCGGCTCGATCAACGTCGAGAGCGGCGCTTCGTTGCTGACCGAGGGCAGTGTTGTCCTCGCAGCACCCGGCTCCCTGACCATGGGGGATGTCAACCTCGGCGCGCGCTATCTCACCGTCTCGCAGAATGTCATCAATGCCGGCACCGATACCTCGCTGGCGGCCGCCCAGGCCGCAGGCGTCTTGCCGGCCGGCTGGAACCTGACGCAGAGCGCGCTCGACAGGCTGTTGCATCCCTCGTCGAGCGCCGGCGTGCCGGCGCTCGAACAGTTGACGCTGACAATCGGCGGGTCACTCAACCTGATCGGCAGCGTTGCGCTCGACGCGCGAGGCCGGTCCGCGGGCCGTGAGGACGTGCAGCTCGTCATCAACACGCCGGCAGTCTACGGCTTGGGCGGCGCTGGCGACACCGCCAGCATCGCCGCCGATACGCTGGTGTGGAACGGCGTGCGGACCGGCAACGGCACCCAGGCCAATCCTTACGCCAGCAAGACACCGGATCCGGTTTTGCCTGGCGGACCGGGAACAGGTGCTGGCGCGCTCAACATTGCGGCCGCGGACATCATCTTCGGCTACGATGTCCACAGCCGGCCGACCGACGGTGCAAGCCTCGACCGTCTCGTGCTCGGATTTTCAGCCGTGAACCTCAGTGCGAGCGACAGGATCACCGCCAACAGCGACGGCACGCTCTCGGTGGGTCTGTCAAAGGACAGCGCCGGCAATCTGCAGGGCGGCAATCTCGCGCTGACGACGCCGCTTGTGACGGCTGCGAACGGCGCGACCATGGCCTACAATGCCGGTGGCGTAATCCGCGTCGTCGCGCCGGCTGGTGCGCCGGCCGCCAATACCTCGCAGATAACCGATCTCGGCGGCACGGTTTCGTTCATGGGCAACAGCGTCGTTCTCGACACGGCGGTGGCGCTGCCGAGCGGCAAGCTCACACTGAGTGCCGCGAATGACGTCGAGCTCGGCGGCAATGCCGCGATCGATCTCGCCGGACGCAGCATCGCGTTCTTCGACGCCACCAAGTTCAGCTGGGGCGGCGATCTCACGATGAGCAGCACCAGCGGCGACATCGTTCAGAACGCGCGGTCTGTGATCGACATCTCGGCCGTGAACAATGTCGCGGGGTCGATCACGGCGAAAGCCATCGATGCTGCGCATGGCCATGTGGCGCTCGGTGGCGTGATCAGGGGATCGGCGACGGCCGGCTTCGACAGCGGTCAGTTCACCATTGCCGCACAGGAATTCGGTGATTTCGCCGCCTTGAACGTCAAGCTCAATACGGCTGGCGTCTTCGGGGCACGCAGTTTCGACTTGCGGCAAGGCAGCCTCGTCATCGGTGACGAGGTCAAGGCGAGCTATGTGACGGTTTCCGTCGATCAAGGCAGCCTTACTGTCAATGGTCGGATCGACGCCAGCGGCGCGAAACCCGGCACGATCCGGCTCTCCGCGCGTGGTGACCTCACGCTCACGTCGAATGCCGCGCTCGACGCACACGGCATCGTGCTGCAGACCGACAGCTATGGCGCGCCGATCGAGGCAAACAATACGGCGCATATTGAACTGACGTCGTCGCAGGGCGCCGTCACCCTGATGCAGAACGCGAGCATGGACATGCGTTCGCCGGACGGTGTGGCGCGTGGCAAGCTCGAGATCAATGCTCCGCGGCTGGGCTCGACCATCGCCAGCGCCACCGGAGCGAATGCGCCGGCCAACGCCAACGGTGGCGATGTTGCAGTTTTTGCGACGGGTAAGCTGTCGATTGTTGGCGCAGCCAGCATCGCTGTCAACGCATTCGCGACCTATGACAACGCGCCGGCAGACCCCAATGACGCCAACGGCCAGATCATCAGCCAGGCCTGGCTCGACCTGATTGACCAGGATAGCAGCGCGTTCATCAAAGCCGCTTACAGCAACGATGTGGCGGCAGGCGTGCTGACCGACGCATTGCAGGGCAAACTGACAGGCCTGCTCGCGTATGGTTCGACGTTCCATTTGCGTCCAGGCGTGGAGATCACCAGCGCCACGGCGAACGGCAGCCTTTCGACGTCGGGCGATCTTGATTTTGCCGGCTATCGTTATGGTCCTCAATCGGTCCGCGACCGCAATTCGTCCAGCTTCGCAAGGGGCGAGCCCGGCGTGCTCGTGGTTCGCGCCGGCGCCGATCTCAAGATCAATGGCAGCATCAATGACGGCTTCGCCAAACCGCCAGTGTCGCCGGACTCACTGACGGTGCTGGCTCAGGGCATCCTTTCGGCGGACTACACGGTCACCAAGGACGGGGTGGTGCTCGCTGCTAATTCGTCCCTTCCTGGTGACGGCCAGATCAATCTGTCGCTGCCGTTGGACGCCGGTTCGATGGTCATCGAAACTCCGACAAGTGATCATGCCATGCCGATCCAGGTTACCCTGATCGACGATTACACGGTGCCGCGAGGAGCAGTCAGAACATTGCACGGCGGCCGAGTTATCACACCGACCAAAACCTATAACCCGGGTGACAATCTTCCTGTCGAGACGTGGCCAGCGGGCACCATCATCGAGATGGGCGTCTATTTCACCGGCGGGATAATGCTAAATGATTTCAGATATTTTTCGATAGATGCCGCCGTATTGCTGCCAGGGACGGATCTCTACGTGTTCGGCGGTTATACCTTCGGCAAGGATACCAAGCTGCCCATTGGGACGCTTCTGCCTGCAGGCACGCTAGTAACGAGCTTGACGGGGCCGGGCGATCGTCAGGTTTGGGCGACTGCGCCGATGCTGTCGGCGGGCACGCAATCCTGGTCGATGCGGTTTGTGGGCGGTGCGGATCTCGCGAGCGCCGACCGCCGCGCTCTGCAATCGACGGAGGCTCTCGCAGGCTCCGGCAATGTGGTGCTGAACGATCCCTACTCGGTCACGATCAATACGCCGACACCTGGCGTCAGCGTGGTGCGCACCGGCACAGGGAGCCTCGAAATCCTTGCCGGCGGCAATTACGACCAGAGGACTCTGTTCGGCGTCTACACCGCCGGCACCGCCATTGCTGAAACCGGTACGGCAGCAAACGATCCTTACAATCCGAGCCGCGGGAAATTGTCCGATAACACGGTGCTCGGGACCGTAAACAGCGCCTATGAGGCAACGCTCGGCTCGGAGCGCATGTATTACGCCGAGCATGGCGGCGATCTCCTGCTGGTTGCGCAAGGTGATATCGGCGGCACGCTCACGTCGGCCACGACCGAGGTTGGCAGCTGGCTGTGGCGCCAGGGCGGTTACGAAATCGGCCAGCGCACAGCCTGGGGCGTCAATTTCGGCAGCTATACGGCGAATGCGGATAGCGGTGCGGTGCTGAGTCTGTCCGCCTTTTCCGGTGTAGGCACGCTCGGTGGCGGCAATGTCAGTCTGCAGGCGGGCGGCACCATCGGCGCGGCAGGGCGTGGCATTCTTGTCGCTGTCGGGGGTAGCGGCCGCGTGATGGCCGATGGCAGCCTTGTGCAGACGGGCGGCGGCACGCTGTCGGTGAAAGCCGGCAATGTCGGCACCGGCGGCAATCAGTTCGTGGATCTGCGCGGCAACACGGAGGTGACTACAGGAGATTTCGGCAGCCTGGCCGGGATAAATTTTGGTTTTGACGGCTGGGCGGATCCGCGGCCGCTCGATCCGTTGACACCTTATGGTGTAGCCGGAATGAGCGGAGGATCGTTCGCTCCGGGAGATGGCGTGATCGACCTCCGCGCGCGCGGCGATCTTGCAATGGGGCGGATTCTCGATCCCGGCCGCGTTGGGCTCACAGCTTGGACTGACGCGGGCAATGGCAGCTACAATGGCGAAGGCGCGAGTTGGTTCACGCTGTGGAAGGACGCGACGGCCGTCAATCTTTTCGCGGCCGGTGGTTCGTTTGGGGCAGTTGACTCGCGTGTAACAACAAACAGCAATACGACGTTCCTGCCTCCGATCCTGCGCGCCGTCGCTGCGAATGGCAGCATCTATGGTCCCCCCGAAGGACTGCTGCTGCCGTCGCCCGATGGGGCGTTCGAATTGTTGGCGCAAGGATCGATCTTTGGTGCGGGTGGCGTCGTGGGGCCGCTGGCGACATCGACGTCGGCAATGGCGAGACCATTTCGGCCGGCCTGGGCGATCCTGCGAGATGATAGCAACCCCAACCTCCCGATGGGCTCGCTGGAAATCGTCGCCTCCAACTATTGGAGCGGCGCGCGTGTGGTCGACTATCGTTCCGATGTTTACAGCTACGCGACCGGTGGATACCCCTTTGTCTTCGGGGCGAACACGGCGCAAGACAAGAGCGCGCTGGGCAACGGTGATCCGTCGCACATCTACGCCGTAAACGGCGACATCACCGGTATCGTCTATGGCCAAGTCTACACTGACAGCCAATACATCGACGGCCGTCTCGCTTCTACGGACTATTATCAGGCAGCAAAGTCGCTGCGGATGCTGGCTGGCAGCGACATCGTCAACCTGCAAGGGCTTATTCTGCACGATGACCCGACCGACGTTTCAACCGTAGCTGCGGCTGGAAACATCATCTATGCAGGCAGAATAACGGACTCCGGCAAGCCAGGGCTGCAGATTGCAGGGCCTGGCACGCTCGAACTGGTTGCGGGGAAAACGATCTACCAAGGGGCGTCTGCCGCGATCGAGAGCATCGGCGCCAGGCTGGATGGCGACACGCGGCCCGGCGCCGGCGTCGTGCTGCAGGCCGGCGTCGGTGCAGGCACGCCAGGCGTCGGTCAGGTCGACTGGGCGGGATTCGCGAGCCGCTATCTCGACCCGGCCCATGCCGCCGATCCCACCAGGCCGCTGGCGGATCAGACCGGCAAGGCCATGCAGACGGCGGACACGGTTGCGACGGTGCATGATCTCAGCGGCTGGCTGAAGGTCGAGGCCGGCTATACCGGAGACGATTCCGGGGCGCTCGCCTTCTTCAATGCGCTGCCGAAGGCGCAGCGGGACAAGTATCCGACCGATCCCTTGCTCTACGCCTGGCTGCAGAAGACGCAGAACTACGCGGGCACTCCTGGCGACGCCGCTGCATACTTCCTCGGCCAGAGCAAGGATCAGCAGCGCAAGTTCACTTATAACGCCATGCTCTCCGTCTGGCTGCAGAACCGTTACAGCTATTCCGGCGACCAAGCGGGGGCGCTGGCGTTCTTCCGCACTCTGTCGCTTAGCCAGCAGGCGGTGTTCGATCGCGTCGTTTATTTCGCCGAGCTCACCGCCAGTGGCCGCGAGTACAATGATGCGAGCGGCCCACGACCGGGCAGCTATCTGCGCGGCCGCGAGGCGATCGCGGCGCTATTCCCGGATAATGCCACGTATGGTGGCGACATCACGATGTTCACCGCTGCAACGGGCACGCCCGGCACCGCGAGTTACCAAACCCAAAGCGGGTACGTGCACACGGATTTCGGGGGCAGCGTCCAGCTGCTGGCGCCGCGCGGCAAGGTCACGCTCGGAACGGAAGGGTTGGCGCCGGGCGCCGATGCCGGCCTGATCACCCAGGGCGAGGGCGACATTCAGATCTATTCACTGGGCAGCATTTTGCTCGGCCTGTCGCGTGTCATGACCACGTCTGGGGGCGATATTGTCGCCTGGTCGGCGGAAGGCGACATCAACGCCGGTCGCGGTGCCAAGACCACGGTGATCTATACGCCGCCGAAGCGGACCTACGACAGATATGGCAACGTCACGTTGGCGCCGCAGGTGCCATCGACCGGCGCCGGTATCGCGACCCTCAATCCGATCCCGGAGATACCACCCGGCAATATCGACCTGATCGCGCCGCTCGGCACCATCGATGCGGGCGAAGCCGGCATCCGCGTCTCCGGCAACGTCAACCTCGCGGCGCTGCAGGTGGTCAACGCGGCGAACATTCAAGCGCAGGGCAGTGCGACCGGCATTCCGGCCGTGCAGGGGCCCCCGGTGGGCGCGTTGACGAATGCATCCAACACGACCGCAGCCAACCAGCAGGCGACGGCGCCACCGCCGTCGAACAACAATCAGCCCTCGATCATCATCGTCGAAGTGCTTGGCTACGGAGGCGGCAATGGTGATGAGCCAAGCAACGGCCGAGACGAGCGCAATCGTCAGGGCGAGCAGCACAGCTACGACGCGAGCAGCCCGATCCAGGTGGTTGGTGCGGGCTCGGTCAACGAGCTGGGCGATCGATATCTTACAGAATCGGAAAAGCAGGCGTTGCGCCGTTGAGCCGATCCAAGCGAGCCTGTCGGGGCGAACGGTGGGGCCGCAACACATGATAGAGACGAACCGGGCGCGGTTGCGTGGTGAGTTTGTCGAGAACTATGACGACCTCGTCAGGGACCTGGCGCGGCGTCTGGGATCGTCTGATTTCGCCCGTGAAGCGCTGCACGAGACGTTCCTGCGCCTCGATCGTGTGACGGAGGGGGTCTCGCTCCGCAGCCCCGCGGATTATATCTTCCGGATCGCGATCAATATCGCGAAAGACCGTCAGCGAGCGCAAAGTCGTCGCCTCAGTACGTCGGAAAGCGACGCGCTGCTCGAGATCCGCGATGACAGGGCGGATCTCGCGCGAATCGTCGAGGCCCGCTCCGAAATCGAGGCGCTCAAGCGGGCACTAGCCGAGCTGCCGGCACGGCCCCGCGAGATACTGCACAGCATCTCGGTCGAAGGTCAGCCGGTGCAGCAGGTGGCCGCGCGGCTCAGCGTCAGCATCCGGACGGTCAACGGCGATCTGAAGCTGGCGCTCAGCCATTGTGCGAAGCGTCTGGACTGCGCATTGATCCGTCGCTCAGGCGGCCCACGCTTTTGTGCATGACGAGTTCGGGCCTGCTCGCGCCCCGGCCGCGCGCGGTTGCGATCGCCTCGGACTTCTGCCTGGCTGGGATCTATTCTGCGCCTCGCGGCTAGAATGCCGCGAGGGACATGCTTGGCGGCTTACCTCTTATCGAAGAGGGGCTCCCATGAGCCCGTTCCATGCGCCGCGAGCAGTCTTTATCGCGTGGTTCACTGCCGTGTGGCGTTCGACCTTGTTGCGGTTGATCAGCAGCGATGGTGATCGCCACGCTCGTTGTCACGGGCAGAGCAGACTTCGCCTGAGGCAAGCTGGAGCGGGCGATGGGATCGCGGCCTATGATTGTGTCGTTTGTTCCTGCGATTCCGGAGCAGCCCCGAGGAGGTACTCGCCAAGGTTTGGTGACGAGGTTATCAATCTCGCTTACCTTTTGTTCGCTTTTTGAGCAGTTTCTTTGTGTTTCAGTGCAGGGGTCTTTTCGTGAATGCGATTACCGTTGCGCCGGCGATCGCGCTGAAACGCCCGGCGGACCATTTGCCGGAACAACCCAACGTAGTCGTGGATCGTTCGACCGACGCCGCGCCAGTCAAGTCGGAGGCTGTCTGGTCGAATGCCGATGCTCCGAAGCCTGCCTATCCTGCGGCGGCCAAACTGCCCACCCAGGTCGGTCCAAAAGGACTGCGCTTCGACTTCAATGACGACGCGCGAATTGTTTGCCCTCATGGCGAGCAGCCCTGGAAGGCGAGGATTCGGGATATCGACACAGGCAACGTGTTGTTTGAAACGGAGTCCGCCGGAGGCTATGTCAACAGCAGCAAGCGCTACGACATCCGTTTCGGAATAGAAATCTCCCAGCAGGGCGAATCCGTCCTTGATCATGAATACGCGGCGAAAGATCGCGCTGTCCTGACCCAGTTTCCGGTCGGGACGCTCGGCGATACAGTGGGATGGTTTCCCTATGCCGTGAAATTCAAGGACACGCACGGTTGCAAGCCTTACCGCGTTCTCAATTTTCACGCGTGCAACAGTTGCGGGAACGATCCGCGGCTGCGTTTCGACCACAAGGATTTCCTGTGGTGTCCGCGGCACGCAAGTTCACAGCGACAATTCGAATGCACGCGGCTGATTACGGGCGATCACGTCAAGCAGGTTATTCAGCGCATACCGGGATTTCCGGTCGGCGCCAAAGCATAGCGCATAAAGGACGTCGACGCCCGTGCGGCATCGATGCCCGATACCGGCAAATGAGTTTCATTCTGGCCTGGAGGCAGAGCGATGCAGACGATTTCCAGCGGCGCCACCGTTACTGTATCTTCTGGCACGGAATCCGGCGATACCGTCCTGGCTGGCGGCACGCTGATCATTGAGTCCGCGGGCAGCGCCACTGGAACGACTGTGTCCGGCGGCTCCGAGGTGATTTCGAGCGGTGGTGTCGACAGCGGCGCCACTATTGTGTCCGGCGGCAGCCAGACTATCTCCAGCGGCGGTCTCGGCGTCTCTGCCACCGTGTATGCAGGCGGCACGGTCAACGTTTCCTCAGGCGGTGCGGCGTCGTTCCTTACCGTGTCGTCGGGCGGCACGCTGAACGTTGCCGGAACGGTGACAAGCCACGTTGAGGTCTTTTCGAGCGGCCTTGTTGTGATCTCTTCCGGCGGCATCGAGACGGGCGCTCCCGGCAGCGACGAGACGATCGTGTCGGGTGGTACGGTCAGCGTGACCTCGGGCGGCCAGCTTTCTTACTTCACGGTCAGGAATGGCGGCCTTGTCACGGCCGACAATGGCGCGACGGTCCACGACTTCGGCGTCAGCAGTGGCGGCATCCTCAATCTTGCAGGTTCCCAGACCAGCAACTCGGAGGTGTTCGCCGGCGGCACCGAGAATGTTCTTTCGGGAGGCAATGCGCAGAACTTCGATGTGTCGGGCGGTACGCTGAACGTGCTCTCCGGGGGCAATGCGCGGTCCTTTACGGTGTCGGGAGGCTCGCTCAATGTCCTCTCCGGAGGCCTGTCCGAGTTCTTCACCTTATCGTCCGGTGCCTCGGCCGGCATCGCAGCCGGGGCCGCCGTTCACGATTTTACCGTATCGAGCGGAGCAACGGTTGGCCTCCTGGGTACGGTGACGAGCGACGCATTCATTGCGAGCGGCGCCACATTGAATGTCTCTTCCGGCGGTGCCGTCAGCGGATCACTGGATTCGTCCGGCGTCCCAACGGTTACCGTCGTCGGCACAATGAATGCATCCGCGGGGGCCTCCGTCGGCTACGTTGCTGTCAACGGCAATGGCGCCCTGAACTTGCAGGCTGGCGCGTCGGCGCATGACATCGATGTGAACAGCGGTGGCCAATTCAATCTCGCGGGAAGCACGACCAGTAACGTCAACATTCACAACGGTGGCCTGGAAACCGTTTCGTCCGGAGGTGCTGAGAACGGCGCCCATGTTTTCGGCGGCGGTGAGATTGACGTCCTTTCCGGCGGATCGGCAAACGGCACGTTGGTCGATGGCGGTCTGCTGAAGCTGTTTTCAGGCGGGTCCCTCAGTGGCGTTTCGATCACTAATTTCGGCGCTCTAGAGCTGGTCAGCGGAGCGTCCGTTTCGCAGCTTTCCAACGCCACTTTCGGCAGCGGTACCGACCTTGAGGTGGGGCCTGGCGCTGTCGTGAGCGGCTATTCGGTGGGTAGTGGCCCGATCCTCGAGGTTCTGTCGGGCGGCTCAACCTCCGCTATCACCGTCAGCGCGAATGGAACGGAGAACGTGCTTGCGGGCGGCACGGCCCTGGGCACCATCGTTGGCAGTGGCGGCTTCATGCGAGTCGGCATTCCGTCGTTCCAAGGATCGGGTGGTTTGGCGGGTGGAACCGTAAGCAACACGACCGTTTCGGGCGGTCAGCTCAGTGTGAACTTCGGTGGCCTTGCGATATCAACCACGATTGTCGACAACGGCGGCGCGCAGGTCACCTCGGGAGGCGCGGTATCCGGAACGACAATTTCCAACTCCGGCGGCATGACCGTGCTGAGCGGTGGCACGGCGGCCGGCACGACGGTGCTGAGCGGTGGCTACTTCCAACTCGGATCGTTCAACGGTAGTGCCGTTTCAGCCGGTGGCAGCGCGACGGGCACGATCCTGTCTGGCGGATTCGAGGCCGTCTTCAATGGTGGCGTCGATTCCGGCGCCACGATTCTGTCGGGTGGCAATCAGACGATTTCCTCAGGCGGCGTCACCATTAGCGCCGGGATTTCAAGCGGCGGTGTATTGAATGTGTCGGCCGGCGGTTCGGCTGGGGCGGCTGTTTCAAGCGGAGGCGTGGAGAACGTTACGTCTGGCGGCCTGACGTTCAACACCGTGGTCTTCAGCGGCGGCGCCTTGAATGTTTCCGCCGGCGCTACGGCGCACGACGTCACCCTGTCGGGTGGCACGCTCAATGTGCAGGGTAGGATCACCAGCAATGTCATTGTTCAAAACGGCGCCCACGAAATCGTCTCTGCAGGTGGCTCCGTCACCGGTGCTGCCGGTTCGGGCACCGCAATTTCCGGATTGGTCGACGTTCTCTCCGGAGCGTCGTTCGAATATGCGACAGTCTTCAATGGCGGTGACCTGAATGTCTCGTCGGGTGCGACGGCCGACCATATCTCCGTCTCGAGCGGCGGCGTCTTCAACATTGGCGGCACGGTTCTGAGCAATGTCTCGGTCTTTGCCGGCGGCATCGAGAATGTATTCGCCGGAGGTATTGTCACCGGTGTGACCGGTTCTGGAACCGGGATTTCGGGCGGCACGGTCAACGTGTCGTCGGGAGGCGCAATAGACCACTCGACCGTCATCGGCGGTGGCGTGCTGAACATTGCGTCTGGAGCTGTGGCGCACGACATCGCGGTGTCGAGCGGTGGTGCGCTCAACGTTGCCGGCGCGGTGACGAGCAACGTCGCGGTCTTTGCCGGAGGCAATGAGATCGTGTCCTCTGGCGGCTCCACGGGGCCGGTCACGATCTCCGGCGGCGTGGTCGAACTACGCGCCGGCAGCGTCGCGAACGGCGGCATCACCTTCAGCGGTTCCGGCGGTCAGCTGAAGATCGATGGTACCTCCCTGGCCGGCACGACCATCAGCAGTCTGGTGCTGGGCGACAGCATCGATCTGGCAGGCCTCAATTTCGTATCGGGTGGGTCGGCGACCTTGCGGGCCGGCAACATCCTGCACGTCACCGAGGGGGCATCCTCGTTCGATCTGCAGCTTGATGCGACACCCGGCGTGCGGTTCAGCGTCAGCGCGGATTCCGGCACCGGCACGCTGGTCACGACACGTGCCGATATCGCGCCGGTCACGTCGGCGTCCAACGTCCATGCAGGCTCTGGCCAGACGTCGGTGCTGGCTTCCAGCCTCTTTACGGTGTCGGACGCCGATGGCGATCCGATCACACAGTATGCGTTCTGGGACACCCAAGGTCACGGACACTGGGTCGTCAACGGTGTCGTCCAGGCTACCAATGCCGAGATCGATGTTGCGGCGGCCAACCTGTCGCAGGTGAGCTATGTCTTCGGTCCAAGCGGATCGACTGATACCCTTCTCGTTCGAGCCAATGACGGCACGATTTGGGGCAACTGGACTCAGTTTACGGCCAAGGCATTTGGCGACAACCCGCCGACCGTGAACGCGAGCAACGTGACTGCGGCACACGGCCAGACGTCGGCTGCCGCATCCAGCCTGTTCACGGCGAGCGATCCGGATGGCGACACGCTGACCCAGTACGCGTTCTGGGACACCGGAGGCAATGGCCACTTTGTGGTCAATGGTGTCGCCCAGGCGGCCGGCGTCGAGATCGACGTGTCGGCGGCGAACCTGTCGCAGGTGAGCTACGTGTTCGGCCCGACCGGCTCGACGCCGGATACGCTGTGGGTGCGGGCCAATGACGGCATGCTGTGGAGCGCCTGGAAGAGCTTCACGGCCACCCCGGGGCCCGACCACGCGCCGGTTGTGACGGCATCGAACGTCACCGCCAATCACGGGCAGGCGTCAGCTCTCGCCTCGACCCTGTTCACGACCTCGGACGCCGACAACGACACGATCACGCAGTACGCGTTCTGGGACACCGGCGGCAACGGCCACTTTGTGGTCAACGGCGTCGCCCAGGCGTCCGGTGTCGAGATCGATGTTGCGGCGGCGAACCTGTCGCAGGTGAGCTACGTGTTCGGCCCCGGCGGCTCGGCATCAGATACGCTGTGGGTGCGGGCCAACGACGGCATGATGTGGAGCGCCTGGAAGAGCTTCACGGCAACCCCAGGCCCCGACACGGCCCCGGTCGTGACGGCATCGAACGTGGCCGCGCTTCACGGCGAGTTCTCGACGTCCGCCTCGAGCCTGTTCTCGGTCAGCGATGCCGAGGGCGATACGATCACCCAGTACGCGTTCTGGGACACCGGCGGCAACGGCCACTTTGTGGTCAATGGTGTCGCTCAGGCGGCCAACACCGAGATCGATGTGTCGGCGGCGAACCTGTCGCAGGTGAGCTACGTGTTCGGCCCCGGCGGCTCGACGCCAGATACGCTCTGGGTGAAGGCCAATGACGGCAGCATGTGGAGCGCCTGGAAGAGCTTCACGGCAACCCCAGGCCCCGACACGGCCCCGGTCGTGACGGCATCGAACGTGGCCGCGGTTCACGGCGAGTTCTCGACGTCCGCCTCGAGTCTGTTCTCGGTCAGCGATGCCGAGGGCGATACGATCACCCAGTACGCGTTCTGGGACACCGGCGGCAACGGCCACTTTGTGGTCAATGGTGTCGCCCAGGCGGCCAACACCGAGATCGATGTGTCGGCGGCGAACCTGTCGCAGGTGAGCTACGTGTTCGGCCCCGGCGGCTCGACGCCAGATACGCTCTGGGTGAAGGCCAATGACGGCAGCATGTGGAGCGCCTGGAAGAGCTTCACGGCGACCCCAGGCCCCGACACGGCCCCGGTCGTGACGGCATCGAACGTGGTCGCGGTTCATGGCGAGTTATCGACGTCCGCCTCGAGCCTGTTCTCGGTCAGCGATGCCGAGGGCGATACGATCACCCAGTACGCGTTCTGGGACACCGGCGGCAACGGCCACTTTGTGGTCAATGGTGTCGCCCAGGCGGCCAACACCGAGATCGATGTGTCGGCGGCGAACCTGTCGCAGGTGAGCTACGTGTTCGGCCCCGGCGGCTCGGCATCAGATACGCTCTGGGTGAAGGCCAATGACGGCAGCATGTGGAGCGCCTGGAAGAGCTTCACGGCAACACCGGGCCCCGACCACCCTCCGGTCGTTTCGGCCTCGAACGTGGTGACGGTCTCCGGGCAGACGTTCGCAGCATCGAATCTGTTCAGTGCGACGGACGCCGACGGCGATACCATCACGAAATATGCGCTGTGGGATTCCAACTCGAACGGGCACTGGAGCATCAACGGCACATCGCAGCCGGTGAATACCGAGATCGATGTCACTGCGGCGCAACTTGCCCAGGCGACCTATCAGGCCGGCTCGGGCACCGATCAACTCTGGATCCGGGCCAATGACGGCATTGCGTGGGGAGCCTGGCAGCCCTTCAACGTGACGGGCGAGAGCTCCAGCAATGCCACCATCGCATCGGGCGCCACCCTCGAATTGCCGGGGGCATCGAACGCCGCCGTGATGTTCCAGGGGACGACGGGGACGCTCAAGCTCGACAATTCCGCGAGCTTTGCCGGCACGGTCGCCGGGATGACCGGCTCGGACGCGATCGATTTTGCCAACATCAGTTTCGCGAACGTTCACACGCCGAGCTTCAGCGGAAACGCATCAGGCGGAACGCTCACGGTGACGGACGGCACCGTCACGGCGAGCATTGCGCTGCTGGGCAACTACATGGCCTCGACCTTCACGACCTCGAGTGACGGCCATGGCGGGACCCTGGTCGTCGATCCGCCGGCGACGCAGGTCAGCCAGCTCGCGCAGCCGCAGCATGCGTGAGGGCGCGAGCGCGAGGCATGCGGAGAGATCGATCAGATAGGATGATCGTGGGGACCTGCTGCGGGTCCCCACGACCCTAAGATCGTATGTTCGCCTCTGCCGGTGAGATGGCCCGCCATACACTGCACGTCCGAGGGTTGCTCCGGGTGGTCCGAGCCTATCCTCGTCACGGGGGGCGAGCCGTGGCGGATTATAGGGATGCGTTTGTCGCAGCCGGATTGGCGAACAACGGGGATGCCACTGGCATGCCTTCGCGTTGCTGCGGTCGCCGTCCTAGCCCTATTGGAGGGTGCCAATCGTCACATGAACCTTCAGCCCCGTTGTGTATACGTAATGGCTACCGGGATTTTGCATTTCCGTCCTGGGGCTAGAGCCGACGCCGTCCGCATGTATTTTAAGCGGGCGGTGTCGTGCCGATGTGAACTACCGCCCCCGTCGCAGCATCCCGCTCCCGCGCGTGGAGGCGGCCTATGAAGCGAATACCCACGAGCGAAGCGATCATCACCGTCGCATTGTTGGTGATGTTCGCGCTCGTGATCTGGTTTGGCGCCATGCCGTGAGGCTTGGGCGCCGGGCGGAACGAGCCCGAGAAATCCCAACGGGCCGGGTGCGACGGGTGTTTGGGGCCGCGATGCCGGGCGAAGACGCCCCGTCAAGGGAGCGAAACCACCCGCAGGTTGTTGGTGCTTCCCGCCTGCCCAAAAGGAATGCCGGCGACAACCACCAGCAGGTCGCGGCTCGATGCGAACTGCTCTGCATGCGCGAGCGCCGTCGCGCGCTCGACCATCTCCTCATAGCTCCCGACATCGTCGGAAAGCACGCTGTGCGCGCCCCAGAGCAGGCACAGGCGACGCGACACTTCGCGGCTTGGAGTGATGGCGAGGATCGGCAGGCTCGGCCGCTTGCGCGCGACGCGTGCGGCGGTGGTGCCGCTCGACGTGTAGGCCACGATGGCCGCGGCGTGAATCACGGAGGCGAGGTCGGCGGCGGCCGTCGCAACCGCATGCGGCGGCGTCTGCTCTTCGCCGGGCTGGGTCGCCTCGACGATCGAGCGGTACATCTTGTGCTGCTCCGTGCTGCGGATGATGCGGTCCATCATCTCGACGGCCTCGCGCGGATAGCGGCCCGTCGCGGATTCCGCCGACAGCATCACCGCGTCTGCACCATCATAGATCGCGGTCGCAACGTCGGAGACTTCCGCGCGGGTCGGCGTGGGTGCTGCGACCATCGAGTCCAGCATCTGCGTGGCGACGATCACCGGCTTCACCGCGAGACGGCACGCCCGCACCAGCTCCTTCTGGCGTCCCGGCACATCCTCATCCGGAATTTCGACGCCGAGGTCTCCCCGCGCAACCATGAGGGCGTCGCACAGCTGGATGATGTCGTCGATCCGCTCGAGCGCCGCCGGCTTCTCGATCTTGGCCATCAGGCCGGCGCGGTCGCCGACGAGGCCTCGCGCCTCGATGATGTCGGACGGCTTCTGCACGAATGACAATGCGACCCAATCGACGCCGAGTTTCAGGCCGAACTCCAGATCGAAGCGGTCCTTCGTGGTGAGCGGCGAGAGATCGAGCACCGTCCCCGGCAGATTGACGCCCTTGTGGTTCGAGATGGTGCCGCCGACGATCACCTTGGCTTCGATGAAATCGTCGCCGAGCCCGGCGACCCGAACCCTGACCCTGCCGTCGTCGATCAGAAGGTCGTGGCCGGGCGCCACCGCCGCGAAGATTTCCCGGTGCGGCAGCGGAATTGCGGACTTGTCGCCATCCGATCCGGACAGCACAAACCGGATGGTCTCGCCGGCCGCCACGGTGATCTTGCCATCGCGCAAGGTGCCGACGCGGATCTTGGGACCCTGGAGGTCCATCAGGATGCCGATCGGACGGCCGACCTCCTGTTCCAGCTTTCGAATCTCGGCATGGACACGTGCGTGGTCGCTCTGGGTTCCGTGGCTGAAGTTCAGACGGAACGTATCGACGCCGGCCACCAGCAGCGCCTTGAGCATCTCGGGGGAACTGCTGGCGGGGCCGACGGTTGCGACGATCTTGGCCCGTCGATGACGACGCATGGGTCACCTCATTGCTGGCTTGCCGGACGCAATTAGCACGGCACGGATATCGTTGACATTGGTGAGCGTTGGGCCGGTGCGCACGAGGTCTCCAAGGCGGTCGAAGAAGGTGTAGCTGTCATGGGCCGCCAAATAGGTACGCGCGTCGAGACCATGCGCTACGGCGCGCCGCAGCGTGTCAGGACCGATCAAAGCTCCAGCCGCATCTTCCGTTCCATCAATTCCATCGCTGTCTCCGGCAATCGCCCAGATACCGGACGTATCTGATAGCGCTATGACGAGTCCCAGCAAAAACTCGGTATTGCGGCCGCCGCGGCCCGCCGGCCCGCGTCCGATCGTCACCGTCGTCTCGCCGCCGGAGAGCAGCACGGCAGGGGCAGGGCCGGGCTGGGCATGCCCTGCGACCGACTGGGCGATGCCCGCCATCACGGTTCCGAGTTCGCGTGCCTCGCCCTCGATCGCGTCGCCAAGGATGATCGGCGTGAGACCCTCGTCTCGCGCGACCTTTGCCGCAGCATCGAGCGCGTGGAACGGCGCGGCAAGGACGCGGACATCGGCGTCGATCTCGCCGGGCTTTGGGGTCTCGTCGGCTTGATCGAGGACAAGCCGCGCCGCCTCCGGCAGGTCGATTGCAAACCGGCTCACGATCTCCCGCGCATCGGCTGTTGTGCTGCGGTCCGGCAGCGAGGGACCGGAGCCGATCGCTGCGGGATCGTCGCCCGGAATATCCGAGATCACGAGGGTCGTGACGTGGGCGGGACGGGCGGCGAGCGCCAGCCGTCCGCCCTTGATCGCGGAGAGATGTTTGCGGACGACGTTCATCTCGGCAATCGTCGCGCCGCTCGCCAGCAGGGCCCGGTTGACCGCCTGCTTGTCGGCGAGGGTCATCGGGGAGGCCGGGAGGGTCATCAGGGCCGAGCCTCCGCCGGACATCAGGGCGATGACGAGATCGTCGGCGGAAAGTCCCTGAACGGCACCGAGCATGCGAACTGCGGCGGCCTGGCTCGTCTCATCCGGCACGGGGTGAGACGCCTCAAGCACTTCGATGCGGCCCGCAGGAACAGAATGACCGCGGCGCGTCACCACGACACCGGAAAGGTCGACGTCAGGCCAGGCCGCGTCGAGGCCTGCGGCCATTGCGGCCGAGCCCTTACCGGCGCCGACGACGATGCATTTGCCCTTCGGCTTCGCCGGCAGGGCGTGCACGATAGTCAGCCTTGGATCGCAGCTGGCGATGGCTGCATCGAAGATCTTCCGCAGCGCGGTCCGCGCCCGCAGGTCTGTCCAATCAGTGTTCAATCGCCGCGCTCCGGCCAGGTGCCGGCGCGATAGCGGCCTTTGCCGTCGACTCACTGCCGAGAATGAAGGCGCGCCGCATCGGCTTGATCACCAGCAAGGCGGTGAGGGCTGCGGTGGCATTGAGCGCAACCGCGACGATGAAGACGGCCTGCCAGCCGAGCTGCGAAGAGATGATGCTCGCGAGCGGCACCAGCAGCGCCGCGGTGCCCTTCGCCGTGTAAAGCATGCCGTTGTTGGTGGTTGCGTATTTGGCGCCGAACGTGTCGCCCGAAGTCGCGGGAAACAGGCTGTAGATTTCGCCGAAGACGCCGAAATAGATCGCCGTCGCCAGCACGAAGGCGACCGGGATGTGGCCATACGTGGACAGCGTCAGCAACATCAGCGCCGCCGTCGCGAACGCAATGAACATCGTGTGCTCGCGGCCGATCGTGTCGGAGACCCAGCCGAAGAACGGACGGCCGAAGCCGTCGAAGACACGATCGAGCGAGATGGCAAAGGTCAGCGCGGCCATCTGGAACCCGGCCAGCGTGACCGGCGTATCCGCGATCCTGAAATCGTGGGCGATCGGCCCGATCTGGGCAGCGGTCATCAAGCCGCCGGAGGCCACCATGACGAACACGAGGTACATGACCCAGAAGATCGGCGTGCGCAGCACCTGGGGCGGCGTGTAGTCGATTGCGCTCTGCGGCAGGTTGAGCTGCCTTTTTCCCGGGGCCTCGACGCCATGTGGCGGCCGGACGAACCAGGCCAGCAAGAGAACGACGAGGCCTTGCCCGATTCCGAATGTCAGGAACGTGCTCTGGTAGCCGCTGGTGGCAATCATGTTGGCGATCGGCACGACGGTGAGGGCTGCGCCGGCGCCGAACCCGGCGGCGGTCGCGCCCGCGGCGAGGCCGCGCCGGTCCGGAAACCATTTCAGCGCGTTGCCGACGCAGGTGCCGTACACGGCGCCGGCGCCGACGCCCGCGACGATCGCCGCCGCATACAGCGTGACGAGGGAAGAAGCGTAGGAGTTCAGCACCCAGGCCAATCCGATCATCAGCCCGCCGAACATGATGACGATGCGCGGGCCGTATTTGTCGACGAACCAGGCTTCCACCGGCACCAGCCATGTCTCCGTCATCACGAAGATCGTGAAGGCGAGCTGGATGGCGGGACGACCCCAGTGATACGTCGCGTCGATCGGATCGACGAACAGCGTCCAGCCATATTGCAGGTTGGCGATCATCGCCATGCAGACGATGCCGATCGCGAGCTGGAGCCAGCGGAAGGCGCCGGACGACGATACCGGTTTCGTGCTGGAGATCATGTGCGCTCCCAAGAGGATGTTGGCTCGTTTGGTCCGGCTGCGTCGATCTGTCGTCCTGTCGCCGCCTACTGCCGAAATTCGTTGGTCAACTCGCCGATTCCGTCGATCGCGACGGTGACCGTATTGACGGGCTCCTTCATAACCCCGACGCCGATCGAGGTTCCGCAGCAGATCAGGTCGCCCGGCAACAGCGTCATATCGTGTGAGATCTTGCTGACCAGCGCCTGCGCGCTGAAGATCATGTCCGCGATCGGATAGTTCTGCCGCTCGACGCCGTTGAGGATGGTGCGCACCACCAGGCGTGCCGGGTCGAGGCCCGAGGCAATCACGGGTCCGAAGGGGCCGTATCCGTCAAAGCCCTTGGCCCGCGCCCATTGCGGGAAGGTCGGATCGCGATTGAGAATGTCGGCGGCGGTGACGTCGTTGGTGCAGGTATAGCCGAAGATGTGGGCGTCGGCCTGCTCGGGTGTGACGGCCGTGCAGCTCTTGCCGATGACAATGCCGAGTTCGCCTTCGTATGTCGTCTTGCCATCGTAGCCCGGAGGGCGCGTGATGACGGCGCCTGGCGCGCTCACGCTGGTCTGGGCTTTCAACAAATACAGCGGTTCGGCCGGTTCAGGTGATTGCAGCTTCGCCGCGAGGGCGTGGAAATTGTTCCAGAGCGCGATGATCTTGCTCGGCTCGGTCGGGGCGAGCAGCTCGACATCGTCGAGCGCCAGCGTTTCCCCGGTCGGTCGTGTGTCACCGAACATCTCGCCTGCGTGCACCGAGATGCCGAACGGAGTGAGCTGTCCGAAGCCGATCTCAGCACGGTGGCGGAAGCGGACCCAGCGTGTCACATTGGTCATCGCGATCACGCCACCGCACGCGATTGGGCTTCGACGCCGGCCACCCCATCATAAAGGCCGGCCAATCTGCTGCGCTGCGCGACCAGCGCCAGCACCGCGTCGAGCGCGGGCGTCGCGATCCCGGTCATCCTGCCGATCTCCTGCACCACGGTGATCAGCGGATCGATTTCGACCGGACGTCCACGCTCGAGGTCCTGCAGCATCGAGGTCTTGTGGGCGCCGACCTTGCGGGCGCCCTCGATGCGGCGCTCGACGTCGACCCGAAACTTGACGCCGAGGCTTTCCGCGATCGCCTGGGCCTCCAGCATGATGGCTCTGGACAGCGCGCGTGTGCCGGGATTGCTGCAGATCACGTCAAGCGTCGCGTGGGTGAGGGCGCTGATTGGGTTGAAACAGACATTGCCCCACAGCTTGAGCCAGATCTCGTCGCGGATGCGGTCGAGCACCGGCGCCTTCATCCCCGCCGCCACGAACAGGGCGGACAGGCGCTCGACATCAGGCGTGATCTCTCCGGAGGGTTCGCCGAGCGGAAAGTTGTTGCCGTAGACGTGGCGGATCACGCCGGGCGCCTCGATCTCGGTGGCGGGATACACCACGCAGCCGATGGCGCGCGCCGGATCGAGCTCGTTCCACTGCCGTCCGCCGGGATCGATGCTCTCGAGCGCCGATCCCTCGTGCCGTCCGCCGTGCTTGTAGAAATACCAATAGGGGATGCCGTTGACCGCGGTGACGATGCGGGTCCGCTCGCCCAAGAGGGGCCGCATCGGTTCGATGACGCCGGTGATCGAATGCGCCTTGAGGCAGATGATGACGAAATCCTGCTCGCCGAGTTCGGCGGGATTGTCGGTGCAGCGAGGATGCACCACGCGCTCCTCGTCGCCGATCAGGAGCTTCAGGCCGTTCTGCCGCATCGCGGCGAGGTGCGCACCGCGCGCGACCAGGCTGACATCGGCGCCAGCGCGCATAAATTCGACACCGAGATAGCCGCCGATGGCACCGGCGCCGTAGATGCAGACCTTCATGAAATCCTCGCGAGCAGAGTAGGGACACAGCATGAGCCTCAGCGGCTCGAACCGGGTTGCGTGGCAATGGCCTCGGGAAGATCCGTCAGGCCGCGCAGGCAGCTTCTTCCAGGGCAAGGTCGATGTCCCGCATGCTCACGACGCCGACGAGCCGGCCGTTGTCGATGACGGGGACATGGCGGATGTCATGACGGACCATCAGATGCTCGACATCGGTGAGCGCGTCCTGCGAGGTGCATGACACCAGCGGCCGCGGCGAAATGAACTGCCCGACTTTCGCTGCAAGACCGCCCGTGCCGCGCTCGGCGATCACGGCCACCACATCGCGTTCGCTGAACATTCCGACCACGGCGGCGTCGACGCTGCGCGACACGTTCCTGACCACGAGTGCGCCGACATTGCTCGCATACATCAGGTTCGCCGCAATGCTCACGGTTTCGCTCGAGCCGATCGTCACCACATGCGCATTGTTGGTGCGAAGGATGTCCCCGACATACATGGTATGTCCTCCCGGTTGCAGAAATTGGATCGCTGAGAGGCCATCGTGGTATACATTATTCCAGAAGTCAAACGAAAGAATCGACGCGTTCTGCGAGAAGAATGGCAAAAAGACTTACCTATTCGCGAATTCTGCCACCTTGACTCTCATGATTTTTGGTATGCCATATGCCAGTTGTGACGCTCGTTATCGGCGAGCAATTTCGTTCTGAACCGCAACCGGTTAGGGGCAGGTCGTGATGAAAAGAGAGCCGATCCGGCGCAAGCCGTCCGATCCCGAAATTCGCGCGCAGCCGGACCACGACGTGCGAGACGGCGGCGTTCAATCAGTCGATCGCGCGTTGCAAATCATCGAAGCGCTTGCAGAGGATGACGAAGGCTATCGGCTGACTGATCTTGCAATCCGCATCGGCTTGCCGCCGTCGACGGCTCATCGGTTGCTGACGACGCTGGAGAATCGCAGGTTCGTGCAGTTCGACCGCGAGGAATCCAAATGGCACATCGGCGCGCAAAGCTTCGTGGTCGGCTCGACCTTCATGCGTCGGCGCAATTTTTCCGCGCGGGCTTTGCCCTATCTGCGCAAGCTGCGCGACCAGACCAGGGAAACCGCCAATCTTGCCGTGGTCGATGATGACTCCATCATCGTCGTCTCCCGCATCGAAAGCCGGGAGATCATGCGCTCGCTGACCAAGGTCGGCGGACGCGTGGCGTTGATCGCTTCGGGGGTGGGCAAGGCGGTGCTGGCCGCATATTCCGACGCCGACATCAACGCCATCATCCGCCGGCGCGGCATGCCGCGCCTGACGGAGAAGTCGATCATCCGGCCGGGCGAGCTGTTCAGGGAATTGGAGACCGTGCGGCGCCAGGGCTATGCGGTGGACGATGAAGAGGCGCGGCTCGGCCTGCGCTGCGTGGCCGCGGTCGTCTTCAACGATTGCAGCGAGCCGTTCGCCGCGGTCTCGGTTTCGGGCATGGCCGACCGGTTGACGGACGATCGCTTGCCGGAGATCGGCGCCGTCGTGCACCAGATCGCAGCCGAGCTCTCGGCAGAGCTGCACGCGAGCAGTGGTACGCAACCGTAGCAGACGTGGTGCTTGCTGCTGTTCTCGTGCTCGCCGTTTTCCACGCTTTCGCGGGCGCTAATCGCTTGGAGACACGCAGGAAATCGCAAGCGCTGCCACTGGGCGGAAAATCCGATCGATTGCGTTGAGATCGACGATCGCGGGCCTGATGATCATGTTCAGGCCAACTCATAGCGAGGCGGGATCATCAGATGAAGATGCGAGCAATCGATGCAGCAGTGCGCATTCTCGAACGTGAGGGGATCACCTGCGCGTTCGGCGTTCCCGGCGCCGCGATCAATCCGCTTTACTCCGCGCTGAAGCGGAACGGCTCGATCCGGCACATTCTCGCGCGCCACGTCGAGGGCGCCTCGCATATGGCGGAAGGCTACACCAGGGCGAAGGCAGGCAATATCGGCGTCTGCATCGGCACATCGGGTCCTGCCGGAACCGACATGATCACCGGCCTCTATTCGGCGATCGCCGATTCGATTCCGATTCTCTGCATCACTGGTCAGGCACCGCGGGCGCGGCTCTACAAGGAAGACTTCCAGGCCGTCGACATCGAGGCGATCGCAAAGCCGGTGACAAAATGGGCCGTCACGGTGCGCGAGCCGGCGCTGGTGCCGCGCGTGTTCAGCCAGGCGTTCCATATCATGCGGTCGGGGCGGCCGGGACCGGTGCTGATCGATCTTCCCCTCGATGTGCAGCTGGCCGAGATCGAGTTCGACGACGAGACCTATTCGCCGCTGCCGGTCTACAAGCCTGCGGCGACGCGCAAGCAGATCGAGAAGGCCATCGACATGCTCAACGCCGCCGAGCGGCCGCTGATCGTGGCCGGCGGCGGGGTGATCAATGCCGATGCGTCCGAACTGCTGGTCGCGTTCGCCGAAGCGGTCAACGTTCCGGTCGTGCCGACGCTGATGGCGTGGGGCGCCATTCCGGACGATCACGCGCTGATGGCCGGCATGGTCGGCCTGCAGACCAGCCATCGCTACGCCAACGCCACGATGCTCGAATCCGATTTCGTGCTCGGCATCGGAAACCGCTGGGCCAACCGGCATACCGGTTCGATCGAGACCTACACCAAGGGTCGCAAATTCGTCCATGTCGACATCGAGCCGACGCAGATCGGACGGGTGTTCAATCCGGACCTCGGCATCGTGTCGGACGCCAAGGCAGCGTTGGAATTGTTCGTGACCGTCGCCAAGGAGTGGCGGAAGTCCGGCAAGCTGCGCGACCGGCAGGCCTGGCCCGCCGCTTGCCGCGACCGCAAGCGCTCGATGCTGCGCAAGAGCCATTTCGACAACATCCCGATCAAGCCGCAGCGCGTCTATGAGGAGATGAACAAGGCATTCGGCCGCGACACCTGCTACGTGACCGTGATCGGATTGTCGCAGATCGCAGGTGCCCAGTTCCTCAACGTCTACAATCCACGCAACTGGATCAACGCCGGGCAGGCCGGTCCGCTCGGCTGGACATTGCCCGCCGCGCTCGGCGTGCGCGCCGCCGATCCGAACCGCGACGTCGTCGCGCTGTCGGGCGACTACGACTTCCAGTTCCTGATCGAGGAGCTTGCGGTCGGGGCGCAGTTCAATCTGCCCTACATCCACGTCGTCGTGAACAATTCATATCTCGGGCTGATCCGGCAGGCGCAGCGCGGCTTCGACATGGACTATCACGTCCAGCTCTCGTTCGAGAATATCAACGCGCCCGAGATCGGTGTCTACGGTGTCGACCATGTGACCGTCGCGGAAGGGCTGGGCTGCAAGGCGATCCGCGTGACGGATCCGAACGAGGCGCAGGCTGCATTCGCGACCGCGCGCGAGCTGATGGCGAAGCACCGCGTGCCCGTGGTGGTGGAGTTCATTCTCGAGCGGGTCACCAACATCGCGATGGGAACGGAGATCGACAACATCGTGGAATTCGAGGAGGTGCTCGACCTTCCGCTCGATGACGTGCCGAGCGCACAACGATCCGGCACGCTGTTGCCGGCCTGACGACATCATCCAGCGCTGCCCGAAGCGGAGATACCAGCCGTGCCTCAATTTGCCGCCAACCTCACCATGCTCTTCAACGAGCTGCCGTTCCTTGACCGGTTCGCCGCCGCCAAGGCGGCCGGCTTCAACGCCGTCGAGTATCTCTTTCCATACGACTTCGAAAAGGGCGCGTTGCGCGAGGAACTGGCGCGCTGCGGGCTCACCCAGGTGCTGCATAACCTTCCGGCCGGCAATTGGGCCGCCGGCGAGCGGGGCATTGCGATCCTGCGCAATCGGGTCGATGAATTTCGCGACGGCGTGGTGCGCGCGATCGACTATGCGAAGGCGCTGGATTGCCGGCAGCTGAACTGTTTGGTCGGCATCGCCCCCCCCGGTGCGGATACGGCAGACCTGCGCGAGACCCTGGTGTCCAATCTGCGCTTTGCCGCCGCTGCGCTCGGCCAGCACGGCATCAAGCTCCTGATCGAACCGATCAACACGCTGGATATTCCCGGCTTCTTCCTCAGTGGGACGGAACAGGCGGTGCAACTTACCTCCGACGTGGGCTCATCCAATCTGTTCATCCAGTACGACATTTATCACATGCAGATCATGGAAGGCGATCTGGCGCGGACCTTGCAGAAGCATCTCGACCGGATCGCGCATGTCCAACTCGCCGACAATCCCGGCCGCAACGAGCCGGGGACCGGCGAGATCAACTATCCCTTCCTGTTCAAGCATCTCGACAGCATCGGATATCGCGGCTGGATCGGATGCGAATACAAGCCGCGGACGACCACGCCCGAGAGCCTCGCCTGGCATGCCGCGCAGACCTTCGTGACTTAATCAGGCTGACAGGAGCGACGACAACATGAAAGACATCGGGTTTATCGGGCTCGGCACCATGGGACGTCCGATGGCGAGCCACCTCCTGGCCGCCGGCTATCGCCTGTTCCTGCACGAGGTCGCGCCGATTCCGCCGGAGCTGATTGCGGCGGGTGGCGTAGCTTGCGAATCCGCGAGGCAGGTGGCGCAGGAGACCGATGCCGTGATCATCATGGTGCCGGATACGCCGCATGTGGAAGCCGTGCTGTTCGGTCAGGGCGGCGTCGCGGAGGGCGTCTCGAAGGGCATGATCGTGGTCGATATGAGCTCGATCTCGCCGCTGGCGACCAAGGAGTTTGCGCGCAAGATCGATGCGCTCGGCGCCGACTATCTCGACGCGCCAGTCTCCGGCGGCGAGGTCGGCGCAAAGGCGGCAAGCCTGACCATCATGGTCGGCGGGCGGGAGCGCGCGTTCAACGCGATGAAGCCCCTGTTCGACGCGATGGGGAAGAATGTCACGCATGTCGGCGGCAATGGCGACGGCCAGACCACCAAGGTTGCGAACCAGATCATCGTGGCGCTGACCATCGAGGCGGTGAGCGAGGCCCTGCTGTTCGCGTCCAAGGCGGGCGCCGATCCTGCGCTGGTGCGCAAGGCGTTGATGGGCGGCTTTGCGTCGTCCCGAATCCTCGAAGTGCACGGCGAGCGCATGCTGAAGCGCAATTTCGATCCGGGCTTTCGCATCGAGCTGCATCAGAAGGATCTCAACCTCGCGCTGGAAGGCGCGCGGGCACTCGGATTGTCGCTGCCGGGCACAGCCGCCGCGCAGCAGCTGTTCAACGCCTGCACCGCGCTCGGCGGCAAGGCATGGGACCATTCGGCTATTCTGCGGGCACTGGAAGTCATGGCGGGTCACGAGGTGGCGGCTGCCTGAGCTTCATGCAATGGTCACGGTGCCGACTTCGATGGCCGACCTGATGAGGGTACCGACGGCCCGGCACCCGTATCGCAAAGGCCGATCTCTGGCGCCTTGACACGGTAAGTAAAAATATTATTACATACCGTACTTGGGAGAGAGGCTGATGTTGCAGACAAAACGAAGCTATGGCGGCATGGTGACCGCGCCGCACCATTTGGCGGCGCAGGCGGGGCTCGCGGTCTTGTCGGAAGGCGGCAATGCCATCGAGGCGATGATCGCCGCGGCGGCGACGATTGCCGTGGTCTATCCGCACATGAACGGCCTCGGCGGCGACAGCTTCTGGCTGGTCGGGCGCGCCGGTTCGACGCCGGTCGGAATTCAGGCCTGCGGACGCGCTGCGATGGCGGCGGATCGCAACTGGTATCGCGAGCGCGGCTGCAGCAGCATACCCGGCCGCGGCCCGCTCGCCGCGCTCACCGTCGCCGGCACCGTCGACGGCTGGCAGAAAGCCTATGAACTCAGCCGCGATCGTCATGACGGGCGGCTGCCGATGGCGCGGCTGCTCGAGCCCGCTATCCGGCATGCCGAGGAGGGCGTAGCCGTCACCAGCACGCTGCATGAGAACATCCGCAAGAAGCGGCATGAGCTCGAAAACGTGCCCGGCTATGCCGAGGTCTATCTGCCGCAAGGCACCCCGCTCGCGGTCGGTGCGCGGCTGCGGCAGCCGCGTGTCGCGGCGACGCTGCGGCGTCTGGCCAAGGCCGGGCTGTCCGATTTCTATCGCGGCGAATTGGCGCGCTCGATGGCGGCCGATCTCGAGCGCGTGGGGAGCCCGCTGCGATTGGCTGATCTCGAGCGGCATCAGGCATCGCTGGTGACGCCGCTCTCGGTCGATGTGTCCGGCCACAAGGTCTTCAACATGCCTCCGCCGACGCAGGGGCTGGCCTCGCTCCTGATCCTGGCGCTTTATGCCCGGCGCATGGCCGACGAAGCCGACGGCGTCGATCATCTGCACAGGCTCGTCGAATGCACGAAGGCCGCGTTCCGTATTCGCAACGGCCATGTGACCGATCCCGATTACATGAAGCGCCCGGCCGCCGAATTCCTGTCCGAGCAATCGCTGGCTGCGCTTCACGAAACGGTATCCGACCGTCGCGCCGCGCCGTGGCCCGATCCGTCCAAACAGGGCGATACGGTTTGGCTCGCCGCGACCGATCGCAACGGGCTCAGTGTCAGCTTCATTCAAAGCGTCTACTGGGAATTCGGCTCGGGCGTCATTCTTTCCGAGAGCGGCGTCACCTGGCAGAACCGTGGAACGAGCTTCAGCCTCAGCGAGAGCGATACCAATCGGCTGGATCCCGGACGCCTGCCGTTCCACACCATCCAGCCGGCGATGGCCGAGCTCGGCGATGGACGGCTGATATCCTTCGGCACGATGGGCGGAGAGGGGCAGCCGCAGACCCAGGCTGCCATCTTCTCCCGTTACGCCATGCACGGCCAAGAGCTGCAGTCCGCGATTACGGCGCCGCGCTGGCTGCTTGGTCGCACCTGGGGCGAGGAAAACAACAATCTGAAGATCGAATCCCGCTTCGATCCCGCGATCATCGAACAGCTCCGCACGCTCGGTCACGACATTCAGGTAACCGGTCCGTTCGAGGAGTTCATGGGACACGCCGGCGGGATCGTCTGGCATCCGGACGGCCTGATGGAAGGGGCCAGCGATCCGCGCAGCGACGGCGTCGTTGCGACCCGCTGAGGGTCGTTCCGACCGCATGATCCGCACGACACCGCGTCGTGCGGCTGGACCTCCTAGCGGGCCGGCTTGCCGAGGCGCGCGGTCGCCTTCGATGCTGCTGACTTGTGCTTGCGATCCCCGACCGGGGCCGTCAGCCAGGTCAGAATCATGTCCTGCGCATGCTCGCGGCGCCGTGCAAGCCAGTCCGGAGCCCCGAGGTCCTTGTCGAACATCGCCGACAATGTGTAGCGGTTGGACACGTGGAAATAGCTCATCGCCGTGATCGAGACATAAAGCTGGATCGGATCGACATCACCGCGGAACAGGCCGGCCGCGACACCGCGGCGCAGAATGCTTTCGATGCTTGCGACCAGCGGCAAAGTGAGATCGGCAATCTTGCGCGACTTGCGCATGTTGCGTCCACGCTGAAGATTCTCGGT
Organism: Bradyrhizobium sp. USDA 4452; assembly: GCF_054063575.1. Classification (NCBI taxonomy): domain Bacteria; kingdom Pseudomonadati; phylum Pseudomonadota; class Alphaproteobacteria; order Hyphomicrobiales; family Nitrobacteraceae; genus Bradyrhizobium; species Bradyrhizobium sp. USDA 4452. Next base: position 8,053,658 of record NZ_JBSSGK010000001.1, read on the forward strand.
GTTGATCAGGGCGATGTAGTTCTGGTGTTGCCCGAAGAAGGTGAACGTGAAGTCGATCAGCTCTCTCATCGCGGCGATCGGCTCGAGATCATCCAGTTTCAGCTGCTGTTCGGCCGCGCGAATTTCGGTGTAGACGTCCTCGAGGACGGCAATGTAGAGCCCGTTCTTGTCGCCGAAATAGGCGTAGAGCAGGCGCATGTTGGCCTTGGCGCGCTGCGCAATCGCCTCGACGCGTGCGCCGCCGAGGCCGTTGTGGCAGAACTCGAAGGTCGCCGCGCGCAGGATCGCTTCCTTGGTGAGCGCCGAGTCACGAGGCCGCTTTCCGCGCGTGTTGGTGCGGATAGGGCTGGTCTGTGCTGCTGTCGTCTCTGTCACGGCGTCAACCTTGCCTGGGCTCGGGTACTCACACAAGGCAGATCCGCATCAGGCCATATCGGGCAGCGGACCGGTTCCCGGCGCAAGCAGCTGGGATTGAGATCGGCATTGCGACGGTTCGTCAAGTGCGATTCCTCCATGTTCACTGCTTCCGGGCGCCGGCTGCTACCATCACGCCGCCACGCGCGACGAGCCGGCCGGCCTTGTAGACATCGCGTGGCTTGGGACGCGCGACCACGGCTTCCTGGACGTGCCGGGCATCCAGCACGACGAAATCCGCCGCTCCGCCGACGGTGAGGCCGTAATCCTTCAGGCCAAGCGCGCGCGCTGCGTTGGTCGTCACCATGTCGAAGGCAGCGGCCAGTTGATCGTCCGTGTTGAACCCGGAGCGATAGCCGACCATCATCGCGCGTTCGAGCAGGTCGCCGTCACCATAGGGCCACCAGGAATCACGGATGTTGTCGTTGCCGGAGAACACGGTGACGCCGGCATCGCGAAGCAGCAGCACAGGCGGAAACAGCCGCGCACCGGGAGCGTTGGTGAGAATGGCAACGCCGGCCTCGGCAAGCTGCTGCGCGGTCCGTTGAACTACCTCAACCGCCACTTCGCCGAGCGCGTAGGCGTGGCTGATCGTGACCTTGCCGCCAAGCCCTGACGCCTTGGTCCGCCGCGCGATTTCCTCGATCTCCGAGATGCCGTGCAGACCGCCGTCATGCAGGTGGATATCGATGCCGACGCCCTGCCGCTCGGCGATCCCGAAGACGACATCGAGATGCTCGGCGACGTCGCCATCGTGGCCCGCGGGATCGAGTCCGCCGACCAGATCGGCGCCGCCGCGCACGGCTTCCTCAAGCAATTGGGCCGTTCCGGGCGATGTCAGGATGCCGCTCTGCGGAAACGCAACGATCTGGATCGAAAGCTTCTCGCGGTGCGCTTCCCGCGCGGCGGCGATCGGTTCGAAATGCCGCAAGCCGACCTCGGCGTCGACATCGACATGGCTGCGCATGTGAGTGGTGCCCTGCGAGACGCAAAGGTCGATCAGGGCCGCGGCCCGTACCGGGATCGGCTTGGCGCCGGCGAGGGCTTCCTTCTCGAACTTGACGCGCTCGCGCACGTCGAAGCCCGCGGTGCAGGGCCGGTGCGGTTTCCAGTCGTCGCCGATGAAGCATTTGTCGAGGTGGATGTGACCTTCGACCATGCCGGGGAGCACCAGGTGCCGGCCAAGATCGCGTGTTTCGCCGACGGCGCCATAGCTTTGCGGGGACGGCGCGATCGCCACGATCTTGCCGCCGCGCACGGCGATTTCGACCAGCCGGCCGTCGGTCAGCCGCGCGTTCTGGAAGAGTGTGTCGATGGCTGTCAATTCGGGTCTCCGGTTTCTTATGTCGGCACGATGCCGTCGGGCAGGGTGCGGGAAAATGCCGCGATCTCGCCGGCGGTGGTGATCCAGATGTCCTCGCGCCTTGCGACGATTGCTTGCAAGGCGCGCCGCAGCGGCCGCAGCCGGTGCGGCTGGCCGACCAGATAGGGATGCAGCGCGATGCCCATCACCAGCGGCTGCTTGGCGGATTGCGCCAGCATCTCCTCGAATGTGTCCGCGATCATGGCTGCAAACTGTTCGCCACTGTCCTTGCGTCCGACAATCGAGGGGATGTCGTTCAGTTCCTGTGGATAGGGGACGGACAGGATCCGCCCGCCATCCCTTGTCGCGAACCACACCGGCTGATCGTCCATGCACCAGTCGAGCAGGTAGTGGTAGCCCGCTTCGGCGAGCAGGTCCGGCGTCACGGCGGATTGCGAGATCCACGGACCGAGCCAGCCAAGCGGTCGCCGTCCCTCGGCGTGCGCGATGATATCGGTCGCTTCCACGATCAGTTGCTGCTCCTCGGCAGCTGAGAGCACGCCCTGGCGCTCGGAATTGGTCCGTCCATGGCCGACGACCTCGTCGCCGCGCGCGCGAAATGCGTCCATGACTTCCGGGCAGTAGTGATAGATGCTGCTGTTCGCGAGCACGGAGACCGGCAGCGTCAGCTCGTCGAACAGATCGATGAGCCGCCACACGCCGACCCGATTGCCATAATCGCGCCAGGCGTAATTGAGCACATCCGGATGCGGACCGCCCGGGCAGAGCTCGGCGCCAAGTCCGTCGCCGAAGGCGAAGTGCTCGAGGTTGAGCGCGACATAGACCGCGAGCCGCTTTTCCTCCGGCCACGCGAAGTCGGGTCGGCGCGAGATCGCGCTGTAGCGGTAGCGGTCGTGAGAGAGGAGTGCGCGCGCTGGATCCGGCGCTTGCGCCGATGTTGCACCGCCGAGAACGCCACGCGAGGTGGCTCGCTCCGGCTCCGCTGCAAACTGCCGCTCCATTGCAATCTCCACTCGGCACGCAATCAGCCGCTTGACATTCGCCAATTTGTGAAGAAAGTTTTTACTTCCGTCAAGGCCGCGGAGACAGCGGCAGCGGACCAGAGGCGGCTCGGGAGCCGTTGGAGCGGGAGGAATTGCAGAAATGAGCTACGCTTGTATGCCCATCACCAGTTTGTGCCGCCGCGTCGTCTTGCAGGGCGCGCTCGCCATTCTCATCGGCTCTGTGTCGCTTGCGGAGCGGGCGCGGGCCGCCGAGCCGATCAAGATCGGCCTGGTTACCGCGCTGTCGGGCCAATCGGCGCGCGCCGGCGAGGCGTTGACCCGCGGCGCCACCATCGCGATCGAGGAGATCAACGCCAAAGGGGGCGTGCTCGGTCGTCCGCTGGAGCTGGTGCGCCGCGACGATGAGAGCAATCCCGCCAAGGGCTTGACCGCCGCGCGCGAACTGATCCAGCGCGAGAAGGTCGCGGTGCTGCTCGGCGGCCTCGATACGCCGGTCCAGCTTGCGATCGTGCCGTTCGTCAACAACGTCAAGATGCCGTTCGTGGTGCCATGGGCCGCCGGAACCAACATCACGCAGAACGGCGCCGCGTCCAACTACGTGTTCCGCGTCTCGGCGATGGACGACGAGGTCGACAAGGCGATCGTCGCGTTTGCCGGCAAGACCTTCGCGGCCAGGAAGCCGGGCCTCATCCTCGTCAACAATCCCTGGGGCGAATCCAACGAGCACGGCCTGCGCGCGGCGCTGAAGGCGGCCGGGATCGAACCGGCGGGTGTCGAGAAATTCGAGGCGAACGACGTCGACGTAGTCGCGCAACTGTCCCGGCTCAAGCAGGCCGGCGCCGATTCCCTGTTCCTGGTCGGCAATGTCGGTCCAGCCTCGCAGGTTGTGAAATCGCTCGACCGGATGGGCTGGGCGCCGCCGATCGTGTCGCATTGGGGACCGGCCGGCGGCCGCTTCACTGAGCTCGCCGGGCCGAGCGCCGAGAGCGTCGTGTTCGTGCAGACCTACAGCTTCTTCGGCAACCTCTCGCCGGTCGGCAAGCGCGTGCTCGCCGAGCTGCAGGCGAAGTATCCGGACATCAAGGGCGCGGCGGACGTGACGCCCGCGGTCGGCTTCGCCAACGCCTATGACAGCGTGCTGGTGATCGCCGGTGCGATCCAGAAGGCCGGCAGCACCGATCCGACCGCAATCCGCGACGGCTTCTACGGAATCGACCGGCTGGAAGGCCTGATCAAGACCTATGAGAAGCCATTCGCCCAGGACAAGCACGATGCGCTGACCGCGCAGGACTACATCTGGGCCCATTTCGAAGACAACCACATCCTGCCGTTCAAGAACTGACGGCGGCGGTCGTCCAGCAAGCAGATCGGGGTGATCATCGATGTCGTTTCTTTCGGCGATAATAACCGGAATGGCGCTGGGGAGCATGTACGGTCTGCTCGCGCTGGGCTTTCACGTCACGTACGCCGTGTCCGGCACGGTCAACTTCTCGCAGGGCAGCTCGATGACTCTGGGCGCCGTAGCGGGATTCTTCTTCCTCATCGTGTGGGGCTGGCCGGCCGCGATCGGCATTCCTGCGGTGCTGCTGGTCTGCGCGGTTTACGGCGTCCTGATCGAACGCTTCGCGGTGCGTCCGTTCGTGCTGCGCGGGTCGGACAACTGGCTGATGGCGACCGTTGCGGTCGGCATCATCGTCGACAATGTGATGCTGTTCGTGTTCGGCAAGGAGCCGCGCAGCTTCCCGTCGATGCTCGCGGCCAAGCCGATCCAGATCGTAGAGGGGGCAGGGGTCTACCCGCTGCAGCTCCTGATTCCCGTGGTCGGCTTGTTGCTTGCGCTGGCGCTGCATCTGATCACCCGCCGCACGCGGCATGGCGTCGCGATGCTTGCGGTGGTGCAGAATCCCAATGCCGCGCGGCTGATGGGCATCAATGTCAGCGGCGCCATTGCCGCGAGCTACGCGGTGTCGGCGATGCTGGCGGGCGTTGCCGCGCTACTGATCGCGCCGCTGTTCAACGTCTCGTCCGAGATGGGCACGCTGTTCGGCATCAAGGCGTTCGCCGCCGCGATCATCGGCGGTCTCGCCAGCGCCTGGGGCGTCATGCTGGCCGGATTGTGTCTCGGCCTGATCGAGGTGTTCGCGACCAACTATCTCGGCTCGGTCTACACCCAGATCATCACGTTCGCTTCCGTCATCGTCATCCTCGTCGTCATGCCGCACGGGCTGCTCGGCCGAGCTGGAGTTAAGAAGGTATGACCTCTCGCGCCTCCTTTCTCGTCGCCGTCGCGGCGCTCGCGGTTGCCATCGGCTACGCTGCGGTCGCGGACAGCTATTCGGTGTTCCTGATCGCGACGATCTCGCTGACGGCGATCGGCTGCATCGGTCTCAACGTCCTGCTCGGTCTCGCGGGCCAGATCTCGCTCGGCCATATCGGCTTCATGGCGATCGGTGCGTACACCACCGTGCTGCTAATGGAGAAAGCCGGCTGGCCTTACCTCGCCGCGACGGCGGGAGCCATCGTGCTGGTCAGCATCGTCGGCGGGCTGCTCGCGATGCCGGCGCTGCGCGTGCGCGGGCCGTATCTGGCGATGGTGACGATTGCCTTCGGCTTCATCGTCGAACATGTTACGATCGAGTGGCGCGATCTCACCGGCGGCGGCAACGGCCTGATGCTGAGCGCGCCGCCGAGCGTGTTCGGCTATGCGCTGTCCGAGCGTTCGCTTGCCATCGCCGGCGTCGTGCTGGTGTTTGCCGGCCTCATCCTGTTCGAGCGCCTGAAACGCAGCGGCTGGGGCTATGCCATGCGTGCCGCCCGCGATACCGAGGTCGCGACGCGCTCGCTCGGCATCGACCTGGTGCAGGTCCGCGCCATTGCCTTCGTGATCTCGGCGGCCGCGATGGCGCTGGCCGGTGCGCTGTTCGCGCCGCTGCAGGGCTATATCAGCCCGAGTTCGTTTCCGTTCCTGCAGTCGGTGCTGCTGTTGTTCGCCGTGATGGTCGGCGGCGCCGGCTCGGTGCTCGGTCCGGTGATCGGCGCCGCGCTGGTGGTGCTGCTGCCGGAAGCGCTGTCTGACCTCGCCGAGTATCGCCTGCTGGCGTTCGGCGTCTTGCTGTTCGTCGTGCTGCGCGCCGCGCCCTCCGGCATCGTCGGCCTTGCAGAGCAGCTCGCCGCAAGGCTCCTGCCGGCGCGCAAGCCGGTGGCGGAGCCCGCGATCGCGGCGGCGGATGCAGATGCGGCGATCCTCGAGACCCGCAACGCGGCGGGGCTCGACGTGACGGATCTGTCGATCTCGTTCGGCGGCGTGCGCGCGGTCCAGGGCGTCTCGTTCAAGGCGGCACCGGGTGCCGTCACCAGCATCATCGGTCCCAACGGTGCCGGCAAGACCAGCGCGCTCAATCTGCTCTGCGGCTTCTACCGGCCGCAGGCGGGTATGGTGAAGCTCGGCGATCGCGATGTCACGGGCATGACGTCGCATCTGCTGGCGCGGGTCGGCGTGGCGCGCACGTTCCAGACCACGCAGCTGTTCGGCTCGCTCACGATCCTGGAGAACATCCTGCTGGCCGAGCGGGTCGGCCGGCTCGGCGGCGTGGTCTCCGCGCTGCGCAACGCGGAGACCGAAGGTTTCGCCCGGTTCCTGCTGCGCTTTGCCGGCGTCGACGGCGATGTCGATCGCCTTGCGGATTCGCTGTCCCATGGCGAGAAGCGGCTGGTCGAGATCGCGCGTGCGCTGGCGCTGCGGCCGCGCATCCTGCTGCTCGACGAACCCGCGGCGGGCCTGTCGAAGGGCGACAAGCAGCGCCTGACCGCGCTGTTGCGCCGGATCGCCGATCTCGGGATCGCCGTGATCATCGTCGAGCACGACATGCCGATGATCATGTCGCTGAGCGATCTCATCGTCGTGCTCGACGGCGGCAAGCGCATCGCGATCGGCGACGCGGTGGCGATCCGCAACGATCCGCTGGTCCGCAAGGCCTATCTTGGCGACGCCACGCCCGGCGAGAAGAGCCGCGCGCCGCGGCCGGCGCGGCAGGGCACCGCACTCGAGGTCAAGGCGCTCGATGCGTTCTACGGCCTGTCGCGCGCGCTGAACGGCATCGATCTGGTGGTCGCGCCCGGCGAGGCGGTCGCGGTGCTCGGCGCCAACGGTGCCGGCAAGACCACCCTGATGCGGTCGATCGCCGGTCTCGAACCGCCGCGCGCCACGGGCGAAGTGCGGCTCGCCGAGACCCGCATCGACAGGATGCCCGCCCATGTCCGTGCCCGTTCCGGCGTCGTGCTGGTGCCGGAAGGGCGGCAGGTGTTTCCGGAGCTGACGGTGAAGCAGAACCTGCAGCTCGGCGCCTATGCGCGCAAGGGCATCGACCTCGATGCCGAGATCGAGGCGATGTTCGTGCGCTTCCCTCGGCTGAAGGAGCGCATCGACCAGCGCGCCGGCCTGTTGTCCGGAGGCGAGCAGCAGATGCTCGCGGTGGCGCGCGGCCTTCTGACCGGGCCGAAGATCTACATGCTGGACGAGCCGTCGCTCGGGCTGGCGCCGCTGGTGGTCGATGAGTTGTTTGCGTCCTTTGAGCGGTTGCGCAGCGAGGGCATGACCATCATCGTGGTCGATCAGATGGCAGGCCATGCGCTGGCGCTGGCCGACCGGGCCTATCTGCTGGAGACCGGTGCGATCCTGAAGAGCGGCGCTGCCGATATCATCGCCGAGGATCCGTTGCTCGAGGCGGCCTATCTCGGTGGCGAGGTCCAGGCTGGTGCGCCGCAGCGACTCGCGGCCCAGGCACGCTAGCGGAGGCGAGGGCGGATGCTGATCGGAGGCAGCGAAGCACACGGAAGGCAGCCGGGTCGCGTGAATGCGCCGGGCGAGCGGCGTCCCGAGCCCGGAGTGACAGTCCCTGCCGCTGTGGAAGTGGGTCTGCTGGCCGACAGGGCGCTGCGCGATCGCGCCGTCGGCCAGGTCGTCGCCATGTTCGAACGTTCGCTCTACGCCGTGATCGACGGGATCTGGATCTGCGTTGGACGGACCGGCATCGGGTCGGGGCCGCTGCATGTGGTCGGCGATTTCCGGTGGCCAAGCCTTGCGGTCGGCGATCCCGTGCGGGTCGCGGATTCCATTCTGTGGATCGGAGCGACGCCGTTCGCGAATCTGGCCACGCGGTCGGTCTGGGCGCCGCCCGCGGTACCGAACTGGTCGATCAGCAGCCTCAGACGCGGCCTTGATGCGGTCGACGAGGTGTGGGTGGGCGGTTTGATTGCAGAGGGCCTTGCCGCGGTCGGGTCCGCACATGCTCCGAGCGACACCTCCGCGCTCGTTCGCGCGGCCATGCCGGGCCTCGCTGCCTTGGAGCGAGTGCTCGCAGGCGCGGATGACGATGCGGATCGAGAGCCCGGGCTTGCCAGCCTGATAGGTCTCGGGCCGGGGCTGACGCCCTCCGGCGACGATCTGATCGGCGGCGCGCTGATTGCGCTGGCTACGTTCGGACGCAACGAATCTCGCGACGCATTGTGGGACCGCTGCCGCATGCTGCTCGACGGCACCAACGACATCAGCCGGATGCATTTGCGCGCGGCGGCGCTGGGCTACGGCGCTGCGGCGCTGCACGCCGCGATCCACACAACCATGAGCGGCGAGACCGCCGGAGTTCGTGGCGCCGTCACGGCCCTGGCGGCGATCGGGCATACATCCGGACTGGACGCATTTGCCGGCGGTCTAATCGTCCTGCGCCACGCCCTTTGCCAGCGGTGACGCTCTTGCAGATCGAATTTCGAGTTCTCCCAGACTGCTCCGAACGAAGTTCGGAGCACTTTTTTTAGGGCGCTGCTGATCCGCCAATCGAGCGGGCGGGGAATTTCGCACTCTGCGCGAATCCGGCCTTGACGAAGTAAGTGTTTTCTTATTAGCTCGACACACCGAAAACGAACTTTGTTAGGGCGGAGACGATGACGGATCAGGATAGGCCGCAGTATCAGCAATTGCTGGCGCGCAAGGTCGAAGTCGTGAATGTCGGGCTTGAGGGGTTCGTAAAGGACCTGCGCGACTGCGGCATCGACGTCGTTCACGTCGACTGGAAGCCGTCGGCGGGCGGCGATCCGCAGATGGCGGCCCTGCTCGCGAAGCTCGGTGTGTGAGGGCGCACCGATGAAATTGATCGAGGACGCAAACCGGCAGGCGCTTACCCGGATCCTCGAAGGGGAGCCGCGGCTGATCGACATCGTTCCCGCCCGCGAATTGATCCCGGGCCTGCGCGAACGGATGATCCTCCACGCCGGACCGCCGATCTCATGGGACAGGATGTGCGGCCCGATGCGCGGTGCGGTCGCAGGCGCCATCGTGTTCGAGGGGTGGACGCAGGATCTGCCGACCGCGAGCAGGCTCGCCGCCAGCGGCGAGATCGAGTTTCACCCGAACCACCATTTCGGCGCGGTCGGCCCGATGACCGGTATGACGACGATGTCGATGCCGCTGTTTGTGGTCGAGAACGCGCGCTTCTCCAACCGTGCCTATTGCGCGATCAACGAGGGGCTCGGCAAGGTGATGCGCTTCGGCGGCAACGACGCCAGCGTGCTGAAGCGGCTCGCCTGGCTGCGCGACGTGTTCGGTCCGACGCTCGGCAAGGCGATCCGTGCCGCCGGCGGCATCGACCTGAAATCGATCGTTGCGCGCGGCTTGTCGATGGGCGACGAGTTGCATCAGCGTAATCTCGCCTGCTCGAGCGTGTTCCTGCGCGAAATCGCGCCCTGGATGGCGCGAACGTCGACCGACAACGCCGTTCTCGCAGAATGCCTCGCGTTTATCGGACAGAACGATCAGTTCTTCCTCAACATCGCGATGGCGATGGGCAAGGTGATAACCGATCCCGCCAACGGCATTCGGGGCTCGACCATCGTCACCACGATGTGCCGCAACGGCACCGATTTCGGCATCCGCGTAAGCGGGCTCGGCGAGCAATGGTTCACCGCGCCGGTCGAAATGCCGGAAGGGTTGTACTTTGCCGGCTATTCCGAGAAGGACGCCAATCCGGACATCGGCGATTCCGCGATCGTCGAGACGATCGGCCTGGGTGGATTTGCGATGGCGGCAGCGCCGGCCGTCGCGGGCTTCGTCGGGGCCGGTGCGCCGTCCGAGGCCGGCAACTTCACCCGCTCGATGGGCGAGATCACGGTTGCGCAGAATCCGGAATGGACCATCGCCGCAATGGACTTCGCGGGCGTGCCGACCGGCATCGATATCCGCCTGGTCGTCGATTCCGGCGTTGTGCCGGTCATCAACACCGGCATCGCGCATCGCGAGCCCGGCATCGGGCAGGTCGGTGCGGGCGTGGTCAAGGCGCCGTTGGCGTGCTTCCAGCAGGCGATCGTCGCGATCGCCGAGGATTTGGGTGTGTCATGAACGTCGTCGTCCTGAACGAAGTCCGCAAGGGATTCTATCTCGACTCGGTCGCGCTGATGCGGCTGTCGCGCGAGGTCGCCGGCTCGCCCGGCGTGATCGAGGCGGCGCTGATGATGGGAACGCCGTCGAACGCGGCGATCATGCGCAACGCAGGGCTGCTGGAGGAGAGCACTGCCGTGAAGGGCAATGACCTCGTGATCGCGGTCAAGGCCGAGTCCGAGTCCGAGGCCCGCGAAGCGCTCGACAATGCGATCAAGTCGCTCGACAAGCCGAAGACGCAAGGCGAGGCGCAGGCTGCCTGGCGGCCGCACTCGATCGCCGCCGCTGTCAAGGCCAGGCCGGAGATCAATCTGGCGCTGATCTCCGTTCCCGGCGAGTTCGCCGCCGCCGAAGCCCGCAAGGCGCTCAATCGCGGCCTGCATGTCCTGATGTTCAGCGACAACGTGTCCCTCGAAGACGAATTGTCGCTCAAGCAGCAGGCGCGGGCGGCCGGCCTCCTGATGATGGGGCCGGATTGCGGAACGGCCGTGATCGGCGGCGCGCCGCTGGCGTTCGCCAACAAGATTAAGCGCGGCAGGATCGGCATCATCGGTGCGTCCGGGACCGGAACGCAGGAGGTCTCGTGCCTGATCTCGGAAGCCGGCGCGGGAATCTCCCACGCCATCGGGGTCGGCGGGCGCGATCTGAAGAAGGATATCGGCGGCATCACCACGTTGATGGCGATCGATGCATTCGATTCCGATCCGGAAACCGATCATGTGGTGCTGATCTCGAAGCCGCCGCATCCCGATGTCGCAAAGACCGTGCTTGAGCGGATCGGCAGAAGCAGGAAGTCGTACACTGTGTGCTTCATCGGCGCTTCGGAGATCGAGCTGCCGCCGAATGCCCGGTTCTCGCCGACGCTGAAGGGCGCCGCGGAGCTGGCGCTGGGAGACAAGAAGATCGGCGCGGGCTTCGATGCGAATGCCGTCGCATCACGGCTTCCGCGCAGCAGCCGCGGCGGGATCGAGGGCTTGTTTGCCGGCGGCACGCTGTGTGCCGAAGCGCAGGTGATCCTTGCTGCCGCAGGCCGGAAGGTGGCGTCGAATGCCGCGATCCCCGGCGTGGTCAAGCTCGGCATCGAGCCGAACGCCGGACGCGACCGGCTGATCGACCTCGGCGACGACGAATATACCCGCGGGCGGCCGCACCCGATGATCGACCCGTCGGTGCGCGATGACGCGTTGCGCGCGGCCCTCAGGAATCGCGATCTTTCGGTGGTGCTGCTCGATCTCGTGCTCGGCTACGGCGCGCATGCCGATCCCGCCGAGCACCTGTCCAAGATCGTCGCCGGTCGCGGCCAGGATGCGCCGGCGCTGATCGCATCCGTCGTCGGCACGGAGCAGGATCCGCAAGGACGCTCCGTGCAGGTCAGGAAACTGGAGCAGGCCGGAATCCTCGTTGCGCCGTCGAATGCACAGGCGTGCGAGCTTGCGGTTGCCATCGTCCAGAATGCCGGGAGGTAAGGAAATGCGCACACTCAATGACGTGCCGCGCCGCCTAGTGGTCGCGATCGGTGGCAATGCGGTTCACCCCGAGGATATCAGGGGCACTTCCCAGGAGCAGAAGTCGGTCGCGCAGATCACGGCGGAAGCGCTGCTGCCGCTTGCGCAACTCGACAACGAGTTGGTCATCACCCACGGCAACGGTCCGGTCGTCGGCAAGATCATGATGCGGCAGATGCTGACGATGAGCCGGATTCCGCCGATGGACATGGACATTTGCGTCGCGCATAGCCAGGGCGGTATCGGCTATCTCCTGATGCAGGCGATCGAGAATGCGCTGCGCGAACAGGGCAACCAGCGACATGTGGCAAGCCTGCTGACCCAGGTAGAGGTGGACAAGGACGATCCGGCATTCAAGAACCCGACCAAATTCGTCGGACCGTTCTTCTCGGAGGACGAGGCGAAGAAGATCGGCGCCGAGCTCAATTGGGCGATGCGAGAGGATTCGGGGCGCGGCTGGCGTCACGTCGTGCCGTCGCCGAAGCCTAAGCATGTCTGCGACATCTCGCTGGTCGACGCCTTGGTCAAGCGCGGGACGATCGTCATTGCGGGAGGCGGCGGCGGCGTTCCGGTGGTTCGCGATGCAAAGGGCGTGCGCACCGGCGTGCCCGCGGTCATCGACAAGGACCTGACGTCGGCTCATATCGCCAATGTGCTTGGCATCGAGGAGTTGCTGATCCTGACCGCCGTGCCGCGCGTCGCGGTGAATTTCGGCAAGCCGAACAAGAAGGACCTGGATCAGGTCAGCCTCGAGGAGATCAAGGCCTACCACCGTGAGGGGCATTTCCCGCCGGGAAGCATGGGACCCAAGGTCGATGCCGCAATCCGCTTTCTCGAGGGCGGCGGCAAGCGCGCGATCATCAGTCACCTCGATTGCGCCATGGCGGCGCTGCGGGGCGAGACGGGGACGCACGTCGTTCATTAGCTACCGGGATTGGCGCCTCGGCGAGATCTTCGCCCACGCCAATCTGCCTTCGAGCGTCGAGCAGGATGGCGGTCCGATCTTGATGGCCGCAGTGGCGCTCGCGCTCACCGAGTTGAAGCAGGTGAGACGCCTCGGCGCCTCATTCTGACCAGGTAATCGAGCTGCCCGCTGGCTCAAGCTCAGACAAAAGACAAACAAGCGGCTTGCGGGATTCAAGGGAACGACAAGGCAATGGCCATCCAATCCAGCATAAGGGCGAACCTTTACAAGGATTCCGTGTCGTTGATGCGGATATCCCAGGTCACGATCGCGCGGACCGGCGTGCAGCGGGTCACGCTGCTGATGGGGACGCGCAGCAACAAGGAGTTCCTACAGCAGGCCGGGCTGATGAGTCCAGCGCTCGAGAGCGCCAAGCCGGGCGATATCATGATCGTCGTGGCGGACGATGCGCCCGACAAGATCGCGGCCGCGGAGCGGGAGATTCATTCCCAGATCGCGGGCGAAGAACCGAAGGGCGGATCGACTGAAGCAGCGGCGGAAGCACCGCCGCGCTCGATCGCCGGCGGCGTCGCGATTGCCGATCATGCCGACCTCGCATTGATCTCGGTGCCGGGCCCCTATGCCGCCGCGGAAGCCCTGAAGGCGCTGCGCCGGGGCCTCAACGTGTTGCTGTTCAGCGACAACGTGCCGATCGAACAGGAGGTGGCGATCAAGCGCGTTGCGGCGCAGAAGGGCCTGCTGGTGATGGGGCCGGATTGCGGCACGGCCATCATCAACGGCGTGCCGCTTGGATTTGCCAACGTCGTTCGGCGCGGCGCGATCGGGCTCGTCGGCGCGTCCGGCACCGGCCTGCAGGAGGTGATGTGCCAGATCCATCGTCATGGCCATGGCATCTCGCAGGCGATCGGCACCGGCAGCCACGACGTCTCCAGCGAGGTCGGCGGCATCACGATGTTGCAGGGCCTGGAACTGCTGGCCGCCGACGCGCAGACCAAGGTGGTCGCCATCGTCTCAAAACCTCCTGCGCCCGATGTACAGCAGCGGGTGATCGAGCGCGCTCGCGCGATCGGAAAGCCGGTGGTGATCTGCTTCCTCGGCGGCGAGCCGGCAGCGTCCGCCGGCAATGTTCACCGCACGTCGTCGCTCGAGGAGACGGCGCGGCAGGCCGTCGCGCTTGCGGGCGCGCAGCAACCCGGGAGCGATGGACAATCCATCGAAGCGTTGGCAACGCGGGTTTGTGCGTCGCTGGCGCCGTCGCAGCGCTACCTGCGCGGTCTCTACTCTGGTGGAACGTTCTGCTCGGAAGCCCAGACCATCTGGCAGGCGGCGGGCATTCGTGCCTGGTCGAACGCGCCGCTCGCCGGCGCAGATCGTCTGGCCGACGGGGAACAGGGCCACGGACATATGGCGATCGATCTCGGCAGTGACGAGTTCACGGTGGGACGTCCGCATCCGATGATCGACTATGGCGTGCGGATCGAACGGCTGCTCAAGGAAGCGGACGATCCGACCGTTGCCTGCATCGTTCTGGACGTCGTGCTCGGCTACGGCAGCCACCTCAATCCGGCGGAGATCCTGGCTCCGGCGATCCGCCGGGCGAAGGCTGCGGCGCGCGCGCAGGGGCGGGAGCTTCCCGTGATCTGCTTCGTCTGTGGCACGGGTTCAGATCCGCAGCCCTACGAGACCCAGAAAGCCATGTTGGCGGACGCCGGCGCGGAGATTGTCGGCAGCAGCACCAGCGCAGCCCGCGCCGCGCAAGCCATCGCGAGCCGCATGGCCGCGGGCGACAGCGCCAACGGGCGTCGCGTGATGGAAGGTGGAGAACGATGATGAACGCAGCCCCTTCCGCGCTCCGGAACAAGACATCGGTCATCAGCCTCGGCGCCTCCGGCCTCGATCGCGGTGTCGAAAGCAGCGGCGCCCCGCTGGTGCGGTTGCAGTGGCAGCCGGTCGGCGACGGAAGTCCTGAGGTCGCCTGGAGCCTCGCGCAGCTGGTCGGCGACGCCTGCGATGCCGACTGCCTCGGATCGCGGATTGATCGCGCCAATGCGGAAGTGCTCGAGCGCATCCTGACCGCGCAGCCGGTATGGGTCGACGTCGCGGCGCACGCATTCGAAGTTTGGCCGGATATGGGCCGGACGCTGCTCCATGCCGGTCCGCCGATCGCCTGGAACGAGATGTGCGGCCCGATGAAGGGGGCGGTGGTCGGCGCCATCCTCTACGAAAAATGGGCAACGACCCAGCAGGAGGCCGAGCAACTCGTGGCGGCCGGCGGCATCCGCTTCGCACCGTGCCATGAATTCGGGGCGGTCGGGCCGATGACCGGGATCATCTCGCCCTCGATGCCGCTGTTCGTGGTGCTGAACCAGACCACCGGCAACCGCGCCTATGCGCCGATGATGGAATCCGGCGGCGCCAAGACGTTGCGTTTCGGCGCTTTCGCGCCCGAGGTGATCGAAGGCCTCAAGCTGATCGAGAATGTGCTGGCGCCATGCCTGAAGGCCGCGGTCGCCGGCATCGACGGCGGATTGCCGTTGAAGCCGCTGATATCGCAATCGCTGCACATGGGCGACGATGTCCACAATCGCAACACCGCGGCGACTTTGCTGCTGTATCGCGGCGTCACGGAATCGCTGCTCAAATCCTCGATCTCGCGCGATCTGGTTCACGAGACGCTGCTGACGATCGGGGCGGACGACATGTTCTTCCTCAGCCTGTCGATGGCGGCATGCAAGGCGACCATGGATGCTGCCCACGGCGTGCCGTTCAGCAGCATCGTCACGGCAATGGCGCGCAACGGCGTGAATGTCGGCATCAGGGTCAGCGGACTGAACGGACAATGGTTCGTCGGGCCGGCCGACATTCCGGTCGGCCTGTTCCTGCCCGGCTTCAGCGAGGCCGATGCCAATCCCGATATCGGCGACAGCGCGATCACCGAGACTGCTGGCCTCGGCGCGTTCGCGATGGCGGCGGCTCCGGCGATGGTGCAGTTCGTCGGCGGTACGCCGCAGGACGCGCTGCGCTATTCGCGCGAGATGGCGCACGTCACGATCGGCCGCAATCCCGGCTTCACCCTGCCGATGCTCGACTTCATCGGCGCGCCTGTCGGCATCGACATCCGCAAGGTCGTGGACGAGAACATGCGCCCGGTCATCAACACCGCAACGGCGCACAAGGAGCCGGGCATGGGAATCATCGGCGCGGGCGTCGTGCAGGCGCCGATGAAGTGCTTCGTCGATGCCGTCGGCGCGCTGGCGACGGCGGCCGCGAGCTGAAATTGCTTCGATCTTGAGAACGATGGCGCGGTCGCGCCGCCGATGCAAAAAAATGCCGCAACAAACAACGCGGCAACACCGGAAACGAACAGGAGGAAACACATGAACGGTACCCGTCGTGCATTTCTGCAAACAAGTCTGCTCTCGGCAGCTTTCATCGGTTCATCGGGCCGGCTCGCCTTCGCCGACGATGCCGCAAAGCCGCTACGCATCGGCATTCTGATTCCGGGGTCGCGGGCCGACCATGGCTGGATGGAGTCGGCCTATAACGGCATGAAGGCGGCCGAGCAGCGCCACGGCAACAAGGTCGCGATCACGTCGATCGAGAACGTCAAGTTCGCCGACATGGAGCAGGCGCTGGTCACGCTCGCGAGCAAGAATGACATGGTGATCGGCGCCGCGGGGCAGACCCAGGCATCGGTGCTCAAGGTCGCCAAGCGATTCCCGAAGGTGAAGTTCTCCATCGTCGGCCCGACCGGACAGCCGACCGAAAACGTCGCGCAATACGACGTGCTGCAGGCCCAGATCGGCTTCATTGCCGGCGCGGTCGCCGCGATGATGTCGAAGAATGGCGCGGTGAGCTATGTCGGCGGTCTTGAAATTCCGGCCATCGTCAACACCGGAACCGAGTTCGCGAATGGCGCCAAGCACGTCAAGCCGGATACCAAATGCTTCGTGACCTACACCGGTGACTTCGACGACGTCGCCAAGGCGAAGGAGGCGACCCTTGCCGCGATCGCGCAGGGCGCCGACGTCCACTACAACATCCTCAATCTCGGCGTACGCGGCATGGAGCAGGCGGCGCGCGAGAAGGGCACCAGGATGATCGGGAGCTACACCAACTACTGCTCCGACAACAACCCGCTCTACATCGCCTACACGGTCAGCGGCATCGGCTTCATGGTCGAATATGCCATCGACCAGGCCGTCACTGGGACCTGGCACCCGGAGTACAAGCAGTTCGGCCTCGCGATGGGGCCTCGCTCGGCCGACATCGAGATCTGCGCCGGAGCGACGCCGGAGATCCAGGCCAAGGTCAAGGAGCTCAAGGACGACCTGCTGTCGAACAAGATCAAAGTCAAGGTGGGCTGACCGTGGCGCTTCTCGAACTGTCTGGCTTGACCAAGCGCTTCGGGGCTTTTACCGCGCTCGACGACATATCGCTGCTGATCGAGCGCGGCGAGGTGCACTGCCTGCTCGGCGAGAACGGTGCCGGCAAATCGACATTGTGCAACCTGGTGTTCGGGGTGCATCGGCCGGACGGGGGCACGATGACGCTGGGCGGCGAGTCGTTCGATCCGCGCGGCCCGGCGGAGGCGCTGCAGCGCGGCGTCGTGATGGTGCACCAGCATTTCAGCCTGGTGCCCAACATGAGCGTGGCCGAGAATCTGATGCTGGGCCGTGCCAGCGCGGTGCTGAAGCCGCAGGACATCATCGTGCGGATGGAGCAGCTCGCGGCCGAATACGGCCTCGAGATCGCCCCCGAGGCGCGGATCGACGAGCTTTCGGTCGGTGAGCGGCAGCGGGTCGAGATCATCAAATGCCTGCTCGGCGATCCACAGCTGCTCGTGCTCGACGAGCCGACGGCCGTGCTGCAGCCGGACGAGATCGACGCGCTGCTGGCGATCTGCCGCCAGGTGGCGCTGCGCGGAAAATCCGTCATCCTGGTGACGCACAAGCTCGGCGAAATCAGCCGTGTGGCCGATCGCACCACGGTGCTGCGGCAGGGGCGGATCATCGAGACCGTCGCGATGGAGGGTGCCGACATCCGGTCGCTGGTGCGCTCCATGGTCGGCCGCGACGTCCGGTCCGCCGGCTCGGTGCTTGCCGCTGCGGTCGACATCGAAGGCAAGACGCCTGCGAAACCGGCGGACGCGGCCGGTCCGGTATCGCCGGGCGAGACAGTGCTGCAGATCTCGGGCCTCGTGTATCGCGACCCGCATGGCGTGCCGCGGCTCGACGGCCTAAGCCTCACGGTCGGTACCGGCGAGATCGTCGGGATCGCGGGCGTCGAGGGCAACGGCCAGACCGAGCTCGGACTGATCCTGGCCGGGCTCGCCGCGCCAAGCGCCGGCGCGATCGTGGTCGGCGGGACATCGGTCGCCGCCTGCACGCCGCAGGAGATCACCGATGCGGGTGTCGGCATCGTTCCCGAGGATCGCCATGCGGTGGCCTGCATCAAGGAATTGTCGGTGGCCGAGAACCTGTTTCTCGGCGCGATCGGAAAGTTCAGCCGTTTCGGCCTGCTCGATAAGTCGGCGCGGCGCAAGGCGGCGCAGACGATGATGCGTGACTTCGACGTGCGGGCGAGCAGTCCTGATGTTTCGATGGCGAGCCTCTCCGGCGGCAACCAGCAGAAGGCGGTGCTTGCACGCGAGCTCTCGCTCGATCCGCTGGTGTTCCTGCTCGCCGCGCAGCCGACGCGCGGGCTCGACGTCGGCGCGATCGAGGCGGTCTACAATCGCATTCGTGCCGCGCGCGATGACGGGCTCGGGGTGCTCCTGATCTCCAGCGAACTGGAGGAACTGATGGCGGTGTCGGATCGGATCGCGGTGATCTACCGCGGAAAGCTGGTTGGCGAGCTCGCGGCCGGGGCGTTCAGCCGCGAGGCGATCGGAGCGATGATGTCGGGGCACGCGCATGTCTAGGTTGGCCATGGTTTTGAAAAATCCAAAGCTTGCGCGGGTCGCAAAGGGTGCAAGACTCGAGCTCGTGCCGTTGCAGGTTCTGGTCCCGGTGGTATCGACGATCATCGCGCTCGGGATCGGCCTGCTCATCATCGCGGCCACCGGTGCGTCGGTCGTCGAGGCGATCGAAGCCTTCTGGGACGGGATGGCAGGAAGCGATTTCAACATCGGTGCCTCGATCAATCGCGCCATCAGCCTCGCGCTGGTCGGCCTCGGCTTCATCTTCGCCAGCCGTGCCAACCTGACCAATGTGGGCGGCGAGGGGCAGATCGCGATGGGCGGTATGTTCGCGACCGCCGCGGCCTTGCATGGCGCTGGCGGCCTCCCGTTGGGACTGGCGTTCATCGTGCCGCTCGCGGTGGGGACCATCGCCGGCGCCGTTTGGGGAGGCCTGGCAGGCTTCCTCAAGGCGGCTCGCGGCACCAATGAGGTCATCAGCACGCTATTGCTCAGCTTCATTGCGCTGCCGCTGGTGTATTGGTCCGTCGAGTCCTTCCATCTGCTGCGCAAGCCGATCAGCGACGTGTCGTCGTTGCCGGAATCGGCGGAGATTCCTGATTCGACCAAGCTTCCGCTGCTATTCCCGGACAACGGATCGCCGCTCCATATCGGCTTGCTAATCGCGGCGATTGCGGTCGTCGTGGTGTGGCTGGTGCTCAAGCACAGCACGCTCGGCCTGCGACTGCGCGCCGTCGGCCTGAATGCGACCGCCTCACGCCGCGCGGGCATGCGGACGAGCTTCTACGTGATCCTGGCCATGACGGTATCCGGCGGCCTGGGCGGTCTCGGCGGCGCGATCATGATCCTCGGCCAGCAATTCTATCTGACGAGCGATTTCTCGTCCGGCTACGGATTTGACGGTCTGGTGGTCGGCCTGCTGTCGCGCGGCTCGGCCGTCGGCGTCGTGATCGGTGCGATGCTGTTCGGCTTCCTGCGATCGGGATCGATCAACATGGAAATCTCGGCGCATGTCCCGTCCGCCGTGGTTCTGATCTGTCAGGGCCTGATCGTCATCGTCATTGCAGGCTCCGCGATCCTCACCAACCGAAAGGTGACCCGATGATTGACGAACAAATGGCCGTTTTCATCGGTTCCGGACTGCGCCTTGCGGTTCCGATCATCTTCGCCGCAACCGGCGAGATGCTGAGCGAGCGCGCCGGCGTGCTCAATCTCAGCCTCGACGGCATGATGTTGATGTCGGCCTTCACGGCGGCGCTGGCATCGTGGGCGACCGGCTCGCCACTGATCGGCGTGGCGGCCGGCGTCTTGGTCGCGATGGCGGTTGCTGCGGTGCAGGCCGTGCTGAGCGTGACGTTGCGCGCAAATCAACTGGTGGTCGGGATCGGGTTCAACATCCTGGCGCTGGGATCAACGACGTTCCTCTACCGCGAAATCTTCGGGCCGCTTTCGCGCGACCCGATTCCAGGTTTTGCACAGCTCAATCTGCCGTGGCTCGCGCATATCCCGGTGATCGGACCGGCATTGGCGAACCAGACCGGCCTTGCCTATGTCAGCATCGTGATGGTCGTCGTGACCTGGCTGATCCTGAAGTACACGTCGTTCGGGCTGGCGGTGCGGGCGGTCGGCGAGGATCCGCGCGCCGCGGACAAGGCGGGCATCAGCGTGGCGAAGACGCGCTATCTCGGGGTGCTCTACGCCGGCATCCTCGCGGGTTTCGGCGGCGCGTTCATGTCGGTTGCGGACAGCAACACGTTCACCGAGAACATGACCAAGGGCGCGGGCTATCTTGCGATCACGGCGGTGATCTTCGGCGGCTGGAATCCCTGGTACACGCTGGCGGCGTGCCTCTTGTTCGGCTTCGCCACCGCGCTGCAATTTCTGGTACCGGCGCTGCAGCTCGATGTGCCGGTCGCGCTGCTGTTGCTCCTGCCATATCTGCTGGCGCTGGTCGCCATCGCCGGCTTCGTCGGCAAGAGCAGGCAGCCCTCGGCCCTGACCATTCCGTTCGAACGCGGCCGCTGATCGCAACAGACATCAAAAAAACTTAGCCAAGGAAACACAGGCAAGGGAGGAAAGTCCGATGACGAGTTCCACTTTGGTAAAGGCCGCGGAATCCGTTGGCTCCGGCACCGCCAATCCTCTTGGGTCCGCGCCCGGTTACCAATGGCTGGTTAACGACAACAACGTCAACATGGCGATGGCGCCGCCGCCGCCCAAAGCAGTCACGATCGACGCGCAGCCGCAAACGGTGACGGTCGATCTGCACCGCACCGCTCTCATCGTCGTCGACATGCAGAACGACTTCTGCGCGAAGGAGGGATGGGTCGATCATCTCGGCGTCGACTACACGCCGGATCGGGCGCCGATCGAGCCGCTGCAGAAGCTTCTCCCGGTATTGCGGAAGGCCGGTGTGCAAATCATCTGGCTGAACTGGGGCAATCGGCCCGACCTGAAGAACATGGCGCCCAATCAGCTCCATCTCTATAAGCCGAAGGGCGTTGGCATCGGCCTTGGCGAGCCGTTGCCGGGCAGTGGCGCGCGCGTGCTGCAGAAGGACAGCTGGGCCGCGGCCGTTGTCGATGAATTGAAGCAGGAGCACGAGGATATTCACGTCGACAAATACCGGATCAGCGGCTTCTGGGACACGCCGCTGGATAGCATTCTGCGCAATCTCGGCACCAAGACGATCCTGTTCGCCGGCGTCAACACCGATCAGTGCGTGCTGCATTCACTCACCGACGCGAACTTCCTGGGCTACGGTTGCCTGCTGGTCGAAGACTGCTGCGCGACGACCTCGCCGGGCTACTGCGTCCAAGCAACCCTGTTCAACGTCAAGAAGTGCTTCGGCTTCGTGACGCATTCGTCTGACGTCATCAAGGCGGTCTCAGGCGCGGCTTAAGCAGACGCAATCGTTACCGGCAGCGGCGCGGCGTCACCGGGCTGCCGCCGGCGACGTTGGTCGCGCTCAGAGAGCGCAATTTCAGCTTTACGACGCCGCTTTTGATTCTCGTCCGCCTGATCCCAGCCGCGGTTCGGTCCCGGCCAGCAGCCGCTGAATGTTGGCGCGATGGCGTGCGATCACGTAAAGGCCACCTGCAATGACCAGCAGCCGATATGGCAACGGCTGCTCCATGCCGCAGACCAGGGCAATCGCTGTGAGCGCAGCCAGCATCGAACCAAGCGACACCATCCGGGAAACAGCCAGCACGACGCCAAAGGCCGCAGCGGTGCCCAAACCGACCGGCCAGGACAGCGCCAGCAACACGCCGAGCCCTGCAGCGGCGGATTTCCCACCCGTAAAGCTCAGCCAGATCGAGCGGCTGTGCCCCAACAATACCGCAAGTCCCGCCAGGCAGACCGCCCAAGGCAGCAAGGTTTGCAGATCGGTCGGTG
The DNA here is from genome assembly GCF_054063575.1 of Bradyrhizobium sp. USDA 4452. Classification (NCBI taxonomy): domain Bacteria; kingdom Pseudomonadati; phylum Pseudomonadota; class Alphaproteobacteria; order Hyphomicrobiales; family Nitrobacteraceae; genus Bradyrhizobium; species Bradyrhizobium sp. USDA 4452. The sequence goes on from NZ_JBSSGK010000001.1 coordinate 8,075,575, forward strand.
GCGTGACCGACGGCAATGTCCAGATCCAGGGATAGAACCAACGGGCGAACCCGATCGCCGCCGCGCCTTTCAGCACATCGACCAGCAGGACCGCCAACGCGGGCCACTTGCCGAGGGTTCGCAACACGTTCGTGGCTCCGGTGGACCTGGAGCCGTGCTCCCGGATGTCGATACCCCTCAGCAGTTTCCCAGCCAGATAGCCCGCGGGTATCGAACCGAGAAGATAAGCGGTCGCCAATCCGGCCACACTCGCGATCCAGAAAACCATAAGCCTCTCCCCGATGCCCCAGTGTCAGGCAAGCGTGATCTGGAGTCTACCTCTATGCGACGGCCGAAGCCGCGGATATGAGAGATGGAAATACTTACCCGCTCCGATCCCTTTGGAATTGGCTGGCAGCGCGACAGGTATTGCGATCGATCGGCGCCATGCTGCTGCGACCGAGACAGGACACAGAATGACCACGCAAGCCATCGAGATTCGCCGCCTCCAGCCGGCCGACGCTGCGCTCTATCGCGACGTCCGTCTCGAGGCGCTGCGCTTGAGCCCCGAGGCGTTCGGCAGCGCGTATGAGACGGAGAGCGTTTTTCCCGTCGGCTGGTTCGCGGAGAGGCTCGCGGGCGCAGTGGTGATACTTGGGGCGTTTTGGGGCGGCGAACTCGCCGGCATCGTCGGCTTCATTGCGGCGGAAGGGCCGAAGCGGCAGCACAAGGGCGCGTTGGTGAGCATGTATGTGCGGCAGCAGGCGCGGCACGCCGGCGTCGGCCGGCTCCTGGTCGATGCCGCGCTCGAACTCGCCGCACAGTCGGTCGAGCTGGTGCAGCTCGCCGTGGTGGAGGGCAACGAGCCTGCTTACCGGCTCTACCGACGCGCCGGCTTTGTCGAATACGGGGTGGAGAAGCACGCGCTGAAGATCGACGGCCGCTACTATGACGACATCCTGATGGCGAAGCAGCTGGTCGAGCGCGGCTGACTGCGCCGGCAGCGACACAATTCCGGCGCGGCGTTGCGATAGGGCATCGATCATTGCGCACGCTGCCACCGACTCAGGAAAATGCCATGCCGAAGATCGATCTGACGAAGGTGCCGGAACGCAAGGGCTCCGGCTATCCGGCCGAATTCGCCGCAGCGTGCGCTGAACGAATCCGGCAGCGGCTCGGCGACGTCGGCGGGCTTGCCGATTTCGGCGTCAATCTGATGCGGCTTCCGCCCGGCAATTGGTCGAGCCAGCGGCACTGGCATTCGGACGAGGACGAGTTCGTCTATGTGCTTGCCGGCGAAGTGGTGTTGATCGAAGACGGCGGCGAGACGGTGCTGCGCGCCGGCGATTGCGCGGCATTCCCTAAGAATTCCGGCAACGGCCACCACATGATCAACCGGTCGCAGACGACGGCCACCTATCTCGAGGTCGGCTCGCGCTCACGCGCCGACGTCATCACCTGTTCCGACATCGACATGATGAGCCCGAGCTCCGACGGCCGCTTCCTGCACAAGGACGGCCGGCCCTACGAATAGCGCCCGAACCGCCGGCTCGCGCGAAATCCGGCGTTGCGGATTGGCCGGCGAAGGACCAATCTTCCGGCGAGGTAGCTTTGGTTGCCACGATGGCGGAATGGTATTTCATCTGGATTGACGGTCCCCGCGGACCCGAGCCGCAGAAGTGGTCGTCGGATGCGCTGTGGGGCCAGCTTGCGCGCCAGGACATCATCGTCCGCTTTCCCTTGACGGAGCGCGAGGCGAGGCTGTCGATCGACCAGCTGGCGCGGCTGCATCCAGTCCCCCAATGAGCTGCGGGGCAGGCTCACACCACCAGTCGTCCTTCGCGGACGTTCAATCCGCCGGGCTGACCGTTAGACCGAAAGATCAAAGCCGGGGCGGCGCGACGTCGGTCAGGAACGAGGCCAGGAACATCTTGCCGAACACGTGCATTGCCGCCGGCGTGTCGACCTTGACCCGGCCGGCGCTCGCGGCGGCTGCGAGTTCGGCAAGCGTCGGCGCGGCGAGTCTCGTATCGGGTGCGGCGCGCGGTGCCGTCGCGGATGCGCGGAACAGCACGCCGGATTGCGCAGCGGGCTCGGCACGCCTTCGATTCGTAGCAAATAGTTCTTGCCGCCCGCATCGATCCGAAACAATCGCGCCGACGTGCCGCCGCCTCAGATCGGCGTCACGGCGTCGATCGTTGCCCTGCCGATCACCTCACGCAACGCAGCATGCGCTGCGTCGCGCTGTTCCGATGGAAGTGCATCGAGATCACTCATGCGCAAAAAGTTAGCATGACGGCTATGCGTGCCGGAATCGCATTGATGTTGGGTTCCCGATCTTCAATCGCTGGCCGCGCGCGACGAAGCATGAAACAATGCCGCGAAAATCATGTCGGGAGAAAATTTGATGCCGTTCGATCGGGGGTTGCATGGCGCCGTTGCATGCAGGACCATCAAGCGCAGATCATCGGTCGCATTGCCATTATTCTGCCTGATCAGCACGTTCGGAGTGGTGCATAACGCCATCGCGAACGAATCCTTGACGATCGTGGATGCGCGCGTACCGGCGGCAGACAAAGAAGGCGGAGACCTTCCGTTGACGATGACAATCACGAACGAAGCCGACAGTGCCGATGCGCTGCTCCGTGTCCGCTGCCCGGTCGCGAATTTTTCCGAGCGCCACATCGTCGATCGCGGTGAAGGCGCACCCGCCATGCGCTCCATATCCAATATACCGGTCCCGGCCAAGGCAACCCTCGAGCTGAAGCGCGACGGCTATCACGTCATGCTGCTGCAGTTGCGTCAGGCGCTCGCGCCCGGCGAGACCTTCAAATGCGCAATCGTTTTTCAGAAAGCTGGCACCATCGAGACGGAGGTACAGGTCCAGAAGTGACCTAAGACAGGTGAAGACAAGCGACTGGGAATGCGGCGGGCGGCACAGCCGATCGCCGGGACTCAAGGCTTCTCGCGCAATCGCCCGTGTGTGACGGGCGGTTCGATCAATGAAGAATGCTGGATCCGGAGGAAATGAACCGATGACAAGGTTGAATTGGGTTAAATCGCACATGCTTGCGGCGGCAGTAGCATCCGCTGCGACCTTGACGGGCTCGTTCGCGCTCGCCGATGATGTCAACCAGGACCGCCTGCTCAACGCTGACAAGGAAGCGGGCAACTGGCTGCACCACCACAAGAACTATTCGGCGACCCGGTTCTCGTCGCTGGCGGATATCAACAAGGACAACGTCAAGAACCTGAAGGTCGCCTGGACAATGCATCTTGGCGGCGTCGAGGGCGGCGGAATCTGGGCGCATGGCGGCCTGGAGGGAACTCCGATCGTCGAGAACGGATTCATGTATGTCACCGATGGCTGGGGCTCGGTCTACAAGATCGACGCGCATGGCGGCAAAGGCGTGCTGGTCTGGAAGATGGATCCCAAGACCGATCACGACTGGGCCGGCGCCGTCGCCTGCTGCGGCGTCGACAACCGTGGCGTCGCGTTGTGGAACAACCTCGTCATCTCGCACACGCTCGACGGCCGCCTGATCGCGACCAACAAGGAGACCGGGCAGGTCGCATGGCAGCGTCAGGTCGCCGATCCCGACAAGGGCGAGGTGATCACCGGCGCTCCGCTGATCGTCAAGGACAAGGCGATATCAGGCGTAGCCGGTGCGGAATACGGCATTCGCGGCTGGATCGCCGCGACCGACCTGAACAGCCAGAAGGAAGTCTGGCGTACCCACACCATCCCAGGCAAGGACGAGCCGGGCGCGGAGACCTGGAAGGACGACAAGAACGCCAAGGCGAGCGGCGGCGGATCGACCTGGGTCACCGGCAGCTACGACCCGTCGACCAACACCATCGTCTGGGGCGTCGGCAATCCCGGACCGGACTGGGACAACGAGTACCGGCCCGGCGACAACCTCTACACCGACTCGTCGCTCGGTCTCGATGCCGACACCGGCAAGATCAAGTGGCACTATCAGCACACGCCGAATGATCCCTACGACTATGACAGCGTGGCGGAGAACGTGCTGGTCGACGTCCCCGGCCCGAACAACACGACGCTGAAGCTCGCACTCGAGGCCGACCGCAACGGCTTTGCCTACGCGGTAGACCGCAACAGCGGCAAGTTCGTCTGGGGTCTGCCCTTCGTCAAGAAGGTGACCTGGACCAAGGGTCTCGATCCCGAGTCCGGCAAGCCGGTGGAGTATGATCCGAAGCAGGGCGTGCAGAAGTACAACGCGTCGGTCACGCCGAGCCGCTCCAACAAGGAAACGGATATCTGCCCCGGCAACATGGGCGGCAAGAACTGGCCGCCGACCGCGTATAATCCGAACCTGAAGCTCTGGTACATTCCCGTCATCGAGAGCTGCAACCACATCAAGGTCGAGGAGATGACGCCGGACAAGGTCAAGGCGCGCGAGTTCTTCACCGGCGGCGGGCCGAGCCAGAACGTGAAGATTACCGGCAGCGTGACCGCGATCGACGTCACCACCGGCAAGGTGGCAGGGAAGGCGGAGACGCAATTCCCGAATCTCGGCGGCATCCTGGCGACGCCCGACCTCGTGTTCTCCGGACAGCCGTCCGGCGAGGTGATCGCCTATGACGCCAAATCGCTGAAGGAGCTCTGGCAGTTCAACACCGGCGGTGGCGTCAACGCGCCCCCGATGACGTTCTCGGTGGACGGCAAGCAGTATGTTGCGATCCTTGTCGGCCTCGGCGGTGCCTGGGACAAGTGGTTCATCGACGCCACGCCCGAGCTGAAGCGGATGCAGCCGGGCTCGATGCTCTACGTGTTCGCGCTCTGACGTCGCAAGCGCGGGAGGCTTCCGCGAGGGGCCTCCCGCGTCGATCTCGCCAACAGAAATAGAACAAATGAAACAAACATGGCTGATTGGCGCGTGGCTCGGCTGCGCGCTCGTGATGGGGTTCGTGAGTACGGCGCAGGCACAGTCGGCGAGCGATCCGACCGATGCGGGCAAGGCGGTGTTCAAGCGCGGCAATTGCATGGGCTGCCACAAATGGCACGGTAATGGCGGCGGCGGCTATGGCGGCGACGCGCTGTCGCTGCGCAAGACCGATCTGACGCGCGAGCAGATCATCGAGACCGTGACGTGCGGACGGCCGGGCACCGGCATGCCGTTCTTCGTGCGCGGCTCCTACGACACCACGAAATGCTACGAGATGAGCCGGCAGGATGTCGCGGACCGCATGCCGCCCGAGGCGAATGTGTTCCTGCGGCCGAACGAGATCGAGGCCGTCGCCGACTACGTGCTCGCCCATGTCAAGGGCAAAGGCGAACCGAACTATGACGAATGCATCGCCTTCTTCGGCGACGGCTCGCGCGTCTGCAACATCTACAAGGAGGCCGGCCACGCCGCCGCGTCGTCCGACCCGAGCGAGAAGGCAAAGCCATGAGCAAGCAGAGATCGGCAATCCGCGGGTTGGTCTTTGCCGCGTCAGTCACCGCGGCCGTGCCGGCGATGGCGACCGCGGGAGACCTGCGCGACATCGATGTCGGCATGGCTATCAGCAGCGTTCCCGACGCGGGATATATCAACCTGACCTGCGCCGGAGACAAGACGCACCGGCTGGCGGAGTGGGCGCAGTGGGCGGCTTGTCCAGCCGGGCCGGACCAGTTGCGCGGCATCCGCTTCGAGTATGACCGCGAGACCGCGCGCGAAGGCACCATGGTCGGCGGCCATCCGGCGATCCTGACCGTGATGATCGACAAGGACGCCAGGATCGCGGCGCTGACGATCGAGACCGATCCGAAGGCGCGGCTCTATCTGCGCAAGAAGGCCTTCCTGCTCGGCCTGCAGGCGAAATCGCGCTACGGTGAGGACGGCTGGAGCTGCACGGAAGCGAAGCCGGGCGCCGACAGGCAGGAGGTCGGCGGGGTCTTCGTCGACGAGACCTGCAGCAAGACCACCGATGGCCGATCGATCGAGATCCAGCGTCATCTCTACCGCGCGCCGAACAAGGAGTTGAAGGACATGACCGACGAGACCCGGATCACGATCCGCCGCGTCGGGTCTTAGGCTGCGGCGCGAGGTCTTCGTCGTGGCTCGTGTGGGTCCGCGATCGCCTAGTGCCGCGCCAGCAGCACCACGATGATCAGCGCGAGGATGGCGCACAGCACCTTCCAGAAGGTCACGGGATCGCGGTCGTGCAGTGATTTGCGGGCCGTGACGGCGGGACCGGCCCAGGTCGCGCCGTTCTCCAACTCGTGCGCGAACTCGATGGCGTCGCCGAAGCGCTGCGTGGGCTCGACGCTGAGCGCCTTGCCGATCACGGCGTCGAGCCAGGCCGGCAGGTCCGGCCGGTAGCGCGATAGTGGCGCCGGCTTGCCGAAGCGTGGCCGCGAGAACGGCTCGATCTCGCCGAACGGATAGTTCGCGGTGAACATGCGGTAGACGGTGACGCCGAGCGCGAACAAATCGGAGGCTTCGTCGCCGGGCTTGCCGCCGAACAATTCGGGCGCCATGTAGCTCGCGGTGCCCGGAATATCCTCGGCGGGGAAATCCTCCAGCAGTGGCACACGCGCGACACCGAGGTCGACCAGGCGCAGCCCGCCGTCCTTCGCGAGGATCACATTGTCGGGCTTGATGTCGCGATGGATGATGCCGGCACGATGCAGCGCCGTGACCGCGCGCACCAGCTTGGTTGCGATCGCGATGCCCTCGGTGAGCGATAGCCGCGGCGCGCGCGTGAGCCGCTGCTCCAGCGTTTCGCCCTCGTAGAGCGGCATCGCCGAATAGAGCCTGGTCTGGCGCTCCGCCGGCACCTCGATGATCTCGCCGATCCACAGGCTGCGGACGCGCGCGGCGACCCAGGCCTCGCGCACGAAGGCGAGGCGGTAGGAGCCCTCGCTGGCGACCCGCGGATGCGGAAACTTCAGTACGACCTCGCGGCCGGCACGCTTGTCGGTCGCCTTGAACAGGCGGCTGTAGCGTCCGTCGGACAGCACGTCGGAGAGCGCGAAATCGTCGATCGTGTCGCCGCTCTCCGGCAAGTCCAAAATCGGCAAGGTCGCGATCGCGTGCGTGAGATCGTCGCGATCCGCCGGGGGCAGGTCGACGACGTCGAGCACCAGCGCGGTCGTGTTGTCGCTGCTGCCGGCCGCGAGCGCGGCATCGACGATGCTGCGCGCCGATTCGTCGGGCGGCGTGCGTTCCTCCAGCAACTGCTGAAGGCCGGAGTCGGAGAGCGCGCCATGAACCCCGTCGCTGCAGATCAGGAGACGATCATGTTGCCGCAGCCCGACCGAGGTGTAATCGAACCGGGCGAACTCCTCGAAACCGATGGCGCGGCTCAGCATATGGGCGAGGTCGCCGCGGCCGGCGATATGGTCCTGCGTCAGGCGCTCGAGCCGTCCGTCGCTGAGGCGGTAGGCGCGGGTGTCGCCGATATGGATCACATGGCATTGCCGCCGCGACAGGATGATCGAGGAGAGCGCGCAGGCCATGCCGCTGCGCGCGGCGTCGATGCGGCCCTGGCCATAGATCCAGCTGTTGGCGGCTTCCAGCGCCCGCGCGGCACGGCGGCGGACGCCGAGCGTCTCGGGCAGCGAATAGTAGGCGTCGATGAAGCTGCGGACCGCGACCTCTGCGGCGTCGCGCCCGCCCTTGTGGCCGCCGACCCCGTCGGCGACCGCGGCCACCACATCGCGATGCAGCGCGTCCGCTTGGCCGAGGCAGGCCGCCACATAGTCCTCATTTGCGGCGCGCTTGCCGGTCTCGCTAGCGAAACCGACGCGGACGCCGAGGTCGTGTTGCGCGCCGTTCGCCACGTCCGGGCCCGTCCTCTCGCAAGGGGAGCCGTCAGACGCGCGCTCCCGACACTGCGCCCCAGGTGGTGCGCCAGCGGACCTTGACCATCGCAAGTCCGATGAAGCCAAGCAACGCCAGGGCGCCGAAGAACAGGAAGCCGGCGCCAAAGCCGCCGGTCATGCCCTTGGCGAAACCAAGCGTCTGGGCGAGGAAGAAGCCGCCGATGCCGCCGGCGCAGCCGACCAGCCCGGTCATCAGGCCGATCTCGTGGCGAAAGCGCAACGGGATCAACTGGAACACCGCGCCATTGCCCATGCCGAGCGCCAGCACGCCGATCGAGAACAGCAGCACCGATATCCAGGCGATGCGCGGCAGCTCGGTCAGCGCCCAGCCGCCCTGCGTCGCCGCCGCCGGCCCCTCGGGCATGAAGGCGATCACGAGATAGGCGGCGACCACGACACCGAACAGGATCGACAGCGAACGAATGCCGCCGATGCGGTCGGCGATCATGCCGCCGACGGGACGGAAGCCCGAGCCGAACGCGACGATCAGCGCGACCAGCATGCCGGCCGCGACGCCCGAGACGTGATACTGTACGGTGAAATAGAGCGGCAGCGCGTTGGCGAGCCCGACGAAACCGCCGAAGGTGATGAAGTAGAAGAACATGAACCAGCGGCTGTCGGAGTCCTTCAGCAGTTCGCCGTAGGCCTTCAGCGAGATCTTCTTGCGCTCGCCCGGCGCGTCCTTGGCCGCGAGCGCGTAATAGGCAAGCACCATCAGCATCGGAAACAGCAAGCAGCCGAACACGGCCTGCCAGCCCCAATGTTCGGCGATGCTCGGTGCCAGCAGCGTGTCGAGCACGACGCCCATATTGCCGGCGCCGGCGATCCCCATCACCACGCCCTGATATTGCGGCGGATACCAGCGGCTGGCCTGGGGCAGGGCGACGGCGAAGGAGGCGCTGCCGACGCCGAGCGCAAGCCCGAACAGCTCGATCGCAAGCTTGCTGTTGAGCCCGAAGTGCCACACCGACGCGGTCGCAGCGATCACCACCAACTGGGCGATGATGCCGGTGCGCTTGGCGCCGATGATGTCGGCGAGAATGCCCATCGGCACGCGCAGCAGCGCCCCGGCCAGCACGGGAATGGCGACCAGGGTGAACTTCTCGTTGACGGCCAGACTCATGTCGCGCGCGACGTAGACGATCAGCGGTCCGAGCGCGACCCACGCCATGAAACTGATGTCGAAGTACAGGAACGCGGCGAGCAGGGTCGGCCAGTGACCTGCCTTCTTGAACTCGGCTAGTTTCATCGCAACGTCTCGCGGTGATGCGGCGGAGGCGGCCGCGCAGGGTGCGGTCGTCTCGGGCGCAGATAAATCGAATGTGGGGTGAATGGTGAGTGCGCTCGTCGTTGAGACGCACTCCGTCAAGCGTTCAAGTCAGCAATTTGCGTGCCATCGAATCGATCGCGTCGCTTTGCCTTGCAGTCGCAAGACGTTGCCGCGAGATCGCGAACCGAGCCCGGCGGTCGGACCTGGCGTGGCTTACAGCAAGCGCCGCCGCCCAAACGCGCACGCTGATGCTTTCTTGTGCGATGTGCAATGAGCGCGCGATGACGCATCGATGGCGATTGGCCTCGCAGCCGCTGATGCTGTGCTGCACAAGAGATCATCGGCGTGGCTAAAAAATCGGCCAGCGCGCTGCGCGGCGCGTCATTGGGCACATTCGAGGTCGCGTAAAACTCATTGATTTTGCGACGAGATTCGTCCGCGCGAAGTTGGCACGCGTTTTGAATATCAGTCGATAACGGAACATCGGTCGTCATCGAAGACGGTCTGCGCCCGCGGCTGGGCTTCCTACAACTCCAACCTTTATCGGTGCCCATCAACGACGCACGTCGCGTCGCTGAATAGCGCCGTCGGAATTGAAAGGCAGACCATGCTCGACAAAGTGACCAAGCAGAAGCTCGTGGTGATCGGCAACGGGATGGCTGGCATCCGCACGGTCGAGGCGCTGCTCGAGCGCGCGCCCGATCTCTACGACATCACGGTGTTCGGCTCCGAGCCCTACGGCAATTACAACCGCATCCTGCTGTCCCCGGTACTCGCCGGCGAGAAGAGCGTCGACGACATCATGCTCAACACCCTCGACTGGTATGAGGACAACAACATCACGCTGCGCAAGGGCGAGACGATCAGCATGATCGATCGCCGCACCTGTGAAGTCGTCACCGAGGCAGGCGAGCGCGTCCCCTACGACCGCCTTTTGATCGCGACGGGCTCAAATCCGATCATGCTGCCGCTGCCGGGCAAGGAGCTGCCGGGCGTGATCGGCTTCCGCGACATCTATGACGTCGACCGCATGATCAAGGCCTCGACCGACTATCGCAACGCCGTCGTGATCGGCGGCGGCCTGCTCGGTCTCGAAGCCGCCAACGGGCTGATGAAGCGCGGCATGAACGTCACGGTCGTGCATCTGCTCGACACCTTGATGGAGCGTCAGCTCGATCCGGTGGCCGGTGGGCTGCTGCGCAAGTCGCTGGAAGAGCGCGGCATGGTGTTCAAGATGCCGGCGCAGACCCAGGCGATCCTCGGCGAGGACCGCGTCACCGGCGTGCGCTTCGGCGACGGCACCGAGCTTGCGGCTGATCTCGTGGTGATGGCGGTCGGCATCCGCCCGAACTTCGAACTCGCCAAGAAGGCCGGGCTGTACTGCGAGCGCGGCATCGTCGTCTCCGACACCATGCAGACCTATGACGGTCGCATCTATGCGGTCGGCGAGTGCGTGCAGCACCGCCGCCAGACCTACGGTCTCGTGGCGCCGCTGTTCGACCAGGCCAAGGTCTGCGCCAACCACCTCGCGATGAAGGGCTTTGCCACCTATGACGGGTCGGTCACCTCGACCAAGCTGAAGGTCACCGGCATCGACCTGTTCTCGGCCGGCGACTTCGCACCCGGGCCGGACAAAGAGGAGATCGTGCTGCAGGACGCCAATCGCGGCGTCTACAAGCGCATCATCCTGAAGGACAAGAAGATCGTCGGCGCCGTGCTCTATGGCGACACCATCGACGGCCCCTGGTACTTCCAGCATCTGCGCGACGGCACCGACGTCTCGCATATGCGCGAACGCCTGGTGTTCGGCGCCGCCAATCTCGGCGACGGCGGCGTCAGCGGTCAGAACTCGGTTGCCGCGATGAGCGACGAGACCGAGATCTGCGGCTGCAACGGCGTCTGCAAGGGCGCGATCGTCAAGGCGATCTCCGAGAAGAAGCTGTTCACGCTCGACGAGGTCCGCGCCCATACCAAGGCCTCGTCGTCCTGCGGCTCCTGCACTGGCCTCGTCGAGCAGGTGCTGGCGTTCACGCTCGGCGGCGACTATTCGGCGGCGCCGAAGGTCAAGCCGCTGTGCAAGTGCACCGATCACAGCCACGACGACGTCCGTCGCGTCATCGTCGAGCAGCAGCTCAAGACCATTCCGGCCGTGATGCGCTTCATGGAATGGAAGACGCTCAACGGCTGCCATTCCTGCCGTCCAGCGCTCAACTACTATCTGCTCGCGACCTGGCCCGGCGAGTATCGCGACGACCAGCAGTCGCGCTTCATCAATGAGCGCGTCCACGCCAACATCCAGAAGGACGGCACCTACTCGGTGGTGCCGCGGATGTGGGGCGGCGTCACCACGCCGAGCGAGCTGCGCGCCATCGCCGACGTCGCCGAGAAGTTCAACATCCCGACGGTGAAGGTCACCGGTGGCCAGCGCATCGACCTGCTCGGCGTCAAGAAGGAGGACCTGCCGGCGGTGTGGGCCGATCTCAACGACGCCGGCATGGTTTCGGGCCATGCCTACGCCAAGGGCCTGCGCACGGTGAAGACCTGTGTCGGCTCGGAATGGTGCCGGTTCGGTACCCAGGATTCGACCGGCCTCGGCATCAAGCTCGAGAAGTTCATGTGGGGCTCCTGGACGCCGGCCAAGGTCAAGCTCGGCGTCTCCGGCTGCCCGCGCAACTGTGCCGAGGCGACCTGCAAGGACGTCGGCGTGGTCTGCGTCGATTCCGGCTACGAGATCCATTTCGCCGGCGCCGCGGGCTTGCACATCAAGGGTACCGAGTACCTCGCCAAGGTCGAAACCGAGGACGAGACGCTCGAGGTGATCGTGGCGCTGACCCAGCTTTACCGCGAGGAGGGCTGGTATCTGGAGCGCATGTACAAATGGTGCGACCGCGTCGGTCTCGAGCAGATCAGGAAGCGGGTGGTCGACGACATCGCCAACCGCAAGGCGCTGTTCGCCCGTTTTGCTCATTCGCAGCAGTTCGCGCAGACCGATCCGTGGGCCGAGCGCGCCAGCCGCGGCGTCGACCGCAACGAGTTCGCGCCGCTCGCCGAATTGGAGCTCGCATGACCAGCTGGATCGAAATCGGGGCGCTCGACGACATTCCGCGGCTCGGCTCGCGCGTGGTGCGTACGCCAGGCGGCAACATCGCGGTGTTCCGGACCGAGAGCGACGAGGTGTTCGCGCTCGACGACCGCTGCCCGCACAAGGGCGGGCCGCTGTCGCAGGGCATCGTGCACAACAAACGCGTGACCTGTCCGCTGCATAATTTCGTCATCGAGCTGGCAAACGGGCAGGCGGTCGCGCCTGACGAAGGCTGCACGCATACCCATCCGGCCAAGGTCGAGAACGGCGTTGTCTGGCTGTCGCTGCGGCAGGCGGCTGCGGTGAGCTGAACGGTCAGGTCAGGCAATGTCCGTCAAGACCACGTGTCCTTATTGCGGTGTCGGGTGTGGCGTCATCGCGTCCAGGGACGCGGCGGGCGCGGTCCAGGTCGAGGGCGACAAGCAGCATCCGGCCAATTTTGGCCGGCTGTGCAGCAAGGGCTCGGCGCTCGCCGAAACCGTCGATCTCGACGGGCGACTGCTAGAGCCGATGATCGACGGCGCGCCCGCCGCGTGGGACGACGCGCTCGATCGCGTCGCCGATGGCTTCAGTCGCGTTATTCGCGAACACGGGCCTGACGCGATCGCGTTCTACGTTTCCGGCCAGCTCCTGACCGAGGACTATTACGTCATCAACAAGCTCGCCAAGGGCTTTGTCGGCACCGCCAATATCGACACCAATTCGCGGCTGTGCATGGCCTCCAGCGTCGCGGGGCACAAGCGTGCGTTCGGCAGCGACACCGTGCCGGGCTGCTACGAGGATCTTGAGCAGGCCGACCTGCTGGTGCTGGTCGGCTCCAACGCCGCCTGGTGCCATCCGATCCTGCACCAGCGCATGCTGGCGGCAAAAGAGAAGAACCCGGCGTGCAAGATCGTGGTGATCGATCCGCGCCGCACCGCGACCTGTGAGGGCGCCGATCTGCATCTGCCGCTGCGCTCCGGCAGCGATGCCGTGCTGTTCAATGGCCTGTTCGCGTTCCTCGCTGGCAGCAATGCGGTCGATCGCGGCTTTGTCGGCAATCGCACGACGGGGATCGTCGACGCCCTCAAGCAGGTGGCCGGCCAGACCCTGGCGCAGACCGCTGCGACGTGTGGGCTCAGCGAAGGTGCGGTCGGACTGTTCTTCGACTGGTTCACCCGCACGGAGCGCGTCGTCACGCTGTATTCGCAAGGCATCAACCAGTCGTCGAGCGGCGTCGACAAGGTCAACGCCATCATCAATTGCCATCTGTTGACCGGGCGCATCGGCCGTCCCGGCATGGGGCCGTTCTCGCTGACCGGGCAGCCCAACGCGATGGGCGGCCGCGAGGTCGGCGGGCTCGCCAACCAACTCGCCGCGCATATGGAAATCGAGAATCCGGCGCATCGCGAGCTGGTGCAGCGGTTCTGGCGCGCGCCTGTGATTGCGGAGAAGGGCGGACTGAAGGCGGTCGACATGTTCGACGCGATCGCCGATGGCCGCATCAAGGCGGTGTGGATCATCTCGACCAATCCGGTGGTCAGCCTGCCCGATGCCGACCGCGCGCGCGCCGCGCTCGACGCCTGCGAGCTCGTCGTGGTGACGGATTGCACGCGCGACACCGACACCACGCGCCATGCCGACGTGCTGCTGCCGGCGCTGGCGTGGGGCGAGAAGGACGGCACCGTCACCAATTCCGAGCGGCGGATCTCGCGGCAACGGCCGTTCCTGCCGGCGCCAGGCGAGGCGCGCGCCGACTGGCGCATCATCTGCGACGTCGCCGTGCGCATGGGATATCCCGGCTTCGATTATGCCTCGGTCGTCGAGGTGTTCCGTGAGCACGCCGAACTATCTGGCTTCGAGAACAACGGCAAGCGCGATTTCGACATCTCGGCGCTGGCCGCGCTCGACGACGGCGCTTATGACGCGCTGGCGCCGGTGCAGTGGCCGGTGACATCGCAGCATCCGGCCGGCACGCCGCGGATGTTCGAAAGCCAGACATTCTTCACGCCCGACCGCAAGGCGCGCTTTGTGCCGGTCGCGCCGCGCGCGGCGCGCAATGCCACCAGCCGTGACTATCCGCTGGTGCTCAACACTGGTCGGATCAGAGATCAGTGGCACACCATGACCCGGACCGGAAAGACCGGACGGCTGCTGTCGCACATCTTTGAGCCCTGTGCCGAATTCCACCCCGAGGACGCGATGCAGGCCGGGCTGCCGAACGAAGGCCTGGTGCGGCTGACCAGCAGCTGGGGCGAGATGATCGCGCGCGTCGTGGTCAGCGCCGACCAGCGCCGCGGCTGCGTGTTCGTACCCATGCACTGGAACGAGGAGTTCGCCGGCGAGGGCCGCGTCAACGCGCTGGTCAATCCGGCGGTCGATCCGCTGTCCGGCCAGCCGGAATCCAAGCACACGCCGGTCAAGGCCGATCCTTACACGCCGAAATGGCACGCCTTCATCCTGAGCCGCGGTGCGATCAAGCGTCCGGCAAGCGGCTACTGGGTCTACGGCAAGGCCGGCGATTGCACGCGGCTGGAGCTTGCGCTGGATGTTCGCCCGGAGAGCTGGCGCGACTGGGCGCAGGCGCAACTCGGCCTCGACGGCGTCGAGATCGAATGGATCGCCTATCGCGATCCGGCTGCGGGCCGCTTCCGCTACGCCGCGGTGCGCGACGGCCGGCTCGAGGGCTGCGTCTTCATCGCGCCGGATCACACGCTGCCGTCGCGGGCCTGGCTGACCGGGCTGTTTGCGGAACGGCAGTTGTCGCCGAATGCGAGAATGGCGCTGCTCGCCGGACGGCCGTCCGGCGCCGGCGAGGACGTCGGTCCGATCGTCTGCTCCTGCTTCAGCGTCGGACGGCACCAGATCGCCGCCGAGATCAGGAAGGGCGCCGACAGCATTGATGCGATTGGCCGCTGCCTGAAGGCCGGCACCAATTGCGGCGGCTGCAAGCCTGAGATCGGCAAGCTGATTGGCGTCACCGCGCAGCCGCGGCAGGCCGTCGCGTCCTGAGTCCATGATCGGCCTGAGCGAGACTAGCAGCCGCGGCAGATGCTCTTGAGCTTGCTGTTGAGCAGGCGGTCCTCCTCGTCGGCGGCCGCCTTGGTGTAGGGGTCGTCGGCGTGGCGCCTGTCGGCGGCAAATCCGCCGCCACGACTTCCGCCGCCGGCATGGATGCCGTGGCTGTGCCCGCCGCCATGACCGTGGCCGCGCGCGTCGGCCGGCGGCATCGCAGCCGTAACCAGCGCCAGCAGCAGGCCGACCCTCGTGATCGTCCGCATGAAGTCCTCCTCGTCGCGGCAGGATACCGCTGGCGTTGAGACAAGTCGGTGTCGGCGATCTTCACAATTTCGCGTGGCGGCAATCGGCTCGATTCTCGCGGCCGGTTCCCGCCCGATCGCGGCACATAGGCCGCCCGCGGATGGCTTCATGCCGACAATGCAGTGCTCGCGGCAGCAAAATGGTGTATCGGCAAGCTCTGGCGCCCGCAGGACTTTGGTCCGGCGCCGCATAATCAAGATTTTGCAAGGATATCGGAGGAACGTTCATGTCGGCTCTGCCACTTTCGGGCATCAAGGTTCTCGATTTGACGCGGGTGCTCGCGGGCCCGCTGTCGGCCCAGATGCTGGCGGATCTCGGCGCCGAGGTGATCAAGATCGAGCGGCCCGGCGGCGGCGACGACGCCCGCGCCTTTGGCCCGCCCTATCTCAAGGATCCCGAAGGCAAGGCGAACAACAACAACTCGTTCTACCTCTGCGCCAACCGCAACAAGAAGTCAGTCACCGTCAATATCGCCAAGCCCGAAGGGCAGGCGATTATCCGCGAACTCGCCAAGTCGGTCGACGTGATGATGGAGAACTACAAGGTCGGCGACCTCAAGCGCTACGGCCTCGACTACGACACTATCAAGCAGCTCAATCCCGGCATCATCTATTGCTCGGTGACCGGCTTCGGCCAGACTGGCCCGTACGCCACGCGCGCCGGCTACGACGCGATCCTGCAGGCTATGGGCGGCCTGATGAGCGTGACCGGCCATATCGACGGTGAGCCCGGCGCCGGCCCGATGAAGGTCGGCCCCTCGATCGTCGACTACATGACCGGCATGAACACCTCGATCGGAATCCTGTCGGCGCTGTACCATCGCGATGCCAACAACGGCGAAGGGCAGCATGTCGACGTCTGCCTGTTCGATACCGTGATCGCCTCGCTGTCGCACTGGCTGCAGATCTACCTCGTCAACGGCACCATGCCGCCGCGCCGCGGCACCTGGGGCAATGGCGGCATGCCGGCCGGCGTGTTCCGCTGCACCGACGGCGAGCTGATGCTGGTGGTCGGCAATGACGGCCAGTTTCAGCGCACCTGCGCCGTGCTCGGCGAGCCCGAGCTCGCCAATGACAAGCGCTTCATCAAGAACAACGACCGCGTCGTGCACGGCAAGGAGATCATGGCGATCTTTGCCGGCCTGTTCCTGAAGCATCCGGTCGCGTACTGGCTGGAGAAACTTGAGGAGGCCGGCGTGCCGTCCGGCCCGATCAACAATTTCGAGCAGGTGTTCAGCGATCCGCACGTGCAGTCGCGCGGCATGCGGGTGAAGGTCGATCATCCCTTCGAGCCGAACCTGTCGCTGATCCGCAACGCGCTGACCTTCTCGGGCACCCCGATCACCGACTACCGCGCCCCGCCGCTGCTCGGCGCCGACACCAAGGACGTGCTGGCGACCATCGGCTACGACGACGCCAAGGTCGAGGGACTGAAGGCGCAGGGGATTTTGTAGCCGCGCGCAGCGACCTTTCCCCGTCATCCTGAGGAGCGGCCTCTCGGCCGCGTCTCGAAGGATGAATCGGCCCGGCTGGTGGCCGTCGACCCTTCGAGACGCGCGCAAGAGCGCGCTCCTCAGGGTGACGGTGATAGAGTGTGGCTGCAGTAACACTTCGACTGGCATCGAAGCATCATTGACATCGGCCTGTTAGATTGTCGCCATCGATCCTCTATCGAAAGGTGCCAATGATGAAACGGGAAGTGATCCGCGTCGAGCCGATCTCGAGCTGGCTGGAGCGCTGGAAGGCGCCGGCGTCGGCAGTGACGCGGGCCGGCAACATGATCTTCGTCTCCGGCCTGCCGCCGTTCGATCCGTCAACCGGGGAGATCGCTGCCGGCGCCTCGATCGAGCGGCAGAGCGAGCTGGTGATGGAGCAGCTCAGGCAGTGCCTCGAGGCTGCCGGCGCCTCGTTCGACAACGTGATGAAGTGCAACATCTTCTGCACCTCGGCAAAACACTTCGCCACCTTCAACGCGATCTACCGGCGATATTTCGCGGATGATCCGCCGGCGCGGATCTTCGTCTGCATCCCGGAATGGACCGGGCCGTTCGACATCGAGATCGACTGCATTGCGATGGTGTAGGGCAGGGCCCCTTACAAATCCTGGCGCGTCAGGCGGCCGTGTACCACCACCGGCCGCAGCGGCTTGCTCGGCACGTCGTTCATCGTCAGCGCCATCACCGAGACCGTGACCACGCGATCGATGATGGCGCGGACGTCGTCGAGGTCGCATTTGCCTTCCGACAGCCGCAGCAGGCGTTCCTTCTCGCGGATGGTGTGATGCGCCATCGCGAGCGCGAAGTGCAGGCCCCAATACAGCTCGGCGTCGTCGCGTCCAGGCATCGCGCGGCGCATCGCGGCGGCGAATTTGCGCAAATGATCGACCTCGCGGTTCTTGATGCGGCGGATCGGCGGTACGGATTCGATCGAGGCGCGGATCATGAAACGCGCCGCGGTCGAGCCCTCGCGGTCCGGTCCGAGGCAGCCGCGCAGGGTGGGGCCGACGAGGGCGCGCATGATGTCTTCGATCGAGGCGCGTCCGCCGCCTTTCTCTTCCGCGGCCTTCAGCTCGTTGAGACGTTCGCGGTTAGTCTGGATGCTGCGGGTGACGAACAGCTCCGCGATCAATTCGTCCTTGGAGCCGAAATGATAGTTCACCGCCGCGAGGTTGACGTTTGCCTCCGCGACGATGTCGCGCAACGTGACGTCGCCGAAGCCGCGGTCGGCATAGAGCCGCTCGGCGGCGGCGAGAATGGCGGATCGGGTCTGGTCGCTGGCCATGGCTGTGAGCCTTTCCGTTATTCTGCGGGGCGCCGCGGAATGACGAAGACGACGGGGAGTTGCTTTTCAAACATTTGTATGAAACTATCGTTTGAAGAGCCGGAAATGTCAATCCGCAGATCGCGGGGCGGCGTCCTGGCACACCACCGCCGCCATTTTCGCGAACGCCCTTGCGAGCCGCGGAGGTGGGGTCAACAATGTTGCCCAAGAGGCCACGGCCCAAGTTCAGGTTCAAGTTCACGGCCCAGATGTGCGGCCCAAGTCTAGGAAACGAGGAGCGTCCCATGGATTTCACGATGTCGGCCAGGCAGAAGGAATGGCTTGAGCGGGTTCAGGCGTTCATGAAAACGCATGTCCGCCCCGCCGTGCCGATCTATGAAAAGCAGGATGCTGAAGGCCCGCGCTGGAAGGTGATCCCGATCCTCGAGGATCTGAAGAAGAAGGCGAAGGCCGAAGGCCTCTGGAACATGTTCATGCCGCCGTCCTCGCATGAGGACGACGAATTCCACGGCGCGGGACTGACCAATCTCGAATACGCGCTGCTGTCGGAAGAGATGGGCCGCATCTCCTGGGCGTCCGAGGTCTTCAACTGCTCGGCTCCGGATACCGGCAACATGGAAGTGTTCATCCGCTACGGTACCAAGGAGCAGAAGCGCAAATGGCTGCGTCCGCTGATTGACGGCGAGATCCGCTCGGCCTTCCTGATGACCGAGCCGGCGGTCGCGTCCTCTGACGCCACCAACATCGAGACCCGCATCGAGAAGGACGGCGATCACTACGTGATCAACGGCCGCAAATGGTGGTCGTCGGGCGTCGGCGATCCGCGCTGCAAGATCGCCATCCTGATGGGCAAGACCGATTTCAACGCCGCCAAGCATCAACAGCAGTCGCAGATTCTGGTGCCGCTCGACACCCCCGGTATCAAGGTCGAGAAGATGCTGCCCGTGTTCGGCTTCGACGATGCCCCGCACGGCCACGCCCAGGTGTTGCTCGAAAACGTCCGCGTGCCGAAGGAGAACATCCTGCTCGGCGAGGGCCGCGGCTTCGAGATCGCGCAGGGCCGGCTCGGCCCGGGCCGCATCCATCACTGCATGCGCACCATCGGCCAGGCCGAGGAGGCGCTGGAGAAGATGGTGAAGCGGCTCGCCTCGCGCACCGCGTTCGGCAAGAAGATCATCGAGCATTCGGTCTGGGAACAGCGCATCGGCGAGGCCCGCACCGACATCGAGATGAATCGCCTGCTGTGCCTCAAGGCCGCTGATATGATGGACAAGGTCGGCAACAAGACCGCGCAGGCCGAGATCGCGATGATCAAGGTTGCAGCTCCAAACATGGCGCTGAAGATCATCGACCAGGCAATCCAGGCTTTTGGCGGCGGCGGCGTCTCCGACGACGCCGGGCTTGCCAAGGCCTATGCCCATATCCGCACGCTCCGTCTCGCCGACGGTCCGGACGAGGTGCACAATCGCGCCATTGCCAGACTTGAACTTCGGAAGTATGCAAACACGTCGCACTGAGCATGACGCGGAACGCATGGCGTTCGTGCTGACATCGTGCTCAGAATGAAAAAGAGAGATCAGGCTGGCGTGCCAGCCTGATTGAAGGAGCGTCAGACGGCGCTCCCCAAGAACTGAATTGAGGGAGCGTCATCGTGGCGGACGGCGTCAGGAAAGACGAAGAATTTTCCGGCACAAGGGAAGTCGAGGAGCGCCATCGTATCAACGAGGCGAATCTCTCGGCCTGGATGCAGCAACACGTTGAGGGCTACCAGGGCCCGCTCAAGGTCCTGCAGTTCAAGGGTGGTCAGTCCAACCCGACCTACAAGCTCGAGACCCCCGGCCGCAATTACGTGATGCGCCGCCGGCCGTTCGGTAAACTGTTGCCGTCGGCCCATGCGGTCGATCGCGAGTTCCGCGTGATTGCGGCGCTCGGCAAGCAGAATTTTCCGGTCGCGAAAGCCTACGCGCTGTGCACCGACGATGCGGTGATCGGCTCGGCCTTCTACATCATGTCGATGGAGGAGGGGCGGGTGTTCTGGGACCCGACGCTGCCGAGCCAGCAGCCCGACGCGCGACGCAAGATCTTCACCAGCAAGATCGAGACCCTGGCGAAGCTGCACGTCCTCGATCCCGAGAAGATCGGCCTTGGCGATTTCGGCAAGCCCGGCAATTATTTTGCGCGCCAGGTCGACCGCTGGACCAAGCAGTACCGCGCGTCCGAAACGCAGCACATTCCCGAGTTCGAGAAGCTCGCCGAATGGCTGCCGAAGACGGTGCCGGAGCAGAAGCGCGTCTCGGTCGTGCACGGCGACTATCGCCTCGACAACATGATCTTCCATGCCACCGAGCCGCGGGTGCAGGCGGTGCTCGACTGGGAATTGTCGACGCTCGGCGATCCCATGGCCGATTTCACCTATCTGTTGATGCAGTGGACCATGCCGGGCCTCGCCAATGCCGACCTCAAGGCGTTGAACATTCCAAGCCAGGACGAGGCCGCGCAGATCTACTGCAACGTCACCGGCATGGCCGTGCCGGATCTCAACTGGTACTTCTCCTACAATCTGTTCCGCCTCGCCGGCATCACGCAGGGCATTGCGGGCCGCGTCCGCGACGGCACCGCCGCTAATGCCAAGGCCCTCGAATCGGCCGCGCGCACCGTGCCGTTGTCGAAGGCGTCATGGGAATACGCGCAGAAGGCCGGCGCAACCTGATACGAAATCGCGGCGCGATCCCCAGGGTTCGCGCCGCTTCTGCGAGAAGCTGCGGCATTTCCGCATTGTAGCCATCTGTGACTTGAGTTCGCCGCGCCGTCTTGGCAAGTCAGTCCGGTCGACGCCCGCCCTGGTCCTGATCGGACATTTTCACTTTGACCCTTTCCCCGAATCTTCGCGGCAGCCTGTTCATGGCTGCGGCCATGGCCAGCTTCACTGTCAACGACACCATCACCAAGGCGGTGTCGGCGGAGCTCAACATCGGCGAGGTCCTGCTGGTCCGCGGCCTGGTCGCGATGGTGCTGGTCGCGGCGCTCGCCTGGTACCGTGACGCGCTGCGCAGCTTCAGTGCGCTGCTGATCTGGCCGGTGGGACTGCGCGTCCTGGGCGAGATCGGCGGCACGCTGACCTATCTGTCGGCGATTTCGCAGATCCCGCTCGCCAATGCATCGGCGATCTTCCAGGCGCTGCCGCTCGTCATCACGCTGGGCGCGGCGCTGGTGTTCGGCGAGCCGGTCGGCTGGCGGCGTTGGCTTGCGATCGCCGCTGGCTTCATCGGCGTGCTGGTCATCGTCCGGCCTGGCGCGGAGGGTTCTAGCCAGCCTGCGCTGCTGGCGCTGGCGTCGGTCGGCTTCTGCGCGGTGCGCGATCTCGCCACCCGCCGCATCCCGAAACAGTTGCCGACCGTGTTCATCACCTTGCTCACCACCGTGACGGTGACGACGGCAGGTGCCGTCGTCCTTGTGCCGCTCGGCGGCTGGAAGCCGCCATCCGGCCAAGCGCTCGGCCTGCTCACATTCGCCGCGGTGCTGATCCTGATCGGTTATCAATGCATCATCGTGTCGCTGCGCACCGGCGACATCTCGGCGGTGGCGCCGTTTCGCTACACCGCGCTGCCATGGGCGATGCTGACCGGCTATCTCGCCTTCGGCCACAAGCCTGACGGTGCGATGCTCGTGGGCGCCGCGATCATCGTCGCCTCCGGCCTCTATGCCTTCTACCGCGAGCGCCAGCGCGACAAGCTCCGCCCGGCGGCCACCGGACCGGGGCTGCCGCCGGACGGGTTGTAAGATTGTAGGGCGGATTAGCCAAAGGCCTAGACTAATCCGCCGATGGCACCGCCGGGCAGGTCCGGCGGGTTCCGTCTGCTGCCTTCGCCCGTTGAGCCGCGGCGGACGTAGTCGGTTAACCAACCCGTCCTACGTACTGAACATCAATGAATGCCCGTGAACAGCCGGTTCCAGCGCACCGAGGTCGGCCAGCGCCATACCTGCCATGCCGGCGCATCATTGCCGATCGAGAAGAAGATCACCTTGGCTTGCCCGATCAGGTTCTCGAACGGCACGTAACCGACGCCGCCGCGAGCCGGGGGCACGCGGCTGTCGGCCGAGTTGTCGCGGTTGTCGCCCATTGCGAAGAAATTCCCCGGCGGCACCACATAGACCTGTGTGTTGTCGTATTCGGACCGCTCGATGCGATCGAGCGTGTCGTAGCTGACCCCGTTCGGCAGGGTCTCGCGCCAGCGTTTGACGCGGACCGGGCGCGGCCCCTCGTCGCGATCGACATAGTCGTCGACCCGCTCGCGCTTGACCGCGGTGCCGTTGATGTAAAGCTGCCCGTCGATCATTTGAATGCGATCGCCAGGCAGGCCGATCACGCGCTTGATGAAATCAACGGAGTCGTCGCTCGGCAGCCGGAACACCACCACGTCACCCGGCTTGGGCTCGGAGCCGAAGATGCGGCCCGAGAACAGCCGCGGCGAGAACGGCAGGGAGTAGTGCGTGTATCCGTAGCTGTATTTCGAGAGAAACAGGTAGTCGCCGACCAGCAGCGTCGATTCCATCGACTCGGACGGAATGTTGAAGGACTGGAACAGGAAGGTGCGGATCACCAGCGCGATGATCAGCGCCTGCACGGCGACGCGGAAGGTTTCCGCCAATCCGCCTTGCTGTTGTTCTTTCTTGGTCGACATACCCGGGCTCCGTTTCACGCCCTACGCATGAGAGTATCACTTCGCGCAATGCGCGATCAGCCGGGCGACGAAGTCTCCGCAAGCCTCGAGCTGCGACATCTCGACGAACTCATCCGGCGTGTGCGCCTGCGCGATTGCGCCGGGGCCGACCACGACCGACGGCACATCCGCCATGCTGACGAACAGGCTGGCTTCGGTGCCGAACGCGACCTTGGCGTGGTCGTTGCGGCCGGCGAGCTGCTTGGCGAGGGTAACGATCGGCGCGTCGGCCGCGGTGTCGAGCGCGGGGTAGTCGAGGATCTCCTCGAAATCGATCCCGCATTCGGGATGCCGCTTGCGCATGGCCGGCTCGATCTCGGCCTTGGCCCAGGCGATGATCGCGTCCGTCACTTCTCTGGATTCGGCGATGCCGATGCCGCGGCATTCGAATTCCATCACGCAACTGTCGGGCACGATGTTCAGCGCGGCGCCGCCATGCACGATGCTAGTGAGCAGCGTCGAATGCGGGACGTCATAGAGGCTGTCGCGTTCGGCATCCGCGGCAAGTAGCGCAGCGCGGCGGCGGATTTCGGTGATCAGGTCGGCCGCATGTTCGATGGCGTTGACGCCGTCGGGCGCGATCGAGGAGTGGCGGGCGAGTCCGCGGAACGTGGCGCGCACGCCGTGCTTGCCCTTGTGGCCGATGATCACCTGCATCTGGGTCGGCTCGCCGACGAAACAGCCGAGCGGCTTGATCGACTTGCGTGCGATCTCGCGCAGCATCGGGCGGACGCCGACACAACCGATCTCCTCGTCATAGGAGATCGCTAGGTTGATCGGCGTCTTCAGATCGGCCGCGAGCATTTCCGGAACCATCGCGAGACAGACCGCGACAAAGCCCTTCATGTCGGTGGTGCCGCGGCCGTATAGCCGGCCGTTCCGCTCGACGAGCTCGAACGGGTTGCGGCTCCAGTCCTGTCCCGCGACCGGCACGACATCGGTATGCCCTGACAGCACCAGCCCGGGCTTGTCTTCGGGGCCGACCGTGACCCACAGCGAGGACTTTTGTCCGGTTTCATCGACGATGCGCTGTCCGCTGACTCCAAGCGAGCCGAGGTAGCGCTCGATGTAGTCGATCAGGGGCAGGTTGCTGCGGTCGCTGACGGTGTCGAACGCGACGAGGTCGGCCAAGAGCTTGCGGATGCGGTCGGGGCGTTGGTTTTGCATTGCCTGTTCGTGTGCGAGGGAGTGTGCAGGGAATTGCAGATGTGCCGCCAATCCTGCCAGCAAAGTATAACAGCTGGTTTGCCTGCCGGGGCCAAGCAATATTCGGACCGTTGCCGGACGTTGTGAGGCGACATCCGTAGCCCCATGTAACGGCGGGGAGATCGCCATGATCCAGCAGCTGCGCATCTACGAAATCTTCGAAAACAACAAGGCCGCGTTTCACGCCCGGTTCCGCGATCACGCGGCGCGGATCATGACGGGGCGCTACGGGTTCAAATTCGCCAGCATGTGGGAAACGAAATTCGATGACCGCACCGAGTTCGTGTACCTGCTCGAATGGCCAGACGAGGCGACCAAGATCGCGCAATGGGCAGCCTTCATGGCCGATCCCGAATGGAGCGAGATCAAGCGGGTCACCCTTGCCGAGCACGGCCCGATGGTCGGGCAGATCGATGATCGGCTGTTGGCTCAGGTGGACCATTCGCCGGCGAGGGAGCGGAGCTTGTTGCCGGGGTAGCGAACGGCGTGCTTCGCTTTATCAGAAGTGTGGCTCGCGGCCCGTGCAACACATTCAGCGTCGTCCCGGCGAAGGCCGGGCGCATTACCACAAATGCGAATTGTTGCGTGACGCCGGGGCCATGGCCTGTTTCCAACAACACACCCCTTTGGTCCCGGCCTTCGCCGGGACGACAGTTGTGGGTGTGGTGCCGCCGTTGCGCCATACGAACACGCGGCACCGCGAACGGCGAATGCCGTTGTCAAATCGGCTTGCCCGTATACGGCATCGATGCGGTGAGACCGCCGTCGACCGGGATGGCCTGGCCGTTGACGTAGGACGCCTCGTCGCTTGCCAGGAACAATCCCATCGCGGCGAGCTCGTGCGGCTGGCCGGGCCGCTTCAAGGGATTGAGCTGGCCGATCTTGTCCTGGGTGCCGCGCTCCTTGGCGCGATCGAACACCGGCTTGGTCATGCCGGTCTCGATCAGGCCAGGACAGATCGCGTTGATGCGTACGCCGGTGCCGGAGAGCGAGTATGCGGTGGTCTGCACCAGGCTGATGACGCCGGCCTTGCTCGCGCCGTAGGGATGGCCGCTGGCGCCGGACTTTAGGCCCGCAACGGAGGCGGTGCAGACGATCGAACCGGAGCCCTGCTTGGTCATGTGCGGGATTGAATGTTTGATCGCGAGGAACGGGCCGATCAGGTTGACGCGCAGCACTTCCTGCCAATGTTCCGGGGTCTGGTCGGCGAGCGGCACGAGGCCGCCGCTGACGCCGGCATTGGCCCAAATCGCGTCGAGCTTGCCGTACTTCGACAGCGCCTTGTCGATGAAGGCCTTCACGTCGCTCTCCGAGCCGGCGTCGGCGGTGACGGCCTCGACAGTGCCGCCGGCGTCACGCACCAGCTTGGCGGTCTCGTTGACCCCATCGGTGCGGTCGACCGCGATCAGCTTGGCGCCTTCTTTGGTGAACAGCAGCGAGGCGGCGCGGCCGATGCCGCTTCCGGCGCCGGTGATGATGACGGATTTGCCTTCGAGGCGGCCCATGGTTTTTCTCCCTGTTCACATGGTTAGTTCGAGTGATTCCTGGCGCGTCTGCCGCGCGACGGAATTCAAACAAAATTTCAAACGTCCGAAGCACTTGAGACGATGTGCGGCGTGACGTACAGCGACGGGGGGACAGTATTGAAGGGCTCATCCGATGTCCAATCCAGACAGGCCTGACGTGACCGTGACGCGGTGGTGGTGGGTTCGCCACGCGCCGGTGCGCAGCGACGGCGGCAACATCTACGGGCAAGAGGACATCGACTGCGACACCGGCGACGTCGAGGTGTTCGAAGCGGTCGCAAAAATGCTGCCGCGCGACGCGGTGTGGTATTCGAGCAATTTGAAGCGCACGCACAAGACCGCTGAAGCGATCTGGGCCGCGGGTTTTCCGAGGCCGGCCGAGATGAAGCAGGAACGCGACTTCGCCGAGCAGCATCTCGGACGGTGGCAGGGCATGAACCGCGCCGCGCTGCTCGCGAGCCAGCCTCCCGGCCGAAGCTGGTTTGCCGACGTCAACGAGCCCGCGCCCGGCGGCGAGAGTTTCATGGATCTCTATACGCGGGTCTGCCGCACCATCGTGCGGATCACGGCTGCGGAGCCGGGCAAGAATATCATCGCGGTCGGTCATGGCGGCGTGATCCGGGCTGCAGTCGGTCTCGCGCTCGGCGGCCAGCCTGACCGGGGTCTGTCGTTCGACATCGACAATGTCTCGGTGACGCGGCTCGATCACATCGCCGGCATCGGCCTATCGACCTGGCGGCTGCCGATGGTGAACCAGCAGCCCTGGATCGCCGATCCACGCCACGCCGCGATGCATCAACCGTCCGGACCCGAAGTCAGGCCGGCGAGCAAGCTTGCGTGATTGCCGCTATCGCAACACCGGATCGCTGCCTAAGCTCGACACAGAATTTAAGCACCTCACATCAGGGAGAGAAACATGACCTTGTTCGACATGAAGGGAAAAGTCGCCGTCATCACCGGCTCGACGCGCGGCATCGGGCTCGCCATTGCCGAGCGCATGGCCGAGCACGGCGCCAAGGTCGTGATCTCCTCGCGCAAGGCCGACGTCTGTGAGCAGGTTGCGGGCGACATCAACGGCAAGTTCGGCAAGGGCACTGCGGTTGCGATCGCGGCCAACATCTCGTCGAAGGAAAACCTGCAGAACCTGGTCGACGAGAGCAACCGCGCCTTCGGCAAGATCGACGTGCTGGTCTGCAACGCGGCATCCAACCCCTACTATGGCCCGCTCGCCGGCATCTCCGACGATCAGTTCAGAAAAATCCTCGACAACAACATCGTCGCCAACAACTGGCTGATCTCGATGGTGGTGCCGCAGATGATCGAGCGCAAGGACGGCTCGATCATCATCGTGTCCTCGATCGGCGGCCTCAAGGGCTCGACCGTGCTCGGCGCCTACGCGATCTCGAAGGCCGCCGACATGCAGCTCGCGCGCAACCTCGCCTGCGAATACGGCAAGCACAATATCCGCGTGAACTGCATTGCGCCCGGCCTGATCAAGACCGACTTCGCCAAGGCGCTGTGGGACAATCCGGACACGCTGAAGGCTTCGACCGCGCGCTCGCCGCTGCTGCGCATCGGCGTGCCCGACGAGATCGCCGGCGCCGCCGTGTTCATGGGCTCGCGCGCCGGCGACTTCATGACCGGGCAGACCATCGTGATCGACGGCGGCGCGACGATCAGCTGACGCGCGTTGCTGAAGGCGGTTGTCGTCATGGCCGGGCTTGTCCCGGCCATCCACGTCTTCCTTCGTGGCCTCAAAGACGTGGATGCCCGGTACTAGGCCGGGCATGACGGGGAGGAGTGGCGCGCAGCCTCACTCCACCGCCGCATACACCCCGTTGCGGACCAGCGAGCGGGTGTATTCGCGCTGGCCCGGACCCTGCATCATGAATACCGCGATGAGGTCTTCGCGCGGATCGATCCAGAAGAACGTGCCGGCCATGCCGCTCCAGAAGTACTGGCCGACCGAGCCGGAGAACGGCGCGACACCCTGCTGCATGCGCACCGCGAAGCCGAGCCCGAAGCTGTGGCCGGGCGACACCAGCGTGCCCTGAACCTTAACGCCGGCGCCGAGGTGATCGGACGCCATGAATTCCAGCGTCTTGCGTCCGATGATCCTGGTGCCGTCGAGCGCGCCGCCATTGAGTAGCATTTGTGCGAAGCGGGCATAGTCCATCGTGGTCGAAACCAGTCCACCGCCGCCGGATTCCATCGCCGGCTTCTCCAGCATATTGAACAGCTGCACCTTCTCATTGGTCCAGGGATCGTTGGCAAAGGCCTCGGCGAGCCGGCCGGCATTGGCTTCCGGCGTGTGGAAGGCAGTCTCGTTCATCTGCAGCGGCGAGAGGATGCGCTCGGTGAGGAAAGCGCCGAGCGTCTGGCCGCTGACGACTTCGATGATGCGGCCGAGGATGTCGGTGGAACGGCTGTAGTTCCATTCGGCGCCGGGCTGGCAGACCAGCGGCATGGCGGCCAGCATGGTGGCGTGCTCGGCATTGGTGATCTTGCGGCTGCGCAGCCGCGACTGCTTGTAGAGCTACTGCACCGGGCCGTTGCCGGTGTGGTCATACGTCAAGCCCGACGTGTGGCGCAGCAGGTCCTGGATCGTCATCTGCCGCTGCACCGGGACCAGCTCCAGCTTGCCGTTGTGCTCGACGCCGACCTTGGTCTCGGCGAATTCGGGGATGAACTTCGCGACGGGGTCGTTGAGCAGGAAGTGGCCGTCCTCGAGCAGCTGCATGATGCCGACCGAGACGATCGGCTTGGTCATCGAGAAGATGCGGAAGATCGTGTCGTGCGCCATCGGCGCAGCGGCGGCCGGGCTTTGCCGGCCGATCGCGTCGAACCAGCCGATCTGGCCGCGCCGCGCCACCAGCACCGTGAAGCCCGGCGCGGTTCCCTTGTCGACCTCGCGCTTGAAGGTGTCGGACAGCGCCTGCAGCCGCGCGCGCGACAGCCCGATCGATTCGGGCTTGGCGAGGGGGAGGGACGGGGTGATCTGGCTGGCGGCATGCTTGGCGGCGGTCTGGGCGTTCATGGTCTCTCCCGGTTCTGGATTCTTGGGTTCTTGATTCTTGCGGCGCGGTGCCGACGTGGCGCGATGGCCGAACTGTGGCGCAGAAGTTTTGCAATGAACAGGAGCTTCGCTGCTTCGCCCTTGCAAACCGGCCATGCCCTGTGCTTGAAACGGCGCGAACCGGCGGCCACGCTGGTTCCCTGCAGGAGTGTAGCTCAATTGGTAGAGCACCGGTCTCCAAAACCGGGGGTCGCAGGTTCGAGCCCTGCCACTCCTGCCATAAAAATCAAATACTTAGCCAGAATCGCGCAGCGAACGCACCAAGAACGCTGAACACGCGAGATCCGGTTCGGACCCAAACATGTTCGGTCGCCTCGCGGACGGCAGCCGATCGGCCGATGCAAGGGGTGCGTTCCGGATGCGTCCGACGTGGGGTGAAGACGTCCTGCGGATCAGCTTCGCTAGGATTGCATTGGGACGTATTTCGTTCTCCGTACGAAGAACTGCTCGTACAATTTGTCGTCGCCAATGTCCCTGCCGACCTCCCTCAACGCGAAGAACGGCATTAGGACCACGAACATGATCAGCGTGACGACAAGCATTTCCTCCGGCCTTCCTCCGCCTAATGCAGCGATGCTTTCGCCGAGCGCCTTGCCGCGCCACAGGCCCACGAGAGTATCCTCAACCACGTGAAAGGACATCAAGATCACGGCATACACGGCCGACTTGTATACGATCGGATAGATCAGTGGCCTGTGCTTCATGTCTTCGGCGACGTTAAACGCCTCTGCGACGAACATGATCTTGGCC
This sequence comes from Bradyrhizobium sp. USDA 4452, assembly GCF_054063575.1. NCBI lineage: Bacteria > Pseudomonadati > Pseudomonadota > Alphaproteobacteria > Hyphomicrobiales > Nitrobacteraceae > Bradyrhizobium > Bradyrhizobium sp. USDA 4452. The sequence continues at coordinate 8,105,099 of NZ_JBSSGK010000001.1, forward strand.
AGCACCAACGCATTGATTAAGGCAAAGCCCTGATGATACAGCAGGCTTTGCTGGTTCAGGACGATTGATCTGTGAACGGCAAACAGGCCGAGCAGAACCCAAAGGTAGAGAACAATCCAGAACAGCTTCCGCGCCTCCGCGACGCCCTTCTCCTTGATATGAGCGAGTTGTTGGTCGTGCATTGGCCGGTCTCCGACTTTGAGGCACCAATCAAGGTTCTGCACCAATTCGCCGCCGCCGCTCCAATTCATCGGCAAGGATCGGCACGCCGAGATTGCAGGCTTGCACGCCTTGAACAACGCAGCGCTTCAGCACCTCCATGATTTTCTCCATGGTCGCGCCTGCCTCGAGGGCACCCTTGATGTGCCGTCGCGTACCGGCGCGTACATGTGGGTGTAGGAGGCATCGAAGGCGATGCTGAGCGCGGATGTGACGCCGTGTTCCGTCTGGATCGAGATTTGTGAGGCGGCATTCAGTGCGACGCCGACGAGCTCGACAGGTTTCCGAGGCAGTACCTCGTGGGTCCACGGGCTGGTCGTCATCTTCACGCACGCGCGTGCCCAGGTTGGGTCCCATTCGTGGAGTGTACCGACCGCCGCATCCCATGGACCCGTCTGATGCGGCGAGCGGGTTGCGGTGCTCGTTTCAGTTTGCAGATTGCCGGTCATGTCCTCGCCTCAACAAGTGTCGAGCAAATGCTGCGGGTCCCGCATCAATGCATGCGAGACCCGCAGCAGGGATCTACTCCGCCGCCATCTGTGTCGGAGGCACCATGCAGTAGGCCATCGGATGGGAATCGCCGCCGGTCTTTGCGACCGCCTTCTTGCCGTCGGTCTCCCACACCAGGAACCCGGTCTGTCCGTCCTTGCGGGTCGGCGGCAGGCCGAGGTTGTGCAGCGTCTCCTCGACGCTGTCATACCAGACGCCGATCTTCATGATCTGGCGAGCTTCTTCCGCGGTTGCGAGCTTGCGGCCGAACTCCTTGCATATCCGCACGGCACCTTCGATCTGCTGCACTGTGGTCCGGCGCTTCTTGTCCGGCCCCCACAGATTGTCCTCATTGCCGACGCGCACGTGCTGCCCGAGCACGATCGCCATGGCGGAGATCGGGATCAGCCCGCGCATGCTGGTCCAGAAGGTCGCAGACGCTCCCTGTGGGACCTGACGAAGGAACTCCATCCAGTGATAGGGATTGCGGCCGAGCGTGCCGCCACCATAGCCGGCAATCGCAAGATTCATTGGCCCCATATAGACGCCGGCGCGGATCAGCCGCTCTATGAGCTCGAGCTGATGGACGTGGGCCGGGACGAAATACGGTTGAATCCGATTCTTCCGCAATCGCTTCAAGTGTTCGAGGTAGATGGCCGGCCCAGCATCAACCCACATGCCTGCCCATGCCGCCTGGATCTTAGCGTTATTCTCGAGGTGGGTGCCCTTGATATCGTCGGCTGACATCCAAGACATGATGTCCCATTGGGTTGTGCCGGTCGCGATCGTGACGCATTCCGGCTTTGGATCGAGCTCCGTCAGCATGTGTCTCGTATCATAATCGAGCCATTTCGCCTTGGCATCGGCCGACTTGGGGGCAAACGAGATCGAGCCGCCGACCTGCAGGATCATCTTGGGTACGGCCTGCTTCAGCCGGCCGATGAAGTAGTTGAACTGGTCGAAATCGACCGATCCGTGCCCGGTGGCGGGGTCACGCACATGCATATGGAGCATCGTGGCTCCGGCATTGTAGCAGTCCACCGCGGCCTGAACCTGTTCATCCCACGTCACCGGGATGTCGGCGTCGCCCGGAATCCACTCCGGCCCATATGGTGCCGCGGTGATGATCAGTGGCGCCATGTTCTCTGGCAGAATCGAGTCGTCAGTATAGTACATCTGCGTCTCCTCTATTGTGTGATCGTTCCCTTTCACTTCAAAACTGCGCACTGGCGCGACAGGAAGGTGGTTCAGTCTGGTTCTGGCGATGGAAATGCAGTGCGATCCGCCTGCCAGATGGCAAAGCAGTTTCCCTCAGGATCCGTGAGCACCGCATACCACCCGGTTCTGGGCACCGCTGTCTTGGGACGCACGATATGTGCGCCGATGCGCTGCGCTTCCGAAAGGGCGTCGTCCAGCGCGCTGACCGTCACGTAGGGCAGCCATGAACTCGGCCATCCGCTGCGCGGTATGTCAGACCGCCCCCGAAGCTCTTGCCATTCGCCGGTTCGGTTTGAATTCGCCAATAGTCGACGCCCGGCGCCTTCTCGATCTGCCAGCCGAACAGGCTGGCGTAGAACCGCGCGAGTTGCGCAGGAGCTTCGCCGTAGACTTCAAAGTGAGTCACCGGGCTGGTCATCGATCCACTCCCTCCATTGTTTGGCCGCAAGCCGTCGTCGCTGCAGGTTGCGGCTCTCGACCGGAATACGTCGGGAGGCTAGCTGCGCTCTCCTGTTCCGCCTCTTGCAACCTGCAACACACAAAGTGCAAGAAGCGCAGAGATCGCCCATCCCGCCTTGTTGAACTTGACCAACATTGCGGCCAACAACATCGCTAAAATCGTTATCGATGCAGGCAATTGCGGACCTTTCGTCAGAATACCGAATAGCCTTTTCATGCCAGCCATCCGATTTTGATCAAACAAGCTCGCGTTAAAGCTTGTGACCCTTCTGCCGTAGCGCTTCCGTTAGCCGCTGACGTAAATCCTCGCTTGCCTTGCGGCCGACGTCCTGACCGATTTGAGCGGTTTGCTGCGACATCGCAGACCATTTTTCGATTAGCTTTTGTCCTGTCGGCTGACGAAAGAAAGCGTCCATTTGACGCAATTCGTCGAGCGTGAAATTGGCGGCGTAGACGGCTGCCGCCTGCTCACGCATTTCATTGTAGTAGGGCGCATAGAGATCGCCGGCTTTGGTGACGATGAGATCGTAGTCGCTTTCGAGCTCCGCTCTCTCTTGCGTGACCAGAGGTTTGATGCGGAACAGGATAGCAGGAAGCAGCGCCTTGTACTGATCCCCGAGCTTCAGGGTGACCACCAGGCTTCTCGCCGCCGTCATTGCGTCGGGCGGCGATGTTTGTGCGGACGTGGTCAAAGTCAAACCAAGAAGAATGCCGCCGATGACCAATGAATGTCTGGGCATGGAAAACCCCGCAAGGTTGCGTATCCAAGCAATCGTCGCCTATTGGGCCGCAACTTGCGCCCCGTCGATGATGGTTTCTCCGACCTCGGGTGCGGGTTGGCCGCTCTCCGCACGGACAAACAGGTCGGGCACCTTTGCCGCGCGGTCCAGGAACCAAGCTATGACCACCATGATCAGAACGCCGGCGAAGCTAACCGCAAGCTGCTCCCAGGCACCCTTGGTGTACTGCGTCAAAATCCAGTGCGCCGAAAATGACAGCAGCACTCCGATACAGAAGATCGGCAGGGAATGCTGACCGCATAGGATCGTCGGGTGCAGCCACTTTGATTTCAGCGGCTTCCACTTGGGTGAGATAAAGAGTGTGACGACGGTGGCGAGCGCCAGGAAGTGCGTGAAGCGCAGCATGTCGAGGTCGGTCTTGTCGATAGGATAGATCGCCTTGACCATCCATTTCGGGATCAGGGATTCGAGGAATGCGCTGTGCCAGGTCATGACGATGACGAACGCGAACAAGATCCAGGCCGCGGCTATCGTGAGCGCAGTCTTCGACCACACCCATCTCGAGTACTTGGCGATTTCTCCATGCCCGCACCAGGCGGCGAACACGAACAGTAGCTGCCAGCAGAACGGATTGAAGTACCAGGTCGTGCCCGGCGGATAGGACGCGATGTTCCAGTCGAAAAGCCGCGACAGGATATAGAGCACCACAGAGCCGGCCAGGGTCAGGTTGGGACGGCGCACCAGGCACCAGACCATGAAGGGCGCAGCGAGTACCAGCACAATGTAGAGCGGCAGCACGTCGAGATTGACCGGCTTGTAACGCAACGTAATCGCCTGCTGAATCAGCACGTCTGGATGCTGAAGGAAGTTGAACACGTTGAATTCGTTTTCGTACATTGGATTGTCGAACCGCCGCGCAGTGCGCGCGATCTGCGCCGTAAAGATCAGAAACAGCATGATATGCGCGACGTACATCTGAGTTGCTCGCTTCCACAGACGTTTCATCGCCGCCGCGAACTGGCCACCGCGAATAATCGGGGTATAAATCCATCCGACCAGATAGCCGGAAATGAAGACGAAGAATTCGGCTGCGTCGCTGAATCCATAATTTCGCAATGTCAGCCACGACACGACGTCGTGGGGGATGTGATCAAGAAAGATCATCCACAGTCCGATTCCACGAAAGAAATCGAGCCGAAGATCGCGCTCGACTGGCCTGAAAAGAGCTAACGAGTCTTGCTCAAGCACGTCACGCTCCATTTGCTGGATGACGCGCCATCGCGCTGCGACGCCTCTCGAACGCGGCGGGGGCAAACTTGTCGGGCGGATCTACCGGAAATGCCCGCGCCGTCGCGTACGCGAGGTCGCGGGCTGCGCCGGAGGCACCCGGCCTTGCGCCTGAAATACCCATGCCAGACCTCTACTCGTTACAAAATGCACGGTTGGATTGTCAGGGTACCGCGTCGTCTGACGGGACGTCTCAGTTGACATGTTGATCAAGATCAACTCGTGCCGCTTGTTATTTTGCGACACGTCCCATGGTCTTGTGTCCCCGAAGTGTAGTTAACCCGCAGGCGTCAAGCTGAGGTGCCCGAATGGAAGGGCAGCAACGCGTCGGAGCTCTGGTTGAGCTTCCCCAGGTCTTGCGCGAACTGGGCAAGGATCCCGCGGGCGTCATCGCGGGCGCGGACATCAATCCCGACTTGCTGCGCAACCCTGAAAACTCGATCTCATTCATCGAGTTGGGCAGGCTCATCGAGGCCGGCGTAGCGGCGGCCGGATGCAAGCATTTCGGATTCCTGGTCGGGCAGCGGTCAGGGACCGCCAGCCTTGGGCTCGTCGGGCGACTGATGCATACTGCTCCGACGCTCAAGGATGCGATCCTGGACCTCGGCACCAACCAGCGACGCTATGTCCGCGGGGCAGTTACTTACCTTGTGATCCAGAACGACGTAGCTTTTTGGGGTTATGCCGTCCACTATCCGGGTGTGCAGGCCGTTGACCAGATCAGTGACGGAGCGATCGCGATCGGGTTCAATATGATGAGGGAGCTGGTGGGTGCAGCGCCCGAAGAGGTGCGTACCTCTCATCGAACCCCAAGCAACGTTGAACCCTATCGCCGTTTCTTTGGATTCGTTCCACGATTTGACGCAGAACAGCATGCGCTGGTGTTTCCGGCCAGTCTCCTCGACAGTCCTGTTCGCGGCGCAAACGAGGAACTGCGCCGAATACTGCAGAAGTCGATCGCCGCTTATTGGGCCGTCGAACAACCCTGCGTCACCGACACGGTTATCCGCATGTTGCGCGCAAGGGTGATATTTCGGGACGTCTCATTGGAAGAGGTCGCTAGCGAACTGTCGGTGCGACCCCGGACGCTGAACCGCCGGCTGCAGGCGGAGGGCAAGAGCTTTCGTGAACTGGTGAACCAATCACGGTTCGAAGTTGCCCGCCAACTGCTCGCGGGTACGCGGATGGATATTACCGACATAGCCCTTGCGCTCGGCTACGCTGAGACGAGCGGCTTTAGCCATGCCTTTCAGCGCTGGTCCGGTGTGGCGCCCAGCGAATGGCGGAGCAACTGATTGGCTTTGGCCCAATCCGGTTCTTGACGTGGCCTGTATGTTGAACTGGTAGCGAAACGCTGACCGCCCGCGAGCAAGCAAGCCCGTAAGAGAGCCGCATCTGGCCGAGGTCCCGGACCCCGGCCATGATAACTTTGACCTACTTGATCAGCGGGCAGCCGCCGTCTTTCAGCGGTCGGAACGCCTGGTCGCCGGGCACCTCGGCGAGCACCTTGTAGTAATCCCACGGCGCCTTCGATTCCTCGGGCTTCTTGACCTCGAACAGGAACATCGAGTGCACCATGCGGCCGTCCTCGCGCACCACGCCGTTGTCGGTGAAGGCGTCGCGCACCGGGGTCGCGCGCATCTTGGCCAGCACCGGCTTGGTCTCCTTGGTGCCGGCGGCCTTCACCGCGTTGAGGTAGTGCAGGGTGGCGCTGTAGGTCGCGGCCTGGTTCATGGTCGGCATCCGCTTCATGCGCTCGAAGAAGCGCTTGCCGAAGGCACGGGTACGGTCGTTGAGATCCCAGTAGTAAGCCTCGGTGATGATCAGGCCCTGCGCGAGCTTGAGCCCGAGGCTGTGGATGTCGGAGATGAACATCACGATCCCCGCAAGGTTCTGCCCGCCCGCGACGATGCCGAATTCGGAAGCCTGCTTGATCGCATTGATGGTGTCGCCGCCGCCGTTGGCGAGGCCGACGATCTTGGCCTTCGAGGCCTGCGCCTGCAGCAGGAAGGACGAGAAGTCCGGCGTGTTGAGCGGATGCCGGGCGCTGCCGAGCACCTTGCCGCCGGCGGCGCGGACCACGTCGCCGGTGTCACGCTCGATCGAGTGGCCGAACACGTAGTCGGCGGTGATGAAGAACCAGCTGTCGCCGCCGTTCTTCACGATCGCGCTGCCGACGGTATGGGCGTTGGCGTAGGTGTCGTAGGTCCAGTGCAGCGTGTAGGGCGAGCAGGATTTGCCGGTGATGTCGGAGCTCGCCGCATCCGTCACGATCATGATCTTCTCGAACTGCTTCGACATCTCCATGCCGGCGAGCGCGGTCGCCGAGGTCGGCATGTCGATGATCATGTCGATGCCTTCGGCCTCATACCATTTGCGGGTGATGGTGGCGGCGACGTCGGCCTTGTTGAGGGCGTCGGCGGTGACGAGCTCGATCGGCTTGCCGAACATCGAGCCGCCGAACTCCTCGATCGCCATCTTGGTGGCCTCGACATTCCCGGCGCCGCCGATGTCGGAATAGACCGACTGGAAATCGGTCAGCACGCCGATCTTGAGCGGCGCCTGTTGCGCGAGCGCGGGCCCTGCCAGTGCGGCGGCGATCAGGCCGGCAGCGGACAGACTCGTGACGATGGATTTCATGGTGATGCGCCTCCCAGGATATTCTTATCGGTTTGTCCGACAAAGCTAGATTTGCCCGGTTCCGCTGTCAATTCTCGACGGCCAGGTGCGACAATCCGGCCGCAGAGAGCCCATTTGACGCTTCAAGGGCCTTCGCCTACCTTTTGTCCGACAAACCACAATGGGGAGCCCAAGGTGCCCGCCACGCCGCTGTTCCGGCGCATCGACGTCGCGCCGGCCTACCAGAAGGTCGCGGACGCGATCGAACGCGAGATCATCAACGGCCGGATCAAGCCGGGCGAGCCGATCGGCACCGAGCAGCAGCTCGTGGCGCAGTTCGGCGTCAACCGCTCGACGGTGCGCGAAGGCATTCGCGTGCTCGAGGAGGGCGGGCTGATCCGCCGCGACTCTAGCCGCCGCCTGCAGGCTTGCCTGCCGCGCTACAACAAGCTCGCCACGCGGCTGTCGCGCGCGCTGATCCTGCACGAGGTGACGTTCCGCGAATTGTTCGAGGCCTCGATGACGCTGGAGGTGGCGAGTGTCGAGGGCGCCGTGGAGCGCGCGAGCGATGACAACATCGCCGAGCTCGCCGGCAATCTCGAGCGCAGCGCTGCCGTCGTCGGCAATCCCGCAGATCTCGCCGAGCTCGATGCGGAATTCCACGTCCTGATGGCCAAGGCCTCGCAGAACCGCGTGCTGCAGCTCGCCCGCGAGCCAGCCGCGCAATTGTTCTTTCCGACCACCGAGATGATCGTCGGCCGCGTGCCCGAGGGCGGCGCCCGCCTTGTCGAGGCGCATCGCCACATCCTCGATGCGATCAAGCGGCGCGACAAGGAGGCCGGCGTGCTGTGGACGCGGCGGCATTTGCAGGACTGGCGGCGCGGCTTCGAGAAGATCGCCTCGCTCGATCGTTCGGTCGAGCACACCTACATGGAACACGCCTACGCCGCCCGGCAATAGGGACGGCAGGGCGAAGACAAGACAACGACAAAAAGCACATTCGGGAGGGACAAATGAGCGGAGACATCGCAGCAACCATCCAGCGCGCCCGCGAGCACAGCATCGGCGATCTGCTGCGCCGGTCGGCCAAGCGCTACCCCAGCAAGACCGCGCTGATCTGCGGCGAGGTCAGCTGGAGCTTCGCGGAGATGGACGCGATCTGCAATCGGCTCGGCCGCGGCCTGCTCGGTCTTGGCGTTGCGAAGGGCGACCGCGTCGCGGTGCTGTCGCGCAACTCGCACGGCTTCGCCGCGTTGCGCTTCGCGGTGGCGCGGATCGGCGCGATCCTGGTGCCGATCAACTTCATGCTCAATCCGGACGAGATCAATTTCATCCTGGCCAATTCCGGCGCGAAGCTGCTCGCAGTCGGCCCCGATTTCGTGGAGACCGGGCACGCCGCGGCCGCCAGGGGTTCGGCGGTCGAAACCCTGATCTGGCTGCCGGGTGAGGATCCGGCCACCGCGCCTGAAGGCATCACGACGTTCGACAGCCTGCTGCACAGCGACGCCTCGGCGCCGGATACGTCAGTCGACAGCCGCGATCCCGCGCAGATCATCTACACCAGCGGTACGGAGTCGCTGCCGAAGGGTGCGATCCTCACCCATGAAGCCGTGATGTGGCAGTATGTCAGCTGCATCATCGACGGCGGCATGGCGGCCGACGACACCGTGCTGCACGCGCTGCCGCTGTATCACTGTGCGCAGCTCGACGTCTTCCTGGGGCCCGCGATCTATCTCGGCGCGACCAGTCTCATTACCGGCAAGCCGGTGCCCGACAATGTCTTGGCGCTGATCGCGGCCCACAAGATCAACGCGTTCTTCGCGCCGCCGACGATCTGGATCGCGATGCTGCGCTCGGGCGCGTTCGATCGCACCGATCTCTCGACCCTGCGCAAGGGCTATTACGGCGCCTCGATCATGCCGGTCGAAGTGCTGCTCGAATTGCAGCGGCGTCTGCCCGACGTAAAATTCTGGAATTTCTACGGCCAGACCGAGATCGCGCCGCTCGCGACCGTACTGGCGCCGGCGGACCAGCTGCCGAAGGCGGGGTCGGCCGGCAAGCCCGCGATCAATGTCGAGACGAGGGTGGTCAAACCGGACATGACCGACGTGAAGGTGGGCGAGGTCGGCGAGATCGTGCACCGTTCGCCGCACCTGCTGTCCGGCTACTACAATGATCCGGTCAAGACCGCGGCGGCGTTCGCCGGCGGCTGGTTTCATTCCGGCGATCTCGCGACCGTCGACGCCGACGGCTACATCACGGTCGTCGATCGCGTGAAGGACATGATCAAGAGCGGCGGCGAGAACGTCGCGAGCCGCGAGGTCGAGGAGATGATCTACCGGCTGCCCGGCGTGTCGGAGGTCGCGGTGGTCGGGCTGCCCGATCAGCGCTGGATCGAGGCGGTGACGGCGATCGTCGTGGTCAAGGCCGGCGCGAACCTCGATGCTGGCGCCGTGATCAAGCACTGCGCGGCGTCGATGGCCCATTTCAAGGTGCCGAAGCGGGTCATCTTCGTCGATGCCCTGCCGAAGAACCCGAGTGGCAAGCTGCTGAAGCGCGAGCTGCGCCAGCGCTATGTCGGCGGCGCCACGCTGGATCAGGCGGTGCAGAAGAGCTTTGCCGGGTGATCTGCCCGGCTTCCGCGGTAGGCGGCCGGGGCAACGGACATCGTGCCGTCAGCCTAAGTGCTTGATTCGAGAGGCCCCGTTCCGGCCTGCTGCGACCCGGGCGGGGCGGGGCGTGACCCCGCCGACCTTGACGTTTGGCCGGTCTCGCAGTAGATACCGCCCACTCGCAGCCGGCCCGCTTTGATCGCGGATATCCGGCGCGGCCTAATTCCCCGAACATTCGAGCTCGTTTATCGGCTCAACCTTCCAAACGAGGGCTGGGTCCGCAAGGTCGGCTGTTCGGATTCCTTGAAACGTTGCAATCGTCCGGAGACGGACGCGGATCTCACGATGGCTTTCAGCCCGTTCAAATTCCTGCAGGAAGTGCGCTCGGAGACCGCCAAGGTCACGTGGCCGACGCGCCGCGAGACGACCATCACAACCATCATGGTGTTCGTGATGGTGGCGCTGGCCTCGATCTTCTTCTTCGCCGCAGATCAGATCATCCGCTATCTGATTACCCTGATACTGGGCATCCACTGATGAGCACGGGAACTCAATTGATGGACAAGCGCTGGTACATCGTTCACGCCTATTCGAACTTCGAGAAGAAGGTTCAGGAATCGATCCGCGAGCAGGCTAAGCAGCGCGGGCTGGAAGAGCTGTTCGAGCAGATTCTGGTACCGACCGAGAAAGTCACCGAGGTGCGCCGCGGCCGCAAGATCGACGCCGAGCGCAAGTTCTTCCCGGGCTATGTGCTGGTGAAGATGAAGCTGACCGACGAGGCGTTCCATCTGATCAAGAACACCCCGAAGGTGACCGGCTTCCTCGGCGCGGAAAACAAGCCGATGCCGATCTCGGAGGCCGAGGCGATGCGCATCCTGCATCAGGTGCAGGAGGGCGTGGAGCGTCCGAAGGCGTCGGTGTCGTTCGAAATCGGCGAGAATGTGCGCGTGGCCGACGGCCCGTTCGCCTCGTTCTCAGGCGTCGTGGAAGAAATCGACGAGGCGCGCTCGCGTGTGAAGGTCGCGGTGTCGATCTTCGGCCGCGCGACCCCGGTGGAACTGGAATTCGGTCAGGTCGAAAAGGTGGTCTGACCGGACGGCGCGGGGTATATCCCCCTGCGTCAAGTGAGAGGCCGTGGGAGGGAGGAGGCGGTCGCCAGCCCCTTCAACCGAACCACGGAACCTGAAACCGCCGGCACCGTCCGGCACAACAGGAGTGATAAATGGCAAAGAAAGTGACCGGATACCTGAAGCTTCAGGTCCCGGCCGGTGCGGCGAATCCTTCGCCCCCGATCGGTCCCGCGCTTGGTCAGCGCGGTCTCAACATCATGGAGTTCTGCAAGGCGTTCAACGCGCAGACCCAGAAGGAAGAGAAGAATACCCCAATCCCGGTGGTGATCACGATCTATGCCGATCGTTCGTTCACCTTCGAGATGAAGACGCCCCCGATGTCGTTCTTCCTCAAGCAGGCTGCCAAGATCCAGTCCGGCTCGAAGGCGCCGGGCCGCGACAAGGCCGGCAAGGTGACCAAGGCGCAGGTGCGCGAGATCGCCGAGAAGAAGATGAAGGACTTGAATTGCGATACCATCGAATCGGCCATGAAGATGGTCGAGGGCTCTGCCCGTTCGATGGGTCTGGAAGTTGCGGGGTAACGGGCCATGTCAATCGGAAAGCGTCTGAAGAAGGCCCGCGAGGGTGTTGATCGCGAGCACCTCTATCCGCTCGCGGAGGCTATCAAGATGGTCAAGGAGCGCGCCAAGTCGAAGTTCGACGAGACGATCGAGATCGCGATCAATCTCGGCGTCGACCCGCGCCACGCCGACCAGATGGTCCGCGGCGTCGTCAACCTGCCGAACGGCACCGGCCGCACGCTGCGCGTCGGCGTGTTCGCGCGCGGCGCCAAGGCTGAGGAAGCCAAGGCCGCCGGTGCCGACGTCGTCGGTGCCGAAGACCTGGTCGAGAAGGTGCAGGGCGGTGCGATCGATTTCGATCGTTGTATTGCCACTCCCGACATGATGCCGCTGGTCGGCCGTCTCGGTAAGGTGCTCGGCCCGCGCGGCATGATGCCGAACCCGAAGATCGGCACCGTGACCATGGACGTCACCAATGCCGTGAAGGGTGCCAAGGGCGGTTCGGTCGAGTTCCGCGTCGAGAAGGCCGGCATCGTGCAGGCCGGCATCGGCAAGGCCTCGTTCTCCGAGGACAAGCTGGTCGAGAACGTCAAGGCGCTCGCCGACGCGGTCTCCAAGGCGAAGCCGGCGGGTTCCAAGGGCACCTACATCCAGCGCGTTGCGGTGTCCTCCACCATGGGCCCGGGCGTGAAGGTCGAGCCGGGCACGATCCTCGGCTGAGGTCTCCGGCCGTGACGAGATAATGAGGCGGGATCGGGCAACCGGTTCCGCCCTTTGTTTTTGTCAGCGCGTTCTCGAGTGAGGAAGCGCAGACAAGATCTGAAGCGTCTCGCAGGAAACAAGAACGATGCCCGATAAGGTCCTGGTCTATTCGCGCTTTCCCAAGGCCCAGCTGATCCGCTTCGGCGAGCGCTATGAGCTGCTGAACGCGGCCGGCAGGCGGCTCGACGAAGCGATCCCGGCAACCGAGCTCGCCGACGTCAGAGCCATGATCACTGCGGGCGGCACGGCGCTCGGCGCAGGTGCCATGGAGATGCTGCCGAAGCTCGGCGCTATCGTCTGCTACGGCACCGGCTATGACGGGGTCGATCTCGCTGCCGCCGCGAAGCGCGGCATCGCGGTCGGCCACAGCCCGGGGGCGAACGCGGCCTCGGTCGCCGACACGGCGCTGACCCTGATGCTGGCGTCGGTGCGGCGCCTGCACGTCGCCGACAATTATGTCCGGAGCGGCGAGTGGGCCGGGGCAAAGCCATCGCCGATGATGCGGCCGCAGGCCGGCATGCGCGGCCGCAAGGTCGGCGTCTACGGCATGGGCGAGATCGGCCGCAAGATCGCCAGCCGCGTCGCTGCCTTCGAGACCGAGGTCGGCTATTTCAGCCGCACCCGGTACGACCTGCCGTACCAGTACCTGCCGAGCCTGGAGGCACTCGCCGACTGGTGTAGTGTGCTGATGATTGCGGTGCGTGCCGGCGCCGACACCGAGCATGCGGTCAATGCCGACATCCTACGCCGGCTCGGCAGCGACGGCTTTGTCGTCAATATCTCGCGCGGTTCCGTCATCGACGAGGCCCGCGTTGGTCGCTGCGCTGACCGAGGGGGTGATCGCCGGCGCCGGCCTCGACGTGTTCGCCAGGGAGCCGCACGCGCCGGACGCGCTGACCGCGCTGCCGAACGTCGTGCTGTCGCCGCATCTTGGCGGCCACACCCTTGAATCGCACGTCGCGATGCAGGACTGCGTGCTCGCCAACCTCGACGCGTTCTTCTCCGGCAAGCCGCTGCCATACCAAGTGAGGGCGCCTAGGCAGCCGCCGGTTCCGGCCTCGGAACCAGCTCCAGCCGCCAGATGAAACTGGTCTGAAATTTGCTCTTGGCAAGCCGGGCAGGACCAGCTAAATAGCGCCTTCCGGGCGTGCTGGCACTTGCTGGCATGTCCGTGCTCGCATTCCGAAAACCTGAGATGATAGGAGATCATTCCTTTCCGCATGCCCGCAAGGATGCTCGAAAGGAAGGAGACCCGTCGCCTCCACCGGAATGAGGGCAGGGCGTTCGGCCCCGGCCGATAGCCCGATCCTGTCCAAGACTGCAGGCGCCCGCGAGAACTTCGTGTTTTCAACGGCTTAATCGAATGGCCTGCATAGACGGGTGAAGACCGGATTTTGCGTTCCACGTCGCGATCAGTTCGCGGCTGGGAGGCTAGTTTGGTTCGAACCTCGACAGCCCATGGCCGCAAGGCTTTGGGAGGGCAGGCTTCTAGATGTCGTCTTGCCCGGCATGTCCGAAGGGTCTTGCACCCTGCGGATCAGGTTTAGGGCGGGACGATGGGTGCAACCCGGCGGTCCTGCCTTCGCGGAAAGGCCGCCAACCGGAAAGAGCTTGCTGTGGAACGAGCGGCAAAAAAAGAGTCGGTCGAACAACTCAACGAGGTCTTCAAGACCACGTCGGTTGCGATCGTTGCTCATTATTCCGGCCTCACCGTGGCCCAGATGCAGAAGCTGCGCATGCAGATGAAGCAGGCGGGCGCATCGGTGAAGGTCTCGAAGAACCGTCTCGCCAAAATTGCTCTTGAAGGCACTGACGTCGCTGCCATCGGCTCCCTGCTGAAGGGACCGACCGTGATCGCTACTTCGAACGATCCGGTTGCGGCGCCAAAGGTTGCCATCGAATTCGCCAAGGCGAACGAGAAGTTCGTCATCCTCGGCGGCTCGATGGGTAAAACCGTCCTGAATGTCGACAGCGTGAAGGCGCTTGCCTCACTGCCGTCGCTCGACGAGCTGCGCGGCAAGATCGTTGGCCTCCTCGTGGCGCCGGCGACCAAGCTTGCTCAGCTGTCCAACGCGCCTGCGGCCAAGCTCGCACGCGTCATTCAGGCTCATGCCTCAAAGAGCGAAGCGGCCTGACCCCTTCGCTAATCTCAAACCTGGTTCGAACCAAACGTTTAAGGAACTAAACAATGGCTGATCTGCAAAAAATCGTCGACGACCTCTCGAGCCTCACCGTGCTCGAAGCGGCCGAACTCGCCAAGCTCCTCGAAGAAAAGTGGGGCGTGTCCGCCGCTGCCGCCGTCGCGGTTGCCGGCCCGGCTGCCGGCGGCGCTGCCGCTGCTCCGGCTGAAGAGAAGACCGACTTCACCGTCGTGCTGGCTGCCGCCGGCGACAAGAAGATCGAAGTCATCAAGGAAGTCCGCGCCATCACCGGCCTGGGCCTGAAGGAAGCCAAGGACCTCGTCGAAGGCGCTCCGAAGCCCGTCAAGGAAGGCGTCAACAAGGAAGAAGCTGACAAGATCAAGGCCCAGCTCGAGAAGGCTGGCGCCAAGGTCGAGCTCAAGTAATGCGCGATCCGGGAGCGCCGCAGGGCGCTCCCGGACCATGCAACCGGCGTGCGACAGGTTGTCGCGTGGCGCGCCGGAAACAAAAAAGTGCGGGGATCCGTGGACTTAACCCTCGAATCTCCTTTATTGCCATCCCATATCGGGTTGGTAGCGGAAAAACACGGTAGGCGGCGGGGGCGGCAGGGCACCCGGCGGAAGCCGTTGGGAGACAGTCAGATTTCGGGCTTTTTCAGTCCGTAAAGCGGAGCGTTTGGACGAGCGGGTGCAGTGATGTGCCTCGCGCGTCGTTTTGCGTTTTGGAGGTGATTGGGGCCGGGCCGGGGATTTAATTCCTGACTTTGCGCTTCGTTCCTTCGGGACGATTCGAAATTCAACCCGGGGCCGATGGCAGTCGCTCCCGGAAGGTTCGCCCCACAAAGGCGACGAAAATGAGAGGCCACGATGGCGCAGCAGACATTCACCGGTCGCAAACGCGTACGCAAGTTTTTCGGTCACATCAAGGAAGTCGCCGAGATGCCGAACCTCATCGAGGTTCAGAAGGCGTCCTACGACCAGTTCCTGATGGTTGACGAGCCGGCCGGCGGTCGCCTCGACGAGGGCCTGCAGGCGGTGTTCCGCTCGGTGTTTCCGATCTCGGATTTTTCGGGCACCTCGATGCTCGAATTCGTCCGCTACGAGTTCGAACAGCCGAAATATGACGTCGACGAGTGCCGCCAGCGCGGCATGACCTTCGCTGCGCCGCTCAAGGTGACGCTGCGCCTCATCGTGTTCGATATCGACGAGGAAACCGGCGCCAAGTCGGTGAAGGACATCAAGGAGCAGGACGTCTACATGGGCGACATCCCGCTCATGACGATGAACGGCACCTTCGTCGTCAACGGCACCGAGCGCGTCATCGTCTCGCAGATGCACCGTTCGCCCGGCGTGTTCTTCGACCACGACAAGGGCAAGACCCATTCGTCCGGCAAGCTGTTGTTTGCTGCGCGCGTGATTCCCTATCGCGGTTCCTGGCTCGACATCGAGTTCGACGCCAAGGACATCGTGTTCGCGCGCATCGACCGCCGCCGCAAGATCCCCGTGACCTCGCTGATGTACGCGCTCGGTCTCGACGGCGAGCAGATCCTGTCGACCTTCTACAAGAAGATCACCTACAAGCGGACCAAGGACGGATGGCGCGTGCCGTTCGACGCCAACCGCTTCCGCGGCTACTCGACCGTCAACGACCTGGTCGACGCCGACACCGGCAAGGTGGTGCTCGAGGCGGGCAAGAAGCTGACCGTGCGCCAGGCGCGCCAGCTCCAGGAGAAGGGCCTCAAGGCGCTGCGGATGTCGGACGAGGAGCTCGTCGGCAACTATCTCGCCGAGGATCTCGTCAACCCGAAGACCGGTGAGATCTACGCCGAGGCCGGCGAGGAGATCACCGAGAAGTCGCTCAAGGTGCTGAACGAGCAGGGCTACAAGGACCTGCCGCTGCTCGACATCGACCACGTCAATGTCGGCGCCTACATCCGCAACACGCTGTCAGCCGACAAGAACATGACGCGTGAGGACGCGCTGTTCGACATCTACCGCGTGATGCGTCCGGGCGAGCCGCCGACGCTGGATTCGGCGCAGGCGATGTTCCAGTCGCTGTTCTTCGATGCCGAGCGCTACGACCTCTCCGCGGTCGGCCGCGTCAAGATGAACATGCGCCTCGAGCTCGATGCGCCCGACACCCATCGCACGCTGCGCAAGGAAGACATCCTGGCGGTGATCAAGACGCTGGTCGACCTGCGCGACGGCAAGGGCGAGATCGACGACATCGACCACCTCGGCAACCGCCGGGTGCGCTCGGTCGGCGAACTGATGGAGAACCAGTACCGGATCGGCCTGCTCCGCATGGAGCGCGCCATCAAGGAGCGCATGTCGAGCGTCGATATCGACACCGTGATGCCGCAGGACCTGATCAACGCCAAGCCCGCGGCCGCCGCGGTGCGCGAGTTCTTCGGTTCCTCGCAGCTGTCGCAGTTCATGGACCAGACCAACCCGCTGTCGGAGATCACCCACAAGCGGCGCCTGTCGGCGCTTGGCCCAGGCGGTCTGACCCGCGAGCGTGCCGGCTTCGAAGTCCGCGACGTGCATCCGACGCATTACGGCCGCATCTGCCCGATCGAGACGCCGGAAGGTCCGAACATCGGCCTGATCAACTCGCTGGCGACGTTCGCGCGCGTCAACAAGTACGGCTTCGTCGAGACGCCCTATCGCAAGATCAAGGAGGGCCGGGTCACCGACGAGGTGGTCTATCTGTCGGCGATGGAAGAGGGCCGCTACCGCGTCGCGCAGGCCAACGTGCCGCTCGATGCCAAGGGCCGTTTCACCGACGATCTGGTGGTCTGCCGTCATGCCGGCGAAGTGCTGCCGGTGACGCCGGACAAGGTCGACTACATGGACGTGTCGCCGAAGCAGCTGGTTTCGGTCGCCGCGGCGCTGATCCCGTTCCTCGAGAACGACGACGCCAACCGCGCGCTGATGGGCTCGAACATGCAGCGCCAGGCGGTGCCGCTGGTTCGCGCCGAGGCGCCGTTCGTCGGCACCGGCATGGAGGGCGTGGTCGCCCGCGACTCGGGCGCGGCGATCGCCGCGCGCCGTTCGGGCGTGATCGACCAGATCGACGCCACCCGCGTCGTGATCCGGGCCACCGAGGATCTCGATCCGACCAAGTCGGGCGTCGATATCTACCGGCTGATGAAGTACCAGCGCTCCAACCAGTCGACCTGCATCAACCAGCGTCCGCTGGTGAAGGTCGGCGACGTCGTCAAGAAGGGCGACATCATCGCCGACGGTCCGTCGACCGATCTCGGCGAGCTCGCGCTCGGCCGCAACGTGCTGGTCGCGTTCATGCCGTGGAACGGCTACAACTTCGAAGACTCGATCCTGCTCTCCGAGCGGATCGTGAAGGACGACGTCTTCACCTCGATTCACATCGAGGAGTTCGAGGTGATGGCCCGCGACACCAAGCTCGGTCCTGAGGAAATCACCCGCGACATTCCGAACGTCTCGGAAGAAGCGCTGAAGAACCTCGACGAAGCCGGTATCGTCTACATCGGTGCGGAAGTCCGCGCCGGCGACATCCTGGTCGGCAAGATCACGCCGAAGGGCGAGAGCCCGATGACGCCGGAAGAGAAGCTGTTGCGCGCCATCTTCGGCGAGAAGGCCTCCGACGTCCGCGATACCTCGCTGCGCGTGCCTCCGGGCGTGCAGGGCACCATCGTGGAAGTCCGCGTGTTCAACCGCCACGGCGTCGACAAGGACGAGCGTGCGCTGGCGATCGAGCGGGAAGAGATCGAGCGTCTGGCCAAGGACCGCGACGACGAGCAGGCGATCCTGGACCGCAACGTCTACAACCGCCTCGCCGAGCTCTTGGAGAACCGCCAGGGCATCGCCGGTCCGAAGGGCTTCAAGAAGGATACCAAGATCACCCGTGCGGTGCTCGACGAGTATCCGAAGTCGCAGTGGTGGCTGTTCGCCTCGCCGAACGACAAGCTGATGGCCGAGATCGAGGCCATGCGGAAGCAGTACGACGAGTCGAAGAAGGGCCTCGAGCAGCGCTTCCTCGACAAGGTCGAGAAGCTGCAGCGTGGCGACGAATTGCCGCCCGGCGTGATGAAGATGGTCAAGGTCTTTGTCGCGGTGAAGCGCAAGATCCAGCCCGGCGACAAGATGGCCGGCCGTCACGGCAACAAGGGCGTGGTGTCGAAGATCGTGCCGATCGAGGACATGCCGTTCCTCGAGGACGGAACGCATGCCGACATCGTGCTCAATCCGCTCGGCGTGCCGTCGCGCATGAACGTCGGTCAGATCCTCGAGACCCATCTCGGCTGGGCCTGCGCCGGCCTCGGCAAGCGCATCGGCCAGACCATCG
Organism: Bradyrhizobium sp. USDA 4452; assembly: GCF_054063575.1. Taxonomy (NCBI): domain Bacteria; kingdom Pseudomonadati; phylum Pseudomonadota; class Alphaproteobacteria; order Hyphomicrobiales; family Nitrobacteraceae; genus Bradyrhizobium; species Bradyrhizobium sp. USDA 4452. Next base: position 8,123,601 of record NZ_JBSSGK010000001.1, read on the forward strand.
ACGCCTACTATCAGAAGCAGGATCTCAAGCCGCTGCGCGAGACCCTGAAGAAGATCTACGGCGAGGATGAAACCATCAAGTCGCTGAACGACAACGAGCTGGTCGAACTCGGCCGCAATCTGAGCCACGGCGTGCCGATCGCAACGCCGGTGTTCGACGGCGCCAAGGAAGCCGACATCGAGGAGATGCTGAAGCTCGCGGGCTTCGACGCCTCCGGCCAGTCGACCGTCTATGACGGCCGCACCGGCGATGCGTTCGATCGCAAGGTGACGATGGGCTACATCTACATGCTCAAGCTGCACCATCTCGTGGACGACAAGATCCACGCGCGTTCGATCGGTCCGTACTCGCTCGTCACCCAGCAGCCGCTGGGCGGCAAGGCGCAGTTCGGCGGCCAGCGCTTCGGCGAAATGGAGGTCTGGGCGCTGGAAGCTTACGGCGCCGCCTACACGCTGCAGGAAATGCTGACCGTGAAGTCGGACGACGTCGCCGGCCGTACCAAGGTGTACGAGGCGATCGTGCGCGGCGACGACACCTTCGAGGCCGGCATTCCGGAATCGTTCAACGTGCTGGTCAAGGAAATGCGCTCGCTCGGCCTCAACGTCGACCTGCACAATTCCAAGGTGGGACCGGCGCCGACGTCGGAAGCGGCCGAGTAACGCTGTGATTGACGCCCGGCGCGAAAGCGCCGGGCCTTCGCGCTCCGCTCGGACGTTGAGTGGGGCGCGCGTTGAATAAAACTTTCGAATTTGCTGCCGGTGACGATCGGCACGCGAGGAGAAGACCATGAATCAAGAGATTATGAATCTTTTCAATCCGACGACGCCGGCTCAGGTCTTCGACCAGATCCGGATTTCGATCGCGTCTCCGGAGAAGATTCTGTCCTGGTCCTACGGCGAGATCAAGAAGCCGGAGACCATCAACTACCGCACCTTCAAGCCGGAGCGTGACGGCCTGTTCTGCGCGCGCATCTTCGGGCCGATCAAGGACTACGAGTGCCTGTGCGGCAAATACAAGCGGATGAAGTACAAGGGCATCATCTGCGAGAAGTGCTCGGTCGAGGTGACGCTGTCGCGCGTCCGGCGCGAGCGCATGGGCCATATCGAGCTGGCTGCTCCCGTCGCCCACATCTGGTTCCTGAAGTCGTTGCCGTCGCGCATCGGCCTGTTGCTCGACATGACGCTGAAGGATCTCGAGCGGATCCTGTACTTCGAATACTACGTCGTTCTCGAGCCGGGTCTGACCGCGCTGAAGGACCGCCAGCTGCTGTCGGAAGACGAGTATCTGAAGGCGCAGGACGAGTACGGCCAGGACAGCTTCACCGCCATGATCGGCGCGGAAGCGATCCGCGAACTGCTGAAGGGACTCGAGCTCGAGAAGCTCGAGGCGACGCTGCGCGCCGACATGGCGGAGACCGACTCCGACATCAAGCACAAGAAGCTCGCCAAGCGTCTGAAGATCGTCGAGGCCTTCCGCGTCTCCGGCAACAAGCCGGAATGGATGATCATGACGGTCGTGCCGGTGATCCCGCCGGACCTGCGTCCGCTGGTGCCGCTCGACGGCGGCCGGTTCGCGACCTCCGACCTCAACGACCTGTATCGCCGCGTCATCAACCGCAACAACCGCCTGAAGCGGCTGATGGAGCTGCGTGCGCCCGACATCATCATCCGCAACGAAAAGCGCATGCTGCAGGAGGCCGTCGACGCGCTGTTCGACAACGGCCGCCGCGGCCGCGTCATCACGGGCGCCAACAAGAGACCTTTGAAGTCGCTCGCCGACATGCTGAAGGGCAAGCAGGGCCGGTTCCGTCAGAACCTGCTCGGCAAGCGCGTCGACTATTCGGGCCGTTCGGTGATCGTGGTCGGTCCCGAGCTGCGCCTGCATCAGTGCGGCCTGCCGAAGAAGATGGCGCTCGAGCTGTTCAAGCCGTTCATCTACTCGCGGCTCGACGCCAAGGGTCTGTCCACCACGGTGAAGCAGGCCAAGAAGCTGGTCGAGAAGGAGCGTCCGGAGGTCTGGGATATCCTCGATGAGGTGATCCGCGAGCATCCGGTGCTGCTGAACCGCGCGCCGACGCTGCATCGCCTCGGCATCCAGGCGTTCGAGCCGGTGCTGATCGAGGGCAAGGCGATCCAGCTGCATCCCTTGGTCTGCGCCGCCTTCAACGCCGACTTCGACGGCGACCAGATGGCCGTGCACGTTCCGCTGTCGCTCGAAGCGCAGCTGGAAGCGCGCGTCCTGATGATGTCGACCAACAACATCCTGCATCCGGCGAACGGCCAGCCGATCATCGTGCCGTCGCAGGACATCGTGCTCGGTCTCTACTACGTCTCGATCATGCGCGAAGGCCTGCCCGGCGAGGGCAAGATCTTCGGCGACATGGCCGAGCTCGAGCACGCCCTGCATTCGAAGGTCATCCACCTCCACACCAAGATCAAGTATCGGTGGGAGAGCCTCGACGACGAAGGCAAGCTGACCAAGCGGTGGATCGAAACCACCGCCGGCCGCGTCATGCTCGGCAATTTGCTGCCGAAGAGCACCAAGATCTCGTACGACATCATCAACAAGCTGATGACCAAGCGCGAGATCTCGGGCGTGATCGACCAGGTCTACCGTCACTGCGGTCAGAAGGAGACGGTGATCTTCTGCGACCGCATCATGGCGCTCGGCTTCTACAACGCCTTCAAGGCGGGCATCTCGTTCGGCAAGGACGACATGGTCGTGCCGGCGTCGAAGTGGAAGATCGTGGACCAGACCCGTACGCTGGCGAAGGATTTCGAGCAGCAGTACAATGACGGCCTGATCACCCATGGCGAGAAGTACAACAAGGTCGTCGACGCCTGGTCGAAGGCCGGTGAAGAAGTCGCCAAGGCGATGATGAAGGAGATCTCGTCCACCAAGAAGACGGCGGCGGGCGCGGATGCCGACATCAACTCGATCTACATGATGGCGCACTCCGGTGCGCGTGGTTCGCCGGCCCAGATGCGCCAGCTCGCCGGCATGCGCGGCCTGATGGCCAAGCCGTCGGGCGAGATCATCGAGACGCCGATCATTTCCAACTTCAAGGAAGGTCTGTCGGTGCTCGAGTACTTCAACTCGACCCACGGCGCCCGCAAGGGCCTTGCGGACACCGCGTTGAAGACCGCGAACTCCGGCTACCTGACCCGCCGTCTGGTCGACGTCGCGCAGGACTGCATCATCACGCAGACCGACTGCGGCACCACGCTCGGCATCAAGATGCGCGCCATCGTCGACGCCGGCACGGTCGTTGCCTCGCTCGGCTCGCGCATCCTGGGCCGCACGGCCTGCGATGACGTGCGCGATCCCGCCACCAACGAGGTCATCATCAAGCGTGATACCTTGATGGAGGAGAGCCACGTCGACGCGATCCAGCAGGCCGGCATCCAGGAAGTGAAGATCCGCTCGGCGCTGACCTGCGAGCTGATCAACGGCATCTGCGCCAAGTGCTACGGCCGCGACCTGGCCCGCGGCACCCCGGTCAACCACGGTGAGGCCGTCGGCGTCATCGCGGCCCAGTCGATCGGTGAGCCCGGTACGCAGCTGACGATGCGCACGTTCCACATCGGCGGCGCCGCTCAGCTCAACGAGCAGTCGTTCGTCGAATCGAACTTCGACGGCAAGATCGTGATCAGGAACAAGGCGATCGCCCGCAACAGCGAGGGCAGCCTGATCGCGATGGTGCGCAATATGGTCGTTGCGATCGTCGATGCCGACGGCACCGAGCGTGCAACCCACCGTATTCAGTACGGTTCGAAGATGCACGTCGACGAAGGCGACATGGTCAAGCGCGGCCAGCGCATCGCGGAGTGGGATCCCTATACCCGCCCGGTGCTCACCGAAGTCGAGGGCACGATCGGGTTCGAGGACCTGGTCGAAGGCCAGTCGATCTCGGAAACGCTCGACGAGTCGACCGGTATCGCCAAGCGCGTGGTCATCGACTGGCGCACGACGCGCGGCGGTTCGGACCTGCGCCCGGCCATCGTGGTCAAGGGCAAGGACGGCAAGGTGATGAAGCTCGCGCGTGGCGGCGATGCCCGCTACATGCTGTCGGTCGACGCCATTCTGTCGGTCGACACCGGCGCGAAGGTGATGCCCGGCGACATCCTGGCGCGTATCTCGACCGAGAGCGCCAAGACGCGTGACATCACCGGCGGTCTGCCGCGGGTGGCGGAACTGTTCGAGGCTCGCAAGCCGAAGGATGCGGCGATCATCGCGGAGACCGCGGGAACGATCCGCTTCGGCCGCGACTACAAGAACAAGCGCCGCATCTCGATCGAGCCGATGGACAAGACCGAGGAGCCGCGCGAGTACCTGATCCCGAAGGGCAAGCACATCCACCTTCAGGACGGCGACATCGTCGAAAAGGGCGATTTCATCGTCGAAGGCAATCCGGCGCCGCACGACATCCTGGCGATCAAGGGCATCGAGGAGCTCGCTGCCTACCTGGTCAACGAAATCCAGGAGGTCTACCGGTTGCAGGGCGTGCTCATCAACGACAAGCACATCGAGGTGATTGTCCGTCAGATGCTGCAGAAGGTCGAGGTCACCGATCAGGGCGACACCGACATGATCTCGGGCGAGCAGGTCGACAAGATCGAGTTCGACGCGCTCAACACCAAGGCCAAGGAGGAGGGCAAGAAGCCCGCCACGGGTACGCCGGTTCTGCTCGGCATCACCAAGGCGAGCTTGCAGACCCGCTCCTTCTTCTCGGCGGCGTCGTTCCAGGAGACCACACGCGTGCTCACCGAAGCGGCGGTCAACGGCAAGATCGACCCGCTCGAGGGCCTCAAGGAGAACGTCATTGTCGGCCGCCTGATTCCGGCCGGCACCGGCGCCTCGATGGCGCGGATTCGTGAAGTCGCGGTCAAGCGCGACAAGCTGATCCTCGACGAGCGCGAGAAGCAGCAGGCGGCGATCGTGCCGACGGCCCCGGAAGCGGAGCCGCTGGCGCTGCCGCCCGCGGAATAGGCATCCGCAAGATTACGGGTGCGACGAGAAGGCCGGCGTTCTGCCGGCCTTTTTGTTGCTTTCTTGCCTTGCTGCGGTGCAGGGACGCAGTTTGTTCATCTTCCCTTCAGGCAAAAAAGTGCCTTTGCTAGGGTGACTTAGACCGGCTGTTTGGCTCGAGCCGGAGACGACGGAATCGATATGCTCGACTTGGCGATTGTAGGCGGCGGCCCCGGGGGGCTGATGAGCGCCTGGTATCTGAAGCGCAAACTCGGCGACCTCTGCCGCATCACCATCTTCGAGGCGTCGAACCGCCTCGGGGGCAAGATCGTCACGCGCAAATTCGACACCGCGCCCGCGATGTACGAGGCCGGCGTCGCCGAGATCTACGATTACTCGATGACGGGACCGGACCCGCTGCGCGAGCTGATCCAGCATTTCGGCCTGCAGACCATCCCGATGGATGCCGAGCAGGTGCAACTCGACGGCGAGCTGCTGGCTGACGTTCCCGGCATGCGGCGCAAATACGGCGCCAAGACCGCGGCCGCGATCGAGGCGTTCCGCAAGCGCTGCACCGAGCTGGTGTCGCCGATCGAATATTACGAGGGCGTCGGCGCCCACGACAACGAACATCCGTGGGCCTACAAGACCGCCGAGCAGATCCTCGACGAAGAGGTCGAGGATCCGACCGCCAAGCGGTTCTTCAAGGTAATGGCGCGCTCCGACCTCGCGACCGAGAGCCACAACACCAACGGCCTCAACGCGCTGAAGAACTACGTGATGGACGTCGACGGCTATATCGGCCTGTACTCGATCCAGAACGGCAACGAGCAGCTGATCGATTGCCTGCGCTCGGAGGTCAGCGCCGACATCCAGCTCAACCATCGCGTCCTCAAGGTCGGCAAGACCGAAGGTGGCCGCTACCAGCTCAACATGATGAACGGCAAGGGACCGGAGACGCGCGACTTCGACCTCGTGCTGGTCTGCCTGCCGCATTCCTGGCTCGCCACCATGCGCTGGGACGGCGAGCAGCTGCGCAAGTCGATGGTCAAGCACGTCGCCTATTTCGATCGTCCCGCGCACTATCTGCGCGTCTCGATCCTGTTCGACGAGCCGTTCTGGGGCGAGAAGATCCCGGGCGCCTGGTTCATGTCGGAGGCGTTCGGCGGCTGCTGCGTCTACAATGAGGGCGCGCGCCACGATGTCGGCAAGCACGGCGTGCTGAACTGGCTGATCGCCGGCTCCGACGCGCTCGCCTTCGCCAATCTCAGCGATGAGGAGCTGATCGACGCTGCGCTGAAGTCGCTGCCGGCTTCGTTCGGCGATGCGCGTGCGCATTTCCTCGAGGGCAAGACCCATCGCTGGCTGTCGTCGGTCAATGCGCTGCCGGGCGGCCTGCCGGTGCGCGACGTCATGACCAACCACCGTCCCGATCCGAAGGAGCACCCCGGCATCGTGGTGGTCGGCGACTATCTGTTCGATTCCACGCTGAACGGGCTGCTCGATTCCTCCGATGCCGCGACCGACATCGTCGTCACTGAGATGATGCGGCTGCGTCGCGCCCGGGCGCAGGACGAAGGCGCGCTGTCCGACAAGATCGACCGCGACTATTTCGAGAATTATCGCGGCGCCGGCCCCTACAGCGAAGTCTGGCGCAACTTCACCGACCCGGCCTATCTGACCGACCTGATCAAGACGGTGTGGGGCAGGGCGAAGGGCTACAAGCTGCTGATCGCGGGCTCGGCCAGCGGCGAACTGGTCGGTGCGCTGCGCGAGCGCGGCATCGACGCCTGGGGCATCGAGAACAACCGCTACATCCACGGCAAGACGCCGAAGGCGCTCAGGAAGTACAACAAGCTCGGCTCGATCGCCGACATGCCGTTCAAGGACAACGAGTTCGACTTCGTGTTCGAGACCGCGCTGTGCCATCTCGGCGAGAAGCAGGTCGTGCGCGGGGTGCGCGAGCTCAACCGCGTGGTCAAGACCGGCGTCGTGTTCGCGTCGGTGACCTCGGACATGGCGCCGGCGGTGATCGATCGCTACGACCTGTTGCGCGGCGTGAAGAAGCTTGGCACCTGGTGGGAATGGTCGGAACTGTTCTTCGGCAACGGCTTCGACCTGTCGATGCACCGCCGCGACTGCACCGATGCGCTGTGGACCTTGACGCTGGCCGCCAACAAGGGACCGGGGCAGTGGTACGCCGACTCCGACAGCCTGCGCTATTCCTTCTTCGACAAGGTCGAGGCGGATCACGACGACTAGCAGCCCCGACGCGCGGCGCGCCAAACGCTTTGCCGAATTCATTGTGATCGCATAGGATTGTACCGGCAGCGTTCGCCCGCTGCGGTTTCGATTTGCGGTCATGCCGGCCGTGGAGCATCGGTTGGTTTCATGGCGCCAAGACCTCCTGCATCAAGACCTCCTGCATCAGACGATCCGAATCGATCGGCGGCGGACGATCCCGAGCTGAAGAAGAAGCCTGCGGCCGCGGCCGGTCCGCCTGCGGCAGGCGCCTCTGCCAGGCCGGCTGCTGCGCCGGCCGACGATGAGGATGATGAGGACGAGGACGACGAGTTCGAGCTCGACGACGATGATGACGAGGACCTCGTCGTCTTTACCGCCAAGGAAGCCGCCGGCGCGCTCTCCACGATCTTCGGCTTCGTCAGGCCGATCCTGGCCAACTACAGAAAGCCGCTCGCTTTCGTCACCATCGGCGTGCTGGTCGAGACGTTGTTCAACGTCATCATGCCGCTCAGCCTGAAATTCCTGATCGACGACGCGCTCGGCGAGGAGGATTTCGGGGCCCTCTACAAGATTCTCGGCGTGCTTGCGGTCGCCGGCATCGTCACCTCGATCATCGCGGTCTGGTATGAGCGCTGGGATGCCCGGCTCGGCGCGGGCATCATCGCCGACGTCCGGACGCGCATCTTCGAGCACGTCCAGAACCTTCCGTCGGCCTATTTCGCGCGCACCAAGCGCGGCGAGATCCTGTCGCGCTTCTCGATCGACCTGTCGGCCTTCGAGGGCTCGATCAAGACCTTCGCCAACAGCGCGGCGCTGCCAGGCTTCGAACTGGTGGCCGGCATCATCCTGATGCTGTTCCTGAACTGGCAGCTGGCCGCGGTCGCCCTGCTGGTGTTTCCGATCACGCTGATCGGGCCGCGCATCCTGACGCCGAAGGCGGTGCAGGCGAACTACGAGCAGAAGCAGAACGAAGCCGCACTGCTCGGAATGGTGCAGGAGAACGTCGCCGCCCAGGCGGTGGTGAAGGCGTTCAACCTGCAGCGCCGGGCGCTCGGCTGGTTCACGCTGCGCAACCGCGATGTCCGCGCCAAGGCCGCGTCAGCCATGTTCCTGTCGACCATGGTGGAGCGCACCGTCACCATCGCGGTGCTGCTGCTCCACCTCGTGGTGCTGGCGATCGGTGCCTATCTCGCCACCAAGGGCCAGATCACGGTCGGCACCTTCGTGACCTTCGAGAGCGCGTTCTGGGAGGTGTCGTACAACATCGCCCATCTGATGCATTTCATCCCGGTGTCGATCCAGTCGGCGGCGGCGGTGCGGCACATCCAGGAGCTGCTCGACGAGCCGACCCGCGGCGCCGACCGTCCCGGGGCGCCGGATCTGCCGCGCATCACCAACGACATCTCGTTCGACCGCGTCACCTTCCAGTATGAGGGGGCGCAGACGCCGGTGCTCGACAATCTCAGCCTCAAGTTGAAGGCCGGCAAGAGCATTGCGATCGTCGGTCCCAGCGGCTCCGGCAAGAGCACGCTGATCAACCTGATCCTGCGGCTCTACGTGCCCAACGAGGGGCGCGTCGCGATCGACGGCGTCGACATCCGCCGGGTGACGCGGGAGTCGCTGCGCGCCAGCATGGCGGTCGTGTTCCAGGAGAACATGCTGTTCAACATGTCGATCCGCGAGAATATCCGGCTCGGCAAGGAAGGGGCGACCGACGCGGAGGTCGAGGACGCCGCGAAGAAGGCCGAGATCCATCGCTACATCATGAGCCTGCCGCAGCGCTACGACACGCCGGTCGGCGAGCGCGGCGATACCTTGTCCGGCGGTCAGCGGCAGCGCATCGCAATCGCGCGGGCGATCATCCGCAACCCGTCGGTGCTGCTGCTCGACGAGGCCACCTCCGCGCTCGACCAGACCACGGAGGCGGCAATCAACCGCACGCTGCTCAAGGTCGCCGAGGGCCGCACCATGATCTGGTCGACGCACCGTCTGACTTCGGTGGTCGAGATGGACGAGATCATCGTCATCGCTGGCGGCAGGGCGATCGAGCGCGGTTCGCACGAGGAGCTGCTGGCCAAGAACGGCGTCTACCGCAAGCTGTGGGACGACCAGGGGCATAAGCATCACGACGCGGACGACGACGCGGACGATGATGAAGACGACGAGGATGAGGACGAAGACGAGGAGGCGTGATACCTGCTCGTCGACGTCCGAGGCTACGCCCTGTCGGTTGCGTGCGGACGTTGCCGGAAGTGATCGGCCGGCCGTGTCGCTGACGCCGCTTGCGGGCGTTGCAGCCGGCGCAGCGAGCCCCGGCCGAGATAGCCGAGGAAGCGCGCCCAGCGCTGGGCCTGCCAGTAGGGCCCGCTGCCGATCGACACCTCGCGGAAGTTGAATGCCTTGGCGTTCGACCAGGCGTCGCATTCCGTCTTGACCGGATCGTCGTAGAACGCCGTGATCTTCTCCTCGCCCATGCCGTCGCTCGCAAGCCAGGCCGGGATATGGACGTTGCAGAGCTGGGACACGTCGGTGAACACCTTGTCGGTCCCGGTGCCGGTGACCGGGCAGGTGCTGGCGAAGGCGTCGCCGACCAGCACGACGCCGGCCTGCCGATAGCCGGTGCTGACATAGATGTCGGCGGGTCTGATCTTGATGTCGCCGGCGACGTCGAATTCGCCGGTGAGGCGGCGCAGCCGCGGGAGCGCGGCGTTCAGCGTCGCGACCGGATTGCGCCGCATCGCCCGCAGCCACGGATCGTCGGCCGGGCGATAGGTGAAGAGGTTGGCGCGCATCCGGTTTCCGATCGGAAACAGCGTGATGTAGGGGATCCGGTCGCTCGGCCGCTCCGAGAAATAGGTCATGGCCGCGAACGGAAAGGCGGGGCGGCCGACGGGGACGAGATCGAAGCCGATCGAGATCGAGTGGCAGAAGCTGGTCACCAGCCGCTCGATGCCGAGCATCCGGCGCAGCCCGACATTCAGGCCGTTGGCGAGCACCACGAGGCGCGCCGAAATCTCCTCGCCGCCCGACAGCACCAGCCGCTGCCGCTCGGAGCTCGTCGCGACGTTGACGACCTTGTCGCGGATGAATTCGGCCGGCGCGGCGATCTCCGTCCGAATCGCGGTGATCAGCGCGTCATACATGATGCCGTATTGCCGGCTCGGCTGCCGGTCGAGCAGATGGCCGAATCGCGCGATCCAGTTCTCGCCGTCCAGCGTCGCCGAGCGGAGTACGGATTCGGCAAGGCCGGTCCGGGCGAATCGCGCGAGCTGGAGGTCGCCACCGATCTTTTCGACGCGGAAGTCGAATGGATAGACCTGATGAGGGTCGATCAGGACGGCCGGTACCCCGGCACGGCCGAGCATGGCGGCCGCGGTCGAGCCCGCAAGACCACCGCCGATGATCGCGATGTCGGTGTACTTCATGACGCTTTCCGTGGCCGTAGACCGCAATTTTTGCGCTGCGAATGGCAAATAAAGGCTTAGTTTCGAATTTCGCCTTCTGGTCCAAGTTGGGGAGAATTGTTTCTAACCATATTTTACCCGGGTATAATGAGATTCCGCTGGCGTGCCAGGGATTCGGATTCGGGCGAGGGGAGTCGCAAACGCTGTCATATTTGGGCGTCCGACGAGCGCCGCGAAATGCGAAATCTGCAAGCGCCAGAGGCGTTTCTTTGCTTGTCGTTTTGCTTGACTTCACTATCTCTCGCTTATACAAGGCGCTCACTTAACGACAGGCGGTGAGCTACGCCAGCGTCGGAACGGATCACCCGAAGGCCTTTTTTCAGGCGCCGGACGGGCACCAACCTCGACGAATGCCGCTCAAACGCTGTCGATGATAGCTAGGCAATGCCAGGACGATTTTAGTTCTCTTGAGCACGTCCTCTTGAGAGTGAACTCGGATGCATGACCTCGGTAGCGGGCCGGACAGCAAACGCTGAACGGTTCGGAGTCGCGGTCCTCTGTGGCGTCGATGCGCTTTCCGCTCAGTGATGAGTGGTTGGCGCGATTTCGCTTTGCGCGGGTATTTGCTCCGCGTCGAGCGGGCCGTACGGGACGGCTAGTCCTGAGAAGAAATTTGCGGAGCCATTCAAGGTTTCCGCGCGAACTAAAGGGTGAAGGCTGCATGCCGACGATCAACCAGCTGATCGCAAATCCGCGTGAAGTGCAGAAGTCGCGTAAGAAAGTGCCGGCGCTGCAGCAGTCGCCGCAGAAGCGCGGCGTGTGCACGCGCGTCTACACCACGACCCCGAAGAAGCCGAACTCGGCGCTTCGTAAGGTCGCCAAGGTGCGCCTGACCAACGGCTTCGAGGTGATCGGCTACATCCCGGGTGAGGGCCATAACCTGCAGGAGCACTCGGTGGTCATGATCCGCGGCGGCCGCGTCAAGGACTTGCCCGGCGTGCGCTACCACATCCTCCGTGGCGTGCTGGATACCCAGGGCGTCAAGAACCGTAAGCAGCGTCGTTCGAAGTACGGCGCGAAGCGTCCGAAGTAAGCGGGAAACGATCAGATGTCGCGTCGCCATTCTGCTGAGAAGCGTGAAGTTCTTCCGGATCCGAAGTTCGGGAACGTCATCATTACGAAGTTCATGAACTCGGTGATGTACGCCGGGAAGAAGTCGGTCGCCGAAAACATCGTCTACGGTGCGCTCGGCATGATCGAGGCCAAGACCAAGCAGCCGCCGCTCGGCGTGTTCGAGCAGGCGCTCGAGAACGTGATGCCGACCATCGAGGTCCGTTCCCGCCGCGTCGGCGGTGCGACCTACCAGGTGCCGGTGGAAGTCCGCTCGGTGCGCCGTCAGGCGCTCGGCATCCGCTGGCTGATCTCGGCCGCCCGTGAGCGCAACGAGAAGACCATGACGGAGCGTCTCTCGGCGGAGTTGCTCGACGCCTCGAACAACCGCGGCAACGCCGTCAAGAAGCGTGAAGACGTGCACCGGATGGCGGAAGCCAACCGCGCCTTCTCGCACTATCGCTGGTAAGGCGAACAACGGAATCTAAGGAACAGTCTCATGCCCCGCCAACATGCCATCGAGGACTACCGTAACTTCGGTATCATGGCGCATATCGACGCCGGCAAGACCACGACCACCGAGCGCATTCTGTATTACACCGGCAAGAGCCACAAGATCGGCGAAGTGCACGAAGGTGCCGCGACGATGGACTGGATGGAGCAGGAGCAGGAGCGTGGCATCACGATCACTTCGGCTGCGACCACCGCGTTCTGGAACGGCAAGCGCCTGAACATCATCGACACCCCCGGCCACGTCGACTTCACCATTGAAGTCGAGCGTTCGCTGCGCGTGCTCGACGGCGCCGTTTGCGTCCTCGACTCCAACCAGGGCGTCGAGCCGCAGACCGAGACCGTCTGGCGCCAGGGCGACAAGTACAAGGTTCCGCGTATCGTCTTCGCCAACAAGATGGACAAGACCGGTGCCGACTTCTTCAAGTGCCTGTCCGACATCGTCGACCGCCTCGGCGCCAAGCCGATCGCGATCCAGCTGCCGATCGGTGCCGAGAACAACTTCAAGGGTCTCGTCGACCTCGTGAAGATGAAGGGCATCGTCTGGAACGATGAATCGCTCGGCGCCAAGTTCGACTATGTCGACATCCCGGAAGACCTGGTCGAGCAGGCCAAGGAATATCGCGAGAAGATGGTGGAAGCCGCCGTCGAGCTCGATGACGATGCCATGGCCGCCTATCTCGACGGCAAGGAGCCGGACGAGGCGACCCTGAAGCGCCTGATCCGCAAGGCCGTGCTGACCGGTGCGTTCTATCCGGTGCTGTGCGGCTCCGCGTTCAAGAACAAGGGCGTGCAGCCGCTGCTCGACGCCGTCGTCGACTACCTGCCGTCGCCGATCGACGTGCCCGCGATCAAGGGCACCGATGAGGATGGCAACGAAGTCGTGCGCCATGCGGACGACAAGGAGCCGCTGGCTCTGCTCGCGTTCAAGATCATGGACGACCCTTTCGTCGGCACCATCACCTTCTGCCGCATCTATTCCGGCATCCTGCAGTCGGGCACCGGCGTCATCAACTCGACCCGCGAGAAGAAGGAGCGGATCGGGCGGATGCTGCTGATGCATGCGAACAACCGCGAAGACATCAAGGAAGCCTATGCCGGCGACATCGTCGCGCTGGCCGGCCTGAAGGAAGCGCGCACCGGTGACACGCTGTGCGATCCCGGCAAGCCCGTCATCCTCGAGAAGATGGAATTCCCGGAGCCGGTGATCGAGATCGCGATCGAGCCGAAGTCGAAGGCCGACCAGGAGAAGCTGGGCGTGGCGCTGGCCAAGCTCGCGGCGGAGGATCCGTCCTTCCGCGTGTCGACCGACCACGAGTCCGGCCAGACCATCCTCAAGGGCATGGGCGAACTGCATCTCGACATCAAGGTCGACATCCTCAAGCGCACCTACAAGGTCGACGCCAATATCGGCGCGCCGCAGGTGGCGTTCCGTGAGCGTGTCACCAAGCGGGTCGAGCATAGCTACACCCACAAGAAGCAGACCGGCGGTACCGGCCAGTTCGCGGCCGTCACCCTGATCGTCGAGCCGAACGAGCCCGGCAAGGGCTACGAGTTCGAATCGAAGATCGTCGGCGGCGCGGTGCCGAAGGAATACATCCCGGGCGTCGAAAAGGGCCTCGAGAGCGTGCTGTCCTCCGGCGTGGTCGCGGGCTTCCCGATCGTCGATGTCAAGGTGCAGCTGATCGACGGTAAGTTCCACGACGTCGACTCGTCGGCACTGGCCTTCGAAATCGCCACGCGCGCCTGCTTCCGCGAGGCGCTGCAGATGGGCAAGTCCGTTCTGCTCGAGCCGATCATGAAGGTCGAGGTGGTGACTCCGGAAGACTACACCGGTTCGGTCATCGGCGACCTGAATTCCCGGCGCGGCCAGATCCAGGGCCAAGACATGCGCGGCAATGCCAACGTCATCAACGCGATGGTGCCGCTCATGAACATGTTCGGTTACGTGAACAACCTGCGCTCGATGAGCCAGGGGCGCGCGACCTTCACAATGCAGTTCGATCACTACGCCGAAGCTCCGGCGAACGTGTCGGCTGAAGTCCAGAAAAAGTTTGCTTGATTGTCGTTGGTTAGCAGCTAACGACTGAACGGAGAGTCAAATGGCCAAAGCAAAATTCGAGCGTAACAAGCCCCACTGCAACATCGGCACCATCGGTCACGTCGACCATGGCAAGACCTCGCTGACCGCAGCGATCACCAAGGTGCTTGCAGAAACCGGCGGCGCGACGTTCACCGCCTACGACCAGATCGACAAGGCGCCGGAAGAGAAGGCGCGCGGCATCACCATCTCGACCGCTCACGTCGAGTACGAGACGCAGAACCGCCACTACGCTCACGTCGACTGCCCCGGCCACGCCGACTACGTGAAGAACATGATCACCGGTGCCGCCCAGATGGACGGCGCGATCCTGGTCGTGTCGGCTGCTGACGGCCCGATGCCGCAGACCCGCGAGCACATCCTGCTCGCCCGCCAAGTCGGCGTGCCCGCGCTCGTCGTGTTCCTGAACAAGTGCGACATGGTCGACGATCCGGAACTGCTCGAGCTCGTCGAGATGGAAGTTCGCGAACTGCTCTCGAAGTACGAGTTCCCGGGCGACGATATTCCGATCATCAAGGGTTCGGCGCTCGCCGCCCTCGAAGACAAGGACAAGAAGCTCGGCCACGACGCCATCCTCGAGCTGATGCGCAATGTCGACGAGTACATTCCGCAGCCGGAGCGTCCGATCGACCAGCCGTTCCTGATGCCGGTTGAAGACGTGTTCTCGATCTCGGGCCGCGGCACCGTCGTCACCGGCCGTGTCGAGCGCGGCGTGATCAAGGTCGGCGAGGAAATCGAGATCGTCGGTATCCGCGACACCCAGAAGACCATCGTCACCGGCGTCGAAATGTTCCGCAAGCTGCTCGACCAGGGCCAGGCCGGCGACAACATCGGTGCGCTGCTCCGCGGCACCAAGCGCGAGGAAGTCGAGCGCGGCCAGGTGCTGTGCAAGCCCGGCTCGGTCAAGCCGCACACCAAGTTCAAGGCTGAGGCTTACATCCTCACCAAGGAAGAGGGCGGTCGTCACACCCCGTTCTTCACCAACTACCGTCCGCAGTTCTACTTCCGCACCACCGACGTGACCGGCGTTGTGCACCTGCCTGAAGGCACCGAGATGGTGATGCCGGGCGACAACATCGCGATGGAAGTGCACCTGATCGTGCCGATCGCGATGGAAGAAAAGCTGCGCTTCGCGATCCGCGAAGGCGGCCGCACCGTCGGCGCCGGCGTCGTCGCCGCGATCATCGAGTAAGAACGCGAATAGGGAATGGCGAGTAGCGAGTGGGTCACCATTCGCTATTCGCTACTCGCCACTCACTAAAGAAAGAATACGGCAATGAACGGCCAAAATATTCGCATCCGTCTCAAGGCGTTCGACCATCGAATCCTCGATACGTCGACCCGTGAGATCGTGAACACGGCGAAGCGCACCGGTGCGCAGGTTCGCGGACCGATTCCGCTGCCGACCCGCATCGAGAAGTTCACCGTCAACCGTTCGCCGCACGTTGACAAGAAGAGCCGCGAGCAATTCGAGATGCGCACCCACAAGCGCCTCCTCGACATTGTCGACCCGACCCCGCAGACCGTCGATGCGCTGATGAAGCTCGACCTGGCCGCCGGTGTCGACGTCGAGATCAAGCTCTAAGGTTTTGGATTTTTACGTCCGCCGCTTGCGGACAGAAAGACAGGAAGCACGCCGATGCGCTCCGGAGTGATCGCACAGAAGGTCGGGATGACGCGGGTCTTTACGGAGACCGGCGAGCATATCCCTGTGACCGTGCTGAAGTTGGGCAACTGCCAGGTGCTGGGCCACCGCACGACCGAGAAGAACGGCTATGTCGCGCTTCAGCTCGGCTCGGGCGCCCGCAAGACGGTGTACATGCCGAAGGCCGAACGCGGCCAGTTCGCGGTCGCCAAGGTCGAGCCGAAGCGCAAGGTTGCCGAGTTCCGCGTGTCCGAGGACGCGCTGATCCCGGTCGGCGCGGAAATCCAGGCGGACCATTTCGTGGTCGGCCAGTTTGTCGACGTGACCGGCACCTCGATCGGTAAGGGCTTCGCCGGCGGCATGAAGCGCTGGAATTTCGGCGGTCTGCGCGCCACCCACGGTGTGTCGATCTCGCACCGTTCGATCGGTTCGACCGGTGGCCGTCAGGACCCCGGCAAGACCTTCAAGAACAAGAAGATGCCCGGTCACATGGGCGTCGATCGCATCACCACGCTCAATCTGCGCGTGGTTTCGACCGACGTCGAGCGCGGCCTGATCCTCGTCGAAGGTGCCGTTCCCGGCTCCAAGGGCGGCTGGATCTCGGTGCGCGACGCCGTCAAGAAGCCGCTGCCGAAGGAAGCCCCGAAGCCCGGCAAGTTCAAGGTCGCCGGCGGAGAAGCTGCCGAAGCTGTGGCCGAGAAGGAGGGCGCGTGAGATGGAACTGAAAGTCACGACCCTTGAAGGCAAGGACGCCGGATCTGTCCAGCTCTCGGACGCGATCTTCGGTCTCGAGCCCCGCGCCGACATCATTCAGCGCTGCGTGCAGTGGCAGCTGAACAAGCGTCAGGCCGGCACGCACAAGGCCCAGGGCCGCGCCGACGTCTGGCGCACCGGCAAGAAGATGTACAAGCAGAAGGGCACCGGCGGCGCCCGTCACGGCTCGGCCCGCGTGCCGCAGTTCCGCGGCGGTGGCCGTGCATTCGGTCCGGTGGTTCGCTCCCATGCGACCGACCTGCCGAAGAAGGTGCGCGCGCTGGCACTGAAGCATGCGCTGTCGGCCAAGGCCAAGGACGGCGGGCTGATCGTGATCGACAATGCGCAGCTCGAGGCCGCTAAGACCAAGGCGCTGCTCGGTCACTTCTCCGGCCTCGGGCTCACCAACGCGCTGATCATCGACGGTGCGGAGCTCAACGCCGGTTTCGCGACCGCGGCCCGCAACATTCCCAACATCGACGTGCTGCCGATCCAGGGCATCAACGTCTACGACATTCTCCGCCGCCACAAGCTGGTGCTGACCAAGGCTGCGGTTGATGCGCTGGAGGCGCGCTTCAAATGAAGAACATCGATCCGCGCTACTACGACGTCATCATCTCGCCGGTCGTGACGGAAAAGGCGACGCTCGCCTCCGAGCACAACAAGGTGCTGTTCAAGGTCGCCGGTAAGGCGACCAAGCCGCAGATCAAGGAAGCGGTCGAGAAGCTGTTCGACGTCAAGGTGAAGAGCGTCAACACCCTCGTCCGCAAGGGCAAGACCAAGGTGTTCCGCGGCAATCTCGGCTCGCAGTCGGACACCAAGCGCGCGATCGTGACCCTGGAAGAGGGCCACCGCATCGACGTGACTACCGGACTATAAGGCGCAACGACGATGGCATTGAAAACCTACAATCCCACGACGCCGGGCCAGCGCCAGCTGGTCATGGTCGATCGTTCGGCGCTCTACAAGGGCAAGCCGGTGAAGACCCTGACCGAGGGCAAGCTCGGCAACGGCGGTCGCAACAACACCGGTCGCATCACCGTGCGCTTCCGCGGCGGCGGCCACAAGAAGGCCTACCGCACCGTCGACTTCCGCCGCGACAAGGTGGACGTGCCGGCGGTCGTGGAGCGGCTGGAGTACGATCCGAACCGCACCGCGTTCATCGCGCTGATCAAGTACCAGGACGGTGAGCTGGCCTACATCCTGGCGCCGCAGCGCCTGGCGGCGGGCGACACCGTCGTCGCCGGCAACTATGTCGACGTCAAGCCGGGCAACGTCATGCCGCTCGGCAACATGCCGGTCGGCACGATCGTGCACAACATCGAGCTGAAGATCGGCAAGGGCGGCCAGCTGGCGCGCTCCGCCGGCACCTATGCCCAGATCGTCGGCCGCGACCAGGACTACGTGATCGTCCGCCTGAACTCGGGCGAGCAGCGTCTCGTACACGGCCGTTGCCGCGGCACGATCGGCGCGGTCTCGAACCCCGATCACATGAACATCTCGATCGGCAAGGCCGGTCGTACCCGCTGGCTCGGCTGGCGTCCGCACAACCGCGGCGTCGTCATGAACCCGATCGATCACCCGCACGGCGGTGGTGAAGGTCGTACCTCGGGCGGTCGTCACCCGGTCACTCCGTGGGGCAAGCCGACCAAGGGCAAGAAGACCCGCACCAACAAGTCGACCAACAAATTCATTCTCCTCAGCCGCCACAAGCGGAAGAAGTAAGGAACGCCGGACATGGTTCGTTCAGTCTGGAAAGGCCCGTTCGTCGAGGGTTCTCTGCTCAAGAAGGCAGATGCCGCCCGCGCGTCCGGCCGTCACGACGTCATCAAGATCTGGAGCCGCCGCTCCACCATCCTGCCGCAGTTCGTCGGCCTGACCTTCGGTGTCTACAACGGCCAGAAGCATGTGCCGGTGGCGATCAACGAGGAAATGGTGGGTCACAAGTTCGGCGAGTTCTCGCCGACCCGGACCTTCCACGGCCACTCGGGCGACAAGAAAGCCAAGAAGGCTTGAGGAATAGACGATGAGCAAACCAAAGCGCGAACGTAGCCTCGCGGACAATGAGGCCAAGGCCGTCGCCCGCATGCTGCGCGTCAGCCCGCAGAAGCTCAACCTGGTGGCGCAGCTGATCCGCGGCCGCAAGGCGTCCGCTGCGCTCGCCGACCTGCAGTTTTCGCGCAAGCGGATCGCGGTCGACGTCAAGAAGTGCCTGGAATCGGCGATCGCCAACGCCGAGAACAACCATGACCTCGATGTCGACGATCTCGTCGTTGCCGAGGCGCATGTCGGCAACGGCATCGTGATGAAGCGTTTTGCTCCGCGCGGCCGTGGCCGTTCGGGCCGTGTGTTCAAACCGTTCTCGCACCTGACCATCGTGGTTCGTCAGGTCGAGGCCGAGGCAAGCGCCTAAGAAGGGCGCAGGAGAAGACGATGGGTCAAAAGATCAATCCAATCGGGCTGCGTCTCGGCATCAACCGGACCTGGGACTCCCGTTGGTTCGCCGGCAAGCAGGAATACGGCAAGCTGCTGCATGAGGACGTCAAGATCCGCGAGATCCTGCACAAGGAGCTCAAGCAGGCGGCCGTCGCCCGCATCGTGATCGAGCGTCCGCACAAGAAGTGCCGCGTGACGATCCATTCGGCCCGTCCGGGCGTCGTTATCGGCAAGAAGGGCGCCGACATCGACAAGCTGCGCAAGAAGGTCGCCGACATCACCTCGTCGGACGTCGTGATCAACATCGTCGAAATCCGCAAGCCGGAGCTCGACGCGACCCTGGTCGCTGAATCGATCGCCCAGCAGCTCGAGCGCCGCGTTGCGTTTCGCCGCGCCATGAAGCGCGCCGTGCAGTCGGCGATGCGTCTCGGCGCCGAGGGCATCCGCATCAACTGCTCGGGCCGTCTCGGCGGCGCCGAAATCGCGCGCATGGAGTGGTACCGCGAAGGTCGCGTGCCGCTGCACACGCTGCGCGCCGACGTCGATTACGGCGTTGCCACCGCGTTCACGACCTTCGGCACCTGCGGCGTCAAGGTCTGGATCTTCAAGGGCGAGATCCTCGAGCACGATCCGATGGCCCAGGACAAGAAGATGGCCGAGGGCGACAACACGCCGCGTTCGCGCCGCGACGCCGCTTGAGGCAAAGCAGGAATTTGAGGGCTTAAAGCCATGATGCAACCTAAGAAGACGAAGTTCCGGAAGGCGCATAAGGGCCGTATCCACGGCGTTGCGACCTCTGGCGCGACGTTGGCGTTCGGCCAGTTCGGCCTGAAGGCGATGGAGCCTGAGCGCGTCACCGCCCGTCAGATCGAAGCCGCCCGCCGCGCGCTGACCCGTCACATGAAGCGCGCCGGCCGCGTCTGGATCCGCGTGTTCCCGGACGTGCCGGTGTCGAAGAAGCCCGCCGAAGTCCGCATGGGCTCCGGCAAGGGTGCGCCTGAATTGTGGGTGGTCCGGATCAAGCCGGGCCGCGTGATGTTCGAGATCGACGGCGTGCCGGTACAGACCGCCAAGGAGGCGCTGTCGCTCGCCGCCGCCAAGCTGCCGATCAAGACGCGCTTCGTTGCGCGCATTGCGGAGTAATCGCCATGGCCGAGATGAAAGTTGAAGACATTCGCGCGATGAGCGACGACCAGCGGGAAGACGCGGTCCTGAACCTGAAGAAGGAACGCTTCAACCTGCGCTTCCAGCGCGCCACCGGGCAGCTGGAGAACACGTCGCGGATGCGGGAAGCCCGCCGCGATATCGCTCGTATCAAGACCATCGCCGCGCAGCTGCGCGCGAAGAAGAAGTAAGGGGCAAGCCTATGCCGAAACGTACTCTGCAGGGCGTGGTCGTCAGCGACAAGCAAGCCAAGACGATCGTGGTGCGCGTCGATCGCCGCTTCACCCACCCGATCTACAAGAAGACGATCCGCCGTTCCAAGAACTACCACGCGCACGACGAGAACAACCAGTTCAAGCCGGGCGACATGGTCTGGATCGAGGAATCGAAGCCGATCTCGAAGCTGAAGCGCTGGACCGTGGTCCGGGGCGAACACAAGAAAACGGCCTGATTACTTCGGCCTGGCCGAAGTCATTCAGGGAAATTTTGAGCGCGCTCAAGCGCAGAAAGAGGACGAGGTGCATCAATGATTCAGATGCAGACCAACCTCGACGTGGCCGATAATTCAGGCGCACGCCGTGTCATGTGCATCAAGGTTCTTGGAGGTTCCAAGCGCCGCTATGCCACCGTGGGCGACGTTATCGTTGTGTCGATCAAGGAAGCCATTCCGCGTGGCAAGGTGAAGAAGGGCGACGTGATGAAGGCCGTCGTGGTCCGGGTCCGCAAGGACATCCGTCGCGCCGACGGTTCGGTCATCCGTTTCGACCGCAACGCCGCCGTGCTGATCAACAATCAGTCCGAGCCGGTCGGCACCCGTATCTTCGGGCCGGTGCCGCGCGAGCTGCGCGCCAAGAACCACATGAAGATCATTTCGCTCGCGCCGGAGGTGCTGTGATGGCTGCCAAGATCCGCAAGGGCGACAAGGTGATGGTGCTCACCGGCCGCGACAAGGGTCGCACCGGCGAGGTGTTCGAGGTGCGTCCGGACGAGAACAAGGCTCTCGTTCGCGGCATCAACATGGTGAAGCGTCACCAGAAGCAGAGCCAGACCCAGGAAGGCGGCATCATCTCCAAGGAGATGCCGATCGACCTTTCGAACATCGCGTATGTCGGCAAGGACGGAAAGCCGACCCGCATCGGGTTCAAGATTCAGGCCGATGGCAAGAAGGTTCGTGTTGCCAAGAGCTCGGGAGCAGAGATCGATGGCTGATACAGCTTACACGCCGCGTCTGCGCGCGGAGTACGACAAGAAGATCCGCGGCATGATGACCGAGAAGTTCGGTTATGCCAACGTGATGCAGGTGCCGCGCCTCGACAAGGTCGTGCTCAACATGGGCGTTGGCGATTCCGTCAACGACCGCAAGAAGGCCGAGACCGCCGCCGCCGAGTTGAGCCAGATCGCCGGCCAGAAGGCGATCGTGACCTATTCGCGGATCGCGATCGCGACCTTCAAGCTGCGTGAGAACCAGCCGATCGGCTGCAAGGTCACGCTGCGCAAGGCCCATATGTACGAGTTCATCGACCGCCTGGTGAACGTGGCGCTGCCCCGCGTCCGCGACTTCCGCGGCCTGAACCCGAAGAGCTTCGACGGCCGCGGCAACTATTCGCTCGGCATCAAGGAGCACATCATTTTCCCCGAGATCGACTTCGACAAGGTCTCGGAAGCGCGTGGCATGGACATCACGGTCTGCACCACCGCTAAGACCGACGACGAGGCGAGGGCCTTGTTGACCGCTTTCAATTTCCCGTTCCGGCAGTGAGTAGCTGAGCCAAAGCCACTCAAACGCGGATACCCAGGAGCCAAGCATGGCAAAGAAGAGTTCAGTCGAGAAGAACAACCGGCGCAAGCGGATGGCGAAGAACGCCGGCCCGCGCCGCGAGAAGCTGAAGGCGATCATCGCCGACAAGACCAAGCCGATGGAAGAGCGCTTCGCGGCGACGCTGAAGCTCGCCGAGATGCCGCGCAACTCGTCGCCGACGCGCATCCGCAACCGTTGCGAGCTGACCGGGCGTCCGCGCTCGAACTATCGCAAGAACAAGCTCTCGCGCATCGCGCTGCGTGAACTCGGCTCCAAGGGCCTGGTTCCCGGGCTCGTGAAGTCGAGCTGGTAAGGGGAGGGTCGGAACAATGTCTACGCACGATCCGATCAGCGATCTCATCACCCGCATCCGCAACGCGCAGATGCGTTCGAAGTCCAAGGTCTCGAGCCCCGGCTCGAAGATGCGCGCCAACGTGCTCGAGGTGCTGAAGTCCGAGGGTTACATCCGCGGCTACGCCAGCGTCGAGCATGCCTCGGGCCGCAGCGAGCTCGAGATCGAGCTGAAGTATTTCGACGGCGAGCCCGTCATCCGCGAGATCGAGCGGGTGTCGAAGCCGGGCCGCCGCGTTTACGCCTCGGTGAAGAACCTGCCGCGCGTGAACAACGGTCTCGGCATTTCGGTGTTGTCGACGCCGAAGGGAATCATGGCTGACCACGAGGCGCGCGACGCCAACGTGGGCGGCGAAGTTCTCTTCACGGTGTTCTGAGGAAGGATTTTTTACGATGTCACGTATCGGCAAAAGGCCGGTGGCGATCCCGTCGGGTGTGACGGCGACCGTCGAGGGCCAGACCGTCAAGGTGAAGGGGCCGAAGGGCCAGCTTCAGTTCGTCGTGCATGACGACGTCGAGGTGAAGTTCGAAAACGGCCAGGTCAAGGTCGCTCCGCGCGTCAAGACCAACCGCGCGCAGGCGATGTACGGCACCGCGCGCGCGCAGGTCGCCAACCTCGTCGAGGGCGTCACCAAGGGCTTCGAGAAGAAGCTCGAGATCACCGGCGTCGGCTACCGCGCCGCGATGCAGGGCAAAAACCTGCAGCTCGCGCTCGGCTACAGCCACGACGTGGTCTATGCGATCCCGGAAGGCATCACCATCGCGGTGCCGAAGCCGACCGAGATCACGATCACCGGCAACGATCCGCAGCGCGTCGGCCAGGTCGCCGCCGAGATCCGCGCCTACCGTCCGCCGGAGCCCTACAAGGGCAAGGGCGTGAAGTACGCCAACGAATTCATCTTCCGCAAGGAAGGCAAGAAGAAGTAACGGAGCCGGTCATGTCACTCAAGGTTACGAATGCCCGGCGCAAGCAGCGCGTGCGCCTTGCGCTTCGCCGCTCGGCAAACGGCCGTCCGCGGCTGTCGGTGTTCCGCTCGTCCAAGCACATCTACGCCCAGGTCATCGACGACCAGAAGGGCGAGACGCTCGCGTCCGCCTCGTCGCTGGAGAAGACCCTGCGCGACACCGGCAAGACCGGCGCCGACATCGATGCGGCGAAGGCCGTCGGCAAGCTGCTGGCGGAACGCGCGGCGCAGAAGGGTGTCAAGGAAGTCGTGTTCGATCGCGGCGCCTACATCTATCACGGGCGCGTCAAGGCGCTCGCGGATGCAGCGCGCGAAGGCGGACTGAGCTTCTAACCGAATCGAACGATTACGAGGAAAGAGGCGTAAGGCCTCCTAGAGATTGGAAAACACCATGGCAGGTGAACGCGAACGCGGCGGACGCGAACGGAGCAGGGAGCGCGAGGAGCGCGACAGCGAGTTCGTCGACAAGCTCGTCCACATCAATCGCGTGGCGAAGGTCGTCAAGGGCGGCAAGCGCTTCGGCTTTGCGGCGCTGGTCGTGATCGGCGATCAGAAGGGCCGGGTCGGTTTCGGCCACGGCAAGGCGCGCGAAGTTCCGGAAGCGATCCGCAAGGCGACCGAATCGGCGAAGCGCAATCTGACCCGGGTCGCGCTGCGCGAAGGCCGCACGCTGCATCACGACGTCGCCGGTCGTCACGGCGCCGGCCGCGTCTATCTGCGCACCGCTCCGGCGGGTACCGGCATCATCGCCGGCGGCCCGATGCGCGCGGTGTTCGAGACGCTCGGCATCCAGGACGTGGTGGCGAAGTCGATCGGCTCGTCGAATCCCTACAACATGGTTCGCGCCACCTTCGACGCGCTGAAGCATCAGGATTCGCCGCGTTCGGTGGCTGCGCGCCGCAACATCAAGGTCTCCACCCTGCAGTCGCGCCGCGTGGGCGGCGACGCCGAAGTGGTGGCGGAATAACCCGCGCGACCAGCGCTTTCTGGAGTTCAAGACGATGGCCAAGGCCAGCAAGACGATCAAGGTCGAGCAGACCGGCAGCGCAATCCGCCGCCATCACTCGCAGCGTTCGACGCTGATCGGCCTCAAGCTCAACAAGATCGGCCGGGTTGCCGAGCTGCAGGATACCCCTGAAGTTCGCGGCATGATCAGCAAGGTTCAGCATCTCGTCCGCGTCGTCGGCGAGTAAGCAGAGATAAGGAGAAGGGCGATGAAGCTCAGCGATATCGCCGACAACGCCGGCTCGCGCAAGAAGCGCATGCGTGTCGGCCGTGGCATCGGTTCCGGCAAGGGCAAGACCTCGGGCCGCGGCGGCAAGGGCCAGACCGCGCGTTCGGGCGTCCGCATCAAGGGTTTCGAAGGCGGCCAGATGCCGATGCATCGCCGTCTGCCGAAGCGCGGCTTCAACAACATCTTCCGGCTCGACTTCGCCGAGATCAATCTCGACCGTCTGCAGGAAGCGATCGACAACAAGCTGGTCAACGCCGGCGAGACCGTGACCGTCGAGTCGCTGGTGAAGGCCGGCGTGCTGCGCCGCGCCAAGGACGGCCTGCGGTTGCTCGGCCGTGGCGAGATCAAGACCAAGCTGACGATCGAAGCGCACGGCGCTTCCAAGTCGGCCATTGCCGCGGTCGAGAAGGCCGGCGGCTCGGTCAAGATCCTGGCCCCCGCCAAGGAAGAAGGCGAGGCGGCGTAACATCTGCGTCATTGCCCGCGCGCGGCGCGGGCAATCCGCAGATCGAATGATGGACTTATCGAGGCCGAGCACCAGATAATGTCCGGTGTCTGCCGATCGCCCCGATAGAACGAGTTCTTGGGGCGTCGGCGAAGCGGGCTCCGGGAGAAAGCCGAACATGGTCTCAGCAGCCGAACAACTTGCCGCCAACCTCAATTTCGGACAGCTGGCGAAAGCCGACGAGCTGAAGAAGCGCATCTGGTTCACCCTGGGTGCGCTGCTTGTTTATCGGCTGGGCACCTACATCCCGCTGCCGGGCATCGATCCCAACATCTGGGAGCAGGTGTTCCGCAGCCAGTCCGGCGGCATCCTCGGCATGTTCAACATGTTCGCCGGCGGCGGCATCCACCGCATGGCGATCTTCGCGCTCAACATCATGCCGTACATCTCGGCATCGATCATCGTGCAGCTGTTGACCACCGTGTCGCCGCAGCTCGAGGCGCTCAAGAAGGAAGGCGAGGCGGGCCGCAAGACGCTGAACCAGTACACCCGCTATCTCACGGTGATCCTGGCGCTGTTCCAGTCCTACGGCATCGCGATCGGCCTCGAAGGCGCCGGCAACGTCGTCAGCGACCCCGGCATGTTCTTCCGGATCTCGACCGCGATCACCCTGACCGGCGGCACCATGTTCCTGATGTGGCTCGGCGAGCAGATCACCTCGCGCGGCATCGGCAACGGTATCTCGCTGATCATCCTGTCCGGCATCGTCGCCGAGCTGCCGTCGGCGCTCGCCAACATGCTGGAACTCGGCCGCCAGGGCGCGATGTCGACCGGCCTGATCCTGATCGTCATCGTGATGGCGGTCGCGGTGATCGCCTTCATCGTGTTCATGGAGCGGGCGCAGCGCCGGCTGCTGATCCAGTATCCGAAGCGCCAGGTCGGCAACAAGATGTTCGAGGGCCAGTCCTCGCATCTGCCGCTCAAGCTCAACACGTCGGGCGTGATCCCGCCGATCTTCGCCTCATCGCTGCTGCTGCTGCCGACCACAGTTGCGAACTTCAACGCCGGCAAGGGGCCGGAGTGGTTCCAGTGGCTCACCACCCAGCTCAGCCACGGCCGTCCGCTGTTCCTGCTGATGTATCTCGCGCTGATCGTGTTCTTCGCCTTCTTCTACACCGCGATCGTGTTCAACCCGACCGAGACCGCGGACAATCTGAAGAAGCATGGCGGCTTCATTCCGGGCATCCGGCCGGGTGAGCGCACGGCGGAATATATCGATTACGTGCTGTCGCGCATCACGGTGCTCGGCGCGATCTATCTGGCGATCGTCTGCCTGATTCCCGAAATTCTGATTTCCTACGCCTCGGTCCCGTTCTACTTTGGTGGCACCTCACTTTTGATCGTCGTCAGTGTAACGATGGATACGGTGTCGCAGGTTCAGGGCTATCTGCTCGCCCACCAGTATGAAGGGCTGATCAGGAAGTCGAAGCTCAGGGGAGGCCGCCGCCGCTGATCGCGGCGCGGCTTCAAACGCAAAACACAGGTGTGCGGAATTCGCCACCTAGCCGGGGGGCGAAACAGATATGAGACTGATCCTTTTGGGGCCGCCGGGCTCGGGCAAGGGAACCCAGGCGCAGCGGCTGGTGCACCGGCATGGCATCGTTCAGCTCTCGACCGGCGAGATGCTGCGTGCCGCAGTTGCCGCGGGCACCCCGGTCGGCTTGCAGGCCAAGGAGATCATGGCCAATGGCGGGCTGGTTCCCGACGAGGTCGTGGTGGGAATCATCGCCGATCGGATCGAGGAGCCTGATGCCAAGAAGGGCTTCATCCTCGACGGCTTCCCGCGCACCGTGCCGCAGGCGGAGGCCCTCGACGAGCTGCTCCGCAAGAAGCACCTCAAGCTCGACGCCGTGGTCGAACTGCGCGTCAACGAAAGCGCGCTGCTGGCCCGCGTCGAGAAGCGTGCCGAGGAAACCCGCGCGCGCGGCGAGGAAGTCCGCCTCGACGATACGCCGGAAGTGCTGACCAAGCGCCTGGCGCAGTACCGTTCGCTGACGGAGCCGCTGATTCACTATTATTCGGAGCGGCGCAAGCTTCTGACGGTCGATGGCATGATGACCATCGAGCACGTCACCCGCGAGATCAACCGGATCCTGACGGCGCTCGGCGCATTGGAACCGAAGGAGCACGAGGAGGCCAAGAGCGCCTCGAAGGCGTCCAAGACCGCGAAGAAGACGACCAAGGCAGTTAAATCGGCCAAAAAGGCCGCCAAACCGGCCCGCAAGGCCGCGAAGGCGGGTCGCAAGGCTAAAGCTGCCAGGAAGGCTGCCAAGAAAACCGCGAAGCAGCCGGCCAAGAAAGCCGTTAAGAAAGCCGCAAAGCAGGCTGCCCGCGCCGCGAATGCCCGGAAAGGGGCAAAAGCCGCCAAAAAGACAGCAAAAAAGCTCACGAAAAAGCGAGCTAAGCGCTAGGAGCGGTTGACGAAACCGACATGAATCCTTTAATAAGCCCCGCATCCAGGTTGGATAGTTTTATGACGATGCCGGGCCCCGAAGGACATGAGGGGAAGGGCGTCGTGTTCGCGTTTGTGGACACAAGCCCGCAGAGAGCAAGAACTTGAGAAGCCCGTATCCGTGATGGATCGGCGACAGGAGAGAAGTCCGTGGCCCGTATTGCCGGCGTCAACATTCCTACCAACAAGCGCGTCCTGATCGCGCTTCAGTACATCCATGGTATCGGCCAGAAGAATGCGGCCGACATCATCGAGAAGGTCAAGATCCCCGCGGACCGTCGCGTCAACCAGTTGACCGACCAAGAGGTCCTGCAGATCCGCGAAGTCATCGACCGCGACTATCTGGTCGAGGGCGATCTCCGTCGTGAGGTCGGCATCAATATCAAGCGGCTGATGGATCTCGGCTGCTATCGCGGCCTGCGTCATCGCCGCGGTCTGCCGGTGCGCGGCCAGCGCACCCACACCAATGCGCGTACGCGCAAGGGGCCGGCCAAGGCGATCGCCGGCAAGAAGAAGTAAGTTTTGCGAATTGCAGGTGGGGGGTAGCGAATCGAAATTCGCTGCTCGCCATTTGCGTTTTGAGGTGTAGCCGCTGGCACTACGGCGGCGTTGAGATCACAGGAAAGGTTTGAAATGGGCAAGGAAGCCACCCGCGTACGCCGCCGCGAACGCAAGAACATCGCCTCCGGCATCGCGCACGTGAATTCGTCGTTCAACAACACGACCATCACCATCACCGACGCGCAGGGCAACACCATCGCCTGGTCGTCGGCCGGCACGATGGGCTTCAAGGGCTCGCGCAAGTCGACCCCCTATGCCGCGCAGGTCGCGGCCGAAGACGTCTCCAAGAAGGCGCAGGAACACGGTATGCGCACGCTGGAGGTTGAGGTGGCTGGCCCCGGTTCGGGCCGTGAGTCGGCGCTCCGTGCGCTGCAGGCTGCGGGCTTCACGGTCACCTCGATCCGCGACGTGACCACGATCCCGCACAATGGCTGCCGTCCGCGCAAGCGTCGGCGCGTTTGATCTGTGAGTCGCGGGCGGCTTCCGGCCGCCCTGCGATGGTTTTTGGAATTGACCGCGCGGACTGTTCCGCGATCTCCAACGCCAGGTTCGGCCATTCGACGGGCCCTGCGACTGGCACATGGGTGAACAAGTGACGATCCAGAAAAATTGGCAAGAACTCATTCGACCGAACAAGCTGCAGGTGACGCCGGGCTCGGACGCGAGCCGGTTCGCCACCGTGGTCGCCGAGCCGCTCGAGCGCGGCTTCGGCCAGACGCTCGGCAACGCGCTGCGCCGTATCCTGCTGTCCTCGCTGCAGGGCGCGGCGGTGCAGTCGGTGCATATCGACGGTGTGCTCCACGAGTTCTCCTCGATCGCCGGTGTCCGTGAAGACGTCACCGACATCGTCCTCAACATCAAGGACATCTCGATCAAGATGCAGGGCGAAGGCCCGAAGCGCATGGTCGTGAAGAAGCAGGGCCCGGGCGCTGTCACCGCCGGCGACATCCAGACCGTCGGCGACGTCACCGTGCTCAACCCCGACCTGCAGCTCTGCACGCTGGACGACGGCGCCGAGATCCGCATGGAGTTCACGGTCACGACCGGCAAGGGCTATGTCGCCGCCGAGCGCAACCGGCCTGAGGATGCGCCGATCGGCCTGATCCCGGTCGACAGCCTGTTCTCGCCGGTCCGCAAGGTCTCCTACAAGGTCGAGAACACCCGTGAGGGTCAGATCCTCGACTACGACAAGCTGACCATGACGATCGAGACCAACGGCGCGATCACGCCGGAGGACGCGGTGGCCTATGCCGCGCGCATCCTGCAGGATCAGCTCAACGTGTTCGTCAACTTCGAAGAGCCGCGCAAGGAAGTCACGCAGGAGATCATCCCCGATCTCGCGTTCAACCCGGCGTTCCTCAAGAAGGTCGACGAGCTCGAGCTGTCGGTGCGTTCGGCAAACTGCCTGAAGAACGACAATATCGTCTACATCGGCGATCTCGTGCAGAAGTCGGAGGCGGAAATGCTCCGCACCCCGAACTTCGGCCGCAAGTCGCTGAACGAGATCAAGGAAGTGCTGGCCCAGATGGGTCTGCACCTCGGCATGGAAGTGCCGGGCTGGCCGCCGGAGAACATCGACGAGCTCGCCAAGCGCTTCGAGGATCACTACTGATCCGCATCAATCATCATGGCCGGGCTCTCCCGGCCATGATTCTAACGGGCGAACGCAGGCAGGCCCACCTGAGCAACATGTCCGACGAACCGTCGCGGCAGATTACAAAGTAAGGAATAGACAATGCGTCACGGCAAGGTTCATCGGAAGCTCAACCGCACCGCCGAGCATCGGCGTGCGATGTTCGCCAACATGGCGGCCGCGCTGATCAAGCACGAGCAGATCGTCACCACGCTGCCGAAGGCCAAGGAGCTGCGGCCGATCGTCGAGAAGCTCGTCACCCTCGGCAAGAAGGGCGGTCTCGCCCTGCGCCGCCAGGCGATCTCGGAGCTGCGCGACCAGGATCAGGTCAAGAAGCTGTTCGACACGCTGGCGACCCGCTACAAGGACCGCCAGGGCGGCTACACCCGCATCATCAAGGCCGGCTTCCGCTACGGCGACAACGCGGCGATGGCCGTGATCGAGTTCGTCGACCGCGACGTCGACGCCAAGGGCCAGGACTCCGGTCCCGCCCAGGACAAGGAAGCCGAAGCGGCGTAAGCCGCGCTTGAGCCAAGGTTTTGAAAACGGCGCCTTCGGGCGCCGTTTTTTTGTCGGGCTAGCCCGCGCGGATGGTGGCGATGAAGTTGTCGAGCTCCTGCTTCAGGCGGCTGTTGCCGTCCGACAGCAGCCGCGAGGAGCTCAGCACCTGGGATGAGGCGCTGCCGGTCCTGGATGCGCCGCTCGCCACCTGGCCGATGTTGACCGCCACTTGCGCAGTTCGCTCCGAGGCGATCTGAACGTTCTGCGCGATGCTCCGTGTCGCGCCGCCTTGCGCATCGATCGCTTTGGTGACGTCGGAGGCGATCTGCGAGATGCGCAGGATGGTGCCGGTGATATCGCTGATCGCGCCGGCGGACTCCCGCGTGGCGGCCTGGATATCCGCGATCTGGGCGCGAATGTCCTCGGTGGCCTCCGCGGTCTGCCTGGCGAGCGTCTTGACCTCCTGCGCGACCACGGCGAAGCCGGAGCCGGCCTTGCCGGCCCGTGCGGCCTCGATCGTCGCGTTGAGCGCGAGCAAATTGGTCTGCCGCGCGATGGTTGCGATCAGCTGCACCACGTTGCCGATGCGGTCGGCGGCGGATGCGAGCTGCGCCATCCGCTCGTCGGTCTGCTGCGCCTGCGCGACGGCTTCGCTGGCGATGTCGGCGGATTCGCCGACCCGGCGCCCGATCTCGGAAGCCGATGCCATCATCTGTTCGGTCGCTGCCGCAACCCGCCGGACATTGTCCGAGGCCTCCTCGGAGGCGGCTGCGACATTGGCGGACAGATCCTGCGTGTGATGGGCGGTGTCGCTCAGATCGCGGGCGGAAGCCGCGAGCTCTTCGGACGCCGCCGAAACCGTCGCGATGACGCTGCCGGCGCTGGCCTCGAACGCTGCCGCGAGCCGTGCCAGTTCGGTCTTATGCCGCTCGGCCGTGCGGCGGTCTTCCTCGAGCCGGGCGTCGAGCTCGGCGCGCGCCTTGTCCTGCGCCCTGGTCTTGAAGCGCTCGACCGCCCGCGCCATGCCGCCGATCTCGTCGGTGCGCTCGAGGCCGGGCAGGACGACGTCGAATTGTCCTTCGGCCAATTGCCGCATCGCCGCACTCATCCGGCTGATCAGGCCAGCGACGCGCCGGCCGAACAGAATCGCAGACAGCGTCAGCACGAACGCAACGATCCCGATCAGCCAGCTGAAGGTCTGCCTGAACGCGTCGGCCCTGTGCTGTGCGAGCTCGGCGCGGATGTTGGCGGCGTCAGCGACCTTGACCAGCGCCGGCCGGGTGCGGTCGAAGATCTGCGACAGGTCGTCGAGCTGGTCGTCGAGCGTCTGACGCGAAACCAGGAAACCGGCGAAGGCGAGCTTGTAGGCGCGGGCAAGACCGAGCAATTCGCCCTTCCGATCCGCCGGCACCGCGGACGCCGCCAGGGCGGTTTCGAACTCGGATTCCCTGTCATTGAGCTGGTCGCCAAACCGTTCCTCGCCGCTCAGCGCAAAATCCTTTTCGAGACGGCGCATCGTCAGCAGGAGCACGGTCAGCTGCGGCTGATCGACCTGTTGGACCTTGGTTTCGAATTGCTGGACCGCGCTGCGCAGCTTGCCCTGCAAGCCGTCATTCGGATTCAGGCCGAGGATACGCTGGGCGCCGACGATATTCTGGAAGCGCGTCGCATAGAGGTTGATTCCGCTCCGCAGCGAGGTGACTTGCCGGATCGGATCACCGTCGGGCACAGTCGCGGCAAATGCTTCGAGCTGGTCGAGCAAAGCGATCTCGTCGGCGACGCGACCGGAAAGCTTCTTCGCCAGTGCTTCGTCGCGCGACTTCAGGAATCTGGTCGCGATTTGCTGCGTTTCCAGGAAGCCGTCCGAGAGCTCGGACAGCTGGGCCCTGAAGCGCATGCTGTCGTTCGACTCGCGTTGAATACGAGCAGCGTAGTTGAGGCCGCCGAGGCAGGTGACGCTGATGATGGCGACGCCGCCAATCCCGAGCATCGCGATCTGGCTTTTGAGGCTGGGGCGAAATCGTTTCAGGATAAACGCGGCAAGCGGCTTCATCCTGGAGATCACGAACATCTGATGCATTCCTGTCAGTCGCAGGGCTCCGGGCGTCGTTATGAACAGACTGGCGCGTCCGGTTGCCAACACAACAGCCCAGGCACGCCCGGGCTGTTTGCGGCGACGCTTAGCGGCCGCGAATTGACAATGTGTGAAAGCAATCCACGTGGGCGCGATGTTTCATGTGAAGATTGGATGAAGCCCGGCGAGACGATCCATCAACCATGATTGCTCGTGGCAATTTGACCCGCAACGCAAATGCGCACCGCGCTCAATGCGTCATCAGCGCGACATGATTGTCTTTCGCAGCTGCCGGTGCTGAGATGTCGTCCGCACCGCCGTGACGTCGTACTCCGCGGTTGCATCCGCGGGACGCGCATCCAAATATGTCCGGTACGACTGACGGGAGACTTCTCATGAAAATCGATCTTTCCGGAAAGACTGCGCTGGTGACCGGCTCGACGGCAGGTATCGGCAATGCGATCGCAAAGGGACTGGCGGGAACCGGCGCCGATGTCGTCATCAACGGTCGCGGCCAGGCCAAGGTCGATGCGGCGGTTGCCGCGATCGGCAAGGCGGTACCCGGCGCCAAGGTCCGCGGCATCGCCGCGGACGTCTCGACAGCGGCCGGTTGCGAAGCGCTGCTTGCGGCGCTGCCCGAGGTCGACATCCTCGTCAACAATGCCGGCATCTTCGAGCCGAAGCCGTTCTTCGACATTCCCGACGCGGACTGGAGCCGCTTCTACGAGGTCAACGTGATGTCGGGCGTACGGCTGTCGCGCGGCTACATGCAGGGCATGCTGAAGCGCAACTGGGGCCGCATCGTCTTCATCTCCTCGGAATCCGGGCTCAACATCCCGACCGAGATGATCCACTACGGCATGACCAAGACCGCACAGCTCGCGATCGCGCGCGGCCTCGCGGAGCTGACCAAGGGCACCGCCGTGACCGTCAACTCGGTGTTGCCCGGACCGACCATGTCGGAGGGCGTCGAAACCTTCGTCAAGGATCTCGCCAGGCAGAACGGCCAGTCGCTCGAGGAGGCGGCTTCCAATTTCGTCAAGCAGCACCGGCCGACCTCGCTGCTGCAGCGCTTTGCCAGCACCGAGGAGATCGCCAACCTCGTGGTCTATGTCTGCTCCAAGCAGGCCTCCGCGACCAACGGCGCCGCGCTGCGCGCCGAGGGTGGCATCGTCAATACGATCGCGTGAGGCGGCATGCCGGCCTATGTGATCTCGGAGGTCGAGATGCGGGATGCTGCCGCGTTCGCGGCCTATCGCACGCAGGCGGCGAAGACCATTGAACAGTACGGCGGCCGTTACGTCGTCCGCGGCGGCGCCGCCGAACTGGTCGAGGGCGGTCCGCCGCCGAACGCGATCGTCATCGTCGAATTTCCGACCATGGCGCGTCTGCGCGAGTGGTACGCGTCACCGGAATATGCCGAGGCGCTCAGGCATCGACAGACGGCATTGGACCGCCGGCTGATCTTCGTCGAAGGCATGCCGCCAGACTAACCCTTGGCGCCGTCCAGGAACTCGCTGAAGCCGGCCGGACGGTAGGGGCCGAAGCAGATCTGCTCGAGTGCCCCAATTCCCGCCCGGTCACCCTGGCGGGCGCGCACCACCTGCTGCACGTGCACGTTCTCGCGGGCGAGCGGGTCGAGCGTTGCAGGATCGAACGTTTCGCCGCCGATCTCGAGCTCGCCCTTCCACATGCCCTGGCCCCATTGCGGATGGCCGTAGCCGAGGCCCTTCATCTGGAATTTGAGGATCGGGTCGAGTGCGATGGTCGTGGTGTGGCCGTCGATGTCGACCAGGTCGATTTCGGCCGATTGCGCGAGCCGCGTGTTCGGCACGTATTTGACGCGGTGCCGCGCGGTCGCCATGCGGCGGTCGAGCCCGTCGACGACGCCGGGGATCTCGGCCTCGCTCCGGTAGAGCGGCGCGGTGATGCCTTCGCGGACCAGCGCTTCGCCATGCGTCCCGTCGAAGAAGATGGCGTGCGAGATGTGGTCGTCCCAGACCAGCGGCGCCCACAGGAAGAACACGCTCGGCAACGGCATCGGCGCGCCGCCGATGTCGCGTTCGCCGACATTGCGAACGCCCCAGGAGCGATCCTTGGTGCCGTAGCACGTGCGATCGTCGACCTTGATCTCGCCGTCCGGGTGACGCACGATGCCGCTCCAGCGGCCGAACTGGTCGAACCGGGTCGAATCCATCGCGCGGCGGTCGCCCGACCAGAGCGTCTGGCGCGCTTCCTGGATCGCCGCCGTGCGCGCGGAGAAGGTCAGGTCGCAGGAAAGGCCCGTCGCATTGTCGTCGAGCACGACGCGGGTCCGCAGCATCGGCTCGATGACCTCGAGCCTGAACGGGCCGACCTGCATCTCGGTGCGTTCGAGCGGCGCCCGCCGCGAGCCGTAGAAGCAATGCTGAAGCCCGCCGCGCTCTACGACGCTGAAGGCGCAGTCGAGGATCCTGCGATGCGGGTAGATCGCCATCCCGATGCCGAAATAATACGCGCCGTCGGCGGTGTAGCCATTGAACCAGGTCCGGTCATACACGTTGCGGTCGCTGGTCGCGGGAACCGCGATCGGCTCCGGCGTCTGGTGGATGGGGAAGTCGTCCAGTTTATTAAGCACGCCGATCCCTTTCGATGATCCTCATTCCTGCCAGTATGAAAAACTGCCGTGGTCCAGCGCTTGCGCGCAGGCGCCGCGGGTCATTTTCAGGAACAGTGCATCGCCGCGCTCGGAGCGCTGCACGCTGAGCGCGGAGACGACGCCCATCATGATGCCATGCAGGGTGTAGCGCCGGTAATCCCGCCAGCACTGGTCCCAGCCATAGTCCCGCACGCCGCGGCGGATCAGCTCGGAATGATAGAACCGGACCAGATCGGCTTCATGAAGCCGCCGCTCGATTGGGTCGATGCCGGCCGACAGGAAATAGGCGACGTCGACGAGGCCAGGCCCCACCGTCAGCGTCTGCCAGTCCAGCGTCGCCATCGGGCGGCTGTTGCCGCGCACCTCGAACAGCACGTTGTCGAGCCGGAAGTCTGCATGCTGCAGGGTTCGCGGCACGGATCGATCAGACTGGTAGCGCGGGATCGCGTCCGGAAGCCGGTCGATCAGATCGAGGAATTCCGGCTCGATCACGCCGTGATAGCGCTCCTTGTAGTGATCGATGATGCCGGGCAGCACCGCGCGAAGGTCCTTGCGTCGGCTTGCGGCAACCGTGAAGCAATGCACGGTGTCGAGCGTCGGATCGTTCCATCGCGGTGCATGCAGCGCGGCGGCCTCGCGCATCGCGGTCAGGCAGTCGGTGATCGCGCATCCGGCGAGCTGATCACCCGGGCGTGCGGGTGCCAGATCCTCCAGGATCAGCGTGAAGTCGTCGGTCGCCGGATCGATCTCGGCGAGGATCGGCCGCGGGGTATGAATGGCGACCGTGGCCGCCAGCTCGCGATAGAACGCGACCTCGCGGACATAGAGCGTGTGCGCGGAACCGGAGCGGCGGCTGTCGGGATCCGCTGCGGGGAATTTGCCGACGACGCTCGCGGGTGCGTTCGGTTCATCGCCGTCATAGGTCAGGTGAAATCGATAGCTGTCGCCGACAAGGCCATTGCCGATCGGCTTGCAGACGAGATCGACGACCCTGGCCTGGTCGATCACACCGGCTGCGCGCAGCGCCCGCGTCATCCACTCCGGATCGATCCGCGACGGATCGGCCGTGAGTAAACTCATCGGTTTCCTCCCATCCCCGTGGGCGTCACCACCGTTCCGGCCGCGTCTCGCGCGGCCGAATTGAGGACGGGGTGATCGTTGCGCAAATCATACAGGCGATGCCGTGGCTTTGGCAAAGCCATGCATCGGCCAGTGGGGATATCTCGAGAGGTGCGTAGGAAGGTTTAGCTGCTCTTACCCCGTTGCTGCCGTTTCTTCACAGATCCTGTGGCGGTAAGCGAATCCAGCCGTCATTGCGAGCGAAGCGAAGCAATCCATCTGCCCGCAAACGCGGTTGGATGGATTGCTTCGTCGCTATCGCTCCTCGCAATGACGACGGAGACAGAACCGTGACGCATTAGGCCCAGTCCCCGCCGCAGTGGAGTTACCAGCCTTCCAGCACGATCTTGCCGCGCGACTTGCCGCTTTCCAGCAGTGCGTGGGCGCGCTTGAGATTGGCGGCGTTGATGGTGCCGAAGGTCTGGTCGAGCGTGGTGCGCAGCACGCCCTTGTCGAGGAGGTCGGCAACGTCATTGAGCAGGTGATGCTGCGCGATCATGTCGGGCGTCTGGAACGAGGAGCGCGTGAACATCGATTCCCAATGCACCGAGACCGCCTTGCCCTTGAACACGGCGACGTTGAATTCGGCGGGATCGTCGATCAGGCCGAACTTGCCTTGCGGCGCGATGAAGTCGGCGATCGACTTGTAGTGCTGGTCGGTAAAGGTGAGGCTGGCGACGAGGCCCACCGGCGGCAGCTTCAATTTCTCGATCTGCTCCTTCATCGGCTGCGAGTGATCGATCACCGCATGCGCGCCGAGATCGCGGCACCACTTCTGGGACTCCGGCCGCGTTGCGGTCGCAACCACGGTCAGCCCGGTGAGGCGGCGCGCCAGCTGGATCAGGATCGAGCCGACGCCGCCGGCGCCGCCGGTGATCAGCAGCGTGCGCGGATCGAGGCTCTTGCCGGGCACCGCGCCGAGCCGATCGAACAGCAGCTCCCAGGCGGTGATCGAGGTCAGGGGCAGGGCGGCGGCCTGCGCAAATGACAGCGAGGTGGGCTTGTTGCCGACGATGCGCTCGTCGACCAGGTGAAATTCCGAATTGGTGCCCTGGCGCAGGATCGAGCCGGCGTAGAACACCTCGTCGCCGGGCTTGAACAGCGAGACGTCGGGCCCGACCGCGTCGACCACGCCGGCCGCGTCGAAGCCGAGGATCTTGTAGCCGCCGTCGGTCGGCGCCGCGCGCTTGCGCACCTTGTAGTCCACCGGGTTGGCCGAGATGGCCTTCACCGCGACTCTGACGTCGCGTCCCTTCGGTTCGGGCTTGGCGATCTCGAAATCGACGAGCGAATCCGCCGCCTCGATCGGCAGCGATTTTTGGTATCCGACGGCCTTCATGCCTGGTCTCCGTGGTGGGCGGTTGCCTGCGGTCTTACCTGTCGCGCTGGCGTCCATTTGGCAAGTACTGTAAAAACAGGGAACTAGTCCCTGTTTGTATACTATTGGGAAAATACCGGATGAAACGGAAGAATTTCGCGCGCCGGCCGGGCTGCGCGGTCGAGGCGGCACTCGACCTGATCGACGGCAAATGGAAGGGCGTGATCCTGTATCACCTGCAAGCCGGCACCCAGCGCTTCGGCGAGCTCAGGCGGCGGATGCCCGGCATCACTCAGCGCATGCTGACCAAGCAACTGCGGGCGCTGGAGGACGACGGCCTCGTGATCCGCAAGGTCTATGCCGAGGTGCCGCCGCGGGTCGAATACACGCTGTCCGAACTCGGCGAGAGCCTGCGTCCGGTGATCGATATTCTGAAAGCCTGGGGCGAGGGCCATCAGGAGCGGCTATCCTGCGCGCCGGCGCCGGACGTCGTGGCGAAGAAGAAGCGCGCGGCCTGATGGGCGTTCGCGCTTCACCTCTCCCGGAGGGAGAGGTCGGATCGCATCGCAAGATGCGATCCGGGTGAGGGATTACGCTCTACCGAGCAAGCGGCACCCCTCACCCGAATTGCTTAGCAATTCGACCTCTCCCCGTTGGGGAGAGGTACATCGCCTCAGAACGCGACCTGCGTGCGCAGCGCGACGGCGTCGAACTTCGAACCGGCATCCACGGGCGAGGTTGCCGAGGCCTGCTTAGCGACGTCGCCGTGCAGGTAGTTCAGCATGAAGCGGACGTTGTTGTTGACGTACCAGTTCAGCGCCGCGGTGTAGACGGTCTGCCGTCCGCCGGCGACGCCGACGGCCTGGCCGACCTGGTCGTTGAGGTTCATCTGGCTGACGCGGCCCGCAATCTCCCACGCGCCCCAGCCGCCGCCGGCGAGCGAGAACGGATCGTGCGGCTTGATACCGCCATAGGAGGCCGTGGCCGGATTGTAGGCGTGGTTCTCGCCGGTCAGCACGTAGCCGACCTGCGCGTATCCGCCGTCGAATTTCAGGCTCGACGCGCCGAACGGCGGCAGCCCGGTATTCGCGGTGCGGTCGACATTGAACCAGTAGTATTCGCCCTGCGCGATGAACGGACCGTAGGTCGCCGCCGCCTCGACGCCGTAGACCTGGGCGCCGGAGACGTTGGCGATCGCACCGGTCGAGATCAGCGTCGTCGGATCGATGCGCAGCTCGGGCCGGTCGCTCAGCGTGAGCGTCTGCGCCTGCGTCAGCTGGTTGCGCGGCGGCTGCACCAGCCATTCGGCATCGGCGCCGATATGCACCGAATAGTCCTTGCCGCTGATCGGATTGCCGGCGACGCGGACCACCGCGCCGTACTGCTCGGATGATCCGGCCGGGGTGACGCTGGAGGCCGAATGAATCTGGCCGGTGGTCGGTCCTGTAGCATAGCCGCCGAGCCAGAGCTGGTCGTTCCACCAGCGGGTGCCGATCGCGGAACGGAAGTCGCCGGCCGCGACGTTCTGCGCGATGATGCCGGCCGAGGCGCGCTCCATGAACAGGATGTCGTTGGAGCTGGTCGATTCGTCCATGGTCCAGAGCAGGTCCATGATGCCGCCTTCGATCGCCATCTTGCCGCCGAACGGCTTCAAGCCGGTGTAGCTCAGATACGCGTTCTCGACGCCCGAGGTGCCGCCGCCCGGAAGCGATCCCGGTGCCGTACCGCCGAAGCCGTCGGACGAGCCGCCGAAGTCATAGATCAGCGCGTAATTCCAGTCGCCGAAGAATTTGCCGACGATGCCGATGCGCGCGCGGCGGAGGTTCTCGCCGCTGTCGAGTTTCTGCGGCGAGGTGGCTGCGGTGTTCGGACGATAGTCGTAGCCGCCGACATCCCAGTGCACGCGGCTCGTGATCGCGACGCAGTTCTGTTCGTCCGCGGTGCAGATCGTCGGCCGGTTGTTCGGCATCGTCACCACGACGCCGGACGGCGCGATCGGTCCCTTGACCGGAATGGCTGCGTTGGCGCTTGCGACGCGGGCGGCCTTGGCGTCCGCCGCCTTCGCGTTCGCATTTGCGCTGGCCGCGGTCGCGGTATTGGCGTTGGTCTGCTTCTGCAGCTTGTCGAGCTTTTGCTCGAGCATCTTCAGCTGCTGCTTCAGCAGCGCGATCTCCGCGTCGCTGCCGCCGCCGGCCGATTGCGAATAGGCCGGCGAGGCGGCGAGTGCCCCCGCAAGCCCGACGGCGATTGCACCAACTCTTGTCGCACCCATTGTGCACCCCTGTTGTGTTTGAATTCCCCACTCACTCACTGAAACGTCCTAGGAGTTGATCGTGACTGACGCACGACAGCGCTTCGAGGCATCGCAGTTCCGCTTGTTGTCCGCAGGCAACAGGCGGAGCGGCGCAGTGAGATGACAGTCATCATAGGAGCTCGGCGACGCGGTTCAACGCGGCTGCGGCCGGTTTTGCACCGGTCCGGCGGGGGCCAGTTATCCGCCCCGGCGCCCTTCAATTGCCCGGCGAACACGCCTATATTCCGGCGTTTCCACGAGAGGTGAGAATGCTCCGACCCGTCCGCTGCGCTGCCATATCCGCTCTGTGCACATTGGCTTTCATAGGGAATCTGTCCCCGGCCGCGGCCCAGGACCGCCGCGTGCCGTCCTCGCAGGCCGAGTTGCAGCTGTCCTATGCGCCGATCGTGCAGCGGGTGCAGCCGGCGGTGGTCAATGTCTACGCCGCCAAGGTGGTGCAGAACCGCAATCCGTTCCTGGACGATCCGATCTTCCGCCGCTTCTTCGGCGTCCCGGGGCAGCAGCCCGAGCAGATGCAGCGCTCGCTCGGCTCCGGCGTGATGGTCGATGCGTCCGGCCTCGTGGTCACAAACAATCACGTGATCGAGGGCGCCGACCAGGTCAAGGTCTCGCTCGCCGACAAGCGCGAATACGAGGCCGAGATCGTGCTGAAGGACAGTCGCACCGACCTCGCGGTGCTGCGGCTGAAGGGGACCAACAGGGAGAAGTTCGCGACCCTCGACTTCGCCAATTCGGATCAGCTGCAGGTCGGTGACGTCGTGCTCGCGATCGGCAATCCGTTCGGCGTCGGTCAGACCGTGACGCACGGCATCATCTCGGCGCTGGCGCGCACCCAAGTCGGGATCACGGATTATCAATTCTTCATTCAGACCGACGCGGCGATCAATCCGGGCAATTCGGGCGGCGCGCTGGTCGACATGACCGGACGGCTCGCCGGGATCAACACCGCGATCTTCTCGCGCTCCGGCGGCTCGCAAGGCATCGGCTTCGCGATCCCCGCCAACATGGTGCGCGTGGTGGTGGCCTCCGCCAAGAGCGGCGGCAAGGCTGTGAAGCGGCCATGGCTCGGCGCGCGGCTGCAAGCGGTGACGCCGGAGATCGCCGAGACGCTGGGGCTGAAACTGCCGACCGGCGCGCTGGTCGCTAATGTCGCGCCGAACAGCCCGGCGGCGAAGGCCGGGCTCAAATTGTCCGACCTGATCGTCGGGATCGATGGCACGCCGATCGACGATCCCAACGCGTTCGACTACCGCTTCGCGACCCGACCGCTCGGCGGCAACGCCGAGATCGAGGTGCAGCGCGCCGGCAAGCCGGTGAAGCTCACGGTGCCGCTGGAGACCGCGCCCGACACCAACCGCGACGAGATCGTGCTGACCGCGCGTTCGCCGTTCCAGGGTGCCAAGGTCGCCAACATCTCGCCGGCGCTGGCCGATGAGCTGCATCTCGACGCCGGCGCGGAGGGCGTCGTCGTCACCGATCTCGCCGATGATGGCACCGCCGCCAATGTCGGCTTCCAGAAGGGTGACATCATTCTCGCCGTCAACAATGAGAAGATCGTGCGCACGAGCGACCTCGACAAGATATCGAAGGCGGGGTTGCGGGTCTGGCGCATCACGCTGGTGCGCGGCGGCCAGCAGATCAACGTGACACTCGGCGGATGAGTCCCAAGCGACCGCGCGAGGCCAGCAACCTGTTCGCAGCGGCGGGGATGGAGCAGGACGCGCCACACCCGCTGCCCGACCGGCTGCGCCCGCGCACGCTGGCCGATGTCGTCGGCCAGGCTCACATCCTCGGCCCCGACGGCGCGCTGACCCGCATGCTGGAGACGCGCACGCTGGGCTCGCTGGTGTTCTGGGGACCGCCCGGCACCGGCAAGACCACGGTGGCGCGGCTGCTCGCCGACGCCACCGAGCTGCATTTCGAGCAGATCTCCGCGGTGTTCTCCGGCGTCGCCGATCTGAAGAAGGCGTTCGATGCCGCGCGGGCCCGGCGCGAGACCGGCAAGGGCACGCTGCTGTTCGTCGACGAGGTGCACAGGTTCAACCGCGCGCAGCAGGATTCCTTCCTGCCCGTGATGGAGGACGGCACGGTGGTGCTGGTCGGCGCCACCACCGAGAACCCGTCGTTCGAGCTCAACGCGGCGCTGCTGTCGCGCGCCCGCGTGCTGGTGTTTCACTCGCTCGATACGGCTGCGATCGAACGGCTGTTTGCCAATGCCGAGAAGATCGAGGGCAAGGCCCTGCCGCTCGATGCGGAGGCACGCGCCGTGCTGGTGCGGATGGCCGACGGCGACGGCCGCGCCTCGCTGACATTGGCCGAAGAGGTCTGGCGCGCCGCGCGCGAGGGCGAGGTGTTCAACGCCGAGCAGTTGCAGGCCATCCTGCAACGCCGCGCGCCGATCTACGACAAATCGGCCGACGGTCACTACAATCTGATCTCGGCGCTGCACAAGTCGGTGCGCGGCTCCGATCCGGACGCGGCGCTGTATTATCTCGCGCGCATGCTCGACGCCGGCGAGGACCCGCTGTTCCTGGCGCGGCGCGTGGTGCGCATGGCGGTCGAGGACATTGGTCTCGCCGATCCGCAGGCACTGGCGGTCTGCAACGCCGCCAAGGATGCCTATGATTTCCTGGGCTCGCCGGAGGGCGAGCTCGCGATCGCGCAAGCCGTGGTCTATCTCGCCACCGCACCGAAATCGAACGCGGTGTACACCGCGTTCGGCGCCGCGATGCAGACCGCAAAGCAGGGCGGCTCGCTGCTGCCGCCGAAGCACATCCTGAATTCGCCGACCAAGCTGATGAAGTCGGAAGGCTATGGCTCCGGCTATCAATACGATCACGACGCGCCCGACGCGTTCTCCGGCCAGGACTATTTCCCGGAAGCGCTGGGACGGCAGACCTTCTACGACCCGCCCGACCGCGGCTTCGAGCGCGAGATCCGCAAGCGGCTGGATTACTGGAACAGGCTGCGCAAGGAGCGCGGCGGGAGCTAGCGCAAGACGAGATCAGCCGTGGCCACAAATAACGCGCGTTGGCGTTCCCGCCTGCGGCGAGGGAAGTTGCAGAAGCCCGCAAATGCCATATGCGATTTGCGTGACTTCGGAATATTAGAAATGTATCCCTGAGTTGCCCGACGTGTCAAGTCGCTTGGTCGCACGCCGACGGCCTCCGGCTACTTTGCATGGGGTTGTTTTCGATATTTTGGCAGCGCCCGCTTGCCGCTTGCGGCCGAACATGGCCGATGGTGCGCCGGATTCGTACCGATTTCGCCGTGACGATTCGCGGCATTTGCGCTACCCACGGGCTTAACTTCGGAGTTGCAACCCCATGAGCCGCCGCGTCAAGAGACCCCTCCGCCCAGCGGGCGACCGCGCCAAAGGCGCGCGTCCCCATCGCGGCCCGGCCGCCGAGCGGGGGCCGGCGCATCGTGCGGGCGGCAAGTCGGCGGCGGTGCGCC
Source organism: Bradyrhizobium sp. USDA 4452 (assembly GCF_054063575.1). Classification (NCBI taxonomy): domain Bacteria; kingdom Pseudomonadati; phylum Pseudomonadota; class Alphaproteobacteria; order Hyphomicrobiales; family Nitrobacteraceae; genus Bradyrhizobium; species Bradyrhizobium sp. USDA 4452. The sequence continues at coordinate 8,166,855 of NZ_JBSSGK010000001.1, forward strand.
TTGGCGACAAGCAGCGGGCGCCCAAGCCATTCGTGCCCGAGCCGGAGGAGCGCGTCGCCGAGCCGCCGGCGCTGCCGACCAAGGTGCAGACCGTGGTGGTGACGGCGGACGAGGACAACATGCGCGTCGACCGCTTCCTCGAGGCGCGTTTCCCCGGCCTGTCGTTTTCCCACATCCAGCGCATCGTTCGGAAGGGCGAGTTGCGCGTCAACGGCAAGCGTGCGGACAGCAAGGACCGGCTCGAAGAAGGGCAGAGCGTCCGCATTCCGCCGCTGCGGCTCGATACGCCGAAGGCGGCCGCGAGCCTCTCCGAAGCCGCCAGGAAGACCCTCCAGGACCTCAAGGACATGACCCTGTTCGAGGACGCCGACGTGATGGTGCTGAACAAGCCCGCAGGCCTGGCGGTTCAGGGCGGCTCCGGCATCACGCGCAATGTCGACGACATGCTGGAGGTGATGCGCGACGCCAAGGGCCAGAAGCCGCGGCTGGTGCACCGGCTCGACCGCGAGACCTCGGGCTGCCTGCTGATCGCCAAGACGCGTTTCGCCGCGACCGCCCTGACCGGCTCGTTCCGGCATCGCTCCGCGCGCAAGATCTATTGGGCGCTGGTCGCCGGCGTGCCGAAGCCGAAGCAGGGCCGGATCTCGACCTATCTCGCCAAGGAGGAGAGCGAAGAGGACAGCATCATGCGGATCGCGGCGCATGGCGACGAGGGCGCCAGCCATGCCGTGACCTACTATGCCGTGGTCGAGGCCTCGGCGACGAAGCTCGCCTGGGTCTCGCTCAAGCCGGTGACCGGCCGCACCCATCAATTGCGCGCCCACATGGCGCATATCGATCACGCCATCGTCGGTGATCCCAAATACTTCAACAAGGAGAACTGGCAGCTGCCGGGCGGCCTGCAGAACCGGCTGCATCTGCTGGCCCGCCGCATCGTGATCCCGCACCCGCGCGGCGGCGTGATCGATGCCACCGCGCCGCTGCCGCCGCACATGCTGCAATCCTGGAATCTGCTCGGGCTCGAGGCCGACCGGTTCGACCCGATCGAGAACGCACCCGAGGAGTGACGGCGGACGCCGCCTCCGAGATCCGTTGCGGACAGCAAGAACGATCAAAGCAGCTCACTCTGCTGCGGCTATGTTGCCGCGCGCCGGGCACCGCCGGCATGCAACCATCAAAGAGGCTGTCCATGACCGGAACCTGGCTACGCGTCGTGCTTTTCCTGATTGGCTCGGCCGTCGCCTCGGCGACCGCACGCGCCGACACCGTGGTGCTGCGGGGCGGCACGCTTTACGCATCGGCTGATGCAGACGCGCTGCCGGATGCGACGATCGTGATCACGGACGGCGTCATCAGCGCAGTCGGCAAGTCCGGCGATGTCACGGTGCCTCCGGATGCGCGCCTGATCGATTGCAGCGGCAAGACCGTCGTTGCCGGGTTCTGGAACAGCCACGTGCATTTCACTGACCATGTCTGGCACCTCGCCGGCGAGGCGCCCGCCGCGCCGCTGACGCTGCACATGCAGGAGATGCTGACCCGCTGGGGCTTCACCACGGTCTGGGACCTCGGCTCCGATCCACGAAACACGCTGCCGCTGCGCAAGCGCATCGCCGCAGGCGAGGTCGCCGGTCCCACCATCCTGCTCGCCGGCAATGTGTTTCCCAAGGGCGGGCATCCCGTCTACCTGCCGCCCGAGATTCAGCTTCCCGAAGCCGCGACCCCGGAGGAGGCGGCGAAGTGGGCGCGCGACTGGCTCGCGATGGGCGAGGACGGCATCAAGCTGTTCACCGGCGCGTTCATGGGCGACAAGCCGATCATCAACATGGACCCGGCGATTGCCAAGGCAGCCGTCGATGTCGCTCATGTGCAGGGCAGGCCGGTGTTCGCGCATCCGCAGAACAAGATCGGCGTCGAGACGGTGATCGCAGCCGACGTCGACGTGCTCGCGCACACGACGCCCAGCGAGGGCAGCTACACGGATGACCAGCTGGCGCGGTTCAAGGCGCAGGGGACCGCGCTGATCCCGACGCTGTCGTTGTTTACGACGGTGGTTCTCGACCCCAACGTCACCAACCGTCTGGTGGCCGCGACTGTCAACCAGCTCAAGCAGTTCTCCGACAATGGCGGCACCGTGCTGTTCGGCACCGATGTCGGCTTCACCACGCTGTACGACACCACGCAGGAATTCCAGTTGATGCACCGCGCGCTGTCGGAACGCCAGGTGCTGGCCTCGCTGACAACCAATCCGGCGCGGTTCTTCAAGGCCGCGAAGAAGGGCAGGGTGGAGCAGGGCTTCGACGCCGATCTCGTGGTGCTCGACGGCGATCCGCTACGCGACGTCGCGAATCTTGCGAAGGTGAGCACCACGATCCGTGCGGGTCAGGTGATCTATCAGAAGCCGTGAGGGCGTTGACGCATTGGCCCGTCGCTCATGCGGCAACCCCGTGTGGCGATTCCGTCAAAGCATCAGCTTGTAACCGATATGGCTGCCGACGAATCCCAGCCGCTCATAGAAGCGGTGCGCGTCGGGGCGCGCCTTGTCAGTCGTGAGCTGCACGATATCGCAGCCTCTCGCTTTGCATTGCGTGATCGCCCATTCGAACATCCGTTGCCCGACGCCTGAGCTGCGGTGCGTCTCGGCAATCCGGACTGCCTCGATCTGGCCGCGCCAGGCGCCCAGGCGTGCCATTCCGGGAATGAAGCTGAGTTGAAGGGTCCCGATCACCGCCTCGTCCAGGGTTGCCACGGCCAGGAGTTGGTTGCGATCGGCGAGGATGGCATCGAATGCGTCGACATATCGCGGGTTCGGCGGCGAGTTCGGGTCCTCGCGTTGCCGACCCAGGAGGTCGTTGGCAAGCAGGGCGATGATGGCCCGGAGGTCGGCGGGCTGGGCCTGGCGGAAAGTGATCGATGTCATTGAGCGAGATTCCATGGCGGCGAGGTCGACGTCGCCAGACACGTTACAGGCTCACGCAGGCTATGGACATCCGGGCCGGGTACAGATGAATCCGCCGGCCTTTCGGGCCGGCGGATTTTTGTCTTGCAGGGCGCGGTCGTCAGTGGTCCCAGCCACCGTCATGATCCCAGCCGCCGCCATGATGATGGCCGCCGTCGTCGAAGTCGAAGAAATCGAACAGATCGCTGAGCGCCGGGCTGTTGACCGGAACATAGGGATTGCCGGGCGCCGCAACCGGGTTCGGGAAGTTGTCGCGGCTGCGGTTCGTGATCGGCTCCAGGCGCCAGTTCCGCTCGATGAATTTGATGATCGAGACGTGATCGGCATATTCATGCGAGATGTGACCGTGACGCGCGAACGGCGACACCACGATCAGCGGAATGCGGGTGCCGTCGCCGAAATAGTCGAGCGGCTGCACATAGCCGGAGTCGTAGTAGCCGCCGCCTTCGTCGAAGGTGATGAAGATCGCGGTGTCCTTGGCATAGTCCGAGGCCTGGACCTGGTCGACGATCTTCTTGGTGAAGCCTTCGAACAGATTGAGCTTGGAGGATGACGGGTGACCGTCGGTGAAGCCGCTCGGCTTGACGATGGAGACCGCCGGCAGCGTGTGCTTGGAGAGGTCGGCGTAGAGATCAACCGAGTCCTTGATGTGGGCTGCGACCTGGTCCGGGTGCGACATGATCGAGGTGTCGTACTGGAACGGATTGCAGATGTTGCAGTACTCGTCCGCGTTCGGACCGGCCACGCCCCAGTTGAGCTGGTAGGGATCGTTGACGTAGTTGTTCCACTGGTCGCCGTAATACTTCCAGGAGATGTTCCGCTCGTTCAGGCTGTCGCCGATGCTCTTGCGGGTCGACGGCGGGATCGTGAACGGCGTGTTGGACGGATTGGTGTCAGTGTAGGCGTTCTTGCCGTTGCCGAAATAGCCGGGATTGTAGTTGTTCAAGAGATAATAGTGCCCCGGCTCGCAGTTCGGGTTGATGTGGATCCCCTTCAGATAGTCCAGGATCGGCTTGACGCCCGGTTGACCCGGATCCGAGCAGTCGCTGTAGGAGCCGCCGCCGGACACCGGGCTGGTCTGGAAGGGCGGCGGGAAGCCGCCATTGCCGCCGGCGCCGTAGCCGTCCTCGGTGTACCAGTTGTTGGTGCCTGAAGCCGGATTCGGATTCTCGATTTCATGGACGATGCCGGCGTCGGGCGTGCCGCCGAACACCTGCGTGCCGTTCGGCGGCACCGCGGCGTTGCCGTAGGTGTCGCTGAAGTAGAGCATGTCGGCATGACCGAACATGATGTGATTGGCGCCGGTGCCGCCGTTGACGGACTGGTGGAAGTTGTCGCTCATCGCATATTTTTGCGCGAGCGAGGTGAAGTAGGGCACATCACCCTTCTGCACGTTGTAGAAGCCGAGCGCCGTCGAACCTTCGCCCGTGGTCGTCGCCGTCGGCGAGTACTCCGTGGAGAAGTTCGAAGGCTGCGCCGCACCGTTGGCGCCGGCGCCGACGGTGACTTCGACCCAGGCGAACAGATTGCCGCCGCAGCCCGACGGATTGTCGCGGCTGGCCGCCGAATGGTTGCAGTTCAGCTGCTGCCACATCTGGTAGAAGCGATGCACCGGACTTGCCGAATAGGAGTCGTAGGGCATCGCATCGTTGTTGGTGAGCTGGAACGGACCGGCCGGCAGCGCACTGACATTGCTGATGCGCTGGTCGGGGGTCTGCGAGGTCTGACCGGTGCCGCCGGACAGCAGGAACTGGTAGTACTCGGACGGCAGGCCGGATTCCGACTGCTGCGCCAGCACGAGCGACGCCTCGCAGGTGGTGATCGGCGAGCTGCCGCATTTGTTCGGGATGTAGGAGACCTTGGGGCCGCCGACCAGCGGAGCCGGCAGTTGATCCTTGGGGAAGTTCTGCTTCGGCGGGCTCAGCAGGAACGCATCGTTCAGGCCGGTATCGGTCGCTGCCTGCTGATGCGCCTTCTCGAAATTCGGCCCGCGGACCGCGTTCTTGTTGTGATCGAGCTTGACGATGCCTTGCGAAAGCAGGTTGAACACGCTCTGGTCGCGCCGTTCAGGCACGTAGGTCGCGAACACGTGGTCGAAGCTGCGGTTCTCGCCGATGATGACGATCACGTGCTTGATCGGCGATCGCGTCTCGTGTCCGCCGTGGTGATCCCAGTCCTGTGCAAGCACCGGGCCGGCGGTGAACTGACCCAGCGCAAGCGCGCTGAGGGTGAGGCGGCAACCTTGCAGCCAACGTGACTTGTGCCTGTGGCGCATTAGAGCTCTCCTTTTTGCTGGTTGAGCGGCTTGGTAGAACTTGCGGTGTCGCGCGGCACGACCCTGATGCGTCCCATCATGCCGCCGTCCTCATGCTCGAGGACATGGCAGTGGTAGACGAAGGTGCCGACGATGTTGGGATCGCGAAAATCCATGCGCAGACGCACGCTCGGATATTTCAGCATCCGGGTGTTGTAGTAGGGGATGTTGACGGTATCGCGCAGGAACGGCTCGTTGACTGCGACGCCGGACCAGTCGCGGAGCTGGAAGTGAAGCTGATGGATGTGGAAATCATGCAGCTCCATCGAGCGGTTCTCGATGATCCAGTCCTCGACGTCGCCCTGCCTCACGGTGATGTCGGGAATGTCCGATTGCGGGTCGAACGGTTTTGGCGTCTCGCCGTCGAGGGTCATGAAGAACTTGGTCGGGCTGTTCGGATCGTTCGGGTTCTCCGGCTGCTCGGAGAAGAACAGCCTTCTGACGCGCACCGGCGCGACGTTCCCGAGCCACGGCCGCTCCGGTTTCGGAAGCGGTTCGGCGCGAGCGGGCAGCACGGCCTGCGGCTCGCCGGCATCGGCTGAGGCGGTGATGGCGACCAGCGCGCGGTTGGGGTCGTTCTCGCCGGCCGGCCCGGTATCGACTGCGCGCGTCACCAGCAAGGCCGAGCTGCCGGCCGGCGGTCCTTCGACGATGAATTCGGCGCGTGAGCCCGGCGGCAGGCCGATATGGTTGACCCATTGCACCGACGGCGATGGGCTGCCCTGGAATTGCAGCGGCACGCCATCGAGCCCGACGATCCCGATCTGCTGTGGCGCACGGCCGACCAGCAGCGCGAGGTTGAGATAGGTGATCGCGGACGCATTCAGCACCCGCCAGAGCTGCCGCTCGCCGGGCTTCATCTTGAGCTGGGCCGGCGGATAGTTGGGATAGGGCACCGGCACGAAGTTGACGGAGAGATCCTTCGACGGCTTGCCGAAGCCGGTGCCGGAGTTGGCGACGTCGCCATCATTGTCGAGCTGGCTCTTGGTCATGACCGGCTCGGATTTCGACGGCGGTGCGTCGGGATTGACGAGGTCCTGGTCGCGGATCACGAGCACGCGCTCGGAGAGGCCGGCGAGCTGTGGATCGGCGCGCTCGATGCCTTCGATGATGATGGCGCCGGACGCGCCGCCGAGCACCTGCGTCTTGCTGAAGCCGTGCAGATGCGGGTGATACCAATAGAGGCCGGGCGGTGCGTCGTCCGGAATGCGCAGGCGGTATTCGAACGGCGCGTCGTCGGGCTGGATCGAGGTCTTCAGCACGTCATCCTGATGGCAGACCGGCGGCACCGTCAGCCCGTGGAAGTGCAGGTTGGTCGAGATCGTCGTCATCGCGCCGCTCGCGCAAACATCGGCCTGCTTTCGCGTCGTGCAGATCGGCGCGCCGGCGAGCGGGCGGTCGATCGCAGGCGTTGCGGTATCGAGGTCGACGATGTCGTTCTTGAAATGAATGACCAGCTGATCGCCCGGCTTCAGCCGCAAGGTCGGCGACGGCCTGCCGTCCGATGTCCGATAGCAATAACGACTCGTGCCGTCCGGCAGCTTCTGATCGTGGATGCTGAGGTCGGTTTCGAGCACGCCATCGCGGCTGCGCAATTCAGCAGCTTCCTCGATCGCGCTTCCGGGCTCGGGACGCGCACAAACGTCCTGTTGCGCGCGCGGCGCATCCTGCAAGCCGGTTGCGCCGAGCCATGCCGTCATGCCGCTCACGGCAAGCCCGAGGCAGGCCGCGGCAATGACACAACAAACGGTCGATAGTCGTCGTGCCACGCCGCCCCGCTTATGCGCCGCCACGCGCGCGCAAGCGCGCTACCGACGTCACGCGTGACGTCGGTCCACGTCTTGCGACCGCGATGGTCGACAAATGCTTCTGTTTGGTATCGGGACGCTAGCCGCGCGTTGTTGCCGAAATCTGGCAGGTTTTTAACACGCAGATGACGGTGTCTTGCGGCACTTCGACGCGGTGCGCGAGAGAGTTGTTCAAACTTGCTGAACGATCAATCGGATGGAGCATTCCCCGATTGAATTGCGGAGAAAGAAGGACACGCAGGCATCCGTCAGAAATTTTTTGCCGTCGTCACCTTCGGACGATCCGAGATCAGCGCCGGAACTGCGCCAGAAACATCCGCAACGAATCGTGCGGGCTCTCGACGTCCGAGATCACCCAGCCGTCGGGACCGTTGACGACGATGAAGGTGAGCGTGACTGCGCGGCCCTCATTGTCGAATGTCACGGTCACGTCGGTCCGGTCAAACTGCCGCCGCGGAATGGCGATCGAGATCGGGCCGAGCCGCCAGGTCGGGCTCTGCACCAGGAAATCGTAGGGTGCGTCGTGCAGGGCGGTCCAGGCGCCGCGCAGCGGGGAATCGAAGAATTGGCGGGCGGTTGCGTCGTCGCGCGGCAGGCCGTTGGAAAACGCCGGGCTGCCTCTTCCGTAGTGGGCGTAGACGTTGCGGATCAGCGATTGCGGCGAGCGGAACCCGGCGTCGGCGCGGGCGGCAGCCACGACGGCCGCAACAAGCAGAAAACCCGCGAGGATTTGGGCGCGTTCCATCAGCTTTATTTGCCGTTGTCCTTGACATATCTTGCAGGAAATCCTCCCGAACGAAAGCCGGCCGGCGCGATGCGCGAACTCTTTGACGACGTCCCAAACCAATCCCCGCTCGATCCGCAGGAGGCGGTCCGGCGTCACATCCGCACGCCGCAGCGCAAGCGCTTCTACACCAGCGCCGGCGTCGCCGAGGCCGATGGCGGATTTTCGATCTCGCTCGACGGCAAGCAGGTCCGCTCGCCGTCCGGCAAGCCGGTCGTGGTGCCGACCCGCGCCATTGCGGATGCGATCGCGGCGGAATGGAATGCACAGGGCGAGACCATCGATCCCATGACCATGCCGCTGACGCGGCTCGCCAATAGCGTGATTGAAGGGGTGATCGATCGGGTCGACGAGGTGGCCGACGATGCGGCCAAATTCCTCGGCAGCGATCTGCTGTTCTATCGCGCCGGCCACCCCGAGACGCTGGTGGCGCGCGAGGCCCAGCAATGGGACCCGATCCTGTTCTGGGCCGCCGATGCGCTCGGTGCCCATTTCGTGATGGCCGAGGGGGTCATGCATGTCGGCCAGCCTGAGCCGGCGATCAGGGCGGCGCGTGCTGCGTTCCCGACTGACCCGTGGTCGGTCGCGGCGCTCCATGTGGTGACGACCCTGACCGGCTCGGCGCTGCTGGCGCTGGCGCTGGCGCACGGCGTCCGCGACGAGGACCAGGTCTGGGCCGCCGCCCATGTCGACGAGGACTGGAACATCGAGAAATGGGGCGTCGACGAGGAGGTCGCCGCGCGCCGCGCCGCCCGGCAGGCCGATTTCAAGGCCGCCGCCGGCGTTCTCAGGGCGTTCAGGCCGGCGGCCGGTTAACGAGACCTTTACGGCGCCCGGCTAGCCTGCGGCTTGATCCTGCCGTCTGGCCGAGACCTCCGACATGGCTATCGCCGTCAATCCCGTGCTGCCGGTGCTCGCCTCGAAGGAGGCGGACAGCGTTGCACCTGATCTCACGCTGGAGGCCGGCAGTGTCGTCAACGCGCAGGTCTTGAAGGTGCTGTCGGCCGATCTGGTGCGGATCGCGATTGCGAGCCTGTCGATCGACGTCCAGACCGAGGTGCCGCTGCAGCAGGGACAGAACCTGCAACTCGCGGTCTCGCAGACCAATGACGGCATCCGCTTGCAGCTGGTCGGGCCGGGGGCTGACACGGGCGATGCCGTGCAATTGTCGCCAGCGGCGGCCAACGTCACCGCTGCTCCCCAACCCGTCGCCGCGGCCCCGAAGGCAGCGCTGTCGCCACTCGAGCGCATCACCATCACCGCAACGGCGCAGCATGCGGCGGCGGTGCAGGGCAGCCAAGCGCCGCTGTTTGCCAATCTCGCCGCGGTCGCTACCGCCAATCTGCCGCCGAAGCTGCAGGCCGCGATCGCGCAGGTGCTGGCGCAGCAGACCGGCCTCGACGAAAATCTGAGCGGCGACGCGGTCAAGGCCGGCTTCCAGAAATCAGGCCTGCTGCTCGAGGCGACGCTCGCAGCGGGCGTTGCGCCGCCGAGCGGCAGCGCGCCCGATCTGAAGGCCGCGCTGATCGTGCTGCGCCAGGCGCTGACCTCGCTCGGCGCCGGCGATGCCGCAAAGCCCGCATCCACGCCGCTGCAGCAGTCTGCGCCGGCGAGTGCAGGCACGGCGCCGAGCCTCGTGCCATCAGGCACACAAGGCCTCGACGTTCAGGAGATCCTGCTGCCGCAGGCCCGCGTGCCGCTCGCCGAAGATATCGCTCGCGGCGGCGCGACCGGGCTCGCCGGCGCACTCGCGGATGCACTCGATGCCGGTCCGTCATCTGGCGGCGCGCTCAATCTCATTCAGGAAGCGCTGCATGAACTCGGCAACCCGGCGCGGCAGGGCGCTGTGCCGCGGGAGATGCTGCCCGGCGATCTGTCCGCGCGCGGCGGCACGCCGCCACCGCCGTTTCACGGCGCGCTGCCGTCGGCGCAGGCCATCGCCGAGCCGTCGATTGCATCAGGCACGCCGCTTCCGACCGCCGCGCATCGCCTGCTGGAAAACACCGACGCGGCACTTTCGCGGCAGACGCTGCTGCAAATCGCTTCGCTGCCGGATCGCGGCGACGGCTCGCGTCCGCAGCTCGACGCCATGGTGCCGCGCTGGAATTTCGAGATTCCGTTCCTGACCCAGCAGGGCACGGCGATGGCGCAGTTCGAGATTTCCCGCGACGGCGGCGGCACCGAGGTCGAGGCCGCCAAGCGGGTGTGGCGGGCGCGCTTCACGCTCGACGTCGAGCCGGCCGGGCCGGTGCATGCGCTGGTCTCACTGAATGGCGAGCGCACCTCGGTGCGGATGTGGGCCGAGCGTCCCTCGACCGCCGCGCAGCTGCGTGCCGGCGCTTCCGAACTGAGCCAGGCGCTGACCCGGGCGGAGCTCGTGCCCGGCGACATCGAGATCCGCGACGGGAGTCCGCCGCAGCCCGCGCCCGCGCGCGCCGGCCATTTTCTGGACCGCGCATCATGAGCGAGCCGCAGAACCAGCTCGCGGTCGCACTGCATTACGACCACGCCGGCGCGCCGCGCGTGGTGGCGAAAGGCAAGGGCGCGATCGGCGCCAAGATCATCGAGGTCGCCAAGGCCAACGACATTCCGATCGAGGAGAACGAGGTGCTGGCCGGCGCGCTCTCCAATGTCGAGCTCGGCGACGAGATCCCGGCCGAGCTCTACAAGGCCGTCGCCGAGGTGCTGGTGTTCGTGCTGCGGATGTCGGGCCGGGCGCGCTAACTCCTGTTGCCATCCTTTCACCACGATGGCATCAACCATCGTGGTCAACCCGAAACAGTTCAGGCCTTTCGTGAGTCACGTCGTGATCCATCGCCGCCATGCGCTCGGTCTGCTTGCTGCCGCCGCCATTGTGCCTTCGCGCAGCTTCGCCAACGTGTCCTACCAGCGCAGCGAGTTTCGCGAGGACCTGCAAAAACGGTTCTTCGATCTCGGCACCGAGGGCACCTTCGTCGGCTACAAGATCGAGGACTACCTGATCATCGCCAGCGACAAGGTTCGCTCCGGCGAGGGCAAATTGCCGGCTTCGACCTTCAAGGTCCCGAACGCGCTGATCGCGCTCGAGACCGGCGTGGTGCAGGACCCCGACAAGGATGTGTTCAAGTGGGACGGCATCACGCGCAGCATCGAGGCCTGGAACAAGGATCACACGCTGCGCTCGGCGCTCGCGGTGTCGGCCTTCCCGGTGTTCCAGGAGATCGCCCGCCGGATCGGCGCGGAGCGGATGCAGAAGTATCTCGACATCATCGACTACGGCAATCGCGACATCGGCGGCGGCATCGACCAGTTCTGGGTGACGGGCAATCTGCGGATCGATCCGGTGCAGCAGATCGATTTCCTCGACCGGCTGCGCCGCGGCGTGCTGCCGGTCGGCAAGCGCAGCCAGGAGCTGGTGTGCGATATCCTGCCGGTGACGAAGGTCGGCGACGCCGTCATTCGCGCCAAGACCGGCCTCACCGACAAGGAACACGGCTCGCTCGGCTGGCTGGTCGGCTGGGCCGAGAAGGGCAGCGACGTCACGGTGTTCGCGATGAACATGGATTGCAAGACGCAGGCGCAGATCGACGCGCGGATGAGCGTCACGCAGCAATGCCTCACCGATATCGTCGCGCTGTGACGACCTGACCTGCGTCCGCCACGGCTGGTGAGTGCCGCGCGGCTCGACTAGCATCCTCCGACAAAAGCAGAATCGGAGGAAACCATGCAATCGGCATCCGTCTGGCTGTCGTCGCTCACGCTGGCCGCGGCCGGCGGCTGGGTCGCGGCCACGATGTTCTCGGCGCCGGCCACCAGCAAGGAGCCGCGCTTCCCACAGCTCACGATGGATCAGCTGAGCGACCAGCAGCGGCCGCTCGGCGAGGCGATCATGAAGGTGTCGAGCGTCGGCATCGGCGGGCCGTACAATCCGATGATTCGCAGCCCGGTGCTCGGCCAGCGGCTCTATGATCTGTTCTATTATCTGCGCTGGCAGACCTCGGTGCCAACGAAGCTGAACGAGTTCGCGATCCTGATCATCGGCCGGCAATGGCGCTCGCAGGTCGAATGGTTCGCGCATGCGCCGCTCGCGGCCAAGGCCGGTCTGTCGGCCGACGTCATCGCCGAGCTGAAGGCCGGCAACCGTCCGTCGAAAATGGCCGACGATGAGGCCGTGGTGTACGATTTCGTCACCGAGCTGACCACGACCAAGAAGGTCTCCGACGAGACCTATGCGCGGGCCAAGAAGATCTTCAACGACCAGCAGATCGTCGATCTCACCGCGGTCGCCGGCAATTACGTGATGGTCGCGATGCTGCTGGCGATGGCGGAAGAGACGGTGCCGCCGGGCAAGGAAGAGCCGTTCAAAGTGGGTGAGAAGTAGGGCGCTCTAGCGCCCGATCGCGCGCTGCAGGGCCGGCATCAGTTTCGGGTCGCGGCATTGCGCGACGTTGAAGCGCATGAAGCCGGTCGCTGATTGCGTGGTCGAGAACACGTTGCCCGGCGCCAGCACGATGTTGTCGGCGAGGGCCGCGCGCGCGACTTCGGCGGAGTCGCAGCCGTCGGGCAGGCGGCACCAGAGCTGGAAGCCGCCGCGCGGCATCAGCCACGGCTCGATGCCGATGCGCTGCAGCTTCTCGCCGACGTCGCGGCGGGCGCGTGCCAGCCGCCGGCGCAGTTCCTCGACATGCTTGCGGTAGAAGCCGGTCGCCAGCACGCTCGCGATGATCTCGGTCGCGACCGCGCAGGGGCCGCCGAACCCGGTCGCGACCTGCAGGTCGACCAACTGCTCGATCCAGTCGGCGCGGCCAGCGATGAAGCCGCAGCGCAGCGATGCCGACAGCGTCTTGGAGAAGCTGCCGATCCGGATCACGCGGGTGAGCCCATCGAGCGCTGCGAGCCGCGCCGACGGCTCGGGCTCGAAATCGGCGAAGATGTCGTCCTCGACGATGGTGAGGTCGAAGGCTGCGGCCGCGTTCAGCACGCGGTGCGCGGTCTGCGGCGACATCGTCGCTCCGGTCGGATTGTGCAGCCCGGACACCGTGATGTAGAGCCGCGGCCGCTCGGCCTCGAGCACGGCCTCGAAGCTTGCGACATCGGGCCCCGACGGGGTGTAGGGCACGCTGACAAGCTTGACCTGATGGGCGCGCAGCAGCGCGCGGAAATTGAAGTAGCAGGGATCGTCGACCAGCACGGTGTCGCCGGGCCGCAGCAGGAAGCGGCAGATCAGGTCGATCGCCTGGGTGCCGGACATCGTCAGCAGCACCTGCTCGGGCGACACTTCGAGACCCTCGCCGGCGAACCGCGCCATCAGCATGCGGCGCAGCGCCAGCGAGCCGCGCGTCGCACCGTAGTCGGCTAGGACGGCATCGTCGGCCCGCGCCAGGCCGCGGAACGCGCGCCGCAGCGCCTCGGTCGGCATCCAGTCGGCCGGCAGCCAGCCGCAGCCCGGCTTCAGCGCGCCGCTCACCGCGTCGAGGGATTGCCGCGACACCCAGAACGGATCGACGGCGCGGTCGCGCTGCGGCTGGTCCTTGGCCAGCGCGAGCGGCGGCAGCGCCGCGGACGAGACATAGAAGCCCGAGCCCGGCCGCGCCCGGATCAGGCCCTCGGCGGCGAGCCGGTCATAGGCCTCGACCACGGTCGAGGGCGAGACGCCCATGGTCGCAGCGAAGCTGCGGATCGAGGGCAGGCGGTCGTCGGCGCCCAGCGCGCGGCTCGCCACCTTGGCGCGGATCGCGTTCATCACGTCGGCGGTGCGCGTCGCCTTCGGCGCATTCGATGGCTGTCGCAAGTGTATGACTACCTTCACCCATACAGTACGGCTATATTGTACTGATCCGTAGCTGCCTTGACCAGCCTGCCGTCGCTATCGTCGCCCGCGAAAGACGAGGTGCGCGATGAGCGATTCGAAGACGTTGTCGGGCAAGTCGTGGTCGGGCGAGGGCAGCAGCGGCAGTGCTTCGCTGGAGGGCTGGGGTAGCGGGCTGCTCGGCGTGATCATCTTCAGCGGCTCGCTGCCGGCGACCCGCGTCGCGGTCGGCGGGTTCACGCCGCTGTTCCTGACCTCGGCACGTGCCGCCATCGCGGCGCTGCTCGGCGCCGCACTGCTGGCGGTGCTGCGGCAGCCCTGGCCGCAGCGCAAGGACCTGGTGTCGCTGACCATCGTCGCGCTCGGCGTCGTGATCGGCTTTCCGCTGCTGACCGCGCTGGCGCTGCAGCACATCACCTCGGCGCATTCGATCGTGTTCATCGGGCTGCTGCCGCTGTCGACAGCGGTGTTCGGCGTGCTGCGCGGCGGCGAGCGGCCGAAGCCGCTGTTCTGGCTGTTCTCCTGCGTCGGCAGCGCGACGGTCGCAGCCTTCGCTCTGTCGGGCGACGGATCGGCGTCGCTGACCGGCGATCTGCTGATGGTCGCCGCCATCATCGTCTGCGGCCTCGGCTATGCCGAGGGTGCGGCGCTGTCGCGGCGGCTCGGCGGCTGGCAGGTGATCTGCTGGGCGCTGGTGCTCTCAGTGCCAGTGGTGCTCGTGATGACCATCATGACATTGCCGCCGAGCTGGCAGGGCATCGGCGCGCCGGCCTGGCTCGGGCTCGCTTACGTCTCTGTTTTCAGCATGCTGGTCGGCTTCGTGTTCTGGTATCGCGGGCTTGCGCTCGGCGGCATCGCCAGCGTCGGCCAGTTGCAGCTGCTGCAGCCGTTCTTCGGCCTCGCGCTGGCCGGGCTGCTGCTGCATGAGCCGGTCGCCTGGTCGATGATCGCCGCGACCATGCTGGTCGTCGCCTGCGTGGTGTTCGCGCGAAGGTTCGCGTAATCTCAATCAGCCCAGCTTGCACAACGTCTGCAGGAAATCGCTGACCGCCTTGCGGGCCTGGCGCGCAGTGGGTTGCCGCCGACAAGGCGCGCGATATAGGCCTTGCTACTCGCAACCGGGTTATAAATGGCCGAACTGTAAAGCGCGCGCTAACCATGCCAAGTGGTAATTCATCCAGCCGGCCGCGAAGTCCCGCACTGTTACGGATCGGGTTTCAGCGATCATTAAGCAGAGCTGCCCACCTTGCGCGCTGACGCGACGTGAGAGGGGCTGATGACCTTCAGGTTCATGGCGCCTGACACGATCAGGTCGGCAAGCCAGCGCGCATTGTTGGAACAGTGGGATCAGCTGGCCGCCGGCCGGCCCTTTCCCGCATTCGCCGAATTGAAGCCGGATCCGGCGATCCATGATCCGCGGCAACTCGTGGCATGGGCGGTCGAAGGCGAGGGCCGGCTGCGCAAGTTCCGCGCGATGTATCAGGGCGAGAATGTTGCCGAGGCGTTCAATTCCGCCTGGGCCGGCAAGACGATGGAGCAGGTGGTTTCGATGTCGCTCCGGCGCATCACGCTCGGACCGGCCAAGGAATGCGCCGCGAGCGGCTGCGCGGTGTACATGGTGTTCTCCACCATCGATGCCAACGATCAGCAGGTCGATTGCGAGCGGCTGCTGCTGCCGTTCGGCGGCGGCAACAAGGTCGAGCATCTGCTGGCGTCGCTGCAATTGACCGTGGTCGGAAGCAGGCCCCGCATCGTCAAGCATTTCGACATGCAGGCGGACGTGCGATTGCAGGGCAAGATCAGGTCCGGCTTCTCGACCGGCGCGACCAGCGAGGCCGGCGGCGACCAGCGCAGGGCCGCCAGGCGCACTGTCGCGCGGGCCGCGCGGATCAGCTTCGCCCGGCGCAGCATGACCTGCATCGTGCGCAACCTCTCCGCGACCGGCGCCGCAGTCGAGACGACCGATCCTGCCGCGATCCCCGACAGCTTCCGCCTCGTGCTGGAGATGGAGGCCACCGAACGGTGCTGCCGTGTGGTGTGGCGCAGGAAAGGCCGGATCGGCGTCCGGTTCAGCTGAGCTTTCCGATCCGCCCGAGATGGGTGAAGCCAAAGCCGGCCGAATATTTCAGCCCATAGCCGAGTGCGCGGTCGATCCCGATATGGGCAAGCCAGATCATCGCGATCGAGAGCACCAGCGGTCCTTCGCTGGCAAAGCCCAGCGTCATCAGCGCCACCGGCGCCAGATAAGTGTGGGCGGCGTTGTAGGCGATGGCGCCGGCCCGCGGGCTGATCAGGTAAGCGGCAAAGCTGATGTCCGGCACCAGGAACAGCAGGACGTAAACCAGCCAGGAACCCTCCCACTTGTAGTAGAGCACGGTCATCCCGACGAACAGCACCAGTCCCTCCAGCCGGAGCAGGGAGCGCACCCCGCCGGTGGCGGCGCCGGTCTCGGCCGTGATCGAATCAGTCATCGCTGTCTCCCCAGACGTCGGAAAATCCTACCGTTTTTGCGCCCAAAGCCGGTCACAAGCGCCTTTCCGGTTCCGAAATGGCCGTGCTAAAGCCATTCCGAACGAAGCGGGCTTCAGCCCGCGCCGGGACGCGGACTGTAGCTAACACGGGCGGAAACAAATGAAAGACATCCTCGACACCCTCGAAGAGCGGCGCGCCGGAGCCAAGCTGGGCGGCGGCGAAAAGCGTATCGAGGCGCAGCACGCCCGCGGCAAGCTGACCGCCCGCGAGCGGATCGAGCTCCTGCTGGATAAGGGCTCGTTCGAGGAATTCGACATGTTCGTCGAGCACCGCTCGATCGAGTTCGGCATGGAGAAGACCAGGATCCCCGGCGACGGCGTCGTCACTGGCTGGGGCACGGTCAACGGCCGCAAGACCTTTGTCTTCGCCAAGGACTTCACCGTGTTCGGCGGCTCGCTCTCTGAAACCCATGCGCTGAAGATCACGAAGCTTCAGGACATGGCGATGAAGGCGAGGGCGCCGATCATCGGCCTTTATGACGCCGGCGGCGCGCGCATCCAGGAGGGCGTCGCGGCGCTCGCGGGTTACTCCTACGTGTTCCGCCGCAACGTGCAGGCCTCGGGCGTGATCCCGCAGATCTCGGTCATCATGGGCCCCTGCGCCGGCGGCGACGTCTATTCGCCGGCGATGACGGACTTCATCTTCATGGTGAAGAACACCTCTTACATGTTCGTCACAGGCCCCGACGTGGTGAAGACCGTCACCAACGAGGTGGTGACCGCGGAAGAGCTCGGCGGCGCGTCAGTGCACGCCACGCGCTCCTCGATCGCCGACGGCGCGTTCGAGAACGACGTCGACGCACTGTTGCAGATGCGCCGGCTGATCGACTTCCTTCCCAGCAACAACACCGACGGCGTGCCGGAATGGCCGAGCTTCGACGATATCGGCCGGGTCGACATGTCCCTGGACACGCTGATCCCCGACAATCCGAACAAGCCCTACGACATGAAGGAACTGATCCTGAAGGTCGTCGACGAGGGCGACTTCTTCGAGATCTCGGAGACTTTTGCCAAGAACATCGTCACCGGCTTCGGCCGCATCGCCGGCCGCACCGTCGGCTTCGTCGCCAACCAGCCGATGGTGCTGGCTGGTGTGCTTGACAGCGATGCCTCCCGCAAGGCCGCGCGCTTCGTGCGGTTCTGCGATGCCTTCAACATCCCGATCGTCACCTTCGTCGATGTGCCGGGCTTCCTGCCGGGCACCGCGCAGGAATATGGCGGCCTGATCAAGCACGGCGCCAAACTCCTGTTCGCCTATTCGCAGTGCACGGTGCCGCTCGTCACCATCATCACCCGCAAGGCCTATGGCGGCGCGTTCGACGTGATGGCCTCGAAGGAAATCGGCGCCGATATGAACTACGCCTGGCCGACCGCGCAGATCGCCGTGATGGGCGCCAAGGGCGCGGTCGAGATCATCTTCCGCAGTGACATCGGCGATCCCGACAAGATCGCCGCCCGCACCAAGGAATACGAAGACCGCTTCCTGTCACCCTTCATCGCCGCCGAGCGCGGCTACATCGACGACGTCATCATGCCGCATTCGACGCGGCGGCGAATCGCGCGGGCGCTGGCGATGCTCAAGGACAAGAAAGTCGAGATCCCCGCGAAGAAGCACGACAATCTGCCGTTGTGATGGAGCGTGGGGTGGGTTGGCCGAAGGCGTAACCCACCGTCTTCGTACCGCGCGGTCCGTGGCGGGTTACGGCTACGCCTAACCCGCCTTACAGGTTTCAGTCTGATGACCGAAGACGAGCCGACCGACGAGATTGCCGAGATCGAGGCGCAGATCGAGGAGCTTGCCGAAAGCGCCGAGCGATCCCGGCGGATCATTCTCGGGTCGAAGATCGCGATCGCAGGCGGGTTCGTCTTGCTGGTCGCTGCGCTGCTCGGCCTGCTCAGCTCTGGTGAGACCGCGGCGCTCGGATCGATTGCGCTCGTGCTCGGCGGCATCGTGTCGCTCGGATCGAATGTCAGCACGTTGCGGCAGACCGAGGCCGCCATCAGCACCGCCGAGGCGCGCCGCGCGCGGTTGATCGGCGGCATCGATCTGCGCCTGGTGCACGATGCGCCGCTGAAGCTGATGTGATCGACGTCACGCGTCGTTCGATGCGTATCACTGATGTGAGTGACGTCACTCTCGTTGCGCGCTGTTCATTGCCGCCAACGCACAGGCCTGCAATGTGAACAATGGAGCATTGCAACCCCGGGGTTTGTCCCCATGGAACCACACTTTCCGGATTGAAAATCCGGACAACTCCAGTAACTGGGACATTCTGCTTTTTGGAAATGGAGTTGTCCCGTGCTGTCTCGTTTTGCTATTGCCGTGATGTCCGTCACGCTGCTCGCAACATCGCTTCCGGCGAATGCCGCGCCTTTGCTTCCCAGCGATCTGCAGGCTCAGGCACCGTCTGCCACGCACAAGGTCTGGTGCCATCATGGCTATTGCGACGGCGGTGGGGGCGGCGGTGCTGCGGTCGGCGGATTGATCGGCGGCCTGATCGGCGGCGCCATCGTTGCCGGTGCGGCAAACGCTGCTGCCCAGCAGGAGGCTGCTGCTGCCGCTCAGCAGCATGATGCTTACTGCGCGCAGCGCTACAGGTCCTACGATCCCGGTACCGGCACGTTCCAGGGCAAGGACGGCCGCCGCTATCCCTGCCGGTAAGTCGGCAATCGCGAGGGCTTCGCGCCCTCGCATCGCCGCGCTTCGGCAGGTGATGGAATGAGATACTCTGCGCGACATCAGTCGCGCAGCCACTGATTGGGCCGCAGGCAAATCAAATTCGAGCGCGCCGGCTGCGGCATAGTAACCCGACGGGCAACACAGCAAAACCTGTCAACCGCCGCGCATGAAAATATTTCGCTTTATCCGAAGCGCGACACAGTATATGGTCTGCCCGTCTCGCCCGACACGAGGGGCGCTTCGCGGTCGTCACGAACGCGGGTCGAGATGCGGTGGACGCGGATTGCGCGACTGACGAGTGCGCACGAAGCGGACGGTGAAGTCGTGTGGTCCTGACGCCCTAACGGCAGGTGTCTTTTCCGATTGCGCAGATCGCGCGTTGCGAAGACGGTGACAAGCAAGCCCAGTCTCGCCGGGGAGAGCACGAAGTAAGCCGTAGCCATCGCGCAGGGAAAGCCGGGTTGTCTCCGGTTACACCTGTGGTCCTACCCCCCGAGCTTTCTACCCACTTGCTCGGGGCCCATGGGTGCGATCGGCACCCGGCTTTCCCTGCGCCCTCTATTCGATGGGAGGGTGACACGAAACGCAAAGCTCGGACGATTCATGTCGCGAGAATGCGAAGCTACATCCCCACCACAACTGTCATCCTCCGGATCGACCGGGCGATCCAGCACGCCGCGGCCTCTCGGCTCAAGCATCGGCGTCTCTGGAATACTGGATCACCCGCATGCGCGGGTGAGGACACCGTACAGGCTGTTTGAGACGTGAATCGGTATTGGCACCGTCATCGTGGGGTGCGAGCGGAGCGAGCCTCGAAGGATGCACGCCCACCAGCCGGGCCGTCGATCCTTCGAGACACCGCTTCGCGGCTCCTCCAGCGACAAAGGCCGAGCTCTTGCGCGGGGATGACGGGATTGACAGCAGCGCGCGGCGATCGCGTCGCCGCCAGCGGCACTTAATCATATTCCCCGACGCCCTGCAGAACCAGGAACGTCAGCGACGTCGTGCCGGCGTTGGTGACGAGGTGGGGGCGGGTCGGCCGCACGGCATAGACCTCGCCGGGCTTGAGGTTCACTTCCTCCTTCGGCTCCTGCAGGAACAGCCGCATCTGGCCCTCGAGCACATAGAACGTGTCGGAGATGTTGCTGTGGATGTGCCACGGCACCTTCTGGGTCGGCGACAGCTGCAGCTCCATGATGCGGAAGCCGGGGCGGGCGGCGTGCTGGGCGCGGCGCTCGACTTCGTAGAGATGGCTGGCATCCTTGATCGGTTGTCCTGACTTCATGGCGGCCTCCCGGAGATGTTCTTGTGATGCGCGATGCTAGTTCCGTTCGGTCGCGCGCGGAACGGTCGGAACGAGCATGACCGGTGCGCGCGAACGAGGCCGTCGTGTCGTGATGGTTGCGTGACGTCGCAACGTTGCGGACGCAGGGCGTCGAGTTCCATGACAACATGAATGCGAGGTTCAGCGAGCGTTCAGGTCGCGGGGAAAAAACTTGCTGACGCTGTTGATCCCGTTCAGCAACAAAGGGAAACGCTCATGGAACGCCGGAATCTTCTAAAGATGGCCTTTGCCGTCGCTACCTGTGCGGCCGCCTTCACAGCAACCGTGCAGGCAGCGCCGCTCGCACCGCTTCCTCTCAGCCGCGAGGCACAGTCGCCCGTCGATCGCGATGCGCAACCCGCTCTCACCACGGGCGACGAGGTTGGTCGCCTGAAGCCGGAACAGGTGCACTGGCATCACCGCCACTGGGGCTGGCATCATAGGCACTGGCACCACCGCCATTGGGGTTGGCACCACCGGCATTGGCACCACAGGCATTGGGGCTGGCGCCATCATCATTGGCATCATCATCACTGGCGCCGTTGGTGATGTCGACGTCACGACGAAAAAGAAAAACCCCGCGCGAAGCGGGGTTTTGTTTGTTCGGAATGCGCCGCGATCAGATCGGGCGGCAACGGCCGTAGCGCCACATGAATCCGTACGGGCAGGCGCGGACGCGCGGCGCCACCACGACGGGGCGCTCGACCACGACCGGCGGGCGAACGACAACGGCGCCCGGAGCGACGACGACGGGGCCGCGGTTCCTGACGCAGCCGCCGTAGGGGCCGCGGTGCCAGCCGGGGCCGCAGCCACCGGCAGCATCAGCGGCGCTGATGCCGGCGAAAGCGGTCGTCACCAAAACTGCTGCTGCAAAAAGATACTTCATGACTTCTCCTTCTTAATGGGCCGCGCGCGGCGGCTCCGCAACAAACTTGAGATTACCGATTCGCCCGGCCGGATCATTGCAGAAGCCTTGCCCGATGTCGCCGACCATAATGTTGCGGGCTGAATGCGACATGAATGTTGCGCATCACACCTGCGTCAGTGCGTCGCAAGCACGCTCAGCATCGTTTCAAAATATTTCGCAAGGCGCGCGTCGGATGAAGCGCACAGCGGCGAGCGCACCAAATGTATCGGAGAGCAAGACAAGCGGGACCGGAGCTTCGCGAATGACCGCGACTTGAACGCGCGATCCTACTCGCCCGCGCCGAACAGCGCGGCGAACCGCTTCTCGCCGTTCCGCGAGAAATTGACGACGCGGCTGCCCGGCGCAGCATCGCGCGCCGCCCATTTCAATTCGGTGAAGCGATCCATCATGGCAGCGCCCAGCGTGCCGGCGAGATGATGGCGCCGCTCGCTCCAATCGAGGCAGGCCTTGCACACCGGCCGACGCGGATGCGTCAGCGTATCGGCGTCGATCTGCAGCTCCTCGGCCATGAAGCGCTTGCCTTCGCCGGTCAGCTCGAGCGCCTGCTTGCTCTGGCGCACCAGCTTCTGCCGCCGCATGCTGTCGAGCATCTGCACGCCGAGATCGCCGGCGAGATGGTCGTAGCAGATGCGGGCGCGGCGCAGCGCCGGATCCTTCGGTCCGGTGCGCACGCGCATATGGCCGGCGCGGGCGGCGATGCCCTGCAGGCCCTCGAGCACGTCTGCGACGTCGGGGTCGGAGAGGCGGTAGTAGCGGTGGCGGCCTTGCTTCTCGGGCTCGATCAGGCCGCCGGCCTCGAGCTTGGCAAGATGCGAGCTCGCCGTCTGCGGCGTGATCCCGGCCTCCTGCGCCAGCTCGCTGGCGGTCAGCGCGCGGCCGGTCATCAGTGCGGTCAGCATGTTGCAGCGTGCGGGATCGCCGACCAGGGCGGCGATCCGGGAGATGTCGGGTCCTGCTTTCATAGTTCGATGATAGCCGAAGCATCGAGGTCGAGCAAGGCGGTAGTGTGCATCGTGCCGTCGCCCGCAATGACGAAACACCAGGAGGCCCCAATGACCGTCACCGCCTTCATCCGCTACCAGCTCGATCCGTTCAAGCGGGCGATGTTCGAGGAGTATTCGCGGAACTGGCTCTCGATCATCCCGCGCTGCGGCGGCGATCTGCTCGGCTACTGGATGCCGCATGAGGGCACCAACAACATCGCTTTTGCGCTGATCTCGTTCGAGAGCCTTGCCGCCTATGAGGGCTATCGCGCGCGGCTGCGCCAGGACGGCGAGGGCGTGGCGAACTTCAACTTTGCGGAACAAAACCGCTTCATCCTCGCCGAGGAGCGGACATTTCTGCGCAAGGTCGAGCTATAGTGCCTCGATAACAACATCGAGCGGAGGCGCCCATGATCGCCGTGATCTTCGAAGTCTGGCCGAAGCCGGAGCATCGGCAGCAATATTTCGATCTCGCCGCCGAGCTGAAGCCGATCCTGCAGGAGATCGACGGCTTCATCTCGGTCGAGCGGTTCGAGAGCATCACCGAGAAGGGCAAGTTCGTGTCGCTGTCATTCTTCCGCGACGAGGCCGCGGTAGAAGCCTGGCGCAACACGATCGAGCACCGCCGCACCCAGGCCAAGGGCCGCGCGCGGATCTTCGAGAATTATCGGCTGCGAGTCGCAAACGTGATGCGCGACTACGGCCTGAACGAACGCGATCAGGCGCCGAAGGATAGCCGTGCGGTGCACGAGCCGCACTAGCACCACGGAACGCGCGTGCCTATCTCTGCGCGGCCAACGACCTCAGGGAGCGACCAATGCCACTGCCAACTGCTGACAAAAGAGCCGCCTTCAAGAAGCTGCACGAGAGCGGATGCTTCATCATTCCGAACCCGTTCGATGTCGGCAGCGCGCGCGCCTTGCAACATCTCGGCTTCAAGGCGCTAGCCTCGACCAGCGCGGGCTTTGCCTGGACCATCGCCAAGGCCGACAACCGCGTCACCGTCGACGACGTCTGCGATCATCTGACTGCGATCTGCGCGGCGGTCGATATCCCCGTCAATGCGGACTTCGAAGGCGGCTTTGCCGTCGAACCGGACAAGGTCGCGGTCAATGTCGTGCGCGGCGTCAAGACCGGCGTCGCCGGGCTGTCGATCGAGGACTCGACCGGTGACACCGCCAACGTGTTGTACGAGCACAAGCTTGCGGTGGAGCGCATCCGGGCGGCGCGCAAGGCGATCGACGCCGATAACAGCGGTGTGCTGCTCACCGGCCGCTGCGAGGCGTTCCTATGGGGCAAGAAGGACCTGAATTTGGTGATCGAGCGGCTGCAGTCGTATTCCGACGCCGGGGCCGACGTTTTGTATGCGCCGGGCATCTCGACCAAGGAGGAAATCACCGCAGTGGTGAAGGCGGTGGCGCCGAAGCCGGTCAATCTGTTGATCGGCGGTGCGTCGGAGCTGACGCTACAGGCGGTCGCCGACCTCGGCGTGCGCCGGATCAGCGTCGGCGGCGCGCTGGCGCGGATGGCCTGGACCGGCGTCATGAAGGCGGCCAAGAAAATGGCCGAGAAGGGCACCTTCACCGAATTCGGCAACGGCTATCCCGGCGGCGAACTGAACAAGATGTTCAAGTAGGCCTCGCGCAAAAAAGCAGCGGGCCTGAGCCCGCTGCTGCACCGCTCACGATACGCGAGCGAGTTACTTGTTCTTGTCGCCGGTCGAATCGGACGGCGCCGCCGAACGGTCGATCTCCTGTCCGCCGGGCTTGGCGGCCGGAGGTGAAGCCGGCTGGGCCGGGGCCGCGCCCGTAGTCATGCCGGGCTGGCTGTTCGGCTTCGGCGTCACGTCGCGCATGCCGGGGGGCGCCCCGGCCGGATTGGCGGGCTGGGTCTGCGCGGTCTGCGTCGACGGCGTCGTGCCGGCCTCGTGCACCGATGTATTGTTCAACCCATAGAACAGCGCGCCGAGCACCACGGCCACCGCAACTGCGAACATCGCGATCTTGGTGCTGCTCGCCGGTCCCTCCTGGAGTTCCGGATCCGGCTGCAATTCGTTGTCCAGGCTGTTGAAGCGCGCCTGACGGCGAATTTCGTCATCGGTCAGGTTGGCGCGATACGGATCGTCAGGGTTGTAAGCCATCGTAAAGTTCCTCCGTTAGCACCTCAAAGCTAAACGCATGGGACAATGGCTGGCACAAGAGGATGTTCCGCGCCAATGTTGCAACCTGTTCATGCGGGAACCACCGATTCCTTGGGTTCCGAACCTGTTCCGTGAGGCTTTTTCAATGTGGACCATGCCGCCCACCGATTCGGTGCTGCACGTGCTCTCGTTCATTGCCGTTGCGGCGCAATCGATGACGGCGGCGCTGGCGGCCGGCAGGCGCAGCATGGATTGGGCCGGCGTCTGCATGTTAGGGGCGATCACCGCGCTCGGCGGTGGCACCATCCGCGACGTGCTGCTCGGGCATTATCCGCTGCTCTGGGTCGCGCAGCCGATTTACCTTGCCATCGCGGCGGCGGGCGCCTTCGCCACCATCCTGCTGGCGCGGCTGGTGCACCGGCTCAATCTAGCCTTCCTGGTGCTCGATGCGATCGGGCTCGTGGTGTTCACCATGGCCGGCTGCGACGTGGCCTGGCAGGTCGACGCCTCGCTGCCGATCGTGATCGTCTCGGGCATGATCACCGGCTGTGCCGGCGGCGTGCTGCGCGACATCCTCTGCAACGAGGTGCCGCTGCTGTTTCGCAGCGAGCTCTACGCCAGCGTCTCGGTGGTGACGGGGCTGTTCTATGCGACCGCATTCGGGCTGAACCTCAACCCGCAGGCCTGGACCGTGCTGACCTTCGTGCTCGGATTGACGTTTCGGATGCTGGCGATCCGCTACAAATGGGAGATGCCGAAATTCGTGTTCAGCGGCGAGGACCGCTGATCAGCTATTTCGCCATCCGCGCCTTCACTTCGCGGTCCGCGCCTTGGCGACCTCGTCGGCCGTCACGGCCGGTGCCGCATTGCCCCAGGAGTTGCGGATATAGGTCGCGACGTCGGCGATCTCCTGGTCGGTCAGCTTCGGATAGGCCGGCATCGAGCCTGCGTTCGGCGCGCGCGGCGTGGTCACGGTCTGCGCGCCGTCGAGGATGACGCGCAGCGTGCTTGCGGGATTAGCCGACTGCAGGTTGGCGTTGCCGGGTAGCGGCGGATAAATCCGCGGTGCGCCCGAGCCATCCAGTTCATGGCAGGCGACGCAGGCGCCACGATAGATCCGCTCACCGTCGCTCATCTGCGCTGGCGAGGGCGGGGTGACCTGCGGCTCCGGCGTGCCGGCCGGCAGGCTTTTGAGGTAGACCGCGATCGCGCGCACGTTGGCGTCGCTCATCTTCGAGGTCGAATTGACCACGACCTCCGACATCAGGGGGCCGGCATGGCTGTGCACATTGCGGCCGCTCTGCAGATATTCGGCGATGTCGTCTGCGCTCCATGACTTCAGCCCGCTGCGCGCGGCGCCGTCGAGCCTCGGCGCGAACATGCCCTGGACCATGCTGCCACCGAGCGCCTGGTCGCGCTTGTCGGCGCCGAACGCATTTTTCGGCGTATGGCAGGCGCCGCAATGGGCGAGGGCTTCGACGAGGTAGCGGCCGCGATTCCATTCCGCTGTCTTGCCCTGGTCCGGCTCGATGATGCCCGGCGTGAAGAACAGCGCGTTCCAGACCCGCATCACCACGCGGTAGTTCAACGGCCAGCGCAGCTCCGGCGGCGCCGTCCTGTTGCTGACCGGCGCGAGCGTCGCGAGATAGGCGCGGATCGCCAGGATGTCGTCGCGGATCAGCTTGGTGAAGGACGGGTAGGGGAAGGCGGGGTAATAATGCGCCCCGTTCGGCGCGACACCCATCCGCAGCGCGCGCAGGAAGTCGTCGTCGCTCCAGCCGCCGATGCCGGTGTCGCGATCGGGGGTCAGGTTCGGCGAGAACACGGCGCCGAACGGCGTGTCGATCCGCTTGCCGCCGGCGAACGGCTTTGCCGGGTCGACCGTGTGGCAGCTTGCGCAGTCGCCGGCGATCGTCAGCGCCTTGCCGCGGGCGACGAGGTCGTCAGTTGACGCGGCCGTGCATTCGCGGGCCGCCAACGCACTGCACAACAGCAGACTGGCCAGAATCGCGCCGGTCGTTCGATGTCGCTGCCGCATCCACTCACCTTCTGAACCTTCCGGTCCACAGGACGCGTTACGCCATTTCGTCGCGGGCCTGTCCAGCGACAGAAACCGAAACAGCGCTGCAATATTCCCGGCACGAAATTGCGATTTTTGAGCGACGGGCCCGGTCGCCCAGAATTGTGCTGCGCGGGCCGGAATATCCGACATAGACTGGTTCTAACAAGCTCGGATGACTAGCTAAAGAGCAGGCGTCGCGACCAGCGCAAAGAGGGCTAAATGGGAATCAACCAAGGGCCTATCAGCCTCGACCAGAAATACACCCAAGGCACCGGCCACGTCTTCATGACCGGCATCCAGGCGCTGGTCCGCCTGCCCATGGCGCAGATCAGACGCGACCGCGCCGCAGGCCTCAATACGGCGGGCTTCATCTCCGGCTATCGCGGTTCCCCCCTCGGCGGCTACGACCAGCAGCTATTCGCCGCCCGCAAGCATCTCGAGCAGTACAACATCAAATTCCAGCCCGGCGTGAACGAGGACCTCGCGGCCACCGCGATCTGGGGCTCGCAGCAGCTCGGCCTGTCGTCCGGCGCCAAATACGATGGCGCGGTCGGCATCTGGTACGGCAAGGGCCCCGGCGTCGACCGCTGCGGCGACGTCTTCCGCCACGGCAATGCGGCGGGCTCCGCCAAGCATGGTGGCGTGCTCTGCCTTGCCGGCGACGACCATGGCGCAAAATCCTCGACCGTCCCGCATCAGTCCGACCACGCCTTCATCTCCGCGCTGATGCCCTACCTCTACCCCTCCAGCATCCACGAAATGATCGAGATGGGCCTCTTGGGTATCGCGATGTCGCGCTACTCGGGCTGCTGGGTCGGCATGAAGGTGATCACCGAGACGGTCGAGACCACGGCCGAGATCGACCTCACCGACGAGATGACCCCGTTCATCATCCCGAGCGATTTCGAGCTGCCGCCGGGCGGCCTCAACATTCGCTGGCCCGACGACCGTTTCGAGCAGGACCGGCGCTTGCAGGACTACAAGGGCTTTGCCGCGATCGCCTTTGCCCGCGCCAACAAGGTCAACCGCATCACCATGGATTCGCCGAACGCGCGTTACGGCATCATGGCGTCCGGCAAGAGCTATGAGGACATCCGCCAGGCGCTGCGCGAGCTCGGCATCACGCCCGAGATCGCCGCCAAGATCGGTATCCGCCTCTACAAGATCGGCATGCCCTGGCCGCTAGAGCCCGAAGGCGTACGCAACTTCGCCGTCGGCCTCGAGGAGATCTTCATCGTCGAGGAACGCCGCGAGATCGTCGAGAACCAGGTCAAGCAGGAGCTGTTCAACTGGCGCGACGACGTGCGCCCGCGCATCGTCGGCAAGATGGACGATCACGACAAGCGCTTCCTGACCTTCGCCGCCGAGCTCAGTGTGGCCTCGCTTGCAAGCTCGCTCACCGAGCGGCTGCTTCGACTTAATCTCAATCCTGAAATCGCCGAGATGCTGCGCGCCAAGGCGGACTGGTTCAACGGCCGCCAGTCGTCGCAGATGCAGGCGACCGCACCCGTCAGCCGCACGCCGTATTTCTGCTCGGGCTGCCCGCACAACACCTCGACCAAGGTGCCGGAAGGCAGCCGCGCGCTCGGCGGGATCGGCTGCCATTTCATGGCGCTGTGGATGAACCGCTCCACCGAGACCTTCACCCATATGGGCGGCGAGGGCGTGCCGTGGGTCGGCATCGCGCCGTTCACCAACGAGAATCACATCTTCGCCAATCTCGGCGACGGCACCTATTTCCACTCCGGCATTCTTGCCATCCGTCAGTCGATCGCCTCCAAGGCCAATATCACCTACAAGATCCTCTACAACGACGCAGTCGCCATGACCGGCGGCCAGCGCCATGACGGCGACCTGTCGCCGCAGCAGATCACCTTCCAGCTGCACGCCGAAGGCATCCGCGAGATCTACCTGGTCTCGGAAAATCCCGACGCCTATCCGGCCGACACCATCGCGCCCGGCGTCAAGCTATTTCATCGCGATGAACTCGAGAACGTCCAGAAGATGTGCCGCGACACCAAGGGCACGTCCGCGATCGTGTTCGTGCAGACCTGCGCCGCGGAAAAGCGCCGCCGCCGCAAGCGCGGCCTGATGGAGGATCCGGCGCGCCGCGTGCTGATCAATCCTGCCGTCTGCGAAGGCTGCGGCGACTGCTCGGTGCAGTCGAACTGCATCTCGGTCGAGCCGCTGGAGACGGAATTGGGGCGCAAGCGCACCATCAACCAGTCGACCTGCAACAAGGACTATTCCTGCGTGAAGGGTTTTTGCCCGTCCTTCGTCACGGTCGACGGCGGCACTCTCAAGCGTCGCGCACCCGCTGAGCTTGGCGACATCGGTGCCTTGCCGGAGCCGGCGTCGAAGCCCGCGCTCGACCGGCCCTATAACATCGCGGTCGGCGGCGTCGGCGGCACCGGCGTGCTGACGATCGGCGCGCTGCTCGGCATGGCCGCGCATATCGAAGGCAAGGCCTCGATGATCCTCGACATGTCCGGTCTCGCGCAGAAGGGCGGCGCGGTGCTGAGCCACGTCCGGCTCTCCGAGCACACCGCCGACGTGACCTGCTCGCGCATCGTCACCGGCACGGCCGATCTCGTGCTCGCGGCCGACGAGGTCGTGGCGGTGTCGAAGGACACCATCACGCTGTGCGAGCCGAGCCGGACCGTCGGCATCATCAACAGCCACATCATCCCGACCGCGGATTTCATCCTCAACCGCGACTTCAATTTCCAGACCCGCAAGGTCAACAGCGTGCTGGAGACCGAACTGCGCAAGGACTCCACCTTCTTCGATTTCACCAAGCCGGCCGAAGCGCTGCTCGGCGATAGCATCGCGACCAACATCATGATGATGGGCTTTGCCTATCAGCGCGGGCTGCTGCCGTTGTCGGCGGAATCGATCCAGCAGGCGATCGAGGTCAACGGCGTCTCGATCAAGATGAACACGCAGGCGTTCCAGCTCGGGCGTCTGGCCGCAGCCGATCCGGCGCGGCTCGCCGCAATGATGAAGGGGCAGGATGACGCCGCCGCGCCGGTCAAGACGCTGGATGCAATGTCGCTCGACGAGGTCATCACCCACCGCATGGCGCTTCTGACCGGCTACCAGAACGCGCGTCTGGCAAAGCGCTACCGCAAGCTGGTCGACCAGGTGCGCGATGCCGCCACCAAGGGCGGCTATGGCGAAGCGCTGCCGCGCGCGGTCGCGATCAACTACGCCAAGCTGCTGGCCTACAAGGACGAGTATGAGGTGGCGCGCCTGTTCACCGACGGCCGCTTCGAGAAGCAACTGCGCGATCAGTTCGAGGGCGACTTCAAGTTCAGCTTCAATCTCGCCCCGCCGATCCTCGGCGGCGGGCTCGACGCGCAGGGCCGTCCGAAGAAGCGCGCCTTCGGGCCGTGGATGATGTCGGTGTTCAAGGTGATGGCACGGTTCCGCTTCCTGCGCGGCACGCCGCTCGACGTCTTCGGCTACAACGCCGACCGCAAGCTCGAGCGCGATCTGATCGCGGGCTACGAGAAGGATGTCGCGACGGTGCTGAGCCTGCTGTCGCCGCTCAACCACGACATCGCGGTCGAACTACTGTCGCTGCCCGACCGCATCCGCGGCTACGGCCCGGTGAAGGAGAAGGCGATCAAGGAGGCAAAAGTTCGCTACGCGCAACTCGCCGCCGACCTCGCCAACCCGCCGCCGGCGCCGCGGCAGATGGCGGCGGAGTAGGGAGCGGCATGTTCGGCGTCGTCCCGGCCTTCGCCGGGACATATCCGTTTTGAGGCGCGCATATTGTGCGCTCGTGACAGTCTCGCCTGACGGAATATTTCCGCGCTTGCCAAGGTCGCCTGGTCGGTTCAGAAAAACGCTGGAGCGAGAAACGCCAGCGGAGAGCGATTTGACCATCAAGGGCAAGGCCTACATTGCCGGGATCTACGAGCATCCCACCCGGCATGCACCCGATAAATCAACAGCACAGCTGCACGCCGAGGTCGCCAAGGGTGCGATCGAGGATGCCGGGCTGACCAAGGACGACATCGACGGCTATTTCTGTGCCGGCGACGCGCCTGGCGGGCTTTGGCCGATGGTCGATTACCTCGGCCTCAACACCAAGAAGCTGCGTCACGTCGACTCCACCGAGACAGGTGGCTGCTCCTATCTGATCCATCTCGGTCATGCTGCCGAGGCGATCGCTGCGGGCAAGTGCTCGGTCGCGCTGGTCACGCTGGCGGGCAAGCCGCGCACCGGTCCGATGCCGCCGCGCGCCTCCGGCGCCGAGGCCGATTTCGAACTGGCCTACGGGGCTACCACGCACAATGCCTATGGCATGTGTGCCATGCGCCATATGCACGACTACGGCACCACCTCCGAGCAGCTCGCCTGGATCAAGGTCGCGGCCTCGCATCACGCGCAATACAATCCGCATGCGATGCTGAAGGAGGTCGTCACCGTCGAGGACGTCTTGAACTCGCCGATGATCTCAGACCCGCTGCACCGGATGGATTGCTGCGTCGTCACCGACGGCGGCGGCGCGATGATCGTCACCACGCCGGAGATCGCCAAGAGCCTGAAGAAGCCGCTGGTGCGCCTGATCGGCCATGGCGAGGCGATGAAGGGCCCGCGCGGCGGCAAGGATCTCGACCTGACTTACTCCGCCGGCGTGTGGTCCGGCCCGCGCGCCTTCGAGGAAGCCGGCGTGACGCCGAAGGACATCAAATACGCCTCGATCTATGACAGCTTCACCATCACCGTGCTGATGCAGCTGGAGGACCTCGGCTTCTGCAAGAAGGGCGAGGGCGGCAAGTTCGTCGCCGACGGCAATCTGATCTCCGGTGTCGGCAAGCTGCCGTTCAACACCGACGGCGGCGGCCTGTGCAGCAACCATCCTGTCAACCGCGGCGGCATGACGAAGATCCTCGAGGCGGTGCGCCAGTTGCGCGGCGAGGCGCATCCGAAGGTGCAGGTGCAGAACTGCGACCTCGCGATCGCCCACGGCACCGGCGGTCTGCTCGGCGTTCGCCACGCCGCCTCAACCTGCATTCTGGAGCGTGCGTGATGTCTGAAGCCAAGAAGTACAATGCCCCGGTCACCAATCCGGAGACTGCGCCGTTCTGGGAAGCGGCGAAGGCGGGTAAGTTCATGATCAAGCGCTGCACCACCTGCGGCGAAGCGCACTACTTCCCGCGCGCGATCTGCCCGTTCTGCTTCTCCGACAAGACGGTGTGGGAAGAGTCGAGCGGCGAGGCGACGGTTTACACCTTTAGCCTGATGCGGAAGTCGCCGACCGGTCCCTATGCAATCGCCTATGTGACGCTGAAGGAAGGTCCGTCGCTGCAGACCAACATCGTCGATTGCGATCTGGAGACGGTGAAGATCGGCCAGAAGGTCAAGGTGGTGTGGAAGCCGACCGACGGCGCGCCGCTGCCGTTCTTCACGCCGGCCTGATTTTACCCTCTCCCTTGTGGGAGAGGGGGCCCTCGCTGAAAGCGAAGGCGGGTGAGGGGTTTCCCTCCGCGCGAAGAGTCTCTTTGCGGCGCGAACCCCTCACCGAAGTGAGATTGTGACGACTGCCGGTGCAGCCCTCTCCCAGAAGGGGAGAGGGCGCATCAATGCGCAGAGCGAGAAACGAGTTCGGGGAGAAAACAACAATGCCAATCGTGTACGAACAGCTGATGGCCCTGAAGAACCTCGGCCAGAAATACAGCTACAGCGATCGCGACGTGATGCTCTATGCCTACGGCATCGGCCTCGGCGCCGATCCAATGGACGAGAAGGAGCTTGCCTTCGTCAATGAGGGCGTGCTGACGCCGCGCCCGCTCAAGGTGGTGCCGACATTCGCGTCGGTCGCGGCCTGGGGCGCCGGTCCCGGTGAGATGAATCTCAACCGCGTCATGGTAGTCGACGGCGAGCGCGACATCACCTTCCACAAGCCGTTCGCGACCGCAGCCCACATCACGGCCGACTCGACCGTGCTCGACGTGTTCGACAAGGGCAAGGACAAGGGCGCGGTGATCCGCCACCAGACCGTGCTGAAGGATGAAAAGGGCGAGAAGCTGGCCACGCTGGTGGCTTCGCGCTTCGCCCGCGGCGATGGCGGCTTCGGCGGCCCGTCAGACGGCCAGCCCGAGCCGCACAAGGTGCCGGAGCGTGCGCCGGACAAGGTGGTCGATATCACGACGCGGCCCGACCAGGCGCTGATCTACCGGCTCTGCGGCGACCGCAACCCGCTGCACTCCGATCCGGAGTTTGCGAAGAAGGCCGGCTTCCCGCGGCCGATCCTGCACGGCATGTGCACCTACGGCATCACCTGCCGCGGCGTGTTGCAGACTTATGCCGATTACGATCCGTCCGCCTTCAAGCAGCACGCGGCGCGGTTCTCCTCGCCGGTGTTCCCTGGCGAGACCGTGACCATGGAGCTGTGGAAGGACGGCAACGTGGTGTCGTTCGAAGCCAAGGTGAAGTCGCGCGGCATCACCGTGATCAAGAGCGGCAAGACGGTGCTGGCGTAAGCGGTGAGGGCGGGTGCGCTCCCTGGCCCCGCGTTTGCGGGGAGAGTTGAAGAAGAAACAACAACGGAGAGACGACCATGGGATTACTCGACGGCAAGGTGGCGCTGATCACGGGCGCCGGCGGCGGACTTGGTGAGGCCTACGCGAAGCTGTTTGCGCGCGAGGGCGCGGCCGTGGTGGTCAACGACCTCGGCGGTCCGCGCGACGGTTCGGGCTCCGACAAGTCGATGGCCGACAAGGTGGTCGACGCGATCAAGGCCGAGGGCGGCCGTGCGGTCGCCAACGGCGCCGACATCTCGACCCTGGCCGGCGGCCAGTCGGTGTTCGACGATGCCATCAAGCATTTCGGCCGCGCCGACATCCTGGTCAACAACGCCGGCATCCTGCTCGACGAGACCTTCCACAAGGCCAAGGAAGCCAACTGGGACAAGGTGATGAAGGTGCATCTCAAAGGCACCTTTTGCTGCACCCAGCCGGTGTTCAAATGGATGCGCGACAATGGCGGCGGCGTCATCGTCAACACCTCCTCGACCTCGGGCCTGATCGGCAATTTCGGCCAGAGCAATTACGGCGCAGCCAAGGGCGGCATCTGGGGCCTCTCCAACGTGCTGGCGATCGAGGGCCGCAAGTACAACATCCGGGTCTGGACGTTGGCGCCGGGCGCGCTGACCCGCATGACCGCGGACCTGCCGCGCTACAAGGAGAACCCGGGTGCGGCGCTCGGTCCGGACGGCATCGCGCCGGCGGTGCTCTACATGGTCAGCGACCTGTCGGGCGACCAGACCGGCAAGGTGCTCGGCGTCTCGGGCCCGCGCGGCGTCCGCGAGATGCGGATGATGGAAATGGAGGGCTGGAAGCCGCCCTTTACCGGCTGGAAGGCCGAGGACATCGTCGCCCACGCCAAGGACATCTTCTTCTCCGAGGAGCAGATCAAGATGGGTGCGCGGCGGTTCTGACCTGACGGCATTCCGGGTCTGCGCCAAGTGGCGCGGCCCGGAATGACACTGTATAGAGGCGGAAACAGACGAGGCACCCATGACCAAACTCACCGCCCAGGCCGCCGGAACTTTTGCGATTGCGCCGACCCCGTTCCATGACGACGGCCGTATCGACGAGGCATCGATCGACCGGCTGACCGATTTCTACACCGAGGTCGGCTGCGACGGCGTCACTGTGCTGGGCATTTTGGGCGAGGCGCCGAAGCTCGATGCGGCCGAGGCGGAGCAGGTCGCGCTGCGCTTCGTCAAGCGCGCCAGGAAGCTGCAGGTGATCGTCGGCGTCTCGGCACCGGGCTTCGCCACGATGCGCTCGCTGGCGAAGAAGTCGATGGATGCCGGCGCCGCCGGCGTCATGATCGCGCCGCCGCCGCATCTGCGCACCGACGACCAGATCATCGGGTATTTCAAGCAGGCGCAGGAAGCGATCGGCGACGATATTCCGTGGGTGCTGCAGGACTATCCGCTGACGCTGACCGTCCAATTCACGCCCGCGGTGATCCGTAAGATCGTGATGGATTCGCCGTCCTGCGTGATGCTCAAGCACGAGGACTGGCCGGGCCTCGAGAAGATCTCGGCACTGCGCAACTTCCAGAAGGACGGCTCGCTGCGGCCGCTGTCGATCCTGGTCGGCAATGGCGGCCTGTTCCTCGATTTCGAGATGGAGCGCGGTGCCGACGGTGCGATGACGGGCTATGCTTTCCCCGAACTCCTGATCGACGTCGTCAATCTGTCGAAAGCGGGCAAGCGCGATGCCGCGCACGATCTGTTCGACGCCCATCTGCCGCTGATCCGCTACGAGCAGCAGCCCGGCGTCGGCCTCACCGTGCGCAAATACGTGCTGCAGAAGCGCGGCATCATCTCCTCCAGCGCCCAGCGTAAGCCCGGTGCCGTCATCACGCCGCAGGCGAGGGCGGAGGTCGATTATCTGCTTTCGCGCGTGGCGCGCGTCGATCGTCGCGCCAATCTGCAACCGCAATCCAGTGCAGCAGGATAATCATGACCGAGATCGTTGCCCCGCGCCTTGCGTCGACCGTGCTGCTGCTGCGTGACGGAACATCGTCCGATGTCGACGGCAAGAGCCGCGACGAAATCGAAGTCTTCATGATGGTTCGCCATCACCAGATCGAGTTCAACTCGGGTGCGCTGGTGTTTCCGGGCGGCAGCGTCGACAAGAACGACAAGGAGATCGCCGCCGATCCCGCACTCTATTCGGGCGGGGAAGGCCTCGATACGGATGCGCTCGGCTTCCGCATCGCGGCGATCCGCGAGACCTTCGAGGAGAGCGGCATCCTGCTGGCGCGGCCGCTTGGATCGAAGGATCTGGTCGACGCCGGGCGTGCGAACGACATCGCGACCGCGCATCGTGCGGCGTTGAACGAAGGCAAGATCAGCTTCCTCAAGGTGCTCACGGACAACGGCATGGTGCTCGCGCTCGACGAGCTCGTGCCGTATGCGCACTGGATCACGCCGGAAGGCATGCCGAAGCGTTTCGACACCTGGTTCTTCCTGGCCGCAGCGCCGCCCGAACAGCTCGGCGCCCATGACGGCAAGGAATCGACCGATTCGATCTGGGTGTCGACACGGGAGGCGCTGGAGGGCGGCGAGACCGGCCGCTTCAAGCTGCCGTTCCCGACCACGCGCAATCTGATCAGGCTCGGCAAGCAGCCGAACGTCGGCGCCGCGCTCGCCGACAGCAAGGGCAAGCCGATCGTCACGGTGATGCCCGTGATGACCAAGACCGCCGGCGGCCGCCAACTCCGCATCCCCAAGGAAGCGGGTTACGACGGCGAGGTGTTCGACGTCGGCGCGCTGGGGTAGTTCCCGTCATCTCCCGCGGTGGCGTGTTCACGACTCGCAGGCGGCGCAACAGGCTCGATGTCGTCCTGGCGAAAGCCAAGTCTACGATGGCTGGAGCATCGCTTCTCTCCACACTTCGGTCTATAGCGAACTATCATCGCCTCCCGCCGATGTAGCTTCCGTCCGATCCTCGAGACGGAATCCCACCCATGACCACCACCAAGCCCCGCCAGCCCAGCATGGCCTTCGAGCTGGCGTTGCTGCTCGCGCTTGCCACCCTATGGGGCGGCTCCTACACCTTCATCAAGCTCGGCGTTGCGACCATCCCGCCGATCACGTTGATCGCAGCGCGCACCGCAATCGGAGGGCTCCTGCTGCTCGTCATCATGCGGATGCGCGGCGTATCGATGCCGACGGACGGCGCGACCTGGCGCCGCTTCATCTTCCAGGCCTGCCTCAACAGCGTGATCCCGTGGACGCTGATCGCCTGGGGCGAGCGCTTCGTCGATGCCGGCCTTGCCACCATCCTCAATTCAGCCTCGCCGATCTTCACCTTCCTGTTCACGGCCGCGATCACCCGCCACGAGGCCGCGAGCCCGCGAAAACTGTTCGGGGTGATCGCCGGCATGGCCGGCATCTGCCTGATCGTCGGCGTCGATGCGTTCCGCGATCTCGGGGAGGGCATCGTGGCCGAGGTCGCGATCGTCGCCGCCACGATCTGCTACGCCTGCGCCGCGATCTTCAGCCGCGGCTTCAAGGGGCTCGATCCGATGGCGCCGGCCGCGGGCTCGCTAATGGCGGGCGCCGCGATCCTGATTCCACTCAGCCTCGTCGTCGAGCGGCCCTGGACGCTGACGCCGTCGACCAGCTCGCTTGCCGCATTGCTGGCGCTCGCGGTGTTCTCGACCGCGATCGCCTTCGTGATCTACTTTCGCCTGATCCAGACCCTCGGCTCGGTTGGCACCACCGCGCAGGCCTATCTGCGGGTGCCGATCGGCGTTGCGCTCAGCGTCGTTTTTCTGGGCGAGCGGCTGAGCCCGACGGCGTGGCTCGGGCTTGCCTGCGTCGTGATCGGTGTCGCCGCGATGACAATTCCTGAGCGTAGGATCGCTGCGGCCTAAGGTCATTGCCGCCATGACGTCCCGGCGCGGACGACCGCGGGCGCCTGACGTTCTGCCTTCCGGCCGGGTGTCCCCGGATGCGTCAAGGAAGCCGGCATCCCCGCTGGAGCAGCCCGAACGCTGCCCTGTGCCGGAATCGGCCACCAGCGGCCCCGGGTGACAGAGGTCACACCCATCGGCCCGGCCTTTCAGCATGTTTCCCCAAAGCCCGTAATTTCCCGTATATTGGGGCGCATTGGACCCCGGCCTTGATGACATGACCGCTGAATTGCCGCCGAATTCGCAAGCGCCGCGTGCGTTCTCCCTCTCGATTGGCCAGCTCACGTTCGGCAGCTTCCTGCTGGTGCTGGCTGTGATCATCATCACGTCCACGGCCAGCGTGATCGCGATCCGGCACATCGACACGACCTTCGCCGAGCTGCAGCGGCTGCAAAGCGTCGGCGACATCGCCGAGGATATCGACCGGCGCACCAACGAGCTGCGGCTGGCGGCGCGGGACTTCGTCACCGAGCCCGGCAATCAGTCGGCCCAGGTCGCAGAGGCGGCCCAGTCGCTGAGCGAGATCCTGAAGAAGACCCGGATCGAGCTGGCGCCCGAGCAGCAGGACATGATCGACGGCGTCACCCAGCGGCTGGCGACTTATCGCAGCGGGATCGAACGCATCTCGGCGTTGCTCAGCCGCCGCGCCGAGATCGTCGCCGGGCTGCCGCCGCTGCGCGACGCGTTCGACAAAGCGGTCGCCGCGAGCAATGATGCGGCGCTGGCCAACACGCTGTCGCAGGCCCAGAGCCGTATCGCCACCGCGCTCCTGGCGCACAACACGTCGGCCGCCGAGCAGGCTGCGCAGAGCATGCGGGCGATGACCATCGCCGATCCCACACTACGCGGCGCGGTCGACAACTATGCCGAAGCGATCAGCGCGATTTCAGTGCGCGAGGGCCAGATCGCCGACATCGACCGCGAGGTGCTCGGCGCCGAAGGCCGCCTGATCCAAAAGGTCACCGAGCTGTTGCGCGAGCTCAGCTCCCGTCGCGGCCATGTGCTGTCGCGCGATTTTGCGCGCACGCTGGCGGAGGCAAAATGGCAGAGCATCGTGCTCGGCACCGCGGGGGTGCTGATCGGCCTGTTCGCTTCGGTGCTGGTGGTTCGCCGCACCGTTCGCCCGCTCGCCAGGATCGCCGGATCGATCCGCAAGGTCGCGGGCGGCGAGAAGAGCGCGTTCATTCCGGGTGCCGACCTCGACAACGAGATCGGCGACATCGCGCGCGCCGCCGAAGTGTTCCGTCAGACCCTGGTCGACGCCGACAGCGCGCGCGAGGCCGCGCTGCGCGCGCTTGCCGAGCAGCGGCTCGCCGAGGAGAGCTACCACAAGCTGTTCGAGGCGTCGGTCGACGGCATCTACGTCACGACGCCGGGCGGCGCGCTGCTCAACGCCAATCCGGCGCTGGCGCGGATGATGGGCTATGCCACGCCGCAGGACCTGATCAATGGGATCGGCGACATCGCCTCCACCGTCTACGTCGATCCGGCGGCGCGCCAGCAGTACCAGCAGCTGATGCTGCGCGACGGCACGGTGCGCGACTACGAATATCAGGTGCGCTCGCGCGACGGCACCGTGCTGTGGCTGTCCGATTCCGCGACCGTTGTGCGCAACGACGAGGGCGAAGTGATCCGCTACGAGGGCACGGTGCGCGACATCACCGACCAGAAGCGCGCCGAGGATGCCATCGCCGAAGGCCGCCGGCTGTTGCAGATGGTGATCGACACGGTGCCCGCAGTCATCAATGTCAAGGATCGCGACCTGCGCTACGTGCTGATGAACCGCTACATGGCGGGCATCTTCGGCATCGAGCCGCAGGACGCGATCGGCCAGACCACCGCCGAGCTGATGGCGCGCTATGGCGCAGCCAAGACCGACG
Organism: Bradyrhizobium sp. USDA 4452; assembly: GCF_054063575.1. NCBI lineage: Bacteria > Pseudomonadati > Pseudomonadota > Alphaproteobacteria > Hyphomicrobiales > Nitrobacteraceae > Bradyrhizobium > Bradyrhizobium sp. USDA 4452. The sequence goes on from NZ_JBSSGK010000001.1 coordinate 8,205,482, forward strand.
AGAACGACAAGCGTGTGCTGTCGGTGCGCCGCGAGCTCGGGTTCTACGAGGAAGAGTACAAGGACGCAGCCGGCAACATGCGGCAATGGCTCGTCAACAAGCTGCCGATCGTCGATGCGCAGGGCGACATCGAGAACATCGTCACGGTCGCGCTCGACATCGGCGAGCGCAAGCGGTCCGAACAGGAGATGCGCAAGGCGAGGGATTCCGCGGAGGCGGCGCTGCGCAATTTGCGGGAAACCCAGAATTCGCTGATCGAGGCCGAGAAGCTCGCCGCGCTCGGCCGCCTGGTGGCCGGCGTCGCTCATGAGGTCAACAATCCCGTCGGCATCAGCCTCACGGTGGCCTCCGCGCTGGAGCGCAAGACCGCGAACTTCGCGACCCAGGTCGAGCGCGGCGACCTGCGCCGCTCGAGCCTCAACGATTTCCTGAACACGGCGCGGGACGCCTCCTCGCAGCTCGTCGCCAATCTGAACCGTGCCGCGGAGCTGATCCAGTCGTTCAAGCAGGTCGCCGCCGACCGTAACTATTCGGACCAACGCAGCTTCGATCTCGGCGACCTCACCGAGCAGGTGGTGATGAGTCTGCGGCCCGGCCTGCGCAAGCACAATCTGACGCTCAACGTCGATTGCGAGCCGAACCTGATCATGAATTCCTATCCCGGACCGTATGGCCAGGTGCTGACTAATCTGTTCCTCAACGCGGTCGCGCATGCGTTCCCGGACGGCAAGGCCGGCGAAGTCGAGATCCAGGTGCACGCCTCCGGCAACGACTATGTCGAGGTGATTTTCGCCGACAATGGCTGCGGCATGAGCCTCGACGTGCGCCGCCGCGCCTTCGATCCGTTCTTCACGACGCGGCGCGACCAGGGCGGCACCGGCCTCGGGCTGCACATCGTCTACAGCATCGTCACCAACCGCCTCGGCGGCCGCCTCTCGCTGGATTCCGCGCCGGGCAACGGCACCCGCATCCAGATGATCCTGCCGCGCGTCGCGCCGCTGGAGCAGGCCGCGGAGTAGGGCGCTTTCGGCCGACGTTTGCCGGCTGGCCCGCTGCGCGCTTGTCAGGGTGACGGTCGGAGTATCCATATTCGATCAGTATCAACCGATGCCTGAACGGCATTGGACCACCTGCGACAAGACCCCTACGGCTCGCTCAGCGGATCCGGGAATCGACGGACGGCAGCGGCAGGGAGGACGATATGATCTCACGGCGCAATCTGGTGGCCGGCATCGGCGTGGGCTTAGCGAGCGCGGCGACGGGCCGGGCCATGGCGCAGTCGTTCCCGTTCAGGCCCAGTCAGCGCTATCCGGATCCGGCTGTCGAAATCCTCGATCCGGCGTTCGCCAAGTACCGGCTCTACAGCTCTACGCTGGAGCAGGTCGCGACCGGCCTGCGCTGGGCGGAGGGGCCTGTGTACTTCCCCGAAGGCGGTTATCTGCTGTTCAGCGACATCCCCAACAACCGCATCATGAAGTATCGCGAGAAGGACGGCAGCCTCAGCGTCTTTCGCAGCCCCGCCAACTTCGCCAACGGCAACACCCGCGATCGGCAGGGGCGGCTCGTCACCTGCGAGCATTCGGTGACGCGGCGGATTACGCGCACCGAGAAGAGCGGCAAGATCACCGTGCTGGCCGACAGCTTCGAGGGCAAGCGCCTCAACGCGCCGAACGACATCGTGGTGAAGTCGGACGACACCATCTGGTTCACCGATCCTGTGTTCGGCATCGCCGGCGAGTGGGAAGGCTTCAAGGCCAAGCGCGAGCAGGACAACACCAACGTGTTCAGGATCGGCTCCGACGGAAAGCTGACGGCGGTGATCACCGATCTGGTCAATCCCAACGGGCTCGCGTTCTCGCCGGATGAGACGAAGCTCTACGTCGTCGAGTGGAAGGGCACGCCGAATCGCAGCATCTGGAGCTACGACGTCAATGCCGACGGCACCGTCTCCAACAAGACCAAGCTGATCGACGCCGTCGATCAGGGATCGCTCGACGGCTTCCGCGTCGATCGCGACGGCAACCTGTGGTGCGGCTGGGGCAGCAACGGCGCGCTGCAGTCGGAGCCTGTCGAGGCCGGCGGCCGCAAGGTCTATCAGCTCAAGGGCAGACCTGAGGATCTCGACGGCGTGATGGTGTTCGACCCGCAGGGCAAGCCGCTCGGCTTCATCCGCCTGCCGGAGCGCTGCGAGAACCTGACCTTCGGCGGACCCAAGAACAACCGCCTGTACATGGCGTCGTGCCATTCGATCTACGCGCTCCATGTCGAAGCACACGGCGCGACGTGAGAGATATCGTGAATAGGGAAAGCAGCTGCAAGCTCAGCCCGTTCCCGTCACCCTGAGACGCGGCGAAGCCGCGTCTCGAGGATGCTCGGGCCCCGCTAGTGGCCGTCGACCCGGGGTTACGGATCTAGCAGCGAGCCTCGAAAAGCTAATTGATATCCGCGAGCTTGTGCAGCGTGGCGCCGAAGATCAGGCTTGCCTTGCCGACCAGCGCGGTTCCGCTCATGGTGCCGCGGGTATCGGTGAAGGTGCCGGAGAGGCCGATGCCGACCGGCGCGGGCCCGCCGAACAGCGGGTTGTCGGTCTCGCGTGGCGTGGTGTGGCGCTGCACAAGGATCTCGCCCTTGAACGCATTACCCTTCACCGTGTAGCTGCCCGTGTAATAGAGATAGGCATCGCCGCCGAGAATTTGCCCGTCGCGGAAGAGAATCACTCCGCTGCCCTTGCCGACGCGTCCGTCCAGCAGGGTGACGTGGATTGAGTACAGCCCGTTCTTCATAACGTCCCATTTACCGGCTGCCGCGCCCGCAGCAATCCGGATTGGTTTTTTATGCCAAAGCGAGCAACCTCGTGCAATGAGGCAGGTTGATTCCGGGGCCCGGAGCGGACGTGAACCCTCGGTTCCTGCCAGGCGGTGTGACGGCGCGATGACAGCGGACCGTGCGCGCGAATCGAACTGGCCCGCGAAATGCATAGCTCTGGTTGCACTGGCCGGTGAGTGCTGGAGCGAACACATGTCAGACTGGATTGAATCGGGCCGTCGTTTGGCGCGCCCTCGCAATGCCAATGGAACTTGGCCTCGTCGTGGGGGCCGCGTGATGGTGTCTCTCGGGCTGATGATGCTGGTGCTGGCCGCGGCCGTGCAAATCGCGCGGGCGCGCGATCCCGATGGCCGCTACGCCAATTCGCCACTCAAGGAATGGTTCGACGGTTTGCGCAGCGGCAAGGGGCCATGCTGCTCGGATGCCGACGGCAGCGCGGTTAGCGACGTCGATTGGGAATCGAAGGACGGACACTACCGCGTGCGTCTCGACGGAGTCTGGGTCGACGTCCCCGACGAGGCCGTAGTCACCGAGCCCAACCGGGTCGGCCGCGCCATGGTCTGGCCGATCAAGAGCTACATGGGCGTAACGATCCGCTGCTTCATGCCCGGCAGCATGACGTAGCGGACCGGGATCGCTCACGCGTATTTCCTGTCGCGCTCGAGCAGCTCGATCGAGATGCCCTGCGGCCCGCGGATGAAGCAGATCCGCACACCGGGGCGGATCGTGGTCGGTTCCTTGGTGAACTCGACACCCTTGGCCTTGATCTCGGCAGCGACCGCGTCGATGTCCTTCACGGTCAGCCCGAAATGATCGAGCCCCTGATACGGCGTCACCGGCGGGGCGTTGACGCCGTCGCCTTGCGACACCTCGGCGATGAACACCTTGGCGCCGCCGAGCTGGACGTCGATGCGGCCGGGGCCGCGGATGATCTCGCCGCCGAGAATGTCGCGCAGCCAGGTCGCGGTGGCCTCCGGATCGGGGCTGCGCAGATGGACGTGGTCCCAGGTGACGACGGGCATTGCGGTCTCCTTGTTATTCTCGCGCCACTTGGGTGCGCGGCACTCGCTCTTGGGCGGCGCGAATGTAGCGAGCGGCCGACCGTGATGCCATCCCGTCCAGCCTGTTGCAAGATTGTCGTCCCGGAATGAAACCATTCCGGCCGCCGGTGATTGTTCTCGCGTGGCCGCTCGACCTGCGGCCGTCCCGGGATGCCGCATGAAGCGATGCTCGCGGTGACCGCAGCGGGGTGGCGGCTTGATCGGGCGAGGGTGAGGGCACGACGATGCGGATCGGCCTGGCGTCGTTTCGAAGGTTTGCCGCCGGACGTCTTGGTGAGGGCGGCTTCTACGCGAGCCTGCTGCTGTCGGTAATCGCGGTCGCTGGGATTGCGGCCTGGTTCATGCTCCCGGAGCCGAGTGATGCCGGAGACCAGGATGTCTGGCCGGTGTCTTCCACCGTGGTTCGCAGCGCGCAGGATGCATCGACCCGGGCGCCACAGGCCGCAAAGGATATCGCGGGAGATGAGCCGGCCACGGTCGGGGCGGCGATCACTCCGTCGACCGCAGAGGAGGCGAGGCGGCCCGAGCCCGGCGAAAGATCGCCGCTGGATCGGCTGCGGATCGCCTCGCAGTCCTGGCAGCGCGGCGGGCTGGGTTCCAAGGTGCTCGTTACCCTGACACTGCGCAATGCCAACGATTTCGCGGTGAAGGATATCGAGATCGCCTGCGCCTTCATCCGTAGCGACGGCAGCCCCGTGACCGAACGCAAGCGGTTGATCCCGGACACCATCGCCATGAAGAGCCGCAAGACCTACCCGCGGATGTTGATCGGGTTCGTCAACGTTAACGCAAACAAGGCGAAATGCTCGGTCGTGACCGCCAGCCGGGTCTAAACCACGTATCCCGAAAAAGTGACCGGGAATTGAATTGCCGGGTGAACCGTAACGGCCGGGCAGGAACTAACTAATAGGCCGACCGTTAGAGAACGATCCGGAAGCGCTGGATGGCGACCGTCCGGGTGATCATGCGCAGACGATGAGTTCGTTGCGCGATGACCGACGTCATCGCGTCGAGTTGAGCCGCGCCGTGGCGCGGGGGGAGCACCCAAAATGCCTGTGGCGCGTTATTTCCTGTTCGTTGGTGGCGTGCTGCTTGCGCTGCTCTTCGTCGTCAATGCCATCGTGCCGCAGGAGGCCGTGGTCGCCGGCCAGAACCAGGGCCTGTCGTCGCCCGGCGTCGACAACAAGACCATGGTACGCATCAAGTCGAGCCAGAAACTGCCCGAGCGGGTGGTGTACGACACCAGCCTGCCGACCATCGTTCCTGCGCAGGTGAACGCAGTCGCCGCGGCGACCCCGCCGGCCGCCGGCGATGCCTCGGCGCAGGCCCGCGTTCGCAACACGTTCGCCCAGTTCATTCCGCCGGAGAAGGCTGACGCGCAGAAGGGCGCGGTCGTGGCCGAGGCGAAGCTGGCCGAGCAGCCGGCTCAAGCTCAGGCACCGAAGAAGCGCAAGGTCGCGCGCTACCACGCCCATCCCCAGCAGCCGATGCGGCTGGCCCAGCCCGGCATGTACCAGCCTTACCGCGTCGCGCAGCAGCAGCCGCGGATGGGCTTCTTTGGCGGGTTCGGAACCTGGTAAGCAAGGACACGCCGCAACCGGCAATGAATACGCCGCCGCAAACACTTGCGGCGGCGTTTTCATGTCCGCCACACCAAGCGGCCACCAATTGCGGACTGGCGCTTGGGTGGCCTGAAGTGGCTAGCGCGGCAGGCGCGGAATCTTGTCGGCGAAGCCATTGTAGCAGGTCAGCCGCTCGTCCTCTTCCTTGACGAACCGGCATTCGGCGACGCCCTTGGCAGGGGCGGCCTTCGGCTTGGGCTGCGGCTTGAAGATCTCGTCGTAGCACATCAGCCGCTCCTTGGTGGCGTCGTCGATGTCCTGGCAGGCCTGGAGCTTCTGCGCGACCGATTGCGGCTTGCCGGGTGCAGCCTTCTCGCCCTTCTTGACCGCCGATTTCTTGCCGACCTGGACCAGCGGCTTGTCGCCCACCATCGGCTGCGGGGTCGCCGCAGGCCCGTCGGCGGCTGGGGGTGGCGTGGTGACCGGAGTGGTGCCTTGGGCAAGCGCGGCAGCCGGGCAGAAGAGCGCCAGCGCGAGGATGATATATCTCATGGTGAAAATATCCGAAGTGGCGTGATGACCGGAAGGATGGCGCCGGGGATCGGAAAAGCCCGGCAAGCGCCGACACTTATCGCAAGTTTTGTCCGAATCCTACCCCCGGTAGAGGCCCGCCCGGCACCGATCCACCGGCAAAAAAAGGGGCAATTCGTCGCCGGTTGGGCCGCAAGCGAGCGTCATTTGCGTTTGCCGGGCCGGGCGGCTATGACGCCGCCATCTGCGCGACTGGCGCTTGGATGGACCACCATCGGGGAGCGCAGAGACTGAACGCCGCGCGCCTGGGCACCGCTTCGAAACGGAGGTGCCATGACGGCGAACATTCTTGACGGGCATGCACATGCCCAAATTGTCATCGACAAGGTTGCGAGCGAACTGGACCGGCTGCCCCGCGCGCCCGGGCTCGCCGTCGTGCTGGTTGGCTGTGACCCGGCGAGCCAGATCTACGTGCAAAGCAAGGTCAGGATGGCCGAGCGGCTTGGCCTGCGCGGCGAGGTCGAACGCCTGCCGGATGAAGCCAGCGAGGCCGATCTGCTGGCCAGGATCGACGCGCTCAACGCACGCGACGATGTCGACGGCATCCTGATCCAGCTGCCGCTGCCGGCGCATATCGACGCCTTGCGCGTGATGGCGGCGGTCGATCCCGCGAAGGATGTCGATGGCCTGCACGCGCTGAACGCGGGCCGGCTGTTTCACGGCAACGATGCGCTGGTGCCGTGCACGCCGCTCGGCTGTCTCCGCCTGATCAAATCGATCCGGCCCGATCTCGCCGGCGCTCATGCCGTGGTGATCGGCAGCTCCAACATCGTCAGCAAGCCAATGGCCGCGCTGCTGCTGCAGGAGCGGGCGACCGTGACGCAGACCCACATCCACACCCGCGGCATCAGCAAGATTTGCCGTCAGGCCGATATCCTGGTCAGCGCGGTGGGGAAGGCGGGTCTCGTGCGTGGTGACTGGATCAAGCCGCAATCCATCGTCATCGACGTCGGCACTACGCGCGTTGCGAAGCCGGACGGCGGCTACGCGGTGTGCGGCGACGTCTCCTTCGACGAGGCGGTGCAGGTCGCCGGAGCGATCACGCCGGTGCCGCGCGGCGTCGGCCCGATGACCATCGCCTGCCTGATGGAGAACACGGTGAAGGCCGCCAAGGCGAGGGCGGCGCGGCTGCAGTAGCGCTGCTTGCTCAGGCGAGGCGCGCGCAGCTGGTGCCGCTCGCGTCCGCTGCGCGTGAAGTTACGACTTCAGAGGTCGTGGAAAGCCCGCAGCGTTGGTCTATCGTCGTGCAACAGACGGAGGCGCGCGATGGAAAATCTCACCGAAGGCCAGACATTCCAGCTCGGCAGCTATACGATCGGCGAGGCTGAGATCCTGGAGTTCGCCGCTCGACGCTCTGATCCACATGCGACCGGCGGAACAGGGGCGCACCTAGCTTCGCCTGGAATGATCTGGCCGCCCAGCAATGCTGCGGCTACTGTGGCAAGCCAGCGGCCGAACTGCAGCGCATCTTTGATGCGGCCGGGCGGGCCTGGTTGACCGGGCATTTGGTTCGACGTGCGATGCGGTGTGCGGACGTGAAAGGCAACAGGCAGAAGCGTGGGGAGATCGATGCGAAGCGGCGCAATGCCGACGAATGGCTCCGCCTGCAGGCGCAAAAAGCCGCTGAACACCGTCGCCTGCGCGACTACGGGATTGCGCTGGCGCGCGCTGAGGTTGCCGTCGTGACGAGCGCGCTTGCGCCCTCGAACAGCTATTCGATCCCCGATTTCGTCGAACGCGGCACTTATCGACCCGAGCCCTTTGTTTGCAAGGACTGCGGTGTGGCCGAGGTCTGGACGCCGTTGCAGCAGAAGTGGTGGTACGAGACTGCCAAGGGCGACGTGTTCACCAAGGCCGTGCGCTGCCGGGCCTGCCGCACCAGGGAGCGCACACGCAAGTCCGCCGCGCGCCGCGTGCATCTGGAAGGGCTCGCGAGGAAGAAGCCTTCCGCCACATGAGTGGCGGTCGGCGTGACGCGGCGCCATGCCTCATGCATCGATCGATCGGGAACCCCGTGCACACCGCGGTCAATGCGTTGCGGGTGCGGAACGTTTGATGGCCTGATCGGTTCGAGACTTCGAAGCCCCGGTGAAGGGTGCGGGCGGGGGAGGAACCAGCCAAGGATACCAGGCGGCCGGAACCAACAAGAAGGAGCAGCGGATGAAGCTTAATGCTACGCAAGTCAAACAGACCATGACGCAGCTGAACGCGCAGGTGCTTCCGGATGATCATCCGGCGGTGGCGCAACTGAACAGCGTGTTCGGCGAGCACACATTCTTCGTCGACACCAGTGGCCTCAAGGTGCTCGAACCCGCCCAGAGTTCCGACATGCCTGGGCAGACCGGCGAGGTGGTGAGCCTTGCCGAGTGGAGCGATCCGGAGCTGACGTCGCTGCGGCCGCACGAACCCGAGCCGACCGGCGTGCTCATCACGCTTGAACCCAGCAGGCACTGAGTGCGGCATCGTGCTTCTTGATGGTGACAGTCTCCAACGTCACATCAAGAGGGTGCCGAAAGTCACATGGCAAATCAGCACCGTCTGCGTATGCATCGGTTCGAGATGGGTACCCAGGCGGTGAGGGGCAGATGGGGATCGTGCGACGCTGGAGCTCTGACGAGGACGAGAAGCTCAGAGACCTCGCCAGGGCCGGCAAGAACGCGCTCGAGATCAGCAACGAACTGACCCGCAGCGCGTCGGCGGTGCGCCGGCGCGCCGAAGTGCTGTCGATCCTCATCATGGCCAAGGCGTTTCGCGCGCGCCCCTCGCATGTCGCCACCCATCTCGAAAGGGTCGCGATCGACGCGATCCGAACGCGCCGTTCGTTTCCCGCAGGCGTCGGTCCGAGCACCATTGCCGGAATGATCGAGAAGGGCTGGATCGTCCCGGAGATGGGGCGCAGATATCGCGTCACCGAGGCGGGCGTCGAGGCGGTGCGGCGGAAGATACCGAGCGGCTGAAGGCGCTGGGTGGCAACTCGCCGGCGCGATTCGCATTGGTGCCAGGCGCGTTTCCCGGAGGCGAGGCGGAATATCTGGGGCGGATGCCAGATTCTGCGCCCGAGACGGACGTGCGCCGCGTTCAACCATCAGGACAAAAAACGTCTGCGCGTGCCCTCCCGTCCGATCCGATGGTGCCAATGCTCAACATATTCGCGATCTCAAGCCGACCGATACCAGCGTTTCGCCGCCCTTTCGGATACCGTGAGTGAGGCCGTCGTCGCGATCGCCGGACTGAGTGCAGCTCAGCGCGCCGACGTGGATTTCCTCGAGCGGGAGTTCATCCCAGCGCTCGGTCTCAACGACGAGTCGCTTCGCGAGCAGCCGTCGGAACTGTCGGCGAGCTTCGGCAAGGGTCTGCACCTCTGGCAGTATCCGAGCCAGCTTGCGCCGTACCTGGCCTGGCTCTCGCGCAACGCGTCCGGCATTTCGTCCTTCATGGAAATCGGCTGCCGCTGGGGCGGCATGTTCATCCTGGTTTCGGAGTGGCTGAGGAACAGCGGCGCGGAGCTCAGGACCATCGTCGCGCTCGATCCGATCGATCCGACGCCATTCATCACGACCTACTTCGATCTCTTGCGCGCGCGGGCGGAGATCGAACCGGTCTATCTTCAGGCCTACTCCAATGCGCCTGATGTCAGCGCCTATGTCGATTGCGTGAAGCCCGACTTCGTCTATATCGACGGGGATCACAGCCTGCGCGGTGCAATGCTCGACCATCTCATGGTGCGCTCACATGCCAGGATCATCGTGCATCACGATATCCACTCGCAGGCCTGTCCGGACACGACGCTGCTCTGGACGGCGCTGAAGCAGTTCGAAGCGCCGAGCTTCGATACGTTCGAATTCACCAGCCAATATCCGTCGGTCAACGGCTCGTTCCTCGGCATCGGCGCCATGAAGCGGCGCTCAATGCAGACGTAGGACCATCAACAGCCGACCAACGCGAGTGGATCACGAACTCGCCGGTCGTTCGCCCAGATTGAGCTTGCCCTTGTCGCCACCGGCCCAGGCCAGCGTCTTCGGGTCCATCACGCGGAACCAGAGCGGTGGGATCGCAGCCAGGCCGAACATGCCGGTGTAGCCGTTCGGCAGTCGCGGGATATCGTCGAAATCGCGCAGCGACTGGTAGGGGCGCATCGGGTTGGCGTGGTGGTCGGAATGACGTTGCAAATGGAACGTCATCAGGTTCGAGACGATGTGGTTGGTGTTCCAGGAGTGGCGCGGCTCGACCGCCTGGTAGCGGCCGTTCGGCAGCTTCTCGCGCAGCAGCCCGTAGTGCTCGACATAATTAGCCTGGGTCAGCGCGTACCAGCCGAGGAAATGGTGCGCGACGATGAACGGCGCGACCTTCCAGCCGAACAGCGCAATCAGGATGGCCGCGACGACGAGCGTCAGCGCAAAGCCTTGCAGGATCTCGTTATTGACCGACCAGACCGGCTCGCCGCGCCGGGTCAGCCGTTCGGCCTCGTTGCGCCAACCGCGCTTGAAGGCGCCCGGCAGCTCGCGGGTAGCGAATGCATAGATCGATTCACCGAACCGCGCGCTGGCGGGATCTTCCGGCGTCGCGACCCAGGTGTGATGGCCGCGATTGTGCTCGACACGGAAATGGGCGTAACCGACCGCGCAGTTGGCGAGCATGCCGAACAAGATGTTGAGCCGGTCAGCCTTGTGGCCGAGCTCGTGCCCGATCAGCAGCGCGCCGCCATTGATGGTGCCGACGCCGAGCAATAAGGCGACATAGGACCACCACGGCAGCTCCTGCGTGCCGAAGAAGGCGATCAGGGCGACGTAGTTGATCCAAGGAAATACCACGGTGATGCGCGCCAGCCGCAGATAGTAAGGATCGGCCTCCATCGCGGCGACCACTTCCGCCGGCGGATTGTGCGTGTCCTCGCCGATCAAGACATCGAGCAACGGGATCAGGATGAAGATGAAGACGAATGGAATCAGCGTCACCAGCGGATTGTGTGTCCGCAGGAAGAGCCAGTAGGACAACAGCGGGATCAGCGGCGGGATGAATGAGAGCATCCACAGATAGCGCTTGCCGTCCCGGTAGGTGATGGTTTCGCCAGCGGCATTGGTGCCCGTAAAGATCATCGCATTCCCTCCAGCTCTCTTGTCGACGCGGCATTCGCCGTTGTTTCCGCTGAGGATGCAGCGAGGCGGGCCTGCGCCGCCAGTTCCCAACAGGCCAATTTTGTGGCATTTTGCGCCAGGCCTGTTCGGCTGGACGTTCGTGAGGGAGGCCGCCAAGGCAATGCAGGGAACGGAGGCTGATGCCCTTCGCACGCCGGTGTCCGTGGCCTATGCGCGGGCGCTGGCGCGTGCGTTCGGCAAGACGCGCGGCGAGCGCGACGAACTGCTGAAGGGTACCGCAATCGAGCAGGATGTGCTCGAGCAGCCCGGCGCGCATATGCCGGTGTCGTCGCTGGTGATCCTGGCCGCCAACATCACCCGCCGGCATGGCGAGTTGTGGCCGCTGTCGGCCGCGGCGGTCTGGTCGACATCACTGCAGGGGGCGCTCGACGTCGCGACCAGGACGGCGCCGACCATCGCGGATGCGCTCAGCACCGGCGCGCGCTTCGGGTCGACCCGCGCGCCCTTCATCCGCAACCAGCTGCGCACGACGCCGCGCTCCATCCAGATTGAAATCTCTCCTGCGGTCGCCATGGACGGCGCGTTGTGGCGCGCCGTGGCGCTGGCGGTCAGCCTCAACGTGCACGCGGTCTACGCGCAGCTGCTCGAGGATGCGATCGACCAGGCGACCTTGCAGTTTCCCTGGCCGCCGCCCGCGGGCGCGGAGCGGCTGATGCAGCATTATTCCTGCGCCGTGAAGTTCAACGCGCCCGCCTTCATCTTCGACGTGCCGAAGAAGCTATGCGCACGGCCTTCGCCGTTCGCCGATCCTGAACTGCACGCCAAGGCGATCGAAGCGCTCGAGGAGATCGAGAAGCCGCGCTCGGACACCGCGGCGCTGGCGCGGACGGTCGAGAGCCTGATTGCGGCGCGGCTGCCGCAGCGGCTCGGCGAGGAGGAGGCCGCGCGCCTCGTCGGCACCTCGCGGCGGACGCTGGTGCGGCGGCTGGCGGAGGCCGGCTGCGCCTTCCGACCGTTGCTCGACGGCGTGCTGCGCGAGCGCGCCCGGACAATGCTCGCGGCCGATACTCAGTCGCGCGACGAGATGGCGGCCGCGCTCGGCTATACCGACGCGACGAGCTTCAGCCGCGCGTGCCGGCGCTGGTTCGGCGAGAAGAGTTTGCGCGGTTAGCTCAGCGGCGCGCTCTGGCGCGGATGTGCAGGCTCTCCACCCTTCGACATCGGTTGTACCTCTGACGGATCGTCGCGCTTGCGCTTCGCGGTCCACGCGACAAACGGGTAGGCCAGCAGCGCCAGATAGCCGGAGGGCATTGGATGATCGACGCCGAATGCCTTCGGATCCTGCCCCTTCGGAAGGTAGGCGCTCCCGAACAGCACATCGTAGAACGAGAACATCCCGGCGAAGTTCTTGTCTCTGGCTGCGGTCTCGCTGCTGTGGTGCCAGTGATGAAATTCCGGCGACACCAGGACGTGGCGCAGAGGTCCATAGTTCAGGCGGACATTGGCGTGAACCAGCCAGGCTTGCCAGTAGTAGACGAGCAGGTAAGTCCCGATCGCTTCCGTGGAGAAGCCGAGCGCATAAAGCGGAAACAACGCGCCGGCCTTCATGAACATCACGTCGAGCGGGTGCTGGTGTATAGCGGCGAGCCAATCCAGTTCCTCGACCGCGTGATGAACGGAATGGATCTGCCACATGGCGGGCACGACGTGCAGGATGCGGTGTGTCCAGTAGACGCCGAGGTCGGCGATCAGGATCACGACGGGCACTTGCACCAGATACGGAAGATCGCCGATCGTCTGCGTCACTGCCGCAGGCAGGACCGATTGGTTGACCAGAATGGCTGCCGTCATGATCGCGATCACGCCGGCCAGCACCAGCCCGGCGTTGATGAACAGGAAGGCCATGTCGGTCAGCAGGCCACGCCTGAAAATCTTCTGGGGCCTCGCAGCGAACAGTCGCTCGAGAGGCACGAAGATCAAAACCGCCAGCAAAAACTGAGTCAGTCCAAATAAATCGCGCATTCAAAATAGCCGCCTGAAATGGCGGTAGCCTATCATCTCGGCTCCCAACAGCGTCAATAGGAAGGAAAGCCCAAGCCCAGGAAGCGTTAAGCGGCCGATTCCAGTTTGCCGGTGGCGGCAGGAAACCAGCCAGGTCCAACATCGCGGATCTGCGCGGCCGGGGAGATGGCCTGCGCGCTAGACCATGGCGGTGTCGACGAGCCACGCCTCGGCGTCAATCTTGCGCTCAAACAACCTGGTGCGGCGCTTGCAGCCCGCGTGGATGTCGGACGGAAGAGACCTGCCAGCGGATCAGGCCGTATGGACGTTTGCGCTTACGAATGGCGGCAACAGCGCCACCCTTGGCTGGCCCTTGGCGCTAGGCCAGATCTCGATCGGCAGGTGCCCCAGTTTGGGGACGTGCAAGGGGTCTCGGCTCTTTTGTGTGGCTCGCCCCAGACTCCGCCAGATGCTTGCGGCGGATCAGAAGTCCCATGCAGCCGACGACCACTAACAGTGCTCCGGCGATCATGAGCCAATGCGGCAATTGCAATGACAGCAAAACGTCCATTGTTATGGTTACTCCAGGACATCGTACTCAAATGCAACGCCCTCAGGGTCGTTTTCCTCTAGCCATTCTTCAGCGACCTCGATTGTTGCGAAGACCTTGATGTGGTTCTCGTCGCCGACCTTTTTCGCTGCGTCCATGTAGATCCAGACAGTTTTCATCGCATCAACTCAAGAAAGTCTGACCGAGCTCAACCGCAACTCGGTGCCGGCAGTGGGCTGCGGCAGCGCATGTCGGCTGCCAACTGTGATCCGGTTTCGTTGGATGTCGTCCTGCGCGAAGTGGTAGGCCTGCATGTCGGCCGCGAACTGGCGGGCGACCTCCGGCGGAACTTCGATCGGCTTTCGGGGAGTGAACATGCCAGAGAGTAGGGATCCTGGCTCTCGTCGATAGTCGCGCGTGAGGGTGAAAGTTGTTGTGGCTCGCCGCAGACCAATCGCGCCAGCCCTATCTGCCGGTCAGTGCATGAAAGCCGCCATCAGCGCAATCGTGACCAAGACGTATGTGCTGGTAACGGTGATGCCCAGGTATAAGCGCTCCATAACGGCCTCGCTGCCTTTCAAGGTGAGGTGCCGCCCCCTCGTTGTTCATCGTAGCGCTTGCGGCGCGCCGCGAAGTTGGAATTTCGACTTACGGCGGCTGTACGGGAGGCACCATCGGGATTAGTCCTTGTGGGCCACCCCGGTTCGCGCCGATCCCTCCTGTCGCGCACGCGCGCGATGGGCTAATTCAGCGACGGTGCATCCAGGGCACCACGACTTGGAAACCGTTGCTTGCTTGCATCAAGGATCAGGGCGTTCGGAATGGTCATTGGCTGGCTAGCGCTGGCCTCTATTGCGTTTGCCACGCTGTCTCCGATCCGGGACCGGCCCTCGTTTGTTGCTGATCCGCACGTCGAGCATTTCGCCGCGTTCGCGGTGATGGCATTGGCCTTTATGGTAGGCTATCCCCGGCGCGCCACGCTGGTCGTGCTCTTGGTCGTTTTCAGTGCGTTCACGCTAGAAGCAATGCAATTGCTGACTCCTGACCGGCACGGCCACCTGGCCGACGCAATCTTCAAGGTCGCGGGAGGCCTCGCCGGAATCGGAGCGGGCCAGCTACTAATGCTGCTCGTTCTGCGCAACCAGTCCGGCCGGTGACTTCAACCGTTGAATTTCGCGAACGGGCAAGCAGCTTCTCGAGAGGGCGAGAAAGGTCGCCATGCTGAAGCGAGCACGACAGTCGGACGCTGACGGTCTCCGTGCGGCGTTGTCATAGTGCTAGCTTCGCTGCAGGCGAGCGATCCTTTTGTAGTCGATCCACAGCTCGACGAATTCGTGCTCGTCCAAAAAACCCTCAGCTCGGCGCTTTGCCTCTTCGTCGTCACTGCAACGAAGTTCATACGTTGCGCGGGCGACGCCGGCAGGATCTACGCCAAATGCCACGTAAGGTTTGCGTTCTTCAATCATTTTGTCCCCACGACTTAATGGCAGTCCGATTGACGCAACTCGGCGTCGGAAGATGTCATTGCAAATCGATGAATTTCAAATAACGAAAGAGGCCGCCGGCCGCTGAACAGCGGCCTCCTGGACCCGGATTTCAAATGAACGTCTTGGCAATAAAATCGCCGCCGAAGGTCCGATATGAGTAGAGGGCAAATGCGCTACGCAGTGAAGTCCAAACAGGCCTATCCACACAGGGAACTGTTGTGACGTTGCGAGCGCGACACACTTCTGTGACCTGTCGCCCGCGACCCGCGGAACCATGTTTGATGCAGTGGGTGATCTGCGAGTTGAATATTTTCACGAGCCTGCGCCGATGACGATTGGAGCGAGGCGGAAAGCCTCATGTCGGGCTGCGCGGCGCGAGATAATAGTCCAATTCGACGGCGATGATGACGACGCGCCGCACGACGTTGATCGGACGCTGGTCTTTGTGCAGAAGCGTGGTGCGGATTTCGTGAAACCGTTCGGCTTTCGCAGCGGCCATAGGGCCGTACTGTTTCCGACCCTTTGCTGACCCCGCAGATGCTCTATTGGGGTTGATCGGATCGGGTTCGGCGTATCAGCAGCGAACTTGCGCTGCGAACCTCGGGCAGGATCTCGAGCGCATTTCGGGTAGGGGGCATCGGTCGAATGATCGACTTATGGCGTTCGGCAAGGTGTGTGCAAGTTCACAGAAGTATCGAAAACCAGGTGCTATATTTCAGGACATATTGCAGTCGTTCATATTGCTGACGGAGTCTACGATGAATTGCACGGCACCGATACAGGCAAGGTTCCTCGTTCGAAAAGGAAGCACCGACTGGATGGTCTACGATCGACAACGGAAGGGGGCGGCCCAATTGAACGATTACAGTTTGGCTGAGAAACTGACGAAGGAGCAGGCCGAGCAGATCAAGCAGAGGCTGGCGACCTGGAACCCTCAGCCTGCTTGAACTAGCCCGAAGCGCCCTTCGCGAAGTTTGATTGCCTCGCCTCGTGACTGTTGCGGTGCATAGAACTGATTTTAAGAAAGAGGAGCCGGCGCCAGGGCCTGTACGCCAGCTCCTCCGAAACGGAGACCGTAAGACGTTCCCCAAACCGGTCCCGTCCCTCTGAGAAGCCTGCGCCGACCTCCTTGCTGATTTGCTAACAGCCTCCTCGGCTCGCCTTCGACCGGCGGCGAATGGATATCGTTTTCCGGCAGGGTGAGCGGGAGTAACCCTTAATGGCGTTGCTAAGGGGCGGAACGAGCGGCGGTATCAGAGGTAGTCTGTCGGCTCCCGGCCCTTACACCCCCCACCCGGTCGGGAGTTGACAGAATGGCGACCTCGGCGCGCCGTCCGCGTCGGGGTCGTTCCTCATTGTGCACATCGGATTCAAAACAAACGCCAAACCGCCCTGTTGCGCGGAGTGATTTGAAGCGGTTGGTAATGTCTCGATTTTGTTGGCGGCGCGTTGAGCTCGGAACACGAAACGATCATCCCGATCGAAATCGGTCCGTCCTAAGCCATTGTACGATCGATGAAAACGATGGCGCGCTCGGAGAGATTCGAACTCCCGACCCTCGGAATCGAAATCCGATGCTCTATCCAGCTGAGCTACGAGCGCGTTGCGGGTCGATTATCAGACTTGGGCTGTCGGGGCCAGCAGGGACCGCGCGGCGTCCGGGCGTCCCTCCGGCCTTACTTTGAGCTCAGAAGCAGGGGTGCCGGCGACGATCCTGGCCGATATAGGCCGCCGAACTCTGGTAGCACTTGTTGGTCGACGGGCCGTCGTAATAGGCGAACCTGCCGGCGGCCAGGCCGGGGCCGTAATTGTGCAGATAGCTGATGTGATAGGGTAGGCCCCAATGCGCGTGGTGGTAATGCCGGTAGTGGCGCGGGGTGGCCGAGAGGTCGGCCGCGGCAGCCGGGGTGGCCAGGCAAACGGTCACGGCGAGGGCGGCGAAAAGCTTGGTCGTGGTCATTGGCGGGCTCCTGGCATTCACGCTGGAATCGGCCTCTGCAGCCGGTCCAAGCTCCTCTGGCGCTCCATTTAACCCGGAATTCGGCCAAAAAGCTGCGGGAAATCAGTCACAGCGCGCCAATTTTTGCCTTTTTGCGGATGCTTAACGGATTGCCAACACAGTCCGGCCAGAGTCTTGCGGTCAGGTCCGGCCGGGCCGTCTTTCCCTCGGTTTCGAAGATTCCATGCGCATCACGCCCCTTGTCGCTTTGCTGCTCTCGGTTCTGGCGGTCACGCCAGCGCGAGCCGTTCTGCACATCACGCGCGACCATGGCGGCTATGTCGAGGAGTACAAGGCCAAGTACAAACAAATCCGCGACCGCCGCGAGCGCGTCGTGATCGACGGCATCTGCAATTCGGCCTGCACGCTGGTGTTCGGCATCGTGCCGCTGAACAAGATCTGCGTGACGCCGAAGGCCAGCATCGGTTTCCACCAGGCCTATTACGACAAGGCCTTCACCTTCGGCATCAAGGTCACCAGCCTCGAGGGCACTTCCGACCTGATGTCCTACTATCCCGATACGGTGAAGGACTGGATCCGCCGCAATGGCGGGCTCACCACCGAGATGAAGAAGATCAAGAACGGCGTCGATCTCTGGAAGATCGTCGATCCCTGCCCGGAAGAGTGGTAGGCGCGGGCGCTCGCGCGCTCCGGACCTTGTTCGTCAGGTCTTGGTTTTCAGTCCTTGGTCCTGACGACGCCATCCGACACCAGCAGCACTGACGCCTTCGACTTGCCGAGCACGGTGGCTGCGACGCTGCCGAAATTCAACCTGTCGCCCTGGATGCGGTCGACGCCGATGACGACGAGGTCGGCCCGGCTTGCCGCGATCTCCTGCAGGATCGCAACCTCGGGCGCGGTATTGGCGCGCAGCCGTGTCGCGACATTGATGTCATACCGCGCCGCGGTCGCGGCGACCTCCTTCAGGATCGCTTCTTCAGGCGCCAGCGACATGCTCGGGCTGGTGCGGCGGGCGCCCTTGTCGCGTGTGGTCGAGACATAGACTACCTGCAGCGGTTCTCTGGAGAGCCGCGCCAGCGCGATCGCGACCTCGGCGCCGCGTCGCGAGACATTGCTGCCCGACACCGGCACCAGGATCTTCCACGCATTCGCGGTCGGCTCGCTCTCGTGCACGCCTTTGGCGGCTGCGATTGCTAGCGGGCCGTCGAAGCCGGAGGTGAGGTCGTCGATCCGGCGGTCGAAGCCGCCGTCGGGGCCAGCGACCTCGTTCATGCCGATGACGAGCAGGTCAAAACCCTTCCTGGCTTCCTCCGCGATCGCTTCCGGCGCGGTCTTTTCGCTGATGCGGCTGATGATGTCGACATTGCCGCCGCCGTCGGCGTCGGCCTCGGCACTGGCTTTGGCCGCGTTGATCACCGCAGCCTCGCGGCGCTCCTGATCGGCGCGGTTCTGCTCGTGCAGCTTGGCGTTGGCGCCGACATGCAGCACCGTGATCGGCAGGCCGCGGCCGCCGGCGAGCAGGCCGGCGAGATGGGCCGCGAATTTCGCGTTGCTGCTCTCGTCGACCGCGAGCAGCAACCGCTCGAGATTGGCGACGAAGCCGCGCTGCTCGATCTCCTCGCGCTCAAGCCGCTCCTTCTCCACCCTGCCGAGCGGCAGCCGCGCCAGCGCGCTGCGCAGCATCGGCGGCATCGCCATCGTGGTCAGGATCGCCATCGTCACGATCATCGAGAACATGGTCGGGCTCAGCACACCCATCGAGAGGCCGATGGTGGCGATGATCACCTCGGTCGAGCCGCGCGCGTTCATGCCGCTCGCCAGCGCATAGGACTCCTGCCGTGTCAGCCCGCCCAGCGCGCCGCCGACAAAAGCGCCGCCGAACTTGCCGATGCTCGCGATCAGGACCAGCGCGGCGGTGAGCCCCAGCACCGCCGGATCCTTCAGCACGGTGAGGTCGGCGCTGAGGCCGGCAAGCCCGAAAAATACGGGCATGAACAGGCTGGAGATCAGCCCGCGCAGCCGCTCGTCGATCTGTCGGGTCAGGATGGGGGATTCCCCAACCAGCACGCCGGCGATGAAGGCGCCGAGCACGGTGTGGACGCCGATCAGATGCGTGATCATCGCCATCACGCTCATCAGGAGCAGGATCACGGTGATGACCGCCGCCGAACTCAACAGATTGTCGTTGGCCCAGCGGATCAGCCGGAACACCAGCCGGCGGCCGACCGTGAAACTGACCGCGAGGAAGGCCAGCGTCCCGAACAGCGCCTGCGTGACCGAAAGCAGATCGAGGGTGCCGCGCGAGGCGAGGCTGACGATCACAGCGATGATGATCCAGCCGATAGTGTCATCAATGATCGCGGAGGCGACGATGATCTGGCCGGCATTGCGGCGCATGAAATTCATCTCGCGCACCACGACGGCGACGATCTTCACCGACGAGATCGACAGCGCGGTGCCGAGGAACAGGGATGCAATCAGCCGCTGTTCGGGGTGCGGCAACAGGCTCTGGGGCAGGAATTCGCCGAGTGCAAAGCCGCAGACGAACGGCACCGCGATGCCCGCGACCGAGATCGTCATGGCAGCGCGGCCGACCTTGCGCACCAGCCTGAGGTCGGTCTCCATGCCCGTCAGCAGCAACAGCAGCAGGATGCCGAACTGCGCGATGCCGTCGAGCAGCGCCTTCTGCTCGCCAGACGGCGGAAAGACGACGTCGTGCGCAGACGGCCACAGCCAGCCGAACAGCGACGGGCCGAGCAGCAGGCCGCCAAGCAGTTCGCCGATCACGGAGGGTTGGCCGATCCGCTGCATCAGTTCGCCGAGGCCGCGGCCGACCGCGATCAGGAGTGCGATCTGGACGAGCAGCATGAACTCGGAGGGCTTGCTCGCTCTATCGCTTTCGGCGCCGGCCGCCGTGGCGGTCGCAACCAGGAACATGACCGCCCAGGTCGTCGGTTGAAGCCGCCCCCAGCGGATCGCCATTGCGTCTCCGATTGCCAAATTCCAGCGCGGCTTTGCCCGTTTGCCGCATGCGGTCAACGCCCCCGTTCCGAAAGCGATCCACCACGGTCAGAATTTGGAACCGGGACACCGGCCATTCGTTTTGCTCATGATGCGTTCATCCTCATGATGCGACGGTGGTCCCAGGAGCGAGAGCGGGCCGCACCGCCACAGCGGACCGGCCTCAGCTCGCACGCACAGGAGGTTGTGATGGCAACCAGGTCCAATCTATCGAAGGCTGAACTTGCGCGCAGCGTCGTCGGCGCCACGTCAGCCTTGGTGCTAAGCGCGCTCGTCCTGTTCGCCGCCGCACATCACCTGAGCGGCTAGGACCGGCGGCGTGTTTCCGCCTATGCAAACATCAAAGCAAGGCAACATCAAAGCAGGAAGGTCCCGATCAGGAGACCGGCCGCAAACGCCCATAGTCCGAGCGTGCAGGCCGATATGACCCGGACGAGATTGCGCAGATCAACGTCCTGCCAGCTGCTGTGGGACCGATAGGTCAATTGGAGGCACCCCCTGCGGCGGCCGCCTTTGTTTCTTGCCGGGCAAGCTTGTTCCCGACAGGTGCCCAAATGAAGGCAACCGGTGGCGGCGCCCAATCACGCATTTGCGAGGTGACGCCTCCAATGCGCGGTACTGCCTTCCCGCTGGGGAGGTGATGCCGGTGCGGATCAGGCCGCCCGCCGCCTGCGCGTCCGCGCGGCCTTCTTGGCCGAGCGCGATCGCGCGCCGCCGGACGTAGCGGCCGCCTTGCCTCCGAGCTTGCCGCCCTTGCGCGACGGCGAATGATCTTCGCGCGTGCCGCGGCCGGAGCCGCTCTTCTTGCCCCCGTGGGTCTCCTTGTTGACGGTAGCCCACGCGCGCCGCTCGGCCTCGCGGTCCGGTACGCCGCGCTTTTCGTAGCCTTCCTCGATGTGCTCGGCCTGCCGCTTCTGCTTGTCGGTGTAGCTTGACTTGTCGCCTCTGGGCATCGCGCTCTCCTGTCGATTTTGATTGAGACGTCGGCCGGACTTCGACCTAGTCGTCATTCGGCTCCACAACCTCGAATCTGGATCGGCTGAAGCGGCCCAATCCGCCGAGCTCGTAATAGCCGTCACGTTCGATATCCCGTGTCACCTCATAGATGCGACCAACCGAGAGCGTGTCCCGCTGCAACGTGTTGTCGACGCAGCGAACGTGAAAATACTTGCCGGTGTCGGCCATGGGCTCATCCTGAATTGTTTGTCTGGTCCGGCGTTACGTATCGCGCAACACCGCGATCGCAACCGGTCCAGGCCGCGGACCGGTCACGAAATCTCGTTCGGCAATTTCCACTCGGGCGCCGGTTCGCAGACTTCGCCGTCGGCAGGAATCTGCTTCATGTGATAGCCCGCCGGAAGCAATCGGCCCGGTGCCTCGTCCGCGACCGGAACATCGAAGATCAGCCCGGACACCAGCGCATGTTCCCAGGCTTGCTTCTCCGTGGCAAAGGCCTGGTCAATTTGTCTGTCATGATCGAACAGCGCGTAGGGCATCTCGAATCCTTGGGCGGGCGGCTCATGCCCGGCTCGCCAGATAGATAGAAAACGCCGGTGCCTGGCGGGCGTTCCTCACTTCGGATACGCCGGCCACGCCCTTCATGCCCATACGGCCCGTCGAACCGGCTTCCGCATCGGCCGCGACGGCGGTGGCGGACGTCCATCGGTTGTATGCGATGAAGTCGCGCGCTACAGAGACACGTGGCAAGTAAGCGCCTGGAGAAAATGCCGTTGAAGATATCCGCCAATACGCGCATCGTGATCGGATCAACGCTGTTTGCCCTCGCGTCGAGTGCATTGCTTTCTCTGATTCCACCGAGCCCGATCGACAGACAACTGTTGCGCGGCACCTTTCACTTTTTTCAGGGGCACGCGTTTCTCGTTCCCGTCATATACGTGGATGGCGATATCAAGACAGCCCGACTTTACGAAGACGACAGGCTGCTCGGCCCGGCGAACAGCACCGAGCAAGAGATCATCGACACGGGCGCCGGCCGGTTTGGAATTTACCGGGGTCGTTGGGGCTATTTCGGTCCGGCCTTGATGTTCTCGACAAGCGACAATTCCGACCCGAACACCAACGGCAGGAAGTATCACCTCAGGTGACGATCACGTTCAGTGTCGTCCCTGCGAAACTTTCGCAGAGACGACACTCTGGACGAGGCCGCCACCTGCTTGCAGCGGCCGGCTCGCCCACCATCCCGCCGCAATTCGCGATTGCCGATTGCCTCATCTTCAGGCAATGACGGCCTGCAATGAACAAGAGCTTAGAGGAAACTGCCGCTCGCCTGGCGCCGGCGATTTTTGTCGTGCTGTGGAGCACGGGATTCATCGGCACCAAATACGTCATCAACAATGCGGAGCCGCTGACCTATCTGGCGATCCGGATGGCGTTCGTGGTGGTGGTGATGGCGATCATCGCTGCGGTCGCTCGGCCGAAATGGCCGGACCGGACAGGCGTTTTCCACAGTGCGGTCGCCGGCATCCTGGTTCACGGCTTCTATCTCGGCGGCACCGCGATTGCGATCGCGCATTCGATTCCGGCAGGCCTGTCGGCGTTGATCCCGGGCCTGCAGCCGATCCTGACCTCGACCATCGCCAACCGCTGGCTCGGCGAGCGCGTCACGCCACTGCAATGGGGCGGGCTCGTGCTCGGCCTCGCCGGCGTCGTGCTGATCCTGCACAACCGGCCGATGACGGGCGATGCAGGGTGGGGCTGGCTTGCCTCCGGCGTCTCGCTGATCAGCATCACGCTAGGGACGCTGTACCAGCGCCGCTACTGCAATCAGATTGACTGGCGCGCCGGCAATCTCGTGCAGTACGTCGTGGTGACGATCTTCTTCGGCATCGGCGCCCGGCTGTTCGAGACCAACATCGTGCATTGGACCAGCGAGTTCGTGCTGGCGATCGCCTGGCTGGTGTTTGCGCTGTCGATCGGCTCGATCGGGCTGCTGTACTGGCTGATCCGTCACCATGCCGCGACCTCGGTCGCGAGCCTGTTCTATCTGGTGCCGGCGGTGACCGCGCTGATGGCCTATGTGCTGTTCGGCGAGCGCCTGGATTACGTCGCCATGGCCGGCATGGGCGCCTGCGCCGCCGCGGTGCTGGTGGTCAACCGCCGCGCCTAATCCTTGCCGCGGATCGTGGCGTAGGCGGCGAGCGCCCGTTCGCGACCTCGTTTGTGATCGACGATCGGCGGCGGATAGGTCTTGCCGAGCTCAATGCCGGCGCTCGCCAGCTCGATCGGCGTCGCTGTCCACGGTTGATGGATCAGGTCGTTGGGGAGCTGCGCGAGCTCCGGCACCCAGCGCCTGACATAGGCGCCGTCTGGATCGAACTTCTCGCCCTGCAGAATCGGATTGAAGACGCGGAAATAGGGCGCGGCATCTGCGCCGGAGCCGGCGACCCATTGCCAGTTCGCGGGGTTGGAGCCGGCATCGGCGTCGACCAACGTGTCCCAGAACCATGCTTCGCCGGCGCGCCAGTCGATCAGAAGGTGCTTCACCAGGAACGAGGCGACCACCATCCGCACCCGGTTGTGCATCACGCCGGTGTGCCAGAGCTCGCGCATCCCGGCGTCCACGATAGGATAACCCGTCAGGCCGCGCTGCCACGCCTTCAGTGCATGGGCGTCGCGTTTCCACGGAAAGGCGTCGAACTGCTCCTGCAGATTCCGATCCGCCATATCAGGCGCATCGAACAGCAGGTGACGGCAGAACTCGCGCCAACCAAGCTCGCTGAGGAACTTGTCGATATCGCCGGCAAGGCGCGGATGCTCGGCGGCGGCGAAGCGGGCGGCATGCCAGACCTGGCGCGGGCTGATCTCGCCGAAGCGCAGATGCGGCGAGAGCCGCGAGGTGCCGTCGCGGTCGGGCCGGTCGCGGTTGCCGGCGTAGCCGCTGATGCTGTCGTCGAGGAACGCCTTCAGCTGCGCCTGGGCGGCGGCTTCGCCGGGGGGCCAGCTTTCGCGCAGGCCGCCGGCCCAATCGGGGCGGGTTGGCTCGAGGCCCCAGTCGTCGAGGGCCTCGCTCACGACGCCGCTGATCGATTTGAGCTTCCTCGGTGGCGGCAGCGGCTCTGGCGGATCGCCGAGGCCCTGCACGCGCCGCCAGAACGGTGTGAACACGCGCAAGGCCCGGTTGTCCTTGTTGCGGATGACCTTGGGGTCGACGAGCAGGTCGCCGGCAAAAATTTGCGAGTCGATGCCGTCAGTTGCGAGCGCAGCTTCGACATCTCTGCCAACGGCTTGATGCGGCGCCTGCGCGACGTCGTTCCAGAGCACCGCGCGCGCATCGGTCTCGCGGGCCAGCGTGGCGATCACGGACGCGGCCGGTCCGGTGCGCAGCACCAGCGTTCCGCCGATCGCCTCAAGGCTCTTGCGAAGCGCGCGCAGCGACTGCGCCAGCCACCATCGCGTCGCTCCCCCGAGGCGGCGCACCGCCGGCGGCATCAAAGCCCGGCTTTCTTCGTCGCGGACATAGAGACCAACCACGGGCGCGCCGCGGCTGGCCGCTTCATGCAGGGCCGGGTGATCCGACAGCCGCAGATCGTCGCGGAACCAGACGATGACAGGCTGTGCGCGGGCCACCCGGATGCTGCTTACCAGCCGCTACTTCGGCTGCGGCACGATGCGGATGTAGGGCTTCGGTTCTTTCCAGCCCTGCGGATAGATTGTCTTGGCCTCGTCGTTGCTGACCGAGCCCGCGATGATCACGTCTTCGCCCTGCTTCCAGTCGGCGGGGGTGGCCACGCGGTGAGTGGCGGTGAGCTGCAGCGAGTCGATGACGCGCAGGATCTCCTGGAAGTTCCGGCCCGTGGTCATCGGATAGACCAGCACCAGCTTGATCTTCTTGTCGGGGCCGATGATGAAGACGTTGCGGACCGTCTGATTGTCCGCCGGCGTGCGGGTGAGGGGATCGCCCGACGTCGAGGCCGGCAGCATGTCGTAGAGCTTGGACACGTTGTAATCGGTGTCGCCGATCATCGGGTAGTTCGGCGCGGCACCCTGGGTCTCCTTGATGTCCTCGGACCATTTGGCGTGGCGGTCGACCGGATCGACCGACAAGCCCATCAGCTTGACGCCGCGCTTGTCGAATTCGGGCTTCAGGCGGGCGAGTGTGCCGAGCTCGGTGGTGCAGACCGGGGTGAAGTCCTTGGGATGAGAGAACAAAAGCACCCAGCTGTTGCCGATCCAGTCGTGGAACTTGATTTTCCCTTCGGTGGTCTCAGCTTCGAAGTCGGGGGCGACGGCGCCGATCTGAAGTGCCATGATTTTACCTCATCGCTTTGATGTTGCTGCTAAAATTGTGTTTGAGGTCGTCGGTTCCAGTATAGGACGCGACACGGCTTAAGTGAACGGCTTCTGAAAGAAGATGAAACATTTCTCCTTGAGGGTGGAATTCCAAGCAACTTGTTTTGATCCTTACCTCTACGACGAAATATCAGATGCGGCACAAAAGCTCGGAAATGCCTAGATAAAGCCGCTTATCGCCGTCATCACGCCGGCCCGGGCTGCTATAGCGCTGAACCCTGACGGCGTTTAAAGCGACCCAATAGCAACCATATAAAGATCTCGGAATCCAAGTTCCGAATCATTAACCACTCGTTTACGCCCGCATGGAAAAGCTGGCCTGAGATAGGAATTGAAAGCTCCCACAATGTCTACCCCAAGTACCAAGACCGCTGAGGCTCTCAGCGGTGCGTTGCATCCGTCCTGCCGCAAGACCGCCGCCCATGCGCTGACCATCGTGCGCGATGGGGTGATCACCGGCGAAGGCCCGACCACCAAGGGCCGCATCCATTTCTCCCGGTCGCTCGATGCCGATGACGCTGCCTGGTGCGCGCGCATCCTGACGGCGGCCGCGGTCGAACATCAGCCGGTCAGCCGGGCCGAGATCGAGGCGCTGTTCGCGATCGCTGAGGCCGCTGCCGAGCGCAGCGATGGCGGCCGGTTCGACGACCTGCTCGCCAAGGCCATCGCCCATCACGCTGCGTCCGAGTCCGGCCTGCCGGTACCGCCGCGCACGGTGGCGCTGTCGCCGGATACCGCGATCGATCGCTGGGCGCCGACGCAGGGCACCAAAATGGACACCAAGGTTCTGGAATGGATCGCGGGCCGGATGCGCGGTCAGCGCCGCACCGGCCGTGCGCTTGCTGGGATGGTGGCGACGCTGGTCGGCGCGACCGCGCTGCCGCTCGCGGCGCAACTGCCCAACGTGTTCGACATCGGGATGATGTGATCATCCGGGATGATGCCTGCATCATCCCGGACCAACGACTTCAAGCGAGAGCGGCGGAGATCATTTCCCCGCCGTTTTCTGTTTGCCGTCGCTCTCCTCGAGCCCGAGCGTTCGCCCCGGAAACCCGGCGACGTCGAAGTAGCGGGTCGAGAGCACGCGCTGAAATTTCAGCACGGTGCGCAGCCCGTTGGCCGAAGGCTTCTTCGACATGATGGTGCCCTCGGCCATCTTCGGCACGATGCCGTTCGGCAGCGCCTCCGACATCACCCGGCCGATCAAGCCGCCGTTGTTCGGCGCGCGGAGGCCGAGCAATTGCGCCGCGGTCATGCCGACATCGGCGTTGCTGACCGGCAGCGGATCGACGTAGCCGGCCTTGAAGTCGGGGCCGATCGCCGCGGTGAAGTTGTAGGTGTCGCCGCGGCTGAAGCTGCCATGCATGCCCTGGCCCTGGCGCAGCACGGTGTCGGCGATCTGCACCGAGCAGTTGGTCGGGATTTCGCAGCCGCTCGACCAGGAGCGGAAGTTGACCACGATCGACGGATTCGGCGTCACCGCCTTGCCCTTCAGATTGAGGTTCGACATCGGCAGCGTGCCGGGGAAGGTGCCGAGCTTGTCGTCGACGAACAGGCCGCTGACATAGTCCTGCTCCAGCAGCGCCTTGATGACGCGGTCGGCGAGCTTCTTGTCGCGGTTCGGCAGGTAGATCAGGTCCGAGCCGCCATTGGTAGCGATCACGACGTCGGGCTTGGTCGGGTCCTGGCCGAGCACGCCGTTGCCGGCCTTCGGGTGGGCGTTGTCGGCGACCTTGGCGTTCTTGTCGTTGGGGTCGAATAGCGGCAGGTTCAGCGCCTTGGCGAGATCGATCGTCAGAAAACCCATCGGCAGGAAATCCTTCGGCGTGTCGTCATAGGCGATCTTGGCCGAGGGGCTGGTCTTGCTCTCCTTCGATATGGTCGAGAAACCGTGGTCGGAGGAGACCATGATGTTGGTGTTGGCGGAGAGCCCGAGCTCGTCGAGCGCCTTGCGGAGCTGGGCGAGGTTGTTGTCGGCATTCTTGATGCCGGCCATCGAGGTCGGGCCGTTGATGCCGGGGGTGATGGTGTTGAGGCTGTCGCCGGTGTTGTGCTGGCTGCCGTCCGGATCGCGCGACCAGAACACCAGCACGAACGGCTTGTTGCGCGCCTTGAACATCGGCAGCACGACCTTGGTCGCGACGTCGGCCATGTAGGCCTGTTGCGCGACGTTGGCGACGGTGGTGCCGGGTGTTTTGGCGTCGCCCGCCTTGGCATTGTCGCCGCGGCTCGGCGTGGCGAGCGGCAGGCCGGCCTTGGTCAGCGCGTCCTTCATCTCGTCGGAGAGCGGCACGCCGGTCTTACCGCCGGTGGAATCGTCGACCACGATCGTGTTCTTGCCGCGATCGGTGTGGTCGAACAGCAGGGTCGGGCCAACCTTGCCGATGGCTGCGGTGCTGAAACCCTGGCCGCGCGCCATCTTGAGCAGCGTCTCCTCGTTGAGGTAGTCGCCATTGAAGTGATCGTCGATGTCGGCGAGCACGGCGTCGTTCTCGATGAAGGGCACCACGGTGTCGCCGGCGGGCACTGAGGTGTAGCCGGTGAAGATCGTGTTGGAGAACGTGCCGGTGTCGCCGAGATAATGGCCGGTCGACAGCGCCGAGCTGTTCGCCATAGTGAACGTCGGGAACAGCGAGTGCGAATTCTTGAAATGGACGCCCTTGTCGCGGATCTCGGCCATCGCGGGCGCCGTCTGCGGCGTCACGATGCCGCCGCGCAGGCCGTCCGGAACGAACAGGATCAGGTTGCGGGGTTTTGCATTTTGCGCGGAAGCGGCACCGGCGGAAAGCGCGATCATGCTCGCGGACAGCAATGTAATGGCACGGCGCATTTTGTTATCCCCCTGATGACGCCCCGCGGCAGGCCGCCGCCGTCTTCGTTTAGTTTTGTCATATGACAGAAATGTTACAGCGCCTGTTCGGCGCGGCAACTGCCTGATTTATCCTGCCGACTGCGGGTCAACACAGCGTCATTCCGCCGGCTGAATCGCGGTTCTCTCATTGCGCGCAGCGCTGCCGGCATACCCGTACCGTGCATAGAGCGCGGGCAGGACGGCAAGCGTGAGCAGGGTCGCGCTGATCAGTCCGCCGATCACGACGGTGGCGAGCGGCTTCTGCACCTCGGCGCCGGTACCGGTGGCGAAGGCCATCGGCACAAAACCGAGCGAGGCGACCAGCGCGGTCATCACCACGGGCCGGAAGCGGGTGAGGGCGCCTTGCTCGATGGCCTCCCGCATCGGCACGCCGCGCTCGCGCAATTGCCGGACGAAACTCAGCATCACGAGCCCGTTCAGCACCGCAACGCCCGACAGCGCGATGAAGCCGACCGCGGCCGAAATCGAGAACGGCATGCCGCGCAGCCACAGCGCCGCGATGCCGCCGGTGAGCGCCAGCGGCACCGCGCTGAATACCAGCAGCGCATCGCGCGCCGAGCCCATCGCCGCCAGCAGCAACAGGAAGATCATCGCAAAACAGGCAGGTACCACGACGACAAGGCGCTGGCGCGCCGCGGCGAGATGTTCCGACTGGCCGCCCCAGGTCATCCAGTAGCCGGGCGGCAGCTTCACCGATTGCGCGACCTTTGCTTGAGCTTCTTCGACCACCGAGCCAAGATCGCGGCCGCGGACATTGGCGGTCACCACGATGCGGCGCTTGCCGTTCTCGCGGCTGATCTGGTTCGGTCCATCGGCGAAGGAGAACTGCGCGACGCGGTTGAGCGGCAGGCTCTGCACCGGCGAACTCGGCGTTGCCTTCGGCAAGGCGACCGGCAAATTGCTCAACGCCTCGAGATCGGAGCGCACGCTCTCCGGCAATCGCACGACGATGTCGAAGCTTCGATCACCTTCGTAGACCACGCCGGCATCCTGGCCGCCGACCGCCGCACCGATCACGTCCTGGACCTCGGAGACGCTCAGGCCACGCCGGGCAATCGCCGCCTTGTCGACCTTGATCTCGAGCACGGGCAGGCCGCTGGCCTGCTCGACCTTGACGTCGGTCGCACCGCGCACGCCACGGAGGGCGCCGGCAATCTGGTTGGCGGCCTTCTGCATCGGCTCGAACTCGTCGCCGAACACCTTGACCGCGATGTCGCCGCGAACGCCGGCCAGCAGCTCATTGAAGCGCATCTGGATCGGCTGGGTGAACTCATAGACGTTGCCCGGCAACCGGCCGACAGCCTTCGAGATCTCCTCGATCAACTGCTCCTTGGTCAGCGAGGGATCCGGCCATTCTGCGCGCGGCTTCAGGATGATGAAGGTGTCGGACGCATTCGGCGGCATCGGGTCGCTCGCCACCTCCGCGGTGCCGGTCTTGGAGAAGACGAACGACACCTGCGGGAAGCGGCTCACGGCCTTCTCGACCGAGAGCTGCATCGCCTGCGACTGCGACAGCGCCGTGCTCGGAATCCTGAGCGCGTGCATGGCGATGTTCTTCTCGTCGAGCGAGGGGATGAACTCCTGGCCGAGCCGGAAGAACCCGAACAGGGCGGTCGCGAACAACAGGACCGCCACGGCGATGACGGGCAGCGGCGTCGCAACCGCGCGCCGCAGCAGCGGGCTGTACCAGCGCTTCAATGCGGCAACGAGCCAGTTTTCCTTCTCCTGCACGCGGCCGGTGATGCCGATCACGATCAGCGCGGGTACCAGCGTCAGCGACAGTACGAAGGCGGCGGCGAGCGCCAGGATCACGGTCAGCGCCATCGGCTCGAACATCTTGCCTTCGACGCCGGTGAAGGTCAGCAGCGGAACATAGACCAAGAGAATGATGGCCTGGCCGTAAAGGCTCGGCTGCACCATTTCCACAGCGGACGCCTGCACCGTCGCCAGCCGTTCGTCGCGCGTCAGCACGCGGCCGAGCGCGTGCTGCTTCTCGGCGAGGTGACGCAGGCTGTTCTCGGTGATGATGACGGCACCATCGACGATCAGGCCGAAATCCAGTGCGCCGAGGCTCATCAGATTGGCGCTGATGCGCCCCTGCCACATGCCGATCGCCGTCATCAGCATGGCGATCGGGATCACCAGTGCCGTGATCAACGCGGCGCGAAAATTGCCGAGCAGCACGAACAGCACCGCGATCACCAGCAGCGCGCCTTCACTCAGATTGCGCGCCACGGTTCCGATCGTCGCATCGACCAGCTGGGTGCGGTCGAGCATGGTCTCGACCGCGACGCCCGCCGGCAAGGACGGCGTGATCGCGCGCAGCTTGGCGTCGACCGCGGCCGACACCGTGCGGCTGTTGGCGCCGATCAGCATCAACGCGGTGCCGACCACGACCTCGCGGCCGTTCTCGCTGGCGCTGCCGGTGCGGGTTTCGCCACCGATCGAGAGCGTCGCGAGGTCGCGGATCCGGACCGGAACGCCGCCCCGGGTGGTGACGACGACGCCGCCGAGGTCCTCGATATTCTCGAGGCGGCCGCCGGACCGCACCACGAATCCTTCGCCGTTGCGCTCGATATAGCGCGCTCCGCGGCTGACATTGTTGGTCTCGATCGCCTTGGCAACGTCGGCGAAGGTCAGCCCGAGCGCGATCAGCTTCGCCGCATCGGGATGGACCTGGTACTGCTTGAGATAGCCGCCGATCGAATCGACGCCGGCGACGCCAGGCACCATCTTGATCTGCGGCTTGATGATCCAGTCCTGTACCGTGCGCAGATAGGCGTCCTTTTCGACCTCGCTTTGCAGCGCCTGGCCGTCCGCCGTCAGGAAGCGGCCGTCGCTCTGCAGGCCGGGCGCACCGTCGGTCTGCACCTTCTGGCCTGAGTAGTGCACGGTCCACATGTAGATTTCGCCAAGGCCGGTCGAGGTCGGGCCAATTCGCGGCTCGATGCCCTGGGGCAGCCGCGCGCGAACCTCGGTCAGACGCTCGCCGACCTGCTGCCGGGCGAAATAGATATCGGTGGCTTCGCTGAATACCGCCGTGATCTGCGAGAAGCCGTTGCGGGAGAGCGACCGTGTGCTCTCCAGCCCTGGCGCGCCCGCCAGCGCCGTCTCGATCGGGAAGGTGATCTGCTTCTCGATTTCTGCTGGCGAGAGCGCCGGGGCCACGGTGTTGATCTGGACCTGCTTGTTGGTGATGTCGGGCACCGCGTCGATCGGCAGCCTGGTCAACGCGAGGCCGCCGAGGAACATCAGGACCGCCGCCAGGGTGACGACGACCCAGCGCCGCTGGATCGCAAGACCGATGATGCGCTCAATCATGGTCGTGCTCCGCCTCGTCCTTCCCGACTTCAGCCTTCAATGTGAAGGTGTTTTGCACCGCAATGGTCTCACCGGCGGCAAGACCTGACAGGATTTCGATGTCGTCATCGTCCTCGCGGCCGGTTCGCACGGACCGCGCCTCGAAGCCGTCGGGATCGCGCACGAATACGGTCGGCGTCCCCTTGATGGTTTGAATGGCTTTCTTCGAGATCATCACGGTCGATGGCGCGCCTGACAGCGGGACCTCCGCGGTTACGAAGGTGCCCGGTTTCCAGCGGTGATCCTTGTTGGGCATGGTCGCGATCACGCGTGCGTTGCGCGTCTCGCGGTCGAGCAGGGGGCTGACGAAAATCACGCCAGCACTCGCTTCATTCTCGGTGCCGATGGCGCCTATCTTGACCGAAACGCCTTCGCGGACCGCGCCGATGTCTTCGGGCGAAACCGCCAGATCGACCCAGATGTCGTCGAGGTTGACGATAACGTAGAGCTCGCTTTCCTGGCCCTCGCGCCCGATCAGCCCGCCGAGATCGACACGTCGTTCGGACACCCGGCCGCTGATCGGCGCGCGCAAAAATTGCGTCCGCAGGCTTTCCGGCGGCTGGTTGGGCAGATCGGCGATCTCGCTCTCCGAAAGGCCGAGCGCAAACAGCTTTTGCCGCGCGCCGTCGAGCTTGATCTGGGCGTCGTTCGCGGTCAGCCGCGTGCGCAGGAACTCGTTCTCCGAGACGATGCGGGTCTCGACCAGCGTCTTCTGCCTGGCGTAGAGCGTCTGCTGCAGGTCGTTGGTGAGTCGCGCGGCGAGGTATTCGCTCTTGGCGTCGGCGACCTCGCGGCTTTCGATCGCAGCGACGATCTCGCCTTTCTCGACCACGTCGCCGAGACGCTTGCGCAGTTCGGTGACCGTCGCGAGCACGCGCACCGAGACGCGGCCGATGTGGTCGGCGTCGGGGATCAGCGATCCCGGCGCGAGGAAATGCCGTTTCAGCATGCCGCCACTGGCCGGTGCGAGCGTGATGCCGGCTTCACGAATCTGGTCCTCGCTGAGCTCGATATGCCCGGGGGCCTCGTGCGTGGCCTCAGCCTTCGGTACGGCGGTGACCGCGGTCTCTTGCGTCGTGGCGGGGAACTTGACCGGCCAGCCGATCCATCCGGCCGCCAGAATGATCAGTGCAATACCGGCAGCCACGCCGGCGAAAAATAGAACAACCCGTTTCATATGCGCCTCTCCGCAGCGCATGCTGATGGCCATGCGCTGTCGCGACATCGATCTGTGCGGAAGCGTGCGCGCTACCGGATGCCGGCGGCGCACGGCCGGTTATGCCGACCGGATCAGGCGCGGGGTGGTTTGAAGGGAGAGAGGCGATCGGCCGACGCCGGCAGCTCGATGCTGCTGTGGCCATAGCTGTGCGGCGCATAAGCGATCGGGAATGCCGTCTCCTGCGACGCCACCGAGGCGACGTGGGTCAGGCAGTGATCGCCATGCAGTGAGGCCGGATGCGCGGGAGCCTTGCCGCCGGTGTCGTTGATCGACTGCGCGATCGAGAAGCTCGGAGCTGCATCGTCATCGCCGTCGAAGGCCCAGCCGTGGAAGAACGATAGCACCAGCGCAAGCGAAATCAGCCCCGCAAGCAGGCTGCGCCAGCGGCGCGATCCCGTTGCATGAGCGGAAGGCTGAATCATGGTGCGCGAGGCGTCCATGGGCCCTAATTAGCGCCGCGACTGCGCGCATTCAAGTTCGACGCCGCGACAGATTGGCCGTGGATACTATAACGTTACACGCTCCGAGGTTCGGCGCATCAGCCAGCGGCGCATTGCCACGACGGCCCAGATCGCTTCGACCAGCCCGAACGGCCATGCGCCCTGCAGGAAACCGTAGGCCGAGCCGAGCGCACAGGAGACCGCGAAGGCCAGGATGAACCACGGGCTGCGGTCCTCGGCTGCGTAGCAGACGAGCATCATGGTTACGGCGAACAAACCGAACAGCGTGAGCGCATCCATTCCGCAGCAGGACCCCTGTTGTAACGCCGTTGATATCTGAGCATGCTTGGGTTGGAATATCCATCCAGCGCCGTCGCCCGAAGGGATTGCCCCATGAAGCGCATGCATGTTCACGTCGCCGTCAAGGACATCCAACAATCGGTCGGCTTCTACTCGGCGTTGTTCGGCGCCGAGCCGACGGTCGTGAAATCCGATTACGCCAAATGGATGCTCGATGATCCCCGCGTCAACTTCGCGATCTCGACCCGCGGCCGCGAGCCGGGGCTCGATCACCTCGGCATTCAGGTAGAGAGCGCCGAGGAGCTTGGTGAGGTCTATGGCCGGCTGCGCAAGGCGGGCGGCGAGGTGATCGAGCAGGGCCAGACGGTGTGCTGCTATGCCAGGTCCGAGAAGTCGTGGATCGACGATCCCGCGGGGATTGCGTGGGAGACCTTCCATACGACAGGTGAGAGCATCGTCTATGGCGACGGCAGCGGTGAGCGGAACGCACGCGTCGCGCACGAGAAGCAGGACGCCAAGCAGAGCGCTGGTTGCGCGCCGGAGCCTCACGCCCTGCCGCCTGAGGCTTCAGTCTGCTGCAGATCGTGAGCTGAGGCACGGTCACGCATACCAACGTCAAGAGGTCGCCGGGGCAGCCCTCACGTCGACGCAGCCGGCTACCGCTGTAAGCAAAGGCTTAATGCCTGCGACATATTATCTCAGCGAAGACTCCCCTCCGTGCTAACAGCCCCTTAACCATGCGGCTTTTGCCAATCAAGGATCCCGAGCGGTCCTGGCGTCTCATCAAGGCACAATGGAAGAAGGACGCTGAAGGCGTCGGAGAGGATTTTGCCACCTTTGGCGGCATCGGAGCCTTTGACGCGCTGACCGCCAGGGAAGGCGACAGTCAGGGGCTGTATCACCTGACCGACGGCGAACGGGTCCACGCAGTCTGCCAGGTCAGGCGTCTGCTGATGAGCCGATACACGTCGCCGGCTCTCAGCGCGCGGTTCATCAATGTCTCTCCGATCTACGATCTCGGCCTCGCCGATGTCAGCGATTACGCACAGATGCTCGTGGCGCTGTTCTCCGGCGTCGTCTGGCTGTCGCGTGATGCTCTGGCGGCCGGCCACATCCGTTTTCTCCTCAAGAGTCCGGGCGATTCGCAATTTTTCGCCGCTCTCAAGGCCGCGACGCCGTTCTCTCCATTCTCGAAATTCAGCATCGAGGGTGCGTTGATCGAATGCACTCTGAAGGAGGCGACCGGGGCCGGCTGATGCGGCCGCGTCCGGAGGAATCCCGTGCTGATCGCGCTCAGCTACTCATCCGCCTTAACAGTCCGATAACTGATTTTCCTAACGACCCCTTGGGTTGTGTTCCCGTAGAAGAGCCCCCGCAGGGGCAGGAAAATGTCGGTTGTGTCAACGAACAGCGTGAAGCCGGAGCACCGGCGGCTGTCGATCAAGCGCATGCTGCGCGCCACCAGGATGGGCGCCATTCAATGGCTCGTTCTGAGCGCCGCGCTGCTGGTGCTCGCCATCACGCTCGGGACCGGTTATCTCGCGCTGCAGTTTCGCGAGCGCGCGCTGGAGATGTCCGAGCGCGAGCTCAACAACACCGCGCTGCTGCTGTCGCGGCATTTCGACCAGCAGCTCAGCGACCTTCAGCATGTCCACGACGACATCGTGAACTATCTGCGGTCGGAGCAGGTCGAGACCGCCGATCAGTTCGAGAAGAACATGTCGCTCCTGAGTGTGCACGAGATGCTGCGCACGCGGCTGGCGGCGCTGCCGCATGTCGGCGGGCTCAATCTGTTCAACGCCAAGGGATGGTTGATCAACTCGTCCGAGATGTGGCCGGTGCCCGACATCAGCATTGTGGATCGGCGCTATTTCCAGGAGTTCACCTCGGGGCGGCCCACGTCGCCGGTGATCGTCGAGCCTGCGATGAGCAAGGTGACCGGCAAGTGGACCACGATCTTTGCGCGCAAGATCACCGGGCGCAACGGCGAGATCATCGGCTTCGCGAACCGAGGCGTCGAGCCCAGCCATTTCGAAGATTTCGTGGCCTCGCTGGCGCTGAACGGCGACACCGTGATTTCGATGATCCATCGCGACGGCACGATCGTCGCGCGCTATCCGCAAGATGCCGGCATCGTGGGAAGCAACATCACCGACCAGCCCTTATTCCGGAAGATCATTGGTCTTGGCGGTAACACGTCAGGGCGGTTCGTCGGCGCCGCGGGCGAGGAGAATGTCGGCGCGGTCAGGTCACTGTCGCATTTTCCGATCCTGATCCTTGCAACCACACGGACCTCCAGCGCGCTGGAGGATTGGCGCGCCCAGACCAAGTTGCAGTTCTGCGCCGCCGTGCTCGCGGTGCTCATTGTCGTCATGACGATCTTCCTGATCGTCCGCCAGTTGCGGAGGCAGCATGATGCGGCACAGCGCCGGCTGTCCGAGAAGAGCCAGCATCTCGACACCGCCATCAACACCATGACGCAGGGGCTCCTGCTGTTCGACGCCTCGGCGCGGCTCGTGATCTGCAACCAGCGATACATCGACATGTTCGGCCTGTCGCCCGATGTCGCCAAGCCCGGGTGCCATCTGCGCGACCTGATCCTGCATCGACAGGCGCTCGGCTCTTTCGTCGGCGATGTCGATGAGTACTGTGCGCGGTTCACCAATCCCAAGGGTGATGAAATCCGGGACTCGGTGATCATGACGCC
Organism: Bradyrhizobium sp. USDA 4452; assembly: GCF_054063575.1. Lineage (NCBI taxonomy): Bacteria > Pseudomonadati > Pseudomonadota > Alphaproteobacteria > Hyphomicrobiales > Nitrobacteraceae > Bradyrhizobium > Bradyrhizobium sp. USDA 4452. The sequence goes on from NZ_JBSSGK010000001.1 coordinate 8,241,845, forward strand.
TGACGGCCGCAGCATCCGCCTGATCTACAAGCGCGCTCCTGACGGCGGCTGGGCCACCACGCTCGAGGACGTCACCGACGGGCGGCGCGCGCAGGCGCAGATCGAGTATCTCGCACATTACGATGCCCTGACCAATCTGCCGAACCGGACGCTGTTCCAGCGTCACGCAGAAGAATTGTTGCGCGAGGCTGTCGTCCGCGAGTTCGCGATCCATTACATCGATATCGACGAGTTCAAGCGGATCAACGACACGCTGGGTCATCCGATCGGCGATGAGTTCCTGAGACGGGTCGCCGAGAAGCTGCGCCAATCAGTCGGATCGAACGACTTCATCGCGCGCCTCGGCGGCGATGAATTCGCGATCGTCCAGCATGACATCATATCGGACGACGATGTCAGCGATCTGGTCGCGCGTGTCTATCAGTCGCTGCGTACCCCCTTCGATTGCCTTGGCCATTGGCTGGCGAGCGACGCCAGCATCGGGATTGCGATCGCCCCTCGTCACGGCTCCGACCTGTTCGGCTTGCTCAAATGCGCCGATCTCGCCATGTACGCGGCCAAGGCCGCCGGCCGCAGGACGTATCGGTTCTTCGATCCGGCGATGGAGAAGCAGGCCAATCTGCGCCGCGCGCTGGAGGCCGATCTGCGAAGTGCGTTGGCGGAGGATCGGTTCGAGCTGCACTATCAGCCCCTGGTCGACCTGCGCAGCGACGAGGTCACCGGCTGCGAGGCATTGCTGCGCTGGCGCCATCCGGTGCGCGGCATGGTCTCGCCGGCGGAGTTCATACCTGTCGCCGAAGAGACCGGGTTGATCGAAGAGATCGGGCAGTGGGTGCTGCGCACCGCCTGCATCGAGGCGGCGGCCTGGCCGGCGCATGTGCACCTTGCGGTCAACGTCTCGCCGATCCAGTTCAAGTCGGAGACGCTGGCGCTGAAGGTCGCGAGCGCGCTAGCCGAGAGCGGGCTCGACCCGCGCAGGCTCGAGCTCGAGATTACCGAGGCGGTGCTGATTGCCGATGACGATGCGGCGCTGGTCACGCTCGGCCAGTTGCGCGCGCTCGGCGTCCACATCGCGCTCGACGATTTCGGCACCGGCTACTCGTCGCTGCAATATCTGCAGCGCTTCCCGTTCGACAAGATCAAGATCGACCGCAGCTTCGTCAAGGAAGTGACCCGCAACAGCGGATCGGCCTCGATCATTCGCGCGGTGGTCTCGATCGCCGCCGACCGCAACATGATCACGACAGCCGAAGGCGTCGAGACCGATCAGCAGCGCGACACCGTGCAGATGCTCGGCTGCACGCAGATGCAGGGCTACCTGTTCAGCAAGCCGGTGCCGGCGCAGGACCTCCGGACGCTGCTGACCGCCGGTGTCGAGAATGCGGCGTAATTGCCGCGTAACAGCCATATTTCTGGGGTCCGTTCTACCCGCACCGCGCTTCCTCGCTGGTCTCGAAGGGCAGGCAATCAATGAAAACCGCAGCAACGTCCGCGGCCATGCTGCTGTTTGCTTCGTGCGTGGCAAACGCAGAAAGTGGCCTTGCGTCCTACTATCATGGCATCGGCAGAATTGGTGAAATGACCTGCGCGCATCGCAAGCGGCCGTTCGGCAGCATGGTCACGGTGTCCTACCGCGGGAAATCGATCCGGTGCCGGGTCAACGACCGGGGACCGTTCGTTCGCGGACGGATCATCGATGTCTCGACCACGGCGGCCCGCGCGCTCGGCATCCTTCAACTCGGCGTCGCGCACGTGGAGATCGAGTAGCGCACCGCCTGCGGCGGGATCAGGGTTTTGAGGCGGTCGCTCGCTGCTCGGCGATCGCCTTGCGGAGCGTGCGCGACAGCGCCTCGACCGAATAGGGCTTCTGGATCAGCTCGAAGCCGCTATGCGCGTTCTCGGCGAGCACATTGCTGTAGCCGCTGGTCAGCACCACGGGCAGGCCGGGAAACCGGTCGCGGATCACACCGGCGAGCTCGACGCCATTCATGCCGGGCATGATCACGTCAGAGAACACGAGGTCGGCGGCGAACTCGTTCTCGGAAAGGATCGACAGCGCGGCGTTGGCGTTCGCCGCACGCTTGACCGAATAGCCGAGATCCTCGAGCAGCTCGGTGGAGAACTGGCCGACATCGTCATTGTCCTCGACCACAAGCACGCGATAGCCGCGGCCGATCGAGGCCTGCTCGATGCCGGCGCTGGCCGCGACCTTGGCGTCCGCCGGGCGCATCGCTTGCGGCAGATAGATGGTGAATGTCGCGCCGTGTCCCGGCGTAGAGGTGACCTCGATATCGCCATCGGATTGCTTGACGAAGCCGAAGGCCTGGCTCAGCCCAAGGCCCGTTCCCTTGCCGACCTCCTTGGTGGTGAAGAACGGTTCGAAGATCGCGTCGAGATTTTCCGGCGAGATGCCGGTGCCGGTATCCTGGATCGAGACGGTCACGAAATCGCCGCTGCGCGAGGCCTGGGCGCGCAGGGCAGGGATGTGCTTGACCTTCCTGACGCCGATCGTCAGCTGGCCTTCGCCGTTCATGGCATCACGGCCGTTGACGGCAAGGTTGATCATCGCGGTCTCGAACTGGCCGATATCGGCGATCGCAAAGCAATCCGGATCCTCGATCCGGACCTCGATGTGAATCCGTGCGCCCACCAGCGGGCGGATCAGCTGCGCTACGCTGTCGACCTGCGTTCCGACATTGAAGACTTCGGGATTGAGCGGTTGCCTGCGCGCGAATGCCAACAGCTGCGCGGTGAGCTTTGAGGCCCGCTCCACGGTCTCGGAAATTGCGTCGATGTAGCGGCGCCGCCGTTCATCCGGCAGTTCGCGGCGGCGCAGGAAGTCGGTCGCCGAGCGGATGATGGTGAGCAGATTGTTGAAGTCGTGGGCGACACCGCCGGTGAGCTGGCCGACCGCTTCCATCTTCTGCGATTGCCGCAGAGCTTCCTCGCCGCGGCGCCGTTCGGTGATATCGACGGCCTCCGGCACCGCGCCGACGATGGTGCCGTGCTGGTCCTGCAGCGGCCGCATCGCGAAATCGAAATAACGCTCGCCGATCGGTAGCTGCAATTGCAGCTCGATCTTGACCTCTTCGCCGCGCATCACGGTCGCGAACGCATTCTGGATCACGCGCGGCATGCCGTCAGTCGCAGTGAACCACGGCGTATCCCAGAACGGCTTGCCGACGACATCCGCAGCCTCGGCGCGGATGCCGGCCAGCGCGGTCTGGTTGGTGTAGAGCAGGCCGCCATCGCGGTTGAGCAGCATCTGGTATTGATGGCTCGTCTCCAGGATCGCGCGCGTCTGCGCCTCGCGGGATTCCAGCTGCGCGGTGCGCTCCAGGATGCGTCGCTCCAGTGACTCGTTGAGCTTGCGCAGCTCGATCTCGGCTTCCTTGGCCGCCGTGATGTCATGGGCGACGCCGATGAAGCCGATATGCTTGCCGTTCGGGTCCCAGCGCGGTTGCGATTCCGAGCGCAGCCAGCGCCAATCGCCCGCGGCATTGCGATAGCGAGCCTCGAGCACGAACGGCTTGAGCGACAATTCGCCGGTGATCTGCTCCTGCAGGATGTTCGGCAGATCGTCCGGATGCAGCGCCTTGCGCCAGTCGAACACGACCGCTTCCTCGAACGGCAGGCCGAGGAAATCCAGATAGGCCTGGTTGGCGAAGGAGCGGGTGCGGTCGAGCTTGGTGACCCAGATCGGCACCGGCGCGCTGTTGGCGATCAGGCGGAAGCGTTCCTCGCTCTCGCGCAGGGTTTCCTGCGCCAGCATCTGGTCGGTGACGTCGAGATCGGCGCCGACCAGCCGCAGCGCGCGGCCGCTGTGGTCGCGCTCGATCTTGGCGACGACACGGATCCAGCGGCTCTCGCCGTCGTTGGGGCGGATGATGCGGTACTCGGCGGTGTAATCCTCGCCGCCGGCCTTGAGCACGCCGAACAGGTGGCTGGTGGTTCGTTCGCGATCGTCGGGGTGGATGCGCGCGACCCAGTTCTCGTAGGTCTCGTTGACCTCCTCGGGCGGCAGGCCGTGGACCAGCAGATATTCGGGGGAGCGGCGGTTGCGCACGCCGTCGCGAAAATCGATCTCGAGCCCGCCGACCCGCGCGATGCGCTGGATCCGCGCCAGCTCGGCCTCGCGCTCCTGAAGCTCGCGATGGGCCCGATCGCGTTCGCGCGCGATCTTCTCAAGGTGCCGCCGCAGCCGTTCGGCTGCCGCAGCTTCGGGAAGCACATCAGAGGGATCGGGTGGGGTCATTCGCGCCGGCAGCCTCTGGGTGTAGTTTCACACAGGAGGAGGCGGCTTTGCCAGCGTGATTTAGCGCGATCACTTGCTCTTCACTTGCCCTTCACTTGCTTTGGGCGGACGGCAATTATAGGCCCGGCGGAACCCGGCGGCCTGCGCATCCTCCTCGGAGCAAAACCAGCGATCCGGATTGCTGAGCCCCGGGTAACTGCGGCACGCCTGCAAATGATAGATGCCGACATTGCCGGTGACGCGGGCGCGCACGGCGTACTTGCCCTTGATGTTGCAGCTTGCCGGCATCGGCAGGTCGTCCGGGAAGAGCGCAGTACGGATCTGCGTATCACGGTCGGTGGGGCAGGCGTTGCCGAGCAGGGCGCCGTCCTTCTTGCCGAGACGAAAATCGCGCGGCGCCACGAAGCAGCCCTTCCACAGCCCGGCACGACTGTCGTTGGCGGTGGCTTGATCCGGCTTGAATCGGCCAGTGGCCGACGTCTCGACGTTGAGGGCATAGCCCTTCTGTACCATCACTTGGCTGAGGCTGGTTGGGTCGCCCTCGAGCTTGCAGACGCCGAGACGGCGCTTCTTGAAGGTCGGATCGACGCCGATGTCGTCGCAATGAATCGGCTTGCCGCCGATCAGCTTGGTCAGCTGGTCGCGCGCCTCTATCCCGCAGGTCCAGACGTCGGCGTGCTCGTCGATGCAGAGCTGGTCGGCCGCCGGCGCGTCGATGCCGTCGAGCCGGTAAACCGTGTTGCCGAGCTGAACCGTGCCGGCATCCTTGACGATCGCCGTGGTGGAGGGGCTACCGGTCGCAGACAAGGCAGCCGTCGCAGACAGGACGGGGCTCGTGGATAGGCAGGTCAGGAGAAGCGTCGTGATGACCGGATTGCGAAACCGCATTTTCTCACTTCAGATCTTTGGCGGGCAGCCGGACTTCTAGCACACGCAGGTACGATCCAACCAAGTCCCGTTCGCGAGATGATGCGTGCGCGCGGTCACATCCCGATCGGCATTCCGCGGCGTAGAACGGCCCGACATTGCCATCGAAGGGATGCTGGTATGGCCGAGTTCATCATCACCATCATTGCCGATGTCGTCACCGAAATCTCGACCCTGCAATGTCTCGCGCGCTGGCGGCGGAAGAGACAGGCGCCTCAACAGACAGCCTCCGATCAAAGATCCGATTGACTTGATGAGAACAAAATAGGAACATGATGTGCCACCTGAATCCCGGATGCCCCATGATGTCTGCACGGCCCGAATCTGATGACGATGACGGGCTGGAAGCGGCTGTCGATCAGGCCATTTCCGCCTGCGGCGGCAATCTGCGCGCGACCATCCGGGCGCTGATCGTGGCCAATGAATTCCTGGAGAATGAGGTCAGCGAGCTGATGAAAGCCGTCGCGAAGGCGCATTCGCGCGGCCGCTTCAGGACCTATACGGGCTGAAATACCCCTCGGGCTACCGCCAAGGACCGGCCAGGCACAGGCCGAGCATCAGGCCCGGTCAGCATTAGACCGTTGCCTCCGGGGCATTTTGCTGTACCAACGGAGTGGCCCGTGCCGGATTGCGCGGGGAGGAATCCTGCCAAAGCCCACTCAGAAGCCAAGTCCCAAGAAGCCCAAGCAAGAAGAGCATGTTCAAACGAATCCTGATCGCCAACCGCGGCGAGATCGCCTGCCGGGTCATCAAGACCGCGCGCCGTATGGGGATTGAGACGGTTGCCGTCTACTCCGAGGCCGACCGCGATGCGCTGCATGTCGAGATGGCCGATGAGGCCGTGTTGATCGGCCCGCCGGCCGCGGCCGAGAGCTATCTTCTGATCGACAAGATCGTCGAGGCTTGCCGCAAGACCGGCGCGCAGGCGGTTCATCCCGGCTACGGCTTCCTGTCCGAACGCGAGGCGTTTCCGCGCGCGCTGGAGGCGGCCGGCATCGTCTTCATCGGCCCGAACCCCGGCGCCATCGCCGCGATGGGCGACAAGATCGAATCCAAGAAGGCCGCTGCGAAGGCGAAAGTCTCGACCGTGCCGGGCCATCTCGGCGTCATCGAGGACGACAAGCACGCCGTCCAGATCGCCGACGAGATCGGCTATCCCGTGATGATCAAGGCCTCCGCCGGCGGCGGCGGCAAGGGCATGCGCATCGCGCATTCGAAGGCGGAGGTGGCCGAAGGCTTCAACCTCGCCAAGGCCGAGGCGAAGTCGTCGTTCGGTGACGACCGCGTCTTCATCGAGAAATTCATCGTCGATCCCCGGCACATCGAGATCCAGGTGCTCGGCGACAAGCACGGCAACGTGATCTATCTCGGCGAGCGCGAGTGCTCGATCCAGCGCCGCAACCAGAAGGTCATCGAGGAAGCACCGTCGCCGCTGCTTGACGAGCAGACCCGCCGCAAAATGGGCGAGCAGGCGGTCGCGCTGGCCAAGGCCGTGAACTACGATTCGGCCGGCACAGTGGAATTCGTCGCCGGCCAGGACAAGAGCTTCTACTTCCTGGAGATGAACACCCGCCTGCAGGTCGAGCATCCCGTCACCGAGCTGATCACCGGCATCGACCTCGTCGAGCAGATGATCCGCGTCGCGGCCGGCGAAAGGCTCGCGATCGCGCAGAAGGACGTCACGCTGACCGGCTGGGCGGTCGAGTCCCGCGTCTATGCCGAGGATCCGTTCCGCAACTTCCTGCCCTCGATCGGCCGGCTGGTGAAGTACCGTCCGCCGGCCGAGGCCAGCCATGACGGCATCACGATCCGCAACGACACCGGCGTGCAGGAGGGCGGCGAAATATCGATCCATTACGATCCGATGATCGCCAAGCTCGTCACCCATGCCCCGTCGCGCGCCGCCGCAATCGAGACGCAGGCGACCGCGCTCGACGCCTTCTATGTCGACGGCATCAGGCACAACATTCCGTTCCTGTCGGCCTTGATGAACCATCCGCGCTGGCGCGAGGGCCGGCTCTCGACCGGCTTCATCGCGGAAGAATTCCCGAAGGGATTTTCCGCGCGTGCCCCCGAGGGCGAGATCGCGCGGCGGCTTGCGGCGGTCGGCGCTGCGATCGATCACGTGCTGGGCGAGCGCAAGCGGCAGATTTCCGGCCAGATGGGCGGCCGCGTGGTGCAGCGCGAGCGCCGCCGCGCGGTATGGCTCGACCGAGCCGAGATCGCGCTCGATGTGGCGCGCGAGGACGACGCCATCGCGGTGCGCTTCATCGGCACCGACGGGTTGCCGGGCAATCCGCACAATCTGGTGTCCAGCTGGGCGCCGGGCGAGCCGGTCTGGCAAGGTGCCATCGACGGCAATTTCGTCGCCGTCCAGGTGCGGGCCATCAACAACGGCTTCCGTCTCGCGCATCAGGGTTTTGAGGTGCCGGTCTATGTCTTCACCGAGACCGAAGCGACCTCGGCGCGGCTGATGCCGGTGGTCTCGGCCGCCGACACTGGCAAGAAGTTGCTGTGCCCGATGCCCGGTCTTGTGGTGTCGATCGCGGTGACCGAGGGGCAGGAGGTCAAGGCCGGCGAGACGCTCGCGGTGGTGGAAGCCATGAAGATGCAGAACGTGCTGCGCGCCGAGCGCGATGGCACGGTCAAGAAGATCCACGCCGCCGCCGGCGCCACGCTCGCGGTCGACGCGCTGATCCTGGAGTTCGCTTAAGACTCGTCATTGCAAGCGAACCGCAGCAATCCATATCTCCTCAAGCCGTGGATTGCTTCGTCGCTTCGCTCCTCGCAATGACGCGGATGGAGACTGCACCATGGCCTTTCGCAAGCGCCGCGAAGCACTGCGATCGATCCTCAACGGATCAACCTGCATCCGCCCGGGTTCGGTCTATGATGCGACCTCGATCCGGATCGCGGAGGATCTCGGCTTCGAGCTCGGCATGTTCGGCGGCTCGGTGGCCTCGCTCGCCGTGCTCGGCGATCCCGATATTGCGCTGATCACGCTGACCGAGTTCGCCGAGCAGATCCGCCGCATGTCGCGGGCCTCGACCCTCCCGGTGCTGGTCGATGCCGACCACGGTTACGGCAACGCCCTCAATGTCCGCCGCACCGTCCAGGAGGTGGAAGCCGCCGGTGCGGCCGGTCTCACTATCGAGGACACGCTGCTGCCGCAGGCGTTCGGCGAGGCCAAGCCGCAGCTGATCTCGCGCGAGGAAGGCGTCGGCAAGATGAAGGCCGCGCTTGACGGCCGCAGCGATCCGTCGCTCGTCATCCTGGGCCGCACCGGCGCCGCGTCGATCACCGATCTCGACGACGCGATCGCGCGTGCCAGGGCCTATGAGGCGGTCGGTGTCGACGGGCTGTTCTTCACCGGCGTCAAGTCGCGCGGCGAGCTCGAGGCGCTCTCGGCCGCGACGACGCTGCCGATCGTGCTCGGCGGCGCGCCGGAAGAGATGACCGCGCTGGATTATCTGGCGAGCCAGCGGGTCAGGATCGCGCTGCAGGGCCACGCGCCGTTCGCGGCCGCAACCCAGGCCGTCTATGAGACGCTGAAGGCGCTGCGCGATGGCACTTCGCCGAAGCACCTCAAGGGCATCGCCTCGTCCGAACTGACCGGCCGCGTCATGCGCGAGGCGGAGACCAAGGCGCGCAGCGGTGAGTTCCTCGGCCTGAAGAAATGAGCGACGTCATCCGCCACGTCACCATCAGCGGGCGCGTACAGGGCGTCGGCTATCGCGCCTGGGTCGACGAGCAGGCAAGCGTGCGCGGCCTCGAAGGCTGGGTCCGCAACCGCCGCGATGGCAGCGTCGAGGCGGTGTTCGCAGGTCCCGATGACGTTGTGGCCGACATGATCGCGGCCTGCCGGCGCGGTCCGTTCTCGGCGCACGTCGACAGCGTTCAGGCAGATGCCGGCACGCCCGACCTCTTGAACCTGCGCGGGGCAGGCGAGCGGTTCGCTTTCCTGCCGACGCTCTAAGCCGCCGAGATCACCAGCGCCCGAATCTTTCCCTCGATAGGACCGTTGCCGAAGCGGCGTGCCAACGCCTCTGCCACGCGCTGCGTCGCAGCCTCGAGGTCCGGTTGACCCTGCGCCTCGATCTCACCGCGCATCGGCGTGCCTTGACAGTAGGCGATGGCGGCATCCTGTGCCGAGCCGGCAAGACTGCGATGGGCGACCAGCTCGATGGCAATGTCGCGAAAGCTTGCAGCGGCCAGGTCGGCGCGGATCCGTGCCGGATCGTGATAGCCGTGCGGCGTCCGAGCCATGAACTGCGGCGGGTTGCTCGGAAACACCCGGAACATCGTCTGCTGCATCACGTCGGCGAAATCGTTCTCCCCGATCTTGTCCCAGACATTGAAGAAGTACCGTCCGCCGGGCCTGATCACACGCCGCGCCTCGGCGTAACCCTTGACGCGGTCGGGGAAGAACATCGCGCCGAACTGGCAGGCGACGATGTCGAAGCTCGCATCGCCGAAGGGCAGTGACAGCGCGTCGGCCTGCTGCCATTTGATGTTCGCTTTGCCCGCGAGGTGCGTCTTCGCCTGCGCCAGCATCGGCTCGTTGAGGTCGGTCGCGGTGATCGTCGTATCGGGCAATTCCGCAGCCAGGACCGTCGTGACGGCACCGGTGCCCGCCGCGATCTCCAGCAGGTCGCGCGGCCGGTGGCCCTTGATGCGCTGCGCGAGGTCGCGGGCATAGGGCGCAAAGATCATCGGCACCATGAGCCGGTCGTAGAGCTGTGGAACCGATCCGGCGAAGACCTTGTCGGAAAGGGGGGCTGTCATATGCGTTCCCTCGAAAAGGCGAGTGGCCGGGCCATCACGGGCGGAAGCCGCGACCGAAATATGGACCAGCGAGCCGCTCCGGCCAATGGCTCGAATGGTGTGCCCCGACGCCTGTTCTGCAGCCGGCCGGAGCTCTTGACTTCTGCTCCGAATTGTCTGATATTTCTGTCATGACAGAAATAACCGCCAAGAAGAAACTTCCTGCCGCTGTCGAGCGCTTCATCCTGCATTGGGGCGACATGGGCGACGAATGGGGCGTCAACCGCTCGGTCAGCCAGATCCACGGGCTGCTCTATCTCGCCGAGGCGCCGATGACCGCCGAGGACATCGCCGACACGCTCGGCATGGCGCGCTCGAACGTCTCAAACTCGATCAAGGAGCTGTTGTCCTGGGGCCTGATCCGGCGGGTGCCGATCCTCGGCGATCGCCGCGACCATTTCGAGGCCGAGACCGATATCTGGGAGGTCGCAGCCAAGATCGCCGCCGGGCGCAAGGAGCGCGAGATCGATCCGGCGCTGGCGGCGCTGCGCGCCTGCGTCTCCGACGCGGCCGACGATCCCGCCATCAGCCCGCTCGCCAGCAAGCGGCTGAAGGAGATGCTGACATTCACCGAGCTGGTCGACCGCTGGTACACGCAGATGCTGAACGTGCCGCGGCCGCGCCTGGTCGCGCTGGTCAAGCTCGGCGAGAAGATCGTGAGTTTCCTGCCCACAGGCAGAGCCAAATAGGGGCGACGGCGTAACGGGAGTGTGCGATGACGTCAGCAAGGATATCCACCTTAAAGACAGCGCCGGCTTCCGATACGAAACTGCTCGACGATCATCGCTTCCGCGCATTGCTGTCCGACGAGGATTGGGGCCGCCTGCCGGTCGCGATCTGGCGGCGCTTCTCGAAGCGGTTCGAGGACGGCAACACCGTCGTCTATGTTGGTGAGGTCGAGGAGGCCTCGAGCAGCCGCGCCGGCTGGTGGCTGGCACAGGCCGCGCGGCTGATCGGCGGCCCACTTCCGACCGGTACCCAGACCCGTGTGCCCATGATCGTCACGGTCACCGAGGACGCCGCGAGCGGCGGCCAGATCTGGACCCGCATCTGCGCGCGCCGCGACGGCTTTCCGCAGGTGATCCGTTCCGCCAAGCGCTTTGCCGGGCCGACCGGGCTCGAGGAGTATGTCGGCTTCGGCGTCAGCATGGCGCTGCGCATCGCGGTCGAGCACGAGGCGCTGGTATTTCACAGCGTCGGCTATTCGTTGCAGTTCGGTCCGTTTCGCTTGCCGCTGCCCGATTGGCTCACGCCCGGCGATCTTACCGTGACCCATTCCGATCTCGGCTGCGGCGACTTCCGCTTCACGCTGGAGATCATCCACCCGCGTTTCGGCCGGCTGATCCGTCAGTCCGCCGTGTTCAGGCAGGCTTCGTCATGACGCCGCTGCTTTGGACCCTGGTCGCCATCCAGATCGCGATGGGCGCCTTCGACACCTTCTATCACCACGAATTCACCGAACGGCTGGCGTGGCGGGCGTCGCAGCGCCATGAGCTGCAGCTGCACAGCGTGCGCAACATGCTCTATGCGCTGCTGTTCCTGGTGCTCGGTTGGCTCGAGGTGCACGGCATTCTCGCGCTGGCCATCATGGCCGTGCTGGTCATCGAGGTTGTCATCACGCTGATGGATTTCGTGGAAGAGGATTTGAGCCGAAAGCTACCGCCGAGCGAGCGGATCAATCACACGCTGCTCGCGATCAACTACGGCGCCATCCTCGTGCTGCTGGTGCCGGTCCTGATCGGCTGGGCGATGCTGCCAACGGCTGTGGCGCCGGCTTATGCGGGTCTGCTTAGCCTGTTCGCAACCGCCGCGGCCTTCGGCGCGGCGCTGTTCGCTGTGCGTGACTTCGCCGCCGCCAGGCGGCTGGGACGGATGTCCAACGGGCCGGCCGCCGCCCTGGTCGAGAAACTCCCGGCGCGGCAGATCGTGCTCGTCACCGGCGCGACCGGTTTCATCGGCAGCCGTCTCGTCGCAAGTCTCGCTGTGTCGGGTCATCAGGTCATCGCGCTGATCCGCAATCCGGCAAAGGCCGAGATGCTGCCGCCGCCGGTGACGTTGATTACGAGCCTCGACCAGTTGCCTGCCGGCACAGGGATCGACGCCGTCGTCAATCTCGCAGGCGAACCGATCGGCAACGGTCTGTGGACGGAGGCCAAGCGGCGCAGGATCATCGCCTCGCGGATAGACATGACGGCCGACGTCGTCAGGCTGATCGCGCGGCTCGAACGCAAGCCGTCGGTGCTGGTGAGCGGCTCCGCGATCGGTTGGTACGGTCTCTGGCAGGACCAGGTGCTGACGGAGTCGGCGAAATCCCACGCCTGCTTCAGCCACGAACTGTGCGAGGCCTGGGAGAACGCGGCGAAGCCGGCCGCCGATCACGGCGTGCGCGTGGCGTATTTGCGGATCGGTCTCGTGGTCGGCACCGATGGCGGGTTCATCGCGCGGATGCTGACGCCGTTCGAGTTCGGTCTCGGCGGACCGCTCGGTTCGGGCAAGCAGTGGATGTCATGGATCGAGCGCGACGATCTGGTGCGCCTGATCGCACATGTGATCGCGAAGCCGGAGCTCTCAGGGCCGATCAACGCGACGGCGCCGATCCCGGTGACCAACACGAAATTCACCGAAGAGTTGGGACGGCGCCTGCACCGGCCCGCGATCTTCCGCGTGCCCGCCGCGCTGCTCCGTGCCGTCGGTGGCGACTTTGCCAACGAGCTGTTGCTCGGCGGTCAGCGCGTGCTGCCGAACAAGGCGCTGAGCAACGGCTTCGTGTTCCGGCACGAAACCTTGCGTAGCGCATTCGAGGCGATCTTGTGAGGAGGGCGAGATGTCGAGCACTTGTTCCCGCGCATTCGGAAGTTGGCTCGCTGGATGCGGAGCGGCAACTGCGGTTCTCTCCGGCGTTGCTCAGACGCTCCTGATGGTCGCATCCGGCGGCGACATCATGAGGCTGCTGGGAGGCGCCATCGCGCTTCTGCTTCCCTCGTTTCTAGTCTTTGTCACCACATGTCTGCTGACCGCGGTTCCCGCAGCTATCGCGATCTGGCTAAGTGAGCAGTTCCAGATCCGAGGCGCCGGGTTCTTTGCCGGCACAGGCGCTACGATCGGTGCGTTTTGTATCACGGTGCTGCTGCGGTCTCCAGTCGTCTGGACATCCGGACTTGTCTGTCTGTTTGCGGCCGCCGGATTTGTCGCGGGCCTGACTTACTGGTTTGTCTTGAGACAGCTCGAAGCCGCCGAGCATTCGTTGTGATGCCGGGGAGCTGTGCCGCACTACGCCGCAGACGCCACGCTCCGGAACGTTGCAGCCAGCGTCCGCAACGCCGCGAGCTTCGCGGGATCGCTGACCTTCGAATGCAGCACCACCTTTGAGGCGCCGAGCCGCGGCAGCTTGTGCGCGGGTCCGATGTCGATCAAGCCCGGCGGCGCAATGCGGCGGACGAGGGGAGCAACCGCAAGGCCCGCGAGCGCGGCAGCCGCTACCGCCGTAACGCCGCCGCCGACGAAGCTTTCGGTCCATTCGATGCCGGCCTTGTCGAGCGAGCGCACGGCGAGCGCACGCACGCCGCAGGGCGGCGCCAGTGTAGCGAGCGGCAGCGCATCGCCGCGCGGCCAGACGAAGCGCCTGGCGGCGAACCAACCGAATTCGTCTTCGGCCAATTTCTCGCCGCCGCGACGGCTGCCTTCCTGACGGACGATCACGGCATCGAGCTCGCCGGCATCGTAGGCGTCAAGCATCTCGCGCGAGAAGCCGATGTTCACGGAAAGTGCGAGCTGCGAGGCCATCGCGTGCAGCCGTTCCAGCAGCGGCACCAGCTCCGCGCCCGCAGCGTGATCGCTGATCCCGAGTGTGAGCTGTTGCCGCGCCGGCTTCTCGCCGGACAGCGCGCGGTCATGCACCTCGATCAGCGCGCGGGCGTGGTGCAGGAAGGCCGCGCCGTCAGCGGTCAGCCGCACCGCGCGCGGCGAGCGTTCGACCAGCCGCTTGCCGAGTACGGTCTCGAGCCGCTGCAATTTCATGCTGATCGCCGCCTGCGTGGTGCCGCGCGCCTCGGCAGCACGGGTGAAGCCCTGCAGCTCAGCGACCAGGAGGAAGGCCTGCACGGTGTCGATATCGAGCGTCGCGGTCATGATCAAAGATCGTTATCATTGCTATACATATAGATAAGATACCAAGATGATGCGAAAAGGTCTAGCTAAAGACGGCGCGATTGACCGCGCCGACCGAATTCAAGGAGACCGATCATGCCGCTCATCACCGTCACCTACGCGACCTCCCGCGAGAGGCCGTCGCTGAAGTCCGACATCGCCGCCGCCGTGTCGGATCTGACCGCGGGGATTTTGCAAAAAGACCCCAAGGTCACCGCGATCATCGTCAAGTCCGCTGATGCCGCCGACTGGTTCGCCGGCGGCAAGTCGCTCGCCGAGCAAGGGCTCGCGAGCTACTGGCTCGATGTCCACGTCAGCGAAGGCACCAACACCAAGGACGAGAAGGCGGCCTATCTCGCCGCGCTGTTCAAGCGGATGGGCGAATTGCTCGGGCCGCTCCACACCGAGAGCTACGCCCATGTCGACGAGGTGAAGGGCGATGCCTACGGCTTCGGCGGCCTGACTCAGGAGCGCCGCTACATCGCCGGCAAGCTTGAGGTCGCGCCGCAGAAGGCGGCGTGAGCCTTACACGGTGGCTTCCGGCAGGCGCGCAGTAGTGTCGCCGAACACCTCGGCAAATGCCTGCCGGAGCGCGATGTCGACATCGGCCATCGTGACCGGCAGTCCAAGATCGACCAGCGAGGTCACGCCATAGCGCGGATCGACGACGCCGCATGGCACGATGGCCTGGAAGTGCGAGAGGTCGGGCTCGACATTGATCGCGATGCCGTGGAACGAGACCCAGCGGCGCAGCCTGACGCCGATCGCAGCGATCTTGTCCTCATGTCCTGGGCCTTTATCCGGGCGTTTCACCCAGACCCCGACGCGGTCCTCGCGGCGTTCGCCGCGGATGTTAAAGGCGGCGAGCGTGCGGATCATCCATTCCTCCAGCGAGGCGACGTAGGCGCGCACGTCCGGCCTGCGCCGCTTGAGGTCGAGCATCACATAGGCAACGCGCTGGCCCGGGCCGTGATAGGTGACCTGGCCGCCGCGGCCGCTCTGGAAGGTCGGAAAGCGCGGGGCAAGCAAATCGTCGGGCTTGCCACTGGTACCGGATGTGTAGAGCGGCGGATGCTCAAGCAGCCACACCAGTTCAGGTGCTGAGCCGGCGGCGATCGCCGCCACCCTTGCGTCCATTGCGGCGAGAGAATCGGGGTAGGGCACCTGACCGTCCGCGATCAGCCACTCGACCGCTTGGCCGCCCACAGGGTGCGCAAAGGTCGTCAAATCGAGGCGTTGGCGGTCGTTAACCATTAGCTAACCCTAACGTGGTCAGGTGAAACCACAATTTAGTTCCGGTTCGGCGGTTCAGAAGTGCCCACGCTCGATAAAGTCAGCGTCGATCTCATGGTGGTTCTCGGTACCACCACCATGCCGATTCACCAGGTCATGCGGCTGTCCCGTGGCGCCATCATCGAACTGGATGCCACCGAGGCCGACGAGGTCAAGATCCTCGCCAACAACCTGCCGGTGGCCAGCGGCGTCGTCCTGGTCGATCGCAACCGGATTGCGGTCGAGGTCAAGCAAATGCTGCCGAAATCTCCCGGGGTTCGCAGTTAATTTCACGCATCAAGCGCCTTGTCCCTGCATCCGTGATTTGTTACATGGCCCCCTCGATGCGGCGGCGCCTTAGGGTTCCATCCGACATCCTTAGCGCTCGTGGCGGAATTGGTAGACGCGCTGCCTTGAGGTGGCAGTGGGTAACACCGTGGGGGTTCGAGTCCCTCCGAGCGCACCACACTTGGAATTTCCAATTGAAATTGTTGCGGTTTTAGCGCCCATGCTCCCGGTTCGGGATGTGGGGCAACGTCGAACGGTGGAGTTCAGGTCCGCTTCCGTCCTGCGCGGAAGCCCACCATAACGACGCCCGCCCAGGTGAATCACCCCCGGCGATTCTCCCCCTGGACTCGCTATCTTCCGTCCTTCGTCGGCTGGTCGAAGATCGACGCGACGGGGCGGTCGTTCACCGTTTCCACCAACGGCTGAAGTAAAGAAACAGCATCGCGCCGGCGATTGCGGGGCCGCCAGGGAACGGCAGGACGGCGAGTGCCGCGACGATGACCAGTGCCGTAATGAACCATGGCTGCTTTTTCCCGCTTGGTGCCGACGGGGCCGCAGCCTGCACCGCGCGCGTCACGCTCGCTGGCGGTGGCGGAACATTGGGCATGCGCGGGGAGACCGGCGCTGCGGTGCGCGCTTGCGCCGTCCGCTTCTTTTCGTCCTGTCGTGCCAGCGCGACCAGCACCGGGTCCGGCGGTGGCGGCGGCCGCTCGGCGGGATTCCATTGCCGGCCCGGCGGCGTCTGGCCGGCGGCTGCGGCCTTGCGGAATGCGGTGCGCGTCGGGCGCCGCGCAGAAGGGACGGATCGATATTGCGCGGCGAGGCGCTGTGCTCGTTGCAATAACGGCGTGCCGCTTTCCGGATCTACCATCGCGGCGAAATGGCCGAAGCCGAGCAGCGACCGGATCACGTCCTTGCCGGGCCCGAAGTGCTTGCCGGCCGGTCCGTGGCGCTCGACCTGCTGCAGCACGGCGCGGTAACGGCGCAGCAGCTCGCGCGGCACGGCTACCGCCTCGTTGACGGTGAGGCCGGTGACCTCCTGGCGCGTCGAGCGGCGCATCACGCGCGTCTTGTCGGGATGGACCTTGAACCCTTCGGCCTCGACGATGCCGTGCACGGCCTTGAGCAAGGTGCCGATCTTCTTCAAGGCTTCGCCCGAGCCGGAGAAGGTCAGATCGTCGGCGTAGCGGCTGTAGGCGAAGCCAAGTGTGCGCGCGAGCCCGACAAGACGTCGGTCGAGCTTGCGGCAGATCAGGTTGGTGATCGCCGGGCTGCTCGGCGCGCCCTGCGGCAGCAGCCGGCGGCCGTCGGCGACGAAGTGGCGTTCACCGTCGAGCGTCACTTCGTCGACCATTGGCTCGGTACACAACAGCGCGAGCGGAATCGCGATAGCTTCAGCATAGCCGAGCGCCTCGAACAGGCCCTTGACCCGCGCGTAGGTCAGGGTCGGGAAGAAATCCTTGAGATCGAGATTGATCACCACGTCACGGCCGACATGGTTGCGTGCACTGGTCAGGATGGAGCGCTGCGCTGCAAAGCCGTGCGCGGCATCATGGAGCGGCACCCGCGCGAGGATATTGTCCAGCACCCAATATTGCGCGCGCTTGAGACGCGGCATCGGCGCCGAGATCAACCGCTCGCCGCCGCTCTTCTTGGGGATCGTGAAGCGCTGATAGTGGTTGACCGACGCCACTTTTCTGTTGAAGGCGAGGAAGCGCAATTCGCCCAGCGTTATGCCCATCGCGTCAGCCAGTGCCTTGGCATCGGCGAGCGGAGGCAGGCCGTCATGCAACGGCGTGGCGGTCGTACGGTTATGCAGGCCGGGCGAGACGTCCTCGCCGAGATAGAGCACGTCGCGCTTGCGCCGATCATACCAGGCAAAGGCCCGGCTTTGACGTGCCTCCGCGTTGCGACGCTTGGTCTCCTGCCGCCGCGCCATCGCTTCGGCCTTGCGGCGCTTGTGCATCTCCTTCAGCGCCCGCTCGGGATCTCCGAGCATGGCGTTCTGACGCTGCAACTCGGTGAGTTCGCGCATCGCGTCTGCGCGGGCGCGGATCACGTCCGCGGCCGGCGCAGGCGCGTCTTCGCCGTCGGGCCAGAAACCGAGCCGGATCATCTCTTCGAGGATGACCTCGTCCTTCGACGACTGGCGGATGCGGTCGTAGAGTTCCTGACGCGTCAGCGTGCCGGGAGCAACGGTCTCGTTCATGCGGCCAGCCCTCCGCTCAGGAGGGCGGCGGCGGTCTTGCGGAGGGGGATCGGAAAGGGCGCAGGCCGGGTTGCCTTCGTCTCTTCTAAGAACTGGATCGATCCACTCGACGCCGGGGCGTTCACCCGTACGCAATTGGGTTCAAGGAACCCATTCTGCGATTGCGTACGGGTGGACTGCCCCGGCCCAGTGGAGATCGGGCCAGTGACGCGTGCGTGGTCATGGTGCAAGGACGGCGATACGCCGCCCGGATTGCAAGGTCCTGACCGGCCTGCGCCCTTCCGAATGCAGTGATACGCGAATTGTCGTGGCCGGTTCAAGCCGGCTCTGCGGATGGCAGCTCTCATGTCACTCATGCGATGGCGGGCCCGTCCTGGGCGACGCCCTCGACTTGCGAATGGAATATCCGTCGCAATGCGAGCATGTGTTCGCAAGGGCCGCGCATCATCTTGTTGTGCCCGTAGAAATGACAGCTGCACCGCGCCTCGACGAGACGGTCGTCATCGTCGATGACGAGATTCACCTGCTCGGTGCGGGCGTTGTCGAGCACGCTGCCGTTGATCGCGCGAACGCCATGGTTGCGATCGATATTGCCGATCGTCACGAGGTTGGCGTTGATCAGGCGATCGGCTTTCTCCTCCTGCGCGCTGGCGAAGCGCAACTGGGCGGGGGACAGCGGCTCGCGCGTCAGCTCGCGCAGGCGGTACAGCGACTTGTCGAGGTCGAACATCACGCGGCCGGCCTGGGTGTAGGCCGTCAGTGCCGCATGCACGAGCGCCTGGTCGACGCCGGTGTGCTGCGCCAGCTCAGCGGCGGTCGCCGCATGCGACTTGCCGAGCGCCGCGAAAACGCGTTGGGCGGTGTCGTTGTCGATCCTGTGGCGTGGCGCGAGCAGGTCGAATTGTCCGGCGGAGGACCAGTCGTTCGCGGTCCAGCCGGACAGGCCGAGCGTGAAGCGCAGACCGCCGAAGTCGACCACGAAGAACGATGGCAGGCCGGTCCCGGTCAAATGCACCCGCACCGACCGCGCCAGCGGCAGCGCCCGTCCGAGGATCGCAAGCCGCCGGCGGCCCCAGATGCGGACCTCGGCGGGTGACTTGCCGCGATAGATCGAGCGGCGGAAGGTGAGCCGGTCGTGCCACGGCTCGATGACCACCTCCACCGGCGCATCCGGCTTCAGCACGAAGCGCAGCGAGCGCGGGCCGGCTTGTTCCTTCCTCTGCGCGAGGCGGGTGAGGATATTGGCCATGTCCACCGGATGCAGGTCGAACACATGCGCCGGCAAGGTCATGGCGCTCGACACTTGCAGGAAGCCGCGCACCCAGCTGTCCGGCAGATCGATCTTTTCCTCGCGGAAGTCGAGGTCGTCGCCGGTTTGCACCTCGAATCCGGACGGGTCGATGGTGAGCGTGGTGTCGCGATAGGAGCGGATCTTCTGGAATTCGTCGTAGAGGGCGTGGCTGTAGTCGATATTGGTGGTGCCGAACGCCATCTCGCCGAGGCTCTCGAACACGTCGTGGTCGCACGACAGCCGCCCGTAGCTGGATTCGTCGAGGCTGAAGCACTCGAAGAAGATCTCGTCGGGATGCACCGTGATCACCGGGTCGAGCACGATCCAGGCATCGCGGTTCTGCTTGTAGAGGTAGTTGAAATAGGATTGCCGCGCGGCCCAGAAGGGCTTCATCAGCCGATCGCGCTCGCGGTCGAAGCCGCGGATGCGGTCCTGCAATTCCGCGATGCGCGGCTTGAGCGCCGCGGACTGCGCCGTCGCCTCGGCGAGGAAATTGGCCTCGTTCTGCTTCAGCCACTCGAAATAGGCGGTACGGTCGCGCGGCTTGAAGCGCAAGTCCGACACGACGACATGATGCAGTGCAGAGATCGCCTCGCGGAACGCAAGATGGCGTGCGACCTTGCCGGTGAAGAATGTCGGCTGGCGCAGCGTGTCCGGCGCGAAGGCGAACGACGACGAGGCGGCATCGGACGAGGCGCTGGTGCTGCCGAGAAACCGATATGCGAAATTCATGCGGCGTTTCCGCTGGTTTGCGAGCCGCCGCCCGGCAACGTCCGGCCGGCGCGCGCCACGGTGACGGGCAGCGTGAGATCCGGCCAGGCATGCGCGATGTCGCGCAGGATGATCAGCGCCGGCGCCTTGTCGCGCAGAGTCACGCTGAGCGTGAAGTCGTGCAGCAGCTGCGCGATCGCGGCGGCGCGGTCCCGGTGCGCCAGCGCCTCGTTGCGCAGCGCCGTGAAGATCCGGTCCTTGGCGATGCGCCCGCGGTTGATCTGCATCAGGATGATGCGGGCCTGCGTGAGGAATTTGGCGAAGATCGCTGCATCCGCCAGCGAATCGCCTGTGATCAGCTCGGTGACGAAGAGATGGAAGCTGCCGGAGGGGTGCTCCAATACGCGCCCCAGCACCTCGGCGACATCGCCGTCAGCGAGGCTGCGCCGCAGCAGCAGGCGAGCGCCGTCCTGCACCGCAGGCACGGTCGAGTCCGCCATCACTGCCAGCGCCGCCGCCGGCAGCGCGTTGCTGGGCCATGCCGTGAGGCGGTTCACTGCGACGGTTCGTACATCGTCCCATTCGCTCTCGACCAGCAGCACGGCATTTTGTGGGTCGGCGCGGAAGCGGGGCTCGTCGGTCGCAAACGCGTGCAGCGCGAAGCGGCGCACGGTGGCGAACGAATGGTTGCCGAGGCGGGCGAGCTGACGGACCGAGAAGCGCGACGCGTCGCGGCTCTCCAGCAGCTTTGCGCCCAGCATGCGGGCGCCGGCCGCGCGCGCCTGCAGCAGGCGCCACAGCGTCCCGTCGTCGATTGCAGCCGCTGCCTGCGGCAAGGCCTCGACGAAGAGGGTGACCATGTCGGCGGCATGGCCTTCGACCGGCTCAGTGCGGAAGAAGCCGGCCATCAACGCATCGCGCAACCGGATGGCGAAGGCCTCATCGGTCGCCGCGAGGCGCGCAACGAGCGGCCGCGCGGCCGCTCGCAGCCCTGTGTGAGCGCCGGTGGCCGCCAATGCGATGCCATCGCGATGTTGCGCGAGCGCGGCGTCGTCGAGCCGTGCCAGAAGACTCATCGAGGCAATACGAATTTCCGGCGCGTCGGCCTGCAGGATCGCCAGCCAGAACGCTGTCGGCAGGTCGTCAGGCCGCGTCGGTGTCACCGCGATCAGCTGGATGCTGGCCGCCTGCACGTCAGGGCTGGCGTGGCCGGTCAGACTTTCGATCACCTCCGGCTGCAGCGGGCAGTCGCGATCAGGCCAGAGCTGTGGCAGCAGCGCGAGAGCCGCGGCGAGGCCGGCGCGCAGCGTGTCGTCGAGTTCGGCCGGCAATTGTGCGAGCCAGGCAGCGAACGCTTCCGTCGCACGAGCGCGTTGGTCCCGTGAAGGCGCTCGGTCGCGCAGCCAGCCGCGCGTACGGCCTTGCACGTGCTCGTCCGGACTCGTCAGCGCGGCGCGTGCGAGGGCGGCATCGGCAAACGGCCAGTCGGGGCGGTCGTCAATGGCACGGATGGCCAGGTCGCGCATGTCAGGTGCGGGCGCCTGGAGCAGGGCGGCGATCAATGCCGCATCGGCCTTGCCGGCATCGATCAGGCGCCGCGCGATCGTGGCCGCGAGCGCACTGACCTCGGGATAGGGCGAGGCCAGCAGGCCGCCGATCGCAGCCACATCCATCGCATCGGGCCGCGGCGGGCCCTGCCGCAGCGCCCCTGCCGCGAAGCGCGCGGCCGCATGATTGCGCGCCAGCGTCGCGATCCGCAGCAGCCGCTGCGGCTGCGCATCCCATAGCGCGGGGAAGGCTTCCTCGCGCTGCACGGGCGTGCGCGTGCCGACATGGCGATGGGTGAGAGCCTTGTCATTGAAGCGGCTGGTCTGGCTCCCGGCATAGAGCAGGTGGCTGACGCTCCAGACACGGCTCAGCGCCTCGGCGGAATGGGGAACGGAACGAAAGCTGCCGTCGATGCGGACATGCTCGGTCCACGTCGCCGGCTTGATGCCGTCGGCGTCGGTGAAGGCGAGCAGGAGTTCGCTCGCCATCGCCGTGAAGGCGTCCTGTCCGAGCTCGGCGCGCTTGCGCAGCATGCGCCAGGCGCGCCGCTTGAAGTAGAACAGGGTCTGGTCGGACAGCGCGATGCGCGGAGCCGCGCTGTGCTGTTCCTCGCTGAGCTTCATCGCCTGGCGCGAACCGGGTACCCAGACGCGGTCGTTGTGGACCCGGCCGCGATAATACATCGGCGTAGCCAGCTCGAACTGCCGTGCAGTCGCGGCGAACAGCGGGCCGTCGTCGGTGAGATCGGCATACTTGAACAGGCGCCGCAGCACCTGCATGTAGGGCGGCCGCGGGCTCATCGCATGCACGGCCGCGAGCAGCGTCTTGCGCGCGGAGTCGTCCGCGAGCGCGTGGTGGGCGAAGGCAATGAGGAACTGATTGGCGAAGCCCGGTTGCGCCGAGTTCGCCGCGAGCAGGGCCTGCGTCAGGCCCGCGCCATTGCCGTTCGCCAGCGCCGTCTCGATATCGCGTGTCGCTGCTGCATCGGTGGTTCGCGGCAGCGACCGCCGCGGCGACGATTGCCGCGCGCCCATCAGGTCGCTTGCGAGGGCATAGGCGGCGTAGTCGCGCGTCACCGGGCTGACGTTGTGGTCAGCGCAGCTGCGCAACAGATCGGCGGCGTCCGCACCGCCACAGCGCGCCAGCGCATACACGAGGCTGTAACTCGCGTTGGTCGCGCCGATCTTCTCGGCGAAGGCGGCGAGTTGGGGATAGGCGGCGGTCAGCCGGATCACGCCGAGGCGCCAGAACAGGCGGTCGCGCTCCTTCTCCGGCCACGAGCTGCGCGCGCAGATCGCGAGCTTCCTGAGCAGTTCCGTGTCGCGACCGGTAGGATCGACGTCGGCGTCGGGAACGGTCAGCGCTGGAGCGTCGCCGTCGATGCGGCGATAACCATCGTTGATCTTGGATACGACGACACTGTCGAACAGCTTCTCGGCGTTCGGGCGGGTAACTGGCGACGGAGTCTTCGTTCCATCCCTCAACGAGGTGCCGCGGCGGCCATATCTAAAATTGACGAGATATCGTGCGTCGCTGTCGGCGCGTTCCAGATCGACCAAATCTACTTCATAGAGCTTGTCAGATCTGCCTTCCTTCATCCAGAGGCGAACGGAACGAACGGTTTGCATTGACCACCCTGGGATGTCCGGGGCCGCCTACATCGCAAGCCGGCCGCGCCGCGTCAATGGGCCGACGACCCGCGCGCCAGCCATGCTGGTCGAGCCGGCTGGTGACGTGAAGCTGTGGTCGATGCCGTCCTGTAACACCGATCGGGTAGAGTAGCGGATGCATGGCCTTGCTGGTATGTCGCTGCCGACCACAGGCTGCCTCTTCCGATCGCGCGGCCCACCCGGAGTGCCTGATGATCTTTGCCAGCTACGCCTACCGTAGCCTCTCCAACTTCGTGTTCCTGGGACTGGTCTATTTCACGCTCAACCTGCTGGAGAAATATGAGCAGCGCGCGACGGTCGCGATCCTGGTCCTGGTCTATGCAACGATGCATGCCCTCTCGGGCCTGCGCTCGTTCTATTTCTTCCAGCGGATCGAGCGCCTCGAAGGCGAGACGCGGCGGCTCGCGGCTGCGGCCGGTGAGGGGCCCAATGCGGTGGCCTCGCGCAAGCAGATCGTCGCCGATGTCACCGAGCTCAGGCATGCCGGCGAGATCAAATCCTATATCGACATCTTCTTCCTGGCGCTGGTGATCCTGCTCTGCGTCGCCAAGATCGTGGTCAGCTAGGTCGTGCGCTAATTTAGTCCGGCATGCGCTTGCTGGCCGCCGAGGCCTCGGCGCGCGGGGTGCGCTTGGCGACATGGAGCGACGCATTGCTTGCGGCCAACGGTGCAACCCGCAAGGGCGCGCCGTGAAGCTGGCCCGGAGCCGCAGCGGGGATCTGATGCGCAGCCTGCCTCGGATGCCTCGTCTGACCCGTGGAGATCGCCTGCGCGCGCGGTGCGCCGGCCACGGGGGCGGTTGCCGCGCGCCGTGCGAGGCGGCGATCGGCCGCGGTGCGGGCCGCGAGCAGGGTCAGGTCCAGCGCTTCGGGAACGCGAAACACGTCCGCCGCGGGGGTGGGCAGCGTGGAGACCGGCGCGGGCTGCGAAAGCTGTGGCTGCGGCCACTGCGTGCGCACGGATGCGCCGACGCGCGCGCGCTGCGCGTGATCGAGGATTTCGGCGTCGCGCCAATCCATGTCGGCAAGCACCGGGGCCGGCAGCGTCCGCGTTGCGGTGAACACGAAGTTGGGAATTTGGGGCCAGCGCGTGATCGCGACCGTCTCGGTCGGGGGACGCATGAACCATTGCTGCGGCTCGGTCGGCGTCGCCGGGCGGTCAGCCGTTGCCGGCACGACATGGACGATGCGGTAGCCGCGCTCCTTCAGCGTGTTGAGGATGCGCGGCAGGGCCGCGACGGTGCGCGGCTGGATGTCGTGCAGCAGCAGGATGCCCTTGTGCTTGGCCTCGATCCGCTGGATCGCAAGATCGTAGACCCGCTGCGGCGAGATGTGGCGCCAGTCGTCGGCCGGGAAATCGGCGCTCCAGACCTGGATGCCCTGTGACGCAAGATAGGCTTCGGGGATCTCGGCGCGCATCAGGCCGGGGATCCGGAAGAACGGCGCCAGCTTGCTCTTGTCGCCGTTAAGCGCCGCGAGCGTCGAGGCGATGCCGTCGTCGACCTCCTGCCGCACCTTCTCCAGCGGCATCTTGTTCATCGTCAACGGATGGTTCTGGCTGTGCGTGCCGACGGTATGCCCGGCGGCGATCAGCTTGCGCACGCCCTCCGGATTGAACCGGGCCTGGGAGCCGATGGTGAAGAAGGTCGCCTTGACGCACTGGCTGGCGAGGATGGCCAGCACCTGATTGCTGTATTTCGGCAGGGGGCCGTCGTCGAAGGTCAGCACCACCTCGTGGTCGGCGAGCGGCAGCGTCTCCGGATACTGCATGGTGCCGATCCGCGGATGCTCCCTGGGGTCGACGACAATGGTCCGCGAGGTGCCGAGTGCGTTGGGGTTACCCGGGCAATCCGCGGCGAGACCGGCCTGCGGCGTCATGAAGCAGCAGCCCAGTAGCGCCGCGCCCATCACGGTCCGCGACCGCTTCCGGATCATCACCACAGCGTTTGCAATCATCAATCTCGGCCGTATTCCGAACGCACTGACGAATCCTTAAGGACGGCCCCATGAATGCCACCTTAACGGTCTGTAATCCACCTTGGGTGCCGGGTTCAACGTGTCCGGTCGGACACGGTCTTCATCGCGGCCGGCACGATGTGGACGACGTGATAATTATGCTCCTGCAGGTATCTTAGGAAAGCAGGGAGCATCTCGGCGGTCCGCATTTGCGGGTCATGCAGCAGGATAATGCCCTTGCGGTGGCCTTCGAGCCGCCCGGTGAGCAGCTTGAGTTCCTCCTCGGGAGTCATCTTGTTCCAATCGCTGGCCCAGAAATCGGCTCCGAACACCGCGATACGGCGTTTTTCCAGGCGCTCGAGCAGGGCGGGCGTCGACTCGAAATAGGGGAACCGGAAGAACGGCGTGCTCGGGACCGTGCTCGCGGTGCCGCGCAGGGCGATTTGGACCGCTTCGATCCCTCGATTGATGTTCGCCTCGGCCTGGTCCGTCGGCATCTTGTTGAGATGCGGGTGGTCCCAGCTGTGATAGCCGATGCTGTGGCCGAGCCGTGCGATCTTCCGGACCATGTCGGGATGATCGGCTGCATTGCGGCCGACCATGAAGAAGGTGGCCTGCACGCATTCGGTTGCCAGCGCCGACAGCACCTTGTCGGTGACGCCAGGTGTTGGTCCGTCGTCGAAGGTCAGCACGACCTCGCCATCCCGTAGCGGCAGGGTCTGCGGAAAGCTCTTCAGCCCGACGCGCGGATAGGTCGCAGGGTCGACCTCGAGCACACGCGAGGTGCCGAGCGCGTCCTTGCGTGGGCATTCGGCGGCCTGCGCCAAGCTGAACATTGCAACAGGTGCGAGCGCCATCAGCGCCGCGACAATGTTGAGGATCGGTCGCGGTGCGCTCGACATCTTTCTCATTGCACTGGCCCCCACCGATTAGGTAATCCGTTCCGCACTCATCCAACCAGTTTTTCTCCTCCTGTCAAACCGGCGAAACACGGCATGGCCGAGAATATCGACGTTGCCGAACCCGCCGAGGCCGACCCGCTCGCCGGGATGCCGATGCGGGACGAGGAAGGCCAGCTCCGCCCAGAATTCGTCGCTGGGATCACCCGGGCGATCCATGCCGCCGACCGACCGCTGCTGTGCGAGGTGGTGGCGGAACTGCATGAGGCGGATCTCGGCGACCTGATCGCGGCGCTGGAGCCGGACGACCGCGTCACCTTGGTCGAGATCACCGGCGCGGATTTCGACTTCTCGGCCCTCAACGAGGTCGACGAGACGGTCCGCGAGGAGATCCTCGAGGAACTCGAGCCGGAGACCGTTGCCGAGGGCGTCCGCGAGCTCGAATCCGACGACGCCGTCGAGTTGCTGGAGAGCCTCGACGAGGAGGACCAGGAAGAGATCCTGGAGAAGCTGCCGGCGGCCGAACGCGAGGACATCGAGCGCAGCCTGCTGTATCCGGAGAATTCCGCCGGCCGGCGGATGCAGACCGAGTTCATCGCGGTGCCGCCGGACTGGAATGTCGGGCAGACCATCGACTACATGCGCGACACGCCCGATCTGCCGGAGCGCTTCTACGAGATCTATGTGGTCGACGCCGACAGGCACTTGCTGGGCGCGATGGCGCTCGACGTGCTGCTGCGCGCGCGCCGCCCCGTTCCGGTCAAGGACCTGATCGACGAGGACCGCCGCCGGGTCTCTGCGCTGGAGGACCAGGAAGAGGTCGCGCGGATGTTCGGCAAGTACAATCTGGTCGCAGCTCCGGTGGTCGACACCACCGATCGGCTGGTCGGCGTGATCACCATCGACGACGTCGTCGACGTGATCGAGGAGGAGGCCGACGAGGACCTCAAGGCGCTCGGCGGCGTCACCCATCCCGAAGAGCTGTCCGACACGGTCTGGACCATTGCCCGCGGCCGCTTCAACTGGCTCTTGGTCAATCTCGCCACCGCGTTCCTGGCATCCTCGGTGCTCGGCCTGTTCGAGGGCCAGCTCGAGAAGATGGTGGCGCTCGCGGTGCTGGCGCCGATCGTGGCCAGCCAGGGCGGCAATGCCGCGACCCAGACCATGACGGTCGCGGTGCGCGCGCTCGCGACCCGCGAACTCGGTGCATTCAACGCGATGCGGGTGGTGCTGCGCGAGACCATGGTCGGGCTGGTTAACGGCATCGCCTTTGCGGTCATCACCGGCGTTGCCGCGGTGGCCTGGTTCAAGATCCCCGGTCTCGGCCTCGTGATCGGGCTCGCCATCATCTGCAACCTGGTCGCCGGCGCGCTCGGCGGCATCCTGATCCCGATGGTGCTGGAACGGGTGCGGGCCGACCCGGCGGTGGCCTCCGGCACCTTCGTCACGACCGTCACCGACGTGGTCGGCTTCTTCTCGTTCCTCGGCATCGCCACGCTGTGGTTCGGCTTGAAGTAAGCCGGCGCCCGCGGGCTCGCTTATCGTTAATCGCGCCTTAACGCGGTTGGCGGATGATGCTCCTATCTCCAAAGGGGCCATCACGGGGGCTCATCATGCAGCGGTTGCGGCTCAAGGCGGACGGACGGATCGTCGAATTGCGCGACGGGCAGGAAATTCCGCTCGCGGTCGCACATCCGGCCGGGGTGGCGGTGCAGCCTTCGGCTGCGCAACCGGCTGTGCGCGATCTGCGCCGCCGCGCCCAGCTCACCCAGCTCGAATTCGCCGCCAAGCTCGGCGTGCCGGTGGAGACGATCCGCAACTGGGAGCAGGGCAAGCGTGCGCCGCGCGGACCGGCCCGCGCGCTGCTCGCGGTGATCGCCCATTCGCCGGAGACGGTGTTCGCCGCGCTGTCGAGCGAGCCGACCTCGGCGTGAGCGGAGGCGGTGTGCTCCGCCATCAGTGTCAGCCAGTTGATCGGGTTCACGCGCCACATTCGAAACCATCGTCCCGGCTTTCGCCCTAGGGTACGACACTGAGTGTGTCTGAGCGCGCGGCGTGGTCTTGCGGGAGCAGCGCTAACCTCCCGCCCAATCTTATGGGACTTGCCAGCGAGGCGGTTTGGCCGTCTTAATCGAAGGATTGCAGATTTTTTATTTCCAAGCGTGGGATTTCCCATGAAGGCCATCGAGCAGATCATTGCCGGCTACGTGTCGCTGAAGAATCGTCAAGCGCTTGAACAGCTCCGAGACCATCGCCAGCAATTGCTGGACGATGTTCGAACCCACAGCGTTCCGGGTTTCAGGCCGTCGGTCGTGAGTGACACCCTCTCCGAGGAGATCGAGCTCATCGAGGGAGCATTGGCTCGCCTCGACGAGGGCGGATAGCGCGCGACCGGAACCTCCGGGCCAGCGGGGCATTTGCCGGCTGCGCTCATACACTATCACCCGCAGCACGGCTGCTTGGCTTTCGGCGCGCAGCACGATTGCTGTTCCTGCAGCCATCGGTCCCGTGGCTTGCAGCTCGATGGACGCGCCGAGAGATAGACGCGGATTGCGGCGTCGCCCGCATCCATGCGTTCCGCGCGATAGATCTGCATCGGCCGGACGCCATCGCTGACTTCAAAGGTCAGCTTGGCTTGCGGATCGAAACCGACGGCCTCGTCGACCTTGCGAATGATCGCGAGAAACTTGCCGGCCGGCATATGGTCCCGGTTTTCCTCCTCGATGTCCCAGAGCTGAATGAAGGTCTCGCTCCAGCTCTCGGGGTTCGCGCCGCAATCGAGCCCTCTGAATGAGGCGGTCTTGACCTCCGTCACGTGGTAGCTGGGGCGGACATCGCGGCCGTCGTAACTGAAGATGAGCGGCTTCTCCTTGTGCGCTTCGAGGCTGGAAAGCAGTGTCGCGAACGAGAGCTCTTCCACCGCGAGCAGGGCGCCGACGGTCGATCGGGTATTGGCAAGCGTGATCATGGCTGCTATCCTCATTTCAATGATTATTGAATTGTAGGATTGTCGAAAGATGGAGGAGCGTCAAGCCCGAACCGCCTTCGCCGCGCTGTCGCAGGAAACGCGGCTGCGGATCGTGCGGCTGCTGGTGCAGGCCGGTCCCGATGGCATGGCGGCAGGGGCGATAGCCGAGGCGGTCGCAGTGTCGCCATCCAACGTCTCGTTCCATCTGAAGGACCTCGAGCATGCCGGCATGATCGTGCCGCGCCGCGAGGCGCGTTCGATCATCTACTCCGCGGATTTCACTGGGCTGCGCGATCTCATCGCCTTCCTGATGAAGGATTGCTGCGCGGGTCACCCCGAAATCTGCGCGCCGGCGCTCGCCGATGTTCAGTGCCGGCCTTCGACGGCCAAGAAGGCGCGTGCCTGATGCGCGCTTTCGACCTGCCACGGCGCCTTGTTGCCGAGGGCCTCGGCACCTTGCTTCTGGTCGCAACCGTCGTCGGCTCCGGCATCATGGCTGAGACGCTAACCAAGGACGTGGCGTTGGCGCTGCTCGGCAACACCCTTCCGACCGGCGCCATTCTGGTGGTGCTGATCACAATTCTTGGACCAATATCCGGCGCGCATTTCAATCCGGCGGTCACGCTGGTCTTCATGCTCAAGGGCGAACTCCGCCCGCCGCATGCCGCGCAGTACATCGCGGCGCAGGTGCTCGGGGGAATCCTCGGTGCAATGGTGGCGCACGCCATGTTCGGCCTGCCGCTCCTGGAGTTCTCGGCCAAGGCAAGGACAGGATTTCCGCAGTGGTTTGCGGAATTTATTGCGGCGTTCGGACTGGTCGCAACGATCATCGGTGGCCTCCGGTTTCGCGAGGCCGCAATTCCATGGCTGGTCGGGCTTTACATCACGGCCGCATACTGGTTCACCGCATCCACGTCGTTCGCCAATCCGGCCGTTGCGATCGCCCGATCGTTCACCGATACGTTTTCCGGAATCCGCGCGCAGGATCTGCCGGGGTTCATCATCGCCGAGGTTTTTGGGGCCGTGGTCGCGGCGGCATTCATGACCTGGCTCGCAGGGGGCGCCGAAGCCACCAAGGAAGCAGTCCGATGACGATCACGATCTACCACAATCCCGATTGCGGGACGTCGCGCAACACCCTGGCCATGATCCGCCAGAGCGGGGAGGAGCCCGAGATCGTCGAATATCTCAAGACGCCTCCCTCGCGCGACAAGCTGATCGCGCTGATCGCCGCGATGGGCATGACGCCGCGCGCGCTGCTGCGCGAGAAAGGCACGCCCTATGCCGCGCTCGATCTCGCCAATCCGAAATGGAGCGACGACGAATTGATCGATTTCATGATGGCGCATCCGATCCTGATCAATCGGCCGATCGTGGTCTCGCCGAAAGGCGTAAAGCTGTGCCGACCTTCCGAGGCCGTCCTTGAACTTCTCGCGGTTGCCGACATCGGCCGGTTCGTAAAGGAAGACGGCGAAGTGGTTTTGCCCAGAACGCCGGGTGCGCGCGCTGGATGAGCCGCCGTGCAGATAATCTGCTGATCATCGCGCTCGGTACCACGCAAACCCTGGCCTGGGCGTCGAGCTACTATCTGCCCGCCATTCTCGCGGACCCGATTGCGCGCGACCTCGGCATGTCGACGAACTGGCTGTTCGCGGCGTTCTCAATGGCGCTCGTGATCTCAGGACTGCTCGGCCCGCGCGTCGGCCGCCAGATTGATCGCATGGGCGGGCGCGAAGTTCTCTGCGCGTCCAACCTGATCCTGGCGTCCGGCCTGATCCTGCTCGGGCTTTCGCAGGGTACGATTCTGTTGGCCGCGAGCTGGCTGTTGCTCGGCATCGGCATGGGCCTTGGCCTGTATGATGCGGCCTTCGCGGCGCTCGGCCGCATCTATGGCAATTCCGCCCGCCGCTCCATCACCGGCATCACCCTGATCGCCGGATTTGCCAGCACGATCGGCTGGCCGCTCACCGCGTGGGGCCTCGCAACCATCGGCTGGCGCTGGACCTGCTTCGGCTGGGCGGCGACGCACATCCTGATTTGCCTGCCGCTCAACGCCTTCCTGGTCCCCAAACTAAAGAGCGAGCATCGGATCGCAGCCGACACGCCAAAGTCGCATATTCCGATCGACCGAGCGATGCTGCTGCTCGCCTTTGCTTTCGCGGCCGCCTGGAGCGTCACGTCGGCGATGGCGGTGCATTTGCCGCGAATTCTGGAGGCGTTGGGGGCGACGCAGACCCAGGCGATCGCGGCAGGCGCATTGATCGGCCCGGCGCAGGTGGCTGCACGGATTGTCGAAGCGAGCCTGCTGAAGCGCTTCCATCCGCTATGGTCGGCGCGACTGGCCTGCATCACGCACCCATTGGGCGCCTGCGTCATCGGCCTGTTCGGCGGGAGCTTCGCCGGCATCTTCGCGCTGCTGCACGGTGCCGGAAACGGGATCCTGACCATTGCGCGCGGCACGCTGCCGTTGGCGATCTTCGGTCCAAAGGATTACGGCTATCGCTTGGGACTGCTCGGTGCGCCGTCGCGATTGTCGCAAGCGATCGCGCCCCTGGTGTTCGGCTTCCTGATCTCACCGCTTGGCGGCTATACGCTCGCAGTCACATCGGCGCTTAGTCTTGCCGCGCTGCTGGCGTTGTTCGCTCTCAAGGCCGAACCGAAGACCCCTTCGCAGTAACCTCACGCACCTTCATCCGCCGAACCGTATCGATGAAGGCCTTGATGATCGGGGAGTGACCGCGGCCGCTGTGATGGGCGATGCTGTATTGCGTCTTGATGGTGCGGTCGCTGATCTCGAGCGCGCGCAGGTTCGGATGCGGCACGAATTCGAAGTCGGCGACCACGCTGATGCCGAGCCCGCGCTCGACCGCCTTCCACACGCCCTCGCGGCTCTCGATCTCGAACACCGGCTCGATCCGGATGCCCTCGGCCTGCATCGTCGCCTCGAAGGCGCGCCGCGTGGTCGAGCCGCGTTCGCGCAGCACGATGGGCTGGTCGGCGAGCTCGCGCAGCTTGACCGATTTCCGCTTGAACCAGGGATGATCGCGGTTGACGAACACGATCACGCGGTGGGTGCGGTAGGGGATCATGGTGACGCGCGGGTCTTCCGGCACCTCCGCCAGGATCGCGACGTCGGCCTCAAAATTGACGATGTGGCGGAGGGTGCGTTCGGAATTGCCGAGCAGGGTCGAGATCTGCACCTCGGGGTGATCGCGCTTGAACGCGGCGATGATCTCGGTGGCATGAAACGGCCCGACGGTCGCAACTCTTAGATGCCCTTTGGTCGCCTTGCCGTGTGCGGCCAGCAATTCGTGCGCCTCGTCGCAGAACGTCATGATGCCGCGCGTGATCTCGAACAGCGCGCTGCCGGCTTCGGTGAGCTCGGTGTGCCGCGGCTTGCGGATCAAAAGCTCGACGCCGTACGTCTCCTCCAGCTCCTTGACCTGGATGGTCAGCGTCGGCTGCCCGACATTGAGCACGCGCGAGGCCGCGGTGAAGCCGCCATGGGCGGCCACCGCATGGAAAGCGCGAAGCTGGCTGAACACTATTGGCATAATCAATAGAACGCATCCGAAGAATGAATTTGTCAATAGCAGCCGGCGCCGTACCTTCGCGCCAAATGGAGGACGCGTGGATGGACTGGACTTATTCCAACCCGGTGAGGATCGAATTCGGCGCCGACAGCTTCGACAGACTGCCGGCGCTGATCGGCAAGCGCGCCTATGCGCTCGTGACCTATGGCGAGCCGGTCTTCGAGGGGCTCGAGCGGCGGTTGCGCGCCGCGGCGGGCCCATCCGTGCTGACGATCCGCGACGTCGCGCCCAATCCGGACTACCGCCTGCTTACCGAACAGACTGCGCGCTTTATCGGGCTCGCCAGGCAGCCCGAGGTGATCGTCGCGCTCGGCGGCGGCTCGGTGATCGATTCCGCAAAGGTGTTCGCTGCCGCCGGCGGCGACTTCGCGACCGTTAAAACCTATCTGGAGACGCAGCAGGGCGCCGAGCGCCTCGCGGCGATCCCGATCATCGCGGTGCCGACCACCGCGGGCACCGGCAGCGAGGTGACGTGCTGGGGCACGGTGTGGGACGAGGCCAACGGCAAGAAATACTCGCTGGCACGGCCGTCGCTCTATCCGACCCATGCGGTGATCGATCCGCGGCTGATGCTCGGCAAGCCGCAGCTCCTCACCATCAGCACCGGCCTCGATGCGCTGTCGCATGCGCTGGAGAGCATCTGGAATGTCAACAACAATCCGGTGTCGGCCAATCATGCGGTGGCGGCGGCGCGCGGCGTGCTCGACGTGCTGCCGAAGCTCGCCCATGATCTCGGCAATCTCGAACTGCGCAGCCGCATGGCGCAGGCGGCGCTGTTCGCTGGCCTGGCGTTCTCCAACACCAAGACCGCGATCGCGCATTCGCTGTCCTATCCGATCACCCTGCGGCACGGGGTGCAGCACGGCATCGCCTGCTCGTTCTCGCTGCCGATGGTGCTGCGCAGCGTGCGCGGGGCCGGCGGGCTCTGCGAGGACAGCCTCCGGCAAATCTTCGGTACGGATCTCGCGCGCGCCGCCGACGATCTCGAGGACTTCATGGCGCGGCTCGGCATCTCCTGCAATCCGGCGGCCTACAGGATCGAGCGCGCCGAATGGCACGCGCTGATCGCGGATTCGCTCGAGGGCGAGCGCGGCCGCAATTTCCTGGGGTCCAAGGAACGGCTGATCGAGGCATCGCAGACGCTGCGGATGCCGAGCGCGGCGAGCGCGTGACGACGGCGCGGTGACAAGGAGACACATGATGCAAGACAACAAAAAGATTATCACCGTCAACGGGCGCCACTACGACGCGCCGACGCGGCCAACGGTCGTGATCTGCCTCGACGGTTCAGAGCCCGGCTACATCGAGCAGGCGATCGCGGCCGGTGTGGCGCCGACCTTCGCACGCTTCATGAAGGAGGGGGCGCACGTTCATGCCACCAGCGTGATTCCGAGCTTCACCAATCCGAACAACCTCTCGATCATCACCGGACGGCCGCCTGCAGTGCACGGCATCGCCGGCAATTATTTCTATGACACGGCGAGCAACGCCGAAGTCATGATGAACGATCCGAAATTCCTGCGCGCGCCGACCATCCTGGCCGGTGTTCATGACGCCGGCTACAAGGTCGCCGCGGTCACTGCCAAGGACAAGCTGCGCACCTTACTCGCCTATGGGCTCGACTATGCGAGCGGCCGCGCCATCGCCTTCTCATCGGAGAAGGCCGATCAAGCCACCTTGGCCAATAACGGCATCGACAACGTGCTCGATTTCGTCGGCCTGCCGCTGCCCGAGGTCTATTCGGCCGATCTGTCGCGCTTCGTGTTCGCGGCGGGCGTCAAGCTGGTCGAGCGACATCGTCCCGATTTGATGTATCTGTCGACCACCGACTACATCCAGCACAAGGTCGGGCTCGGCACCAGGATCGCCAACGACTTCTACGCGATGATCGACGGCTATCTTGCCAAGCTCGATGCACTCGGCTGCAACATCGTCGCGACCGCCGACCACGGCATGAACGACAAGTTCCTGCCCGACGGCAAGCCCGACGTGATCTACCTCCAGGACGTCATGGACGACTGGACGGGGAAGGGCGCCGCAAGGGTGATCCTGCCGATCACCGATCCCTACGTCGCCCATCACGGCTCGCTCGGCTCGTTCGCGACGATCTACACGCCCGACGGGGCCGACGTCGACGCGCTGCTGATGCGGCTGCGCGACATCAAGGGCATCGAGGTGGCGTTGAAGCGCAACGACGCCTGCGCCCGGTTCGAGCTGCCGCCGGACCGTATCGGCGACATCGTCGTGATCTCGACCAGGCACAAGGTGCTCGGCACCAGCGAAGCCCGCCACGATCTGTCCGGCCTGACCGAGCCACTGCGCTCGCACGGCGGGCTGACCGAGGAGCGGGTGCCGCTGATCGCCAACCGCAGGATCGCGCTGCCGCCCGGTCACGCCTTGCGCAATTTCGACGCCTTCGACGTCGCGCTCAACCGCATCCAGTGACATCGGGCCCAAAGGACACCATCATGAACATCCAGAGCCCGGCCGTTCGCCATGAGCAGATGCGGATCGCAGGCAGCCTCATCGACACCGACGAGCATGTCGAGGTCTTCAATCCCTACACCAACAAGGTTGTCGGCACGGTGCCGGCGGCACGCCCGGAGCATGTTCGCAGCGCCTTTGCCAAGGCGGCGGCATTCAAGCCGAAGCTGACGCGGTACGAGCGCCAGCGCATCTTGCTGCGCACCGCCGAGATCCTGGCCGGCCGCAAGGAGGATTTCGCTCGGCTGATCACGGCCGAGTCCGGCCTGTGCTGGAAGGACTCGCTCTACGAGGCCGGCCGCGCCTACGACGTCTACTCGTTCGCGGGGCAGCTGGCGATCAAGGACGACGGCGAGACCTTCTCCTGCGACATCAGCCCGCAAGGCAAGGCGCGCAAGATCTTCACGATACGGACGCCGCTGCTCGGAGCGATTTCGGCGATCACGCCGTTCAACCATCCGCTCAACATGGTGAGCCACAAGATCGCACCGGCGATCGCGACCAACAACCGCGTGGTGCTGAAGCCGACCGAGCTGACGCCGCTGACCGCGCTGGCGCTCGCCGACGTGCTGTATGAAGCGGGGCTGCCGCCCGAGATGCTGTCGGTGGTGACCGGCAATCCGCACTCGATGGGCGATGCGATGATCACCGATCCCGACGCCGATCTCGTCACTTTCACCGGCTCCGTCAGGGTCGGCAAGCACATTGCCGACAGAGCCGGCTACAAGCGCTTGGTGCTGGAGCTTGGCGGCAACGATCCCTTGATCGTGATGGAGGACGCCGACCTCGAGAAGGCGGCCGAGCTTGCCGTCACCGGCGCCACCAAGAATTCCGGCCAGCGCTGCACGGCGGTGAAGCGCATCCTCTGCGTCGAGGCGGTCGCCGACGATTTTGCCGCGCTGGTGCTGAAGAAGGCACGCACCCTGAAGTGCGGCGATCCGATGGACCCGACCGTCGATGTCGGCACCGTCATCCACGAGGGCGCGGCGAAGGAATTCGAGCGCCGGGTCAATGCGGCCGTCACCGACGGCGCCGAGCTCCTGCACGGCAACGACCGCAAGGGCGCGCTGTACCCGCCGACGGTGGTCGACCGGATTCCCTACACTAGCGAGCTGGTGATGCAGGAGACTTTTGGCCCGGTGATCCCGATCGTCCGTGTGCCCAACGACATCGACAGCGTGGTTCGGATTTCGAATGCGACCGCGTTCGGGCTGTCGTCCGGCGTCTGCACCAACCGGCTCGACTACATCACGCGGTTCGTCAACGAGCTCGACGTCGGCACCGTCAACGTCTGGGAAGTGCCGGGCTACCGGATCGAGATGTCGCCGTTCGGCGGAATCAAGGACTCCGGCCTTGGCTACAAGGAAGGCGTGCAGGAGGCGATCAAGAGCTTCACCAACGTCAAGACCTATTCGTTGCCCTGGCCGGTCTAGGAAGCGCGTCGATCCGAAGCAGGACCGCACGCGCACAACAAGAACGGCGCGGCGGCCGTGGGTGAACAACAAGACAATCATCAGGGGAGGCCGCAATGTCGATCACGTTCAGTCCGTCGAGCGTCGGCTCGATCGGGGTCCAGAATCCCGAGCTTGCGACATCGTTCCGCCGCGCGCAGTGGCGGATGCTGTTCGCGGCGATGTTCTGCTATCTGTTCTTCTATACGGGGCGGCAAACCTTCGGCTTCGCCATTCCCGGCATCCAGGCCGAATTCGGCGTCACCAAGGAGGCATTGGGCTGGGCCAGCGCGGCGCTGCTCTGGTGCTACGCGGTCGGGCAGGCCATCAATGGCAATCTCGGCGACAAGTTCGGCGGCCGTCGCGTGATGAGCGCCGGCGCGATCCTCTCCTTCATCATGAACTGGGCCACCAGCCTGTCGATCGGCATCGTCAGCCTCACCGCGTTCTGGGGCATCAACGGCTATTTCCAGTCGATGGGATGGGCGCCCGGCAGCCGGCTGCTGTCGAACTGGTGGGGGCGCCACGAGCGCGGCACGGTCTACGGGCTCTACACTTTCGCGGCCGGTCTCGCCTCGGTGCTGTCGTTCGTCACGTCGCTGGTGGTGGTCGGCTATTTCCAGCTCGACTGGCGCTGGATCTTCCGCATTCCGGTGGTGCTGCTGCTGCTCGGCGGCATCGCTTTCTATCTGATCGCGCGCGAGAAGCCCGAGGACATGGGCTTTGCCTCGCCGCATGACGAGGCCGACGACGTTGTGGCAACGGAGGCCGCGGTCGACGCCAATGAGGGCTCGCTCGCGCGCTACAAGGCGGTGCTGTCGAACTGGCGCCTCCTGGTCGCTGGCGTTTCGATCGGCTTCCAGAACGCGGCGCGCTACGGCCTTTTGGTGTGGGTCCCCGTGCATTTCCTCGGCAGCAACTGGGCCAAGGCCGGCGCTACCTCGGTGATCGATCCGCGCTGGATCAGCATCGCGCTGCCGGTGGGCATGGCGGTCGGCGCGTTCAGCAACGGCTGGGTGTCGGACAAGGTGTTCGGCTCGCGCCGCTACCTCGCCATCGTGCTCTACATGGTGCTCGCCGCGGTCACCGCGCTGTGCATGTACGCGATTCCCACCACCGAGATCTATCTCGGCATGACGGTGCTGTTCCTGTGCGGCTTCTTCACTTACGGTCCGCAATCCTCGTTCTGGGCGCTGTGCCCGGATCTGGTCGGCCACAAGCGGGCAGGGACCGCGACCGGGGTAATGAATTCCTTCGCCTACCTGTTCGCAGGTCTCGGCGAGCCGATCATCGGCCACTTCATGGACAAGCATAACCAGACGTCGCTGGTGTTCCTCGTCGTCGCGGTCTGCGCAACCTCCAGCGCGGTGGTGGCCGCCTTCATCCGCCGCTGACGGGCGATCCGCATCACTGACTCACGACAGGTCCGCGCTTCCACGGGAGGCGCGGACTGCTCTTTTTTTGAAGAACATAACGCCGTGTGCGCGGTCGCGTGCGCCGCAACGCCGGGCCAATTCGCTGAAAATCGTCCGGCGCAGGCAGGTGAGCTGGCGCCCAATTCCTCGCCACAGGTTGATCAAAAATCAATCTATTATAGAGAAATATCACGTGATATCAATCTATTATAAAAAGTTGCATGCAAAATGCAAAATGTGCTTGTCGCGTCAATCTCCTTGAAGCAGACTTCGCGCGGGGCAGGAGAGGCCAATGACCTTCGATGACGAGGGTCGCGCCAGGGGCAAACAACAATCTGCCGGCAGAGGAGCGAGCAATGAGCGATCAGGTGTCCACCATCGCAATGGCAGATGCGGCGAAGCCTTCCGGCGTGCGCTGGAAGATCTTCCTGCTGATGCTGTTCCTGATCTCGATCAACTACATCGATCGCGCCTCGCTGTCGGTGGCGATGCCGGTCATCGCCAAGGAGTTCGACATCGATCCGGCGATGCAGGGCCTGATCCTGAGCTCGTTCTTCTGGACCTATGCGCTGATGCAGGTGCCGGGCGGCATGCTCGCCGACCGCTTCAAGCCGCGCATCGTGATCGCGCTCGCGACATTGTTCTGGGGCTTCTTCCAGGCGCTGGCGGCGCTGTCCACCAGCTGGATGCTGCTGCTCATGACCCGGCTCGGGCTCGGCGCGTCGGAAGCGCCGATCTATCCGGCCGGCGGCAAGCTCAACGCGATCTGGATGACGCAGACCGAACGTGGCCGCGGCGCCACCCTGCTGGACGGCGGCGCGCCGCTCGGGGCTGCGCTCGGCTCGATCGTGATCGCCTGGCTGATGGCGGCGTTCAGCTCCTGGCGGGTGGCGTTCGTCGTCGCCGGCGTCGGAACCATGCTGTGCGGGCTGTGGGCCTGGTACTACATCCGCAACGTGCCGCGCGAGCATCCCTCGGTCAATGAAGCCGAGGCGCGCTATCTCGAGGAGGCGCATGCGATCGAGGACGCGGCGACGCCGCCGTCGTCGGGCGCAAGCGGAATGGCCTATTTCCGCTTCCGCTCGGTGTGGTGTATGTGCCTCGGCTGGATGTTCTTCAACACAACCTTCTATGGTCTACTGACCTGGATGCCGACCTATCTGTTCAAGGTGCATGGCTTCGACATCAAGGCGCTCGGCGGCGCGTCCTTCATCATCTTCTTCGCAGGCTTCGTCGGCGAACT
Source organism: Bradyrhizobium sp. USDA 4452 (assembly GCF_054063575.1). NCBI lineage: Bacteria > Pseudomonadati > Pseudomonadota > Alphaproteobacteria > Hyphomicrobiales > Nitrobacteraceae > Bradyrhizobium > Bradyrhizobium sp. USDA 4452. The sequence goes on from NZ_JBSSGK010000001.1 coordinate 8,280,995, forward strand.
GGTCGGCGGCTGGATCGGCGACGGCTGGCGTGCGCGGGGCGGGGCGCCCAACACCGTGTTCCGCACCCTGTTCGGCATCGCGGCGATCATGGCGACGGTGTCGATCTTCCTCGTCGCCTATGTCACCAACCCCGTTGTCGTCGTGGTGCTGCTGTCGACGACGCTGTTCTTCCTGCGCTGGTGCGGCATGTACTGGGCGATCCCGTCGGCGCTGGCGGGCCGCGGCAAGTCCGGCTTCCTCGGCGGCTGCATGAATCTCGGCGGCAACATCGCCGGCATCACGACGCCGCTGATTGTCGGCTTCATCGTGCAGGCGACGGGTTCCTACTTCCTGGCCCTGATGTATTTTGCCGCCGCAGGCATTGCTCTGTTGATCTGCTCGACCTTGATCGACTACAGCCGCAAGCTCCCGGTCTAGAACGAAGACGGCCGAGTCCTGCGCAGGGTTCGGCCGGTTGATGAGGCCTTACGAATGACACGTCCTGTCCGGCTCGGCATGCTGACGCCGTCGTCGAATACCGCCCTCGAGCCGATCACCTATGCGATGCTCGGTGGGGTCGATGACGTCACCGCGCATTTCGCGCGCTTCAAGGTGACAGAGATCGCGCTGTCGGAGCAGGCGTTGCGCCAGTTCGACGCCACCGAGATCTTGCGCGCAGCCGAGTTGCTTGCCCACGCCAAGGTCGACGTCATCGCCTGGAACGGCACCTCGGCAAGCTGGCTCGGCTTCGATCGTGATGAGAGCCTGTGCGAGAAGATCACCGCAGCAACCGGGATCAAGGCCTGCACCACGGTGCTGGCCTATCGCGACCTGCTGCGGCGGATCGGCGCCGAACGGATCGGGCTGGTGACGCCGTATCGCAAGGATGTGCAGGAGCGGATCATCGCCAACTGGAATGCGGCGGGGCTGCACTGCTTCGCCGAACGGCATTTGTCGCTGCAGGACAATTTTTCCTTTGCCGAGGTCAGCGAGGTCGAAGTCGCCGGCCTGATCGAGGACGTCGTGCGCGAGGGCTGCGATGCCGCCGTCGTGCTCTGCACCAACATGCGCGGCGCCGGCGCCGCCGAGCGACTGGAGCGCGGTTTTGGCGTGCCGGTGCTGGATTCGATCGCCGTGACGCTGTGGGCATGCCTCGCAGCTGTCGGCAGCGACCCCTCGCGCGTGCAAGGCTGGGGCAGCTTGTTTACGAATCCCAATCTGCGCGCAGCGACCGCGATCTCCCATCAAGACAATGAAGGCATGCGGTGACTGACGCCAAGACCGAAGCAAAGCCGACCAGACGGAGCAAGGAACCCAAGCGCGCGATCACGGCGCTGCAACGGCGCCGCCTGCGCGTACCGCGGGTCGGGCTGCACGAGCAGGCGGCTGCGCGGCTGCGCACCATGATCGTGCGCGGCGAGCTCGCGCCGGGACAGTCGCTCGGCGAGGCGGACCTGTCGGATGCGCTCGGCATTTCGCGGACCCCGCTGCGCGAGGCGCTGAAGCAGTTGGCGAACGAGGGCCTGGTCGAGCTCAGGCTCAACCACAGCGCGGTGGTCGCGCCATTCCGCCGCGCCGAGCTGACCGAATTGTTCGAGGCGGTCAGCGGCATCGAGCGCTGCGCTGCCGAACTCGCCGCGCTGCGCATGGAGGATGCCGACTTCGAACGGCTCGATGCGCTGCAGGACAAGATCGAGTGGCATCACGGCCGCGGCGAGCTGCGCGACTATTTCCAGGCCAACCAGCAGATCCATTCGGCGATCGTCGGCTTCGCGCGCAACGCCGTGCTGAAGTCGACGCACGAGGCGCTGCTGGCGCGGGCCGAGCGGGCACGCTTCTTCGCACTCTCGGTGCTCGGGCGCTGGGATGAATCGGTGCGCGAGCACCAGGACATCCTAGCCGCGCTCAGGCGCCGCGATGCGGCACGGGCGGGGCAGATCCTGGCGCACCACGTGCGCCGCACCGGCGAGATCGTCGCCGAGACGCTGGATGGCAAGGGAGATGAGGCCGCGGTCGCGGACACTTCCGCGAAGCCGCGTGGCCGCAAGACGAGGAATGCTGCATCATGAAGATCCTGCTGCTCAATCCCAACACCACGGCGGCGGTAACGGATCTGCTCCATGTCGCCGGCAGCAAGGCCGCGTCAGCCGGGACCGAGCTTGTTCCTGCCACTGCAACGCGTGGCGTGCCCTATATTGCGACCCGCGCCGAGGCGCAGATCGGCGGCGCGATCGCGCTGGCGATGCTGGCCGAGGCGGGCCCCGGCATCGACGCCGCGATCATCGCCGCGTTCGGCGATCCCGGCCTGTTCGGCGCGCGCGAGCTGTTCGCGTTTCCGGTCGTCGGCCTTGCGGAAGCGGCAATGCTCACCGCCTGCATGCTCGGCCGTCGGTTCTCGATCGTGACCTTCGCCGGCGCGCTGGCGCCATGGTACGAGGAGTGCGTCGCCATGCATGGCTTGAGCGCGCGCTGCGCGGGCATCCGCACGCTCGACGGCAGCTTCCAGTCGATCTCCGACGTGCAGTCCGAGAAGGAAGAGCTCTTGGTCGCGCTCGCCAACCAGGCCGTCGCGCAGGACGGCGCCGACGTCGTCATCCTGTCGGGCGCGCCGCTCGCAGGGCTCGCCGCAAAGGTCCGCGACCGCATTCCGGTGCCCGTGATCGATCCGGTCGCGGCCGCCGTGCGCCAGGCGGAGACGCTTGCCGTGCTCAAGCCGCGCAAGGCCGTCGCCGGCACCTTCCGCCGGCCCGATCCGAAGCCGACGATCGGCCTCGCCGAGCCGCTTGCCGCCATCATCGAACATCGCTCACCGAAAGAGGGGACAAACTGATGTCCTTCGATACCATCATCCGCGGCGGCACCGTCGTGACCGCTGCCGACACCTTCGCCTGCGACGTCGGAATCCGCGACGGCAAGATCACGGCGCTAGGTCATGATCTCGGCGATGCAACCAGGATCATCGACGCCACCGACCGGCTGGTGCTGCCCGGCGGCATCGACAGCCACGTCCATTTCGCCCAGCCGTCGGGCGACGGCATCGTGATGGCCGACGGCTTTGCCAGCGGCACCCGCTCGGCGGCGTTCGGCGGCAACACCACCGTGCTGCCGTTCTGCCTGCAGGAGAAGGGGCAGACGCTGCGCGAGGCGCTGAAGCACTATCACTCGCTGGCCGAAGGCGAATGCCATGTCGACGTCGCGTTCCATCTGATCGTCACCGATCCGACCGAGCACGTGCTGGGCCAGGAGCTGCCGGCACTGGTCGAGGACGGCTACACCTCGCTGAAAGTGTTCATGACCTATGAGGGGCTGGCGCTGTCGGATCGCGAGCTGCTCGAGACCATGTCGGTGGCGCGCGAGACCGGCGCGATGCTGATGGTGCATGCGGAGAACTTCGACGCCATCCGCTTTCTCACCGACCGGCTGGAACGCGCCGGCAACACTGCGCCGCGCTTCCACGCGACCTCGCGACCGATCCCGGTCGAGCGCGAGGCCACCCATCGCGCGATTTCGCTGTCCGAGCTCGTCGACGTGCCGATCATGATCGTGCATGTCTCGAACCGCGAGGCGATGGAGGAAATCCGCCGCGCCCAGCAGCGGGGCCTCAGGGTGATGGGCGAAACCTGCCCGCAATATCTCATGCTGACCGAGAAGGATCTCGATCAGCTCAACATGGAAGGCGCGAAGTACGTCTGCTCGCCGCCGCCGCGCGACGTCGCCAGCCAGCAGGCGTGCTGGGAGGGCCTGCAGCAGAAAGTGTTCTCGGTGTTCTCGTCGGACCATTGTCCGTTCCGCTACGACGACCCGCAAGGAAAGCTCGCGCCCAAGGGACGCACCAGCTTCCGCTGGGTGCCGAACGGCATCCCCGGCGTGGCGACGCGGCTGCCGATCCTGTTCTCTGAGGGCGTGGTGAAGGGGCGCATCGACCTCAACAGCTTCGTTGCCTTCAGCGCCACCAATCACGCCAAGATCTACGGGCTCTATCCGCGCAAGGGCACCATTGCGGTCGGCTCCGATGCCGACATCGCGCTGTGGGACCCCAAGCGCAAGGTGACGATCCGCCATGAGCTGATCCACGACGGCTCGGACTACACGCCCTATGAAGGGCTCGAGGTCACCGGCTGGCCGGTGCTCACCATGGTGCGCGGCAAGGTGGTCGTCGACGACGGGGTCCTTGTCGGCAGCAAGGCGCACGGCACATACTTGCCGCGCGCCAAACCTCCGGCGGGGGCGACCATCCCGTAACGCGCGAAGGAAGCAACCCGCGAAACAAGAAGGCAGGAGACCACCATGCCCTTTGCTATAACAGATGACGGCGTGCGGCTCTATTTCGAGGAGACCGGATCCGGCCATCCGGTGATCCTGGTCCATGAATTCGCCGGCGATTTGCGCAGTTACGAGCCGCAGATGCGCCATTTCGGCAAGCGCTTCCGTACCATCGCCTATAATGCGCGCGGCTTTCCGCCGTCTGACGTGCCGGAACAGGTCTCGTCCTACTCGCAGGCGCGCGCAGCCGACGACATCCTGGCGGTGCTCGATCATATCGGTGCGCCCAAGGCCCATATCATTGGCCTCTCGATGGGTGGTTTTGCAACGCTGCATTTCGGATTGCGTCATCCGACGCGAGCGCTGTCGCTGTGCATCGGCGGGTGCGGCTACGGCGCCGAGCTCGATAAGCGCGAGACGTTTCGCGCCGAGGCCGACGTGATCGCCACCATGATCCGCAAGGAGGGGATGCCGGCGTTCGCCGAGCGCTATGCCTACGGGCCGACCCGCGTGCAGTACGAGAACAAGGACCCCCGCGGCCACGCCGAATTCAAGGCCATGCTGGCCGAGCACTCGGCGGTGGGATCGGCCAACACCCAGCAGGGCGTGCAGAAGGAGCGTCCCTCGCTCTACACGCTGGTCGATGAGATGAAGCGCATCACGGTGCCGACGCTGGTCATCACCGGCGACGAGGATTGGCCGTGCCTGTTGCCGGGCATCCTGATGAAGCAGAGCATCCCGTCCGCCGCGCTTGCGGTGATGCCGAACTGCGGCCACGCCATCAACATCGAGGAGCCCGACGAATACAACCGGATCGTCGGCGATTTCCTGGCGCAGGTCGAAAGCGGCCGCTGGCCGCAGCGCGATCCGCGTGCGGTCAGTGCCTCTATCACGGGAATGAAGGGCTAGAACAACGTGAAATGACGGGGTCGTCGCAGGGCCGACGCCAAAATATCGAAAACAACCCCATGCAAAGTAGCGGGCGGCGGCCGGCATTCAACTTGACACGTCGGGCAACTCAGGGATACTCTTCTAATATTCCGAAATTGTGCGGCATCCCTTTCTCTCGGTTTACCTCTCCGAAGGGAGAAGTGATGCCGCTCCGATGCAACCTGATCGCATCATGCGTTGGTCCGGCCAGAACGCGTCGGCTATGGCTCCGCAAGCGCGTTCAGCGTTGCGTTCACCCGCCGTTCGCGCGCGCTGCAATTGCCGCGTGAGTTTCCGTATCGCACGAACGTTGCCGAGCAGACGCAGCGTTGCGGAATGTTTCTGACGCCGACCCTGCGCAACTCCGCAACCCGCCGTGTGTTCTTCCACAATGGCGTCTTCACCAGCCTCGAGCAGGTGCTCGATTTCTATAACTTCCGCGATACCAATCCGGAGAAGGTGTATCCGCGTGCCGCCGACGGTACGGTGCAGAAATACGACGAGCTGCCGGTGAAGCATCACGGCAATGTCGACGTCAGCGATCCGCCGTTCGAGCGCCATCTCTGCGACGGCGCAGGATGAAGCCGGCATCATCGCGTTCCTGAAGACGTTGACCGATGGTTACCAGCCGGAGCGGTGAGCGGTCGCGACGGCTCACCGCGGAACTCATACGTGAGTTGGCAGGTCTTCGTCGTGCGCGCATAATGGCCGCATGAATGTGGTCGAAGGCAACGGTGCCAGAATCCCCGCGATCGGGCTCGGCACATGGGAGCTGCGCGGGCGGACCTGCGCCCGCATCGTCGAGCAGGCGCTGCGACTGGGTTACCGGCATATCGACACCGCCCAGATCTATGACAATGAGCGTGAGGTCGGCGAGGGGCTGCGCGCCTCCGGCATCAAGCGCGATGATGTGTTCGTCACCACCAAGGTCTGGACCACGCACTTCATGGCCAAGGATCTCGAACGGTCCGCCAAGGAGAGTCTGGCGCGGCTGCGGATGACCGAGGTCGATCTGTTGCTGCTGCACTGGCCCAATCCGCAGGTGCCGCTTGCCGAGACGCTCGGCGCGCTGGCGCGGGTCAGGCAGGCGGGACTGGCGAGGCATATCGGGATCTCGAATTTCAATGTGGCACTGATCGAGGAGGCGGTGGCGGCGTGCCCCGAGCCGCTCGCCTGCGATCAGGTCGAGTATCATCCTTATCTGGGCAAGGCCGATGTGATCGAGGCCTGTGCACGCCATGGCATGGCATTCGTCGCTTACAGCCCGATCGCGAAAGGGCGAGTCAAGGGCGACCGCGCGCTGACGCGGATCGGTGACCGTTATCGCAAGTCGGCTGCCCAGGTCAGTCTGCGCTGGCTGGTGCAGCAGAATGTCGCCGCGATCCCGCGCACCTCGAAGCTCGAGCGGCTCCAGGAGAATTTGGACATCTTCGACTTCGAATTGTCGGATGAGGACATGCGCGAAATTTCGGCGATGGGGAGCGCCACGCGCTGACGGCCGATCCGGCGGCTCATCTGACGACCTATGGCCCATCGGGTCCCTGCCTGTGAATCGCGACGCGGAAAATGGCTGGGCACGGGTCCGGATCATGCTATTGCCCGATGGCCGATTGCGGTTCTCGACCGAATGGGGATTGAGGCCGGCGGGTTCCGGCCGGTATTGTGACCGTCGGGGAGACGGCACTGATGTGATCGAGTGGGATGAAGTTTCGGCCAAACGCGGATCTGATGGCATCGGTGTTCGTGCACCTGATGCTGCTCGGGCTGATTTTCCTGTATTCGGAGGTGCATCAGTTCGATCCCGTCGCAGCTGACACGGTGCCGGTCGAGATCGTGACGCCGCAGGAGGTCGCCAGGAGCGAGGTCCAGGCCGAGATCAAGCCCGATCCGGTGCCGAGCCCGTCGCCGACGCCCGAACTGCAATTGCCTTCGCTCGACAAGCCGGTCGACACCGCGAAGTCTGAACCAAAAGCGCAAGCGCCCGCACAGCAACCACAGCAGACCCAGCAGCAACCGCCGCAGAAGCAGGCGACGCCGGAGCCCAAACCCAGCCCGGCTCCGCAGCATGCCGCGCTCGAGCAGCCGGCCGCACCCCCGGCACCTCAGACGCCACCGATGCCCCGGCCGATGGCGCAGCAAGCAACGCCGCCGTCGCAACCTGCCTATGCGCAGCCCGAGCCGGACCTGTCCGTCAAATACAATGTCATGCTCGGCCTGCCGCCCGACATCCCCGTCAAGCTGCCGGAAGCGCCGCACGGCCCCGGTCCCGGCAAGGACAATTTCGACGCCGCGGCCACCGAGCAGGCCGACGTCGGCTCCAGCGTGGTCGCCGAATTCCGCCGTCATCTGAAGAGCTGCATGAAGCTCCCGGCGACGCTGAGCACCGGCGACGACGTCAGGATCAAGCTCAGGGTGTTCATGAAGCCCGACGGCAAGCTCGGCGCGGCGCCCTTGCTGATCGAAGCCACCGCATCGGAAAAAGGGCCGCTGCTGCTCAAGAGCGCGACCGAGGCGCTGCAGGCCTGCCAGCCCTACGCGATGCTGCCGCGGGATCGCTACGGCGAATGGAAGGTGCTCGACCTCGACTTCACGCCGCGCGATTTCGCGTCGTGAGCCGGGGCAAATCTCAACTCCCCATCGCCTGCCACGCATTCGAGGCGAATTGCCGGCGCCAGATCACGATGACGACCGCGGCTGTCGTGGCGAACAGCACCCACGGGCTGACGAACCAGCCGAGATAGCCGAGCGCGAAGAAGAACGCGCGCTGGCCGCGGTTGAAGTGCCGGCCCGCGGTCTCGAACAGCCGCGTGGTGCGGATCACGTGGGCCTCGGCCTCCGGCGTGTCGCGCTGGCCGGCCGGCGGCATCGCGCCGAACAGGATCGCAACATAGTTGAACAGGCGATAGGCCCAGGCGAATTTGAAGAACGTGTAGATGAAGATCAGGATCAGCCCGATGCACTTGATCTCCCACAGCGCGGGCGAGGGCGTCAGGTTGACCGGCAGCGCGCCGAGCACGGTGAGCGCGTCATTGGTGGCGCGCAGCAGCGCCAGCGCGCCGCCGATCGCGATCAGGCTGGTGGAGGCAAAGAACGCGGTGCCGTTCTGCAGGCTGGCCATGATCTGCATGTCGACCATCCGCGCGTCGCGGTTGAGCAGGTTCCTGACCCAGATCTCGCGATAGACATGCATGCGCGCCGACAGGCTGTCGCGGCCATAGGCGGTGTGCTCCAGCGTGATGGCATAGACCAGCCATTCCAGGGCAAAGAAGCCGACGGCCAGGATGTCGACCCAATAGCCGGTCATTGCTGTCTTCCTTCGTCAACGTGCGGCCGGTCCGCCGCGCTGCATCCCGCGTCATGTACAGGTTGAACGCGTGCAATGCACTATGGCAAACTGGCGTGCCAACAGGATTCCCGGACATGCTTAAGCTCGTCATCGGCAACAAGAACTATTCGTCATGGTCGATGCGGCCCTGGCTGGCGCTGCGCGCCAACGACATCCCGTTCGAGGAAGTCTTCATTCCGCTCTACACCGACCAGGCCGACAAGGACCGTATCCTCAGCTTCAGCAAGGCCGGCAAGGTGCCGACGCTGATCGACGGCGACGTCACGGTGTGGGATTCGCTGGCGATCATCGAGTATCTTGCCGAGAAGTTTCCCGAGGCGAAGCTCTGGCCTTCGGATCGCGCCGCGCGCGCGCATGCCCGCGCGATCTCGGCCGAGATGCACTCCGGCTTCGTGCCGCTGCGCAGCGAATGCGGCATGAACCTGCACCGGCCGATCCGCGCCGTGGCGCTGTCGGACGATGCGCGGGCCAATGTGGCGCGGATCGAGGAGATTTGGGCCGACTGCCACGCGCGCTACGGCAAACAGGGTCCGTTCCTGTTCGGGGCATTCTCCGGCGCGGACGCGATGTACGCGCCCGTGGTGCATCGCTTCCGCACCTACGCAATCCCGGTGAAGCCCGAGGCGCAGCATTATGTCGATGCCATGATGCAGCTGCCGGCGTTCCAGCAATGGACAAGCGACGGCCTCGCCGAGACGCTGCGGATCGACCGATTCGAGGACGCCTGAGCTAGATCCTTGTTTTGCCGCGTTTTCTTCACGCGAGCCGGCATCCACCTCGCTCGAAAACGCTTCTTGCGCTGCCGAATTGTGACAGCGCCGACAAAGATCGCGGCTTGACGCCGCGGGGCCGAAGGCGTCGAATCCGGAGCAGCGGTTTTGCAAGTCGTGAAAGGACTTAGACCATGGGCATTCTCGATTCCCTGGAGAACTCGCCGGAGCTGAAGGGCATGATTGGCCAGCTCGGGGCGGCTGTGATCCCGGTCGTGCTCGGCCAGGTGATGGGCAATGGCGGGCAGGGCGGCCTGTCGGCGATCGTCGCCAAGCTCGAGCAGGCCGGCCTCGGCGAACAGGTCAAATCCTGGATCGGCACCGGCCAGAACCTGCCGATCACTGCCGAGCAGCTCCAGGAGGTGCTGGGCAGCGACACCGTCAAGCAGCTCGCCGCCAAGTTCAACATCCCGGTCGACCAGCTGTCCAAGGTGCTGGCCCAGCAACTTCCGGCAGCCGTCGACGGCGCGAGCCCCAACGGTAAGTTGCCGCATACCGCCTGAGCCGCTGGAACCGGGTTCCGGCCGAGGTCGGCGGGCAATTTTCGGCCGGCGCGCAAATTGCTGCCTATCGCTCTGAAAAATCTGCAAAATCGCACCTCCGCCACGCCCCAATCTTGCTGGATTTGGGGCAGGGCGATGTGCTAGCTTGCCGCAGGGTTCTCAAAATGCCGGCTTGAGCTATCGGGACTGTCAGCTCAGCCAGCAATCTCTAAGAAAATGGAGAGGGCGTTGAAGCATAAGTACTCGATTGGCGAGATCGTCTATTTCACGGCCAGCAACGTGGCGCGCCCCGCTGCGAGCGGCACCTATGAGGTGATCCGCCTCCTGCCGACCGATGGGGACGATTGCCAGTATCGCATCAAGAGCTCGACTGAAGCTTTCGAACGAGTGGCTAAGGAGAGTCAGCTGGCGCTGTCCTGAACGCGTTGTGCGGTGGCTGGAGCGGGATCCGCGCCGTCGCCGTCAAAAGGCCCTGTTCGCAGACCCATTGTGCTGAAGGTTGGACGTCGGGGTGGCGGCGTTCGCCGTCGCCGGTTGTGCTTACGCTGCGTTGAGGGACATCGCGCATGAATTGGGCTTCCTCGCTGGATCAGATCTGGCGCTCACCGACCTTCCCGATGTGGCTGACGCTGGCCGCGGCGGGCTTCTTTGGGATCGTCGTCCTGGTCACGCTGCTGCGCGCGGAAAAGTCCGTCGCCAACGGCGCGCTGACCGTCATCACGCTGCTGTCGATCGCGGTTGCGGTCGCCGCGACGATCCGCGGCTTCGGGCCGGGCGGGCAGGCGGCTCCCGCCGACACGCGCACGGCGCAATTCACCAGCCAGACCGCGCCGGCGCTGGCCTGCATCGACGACCTCGCCGGAGACGCCGTCCTCAATGCCTGCGAGAAGGTGTTGTTCGGCTCGTCCGACACGGCTGCAGCCGCGGTCAGCTATGCGGCGGCGCAAATTTCGCGCCTGACCGCGCTCGGCGACCTCGCAACCGCGGAGCGCAATACGACCACCGAATTGCAGGCGTTGCGCCGCGCCGTCGAGCACGACCGCTACGGTCTAGTGGCCTATGCGCTGATGGCGCGGGACCACTGCACCCCGACTGCATGTCCCGCGTTCCGCTCGCTTGGCGACAACCATCAGATCATCAACAACATGAACGAGCGGACGTACGAGAACCTGGTCACGCGCTACGCGGCGTCCTGGAACGCGCCGGCCGGCGCGCAGGCGTCGGCCACCGCCGGCCTGGTCGCGGCGCTGCCGCCGTCGATGCCCACCGGCAAGCCGACCAATGCGGAGTTTCCGAGCGCGTCGTCGACGCCGCCGGTCAGCATCATGACGTCCGAACCGGCGAAGCCGGCCGCCGCGGCCCCGCCGCCGGCCGCACGCGCTGCTGCCGCGCCTCCCGCCGCCCCGAAGCGGCCGCCTGCAGCAAAGCGCCCGGTCCAGATCGCGCCGGCTGCTGCGCCGGCGGCACCGCCGCCACCTGCCGCGGCGAGTGCGCCGGCGGCCGCGAGCCAGGACTGAGCGTGATACCGTGCGTGACGACGGCGGCCTGAGCCGTCGTCGTTGCATCATTCCTTGCAGGAAATCCCGATATCCACTGCCGCCGATTTCGCTCCCTTTCCAAAGCGGCCGCCGGCAGCTACATCCCGCGGATGCCGCTTCATCTCATCAAGCTCGCCGTCGGTTGCGACTCGGTCAAGGAACTCAAGGGCTGGGTCGCCGAGCGGATGGCGACCGCGAAGAAAAAGGGCCTGCCGCTCCGTCACGTCCACATCACGCGGATGACGCCGAAACGCGAGGAGGAGATCCTCGCCGGCGGTTCGCTGTATTGGGTGATCCGGGGCGAGATCGCCGCGCGTGAGAAGATCATCGCGATCGAGCCGTTCCGCGACAAGGACGGCATCGGACGCTGCCGCATCGTGATGCAGCCCAAGGTGATCGCGGTCTCGCCGCGGCCGATGCGGCCGTTCCAGGGCTGGCGCTACCTGACCGCCGACTCCGCGCCCGCGGATCTGACCAAGTCGAGTGCAGCCAGCGTGGCGTCGATGCCGGAGCCGATGCGCCGCGAATTGCGCGACCTCGGATTGCTTTGAACGATCGGACTGCTCGGAGCAATCGGAAGAAGGCTGGCGCGGGTCGCTGCGTCACGAAATGCCGCCGGCCCCATTCAGACCGCGATGTTATCGATCAGGCGTGTGCTGCCGATCCTTGCCGCCACCAACATCCGCATCGGGCCGTCCTTCAGCGACCCGATCGGCGCCAGCGAGGCAGCGTGGCGGACCTCGAGATAATCCAGCACGAAGCCGGCCCTGGTGATCTCAGCGGCGCCGGCGGCCATGGTGGTCGCGGGGTCCTCGCCGGCGCGCAGGCGGCCCGCCGCTTGCTTCATCACCCGGTTGAGCGCGGGGGCCGCGCGCCGTTCCTCCGCCGAGAGGTAGACGTTGCGCGACGACATCGCGAGGCCGTCGCGTTCGCGCACCGTCTTCGACCCGATCACCTTGACGCCGAGGTCGAGATCCGCGGCCATCTGGGTCACCACCCGAAGCTGCTGAAAGTCCTTCTCGCCGAAGATCGCGACATCGGGCCGGACTTGCGTGAACAGCTTGCCGACCACGGTGGCGACGCCGCCGAAGAAGTGCGGCCGGAAGCGATCCTCCAAACCGGCGGTGGCCGGTCCCTCCGGCACGATCCTTGTGGCGAAGCCGTCGGGGTACATCGCCTTCACCTCGGGGTGCCAGATCAGGTCGACGCCCTCGGCGGCGAGCTTGGCGACGTCCTCCTTCCAGGTGCGCGGATACGAACCGAAGTCTTCGGTGGGGGCAAATTGCGTCGGGTTGACGAAGATCGAGACCACGACCCGCTTGGCGCGGCGCTTGGCGAGCCGCACCAGCGACACATGGCCGTCATGGAGCGCACCCATGGTCGGGACCAGCGCGACGGTCGCCTTCCTGGCGCGCAGGGTGTCGACGGCGCGACGAAGGGCGGGGACGGTACGGACGACGGTGGGATTTCTCGGCATCTGGTCTCGACTCGCGGGGCAAGCTGGGTGGGGGAATCCGGGTAGAACGTCTGGCATTCGGCAGGTAGCGGAGCTTACCAAGTTCGAACCGTCATCGGCAAACCGCCGCGCAAGCATTACCCGATCTCGCACGCGCATGGATCGCTGGCCGCGCGCCGCCGATCGACGCAGCCGGCTGCGATCGACGCAGCCAGCTTGCGCGTTCGATTCATCATTAAGGGCGGCTGCAATTGATTTCGTTGCGCAGTGATGCATTTCACTTGACCGCAGCCGTGCGCGATTTGAAGATCATTGCGGGGATTGAATCATGTTGGTGCAGGCTAGTCAGGGTCAATCCGGCTCCGCACATGTCGTGGTGCTCGGCAACGAGAAGGGTGGTTCGGGCAAGTCGACCACCGCCCTGCATATCGCCGTTGCGCTCCTGAAGGCCGGACAGCGCGTCGCCAGCATCGATCTCGACTGCCGCCAGCAGAGTTTTACCCGCTACATCGGCAATCGCCAGGCCTGGGCTCGCCGCTCCGGGCTCGATCTCGAGCTCCCCGCGCATTATTGCATCAAGTACGGCGAGACGATGCAGATCGAGGAGAACGAGAACGCCGAGTTCCAGCAGTTCATGGCCGCGGTGAGCGCGGTGGAACGTGCCTATGATTTCATCGTCATCGATACCCCGGGCTCCGACAGTTACCTGATGCGGCTCGCGCATTCGATGGCCGACACGCTGGTGACGCCGATCAACGACAGCTTCCTCGATTTCGACGTGCTCGGCACCGTCGATCCCGCGACCTATGCGGTGATCGGCGAGAGCCACTATGCGGAGATGGTGCGCGACGCCAGGCGCAAGCGTCGCCAGCTCGACGGGGCCTCGACCGACTGGATCGTGGTGCGCAACCGGCTGTCGATGCTCGGCTCGCGCAACAAGCAGCTGGTCGCCGACGGCTTGAAGCAGCTGTCGCTGCGGCTCGGGTTCCGTGCGGTCGACGGCTTTGCCGAGCGGGTGGTCTATCGCGAATTCTTCCCGCGCGGGCTGACCGCGCTCGACGACATCGACGAAGCGACGCTCGGCACCCGCCCGAGCCTCGGGCACGTCACCGCCCGTGAGGAGGTGATGGGGCTGTTGCGCCAGCTCAAGCTGCCGCTCGACGAGCGCGGCCGCCGCCGCGCCGCCAACCGGGCCGAATGGTTCAGCCAGGTGGACAAGCCGCTCGAAGTCGACGACATCATCGGCAGCTAGCGATCGTGAGCAGCAGCGCGTTGGCGGCGATCGATCTGGGTTGTCGGGGTGCCGTCGTCGGATTGTCGTTGCTGATCGCAGCCGTGTTGCTGCGCGACCGCCGTGACACGGCGGCACGCCTGGCCGCCGCGCTGGTGGTTGCAGTCGCCGCTTCCGCCATTTCCGGGGCGCCGGGATTTCCGCGGCCATGGCCATATTGGGCGCTGATCCTGCTGGCCTTGTCCTGCAGCGGATCGGTGCTGTTCTGGCTCTGGGCGCGCGCGACCTTCGATGACGATTTCGTGCTCCGGCCGTGGCACGGCGCCTTGCTGGTCGCGGTCGTCGGCGCGCAATTGTTCGATGCCTGGCCCGCTCGAGGCGTGCTCCGGGGTGGGCTCGATGATTCACTATCGTTCGTCTATCTCGGCTTCGCCGTGCTGGCCGCGGCACAGACGGTTGCGACATGGCAGGCGGACCTGATGGCGGGACGGCGGCGGTTGCGCGCGATCGTCCTGCTCGGTGCGGTGGCCTGGAGCGCCGCCGTTTTCTTTCACAATGTTTGGCCGACCCTGGTCGCCAGTTCATCGGTCTGGAGCGCAGCCAACGCGTCCGTGCTGGGGGCGCTGCTCGGTATCACGGCATGGAGCCGGTTTCAGGTGGCACCAACACAGCAGCCGTCCGTCCTTCTGCCCGCCGCGGCTCAAGTTCCCGGCGGTATCGGCGGGGCTCCGCCTGGACGGGAGGACAAGCCGTCGGCGGTCGATGCCGAGCTGTTGCGCAGGTTGCAGCGCCTGATGACGGTCGACTGCGCCTATCGGCGGGAACTGACCATCGGTTCGCTGTCGGCCGAGCTCGGCGTTCAGGAATACCGGCTGCGGCAGCTGATCAACGAAGGGCTCGGGTATCGCAACTTCAATGCATTCCTCAATCACTACCGAATTGAGGATGCCAGTGCGGCTCTCGCGGATCCCACACAGAAGCAAGTGCCGGTGCTGACGATCGCGATGGACGCCGGCTTTCAGTCGATCGGTCCGTTCAACCGGGCGTTCAAGGCCGCCACCGACCTGACACCGACCGAATTCCGGCGGCTGGCGCTGGCGAAGCACGCGTTCGGTGACGGCGCGAGCAGCCCAGGAAGCGCAGGAAAGCCAGGAATCGGCCAGTCGGACTGAGGAATCGGCCAGCCGAATTCTGAACCCGGCAAGCGCGGACCGAAGACATTGGGCAGACTTCTCCAAGCGGTCGCAAGGGCTGCGAAGTGGAGGATCGAATGGATCGGCGCCAGTTTGTTTCACTGCTCGGGGGCGCTGCGTTGACACCGCTCGCCCGATTGCCAGCTGTCGCGGACCCCTCCAATGGCTGCAGCGCTCCGGTTCGCCGCGACGACGGTTGGCCCGTCGCCCCCGTGACTGAGGACGGGCTCGTCGATCGCGGTGCGTTGTGCAGGATGGCCGATCGCCTCGCGAAGACTACCAACGTGCACTCCGTCCTCGTCGCGCGCGGAGGCGGCCTGGTGTTCGAGCGGTACTTCAGCGGTCCCGACGAGGTGGACAACCGCAAGCTGAGGAACGTCGTCTTCGATGCCGACACGCTGCACGACATGAAGTCGGTCTCGAAGAGCGTCGCGTCGCTCGCAACAGGTATCGCGATCGATCGCGGCCTGATCGCCAGCGTCGACGAACCGATCCTGAATTTCTTCCCCGAACTGTCCGATCTGCATTCTCCTGAGCGGAACCGTTTCAAATTGGTGCACGCACTCACAATGTCGATGGGTCAGAAGTGGATGGAGGCGACGCCGGAGACGGGAGACGAGGACAACGACGAGGCGCGTATGAACAGGTCGCCCGATTCCTGCCGGTACGTCCTCGGTCTTCCGGTGACGGCCCCGCCGGGACAGGAGTTCTTCTACAACACCGGCGCGCTCGCGCTCGTATCGGCCATCGTGCGCAAGGCGACCGGACGCCCGCTAGACGAATTTGCTCGGGAGGTGTTGTTTGAGCCTCTTGGCATCACGGCCGTGGAGTGGAAGCGCCGCAAGGGTGACACCGACGCCGGTGGCGGCTTGCGGCTGCGACCGCGCGACATGGCCAAGATCGGCCAGCTCGTCCTCGCGGGTGGCCGCTGGAACGGTCGCCAGATCGTCCCAAAGGCATGGATCGAGAGCTCGACGGCACCGAAACTCAAGGCCTCGGAGCATCAGCAATATGGATACCTGTGGTGGCTCGGCCGCTCCCAGTCCAATGGGCGCGCAGTCCAATGGGTCGGCGCGTTGGGGCGTGGCGGGCAGTCGATCCGCATCGTGCCGGAGCTCGATCTCGTTGTCGTGGTGACCGGAGGCTACTATCAGGACTACAGCCCGGAGGCCTTTCGCGCGCAGTACGCCGTCTTCAAAGACGTCCTGGGTGCGATTTCGCCGCCGACCTAGTTCGGCTCCAGCACCGTCATCTTGAACGGGCCGCTATTGGCGGCGGCGTGTGCCACGGCGTGGTTGGCGTGGTCCGAGATCGAAGGTGGTGACCTCGAACTGATCGAGCCGCAACAGCCCGGCGCGGGCGAGGTTGACGAGGCCGAAGGTGGCCTCCGGCGGATACATCCACACACCGTGAATGCTGATGCATTCGCGCATGATCCAGGGGTAGGGCAGGTCGAGCCCCGGTCCTGCGCTCTCGGCGGCAGAAGCTGACGCCCAAGCTCACCGCGCCCAGGCCGGGCGGCGGCGCCGCACGCCCGGTTTGCGCCGCGAGGAGGTGGCCGAACTCGCCGGTGTCGGGGTCGATTGGTACATCCGCCTCGAGCAGGGCCGTTCGGTCAGCCCGTCCGCCACCACGGTCGACGCGCTGGCGCGGGCGCTGCGCCTCAGCAAGGCCGAGCACACGCACCTGCGGGCGCTTGCGAAGGACGGCGACCGCCGGCCGTTCGCCGCGGAGGCCGTGCCGCCCGCGATCCGGCGGGTCGTCGAAAGCCTCAACCAGCCGGCCTATGTCACGGGACGGCGATGGAACGTGCTGGCCTGGAACAAGGCCGCGGAGGAGGTCTTCGCCTTCGGCCGCTTGCCGGAGAACGAGCGGAACACGTTGATCTGTGTGCTGACCAACTCCAGGAGCCGACGGCTGTTCGGCGCCAGTTGGGCCGAGGAAGCGCGGCGTATCGCGACCCAGTTCCGCCGGACCCACGACCTCTGGGCCGGCGACCCCGCATTTCTCGATCTGCAGGCGCGGCTTCGGCGGGGCTGCCCGGAGTTCGACGGCTGGTGGGGGACCCACGATGTCAGCGTCAGCGTCGCCGGCCGAAAGGAGTTCAACCACCCCAAGCGTGGCCGGCTGACATTTGAATACGCCACCTTCCAGGCCAACGACGATCCCGGCCTGAAGCTGATTATCTACACGGAAATTGGCTGAATTCCGTGGTTTCCCGGTGATTTTGGCCACGCCACGGCCAAAAAGCCGGAACAAAGCAGCCGAAATCCAGTTTCTCCCCAGCGTCGATCCAAGGGCGATTCAACGCTCGAACGCAACCTTGGGAACTCGCGTCAAAGGGGAGAGGAGAGCACGAGCCCTCACGGCAAGGCGTGTGCAATTGCACAAAGTATAGGTGCGACGCACAACGTTATGCCACCGAAGCCACAATATTTGGACTTCCTGTCACGGCGCTGTGACATATATTCTCAAAAGGAGGCCGAAGAGCCTCCGCCAAAATCGCCCTGTAAAGGCTGGCACCTCGAGGACGTCATGAAGCGTGGAATTCTCGTTCTGCTTTCGCTCTCCGTTGTGATTACGGGTGCGTATTTCACCGCGAGCAAGTGGGCGATCCGTCACGAAACTCTCATGTTCAAGGATCCGACCCGCGATGAGCGGCCGGTCGCGGTCGACGTTGCCGTGCGCTTCGACAAGGAGATGCAGGCCGACGCCGGCATGATCAAGCTCCCGGTTGCGATCCTCAATCATGGCAATACCGTCAAATTTACCGAATATTCCTTCCTCGCGAATGTGTTCGCCGCGCGCGGCTATCTGACCATCAGCATTCAGAACGACCTGCCGTCGGACGGACCGATGGTGACCAAGGTCGGCGAGCTCTATGTCGGGCGCCTGCCGCAATATCAGCGCGGCATCACCAACATCAAATTTGCGATCGAGGAGATGAAGAAGCGTCAGCCGAACGCGGACTACAGCAAGCTGACAATGGTCGGCCATTCCAATGGCGGCGACATCGCGATGTATTTCGCCAAGCAGTATCCTGACGAGATCAAGAAGGTCGTCACGCTGGACAATCTGCGCGTTCCGTTCATGACCGACGGCAAGTTCAAGATCCTCTCGTTCCGATCGCACGATCAGCAATTCAAACCCGATCCCGGCGTCGTGCCGGACGAGGAGCAGTGCGAGAAGGCCGGCATCACTGTCGTGAACACCAACTTCCAGCACAACGACATGCGCGACACCGGACCCGAGAAGGCCAAGGACTCGATCCAGGCGATGCTCGATAAATTCCTGGCCGACACCGACAGCGATGTCGCGGCGGTCGACACCAGGAATGCGCCGCCGAAGATTCTGGAGCCGGGTCCCGTCTCGCTCTACGTGCCGGTCGAGAAGCCCCAGACCTTTGGCGAGAAGGTCAAGAAGTCGCTCTCGCTGACCAAGACCGAGACCAAGAAGGATCCGTCGGTCACCAACTGAAGGGGCTGCCCGGGATCCGAACCGGCTCGGCGGGCGCGCAACGTTGACCAATCCGATACCGCGGCCCACATAGTGTTTGCTGTACGAGGCAAGCGCTGATGGCTGGCAAGACGATCAGACCGACATCGGGAAGCGAGGTGCGCCCGGCCGATGCGCCTGGCGCACCGGCATCGAGCGCCAATGACATCGCCGCGTTCGTGGCCAAGGCGCGCGCGATGTCGCCGCATCGCGCCGGCGCACGCGGCCGGCTGGTGTTCGCGCTCGATGCCACCATGAGCCGGCAGCCGACATGGGACATGGCGTGCACGTTGCAAGCGGACATGTTCCGCGAGGCTGGCGCGCTCGGCAGCCTCGATATCCGCCTCGTCTATTATCGTGGCTTCAACGAGTGCCGTGCGTCGGGCTGGATCTCCGACAGCGCGCAGCTCGCGCGGTTGATGAGCAAGATCGATTGCCGGGGCGGCAATACCCAGATCGGCAAGGTGTTGTCGGAGACCCGCCGCGAGGCGGTTGCGGCAGGCGTGCGCGCGCTGGTGTTCGTGGGCGACGCGATGGAGGAGAACGCGGATGCGCTGTGCGCAAGCGCCGGTGAGCTCGGCCTGCTCAAGGTGCCGGTCTTCATGTTCCAGGAGGGCGCGGACGCAACCGCCGAGCGGACGTTTCGCGAGATCGCGCGGCTGACCGGCGGCGCATGGTGCAGGTTCGATCCCGGCGCGGCGGCACAACTCCGCGAACTGCTGCGCGCCGCGGCGGCCTATGCTGCCGGCGGCCGCGAGGCGCTGCTGCAGCTGGCGAAGACGGCGAGCGGCGCGGCGAGGCTGATCGGCCAGATGAAATAGGCCCCCCGCCGGGTCAGGTTACGCCCGACGTCACGGCTTTGGCGATTGCGCCGAGCAGCGCCGACATGCCGGCCGTGACCTGTTGGGTCGGCTCCGCGACGCCGTGCCGTTCCGTCAGCCAGGCCGGATCATTGTAGGAGAACCAGCAGGCGCCGGCTTCGTCCTGCCAGACCAGCGCCTTAAGCGGCAGATCGATCCCGATGCTCTGCGCAGCCTGCATCAAGGGCGTGCCGCCCTTGGCGTTGCCAAACACGAACAGTTCGGTCGGACGGAGTGCAAGACTGGCGCTAGCTGCGCCCGCCGCATGATCGATCTGCGCGAACAAGGTCAGACCGCGCGCCTGCAGCTCGGCCTTGAGCCGGTCGGCCGTTTGCTTCGGCCCGGCATCGCTGCGAAGGCTGATCAGTCCGTCGATCGCCATTAAGCTTGCTCCAGCGCGATTGCCGCAGGCTACTCAATCGCAGGGGACGGCGCCACGCAATACGCCTTCACGCTCCAGTGAGACGAAGCTTCGCATGCTTTTTGCCGCCGGGCCGCTTATATTCCGCGCATGCCAACCCTGATCGCCGGCGTCGTCGCCGTTGTCGTCCTCTATTCCGCGCTGCAGATGTTTCGTGCGGCCAATCCTGCCGTGCTCGCGCGTGCGATCAAGATCGGGGGCGGGGTGCTTGCGCTTGCCGTTGCGGCCTTTACCGGGGTGCGGGGCGAACTGGCGGTGGCAATCCCGCTCGGCATCTTCGGCGCCGGACTGCTCGGCTGGTCGCCGTTCGGGAGCACCGGTCTTCCCAATTTCGGCGGCATGTTCGGCGGCTCGCGCAATCAGGGACAAAGCTCGCGGGTGCGCTCGCAATATCTCGACATGAGCCTCGATCACGACAGCGGCGTGCTCAAGGGCCAGATCGTGGCGGGACCGCAGGCCGGCCGCATGCTCGACGAGTTCGACCTGTCGCAGCTGCTGGCGATGGTGCCGAGCTTCGACGCCGAAAGCGTAGCGCTACTTGAAAGCTATCTGGACCGCCGCTTTCCCGCCTGGCGTCAGGACGCGCAGGGCGATCGGACAGGGGGGCAGGGCCGCGCGGCGGCGAGTGGCAAAATGACGAACGAGGAGGCCTATCAGATCCTTGGCCTGCAGCCGGGAGCGTCGCGTGACGATATTGGCCGGGCTCACCGCACCCTGATGAAGAAACTGCATCCCGACCAGGGGGGCTCGACGTATCTCGCTGCCCGTGTGAACGAGGCCAAGGATACTCTGCTTCGCACGCATCTCTAACTCCGGCTACGCTACTGACGCCACAGCCGAGAGCTGCCTTCCGTTTCTGATTGATGCCCCGCGTGGCCCGCCGCTGTCCGGCGTGGCCGATCGTTCTTTCGGGAAAACTTAACCGTAAAATCTTGACGAGAAGTTTCATGGTTGCGCCGCGCGCGGAAAGGTCGGTCGTTCACGGCGGCCTGCCAAGCAAAAGGGCCGGCGCTTGCGGCGCCGGCCCTTTGCAATGAAGAGATCGCGTCGATCAGTTGCGAACGGTGATGCAGGAGATCTCGGCGCGCTTCAGCGTCTTGCATGCAGCTTCCGCCTGATCGCGCTCGAGGCCGGCAAATCGGGCGCGGTAGAGCTTGCGATTGTCCTTGGCCACCACCTCGGTGAACGGGTCAGCCTTGCTGAGCAGGCCGCGGGCCGAGCTGCGCGCAAGGTCGATACGCTTGTTGGCCTCGCCTTCAGACTCGAGCGCGCCAACCTGGATGATCCAGCCGGAATGCGGGGCACCTGGCTTGACGACGCTGGTTTGCGGGGAGGCCTGCAGGCTGCGGGTCGGTTCGATCGAGGCCGCGGCCTGCGGTGCCGGAGCGGCGGCCGGTGCATGGACGGCCGAGGCCGGCAGCACGCCGAGGATGCCGTTGCCGGTGCCGAAATTGGCCGGCTGCGCCGGCATCTCGGGCCGCGAGGTCTCGGCAGCCCGCGCTATCATCGCATTGGAGGTCTCGGGAACTTCGCCGCGTGACGGGATGGTGCTGGTGATCGGGGGCGCGGACTGTGCCGGGCCTGCGGCGGCAAGCCTGACCTGGCCGGCCTTCACCTGGACGGTCTTCACCTTGACCGGTTTCATCGGTTCGGCTGAGCCCGGGATCGCGGTGATCGGCTGGGTCTGGATCACGCCTGAGGTCAACGGGGCCGGCTCGGGCTTGGCCTGCGGCTCAGGCTTCGCCGGGGGCGGTGGCAGAGCGGCGGCGACTGCCGCCATCAGCGAAGGCTTGCTCGCCGGGCGCGGCGACTGCACCGCGACGGCTGCCGCAGCGGGCTCGGAGGCCGCGACCGGCGCGGTGTCCGCGCTGCGGCCGTTGTCGGCATCGGCAACCTCGACATTGGCGTCGGCCGGGTTGCGCTCGGTAATCGCGGCGGCAGTGCGGGTGGTCGCGCCCTTGCCGATGTTTTCGGCCAGCAGGTTGCGCATGATGGCATCGCGCGAGCCGCCGCTGCGGCCGCCGAGCACCACGCCGACCAGGAAGCGGTTGCCGCGGTGGATCGAGGTGACGAGGTTGAAGCCGGAGGCGCGGGTGTAGCCGGTCTTGATGCCGTCGACGCCCTCGACGCTGCCGAGCAGGCGATTGTGGCCGGTGATGGTGTGGCCGCGGAAATTGAACGCCGTGGTCGAGAAGTAGCGATAGTAACGCGGGAAGCGATCCTGGATGGCGCGGCCGAGCGTCGCCTGATCGCGCGCGGTGGTGATCTGCTCGTCGTTGGGCAGGCCGGAGGCGTTGCGGTAGGTGGTCCGGCTCATGCCGAGCGCGCGGGCCTTGCGGGTCATCATCCGGGCGAAGTCGTCTTCGCTGCCGCCGATCGCCTCGGCGATCACGACCGCGGCGTCATTGGCGGAGCGGGTGACGAGGCCCTTGATGGCGTCTTCGACCCTGATGGTCTGGCCGGGCCGCAGGCCGAGCTTGGTCGGGTCCTGCTCGGAGGCGTGCTCGGAGACCGGCATCTCGGTGTCGAGCTTCATCTTTCCGGAATCGAGGCGCTCGAACAGCAGATAGAGCGTCATGATCTTGGTGAGCGAGGCGGGGTGCCGCAGGCCGTCGGGACTGTTCGACGTCAGCACCGAGCCGCTGTTGCCGTCGACGACGATCGACGCGAATTGCGGGCTGTAGCTTTCGCGCGCGGACTCGCTGTGGTGGTGACGTGCGGTGTGACGCCGGTGACGGCGCGCCTCCGCGCTATCACTGGTGATCAGGATCGCCGTCGTGACGGTAACGAGCCCAAGAACGCCAACTCGCAGCGCCCGCGAGGAGGCCAAGGTTGTTCGAAGCATCTACTTCCCCGTCCCAATTTCTATCTAGATCACCGGCTCGTGAGGCGAAATTGTGCCCGGCGGCCGTCGATCCTTGCCTGCGCAACAGACCACTTCGGGCAGAACCATCGGCCCTCATGGCGGCTCAGGTCGCTCTTCTAGCTAAGGTGTTGTTCACAAACAGCTTTCAAGGCTGTCCGTCGGAAGGCGAACAAAGTCCGGGAATCAGGTTAGGCGGCCCGAGTTTCCAAAAGATTAAGCAACCGTTGCGTAGCTCCCCAAGGTTTATGGCAAATGCTCAGGATTCGGGCAAACATCATTGTGCGGCGCACAATATTTGTTGACTTTATTGTGCGATGCGATATTCCAATCGTTGTCTGGGGGCCGGGAGCTTCCCGGCAATGGGAATTTGCGCCTTCAAGTCTGGGAAAAGGAATTCCATCCATGGTCAAGATCGAAGACATTCAGAACTACGGCAAAGAGCATTTCGAGTCCGTCACTGCGTCTGCGAACAACCTGCAGAGCGGCGTTCAGGCGATCGCCACCGCCTATGGCGACTACGCCAAGAAGTCGTTTGAGGACACCAAGTCGTTCGTCGAGAAGCTGTCGGGCGTGAAGTCGTTGGACAAGGCGCTCGAGGCCCAGACCGAGTTCTTGCGCTCGTCCTACGAGACCTTCGTCGCGGAATCGCAGAAGATCGCCGGCCTCTACAGCGACTGCGCCAAGCAGACCTTCAAGCCCTATGAGGGCCTGGTCTCCAAGTTCGCGCCCGCCGCTCAGTAAGCGTCGCCGATCCAAGATAAACCAAAAGCCCGGCCGTTTTGGCCGGGCTTTTTTGTTGCGCGTGAAGCGGGCGGTTATTTCGCCAGCCGCAGCTTGCTGAGAGCGGTTCCGATCGTGTTGAACGTGGTCACGATCTGGGTTGAACTGGTCAGCATGAAGAACTTGTCGGGGCTGCTGGCGCAGTTCTTCAACACGGTCGAGGTCGGATCGCCGCTCGTGTTCACCTGGATCGCGTAGATCGTGTACATCGGCGCGCCGTTGGCATCCTTTGCGGCTTGCAGATTTTGGCACTGCAGGGCCTGCCTGGCGTCAATCGGATTGCCTGAGGCCTGTGAACTGCCGTCGCCGTAATCGGGCCAGCGGTCCTCGGTGTTCAGACCGTCGGAAAGTATGATGATGACCCGGTTGTAGGTGGTGTTGGCGTCCTCGGCAGGCGCGTTTAGCGGACCGCCCACCAGAAGGGACTGCCACGCCCAGGCGAGGCCGACCGACTGGTCGGTGCCGCCCGTCGGTTGCATTGCGTTGACCGCCGTCTTGAGCGCGCTCCAATTGTAGCTCAGGGGGATGATCGGCCCGAGCGTCGTCGAGGCGCTGCTGCTGCAATAGGCCGTGCTGTTTTCATAGTACTCGTTGGCCGGGAACATCGTGGTGACGTCGGATGTGTTCGGCAGTACGCCGGTCGCATCGTTTGGCTGCGTGCGGTCAGTGATGCAGCCTGTCCATGTGCTGATGGGATTGGTGGAGGGCTGCTGCCAGTTGTTCACCACGGTCGGCGTCTGGTTGGTCGCAGTCCATTGGTTGTTGGTCCAGCCGACGACGGCGGTGACCCGGGGCTGGCTCTTGTTGTCGACCGTGTCGTTGGGGCCCGGCTGTGTCCAGTCATGGGTATACAGCGTGCCGGTGCACTGATAGACGCCGTTCTTGGTGCCGCAGCTGCAGCCGCTGACGGGGTTGCCCGTCGAGTCCGTGGGACAGGAGCACGAGTTCGAGCCGGAGCAGAATACGCCCGTGCCAACTTGCGTGCTGACCCAGCAGCCATTGTATTTCGTGTGCGAATTGTAATCGACGCTCGGGCAGATGTAGCCCGAATAGGTCCCGCTCGACGGGATGTAGGTCGTGCTGGATGAATTGGTCGGCCCCTTCGTGCAGGTGAAGCCGCCGTTCCCGTTGGTCCAGGGGCATCGTGCACCCGGTCCCACCGCATGCCAGTTCATGGGAAGGGTTGCCTGGGTGCTGCCGTTGTTGGGCTGCGTGGTCGGAGGATTGAGCCAGTCGGTCCAGTCGATGTAGTTCTGGGTATAGTTGCTGGAGCCGACATTGACGACCTTGGCGAACGGGATGACGGAGATGTAGACGTCGCCGTTGTTCTTGCTCAGCGCGCTGAGCTGGTCGATCAGGCCGCCGGATCCTGCCACCGCGTTGCGCAGCGCGGTAATCTTGCCGTTGTCCGCCATCGACCCCGTGTTATCGAGGGCGAGGGCGACGCGCATCTTGACGTTGCCCCAGGTGGTGGTGGTCGAGGTACCGAAGTTCATTTTCTGGAAATTGCCGCCGGACAGATCAGCAAATTTCATGAAATAGGTGTTGATGTAGCCGGACCCGCTCAGGAGAATGGTCGCCGCCGTGTTCGCGGTCGGGGTCGTATAGGTGGCCGAGATGGCAATGCCTTGGCCGTCCTTGTTGGTGAAGAGACTGTTGAAATAGGTCTGCGCCTTGCTCGGGATCTGCGCGGCCGTGATGGTGCCCATGGTCAGATCCTTGGACAGCATCAGCGCGGTGGAATCGAGGGCCGCCTGCATCGCGGTGCGGGCGTTGTTGGCGCGGGTATAGTCGATTGCAGCGCCCACGAAGGCGAGGATCGGCAGGATGGCGAGGGTGAAGATCACCGCGACATTGCCGTCGGTTGCCCTGGAAAACCGGCGGAGGGCCGCGCGGATGCGATTGGAAACGGCTGAGCCAAGCATGGCGCCCTCGTCAAAATGGATTGCGGGGCCATCTCGACTAGCGTGGCTAAACAGATGGTGAATCGGCCTAGGGAAACCCGGTGGCGCGGCCCCCGCAGATGGTCAAAAGCAGGGCAAAAGCAGGTGCCATCCTGAATGCCGTCTAAACTGGATGCCCTGCTCCTTTGTCAAATCGGGCAGAAAAGATTAACCTTGCGGGGTTGCCGCGCCGGGAGACGAACCGGTGGGCTGCGGCGGGTCTGCGCTTGCGGCGGGGCGTCGTGAGGCCCATATTCGGGAGGTCAATCCGGCCGCCGGATCGGACCGGGAGCGGCAATCGGAGAGTACTTGCTGGGGGTTCCGCGATCAGTCTTGCGGCAATCGCGTCCACCTTCCAATTGCCAACCGGTTTCCCGCCGGTCTCCTTGGGGAATTCGAACGCCTGAGCCATGCTGCGATACACGTTGACAGTCCCGATCTCCGAGCCGGTTTCGGCCAAGCCCGCGGTGTCCGCCGCGCCGGCGCCGAAAATGAGCAATGACGATAACCGCAATGGAGCGGGCGGCGGCCCGTCGACCTCGGTCATCACCAAGGTCAAGCCGAAGACCAAACGCCCGAACCTGTATCGCGTCCTGATCCTGAACGACGACTACACGCCGATGGAGTTCGTGGTTCACGTGCTGGAGCGATTCTTCAACAAGGACGCCGAGGCGGCGACCAAGATCATGCTGCACGTCCACCATCACGGGATCGGTGAGTGCGGCGTGTTTACCTATGAGATCGCCGAGACCAAGGTGACGCAAGTCATGGACTTCGCGCGGAAGCATCAGCATCCGCTGCAATGTGTGATGGAAAAGAAATAGTTCGCGGCAACGATTGACCTGCCGCGGGAAGCGGAACGGGTCTTGCTTCGCGTTTTTGACGGCAGCGGACGGTGTTCCCGTATGATCACGGGGCGCGGCCGGACCACGTCCCGGCGCCTGAATTTTAGAAGAAAACCATCACCTCGGGACCGGTCTTTCGCCACGATCCGTCGTAACTATATCAATGGCGATCACGAAGGTTGTTATTGCCTGACCCGGTAATGGCGATCATGATGGCCGGGGGCCATAGAGGACGCGAATGCCTACTTTTTCCCAAAGCCTAGAACAATCCTTGCATCGTGCATTGGCGATCGCGAACGAGCGTCACCATCAATACGCGACGCTCGAACACCTTCTGCTGTCGCTGATCGATGACTCGGATGCGGCGGCGGTAATGCGGGCCTGCAGCGTCGATCTCGACAAGCTGAGGACCAGCCTCGTCAATTATCTCGAGACCGAATTCGAAAACCTGGTGACTGACGGCGCCGACGACGCGAAGCCGACCGCCGGGTTCCAGCGCGTGATCCAGCGCGCGGTGATTCACGTCCAGTCGTCCGGTCGCGAGGAAGTGACCGGCGCGAACGTGCTGATCGCGATCTTCGCCGAGCGCGAGAGCCACGCCGCGTATTTCCTGCAGGAGCAGGACATGACGCGCTACGACGCCGTCAACTATATCAGTCACGGCATCGCCAAGCGGCCCGGCGTCTCCGAGGCGCGTCCGGTGCGCGGCGTCGACGAGGAGACCGAGACCAAGGGCAACGAGGACGCCAAGAAGAAGGGTGAGGCGCTCGAGACCTATTGCGTCAACCTGAACAAGAAGGCGCGCGACGGCAAGATCGATCCGGTGATCGGCCGCAATGCCGAGATCAACCGTGCGATCCAGGTGCTGTGCCGCCGCCAGAAGAACAATCCGCTGTTCGTCGGCGAAGCCGGCGTCGGCAAGACCGCGATCGCCGAAGGCCTCGCCAAGCGCATCGTCGACAGCGACGTGCCTGAGGTGCTGGCGGCCGCGACCGTGTTCTCGCTCGACATGGGCACGCTGCTCGCGGGCACCCGCTACCGCGGTGATTTCGAGGAGCGGCTCAAGCAGGTCCTGAAGGAGCTGGAGGCGCATCCGAACGCCATCCTGTTCATCGACGAGATCCATACCGTGATCGGCGCCGGCGCCACCTCGGGCGGCGCGATGGATGCGTCCAACCTGCTGAAGCCTGCGCTGGCTTCGGGCACGATCCGCTGCATGGGCTCGACGACCTACAAGGAATATCGTCAGCACTTCGAGAAGGACCGCGCGCTGGTGCGGCGCTTCCAGAAGATCGACGTCAACGAGCCGACGGTGGAAGACGCGATCGCGATCCTCAAGGGCCTCAAGCCCTATTTCGAGGATTACCATCGGCTGAAATACACCAATGAGGCGATCGAGGCGGCGGTGCAGCTGTCCTCGCGCTACATCCATGACCGCAAGTTGCCCGACAAGGCGATCGACGTGATCGACGAGTCCGGCGCGGCGCAGATGCTGGTCGCCGAGAGCAAGCGCAAGAAGACGATCGGCATCAAGGAGATCGAGACAACGATCGCCACCATGGCGCGGATCCCGCCGAAGAGCGTGTCGAAGGACGATGCAGAGGTGCTGAAGCATCTTGAGCAGACCCTGAAGCGCACGGTGTTCGGTCAGGACAAGGCGATCGAGTCGCTGGCGGCATCGATCAAGCTGGCGCGAGCCGGCTTGCGCGAGCCGGAGAAGCCGATCGGCAGCTACCTGTTCTCGGGGCCGACCGGCGTCGGCAAGACCGAAGTGGCCAAGCAGCTCGCGGCGTCGCTGGGCGTCGAGCTGCTGCGCTTCGACATGTCCGAATACATGGAGCGGCACACCGTGTCGCGGCTGATCGGCGCACCTCCCGGCTATGTCGGCTTCGACCAGGGCGGCCTGCTCACCGATGGCGTGGACCAGCATCCACATTGCGTGGTGCTGCTCGACGAGATCGAGAAGGCGCATCCTGATCTCTACAACGTGCTGCTGCAGATCATGGACCATGGCCGGCTCACCGACCATAACGGCAAGCAGGTCAACTTCCGCAACGTGATCCTGATCATGACCACCAATGCGGGCGCGGCTGACCTCGCGCGGCAGGCCTTCGGCTTCACCCGCTCGAAGCGAGAAGGCGACGATCACGAGGCGATCAACCGGCAGTTCGCGCCGGAGTTCCGCAACCGGCTGGATGCGATCGTCTCCTTCGCACACCTCAATGCCGAGGTGATCGGCATGGTGGTCGAGAAGTTCGTGCTGCAGCTCGAGGCCCAACTCGCCGACCGCGACGTCACGATCGAGTTGTCGGAGCCCGCCAAGGCCTGGCTGATCGAGCACGGCTATGACGAACAGATGGGCGCGCGTCCGATGGCGCGGATCATCCAGGAGCACATCAAGAAGCCGCTCGCGGATGAAGTTCTGTTCGGCCACCTCAAGGGCGGCGGACACGTTCGCGTCGTCCTCGTCAAGGACGAGGCGGCCGCCAAGGACAAGATCGGCTTCGAATATGTCGAGGGCCCAGGTCACGCCGAAACCCGAGAGCCTGCCGCCGCGCAAGCGCAAGCCGCCGAAGGGTGGCCCCAACAATGGCGGCGGAGGCGGCACCAAGGGGCCGGCCTCGAAGGGGCCGATGGTCAAGGCCTGAGGCGCGAGCGAACAACCAAATGAAAAGGCCGGCTGAACAGCCGGCCTTTTTGTTTGTGCCGCTGGAGTCGCAAGTCGCGTGCGCGCCGCCTCACTCGCCCTTCAGCCGCTGGCCCTCATGGACCCGCACCTGATCGGCGCCGCGGCTGCCGGCCGAGGACAGCCGCAGCGTGCTGAGCACGGCACCCACCATGGCAAAGCCGACGCCGACCATCAGCGAGATTCTCGTGCCGTCGGAAGGATAGCGCGCCAGCAGCATCGCGACCAGCGCGGCGCCGATGGTCTGTCCGAGCAGGCGCGCGGTGCCCAGCATGCCGCTGGCGCCGCCGGAACGTTCGCGCGGGGCGGCGGCGATCATGGTGCGGTTGTTCGGGGTCTGGAACAGGCCGAAGCCGGCGCCGGCGATTGCCATCCGCCAGATCACGTCGATCGGCGTCGCATTGGCAGGCATGAACGCCAGCGTGCCCAGCCCCAATGCGAACAGCAGCAGGCCGATGCCGCCGAGCAGGCCGGCCGGGTAGCGCTCGACCAGCCAGCCCGCGATCGGCGCGGCGAAGGCGACCGCGATCGGCCACGGCGTGATCAACAGGCCGATCTGCACCGCCGAATATCCGAAATGGTTCTCGAGATAGAACGGCATCGCGACGAAGGCCAGCATCTGGCCGCAGAACGAGGCGATCGAGGTGCCGATCGACAGCGCGAAGATTGGAATCCGTAACAGGTCGACCGGCAGCAGCGGCGAGGGCAGATGCTGCTGCCGCCGGTACAAGAGATGCGAGGCGACTGCGGCAATCGCGAACTCCAAGGCGCAGAGATAGAGCGCTTCGCCGTGGCCGGCGCTGTCGATCGCGCTGATGCCGAACCCGAACGCGATGGCGCTCATCGCTGCGCTCTGCCAGTCGAAGGCGTGAACCGCGGGCCTGGTGTGCGGCAGGAAGCGCCAGCCCAGCGCCAGCGTGACGATGCCGAGCGGGACGTTGATGGCGAACAGATATGGCCAGGTCCCGACCGCCAGGATGAACGAGGCGATCGTAGGGCCAACCGCGGCCGAGATCGCGACCACCAGCGCGTTGATGCCGATGCCGCGGCCAAGCTGCGAATGCGGATAGATGAAGCGGACCAGCGCCGTATTGACGCTGAGGATTCCGGCGGCGCCGAACCCCTGCAGGATGCGGGCGACCGTCAGCAGCGGCAGCGTGTGCGACAGCGCGCAGAACAGCGAGGCCAGCGTGAACAGCAACAGCCCCGCCAGATAGACGCGGCGATAGCCGATGATCTCGCCGAGCGAGGCGAGCGGCAAGAGCGAGATCGTGATCGCCAGCTGATAGCCGTTGACGATCCAGATCGAAAACGCGGGGCTGGCGTTGAGATCCCGCGCGATGGTCGGCAGCGCGACGTTCGCGATCGAGCCATCGACGACGGCCATCACGAGGCCGAGCGCGATGGTGAGAATGGCCCAATTGCGCTGCGGCTGCGGCAGCCCGTCGGGATGCTCTGATATCGCGGACGACATGTCGTGAAATGGCCTTCGGTTCCAGCAATGGCGGGCTTACCCGGATGCTGGATTAACCTGGCCTTTGCAACCCCCGAAATGACAGATGTCGCCCGCGATCCGAACGCCGCCGGGAAGCTGCGAGAGGACGCTCAGCCCTGGCCGAGCAGTTCCTTGATCCGCCGCTGCAGCTGCCGCTTCTTCATCTCGCTGCGGCGGACCCGCTCGTCGAGATCGCTGACCGGGGTGTCCGAGGTCATGATTCGGAACGCGAGGCCGACCTTGTTGGCCTGGCGCCAGATCATGCGCGCCAGGAACGTGCGTCCCTTGCGCGCGACGCTGAGATTGATCTCTTCGGGCAAGCGTGCGGCGTCGCCGAATTCGACGCAGGCACCGCCCTCGCTGATGTTGCGGACCACGCAATCCATCGTCGAGCCGCGCTCATTGATCTCCGCAACCGCACCGTAAAACACCTTGTCACGTGGGCTCTGGCGCCGGTCCTGCATGGGAAATCCTCCTAAATCAACGGCACGACTGTACCGGTCCGGACCCGCGAAAAGAAGGGTACCAACGGAACCCGTTGCAGTTAGTGTAAATTGTTTGCATCTGTGAAGGTCCGGATTCCCGGCTATTTTGCGCCGCAAACCACCCGAGAAGTCAGTTCGGAACCCGGCTTTGTCGCCAATCGCGCGGCGACAGGCCGTAATGCTCGCGGAACACGCGGCCGAAATGCGAGAGATCGTTAAAGCCCCAGGCGAACGCAATCTCGCCGATGTGGCGATGCGCGTGGGCCGGCGAGGCGAGATCGCGCTTGCAGCGCTCCAGCCGCTCTGCGAGCACGAAGCGCTGGAACGAAGTGTCCTCGTCGGCCAAAAGGCTGTTGACGTAGCGCGGCGAGATGCCGAACGTCGCGGCGGTATCGGTGAGGTTGAGCTCGGGGTTCGGCAGATGCGCGAGCACATGCGCTTTCAGCCGGTAGAGCAGGGCGGAGCGATGCGTCGAGGCCGGTAGCGCAGCGCCACCGAGCCGCTCGCTGATCGCCATCGCCAGCAGGTCGGCGGCCTGATCGGCGAGGCGGATCGCATTGTCGGGATCGAGCCTGTCAGCGATCTCGGAGAGTCCTGAGATGAACTGCCAGGCGAGCCGCTGCACCGGGCGATCCGATGTGAACGTTGTCGCGGTCAGGCCCTGGGTGCCGGCAAAGCGCCGGTGCAGCATCGCGCGCGGCACCTGGAAGATGGTTTGTGTGAAATCGTCGTTGAAACGCAGCTCATACGGGCGCGTGGTGTCATAGAACGCAAACTCGCCCGGCCGGATGACGGTCTCGCGGCCGTCCTGCACCACGCCGCCCGTGCCGCTTTGGCCGAGCGCGAACAGCACGAAATCCTCGCTGGTGCGCGCGATCCGCGACGGGGTGCGCAGCACGCGCTGCCGGCCCGACGAGACGACGGAGCATTTCACCGCGCCGAGCTGCGCGCTGGTGATGGCGCCGTGGAAGGCGGTGCCGAGATCGGACTTGCAGTCGAGTTGCACGAACACGTCGCAGACGATGTCGCGCCAGAGCGCGAGGCGCCGATGCGTGGGCGCGGCTTCCGTGGTGAACAGGGCCGGCATGATTTCCTCCCTTCACGAGTGCAAACGCTGGCCACGCAAACAAAGCAAGCTTCGTACCGGGGACGGCTGGGGGAATCTCCTCCGCAGTCGAATTTTCCTTCCGTTCTGGTCGAACGGCGTTCCCGGTCCCGGGGCAGCATGATGTCAGAGGCCGCCAGGACTTATCAATAGGCCCGATCAAGCACGAACCGGCCCCGAGCGGCTGCCTGCGAGGAGGACATCATGGGCATCGAACATCCGAAATATCGCGTTGCGGTGGTGCAGGCGGCGCCTGCGTGGCTCGACCTCGACGCCTCCATCGCCAAGAGCATTGCGTTGATCGAGGAGGCCGCCGCCAAGGGTGCCAAACTGATCGCGTTCCCCGAGGCGTTCATCCCCGGCTATCCCTGGTACATCTGGCTGGACTCGCCGGCCTGGGCGATCGGACGCGGCTTCGTGCAGCGCTATTTCGACAACTCGCTGAGCTACGACAGCCCGCAGGCGGAGAAGCTGCGGCTCGCCGTGAAGAAGGCCGGCATGACCGCAGTGCTCGGCCTGTCCGAGCGCGACGGCGGCAGCCTCTATCTCGCGCAATGGCTGATCGGCCCTGACGGCGAGACGATTGCAAAACGGCGCAAGCTGCGGCCGACCCATGCCGAGCGTACCGTCTATGGCGAGGGCGACGGCAGCGACCTTGCGGTGCACGACCGCCCCGGCATCGGCCGGCTTGGCGCGCTGTGCTGCTGGGAGCATCTGCAGCCGCTGTCGAAATACGCGATGTACGCCCAGAACGAGCAGGTCCACGTCGCGGCCTGGCCGAGCTTCTCGCTGTACGATCCGTTCGCGCCGGCGCTCGGCTGGGAGGTCAACAACGCGGCCTCGCGGGTCTATGCCGTCGAGGGCTCCTGCTTCGTGCTGGCGCCGTGCGCGACGGTCTCGCAGGCGATGATCGACGAGATGTGCGATCGCGACGACAAGCACGCGCTGCTGCATGTCGGCGGCGGACACGCCGCGATCTATGGGCCGGACGGCAGCATGATCGCCGAGAAGCTGCCGCCCGACCAGGAGGGCTTGCTGCTCGCCGATATCGATCTCGGCGCGATCGGGGTCGCCAAGAACGCCGCCGATCCGGCCGGGCATTACTCGCGGCCCGACGTCACGCGGCTGCTGCTGAACAAGAAGCCCTCGAAGCGGGTCGAGCATTTCGCGCTGCCGCTCGACATCGAAGAGATCGACGCGGCCGCGAGCTGACGCATCAGGGCAACATCCAACCGGAGGCGACTGCCATGGAATCCGCTATTCCATCTCATCTGCAGACGGCCCGCTCGCGTCATCGTCGCGTCCCGGACGATTACGCGCCGCCTTATCCGTCCTTCGTCGCGCGCCACAAGCCCGCGGTCGCACGCGTCATCATGGCCTATTTCGGCGTGCAATATCGTGGCGAGCCGACCGCCGCGGTGACTGAGGCGCTGGCGTCGATCGCAAAGCGCTTTGCCGGCGACAACGGCCCGACGCATTGGGACCGCGCGCAATATGTCGACCAGGCCGGCTACACCAACGTGGTCTCGGTCGCCTATTGGGACGATGCCGGGAGGTTCGACGCCTGGTTCGAAGGTGCGCGCGAGGCCTGGACCGGCAGCGGTGCCGGCGATGGCGTCGGCCGCTTCATCGAGGTGCTGCGGCCGCATGTTGCGCGCTACGAGACGCTGTTCTCGTCGCTCGGCCGCCCCGAGGGCGTCGCGGTCCTTGCCGACGGCATGAGCGGCGAGGTGCAGGAGCATGCTTACTGGGGTGGCATGCGCGACCGCATCCCGCTGTCGCAGACCGACGCGATGACGCCCGGCGGCGAACCACGCGCGATCCGCGACGGTGCGCGCATCCGCGTGGTCGCGCATGACAATCTCTGCCTGATCCGCTCCGGCCAGGACTGGAGCGACACCGAGGCGTCGGAGCGCAAGATGTATCTCGACGATGTCGAGCCGGTGCTGCGCGAGGGCATGGACTTTCTGCGCGACGACGGCGTGCCGATCGGCTGCTACGCCAACCGCTACATGCGGGTGGTCGATGCGGAGGGACGGCCGACCGAGAAGTCCTACGGCCAGAGCTGGTGGAAGAGCCTCGCTGCGCTGGAGCGCTGGGCGGAGTCGCATCCGACCCATGTCCGGATCTTCGGCGCGGCGATGAAGTATCTGTCGACCTTGGGGCCAGCGGCGAAGCTCAGGCTGTATCACGAGGTCACGGTCGCAGCTGCCGACGAGCAGTTCTTCGAATATCTCGGCTGCCACGAGCGGACCGGCATGCTGGGCGCGGTGCAACTCGCGGGGGCGCCATCCGCCTGACGCGGGCAGCTTGGTCCGAGCAGGGGCGCTGCCAAAATATCGAAAACAACCCCATGCAAAGTAGCCGGCGGCTGCCGGCGGACACGGCGGCTTGACTCGTCGGGCAACTCAGGGGTCGAGTTCTATTAATCCGAAATTATGCGTGCGGCTCGACGACGGCGTGGACGAGGATGTAGCTTCACTTCCTCTGTATTTCTATGGCCGCAGCCGGCCGCCGCGTTCCGTGATCGCTTGCGCCAGTTCGACGGCCGGGCCGCGTTTGGTCCGGCGCGCGGTGCGGACCACGAATTCGACGTTGCCCAGCGGAGGCAGGCCCGCTCCGGGCAAAGCCTCCAGTCCGTCCGGGATCAGGCCCTGCGCCTGCGGGGTGATGCCGAGACCGGCCAGCGCCGCAGCGCGCAGGCCGCTGAGGCTGCCGCTGGAGCAGACGATGCGCCAGGGTCGTCCGAACCGCTCCATCGCCTCCAGCACCACGCTGCGGCTGACGCTCGGCGGCGCGTAGAGGATCAGCGGCAAGGGCTGCTCGGGATCGAACCGCATGCCGGGCGCGCCGGTCCATACCAGCCTATCCTGCCACACCAGCTGCCCCAGCGCGTCGCCGGGCCGGCGCTTGCCGAGCACGAGGTCGAGCTCGCCGGCGTCGAGCTGCTGGTACAGCACGGCACTGAGGCCGACCGTGAGCTCGAGATCGACCTGCGGGTGGCGGCGGACGAAATCGCGCAGCAGATCGGGCAGGCGGGAGCTGGCAAAATCCTCCGCGGCGCCGAACCGGACTTTGCCGCGCACCTGCGACCCCGCGAAGTAATCGCGGGCGCGCGCATTGGCCTCGAGGATCGGCCGCGCAAAGCCCGTCATCGCCTCGCCGTCGGCGGTCAGTACCACCGAATGGGTGTCGCGCACGAACAGGCGGCGCCCGGCGGCGGCCTCGAGCTTGCGGATGTGCTGGCTGACCGTCGACTGCTTCAGGCCGAGCCGGCGGCCGGCCTCGGTGAAGTTCTGGGTCTGCACCACGGTCAGGAAGGTTTCGAGCTGGGTCGGGTCGAGCATGGCGGCCAAACGGTCATTACATAGCGTAATGACAATAACATCGGTAAGCGCGGTTCACAATCGGCGCGGGGAGGGCCATTTTCCGCTCAAGGAAAGGAAGCCGCCATGACCATCAGCCGCTTGCGTTCGCTCGTGCCCGTCGACCCCTACATCGCCGCCATCGTCGGCATGGTTGGTCTCGCCACGCTGCTGCCGCTGCACGGGCAGGGCACGGTGATCGGCGGCTATGCCACCGAGGTGGCGATCGCGCTGCTTTTCTTCCTGCACGGCGCCCGGCTGTCGACGACGGAGGCACTGGTCGGCGCCCGGCACTGGCGGCTGCACCTCGTGATCTTCCTCTCGACCTTCGCCCTGTTCCCGCTGCTCGGGCTCGCCGCGCATGCGTTGGCGCCGCATCTGCTGACCCCGGCGCTGTGGGCGGGCGTGATCCTGATC
Source organism: Bradyrhizobium sp. USDA 4452 (assembly GCF_054063575.1). Lineage (NCBI taxonomy): Bacteria > Pseudomonadati > Pseudomonadota > Alphaproteobacteria > Hyphomicrobiales > Nitrobacteraceae > Bradyrhizobium > Bradyrhizobium sp. USDA 4452. Next base: position 8,316,968 of record NZ_JBSSGK010000001.1, read on the forward strand.
TGCATCCTGCCGTCGACGGTGCAGTCGTCGGTCGCCTTCACCTCGATCGCGCACGGCAATGTGTCGGCGGCGCTGTGTTCGGCGACCGCCTCCAATCTGCTCGGCATCGTCGCGACGCCGCTGCTGGCGGGCGTGCTGCTCTCCAGCCATGGCGGGTTCTCGGGCAATGCTGCGCTCGACATCGTCGTGCAACTGCTGCTGCCGTTCGTGGCCGGGCAATTGTCGCGGCCGCTGATCGGCGGCTTTGTCGCCAGGCACCATGCGATGCTCGGCGTCGTCGACCGCGGCTCGATCCTGTTGATCGTCTATACCGCGTTCAGCGACGGCGTCAGCCACGGCATCTGGCACCAGGTCAACGCAACGCAGATGGCGATCGTGATCGGCCTCGATGCGCTGCTGCTGGCAACCGTGCTGCTGGTCACCAATTTCGGCAGTAAGCTGCTCGGCTTCTCGCGCGCCGATCGCATCGCCATCATGTTCTGCGGCTCGAAGAAGAGCCTTGCCAGCGGATTGCCGATGGCGAGCGTGCTGCTCGCCGGGCAGTCAGTCGGCCTGATCGTGCTGCCGCTGATGCTGTTTCACCAGATCCAGCTGATGACCTGCGCCGCGCTGGCGCGCCGCTATGCGGGCAGCGAGGACACGGCGTCACATAGTGCCGCCCCGGCGCATGCGTAGGCAGTTCGCCTCCGCTCGTCGTCCCCCGGCTTGTCCGGGGGACCCAGTACGCCGCGGCTTCTCCGTGATTCATTGACGTCTCTGGAATACTGGATCGCCCGGTCGAGGCCGGGCGATGAGAGCTCGAGTGGGGTAGGCTTTACGCGACGCGCAAGCCCTTCGCGATTTCCTTCTGCGCGTCGAACTCGCGGCGGAGGCGCGCCAGCTCTTCGGTGCTCAGCGCATCGGCGTTGCTGTAGTCGCGCTTCCAGGACGCGTCCTCGCTCCAGCGCAGCGGCGATTGCACCGTGGTCTGCGGACCGGGGGCAGACTCCAGCACGCGCAGCGCCAGCTCCAGCGTGAAGGCCTGCGAGGCCACGTCATGCGGCTTGCCGGCCGAGTTGCCGAGCGGGAAGTCGGAGAACAGGAAGCGCGGCACCGCGGCGTGCTCGACGATATCCTTGGCGCAGCCCATCACGACGGTCGGGATGCCGTTGGCTTCGAGATGCCGCGCCACGAGGCTGACGGTCTGGTGGCAGACCGGGCAGTTCGGCACCAGCACCGCGGCGTCGACCTTGTCGTCCCGGCAGCGCCTGAGGATATCAGGCGCATCGGTCTCGATGGTGACGCGGTGGCTGCGGTTGGTGGGGGCGCCGAAGAAGCGCGGTGCGACTTCGCCGATCGTGCCGGCCGCGGCGAGGCGCTTGAGCTGCGCCAGCGGGAACCAGGTGCCGCTGTCGGTGGCCGCGGTGTGGGTGCGGTCATAGGCGATGTGCGAGATCCGCAAGTCCTGTGGCTGCGACGTGTCGCCGTCGTAGACCGAATAGAATTTCGCTCCGCCATTGTATTTCGCGCCGGGGCCCTGGTCGCCCTTGGCGGGATCGAACGGTGCCGCCGTCGTGATGATGGCGACGCGGGACTGGCTCACCGGCTTCTGCAGCGGCTGGAACGGGGCGGCGGTGTAGTGCGCCCAGCGGTAGGGGGTGGTGTAGCCGATTGCCGCGTAATAATCGCGGGTCCGCTTCATGTAGCCGATCGGGGCGTCGTCGTCGGGGGCAAAGCCGGATTGATCGTCGGGGCTTGCTGCCATTTTGCGCTCCCTTTTGTGCGCCATCATTTCAGTCCATAGCTAGACCACGAGCTTGCGGTGTCAAGCCGCGTTGCGCGGGAACAGATTTGCGATGCGAACGGGTCTTTGCGCCGCATGGGTCATGCTTGTGTTGCTGGTGCCGCCGGCCGGCGTCGGCGCGGAGGACGCGCCTGCCTCCGCTCCGGCGCCGCCAGCAAGCGCCGAGCAGCCCGCATCGCCGCCTGCGGACAAGCCCGTAGCGCCCGCCGAGAAACCCGCGGCTGCGCCGGCAGACCAGCATGCGCCAGCGCCGGGTGAGCAGGCTGCGCCATCGGCTGAAAAACCTGCCCCCCCCGCGGACATGCCGGCGACGCCTGCCGAGAAACCTGCGGCAACGACCGAGAAACCCGCAGACGACGCGCGCGAGAGCGACACCCGCGAGGCGATGTGCCTGATGATCGAGTCGGCGGCGCGGGCCAACGACCTGCCGCTGGAGTTCTTCGCGCGGGTGATCTGGCAGGAGAGCCGCTTCCAGGCCGACGCGGTCGGTCCCGTGACGCGGAGCGGCCAGCGGGCGCAGGGCATCGCGCAGTTCATGCCGGGCACCGCCAACGAGCGCGGGCTGCTCGATCCCTTCAATCCCGTCCAGGCGCTGCCGAAGTCGGCCGAATTCCTCAGCGAGCTGCGCAACCAGTTCGGCAATCTCGGCCTCGCTGCCGCAGCCTACAATGCCGGCCCGCGCCGGATTCAGGACTGGCTCGCCGGCACCGGCTACATGCCGCAGGAGACGCGCAACTATGTCTCCGCGATCACCGGCTCCAGCGTCGACGACTGGGCCGCCGCCGCCCGCAACAACGGCAAGATGCCGGAGCGTCCGCCGGCCAAGAGCTGCCGCGAGCTGATGGCATTGCTGAAGCGCGCGCCCAATCCGTTCGTCGCGGGTCTCGAGCAGCACATCACGCTGTCGGCGGCGAAGGTCTGGGGCGTGCAGCTCGCCGCCGGGTTCAGCCGCGACAAGGCGCTCGCGATGTATGCCCGCGCCATCAAGCGGCTGTCGAGCGTGATCGGCGATCAGGATCCGAGCCTGCTCGGCTCGCGGCTGCGCACCCGCGGCAGCGCGACCTTCTACCAGGTACGCATCGGCGCCGACACGCGCCCCGAGGCCGACGGCCTGTGCAACCGCATCCGCAAGGCTGGCGGCGCGTGCTTCGTGCTGAAGAACCGGGCGTGATGACGTAGCTCCCGTAGCCCGGATGAAGCGCCAGCGAAATCCGGGGCCGCTCTTGCTGTGGGGCAGAGCTGTCCCGGATTGCGCTTCGCTCCATCCGGGCTACTGCATACCCGCCCTGTGCCGCCGCTTGCTTGACCCATTGAGCATCGCGCCCTAAGCCGCCGACATTGCAAACCATCCGGCTTCCCGTGGCGCTTCCTCCGCTCGATTCTCCGCAATGGCAGACCTCGTTCCGCGCCTTCCTGTGGGGTGCGCGGTCGATTGGTGCGACGGTGCTGACCCTGGTGCTGTTTGCGACCTATCTCGGCATCGGTGCGCTGGCGCATGATAGCGGCTTCTCGCTGGGCTGGACGCTGGCGAGCACCGCGTTCGTCTGGGCCGGCCCCGCGCAGATCATCGTGATCACCACGCTCGGCTCCGGCGCTACCGTGCTGCAATCGGCGATCGCGGTCACGGTCAGCGCGATCAGGCTGTTTCCGATGGTGGTGTCGGTGTTGCCGTTGATGCGCACCGAACAAACCAAGCGGCGGCAACTGATCCTGGTGGCGCATCTCACAGCGGTAACGCTGTGGGTCGAATGCTACCGCTTCCTGCCGCAGGTGCCGCGCAACCGGCGGATCGCCTTCATCCACGGGCTCGGCCTCGGGCTGGTCTCGGTCTGCCTGCTCGCCAACACCATCGGCTACACGCTCGCCGCAAACCTGACGCCGCTATTGGCCGCGGGCATGCTGATGCTGACGCCGCTCGCCTTCCTGTTCTCCACCGCGCGCAACTGCCGCGAGCTCGCAGATGTCATTGCGCTGGTGCTCGGACTGTTGCTGTTCCCACTGGCGGCGATGCTGAACAGCGGCGTCGATATCCTGGTCAGCGGCGTTTTCGCGGGAACCGTCGCCTATGGCGTGCACCGGGCGAGGGCGGGCATGGTGAAGGCGGGCGCATGAGCACCTTCATCGGCGACTGGCACGCGCTGGCGATCCTGTTCGTGGCAGGCGTCATCCCCAACCAGATCTGGCGCATGCTCGGCCTGTGGTTCGGCGGCGGCATCGACGAGAATTCCGAGCTGCTGGTCTGGGTGAGGGCGGTCGCTACCGCAATCCTCGCCGGCATCATCGCGCAGATCGTGGTGCAGCCGCCGGGCGCGCTCGCCAGCGTGCCGGACTGGCTGCGTTACGGCGCCGTCGCCGCAGGCTTCGTCGCGTTCATGCTGGCGCGGAAGTCGATCTTCGCCGGCGTGCTCGTGGGCGAGATCGTCCTGATCGCGGGCAAATACTGGCTCGGCTGATTGCGGCGCCCGCATTATCCGCTACTCTCGTTCTTCAAGAAAACAAGAACAGGGGAAACGCCATGCCGCGGCGTGCATCATCGGCCTTCATCGTGGCTCTGACTGCCTTGCTGACAGCAGCGCTGCCGGCGCGTGCCGCCGACTATCCGACGCGTCCGATCAAGCTCGTGGTGCCCTATGCCGCGGGCGGGCCGACCGACGTGCTCGGCCGCCTCGTCGGCGAATATCTCGGGCGCGATCTCAAGCAGGTGGTCGTGGTCGAGAACAAGGCCGGCGCGCAGGGCGCGATCGGTGCCGAGGCGGTGGCGCGCTCCGACCCTGATGGCTACACGTTGTTCGTGACGGCCGCCTCGATCTTCGTGCTCAATCCGCTGCTCTACAAGAAGCTGCCCTACGATCCCGCGAGGGATTTTCGCCTGCTGTCTGTGATCACGGATGCACCGATGATCATGGAGGTGAATCCGTCCGTGCCCGCGACGACGATCGCTGAGTTCGTCGCCTACGCCAGGAAGAATCCCGGCAAGCTCAATTTCGGGTCGGCCGGCACCGGCGGCACGGTTCACCTCGCCGGCGAGATGTTCAAGCAGATGGCCGGCGTCGAGATGACCCACGTGCCCTACAAGGGCGCGGGACCCGCGTTGCAGGATTTGCTGTCAGGCAACATCCAGCTGATGTTCGACACGCTCGGCACCGCGCTGCCGCCGATCAAGTCAGGCCTGCTGCGCGCGCTCGGCGTCAGCTCGACCGAGCGCATCCCCGATCTGCCGGACCTGCCGACGATCGCCGAGAGCGGCTATCCCGATTATGCGGTCAGCGTCTGGTATGGTATTGCAGCGCCGTCGAAGGTGCCGGACGAGATCGCGGCCAAGATCAAGGCGAGCCTCGACCGGGCCTTGAACGACGAGGCGTTTCGCGCTTCGCTGGTCAGGATCGGCTTTCCGCCGCTGCGCGTAAAGAGCCAGGCCGAGATCGACAGATTTGTGGACACCGATCGCGCGCGGTGGGCGGGCGTGGTCAAGGCGCTGAACATATCGCTGGACTGACACATGGTACGTGAAATGGAATTGCGCCAGGGCGAGGTCGCCGTCGACATGCCGGTGGCACGCGACGCCGCGCTGGTCTTCATCGGCCGCATCCGCACGCCCTGGACCTCGCGGCTGGCGACGCCGCGGCAGGGGCGGCATGACGGCCCGGTATGCCGGCTCGAGATCTTCGAGCCCTGGGTCGCCGCGATCAAGGGCGTCGATTTCTATTCGAACCTCGAAGTGCTGTACTGGCTGCACCAGTCGCGCCGCGACATCGTGCTGCAATCTCCGAAGAACAACGGCAACACCCGCGGCACCTTCTCGCTGCGCTCGCCGGTGCGGCCGAACCCGATCGGGACCTCGATCGTCAAGCTGGTCGGCGTCGAGGGCAACGTCATCCTGGTGCGCGGCCTCGACTGCCTCGACGAGACGCCATTGATCGACGTCAAACCGGACCGCTGCGAGTTCACCCCGCTGGCCCCGCCGCAGCCGGGGGATTTCGAGACGGAGTAGCTCGTCATTCCGGGGCGTCGCGTAGCGACGAGCCCGGAATCCATCTGGCCGCGCGTCTCCTGGTGAAATGGATTCCGGGCTCGCGCTACGCGCGCCCCGGAATGACAGCGGTGGGCGTCACTTCAACGCCGCGATCAGCTTCGCCGCGTGCGCCTCCAGCACCTTGCCGTCTTCCTTGTGGCTGGCGGGCGGCAGCAGCGCGACGCCGTCCTTGCGCGGCATCACATGCATGTGCAGGTGGAACACGACCTGGCCGCCGGCGGGCTCGTTGAACTGCTGCACGGTGATGCCGTCGGCCTCGAACGCTTTCATCGCGGCGGCGGCGATCTTGTGGGCGGCGCGCGCGACGTGGGCGTAGTCGTCGGGCGTGATGTCGAGGATGTTGCGGGCAGGGGCCTTCGGGATGACCAGCGTATGCCCGGGCGAGCGCGGCATGATGTCGAGGAAGGCGAGCACGTGCTCGTTCTCGTAGACCTTGTAGCTGGGAAACTCGCCGCGCAGGATTTTTGCGAAGGGGTTGTTGTTGTCATAGGCGGCGGGCATGGCGGCGGCTCCCTGGATTTTGTGGATCTAATGTCTCGGTCGCGAGGCAAACGTCAAGCGTCGTCGACTGTCTTGCGGAACGGACCGGCCTCGGTGAGCTCGCGGCCGACCTCGGCGACATAATCGCGCTCGCGCTTGAGGTAATCGGCGATGGCGCGGCGCAAGCCGGGATCAGCAATGAAATGCGCCGAATAGGTGGTCTGCGGCAGGTAGCCGCGCGCCAGCTTGTGCTCGCCCTGCGCGCCGGCCTCGACGACCTTGAGCCCGCGCTGAACCGCGAAATCGATCGCCTGATAGTAGCAGACCTCGAAATGCAGGAACGGGTGGTGCTCGATTGCGCCCCAGTTGCGGCCGAACAGCGTGTCCGAGCCGATGAAGTTGATGGCGCCGGCGATCCAGCGGCCGTTGCGCTTGGCCATGACCAGCAGCACGTCGCGGGCCATGCTCTCGCCGATCAGCGAGAAGAATTTTCGGGTCAGATACGGTCGGCCCCATTTGCGCGAGCCGGTCTCCATGTAGAACTCGAAGAACGCGTCCCAGGCGTCCTCGGTGATGTCGGAGCCGGTCAGCCAGTGGATGGTGATCCCGGCAGCGAGCGCCTCACGGCGTTCGCGCTTGATGCCCTTGCGATGGCGCGAGTTCAGCGATCCCAGGAAATCGTCGAAGGTCTTGTAGCCCTGGTTGTGCCAGTGGAACTGCTGGTCGGTGCGTTGCAGGAAGCCGTGGGTGCCGAGGAATTTTGCCTCGTCCTCGCGGGCAAAGGTGACGTGCACGGAGGAGGCCTCGGTGGCGTTGCAGAGCGCCCGCAGGCCGCGCGCCAGCGCCGAGCCGATCACTTCGCGGTCGACCCGCTCGCGGATCAACAGCCGGGGCCCGGTGGCGGGCGTGAAGGGGACGGAGACCTGCAGCTTCGGATAATAGCTGCCGCCTGCGCGGTGATAGGCCTCGGCCCAGCCGCGGTCGAACACGTATTCGCCCTGCGAGTGCGATTTCAGATAGCAGGGCACGATTCCGACGATCCGGCCATCGAGCTTGGCGATCAGATGCCGCGGGCCCCAGCCGGTCCGCGGGCAGGCCGAGTTGGAGGCTTCGGCTGCGGCGAAAAAGGCGTGGGAAACGAAGGGGTTGTAGCTCGAACTTGCGATCGTTTGGCAATCGCCTGCGGAAGCGGGCGAGGCCAGCGTGTCGAGCTTGTGGATGCTGTCCACGTCGGCCTTGGGATTGGCGCAGGCGTCCCACTCGGCGGCCGGAATGCCGCCGATGTCAGCTACAGCCTCTAGGGTGATTTCAGACGACGCCATCGAGAGTGAAGACCGGTGCCTCTTTCGAGCATGATCTTTCCGGAACAGCTGGCTCCACTTCCGGATCATGCTCCGCATTCCGCCATCGCCGATGACGACCAACTCCCGACAACATCGTGCGTCGCAGCGAGGAGTTCAAGACTGCGGACGTCATGTCAGGTTCGCGGCACAAACCCCTCGAAGATCATCTGGTCGGCGTAGCGTGCCGCGCGTTCACGCTGTTCCACTGTCCGCACGGTCCAGGCTAGCAGCGGGCAGCCGAACACGTTGCGGGCGATCCAGGGCGCCGGCGCCGGCAGCTGGTTGACCCAGAAGGCAACGAAATGCGGCTCGGTCCTGAAGCCGTGGCGCAAGTACAGCATGCCGTCGCGCTGCGCCGGCGTCAGCTTGGTCCAGGAACTGTCGTCATAGGTGCGCTGGGCGGTGATGCCGCGCGGCAGGTTCGGCATGATCTCGCGCAGTGCCAGCACCTGGTCGGGATCGAACGACATGCCGACGACAGGGCCGGAATAGGATGACAGCACCTCGGCCATACGTCGAACCAGTCTGCGGTCGCCGTCGAAATGGCTCTTCACCTCGACCACCAATGGCACGCGGCCGGCGACCAGCGTGCAGAGATCGCCGAGCGTCATCATGTGCTCGGAGGTATTCTTGAACTTCACCGCCTTCAGCTCGGCGGCGGTCTTGGTCGCGAGCAGGCCCGAACCTTCGGTGAGGCGGCCGAGCGCATCGTCGTGATGCACCATCGCCTCGCCGTCAGCGGTGAGCTGGATATCGCACTCGATGGCGAAATTGCCGGCGACCGCAGCGTTGGCCGCGGCCGGCATGTTCTCGATGACGCCGCGTGCGGCATCGTGCAGGCCGCGATGGGCGACCGGCCGTTTGGTCAGCCACTCAGGGGCGCGCATCGATCAGGCGACTTCGAACACGCCCTCGACCTCGACCGCGGCGTCGGCGGGCAACGAGGCGACGCCGACGGTGGTGCGGGCATGGCGGCCCTTGTCGCCGAACGCTGCGACCATCAGGTCGGAGGCGCCGTTCAGCACCTTGGGCCCGTCGAAGAAATCCGGCGCCGAGTTGATGAAGCCGCCGAGCCGCACCACGCGCACGACCTTGTCGAGATCGCCGAGCGCGGCCTTGACCTGGGCCAGGAGGTTGATCGCGCAGCCCTGCGCCGCGGCGACGCCTTGCTCGAGCGTGACGCCGGCCCCGAGCTTGCCCTTGGCGATCAGCTTGCCTTCGGCGTTGAAACAGACCTGGCCCGAGACGAACAACAGGTTTCCGCTGCGGACGAAGGGGACGTAATTCGCGACCGGGGAGGTCGGCTGCGGAAGTGTGATGCCCTGTGACGCCAGTTTCTGTTCGACGGTACCCGCCATCTTTTTGTCCCCAGATTGGATTTGCACGAAGCCTGAAACGCGGTCAGGGCCAAGTTTGTTTCGATTGTTTCGCGCATCGTGCCGCCGGTTGCAAGCGGCGGTCAGGTGAAGGGCGCGCGCGCCCCGACGTTGAGGAATCGCACGGAAAACGGTCAAGAATCACGGCATTTTCGCCGCATACATTGCGATTTTGTCAGATTTGCCCCAGTTGCGGCGCAATACCACCGTCACTATTGTGACGAATCCCCGCCTCATCGAGGAAAAACCATGACCCTGCCGTTTCGCAATCCGTCGCGTGCCCTGGTGCTCACGATCGCCGTTGCCGCAGGATCCGGTCTGGCGCAGGGGTCGTCGGCTGCCGCGGCGAGCGGGCCGTTTCTGGCGCATCAGGCGCTGTACGATCTGAGCCTCGTGAAATCGCGCGGCTCCAATTCGGTCAGTGATGCGCGCGGACGCATCCTCTACAATTTCTCCGGCAGCTCCTGCGAAGGCTACACCTCCGAATTCCGCCAGGTGTCCGAGCTCGACAGCGGCGAAGGCAAGGTGACGCTGTCCGATCTGCGCTCCTCGTCCTGGGAGGACGCCTCGGGCAAGAGCTACCGCTTCAAGATCGACACGCGGATGAACGACAGCGACTCCTCGCCGGTCGACGGGATCGCCGAGCGCGTCGGCGATCATATCACCGTAAAGCTGACCCAGCCGGTGAAGAAGACCTTCAATCTCGACGGCAAGATCGTGTTCCCGACCGAGCAGATCCAGCACATCATCGCCGCCGCCCGCGACGGCAAATCGGTGCTCGAGCAGACCGTCTATGACGGCTCCGACAATGGCGAGAAGGTCTACAACACGTTGACCGTGATCGGCCGGCCGATCGCCGGCGACCGCGCGCCGTCGTCGCCCGATCCGTCGACCGCGAGCGATGCGATGAAGACCATGACGCGCTGGCCGGTGACGGTGAGCTATTACGACAGCGACGCACGCGCCAAGGACGGCGAGCAGACGCCGGTCTATGCGATGTCGTTCGAGCTCTACGAGAACGGCGTCTCCCGCGCGCTGGTGCTCGACTACAACGATTTCGTGATCTCGGGCGCGCTCGACAAGTTCGACGTCAGGGATTCCAAGCCCTGCAAGTGACAACGTAGTTGTCATTCCGGGGCGATGCGAAGCATCGAACCCGGAATCTCGAGATTCCGGGTCTGGTCCTTGACCATCCCGGAATGACGTCCTCTCTAGTCGAGCGCGCTGCGGCCGGATAGGCTTCCCCAAACACGCGTGTGTCAGGGAGGCACCTCATGACCAAGCTCGACCATCTGCGCCCCAGCGGCCTGCATCACAATCCGGCTTACTCCCACGTCGTCGTCGCCTCGGGCGCGCGCACGATCTACATTTCGGGACAGGTCTCTGTCGACGAGGAGGGGCGCGTGGTCGGCGCCGGCGACCTCGCAGCGCAGACGACGCAGGTGATGCAGAACCTCGGCATGGCGCTGAAGGCGGCCGGGGCGAGCTACGCCAACATCGTCAAGATCACGACCTTCGTCGTCGGCTACAGACCGGAGCTGCGGCCGATCATCGGCAAGGCGCGCTCGGCGTTCTTCGAGGGCATGGAGCCGCCGGCCTCGACGCTCGTCGGCGTCACCGCGCTCGCGGCGCCGGAATGGCTGATCGAGATCGAGGCGGTGGCGGTGGCGGATTGAGGACAGTGCCTCCCCGTCATTGCGAGGAGCGAAGCGACGAAGCAATCCATCGTTCCCCGTATGCTGAAGCATGGATTGCTTCGCTTCGCTCGCAATGACGGGGCTGGAATAGCTGCTAGTCCTCCGCGCTCTTCGGCGGCCCCTCATAGGCAATGCCCCGGATCACGGCGGCGTTGCCGAACTTCTTGCGCAGATTGTCGATCGCGCGTTCGGCGTGCGCCGAGCGGCGGTCGAGCATGTCGGAATCATTGGCCTGCGAGCCCGGGCGCAGCGCGCTGACGCCGGCGCCCATCAGGCGGAAGGCGGTGCCGTCGATCTCCTTGGCCAGCATCTCGCGCGTCACCGCAAAGATCTTTGCGGCCAATTGGATCGGCGTCTGGATCGATTGCGAACGGGTGCGCTGGCGGAAATCAGCGGTCTTCAGCTTCAGCGTGATGGTGCAGCCCGAAAGCTCGCTGCTCTTCAGCCGCGCCGAGGTCTTCTCCGACAGTTTCCAGAGCAGCCTTTCCAGCGTTGCGAAGTCGCGGATGTCGGTCTCGAAGGTGGTCTCGCTCGAGATCGTCTTGGCGCCGCGATCCGGCACCACAGAGCGGTCGTCGATGCCGCGCGCCAGCCGCCACAGCCTGCGGCCTTCGCTCGCGAACTGTTTCATCAACTCGTTCTCGTCGGCGCGCTGCAAATCGGCGATGACGCGGAAGCCGCACTGCACGAGCTTCTCTTGCGTCGCAGGGCCGACGCCGTAGATGAAGCCGACCGGCTTGCTGGCCAGCATCTCGCGCGCCTCGTCCTGGTCGAGCGCGGCAAAGCCCCGCGGCTTGTCGAGGTCGGAGGCGATCTTGGCGAGGAACTTGTTGCAGGACAGCCCGACCGACACCGTGATGCCGATGTCGCGCTCGACGTCGCGGGCGAATTTCGCCAGCACCTTGGCCGGGATCATGCCGTGGACGCGCTGCGTGCCGGAGAGATCGAGGAAGGCCTCGTCGATCGACAGCGGCTCGACCAGCGGCGTCAGCGCCTGCATCGCCTGACGCACCTCGCGCCCGACCCGGACATATTTCGCCATGTCGGGCGGGATCACGGTGGCGTCGGGACAGAGTTCCAGCGCCTTGAACATCGGCATCGCCGAACGGACGCCGTAGGTGCGGGCGATGTAGCAGGCGGCCGACACCACGCCGCGCTTGCCGCCGCCGATGATGACGGGGCGATCGGCGATCTCGGGATTGTCGCGCTTCTCGACGGTGGCGTAGAACGCGTCGCAATCGATATGCGCCAGCGCCAGCGCGGGCAGGGTGCGATGACGGACCAGCCGCGGCGACCCGCAATGGCCGCATCGCTTCACCTTGATATCGAGATCGCCGAGGCAGTCTCGGCAGAAACTGAGGGGGCCGTCGGATGCCGCCGCTGCCGTCGTCACGGCACGTCGCGCTCCCATTTCGGGTCGCCCAGCACCTGATGGGCGGCGGCGATGTTGGTCGGGTGCAGTTCCGAGGCCTTGGCGAACGCCGTCACCGTGGCATCGTCGCGCATCACGAATTCGAGCACGCTCGCAAGAAATTGAGGATCGGACGCCGCGTTCCGCAGCGTCTCCGGACCGATTCCGGACTCGGCCAGGAACAGGCCCAGCCGTTCAGGATCGCCGGCAATGAAGCCCAGCGCCTGAATCGCAACGATTTCAGCGACTTCCCGGGGGTTGTGAACAGGCTTTTTCAACGCGCCGGTTTGCCTTTCCGTTAACTTATGGTCTCTATTGAGAGGCCCATCATGCCCGAGTCTTCCGCGTGTGTTCAAGCAACGGAAACCACGCTGCGGAAGTTGGATGTCGAGTTAACGGGTTAGAGCGATTCTGGCGCTAGTTTGAATTCACATTTTCGACGCGCTCCGCGCGCGGTGCGTGAGGTGCCGCAGCCGGGCCTGTTTCCTAAGTCTGGGAGGGACGGGATGGCCAAAACCGTCCTGATCGTGGAGGACAACGAGCTCAATATGAAGCTCTTTCGCGATCTGTTGGAAGCGCATGGCTATCAGACTTCGGGCACCAGCAATGGCTTCGAAGCGCTCGATCTCGTCCGCAAGCTGCGCCCCGATCTCATCCTGATGGATATTCAACTGCCGCAGGTTTCCGGCCTCGAGGTCACGCGCTGGATCAAGGACGATCCCGATCTGCGCACGATTCCGGTGGTCGCGGTTACCGCCTTCGCCATGAAGGGCGACGAAGAACGCATCCGCGAGGGCGGCTGCGAAGCCTATTTGTCCAAGCCGATCTCGGTCGGCAAATTTATTGAGACTGTCCGACGCTTTATCGGATAGGGGAGTTGTGGTGCCATGTCCGCGCGTATCCTCGTCGTCGACGACGTTCCGGCGAACGTCAAGCTGTTGGAAGCCCGTCTGTCAGCCGAATATTTCGATGTGCTGACCGCGTCCAACGGGACCGAGGCGCTGGAGATCTGCACGCGCGCCGAATGCGATATCATCCTGCTCGACGTCATGATGCCTGACATGGACGGCTTCGAGGTCTGCCGCCGCCTGAAGTCGAATCCGGCGACCCATTTCATTCCCGTCGTCATCGTCACCGCGCTCGACAGTCCGGCCGATCGCGTGCGCGGCCTCGAAGCCGGCGCCGATGATTTCCTGACCAAGCCGGTGTCCGACGTCGTGTTGATCGCGCGCGTACGTTCGCTGACGCGGCTGAAGATGATGACCGATGAGCTGCGCATGCGCGCCATCACCTCGCTCGAGATCGGCATGCAGGCGCCCGAGCGCAGCGCGATCGCCGACCGGGGAACGGGCGGCCGCATCCTGCTGGTCGACGACCGGCCGTCGTCCTACGAGAAGCTGGCGCCGATCCTTTCCGCCGAGCACACCGTCGACGTCGAGGTCAATCCGGCGGAAGCTTTGTTCCACGCGGCCGAAGGCAATTACGACCTCCTGATCGTGTCGCTCAGCCTCGACAATTTCGACGGCCTGCGGCTGTGCAGCCAGGCCCGCTCGTTGGAGCGCACGCGCCAGGTGCCGATCCTCGCGGTTTCGGATGCCGACAACAACGCGCGGCTGATGCGCGGGCTCGAGATCGGCGTCAACGACTACCTGCTGCGTCCGGTCGACAAGAACGAGTTGCTGGCGCGGGCGCGCACCCAGATCCGCCGCCGCCGCTACACCGATCATCTGCGCGACAACGTGCAGAACTCGATCGAGATGGCGATCACGGATGCGCTGACCGGCCTCAACAACCGGCGCTACATGGAGAGCCACCTCGCGACGCTGGCGGAGCAGGCTTCGATCCGCGGCAAGCCGCTGGCGCTGATGATCCTCGACATCGACTACTTCAAGGCGATCAACGACACCTACGGCCACGACGCCGGCGACGACGTGCTGCGCGAATTCGCCGTTCGCATCCGCAAGTCGATCCGCGGCATCGATCTCGCCTGCCGCTATGGCGGCGAGGAGTTCGTGATCGTGATGCCGGAGACCGACCTGCACGTCGCAAGCATGGTCGCTGAGCGGCTGCGGCGCTCGATCGCGGGCGAGCCGTTTGCCGTCGACAAGGGCGGCAAGCGGATCACGGTCACGATCTCGATCGGGCTGACCACGCTGGAGCGCAAAGGCGAGCAGGTCACCGATGTGCTCAAGCGCGCCGACACCGCGCTCTATCGCGCCAAGCACGACGGCCGCAACCGCGTGGTGTCTGCCGCGGCGTAACGCGATCTCGTAGCCCGGATGAAGCGAAGCGTAATCCGGGACGCCTGTGCATCTGGCGCGATACCCGGATTTCGCTGCGCTTCATCCGGGCTACGAAGCGCCGTTATCTTCCGCGCTTCATCGCGTCGTAGGCCATCCGCTTGAACTCGAACGAGAACGGATGGACGAACGCCATCTGGCGCTGCGCCATCATCACGCCGGCGATGCCCTTTTTGGGCGAAATCCACCACTGCGTGCCCGCGACGCCGCCCCAATAGAACTCGCCGGCTGCGTCCGGATGATCGATCGGCGAGGGATTGAGGATCAGGCCACCGGCAAGTCCGTGCGCCTTGCCGGGTTGCTCGCCCATCATCGCGAACCGGATCCACTGTCCGTTGGGCAACTGGTTGGACATCATCATTGCGATCGTGTCCGGCTTCAGCAATGTCGGTCCGCCCGGCAGCAGGCTGCGGATCAGCGCGACCATGTCGGGCAGCGTGGACACCAGGCCGCCGCCGCCGTTGAGCCTTGCGACCGGGCGCAGATAGGCACCGGGGAAGGGCGCATTGTCGGTGCGGGTGAGGCCGGGCTTCATCGGCTCCATCAGGTCGGCGCCGGCGTAATAGGCGACGAGCCGGCTGTGATCCCTTTCCGGAACGACGAAGCCGGTATCGGCCATGCCGAGCGGATCGAGGATGCGCGCCTTGATGAACGTGTCGAAGCTCTGGCCGCTGACGACTTCGACCAGGCGTGCCACCACGTCGATCGCAAGCGAATATTCCCATGACGTACCCGGCTGATAGATCAGCGGCAGATCGGCGAGCACATCGACCATTTCAGCCAGGGTCGTGTTGGGATTGTGCACGCCGCGCTCGTTCAGCGCTTTGAAAATGACGGTGCCGGGATCGAAGAACCCATAGCTCAAACCGGCGCTGTGGCTCAGCAATTGGCGGATCGTGATCGAGCTCTGCGCCGGCTCGGTGTCATCGATCGACGTCGCGCCCGGTCGCAGCACCTTGCGGTTGCCGAGTTGCGGGATGAAGGTCTCGATCGGGTCGTCGAGCCGGAAGCGGCCGTCCTCGAACAGCAGCAGCGCCGCGCAGGAAGTGATCAGCTTGGTGTTGGAGAACACCCGGAAGATGTGGTCGGCGCGCAGCGGGATCTGTGCTTCCTTGTCGGCCCATCCGACGCAGCCGGTGTCAGCGACGTCGCGCCCGGTCAGAACCGTCCAGGAGATGCCGGACAGCAGATTGTTGTCGACATAGCGCTGCATGGCGGCGCGAGCCGGCGCGAAATCGTAGCCGGTGGCCGTCACCTTCAAATCTTCCATGGTCGTTCCCCAGTTGTGCCGCAAGTTGTTACGCGGTCGCCGCCAATCTCGCCGGACGGAATATCCAAATCGGGAATGCCGTCGTGTGCGGTCGATGCTAACAACCAAACCGGATTTGGGGACGCAACCGGATTTATCCAGTGCGCTTGTTGTCAGCAGGCGCGGACCCGCCGACCTTGACGCCCGCATTCGCCAGCAGCACGCGGGCGGCTTCCTTCGCCGCGCGCGCCATGGTCGGATCGTCGCGCACGAGGTCCTGCGCGATCGAGCCGTCGACCAAGAGCGTCAACTGGGTCGCAAGCCCCTCGGCGTCGGCAACGCCAAGCTGCCGCAGCAGCTCGCGAAACCAGACCCGGCGGCTTTCCTTGAAGGCGACGGCGATGTTGCGGACGGTACGGTCCTCGTCGTCCGGCCCGAGCTCGGCGACCGCGTTCACGAACGGACAGCCGCGAAAATCCTTCGCCGAGAACCGCCGCTGCAGCGAATCGAAGGTTGCGAGAATCTGCTCGGCCGGCGGCTTGTCGGAGGAGCGGGGCTGCACGAAGCGGCGCTGCAGATAGGCCTCGATCAGCGCGTCCTTCGACGGGAAGTGGTTGTAGAGCGTGCGCTTGCTGATGCCGATCTCGGCCGCGATGGTGTCGACGCCGATGGCGCGAATGCCTTGCAGGTAGAACAGTTTGTCGGCGGTCTCGAGGATCCGCTCTTTCATGGTCTGTTTGGGAGGCGGGGAAGCCATGCGCCGGCCGTGATCCTCTTCGCTTGACAGTTGGCCCTCTCTATAGCCTAAGTACACAGGTCTGTGTAACCAAACATGCGTGAATTGCAGGCCGTGGCGCGCGTGCCGCCCCGTCTTGGGAGAATAAGAACAATGCCCCTGTTGCAGGTCCTGCGTCCCACGCTTCCCATTCTGATCGGTGCCTCCATCATGCTCACGCTGAGCATGGGGCTGCGGCAGAGCCTCGGCATCTTCATGCAGCCGTTGACGCATGACATCGGCATCTCGGTGTCGTACTTCACGCTGGCGCTGGCAGTGCAGAACCTCGCCTGGGGCTTTCTGCAGCCGCTCGCGGGCGCAATGACGGTGCGTTACGGCTTCCGCCCGATCATGGTGGTTGGCGCGCTGGCCTACACCGCGGGCCTCTTGCTGATGACGACGGCGGATGGGCTCGTCAGCATCATGATCGGCGCCGGTGTGCTGATCGGCCTTTCGCTCGCCTGCACTGCGAATGCGATCGCGATGTCGGTCGCGGCGCGCGCGGTGTCGGAGACGGTGCGCTCGACGGTGCTCGGCATGGTCTCCGCCGCGGGCTCGCTCGGCGCGCTGCTGTCGGCGCCGATCGGCCAGATGCTCAATGAAGGGTTCGGTTGGCGTGTCGGGCTTGCCGGATTCGTGATCCTGTCGATCGGGATGATTCCAGCCGCGCTGTACGCCGGTCGGGTCGACAAGATCCCGCTGCCGAAACCCGCGGCGGACGACATCGGCAACGCCACTGCGGCGACCGCGGCCAAGACCGCGTTCGGCAATGCGTCCTTCGTGGTGATGACGTGCGCCTACATGGTCTGCGGCATGCAACTCGTCTTCCTTACCACGCATCTGCCGTCGTATCTGGCGATCTGCGGGCTCGATCCGATGCTGAGCGCGCAGACGCTCGGCATGATCGGCGGCTTCAACGTGCTGGGCTCGCTGTTCTTCGGCTGGGCCGGCCAGCGCTGGAACAAGCTCGCGCTGCTCGGCGGCATCTACATCCTGCGCTCGCTGGCGCTCGCCTGGTACTTCATGCTGCCGGCGACGCCGGACTCGACCTTGCTGTTCGGCGCCATCATGGGCTTCCTCTGGATGGGTGTCGGTCCGCTGGTCGCGGGCGCGGTGGCCGAGATGTTCGGTCTGCGCTGGCAGGCGATGATCCAGGGCCTTGCCTTCATGAGCCACCAGGTCGGCAGCTTCCTCGGCGCCTATGGAGGCGGGGTGATCTACGACTCGCTCGGCTCCTACACCATGGCCTGGCGGATCGGCGTCGCGCTTGGTCTTGCCGGCGGCATCATCCAGCTCGCTTTCGCGCTGATCCGGCCGGCGCAACCGCCGCTGCTGAAGGCCGCCTAGGCTCCGATCTCGGGCAAGATGGCGACTGCCCCGTCTGCGGGCAGCCGCGCGTTGCTGCTTATTTTTCCATCAATCGCTTGCTGTGTGAACGTGCAATGGCGCGCGAAGCCCTTGCTTGCCCGCATTGAAGTCACAGCGTCTTCAAGCTGTTACAGCGTGCGCATCGCTGGCACGAATCTTGATTGAATTTGGCTAGAAATCGTGCCGGCAACTCATCGCTGAGTTCCGGCCTGGGGATTCATGGGAAGGGCTGGCCGCAATGGGGCTAGTCGCCGTCATTCTCCAGCCATCCGCGCACCACGGCTTTCGCCGCGCCGCCGAGCGGGAGGCCATTGTGCCCCGCGTCCGGCCTGATGCCGCGACGACTTCGGCGCTCACGCGCAGAACGCGCTGCGCCATTCCGAACACCAGCATTTCTTGTGATGGGAGGACGATGATGGAGTCTGCGACATACATGCGCCCGAAGCTCTTGAGAATTCTGGTTGCTCTGCTTGGCGTGGCGGTTCTTTGCCTGCTGTTCAGCGACCTTGCTCTGGCTGAAGATGCGGCGGCCCCGCCGGCCTGCGGTGGCAAGATCCTCGAGAAGTGCACGCCGAATTCCGGCGACACCGCCTGGATGCTCACATCAGTCGCGCTCGTCCTGATGATGACGGTGCCGGGGCTCGGCCTGTTTTACGGCGGCATGGTGCGCAAGAAGAATGTCGGCGACACCGTGATGACCAGCTTCGCCGTGACCTGCCTGGTGACGATCCTGTTCGCCGTCATCACTTACAGCCTGGCGTTTCGTGCCGGCACGCCGTTCATCGGCGGTCTGGATCGCATGTTCCTCAAGGACATCCTGAGCGACATCGGCAAGGGTGGCATAGGCAATCCCAACCCGCTCGCCGCGACCATCCCTGAGTCCGTCTACATCTGCTTCCAGATGACCTTCGCGATCATCACGCCGGCGCTGATCGCTGGCGCGTTCGCCGAGCGGATGAAATTCTCCGCGATGCTCTGGTTCATCGGGCTGTGGGCGATCTTCGTCTACGCGCCGATCGCGCATTGGGTCTGGGGACCCGACGGCATCTTCTCGGCGGGCAACGACGCTGCGTACGTCAAGGTTCTCGACTTCGCCGGCGGCACCGTGGTGCACATCAATGCCGGCGTGGCCGGACTGATGTGCGCCATCATGCTCGGCAAGCGCGTCGAGACCGGGCCGGCGCACAACATGGTGCTGACCTTCATCGGCGCCTCGCTGCTGTGGGTCGGCTGGTTCGGCTTCAACGCCGGCTCCGCCGTTACGGCCGGAATGCAGGCCGGCATGGCCATGCTGGTGACCCAGATCGCGACCGCAGTCGCGGGCTTCACCTGGATGCTGGTGGAGTGGGCATTGAAGGGCAAGCCGACCGTCGTCGGCATCTGCTCGGGTGCCGTTGCGGGCCTCGTCGCGATCACGCCGGCCTCCGGTTTCGTCGGGCCGGTCGGCGCCTTCGCCATCGGCATCGCCGCCGGCGTCTGCTGCTACTGGGGGTGCACCGGCTTGAAGCGCATGTTCAGCTACGATGACGCGCTGGACTGCTTCGGCGTCCATGCCCTCGGCGGCATCGTCGGGGCCCTGCTGACCGGGGTGTTCGCGGTCGAGCAGTATGGTGGAACGGCAGGCGTTCTGGAGGGAAATCCCGGGCAGTTCATCAATCAATGCATCGGCGTCGCGACGGTTTTCGTGTATGATGCCGTCGTGAGCCTGATCATCCTGTTCGTGATCAATCTCTTCGTCGGGCTTCGCGTGACGCGCGACATCGAGCGCGAAGGGTTGGATCTGGCACTGCACGGCGAGGTCGTGCAGTAGACTTGGCGGCATCCTGCACAGCCGGCGATATCAGCCGGCTGTCGCGGGACAAAGCTGTTCGAGGTGATCCGATGAACTGGTTCTATTGGAACACAGCGTGGTCGCTGTTCTTCAGCCTCATTTGGTTCATGACCATCACAAACAATCCGGATGCGCGCATCGCCGACGGGCATTTGCGCGACGAGGCGTTCAAGCGCTAGCTCCGGTAGTAGCGCCACATCCTGAGAAACGTCCGGTGAATCTCATCGGGCGTCCGGTCGAATGGCTCGAGATCGACGCGCACCACGCCGCGATGATCCATGCGCCACGGCAGGCGCATCATTAGCCGATAGGCAGGCCGCTTGCGCCAATCCGCCACCAGCGCGCTGCCCAGCGGTCCGTTGAGCGCGATCTGCAACTCATGAACGGTCATCGCGCGCTCGGCGATCTCGACGAGGTCGATGCGCGTGATGGCTCGCCAGCGGATCAGCCCGAAGGCCTGGATGAAGATGCCGTACTGGTTGGCGCCGATGGTCGGACGACCGGCCTCCAGCAGGGGGATGTTGTAGTAGGTGAAGGCGGCCGCGGCCGCCGCCGGCGCCAGCCAATAGAGCGCGCCGGTGATCCAGCTCGCGGTCAGGAAGATCGCGGCCAAGGCGGCCGTGACATAGACCGGAAAGTAGGTGTCCTCGCGGCCGTAGGCGACCGAATAGCCGCCGACGTTTCCCTCGTCCAAGCTTGCGATCATGTGAACCCCGCGCCCGGGACTGGTCCGGGAATCGTGAGGGATGACGCTAGGCTAGAAAGCAAAAACGGGGCCGCGAGGGCCCCGTTTGAACGTCAGAAGCAGGCGATCTTGCTTACTTGATCTTGGCTTCCTTGAACTCGACGTGCTTGCGCGCGACCGGGTCGTACTTCTTCTTGACCAGCTTGTCGGTCATGGTGCGCGAATTCTTCTTGGCGACGTAATAGAAGCCGGTATCGGCCGTCGACACGAGCTTGACCTTGATGGTGACCGCTTTGGCCATATGCAAAACCTCGAAAATGAAGGGGTATCGGGAGCCGGCCAAATCGGCCCGCGTTTGGCCCGGAAACTAGCCAGAAACCGCCCAGAGTCAAGGATTTCCGAGCCAAGACCATCCCGAATCCGGGTCGACTACCCCCCGAAGAACTGATTTTTTGGCCGCGGCAGGCCCAAATTCTCGCGCAGGGTCCGCCCTTCGTACTGGTTACGGAAAATCCCGCGCTTTTGCAGTTCCGGCACCACCTTGTCGACGAACTCGAACAGGCCCTGCGGCAGGTAGGGGAACATGATGTTGAAGCCGTCGCTGCCGCGCCCTTCCAGCCATTCCTGCATCTGGTCGGCGATGGTCTGCGGCGTGCCGACGAAGGCGAGCCCGCCATAGCCGCCGACGCGCTGCGCGAGCTGGCGCACGGTGAGCTTGTCGCGCGCGGCGACGTCGACGAGGCGCTGCCGGCCGCTCTTGCTGGCGTTGGTTTCCGGGATCGGCGGCAATTGTCCGTCGGGATCGAAGGTGGAGGCATCGGTGCCGAGGATCACCGAGAGCGAGGCGATCGCGCTGTCGTAATGCACGCGGCTGTCGAGCAGCGCGCGCTTCTCTTTTGCTTCCTCGACGCTGTCGCCGACCACGACGAAGGCGCCGGGCAGGATCTTCAGATGCTCGGGATCGCGGCCGATCTTCTCCATGCGGCCCTTGATATCGGCGTAGAGCTTCTGGCCGTCGGCAAGGCTGCCGCCGCCGGTGAACACGGCCTCCGCCGTCTCGGCCGCAAGCTGCCGGCCGTCGTCGGAGGCGCCGGCCTGCACGATGACCGGCCAGCCCTGCACCGGGCGGGCGATGTTCAGCGGGCCGCGGACCGAGAGGTATTTGCCCTTATGGTTGAGCACATGCATCTTGTCGGGATCGACGAACAGCCCGGACTCGACGTCGCGCACGAATGCATCGTCGGCGAAGGAGTCCCACAGGCCAGTGACGACGTCGTAGAACTCGCGGGCGCGCTTGTAGCGCTCGGCGTGCTCCATGTGATCGTCGAGGCCGAAATTCAGCGCGGCGTCCGGATTGGACGTGGTGACGATATTCCAGCCGGCGCGGCCGCCGGAGATGTGATCGAGCGAGGCAAAGCGCCGGGCGACGTGATAGGGCTCGTCGAAGGTGGTCGAGCCGGTCGCGATCAGGCCGATATTCTCGGTCACGGCGGACAGCGCCGACAGCAGCGTGAACGGCTCGAACGAGGTCACGGTGTGGCTGCGCTTCAGTGCGTTGATCGGCATGTTGAGCACGGCCAGATGATCGGCCATGAAGAAGGCGTCGAACTTGCCGGCCTCGAGCTTGCGGATCAGCGTCTTGATATGATCGAAGTTGAAATTGGCGTCCGGCCAGGCCCCGGGATAGCGCCAGGCACCGGTGTGAATGCTGATCGGCCGCATGAACGCGCCGAGCTTGAGTTGACGCTTCGCCATTGCCCCGTTCCGTCGTTGTTGTCGTTAGCGGAACAGATAGGGAGGCGCTTTGCGGCGCGCCATCGGGAAGATTATTTTGTTTTTGGCGGCTCCCTCAACATCGTCATTCCGGGGCGCGCCGACCGAACTCGGGTCTACCCGAGTTCGGCGTTTGCCATTTGTCCAAGTCGGCAACAGCCGACTTGGATGCGCGAGCCTGGAATCCATCAGGCCGCATGGTTGGTGGAGGAGTGGATTCCGGGCTCGCCGCTTCGCGTCGTCCCGGAATGACGAGCCTCACGCCCCCAGCACGTCCTTCTGCATCTTGCCGCCGTAGAAATGGAAGAACGGCACCGGCGCGTCGTGACGGAGTGGGCCCGTGGCGAGACGGCGGTCGAGCTCGACGAGCACGTTCTTGGTCATGGCATGCGCGTCGGCGAGCGGCTCGGAGCCGATCTCGACCCAGACCAGCTCCACCAGTTCGGCGTCGGCATGCACCACGCCCTCGACCCGATGCGCGATCGTCGAGGCATCGGCGGTGAAGAAGCGGGTGTCGAAGCGGCGCACGCGGCCGGGCGGGGTGATCGCGCGCGCGATCAGGAACAGGCCGGACGGATCGGGCAAGAGACCCGCGTCGGCGAACGGCGCCCAGGGGCCGTCGAGCTTTATTGTCTTCTCGACCTTGCGGCCGAGGCAGAGCCCGGTCTCCTCGCAGGCCTCGCGGATTGCCGCGTTGGCGAGTGCGCGGGCGCGGCCGGGCGTGATCTTCGGGCTGCCCTTCAACAGATTGGCTTCGAGCTCCGGCGTGATTGGAGCCGCGACCGGCACGCGGTTGTCGGCCTTGTCGACCCGGCCGCCGGGGAAGACGAACTTGCCCGGCATGAACACGACCTTGTCGTGGCGCTTGCCGACCAAGACCTTAGGCTTGGCGCCGGAGCGATCGATCAGGATCAGCGTCGCCGCATCCTTCGGCCGGAAATACGCGTGATGATCGGCTTCCTTCTCGCCCTGATGGACGACGGCGGCAGGGGCGGCAGCGTCAGTCATTTCATCCCTTTCATTTCTTCTTGGCGTCCGGTTTAGCTAGACCGGCGGGATGTCGCTAGGGGGATTCTCGTCAAAGCCATGCATGCGCAGGGCCCATTGCAAGCCGATCACGGCTCCCTTCACCGGCTGCAACAATGTCAGCGATGCGAACAGCGTGAGCGGCAGATAGATCGCAAGTTGCAGCCACACCGGCGGCGAATAGTCGGTCTCGATCCACAGCGCGGTCGGTACCACGATATGGCCGACGATGACGATGACGAGATAGGCGGGCAGATCGTCGGCGCGATGCGGCGTGAAATCGAGATCGCAAACCGGGCAATGGCCGTCGCATTTGAGAAACTTGCGGAACAGCCTGCCTTTTCCGCAGCGCGGACATCGCCCAAGGAACCCGCGCTTCATCGCGGTCCATACGTCGCGCTTCTCGGGCTCGGCGGCGTCGCGAGTCCAGACCACTGTTGGCGGTGTCACGTCCATGACTTGCCTCGCTTCGATTTGCCGGACTTTTGCTTCGCCGGCTTGCGATCCTTCTTGTTGCGCGCCTTTCGTTCCTTGTGCGCCTGCTTGCCCGATCCTTTTTTTGGCCCCTTGGCAAATCCTGCGGCGCGGCGCCCGGACCCTGCGCTGTCGCGTTTTCTGTCGCGCGGAATTGCCTGACCGTCGGACAATAGCTCAAAGCGCAGCGCGCCCGCCACCGGCGCGGCCTCGACCAGCCGTACGTCGACGACGTCGCCGAGCCGATACATGGTTCCGCTGCGCGTGCCGATCAGCGCGTGGCGGGTTTCGTCGTAGTTGAAATACTCGCTGCCGATGGTGCGGATCGGGATCAGGCCGTCGGCGCCGGTGTCGTCGAGCTTCACGAACAGGCCGGCGCGCGTCACGCCGGAGATGCGGCCCTGGAACGAGGCGCCGACCTTGTCGGCAAGGAAATGCGCGATCAGGCGGTCGGTGGTCTCGCGCTCCGCCTTCATCGCGTGGCGCTCGGTGACGGAGATCTGCGCGGCGATCTCGGCCAGCGTCTCCACGCTCTCGTCGGCCGGCAAGGCGCCTTCGCCGAGGCCGAGCGCGCGGATCAGCGCGCGATGCACGATCAGGTCGGCGTAGCGGCGGATCGGCGAGGTGAAGTGCGCGTAGCGGCGCAGGTTCAAGCCGAAATGGCCGTAATTCTCGGCGGAGTATTCGGCCTGCGCCTGCGAGCGCAGCACGACCTCATTGACCAGCGGCTCGTAATCTTCGCCGGCGACCTGCGCCAGCACGCGGTTGAATTGCGAGGGACGCAGCGCGCCCTGCTTGGTGAAGGGCAGGTCGAGCGTCTTCAGGAATTCCTGCAGGTTGTGCACCTTCTCCTGGCTCGGCTCGTCATGCACGCGATAGATCAGCGGCAGCGCCTTCTTCTCCAGCATCTCGGCCGCGGCGACGTTGGCCAGGATCATGAACTCCTCGATCAGCCTGTGCGCATCGAGCCGCTGCGGCACGATCACCCGATCGACGGTGCCATCCGGTTTCAGCAGGATCTTGCGTTCGGGCAGATCGAGATCGAGCGGGTCGCGCTCGTTGCGTGCGAGCTTGACCAGCTCATAGGCCGACCACAGCGGCTTGAGGATCGGATCGAGCAGGGGGCCGGTGACGTCATCGGGCCTGCCGTCGATCGCCGCCTGCGCCTGCGCGTAAGCGAGCTTCGCGGCCGAGCGCATCAGCACGCGATGGAAGGTGTGCGAGCGCTTGCGGCCGTCGGCGCCGATCACCATCCGTACCGCGAGCGCGCCGCGCGGCTCGCCCGGCACCAGCGAGCAGAGATCGTTGGAGATGCGCTCGGGCAGCATCGGCACCACGCGATCGGGGAAATACACCGAATTGCCGCGCTGGAGCGCGTCGCGGTCGAGAGCCGAGCCGGGCCGCACGTAGTAGGCGACGTCAGCGATCGCGACGTGGACGATGAAGCCGCCTCTGTTGTTCGGATCCGGGTCGACCTCGGCATGCACGGCGTCGTCGTGATCCTTGGCGTCAGGCGGGTCGATGGTGACGAGCGGCACTTCGCGCCAGTCCTCGCGGCCCTGCAAGGTCGCGGGTTTTGCCTCTTCCGCCTCGCGTAGCGCAGACGACGAAAACACCTGCGGGATGTCGTGGGTGTTGATCGCGATCAGGCTGATCGCCTTCTCGCTGGCGATCGAGCCGAGCCGCTCCTTGACGCGGGCGGAGGCGAGCCCGAAGCCGCGGGTGCGGATCAGGTCGACACTGATCAGGTCGCCGTCCTCGGCGCCGCCGCTGTCGGCCTTGGCGATGTTGAGCTCGCGGCCCGCCTGCTTCTTGTCGACCGGGATCAGGCGTCCGCCGCCATCGGGGTTGCGGCGGAAGATGCCGAGGATGCGTGTGCGCCCGTGATCGATCACCTTGATGACGCGGCCGCGATAGGGCGTGCCGTCGCCGTCGTCGGTCACCACCTCGACATGCAGTAGCGCGCGGTCGCCGACGCCGGCGGTGGTGCCGGGCTTCGGCCGCCGCGGCATCTCGATGCGGATCTTCGGGGCGGTGCCGTCCTCGGAGTCCCACTCGGCGGGCGTGGCGATCAGCTCGCCGTCGCTGTCGCGGCCGGTGACGTCGGCGAGCACCGTCGGCGGCAGCGCCGCCGGCTCATGAATCTTGCGACCGCGTTTTGCAATTTTGCCGTCGTCGGCGAGTTCGCGGAGGATCCGCTTCAGCTCGATGCGGTCGGCGTTCTTCAGGCCGAACTCGCGCGCGATCTCGCGGGTGCCGACCTTGCCTGGATTGGCGCGAATGAAGGCGACGATGGCGTCCCGGCCCGGAAAGCCATGGTCGGGTTTTCGTTTCACTTATCCTCGTGCCTTGCCGGCGCTCTTCTTCGCGGGCGCTTTCGCTGATGCCGATGACTTTGCAGGCGAGGTCTTGGCACCGGAAGCAACCGGCGCGCGCGCCTTGCTGGTCGCATCCGTTTTCGGCTTTGCCGCGGCCTTCTTGGACGCAGCCTTCTTGGCGGGCTTGGCCTCGGCGTCGCCGTCGGCCTCTTCGGCCTTTGCCGCCTTGGCTTTTGTGGCCTTGGCGGGCTTTGCCGCCTTCGCCTTCTTGGCCTTCTTGCCGCCGCCCTTGGCCGCGCGCTCGTCGATCAATGCGATCGCTTCCGCAAGCGTGACCTCGTCGGGCGTCTTGTCGCTCGGGATCGTCGCGTTGACGCCGCCGGCCGCGACATAGGCGCCATAGCGGCCATTCTTCAGCGCGACGGCGCCGAGCGTCGGGTGGTCGCCGAGCGGCTTGCCCGGATCGGCGCCGAAGCGGCGGCCGCTCGGGCCCTTCGCGATCTTCTCCGCGATCAGCGTGACGGCACGGTTCAACCCGATGTCGAAGACCTCGTCGCCGGCTTCGAGGCTGGCATAGGTCTTCTCATGCTTCACGAACGGCCCGAACCGGCCGAGGCCGGCGGTGATCGGCTGTCCGGTCTCCGGATGCTTGCCGATCTCGCGCGGCAGTGACAGCAGCTTCAGCGCCAGCTGAAGATCGACATCGGCAGGCGAGGTGCCCTTCGGAATGCCGGCGCGCTTCGGCTTCTCGCCTTCGGCGTAATCCTTCTGCTCGCCGAGCTGGATGTAGGGCCCGAAGCGGCCAGCCTTCACCGTGACGTCGAACCCGGTGTCGGGGTCGGTGCCGAGCACGCGATCGGCGCTCTCGGCGCTGTCGGCTGCGAGCGGGCGGGTGTAACGGCATTCCGGATAGTTCGAGCAGCCGACGAAGGCGCCGAACTTGCCGGCCTTGAGGTTGAGCCGGCCGGTGCCGCAGGTCGGGCACTGCCTGACGTCGCCGCCATCCGCGCGCGGCGGATAGATATGCGGGCCGAGCATCTCGTCGAGCGCATCGAGCACCTCGGAGACGCGCAGGTCCTTGATGTCGTTGACCGCGCCGGTGAAGCCGCGCCAGAAATCCTTCAGCACCTGCTGCCAGGAGATCTCGTTGTTGGAGACGCGATCGAGCTGTTCCTCGAGGTCGGCGGTGAAGTCGTATTCGACGTAGCGCGAGAAGAAGTTTTCCAGGAATGCGACCACGACGCGGCCCTTGTCCTCGCCGTGCAGCCGCTTCTTCTCGAGCTTGACGTAGCCGCGGTCCTTCAGCACCTGCAGGATCGACGCGTAGGTCGAGGGACGGCCGATGCCGAGCTCTTCCATCCGCTTCACCAACGATGCTTCCGAGAAGCGCGGCGGCGGCTCGGTGAAATGCTGGGTGACGGCAAGGCTCTGGCGCTTCACGGCCTCGCCTTCGCTCATCGCGGGCAGGCGGCGCGAATCCTCGTCTTCCTCGTCGTCGCGGCTTTCCTGATAGAGCGCGAGGAAGCCGTCGAACTTGATGACCTGGCCGGAGGCGCGCAGCTCCAGCACGCGGGCGCCGGCCTTGGCCTCGATGTCGACGGTGGTGCGCTCGAGCTCGGCGGATTCCATCTGGCTCGCGATGGTGCGCTTCCAGATCAGCTCGTAGAGCTTGGCCTGGTCGGCATCGAGCCTGCGGCCGATGGCGGCCGGGCGACGCGACAGATCAGTCGGGCGGATCGCTTCGTGGGCTTCCTGGGCGTTCTTGGCCTTGGCCTGGTACTGGCGCGGTGCGTCCGGCACATACGCGTTGCCGTAATCCTCGCCGATCACCTTGCGCGCCTGGGTGATCGCGGACGGATCGATCTGCACTCCGTCGGTTCGCATATAGGTGATCAGACCGGTGGTCTCGCCGCCGATGTCGATGCCTTCATACAGCCGCTGCGCGATGCGCATGGTATGCGCCGGCGCGAAGCCGAGCTTGCGGCTTGCTTCCTGCTGCAGGGTCGAGGTGGTGAAGGGCGCCTGCGGATTGCGTCGCGCCGGCTTGGCCTCGACGGTCGCAACCTTGAACAGCGCGGCCTCGATGGCTTTCTTGAAGTCCTCGGCTTCCGCGCCGGAGCCGATGTCGAGCCGTGCGATCTTCTTGCCGTCGGCGCCGACCAGCCGGGCCTCGAAGGCTTCGCCGCGCGGCGTCAGCAGCGTCGCGACCAGCGACCAGTACTCCCTCGGCACGAACTTCTCGATCTCGAGCTCGCGGTCGCAGACCAGCCGCAACGCGACCGACTGCACGCGGCCGGCGGAGCGGGCGCCGGGCAGCTTGCGCCACAGCACCGGCGAGAGGGTGAAGCCGACCAGATAGTCCAGCGCGCGGCGCGCCATATAGGCGTCGACCAGCGCGCCGTCGATCTGTCGCGGCGCCTTCATGGCGTCGGTGACCGCCTGCTTGGTGATGGCGTTGAACACCACGCGCTCGACCTTCTGGTCCTTCAGCGCGCGCTTCTCCTTCATCACCTCCAGCACGTGCCAGGAGATTGCCTCGCCCTCGCGATCAGGGTCGGTTGCCAGAATCAGGCGGTCGGCCCCCTTGAGCGCCTTGGCGATGTCGTTCAACCGGCCGGCAGCCTTGGCATCGACCTCCCAGATCATCTGGAAATTGGCGTCCGGATCGACCGAACCGTTCTTGGCCGGGAGGTCGCGAACATGGCCGAACGACGCCAGGACCTCGTAGGAGGACCCCAGATATTTGTTGATCGTCTTGGCCTTGGCCGGCGACTCCACAATGACGATATTCATGTCATTCCAATAGCTTACGGGAAAACTTGAAGGTGGGTTCCGCTAGACTCGCGGCCCGCCATGTCGGGGCGAACATGGGTGCTGGGGCGGTCGGTGTCAAATCGCCAGATATTGAAGGGAGGGCTCAAGCTGTGGAGTTTCTATCCCAAAGGTTGAAAAATGCGTCCTAGAGTTGCGGTCGGAAAGGGCGTATCTCTTTATATATGGGATGGGAATCGGATTAGGCCTTTTGAGCAGCACAGGGGGCGGGCGCAAGCCCAGGCCGTCCGGCCGACGGCGACCGGCGGGCGACGAGTCAGGTGGGGAGGGCGGCCCGGATGACGCCCTGGTCCTGATCGCCGCGGCAGCGACCGAACTCGCCAAACTCGCCCAGCGCCACAAATTCGATGTCCTCGACCACCTGCTTGCGATGACGCGCCTGGAGGCCGATGAGCAATTGCGCGCGCGCAGCCGCAGGAAGCTGTCGTGAGGGTATGTCTTGCGGGATGACGGGGCCGGCAGCGTGATCGCGGCCCCAGCGTCGTGCAACAATTGAGATTTGGAGTAATGCGTCCTGGCTTTTGCCAGGACCACGATGACGTGGTCACGCTGATGCGCGTCGTGCCGGCTTCCGCGCAGGCCGCGGCTTCAGTGTCGTGTCGCCCGCTCCCAGCACCCGCCCGTCCTGCGAAAGCAGTGCGAGCTTCTTCACCGGTTTGCCCCTGTCGCGGTCGACCATGATGGTCGCGATCTCGTCCGGATGGTCGTCGAACTCCTCGGTCCATTGCCGGAGCGCGACCAGGATCGGAAAGATGCCGTGGCCCTTCGGCGTCAGGACATATTCCTGATAGGCGCTGCCGTCGGAGGCGGGGACCGTCTTCAGGATGCCGCGCTCGAGCAGCGTGCGCAGCCGGGTGGCGAGGATGTTCTTCGCCAGCCCGAGGCTGGCCTGGAATTCGCCGAAGCGGCGCCGGCCGAGGCTGGCATCTCGGATGATCAGCAGCGACCACCAGTCGCCGAACACGTCGAGAGCGCGCGCCACCGGGCAGCTGTCGCCTGCAAGGCTGGTTCGTTTCACGACGCGCGCTCCAAAAGTTCGGCCATCACGGGCTTGTGTGGTTGCAATATTAAACCGTATGCCGTAGGTAGGCAACGAAGTTTAATAATGCAACCAATTGGAGGCGGACATGAGACTGGCGAACAAGACGGCGTTGATCACCGGCGGCAACAGCGGCATCGGTCTCGCGACAGCAAGGCTGTTCGTCGCCGAAGGCGCCAGGGTCGTCATCACCGGGCGCAACAAGGAAACGCTCGCGGCGGCGGCGAGGGAGCTTGGGCCGAATGCGTTCGCTGTCGTGGCCGATGCCACCGATGTGGCGGCGCTGGAAGCCGCGGTGAAGCAGGGCGCGGAGAAGTTCGGCAAGTACGACGTGCTGTTCGCCAACGCCGGCATTCCCGGCCAGACGCCGGTCGGCGGCACCACGCTCGCCGCATTCGAGAACGTCATCCGCACCAATCTGACCGGAGTCTTCTTCACCGTGCAGGCGGTCGCGCCCTATCTGAACGACGGCGCGTCCATCATCCTCAACGGTTCGGTGATTTCGGTGCTCGGCAATCCCGGCTATTCGGCCTATGCGGCGAGCAAGGCCGGCGTCCGTGCGATGGCCCGGGTGATGGCCTCAGAACTGTCGCCGCGCAACATCCGCGTCAACGTGGTGGCGCCGGGCGCCGTGCGCACGCCGATCTGGGGCGCGGCAATCGCAACGCCCGAGGCCGAGAAGGCGTTCGAACAGCGGATTGGCAAGAGCACGCCGCTCGGACGGATCGGCGAACCCGATCACATCTCGAAGACTGTGTTGTTCCTCGCGTCCGACGACGCGGCGCATGTGCAGGGGCAGGAACTGTTCATCGACGGCGGTTCAACCGCATCGCCCGCCGGCGCGCCGATCTATCGCGGCTAGATTTTGTTTCTCATTGTAGCGAACGGCCGGTGTGAAGCAGTTCACACCGGACTATTTCGTGCGCGGCTATCTTATCTCGTATTGAACCTTTGACGAACTCGCCGGACTCCTGAATGGGCGGGGATTTTTTCACCACGGAATCATTTTGGAGTTCCTTCATGCCGAAAGCAGCCCGCATTTCGACGCCGGTCCCGGTTTCGTCTACGTCCGAAAATGAAAATTCAGACGCAGCACAATTCGTGACGGTCGCGCTGTTTTCCGGCATCGGTTTGTTGATCTCGCTCGTTGCCGTCATCCTCGGCATTCAAGGCGTCTGGTTCTGAGGTATCGCGCGGGGCAAGTCCATGCATGACGCGTGGCGTTTGGACGAGACCTTGCCTCACCCACAACTGTCATACCCCGCGTATGCGGGGTATCCAGTACGCCGAGGCCTCTCGGTTCAATAAACGGCGTCTCTGGAATACTGGGCCACCCGCTTTCGCTTTCGCGGGTGACGACAGCGGTTCCGGAACTAGGCGGCGTTCAGGCTGCCGGCGGCCTGCAGCGCGCCCGCGACCGCCTTCTCCCGATGCTCGGGACCGACCTGGATCCCGTCGGCGGAGATCAGTTCGAGATTCGTGACGCCGATGAAGCCGAACACCCCCCGCAGATAAGTCTCAAGGTGCTCGAGCGCGGCCATCGGCGTGTCGGCACCGTAATAGCCGCCGCGCGAGATCGCGATGATGACGCGCTTGTTGCCGGCCAACCCCTCGACGCCGCCGGCGCCGTACTTGAAGGTCTTGCCCGCGACCACGATGCGGTCGATCCAGGCCTTGAGCTGGGAGGGAATGGTGAAATTGTACATCGGTGCGCCGATCACCACGATGTCGGCGGCGAGAAACTCGTCCAGCACGGCCTGGCCGGTTGCGATGTCGTCGCGCACCGACGGATCCGGGGCCGCGCCCTGGCTGGCGGCGAGGTGCAGGCCGGAGAGGTGGGCGAGCGGGGTCTGAGTCAGGTCGCGGTAGCTCACGACGAGGCCGGCGTTGGCCTGGCGCAGCCGCTCGACGGCGGCGGCGGAGACCTGACGGCTGACGGAGTGGGAGCCGAGGACCGAGGAGTCGATGTGCAGGAGCTTCATGGCTGGGGTCACCTTTGGTATAGGTTTGTAACTGGCGCTATATGAGTGACCGCCCTAAATGTTCGCAAGAACGCACATTTTTGAAACCCGAGCACACCAATGGAACCCGAGCACATCGATGTAACCGCTGAGACCGGCCTGCCGCGTCAACCCGGGACGCACCAGGACTGCCGCGGCGTGGCCTCTGTGCTGTCGCGGGTCGGCGACAAATGGAGCGTGCTGGTCATCATGCTGCTGCGCGACGGACCGCGTCGCTTCAATGAGCTGAAACGCATGATCAACGGCATTTCGCAGCGCATGCTGACGCTGACCCTGCGCGGGCTGGAGCGCGACGGCCTGGTGACGCGCACGGTGTTTCCGACCATCCCGCCGCGGGTCGACTACGAGCTGACCGATCTCGGGCGCGGGCTCGCCGTGCCTGTCATGGCGCTCGGCGAATGGGCGTTTGCCCATCTGCCTGAGATCGAGGGCGCGCGAAATGATTTCGACGCGCGGAACGCGGAGTGAATTCTGTCACCCTGAGGAGCGCGTAGCGCGTCTCGAAGGGGCGACGGCCACCAGCGGGGCCGTGCACCCTTCGAGGCTCGCTCCGCGTGCACCTCCAGCGACAAAGGCGAAGCCTTTGCGCGGGGATGACGGTGATAGACATTCGCAAGACGCCCGTTCGTGGCCCTAAATCATCGACACCAGCCCGCCGCCGTGACGCTCGAGCCTGCCGGCGAGCTCGAGCTCCAGCAGCACCGCGCGAACGATGGCGGGCGAGGCGTCGGCCATCCGGATCAGATCGTCGAGGCTGATCGGGCTCGGGCCGAGCAGATTGATGATGCGGGCGCGATCTCCGCTATCGGTGGCGAAATCCAGCGGTTCGTCGTCCTCGCGCGCGGACAGCATGATCGGCCGCTCCATGATCGGCGTGACTGCGCTGATGATGTCGGCGGCTTCGGTGACCAGCGTGGCGCCTTGCTTGATCAAATCGTTGGCGCCGGCGGCGCGCGGATCGATCGGCGAGCCCGGTACCGCGAACACCTCCCGGCCCTGTTCGGCAGCCATCCGCGCCGTGATCAGCGAGCCCGAGCGATGCGCGGCCTCCACCACGACGACGCCGAGCGATGCGCCCGAGATCAGCCGGTTTCGGCGAGGGAAGTCGCGCGCCCGCGGCACGTGGCCGAGCGGCATCTCCGAGATCGCCGCGCCGCGCGCGAGGAGGGCAGCCAGCAAGTCTTCATGCTCCGGCGGGTAGATCTTGTCGTGGCCGCCGGCCAGCACGGCGACCGTGCCGCTTGCTACGGTGGCGCGATGTGCCGCCTGGTCGATGCCGCGGGCGAGGCCGGAGATCACGACGAAGCCTGCGTCGCCCAGATCGCGTGCCAGGGTGCCAGCAAATTTCAACCCGGCGCCGGACGCATTGCGGGAGCCGACGATCGCGATCATCGGGCGCGTCAAGGTGTCACGCGCGCCGCGTACGCCGAGCAGCGG
This sequence comes from Bradyrhizobium sp. USDA 4452, assembly GCF_054063575.1. NCBI lineage: Bacteria > Pseudomonadati > Pseudomonadota > Alphaproteobacteria > Hyphomicrobiales > Nitrobacteraceae > Bradyrhizobium > Bradyrhizobium sp. USDA 4452. The sequence goes on from NZ_JBSSGK010000001.1 coordinate 8,350,219, forward strand.
CGGCGCGTCGTCGATGCTGGCAAGCCGCGCCGGATAGTGGGCTTCCTCCGGCGCGACGAGATCGACGCCGAACCTGCGGCAGGCCGCGAGCTCCGCGGCGGCATCGGCTTCGCTCGTGATACGCCCGGGTCCCGATGCGCCGCCGCGTCGCGCGAGATCGGGCAGGCGCTCCAGCGCGTGCGCCGCATCGCCAAAATGGCGGAGCAGCGATGCAAAGGTGCGCGGGCCCGGTATTATGGCGCAAACGCCACAAGGTCCCGAAAATGACCTTGGGACAGCGCTCCGCGACACATTCTCAGGTTGCCGCCGCTGGGTTAAGGTGCCCTAGGGGTGGGAATTCATATGGCGGCAATTTCGGAACGAACCGGGCGGCTTCTCAATACTCTAGAATCGCGCTGGTCACTGGTCGCTCTCATTCAGGGGAGCGGCCTAGTGGCGAGTTTCAGCTTGCCTGCATGGGCAGTTTGGGCCGCCAGCATCTTTTCTCAATATTCGCCTTTTTCGTGGGTGGTGGCTGGATTCTTGGGGGTGCTGATTTGGTCGTTTATCCGGGTGCTTTGGCAGGGGGCGAACCGGTTAAAGGTCCGCACGAGGTTTGATGCCAAATCCCTTCAAGATGGCTCGCGTGTGAACCCGCTCGATTTGACCTTCGAAAGGAAGAGAATTCTATTGAACGATTTCGTCTTACCGTCTTTTGCATTCATTGACGGGAAGACATTCATAGAATGCGACCTAATAGGACCCGCGAACATTTATTTCGCGACCTCGAATAACGCGCAGCCTATCAGGCCTCCTAAAATAGATGCCGTTTGGCTTGGACCAACCGCAATTTTCAATAATGGCTTCGTCTTCAGCAATTGCATTTTCCGCAATTGTTCATTCCAGCGCATCACCTTGTTTGCCAGCGTAGAGAACTACGCAAGCTGGAAGGACAACCCGAATGTCAATTGGATCAGCATCCCTCCGAGTCCAGAGCACATTGCGGAACGCATGAAGCAGCTTGACGGGAAAGAGTTGCAAGCCAACACACCCGAGGATGAGACTAAAGCTCTTCCAGCCCAACCCCCTCAAGCTCCATTGCAGCCAGACACGCCAGAAAAAACGTAGCCGAGAATGTTCCGCGCTTGAGCTTCATCGTGATCCCGGCTTCGGTCTCATTCTTAAAGCCGTGCTTTTTGAGCCGCTTGGATAGCTCCGCATAGGTGACCTCTGCTTCTTTCATCTTTGCCTTGAGGAAGGCGCTGGCGCGTGCGGCCCATTCCTCTTCTGCCTTGGGTAGAACCATGGCATCTCCTATCGATTCCGTGAGCTAACAAATATGATAGACCGGCCTTGACTTCCGGTCAAACCCTTCATATCCGTTAGCTATCACATTCGATAGGATGCGGCAATGCGCGGCAGACCGACGAAAGACCCACACACCCGCCCGGCGATCAACACCCTTGAACGGCTCCATATGGAGCTGGGCGGCCAGATACTCGCCAACCGGCAACAGCACGACGCCTTGGCTGAGCAGATGCGGCACGTCGAGGCCGTCATCAAGATGCTGGACCCCACGTACAACCTGGGGCGGATCGCGGTGAAGCGGCGGAAGCCCAACCCGTGGTTCAAACGCGGCACCCTCTACAGGCGGGCGCTGGACGTGCTCAGGACGGCCACGGAACCGATGACCACCACGGAGCTGGCGAAGGCGGTTCTAGCCGCCCATGGCGTGCAGGACGCGACCGGCGACGACGTACAGGGCATCGCGCTGGGCATCCAGCACAGTCTCAAGAACCATGAGGGGAAAGGGGTGGAGCGAGTTGGCGAGGCCAGCCCGGCGCGGTGGGCCATCGCTTCTACAGACTAAGTGCTCGCCTTCTTCTGAGTTTCTATTACTGCATCAGCAGACAGCAGCATACGCTTGGGGTTTCCAGTTCCGTAGGGCTGAAATCCGATCGACGAATAGAATGTGGCTGCGTTTGTGCTGATAGGATGAAGGGTAAGGGCGGCAACCCCGGTGCGCTCGATTACTTGATAAAAATCGTCAAGCGCGTGACCCATTAAAAGGGTTCCAATACCCAAGCGATGGAGGCGAGTTTCCACGCCAACCCATAGCAGTTGCACTGTTGTAAGCTGACTGCGCAGGAACCTCGCCTTCATGGTCGAGAGCCATGATTGTTCTTCTTCCGCGACAAACTGATCTGCGGGCTCCGGGCCAATTGTCATGGCATAGAACCCTACAGGATCATCACCGCCATCAAGGTGGGCCGTTACTGTGCGGGAAAGCAAAGTCTCGTGGTGGTCCCAAGACTTGTTGTTCAGGAAGTCATCAATGTGGGTGTAACCACATGAAAAAGCGCCTCTCGGACAGGTCTCAGAGAGGCGCCTAAACTCAATTCTAGCGGGGTCAATCTTTTTTCGGGGCGGCTTTGTTCCGCTCGTACCTAAGATATTCGCCATAAACCCGCTCAAGCTCGGGGGTGGGTCTACCACCAGACTTTTTATAAGATTCTTTCACGAATTCACGCGCTTTCGTCGAATCCGACTGTTTCGCAGGCGTGCTCCAAAAAGATGAAATTTTATCAGAAAGGGCCATCTTTTCGCTCCTTGCGGGAGACGTTCCCACGTTACAGGAGTCGCTCCTATTGGCAAATCGTCAAATAAGCTCCAGAATCCTTAAGTTCAGGACGAAGCCTACGGCTCGGCGGGTAAACCCGCCTTTCGTCCTGAACTTAAGGAATTCTGGAGCTTAACCTCAAGGGGATTACTAAGTAGTAACGGGGCTTAGCTAAGGGCTGTCAAGTAAATTCTTCGATACCTGTTGACTAATCAACAATATGTCGCTGCCAGTACCCCGTAAAATCCGCGCTCTTTCCGCGCTTCAGCGCCAGCGCCGCGATGCGGTTTACCTGATCGCCATTCGAGACGCGGCGGTTGTCCTCGCGCCATGAGGACTCCTGCGCATAGCGGAGCAAGTACGCGCCAGCGATATGGTGGTGAATGCCGATTTCAGCGCGGCGCAGGCGGCTGAAATACTCCTCAGCTTGATTGGTGCAGGCACCGTCGAGGCTGTACGCCTCCTGATGGTTGATCCGGCGCATCTCAAAACGCTCATGGAGGCCATCCCAAGAGGCGGCTTCGTCAGCGTTGACGACGGTCCCCTTGGCGATCCGGGCTTTGATGAACGCGGCGGCTTGGCTCTCGGAGCCGAACACTGCCGGGACCGAGTTGCCGCCGCGCTCGCGCACCACGACAACAACCTTGCGCTTGCCATTCTGGTTTTGAGCGAACCGGCGGTCAATGCGATCCTCTTTGAGGTTGGCGGGCTTCACGTAGCCGCCGAAGTAGCCGCCATCGACTTCCGCAGTCTTGCCTTCGCCGCCGATGACGCGATCCTTCATTTCCTCAGCCATCGCCTCGCGGAGCTTGTGCAGGAGCACGAATGCGGACTTGTAGGACAGTCCCAGGTCGCGGCTGAGCGCCAGCGCGGACTTGCCCTTCACCTCGTTGCAGAACACCGCGATGGCCGCCAGATAGCCGCGCAATGGCAGCTTGTGGCTGGCGAACAGTGTTCCGCTGGTAATGGTGAAGTCCTTCTTGCAGCCCTTGCAGCGGAAGCGCAGGGAGCCGTTCGGACGACGGGCCTCGTAAGCCTCTACGGAGCCGCAAGAAGGGCAAACCGGAGCGCCAGCGGTAGAAGCCCAACGGATGGCCTTGAAGGCTGTCTCGGCTTCCGCGTCAGTCATGCGGAAGACCTGGGCTAGGCTCAGGGTCTTTGCCGCTTTGCTGAGGAGGAAGTGTTGGGACACAGTCGCTACCTAACGAATACGATAGGTAACGAATATGATAGGTTTAGCCTTAGGTCAAGAAATCTATCGTTTTCGTTAGGTCACGAAATCGTTAGGTTGCATCGCGGCATTAGCTCTGGGGTGTATTGCGGCCTCATAACCCCAACAGGTAGTATGGGAGAATTTCAAACTATAGCGATTTCAAACAGATGCACTTTAGGTATCCAGAGTTGTTTTTGGCGTTTGCGGCTGGTCTCGTTCTCTTTGGTCTTTGGGAGACGATCCTAGGATATCAGGCCGCGAATTGCTCCTACCAGCAAGAGTACAAAGCTAAGCCCGCACCAAACGATGGTCACGCGACGCCTAGCAATAAGACCAACGATGGGAATGCCCAGCATGAGCATAAAGCCGTAGGCGAGCCATTCGTTTGTGGTGTCGCTGGCGTCCCTACGGGCGGCTAGACAATTCATGAACCACAACGAGGGGTTCGTTGTCGGGTTCTTCACTTTCTTGCTGGTCTTTGCGACGGCATGGCTCGTTTGGGCGACTATCAAGCTGTGGCGAGGCGCTGAGGAGACGGCTCAGCGCCAGTTGCGCGCCTATGTCGCCATCGATCCAAAAGCGGTCAATCTTCACGGCCCTTCCGGCGTGGTGAGCGCCGGATACGAACTGCGAAACACGGGTCAAACTCCCGCTCATAACGTGCGACATGCTTCGACGCTTGAAATCTGGCCGTTCCCGCTCCCGAAAGATTTTATCGTCCCGCAACCCAAGCCCGAGCGCTACGTTGGCGGGATGAGCGTAGGTAACAACGGCACCATAGGGGGCGAGGCATCCCGCCAGATGCGGGGCCCCATCAGCTTGGGGACGATCTCCGAAATCCATAAATCTGGGCAGCGAATTTATCTGATCGTGATCGTCAAGTATTTTGACATTTTCGGAGCCGTGGAACGGACCAGTCGCCTGTGCTTGGCAATTGCCAATCTGGAACAGATTGTAACCATTCTCGGGGGCGCCGAAGAAACCGCTACCGGAAAGAGCGACGGCGGCGTCGAATTTAACTATTCCGACCAGCACAATAATTCTGATTAGCCCACGCATCGTCCATTCCTTTCAAATGGACGGTATTCGGCGCGTGCCCTTGTGGCGTTTGCGCCATAATACCGCGCGGGCCGACATTGTCGGAGCGGATCAACCGCAGCCGGTTGAGCCGTTCGGTGTCGGTGAGTTGATTTGAGGTCTGCTTGCTGTCGCCACTGGTCCAGTCCATGTTGCGTAGCATGGCGCAACTGAGGCGTGTGGACAACCGCTTGTGTGTCAGCAGAGTCTTGTCTTGCCGGCGGAACGGGTCGGCATGGCCCAACGGGGTTATCGAATGCTGGGGCTTGTGCTGATTGTTACCGGAGTTTTTTACCTGCTGAACCCGATGATGTTTCGACGGGGCATTTGGCTTAAATGGGACATCGTCATGCGCGATTGGTCGGACGATAACTTCATCAAATGCATGCGCATTATGGGCATCATCCTTATTGTCGTTGGCTTGGGTCTTACAATCAGGGCGACACTTCACTAAGAGAAATACCGTTGCTCTGATCCTGATAGAGGATCGGTTTGCGCAAAGGAGCCGCCGCCCATGATTTCACTTGCCGATCTCCAAGCGCGTATCGAGCAGGGCGCGCTGTCGCCTGAAGCGGCCATCGGCCAATCATTGGAGGTGATCCGCGCGCAGGAGAAGGCGATCGGCGCCTTTGTCTGCCATGACGCAACGGCGCGTGCGCAAGGTGCCGGGCCGCTGCGCGGCATCGCGGTCGGCATCAAGGATATCATCGATACCGCCGGCTTCCCGACCGAGATGGGGGCTGCGATCTATCGCGGCCATCAGCCGCGCGCCGATGCGCCGGTCGTGATGGCGTTGAAGCAGGCCGGCGCCACCATCATCGGCAAGACCACGACGACCGCGTTCGCGGCAAACGATCCGACCGCAACGCTCAATCCGCACAATCACGCGCACACGCCGGGCGGATCGTCGTCGGGCTCGGCGGCCGCGGTCGCGGCCGGGATGATCCCGCTGGCGCTGGGCACGCAGACCGGCGGCTCGGTGATCCGGCCGGCCTCGTTCTGCGGCGTCGCCGCGATCAAGCCGAGCTACCGGCTGCTGCCGACCGTCGGCGTGAAGTGCTTTTCGTGGACGCTCGATACGGTGGGGCTGTTCGGCGCCGGCGTCCGCGACGTCGCGCTGGGGTTGTCCGCAATGACAAGGCGGCCCGAACTGGTCGTGTCGTCCGAGGTCGCGGCACCGCGCATCGGCGTGGTGACGCAGGCCTTTGCCGGTGCGCCCGAACCCTCCGGCGCGGAGGCGTTGCAGAGGGCCGCGCGAGCGGCGGAGCGGGCGGGTGCAACCGTGCGCGAGCTCGCGATATCAGAGATCATCGCCGAGGCGTGGCGGATCCATCCTGTGGTGCAGGAGTTCGAGGCGCACCAGTCGTTCGCCTGGGAATACGGGCAGAACTACGAGGCGATGCCGCCGTTGCTGCGCGGCCGGCTCGACGAGAGCAAGGGCGGCACACCCGCGGAGTACGACGCGGCGATGGAGGTCACGTTGCGTGCGCGGCAGGCGCTGGCAGCGATTTTTGCCGGGATCGATGTGCTGCTGACGCTGTCGGCGCCGGGCGCCGCGCCGAACGGTTTGGCCTCGACCGGCGATCCCCGCTACAACCGGCTCTGGACCTTGATGGGCGTGCCCTGCGTCAACGTGCCGACGCTGATCGCCGAGGGCGGATTGCCGGTCGGCGTGACCGTGATCGCGGGTTTTGGAGATGACGCGAAGGCGCTGGCGGCGGCGAGCTTTGTCGAGGATGCTTTAGCAAACTAGACCTCGTCATTCCGGGGCTCGCGAAGCGAGAGCCCGGAATCCATTCCTCCACAAGCCATGCGGCCCATTGGATTCCGGCCCGCGCCAAGAGGGGCGTCCCGGAATGAAGGAAAGAGCTATCTCTTTTCGCCGATCTTGCCTTCGGTGCCGGCCTGCAGGCGCTGGATGTTCTCGCGGTGCATGTAGAACAGCAGCAGCGTCAGCACGGCAAACAGCGAGGCGAGCGCGTTGTGGCCGAACCACCACAGGAACAGCGGCGTTACGAACGCGGCGACGAGTGCCGACAGCGACGAATAGCGCGTGGTGGTCGCGGTGCCGATCCAGATCACGGCAAAGATCAGCGCCGCCGGCCAGAACAGGCCGAGCAGCACACCGATATAGGTCGCGACGCCCTTGCCCCCGCGGAATTTGAGCCAGACCGGGAAGAGGTGGCCGAGGAATGCGCCGAGCGCCGCCAGCATCGCGGCGTTCGGGCCGTCGATCGAGCCCGCGACGATGACGGCGACCGTGCCCTTGAGCATGTCGCCGAGCAGCGTCGCCGCGGCGAGACCCTTGTGGCCGGTGCGCAGCACGTTGGTGGCGCCGATATTGCCCGAGCCGATGGTGCGCAGATCCTGTGTGCCGGCGAGCCTGGTGAGGATCATGCCGAATGGGATCGAGCCCAGGAGATAGCCGATCACAAAGGCGGCCAGCAGGAACGCGTCAGCGGACATCGAAGTGGCTCCCCGGACGGTCGGTTCGGTCCATTTTGAAGGATCCCATCAATGAAATATTAACCATCGATCCGCACCATGGCCTTGGAAATGAGGGACCTTATCATGGCTTCTGTTCGCAGGCGGCTGGAGCAGGTTTTCTTTGTCGTTTACGTCGCGGCCATCGTCGTCGGAACGACGATGGAGGCAATGTCGCAACTCGCGGCGCGCTGAGTTCCATCCCAGTTTAGACGTGTTCGTACACCGTCCGTCCGCCGACGATCGTCCGGGTCACCCGGCCGGAGAAGCGGGCGTCGTCGAACGGCGTATTCTTGCAGAGCGATTTGAGGTCGTCGCGGTCGAGCACCCAGGGGGTATCGGCGTCGATCACGATCACGTCGGCGGGGGCGCCGGCGCGCAGCGTGCCGCCGGGCAAGCCGAGCAGTTCCGCCGGCCGCGTCGACATTGCCCGGATCAGCGTCTTGAAGTCCATCTCGCCATTGTGGATCAGCCGCAGCGCCGCCGGCAGCATGGTCTGCAGGCCGACCGCGCCGCTCGCCGCTTCCGCAAACGGCAGCCGCTTGACCTCGACGTCTTGCGGATTGTGGTCGCTCATCACGACATCGATCAGCCCGGACGCGAGCGCTGCGACCAGCGCCTTGCGATCCTCCTCGGTACGCAGCGGCGGCGCCAGCTTGAGGAAGGTGCGGTAGGGGCCGATGTCGTTCTCGTTCAGCGTCACGTGGTTGATCGAGACCGAGGCCGAGACGTTGTGGCCGCTATCGCGGGCGCGCTTGAGGATCTCCAGCGACTCGGTCGAGGTCAGCGAGGCCGCGTGATAGCGTCCGCCGGTCAGCCCCGCGAGCCGCATGTCGCGCTCGAGCATGATCGACTCGGCGGCGGTGGGGATTCCCGCGAGACCGAGCCTTGTGGCGAACTCGCCCTCGTTCATTACGCCTTCGCCGACCAGATGCGGGTCCTCGGTGTGATGCACGATCAGCGCGTCGAAATCGCGGGCATAGGTCAGCGCGCGCCGCATCACCTGGGCGTTGGTGACGCTGCGGTCGCCATCGGTAAAGGCGACGGCACCGGCGGCCTTGAGCAGGCCGATCTCGGTCATCTCCTGGCCCTGCATGCCCTTGGTCAGGGCTGCCATCGGGTGGATGTTGACGATCGCGGTGTCGCGGGCGCGGCGCAGCACGAAGTCGACGGTCGCCGAATTGTCGATGACAGGCGAGGTGTCGGGCTGGCAGATGATGGTGGTGATGCCGCCGGCGGCGGCGGCCTGGCTGGCGGAGGCAAAGGTCTCGCGGTGGCTGGCACCGGGTTCACCGACGAAGGCGCGCATGTCGATCAGGCCGGGGGCCACGATCTTGCCGGCGCAATTGACGATGTCGGTGCCTTCGGGGACGCCGGCGGCGCCGATGCCGCGCTTGGCGTCACGGATCACGCCATCGGCGATCAGGACATCGCCCGGACCGTCGAAGTCGCGGGACGGATCGATGACGCGGGCGTTGGCGAGCAGAATGGGGCGGCGGTCAGTCAGCATGGCGTCACGCGTTCGGCAGGTTGCGGGCGAGCGCTTCGAGCACCGCCATGCGAACCGCCACACCCATTTCGACTTGTTCACGGATCAGCGATTGCGCGCCGTCGGCGACGAAAGTGTCGATCTCGACACCGCGGTTCATCGGGCCCGGATGCATCACCAGCGCGTCCGGCTTGGCGTAGCCGAGCTTCTTCTGGTCGAGGCCGAAATAGTGGAAATACTCGCCCGACGACGGCACGAAGGAGCCGTTCATCCGCTCGCGCTGCAACCGCAGCATCATCACGATGTCGGCGCCGTTCAGTCCCTCGCGCATGTCGCGCGCGACCTCGACGCCCATCCGCTCGATGCCGCGCGGCAGCAGCGTGGAGGGGCCCACCACGCGGACGCGGGCGCCCATCGTGTTGAGCAGGAAGATGTTGGAACGCGCCACGCGCGAATGCAGCACGTCGCCGCAGATCGCGATCGTCAGCCCCTCGATCCGGCCCTTGTTGCGCCGGATCGTCAGCGCATCGAGCAGCGCCTGGGTCGGGTGCTCATGGGCGCCATCGCCGGCATTGATCACGGAACCGTCAACCTTGCGCGCCAGCAACTCGACCGCGCCTGAGGCGTGGTGGCGCACCACCAGGATGTCGGGGTGCATCGCGTTGAGCGTCACCGCGGTGTCCATCAAGGTCTCGCCCTTGCGGGTCGACATCGATGACACCGACATGTTCATGACGTCGGCGCCCAGGCGCTTTCCGGCGATCTCGAACGAGGATTGGGTCCGGGTCGAGGCCTCGAAGAACAGATTGACCTGGGTGCGGCCGCGCAAGGAGGCGCGCTTCTTGTCGACCTGGCGGTTGAGCTCGACATACTCCTCGGAGAGGTCGAGCAGGCCCGTGATGTCGTCAGCGGAAAGGCCCTCGATGCCCAGCAGATGCCGGTGACCGAGGACAAAAGTCGATTTTAATGATGGGGTCATTAAAGCGAGAGCTATAGGCGCGGATGGCCGGTGGGGCAAGCGCGAAGAGGGCCCGCAGGAGTTTTCCCCGAGTAAGATGGGGCTGGGTTTCTCGGCGGACATGCCTGGGCTTGTGGCGGGTCACCGCTGGCTTGCTTTTGCTGGTCTTTCCGGAACAAGAGGTGGACGGCCGGGACCAACCCGGCGGCTGCGCCGGAGCTTGAGCTCATGAAAATTGTCGTGATCCTCGTTGCCGTTGCGGGCTTGGTCTCCCCGGTCCTTGCCCAGGGCCTTCCGGGCGGCTTCGCGTTCCTGCGCGAGATCGACCCGACCATCATTCAGGATATCCGCTACGCGACCTCCAACAATTTCATGGGGCGGCCGATCGCGGGCTATGGCGCTGCGGAATGCGTGGTGAAGCGGGAGGTCGGGCTGCGGCTCAAGGCCGTGCAGCAGGAGCTGGCGCGGCAAAGCCTGTCGCTGAAAATGTTCGATTGCTACCGGCCGGCCCGCGCGGTCGCCGACATGGTGGCGTGGTCGAAGAACGGCAAGGAGACCGCCGCCGAGCGACGCTACAACCCGGCGTTCTCGAAGGCGGACCTGTTCCGCCTCGGCTATATCGCCACGCATTCGGGGCACTCGACTGGCGCCGCGGTCGATCTCACGCTGGTCGATCTTCGCGCCGACAATTCGCGCAAGTTCGATCCCGCCAAGGACTACGCCGACTGCACCGCGCCGGTCGCGGACCGTGCGCCCGAAGGCAGCGTCGACATGGGTACCGGCTATGACTGCTCCGACGTGAAGGGGCATACCGCTGCCAGTGCGATCACGCCGGCGCAGCGACGCTGGCGCAACCTTCTGGTCGCCGCGATGGCCCGCCAGGTATTTGCCAATTATTCCAAGGAATGGTGGCACTTCTCGCTGCCGGGGGCGGGCGGGCCGGCCTATGATTTCCCGATCACGCGCGCGCATTAGAGCGGGACGACTATTCTTCTAATAGTCATCCCGCTCTATCTCTTCGGTTTGAGCATGATCTTTTCGGAAAACCGCTACACACTTTTCCGGATCATGCTCTAGCGGCTGGATTTTCTTCAAATCCAAGGCGCTTCCGCAACACAAAGCTTGCCATCGCTGAAGTAGCCGAATGCGCATTCAACACTCCTTAATTGCGGCCGTATCAAGTGCCCGCATTGCGGGAGCACGAAACATGCGTTGGGCTGTTGTCATTGTTGCCGTCGGCGCGTTCGGCATCGCGATCTACGACCAGTACGACAAGGGTGCGAACTACCAGCGTGTCGATGCGCGCATCAGCAGCGTCAACGACCAGTGCTATCTGGAAAAGGTCGAGCGCGGCGTCATCACCAAGACGACCTTCACGTCGGACCTTACTCGCTGCGAAACCGCCGAGCTGCTGCGGAAGGAGCATCCGAAGTGGCAGGGCTATCACGTGATGCACAAGATCGAGGTGCGCGTCGTCTATGTCTCGCCGGTCGATGGCGTCTCGCACCAGTCGAGCCTGGAGATGTCGTACTTCCCGAGCGGCAAGCCGCTGCGCGCCGGCGAGGTTTTTCCGGTACTGGCCTCCAAGACCAAGGCAGAGAAGACGCGCATGATCTGATCGTCGCGTCGGTTCGGGAGGATTGGAGTTCAACCATGCGCCTGGGCCTCTACGGAATGATCGCCATCGGCGTCGCGGGCCTCTATGCCTATATCGAGCTCGACAAGCGGGTGAACTTCCGTCCGATCGACGCGCGCGTCAGCAGCGTCAAGGAGCAATGCTACATGGAGAGGACCGAGGGCAATCGGAGCTCGACCTCCGATCTGTTGCCCTGCGAGCTTGTCGAGCTGCTGGCGCGCCATCATCCGAAATGGCAGGGCGCCGACATCAAGCACAAGATCGAGATCCGGTTTGCCTACATCTCTCCGGCGGACGGGGCCGCGCATGAATCGAACCTGCAACTGGCGGCCTATCCGTATGACCGGCCGCTGCACGCCGGCGACATCTTTCCGGTGCAGGCGTCCCTGAAAGAGGCCAATAGAACCCGCGCCAACGATTGGCTGGACCGGCGGCTCGGTCGCGACGCGCCGAGCCACGGAAGCATCTAGCGCAGGGATTGATCAATCCGACGACGGCCCGGCGCACGCTCAACTAAACGCCAATGAACCCGCGGCGCAGCAGCCCGGCCAGAGTGCCGCGAAGACTGGCGACACTGGCAACGTTATTTTGGGACGCGCTGAAAAGCCGCACCACCAGACGCTGATACTGTTCGGCACTCGGCTCAAGGCGCGCCAGCACCGTGCGGCCGGATCGCGAGACCATGGACATGTCGGTCCATCCCAAGCCCTCCAGGTGAATTCTATAGTGCCAGCCGGCAAGCTCGAGCGTCTCGCCAGCAGCGCCCGCGAGCCGCACCGAGGACGGCGATATTGCGAGCAGCCGGCACGAAAGGATTTTTCCTTCGCCGGCGAGCCAGACGAACTCGTCCGTCTCGAACATAGGACCGGAACGCGGCACTTCGAAGCAGACCAGAAACGCGATGAAGGCGATCAACATCGCGATGGCCGCCCACAACAGGTTGAAGAAATCGAGAGAGGAGATTTCGTCGGCGGCGTAGGGGGAGATGAACTCCCATATGATGCTGGCGGCGGAGCTCGCCGCGATCAGCCCAAAGATGGCGGCAAGCTTCCAGTGAACCCGCGGCGCCGATCGATCGCCTCCCTTGTCGGTGATTTTGAAGGGGCGTCCGAATGGCTTGACCATGGCGGTGAACAGGGTTGCGGTCACCGCAAAGCAGGTGACGGCATGCGTCGCCTCCATGAACAAGGGCAGCGTCCGCGCGCGCGATATCCAGCTCATGTAGACGATTTGCCCGAGCAGGGCCGGCATGCCGTAGCGCAGGAAGGACTGATAGTCGGCCTCGAACGCGGGTAGCCCGCCGAACCAATAGATGGTCGGCGCGATCAACAGCAGTACCATGAACGGCTTGGAGAGCCAGTTCAGCACGCCGTGCAGATAGTGCCAGCGCTCGGTGAAGCGGAAGCCGCGGCCAAATAGCGGTCCGTTGCGCAGCAATGCGACCTGGATGGTGCCGAGGCACCAGCGAGCTCGCTGAGTGACATATTCCGGAATGCCTTCGGCTGAAAGTCCGAAACTGAGCGGCTCGTTGAGCCAGGCCGTGCGATAGCCGTGCGCCAGCATGGTGTAGGTGAGATTGATATCCTCCGAGACGGCCTGGTCGGGAAAGCCGCCGATCTCATCCAGACGGTCACGGCGAACGATAAAGGAGGTGCCGACGCAGAATGCGCAGCCCCACGCATCCTTGGCCGGTTGAAAGATGTCGAAAAATAACCGTTGATCGTCGACCCAGCTCTTTTCCGCCAGCAGATTGTGTTGGATCGGATCAGCGTTGTAGTAGAATTGCGGGGTCTGCACGATCGCAACCCCCGGATCGGACAGCAGCACGCCGATCGTGCGCTTCAGGAAATCCCGCCGTGGCGCGAAATCCGCATCGAGCACCAGAATGACAGGCGCATTTGTCGCTCGAGCGGTTGCGATCAATCCGTTATTGAGATTGCCGGCCTTGGCGCCCTTGTTATCGGGCCGCGTCAGGTAACGCGCGCCGACCCGGTCGCAATAGTCCCGCAGCCAGTCGCGTCTCGTATCATCGAGCACCCAGACCGTCGCATGGGCATAGTCGAGCGCCAGTGCGCTCAGGATCGATCGCTCGAGGATTTCGAGTGGTTCGTCATAGGTACAGATGAAGACGTCGACGGCCGGATTGCGATCTTCCGAAGCCAAAAGCTGTTGTGAAGCGTCGGCCTGCGCGGTGCGGTCGGTGCTGCGGAACAGGATGACGATCGATATCAGCGTGTAGAGGATCGCAAGCAACTCGAATGCAATGAAGAGTCGCGGCCAGAGACTTTGCGCCGACCACTCAAATGGCGGCAGCGTGTCGTTCCACCGCCACAGCGCGTAAACGGTCAGAAGGGCCGCCGTCGTCGCCCCGAACAGGATACGGTGGCCGGCGCGCAGCGGCTCCAGAAGTCGCGCCATGACCAGAAGCCCGAGCAAAATTCCGATGTCGATGGCCAGGATCGATGAATTATCAGCGGCAGTCGGAAACATCAGCGTATCCTCTTCCCCGTGAACGGATTCCAGCCTGTTTCAGCCAGCGCGGCCCACGCCGTCGCGCCGAGATGCGGGCGGCGATAATAGAAAAAGTCCGGAACGCCGCCGGTTGGATCGATCGACAATCCCGTCGTCAGTCGCGCCGGACGCGCGGCGTTGAGCAGGCCGGACGACGTCTGGTCCGCCTTCAGGTTGCCCAGCAGCCGATCGCTTTCGCGGGTGTCGCCGACGATCCGGTAGGCCAGGGCGGCCTGCGCCGTGCCCTCTACCCAGAGGCCGTCGCGATCGCCGTTGAAGTCAAAGCCGCCATCGACCCCGAGGTGAGCTTTCGCGAAACCGAGCGTGCTCTTCCATGCCGGGAGCGATTCAGGAATTGCCATCCAGGGCCAAAGCTGGGCGTCGAGCGCGAGCAGACCTTCGTCCGCAAGGCTGCCGTCAGGCTTGGTCCCAAGCAGGAAATGATCGCCGCGAAAAGCGCGATCGAGCAGTCGCTTGGCCTGTCCGGCCGCGCCGTCGTATTTCTGGTCACCAGTCAGGCGAAACAGCCAGCGCGCGGCGGCGTGAACATCGGCGTTGTGCTCGGTCGACATCCAGGTGAGCTTGACCTGCTTCGGATCATAGCCGTGGAAGCCGCCGTGAAAGCCATCCTGCGAAGCGGTTGTGTCGATCACCCAATCGATCAGGCGCCTTGCATCGGCGAGATATTGTGGATTCCCGGTTGCCTGATGCAGCGTCAGCAATGCCAATGCGGCCCAGGCCACGTTTCCGGTGGAGCTGCCGTCCTGCGCCGCGTCCTCCGCCCAGATATTGGCATGCCCATCCCACCAGCCGGGCAGATCGGGAACGACCTTGTTCAGCGCGCCGGCACGGTAGGCATTGCGCACGCGGCCATCATCGAAGCTGCGGTCCTTGGCAACGGCGCGACTCAGCGCGTTGCCGATCGGTCTTGCATCCGACACGTAGCCGCAGGCAATCAGCGCAATGGCGGCGAGCGCGTTGTCGTAGACGAACGCCGTCGTTGCGAGACCCGCCGGAAGCGTCGATTCATCCGTGCCGGGGTCATAGCTCCGGATGAAAACCGCGTCGGCCGCGCTTGCGCGTGGGGCGACGGCCCTTTGCAACCCAGCGCAGAAAACGTTTGCGGTTGGGGCGGTGTGGCCCGCTGCGGGCGCGCCCAGGACGACCGCGCATAGCGTCATCACGATGGCAGACTTCATCGCGATACGAGGGTGCGAGTTCCGGGCGATCCATTCTCACCGGCGGTTGGCTGCTGCGGTTGCGAGGCCCGGAATGCATCCTGCAGACGAGCGATGCCAGAACGCCGCGCATCCGCGTCCGATGACGTGCTCTGCGCGGTGCTGATGGTGCCTGCGTCGTCCCGAATCCACGAAGCGACGAAATGGCCGAGCCGTCGCCACGTGACCGACATCGAGGGGACTACGCCATTCTCGCGCGTCACTGTCACCCATTGGCCGACCTGACAGGCGGACGCCTCTGCCGTCGCTGCTTGCTGCACCGGTCCGCCGTCGTTCGCCGCGTCCGGGCTAATGATGGCGTAGAGCTCGCGCCGCTCGGTTTGCGGGAACGGAACGGCAAAGCGTTCATCGGTCTTGTCGCTGGTCTTCGGCACAACCGCAGTGACGACGCCGGATCGCAACGAACTCCCGTCGATGCGGACGCGCGTGCCGGGCGTCATGCTCTGGCCCTGCCGGTAGGAGAAGATGGCGACAATAAAGGGCTTGTCACAGTTGATGACAGAGCTGATGGTGTCACCGGCGCTCACGTGCCGTCCCATCGCGGCTCCGACGGTCAATACCTTGCCCTGGCCGCGCGCAAGGACTTTGGCGTCGGCCAAAGTCGCCAGCCGTTTTTGTTCGGCGTCGATCAGCTGCTCGAGGTCGGCGAGCACCGCGATCTGCTGCCGTTCCTCGATTTTCATCCGCTTGGCATCCAGATCGATGTCCCTGCGCTTCTGAGCCAGATTGTTGAGCGCAACCAACTCGTCGCCGATATAGATGCCCTTGCTCAGGGCGTTGAGCTGTGCCGTTTTTTGGTTGAGCTTGGCTATTTCTGCGTCCGCGCCATGCATCGCCGCAGCATATTGCTGGGTCGTCGGCCTGAGCATGTCCATGCTCGCGGCATTGCGTGTCACCATGTTGGTCTGTCTGTCGACCAGGGCTTTCTTTTCACTTGTCGCAGCGTTGGATTGAGCAACGCGGGCGCGAAGCTCCTCGATCTGCGACTGGAACTGCCCCTTGAGCTGGTTTGTCTGGTCAGCGAGCTCGCCGTCGAGAGACGAAACATAGTTGACGTCCGAGTCGTATTTTGAGCGCGTCGCATCGAGCTTCTGCCGTGCGTCGGACGCCTTTTCCTGCAACGAGATGAGGGTCCAGCGATCAAGTCTTGGATTGCTGATTTGCGCCAGCGTGTCGCCATCGCGGACGTCGTGACCCGGAAGCGCCGTCAACGAATCGATTTCGCCACTGATTGGCGCCGTCAGAAGCGTAACGGGTGCGTTGACTACGGCGCGATCGGACTGGTCTGCAATGATCGGCGGCGCTACCGCTGTCAGCATCAGGACAGACAGCAATCCCGCCACGGCGACCGCGGATATTCTCAGTATTCCCTGATGTTTCCGCACGGTGCCGCGGGTTTCGGATCTGTCAATCATCAATTCTCTCTCGGTCGGGAGGGCCCTGGAAGCGCACTTCTTGTTGGCGGACTGTTTTTCGCGGCGCCGGTTAGCGACTGCAACAATGCTGACCGCATTTGGTTGCTGCCAAAAATGCGGCGATGAAAAATGCAGCAAGAACGATGCACCACGAGAGAGGTGGTCTCCAAGCCGGAGAGCTGGTTCCAACTGCAGGGGCGGGCGGTCAGTCGAGGTCAAATGCGCTCGCGGCTTTCCGGGCCATGGCGACGCCGATATTGCACCGGCATTGCCCGGGCATCGTGGGGCAAATCAGCCCAATTCAGGAACTGGCAGCCCGGCAGAAGCCGCATTTTTCGCTGCCCGGCGCCTCCTTGCGGGCTATGATCGCCCGATTCCAATGCGCGACGAATAGCCCGTGGTCGCGACCGTCCGCTTGACCAAGCGCGCAGCGAGACCCATTGCCGAGGCGACCATGACGAAGGCTCCGTTTGCCACCCACGACGTGCTCAACCAGTCGCCGCCGTTTTGGGATATCGACCTGTTCACGACGGATGCGCCGCTGGTCGCGGCTGTTGCCGCCAATGGCGCCGCCGCGGCCACCGCCGAGCTGTCGGATTTCGGCAAGCATTGGGGTTCCGCCGCCATGGCGGAGCGCGGCCGCATTGCCAACGAGAACCAGCCGAAACTGCGCACCTTCGATGCCAGAGGCAATCGCCGCGACGAGGTGGAGTTTCATCCGGCCTATCACGAGTTGATGGCGCACTCGGCGCATGCCGGCGTGCACAATTCGACCTGGACCGCCGACGGCAAGCCGGCTGGCGGCGCGGCCGAAGTGATGCGCGCGGCAAGATTCTACATCGCCGCGCAGGTCGAAACCGGTCATCTCTGTCCGATCACGATGACCCGCGCCTCGGTCGCGGCGCTGGCCTCGCAGCCGGACATCCTGGCGAAGACGATGCCGGTGATCGGAACGCGCGCCTACGACCCGGGTTTTGCGCCGTGGTGGACCAAGCGCGGCATGACGCTCGGCATGGGCATGACCGAGAAGCAGGGCGGCACCGATGTGCGCGCCAACATGACGCGCGCCGAGCGCGACGGCGATGGCTATCGCATCACCGGGCACAAATGGTTCATGTCGGCGCCGATGTGCGACGCGTTCCTGGTGCTGGCGCAGACCAAGGATGGCTTGAGCTGTTTCTTCATGCCGCGCTTTGCGCCCGACGGCACCGTCAATGCGATCCACTTCCAGCGCCTGAAGGACAAGCTCGGCAACCGCTCCAACGCCTCGTCGGAGGTCGAATTCCACGGCGCCCATGCCGAATTGATCGGGGAGGAGGGCAAGGGCATCCGCACCATCATTCAGATGGTGCAGCTGACGCGGCAGGACTGCGCGATCGCCTCCGCGGGCCTGATGCGCTCGGGGCTGGCGCACGCGCTCAATCACGCCCGCCATCGCAGCGTGTTCCAGAAGCATCTCGCCGATCAGCCGCTGATGCAGGCGGTGCTGTCGGACATGGCGCTGCATGTCGAGGCGTCCATCGCGCTGGTAATGCGGCTGTGCCGCGCCTTCGATCGCGCGCCCGCCGACGCGGCCGAGGCCGCCTATATGCGGCTGCTGACGCCGGCGATCAAATACTGGATCTGCAAGAATGCACCGGGCTTCCTCTATGAGGCGATGGAGTGCCTCGGCGGCAATGGCTACGTCGAGGAGGGCACTCTGGCGCGCCATTACCGGGAAGCGCCGGTCAATGCGATCTGGGAGGGCTCCGGCAATGTGATGTGCCTCGACGTGCTCCGCGCGCTCGGCCGCGAAGCCGATGCCGCGCTCGCCGTGCTGCGTACGCTCGCCGATGAGACCAGGGGCCTGCCCGGCGCCGCTGAGGCGGTCGCCTCGATCGGACAATCGTTCCGCCGGCCGGACAGCGAACGCATCGCACGGCTTGCGGTCGAGAAGCTGGCGCTGCTGGCGGCCGCCGCCGCGCTCAACCAGGTCACGCCGAAAAACGCCGAGTTGTTTGCTGTGACCCGGCTTGCCGAACGCCACGCCGGCATGTACGGCGCGGTGGATCTCTCCGATGCCGATCAGCGCGCGCTGCTGGCGCGGGCGCTGCCATGAAGGTTTGCTGATGGACGCACTCAATCCCGATACTTCGCCGTCGGCTCTCGAACCGCCGCCGCGCCCGCCGCGGGTCTGGAAGTTTTGGGGCACCGCGCTGTGGGGTCTCTTGATCTTCGTCGCAATGTTCGTCGGCCAGGTCGCCGTCGTCATCTACCGCATCATCGCGCAGGGCGGCGAACTGTCGGCGGCCGGCATCACCCATGTCGTCGCCGACGGTCTGACGATCTCGCTCTCGGTTCTCGCCGGCTTGCCGATGGTGCTGCTGGCGCTGTGGTTCGCGATCCGCCGCACCGGCATCCCATTCGCCGATTACCTCGGGCTGCGCGGCACGTCGTGGAAGAACGTCATCATCGGCGTCGTCGCGCTCGCCGTGCTGGTCGGCGCCTGGGACATGGTGTCCCGCGCCGCCGGCCGCGAGGTGACGCCGGGCTTCATGGGCGACGTGCTGAAATCGGCACAGGAGCACAGCGCGCTGTGGCTGCTGGTGATCGCCTTCGCCGTGGCCGCGCCGCTCTGGGAGGAACTGTTCGCGCGCGGCTGGCTCTATCGCGGCTGGTCGGAATCCAGGCTCGGCCCCTATGGCGCGATCCTGCTGTCGTCGATCGTCTGGACCGTGATGCACCTGCAGTACGACTGGTTCTTCCTCTGCGAGGTGCTGTCGATAGGCCTCCTGTTCGGCTATCTGCGCTTCCGCACCGGCTCGACTTGGCTGACCATCCTGCTGCACGGGCTGAACAATTTTGCCGCGACGCTCCAGACCTGGTGGCTAGCGGGCTGAGAGTTCCCTGTGCTAGGTTGAGTTCAGGCCCACCTTCGCTGCAACGTTGCTGCAGAAAAATCCATATGTCGAACTTCGAAAATGCCGGCGCGCCGGTCCCGGCTTCGGCGAAACCGCCGCGGGTATGGGATTTCCTGGAGACGACGCTTGTTGGCCTTCTCGCCTACGGTGCGTTTCTTCTGACGGGAGGGCTTGGTGTTCTTATCCTCATGCACGCGCAGTATGGGACAATCCCGATTGCTCAGGTTGGGCTTGAGGGACGCTGGCAGGGCGCAGGTCTGGTGCTCGGAAGTCCAGCCGCTGTTGCGGTGCTTTGGGTCGCTGTCCGCAAGCTCGATCGGGACTTTTCCGAGTACCTTGCGCTCAATTGGCCTAGTTCAAGAGAGCTTTCTCTCGCATTCGCCATCGCGGCAGCTCTGCTGATTGTGGAGAGCTGTTTTCTTACTTTCGTAGGAGCAGACACGAGTTGGGCCGCTCCCAATCTGAACGTGCAGGGGCGGGTTGGCTTGCTCACCTTCCTGATCGGCTGCTGCTTGGCCGCGCCGATCATGGAGGAGCTTGTTTTCCGCGGCTTTTTGTTTCGAGGATGGTCGCAGTCCTTCCTCGGACCAATCGGTGCCATCGTCTTGACATCCCTGGTTTGGGCTCTCAATCACACGCAGTACGATTGGTCCTATCGTTCTTGTCTATTCGTTTTCGGCCTCGCTCTGGGCTACTTTCGTTGGCGCAGTAATTCGACCTGGCTGACTGTGATTGTTCACTCGGCCTTGAACATAGTCAGCTGCTTCATGATAGGCCCTTACGTTTAACGCGCCATCGCGACGATCACGATCGGCGCTGCGATGGCCGCCGGAATCGTCTACAGCGCGACAATCCGGAACCAGCAGTGCTGCGTCGCCGCCCATCGGGAGGTTGACGAAAGGGATGCCAGCGGCCCCCTCGAGTGCTATGATCTGGATCAAAGAACGAGCGCGGGCCGGACTGAAACCAGGCAGCGGCGGCTGCCGTCGTGCGAGCTCTTCCCATGGCCACGTTGATCCGAACGCTCTTTGCCAGCGTCGTCGCGCTGGCGTCTCTCGGTGCCATCACGCAGCAGGTGCGCGATCAGGGCGTGACCGACACTGAAATCCGCATCGGCAATCTGATGCCGTATAGCGGCGCGCTCGAGATTTTCGGCCAGATCGGCAAGGCCGAAGCCGCCTATTTCGAGATGATCAACGAACGCGGCGGCATCAATGGCCGCAAGATCCGCTTCATGTCCTATGACGATCTGTCGGATGCGTCCAACGCGATGGATCTCACGCGCATCCTGGTCGAGACGGATAATGTGCTCTTGATGTTCGGCTCGTTCGGCACGCCGGAGAATCTCGCGGTGCGGAAGTATCTCAATGAACGGCAGGTCCCGCAGCTTTTCGTTGCCTCCGGCGATCAGGACCTCAGCGAGCCGTCGCTCTATCCGTGGACCATGGGCTGGCAGCCCTCGTACCGCGAGGAGGGGCGCATCTACGCCAATTACATCCAGGCCTTCTATCCCGGGAAGAAGATCGTGGCGCTCTGGGAGAATGACCAGTTCGGGCGTGAATTGTTCAAGGGATTGGTCCAGGGTCTGGGAGACGTCGCCCAGAACATCAGGGTCGACATCGCCTATGACGTCGACGATCAGCATCTGGACGGCCACATCTCGATCCTGAAGCAATCGGGCGCCGAGGTTTTCGTGTTTGCCGGGGGTACCGGAAAATGCCTCGAAGGTGATCCGCGCTGCCGCCGAGCACGGCTGGCGGCCGGTGTTCGTCGTGAACCAGATGGCGTCATCGATCGAGACGGTGCTCAAGCCGGCCGGCACGGAGAATGCGACCGGCGTCATCACCGCCGCCTTCCTGAAGGACGCGAGCGATCCGGCGTGGAAGGAAGATCAGGGCGCATGGCACAGCTTCATGGACAAATATACCAAGGCCGGGGGCAAGGACGACGCTGCCGCTGTCTATGGCTATGCTGCTGCCGAAACGCTGGTCCAGGTGCTCAGGCAATGCGGCAACGATCTGTCGCGCGAGAACGTCATGAAGCAGGCCGCGGCGCTGAGGGATTATCAGGCATCCGCCTTGCTGCCGGGCATCAAGATCAACACCACGCAGTTCCGGCCGGTCGAGCAATTGCGGTTGCTGCAGTTCGATGGCCGCAGCTGGCAGCCGATCGGCGATGTGCTCGATAGGGCGTTCACTGGTTCGAGCGGGAAATAACGACGACTGGCGGAACGAGCCTTACTGCGCAAGCGCAGGCCGCATGCTAGGGCCCGACCGCGGCGATCACGATCGGCATCGTGATCGCGGCCAATATCGTCTGCAGCGTGATGATCTGGGCGAGCAGGGGGGCGTCGCCGCCCATCTGGCGCGCCAGCACATAGGCCGAGGGCGAGGTCGGCACCGCGGCGCAGGCCGCGACGATGGCGAGGTTGGCGCCGGTGACGCCGAACCACATCGCCAGCGTGACGGTCAGGACGGGCATCGCAACCAGCTTCAGGAGCAGCGCGACGCTTGCGGCGAGGCTGGGGCGGAACATGCCTTCCAGATGCAGCCCGGCGCCGGTGACGAGCAGGCCGATCGCCAGCGACGAGCCGCCGAGCGCGTCGGCGACGTCGTGCCATATCTTCGGCAGCGGAACATGGATGACATTGATGGCGAGCCCGATGACGCAGGCCCAGATCAGGGGGTTCTTCACCACAGTCATCACGATGGCGCCCGCGGACCGCTTCCCGGATGAGGCATATTTCGCCAGCACGGCGACGCTGAAGACGTTGACCAGCGGAATGATCGCGACCATCGCGACCGAGGCCAGCGCAAGTCCGACCTTGCCATAGAGATTGCCCGACACCGACAGCGCGACATAGGTCTGCCAGCGCGTCGCGCCCTGGAAGATCGAGGAGAAGGCGGGGCCGTCAACCCCGGCGCGGGCGAGCGGGCCGCGCAGCGCAAGGCACAGCAGGCACATCACCAGCGCCGCCAGCAGCAGCGCGCCGCCGACGCCGGCGACCGGCACGGTCGTCAGGTCGGCCTTCACCAGCGTCTGCACCAGCAGCACCGGGAACAGCACGTAGTAAGTGAGCTGCTCCAGCCCATGCCACTGGGTATCGAGCCGCATCAGCGTGCGCCTGAGGACGACGCCGAGCACGATCAGCAGAAACACCGGCAGCAGCGCCGCGATCACCACGGCCATCGTCAGCGGTCTCCGCGCAGCTTCGCCAGCCGGTCGAGCGCGCCCTGCAGGATGAAGATCGCAGCGTGCTCGTCGATCACCTCGGCGCGGCGGGCGCGGCTGACGTCCATGCCGATCAGCTCGCGCTCGACGGCGGCGGTCGACAGCCGCTCGTCCCACAGACCTATCGCCAGCGTGGTGAGGCCTGCGAGATTGCGGGCGAAGGCCCGGGTCGATTGCGCGCGCGGGCCCTCGGTGCCGTCCATGTTGATCGGCAGGCCCAGCACGAAGCCGACGGCGCTGCGCTCGGCCGCGATCGCGAGCAGCCGCGCCGCGTCGGCCTTGAACTGCTTGCGCTGGATGGTCTCGACGCCGGTCGCGAGCCGCCGGTCCGGATCGGAGACGGCAACGCCGATGGTCTTGGTGCCGAGGTCGAGGCCGACCAGCGCGCCGCGCGCGGGCCAATGCGGCGCGGCTTCGATCAGGGGAAGGATGGGGGCGGGCATGCGCTAGCGCTTAGCACGCACCCGCTCGCCGAGGCAAAGCACTTGCTTCACCTCTCCCCATTGGGGAGAGGTCGAATTGCGAAGCAATTCGGGTGAGGGGACAGCGTTCCATCGAGGGAACGTAACGCCTCACCCGGCGCGAGGCGCCGACCTCTCCCGATGGGAGAGGTGAGATTGCAGTCGCCTCAGGCAGCGATCACCCGATCGTCGCCGGAAAGGCACGCGACCAGTCCCTGCAACGCGCTGTACTGGTGCGCGGTGCGGCGCTGGATGAACAGCGTCTCGACATGCGCATGCTGCGGATTGAGCCTGTGGATCTTGATGTCGCGCTGGACGTGGTCGCGCTCGACCACCGCGCGCGGCAGCAGCGTCACGCCCATGTCGGCGGCGACGCAGCCGACCATGCCGTCGAGCGTGCCGAGTTCGAAGCGGGCGGCGGACGGCCAGCCGAACTCGGTGAACACCTGTTCGAGACGCTGCCGGTAGGTGCAGCCGGTGCGGAACACCAGCGCAGTCGGGCCCGACTCCGGCGTGCCGGCGCGCAAGGCGGCGAGCGATGTCCAGCGCGGCGCGGTGACGAGCACCAATTCCTCCGTGAAGGCCGGCGTCACGGTGAGTTCGGCGTGCTCGATCGGACCGGCGACAAAGGCGCCGTCGAGCGTGCCGTCGAGTACGGCGGCGACGAGATCGGCGGTCGGCGCCGTGCGCAGCGTAAGGCGCACCGCCGGATAGCGGCGATGAAACTCGGCAAGCAGCGTCGGCAGCCGCACCGCGGCGGTGGTCTCCATCGAGCCGATCGACAGCGGCCCCTTCGGCTCGCCATCGTCGCGCGCGGCGAGCACCGCTTCGCGCGATAACGCAGCCATGCGTTGCGCATAGGGCAACAGCCGGCGGCCGGCGCCGGTCAGCGACATGCCACGGCTGTGGCGCTCGAACAGCGCGGTGCCGATCTCGGCCTCCAGCGCCTTGATGCGCTGGGTGACGTTGGACTGCACGGTGTTCAGCTCGTCGGCGGCCCGGGTAATGCCGCCGAGCCGGGCGACCGTGGAAAAGGTGAGCAGGTCGGTCAATTCCATCAGGGACCACCGTTTCATTTTAGAGATGGTAGCGTTCTCTAGTATTCATTTTCACAGAATGGTAGGCCCGCTTACGCTGCAAGTCCAGAACAGCAAATCCGGAACAGGGAGCAACCATGCCGATCGGCACCGAATTGACGGCACGTCTCGGCATCGCGCATCCGATCCTGGCGGCGCCGATGGCGATGATCACGGCAAGCCGGCTGGTCATGGCGGTGAGCGACGCCGGCGGCTTCGGCATTCTCGGCGGCGGCTACGGAGACAAAGCCTGGCTCGCGGCGGAGACAGCGGTGCTCAGGCGATATCACCGCCCGTTCGGGATCGGCTTCATCACCTGGAGCCTCGCAAAACAGCCGGAGCTGATGGAGATCGCACTGGAAGCGCGACCGCGCGCGGTGATGCTGTCGTTCGGCGATCCCGCGCCGTTCGCGCCCAAGATCAAGGCCGCGGGCGCGCTGCTGATCTGCCAGGTGCAGAGCGAGGAGATGGCGCAACAAGCGCTCGATTGCGGCGCCGACATCCTGATAGCTCAGGGCACGGAGGCGGGCGGTCACGGTGCCTCGCGCACCACGCTCGAGATCGTGCCAGCGATCATCGATTTCGCGGCGGGGCGCGTCCCCGTCGTCGCAGCCGGCGGCATCGCTGATGGCCGTGGCCTGGCTGCGATGATGATGCTCGGCGCATCCGGCGTGCTGATGGGAACGCGGTTCTATGCCAGCGCCGAGGCCGACGCGCCCGAGCGGGCGAAGCAACTGATCTGCGCGGCGAGGAGCGGCGAGACGGTGCGCGGCGTGGTGATGGACTGGTCGCGCAAGCTGATGTGGCCGGCGCCGTTCACCGCGCGCTCGCTTGCCAACGATCATCTGCGGCGCTGGTCTGGCCGCGAGATCGAGCTGATGCAGCGCGCGGACGAGATCGTGGTGGAATACACCGCGGCGAGGGAAGCGGGCAATTTCGACATCGCCGCGGTATTCGCCGGCGAGTCCGTCGGGCTGATCCATGATATCGTTCCCGCGGCCGAGATAGTCGGCCGCATCGTCGCCGAGGCCGAGCAGACGCTGCAGGGCCGGCGTAACACCCTTTCCTCTTTGTCCTGAACAAGCGCGAGACAGACCATGTGGCCGGACCGTCGATTGATCGATCGTTTCAAGACCGAATTCCCGATCGTGCTGGCGCCGATGGCCGGCGTGATGGATGCAGAGCTCGTGATTGCGGTGGCGCAGGGCGGCGGGCTCGGCTCGCTGCCATGCGCGATGCTCTCGGCCGAGAAGGCGCGTGAGCAGGTCAACATCATCCGCCAGCGCGTGTCCGCGCCGGTCAACCTCAACTTCTTCTGCCATAAGGCGGTCGACGCCGATCCGGCACGCGAGGCGCAATGGCGGCAGCGGCTCGGGCCTTACTACCGCGAGCACGGCCTCGATCCGGATGCGCCGAGCAATGCGGCGAACCGCGCGCCGTTCGACGCGGCGTTCTGCGCCGTGGTCGAGGAGCTGAAGCCCGAGGTCGTCAGCTTCCATTTCGGCCTGCCGGAGCCGAAACTGTTGCAGCGGGTGAAGGCGACGGGCGCCATCGTGATGTCGTCGGCGACGACGGTGAAGGAGGCGATCTGGCTCGAGGAGAACGGCGCCGATGTCGTCATCGCGCAAGGCGCCGACGCCGGCGGCCATCGCGCCATGTTCCTGACGGAGACCATCGCCGAGCAGCCCGGCACGTTCTCGTTGTTGCCACAGGTGGTCGATGCGGTGAAGGTGCCGGTCGTCGCGGCCGGCGGCATCGCGGACGGACGCGGGATCGCGGCGGCCTTTGCGCTGGGCGCATCCGCGGTGCAGATCGGCACCGCGTTCCTGCGCTGTCCGGAATCCAAGGTCACTGCGCAGGGCCGGATCGCGCTGGCGCAGGCGAGCGATGAATCGACCGTCATCACCAATGTGATGACCGGCCGCCCGGCGCGCGGGGTTGCCAACCGCGTGATGCGCGAGGTCGGTCCGATCTCGCCGGACGCACCGGCGTTCCCGCATGCGGCGACCGCCCTCGGGCCGCTGAAGGCGGCTGCCGAAAAACAGGGCAAGGTCGATTTCACCAATCTCTGGGCCGGGCAGGCGGTGCGGATGGGGAAGGAGATGCCGGCCGCCGAGCTGACCCGCGCGCTGGCGGGCGCCGCACTCGCACGCATGGGCGCGCTGTCTCAGGCCTGACGCGCGGGCTCGCTCCGGCTGATCTCAAGATGCTCGGCCACGAGCCTGCGATAATGTGCGGCCATTTCCTTATAATGCTGCCGGGAGATCGTATCGGTGGCGCTCTCGGCGCGACGCTCGAACATCTCGGCCTTTTCCTGCAGAGCTGTTGCCTGGGACATGGCCATGGCTCCTCGTTCAGACCAGGCAGGCGACGTAAAGGATCGCGATCCCCAGCACCGTGCCGATCGACCACAAAGCGGGGTCCCAGCTCTCCGGCCGGGGGCGGCTTTCCAGCGTTTGCATGACGCACTCCGAACTTTTCTATTTGGGGGAAGTAGGCGCCGCGAATGTTTCGGCACCACTTCGTGGCAGCCGCAAAGTGGTTTCGTCGCAGGCTTTTTGCGTCCCGAATGCGCGCGGAAGGCCTCGCCGGGGCGCCGGGCAGGGGGCCCAAGCCCCCGGGGCCGAGGGATTCGCGCGGTTGCGGCGCAAAACCGGCCTCTGCTATACGGCGGGCTGACCTTTCAGCCTGACCTTTGGGACCCGAGGCCCTATATAATGTCCGTCGACGCCACAACCGTCCGCCGCATCGCGCATCTGGCGCGGATCGCGGTCAGCGACGCCGAAGTTCCCCACCTCCAGGGCGAGCTGAACGCGATGCTTGCCTTTGTCGAGCAGCTGTCGGAGGTGAATATCGACGGCGTCGAGCCGATGACCTCGGTGACGCCGATGGAGATGAAGAAGCGCGCTGACGTGGTCAATGACGGCGAGATCGCCGACGACATCGTTCGCAACGCGCCCGATACGACCGATCACTTCTTCCTCGTGCCGAAGGTGGTCGAGTAGTTTCTCTGTTCTGGGACGATGGCGATGTGTCTGCTCTGCGACGATGAAAAGGCCTACAAGGCCTATATGGACTTCCTCGATGCGATGGAGCGCAAGGGGAAGGTCGCCGATCCCAATGCGGCGATGGATGCGGTCCTCGACCATCTCGAAGCGCTCGATGCCGAGCGTGCCAGGGAAAACGTCCAGAGAAATATCAGCCCCCGGCAGGACGACCCCGCCCACGACAAGACCCTGTCTCCGTTCTTCTGCAGCCCGATCAATAAATGACCGATTTGACATCGCTGACGATCGCCGAGGCCCGCGAGGGCCTGGCGAGCAAGTCTTTCACCGCCGTCGAGCTGACTGACGCGCATCTCGCCGCCATCGAAGCCGCGCGCGTGCTCAATGCCTATGTGCTGGAGACGCCCGACCGTGCCCGCGAGATGGCCAAGGCCGCCGACGAGAAAATTGTAAAGGGCGAGGGCGGGCCGCTGGCCGGCATCCCGCTCGGCATCAAGGACCTGTTCGCGACCCGCGATATCCGCACCACCGCGTGCTCGAAGATCCTCGGCAATTTCATCCCGCCCTACGAATCCACGGTAACCTCGCAGCTGTGGCGCGACGGCGCGGTGCTGCTCGGCAAGCTCAATAATGACGAGTTCGCAATGGGCTCGTCGAACGAGACCTCGTGCTTCGGCCCGGTCACCAACCCGTGGCGTCGCGAGGGTTCCAACACCACGCTGGTGCCAGGCGGCTCGTCCGGCGGCTCGGCCTCGGCGGTGGCGGCCCTGCTCTGCATGGGCGCAACCGCAACCGACACCGGCGGCTCGATCCGCCAGCCCGCCGCGTTCACCGCGACCGTCGGCATCAAGCCGACCTACGGCCGCTGCTCGCGCTGGGGCATCGTGGCGTTCGCATCCTCGCTCGACCAGGCCGGCCCGATCGCACGCACGACGCGCGATGCTGCGATCCTGATGCGCTCGATGGCAGGTCACGATCCCAAGGACACCACATCGGTCGACATCGCGGTGCCGGACTACGAAGCCGCGATCGGCAAGTCCGTGAAGGGCATGAAGATCGGCATTCCCAGGGAGTACCGCCTCGACGGCATGCCGGCCGAGATCGAAAAACTCTGGAGCGAGGGCGCGCAGTGGCTGAAGGCCGCCGGCGCCGAACTCGTCGAAGTGTCGCTGCCGCACACCAAATATGCGCTGCCGGCCTACTACATCGTGGCGCCGGCGGAGGCCTCCTCGAATCTCGCGCGCTACGACGGCGTGCGCTACGGGCTGCGCGAACCGGCCAAGAACATCATCGAGATGTACGAGAACAGCCGTGCCGATGGGTTTGGCGACGAGGTGCGCCGCCGCGTGCTGATCGGCACCTATGTGCTCTCGGCCGGTTACTACGACGCCTACTATCTGCGCGCGCAGAAGGTGCGGACGCTGATCAAGAAGGATTTCGAGGACTGCTTCGCCAAGGGCGTGAACGCGATCCTGACGCCGGCGACGCCATCGGCGGCATTCGGCATCGGCGAAAAGGGCGGCGCCGATCCGGTCGAGATGTACCTCAACGACATCTTCACGGTGACTGTGAACATGGCGGGCCTGCCGGGTATCGCCGTGCCAGCGGGCAAGGACACGCAAGGCTTGCCGCTCGGCCTGCAACTGATCGGCCGTCCGTTCGACGAGGAGACGCTGTTCTCGCTCGGCGAAGTGATCGAGCAGGCGGCCGGCCGGTTCGCGGCGCCCAGATGGTGGTGAGCGATGGCGGATTTCCGCGCCAGTCTCGCTGACGCTGCGCCGAATAGCGCGTTGTCGCCGCCGCTCGCCGCATTGTGGTGGGCCAGGAAGGGTGACTGGGATCAGGCGCATCGCATCGTGCAGGACGAGAGCGACGCCAATTCGGCCTGGGTGCATGCCCATCTGCATCGGGTCGAGGGCGATCTCGGCAATGCCGGGTACTGGTATCGCCGAGCCGGCCAGCCGGTCGCAAAGGACACGGTCGAGGCCGAGTGGGAGCGGATCGTCTCGGCGCTTTTGGCCTGAACTATCGGTGCCAGATGCCGGTGCCGTGGCACCGCGAGTATTAACCGTATTTCGGCCGCCATGCCGCCGCCCAGATTGGCCGTGATAGGCTGACGGAACGTGGCGGGGGCCAGCGGCAAAGAGAGTATTCGTGCGTGGGTCGGGCATAGGGGGATGGCTGTCAGCATTGCTGGTGGCAGCGGTGGCAGCGGGCCTTGCCGGTTGCGCGTCCGTCTATAATCTCCCCGGCAACGTGCCGCTCGGTGCTGCGCTCGCCGACAACAGCAGCGCCCGCGATTATCCGACCTATGAAGATGACCTGCTGCTCGCGCTGTCGTTCTCCGGCGGCGGCACCCGCGCGGCGGCGTTTTCGTTCGGCGTGCTGGAAGAGCTCGACCGGGCGCGCTCCAGCGCTGCCGGCAGCAAGACGCTGCTCGACCGCGTCGACTTCGTCTCGGGTGTCTCCGGCGGATCGGTTACCGCCGCCTATTTCGGCTTGAAGCGGCGTGCGGCGCTCGCTGATTTCCGCGAACGCTTCCTGCTGCGCAATGCCGAAGAAGGACTGAAGACGCGGATCTCGCTCGGCAATATCGGGCGCGCGCTCGGCGGCGGTGTCAACGACAGTCAGTTCACCGACTGGCTCGATCAAAATCTGTTCGACGGCGCACGGTTCGAGGCGTTGCCCGACGACCGCCGGCCGCGGGTGTGGATCAACGCGTCAGACATCTACAACCGCACGCCGTTCGTGTTCGGCAAGACATCGTTCGACGCGCTGTGCAGCGACATCCGCTCCTATCGTGTTGCCGAAGCGGTGGCCGCATCGGCCGCGGTGCCGCTCGCGTTTGCCCCGATCGTGCTGCAGACCTATCCCGGCGGCTGCGCCGCGCCGCTGCCGCCCTGGTATGATCGGGTGCGCAACGATCCGAACGCGCAGCCGTTGCTGCGGTCCTACGCCGAGGCCCAGGCGCGCTACCGCGACGGCTCGATGCGCTACGTCAAGCTGCTCGATGGCGGGCTGGTCGACAATTACGGGCTGTCGGGGCTCAGCATCGGCTTGCTCGCCGCGCAACGTCCCTACGAGCCGCTCGACGAGCGGCAGGCGGCCAAGCTGAAGCGCATCCTGTTCCTGGTGGTCGATGCCGGCCGCGGCATCTCCGGGGATTTCGTGCAGACGCTCGAAGGGCCGAACGGTGTCGAACTCGTGTCGGCGGCCGCAGACACCGCGATCGATGCCAGCGTGCGCTCCAGCTACGCCGCGTTCACGGCGCTCGCCAGCGACTGGTCCGGCAAGCTGAAGCGTTGGCGCTGCGGCCTGTCGGCGGCGGATCGCTCCAGGCTCGGCGTCGGTACGGGGTGGAAATGCGGTGATGTCGCGATCTATGTCGAGCGGCTCGGCTTCGACCGGCTCGGACCGGATCGTGCCGGCATCCTGAACGCCATCCCGACGCGGCTTTCACTGCCGGCCGAGCAGGTCGACCAACTGATCACGGGCGGCGCGGACGCGTTGCGCTCGAGCAAGGCCTATCAGCAGTTCCGGCGCGGGCTCTGATCAGCGCCTCCGGCGACGGGCGGGCCGCAACCGGATTGCAAGGCGGCTTGACTGGCGCTGTCGGTTGCGCGAAGCCCAATCCATCCCAGATAATACCTGTCCGGAAACCGAGATCCATGACCGCATCTGCTGCCCCTCACAAACTGATCAAGAGCGCCACGGGCGATTGGGAGGTCGTGATCGGCATGGAGGTCCATGCCCAGGTCACCTCGAACGCGAAGCTGTTCTCCGGCGCATCGACCGCATTCGGCGGCGAGCCCAACTCCCATGTCTCGCTGGTCGATGCCGCGATGCCGGGCATGCTGCCGGTGATCAACGAGGAGTGCGTCCGCCAGGCGGTGCGCACCGGTCTCGGGCTGAATGCGAAGATCAATCTGCGCTCGGTGTTCGACCGCAAGAACTATTTCTATCCCGACCTGCCGCAGGGCTACCAGATCAGCCAGTACAAGTCGCCGATCGTGGGCGAGGGCGAGGTGTTGCTCGAGCTCGACGGCGGCCGCAGCGCCACGGTCGGGATCGAGCGGCTGCATCTGGAGCAGGACGCCGGCAAGCTGCTGCACGATCAGTCGCCGACAATGACCTATGTCGACCTCAACCGTTCCGGCGTCGCGCTGATGGAGATCGTCTCCAAGCCCGACATCCGCGACGCTGAGCAGGCCAAGGCCTACGTCACCAAGCTGCGTTCGATCCTGCGCTACCTCGGCACCTGCGACGGCGACATGGAGAAGGGCAGCCTGCGCGCCGATGTCAACGTCTCGGTGCGGCGCTACGGCGAGACCGCGTTCGGCACCCGCTGCGAAATCAAGAACATGAACTCGATCAACTTCATCGGTCAGGCGA
Source organism: Bradyrhizobium sp. USDA 4452 (assembly GCF_054063575.1). Lineage (NCBI taxonomy): Bacteria > Pseudomonadati > Pseudomonadota > Alphaproteobacteria > Hyphomicrobiales > Nitrobacteraceae > Bradyrhizobium > Bradyrhizobium sp. USDA 4452. The sequence goes on from NZ_JBSSGK010000001.1 coordinate 8,381,904, forward strand.
TCGAGTACGAGGCGCGGCGTCAGATCGAGATCATCGAGGACGGCGGCTCGATTGACCAGGAAACCCGGCTGTTCGACCCGAACAAGGGCGAGACGCGTTCGATGCGCTCCAAGGAAGAGGCGCACGACTACCGTTACTTCCCCGATCCCGATCTGTTGCCGCTCGAATTCAGCCAGGCCTTCGTTGACGAACTCAAGGCGCAGCTGCCGGAGCTGCCGGACCAGAAGAAGTCCCGTTTTATTACGGGCTTCGGCCTGTCACCCTATGATGCGGGCGTGCTCGTCGCCGAGCGCGAGAGCGCGGAGTTCTACGAGACGGTGCTCGCTCGTCTCGCCGACAAGGCGCGCGACGGCAAGCTTGCTGCCAACTGGGTGATCAACGAGCTGTTCGGCCGTCTCAACAAGGAAGGTGTGGCGATCGCAGGCTCGCCGGTGTCGGCGGAGCAACTCGCCGCGATCGTCGATTTGATCGGCGAGGGAACGATTTCCGGCAAGATCGCCAAGGACTTGTTCGAGATCGTCTGGCAGGAGGGCGGCGATCCGCGCGCGCTCGTCGAGACGCGCGGTATGAAGCAGGTGACCGACCTCGGCGCGATCGAGAAGGTGGTCGACGACATCATCGCGGCCAATCCCGACAAGGTCGAGCAGGCGAAGGCGAAGCCGCAACTGGTCGGCTGGTTCGTCGGTCAGGTGATGAAGTCGTCGGGCGGCAAGGCGAACCCGCAGGCGGTCAACGACCTCTTGAAGTCGAAGCTCGGCATCTGAACGAACAGGACAATGATGTTGTCCTTGGCGCATGATCCAGTCGGATCATGCTCCCGCGCCGTCACCGTCGGCGTCGTCGCGCGCGCGTGAACGCGGCGTGATCCTGCCTCACACCCTCGCTCGACGACCGCGCTGACGGCTTCGGCGCCGAATCGACGAAGCTGCGATTCGTTCGCGAATCCGCCTTGGACGACCTCAAACGAGGCAAAAGCCGTCTTTCCCACGAAAATTTTTTCGTTGCCAAAAATTACGACTCGGCGTCGGCGACGCGCCGCTTTTCGTCTTCGCTCGCGACTCAGCGCAACGACGATCTCGCGTCGATCGCTTCAATGCGAATTCAAGAAAAGCCTACAACAGAAGGCGTTTCCTGCAACGTTGACAAATGGCGATGTCGGCGGCTGTTGCGTTTCTTGCATCGTCGCGCGAATGCATCGTCGATTTTATCGGCGGCGCGCGGTGTGCGCGCTGCCACCGCTGCGTCAACACTTCCTTAAGCGGGACACTGTTTTTTTTGGTCTGTTGGTGTATTCGGGAAGTAGTGCATATCGATTCCCGAGTGCACGCAGCGAAGTAAGAGCCATCTCACATACTGGAGGGCAACATGGCTAAGAAGGCAAAGAAGGCGAAGAAGGCGAAGAAGGCGAAGAGCGCAGTGAAGAAGACTGCGAAGAAGACCCGCAAGGTCGCCAAGAAGAAGTAAGCCTCTCGCCTTGAGAGGATTGCCGGCGGCTTGACGCCGGCACGTCGCAAGAGCCAGCGGACGGACTGCTGAGAAGCATATCCCACCCCAAGGCTCTGGCTGACGAAAGAGGGTGTCGGCGAGACATCAGGTCAAACGGCTGGATCGTATTTCGGGGAGGGCAACCTTCCCAAAACCGGTCCGGCAGAAGAAACAGAGATTTCTTCGTTCGGTGCGGGGCCGGATCGGTTCCGCAATTTCACCGGCGAGAATGCCGAGCTGAAATCTGGTCCTGACGTGTTCGCCGACCCCCTCGTTCCGGCGGCCCGCGCAGTCCGCGCCCGGCAGCCACTTTCCACATCCCATTTTCTGGATCGACGTCGGGCCTGACGGGCTCACGTTTCTTTGCGTGCGCGACCGTGCCGCGGCTTCGCGGACCGTCCGGCTGTCGTAGCAGCCCACCGTCAATTCATCGACTGATCGGATGCGACGGCGGCCGCGACCGGACGGCGCCGCGGCCATTGTCGGCGATGGTTATCGATGTCCGAAGCACCAAGGTAAACCGGCATTCACGAATCCACGGAAATGCCTGCGGCACAGGCACTTCTGCGATTCCGGGGAATGCACCCGGCCGGCCCGATTTACATCCCGTTCATCGCGATACTTAAACCGCTCTTCAAATTTGATGGGCCATGATCATCCCAACAAGCCGGCAAACGGCGAGCGCATGATCCAGGGATCAGCGCGGCGCATGATCCAGGATCAGCGCGGGGATAACAAGGCGTTTCATCAGTGGACGGGGGCCGCGCTCGGGGGAGGGCGGCCAACAACAAAAAGGGGAATGACGACAATGTTTCAGGGGGTCATCGATCAGGAAAGCGCTGTCCCGGTTGCTGCGACTGCAATCCAGGACGTGCTGTTCGAGCGCGGCATGTATTGGGCGAGCGGCCGCTCCGGCGTGGTCAACCTCGTCGCGGCGCACAAATGGTTCAACCTGGCGGCGCTCAAGGGACGTACCGACGCGATCGCGCACCGCCGCGAAGTCGCCGAGCAGATGTCCGACGTCGAGATCGCTGCCGCCCAGCGCGAAGCCCGCGCCTGGATGACGACGCACTAGGCAAGTCACCGATATCATCGAGCTGGGAGCCTCGGCTCCCGTGCTCCACCTAGAACCAGTATCGTCCTGCGTAGACCGCGGTCATCAGCGCGCCACTGGCGATGACGAACTGCCGGACGATCCGAGCCGCCAGGATCCGGATCAGGTAGCCTCCGGCATAGCCGCCGACCATGGCGCCGAGCAGCATCACCAAGGTCTCCGGCCACCGGACCGCTCCCTGCGCGATGAAGATCAATGTGGCGGCGAGCGAGACGCAGGTCGCGAGCAGGTTCTTCAGTGCCTTGATCGCCCTGATGTCGCTCGGTTCCGTGATCGACAGCACCGCAGTCAGGATGACGCCGAGTCCGGCACCGAAGAACCCTCCATAGACGCACGCCAATCCCAGGACAGCACTGCTCGCGCCGGTCGATGGCAAGGCTGCGGTCTGGTGCCCGACGGTCCATGCCTGGATCTGCGGCGCGAAGGCAAACAGCAGCGTTGCGAATGCGATCAGGGCCGGCACCGGCAGGACGAACAGTCGCTCGGGAAGCAACAAGAGGACACCGGCACCGATGGCGCCTGCAACCGTGGAGACGGCGACGAAGCTGACGGTACGCCGCGTCGGTGGCGGCAGCTTGCCGCGATCGGCGAGCGCCGCGATCAAATGCCCTGGCGAGATCGCCACCGCATTCGACGCATTGGCGATGACCGCCGGCAGGCCTGCGGCGAGCATCGCCGGAAAGGTGATGAGTGTCGCACCGCCCGCCAATGCGTTGATGACGCCTCCCGCGCCACCGGCCGCGAGCAGCAGAAGACTTGTCCCGGTATCCATCATTCACCCCTTGCAGGGTGAGCAGGCTAGCGGGCCGAGCAGCGGCCGGTCTGGAACGTCTGTGACGCCGCCTCAATCGCGCCAGTAGACGCCCGGCGTCGTGCCGAAGGTGCGGCGGAACAGGCGGGTCAGGTGGCTCTGGTCCGAGAAGCCGGCATCCGCCGCAACGGCTGCGATCGGCTCGCCGGCGCGCAGCAGCCGCCGGGCAACATTGAGCCGGGCGAGCAGACGGAAGGCATGCGGCGCGACGCCGAGCTCGCGCCTCACCATGCGGCTGAATCCTTCGCGGCTTCGCCCGAAGCTGGCGGCGATCTCGCCGATCGGCTCTAGGCTCTCGGTCAGGGCAGTGCCGAGCCTGGCTCTGCCGGTCCGCTCGATCGAGTTGGGCGGCTCGCGCGACAGTATCTCGTTGGCGATCTCGCCGATGTGCTCGGGCGATATTTCCTCGATACTCCGCCAGCGGTCCCCGACATTGACGATCCGGAGCGACGAGCAGGCGCGATTCGCCGGAACATAGGCGTTCAAGCAAACCGTCTCCGCGCGCGGTGTCGCCATCGGTGCATGCAGCATTCCCGCCGGGATGAGCGCGGCGTGGCCGGCAGGCACGGTGACGGTCGCGTCGTCGATGCGAAAGGCGCGCGACCCCGACAGCACCAGCACGATCTGGCTCTCGTCATGGAAGTGCGGCCTGAGGCCGAGCGAGCCGGCACCGCGCCACGACGCCAGTTCGACGATATCGTCACTGTCGGCGCGCCGGTAGTTCCAGGTTTTGGTCATGGCGAACCGGGTGATCACAGTCTCGAGCCGATGGTGGGTGATCCCCGAGCGTAGCACGGGGGTCACCGACCGTCACGGCCGGGCGATTGAAGCCATCGGCGAGGCCGTTCGCATGGTCGCGAGAGCGATGAGGGCGGCGACGAGGTTGGCGGCGGCGCTGATCGCCACCGGGATGAAGTAGCTGTGGTTGATGTCGAACGCGAAGCCGGCAGCGCTGGGTCCCAGCAGCGTGCCAAAAGCGACGCTGGTGTAGAGGATGCCGATGATGCCGCTAACATTACGGCCGCCGAAATGGTCGGTGACCACGGCGGGCAGGATCGCGACCCAGCCGCCATAGAACACGCCGAACAGCAATGCGAAGACAGTCAGCGACCAGAATGTGCCGGCAAGCGCCCAGATCGCCAGCGAGGCGGCCATGCCGAGATACATCGCGATCAGGAACGCATCGCGGCCGACGCGGTCGGCGATGCCGCCGAGGAAGAAGCGGCCGGCGGTGCTGCCGACGCCGATCATCCCGAGCAGCAGCACGGCGAGCGTCGGTGCTACCTGATGGTCGACGGCGAACGGCACCAGATGCACGAAGGGTACGAACACCCCGAACGCGCTGACTAGGCAGGCCGCATAGAGCCCGGCAAAGCGGGCGGTGCGCACCGCATGGCGGATCGAAACACCCTGACGCAGCGGCGTGCCTGACGCCGTATCAAGCGGATCGCCATCCGGTCCGGTGCCGTAGCGGCGCGGATCGTCGGCGATCAGGAGCGACGCCCCGATCCCGGCAACGACGGCCACGACCCCCAGCACGACGTAGGCATCGCGCCAGCCAAGGCTCGTGATCAACCAGGTTGCGAGCGGCGGCATCACCAGTGTCCCGACGCCGATCCCGCTGACGGCGAGGCCCGACGCAAAACCGCGCCGCCTGACGAACCAGCGCTGCACGGCGCCCAAGGTCGGAACGTATGCGCAACCGACGCCCACGCCGATGCCAATGCTGTAGGCGGCATAGACCTGAAGAATGGTCTGCGCTTGCCCCGCCAGCACCATGCCGAGACCGACCAGCGCCATCCCAATTGCAGCCAGCCTGCGCGCGCCCCAGCGATCGGCGAGCGGACCTGAGACGATGCCGAGGCCGAAATACAGGAAGCCCGCGAATGAGAACACCAGCGACACCGAGCCGCGCGAGGCGCCGAACTCGCGCTGCAACGAGTCCACGAAGGATGAGAACGTGTAGGCGCTGCCGAAGCCGATGAATGTCACGACAAAGGCGGCCGCGACGACGATCCAGCCGTAGAACGGCCTTGCGCGTTGGTGTCCGGCGTGCATGGCGGCGCTCCTCATGATCGTTCTCCCTGCGGTGCGTGGTCGCTCGCCTTGGCCGGCGGATAGCGCAGCATCTGCGTGCAACGGAACAGCGCGATGGCCTTGCCGGTTGCCTCGCTGCGGATCTCGGCGTCCCACACCTGGGTGGTGCGCCCGGCATGAACGAGGCGCGCCTCGCAGCGGACGCCGCCTTCGCGCGCGGCGCCGATGAAGTTCGTCTTCAGTTCGCCGGTGGCGAAACCCGTCGCACCGTCCGGCAGAGACGTGAGACAGCCGAAGCCGCACGCGGTATCCGCCAGCGCGACCAGGCTTGCGCCGTGCAACAGCCCGTGCGGCGAGAAGTGCTTCGCTGCGATCTCGAAGCGGCCGCGGACGAGGCCGCGCTCGGCTTCGAGCCATTGAAAGTCCAGCAGGCCGGGCAGGGCGCCGGCTTGCGAGGCGTTGATGCGGTCGACGAGTCCGCTGGCGAGGCTACCTGCGCTGATGTCGCGTAGGCCGAGTCTATCGGGGACGTTAGTCATGCCTTGTCCTTGGTTTCACGAGTGCGCCGAAAGCCTCGCGGGAGGCGTCATAAAGATTAGAAAATCTAACTTTTTGCTTGGATTTCTCTGCGTTGACGAAGCTTCCTGCACTGGGATAGGCTGATTGAGCGCGCAGATGACCAAGTTGGCAAACCAGATTTGCTGCGTATCTTGGATTAGAAAATCTAAATCATGGAGAGCCGGCTTCCACCCCTGAACGCACTCAAGGCGTTCGAGTCCGCCGCCCGCCATCTCTCGGTGAAGCTCGCGGCCGAGGAGCTGTGCGTCACGCCGGGCGCGGTCAGCCAGATGCTCAAGACGCTCGAGGCCCATCTCGGCGTCAAGCTGTTCGAGCGGGTGCCGCGTGGCATCTATCTCACCGACGCCGGGCGCGACTATCTGCCGTCGATCCGCAATGCGTTTCGCCAGATCGCGGAGGCCTCGCGCCGCGTCGCCGCTTCAGTCGACGTCGGCACGCTGACGGTGAGCGTGACGCCATTCTTCGCATCGGCCTGGCTGGTGCCGCGCATGGCGTCGTTTCAGGGGACGCATCCCGAGATCGATCTGCAGATCGTCACCAGCAACACGGTGGTCGATTTCTCGCGCAGCGGCGTCGACCTCGCGGTGCGCCACGGCCTCGGCCGCTATCCGGGGCTGCGCAGCGACCGCGTCGTCACCGTCGAGATGGTTGCGGTGGCCGCGCCGTCGCTGGTTGCGCGGCTCGGGCGGCCGGCGTCTCCCGCAGATCTCGCGGGCTGGCCGCAGGTACACGATGCCGATCGCAAGGGATGGAGCCTGTGGTTTCAGGCCAATGGCATTGCTGAAGTTCGTCCGCCGCGCGGCCCGTCGTTCGACGACAGCGGCCTGCTCTTGAAGGCCGTGTTGACCGGGCAGGGCGCGGGGCTTTTGCCGGCGGCGATGGTCGCAAATGAGATCGAGGCCGGCGAGCTGATCCAGTTGCTCGAGACCGCGCATCTGGAGGAGTTCGCCTACTATCTCGTCTGCCCCGACAACCGGCAGGGGCTTCCGAAGATCGCGGCATTCAGGGAATGGATACTCGGGCCGCTGGCCCAGTTGGCGCCTGCCGAACGCGAGACGGCCTACCGATAGAAGCCGTTCGGTGGCACCCCAAAATGCCTGCGGAACATCGCGCTGAAGGCGCTCTGGCTGGCATAGCCAGCATCGAGCGCGACATCGACCACCCGTGCGCCGCGCGCGAGGCGCTCCAGCGCGAACAGCAGGCGGGCCTGCTGGCGCCACTCGCCGAACGTCATGCCGGTCTCCCTGACGAACAGACGATGGATCGTCTTCGACGTCAGCTTCAGCCGGCGCGCCCACTGCTCGGCAGTGGAAGCGTCGTCCGGACGGTTCACCAGCGCCGCGCAGATCCGCGCCAGCCTTTGGTCGCGCGGCATCGGCAAATGCAGCGGCAGCACATCGATTTCGCGGAGCTGGTCGAGCAGCACACGCATCAGGCGCTCGTCAGGGGTCGCGGGCGCATAGTCCAGTGGCACACCCATCGCGGCGACGAACAATTCACGCAACAGCGGCGAGACCGTGAACACGCAACTGGTCTGCGGCAGGTTAGGGACGGCAGTGGCGTCGACGAACACGGTGCGGATCTTGACCGCACCGCACATCCGGACCTCGTGCGCGAGATCGGCCACCAGCCACACCGCGCGATTGGGCGGCACCACCCAGGTGCCCTCGGCGCAGCGCACGATCATCACGCCTTCGATCGCGTAGAGCAGCTGGCCGCGCGGATGGGCATGCAGGCCGGTCGACGCGCCGCTCGGATAATCGATCTCCATCGCCGCCATCGGCCGCGCCGTGGCGTGGTAGTCGAGGTGCCGTGTGATCAGGTCGTCCAACACGTCTTCATCTCGCATGTCCCAATCTCGCTAGGTCTGGTCATTCTAGCGTGAGACGGACCTCAGTGCGACAGGTAGTTGCTGGTGCCTCCTTCACCAATGCGCTGCCAGGTCATGTTTAGGAAGAATGCTGCACTTCTCTATCCCTTCGTTGCCATTGTGCTGTGGGCCGGCAATGTCATCGTCTCGCGACTGTCGGCCCACACGATCGGTCCGCAGGCGATTACCTTCTATCGCCTGCTGATCGCGGTGCTGCTGATGTCGCCGTTCGTGGCGCGCGCCGCCTGGCGCAATCGCCGCGTGATCTGGCCGCATCTCGGGCCGCTCGCGATCCTCGGCTTCCTGGCGATGTGCCTGTTCCAGAGCCTTTCTTATCTCGCGGCGGAGACCACGACTGCCACCAACATGGCCGTGTTCACCGCGCTGACGCCGCTGCTCACGGTCGGGCTCAGCGCCGGGCTACTCGGCGAGCAGCCGACGCTCGGCATGGTCTGCGGTGCGCCGCTGTCGTTTGCGGGCCTCGTCTATCTCGTCAGCGGCGGCGAATTGTCGTCGCTGCTGCAGAACGGCGTGCATGCGGGCGACGCCTTGATGCTGCTGGCCGCGATCGTCTACGCGCTGTATGGCGTGCTGCTGAAGCGCTGGAATTTGCCGATCACCGGGTGGCAGTCGACCTACATGCAGGCGCTGTGCGCGCTGGCCGTGATGTTCCCCGCGTTCCTCGCGACGCCGGCGCCGCTCCGTCAGGTCAACGCGGCGACCTGGCCGCTGATCGTCTATGCCGGCGCGCTGGCTTCGGTGGTGCTGCCGTTCCTCTGGATCCGCGGTGTCGCGCAGCTCGGCCCGAACCGCTGCGCGATCTTCATGAACCTGTTGCCGGTGCTGACGGCTGCGGCCGCGATCGTGATGCTGGGCGAGCCGGTCAGGCCCTTCCACGTCATCGGCGGCGGCCTCGCGCTGCTCGGCGTTGCCTGCGCGCAGGCCTTGCCGCGGCCCCTGAAGACCGCACACGATCCGCGATGACGTGCGAGCTACGGATCGGCGATCTCGCGGTTTTGATCACAGGTGAATGGCCGGGGCAGAATAGAGCGTCGCGGTCGGCGGTCACTTGTTCGGTGAAACGGAGTGATCGCGATGCGCGTTGCCCTGGTCTTGACGTTGCCTCTTCTGATCCTGTGGAGTGCGGTTGCCGACGCGGCGACGGCGCATCACCGGCGTGTGCGACAACACCTCATCATCCGTCCGAGCGAAGAGGTGATCGTGCCTGGCGGGTACCGATATCCCGGCTTCGGGCCGATCCCGCCTGGCGAGAACCGAAATCTCGATCCATCCACGCGTGGAAGCGGCTGACGTCGGTCAGCGCCGCGCCTCCATCGCTCGATCACGCTGCCTGCCTGAACGATGGCAAGCAGCAGTGCTTCGGGGGACGGTGAGGAGGCTGGGCCTGCTTCTCGCGGGCTCCTTTGCCTGGCGGACGGCGGATGCCTCTTCCGTCGCCCAGGTTGGTCAAAGGATCGCGCCATGCTGCGTCGGCGACCAACTTGTGCTGTGATCGCTGGTGACGCGCTTTTCGAGCGTGGCGATGGTTCCCTTGAGATTGTCGTGCCGTTCATGGAGCGACCTTGCCAGGATCGGATACCTTGTGTCCGATCGGTCGTGAATTCCCGCGCGCGCTTCTTCGGTGGCAATGTCGGCTTCGATCTGCTGGCAGGCCAGCACAAGATCGGACAGCATCCTCCTGACCGTCGACTCTCGTCCGGTGCTTGCGCGAACTGTCTCAAAACGATGATGCATGTTCATGGGCGTGCTCCGAATGTCCGAGTTCGGTACGCCGGGAACGGCCGGCGACGAACGTTCACGGATACATCGCAAGTTGCCTGCCAGTAGGGGGGCCGTAAGACTACGGCAGCGGCTCACGCGGGAAGGTCACCGGGTAGCCGACGTCGCTGGCCATTCTCGGCGCCAAGCCGGGATGCATGCGTCGAGCGTGACGCGCTTGTAGTCTCGAGCCGTATTCTCGTCTCCGGCTTCTTCAGCAAATCTGACCGCTGCCTCCATATCGAGAACCGCAGACGCGCTATCGCAGAACAAGCTGTGAATTTCAGCGCGGTATCGATATGCCCTGTAGTTCATCGGGTTGTACTGGAGCGCCAGGTTGTAGTTGCCTTGCTCCTCAGCGGCGCTTCGGCGCGCTTCGTCGGACTGACTGTTGAAGTTGGTCAGGCGATTGAGCGCCTGGAGCGTCCCGAGTTCCATGTAACGCAGGGACATCGCGCCGAAACTTGCAGGGAGTGCGTCGGCCGCAGAAGGTTGCTTCACCGCGGCTTGCGCGCGTTCAATCTCGATCTTCTTGTATTTGATCGCATTGTCGTAGTCCCGCAGGCTTTGGAACGCGCTCGATATTTCGCTGTTGATCGGCGCAAGATAGGCGGTCGAGAGCCGCCGATCGCTGAGCAAATTGAGGCACGCCCTTATCTTTGCCTGCGCAGGCAAGACGTCGCGGCATTCCTTGTCGACCACACGACGCACGTCCCGCGCATGTACCGTCGGCCGCGTCTGAGCAGCAGGCAGGACAATAGCCAGTCCGAGGTAGATCACTAACCTGAGACCGCGGCTCGGCCCATTCATGTTTCTTCGCCTTCAGCGACGACACGATTCATCGATGGGCGCAGGAGCGAGGCCGTTCGTGACTGGGAAAGACCGAACGGCCTCTGCCGGCCCGCAGCACCAAAATGGAAGAACAGGAGGCCGGCCGTCCAGCTACGTTGTCGCCGGATAAAGGTTTCGCCGGCCGATTGGCGGCGCGACCATTCGAGGCCGTTGCTACGAGCGCGCAGGGTCGGTTTGACGACAGGTCGTCAGGACGAACGCTGCCTTGCTGCATTGCCAATCGCTGCCAAGCGCAGCGCTCGAGACCGGCCGTGGGGCAGCAACGATCGCCAGCACGACAATCACGCAGGCCAGTGAAGTTGCGATCACGATCCTGCCTGCGTTGGATTTGAAGCCATGCCGTAACAAGGGACCCAGATCGGTGGATCGGCGAAGCTGGGCGTTACGCAAAACCTGGTCGATGTCCTGGAATTGAATGCCATTATCGTGGTGCATGGCTTTGCTCCGGAAATATTCAGGTGATGAAAAACGCAGGAGATGCTGGGCGCGGTTTGTTTCGCGCTCGTTTCGAGGCGCCGGGAATGATGTTTCGTTCACGCGGAGGTGACTATCGGTTCAAGCCCAGCGGGCCTCGGACGGCTCGCGAACCATGGAATCGAAGCTGGGTCGGATATCGGCGGCGCCGGGTTCTGCTCAAGATCGAAAAGGTTGGCTGGCGGAGAGGGAGGGATTCGAACCCTCGATACAGCTTGAGACCGTATGACGCTTTAGCAAAGCGTTGCCTTCAGCCACTCGGCCACCTCTCCGGTGCGAGCCTTATGCATCGATTTTGTCAGCTGGGTCAATTTGGAAGGGCATGTTTCCGCTCGATTATTCGCAATGCCCCCATCGTGATGAGGGCGGTCGGAATGGCTCGTCCTTGTCGCGATAATGGACTGCGCGAGAACGAAGGCAGAACTTATCGCGTAAAGTATTGAAGAAGTTTTAGAAAACGCGTTGGAGCCCAGCTGCGGCCGAGGCGGCTATTCGACGCTGGCGCCGCGGCGCAGGTCAGCGTCGATCTGCAATCTGGTGCCGCCGCCGAAACGGGCGCGGTAGACCTGCAGATTCTCCATGATGCGCTGGACGTAGTTTCGCGTCTCCGAGAACGGAATCAGCTCGACCCAGTCGACCGCATCGACCTTGGGATCGCGCGGGTCGCCGTAGCGCTCGATCCACTTCTTCACGCTGCCGCGGCCGGCATTGTAGGCGGCGAAGGTCAGGATGTAGGAGCCGCGATAGTCCTCGAGCAGGCCGCCGAGTTCGGCTGCGCCGAGCATTGCGTTGTAGACCGGGTCGGTCTTCATTCGGTTGAGATCGAAGCCGATGCCGGCGCGCTTGCAGACGTAGCGTCCGGCGTCCGGCGTCACCTGCATCAGGCCGTAGGCTTGGGCCGGCGACACCACCGCCGGATTGAACGCACTCTCCTGGCGCGCGATCGCATAGACGACGCTCTGCTCGACCTCCGGTCCGACCTGGCGGAACGATGGAATGCCGTTCACCGGGTAGGCGTAGTGGTCGAACGGCAGTCCGCGATTGAGCGCGGCCTTGCCCATCAGCAGCATGCCGCGGGCATCGCCATGGCGCGCGGTGAGCTCGCCGAGGCCGGCCAGCGCTTCCGGATCGCCATTGTCGCCCATGTCGCCGAAGATCGGGATCGCAAGCTCGCGCGCGTCGATTTCGTAGAGCAGCCCGACCGCGCGCACGATCTCCAGCCGGTCGGCGCCGCGGCCGCGCGGCGCGCTGTTCAATTCGATCTGCGGCAGGCCGAGCTTGGCGCGCGCGAGCTGGCCGTAATAGCTGGTCGACTGCTCGGCTGCGCGCGCGTAGGCGGCGCGCGCCTCCTGGCCGCGGCCGGCGGCTTCCGCGGCGCGGCCCTGCCAATAGCCCGCACGCGCCAGCGCGGTCGGGTTGGCGCTGCCGACGCCGATCCGCGCGAAATGCTGGGCGGCGAGGGCGGGGTCGTTGAGAAAGCGCAGCGCGATCCAGCCCGAGGTGAATTCCTGCTCGGTCTTGTAGATGTCGCGGGCGGGCAGCGCCGCGTCGCGCGCGATCAGATAGGCGGTGCGAAACTCTTCGACGTCGATCATCTTGCGCGCCAGCAGGCGGCGCTCGACCCACCATTCGTCGACGTTGTAGAGCCGCGCCGGGTCCTTCGGCGCGCTCAGCATCAGGCGGGCGGCTTCGGCGAATTTCTCCTCGCGGCGGAGCAGCTGGATTTTTGCGAACAGGTAACCGGTGTCGCCGGAGAGCTCGCTCGGCACCGCCTCGAGCAGCGCGCGAAGGTTCGATCCCTTGCGGTTGGCCGCGATGCGCGCCTTGGCGAGCGCCAGATAGCCGGAGCCGAGCCGCTTGGCCTCGCGAATTCCGGCAGCTTCGTTGTCGGTGCCGTAGAGCATCGTGTCCATGCGCGCCTTGTGGTCGGCGGCGGTCAGGAACGAGCCGAAAAGGTCGAGCGCGGTGCTCTCGGTGTCCTCGCTCATCGGATCGTTGCGCCAGGCTTCGCGCACCAGGCGCTCGGCATTGCCGCGGTCGCCGCGTCCGATCATCACCTTGGCAAGCGCGAGCCGGCCCTTGGCCGAGACCGGCGATTCATTCTGGAACCAGGCCCAGACCGCGGAATCGTCGCGATGGTCGTCCCATAGCGATGCCTCGATGCGGCGGCGCAGGAAGGTCTGCGATGGCCAGCTCGGATTGGCGTCGAGGAAGGCGCGGTAGCGCTCGACCGAGGCGCCATTGTCCTCGCTGCGCAGGATCAGCCATTCCGCAAGCTTGCGCGCAACCGGATCGGAGATCGAGGCCTCGGCCTCGGTGGCGTCCGCCGGCTTGCGCTTGCGCAGCAGCTCGACGACGCTTGCCAGCGCTTCCTTGTCGGACTGCGACGTCGACGATGTCGCGGCCACGGCCGCAGGCAACACCGGCTTGCGCGCGATCGGCGCGGCATGCTGGCGGGTCGCCGGAACCAACGCAGGGGCGGCGGCGCGGACGGGCGCCGGCTTGTTAGGCAGACTTCCCGTCGCAGCCGGAGAGGTGGGCTTCGACGCAGTGGTCTTTGCCTCAGTGGACTTGGACGCGGTGCTCTTGGACGTGCTGCTCTTTGACGCGGCGCTCTTCGAAGCGTCGGTTTTGGAAGAAGCGGCCTTGGCACCGTCGGCCTTTGCGGCACCGGACTTCGAAGAAGTCGTCTTGGCCGCGCCCGTCTTGGCCGCGCTGGTCTTGGTTTCGTCGTTCTTGGTCGCGGTCGGCTTTGAAGCATGCGGCTTCGAGGTGCCGCTCTTGGAAGCTTCGGACTTGGAGGCGGCACCCTTGGCAGTCGCGTCCTTCGAGGCGGCCGTCTTTGAAGCGGTGTCTTGGGCGGCCGGCCTTGCGGCTGGAACATCCTCGGCGGCCCATGCATCGGCCGTGATGGCGGCCAAGCCGACCACGAGCGCCAGGCTCGTCGCCAGCGCCGTCGATCGCAATGTGCCTGCGCGAACGGAACGAATCACAGAAGTCCTCTGCGGCCCCGAATCATCTGGTCGTTTGGGCCCTGGGTTCTTATTTGATTGAAAACGTAGACAAAATACTAAGAAGCCTGCCGGTGCGGCTGTTTGCGCCAGCACAACGGCAAAATCGCGGCTGGAACCGGCTGGGAATAGGTTCGGTACGGCCCTTTCGCCTGTCAGCCAGACCCGATATGAATTGCCTTTCATGGCGTTTCGCATCAACCGAGTGCCGGTTGCACGGACGCGAAGCACGACAATAACAAAGGGTCCGTCGACCTAGCCTTTAGCCTGAAGCGTTTGGAGGAAGTCCATGGCAGCCAAGACAAAATTCCGGGGATCATTCACTGCCTTGGTGACGCCCTTCAAAAACGGATCGGTCGATGAGGCGGCGTTCCGCGGCCTCGTGAACTGGCAGATCGCCGAGGGCACGCACGGCCTGGTGCCGGTCGGCACCACGGGCGAGAGCCCGACGCTGAGCCACGACGAGCACAAGCGCGTGGTCGAGTGGTGCATCCAGGAGGCCAAGGGCCGGGTGCCGGTGATCGCCGGTGCCGGCTCGAATTCGACCAAGGAGGCGATCGAGCTCGCCGAGCACGCGGAGAAGGCCGGAGCCAACGCGGTGCTGGTGGTGACGCCGTACTACAACAAGCCGACCCAGGAAGGCATGTACCAGCACTTCAAGGCGATCAACGATGCGATCGGTATTCCGATCATCATCTACAACATCCCGCCGCGCTCGGTGATCGACATGTCGGTCGACACCATGACGCGTCTGTTCGAGCTGAAGAACATCGCCGGCGTCAAGGACGCGACCGCGAGCATGGTGCGGGTGTCGCAGCAGCGCGCCGCGATGGGCGAGGACTTCAATCAGCTGTCGGGTGAGGACGCCACCATCATCGGCTACATGGCGCATGGCGGCCATGGCTGCATCTCGGTGACCTCGAACGTCGCGCCACGGCTGTGCTCGGAATTCCAGACCGCCTGGCAGAAGGGCGACGTCACGACGGCGCTGAAGATCCACGACAAGCTGATGCCGTTGCACACCAATCTGTTCATCGAGAGCAATCCTGCGCCGGTGAAGTATGCGATGTCGCTGCTCGGCAAGCTCGACGAGAAGCTGCGCCTGCCGATGGTGCCGGTTTCTGAATCGACCCGTCAGGCCGTCCGCAGCGCCATGGTCCATGCCGGCCTGATCAACTGAACCGGACTGCTACTGCCGTGAACACCACCGTGCGCAATGTCGAACAGAAGGGGATGGGGATGCTGAAGGAATTCCGCGAATTCGCCATGAAGGGCAATGTCGTCGACCTCGCCGTCGGCGTCATCATCGGTGCGGCCTTCGGCGCGATCGTCACCTCGCTGGTCGGCGACATCATCATGCCGATCATCGGCGCGATCACGGGCGGACTCGATTTCTCCAACTATTTCACTCCGCTTTCAGCGAAGGTGACGGCCAGCAACCTCGCCGACGCCAAGAAGCAGGGCGCGGTGCTGGCCTGGGGCAACTTCCTAACGCTGACGCTGAACTTCCTGATCATCGCCTTCGTGCTGTTCATGGTCATTCGCGCCATGAACCAGTTCAAGCGCAAGGATGAGGCCAAGCCCGCCGAGCCGCCGAAGCCGTCCGACGAGGTCGTGCTGCTGACGGAAATCCGCGACCTCCTCAAGAAGGGCTAACGTGGCCGACAAGAACGAACGTCCGATCAAGGTTGTCGCTGAAAACCGGAAGGCACGCTTCAACTACGCCATCGAGGATACGGTTGAGGCCGGCATTTCGCTGACCGGCACCGAGGTGAAGTCGATCCGCAGCGGCAAGAGCACGATCGCGGAGTCCTATGCGGATTCCAAGAACGGCGAGATCTGGCTGATCAACGCCAATATCCCGGAATATCTGCAGGCAAACCGCTTCAACCACGAGCCGAAGCGGCCGCGAAAACTCCTGCTGCACCGCAAGCAGATCAACAAGCTGCTTGGCGCAGTCGACCGCGAGGGCATGACGCTCATTCCGCTGAAGCTGTACTTCAACGAGCGCGGCCGTGCCAAACTGCTGCTCGCGGTCGCCAAGGGCAAGAAGCTGCACGACAAGCGCGAGTCCGAGAAGAAGCGCGACTGGGGCCGCGAAAAGGGCCGCCTGATGCGGGCGCGGGGCTAGGGCGCTCGGAGCCCGACACTGCGACGACGGCGGATGGAGATTGGTCTGATGAGCCAGAGCAGCCTGACCGACGTCGACTGGAGCAAGATCCCGGCACCCACGGACGATGGCGGCGCCGCGCATCTGACCGGCATGACGATCCCGCCGGTCAGGCTGCGCGCCACCGACGACACCTCGGTGGCGCTGTCGGCGCTCGAGGGCCGCACCGTGGTGTTCGCCTATCCGCGAACCGGCGAGCCCGGCAAGATCGGGCTGGTCGACGATTGGGACATGATCCCGGGGGCCCGCGGCTGTACGCCGCAGACCTGCGCCTTCCGCGACCTGTTCGCCGAACTGAAGGCGGCCGGTGCCGCTCAGGTGTTCGGGCTGTCGACGCAAAGCAACGCGTACCAGACCGAAATGGCCTCGCGCCTGCATCTGCCGTTCCCGGTGATGTCGGACGAAGCGCTGGAACTGACGCGCGCGCTGCGATTGCCGACGATGTCGGTAGCGGGCCTGACGCTGATCAAGCGGCTTGCGCTCATCATCGACGATGCGCGCATCACCCGCGTGTTCTATCCGGTGTTCCCGCCCGACCGGAACGCCGGCGACGTGCTGGAATGGCTGAGGGACAACCCGCGCAAGGGCTAGCGTCACGGGGCCGACGCAGGGGGCTGTTCCAAAATATCGAAAACAACCCCATGCAAAGGAGCCGGCTGCGGCCGGCGTTCGACCGAGCAACTTGACACGTCGGGCAATTCAGGGGTATTTTCTAATATTCCGAAATTGCGCGACTGCTCCGCTCCAAGGCTGTCGCTTGTGCTAGCCTAGGTCCTTGCGCACGGTCGCGAAGACCTTGCGGAACATATCGGTCGTCAACACGCCCGTATTCGTATTGTAGCGCGAGCAATGGTAGCTGTCGTAGAGCTTGAATGTGCCCGCGTTATGCACGGCGCCGTGCACAAAGGGCGCGGCAGCCAGACGCATATCCAGCGCCTTCAATGTTGATTCGTGCGCGATCCGCCCGAGCAGCACGATCGCGCGCAGCTTCGGCATGGTTGCGATGGTGGCGCGGAGGAATTGCCGACAGGTGTTGATCTCGGCCGGCAGCGGCTTGTTTTGCGGCGGCACGCAGCGCACCGCGTTGCTGATCCGGGCGTCCACCAGCTTCAAGCCGTCGTCCGGCCGCGCCTGATAGACGCCGCTGGCAAAGCCATATTCGAGCAAGGTCGCATAGAGCAAATCGCCGGCGTAATCGCCGGTGAACGGACGGCCGGTGCGGTTGGCGCCCTGCATGCCGGGCGCGAGACCGACGATCAACAGCCGCGCATTCGGATCGCCGAACGATTCCACCGGCGAGTTGAACCAATCCGGGTGGAGGGCGCGGGCCTGTGTGCGGAAGTCGGCCAGCCTGACGCAGAGCTGACAGTTGCTGTCGGGGCGCGTAGGTGCGGCGACGAGATTACTCGTCGAAATCGTCATCGGCTCCCCGGGGGGCCATCGTGGTCGCGCGCTGCAGGAATTGCGGGGAGTGATGACGCGGTTCGCGCGGGGCCGGACGTTCGGACGGATCGCGGCCAAGTTTGGATTGCAGTTCGACGAGGTCGGTGAAGACGTCGGCCTGGCGGCGCAGCTCGTCGGCGATCATCGGCGGCTGGCTCGCAATGGTGGAGATGACGGTGACGCGAACGCCGCGACGCTGCACGGCCTCGACCAGCGAGCGGAAATCGCCGTCGCCGGAAAACAGAATCATCTGGTCGATGTGCTCGGCTAGTTCCATGGCATCGACCGCGAGCTCGATGTCCATATTGCCCTTCACCTTGCGGCGGCCGCTGGCGTCGATGAATTCCTTGGTCGCCTTGGTGACCACGGTGTAGCCGTTGTAGTCGAGCCAATCGATCAGCGGACGGATCGACGAATATTCCTGATCCTCGATGATCGCCGTGTAGTAGAACGCACGAAGCAGCGTGCCGCGACCCTGGAATTCCTTGAGGAGGCGCTTGTAGTCGATGTCGAAGCCGAGCGTCTTTGCGGTTGCGTAAAGATTGGCTCCGTCGATGAAGAGCGCGATCTTGTTGGAAACAGGTGACGACATCAAAGTGTTCTCGCGTGGTTGTTCGTGTTCTTAGCGCGGCGGTGATCGACCGCGCGTAAATTCCGGCGTTGCTGCCTAAAGTTCTGTGAATCTTTCCCCGCGACAGTCACCACCGCAATTATGGTGAGGCGAGGGCAAAAAGCCTAGACCTTTGACATTGCAATGAAGAGATTTACTTGTCTGGGACAGCAACCTAGCCATGTCGTCAGACGCTCCGGCCATTCTGGCCCCGGCAGAGGGGGTTATCAGAGCCTGTCGGGAAGGCAAATCACAAATTTTACCTTGCGAAACGGGGGCTAGCCCTATAACTAACCCTCATAACCTACATGTTCGGTCCCTTTTACCACGGAGCGCCTCGAGATGGCTCGCGTCACCGTCGAAGATTGCATTGATAAGGTCGACAATCGCTTCGACCTCGTCCTGTTGGCTGCGCATCGCGCCCGGATGATCTCGTCGGGATCGCAACTCACGGTTGATCGCGACAACGACAAGAATCCCGTCGTTTCGCTGCGGGAGATCGCCGATTCGACGATCTCGCCCGAGGACCTGAAAGAGGAACTGGTGCACTCGCTGCAGAAGTTCGTCGAGGTCGACGAGCCCGAGCCGGACACCGTGCCGCTGATCGGTTCCGCCGGTGCCAGCGTCGATGCCGACGACACCGAGGTCGCAGTCGAGCGCATGACGGAAGAAGAGCTGCTGAAGGGCCTCGAGGGCCTGGCGCCCCCGGAAGAGCAGCCCGAGGAAGACGAGTAATCTCGCCGTTCAGCTCTTCATTTTCGAGTAGATTTGCCAAAGGCCCGGACATCGCTCCGGGCCTTTGCTTTTGTTGACAATTTCGCTGTTACGGTGCGTCCTATGCGGACGCGGGAAATTGAATGGTTCCAGGGCCCGCGCGGGGTGCAGCTTCGTTCGAAAGCGCACTAGATTGAGAAGGGACGTTCCGGTCCCGCGCGAGAGGCAGCGAGTTCATGGCGTATCGACGCCGCAGTTCCATCCAGATGCAGGCTGCAACCGAAACGGTCGCGGTCGCGCCGGCGTCGTCCACGGCGGAGCGGCCGGCCAAGCCGCGGACCCGCATGATGCGACAATATGACCTTGTCGAGCGCGTCCGGTCCTACAACCCCGACACCAACGAAGACCTGCTCAACCGCGCCTACGTCTACGCCATGAAGGCGCACGGCACCCAGACGCGTGCCTCCGGCGATCCCTATTTCTCGCATCCGCTCGAGGTCGCCGCGATCCTCACCAACCTCAAGCTCGACGATGCCACGATCGTGGCGGCGCTGCTGCACGACACGATCGAGGACACCGAGGCGACGCGGGCCGAGATCGACCACGTGTTCGGCCATGAGATCGGCGCGCTGGTCGAGGGCCTGACCAAGCTGAAGCGGCTGGAGCTGGTGTCGCGCGAGGCCAAGCAGGCCGAGAATTTGCGCAAGCTGCTGCTGGCGATCGCCGACGACGTCCGCGTGCTGCTGATCAAGCTCGCCGACCGCCTGCACAACATGCGGACGCTGGAATTCGTGCCGCCGGCCTCGCGCCGCCGCATCGCCGAGGAGACGCTGGATATCTATGCGCCGCTGGCCGGCCGCATGGGTATGCAGGAGATGCGCGGGGAACTGGAGGACCTATCGTTCTTCGTCCTCGACCCCGAGGCCTATGCGGTGGTCAAGCAGCGGCTCGATTCACTGGCCGAGCGCAACCGCAACCTGATCGGCGAGATCGAAACCCAGCTCTCCAAGAACCTGCAGAAGAACGGCATCACCGCCCGGGTGTTCGGCCGCCGCAAGCAGCCGTTTTCGATCTGGACCAAGATGGAGCGCAAGTCGGTCGGCTTCGAGCAGCTGTCCGACATCTACGGCTTCCGCGTCATCCTCGACGATGTCGGCGCCTGCTATCGCGCGCTCGGCATCGTTCACACCACCTGGCCGGTCGTGCCGGGCCGCTTCAAGGACTACATCTCGACGCCGAAGCAGAACGACTACCGGTCGATCCACACCACCGTGATCGGGCCGGGCAAGCAGCGCGTCGAGTTGCAGATCCGTACCGAGGAAATGAACGAGATCGCCGAGTTCGGTATCGCCGCGCATGCCTTCTACAAGGAGGGGGTTGGCTCGCCGCATGAGCGGCTGAAGCACGAGTCCAACGCCTTCGCCTGGCTGCGTCACACCATCGGCATCCTCTCGGAGAGCTCTAATCCGGAGGAATTCCTCGAGCACACCAAGCTCGAGCTGTTCCACGACCAGGTGTTCTGCTTCACGCCGAAGGGCAAGCTGATCGCGCTGCCGCGCAACGCCAACGTGATCGACTTCGCCTACGCCGTGCACACCGGGGTCGGCAACAGCGCGGTCGGCTGCAAGATCAACGGCAAGTTCGCGCCGCTGTCCTCCGAGCTGCAGAACGGCGACGAGGTCGAGGTGCTGACCTCGAAGGCGCAGTCGGCGCCGCCATCCGCCTGGGAAGCGCTGGCCCGGACCGGCAAGGCGCGCGCTGCGATCCGGCGCGCGACCCGCGATGCGGTGCGCGACCAGTATGCCGGCCTCGGCCGCCGCATCGTCGACCGCTTGTTTGCCCGCGCCAAGATCGAATATGCCGACGACAAGCTGAAGGGCGCCTTACCGCGGCTCGCGCGCACCTCGATCGAGGACGTGATGGCCTCGGTCGGACGCGGCGAGATCAAGGCCTCCGACGTCGCGCGCGCGATGTATCCCGACTACAAGGAAGAGCGGCTGGTGCGCTACGGCGCCAAGAAGGGGCTCGCCGCCAAGCTGAAGACGCAGACCCCGCCGCATCCGGCGCGCGCCACATCGGTGATCCCGGTGCGCGGCATCAATTCCGACCTGCCGGTGAAATTCGCGCCGAACGGCGGCGCCGTGCCGGGCGATCGGATCGTCGGCATCGTCACGGCGGGCGAGGGGATCACGATCTATCCGATCCAGTCGCCGGCGCTGAAGGATTTCGAGGAGGAGCCGGAGCGCTGGCTCGACGTGCGCTGGGACATCGACGAGACCATGCCGCAGCGCTTCCCCGCGCGCATCCTGGTGCACAATGTCAACGAGCCGGGCAGCCTCGCCCAGATTGCGACCGTGATCGCCGAGCATGACGGCAATATCGACAACATCCACATGTCGCGCCAATCGCCTGACTTCACGGAGCTGACCATCGATCTAGAGGTCTATGACCTCAAACATCTCAGCGCTATCATCGCGCAATTGCGCGCCAAGGCGGTCGTTGCACGGGTCGAGCGCGTCAACGGCTGAAGATGGTGCGCGGGCGACGCCGTTCTCCGCATCGCTGTGCGCGCATGGGTCAGGTTTGGTGACAGGTTAGGTTTGGTTGCAGGTTAAAGACATGTCAAAGGCTCCTCCGCTCCGTCTCGGTATCAATGTTGATCACGTCGCGACCTTGCGTAACGCGCGAGGCGGGGCGCGACCCGATCCGGTGCGGCTGGCGCTCGCCGCGATCGCGGCCGGCGCCGACGGCATCACGGCGCATTTGCGCGAGGATCGCCGCCATATCCGCGACGAGGACATGGCGCGGCTCAAAGCCGAGATATCCAAGCCGCTGAATTTCGAGATGGCGGCGACCGACGACATGCTGCGGATCTCGCTCGCCACCAGGCCGCACGCCGTTTGCCTGGTGCCGGAACGGCGCCAGGAGCTCACCACCGAAGGCGGCCTCGACGTGGTCGGCCAGCACAATGCGCTGGCGCCGTTCATCGCGAAGCTTAGCGACGCCGGCATCCGGGTCTCGCTGTTCATCGCCGCCGATCCCAGGCAGATCGAGATGGCTGCGAAGCTGAAGGCGCCCGTGATCGAGATCCATACCGGAGGCTGGTGCGACGCCGTGGTCGACGGCCACAAGGACAAGGCGGAGGCCGAGTGGGCGCGCATCGTCGCCGGCGCCAGGCTCGCGCAGGCGGCCGGGCTCGAGGTCCATGCCGGCCACGGGCTCGACTATGAGACTGCGGAGACGATCTCCGCGCTGCCCGAGATCCGCGAGCTCAACATCGGCTATTTCATGATGGGCGAGGCGCTGTTCGTCGGCATCGCCGCCACGGTGCGCGAGATGCGTGCGGCAATGGACCGCGGCCGCGCCAAGGTCAGCGCATGATCATCGGCATTGGCTCCGACCTGATCGACATCACCCGGGTTGCGAAGGTGATCGAGCGCCACGGCGAGCGCTTCCTCGACCGCATCTTCACCGACGCCGAGCGCGCCAAGGCGATGCGCCGCGCCAACAATGAGAAGATGGTGGTCGCAACTTACGCCAAGCGGTTCGCCGCAAAGGAAGCCTGCTCCAAGGCGCTCGGCACCGGTATCCGGCGCGGGGTGTGGTGGAAGGACATGGGGGTGGTGAACCTGCCGGGCGGGCGGCCGTCGATGCGGCTGACCGGCGGGGCGCTGGCTCGGCTCCAAGAGCTGACGCCCACGGGCATGCAGGCGCAGATCGACCTTTCGATCACGGACGATTGGCCGCTGGCGCAGGCCTTCGTCATAATTTCGGCGGTTGCTCCCGCCACATGAGCGGGTGGCGCCGGAATTTGCCAGAAAACTTCAGAAAACTAAAAAATCGCTGATATTTCAATGAATTGCGAAGTTTTGAGGCGGCGATTGATTGCGCCCTTGCGAACAACCGTCTAAAACGCCGCAGGGTATCGAGCGAGACGCGGATTCCAGGTTCAGGCCGGAATTTGCCCTCAAGATCAGAATCAAGGCCATTTTCCTCACGCGGGGGGCGAACGCTTCGCGTGGAGAGAACGTTCTGCCACCGCGTGGGCATCAGGGCCTGCGGGAATTGGGAAAGCAATGAGCGCGACCACCGGGACCAAATCTGAGAGCGGCTTGGGCGAGACCATCCGCGTCGTCATTCATGCCCTTCTGATAGCGCTCGTCATCCGCACCTTCCTGTTCCAGCCGTTCAACATACCCTCGGGTTCGATGAAGGCGACGCTGCTGGTCGGCGACTACCTGTTCGTTTCGAAATATTCCTATGGCTACAGCCACTATTCGATCCCGTTCTCGCCGAACATCTTCTCGGGACGCATCTTCGGCTCGGAGCCGAACCGCGGCGACATCGTCGTGTTCCGCCTGCCGCGGGATGACTCCACCGACTACATCAAGCGCGTCATCGGCCTGCCGGGCGACCGCATCGAGGTCCGGAGCGGGCTGCTCTACATCAACGATGAGCCGATCAAGCGCGAGCGGCTGAGCGATTTCGTCGGCGAGGACCCCTGCGGCTCGGCGGATGCCACCGCCAAGGTCAAGCGCTGGAAGGAAACGCTGCCGAACGGCGTCAGCTATGAGTCGCTCGACTGCACCGACAACAGCTATATGGACAACACCATCGTCTACACCGTTCCGCCCGGGCATTTCTTCATGATGGGCGACAACCGCGACAACTCCACCGACAGCCGCTTCCTGTCGCAGGTCGGCTACGTGCCGTTCGAGAACATCATCGGGCGGGCCCAGATGATCTTCTTCTCGATCGCCGAGGGCGAGCAGGCCTGGATGATCTGGCGCTGGCCGTTCGCCGTGCGGTGGAATCGCCTATTCACCATCGTGCGATGAACGACGATACCGCAGCCATCAACGATCAAGCGCCGACCGGCGAGCCGAGCCAGACGCCTGCCGCCGAGAGCACGGCCGCGCCGAAGAAGCGGCGCAGCAAGGCCGCCAAGGCGGCCGAAGAGAAGGCCGCGATCGCCGGCACCGAGGCGCGTATCGGGTATACGTTCTCGGATGCCGCGCTGCTGACCACCGCGTTCACTCACGTCTCGGCGCTGAAGCCCGCCACCCGCAACCGCGCCGACAGCTATCAGCGGCTGGAATTCCTCGGCGACCACGTGCTCGGGCTGATCGTGTCCGATATGCTATTCCGGGCGTTCCCGAAGGCCGATGAGGGCGAATTGTCGAAGCGGCTCGCCGATCTCGTGCGCAAGGAAAGCTGCGCCGACGTCGCCAAGGCGCTCGGGCTGCTCGAGGACATCAAGCTCGGCATGGTCAAGGCGGTCGAGGGCGCGCGGCTGCGCAAATCCGTGCTCGGCGATATCTGCGAAGCGGTGATCGGGGCGATCTTCCTCGACGGCGGCTACGAGGCCGCGCGCCAGTTCGTCGAGCGCAACTGGACCGAGCGGATGCACAAGCTGCGCCGGCCGCTGCGCGATCCCAAGACCGTGTTGCAGGAATGGGCGCAGGGCAAGGGATTGCCGACGCCGGTCTACCGCGAGGTCGAACGCACCGGCCCGCACCACGATCCACAATTCCGCGTTGCGGTTGACCTGCCGGGCCTCGCCTCCGCCGAGGGCCTCGGCGGCAACAAGCGCGCGGCCGAGAAAGCAGCGGCATCCGCGATGATCGAGCGTGAAGGCGTCGGCACCAATGACTGACGAACCCAAAGGGCAGGGGGATGCGACGCGCTGTGGCTTCGTCGCGCTGATCGGTGCGCCCAATGTCGGCAAGTCGACGCTGGTCAACGCGCTGGTGGGCTCCAAGGTCACCATCGTCTCGCGCAAGGTGCAGACCACCCGCGCGTTGATCCGCGGCATCGTGATTGAGGGCAACGCGCAGATCATCCTGGTCGACACGCCTGGCATCTTCGCGCCGCGGCGCCGGCTCGACCGCGCCATGGTGTCGACCGCCTGGAGCGGCGCCCACGATGCCGATCTCGTCTGCGTGCTGCTCGACGCGAAGTCGGGCATCGACGAGGAGGCCAATGCGATCCTGGCCAAGCTCGAAACCGTCGCGCATCCGAAGATCCTGGTGCTGAACAAGGTCGACCTCGTGCAGCGCGAGAAACTGCTGGCGCTGGCGCAGGCCGCCAACGAGCGGATGCGCTTCGAGCACACCTTCATGATCTCGGCGCTGTCGGGCGACGGCGTTGACGATCTGCGCAAGGCGCTGGCGAAGATGGTGCCGGCGGGCCCATTCCTCTATCCCGAGGACCAGATGTCGGATGCGCCGATGCGGCACCTGGCGGCCGAGATCACCCGCGAGAAGATCTACAGCCATCTGCATCAGGAATTGCCGTACCAGTCGACGGTCGAGACCGACAGCTGGACCGACCGCAAGGACAAGTCGATCCGCATCGAGCAGACGATCTTTGTCGAGCGCGAGAGCCAGCGCAAGATCGTGCTCGGCAAGGGCGGTGCCACCATCAAGTCGATCGGCGCGCAGGCGCGTGCCGAGATCGCCGAGATCATGGGCGTTCCCGTGCATCTGTTCCTGTTCGTCAAGGTGCGCGAGAACTGGGGCGACGATCCCGACCGCTACAAGGAAATGGGACTGGATTTCCCGAAGGAATAGAGCCGGCGTCGCAATGAACGTGCCCAGAAACGTGCTGTGGTTTGAGGTGCTGCTCTATCTGTCGCTGACGCTCGACGCGCTGTCGGTGGCGTTCCAGGACCGCACGCCGACCGACGTCAGGACCGAACAGATGATCACCGGCGAGACGCTGACCGCCGGCTGCATGATCCTGCTGCTGGTGTATTTCGTCCGGCTCGCCGCGCAGCACCGCAAGAACTGGCCGCGCTGGGCGCTGGGCGCCATGCTGGTGCTGTCGGTGATCTCGTTGGTGCAGGTGATCGGCGAAAAGGGCCTCGAGCTCGACAGCGCCATCGAGGTGGTGTCCTGCATCCTGACCACGGCGGGGCTGTATTATTCCTTCACCGGCGACGCGCAGGGCTGGTTCAACGCATAGCGGACCACGTCGGCGGTCATTTCCGAGCCTGCGCCAAGAGGCGCATCCCGGAAATGACGAGGCAAATGGCTGTGTTACCCGACTGAATCCTGTAGTCTCTCTTTCATGGAATGGACCGACGAAGGCATCGTGCTGGGCGTGCGGCGGCATGGCGAATCCTCCGCCATCGTCGAGCTGTTGACGCGCGAGCACGGCCGCCATCTCGGCCTGGTGCGCGGCGGTGCCAGCTCGCGGATGCGGCCGCTGCTGCAGCCCGGCAACAGCGTCACCGCGGTGTGGCGGGCCCGGCTCGACGAGCATCTCGGCATGTACGCGCTGGAAGGCACTCGGCTGCGCGCGGCGACGCTGCTGGCCTCGTCGCACGCCGTCTACGGCGTGACGCATCTGGCGGCGCTGGCGCGGCTGCTGCCGGAGCGCGATCCGCATGAAGACATCTACGAGATGCTGCAGGGGACACTGGACGATTTCGACGATGCCGGTATCGCCGCGGTGCACCTGATCCGGTTCGAGCTCGCCATGCTGACCGAGCTCGGCTTCGGGCTCGATCTGGAGAACTGCGCGGCGACAGGTGAGACCACCGACCTGATCTACGTGTCGCCGAAATCCGGCGGTGCCGTGTCCCGCGCAGCCGGCGAGCCGTGGCGCGACCGGCTGTTGCCGTTGCCGGCATTCCTGCGCGAAGGCGAGGGGGGCGCCAACGGCTGGTCGGAGCAGGATCTGCGTGATGGTTTCCAGATCACCGGGCTGTTCCTGCTGCGCCATGTGCTGGAGCCCCGCGGCCAGGGCCATTCCGACGCCCGGGACGGATTTATCAACGCCGTGACCCGGCCGCGGGGCCGGTCGGCGGTTCCGTAAGGCCGATTCGGGCCCTAAATTCCCGGTGATTCGCGGCTTGCCCGATTCACCGCCAAGGTTTAACGCCTCCCCCATGGGAAAACGACAGATACCGCCGGAAAAGCCGGCCGAAATTCACGAGGTGCCGCTGCGTGACGCGCTCGAGGAGCGCTATCTCGCCTATGCGCTCTCGACCATCATGCATCGCGCGCTGCCGGACGCCCGCGACGGGCTGAAGCCGGTGCATCGGCGCATCCTCTACGGCATGGACCTGCTCGGGCTCGACCCGCGCTCTGCATTCAAGAAATCCGCCAAGATCGTCGGCGACGTGATGGGCTCGTTCCATCCGCATGGCGACCAGGCGATCTACGACGCCATGGTGCGCCTCGCGCAGGACTTCTCCTCGCGCTACCCGCTGGTCGACGGCCAGGGCAATTTCGGCAATATCGACGGCGATAATCCGGCCGCCTACCGCTATACCGAAGCGCGCATGACCGAGGTCGCGCGACTGCTGCTCGACGGCATCGACGAGGACGGCGTTGAATTCCGCCTCAATTACGACGGCCAGTCGAAAGAGCCGGTGGTGCTGCCGGGCGGCTTCCCGAACCTGCTCGCCAACGGCGCCCAGGGCATCGCGGTCGGCATGGCGACCTCGATCCCGCCGCACAACGCCGCCGAGCTCTGCGACGCCGCGCTGCATCTGATCGAGAAGCCCGACGCCAAGTCGAAGGCGCTGCTGAAGTGGGTCAAGGGTCCGGACTTCCCGACCGGCGGCATCGTCATCGATTCCAAGGAAGCGATCATCGAGGCCTACACCACGGGCCGCGGCTCGTTCCGCACCCGTTCGCGCTGGAGCGTGGAAGAGGGGGCCCGCGGCAGCTGGGTGGTCGTCGTTACCGAGATCCCGTGGCTGGTGCAGAAGTCGCGGATCGTCGAGAAGGTCGCCGAACTCATCAACGAGAAGAAGCTGCCGCTGGTCGCCGACATCCGCGACGAGTCGGCCGAAGACGTCCGGGTCGTGCTTGAGCCGAAATCGCGCACCGTCGATCCAGCGCTGATGATGGAGTCGCTGTTCCGCCTGACCGAGCTGGAAAGCAAGATATCGCTGAACCTCAACGTGCTGATCAAGGGCCGTATCCCGAAGGTGGTCGGCCTCGCCGAGTGCCTGCGCGAATGGCTCGACCATCTGCGCGACGTGCTGGTCCGCCGTTCGAACTTCCGCAAGACGCAGATCGAGCATCGGCTGGAAGTGCTGGGCGGCCACCTCGTCGCCTATCTGAACCTCGACAAGGTGATCAAGATCATCCGCACCGAGGACGAGCCGAAGCCGGTCTTGATGAAGACCTTCAAGCTCACGGAGATCCAGGCCGACGCCATCCTCAACATGCGCCTGCGCAATTTGCGCCGCCTGGAGGAGATGGAGATCCGCAATGAGGACAAGGAATTGCGGAAGGAGCTGAAGGGCCTCGAGGGCCTGCTCGGCTCCGAGACCGAGCAATGGGCCAAGGTCGGCGATCAGGTCCGCAAGGTCCGCGATATCTTCGGGCCGAAGACGCCGCTCGGCAAGCGCCGCACCACCTTCGCCGATGCGCCCGAGCATGATCTCGCCGCGATCGAGGAAGCCTTGGTCGAGCGCGAGCCCTGCACGGTCGTGATCTCCGAGAAGGGCTGGGTGCGGACGCTGAAGGGCCACGTCGAGGACCTCTCGGGGCTCGCCTTCAAGACCGACGACAAGCTCGAGCACTCGTTCTTTGCCGAGACCACCTCGAAGCTGCTGCTGTTCGCCACCAACGGCAAGTTCTACTCGCTCGACGTGGCCAAACTGCCCGGCGGCCGCGGCCATGGCGAGCCGATCCGCATGTTCATCGACCTCGAGCAGGACGCTGCGATCATCGCGCTGTTCGTCAACAAGGGCGAGCGCAAGTTCCTGATCGCGAGCAGCGAAGGACAGGGCTTCATCGTCAAGGAAGAGGACTGCGTCGGCAACACCCGCAAGGGCAAGCAGGTGCTCAATGTCGAGATGCCGAACGAGGCCCGCGCGATCACCACCGTGAACGGCGACACCGTCGCGGTGATCGGCACCAACCACAAGATGGTGCTGTTCGGTCTCGACCAGGTGCCGGAGATGGCGCGCGGCCGCGGCGTGCGGCTGCAGAAATACACCAGCTCGGAGCTGTCCGATGTCGCAGTGTTCGACTCCAGGGCCGGCCTGACCTGGAAGGATTCCGCGGGCCGCGAGCACAGCATGACCATGAAGGAACTGGCCGACTGGCGCGGCAACCGCGCCGACGCCGGCCGGCTCGCCCACGGCCTGCCGAAGTCGAACAAGTTCAATCGCGGCGTGGAGTGATAGCGTCGGGCGGGTTAGGCGCAAGTCGTAACCCGCCGTTCAACAGCCGCGGTGTGATAGTATCCACATTTCACAGCGCTATAACCGTCGCCGACGAACTCGGGCGACGGTTGCCATGGCGCACAATCACGACCACGACCATGACCACAGCGGTCATTCTCACGGCCATTCCCATGCCGGGTACGCACACGCCGGCCACTCGCATGCCGGGCATTCCCATCCCGGGCACAGCCACGCGCCGGACAGTTTTGGCACCGCGTTTGCGGTCGGCGCGTCGCTCAACACTGCCTTCGTCATCGCCGAGCTGATCTTCGGCTATTCCGCCAACTCGCTGGCGCTGGTCTCCGACGCCGTTCACAATCTCTCCGACGTCATCGCGCTGCTGCTGGCCTGGGGCGGGGCCTGGCTCGCCGGCAGGCGTCCGACCGATACCCACACCTATGGCTACCGCCGCGCCTCGATCCTCGCGGCGTTGTTCAATGCCGGGCTGCTGCTTATTGCGGTCGGCGGCATCGCGGTCGAGGCGATCAACCGCTTCCGTGAGCCCGCGGAGGTCGCAAGCTGGACCGTGGTCTGGGTCGCGGCGCTCGGCATCCTGATCAATGGCGGCACGGCGCTGCTGTTCATGCGCGGCCGCGACAGCGACCTCAATGTGCGCGGTGCCTATCTGCACATGGCGGCGGATGCCGGCGTCTCGCTCGGCGTCGTGATCGCCGCGCTGCTGATCATGGCAACCGGCTGGCAGTGGCTCGATCCGGCGATCAGCCTGGTCATCGCCGTGGTGGTGCTGCTGAGCGGCGGGGAGCTTGCCCGCGACAGCGTCAACCTCGCGCTCGACGCGGTGCCGAAGGGCATCGATCTCAAGCGGGTGAGGGATTATCTCGGCGCGCTCGAGGGCGTCACCGAGGTGCACGACCTGCACATCTGGGCAATGAGCACCAGCGAGACCGCGTTGACCGCGCATCTGGTGCGGCCCGGCGGACATGACGACGTCTTCCTGCATCGCGTCTGCGCCGAGCTGTCGGAGCGGTTCAGCATCCACCACGCGACCCTGCAGGTCGAGATCAGCAGCGAGACCTGCCGGCTGGCGCCGGCGGAAATGGTCTAGCCGGCCGCCAAGCGCACCGCGACGGGCTGAAGCTCTCGCCGGAGTTCTATGACTGAGCTGCTTTGACGGCGCGCGCTTTCGCCCAGTTTCGGTCCGCTGATCAGTTGCGCGGCGCAGATGGTGCAGCAACCGGCGGAGCCGGCGCGTGCTTCGGCTTCATCGTCCCGGCGTAGAACGACAGGGTGAACATCAGGGCGAGGGCGGCCAGGTAGACGCCATAGGATTGTGGCGGGGTGATCGCCCATTGCACGAGGCGTCGGATCGGGTTCGGCTGGCCGGTGTCGTTATCCATGCGCTCTTGTGCGCGAAGGCTGGGGCAAAGGGAAGCGGAATCGCCAGCCCAGGTGGTGGTGTTCCGCGTGAAATGATGAGGTCGGGCGGCCTTGCAATGCTGGACCAGCATCCGCATCTGTCACGCGCCGACCAGCCCTTCCTCCCGCACCAATTGCCCGGCATAATTCACCGTATGGAACTGACGCCCCGTTTGCGCCTCATGAACTGGCTGGTCCGCCAGGGCCTGACCGGCCTGCCGGAAAACGACCTTCTGCGCGGCTTCTGCGAGCGCTGCCGGGCCGCCGGCATGCCGTTGTCGCGGGCGATCGTCTTCATCGACACCCTGCATCCGATCTTCGAGGGCCGCGGCTTCCGCTGGAACGACGGCGAGAGCAACGAGGCCGACATTTTCGAATACGGCTCGACCAGCAGCGGCGAGGCCAACCAGAACTGGCGGCGGTCGGCGTTCCATCACATGCTCGAAAACGGCCATGAGGAGATGGTGATCGACCTCACCGGCCCGCACGATTTCTCGATGATCGGCGACCTCGCCGAGAAGGGCCACAAGCACTTCGCCGCGTTCGTGCATCGCTTCGGCGAGGCCGGCACGATCGGCGAGATGGATTGCTTCTACTCCTACTACACCACCCGCCATTCGGACGGCTTCGACGAGACCCATATGGCGGCGCTGCGCGATCTCGTGCCGGTGCTCGGGCTCGCGATCAAATCGGCCGCCCAGGTCGAGATCGCCCGCACGCTCGGGCGGGTCTATCTCGGCCGCGAGACGGCCGAGCAGGTGCTGCGCGGGCGCATGCAGCGCGGCATCACCGAGAAGATCAAGGCCGTGCTGTGGTACTCCGACGTGCGCGGCTCGACCGCGATCAGCGAGCGCATCGGCCCGGACGAGATCATCCCGTTCCTCAACGACTATGCGCAGGCCTCGATCGACGCGATCCATGATGCCGGCGGCGAGGTGCTGAAACTGATCGGCGACGGCGTGCTGGCGATGTTCACCAGCGAGAACATGGCAAGCGCCAGGCGTGCGGCGCTGCGTGCCGAGCACAGATTCCGCCATAACATCCGGGTGCTGAACGATCGCCGCGAGAACGAGAACCGGCCGACCACCACTGCCTATGTCGGCCTCCATGTCGGCGAGGTCTTCTACGGCAACATCGGCAGCGAGGACCGGCTCGACTTTACGGTGGTCGGGCCTGCCGTGAATGAAGTCAGCCGGATCGCCTCGATGTGCGCCTCGGTCGACCGCGAACTGCTGACCTCGACCGATTTTCGCACCGGGCTCGACGCCGCCGGCCGCAACTATCTGGTCTCCACCGGCCGCTTCGTCCTGCGCGGCATCAGCCATGCCCAGGATCTCTTTACGCTCGATCCGGCCGTGACCGCGGACGAGGTCGTCGGCGGCAAGTATGAGCGGTACCTGGCGAGCTGATTTCTTCCCTCGTCATTGCGAGCGAAGCGAAGCAATCCATTCACCGCTTGCGGAGAGATGGATTGCTTCGTCGCTTCGCTCCTCGCAATGACGGCGAGCGCAGGAGCCGTTCAGCAGCGCGCGGGTTCGCCGACCATGTCAGGCTGCCGCCTGAGCGACACCGCCGGAGACATCAGGATCACCAGCGCCTGGGCGGCGAAGATCGCGGCCGCGAGGTAGAGACAGGCTTCGGCGCCATAGAAGCCGCCGACGACGGCGCCGAGTGCGGAGCCGAGCGGGCGGGCACCGTAGCTCATGATGTTGATCGCCGAGACGCGGCCGAGCAGCGAGGGGGGCGTCACCGATTGCCTGAGCGTCGTTGTCGAGATCACCCACAGGATCGGGCCGACGCCGAGCAGGAAGAAGCCGAGGCCGGCGAGCAGCGGCGTCGCAATCCAGGTGGTCAGCGCCATCACGATCGAGGCGACGAGACCGGTGACCGGGCCGAGCCCGATCACGGTGCCGAACGCCAGCCGCTTCATCACGCGGGTTGCGAACAGCGCGCCAACCACCATGCCGACGCCGTACATCGCAAGCGTCGTGCCGACGCCGGTGGCGCTGAGCCCGAGATGGCGCACCGCATAGGGCACGAACACGGCGAGCAGCAGGAAGGAGGCGGTGTTGAAGATGAACTGGGTGATGAACACCGGCCGCAGCAAGGCGTGATGCATGACGAAGGCGGCGCCTTCCTTGATGTCCTGCATCGGATGGCGTCGCGGGGCGGGCGCGCGGGCCGGCTCATAGAGGCCGGCAAGCAGCACGACCGCGATCGCCGACAGCGCCGCGGCGAAGCCGAATGCGGGTGCGGCGCCGACCCAGCCGACCAGCACGCCTCCGAGGGCGGGTCCGCTGGCGAAAGCGACGGTGCGGGCGAGCTCGATGCGGGCATTCGCGGCCGGCAATTGCTGCGACGTCACCAGGGACGGGACCAGCGCGGGCGCTGCGACGCTGTAGGCAACCGTGCCGCAGACCGCGATGAAACCGAGCAGGGCGAGCAGCGGCAGGGTCATCGCACCGAGCCATAGCAGCAGCAGGATCGCAGCCAATGCCGCGGCGCGCAGGGCCTCGGCGCCCGCCATCACCCAGCGCCGCGACACGCGATCGGCCAAGAGGCCTGCGGGTATCGCAAACAGGATGAAGGGCAGCGTCAGCGCGGTTTGCAACAGGCCAGTCTGGCCTTCACCGACGCCGAGCACCAGCACGGCGACGATGGGCGCGGCCGCAAGCGCAATCTGCTCGGCCGATTGTGCGGCGAGGTTGGACCAGGCCAGGCGATTGAAGGTGCTTGGCAGGCGAGGCGTATCGGCGGGCATGGCAGAGTCCTTGAGGAAAATTCGTCTGGCCATAATGTGTGGTTGGAAGACGCCCGATCCCACCCGTTTCCCGACAACCCAAAACAAAAGGCCCGCCGGGAGAGGCGGGCCTGTCGTTGAGATCAGAGTGCAGTCACGTCACTGCGGCGCGGGCGCGAGCTGGCCGGTGATGGTGCCGACCAATGTGGCTGGCCGGTTGTCGTCGCTGACCGCAGACGCGGGCGCGGCCTCGGCCTTGCGCTGCGCCAGCGCGCTGGTCAGGCTGGTGAGCGCGTCGGGGCCGGCCGGGAAGCCCGCCTCCGAGAGGATCTTGTCGATCATCGGCTTGAACGCCGAGACCGACAGCAATTGCGCGGCGAGGCCGTCGCCAAGCCCAAGACCGCCATTGCCGCCGCCATTGCCGTTGACATGGCCGTTGGCGCCGCCCCGGCCGAGCATGCTGCCGGTGTCGAAGATCCGGATGTCGGAGATCTTCTCGATCGGTTTTACGGCTTCGGCGAGCGCGCTCGGGATCACGTTGATCCGCGCGAGATTGAGATCGTAAGCGATCATGTCGGCGCTCAGCTTGTTGCGCGCCTCCGCCTTCATCGTCGCGACTTCCGCCTCGGCCTGGCCGAGCGCCTTGACGCCGGCCGCGCGGGTGGTGGCGGCCGCCGCGTCGGCCTTGGCGAGCACGTTGGTGGCTTCCGCCTTGTTGGCTGCGGCCTGGCGTTCCGCCTCGGCCATGACCGTGATCGGCATCGCGTCGGTCTCGGCCGCCTTGCGCGCGGCGATCACGTTGATGATCTTGTCGCGTTCGGCGATCTCGGTGGCGCGAGCGGTGGTGACCTTTTCCTCGGCGGCGATCGCAACCGCTCGCGCGGTCTCGGCGATGGTCTGGGCCTCCGACTGCTCCTTGCTCTTGGCCGCGACCGCGATCGCGCTCTCCTGTGCGACGATCTGGAGATCGCGCTCCATCTCGGTGTTGCGGCGCTTGACCGCGAGATCGGCCTCGATCTTGCGGGTGTCGCGAGCCTGGTTGGCCTCGGTCTGCTTGTTGGCGACCGCGAGCTCCTGCTGGATGCGGTATTCGGCCTCGTTCTGCAACGCGGTCTGTTCGACCTGCGCAGTCTGCGCGCGCATCGCGGCGGTCTTGTTGGCGATGTCGCGCTGCTGGGCCAGCTCGGCCTCGCGCTTGGTGCTCTCGATCGTCAGCGTGGTCTGTCGTGCCACCAGGTCCTGCTGGGCGATATTGACCTCGGTGGTGCGGACGATCTGGTTGCGCTCCTGTTCGCGCTCCTTGGTGATCTTGGTCAGCGTCGTCAGGCCGTGCGCGTCGAAGAAATTGCTCGGGTTGAAATGCTTGATGTCGCTCTGGTCGAGCCTGGTCAGCGACACCGATTCGAGCTCGAGGCCGTTGTTCTGGATGTCGGCACCGACCGCGTCCTGCACCGCCTTGACGAAGGTGGCGCGTTGCTCCTGCAATTCCTCGAGATTCATGGTGGCGGCGACCGAGCGCAGGCCGTCGACGAATTTGGCCTCGACCAGCTCGCGCAGCTCGGCGGCGTCATTGGTGCGGTTGCCGAGCGTCTGCGCGGCCAGCGCGAT
The DNA here is from genome assembly GCF_054063575.1 of Bradyrhizobium sp. USDA 4452. Lineage (NCBI taxonomy): Bacteria > Pseudomonadati > Pseudomonadota > Alphaproteobacteria > Hyphomicrobiales > Nitrobacteraceae > Bradyrhizobium > Bradyrhizobium sp. USDA 4452. The sequence goes on from NZ_JBSSGK010000001.1 coordinate 8,416,770, forward strand.
CGACGACGAGTCGGGTTTGACGCGCAGATAGAACTCGGCGCCGATGTCGACCCGCATGCGGTCCTTGGTGATCAGCGAGTCCGGGCCGCCGCGCGCGACCTCGAGCCGCAACGTCTTCAGGTTCACCGCGGCGGTGGAATGGAAGATCGGCAGCACCAGCGAACCGCCGTCGAGCACCACCTTCTGGCCGCCGAGGCCGGTGCGGACATAGGCCTCATCGCGCGTCGAGCGCTTGTAGAGTTTTGCGAAAAGCAGACCAATGACAAGGATGGCGAGGACGCCAATGGCGACGGGTACAGCAAGTTCCCACATATGTTATGCCCTGTTGGAAGATTGTCGTTGTTCGATGAGGTCGGCGGGAGCGGCAATCGCGATGAAGGCTTTGGCGTCGCGGTCGACCAGCAGCACGCTGGCGCCAACCGGCAACGCCTCGGAATCAGGGCTGGCACGCGCCGACACAGTGTGCCAGTTGCCGAAGACATCCTTGAGACGAACCCTACCGGGCAGGCCCTGATCGAGCGGGCCGACCGACACGGTTGCGACCTTGCCGACAAAGTCGCTGTCGTTGACCGCATAGCTCTCGTCGCGCGGAATGATGCAGGCGAGGCCGCGGCTCGCACTTCTGATCACCGGGATGCTGCCTGCGGCAGCAACCACCGCGGCAATCAAGACCGGGATGGCGGTGCCTGCGGCATGCGCCAGTCCCTGAAGCAGGAAGCCTCCGATCGAGAATATGCCGAGTATCAGGATGATCAGGATCAGGAGGGGAAGCCGCCCGGCGTTGATCCAGAGAAACAGGCCACTGAGAGCATTGTGGCTCTCGGCCTCGACCGCGAAATCCTTGCCGACGAGTTCGCTGATCGAAAGTCCGACCATGGTGGTCAGCAGCTCGATACCGCCAAGTGCCACCATGATCGCAGCCGCGACCGCGAAGGGCCGCACGTCCGGGGCGAGCAGAATGTCGCCAACTGCACTCATTTTTCTGACTTGATCCTTTCAAGCCGCGCCGCGATTTCCTTTTCGCGGTGCAGGCGATCGAGTTCGTCAAGCTCCTTGTCGCCAAGCACGCTTGCAGCGGGAACACCGGTGACCCGGGCGATCGCCGCCATCGCGCGTTCAGCGCTCAATGTATTTGTCGTCGATGGGGCCCGGCTGGTTTCGTCGTTGGCCTCGCGGATCAGACTTTGTTCGAGATCGGCCAATCGTGTTTCCGCCTCGCGGCGCGCGCCGAGCATGGCTTGCAGCGCCTTGGTCTGCTCGTCGATCTCGAGCTCGATGAAATCCATCGCGCGTTCGAGCGCGATCACCTGCGACTCCAGGTCGATTTGCCGTGCGACGCCGGCGCGCGCGAGATCCTCGCGATTTTCCGCAAGTGCGAGACGGATCTTCTCATTCAGGCTGGCCGTTTCGGCATCCAGTTCTTCGCGGCGCCGCTTCAGGCGGAATTCCTCGGCGCGCGACTTGCCGAGCGCATAACGTGCTTCGTCGGCGCCGGCGTCGATCTCGCGGATGGCCTGCTTGACCAGCGCGACCTTGTTGTTGCTCTCGACGTTGTCGATGGTCTGGCTCGCGATGGCGGCAAGAAGCCGGCCCATGCGCGCAAGGATGCCTTCGTGAAGCATGGTCTTCTCCTCCGGTTGGGCTGATTTCGATTTGACGGCGATGTGGATTTCGTAGCCGCGTCCATCCGAGATCAAATGCGCCGGGAAGGGGCTTTCCCAGCCCGAGACATATCCCGGCACGTCGAACGGCACCAAGACGCGTCCGCTGACAGTGCTAATGGTCAGTGAAGTTGGACCTTTGATCGCAAACAACTTGTCGTCGAGCGGTATCCGGCGGACGGCGGCGCCCGCGATGTAGTTGGCGCGGTCGCGCAGGCCGAGCGTCACCAGCCGCGCGGGCAGCCCGGTCTCCTTGCGGATCTTCTCGTAGGCCTGGGCGTGCAGCGAAACGAGGTTGGCGCCGACAGGGGCGACCTCGGCGAGGATTGCCATCATCCGATCATAGGCCGCAAGGGTCGCCTCGATCGCCTCGATGCCTGACGGGTCGGGGGCGAGAGCGTAGCGCAGCGTTGCGGTTGGTGTCTCGGCCGGCAGCTTGATCATGTGGCAAATTTAAAGCACTTCCTCAGTGCTTTACAAGATCGAGGGCCGGTATCATTTCCGTGAGCCCAGATGCATTTGCAAATGAGTTGCAATAACGAAAGAGTTGGGCCATCCTTTGGGGATGGACGCTCGTACCCCTGAAATGTCTCCCGTTTCCGTTGCCGACGCCGCGCGAGGTGGCTGGCGGGGCGATGCCGGCCATGCGCGCAGCCTGCCTGAGGTGAACGCGACCGTTGCGGTGCCAAGCACAGGCGTGTGGTGGCGACGGCTGCTGGCCTTTGCCGGGCCAGGCTACCTGGTCTCGGTCGGCTACATGGACCCGGGTAACTGGGCCACCGATCTCGCGGGTGGATCGAAGTTCGGCTACACGCTGCTGTCGGTCATCCTGCTTTCCAACCTGATGGCGATCCTGCTGCAGGCGCTGTCGGCCCGGCTTGGCATCGCCACCGACCGCGACCTGGCGCAGGCCTGCCGCGCGACCTATTCGCGGCCGGTGAATTTGCTGCTGTGGATCGCCTGCGAGGCCGCGATCATCGCCTGCGACCTTGCCGAGGTGATCGGCACCGCGATCGCGCTGAAGCTGTTGTTCGGCATTCCCCTGATCGGCGGCGCGCTGCTGGCGGCGCTCGATGCGTTCCTGCTGCTGCTCCTGATGAACCGCGGCTTCCGCTTTCTCGAAGCCTTCGTGGTCGCGCTTCTGATCGTGATCGCGGTCTGCTTCGTGGTCCAGATCGCGGCCGCAGAGCCGCCGATCGCCGGCGTGATCGGCGGCTTCATGCCGTCGCGCGAGATCGTCACCAATCCGGAGATGCTCTACATCGCGATCGGCATCATCGGCGCCACCGTGATGCCGCATAACCTCTATCTGCACTCATCGATCGTGCAGACCCGCGCCTATCCTCGCACCGAGGAGGGCCGGCGCGACGCGATCAAATGGGCGACCACCGACTCCTCCATCGCGCTGATGCTGGCGCTGTTCGTCAACGCGGCGATCCTGGTGCTGGCGGCCGCGACCTTCCACAAGAGCGGCCATTCCGACGTCGCCGAGATCGATCAGGCCTTCGAGCTGCTGTCGCCGCTGCTCGGGCTCAGCATCGCCTCGACGCTGTTTGCCGTGGCGCTGCTCGCGTCCGGCCTCAACTCGACCGTGACCGCGACGCTGGCCGGCCAGATCGTGATGCAGGGCTTTCTCGACCTCAAGCTGCCCGACTGGCTGCAGCGCCTGGTGACCCGCGGCATCGCGATCGTCCCGGTCATCGTGGTCGCCGCGCTCTATGGCGAAAGCGGCACCGCGCAGCTTCTCGTGTTCAGCCAGGTCGTGCTGTCGATGCAGCTGCCGTTCGCGGTGATCCCGCTGGTCCGCTTCGTGTCCGACAAGCGCAAGATGGGCAAGCTTGCGATCTCGCTCCCGGTCGCCGTGGCGGCGTGGATCGTCGCCGGCCTGATCGTGATCCTGAACGTGAAGCTGCTGATCGATACGTTGCTCGGTACCTAGAGCGTCCAATCGAAACGCGTTAGTCCTGCGGCTCGGTCAATCCCTCGCCTGACGCGTCGACGCGCAGCCAGCCCGATGGCGCGAGCCGCTGCTGCGGCAGGAAGCGGCCCTTGTAGTCCATCTTCTTGGAGCCCTCGATCCAGTAGCCGAGATAGACGTAAGGCAGGCCCTGCCGGCGGGCGCGGGCGATATGATCGAGGATCATGAAGGTGCCGAGCGAGCGGGCCTCGAGCCCCGGCTCGAAGAAGGAATAGACCATCGACAGTCCGTCGCTGAGCACGTCGGTCAGTGCCACCGCCATCAGCTCGTCGCCGCGGCCGGTGATGGCGCTGTCGGCATTGCGCTTGCGGTACTCGATGATCCGGGTCTCGACATGGCTGTCCTCGACCATCATCGCGTAGTCCAGCACGGTCATGTCGGCCATGCCGCCGTTGCGGTGGCGGCGGTCGAGATAGGCGCGGAAGACCGAATATTGCTCCGAGGTCGGCACCGCGGTGCGCTGCTCGCCGATGATGTCGGCGTTGCGGGCCAGCACCTTGCGGAAGTTGCGGGAGGGGCGGAATTCGTTGGCAACCACCCGGACCGAGACGCAGGCCCGGCACTGGTCGCAGGCCGGGCGGTAGGCGATCGACTGGCTGCGGCGGAAGCCGCCATGGGTCAGCAAGTCGTTGAGATCGCCCGCTTTGTCGCCGACCAGGTGCGTGAAAACCTTCCGCTCGTGCCGGCCCGGCAGATAGGGGCAGGGTGAGGGCGCCGTCAGGTAGAACTGGGGGGTATCACGCGAGTGCTGGGTCACGTCTGATCGTCGGGCTCCACATACAATACAGGCAGCCGAGTTAGCATCGCCCTCCGGAGGCTAACGGTCAATTGGTTTAGGCGGGCCTAATAAGAGGCCCGCGCGGCCGAGGTGACCTGGGTCCGGACCGAGCTGTTGATGACGACGGTTCCGAGGATGATGTCGTGCAGCAGCCGGCGGCGGCCGTTGAGCAGGCCGACCAGCAGCACCAGCGGCGACAGGAACGACACCGTCACCCAGAACAGCACCGCATGGGTGGCGCCGAGCACGAAATAGCCACGCGCGCCGTACCAGGTGCGCAGTTCCAGATCCATCATGCGCATGCCGATGGTCGCCGAGTGCTGCCCGCCGATCGAGGCCCCGTAATAGACGATGGCCCAGACGATCGAAGCCGGCGAGACCAGCCAGAACAGCGCCCAGCCGAGACCGAGCGTGACGATGCCGAAGATCGCGATGAAGATCACCGCCAGGATCACCGGCACCGACAGCACGAAGAGGTCGATCAGGAACGCAAAGACGCGCCGCGTCAGCACGCCGCGGAACAGTTCCGGCTGCATCAACGGATCGAACGCATGCGGGGGAACGCCGCCGTCGTTGCGCCAGGCTGCCCCGCGCCAAGCGCCACCGTCATTGCCGTAGGACATGACCAACCTCCGATGAAACTCCCGCGCCGGACATGGGAACAGGAGGCCGGCCTGCCAAGTCCGCGCGAACATTAACTAGCCGAAATATTCCGGCGATTCGGCGGCTGGTCTGTGCCGTGTTTGCGGACAGCGCGGCGGCCAGCAAAGCAATGTTGCTGTACCGGGGAGGGCGGCCTTGGCCGCGCCTCAGCTCTCCGCCTTGATCTTCTCGGCGGCTTTCGGCGCGAAATAGGTCAGGATGCCGTCGGCGCCGGCGCGCTTGAAGCCGACCAGGCTCTCCATCATCGCGCGCTCGCCGTCGATCCAGCCATTGGCGGCGGCGCCCGCGATCATCGCGTATTCGCCCGACACCTGGTATACGAAGGTCGGCATCGCGAAATGGTCCTTCACGCGGCGGACGATGTCGAGATAGGGCATGCCCGGCTTCACCATCACCATGTCGGCGCCCTCGGCGATGTCGAGCTCGACCTCGCGCAGGGCCTCGTCGGAATTGGCGCTGTCCATCTGATAGGTGCGCTTGTCGCCGGTCAGCGTCTTGGCCGAGCCGATCGCGTCGCGGAACGGGCCGTAGAAGGCGGACGCGTATTTCGCCGCATAGGACATGATCTGGACGTCGCCGAACCCGTTGTCGTCGAGCGCCTCACGGATCGCGCCGATGCGGCCGTCCATCATGTCCGACGGCGCGATCACGTCGCAGCCGGCCTCAGCCTGGGTCAGCGCCTGCTGGACCAGCACCGCGACCGTCTCGTCGTTGAGGATCTTGCCGCCCTCGATCAGCCCGTCATGGCCGTGGCTGGTGAAGGGATCGAGCGCGACGTCGCAGAGCACGCCGATGTCGGGAAACTCCTTCTTGATTGCGCGCACCGCCTGGCAGACCAGATTGTCGGGGTTGAGCGCTTCCGAGCCCTGCTCGTCGCGCAGCGCAGGCTCGGTGAAAGGAAACAGCGCGATGCAGGGGATGTTGAGTTTTGCGGCACGCTCGGCGTCGCGGACGATCTGGTCGACGGTGAGGCGGTCGACGCCGGGCATCGAGGCCACCGGCGTGCGGGTGTTATGGCCGTCGACCACGAACATCGGCCAGATCAGGTCGTCGGTGGTCAGCACGTTCTCGCGTACCAGACGGCGGGCCCATTCCGACTTGCGGTTGCGGCGCATCCGGATCGTGAGGTCGAGCGAGGGGGAGGCGAGGGCATCCTTCTGGCGCCGCGGCGCATCGCGCAATTCGATCGGGCGCCCGAATTTGATCGCCATATTGTCTTCTCCTCGAGGGACGGCTGGTCTGGACCGGATATAAGGGTACTTCTAGCACCTCGCAGGGGCGCCGTCATTGCGCCAACCGTTGCGCCTTGGGCGCCCTTGATTTGCCGCAACGGCAATTGATTTTGCGGCCCCGGCGGGCCAAGACTGCGCCATGAACCCCATTTTGCAGCCGCCACGCGGCGATTCTGATGTCTGACACCTCTGCACGCGATCAGGCGCGGGACAACGCCATCTCGGTGAGCGCGATCTCGTCCGACCGGATCGAGCCGGACGACAATGCGTGGACGCGGCGCCTCGTCATTTTCCTGCGCATCATGGCCGTCGTCTCGGTCGCCAAGGGCCTCTATCATTGGGCCCAGGTGACCGGCTTCGTCGGCGGCGAGGAGGAGGCCTTCGAGAACCAGTCGATGGCCTGGCAGACCGCCACGATCTATTTCGCCGTCATCGAACTCGTCGCCGCCGTCGGGCTCTGGCTCGCGACGCCGTGGGGCGCCGTGGTCTGGTTGACCACGGTGGTGTCGATGGCCGTCATCGAGCTGATGTTTCCGGGTATCTATGGCGGCAGCCTCACCGTGGTCGGGCTCGAGGCCGTCATGCTCGCGGCCTATCTGGCGTTGGCCTGGATGGCGGCGCGCGAACGCCCGCCATAGCTCACCGCCTGCGCGATACGCTGTTGCCTTGTTGCGACAGCATGGCGAATAGCTGACGGCGGCTGGCAATATTCGGCACTCGTGCGCGCAACGAGAAGACAACCGCACTGGTTCTGCTAGTGGATGCCCGACAGATCGTACCCCTTTCGAGATGCCCGTTTCCCCCGGAGCGTCTCCGCGGGACCTGCCGTCGGGAGCCATTTCTTCGGATCTCGGTGCGTGACCGGCCGGCTTTGCGCAGGCCGACGGCGGAACTGATCTGGCCGCGGCAGCGAATGGGGCCCGCCTGCGCGCATCACGCGCATCCCGCCGCGATGCACTCCAATAAAATTTTCGAAGAATTTTCGGGTAACCGATCGGTCACCGTAAAGGGTTCCCTCACACACCTTACGCCGTCGTTTCGAATTCGGACGCCGCTGTTTCCGAATGTGACAGGGCAGGCAGACGAAGCGTGAACAGGGGCCAGCCACCGTCAATGAAAAGTTGCGAAAAGCCCTTGATCCATGGGCTTAATCCACGATTCACTGTCTTAAATTCATGATCTCTTTATTCTCTTATTTAAGCGGATATTCAAACGGCCCCCTTACGTTGGACCTATCAGGCGGGACACAAGTTTCGTCGAATAAAGTCGATAAAAACGACAAACAGGGGAAGTGTCATGATGAAAGCCGTTGCGACAACGGCGGCGGATGCCGCTGATCGCGCTACCGGTCAAGCTCCGGTGCAGCCGCTCTATCTCGAAGCCCTGACTTTGGTGGAGCGGCTGCATCGCCGGCTCCTCGACGTCATCAAGGACGAATTCGATCGTCGTGGCCGCGCCGACATCAACTCGGTGCAGGCGCTGCTCCTGTACAATATCGGTGACAAGGAGCTGACCGCCGGCGAACTGCGCACCCGCGGCTACTATCTCGGCTCCAACGTCTCCTACAATCTGAAGAAGCTCGTCGAACTCGGCTTCCTCGATCATCAGCGCTCGCGTGTCGATCGCCGCTCGGTCCGCATCCGCCTGACCCCGCAGGGCCAGGAAGTCCGCAAGATCGTCGATGCGCTCTATCAGAAGCACGTTAAGACGGTCGAGCAGGTCGGCGGCATCTCGAACGAGGAGTTCGCGAGCCTCAACAAGTCGCTGCATCGCCTCGAGCGGTTCTGGACCGACCAGATCCTGTATCGCCTCTGAGTCTTCCCGTTTTCGCCTGATGGCCAAGCCGGCCACTTGAAAAGACCGGCAGCCTCCCTCCAGTCCAACCTTGCTTCAACCAACGCATCGGTCATGCCCGGCCGATGCGTTTTTCATGCTGCACGTTTCATGCTGCACCTGCGAAAATAAATCGGCCCGGGCAAGGAACCATGGCGTTCCCAGCGCTTTATCCCGTCTCCCAACGGAGAGTAAGGGATATGCTGGTCGAGCGCGGAATTGAGGTGCTGAACGTCGAGGTCGTCAGTGACGCCTACGCGATCGCCTCGAACTATCTGCGCAAATCAGGCACCATTCCCGACACTTTCGCCACCAATGAGCGCCTGCTCGGCATCATCGTGAAGCTGTTCCAGCGCGGTGAGATCAATCGCCTCCGCCTCGCCAACAAGGCGATCGCGAAATTCGAGGCCGAGACGCTGGTGGTCGCCTGAGCGTCAACCCGGAGACTTCAATGGAAGCTGCGATCGATCGGATCATGCAGACGTATGATCTGCTGCTCAACCGCACGTCCGCTGCAAGCGACGAAGCGCGGGCGAAGGTGACAGAGTACGTGCAGACGCTGTTCGATGCGGGCGAGCGCGACACGCATCGGTTGACGGTGTGCGGGTTGACCTATCTGCGCCAGCTCGACGGCAGCACCGACCATGTGAAAGCCGGGTTTACCGGGCTGTAGGGCGTACTTTTCCGCCGTTGCTGTGAAATTCAATTATCAAAGATATCAAAGAGCCATCGGTGGCATCACCCGCGCATGCGAGAGATCCAAGCCGGCCGACGACAGCGCCGGTGCCTCACACGATCGTCGTCCTGGCGAAACCCATAACCACCCCGCTTGATGATCGATGGGATCGCGGCGGGGATGGTTCTCGATTCATGATACGATTCGATTGCTCATCGCAGCAGGAGCCACGCCACGCTGGCGATCAGGGCCAAAAGCGACACCGCCGCAGCGCAGACAAAAGCAACCTCCACGCCGTTGATATGATGGTGGTTCGCCTGCATCGTCGCACTCCACTCCGGACGGGCAGCCATTGGCGTGCTCCCACGACGGCGTGCTCCCACGACGAGCGCGGTCGGCATCCACTACCGCATCCTTCGCGATGCGAGCGCGAATGAATGGAGCGGCCCGGCTTTTCGAACTGAAATTTGCAGGGCCCGGAATTTTCTCCGGGCTCCCTGGCTATGACGGATAACTCTGTGTTCGCCGTTCCGGTTCCCGGCAAAGCGACCAAATCAAAACTGAAACGGCGCAACTGAAACCGACAACTTTCCGTCGGCGGACTTTTGCACGGTGAACTCCACCTCTTTCGACGCCTTGACGTCGCCGATGGCGACCGAAATCCCGCCACTGCATTGCAGGGTCCGCTTGTCCGCGCTCGTCGAAGTCGTGACGATCTTTTCCCCGAGCAGGTATTGCGGCTTTGAGTTTTCCGGATCAGGCTTCGCCGTTGCCTCCCTGGCGGCATAGTTGATCAGCGGATTGCGGTGGTCGTCGGCAATGCTCTGGAGCACGGCCTTTCGCGTCTCGATTGAATCGCACTCGAGCTGATTGCCGCAACCGCTCAGGGCGACCAGAAACGAGAGGCTCAGAGACGACAGCAATCGTGATGGCATGCGAATATCTGACATCGGCAAGCCGGGCGCCTTATTGTTTCGGTCCATGGAGGATAAAGGCGGCATGAAATTGCAGTCCATCGTCGGTCCGGACTTCAATCGCAACATCATGGTCCCCGCCAGAATGGCCGGTGTCTCTGGCGATGCCGGCCAGGGTGTTCGCGGCTTCAACCTTGGCGGCTCTCAGGTCCGCCAGATCCAGTCCCTCTTCGTCGGGGTAGAGATCGCCGTCGTGCCTGATATCGAAGAAATAGCGGGGCATTGCCATTGCTCCTCGAGCAACAGGAAGGAAACGGCCGTTCGATGGATTCTGTTCCTATTCGGGCGGCATCAACCCGGGCGACGATAGCCATTGGTCCAACTGGGCGGCCGTGTCGGCCTGCCGGGCTTTCTGCAAGAGCCTTTCTTTCTCGGCTCCGATCGGAAGAGCCGTTGCCTTCTGACGTAGGCCTTTGGCCTGCGCCAAAAGGCGTTCTACAAGCGAGCCCTTTTGCCTGAAACGACGACGCTTGAACATGCGCTGTCCTTTCCTGCTGGAGAAGGCGGGAGCGCAATTGGCGTTCTCATCACCGATGGATACCGAAGGCCGCGCGGTGATGTCGGGTTAACTTCCGGACGATGGCAGGCGTTCCCATGGTTCCGTTGGAACGAACTGGAACCACGGGAGTCGACTTTCAGCTCCCGGTCTCCGCCCCCAAGCCCACCGGGAGTAGCGATCCCCGGTGCTGTGAGACCTCCGGTGCCGGGGATCGTTGGTTGGCGGATCAGGCCAGAAATCTTGAAACAGGAAAACGACCAAGGGGTGGCTGCTAGTTGTCGCATGTTCGTTGTCTTCCGCTGGCGGTATCGGATCATCATCGCGAGAATCCGGCTTCATTGCCTTGCTTGCCGGGCTGAGGCGAAGTTCGAGCGGAAGCAAGAGCCCCAGCGCGGGAAGGCGCCGGGGCGAGTGTTCCGCTTTGCTCGTCAAGCTGCGTGATCGGCATGCACCGCCGAGCGGGCGGACTTTCGGTGCTACTTGTTCTCAGGAATCCAGGTCGTGCTGGCCCGATCGTACTTGAAGCCCGGTGCAGCCTTCAGGCTGTCCTTGGTCTCGTCGAGGGTGAGCCACCACTTGTCGTCCTTCTTTTGCGATTTGACGGCCGTGTACGGCACGATCACGTCCTTCTCGCCGGCGCCGAGAAAGCCGCCGACGCCGACGACGAGGCCGGTCACCTTGCCGGCCTTGTCGACGAGCACGTCGTCGATCGTCCCGATCTTGGATTCCTTCGGATCATAGACATTCTGCTTGTAGTAGTTGGTGATGGTCCAGCTGTCCGTCGGGGCGGCGGGCATCGTGGTCGCTGCATGCGCGGCGGCCGCGAACGCCGCAGCCAAGATGCAGCCGATAGCAAACTTCTTCATAAGAGAAACTCCTCGCCTTCAGTGGGGATGACCGATCCGGCACATGTCATCACCGGGATGACGAATGCCGGCACGGCTCAAATAACGATGACTGCGTGCTCGGCGCCGATCAGTCGGACGTGCAGACCTTGACAGTCTTCATGCCGGCCTCGGCTTCGGCGCGTGTCTTGTAGATCGTGCCCGAGGGGCTGACGACGGTGGTCGTCGTATCGACCGGCTTCTGATCGACGATCGTGCACTTCTTCGTCTTCACGTCCTGCACGACGTAGAATTCGTCCGCTGCAAATGCCGGCGTGACAAAAGCGGCAAGCAGCGCTGCCGCGACAATCGTTTTAACGTTCATCTTCTCTCCTCCAATGCCGCATCTATCGGCCGAGGTGGAACGGGAAAAAGCCACGATGGTTCCTATAGTTTGACCAGCCGGCGGCTTGTGTTGCGGCCGTGTGCCGTCGCGACGCGATTTTTGGTCTGCGGCATCTGCTGAGCTTCGAGCGAGCCGGCCGACCCTCGCTCAACTCATGGCAAGCGAAAAGCGATCAGCGAGGTGCGGCGATTTGCAGCACGGCGTAGTTGCGCCGCGGGCTTGCCGAAGGCTGTGGCGAATGGTCGCTAAGGACGCGCAGACGCGAGCTCCGCGCGCGATTCCATAACCCGAACTCGCGCGTTTCGACTGGCGATGCGACCACGCGACTGGACGTGCCTGCGATCGGCGGGGCGCGTCAGAAAATCCAGGAGGAAGCCCCATGATCTCGTCCCACATGCGCCTGTTCGGCGCGGTCGTCGCGCTGTTGCTTGGGGCGAGCGGGCCGGCGCCGGCGCAGCAGCTCGACCTCAAGCTGATGGCGCCGGCAGCGCCTGGCGGTGGCTGGGATCAGACCGCGCGTTCGATGCAGCAGGCGCTGGTCGCCGCCGGTGTCGCGCGCAGCGTCCAGGTCACCAACGTGCCCGGCGCCGGCGGCAGCGTCGGCATCGCGCAGTTCGTCAACGGCGCCAAGGGCGACGGCAACCAGATGATGGTGAACGGCTTCGTCATGGTGGGTGCGCTCGCCATGAACAAGTCGCCGGCGACGCTGGATCAGGTGACGCCGATCGCGCGCCTGACCGAGGAGACCCAGGTGATCGTGGTGCCGGCGAGTTCGCCGATCAAGACGGCGCAGGACCTCGCCGTTGCGCTGAAGGCCGATATCGCCAAGGTGACCTTTGCCGGCGGCTCGGCCGGCGGCGTTGACCACGTGATGGCGGCGCTGTTCGCGGGCACGGTCGGCGCCGACGCCAAGAAGATCAACTACATTCCGTTCTCGGGCGGTGGCGAGTCGCTCGCCGCCATTCTCGGCGGCAAGGTCACGGCCGGCATTTCCGGCCTTAGCGAGTACGAAGGCCAGATCAAGGCCGGCAAGCTGCGCGCGCTCGGCGTGACCTCGGCGCAGCGGCTGCCCGGTGTCGACATCCCGACCTTCAAGGAGCAGGGGATTGACCTCGTGCTGGCCAACTGGCGCTCGGTGGTGGCGCCGCCCGGCATCACGCCGGAGCAGCGCAAGGCGCTCGGCGATGCCGTCGAGAAGATGGTGAAGTCCGACGCCTGGAAGGGCATCCTGAAGCAGAAGGGCTGGGATGACGCCTATCTCGGCGGCGATGCGTTCGCCGATTTCCTGAACAAGGAAATCGCGCGCGTCACCGAGGTGTTGAAGTCCGTCGGCCTCGTGAAGTCATGACGCCGGACACGGCTTCCGACAATCTCCCGCGCGAGCCGGCGCGGCGGATCGATCGCGCGGGTCTCGCCATTGCGGCCGCGCTCGCTGTCCTCGCCGCGGTGCTGGTGTGGGACGCGAGCAAGCTGCCGGCTACCACGATGTACGGGATGGGGCCGGAGGCGATGCCGATCGTCATCGCGGTCGGCCTCGTCATCCTTGCGGTCGGCAATCTGATCGATGTGCTGCACGGCAGGCTGCCGCCGCGCGAGAGCATGGATCCGAAACCGGTGTGGCTGATCATCGGCGGCCTTGCGCTGCTGATCGGCATCATCGGCTTCGGAGGCGGCTTCATCCTCGCCACCTCGGCGCTGTTCGTCACCACGTCGGCTGCCTTCGGCCGGCGCGCTGTCGCGGCCGACACCGTCATCGCGCTCGCGATCACGACCCTCATCTACCTGGCGTTCGACAAGCTGTTGACGCTCAGCCTTCCCGCCGGCCCGCTGGAGCGACTGCTGTGATGGAGACATTCGCCGCGCTGGCGCACGGCATGGCGGTCGCCATGCAGCCGATGAACCTGCTCTACGCCCTGATCGGCGTGTTCCTCGGCACCGCGGTCGGCGTGCTGCCGGGCATCGGCCCGGCGCTGACCGTCGCGCTGCTGCTGCCGGTGACCTACAAGCTCGATCCCGGCGGCTCGCTGATCATGTTCGCCGGGATCTACTATGGCGGCATGTATGGCGGCTCGACCACCGCGATCCTGATCAACACGCCGGGCGAAAGCGCGTCGATGGCGACCGCGCTCGAGGGCAACAAGATGGCCAAGGCCGGCCGCGGCGGCCCGGCGCTGGCGACCTCGGCGATCGGCTCGTTCGTGGCCGGCACCATCGCCACCATCGGCCTCGCGTTCCTCGCGCCATGGCTGGTCGATGTCGCGGTCCGGTTCGGGCCGGAGGATTACTTCGCGCTGATGTGCGTCGCCTTCGTCACGGTGTCTGCGACCTTCGGTGACTCGCCGGTCCGGGGCCTCACCAGCCTGTTCATCGGCCTCACGCTCGGGCTGGTCGGCATCGACAAGCTCACCGGCCAGGCGCGGCTTGCATTTGGTATTCCGGAGTTGCTCGACGGCGTCGAGGTGACGACGCTTGCAGTCGGCCTGTTCGCGGTGGGCGAGGCGCTCTATGTCGCCTCGCGCCGCCACCATGCCGAGGAGAAGCTCGAGCCGGTGCGAGGCTCGCTGTGGATGACGCGGGAGGACTGGCGACGCTCGTGGAAGCCGTGGCTGCGCGGCACGCTGTTCGGCTTTCCGATCGGGGCGCTGCCGGCCGGCGGCGCCGAGATCCCGACCTTCCTGTCCTATTCAACCGAGCGGCGCCTGACCAAATATCCGAAGGAATTCGGCAAGGGCGCGATCGAAGGCGTCGCCGGACCGGAGGCCGCCAACAACGCCTCCGCCGCCGGCACGCTAGTGCCGCTGCTGACGCTCGGGCTGCCGACCTCGGCCACCGCGGCGATGATGCTGGCGGGCTTCCAGCAATACGGCCTCAACCCCGGGCCGCTGCTGTTCGCGGAACGGCCCGATCTGGTGTGGGGCTTGATCGCGAGCCTGTTCATTGCCAACGGCATGCTGCTGGTGCTCAACCTGCCGCTGGTGGGCTTGTGGGTGCGGCTGCTCGCGATCCCGCAAGCGTGGCTCTATGCCGGCATTTTGGTGTTCGCGACCATGGGCACGATCGCGGCAAAGCCGTCGGTCGTCGAACTGTCGATGCTGGCAGCGTTCGGCGTGATGGGTTTCCTGATGCGGCGGTTCGATTTTCCGATCGCGCCTGTCGTGATCGGGTTGATCCTCGGGCCGATCGCCGAAAGCCAGCTGCGCCGCGCGCTGGCGATCAGTCTCGGCGATCCCATGGTGCTGCTGCAAAGCCCGATGTCGGCCACGCTGCTCGGCATCGCGCTGATCGCGCTGCTGGCGCCGTTCGTGCTGAGGGGACTCGGGCGGTTCAAGGCGAATGAAGATTAGGCCTTGGGTCCATCGATCTGCCGGAGGATAATATCGCCAACATTTGCGTGACCGGGAAATATCCAAGCTCCGATCCCGGTCTTCCTTTCAGCAACGCACACACCTCGCTTGCGCGAGGCGCAATCAAGGCGGCTGAACGATGAAGGCGATCTACTTTCTGGCGGCGCTCTTGCTGGCTCTATCTCTCGCGACCCAGGACAATGCCGATGCGCGAACCGGCAAAGGCAGCGACCGCGCGCATGTCGGCACGGGGCCTGCAATCGGCGGCGGACCGCAGGGATACCGGATCGTCGGGCGCCAGATCGCGGCTCCACCCTGGAGTGCTGCCTGCATGAACGATGTAGGCCCGCAGCCATGCGACGAGCCGATGTGGGTCTATGGCAGCCCCGACTATGTCGCGCAGTTCAAGGGTGCATTCTGACGTCGGCTCGTAGCCCGCAGGACAGTTCGTCACATGGCCCGCCCGCAACACCGCCGCGCGATCGGTCGAATCGGCGGCCGATGCGTTTTGACTCGCTCTTGCGCTGTGATAGGCGTGAGGCGGGGTATGAGATGAGGCGGTTCGTTTTCAGGCAGCGTGTGGGCAGCGCGGCGGCGTTTGTCGCAGCCTACGCGCTTGTCCTCAACGTCATCCTGTCAAGCCTCCTCGTCGCCGGCATATCGCCTGTGGCCGCGGCGGCCGACCGAATCCTCTGCATCAACAGCACTGACGCCGATCCGGCGCACGACGATGCGGGCAAGAGCGGGCGAAGCGGCGCGATCCACTGTCCGCTGTGCGTCGGTCATCACGTCACCGGCGCGCTGCCGCCCCCGGCATTTGCATTCAGCGCACGGCTGCCGGTTGTGGTCACGACGATCCGTGCGTTCGAGGCGCGGTTCGTTGCGCGTTTCCGGTCCTACGACCATCAGTCCCGCGGACCTCCGGCACTGACCTGACCGCGCCCCGCTTCGGCGCATCCCGCTCGTCAGTTCAAATCCGGAGTCCAGCCATGTCATTCGCCATCGCGCGGCTGCGAGCCTGTGCGCTCGCCGGCACCGCCGCAGCATTCATCTCGCCTGCAAGCGCTCAGTCCACATCGCAATCGACACTCCCATCAGTCACGGTCGACGCACCGCAGCCGCGGCGGGACGCATCGGTGCGTCCGCAGCGGCGCGCCGTGCGCAGCGCCCCGGCGCGGACCGCGCGCCTTCCTGCCGCGCCCGTGCAAGCGGCCAACGGTGAGGGCGGCGGCGCCCGCGCCGCGCTCGCCGTGCTGTCGGCACAACAGGCGCTGAAGGAAATCAACAACACCCCGGGCGGCGTCGCGCTGGTGCCGGCCGCGGCCTACCGCAACTCGACTGTGGCCAACACGATCAAGGAAATCCTCGACTATGTTCCCGGCGTGTTCGCGCAGCCGAAATGGGGCGACGATACGCGGCTGTCGATCCGCGGCTCCGGCCTGTCGCGCAATTTCCATCTGCGCGGCATCCAGCTCACTATGGACGGCATTCCGATCAACACCTCCGACGGCTACGGTGATTTTCAGGAGATCGACCCGACCGCGTACAAATATGTCGAGGTCTACAAGGGCGGCAACGCGCTGCAGTTCGGCGCCAATTCGCTCGGCGGGGCAATCAATTTCGTCACGCCGACCGGACGCGATCCGAACCCGAATGGCGCCTCGTTCGACTTCGGCGCGTTCAACACGAGGAGGCTGCAGGTCAATGCCGGTGGCGCGAACGGACCGTGGGACGGCTTCGTCACCGCGTCCACGCAGGCCTCCGACGGCTTCCGCGATCACAGTTTCGGCTCGAGCAACAAGCTCAGCGCCAATGTCGGCTACCAGATCTCGCCCGACGTCGAGACCCGGTTCTACCTGAATGCCAACGAGGTGCGTCAGCGCATCCCCGGCAGCGTCGACCGGACTACGGCGCTGACGTCGCCGACCACGGCTGCACCCGTCAATGTCGCCAATGACTGGCAGCGCAACATCGACACTGTGCGGGTCGCCAACAAGACGACCATCCGCCTCGACGACGTCAAGCTCGAATTCGGCGCGTTCGGCGTCGACCGGCATCTGATGCATCCGATCTTCCAGTGGCTGGACTATCGCTACCAGGACTATGGCGGCTTTGCGAAAGTCACCGACGACCGCGTCATCGGCGGCTTCCGCAACCGCTTCGTCGCCGGCGTCAACGTCGTCAACGGCACGATCGATGCCCAGCAATTCGTCAATGTCGGCGGCTTCAAAGGCGCGCAGACGTCGTCGTTGCGGCAGACCCCGGAGAACTATTCGGCGTTCGCGGAGAATTCGTTCTACTTCCTGCCCAAGGTCGCCTTCATCGCCGGCACGCAATATCTGTTCGCGGTGCGCGACCAGCACGTCAACTTCTCGACCAATGGCGATCTCAACGGCCGCAGCAGCTTCAGCCTGTGGAGCCCCAAGACCGGCCTGCTCTGGCAGGTCGATCCGAGCTGGCAAGTGTTCGGCAACGTCTCGCGCAGCGCCGAAGTGCCGAGCTTCGGCGAGAGCGTCAGCCCGAACTTCCTCAATCCGACCCTGCCCAACATTCCGTTCTTTTCGATCAAGCCGCAGACCGCGACGACCTACGAGGTCGGCACCCGCATGAAGCGGCCGGACTATGCCTGGGAGGTCACGCTCTATCGGTCCGAAATCGACAACGAACTGCTGTGCCTCTACAGCGCGTTCGGCAATTGCAACGTCACCAACGCCAACAAGACGGTCCATCAGGGGATCGAGGCCGGGGCGGGCGCGGCGATCTTCCGCGACCTCTTCGTCGGCGGCCAGGCGCCGGACAAGGTCTGGCTGAACATCGCCTACACCCTGAACGATTTCCGCTTCGACAACGATCCGGTGTTCGGCAACAATCAGTTGCCGGGGGCACCGCGCCACTTCGTGCGGGCGGAGCTGCTCTACAAGCATCCGACCGGGCTCTACGTCGGCCCGAATCTGGAATGGGTGCCGCAGGCCTATTTCGTCGACAGCGCCAACACGCTGATGACGTCGGTCTACGCGATCTGGGGGCTCAAGGCAGGCTTCGACAATGGCGGTCCGGTGTCCGGCTATATCGAGGCGCGCAACATCGCCAACAAGGCCTATATCGCGAGCGCCAGCATCATCGACCGCGCCAATGCGGCATCACCGTTGTTCGAGCCCGGAACGGGCAGGGCGATCTATGCGGGGCTGCGCTATCGATGGTGAGCTGGATGCGAACTGGCCGTCGCGTGAAACCCTGTCATGCTCCCGGCATGTAAAAGGCCCGCTCCGGGGCTCGCAATTCGGAGCGGGCCAGTCTGGGCGCGGCAAGCGTTGCCGCGGCGAGAACCTAGCGCGGCTTGCTGACGCCACCCTGACGAGGATCAAAAAAGAGAGGCGGCTGAACGTCGCCTCTCGATCATCCTTTTGTGAACAGAATGTTTCGCGGCATGCTCACCATTTGTAGGCGAGGCTTGCCGTGATGCGCCGGCGATCGCCGTAGTAACACGAACTGATGGTCGCGCAGCTCGCGACGTAGATCTTGTCCGTGACGTTCACCACATTGAGCGCCGCGCGCCAGTTGTTGTCCCACTCGTAATGCAAGGCGAGGTCGCCGAGCACGACCCCGGGGACGCGCGCGGTGTTCGCGGTATCGGCAAAGGACGAGCCGACATAGCGCACGCCGCCGCCGAAACCGAAGCCGTTCAGCGGCCCGTCGCGGAACGTATAGTCGGTCCACACCGAGGCGAGTTGCCGCGGCGTGTTGGTCGGCACGGTGCCGATCAGCGCGGGATTGAGGTCCTTGCTGACGAACAGCTCGTAATTGGTGTAGCTCGCCACCAGCTTGAAATCCCGCGTGATGTTCGCGACCGCCTCGAGCTCGACACCGCGCGAGGTGACTTCGCCGTTCTGGGTCTGGAACAGCGTGTTGTTCGGATCCGTCGTCAGCGCGTTCTTGCGCTTGAGATCGAAATACGCGACGCCGAACCGCGCGTTGAGCCCGACCGGCTCGTACTTGACGCCAACCTCGGTCTGCTCGGAGGTCTCCGGCAGCAGCAATTGGCCGGCGGCATTGGTGCCGATGACCGGATTGTAGCCGGTCATGTAGGAGACGTAGGGCGCAACGCCAAAGTCGAAATTGTAGATCGCGCCGACCCGGCCGGAGAACTTGCTGTCGTCGCGCCCCTGATCGGCGCCGATCCGGTTGTTGTTGGTGAGATCGACCCAGTCCTGGCGCCCCGACAGCACGACCGTCAGGCGATCGAGCTTGACCTGGTCCTGCAGATAGAGCCCGGCCATGCCCTGGGTGAGATAGGCGTTCTGATACAGCGGGCCGCCATACGGCAGATTGTTGCCGTAGACCGGATTGAACACGTTGAGATTCGTGCCCATGCCGAAACCCTGGCGGTCGTCGATGCCGTAATATTTCAGGTCGACGCCGACCAGCGCGGTGTGCTGCAGCGCGCCGGTCGAGAAGCGGTATTCGACCTGATTGTCGAGGTTGAGCTGGGTGGCGATGCCGCGGGTGTAGAAATTGCCGCGGGTGATATCGCCGCCCGCCGGCGTCGTTGCGTAGCCCAGTCCGTAGAGGCCGGCGTAGTAGACGTCGGCATGCGCCATGCGCGCGTTCTGGCGGAAGTCGACGTTGTCGCTCACGCTCTTCTGGAACTGGTAGCCGACCATCTGCTGGTCGCGGCGGAACTGGTCGACGCTGGGGTCGCCGGCGAACAGGCCGGTCGGAATTCGGCCGAACGGCGCGTTGGTGACGGTGCCGACATAGGGCAGGAAGTTCAGCGCGCGCGTGTTGCTGTGCGAGGCGAGGCCGAACACGGTGAGGCTGGTGTCGGCATCCGGCCGCCAGGTCACCGACGGGGCGAAGAAGAAATTGTTGTCGTAGACATAGTCGGTCTGGGTGCCGCCGCCCTGGGCCTGGCCGACCAGGCGATACTGCAGCTGGCCGCCGCCGGGCTGCGCCGTCGCGCCGCCGATGTCGAACTGGGTATAGGCGTTGCCGAAATTGTTGACGCCGGTCTCGATGTAGCGAATGGGCTCGGCCTGCGGCAGCTTGCTCACCGCGTTGACGAGGCCGCCCGGCGCCGAGCCGCCATACAGGATGCCGGACGGACCGCGCAGCACCTCGACGCGCTCGAGATTGAACGGCTGCAGCTTCCAGCTCGCATACGAGGTGTAGAATAGTTGCAGGCCGTCGAGGAACAGCGACTCGTTCTGCGCGGGGAAGCCGCGGATCATGAACCAGTCGTTGCGGAAATCGGCGCCGTAGGTGCCGCCGATGACACCCGGCGTATAGCGCAGCACCTCGTCGAACTTGCTGACGATCTTCTGGTCGCGGATCTGCTCGGCGCTGATCACCGTCACCGATTGCGGCGTCTGGATGATCGGCGTGCTGGTCTTGGTGCCGCTCGCACTCTGTCGCGCCAGATAGCCGGTGACCGGGCCATTGCCGCGCTCATGTCCGCCGCCTGCGCTCGGGGCCTGCTGTGCGGCCGGCTGCTGCGCGCCCACTGGCGCGGCTGTTGCGCGGCGCGCGGCGCTGCGTGCGTGCGTGGTCCGTTGCGATGGCTGCTGCGATCGCGCGGCTTGCCGGTGCGAGGGCGCATCGACTGTCACGGAGGGCAATTGCGTTTGCGCAACGGCGTTGTCCGCAGCAACAACCGAAACCATCACCAAGGCCGAAGCAGCAAACCGCTGCGGCCGAATCCATCCGTCCGTCATTCAACGCCCCCAAAGAGAAGTTTTCTTCGGCGTCGTTATCACGGTGATTTTCGCGAACGGCCCGCGCGCGGTTAGAAGCTATCGAAGCTGCACGCAAAGCTGATGTGTGTGACTGAGGGACAACGGAGTACGGCGCACAATTGCACGCATCGCGTGAGACGCTTGAATCGATCCAGTGTTGAACGATTCAAAAATCGAATGATTCAAAATCATCTCGTGACTCGATGTATCATGTTCGCGCGCGTGATGATCCAGAGCGTCGGTCGTCGCGTCATTGAGTAGAGCATGATTGAGGGACCGGCACTGGCGAAGCCAGAGGGCGCTGCCCGCGCCGTGAGGCGTCGGCCCCGATGGGGGGGCCGCTCGGGAAAGCGGGCGTCCGTTCGCTCCGCAGGCCGCCGTGGCCATGCCGTCTGGGGGGACCGGTACCGGGCCCGCGGACGGGCTCGGTCCCGCCGGCTGGCAATCCCGGCCATCCCCACCATATCTGGCATAATTGACCGCCGGGGACCGCAACCGCTTGGCCATTTTGGGGTGATGTGATAACCCTCTGAAACCAGCTTCGACCGCCACTCGTGACCGTCCGCATCCCGTGTAAAGGCTTGCGGCGGTGGAGATATTTCGCCGATGACCTCATCCTCCAAGACCGCTTCCGCGCCCGACTCCTTCTTCACGGCGACCCTTGCCGAGGCCGATCCCGAGATCGCCGCCGCGATCAAGGGCGAACTCGGCCGGCAACGCCACGAGATCGAGCTGATCGCCTCCGAGAACATCGTCAGCCGCGCCGTGCTGGAGGCGCAGGGCTCGGTGATGACCAACAAATACGCGGAGGGTTATCCGGGCGCGCGCTACTACGGCGGTTGCGAGTGGGTCGACGTCGCCGAGAACCTGGCGATCGAGCGCGCCAAGAAGCTGTTCGGCGCAGGCTTCGCCAACGTCCAGCCGAACTCCGGCAGCCAGATGAACCAGGCGGTGTTCCTGGCGCTGCTGCAGCCCGGCGACACCTTCATGGGCCTCGACCTCGCCGCCGGTGGCCATCTCACCCACGGCTCGCCGGTCAACATGTCCGGCAAGTGGTTCAAGGCCGCGCACTACACCGTGCGCCGCGAGGACCAGATCATCGACATGGATGAGGTCGCGAGGCAGGCCGAGCAGGTCAAGCCGAAGCTGATCATCGCCGGCGGTTCGGCCTATTCGCGCGCCTGGGACTTCAAGCGCTTCCGCGAGATCGCGGACTCCGTCGGCGCGTATCTGCTGGTCGACATGGCGCATTTCGCCGGCCTCGTCGCCGGCGGCGTGCACGCCTCGCCGGTGCCGCACGCCCACGTCACCACCACCACGACGCACAAGTCGCTGCGCGGTCCGCGCGGCGGCCTGATCCTGACCAACGACGAGACGCTCGCCAAGAAGCTGAACTCGGCGATCTTCCCCGGCCTGCAGGGCGGTCCGCTGATGCACGTTATCGCGGCCAAGGCAGTCGCGTTCGCCGAAGCGCTGCGGCCGGACTTCAAGGTCTACGCCAAGAACGTGGTCGAGAACGCCAAGGCGCTGGCGGAGACGCTGCGCGGCCACGGCCTCGATATCGTGTCCGGCGGCACCGACAACCATCTGATGCTGGTCGACCTCCGGCCGAAGGGTCTGAAGGGCAACATCTCGGAGAAGGCGCTGGTGCGCGCTGCGATCACCTGCAACAAAAACGGCATCCCGTTCGATCCCGAGAAGCCGTTCGTCACCTCGGGCCTGCGTCTCGGCACACCGGCTGCGACCACGCGCGGCTTCGGCGTGGCCGAGTTCAAGCAGGTCGGTGGCATGATCGCGGAAGTCTTGAATGCGCTGGCGCAGTCACCGGACGGCAAGGCGCCGCTGGTCGAGGCCGCGATCAAGGAGCGCGTCAAGGCGCTGACCGATCGCTTCCCGATTTATCAGTAAAGGTCCTAGAGGTCCCGTCGGATGCGTTGTCCGAGCTGCAATTCTCTCGATACGCAGGTCAAGGACTCGCGTCCGACCGAGGACTCCGCCGTCATCCGCAGGCGGCGCGTCTGCATGGCCTGCAACTTCCGCTTCACGACTTTCGAGCGGGTGCAGCTGCGCGAGCTCACCGTGATCAAGCGCAACGGGCGACGTGTGCCGTTCGATCGCGACAAGCTGGTGCGCTCGCTGCAAATCAGCTTGCGCAAGCGTCCGGTGGAGTCGGAGCGGGTGGAGAAGATGGTGTCCACCATCGTCCGCGAGCTCGAAAGCGGCGGCGAGGCGGAGGTCTCCTCGGAGGCGATCGGCGAGATCGTGATGGAGCATCTGCGCCAGCTCGACGACGTCGCCTATGTGCGCTTCGCCTCGGTCTATCGTAATTTCCGCGAGGCCAAGGACTTCGAGGCCGTGCTCGACGAGCTGACCGGCGAAGAGGACCCGCGGATCGCGACGTTGCGAAAATGATCTTCCGTATTCTGGAAGAGCAGCTCGGGCAGAAAGCCAAAGAGGCCAAGGAAGCTGCCAAGGAAGCGGCAAAGGCCGCCGATCTGCGCTTCATGCAGCTTGCGCTTGCGCTCGGTCGCCGCGGGCTCGGGCGCACCTGGCCCAATCCGGCGGTCGGCGCCGTCATCGTCAAGGACGGTGTCATCGTCGGCCGCGGCTGGACGCAAGCAGGCGGCCGCCCGCATGCCGAGGTCGAGGCGCTGCGGCGGGCGGGTAGCGCGGCGCGGGGCGCGACGCTCTACGTCACGCTCGAACCCTGCTCGCATTTCGGCCGCTCGCCGCCTTGCGCGGATGCCGTGGTCGCGGCCGGGCTCGCCCGCGTGGTCTCGGCGATCGAGGACCCCAATCCGGAGGTCGGAGGGAAGGGGCACGCCAAGCTGCGCGCGGCCGGGATCGCGGTCGAGGTCGGGCTGTGTTCGGCGGAGGCCGCGCGCGACCATGCCGGGCATTTTCGCCGGATCGCGGATCAGCGTCCCCATGTGATCCTCAAGCTCGCGGTGTCCGCCGACGACAAGATCGCAGCCGCCAATCATAAGCCCGTTGCAATCACCGGCGAGGCCGCGCGAACTCGTGTGCATCTGTTGCGCGCGCAGAGCGATGCGATCCTGGTCGGGATCGGCACGGTCAGGGCCGACGATCCAATGCTGACCTGCCGGTTGCCCGGCATGGCTGATCGTTCGCCGGTGCGGGTGGTGCTCGATCGCGCGCTGCGGATCCCGGGCGACAGCCGCCTCGTGCATTCCGCGCGCGAGACGCCGCTCTGGGTGGTGACATCAGATCTCGCCGAGGCGCCGGCCGCGATGAAGCTTGGTGCTGCCGGCGCAGAGGTGATCCGCGTTGCGTCCAGCCAGCAACCTGGGCTCGATCTGCCGGCGGTGCTGCATGCGCTGGCGGAGAAGGGCATTACGCGGCTGCTCGTCGAGGGTGGCGCGCGCGTGGCAAATTCTTTCGTGGCGGCCGGCCTCGTCGATGAGATCTGGCTGTTGCGCGGACCAGATGCGATCGGCGCCGACGGCGTTCCCGCGCTGGACGCAATGCCGCTCGCCGCAATCACGCAGTCGCCGGCCTTCCGCCTTCGTGCTAGCGAAATCCTCGATAACGACAGTCTCACAATCTACGAGCGTGCGTAATGTTTACCGGAATTGTCACCGATATTGGCGAGATCGTAAGCCTGAAGCCCGTGGCGCAGGGGCAGCTGCACCGGATGCGGATTGCCTGCGACTACGACCAGACCACGATCGCCGACGGCGCCTCGATCGCCTGCAACGGTGTTTGCCTCACCGTGGTCGCCTCCGGCACCGCTGACGGCAAGACCTGGTTCGACGTCGATGCCGCGGCCGAGACGCTCGGCATGACCACCGCCAGGCACTGGGCGCAGGGCGGCCGGCTCAACCTCGAGCGCGCGCTCAAGATCGGCGACGAACTCGGCGGCCACATCGTGGCCGGCCATGCCGATGGGATCGCGACCATCGTCAAGCGCGACGATCTGCCCGACATGGCGCGCTTCGAGCTCAAAACCACCCGCGAGCTGGCGCGTTTCATCGCGGCGAAGGGATCGATCACGCTGGACGGCGTGTCGCTGACCGTGAATACGGTCGACGATGTCACCTTTTCGGTGCTGATCATCCCGCATACGCTGTCCGTCACCACCCTGAGCGGCTGGAAGGCCGGCAGCGAGGTCAATATCGAGGTCGACCTGATGGCCCGCTACGCAGCACGGCTGTCGGAGATGAAATAGCTTCGGCCTCGGCATTGCGGCCGAGGCAGACGTCCTTATCTGCCTGTTCACCGCGGGTGGCCTTGGGCCGCATGGCCCATGCATTGCGGGCGAAGCCGACCCGAAAAATCAGGCCGATCGTGGTGACATCCGGGCCAGTATGGCCCTTGGCTTTAGCGCCTGCTGCGCCTAAAACGCAGCACAACTCCTCCCCAAGTTCCGATTGGTATTGCAATGGCTGACGCGCGGCGCGCACCCCTGAAGGACCAGACCGACATCACAGGCGCACGCGTGCTGATCGTCGAGGCCAGGTTTTATGACGACATCCAGGATGCGCTGCTGGAAGGGGCGCTCGCCGAGATCAAGGCGGCCGGCGCCAGCCATGACGTGATCACGGTGCCAGGCGCGCTGGAGATTCCGGCCGCGATTGCGATTGCGATCGATGCCGCAGCGGCGAACGGCAAGCCCTATGACGCGGCGATCGCGCTCGGCTGCGTGGTGCGCGGCGACACCATCCATTTCGAGATCGTCTCGCAGGAATCCTCGCGCGGATTGATGGATCTGGCCGTAAGCCGGAAATTCCCGCTCGGCAACGGCATCCTCACCGTCAACACCGAGGCGCAGGCCTGGGCGCGGGCGCGCGCCAGCGAGCTCAACAAGGGCGGCGACGCGGCGCGCGCGGCGATCGCGATGCTGCGGATCAAACGCCGCCTGGCAAAGGCCTGACCATGGCTGACAACAAGAAGCCCGCGAAAGCCCCCGACAGGAAAGCCAACCGGCGCGGCGCAGCACGCCTCGCTGCCGTGCAGGCGCTGTACCAGATGGACATCGGCGGCGCGGGCATCAACGACATCTTCGCCGAGTTCGAGAGCCACTGGCTCGGCAACGAGGTCGAAGGCGAGAAATACCTGCCGGCGGAAGCGGCCTTCTTCCGCGACGTCGTCTCCGGCGTGGTGCGCGACCAGGCCAAGCTCGATCCCTTGATCGACGAGGCGCTGTCGAAGGGCTGGCCGCTGAAGCGGATCGATGCGATCCTGCGCGCGGTGCTGCGGGCAGGGTCCTACGAGCTCGAGCACCGCCGGGACGTGCCGGGCCGCGTGGTGGTTTCCGAATATGTCGACGTCGCGCACGCCTTCGTCGAGAAGGACGAGACCGGCATGGTCAACGCCGTGCTCGACCAGATCGCACGCCAGTTCCGCGGCGACGAATTTGTGCGGAACTGAACCACGTATTCTGCCGTCATCACCCGCGCATGCGGGTGATCCAGTACGCCGCGGCGGTTATTGGCAACAACAGCTGCCGCGGCGTACTGGATCGCCCGGTCAAGCCGGGCGATGACAGCTGAGGGGAAAGCGCGCGACATGACGGAGCGTCACGGCAATCCCTCCGGCGAAGACCCCCTGATCGCGCGCTATTTCAAGCCGCTGGCGAGCGATCCGGGGGCGTTCGGGCTCGACGACGACGCCGCGGCGCTGCGCGCGGCCGGCGAGGATATCGTGGTCACCACGGACGCGATCGTCGAGGGCGTGCACTTCCTTCCCGACGATCCGCCCGACACGCTGGCGCGCAAGGCGCTGCGGGTGAACCTGTCCGACATCGCTGCCAAGGGGGCCATGCCGGCCGGTTTCGTGCTGACGCTGGCGCTGCGCGGCGCCGAGGAGGCCTGGCTCAAGCCGTTTGCCCGAGCGCTCGGCGAGGACGCTGCCCATTTCGGCTGCCCGCTGCTCGGCGGCGACACAGTCTCGACGCCGGGTCCGCTGATGATCTCGATCACCGCGTTCGGGCGGCTGCCTCAGGGCAAGATGGTGCACCGCGCAGGCGCAAGGGCCGCCGACCGCGTGTTCGTGACCGGCACGATCGGCGATGCCGCGCTCGGCCTCGATGTGCTGCGGGGCGGTCCGGTTGCGGCGGCACTTGCGGACGATCCCGCCGGCCGCGATTTTCTTGCCGCTCGCTACCGCGTTCCGCAGCCGCGCAACGCACTTGCCAACGCGGTCCGCAGCCACGCCGGCGCGGCGATGGACGTGTCCGACGGTCTCGCCGGCGATCTGGCCAAGCTTTGTGCAGCCAGCGGAGTGACGGCCGTGATCAACGTGCCGAGCATCCCGTTATCGCCCGCAGCTGCAGGACTGCTCGCGCGCAAGGCGATCGGGGTCGAGACCCTGATTGCCGGCGGCGATGATTACGAACTGTTGTGCGCGGTCCCGGGCGATCGCGCGGACGCCTTTGTGCGGGAGGCACGGCGGGCCAAGGTCGCCGTGACTGCGATCGGTGGCCTCATTGCAGGCTTGTCGCCGCCGAGCTTTCTCGACGGACAGGGCAGGGAACTGGCGCTGAAGCGCCTGTCCTACAGCCATTTCTAGAACGTCCGACCGAAACGCGCCGATTTTCCCTCTAAATAGCTGCCAATATCGGCGCTTTCGGCCACAGGTGGCGTTGCGCAGCGGTAACGATTTTGGCAAGGTCGCGCCCGATTTGAGGCAATCCGTTTTTGGGGAGGGTTGTCCTCGCAAAATAAGCGCCTGCCGCCCCCCTAGCGGCACAAGAAGGCGCGGGGGTTACATCAAGGATCTGAGGCAACATTCAATGACAGCTTTGTGGTTGATAGTGCTCTGCGGGGCGCTTTCCATCGTCTACGCGATCTGGGCGACCCAGTCGGTCCTGAACGCGGATGCGGGCAATGCCCGCATGCAGGAAATCGCAGGCGCGGTGCGCGAGGGCGCACAAGCCTATCTGCGGCGGCAGTACACGACGATCGGCATGGTCGGTATCGTGATCTTCGTGGTGCTGGCCTACTTCCTTGGCCTTCCGGTGGCGATTGGCTTTGCGATCGGCGCCATCCTGTCGGGCGCGGCCGGCTTCATTGGCATGAACGTCTCGGTGCGCGCCAACGTGCGCACCGCGCAGGCGGCGACCACCTCGCTCGCCGGCGGCCTCGAACTCGCCTTCAAGGCGGGCGCGATCACCGGCCTGCTGGTTGCCGGTCTCGCGCTGCTCGGCGTCACCATCTACTTCATGGTGCTCGTCAAGTTCATGGGTCTGGAGGCGGGGAGCCGCACCGTGGTCGACGCCATGGTGGCGCTCGGCTTCGGCGCCTCGCTGATCTCGATCTTCGCCCGTCTCGGCGGCGGCATCTTCACCAAGGGTGCAGACGTCGGCGGCGACCTCGTCGGCAAGGTCGAGGCCGGCATCCCCGAGGACGATCCGCGCAACCCTGCCACCATCGCCGACAATGTCGGCGACAATGTCGGCGACTGCGCCGGCATGGCGGCGGACCTGTTCGAGACCTATGCGGTGACCGCGGTCGCCACCATGGTGCTCGCGGCGATCTTCTTCGCCAAGACTCCGATCCTGCTGAACATGATGACGCTGCCGCTCGCGATCGGCGGCATCTGCATCATCACCTCGATCATCGGCACCTTCTTCGTCAAGCTCGGCGCCAGCCAGTCGATCATGGGCGCCCTTTACAAGGGCCTGATCGCCACCGGCATCCTGTCGCTGATCGGTGTCGCGGCCGTCATCAACTGGCTGATCGGCTTCGGCAAGCTCGACGGCGTCGACTACACCGGCATGTCGCTGTTCTGGTGCGGCGTGGTCGGTCTTGCCGTCACCGGCCTGATCATCTGGATCACCGAATACTACACCGGCACCGACTATCGCCCGGTGAAGTCGATCGCGGCGGCCTCGGTCACCGGTCACGGCACCAACGTGATCCAGGGCCTCGCGGTCTCGATGGAGGCGACCGCGCTGCCCGCGATCGTGATCATCGCCGGCATCCTCGTCACCTACAGCCTGGCCGGCCTGTTCGGCATCGCGATCGCGACCGCCACCATGCTGGCGCTGGCCGGCATGATCGTCGCGCTCGACGCCTTCGGCCCGGTCACCGACAACGCCGGCGGCATCGCCGAAATGGCGGGGCTGCCCAAGGAAGTGCGCAAGTCGACCGACGCGCTCGATGCGGTCGGCAACACCACCAAGGCGGTGACCAAGGGCTACGCGATCGGCTCCGCCGGTCTCGGCGCGCTGGTGCTGTTTGCGGCCTACAACCAGGACCTCAAATTCTTCATCAGCGACGCCAACGCCCACGCCTACTTCAAGGGCGTCAACCCGGACTTCTCGCTCAACAACCCCTACGTGGTGGTGGGCCTGCTGTTCGGCGGCCTGCTGCCGTATTTGTTCGGTGCGATGGGCATGACCGCGGTCGGACGCGCGGCCGGTGCGATCGTCGAGGAAGTCCGCCGCCAGTTCCGCGAGAAGCCCGGCATCATGCAGGGCACCGACAAGCCGGACTACGGCAAGGCGGTCGACCTTTTGACCCGGGCCGCGATCAAGGAGATGATCATCCCCTCGCTGCTGCCGGTGCTGTCGCCGATCGTCGTCTATTTCGTGATCTACGCGATCGCGGGCGGCGGCGCGGCCGGCAAGTCGGCGGCGTTCTCCGCGGTCGGCGCCATGCTGCTCGGCGTCATCGTCACCGGCCTGTTCGTCGCGATCTCGATGACCTCGGGCGGCGGCGCCTGGGACAACGCCAAGAAGTACATCGAGGACGGCCATTACGGCGGCAAGGGCTCTGACGCCCACAAGTCCGCGGTGACCGGCGACACCGTCGGCGATCCCTACAAGGACACGGCGGGCCCGGCGGTCAACCCGATGATCAAGATCACCAACATCGTGGCGCTGCTGCTGCTGGCGATCCTGGCGCATTGAGCGCCGCGACAAGACTGAATGCAAAACCCCGCGGTGCAAGCCGCGGGGTTTTTGTTTTGCATGGACCTGGTTCGGTGTACTGCCGGATTGATCGGCTATCCGCCGAGCCAGGCGCCAACCAAACGGAGATCAATCGATGTCGCTCTCATCCGCCCGAAACTTTGCGCTCCGCGCCTCCAAGTCGCAGGATCAGAAGGAGGCCATCGAGCTGCTGTCGCAGGCGATCATGGAGCTGGCGATGTCGATGGAAGCGACCGATGCCAAGATCAAGAAGATCAACAAGTCATCGTAGGAAGACTGTGACCGCGGCTGTCACTTGACCTCCATCTGCAAGCCTTCCTTCTCGATGATGGCGGCAAACTTCTTCGTCTCGGCGTCGACAAAATCCGAAAATTGTTGCGGCGTGCCGTAGTCGGCGCGCGCGCCCATGCCCGCGATGTTCTTCTTGACGTCGTCGCGCTCGAGCATCGCCTTGACCTGGCGGTTCAGTTCGTCGAGCACCGGGGCAGGTGCGGTCTTCGGCAGGAACACGCCAAACCAGGACGCGACGTCGAATTTGGCGAGCTCCGGCGCGCCCTCGCGCATTGCAGGCAGGTTGGGTGCGGACTCGCTGCGTTCGGGCGTGGTGACGCAGAGCCCGTTGAGCTTGCCGTCCAGCACCTGCGGCAGCGACGGATAGAGATTGTCGAACAGGATCTGGATGTCGCCGGCGAGCCCGGCCTGCAGCGCGGGGCCCGCGCCGCGGAACGGCACATGCGTCATCTTCAGCCCGGTCAGTTGCAGGAACCAGGCGCCGGTGAGGTGAGGGCTCTGCCCGGTGCCGGACGAGCCGTAGGTGAGCTTGTCGGGGTTCTTCTTCAGATAGGCGATCAGCTCGGGGATCGACTTGATGCCGGTCGATGGATGCGCCGAGACGATGTTCGGGATCCGGATCAAGTTGGAGACCGCCTGCAGCTGGTCGGCCCTGTAGGTCAGGTTGCGGAAAATGCTGTAGGCGATCGCGTTGGGACCGGGATTGCCGATCAGAATGGTATCGCCGTCGCCGTTGCTGCGGGCGACCTCGGCCGTTCCGATGGTGCCGCCGGCGCCGGAGCGATTCTCCACCACAACCGACTGGCCCCAGAGCGGCTGCAGATGCGCCGCCAGCAGCCGGCCCATCACGTCGGTCGAGCCGCCTGCTGCGGCCGGCACGATGATCCGAACCGTCTCGGTCGGCCGCCAGTCGCCGGCACCGAGGCTGGCACGCGGCAGGATCGACGCGGCTGCCAATGCGGCCGTGCCCGACAATACCGTACGACGGGAAAATCTGTTCGCTCTCACGCGCTTACCCCCTGCTCAGGCTTCTTGTTTGCGAGCAAGCGTAGGGGAGCGCTTGCCCGTGGGGCAAGCGACAAACTGGCGCAGTGCTTAAGCTCTGGACTCTGGTTTGACGCGTTTTCTTCACGCGAACCGGAGTCCACTTCGCTCGAAAATGCTCTAGTTGAAGCTCAGCAGCTTGAAGAGCGGTGTCAGGTAGGACATTTCCTGGCCCGATGTCGGCGTGGTGCGGCTGACGAAGTCGAAGATCTTGCCGTCCTTCAGGCCGTAATTGGCGAGCCGGCGCACCTGGCGGTTCTTGTCGAAATAGACCGCGATGACGCGCTGGTCGACCACGCGCTGGTTCATGAAGGCGACGGGGCGCGAGGTCCGCTGCGAGATGTAGTAGAACACCTCGCCGTCGAGCGTTGCGACCGTGGAGGGCGTGCCGAGCACGATCAGCACCTGATCCTGGCTCGCGCCGATCGGAATCTGCTCGAGCGCTCCGTCGGGCAGGATGTAGCCCTTCTGGAATTGCTCGCCGGCGCAGCCGCCGAGCGCGGCGGCGCAGAACAGACCAACGACCGCGATGGCGCGGAAGCGCGAAAGGAACCCACGCGCGGAAGCCGCGCGAGACTGTCGGGAAAGCGTGTGGTTCATCGGCGGATCTGATCCGTCCTCTTGCATCGGCCGGGGCATTGACGTACCGGGCAGCTCAATGGATTGCAATCATGCCGGCGTCCTGCGGGCGCCCCGTCAACAGGCGTCCCTCGGGGGACCGGCAGCCGGAACCCACTATGCTTTGGCCGTTCAATCACTTCAGAAGACCCCGGGTGCCCGCGCGCAGCACCATTGAGACCATCTATGGCATGATCGTGACGCAGGCGCGAGAACCGTTATTTTACCGTGACTTGGGCGTTCCGGACACGGTTAATGGCCGTTTTGACCTGCTTCTGATGCATCTGTGGCTGGTGCTGCGGCGATTGAAATCCGCAGAAGGCGGCGTGGAGCTCTCGCAGGCCCTGTTCGATCATTTCTGTATCGACATGGATGACAATCTCAGGGAAATGGGCGTCGGCGACCTGACGGTGCCCAAGCGCATGCAGGCGTTCGGCGAGGCCTTCTACGGCCGCACCGCGGCCTATGACCTAGCGCTGGCCGACGGCGACGAGGCGCTGGCCGCCTCGTTCTGCAAGAACATCCTCAACGGCCAGAACATCGACAAGGCCCGCGAGCTCGCAGCCTACGCAAGGGAGGCGGTGACGCAGTTGGTACGCGCCGATCTCGCGACGCTGACCGAGGGCGCATGGCGCTTCCCGGCGCCGCAGGCTGCGAGGACCACGGCATGAGCGGCAGCACCACCGGGCGCACCGATGCAACGCGCGACCGCGATCCCTGGCGGGTTCTGGTCAATGTGGCGCAGATTCCCGAGACCGGCCTGCGTCGCGAGATCACCGCCGACGAGGCGGCCCGCAAGGCGATGGCCGAGGTCGCGGAATTGCGCGAAGTCATCTCCGCGCAGGCCGAGTTCGACCTGCAGCCCAAGAGCGACGGCAGCTACCACGTCACCGGCCGGGTTCGGGCGCGGATCGGGCAGACCTGCGTGGTAACGCTCGATCCGATCGAGAACGAGATCGTCGAGCCGATCGACGTGGTATTCGCGCCGCCCGAGCAGATCCCGGAGATGGCCGACCTCGTCGACGACGCCGAGGAAAGCGACGAGGAGACCCCGGACCCGCCGGAGCCGATCACAGGCGGCTTCATCGACATCGGCCGGCTTGCCACCGATGCGCTGTTTCTCGGCATCGATCCCTATCCGCGCAAGCCGGACGCGGTCTTTGAACAAGAGGTTGAAGCGCCTGATCCGGAAAATCATCCCTTCGCCGCGCTGAAGGCGCTGAAGGACAAGGCCGACGGCAAGAAGCCAAAGGGGAGTTGAGGGCAGCCAGCGCCAACATTTGAGGGGATGACTTGCCTGCAGGCCTGCGCGAGGGGTATTTCCAGTTACTTCAAGTATGTGTCGTAATAGTTTGAAATATCATGTATTTCAGGTATGTCTTGATGTCTTGCGTGACGGTTCGGCAGCTCGGTTGTTTGTGGTCAAGAGGTTGTGTCGGACCGCGGACACGCTATTGTCGCGGCCCGGCCGGGACGCGAGTTGGTGTTTCGCCGCGCGCCGTTGACGGCGGTGACTTCAAGCTCGCGGCCTTCGTCTGAAGGGCTGTGGGAGAGCAGGCTTCCGGGACGTTCATGCCTCATAAGGTTCGAATCGCGCTTGACGCCATGGGGGGCGACGTCGGCGCATCGGTGGTCATTCCCGGCGCCGCGATCTCGTTGAGCCGTCATCCCGACAGCGAATTCCTGCTGGTCGGCGACCGCGCCCAGATCGAGCCGGAGCTTGCGAAACATCCTGCGCTGAAGGCGGTATCGAAGGTGATCCATACCGACGTCGCGGTGAAGAATGACGAGAAGCCGAGCCAAGCGCTGCGGCGGACCCGCAGGGCCTCGTCGATGTGGCTGGCGATCGATGCGGTGAAGCATGGCGAGGCCGATGTTGCGGTCTCCGCCGGCAACTCGGGCGCGCTGATGGCGATGGGCAGTATCAATCTGCGGACGTTACCGGGCGTCGACCGCCCGGCGCTCGCTGCGGCGTGGCCGACGCTGCGCGGCAATTCGGTGGTACTCGATCTCGGGGCCTCGATCGGCGGCGATGCCCGCCATCTGGCGACGCTCGCGGTGATGGGCAGCGCCATGGCGAGCGTGCTGTTCAACCTCGAACGGCCGACCGTCGGCCTGCTCAATATCGGGTCCGAGGAGATCAAGGGGCACGGGGAAATCCGCGAGGCCGCCGAGATGCTGCGCGCGATGAACGCGCCCCAGTTCAACTATATCGGCTTCGTCGAGGGCGATGCGATCGGCAAGGGGCTCGCCGACGTGATCGTGTCGGAAGGTTTCAGCGGCAATATCGCACTCAAGGCCGCCGAGGGAACCGCGCGCCAGATGTTCACGCTCTTGCGCGAGGCGATGTCGTCGAGCTGGCTGGCGCGGATCGGTTATCTGTTTGCCCGCGGCGCGTTCCAGAAGCTGCGCGACAAGCTGGATCCCAATAAGTCGAATGGCGGCCTGCTGCTCGGCCTGAACGGCGTGGTGGTCAAGAGCCATGGCGGCATCAACGCGGAAGGCTTTGCCTATGCGGTGGATGTTGGCTATGAGATGGCCCACTACGATCTCCTCACCAAGATCAACCAGATGCTCAACCGCGACGGCAGCGCCCTGGTAAAGGCGCAGACCACGCAGGAGGCTGTCTCGTGACTGCGATACGTTCGGTAGTGCTCGGCTGCGGCTCATATCTGCCGGAGCGGGTTTTGACCAACGCCGAACTGGCTCAGCGAATCGACACGTCGGATGACTGGATCGTGCAGCGCACCGGCATCAGCGAGCGGCACATCGCCGCCGATGACGAGTTCACCTCGCATCTGGCCATCAATGCCGCGCGCGCTGCGCTCGCCGATGCCAAGATCGACGCCCAGTCGATCGACCTGATCGTGCTGGCGACCTCGACGCCCGACAATACGTTTCCGGCGACCGCGGTCGCAGTCCAGCACGGGCTCGGCATCAACCACGGCGTCGCGTTTGACCTGCAGGCGGTGTGCTCCGGCTTCGTCTTCGCGCTGACCACCGCGGACAATTTCCTGCGCGCCGGCGCCCACAAGCGGGCGCTTGTGATCGGCGCCGAAACCTTCTCGCGTATCCTGGACTGGAACGATCGCGGTACCTGCGTGCTGTTCGGCGACGGTGCCGGCGCGGTCGTGCTGGAAGCCCAGCAGCATTCCGGCACGACGGACGATCCCGGCGTGCTGACGACGCATCTGCGCTCGGACGGTCGCCACAAGTCGAAGCTGTTCGTCGACGGCGGTCCCGGCTCGACCAAGACGGTCGGCCATCTCCGGATGGAAGGCCGCGAGGTATTCAAGCACGCCGTCGGCATGATCACCGATGTGATCGTCGATGCGTTCAACGCCACCGGCTTCACCGCCGACGACATCACCTGGTTCATTCCGCACCAGGCCAACAAGCGAATCATCGATGCTTCGGCCCACAAGCTGCATATTGCGCCGCAGAAAGTGGTCCTGACGGTCGACAAGCACGGCAACACCTCGGCGGCCTCGATCCCGCTGGCGCTGTCGGTCGCCGTGAGGGACGGACGGGTCAAGAAGGGCGATCTGGTGCTGTTCGAGGCGATGGGCGGCGGCTTCACCTGGGGGTCGGCGCTCGTGCGCTGGTAGCGCATCGCCAAAGAGTATCGGCAGGTTGCCGGCATCTTTCCAGCGACCGGATGCTGGTCGCTGTTGACCATTGCGCGCTAAGCTTTTAATTTCAGTCAAGAAATTGTTCGCCGAGAGTGCGGGGCAGGCGATGACCACGGGAACCGGAAAAACAGTGACGCGCGTCGATTTGTGTGAGGCGGTCTACCAAAAGGTAGGTCTGTCGCGCACGGAATCGTCGGCATTTGTCGAGTTGGTGCTGAAGGAGATCACCGATTGCCTGGAAAAGGGCGAGACGGTGAAGCTGTCCTCATTCGGCTCCTTCATGGTGCGCAAGAAGGGCCAGCGCATCGGGCGTAATCCAAAGACCGGCACCGAGGTGCCGATCTCGCCGCGGCGTGTGATGGTGTTCAAGCCGTCGGCGATCCTGAAGCAGCGGATCAATGGCCATGCCGTCACAAATGGCGACGGCAGCAAGGCCGATTAACAGGCATTGAAGCCAGAGGAGCGGGCATTTGGACAAGGCGCCGGATGCGTTCCGTACCATCAGCGAGGTCGCTGACGAACTCGATATCCCTCAGCATGTGCTGAGGTTCTGGGAAACCCGCTTCGCCCAGATCAAGCCGATGAAGCGCAGCGGCGGACGCCGCTATTATCGCCCCGACGACGTCGACCTGCTCAAGGGTATCCGCCGACTGCTCTACGGCGAGGGCTACACCATCCGCGGCGTGCAGCGGATCCTGAAAGAGCACGGCATCAAGTCGGTGCAGGGCATCGCCGACCAGACCGCCGCCGTGTCGTTCGGCGCGGTCGAGGAGGCGGTCGGCAACAGCATGGCCGAGCCCGACGACCTCGAGAGCAATGACGGCCTCGATTTCGACGGCGAGGAGGGCGACGGCGACGAAGGGGGGATCGACTACCGATTCGTCGATCCCGACGAGGACCCGATCCTGTCGACCTATAAGAAGGCGCACGCCCACACGGGCAAGGCGTCCGCTGCGCCGGCGGTCAGGCCCTCCGTTCCGCCAATGGACCGGGAGCGGCTCGAGCGCGCGCTGCAGGAGCTGGTCGCCTGCCGGCAGATGATCGACGCGGCGATGAAGGACGGCTGAGCCGAGGAAGCCGCCAAGCAAGCTGGCATGGGAACCGGGGTCCCAATTGCAGGCTTAAAGGCCCGCGCCGCCTTGCGCGAACGCAGGATCGCAGCTAATGGAACGGCATCGGAGCGTGGCGCAGCCCGGTTAGCGCACTAGTCTGGGAGACTAGGGGTCGGAGGTTCAAATCCTCTCGCTCCGACCATTTTTCTCAATACATTCAACGTCGTTTCGGCGTGGTCCGTTTTACTCGGAGCGCCCTTTTACGGGCGTTTTACAAAATCGTTCTCTGGCCGTTCTCTACGGCGTCCCGTTTTGCTTCGTCTGGGATGCCAGCTTGTCGCGATGATCCTCCAGCTTTGCAATCGCGTTCGCCGCCAGAATGCCCTTTCGCGCAAGGTACTGGTCAATGATGCGCTGGGCCTTGTCGACGGTCCATGTAAGCGCCTCAGCGATCTCGGGCGCCGTCGCGCCGGCCTCGGCGAGAAGTGTTGCCGCGGTGCCGCGGTTGTCATGGAAATGCAAATCGCCGGCCCCAACGGCTGCGGCGTCCTCGGCCCAATGCTCGTTGAAATATCGCTTCGTGTAAGCTTTCCCGGTCGGGGTTAGCATCACAAGCGCGCCCTTGCGGTCGAGGCCGTCGAGGTAGGCTTTCAGCTCGCGGGTCGCCGGTATCCACAGTAATTTGCCGGTCTTGCTGGATCGGATTTGAACCTGCGACCCATTGTAGCGGGTCCAAGGGAATTTCCGGATGTCGGCCGCGCGCATGGCGGTGTTGCGGACCAGGATCATTGCCGCCTGCATCGCTGGGCGGGCGGTGCTGATGAATTTCTGTTGTAGATCCTCGCTCCAAGTCTTGTCGGCGCGGTCGCTCTTGTAGAGCCGTTTAAACGTCGCCAGCGGGTGAAATTTGATCGCCCGTTGTTCCTTGGCGAACGACAACACGCGGCACAGCGCGGACATGAGGTTGTCTGCCGATCGGAGCGAGGTCTTGCCAAGCGCCTGATGCCACGCGAGCGCCATCGCGGCGAACTCGTCTGCGTCGTCGGCATCGTCAAAGGTCGCCTTCGGGACGCTGCCCCATTTGGTTTCGATCCGGCGCAGCTTCCAGACGTATTCGCGCCGGCTGTCGTCGCTCAACTGGTCAAAATAGCTGGAACCATCGAATAGGCGGATCAGCGCCGTCAGCGTCTCGTCGCCCTTGGTCCGGAATTTCTTCTCGGCCCGGGCATAGCTCTGCATGATGTCGTTCGGGTCCAGCTTCTCGCCGGATGGCCGGTAGTACAAATAGACCTTGATCGACCCATCGGCGAGCTTGGCCTTGACGCGGTGGACGTCGGGAAGCTCGGCGATGAGGTCTTTAGGTGGTTTCGCGCGCGGCATTCTCGGCCTTCCAGCGCTGGAACGGGGTCAGTTCGGGCGCCGATGTTGTCACAAGGCCGCTGGCGCGGTCTAGGGCGGCGTCCAGCGCCTTCCGGTCCCATCGGGTGGTCCCGGGGATGGGGCCTGGCACAATGCCCTTGCTGCGCCACTGATCGAAGGCGGCGAGGGTGTCGCAGCCGCAATATTCGGCGGCTTCCTGTTTGTTCATTCCCCGTTTCATCGGCGGCCGATCATCCCCATAGGTGCGCAGCCATCTACCGGCCGGTTGAATTGCGCGTGATCGCCGGCGCGCTCGCCGGCGGCGTCGGCGGTGCGGTCGATGCGCTTCCGGTGGAAGGTGTCCCGGAGCTTGATGCCAAGATCCTGCATTGTGCGGTCGATCAAGGCGCCCTTCGCCAACACCAGGTCTCGGCCATTGCCCGGCGCTGGCTTCGGTGCCAACTCATGCAATCGCTCGGCGATGCGTCGACAACATCCGCCAACGAAGCCGGCTGTCTCGAGGCGGCGGACGCGGCCCATCGTCGGCGCCCATGTGGCGCGCAGGTAGGCGGCCAGCTCGCGGCGCACGAACGCGGCGAGGGTGTCCAGCAGCCAATGAGCAAAGCCAACGTCGCCCTCGAGGCCGCAAAAATTGATCTGCTCGAACCCTGGGCCGGTCCATGTCCGACATTCGCAGAACGCGGCCACGCCGGTGGCGAGGGACTGCCGGATGCGGTCCCGATCGTCCTGTGACGTGCTGTCGCGGATGCACTGTTCACCGCCGAAATTGACGTCATCGTCGCCGATGGCGTGCTCGGCCATCATCGCGCGCGCCTTTTCGAGCGCGGCGAGGGCTTCGCCTTCGGTGCAGCCGTTCTCAACCGTTTTGGCAAGCAACGCCTTGATTTTCGCGATCATCGCCGCGCGGGTCTGCTTCAAAATCCCCTCCATTTCTCGATCGGTGATGATGCGGTGTGCTGCGCCTTTGATCGTTCAAAGCCGCGGCTCTTGATCTTCTGGCGCGCGGCCGGCATCGCTCCGACATGCTTTGCGCGCTTCCGGTAGACCTTCGATTTCTCGGCGACGTCCTGGGCGGTTTTCTCCTTGTGCGGCTTCCCGCGCAGGATCGGCGCCATATTGCTTTCGCGGTTCTCGCCGCCGTTGATGAGCGCCTTGACGTGGTCGACGTCCCAATGGTCGCCCGGCATGATGCGGCGGTCTGAAAAGTGGCACCGGCCGCCGTGGCGCTCGAAAATGCGCAGGCGGACATGCGGCGGTGGCCGGCTGTCGTCGGTCTTTCCGATCCACTCGGCGACGGTCCGGCTCAAGCAGCGTTCTCCTGCAATTTCGGATCGCTCCAGCGAACGCCGTTCTCGGCGCCGTAGGCGAACATGCTTTCGATGAGGTCGGACATTTCCTTGACGCCAAGGTCAGAACTGGACTGCCCGTAGGGGATGAAGTTTCCGGACAGAGACGGGATGAATTGCGCCTCGCGGCCCAGCTCGTGCAGGAAAATCACCTTCCACTGATCGGTCGACCAGCGGCGGCCGTTGAGGGTGCATTGGCGGGCGATGTCGGTCAGCATCGCCCACATGCGGTCGTTCTGCTCAAGGGTGCGCTGTGGCTCCTTGAACTCGACGCGCGTTCCGGGGGGAAGGCGCATGATCCAGTCAATGGCCTTCTCCCGGATCGCGCGGGTAGAGAGAACAAGGAGGGCGCGCCCGCTCATGCCGCGGCCCTCTCGTGGCGATACCGCTGCGGCTTGCGCGCCTCGTACCAAAACACCACCCGGGGCGGTTCTTCGTAGGCCACAAGCACAAGCGGAGTGCAGCCGAGATATTTCCGCTCCGCTTTGCGGAGGGTGGCGCCGCTCTCGCGTGCGGTGTCGATGATCAGGAGCCGGCCAAGATCCGCGGGCGCTTTCTGCCCGTACGGCAGGAAGGGCACGCGCAGGATGTGACTGGCATAGACTGCGGCAATGGCACCGCTGCGGCCTGGGCCGGTGACACAACCGACCGTCATGGTGAGCGGGTCGGATAGAATTACTCGCATCCTGGTTCTGAATTCAGCTTCCGAGACGACGCGCGCGCTCATGCTGCCACCGCCTCGCCGCGCCGGCGGATTTGCTCCACAACCTGGTCAAGCTCGGCGTTGAACCGGTCGACTTCGGTTGCGAGGGTCTGAATGTAACGCTCGTCCCGGTAGGTCTTTTTCCGGAACAGCGGCATGCCTTTGTAGCCTACGGCGATGTCCCACCATTCCCGCTTGGTGACCCAGAGCGTTCCCTGCACCTGGGCCTTGTGCTCGGGCGGGAATTCGTCCTTGAGGATCGTTTCAATCAACAGGTGCGGGGACTGGCTCTTGATCTCCAAGCCGCCATCGGTGCCGATCAGGCTATCAGGCGAGCAGCCAACGCGGCCGTTCCGGATGAACCCGACGCGCTCGAGCAGCGCGCCGGTCTCGAAACAGTAAAGGTCACGCAAGATCGGCTCGAATTCGTGGCCGCGCTCGGTGTAGTCGTTGGAAAAGCTCTCCATCTTCTCGCCGGAAAGGATCTCGCCGGCGAGTTTCAGCATGTAGGCGCGGCGGGTCTTGCCTTCGCCCTTCGCCAAGATGGCCTTGAATTGCGAGGCGGTCGGGATGCCGCGGCGCGCCTCGAACCACTCGGGGGAATTCTGTTCGACGTTGAAAATCTGCACTGGCTGGCCTCAGTAGTTGATTGAAACGTGGGGAATGCTGCCGTCGATGAGCGCAGCAAGGATCAAGTCCGCGACTTCGCCGGGGATGGCACTTTCGGTCATGCTGTCGCGGATCGCGCGGTGAACCTTGTTGCGGTGCCGGGTGCTCTCCTGGCGCTTGCGCTCGGCGGCTTCGCGTTCGGCCTGCTCGGCAGCTACCGCGGCGGCCACGTCGCGCGCGGCTTGCTCTTCGCGCTTGCGGCGCCATTCTTCGGCCCGGGCTTCTTCCTCCAGCCGGCGGCGCTCGGCCTCGATCGCGGCGGCCTTCTCGCGCTCGGCGCGTTGCCCGGCCTCAATGCGGGCCTCTTCGGCGCGCTGGCGCTCCTGCTCGACGGCGCGGGCAACGGCGGCGGCTTTCTCTTCCTCTGCGCGCTCGGCACGGATGCGCTCCTGTTCCCGATGGCGGGCGGCTGCTGCGGCGGCCTCCTGCTCGGCCGCGGCCTTGCGGTCGGCCTCCTCGCGTGCGGCCTTCTCGGCGCGGAGCGCTTCCAGCTCGGCGCGCTCGGCCTCGGCCCTCTCGGCGGCGGCGAGCATCGCGGCCAGCTTGTCGCGGGTCTCCTGATATGCGCCGATCCCGCGATGCTCGAATTCCTGCCAATCGCGGGCGGCAATGCGCTCCATTTCAAGAATTGCGGCGCGAATGCCGTCGACGCCGGGCAACTGCGGGGATTGCAGGCCGATGATGCGAACAATCGCGTTTTCGTGACCGCTGACGCGGTTCGCCTCGGTATCTTCCCAATCGGTGACCGGCTTGCGGACTTCCTCCTTGAGGGCGTCCAGCCGGTCGCGGAGCGTCTTGCGCTCCTTGTCGATCGCGGCGGACTGCGCCTTGATCTCGGCAACGTGCTCCTTGCCGATCTCGTCCAGCGTGGTTTTGCTGCGGGCAATCTTGTAGGCAACCGACTTGATGCGCTCCCGGCCTTCCGGCGTGGTGATGTCGTAGGCCTCGGCGCGTACCTGGCTCTCGATCGCCGACACGATGGTTTCAATCTGGCCGGTGCCGAACAGCGCCGCCGGGGTGAGGGCCTGTGACGGCTCCAAAATGCTGTCGAGGGTTACAATTGCGTTCATGGGTTAGGCCTTCCGGAATTTGGCGAGCGCATTGACGCAAGCGCCGAAGTGGGTTGCGGGGATGTCCTCAATTCGCTTCTGCTTGGCCCAGCCAAGGAAGGCGACTTCGCTTGCGCCTTTGGCTTCCAGCTCGTCGCGGATGAATGCCACCTGGTCGGCGGTGATCGAGCCGGGCGGCGGCGTATAGGCGGCTTCCTCGGCGGGCTGCTCGCTGCCGTGGCCGTCGTCATCTTCCGCCGCGGCAAGGCCAAGCGCGGCCTTGAGCGTGTACCGCTGCAAATAAGTGACGGTCGAGCCGACGCCTTGGATGTGGTTTTTGTTGCCGCTCTCATCGCGGCCGGCGTGCAGCGTCGTTTCCTCGAAATGGCCGTCGCGGTGGGACAGAACGCATGTCACTGAAACCGGCTCGCCGATCTTGGACGAGACGCGGAAGCGATAGGAGAGGCCGAACCGGCCCAAGATCGGGTCGACGGTGCGCGCGATCTCGGCAAGATCCTCATGGGCGTAGTCGGTGCGCGCGGCGCCGGCCTTGCGGCTCTCGAAACCAACCCGCCGGTTCTTCCGGATCACCGGGATTTCAGCCTTGGCCTCGGCCATCGCGACGTCAAACGCCTTGCGGGCGGCGAGGGCGTCCATTTCCTTCGCGAGCGCCACGGCTTCGCGGTACATTTCGACGTTGCCGGTCTCCAGCGCTGCGCGAACGATGTCCATAGGCTGGGTGACGGGCGTCACGGCGCGTGGGCGGCGCGTCGCGAGCGGCTTGATGTTGCTTTCGGGGAGCGGTTCGGCTGACATTTATGCGGCCTCCTGGCTGTGGGCTTCTTTGTCTCGCTCAATGGCGAGGTCGATTTTCGAGAGGGCGAGCGCGACAACCGCGCGGGCCTCGGCGAGAATTGCGGTCGAGTGCTGGCTGGGCGCGCCTTCGCGCGGTGCGACGGCGCTAATCAGCCCGTCCACGTCGTCGGCGAGCCATGAGGCGTAACCCTCAACCCGCTTGTTGCGAGCGGCGCCGGCCTCGGCGGCGTGGCGCGCCTCGTCCAGCTCCCGTTCCTGCTCCGGGGTGATGTCGTGGTGTCCCGCGTCAATGCGGAAGTCGCCAAGCGTGATTGCCATTACGGAAGCTCACCTTTCAAAATCGGGTAGTCCGGTCCCCAGGTCTCGACGCGCTCGGAGGCGGATGCCACCTTGTCGACGGCCTGAATTTTCACGGCGAGGCCGCGCGCGCTGATCGTTCCGGCCGTCCAGTCGGACAGCCATTCGCCAAGCGCCCAATCGAACCGGGCGCCGGCAATCGCTTCGCGGGCGAGGCGGGGCAGGC
Organism: Bradyrhizobium sp. USDA 4452; assembly: GCF_054063575.1. Taxonomy (NCBI): domain Bacteria; kingdom Pseudomonadati; phylum Pseudomonadota; class Alphaproteobacteria; order Hyphomicrobiales; family Nitrobacteraceae; genus Bradyrhizobium; species Bradyrhizobium sp. USDA 4452. The sequence continues at coordinate 8,459,389 of NZ_JBSSGK010000001.1, forward strand.
GATCGAACATCGCCAGCGTGCCGACCTCGAGGACGTCGCCCTGCGAGTTGTTCACGCTGCACCCAGAACGACGCACCACACAAAAACCGTGGCGATGAAAGCGGCGATGATGCCGAGATCGCGGATATCGGTCGCGTCGCAGCCGTGACGTCGGAGGAAATCGCCCATTGTCATCAGCCCCGCGCGTCCTCGATGACGGCCACAAGGTCGTCAATCGCGTCCTGCGCGGTGCGGCCGAAACCCTGGAACATGTTGCCGTTGTCGTCGGGCTCGTCGTTGTCGCGCGTGGCGCACCAATCGTGATTGCGATCCGGGATCGGCGGGAAAACGTGGGTGCAAACGATCTTGTCGCCAACCTTGGCCTCTGCGGCCTGGCGGTGCAGGCGCTCGCAGCCGGCGCCGTCGCATTCCTCACAACGGCCGATGTCGCGCTCGAAATCCGGGTCATCGTTTTGCGCGATGTGCTGGAAAAGGCGCCCGTCAATGCAGCGAACGTCAAAGCGGAAATGCTTCATGGTGGTTACTCCGCGGCCTGTGCCATTGCGTCGGAAACCGCCAGTTCATCCCAGCGGTAGGAGAGGGCTTCCGAAACCTCGCCGATGGTCATCAGCTCGTGCATCGTCTCGGTGCACAGTTCGGACGCGGCGGCGGTGGTTTCGGTGAATTCCTTCTGAGCGGCTTCGCGCTCGCGATCCCAGCGCGGCGAGCCTTTGTAGGCAGCGGCAACGCTCATGCGATCGGCGTAACGGGCCTGCTGCTGCGTGGTGGAAGTCTTGAAATACCAACCGGCTTCGGCCTCGGCGCGCTCAAGGCGCTCGGCGTATTCGGAGGGGCTTTCGTCGTCGCGTCGATATCCGGCCATTGGGCGTTCCCCGTTGTGACAGGAAACATCCTACAGGAAATTTCCTTTTCAGCAACAGGAAAAATACGCGGCCTCAAAAAATATTTTGAGGAAAATGCTGAATAGTGCGCAAATCAAAGAAAAAGCCCCGGGGAACCGGGGCTCGGGGTCAGGTGAAGTAGGAACCGACAATCCTTTGGGGCCGGTCCTGCCATTCGGATTTCCTAAGCGTGAAATCCTTCGCCGGGGTGTATTGGCGGACCTTCCAAGACGTTTCGGTTTCGCCGCGATATTCTTTGACGGCGGCGTGGGTGCTTCCGTCCTCGGCGTGGCTGCGGAACAAGCACAGATCGCCGACGCGGGGAGGGAGGTGCGGATTGACGAGGGCCGTTGATCCGGATCGCAGGGCAGGGTCCATGCTGTCCCCCGTCACTATCATGCCGTATCCATCCTCAACCCGTAGTAGTACGGAGGGTCGGGCCACATAGTCGACCGGGCGATCAGTGATGATCAAAGCCCCATCGCCGCCTTGCGCTGTGCCGAACACTGGCAAATCCATGCTTGAAAAAAGTTCAGCGCCTGGAATTACCGACCTCTGCGCTGCTGGCGCTATTTGAGGCGTGTGTGACGTAACGTCAATCAGACTTTCGCGCTCAACCACATCTTGTTTGTTGTACCCGCGTTTAGGTAGCGGGGTAGATGGTCCGCGCAGTTCAGCTTCCGGAACCTTTAAAATCTCTGCGAGTAACGCGCGCTCGCGCTCCCGCAGCTCCTTCGGGGATCCGCGTTTTAAAAATTGCTGCAAATAGGCTTCGTTTTTGCCGATCTGCAACGAGACCTGGGCCATGCCCAAGTCCAGCTGCTGCAATCGATCAAGAATCAGTTTTCGCACCACATCCATGCCTCCTTTGTAAAACTTTACCCTTTCAGAAGGAAAACAGGAATTGTCCGATTGACGTGACAGGAAACTTCCTGTATTTCCTGTTTCATGGTCATTCATCCTGCTATCCAATCCTTAATCGACGAGATCGAAGAGTTCCGCGCGAAAACGGGAATGAGCGTCACGGCCTTTGGCACCGGCGCGCTGGGCGACAGCAATTTCATCCCTGACATTTTGCGAGGCGGCCGGCTTCCTAGCCTAAAGACCATGGATCGCGTCCGCGCCTTCATGAGCGCTCGCAACATGGAGGCGGCTTAATGCTGGCTCTGTGGTGGTGGGATTTCTGGGTTGATCTGGTCGACTGCGCTTTGACGTCCGCGATGGACGAATATTGCCGGCTCGAATTTGAAGCGGTCGTTGCGGGGCTCGCCTGATGCGCAACGTTTCACCAACGTTTCAAGCCGCGGGCGCGTCGTTCAAACGCAGCTATCTGGCGCAAGCCCTGATCGACGTGGGCGCGGTGCTGTTCGGCGTGCTGTTCGTCGGAACGTGGCTCGCTTCGATCGCGCTCAACATCTTCGCTTTGTTTTTGGTTCTGGGGAGCTAGCACGCGCGCGGCGAATGCTGCGAGCGGCTGGAAGGGGAAGGGTTCGTTCTCGTTGTCCGGGTTCGTCATGCCGGAAGTTCAAACATGACGGGTTTTGCATTGGTGCAAATTCTCTTGGAGGCAAAGGCAAATGCCGCGGTCTGCGTATCTGGATGAAGCGGTTAAGTGGTCGAAGGACCTTACGAAAATGCGTTCTCGGGGTGCAGGAGACACCGAGCACGCGATGCGTTCAATCGAACGTGATTACGGCGTCGACTATGGCGTGATGTGGCGGCTTCGATACCGCGCCTCATCGCTCAAGGACATCGGCGTCACTGCGTACATGCGGTTACGGGCGGCCTACCAGGCCGAGTGCAAACGTCAGATGGGGAAACTGCGGCATGAAATTGCGATCACCGAGGCGGCGTGCGGCGCTGCATCGGATCCTGTGGTGCAGGCTAAGGCTTTGGTTCGCCAGAACGGGGGCTAAATGAGCGTAGCCGCCCCGGCTTACCAACCAACAGAAACGGAATTGCGAGCGCGCAATCGGCGCGCAGCGTTCCGGGCTTCGATCGAGACAAAGGCCGCTGAACTTGCGGCATCAAAGTTGCGGGCAGCGCTCGAGGCCGCGCACCCGAAGCTGGCGCCCGTGGTCGACACTGCGCCGCTCTACTGCCTGCCGATGAAAGAAACCTGGTTCTCCATCGAGACCGTTTCGCTCGAAAAGCCGATCACCATTCGCGATGTTCAGATTGCGGTCTGCGGTCGGGTCGACTTGAGCCTTTCCGAATTCCTCGCCGAACGCCGGCATAAGCGGCTCGTCCACGCGCGGCAAGTCGCGATGTACCTTTGCAAGCTGCTCACTGCCAGCAGCTTGCCGGTGATCGGTCGGCACTTCGGCGGCAAAGACCACACCACCGTGATGCACGCGGTTCACAAAATCCGGCGGCTGATCGGTGAGGATCCGGAGAACCCGGATTGCTTCGACGTCGAAACAGCCGATTTCGTCCGGTCGCTCCGCGATGAGCTGGAGTATTGCGATTGACCGGCGCAGCGCTGTCCATTTCTGAAACCTTCGGCGCCGATGACTGGCCGCTGTCGACAGCGGGGCAGTTGGTGCTTGTCGACGTCAACGCGCCGCGCCGCGTCTATCTCGACAATGACGGCGAGGTTTTTTGCCTCGTATCGCCCGGCCGTTACGGCTGGGTGACGCAATGGCGCTGGTCCTGGCGCTGGGACCGCACCAAAACGAAACGCTACGCCACGCGCACATCATGGCGCGATGGTCGGCGCTGCACGATCTACATGCACAAGGCGATTTTGGGCGAAACCGGCAAGGTGCGACCCACCGAAGCCCACACGATCGGCGATCACCAGGACGGGGACAGCCTCAACAACCAAGATGACAATTTGGAGTGGGCGACGGTCTCGCAAAACCGGAGGAACCGGAAACGATGAGGCCTCAGCTTACCCGCTCGCAGCGCGACGCGCTGAAATGGCTCTCCGAACATAACGGCGATGGCTGCTTTGACCGAAACGGCGTGCTGCTCGCCGCCGGCGAGCTGGCGCCATTCATGCGGTCGACCTGGAATGGGCTCGCCGCGCTCGGCCTGGTCGAGTTCTACAATCCCGCCGGCAAGGGCCGCGGGCGGCTTCGGCTGACGCAGGGGCCGGCCTCCTGATGTCGGACGCGCCGCTGCTTGAGCTGATGACAGCGCCGCCTTCCTATCCGGAAGGCGTTCCGCTCGACGTCTGCCAGCAGTTCGAGCGCCTGGCGCTCGAGGTCCGTAAGGTTGGCTATGACCGATATTCGGCGGACGCGATCCTGCATCGGATCCGCTGGCATGAACGGATTGAGCGCGGCAACCGCGCTTTCCGCTGCAACGACCATTGGACCGCGCCGCTCGCGCGCTGGTTCCTCCAAATCCATCCGGAGGCCAAGGGCTTCTTTGAACTGCGCGAAAGGGTCGACGAATGAGCATTTTTGACGATACGGCGCCCGCGCGCGATCGGGTCGAGACGGTAGACGAGGCCATTTTGCGCCTGTGGGGCGAAAAGCTCGACACGGTCGCTATCTCGCGGCGGCTCGGCTGTCTTGAGCACGTCGTTGCGAACCGCCTGGCTGCGCTGCGGGACGCGGGGCGCCGATGAGTGCGGACATTCCGGCAACGGTTTGGATCAACGTCTATCGGCCGCTGATGGGTGCGTGCGGCACGGTCTGGGCAACGCGCGAGCTTGCCGACAAGACGGCCGCTCACGGGCGGCTCGCGTGCGTAGAGGTCAAAATCGGGGAAAGCCTCGGCTGCACCCTGTTCAATCTGACAAGGGAAGGGGCGGCGGGGTGAGCAATCCTTGGTTTCGGATGTATGGGGACGTGATCAACGATCCCAAGGTGATGCGGCTTCCGGAGGCGATGCGGTGGCATTGGGTGTCGCTGCTTTGCGTCGCTTCGCGGCATAAGGGCAAGCTGCCGCCGGCGGCTGATGTGGCATTCGAGCTGCGAACAACGCCTCAGCGCGTCGCTGCGCTCGTCCTGGAGCTGGTGACCGCCGGATTGCTCGACAAGCTTCCGGACGGCACCTTTGCGCCTCACAACTGGGAGGGGCGCCAGTACAAATCGGACAGCTCGACGGAGCGCGTTCGCGAGCATCGCGACCGAAAGAAACGCGACGCTGACGTTACCGGAAACGTTTCATCCGACGTTACGGTAACGGACCAGAACAGAGCAGAACAGAAACAGAGCAGAGCAGAGCAGACCGGCGCGCGCGATCAAGTCGATTTGGTCGAGGAAAGCTTGCGGGCCGATCTCGCGGAAATCTTCGGTCCAGCTCGGGCGATCGACCTTTCGCGTGTTCGGTCATGGATCGACGCTGGATACGATCCCGGCATGGTGCGCGACGTCGTGCGGGATCTCGATCGCCGCAAGCCCGGCATCGCCTCGCTCGCCTATTTCGATGCTGCGCTTGCCGAACGCCACGACAAACGAGCCGCGAAGCCTTCGGAGCGAGCAGCCGCCGGCGCCTCGATCAATTGGGACGCCACGGTTGCGATGTACGCGCGCAATCAAAGCATCTGGCCGCGTCACGCGGGGCCTGCGCCTGGTCTCACGGGATGCCGCGCGCCGGCTGACGTGCTCCAGCGGCACGGCATCGACGTTGCGACGGGCAACAAAATCAGGAAGGCGGGCTGATGGCTGAACACGAGAAGGCAATCGGGATGTCGGATGAGTGGTATACGCCGCCCGAATATTTCGACGCGATGGGGCTCAGGTTTGCCCTCGATCCCTGTTCGCCGGGCTCTCACCATTGGGTGCCCGCGGCGCGAGTTTTCACGATCGCTGACGACGGCTTGCGACAGGAGTGGGGCGAGGGGCTGGTTTTCATGAACCCGCCTTTCGGCGGTCGCTTTGGCCAAGTCCCCTGGCTCGAGCGGTTCTTCGCACACGGCAACGGGATTGCGCTGGTTCGCAGTTACACATCCTCGAGCTGGTGGCACGACTACGCGCCCAAGGCGGACGGCATCCTATTCCCACGCGGTAAGACGCAGTTTGTTCGCGGGACGGCGATGGTGAGTGTCAATCGGAAGGGCGACGAGACGCGCCATGAAGCCGGCACGCGCGGCAAATCGCCGGGGCATGGCGTTGCGCTGCTTAGTGTCGGCGACGTCGCTTGCGACGCTCTTGATCGATGCAACCTCGGCATGTTCTGGGATCGCCGCTCCATGCCGCGGAAGTTATCCCGAGAAATCTAAAAACCGTTCGCTTTTCATTAGCGCCATTAACGCAGCCGGGAGATTGCTAGAGACATGTCGATTGCTGATTTGCGCTCCCGCATGGCTGACGTCCCCGGCATTGAAACGCTCACTCTCGCGCTCTCTGCCGGCTATCAGCACCTAACCTGGTCCAACGGCACGATGAGCGCCAGCGTCGGCGCCTTCGCCTCCGACCAGGACATAGAGGACGCAGTTCGCAACGCGCTGCGGCTTCCCGCCGTCGCCTTGATCCCCGAAACCTCGAAAGGAAACGTCATGTCCGTTACCGGCGCTGGCTTTGCCGGCGGCAATCTCAAGACGCAGCTCGCCGCGATCCGCCAGAAGATGCAGGACGGCCAAGCCAAGATGGCGGCCTCGCTAGCGAAGATGGAGCAGGCGGCGACCGCTCACAACCAGCTTGCCGATACGGTGAGCGCTGAGGCTGACGCCCTCATGGCTGACATCGGTCAATTCACCAACGGGGGCGAACAGTGAGCGTGAACATTCAGGCGATCATCCGCGCCTATCTGATCGGAACTGCGATCGGCCTCATGTGCGCCGGCGGCCTTCTGGCCTTCATCATCATTCGAGGCTGACCGGACGAAAAGGTTCCGGCGCAACAAATCGTTAACGGTTGAGAACAATGGCTTTCGAGAAAGGCAAAAGCGGCAACCCCGGCGGACGGAAGAAGGAAAAGCCCTTCGCCGATGCGCTGCGCATGGAGCTTGCCGACGCTGGCGAGGACAGCAAGGCGCTGCGAGCGATTGCCCGGAAGGTCATCAAGCGCGCGGAAGCGGGCGACCTGGCCGCGGCGTCCTTCATTGCCGATCGGCTCGACGGGAAGCCGACCGTTGCCATTGAGAACGGCGAGGACGGGCCGTTTGAGACCGTGACGCGGATTGAATTGGTCGCGGCGGCTTTCCCGGCGGTGACTGAATGACGCGGCCTCGGGCTCCAGCGCATTTGCTCGACGTCATCAGTGATGGCCCGGCTTTCGTGCCGGCGCCTGACGTTGAACGCTGGATCTTCGAAACCTTCATTGATGAGGGCTCGCCGCTCGAAAACCCGGAGCATGCCCATTTGCAGGGCGCGCGGATCGGCGTTCTTTGGACGTCGGTACCGAACGGGAAGCACGGACGGGCGATCGTTGGGCAAGCGCAGCTCTGCGGCGCAGGCGGCTCGGACAAGTGGGCCAAGGGCAAGCTCGAGCAGCAGCTAACCGATTGGTTCGGCGCGATCCCGGATTTCCTGGTGACGCTGTTCGCCCCCTATGCGGACCAGGCGAACGACGCGACGTTTTGCGCGCTGGTCGAGCATGAGCTTTCCCATTGCGGGCAGGAAAAGGACGAATTCGGCGTTCCGAAGTTCACGCGGAACGGGCCGTCCTACTGCATGCGCGGGCACGACATCGAGGAATTCATCGGCGTTGTTCGCCGCTATGGCGCTGATGCCGCCGGCGTGCGGGCGATGATCGACGCTGCCGCGGAGGGGCCAACGATCGCCGGCGCGGATGTGAGCTTTGCTTGTGGCAACTGTCTGAGGGGGAATTGATGGACGTTGGGCCTCATGCCGGCGGGTGCCTGATCTGGGCTTATCTGATCGCCCTGGGCGCGATCGTGTCGGCAATCCTGCTCTTTCACTGGATGGTCGGATGACGCGCGAACCGCTCCACGGTGTTGCCCTTGTCAGGGTCTCGACGTCGCCCGTGCACGTCGACAGCGAATTTTATGGTGTGTTCGTCAATGGCGAGCTGCGCCCGACGCGGTGGGGCACCTGGTCGGATGCCTTCCGCCACTTCATCGCGGAAATCAACGGCAACGACGAGCGGCCCGCGATGCGTGACGCAAAGCGCGCTGAATTCCTGGATGCCATGTTCGGCACCAACAAACCCGCAAAGGAGACTGCATGACTTTCCTGCCGCGTTTCATCGAACCGCCTTGCATCGTGGATCGGCGCCGGCCGGTGCAGGCCGATTGGTTCTGGTTTCTCTCGGATCTCGGCTTTCGCGACGTGCGCAACACCGCGTCGCGGATCTCGATCGCGCAGGGCATCGCAACGTTTCAGGGGGAAGCATGACCTACATCGCACTTCGTATCGAGAAAATGCCGTCCGGCGGCTTCGTGGTCGCTGAGGCCTACGACCGAAACCCTCAGATGTGCCCGCAAGGACCGCTGTTCGCCTCAACCACGATCGGCGAGGCGCTGGACTTCATCAAGGGGCAGCTCGCGCCGCCGATCTCCGGGGACAACTCGACCGCGCCGGCGAAGTGCGAAACCTGCGGGTCTGCGGGCATGTTTCGCTATTGCGGCCGTCGCGACTGCATCGGAGCGCCGGTCGCTGGTGAGAATTGGAGCGCCGAAGAGATAGCGGCCGCTCGCGCCGAAATGCGCAAGGCCGGCAATTACTTCTGAGCCGGCAGTTTCCGGCGACACAAGGGGAGACACGGGGAATAGATGAGCCAAACCGAACAACAGTTGCAGGACCGCGTACAAGAGCTTGAGGCGCTGCTAGGCGTCGGCAACGACGACGTTTCGCGGCTGTTGACGGTGCTCGATGCCACCCCGCAGCAATGCGAAATGGTCGGGTTCATGCTTCGGCGCGCCGTTGCCGGCCGTGAGGCAATGTTCACCGTCCTGTTTGGCGCCCGGCCTGAGTGCGACAAGCCGGAAATGAAGCTGATTGACGTGCAGATGGTGAAGGTGCGGGCCGCGCTCGAAAAGGTCGGCATCGCGGTTCACACCGAATGGGGCGCCGGCGGCTGGTCTCTCACGCGATCGGACAAGGCCAAGCTCCGCGCCATGATGGAAGGCCGCGAGCCGCCGCCGGCGGCGCTGCCTGTCGCTTCGCCGCAACCGTCGCCATTGCCGGCGCCTGGCGCGCGGGAAGCGATCCGCGAACGCCGCATGGCCTTCCTGGAGGGTGCGTGATGGCTACCAAGTATTTCTGCGACGTCTGCGATCGCGAGATGACGTGGGCCGATCTCGGCCGGATCAAGCGCACGGTCGGCAAGGTCTCGATTGAGATCGAAACCGCCTTTGATGGCGTCTGGAACGCCGGTCACATCTGCCATTCCTGCATTGTCGGCGTCGTCACGGCGCCGGCCGAACCTGCCAACCCCTCAAACCCGGAGATCCCATGAATTCCTATTCGAACATCAGCCCGAACGTCGTTGCCTTCGCTTTCGCGGTCGGCGCCGGGCTCGCCTTCGTCACCGATCACGGCTGGGCCGGCCTGCTGCTCGGGCTCGCCGCGCTGGCCTGTGTGGAGGGCTGAGACCAATGCACATCGCGTCGCGCGACGGCTACGCCTACAACGAGCACGGCATTGGATTTCAGCGGGGCAGCAAGCCCCACATCAACCCGAAGCACATTGACGGCCCGCTGCTCTGCGCTCGGGACGGTCGCCTGCACTGGTTGACCATGTGGGAGCGCCTTCGCCTCTGGCTCGGCGTTGAAACCGCCGAAAGCCTCGAGGCGAAGCATTGGCCGGCTCTCTCCAATCCCAGCGCGCTTTCAAGCGCGGCCGTGGAAGTTCTCGGGCAATTGTACGTATCTGGGCCGACTTGGGACGGGAACGTTGCGTCTAAGAATGGGCGCGGCGAACTCGTTCGCGCGGGCTTGGCCTGGCATCAGCACGGCTATGCGTCTCTGACGCCTGCGGGGGTCAACATCGCTGCCAGTTGGAGCCGGTCCGATCTGCGCCGGCGCAATTCTGACCGTTGGCTGCAAAAGCAGCGGGACTCGTGAAACGTTTCCTCTAGCGTTTCATAACGTTTCGCATGACCGCGGCACAGATCCTCCTGCCTCCTAAGCTCGTCCCGGTATTTCTCGGGGAGGCAATGTATCGCGGCGCCTACGGGGGCCGCGGGTCGGCCAAGACGCGCTCGTTTGCCAAGATGACGGCCGTGCGGGCGATGATGTGGGCGCAGGAAGGCCGCGAGGGCATCATCCTGTGTGGCCGCGAGTTCATGAATTCGTTGGCTGACAGCTCGTTCGCTGAGGTCAAGGCGGCGATCGCGTCCGAGCCGTTCCTGAAAGCCTTCTTCGACGTCGGCGACACATACATTCGGACGAAATGTAAGCGGATCACCTACGTCTTTGCCGGATTGCGGCACAACCTCGACAGCATCAAGTCGAAAGCGCGCATTCTGCTGCTGTGGGTCGATGAGGCCGAGACGGTTAGCGATGACGCCTGGTCGATCACGATCCCGACCGTTCGCGAAGAGAACGCGGAAATCTGGGTCACCTGGAACCCCGCCAGCAAGAAGAGCGCGACGCACAAGCGTTTCCGGTTGAACCCGCCGGAAGGTGCGAAAATCATTGAGCTGAACTGGCAGGACAATCCGTTCTTCCCGGCGATCCTCAACAAGACGCGGCTCGATGACCTGAAAAACAGGTCGGAGGAATATGAGTGGGTGTGGAACGGCGCTTTCCGGACCTTCGTCAAGGGCGCCTATTACTCAAAGGGCCTGATCGAGTGCAAAGCCCAAAACCGGATCACGTTCGTTCCGCGCGATCCGCTCATGCAGGTTCGAGCCTATTTCGACATCGGCGGTACCGGCGCGCGCGCAGACGCGGTTGCGATCTGGATTGCCCAATTCGTCGGGCAGAAAATCAACGTCCTGGACTACTACGAGGCGCAAGGGCAGGAGCTATCGGTTCACCTGCAATGGATGCGCGATCGGAAGTGGGATAAGGCCTGGGTGATCCTGCCCCATGACGGCGCGCACGGGGACAAGGTTTTCGCGACGTCCTATGAAAGCGCGATCCGGGAGGCCGGCTTTGACGTGCTGGTGATCCCAAACCAGGGGCAGGGCGCGGCCTCGGCGCGCATCGAGACAGGCCGGCGGCTTTTCCCGCGGATATTCTTCAACGAGGAAACGACCGGCGACGGGCGCGACGCGCTCGGCTGGTATCATGAGAAAAAATCCAACGATGACCGCGAAATCGGTCTCGGGCCGGATCACGACTGGAGTTCGCATTGTGCCGATGCCTTCGGCCTGATGTGCATTCACTATGACCAGCCGGCCGGTGCACCGCCGCCGCGGGAGCGCTACGGGCGGCGCGCCAGCTCGGGCGGCGGCTCCTGGCAAAGCGTCTGAGGAAAGCCGCTCGAACGGCCGGACTTGAACCGGCGGCCTCGCGTTTCGGTGCCTTTAGCTTGCACCGGGTAACCCGCGCTCTATCCAGCTGAGCTACGTTCGAGCGCGCCGAATATAGCACGCTTCGGCGGTCTGAAAAATCATTTCCGGCCCGGTGGTAGCACCAAGCTTCACCGATCGGATGATTTTTGATGCTGAACGACGCGGGCGGCTACGGGCAGGGCGAAGAGGGCGAGCGCGAGGCGCCGACCGATGCCGACCAGATTTTCCAGAAGCTCCAGAAGTTGTGCAAGCGCGACTTCAACAGCAAGGGCCAAACGGCCTGGCGCGCCGCGGCCCGCGAGGATTTCGATTTTGAGGCCGGCGAGCAGCTTACGGCCGATGACAAGGCCATTCTCGAGGACGCCAAGCGCCCGATTGTGATTTTCAACCGTGTCGGGCCTGTGGTCGACAGCGTGTCGGGCCAAGAGGTCGGCAACCGGCAGGAGGTTCAATTCCTGCCGCGCTCCGAGGGCGATGTTCAAGTCAACGAGCTGCTGACGGCCGCGGCAAAGTGGTTCCGGCAACAGTGCGACGCCGAGGACGAGGAAAGCGACGCCTTCCGCGACATGGTTGTTTGCGGCATGGGCTGGACCGAAACCCTTCTGGACTACGAGGACAATCCGGAAGGCGACCCCAAGATTGAGCGGCGCGACCCGCTGGAAATGGTCTGGGATAGCGGCGCTTCCAAGCGAAACCTGCGGGACATGCGACGGGTTTTCCACATCCGCCGCGGCGTGCCGCTCGATGAGGCCAAGGCGCTGTGCCCGGGCGATCCCGATCGGCCGTTCGAGGACAGCGATTACAACGCCTCCTGGATTGATGACGTCGGCGCCGCCGACGAGGGCAAGCCGCACGAAAACGACAATCGGTTTTACGACAAGCCGCAGACCGGAGAGGGCGAGGACAGCGACGACGGCGTGACGATGGTCCGCGCGCAGTGGTGGGAGCGCGTGCCGGTTTATCTGGTCCTTGATCCGACCGACCCGGCCGGCGAAAAAATCCTGACGCTCGACAAGGACGAATTCGAGGATCTGAGCGCAAAGGCCAAGCTCGCCGGCGGCAAGCTGCGGTTCACCAAATCGACGCGCAAGGTGTACCGGCAGGCCTATTTGGGCTCGGTGCTGCTCGAGATCGGCGACGCACCCTGCGAGGGCCATTTCTCGTTCCAGTGCATGACCGGCAAGCGGGACCGGAACAAAAACACCTTCTTTGGCCTCGTCCGCGCCATGAAAGACCCGGCGCGCTGGTCGAATAAGTGGATGTCGCAGACCATGCACATCATGAACACGACCGCGAAGGGTGGTGTTGCGGTCGAGCGCGGGCAGTTCTTCGACAACGACGACGACGGGCAAGCATCCTGGGCGAAACAGGACACGGTGACGTTCCTCAAGCCTGGCGCGCTCGGCGCGAGCCCGAAGTTCGTCCAGAAACCGACGTCGCAATTCCCGCAATCGTCGTTCGAGCTGATGCAATACGCCGTTACGTCGCTCCGTGACGTTTCGGGCGTCAACGTCGAAATTCTCGGCATGCAGAGCGCGGCCGGGCAGGCGGCGAGCCTGGATCTACAGCGCAAGCAATCGGCGCTGACCATCCTCCAACCGCTGTTCGACAGCTTGCGCCGGTACCGAAAGCAGCAAGGCCGGCTAATGCTCTACCTGATCGAGCATTACCTTTCGGACGGCCGCCTCATCAAGATCGAGGGCGAGGAAAACGCGCAGTACGTCCCGCTGATCCGCCAGCAGGTTTTCACCAACAGCACGCAATATGACGTGATCGTGGACGAAAGCCCGACGTCGGCGAACCAGAAAGAGGCCACTTGGGCGATGTTGCAGCAGCTCTTGCCGGTCATCGGCAAGATGCTGCCGCCGGCAACCTGGCTCGCGCTGCTCAAGTATTCGCCGCTGCCGACGTCGGCGCAAAAGGCGATCTCGGACAGCATCCAGCAGTCCCAAAACCAGCCCGATCCGGAGCAACAGAAGCGCGACGCCGATTTGAAGCTCGAGAACGACAAGGCGCAAGCCAAGATCGCCAACGACAAGGCCGCATCTGACGCCAAAATCCAGAACATGCGCGCGGAAACGGATGCCTCGATCGCGCTCGATCGCGAGAAGGCGCAGCACGACGCCATGTTGAAGGCGCTCACGGCGCCCCCGGCGACCGGGCCGGACGGGGCGCCTGTGCCTGGCGGTGGTGGCGGCGACGTCGCCGCGCTCGTCATGGCCTTCATGCAGGAAATGCGGCGCGACATGAACACGCTCGCGACCGCGCTCAACACCCCGAAAAAGCTGATCCGCGATCCGCAGACCGGCGAAATCGTCGGCATCGCACCCGTAGGGACCAACTAAATGGCCGCTTTCAACAAGTTCAACGTTTTCATGGGTGACCTTGGCAACAAGGTCCACAATCTGACCGCGGACGCGCTCAAGATCCTGCTTACCGACGTGGCGCCGGTGGCAACCAACACCGTGAAAGCGAACCTGACGGAAATCGCCGCAGGCAACGGCTACACCGCCGGCGGCGGCGCGGCGTCATTCACGTCCTGGACGCAGGCGACCGGCGTTTGGAAGCTCATTTTGCAGCCGGTCCTGTTCACGGCGGCCGGCGGCAGCATCGCTCAATTCCGCTATGCCGTCCTCTACAACTCGACGCCGGCCGGCGGAAACCTGATCGGATGGTGGGACTACGGCGCCGAGGTCAACTTGACCAACGGCAATAGCTTCACCGTCCAGCTCGACACCACTAACGGCGTGTTCACGCTCACCTAATGGCAAGCTCATTCCTCGACGTCTGTCGTTTCAATCCGACCGCTGGCGGCACCACGGATTGGACCTATTCGAGCGCGGTCACGGGCTATCAAAGCCCGGCGGCTGCGGGTGCCGTCAACGGTGCGGTCTACAGCTACCGGGCCGAAAGCGCGGACCTGTCGCAATGGGAGGTTGGTTTCGGTGCCTACAACACCGCTACCGGCGTGCTCTCCCGAACCACGGTGCTTTTCAACTCGGCTGGCAGCACGGCGAAAATCAGCTTCTCGGCCGCGCCGCAAGTCGCTGTGGTGGCGCTCGGCGAGGATTTGCTTCTGTTCAATAGCGCAATGTCGCTAACGGCGCCGCAGAAGGCTAAGGCGCGGTCCAACATTTCAGTAGGGGCATTTTCAGCCCACAAGAACAGCACCGATCAAACTGGTGTTGCATCAGGAGTCTACACCAAGGTCACGTTCGGCACCAAGCTCTACGACGTCGACAACACGTTTGATGCCGTCACCAATAACAGGTGGACGCCGCCAGCAGGCATCGTTCTCATCGATGCGTCGGTCTGGGTGACGGGAACGTGGCCGGTAGGAACGCCAATCACGGCCGTTATCTACAAGAATGGCGCCGCGTTCAGAGGCGGTTTCATAGACACGGGCTTGGCCAACGATGGCGTTGGATCGATCAGTATGACGGATAGTGCCAACGGCACCGACTATTACGAGCTTTTCTGTCAGGTGAACACGACGTCCGGAACGGTTACGTTCAAGGGTAATCCCACCTGGACGTGGTTCATGGGCACACTTCTCTAAGGGATAAAGCATGTCCCTTCTCGGCTTCGACGCGGTAGGGCGTCTCGCCCTCGGGCAAGTCAGGCAGGCCGGCCCGGTCAACATCAGCCTTCCGGCGGCGGCGGGCAGCTTCGCGCTCGCCGGCGTTGTTATCACGTTCAAGCTAACTGAGGCGGTGACGGTCGGCGGCTATGCGCTGGCCGGTGTCGCCGCCGGCGGCAAGATCACTGAAACCGCGGCGCCCGGGGCGTTCGCGCTCTCGCTGAAAGCCGCGACCTTCGCAACGGCATTCGGCGCGGCGCCTGGCGCCTTCACGCTGACGGGCAACGCGGCAAATGAGCCCGTGGTTGAGGATGCCGACCCCGGCGCGTTCCTGTGGACGGGAAATGACGCGCCGCTGATCCGGACCGGCTATGACTACGACGTCCAACAGGGTGGCATCGGCCATTACCTCGAGGAATTGGAGCGGGTGCGCCAGCTCCAGCGGATCACGCGCAATCCCGGTGTGCCGATCGACCGCCGATCTCGGCCCCGTTTCCAGCCGATCGGGAGGCCGCTGGTCGAGCCGCCGGCGCCGGCCCCAGATGTGCAGGCAATCGCCCGCGAACGCATGGCGGCCCAAATGGCGGCCGTGGCTGCACAGAAAAAACGTCGGGACGAAGAGGCCTTGTTACTTCTCGCTTGCTAGGCGCGGTTAACGCTTGATCCGCGCGCACGGCGTTTCCCGTGTTTCCTGCGGCGGCAGTACCGCCAGAAAGCGACAACATGAACTTTGAAGGGATCGAAGGCGGCGCCGGCGGCGGTGGTCCGACCATGACGGCGGACGAAGAGGCGTTTTTCACCAGCGGCGGCGAGAAGGAAATTCCGAGTGATGAAGCTGGCGGCGGCCACACCGGCGGAAGCGCTGAGGGCGCTGGTTCTGGAGCTGCCGGCGATGCTGGTTCGGACAAGTCCGGCACCGCGGGCAACGACCAGGGCGGCGAGGGTAAGGGCAACCAGCATATTCCGCTGGCAACGTTCCTCGAGGAAAAGAACGCCCGCAAGGATCTCGCGCGGCAGCTCGCGGATGCGCAGCGGCAGATTGCGGAATTCACGGGCAAGTTTTCGATTATCGAACGCCTCAAGCTCGCCGGCACCGACCCGGGCACCCAACAGCCGGCCGCGCCGCCGTCGCCGGAAGAGGACATTTTCGGCGCTGTGAAGCACGTCGGCGAGACCGTCGCCCAGATGCAAAAGCGGCTCGATGACCAGGCCGCGGCCGAAAAGCAGGCGAAGGAAACCGCAACGGCTCAAACCGAGTTCGTGAACCGTTACCGCAACGACGCGGAAACGTTTCAGAAATCGAACCCGGATTATCGAACCGCTTATGACTTCCTCCTACAGTCGCGTGCATCCGAGTTGCAGGCGATCGGTTACGACACTCCGGAAGCTCTGCATCAGGCGCTTATCGCGGACGAAACCGCTATCGCTCAGATGGCATTCGAGCGCGGCAAGAGCCCGGCGGAAATGATCTATGCGCTTGCGAAACAGCGCGGGTATGCGAAGGCCGCGGCCGATCCATCCAAGGGCAAGGGCGCGGAAAAGCTCGACGCAATCGAGCGAGGGCAGGCGGCCAATAAGAGCCTGTCCAACACCGGCGGCAACGCAGGCGACGCGGACATGACCGCGGAAGCTCTGATTGCAATGCCGGCGGATGAGTTCGAGGCCTGGACTGCAAAGAACCCGGCCAAGGCTCGGCGACTGTTCGGCGGCTGATCGCCGCCCTTGAGTGAGTAAGGCCCGCGGACGCCTCAATTCCGTTTTCGGCTGGCGCCCGTCATCGCGCCACGCCTCCACCGAAGGCGGGAAATCTCGGTGTTGCGCTCGATCGCGGCGAATTGCGGTCAACCCCCAACACCGAGATCAACCCCTTTTTTGAGGCGAGCGAATGTCTGTCACTTCCTACGGCGTTAACAACGCCCTTTCCAACAAGCTGTGGGCGAAAAAGCTCAACGTCGAAGCTCTGAAACAGACCTATTTCGGTCAGTTCATGGGCGAGGGCGCCAACAACATGATCCAGGTCAAGACGGAGTTCGACCAGAACGCCGGCGACAAGGTGACCATCGGTCTGCGCGTCCAGCTCACCGGCGATGGCACCACCGAAGGCCAGACCCTCCAGGGCAACGAAGAGAACCTGACCACCTACAACGATGCGTTGGTGATCAACGAGCTCGCCCATGCCGTGCGCGTCAAGAACAAGAACACGATCGACGCGCAGCGCGTTCCGTTCAATCTGCGGGACGAGGGCAAGGACGGTCTCACGGACTGGTTCTCGAACCGCTTTGACACCTGCATGGCGAACCAGCTTGCCGGCAATACGCTGGTGGTCGATCCCCGCTATACCGGCAACAACGTGATCACCGCGCCGACCAACCTTTATCGCCCCGGCGGCGCGACCGATGACGCGACCATCAACGGCGACAACACCAAGACGTTCAGTCTGAGCATCATCGATGCCCTGGTCGAGCGCGCCGGCACCATGTCGCCGCTGATCCGTCCCATCAAGATCGGCGGCCGGAAGAAGTACCTCGCTTTCCTTCACGACTACCAGGTGACGGACATGCGCACTTCGACCTCGGCCGGCCAGTGGCTCGACATCCAGAAGGCCGCGCTCGCCGGCGGTGCTGGCTCGAATTCGCCGATCTATACCGGCGCGCTCGGCGAGTACAACGACTGCATTCTGCACAAGTGGAACCGCTTGCCGCAGGGCATTTCGAACGCCGGCGCGTACCAGCCCAACACCCGGCGCGGCGTGTTCTGCGGTGCGCAGGCGGCGGCGGTCGGCTTCGGCAAGGAGTTCGCGAAGGGCTCCCACTTCAAGTGGGTGGAAGAGCTGTTCGACTACGAGCGCGAGCTTGGCGTTTCGGCTCAGACCGTGTGGGGCATCAAGAAGAGCGTTTACAACGCCGCCGACTTCGCGGTGATCCCGTTCACCACCTACGCCGTCCAGCACTAAGCCGGGCGCCGAACTGATCCCGTAACCCCATGAGGACAAGGCCCGCGGAAGCCACAGCGCTCCGCGGGTCACCCTCAAAGCTCCGAAAGGGAGAATTCATGTCTACCGCTCGCAAGAATGCGCTCCAGCTCGTTCACTATCTGCGCTTCAAGTTCAATTTCGGTGATGCCGCTTCCGGCGTTGCCGCGCTGAAACAGTGGCTCCCGGCGGGGGCCATTCCGCTCCGCGCGAACGTCTACAAAACCACGGCATGGAATTCCGCGACCTCGGCGGCTCTGAGCGTCGGTTTCGTTGGCGGCACCGGTACCGAACTTGTCAACGGCGCCGACGTCAAGACCGCGACCGGCCTTGCCGCTGGCACGCTCTCGGGCGCCGCGCTGGCTCCGCTCGCTGCGGATACGCAGGTACAGGCCGCGGTTGCCTTTGTCGGCGCGCCGACCGCGGGTGCGGCCTATGTCGTGGTCGAGTACGTCGTGGATAACGACCTCAACGCCGGCCAGTGATCCGCAAGGGGGCGCCTTCGGGCGCCCTCTCTTTCAATCCGCCAATCTTGGGGAAGCTAAATGACAACTGGCGTTGACGATACCGGCCGCGACATGGCCCAAAAGGTCGGCAATCCCGTCATCTACAATATGCCGCCCGCGGCCAGCTACGCCGGCAACCAGACCTATACGCCGTCCGATCTGCTCGGCGGCACCATCGTTCACGACGGCACCGGCGGCGTTACCGCAACGTTTCCGACCGCTGCGGCGCTTGTCGCTGCTATCCCCGGACAGGGCGGGGCGCGCGTCGGTGACACGCTGTATTGCCTCATCACGAACGGGGCGAACGTGTCCGGCGCGATCACGATCGGGCTCGGCTCGGGTGGCTCGTTCGATGCCAACCAGGGCGGCGGCTCGCGTACCATCCCGTTCGGCACGTCCAAGACGGTGCAAATCCGGATCACGAACGCGACGAAGGGGAGCGAGGCATACACGGTCTATTCGTGATGGATGCCGCGCTTTTCCTGATGCACTACGGCGCGGCGGCTCTCGAAAAGCCGCCGGCGCCGGTTTCGATCCCTTACCAGCGGCCGGCGGTGGACTATGGCGAGCTATTTGGACCTCCAAACCAGGATCGCGGGCGATCTGAGCCGCGACGATCTGGGAAGCCAAATCAAGGACGCAATCGGCGACGCAATCAAAAATTACGAGCGTGACCGCTTTTATTTCAACTACACGCGATCGCTGACGTTCCCGACCGTAGCCGGGCAGGTTGCCTATACCGGCTCGGACCTTCCGCAAATTCCGAACATCATCCGGATTGATCACCTGTTCTTGCGCGACACGGTGTCGACATTCGATCTCGATCGGATCGAGCCGGACGAATTCGAGTGGTTGCAGGGCAACAACACCGGGCCGGGTCGCTCCAACGTGTTCACCTACATTGACGGCCAAATCATGCTCTGGCCGATCCCGGCGGCCGTCTACACCCTGCGGCCGCACATGCATTACCGCCTGGCGGCGCTCGCCGCTGACACTGACAGCAACGCATGGACGAACGACGCGGAACAGCTCATCCGCGCGCATGCGAAGCTGCTGCTTTACACGAACGTAATCGAGGACACGGACGGGATGCAGCGCATGCAGCTCCAAATCCCGGCTTACAAGGGCAAGCTCGACTATGAGACCTCGGCGCGCATGTCGACGGGCAAGATCCACGGGACGAATTTCTGATGCCGTTGGTGCCCTTTGGAGAGTACAAGCCCGATCTCAGCGACTATGAGGCGCAGACCGGCCGCAACGTGCTCAACGTGGTGCCGCGCGGCGACGGCTACGGGCCGTTTCCAAGCCTCACGGCGCTCTCGCAGTCGCTTGGCGCGCAATGCCGGGGTGCCTTCGCGGCCTACAAGACTGACGGTTCCGTGGTCGTGTTCGCCGCCACGGCGTCCGATCTCTGGTTGATGGACAACACCACGTATGCGTTTTCCAAGGTGTCGCTCGCCGGCGGTCCGTATGCCGCGATCTCGGCGAACGACAATTGGCAGTTTGTCCAGTTCAACAACCTGGTGATTGCGGTTCAAGCGAACGTCGCGCCGCAGTTTTTCGATATTTCGAGTTCGACGGCCTTCGCGAACCTCGCCGGCAATCCGCCGCAGGCACGCTATATCGACGTCGTGGGCCGGTTTGTGGTGCTCGGCGGCCTGCTCACCAATCCAAATCGCGTGCAGTGGTCGGGCCTCAACGACGTGAACGGCGCGAATTCTTGGACGCCCGGCATCAACTCGGCCGATTACCAGGATCTCGCGGACGGTGGCTTTTGCCGCGGCATCGCCGGCGGCGAAACCGGCGTCATCCTGCAAGACAACATCATCCGGCGCATGATCTACCTGCCGGGCGATCCCCGCGTGTTTCAAATCCAGAAGATCGCGGAAGGTCTCGGCATCTATGGGCCGGGTAGCCTTGTGCGTTCGGGCTCGAGCATCTTCTTTTACTCGTTGAAGGGCTTCCATCGGATCGACCCTGGCGGGGTGCCGGTGCCGATCGGCCGCGAGCGCGTCGACCGCACGTTTTCAACCGATCTCGACGCGACCAACCCGCAGCTCTTCCAAGGCTTCGCCGATCCGCGCAGCTCGCGCGTCATCTGGGCTTACAAGTCGGTCAATGGCAGCGTGAACCAGTTCGACAAGGCGCTTTGCTACGACCAGGTGTTGGATCGGTTCACGCCGCTGCAAATCTCGGGTGAGTTCCTGTTCAAGATGGCGCAGCCCGGCATCACCCTTGAGGCTGTGGACACGCTGATCGGGTCGAACCTGGACGCAATCGTCCAGTCCTTTGACAGCCTGTCGACGGTCATCGTTCCGGAGCTGGCGGCGTTCTCGACCGATCACAAGGCGTCGTTCTTCCGCGGTCCGAACCTCGAGGCGACGCTTGAGACCTCCGAACAGGGGACCGATGGGCGCCGGGTCAAGCTCAAGATCGGCTTCCGGCCGGTCTCTGATGCGCCGGCGGTCTACGGCTCGGCCTCGCGCCGCGAAAACCTGCAAGCGACGGTGCAGGCCGGCGTTGAGCGGCTGGTCAATGCAGTGACCGGCATTTGCAACATGCTGGTTGACACCCGTTACAGCCGTTTCCGCTGCCGGATCCCCGCCGGCACGGTCTGGAATTTCATCAACGGGGTTGAGCCGGTCGACCTGGCCGCGAAGGGCAAGCGATGACGGTTTTTCTCCCGGATACCAACGAGCGCGACCTATCGAAATACGCGATCTCGCTCCAGCAATTGGCGAACGGGCGGTCCAACGCAACGGGCTCGGTGACGCTCGCCAGCGGCGCAACGTCCACGGTGGTCTCGGCGATCAATTGCGGGCCGGGAAGTGCGGTTTTCCTCTTCCCACGAACTGCTAACGCCGCGGCGGCATTGTCGGGAACGTTCGTGGGGACTGTCGGGAAGCAGTCTTTCACGATCACCCACGCCAACAACGCTCAAACGGACCGAACCTTTTTCTATGTCTGCCTTGGCTGATCTGATCTGCGTCCCGCCGCAGCGCGTCCGTGAAATCTGGCCGCGCGTCGAGGCTATGCTTGGGCGCGCGGTGCTGCGCACCGATCTCAGCCACACGGCGGATATTTTCCGCGACGTCCTCGAGGGTGACGGGCTTTTGTGGCTCGCCTGCGATGGCGAAAAGATCGAAGCCGCCGCGATCACGCTCTTGATGCGCACCGATCGGCATTTGGTCTGCCTGATTACCGCGCTCGGCGGCGAAAACCGGGACCGCTGGGTGCCGCTGCTCGAGCAGATCGAGGATTGGGCGAGGGCGGAAGGCGCGAAGCGCATGCGCCTCATGGGCCGCGTCGGCTGGGCGCGTGTCCTGAAAAACTACCACGTCTCGAACATCGTCATGGAAAGGGCGCTCTGATGGGCGGCACGTCAAAGAGCAGCACCACGCAAACGCAGTCGCTGTCGCCCTATGATCCGGCGTCGGGCGCGCTGAAAGGTCTCCTGGGCGGCCTTACCAATCTTGCGGGCTCTGCCGGGAGCGCCACGCCAGCCCAAACCGGCGCGCTTAGCACCATCGAGGCGAACGCGAACAACAACCCGTTTGCCTCGCCGATGACGTCCGGGACGCTCGGTCTGCTCAACGGCGGCGGCGCAACGAACAATGACGGCGCGATCCTGTCGAACCTGTCCGACCTGAAAAACGGCATCCTCGGGCAGACTGCCAGCGGTGCGAACATCGGCAACAATCCCGCTCTGAAAGCCCAGCTCGATCAGATTACGACGGATGTCACCAATTCGACCAACGGCGCATGGGCCGCGGCGGGTCGCGACGGCTCGCCGGGCAATGCGCAGGCGCTCGGCCGCGGCATCGCCTCTGGCGTCGCGCCGGTCATCGCGCAGCAGTACAACACGGACACGACCAACGCGCTCAATGCTGCGAATACGCTCTACGGTGCCGGGAACACGACCTACGGCATTCTGAATGCGAACAACGCGACGGCAAACCAGAACTTCACCAATGGTGTAGGCACGGCCGGAACGGCGCTCGATAGCCAGAATTGGGGCGCGAACGCGACCCTTGCGGCGGAAGCGCAGCGGTTCGGAATTCCCGCGTCGCAACTCACCACCTTGCTCGGGGCGATTTCGCCTGTCGCCGCGCAGTTCGGCACGCAAAACGGCACGTCGAACACGGAAAACCAGATGTCGGGCGCGCAGCAGTTCGCCACGATCGCGAGCGGCATCGGCTCGCTTTGGCCGAAGGGCAATATCAGTTTCGGGGGTTAAGGGATGGCTGGGCTTCTCGATCTTCTCACGGGGCAATCGGGTGCATCGCCCTTTAGTGCGCTGTATCCATCGCCGCTCCAAGGCGAGGCCGATCAGGCGCAGCAAGCGCGCGATGTCGCGGCGTCGGTGCTCGCGCGTCGTTTCCGCGGCGGTCCCGGCGCGGGGGCGCCGGCTCCGGATACGTTCGGCGCGGGCGCAACGCCTTTCAGCTTTGCCGGGCCTGGCTCGATGAACGTCGACCCGGCGACGCTCGCGCCTGCTCCTGCGCCAGTCGCGCCGCCGGCGGCTGCTCCTGCGCCTGTCGTGTCCGCACCTTCCACGGATACGTCATCGATCAATCGGCCCAACCGTGCGCCGGATGACTATATTCCGGTTGGAAATTACCAGATGCCGGCGTTTCGCGGTGGTGCACCGGCGCCGGCCGCGGCGGACGATGAGGAAGAGGCCGCGCCGGCGGCGCCTGGCGTGCGCGCGCCGGTGACGGCTGCTCCCGGTGCGCCGGCCTCGGCGCCGTTCTCGCTCGCTGGCGCGGGCGGCGGTGTCGGTGATCGGTTCATGAAGGCAACGCGCGGCTTTCTGGGCAACCTCGGCAACGGGCCGGTTGGTGCGCTCGCCGGCGGCCTCGGCGCGCTCGTAACCGGGCAGGAAACCGACCCTACCGCGATCGCGCAAGGCAAGCTGAACGCGACCGGTCAAGCGCTGCTCGCCAAGGGCGCGTCTGCGCCGGAAGTGCGCGCGGCGCTCGGCAATCCCGCGGTGATGAAGGCGCTGATTGATCAGTATTACGGCAAAGACAAATGGTCCGTTGTGCAGGTTGGCGAGGATGGCGACGGCCGCAAACAGTTCATGCAGCAAAACCAGGTGGACGGCACCTTGCGGCCGATCGGTGGCGCTGCCTCCGCCGCGGCCGGTGGTGCGAGCGATACCGTCACCGGGCCGGACGGCAAACCGATCCAGATCCCGCCGGGCGTCAACCGCAAGGAATTCATCAAGCGGGTGTCGGAAACGGCCGCGGATGCGGCGACGGGCAAGGCCACGGAAGCGCAGGCCAAGGCGTCGTCATTCGCCGCGCGCATGCAGCAGGCGGAAAGCATCCTCGGCGGCCTGCAAAACCAGGGATTGAGCGCGGGCCAGCGGATCGCGGGTGAAATCCCGCTCGCCGGCAACTACCTGCAATCGGCCGATTATCAGAAGTACAAAACCGCGGCTTCGGCGTTCATCACCGCCATGTTGCGGCAGGAAAGCGGCGCGGCGATCAACAAGAGCGAGTTCGAGCGCTACGAAAAGGAAATGTTCCCGCAGCCCGGCGACGCGCCGGCGGTGGTGCAACAGAAAGCGCAGATGCGCTCGGCGGCGATCCAGCAAATGCAGCGCGCGGCCGGCCCTGGCTACAAGCCGCCGTCTGCGGTGGCACCGGCGGCGAGCGGCAAGACTTCAAGCGGCGTTTCCTGGAGCGTGAACTAAATGGCTGTTCTCACGATCGGCGACAAATCGGTGACGGTTGGCGATGAGTTCTTGAAGCTCTCGCCGGATCAGCAAAACGCGACCGTTGAGGAAATCGCGTCCTCGATCGGCGCGAAGGCCGCGGCGCCGGCCGAACCGCCGGCGTCTCCGGTCACGGTCAACGATGTTGCGCGCTCGGCCGCGACCGGCGTTCCGATCATCGGCGGCGCGTTGAACAAGCTCGACGCGGCGACGAATGCCGCCCTCGCGCCGCTGCTCAATCGGTTCTTCGATGAAAAGGACCAATTGCCGGAAGCAACGTTTTCGGAACGTTACACGCACTCGCTGCGCGACCAGCAACGCGCCGACAAGAAGTTCGCGGCTGAACATCCGATCGTTGACACGGCCGCGCAGCTCGCGGGCGGTCTCGCTTCAATGGCGCCGGTGGTGACCGCAGCGCCGAAGGCGTTCGGCGTCACGGGCACGTTGCGGCAGATGGCGACGAATGGCGCGCTCTCGGGTGCGGCGTTGTCCGGCGCGGATGCTGCGGTGCGCGGCGAGGATATCGCGCCGGCGGCGACGGTCGGCGGCATCATCGGCGGCGCGGCCGGTCCGGTCGGTAAGGGCGTTGGCAAGGTTGTTTCCGCGGTCGCCGATCGGCTGAACCCAGCGGCGGCAGCGCCGCGCAACCTGGTCAACGTCGCCGGCGTCGATGTGCCGCTGTCGCAGTCGCAAATCACGCAAAACCCGGCTCTCTCGGCCGAAGAGCAAGTTTTGTTGCGCGGTGGGCGCGGTGAGCCCGCGCAGGCGCGCGCGCAGGCCTTCCGGGATCTGCAAGACGAGCGCGTAGGGCAGGCGAATGACGCAATCGCCGCCGGCCTCGATCCGACTGGCGGAGCGCCGCGCACGGTACCGCAGGACGCCGCGGAGCGAATTGCCGCGGAGTTGATCGCGCAGGAGCAAGCGCGCCAAGCCGCGGCGGCGGGCGTTCATGCCGGGCCAATGTCGCCGGCGCAGCAGGGCGAGGATTTGGCGCGCGCGCTCGGTCCCGCTGGCTCGAGCAATGACCAGGCCGAACGGATCGCCGCGGAATTGCTTTCGCAGGAACAGGCGCGGCAAGCGGCAGAGACTGCGAACCGGGCGGCGGTCGCGAACGAAGGCGGCGACCTGGCCAGGTCGCTGACGGGAAGCCGGAATGTGCTCGCGCCCTATGATGCGGCGGGAAGCCTCTCGGATCGCTTTGCCGCGGCCCGTGATGCGGCCAAGGCGGATTACCGCGGGAAGTATGACGCCACGGCCGCGGCTCCTGGGGAGTTCGCGCCGGGCTCGGCGGCCGGCTTCCGCGGCGACGTCGAGGCCGGCTTGCGGGAACGTGGCATCGACATCGCGCCAGGCGATCTCAACACCAGGGGCGCTCAACAGGCGATCGACGTCATCGACCGGCGCTTGAATGCCGAGGGGCCGGGTCGACCGCTGCCGGCGGCGACCGGCGATCTCGGCGCGGAGCACGCGCAAAACGTCGCGGACATCCGCGCGAAGTTCGGCGATGCCGTCGCGGCGGCCTATGATCGACAGAAAGCGGCGGCGCCGGCGGCTGTGCCGGCTCGCGCGGGACCGAAAGCGCAAAGCCTGCTCGAATTTATCGCGTCCAAGGGTGGCTTGGGGCCTGACGCGGAGCTGGCGGCGATCGGCGGCGAAGGTCATACCGTCAACGTCGAGGGCGTCGGGCGCCGCAAGCTGGTTCGTCAAGGCGGCTGGCCGCTTGATTACGCGCGCGAGGCGGCGGAAGAGGCCGGCTACCTGCGCGGCAACCATGCCGGAACGTCGACCGTCAATGATCTGCTCGACGCGATCGATGCGGAAATGCGCGGGCAAAAGCGCTATCCGGAAGGTTTCGAGGGCCATATTGGCAAGCGCGAGACGGCGGCGCGCTCGGAGCGCGAACAGCACGAATTCGACGCGCACATGCGCGGCATTGAAGATGATCTGAACGCCGCCGGCTATGGGCAGCTCGGCGGAGATGTGCGCCAGCGCGCCGTCAAGCTGATGTCGGAAGAGGGCGCGACCGCGGATGACGCGGTGGAGCGCGCTTTTCACCAACTGGAGCAAGAGGACGCCGCGGCGCTCTCCCGCGGGTCGGACTTCCCGGGCGATCGGCCGGCGACGCCGGCGGCGCAACCGGCTGGCGCGCCGTTCACCATGCGCGACGTCGAACAGGTGCGAAAGCAACTCTCGAGGATTTACGGCGACGCGCGGCGCGCGATGATGTCGGGCGGCTCGGGCTCGGACGTCTACGCGCTCGAGCACATCATGGACCAATTCGACGCGCGCGTGGCGCAAATGGTCGAGCAGGGCAAGTTTTCGGGTGACGGGCCGGCGGTGCTCCAGATGCAGCGCGACGCCCGCGCGTCGTTTGCCGACTACAAGCAAAAATTTGCAAAGCGCGGCGCCGGCGATGACGTCGGCGCGGCCGTTGAAAAAATTCTGGGGAAATTCTCCGACACCAAGGCCACGCCGGACACGATCGTAAACCTTGCCTACGGCTCGGCCTCGGCGCCTGGCGGTCAAATGCCGGTGCAAATCGCGCAGCGGATCGAACGGATTTTCGGCCGCAACTCGGAGGAGTTCGCAACTTACAAACAGGGGCTTTTCGCGCAGTTGATGGCAGGCGAGCCCGAGAAGGCTGCGGCCCGCATTGATGCGTTCTTGACCGGCACCAAGGGCCGGCTCCTGGCGCAAACCGTTTTTGCCGCGGACGAGCGCGCGGGTCTGGCGCGCTACGCCGATCGGCTGCGCTCGACGGTGCCCGGCGAAGCGAGCCCAACGCCTTCGGCGAACAAGATCCTTCGCGATCTGATGGGCGCGAATGGCGCCGGAACGGGCGTCAACGCGCCGGCGACCGCGCAAGAGCTGAAACAGCGGCTTTCGCCGGAAGGCTGGAACAGGGTCAAGACGATGGCTTTCCGCGAGCTGACGCAGGGCGAGCCGGCGGACGCTGCCGCGCGGATTGACGCCTTCTTGAACAACTCAAACAGCAGCGTTTTGGCTCAGACGATGTTTTCGCCTGGCGAGCGGAAATCACTTGCTGCCTACGGGGAACGGCTGCGCTCGAACAGCGCGAAGATTGAGCCCGAGACCGGCCCCGCGGCTGCGGCGCTGCGGCGCTACAGCGGCGCCGATGGCGCGCCGCCGGCGTCCTCAAACAAGATCATCAACGATCTGATGGGGTCGACCGGCAAGGGCAACGGCGTAAACGCGCCGCTGATCGCCGCAGCGCTGAAAGAGAGGCTTTCGCCGGAAGGTTGGACGTCGCTGCGTCAGGGCGTGTGGGAAAAGCTCACGAATGCCGGCGAGGGGAAAATTCCGTACGAAGCGCAAGCGCTCTCGCAACGGCTGCATGAGTTTCTGAACGGCGCGGGCTCGCAGCTCGCCGGCGTGCTCTACACCGACCAGGAACGCGCGCTCATGAGGCAACTGGCCGCGGTCTATAAGCAGATGATGCCGGTTAAGGGCACCACGAACCCGTCCGGAACGGCGCCTATGCTGGCGCGGATCGCGAACGGTGCGCGATCGTCGCTCTTGCCGCTGCTCGGCTTCAACACCGCTGGCCTGCCTGGCGCGGCCGTGGCGCTCGGCGTCGACAAGGGCTTGAGCCGGGTCGCGAACGCAAACCAGGCGCGCAAGGCAACGGAGCTATTTTTCGGCGAACAGCCGCGGCGCGCGGTCGATCCACGATTTGCGAGGGGCGCGGGTCTACTGTCTCAAGGTTCGCTGCCGGCGATCAATCACGGGCGCTCGCGTTGACGCTGGTCGTACAGGTGCGCGGCGAAGATCATGGCGCCGATTGTCACTAGGCCGCCGATGACGCCGAAGTGATCAACAATGCCGTGGGCGGCGAAACGAACGCCGGCCATAGCGACGGCGAATAACACGATGCAGGCAAGAAGTCTGGAGCCCAAATGAACCTCGTTGATCAGATTGTTGGTGTGGAAAGCGGCGGGGACGCGAACGCAAAAAACGCGAACTCTTCGGCGGCCGGGCCTGGGCAGTTCATTGATGCGACCTGGCTCGACATGCTGGCGAAGCATCGGCCGGACATCACCGGGACGCGCGATGAATTGCTTGCGCTCAAGACCG
Organism: Bradyrhizobium sp. USDA 4452; assembly: GCF_054063575.1. Taxonomy (NCBI): domain Bacteria; kingdom Pseudomonadati; phylum Pseudomonadota; class Alphaproteobacteria; order Hyphomicrobiales; family Nitrobacteraceae; genus Bradyrhizobium; species Bradyrhizobium sp. USDA 4452. The sequence goes on from NZ_JBSSGK010000001.1 coordinate 8,487,463, forward strand.
ATCCGGCCCTCTCTCGCGAAATGACGGCGGCTTACGCCGCTGACAATTCGGGGATTCTAAAGGGCGCCGGGCTTCCTGTCACTCCCGGAACGCAATACCTCGCGCATTTTGCCGGGCCACAAGGCGCGGTCGGGATCTTGAGCGCCGATCCGTCAACGCCGGCCGGCGCGGTGCTCGGCGCCGGGGTGGTGAAGGCAAACCCGTTCGTCGGGAAGATGAGTGCGGGCGATCTCGCCGCCTGGGCGGATCGCAAGATGGGCGGGAAGGGCGCGCCTATGTCGATCGCCGGGCCGGCCGCGGCTCCCAGCTCGGCGACGGCGCCCGTTCCTGCTGGCGCTCAAGCGTCCGACGCGCCGCCTGCTGCGCCTGCGCAATCGTCGCCGGCGGTTCAAATCACGGGTTCGGGATCCGCCGCGCCAGCGGTCAACCTGGCGCAGCTCACGGCTGTACCCCAAGGCACAAATTTCTTGCCGGCTCTCCCTAATGTCTACGGCTTGAAGATCGCGCCGTTTTCATTCAGGGGCAGGGGTTAAGGAATGACGTTTTGGAAGTGGAGCCGGACTGCCGGCGCGAACGCGACGGCTGACAGCACTTGCCCGTTTCCGGAAGGTATGGCGCCCTCGGCGCTGAACGATGGCACGCGCGGCATGATGGCCGCTGCGGCGAAATATCGCGACGACATGGCCGGCGCGATCGTCACCGCGGGCACGTCGACCGCCTACGCGGTTTCGAGCTATCAGGGCTTCGACAGCTTCGCGCATATGGACGGCGTTGCCATTGCCTTCACGCCGCACGCGACGAATGGCGCGACCGTGACGCTGAACGTTGACGGCCTTGGCGCCAAGCCGCTGCGGACGTCCCCCGGCTCCGAATTGCTTCCCGGCGTGATCATCCAGGGCACGCCGTACGTTGCCCTCTACAACAACACGGATGGCGCGTTCTATCTCCGTGGCTTCATGGGGAACCCGTACAACATCCCGCTTGCTGCCGGTATCGACTATTGGGCGCCGACTGCCCCGAACAGCTCGTTTGTCTTTCCGATCGGGCAGGCAGTCTCTCGCACGACCTATGCGGCCTTATTCGGATTGATCGGAACGACATTTGGCGGGGGCGACGGTTCGACTACGTTCAACCTGCCAGACAAGCGCGGGCGTACTTCGGCTTTTGCCGATTTCGGCGCTGGCAGGTTGACATCAACGGTGAATTCAACATCCCTCGGTGGCATCGGCGGATTGGAGGCCAACACGCTCACTACCGCGAACTTGCCGCCCTATACGCCTTCTGGCACCGTATCTGGCAGCATTTCTGGGAGCGCTTCCGCGAACTTCTTCTCAACGGGCACCGGTGGCGCTGCGAATGTTTACAGCCCGTCTACTGGCACTTCCAGCCCGCTCCCTGTGACTGGCACGTTCTCTGGCTCTCTGAGTGGTAACGCGCAGGGTGGTGTAAGCGCGGGGTTCACGAACTTGCAACCGACGATCATCTGCAACTACATCATGCGGATTATCTAGCAGCCGAGCGCGGCTTTTAGGCGTGGCAAGATCGTTTCAAGCCATATGGCTTGTGCTGGCGGCGACAAATGAACGCCGTCTATCGTCTTTTGGCTGAGCTTCGCGAGCGGCGTGCGCGTGTCGATGAATTGCCGGCCGGCATAGTCGCGAATGGCTTGATTGATCTCGTCCGATGATTTCGGGTCGAACTGTTCTGCGATCGTGCCCGCCTCGATGGGCGGAATTCCAGCGTAGAGAACAGCGCCGGACCGCGCTGTAACGGCTTTTGACAGAAAGCGATAGCGATCCGGGAATTCAGCAACGTTGCCGGGCTCCGCGTCATTGGTGCCGATCGCCAGCACGAAAGCGGCGGCCTTGAAGTCGAGGCGGCGAACGGCAAGGGCGTATTGATAGGCAGTCGCCCCTCCAATCCCGGCGTTGACGACGCGGTGCCCGCAGACTTCGGCTGGCAAAAGCGCGGCCTCGGTGATGCTATCGCCGCCGAAAACGACCGGCGCCGGGCCGGCCTGGGCGAGTTGGCTTCGGATCACAAACAGCCTGGCTTCCAGATGGTCATGCGCGCAGGCGGAGCCGGCAATTAGCAGAGCTGAAACCATGGAGACGGCGCGAAACATGCGCTTTCGTACCACCACAACCGCCGCGCGATCAACAAAACATCCACTAACCGCGCCGCGGTAGCCCTTTCCGATCGGGAATTTCTCACTCGGATCGGGTGCCATGTGAAGCTCATCAGCAACATCAACGCATATCGCCGCCGGCATGGTCGGCGCATCGCGATTGAACAGGCCGTGTTCTGGAGCGCTGTCGGCGGGCTCCTGCTGATCTGGCCGCACCTGTCCGAAACCCTTCCGTCCGGAACCTACATCGTCGGGGGCATCCTGCTGTCCGTCGCGAACGGGGTTGCGGTCTATCTCAAGCGTCCGGGGGCTCAGTGATGGCCGTTACGCGAAAGCATGTCGCCGGGCTCTCTGTCGCCGGCGCCGCCCTGGCGGGCGTTCTGGTCTCCCATTGGGAGGGCATGAACCTGGTGGCGAAGCATCTGCCGTTTGACCCGCCCGGCGTGATCACGGTTTGCGGCGGCATCACCAATTACGATTGGCCGTGGCTCAAGGTGGGCGACGTCTACACCAAAGAGCAGTGCCAAGACGCGCTCTCGCACGTCGCGGAGCGCTACGCGGATAAGGTGGTGGTTTGCGTCCCGTCGCTGCCGACTATGCCGCCGCACCGTCAGGCGGCTATCGCGTCCTTTGCGGTCAACCTCGGGCCGGGCAAGGTCTGCGGGACGTCGATCGCGCGCGATCTCAACGCCGGCCGCGTGCGCGAGGCCTGCGACGCAATGGTGAAGTACGTCACCGCGAACGGCAAATTCCTGCAAGGCCTGTACAACCGCCGGACCGATGCCATGTGGGGCGAACGTCCGTGGTGTCTCCGGGAGGATTGACCGTGTTCGGCGATCTCTTCTGGAGCGTTGCGACGTCAAACCTGCTGCTCGGCGCCGATCTCTTGTTGCTGCTGGCCGCGGCCGTCGTCGGCTATTTCCCGCTCGCCGGCTACATCCCCGGTGTCGCGCCCTACGTCAAGGCCGCGCGCCTTGTCGTGGTGCTGGTCGCCCTGCTGATGGCCTTCCTGGTCGGCTTCCGTGCCGCCGATGAGCGCGAAGAAGCGAAAAGTCTGCGGGCAACCCTCGCGGCGCGCGATCTCGACTTGGAAAATTCACGCAAAGCACGCGCTGATGAGGCCGCGCGCGCGGATGCAATCGCCGAAGGGGCACGGGCACAATATGAAGCGGATGTTGATTATATCGGGCAGCTTGAAGCTGACGATCGCTGCAAGTTCGATCCTTTTGGCAGGATGCGCAACGGCGCCGCGCGAGGATCTTCCGCCGCCGCCTCCGGAAGTGCGGCGCGATCTGCCGCCGGCGCCCGATAAGATCACGAAAGCCCCGCCGGTGCCGTACCTCGATACGCAATGCCGTTTCCCCTGGCGTGGCGTTGCCGGCTGCAAGGACAAGGACGCGCGGGCGATGCTCGAGCTGACGACTTCCTACGCGGTCGAGCTGCAAGCCCGGCTCGGAGCGGTGCCCGGCTGGTATAGCGATGTTCGCCGCAGCTATGGGGCTCGGTGATGTCGTTTACCCCCGCACAGCGAAGCGAATTCGAGCAGGTAGCCAAGATGGCCGCGAAGGCGGCCGTTTCAGAAACGTTTCTTGCGCTCGGAATGGACGTCTCCACCCCGCAATCGGTGATCTCGGTGCAGGGGCAGTTCTCTTTCCTCCGGAACATGCACTACGCGGCCCGGCATTTGCGCAACGTCATCATTGCCGGCGTGGTCGGCGCGGCCGTGAGCGGGGCCGTGTGGGCGTTCTGGACTGGCTTCAAGGCGAGTGCCGCCGCGCCGTCGACAACGATTTCCGCGCCGGGCGGCTCCCGGTAATCCCATAGAGGAAGAAACTGCATGTTGAGCGCGAGCGAAGCCGCGATTGAAGCCGAACTGAAAACCAAGGGGCTGAATGCTCCGCGCCTGACGCCGGCGCAGATTGATGAAACGATCGTCGGCGAGGCATTTCACGTCTTTCCCGGCACCACCATGACGGTTTGCGCGCTGACGCTGCGCAATGGCTTCATCGTCCTGGGCGAGAGCGCCGCGGCTTCGCCCGAGAATTTTGACGCCGCGATCGGCCGGCGGATCGCCCGCGACAACGCGCGCAACAAGATTTGGGCGCTCGAGGGCTACTTGCTTCGGTCGAAGCTCGCCGCCGGCGTCATCTGAAACCCGCGCCGGCCGGTCGCCGGCAATCCCTCTTTGAAAAGGTACTTTTGATGATCAAACCGACCGTTGGCCGCGTCGTCTGGTTCACTCCCGCGGCGGGCGATGCCCGCTTTGAGGGTTACGCCGCGCCGTTCGCCGCTCATGTCGCCTATGTGTGGGGTGACCGCTGCGTCAACCTGATGGTGATCCTGCCGAACGGCTCCGGTGTCGTCGGCGAAACCAGCGTCTCGCTTTTGCAGGACGAGGACAGCTCGGCGAGCGTCGGCGGTGGCCGGTATGCCGAATGGATGCCCTACCAAGTCGGGCAGGCCAAGAAGCACGATGCGGCGCCCGCTGTCTAACGGGTAGCCTCCTGGTGAAACTGGCGCGGCCTCGAGCCGCGCCTTTTTCATTGGAATAGAGCCCAGACGAGCGCCGCAACGCCGATGACGAACATCGCGCACAAGATGAATTGCGGGCGCCTCATTGCTGGCCCTTCATCCGGTCGAATAGCTCCCGGATCTCGGCCAGCTTCACGACCGATCCGACGTGCCTTGAAAGCTGCTGCGCCTGGCGCGCCGCGATCGCGGTCCGGCGGTCGCCGTTCTTCGCGTTGTGGTAGGCGCGCAAGTCCCGCATGAAGGACCTGGCGGCGTCCGGCGGGATCTCGATCGGCTTTGGCATGGCGGCTAATCCTGCCAGTGCTTCGGCCGGTTCCATGGGCGGTTTTTGCCGCGCTCTTCGTACTCTCGGGCGCGCTTTATGTCGGCCTCGGTGATTTTGGGTCTGATCGCGCCCCAGACGAGTTTCACCATTTGCTGACACTCTTCGACGCTGGCGCAGTGGCCGCGGTGGGTCGGGTGCTGCGGCGTACCCGGGAAGTTGACGCCCCAAGCCACGGACGGGCGGCCGGCCGGCAAGCCGGGCTGTCGGTGGATGCGGCCTATCCGGATGCCGTCCCAAATCACCACGTAGTCGTCCGGCGCGGTCTCGCCGCCGATGACGGTTTTGCGCAGGAAGAGCTGTTCGGTCATGCGCTCTATATAGGCCGGCGAGGCGCCCGTTTCCTTTTACAAATCGAATAAAAGCAGTCGACCAATCAATGGGGGTATGGTAGGTTATTTTACAGAAAAGGTGAGCAATTTCAGAGGCTCGCCCGCGCCTGGGAGACTAGGGGTCGGAGGTTCAAATCCTCTCGCTCCGACCATTTTTCAAAGCATTATGATTTTTGAGAGCATTCGGGCCTCCCTTGCGACCCGATGCGGCAATCGTCAGCTCTCGAAATCCATCGCGGCAATCAGGCAGGCCTTTTCCAGGCGATTGTTGAGCATCGCAAGCTTGGCCGTGAACTCGGCCAGTTCAGGCTCGCTGAATTCCTCGAACACGGTCTTCTTGAACGCCTTGTGCTGATCGGAGAGGCCGGCCAGATGCTTTCGGGTCTTGTCGGTCAGCGACAGGCGGACCACGCGCGCATCGGCCGGAGAGGGCGCGCGACGCAGCAACTGCTTCTGCTCGAGCAGCTTGGACTGCGTGGTCACGAACGACGGATCGACATGCAAGAGCTTCGACACCACGTTGATCGGCACGCCGTCAGCCTTGTCGAGGTCCGAGATCGCGATCAGGATCATCCATTGCGGACCGCTGACGCCAAGCGCCTTGCCCCAGAGCTGGCGGACCCGTTCGAGATGCGAGTTGATGGATGAGATCTCGAGCGTAAAGCGCTTGATGATGTCGAGATGCTCGATGGCGCGCAGGTGCGCCGAATCCTTCCTGGTCACTGACACAGCTTCCCCTTCCCTAGGCGCCGACTCAGCTTTGTGCTGATTTATTTCTTGTTTCCCACGTCGGCGGGAGGTTTTTTCTCGTAAGTCGCTCAGGAAGGCAAGTGAACGTAAAGCAATTATGATGCGTCTGTGACGGTTGGATTTTTTGGGGTGCGACAAATTTGCCCATTCAGGTAAGGGGCTTAGGGCGAGCGTTGCTGGTGGGACACAGTGTGGCCGCATTCGCATTCCTGACTTTATAAACTATTTTGATTGGCGAACTCGCCCATGCATATTGAACCCGGCGGTAGGGGAATCTCGATCGTCCCGTTGCGGTGATCGTTCAAGTCCGTCGCACTCACAGATTGATCTGCGGGTGCGAGGTTTGGGGAAAACGGTCTTGGACAATGCGGGAGGATCACGGGGCGCTCGCGGCCCGGACTCTACGCATATGAGCAACTTGGAGGTTTAATATGAAATTGGCGAAGAGCCTTATTCTGGGCTCGGCCGCCGCGCTGGTCGCGGTCGGCGGGGCGCAGGCAGCCGATCTTCCCGTTAAGGCCAAAGCGGTCGAATACGTGAAGGTGTGCTCGCTTTATGGTCCGGGCTTCTATTACATCCCCGGCACCGACACGTGCATCAAGCTCGGCGGCTACGTGCGCGCTGACTTGGTCATCAACGGCAACAGCGTCTATGGCCCGAACTACAACGGTGCCAACGGTGCCAACAACCGCTTCACGAACGGCTACACCTGGCGTTCGCGTGAAGACCTGAACATCGATACGCGCACCGCGACCGAGTACGGCGTGGTCCGCACCTACTTCGATGCGGTGTTCACCTGGACCTCGGACAGCTACGGTGCGGGCGCTGCCGCCGGTTCGACGGTCTATTCGCCGATCGGCACGTCGTCTGCGCCGAACAACGCTGGTTCCGGCAACGTTGCGGCCGGTACGGTCGGCGTCTACTACGCCTTCATCCAGTTCGCCGGCTTCACCATGGGTAAGGCGGTCTCGCAGTTCGCTGCTCCCTGGACCGGTTATCCGGGCAACAACTACGACGGCCTCGTCGGTGGCGTGAACACCACCAACGGCGTGAACCAGTTCACCTACACTGCGCAGTTCGGCAACGGCGTCTCGCTGGCTTTGTCGGCACAGGATCAGGTGCAGTACTCGCAGGCTGGCGTGTTCAACCTCGGCGCTGGTGGTGCCTATGGCTCGAACGACACCGCCGGCACGATCGCGCCGGACTTCATCGCCTCGCTGAAGGTCGATCAGGCTTGGGGCGTGTTCCAGGCGTCGGTCGCGGCGCATGACAACCACGCAGCCTACTACGGCGGCACCGAGTTGACCGGTCATCCCGACGACAAGTGGGGCTGGGCTGGTGCACTGGCCCTGTCGATCAAGAACATTCCGACCGGCCCCGGCGACACCATCAACATCCAGGGCGTCTACACGGACGGTGCGACCCGCTACAACATCCAGGATCTGGCCAGCCAGGCCGGCTCGATCGCGATCTACAGCGGCTCGAACCTCCCGGGTGCGTATGGCAGCGTCGGTTTCGGCACTGCGCCTGACACGGTGTTCGGCCCCGGCGGCCAGCAGCAAAGCATCAAGACCTGGGGTATGCGCGGTGCGTACACCCACAACTGGGATCCCTATTGGAACACCAGCATCTACGGTGCTTACGCTGCGATCTCGTACAACGACACGTCCAAGGCTCTCATCTGCGGCGTTGGCGGCGTGGGCGGTACCTTCCGTGCTGCGTTCGCCGGTGGCGCTGGCGTAACCAACTGCAACCCCGACTACAACATCGCGCAGATCGGTGTGATCACGCGGTGGACCCCGGTCAAGAACCTGACCTTCTCGGCCGACGTGACCTACTCGCATCTCGATCAGAAGTATTCGGGCGTTATCGCCACGTCCGCTGCCTCGGTCGGCAAGCCTGCGGCGATCTACGAGCTGAAGGATCAGGACACCGTCCAGATGCTGCTCCGCGCTCAGCGCAACTGGTAATACACCGGTTGATCTGATCACGATCCTAAAGAACCCCGGCAGGCAACTGCCGGGGATTTTCTTTTGGCGAGAGATCAGCAGACGAAGGTGGGCTGCGTCATTTCGGTCCAGGCGAACAACGAAGACGTGCCATGCGATTCATTCGCGGCAAATTTATTTACTTACCTGATCTACTAAACTATATACGTGGTGGCCAACACATTGAATGATGGCTCTTAGCTCATGCTAAGCCTCCCAAACCTCCGGCAATGCCCTGCCGGAGGTTTTTGATTCAAGGCGCAGGCTGCCGCCGACGATCACGATGCGCGCGGGTGTCGCAAACAGTTGGTCGCAAGCCGGGCTCACACCGTCTCGCCGATTCGACGCCGTCAAGATTTGACGGAATCGATCCGCAGTGCATTCTCGTCATTCATGGGACGCTTCAAGAACAGCCGCCTGGCTCGGATGAGCAGCGGCCATTACTGCTTGATCCGGGATCTCGGGCTGGTGAAGGGCGGCAAGGGTTTGCGGCACCATGAGGTGGTCATCGACTTCTCGTGGCGCGGCCTGCTCAAGCTTGTCTTGAGCGTTGCCAGCGGCGTTCTGCGGCGGCGCGCGCCGGTGCGGATCGAGACTGCCGAATAGCGCGAAGCGTCCCGCGCTTGTCGCTCACGGAATTCGCGGACAGGTGTTTGCGATCGAGCGGCATGGTCGCGACATCCGAGAGCGCGCGTGCGACGACGATGTACTGCGCACCGCTGCTTCTGCGCTTGTCGAAATCGGATTGTTCGCTTCGCGGAATGAATTTGATCTGCTGGCGGCGGCACCCTCGCGCGTGATGGGTGGGCGCCGTTGCTGCGCGACAATTCGGTGATGTAGAGTGCCGCAGCCAAGCGGCCGGGACTGCGATCCGCGCTCCAGCCGAAACCAAGAACAACAGGCAAGAAGGAAGGAACGGATCTCACATGAAGGATTTTGCCGGAAAGATTGCCGTTATCACCGGTGGCGGCACGGGCATGGGGCGCGAGCTGGCGCGGCAGCTCGTTGCCGAAGGATGCAACGTTGCGATGTGCGACGTCTCGATGGAAGCGATGGCCGAGACCAAGCGGCTGTGCGAGGTCGAGAAGCTGCCGCAGGGCCTGCGCATCACCACCCATGTTGCCGACGTCTCGATCGAGGATCACTACAAGCGCTTTCGCGATGAGCTGGTCGAGCAGCAGGCGACCGACAAGATCCATTTGCTGTTCAACAACGCCGGGATCGGCGGTGGCGGCAGCCTGTTCACCAACACGCGCGAGCAGTGGGAGCGCACCTTCAACATCTGCTGGGGCGGCGTCTATCTCGGCGTCCGCACCTTCCTGCCGCTGCTGGTGAAGGCCGACGAGGCGCACATCGTCAACACCTCGAGCGTCAACGGCTTCTGGGCGTCGGTCGGCATGGGCGTGTCACACACCGCCTACAGCGCGGCGAAGTTCGCCGTGAAGGGATTCACCGAGGCGATGATCAACGATCTCCGGCTCAACGCACCGCACGTCAAATGCTCGGTCGTGATGCCCGGCCACATCGGCACCTCGATCGTGTCGAACTCGCGCAAGGTGCAGAATGGCGCCGACCAACTCAATCCCGACGAGCTCAAGCAGGTCCGGCAGCGTCTGCAAGGGCAGGGCATCGACGTCGCCAAGATGTCGGATGCCGACATCCAGCAACTGGCGCTCGACCGCGCCCGCATCTTCCACGACGAGGCACCGACCACAGCAGCCGCCGCTGCCAAGATCATTCTCGACGGCGTGAAGGCCGATCGCTGGCGCATCCTGGTCGGCGACGATGCCCATCTGCTCGACGAGCGCGTGCGCGCGACCCCGGAGCAGGCCTACACGCCGGAGTTCTACCAGGGCATCGTGGCGGCGACCGGCTGGAAGGTCGGGTGATCAGTACTCCGGTTCTGACATGATCCGAACCGGAGTTGATTCCGCATTCGGGCGGCGTCCGTCGCCTGATAATCCTAGCCGCGCATCGCGCGATAGCGCGACCCTGCCTGATAGGCGAGGCGGTAATGTCCGGAGCAATAGGGCAAGCCGCCGAGCGGCGTGTTGCCACAAAAACAGAAATCATCGGCGCCCGGTGTGCTGATCGGCCAGCGGCAGCGTTGTTCGCTCAGCTCGAACAGCGAGCAGTTGTTGGCGCTGACGATCGGCGCATCGTCGGGCACTTGTTCGTAGACCGCCTGAAGCAATCGGAGCTGCTGTTTCGCGGTCGCCCGCTGGGCGGCGTGGGCGGTGGATTTCTTCCGCCTGGCGCGGCGTTCGTCCGGCGTCGTGCGCGTCAGGTTCAACCGCGACAGCTTGCCAATCACCGCGTTGCGGCTGACGCCGATGTTGGCGGCGATGTCGCGGCAGGAGAGGCCGGCTTCGAAGTAGATCTTGAGTTGGTCGACGCGCTCCGGCGTCCAGGTCGGCTCAATGGTAATCATGTTGACGGTTCCACGTTCTGTTGAACCGCCGCGCCGGCACGCTCCCTTAGTTCTTGAGCATGATCTTCTCGGAAAACCGGTTTCCACTTTTCCGGATCATGCTCTCAAGGCGTGCGGCCGTTGTCGCGGATTGCAAGCAACCCGTCCTTGATGGCGAGCCGAATGCCTTCCTCGATCAATGTCCGTGCGACGCCCGGGACGCTCGTGCCGTGGGTGCCCTGTCTCACCAGCTTCTCGAGGTAACCAATGGTCGAGAGCGCCAACGTGACCGGGACGCGGTCGGTTTCGGCCTTTTCTGTAGCCATGAGAAAACGCTTAACCTTGAACGCTTGTACTGAAAAGTATCTATTTAGAGTCTATTTAGGAATGAGGCAGTCCGTCAAGCCGTGAACTGCGAAGCTGGACGCGCGACTTCGCGCGCGCCGGAAGCTGGTTCCGGCGCAGCGCAATTGTCAAATTAACTAGACAAATGAGTGTGTTAGGATCGCAACTCGACCTTGACCGGGAACTTCTTGAGAAGCCGCTCAGCTGTTTCGGCCTTGTCCGCGGGCGCGCTCAGGCTGAGGTACAGCCCGCTGGACGGGTCGGTGATGGCCTCGACACTGACCTCGCCGGACAGGCCCTCTCGCGCCAACAGCTCGCGCGCGGCCTCGCCGGCGGCGATCTCGCGCAACTTCGGCTTGAATATCTTGCCGACCGGCGTGATCGGCATTTCCGGAAGCACCGAGACCACGCGCGGCCGCGCCGGCGGCTCCAGGATGTTCTCCTGCACGAAGGCGGCGAGCGCGTTCGGATCGATCTGGGCGCCGGGCTGCGCCGAGACGAACAGCATCGGCACTTCGCCGGCATAGCTGTCGGGACGCCCGACGGCCGCGGCCAGCGCTACGCCCGGAAACGCCAAGGCGGCATCCTCGATCGCGCGCGGATCGATGTTGTGGCCGCCGCGGATGATGACGTCCTTGGCGCGGCCCAGGATGTAGACGAAGCCATCGGCGTCGATCCGGCAGATGTCGCCAGTGCGCAGCCAACCGTCGCGGAACGCCTCTTCGGTCTGCTTCTTGTCGACGTAACCGGCGAACACCTGCGGGCCCCTGGTCAGCAGCTCGCCGACCGGCGAGGGCCACGGCCCGATGTGAAGCTTGCCGCCGTCGAGGATCGCGAGCTCGACCAGCGGATTGCGGGTGCCGACGCTCTCGGCGCGCGGCTTGACGCCATGCACGTCGTGGGTGATGGCGCCGGCGAGCTCGGTCATGCCGTAGAGTTGCTGGATGCAAGGGCCGCCCCAGGTCGCAAGATACCGCCGTTCGATCTCCGGCGGGCAGATCGAGGCGCCGGTGGCGGTGACGCGCAGGGTCGAGATGTCGCTGTCCGCGACCGGGATGTCAGCCAGCGCGCCGAGCGTGGTCGGCACGTTGCCGGAGATGTTGACGCGGTATTTCTCGACGATCTTCCAGAAGTGCGTGATCAGCGCCGGATCGCGGGCGCCGGCCGGGCCGGGGATGAAAATCGTCGTTCCGGCGGAAAGGCAATTGGCCGTCGTGCAGAACAGGCCTCCGACATGGAATAGCGGCAGCGTGATCATTGCGCGCTCGCCGCGATGGAAGTCGAGTGCCATGCGCGAGGACACGGTGGAGGCGACCATCGCGCGGTTGGTCAGCCGCGCCACCTTGGGATGGCCTGTGGTGCCGCCCGTCGGCAGCATCACTGCGACACGGTCGGCCTCACTCTTGTCCTTCGACTTGCCATAGTCGTCGCGCCACGCAGGATCAGGCTGCAGCACCTCGCCGTCGAACGCGATGCTGCCGTCAAGCGGCACAATCACGATGCCTTGCAGCGATGGCACCTCGCGCTGCAAGCCTTCGACCCGCTCATAGAGCCCGCCTGGCATGCCGGGCGGCGGCACCAGCAACAGCTTTGCCTTGATGGCGTTGAGTTGCGCGACAATCGCCTCGCGCGTGAACAGCAGATTGAGCGGCTCGGCGACGCCGCAGGCAGCTGCGCCGAAGATCGCAACCACGGTTGCCGGGCACGCCGGCAGCAGGACGGCGACCGCGTCGTCCTTGCCGATGCCGTGCCTGCGGAAATAGTTCTCGGCCGCCTTGATGCAGCCCATCAGATGATCGTTCGAGATCACGACCGGATTGGGATCGAGCGGCGAACGCAGATAGATCGCGGCTTCGGCGTCCGGCGCGCCCTGCGGGCCGCGGGCAATGAGATCGAGGATGCGCGGGCAGGCGGCGAGCGTCTCCAGCATCTCCTTGTCGCGCGCGGCCTCGTCGGCCGGCGAAAGCCTGTCCTTGAGCATATCCGTCCCCGTCCATTTTTGTTCGTTGGGACAGGGATTGTATCGAGCCGCACTTGCGGAACACAAGTGCGGCTTATCGACCGGCGTCAGCCGTGAACCACCGATTTGGCGATCATGCAGTGGATGCCCTTGGAGCCGTTGACGGTCTGCGTGACGCGCAGGTCGGCGGCCAGGCTGCAGAGCGTATAGGCGTCCTCGCGCGACAGATTGCGCTTCTCGCCGAGCAGCACGATCATGTCGCGCAGTGCCCGCACCACGCATTGGTCGAGATCGGGATCCATCGCCATCGTCATGTAATGGTCGGCGGTCTCGGCGCGCGGATAGGCGAGCTTGAGGTCCTTGCGCAGGGTCAGGCGGAAGCGGCCGGTGAGCGCGGTCTCGATCGCGGTGACGCAGACCTCGCCGTCGCCCTGCACGCCATGGCCGTCGCCGCAGGAGAACAGCCCGCCCGGCACGAACACCGGCAGATACAGCTTGGCGCCGGCCCCGAGCTCCTTGTTGTCGAGATTGCCGCCCATCGCGCGTGGGATCAGCGAGGAGATTCGGCCCCAGGCCGGCGGCGGCGACACGCCCATCACGCCGAAGAACGGCTTCAGCGGCAGGTCGAGCCCCCATGGCATGCGGCCGACCATGCGCGCGCGATCGAGCGGGATGTTGAGGATGCGGGACTCGTGGAAATCGTCGGGCAGGGTGCCGGACAACGGCTTGATCAGATTGTAACCCCAGTCCTGCCGGAGCTGGACGTCGAGAATATCGACCTCGAGCACGTCGCCGGGCTCGGCGCCGCTGACGGCGATCGGGCCGGTCAGGATGTGTCCGGGCACCATCCGTTCGCACTTCGCATGAATGTCGTCGAGCTCCGGAGGCACGACGAACTTGTCGCGGTCGGGCACCACGTCGGGGCCGCCGCTGACGGTCTCGATCGTGACCTCGTCGCCGCTCGCGACGGTCAGGACCGGTTTCAGCTTTGCTTCGAAGAACCCCCAATGGCAGGTTTCGGGACTGGACTTCAGGTGATGATGGGTCATGTGACGGCTTTTGATTGCGCTTCGGGCAGCGTATGACGCTGTAGCAGAACTTCGCAGAGGCTTCCCTTGTTTTTTGTGCTCTCCAAGACGCTCGGCATCATCCTGCTGCCGATCAATTTCCTGATCGGTGTCGGCGTGATCGGCGCCGCTCTGCTGCTGACGCGGTTTGCCCGGCTCGGTCGCAAGTTGATGGTTGGCTCGCTGCTGCTGCTCGCGATCTGCGGTTTCTCGCCGCTCGGCAATGTCCTCGTCTCCGCCCTGGAGCAGCGCTTCCCGCCATGGGACGCTTCGCGCGGCGCGCCCGACGGCATCATCGTGCTGGGCGGCTCGATCGATGCCGATCTGTCGGTTGCGCATGGCACGCCGGTGGTGCGCACTGCGGCGGATCGCGTCATCGCGGCGGCGGCGCTTGCGCGCAGATATCCGAACGCGCGCCTCGTGTTTACCGGCGGCAGCGCGAACCTGATCTCGAACGACGCGCGCGAAGCCGACTACGCCGCCGAGATGTTCGAGAGCCTAGGCATCGCCAAATCGCGATTGATCATCGAGCGTCGCTCGCGCAACACGGCGGAGAACGCCGAATTCTCCAAGACGCTGGTCGATCCCAAGCCGGGTGAGCGCTGGCTGCTCGTGACGTCGGCCTACCACATGCCGAGGTCGGTCGGGCTTTTCCGCAAGGCGGGATTCAACGTCGAGGCCTATCCGGTCGACTGGCGCGTCGGCGATGTGATGAGTTTCGCGGCGCTCGCGATCGAGGGCCTGTCGCGCACCGATCTCGGCGCACGGGAGTGGATCGGGCTGGTAGCCTATCATCTGGCGGGCAAGACCGACGATTTGCTGCCGGGACCAGCCGCACGTTGAGGTCAAGCACGAGCTTGTCGCATCGCTCAGCCAATCCGGCTAACATCAAGTCAACGGGCGACGCCAAGCCGCCGATCACGGGAGTTTTCGCCATGCAACAGCAGACACCGCCGGAACAGTTCGACCTCTCCGCAATCGTGGCCGACCTGAACAATCTGCTGCGGCTGAAGACCACGGTCATCGGCATCAAGATGTTCGCGCGCGTCGAGGAGATGGAGGCGATCCCGAAGATCCGCCGCCCGTCGGCGGTCCACACCACGGATCAGATCATCAGCATGGCCTCACGGCTCGGCTGGACCGTCGGCATCACCGGCGACGATCTGGTCGGCGCGCAATGCCGCGCGGTGATCGGGCTCGCGCCGCAGGACGAGAAGTGGCTCGCCGGCGAGAACTATGTCGGCGTCTGGCACGGCACGGCCGAAGACGCGCGCAAGCGCCAGGAGGCGCTCGACGTGGTGCCTTACGGCCAGTACCAGGCGATGGCGGTGAGCCCGCTGACCAGCGGCCGGCTCAATCCTCCCGATATCTGCCTCGTCTACGCGACGCCAGGGCAGATGATCATCCTGATCAACGGGCTGCAGTACACCGGCTACAAGAAGTTCGAGTGGGGCGTGGTTGGCGAAACCGCGTGCGCGGACTCGTGGGGCCGGGCGCTGAAGACCGGCGAGCCAAGCCTGTCGCTGCCGTGCTTCGCCGAGCGCCGTTATGGCGGCGTGCCCGACGAGGAGATGCTGATGGCGCTACCGCCGGCCTATCTGGTGAAGGCAATTGCCGGGATGAAGCAGCTCGCCAAGAATGGCCTGCGTTACCCGATCGCACCCTATGGCATCCAGGCCGACGTCCGCGCCGGCATGGGCGTGTCCTATGCCAAGAAATAGGTGCGAGAAATAGCGGCAAGAAATAGCTGATTGCGTCGCCGCGCCCGCGATGACAAAAGGGGCGCCCATTTTGCCGCGCAGGGAGCCCGATCCATGTCCTCGTCGAAACTCGACATCGTCGTCTATGGCGCAACCGGCTTCACCGGCCAGCTCGTCGCTGAATATCTCGCGGCGCATTATCGCAACGGCAGCCTGAAATGGGCGATGGCCGGGCGCAGCAAGGATAAGCTCGTCTCGGTTCGCGACGCGATCGGCGCGCCCGCCGACACGCCCCTGATCGTCGCCGATGCCAGCGATGTCGCGTCGCTGAAGGCGATGCTGGCGCAGACCAGGTCGGTGATCTCGACCGTCGGTCCGTATCAGCTCTATGGCAACGAGCTGATCGCGGCCTGCGTGGACAGCGGTACCGACTATTTCGACCTCTGCGGCGAGCCGGTCTGGATGCGGCAGATGATCGACAAGCACGAGGCCGCGGCAAGGGCCAGCGGCGCGCGGATCGTGTTCTCCTGCGGCTTCGATTCCGTGCCGTTCGAACTCGGCGCCTTCTTTGTCCAGGAGGAAGCCAGGCGCGTGTTCGGTGCGCCGGCGCCGCGCGTCAAGGGCCGGGTGCGCGACATGCGCGGCACGCTGTCCGGCGGCACCGCAGCGAGCGCGAAGGCAACGTTCGATGCGGTCGCCAAGGATCTGAGCCTGGTTGCGATCCTCAACAACCCGTTCGCGCTGACGCCGGGCTTCGAGGGCCCGAAGCAGCCGCGCGGCAGCAAGCCGGCCTATGAGGAGGACCTGCACTCATGGACCGCGCCGTTCATGATGGCGCTGATCAACACGCGCAACGTGCATCGCTCCAACATGCTGATGGGTTTCCCCTACGGACGGGACTTCGTCTACGACGAGATGGTCCTGACCGGTCCCGGCGAGAAGGGCGAGGCCAACGCCAAGAAGGTGATGGCGCTGAATGCCGAGAAGACCGGGCCGAGCGCGCCGAAGCCGGGCGAGGGGCCGTCAAAGGAAGAGCGTGAGAACGGCCGCTACGATCTGCTCTATCTCGCGGTCGCGCCCGACGGCCGCGTGGTCCGCGCCGGCATCAAGGGCGATCGCGATCCCGGCTACGGCTCGACCTCGAAGATGATCGCGGAATGCGCGATCTGCCTGCTGCGCGACACGCCAGAGGTCACCGCTGGCTTCTGGACGCCGGGAGCGGCGATGCAGCACAAGCTGATCAAGCGCCTGGTCGATCACGCCGGGCTGACGTTCGAGGTCGAGAAGTAAGCCGCGCTACGTCGTCGGCGTCATCGCCCGGCTCGACCGGGCGATCCAGTACGCTGCGGCTTCTCGGCTCAAGCACTGGCGTCTCTGGAATACTGATGCCCCGCTTTCGCGGGGCATGACAGCTCGTTGCTACGCCGCCGCGCGCGGATCATACGCGTACATGAAGTCCATGCCCTTGGACGACACCGGCAGCAGCAGCTTCAGCAGGTGATCGCGCAGCCAGGCGCCGGTCGGGCCGAACTCGCGCTTGCTGTTGCCGTTGCGGCGGGCGATCGCCACGATCTTCTCGGCGCGCGGGCGCCGCTCGTGCTCGAACGCCTGGAACGTCATGCCGAGCTCCTGGCCGTCGCGCATCAGCATGCCGAGCCGCATGGCGTCTTCGAGCGCGAGCGAGGCGCCCTGGCCGGCATGCGGGCTGGTGGCGTGCGCAGCATCGCCGATCAGGAGCGTGCGCTTGCGCGACCAGGTCGGCAGCGTCGCGACGTCGAGCGTGTCGGTCACCACGATGTTCTCCGCGGCCTCGATGATCTCGGGGATCGGCGCGTGCCAGCCGGCATGGAATTCGCGCAGATGCTGCCTGATCGCGTCCTGGCTCTGCAACCGGTAGGCCGCCGCGGTCATGCCGTGCGAGGGTTGCGTGCTCCACCACATCGCGCCCGTGTCCGGATCGGGACTGCACAGGCCATAGCCGAAGAAGCCGCTCTGCCCGAACGTCGTCTCCACCTTCTGACCGATCGGCAGGCGCTCGAACATGGCCCGCGGCACGAAGCCGCCGAAGCCGATCAGCCCGGTGTCGAACGGCGTCGGACCGCCCGGGATCACGTGCCGCCGCACCGCCGAATGCACGCCGTCGGCGCCGATCACGAAGTCGCCCTCGGCGGTGGTGCCGTCGTTGAAATAGGCGATGACCGGCTGGTCGCCGCGATCCTCGATCTTCACCAGCTTCTTCTCGAAGAACACCGAGACGTTGGAGGCCCAGGCCTTGTCGATCAGCGTCTCGTTCAGCGTCGCGCGGCACATGTTCACCGCCGGCTGGCCGAAGCGCTGCTGCATGTTCTGGTTGAGCGAGCCGAGCTTCTTGCCGCCCTGCGAATAGAAGTCGAAGGATTCGGCGATCGAGCCGCTGCGGATCAGTTCATCGGCGAGGCCGAGCTCCGCCAGCACATGCATGCCGTTCGGTGCAATCTGCAAGCCGCCGCCGATCCCGGTGGAGTAGGGCCAGGCTTCATAGAGCTCGGCTTCGATGCCGGCGCGGGTCAGAAACATCGCGGTCGCAGGACCTGCGATGCCGGCGCCGATGATCAGAGCTTTACGGGGACGGTTGGTCATGCCTTGCTCCATGCATCCGGGTGAGGTACGAAAGATCAGTTGCTAATTATCTTAGTAAATGAGATATAAGGCAAATAAGATATAGGAGCAGCTTTGTCAAGCACGACGTCGCGCGAAGCGCTGATGCAGGAACTCGAGGAGGCGATGCGCCGGTCGTCCGCGCAGGGCGTGATGTACGGCCAAGCCGTTGCAAACATGGCCGGAATCTCCAATTCCGACATGGAATGCATGGACATCCTTCATCTTGAAGGGCGGGTGACCGCGGGGCGTCTCGCCGAAGTGACCGGGCTGACCACCGGCGCGATCACCGGCGTGGTCGATCGTTTGGAGAAGGCGGGCTACGTGCGCCGCGAGCGCGACGCGAGCGACCGACGCAAGGTCTTCATCTCGGTGGTGGAGGAAAAGGCGGCCGAGATCGGCAAGTTCTACGTGCCGATGCAGGACGCGATGCTCAAGCTGTGGAGCGGCTACAGCGACGACGAACTGCGGCTGCTGCTGCGCTTCGCCAATGACGGCTACAAGGGCGTGCTGGAGGCGACCGAAGCATTGAAGGCGGTGATCGACATGCCTCCCGAGCAGCGCGCCGAGCTCAAGATGCCGCCGAAGTCTCGCCGCTAACATCAGGCGTCGTCGCGCGATAGCGCTCGGCCGCCGCGTACATGCCCCACATCGTGCCCAGCATCATCCAGAAATGCCGCCAATGGTCGGTATCGATGATGAAGCTCTCGCCGGCGATGCCGAGGAACGCCGAGAAAATCGCCAGATAGTCGCGTTGCCATGGCACCCGCTTGTAGATGTAGCGGAAACCGATGATCGCGCTGACGAACACCAGCGCCGGATAGCAGATCCCCGAGATCCAGCCGCCCGACATGAAGGCGTTGAGGAACGAGTTGTGGGTGTCCTCGGGGAAGTAGGTGTGGAATTGCAGCGGCCCGATGCCAAACGGCAGTTCGAGCGCCATCTGGGCGCCGAGGATGTGGCGGCCGAACCGGCCGAAGCGGCCTTCGTCGTAGCTCTGATCGAGGCTCGCGCGCTGCTTGAACATGTCGGCGACCGAACCGATCGAGAGCAGCACCGCGACCAGCGCGACGGCCAGGGTCGCTGCGATCACGGTCATCACGATGATGCGCGAGCGCTGCGCCTGCGAGCGGCTGGTGAACACCATCAGCGCCAGCATGAAGGCCGCGGTGACGATCAGGCCGCCCCAGGCGGCGCGTGAGAACGACAGCAGGATCGCAAGCGAGATGATGCCGAACGCGATGGCGTTGCGGAACGCCTTGCCGAAGGGATCGGAGACCACGCTCTGCAGCGTGAACAGCGCCGGCAGGATCAGGAACGCGCCCAGCACGTTGGGGTCCTTGAAGGTGCCGCGGGCGCGATCATACAGCGTCAGCAGGTCGTAGCCGCCCGGCACCAGATGGAAGTAGCCGGCGATGCCCGCCAGCGAGGCGATCATCGCGCCGACGATCAGACCACGGCGCAGCATGTCGAGCCGCGCTTCGGTATCCTCCGACATCACCATCGCGAAGAAGATGACGGTGACGGCCATGTACCAGGAGGTGAGCACCCAGTTCACCACCTCCGGCTTGTCGAGGAACGGCACCGCGCCGATGCTGTAGCCGACATTGAGCACGATCAGCGCGAACAACAACGGCATGAACACGAGCTGCATGCGCAGGCCCGTCGCAAAGAACAGTACGCACGCGGTCAGCGTGACGAGTTCATACGGGCTCGGTTCGATGAACACGATGGCAACCGACGCGCCGGCGAGCCACACCAGAGCACGCTGCAGCGCCAGCACGCCGGACGATGCCGATGTCGGCGAATGGGACGTCCCGGCTGTCGCCGCATAGGCCATCGGATACTCACGCAACGCAACAGGTACATAATCTGACGCTCGTCCTTGCGGGGAGCGTCAGCGACGGCAAGCACTCAGTATGCGTTCTCGCTCTTGGTCAGCAGCGAGAACGGGGTCTTCAGCAGGATGTAGAGGTCGAACAGCACCGACCAGTTCTCGATGTAGTAGAGGTCGAATTCGACGCGCTTCTGGATCTTCTCGTCGGTGTCGACCTCACCGCGCCAGCCGTTGATCTGCGCCCAGCCGGTGATCCCGGGCTTGACGCGGTGGCGGGCGAAGTAGCCGTCGACGGCCTCGTCGAACAGGCGGTTTTCCAGCTTGCTCTGCACCGCGTGCGGACGCGGTCCGACCAGCGAGAGATTGCCCTTCAGCACGACGTTGAACAGCTGCGGCAATTCGTCGAGCGAGCTCTTGCGGATGAAGCGACCGACGCGGGTGACGCGCGGATCGTTCTTGGTCACGACCTTGGAGGCGGTTGGATCGGCCTGGTGATGGTAGAGCGAGCGAAACTTGTAGACGTCGATCCGCTCGTTGTTGAAGCCGAAGCGTTTCTGGCGGAACAGCACCGGGCCGGGGCTGTCGAGCTTCACCGCAAGCGCCACCAGCCCCAGCACCGGCAGTGCCGCAAGCAGGGCCAGGCCGCCGACCACGCGGTCGAACAGCCATTTCAGCACCAGATCCCAGTCGGTGATCGGCGCCTCGAACACGTCGAGCGTCGGCACCTTGCCGACATAGGAATAGGAGCGGGGGCGGAAGCGCAGCTTGTTGGTGTGGGCCGACAGGCGGATGTCGACCGGCAGCACCCAGAGCTTCTTCAGCATCTCCAGGATGCGGGTCTCCGCCGAGATCGGCAGCGCGAACAGGACGAGGTCGACGCGGGTGCGGCGGGCGAATTCGACGATGTCGTCGACCTTGCCGAGCTTCGGCGAGCCGGCGCAGGTTTCCATGGCGCGGGAGTCGCTGCGGTCGTCGAACACGCCGAGCACGTGGATGTCGGAATCGTCGTCGGCATTGAGCGCCTCGATCAGCTTCTCGCCGTTCTGGTCGGCGCCGACGATGATGGTGCGGCGGTCGAGCCGGCCGTCATGCGCCCAGGCGCGTACCATCGAGCGCAGCACCAGCCGTTCGACGATCAGCACCGCGAGGCCGACGCAGAAGAACGACGACAGCCAGACCCGCGAGACCTCGCCGCCGAGCTTGACCAGGAAGGAGACCCCGATGAACAGCAGGAACACGAACGCCCATGACGAGATCATCAGCGTCATCTGGCGGAGCTGACCGCGGAATATCTGCACCTGGTAGATGTCTGCGGCCTGGAAGCAGACCACCGCCGCAGCCGACATGCCGAGGATCGACGCGATGTACCCCCAATGGACGTCGCCGGCGAGCGGCCTGACATAGGCAAAATAGAGCCCGACGCCGACCAGGCTGAGCAGCACGAAGTCGGCGAGGCGAACCACGCCGGCGATCACCACCGGCGAGTAAGCGCTGCGAACTTTCTGATTGGTAACGGCGAGCGCGGCCGGCGACAGGCGGCGACGGCGTTCGATCTGCGGCTGAGCGGCCGTCGCGGACGCAGCGGCATCCAGCATCGAGCGTGCGTTAAACGGTTCCACGAGTCCACGTCCATTCCTGCGCCTGCAGATGAGCATCCGCACGCAGCACCGAAATTCCCCTGGACGTGAGTTAAGGGGACAAATCGGAAGAAACGGTTACGTGTGTAAGAAATGGTTAACGTTTGGCAAATGCGTCGCGGTAGCCGGCGAGCACGCCCTCGACCATTGCGCTCTGCGAGAAATGCTCGGAAATCCGTTCGCGGAGTTTCCGCGCGCGGGCAGCGGTCGCCGTGGGATTTTCGAGTGCGGCCTTGATTGCGTCGGCCATCGCGCCGGCGTTGCTGGGCGCAAATAACGCGTCGGTGTGGGTATCGAAGATTTCCGGGATGCCGCCGACATTGGCCGCGATCATCGGAACGCCGGCGGCGCCGGCCTCGATCACCACATAAGGCATCGAATCGCCACGCGAGGGAACCACCAGTATGCTGCCCTTCGAGAAGCCGTAGCGCGCCTTGACGTGGCCGATGAAGCGAACGGCATCGCCGAGCGACAGCCGTTTCACCTGCTCCTTGAGGCGCTCGAATTCCTCGCCGTCGCCGCCGAGCGTCAGCGTCACCGGTTTGCCCTCGGCGCGCAGTTTCGCCACCGCCTCGATCAGGAGGTCGGCGCCCTTGATGCGGCGGAACTCGCCGACATAGGCAACGTCCGAGGCATCATCGGCCTTGGCGACCGGTTCGAATTCCTCCGACGTGACGCCGTTGAAGACGCAGCGGACGAGGCCTGTCGGCTTGCCGACGGTGCGCTGATAGGTATCGCGGGCAAACGCGCTCTCGAACAGGAACAGGTCGGTGCTGTTCATCAGCGTACGCTCGAGCTGGCTGTAGAAGCGGCCCTTCCAGGTGTCGAGCGGATAGTGCAGCGAGCCACCGTGCGGCGTGTAGACCCGGATCACCTTGTCCGATCGCCGCCGCAGCCGGACATAGGCGCCGGCCTTGGCGCCGTGACCATGCACGACATCGGGTTTCAGCTTCCGGATCAGGCCGGCGATATGCGCCCAGACGATGAAGTCGGCGAAGCGCGGCTCGCGCCGGATCGCGACGCGATGGACACCGAGCTTGAGGCGCGGTTCGATCTCGGCGAGGACCGCGTCAGCACGCGTGCCTCCGGTCAGGCTGTCGGCGACGATGCCGACATGGTGGCCGCGTTCGATCTGGCCGTTGGCGACATCGAGGATGTGACGGATGATGCCGCCGACCGGGGCACGGACGACATGCAGGATGCGGAGCGGCCGTTCCTGATCTTGATCCTGTGCCATCGATCAGAACCAGCGTTCGCCGACGAAGACGGTGTCGCCGGGTCCGATCGGCGTGCCCAGGGGAACGACGAAGCGGCCGGCGCCCGATGCATCGGTTTGGGTGAGGGTGACCTCGTCGCGCCGGGCGCGCGGCGAGAAGCCGCCGGCGATCGCCACCGCGCTCTCGACCGTCATGTTGGGCACGTAGGGATACTGGCCGGGGGCCTGAACTTCGCCCAGGATGAAGAATGGCCGGTAGGATTCGATCTCGACCGCCACCGAAGGTTCGCGGATGAAGCCGTTGCGCAGCCGTGCGGTGATCTCGGCGGCAAGCCCGGCAGGCGTCCGGCCGCGTGCCGGCACCGGGCCGATCAGCGGCATCGTGATCGCGCCGGCTGCATCGATCGCATAGGAATTGGTCAACCCTTCCTGGCCATAGACGACGACGCGAAGCTTGTCGCCGGGGCCGAGATTGTAGGCCCCGCGCGTCGGCATGGGGTCGGCATAGGCCACGGCCATCGGTGTGGGCGCAGCCAGGGCCGGCTGTCCATACGCCATCGAATCGAGGGCCGGGTCTCCGGCAACCGGCGACGTCCGGCCCATGCAGCCCGCCAGCGCGAGCGCAGCAATCAGACAAACGAGGGGAGCGCGCAGATCGCGCATGCGAGGAATCCCACGGGACAATACCGGCGTCGATTAACGGCACTCATGGTTAACAAACGATGATGGAGCGGTGGTGGCCGGCGCATCCGTCAACCGTGCCGATTAACCCAGCAGCAACCTTAATGGACTGTAATCGCCGCCATTGAGATGGAATCGCGGTGTCCGCGGGAGTTCGTTATGCGTTTTGCATTCTGGCGTAGAGGCAAGGAAAAGGCCGCGGTGGAACGGGCGTTGCCGAAGTCCGCGCCCGTTGCCGACGAAGCCGTCGCGAAGCCCGTTTCGCCGATATCAGCCCAGGACGAGCCGGCGGGTCCGGAGGCGACGGATCTCGATCTGCATGTGCTCGGACGCGCGCTCGCGCGCAAGCGAAGCTGGATCGTCGTGCCGACCGTGCTCGTGTTCGCGGTGTCGCTTGCCGCCGTCAACGTCGTGACGCCGCGCTACAAGTCGGAAGCGCGCATCCTGATCGACAATCGCGAGAACGCTTTCCTGCGTCCGAACGGCGAGCGCGACCTGGAGCGCACCTCG
Source organism: Bradyrhizobium sp. USDA 4452 (assembly GCF_054063575.1). Classification (NCBI taxonomy): domain Bacteria; kingdom Pseudomonadati; phylum Pseudomonadota; class Alphaproteobacteria; order Hyphomicrobiales; family Nitrobacteraceae; genus Bradyrhizobium; species Bradyrhizobium sp. USDA 4452. The sequence goes on from NZ_JBSSGK010000001.1 coordinate 8,511,515, forward strand.
CTCGACGCCGAAGCCGTGACGAGCCAGGTCCAGCTGCTGCTGTCGCGCGATCTCGCCCGCGACATCATCAAGAAGAACAAGCTCGCCGAGCGTCCGGAGTTCGATCCGGTGCTGCGGGGCTTCTCCCCGCTGAAGTCGCTGCTGGCGCTGTTCGGCATCGGCCGCGATCCGTTCAGCCTGACGCCGGAAGAGCGGGTGCTGGATTCCTATTACGAGCGCTTTCAGGCCTATGCGGTCGACAAGTCGCGCGTCATGGTGATCGAATTCCAGTCGGAGGATCCCGAGCTTGCGGAGCGCGTCGCCAACTCGATTGCCGACGGTTATCTGGTGTTGCAGCAGGCCGCGCGGCAGGACCAAGCCAAGTCCGCCAGCACCTGGCTGCTGGGCGAGATCGACAAGCTGCGCAGCAAGGTCGCGGATGCGGATTCGCGGGTCGAGGAATTTCGCTCCAAGTCGAGCCTGTTCGTCGGCACCAACAACATCCCGCTGTCGAACCAGCAGATGGGCGAGCTGAACACGCAGCTCAACAATGCCCGCGCGCTGAAGGCGGATGCCGAGACCAAAGCGCGGCTGATCCGCGAGATGCTTCAGGGCGGCAAGCCGATCGAGGCTTCCGAAGTGCTCAATTCCGAGCTGATCCGGCGGCTCGCCGAGCAGCGGGGCACGCTGCGCGCGCAGCTCGCCGAGCAGTCCTCGACGCTGCTCGACAACCATCCGCGCATCAAGGAATTGAAGGCGCAGATCGCTGACCTCGACCGCCAACTGCGCGAGGAGGCCGGCAAGATATCGCGCTCGCTCGACAACGATGCCCGCGTCGCCGAAGGCCGCGTCCAGGCGCTGCAGGCAAGCCTCGACCAGTCGAAGAAGCAGGCCTCGTCGAGCAACAGCCAGGACGTGCAGCTGCGCGGGCTCGAGCGTGAAGCCAAGGCACAGCGCGATCTGCTGGAAGCCTATCTTGCGAAGTATCGCGAGGCGACGGCACGCGAGAACATCGAGGCGGCGCCGACCGACGGCCGCATCATCTCGCGCGCCACGGTCTCGAACACGCCGGCCTATCCGAAGAAGTTGCCGATCGTGCTGATCGCGACACTGGCGACGCTGTTGCTGTCGTCCGGGATCATCATCACCGGCGAGCTGCTGCGCATCTCCGCGCCCGGCGCGGTGGGCCGTGCCTTCGCGCCGGCCGCCGCAGTGATCCGGCGCCGCGAACCGGTCATGGAGGCCGTGGCCGAAGACGAGCCGGCACCGATGCTGGCGCCAGAGCCCGCAGGCGCGGCGCCAGTTGCGTCGAGGACGCCGCCGGAGCCCGAACTGCCGCCGGCGTCCGGAACCGCCTACGAGCCCGTCATCAGCGAGCCGCAGCCTGCGCCGGCCCATGCGGTCGACGAGATCGATCAACTTGCCGAGCGTCTCGTCGCGGCCGGTCCCGCCGCCCACAAGGTCACGGTCCTCGGTCCGGCTGCCGGGGAGAGCGTGACGGCGACGGCGTTGACGCTGGCCCGTCTGATGGCGCGCCAGGCCAAGGTCGTGGTTGTCGATCTCGTCGGTTCCTCGCCTGCGCTGACGGCGGCCACGGTCGATCCCGGCGCGCCCGGCCTTGCCGAACTGATGCAAGGCGAGGCGCCGTTCGCGCAGATCATCACCAAGGATAGGCAATCGCGGGTTCAGATCGTCTGCGCCGGTCGGCCGGGCTTCGATCGTTCGCATCTGCAGTCGCCCCGATTGGCGCTCGCGATCGATGCGCTGCTCCGGGTCTACGACCATGTGTTGCTCGACGCCGGCTCGGCCGTCGACCTGCCGGCCGAGCTGCTGACCGCGAAGGCGCAAGCGGTCGTCGTGCCCGACGCCAGCATGGCACAGGATGCCCGCCGCTCGATGGTCGATCAGCTCAGGGCCGTCGGCTTCTCCGAGGTGACGATGCTGAGCAAGCCCTGCGCGCCGTCGGAAACGGTCGCGACGGGGCCGCGCGTGGTGGCGGCCTGAACAGGCCGCCGAAGCGCGATGAGATCAGGTTGATCGTCACCGCGCCTTCCGTTTGAAAAGCCGCTTTGCGTTTGCCGGTAACGCTTCAGTGCGCGAGCACGGGCTCGCGCGCGGCGCGCTCCAGCACTGGATCAATCCGCAGCCTGATCGTGACGAGCGCGCCGATCAGACCGACGACCGCGAGCAGCAGCAGGCCCGCGGTGAATCCGCCGGTCAGGTCCTTCAGGTAGCCCATCGCGAACGGGCCCGCGAAGCCCGACAGATTGCCGAGCGAGTTGATCGCGGCAATGCCCGCCGCGGCCGAGGCGCCGTTCAGGATGCTGGCCGGCATCGGCCAGAACATCGGCGGCACCGCCGACACGCCGATCTGCGCGAGGCAGAGCAGGCCGACGATCAGTACGGGACTAGAGACCAGGCCAGCCAGTCCGATGCCGACGGCGGCCAGCGTCAAGGCCCCGGCAACATGGTAGCGCCGCTCGCCGGTCTTGTCGGAATGACGGCCGAGCAGCACCATGCCGACCGCGCCGAACACGAAGGGCAGGGCGGCGATGAAGCCGGTCTGGGTGTCGGTGACGCCAAACGCCTTGATGATGGTCGGCAGGAAGAACGCGACGCCATAGCTCGCCGCATTGAGGCAGAAGTACACCAGCGCGCAGGCGAGCACCCGCGAATCGGTGAGCGATTGCAGCACCGAGATGTGCTCCACGGCTTCCTTCTTCTGCCGCTCGATCTCAAGGGTGTTCTGCACCCATTTGATCTCGTCGGGCTGCAGCCAGCTCGCCTGACGCGGGAAGTCCGGCAACATCGCCAGGACGGCGAAGCCGACCAGCACCGACGGCAGCGCTTCGCAGATGAACAGCCACTGCCACCCGGTCAGGCCGGCTCCCGACAGGTTGAGCAGCAGGCCCGAGATCGGCGCCCCGATGATGCTGGAGATCGGGATCGCGAGCATGAACAGGCTGATCACGCGGGCCCGATAGATCGTCGGGAACCAGAGCGTCAGGTAGAAGATGATTCCGGGGAAGAAGCCGGCCTCGCAGGCGCCGAGCAGCAGGCGAAGGAAGTAGAAGATCCATTCGCTCGAGAGGCCGCTCGCCGCGGACATCTGCGGGATGAAGGCGAATGCCGCCGAGACGATGCCCCAGCTGATCATGATGCGTGCGATCCAGCGCCGCGCGCCGAACCGTTCCAGAAGGATGTTGGAGGGCACCTCGAAGAAGAAATAGCCGACAAAGAAGAGGCCCGCGCCGAGCCCGTAGGCAGCCTCGCTGATGCCGAGCGCCGCATTCATGTGCAGCTTGGCGAAGCCGACATTGACGCGATCGAGATAGGCCACGAAGTAACACAGGATGAGGAACGGAATCAGCCGCCGCATCATCTTTCCGATCGCGCGCTTCTCGACATCGTCGCTCATCGTTCCCATCCCTTCTGGTTTTTCGATTCGGAGCACGCTCACCGCGCTGTCCGGGGCGGTACATTGTACACCCGCAGCGGTCCGTCGCTCTTCCAAGTCGCCTTGCAAGCTGCATTCATTGTTGTGTAATCGGCGGCCGCGTGACTAATGGCATTTGGGAATGGAGCCACGGCGAAACCGTCATGATGCACCGCGGTATGGCCGCGGGAACCCCGGTGTTTCCCAGCGAAGTGGACACCGGTTCGCGTTTAGAAAGCGCGCCGAGACTAGAATCTGGCGTTCGGTTCGTTCCGCCTCGATCGGATCGGACGGGCTTCAGCCGGGCAGGATGGTGACAGGCCGTGATCAATAATCTGAAATTGCGCCAGTTGCGCCTGCTGGTCGCGCTGGACAGCGAGCGCAAGCTGCAGTTGGCTGCCGAGCGTCTCAACATCACTCAATCGGCGGCGTCCAAGATGCTGGCCGAGATCGAGGCGGTGGCGCGGGTTCCGTTGTTCGAGCGCACGGCGCGCGGCGTCGAGCCCACGGCCTACGGCTCCATCTTGATCCGCGGCGGCAGGAGTGTCCTTGCCGACCTTGACCGGGTCACCGATGAATTCGCCGGTTACCGGTCCGGCGAACTCGGCACCGTATCGGTCGGAACGGTCGCCAAGCCCAGCATCGACCTCGTCGTCGATGTGATGCAGTATCTCGGCGAGAAGCTGCACCGGGTCAGCATTTCACTCGATGTCAGCACCAGCCCGCCGCTGGTCGCGCGGCTGCTCGCGCTGGAGCTGGATTTCATCGTTGCGCGGATACCCGCCGGCGTCGATCCCGGACAGTTCGACTATCACGAGATCGGGGCCGAGCAGGCCGGCCTGCTGGTCCGCGCCGAGCATCCGCTGGCCGCGCTCGACAGCGTCAATCTGGAAGACACGGTCGACCTGCAATGGATTTCCCAGCCGCGGGAATCCTTCATGCGCCAGGCGCTCGAGCGGCTGTTTTACAGCCGGGGTATTGCGCCGCCCCAGCGCATGATCAACACCGAATCCTTCTCCGCATCGATCGGAATTGCGGCAGGGATCGATGCGATCGTGCCGGTGCCCCTCTTGATCTTCGATCTGCTCGATCCGCAGCGCTTCAAGATGCTGCGCATCCGCGACCAGTTGATGCTCGAGAGTTACGGGCTGATCAAGCTGCGCAGACGCGCGCTGTCGCCGGCCGCAACGCTGGTGTTCGATGCGATGATGCGGCTCGGTGTTACGAGCGGACGGCAGGGATCGGAAGGCTCGTCTGCCTAAACGTCGCTTGCAGGCGTTTTCAGCGGAACATGCTGCGCAGGTTCTGCGCGATCTCGAACAGCGCCGGATTGTGCTTCACGGCGCGCTTGGCACGGCTGAGCGCCGACAGCGCGCTCGCCGCCGGCTTGCCGCGCAGGGTGAGCGGAATGAAGCTGTCGACGATCGCCTCGTCGTCCTTGCAGAACAACCGCTTGTACTCGTCGGAGCCGATGCCGAGGTCGAAGGCGCGGTAGTTCAGGCCGGCATGGCGATCGATGATGTCGCGCATCAGGATCAGGCCGGGGCTGAACTTGGAATTGGCCGACATCGTGTAGGTGTTGAACATCATCGAGAAGCGATGGCCGTCGGACACGCCCGCGAAGATCGCGATCACTTCCTCATCGCACTCCAGCGCGTGGATCTCGATCGCGTAGCCCTTGCCGTCGGCGCGCGGCGCCAGGCAGGCGCTGCGGATGAACTGCTCGACGCCGGGCTCGGCGAACACGTTGGGCAGTTTCTGCTCGGCCATGCGGTGCGGCTTGACGCGGAAGAACCAGTCGAGCAGGCGGCAGACGTCGGCGCTGTCGGCTGCGACATGATAGCGGTAGCCGGGCAGCGCCTGCAGCTTGCGCTCCTTGCCCTTGAGGCGGCGGCGGAACGAATTGCTGATCAGTGCCGCGGGCGCGGCGCCGGGCTCGATCATCAGCAACGGACAGTCGTTCACTGAAGCCTGGTGGGGCAGCAACGCCAGCGGATTGGGCTGGTCCTTCCAGCGCAGTGGCTGCTGGCAGAGTATGAGCGCATCGACGCGGGACCGCTCGGCAATCGAGCTCGTCAGCGCCGTGATGTCGGTTTCGGTTGCGTTGGCGGCAAAATCCTTGTCGTACAGCGCCATGTTGAAGGTCGCATGCTTGCCGCCCATGAAGCTCGCACAGTTCGCGCCCAGGCGCTGCTCGGCGGCGAGCGGCAACAGCAGCAGCGGACGGCGTTCGCTGTCATGAGCTACGACGATGAAGGGCCGCAGGCCTTCGCGCTCGCCGACCTGGCGTTGCCAGTTGGCGAGGAAATCGAAGCGCTGATAGGGCGTGTAGTTGTGTTGCGGTGTTTCGAGACTGCGCCAGGTCGCTTCGGCCGCGGTGAGGTCATGAAAGATGTCGACGCCGGCGACGCGAATTGCGCTCGGCCATGGCCGCGTCTCCGCCGTCTGGCCTTCAACTGTCGCCGCCATGATCATCTCGGAACCAAACTTTTTTAAGGTATTAATTTACAGTTCTCGACTGGGGCCGACCTTCGCAGGGAAATGTCAACAAAGAGTAATAAGAATGGCTCGGCAGGGGGCTTGGCGGCGTGTGGGAACCCGCCGCACAGGGGCGGGGATTTTGGCGCCGGACAACGGAATTTTGCGGCGGGCCCGGATGGAGCTCGCCTATTTCAGCGGTGCCTTCCGTCTGCGGGAACGCGAGGCCGGGGGGGCCGGGGCGATCCTGCGCTTCAAGCGCGTCCGCCCAGCCCAGCGAGTGCGGTTTCGTCCGCTGAAGTCGCAGGAGATCACGCCGGCATTTCTCGATCGCACGATCCGCGCGCTGAAGCGCTGGCAGTACGACATCGTCGGGATCGACGAGGCCTGCCGCCGCGCCGTGACCTTGCCCGAGCGCCGGCGCTTTGCCTGCCTCAGCTTCGACGGTGCCAGCAAAGATATCGTCACCCATGCCTATCCCGTGCTCGCCAGACACGGCGTCCCCTTCACCCTCTATCTGCCGACAGCCTTCCCAGACGGCGTAGGCGTCGCGTGGTGGCTGGTGCTCGAGGACATCATCGCCCGCGAGAGCCGGATCAGCCTGGTGATGGACGGCCGGGAGCGACACTTCGTGATCTCGAGCCTGTCGGACAAATACGAGCTGTTCGATTTCCTGTCCGGCTGGCTGCGCAAGCTGTCGCCGGCTGATCTGTCCTATGCGGTGAACGATCTCGGCCGGCGCTATTCGGCCAATGCGGCGCAATTGTCACGCAGTGACTCGCTCGACTGGACGGATCTGGCGAAGCTCGCGGCCGATCCGCACGTGACGTTCGGCAGCGCCACGGTGAACTATTCCGTCCTGTCGAGTCTCAGGGATGCCGATGCGCAGCGCGAAATCGCGATGGGAAAGGCGGTTGCCGAAAGCGCATTGCGGCGGCCGATCAGACATTTCGCATTCCCCTTCGGGGACCGCGAAGCGTTTCGGCGTCCGCATGTAGTAATGGCCGAGGAGGCCGGCTTCGCCAGCGCGGTGTCGACCATATCAGGGGTGGTCGAGGCGCAGGGACGCACTAATCTCCATGCACTGCCGCGCATCGCATGGGACGGCCGCGTCCGCTCACTGCGGATGATGCGCGTGCTGCTCTCGGGCGTGATGTTCGCACCGGTTCGGCCGACGCGGCATGCGCGCGACGAGGGCGCGGTCTAGGCGCGATCCGGCCGCGACATCCAGGACACGATCGGCATCGCCGGCAGCACCCAGCCGAGGCCGGCGACCACGTAGAAGATCGCCTGCAGCAGCCCCGAATTGGCGAGCCACGGGGTCTGGGCCACCGTCATGCCGAGCAGCGACCACACCACGACCAGGATCAGCAGGGCGATGGTTCCGAGCAGTTTGCGGGTGCGTATGGCCATGGCGGATATGTATGGATGACTCGTGATCTCGGCGGCGCTTGCGCCGCGGGCGCGGCGGACTATAAGGGGCCCGAAAATCCAATCAAGTCAGGGCGAAATGGCCGGTATTTCCGCACAACCATCGCAGCTCCGCGCCGTCAGGGTCTGGCTGATCGCAGTCGCTGCCCTGATCGCGCTGATGGTGCTGGTCGGCGGCGCCACACGGCTCACCGAGTCCGGCCTGTCGATCGTCGAATGGAAGCCGGTGACCGGCGCGCTGCCGCCGCTGACCGAGGCGCAGTGGACCAAGGCCTTCGAGGGCTACAAGACCATCCCGCAATACCGTGAGCTCAACGCCGGGATGACGCTCGCGCAATTCAAGACGATCTTCTGGTGGGAGTGGAGCCACCGGCTGCTCGGCCGGGTGATCGGTGCCGCCTATCTGCTGCCGTTCCTTTATTTCCTGTGGCGCGGCGCAGTGAGCGGCGAGCTCGGCCGGCGGCTGTGGGCGATCTTCGGCCTCGGCGCGCTGCAGGGTGGAGTCGGCTGGTGGATGGTGGCGTCCGGCCTCTCGGAACGCGTCGAGGTGTCGCAGTATCGGCTCGCGACCCATCTGGTGCTGGCGCTCCTGATCTTCGCGGCGATCGTGTGGACGCTGCGGCGCTTGACGGACCGCCCAAGCGTGATCGCGCCGCTCAGGCTGAAGATCACGAGTGCGGTGCTGCTCGTGCTCACCTTCGTGCAGCTCTATTTCGGCGCGCTGGTCGCGGGCCTGCGCGCGGGCAGGGTTTACAACACCTGGCCCGACATCGACGGCAGCTTGATTCCATCGGCTGATCGGCTCTGGTTCGAGACGCCGTGGTGGCGCAATCTGTTCGACAACACGCTGACCGTGCAGTTCGAACACCGCATGACGGCCTATCTGCTGTTCGCGCTGGCGTTGGCACATGCGGTCGACGTCGTGCGCTCGCGCGCCGGAGGTGCCGTGATCGCGGGCGCCTGGTGGCTGGTCGCGGCGATCACGCTACAGGCGACGCTCGGCATCCTGACGCTGTTGCATCAGGTGCCGATCGATCTGGCGCTGACGCACCAGGCGGTCGCGATCGTCGTGCTGACGCTCGCGATTCTGCAGGCCGAGCGGTTCGCGGCGCGCCGGACCGAGCGGGACCAGCCGACGCTCGTTCCGGTCGGCCAGTCCCTCTGATCTGATCCATCAGGGCAGATAGTCGAGCCCGATATCGAGCGCAGCCGAGCTGTGGGTCACCCAGCCGACCGAGATCAGATCGACGCCGGTGGCGGCAATCGCCGCGGCGGTCGCTGCGGTGATACGGCCGGAGGCTTCGGTGATCGCCTTGCCGCGCGCCATCGCCACCGCCTGGCTGAGCTGCTCCGTCGTCATGTTGTCGAGCAGGACCGCATCGACGCCGAGCGCCAGCGCCTCCTCGAGCTGCGACAGCGTGTCGACCTCGACCTCGATCTTGACGAGATGACCGGTATTGGCCTTGGCGCGTTCGACCGCGGTGCGGATGCCGCCGGCGAGCGCGATGTGGTTGTCCTTGATCAGCACGGCGTCGTCGAGCCCGAAACGGTGATTGCCGCCGCCGCCGGCACGGACCGCGTATTTCTCCAGCGCACGCAGCCCTGGCGTGGTCTTGCGGGTGCAGACGATCTGCGCGCGCGTGCCGGCGACGGCCTTGACCAGCGTAGCGGTCGCGCTCGCGACGCCGCTCAGATGGCAGAGGAAGTTGAGCGCGGTGCGCTCCGCCGTGAGCAGGCTGCGGGCCGGGCCGTCGATGATCGCGATGACCTGGTCGGGTTCGACCGCGCTGCCGTCGGGCCGCTCGGCGCGTAGCGTGATGGCCGGCGACACCGTCTGGAAGGCGGTGCGCGCCACATCGAGGCCTGCGATCACGCCGGGCTGCCGTGCCCGCATCACGAGGCGCGCCTGCTGACTGGCCGGCACGATGGCGTCTGCCGTGATATCGCCGGCCCGGCCGAGATCCTCACGCAACGCGGTTTGCACGATCGGCTCATACAGCAGCGGCAACAGGGGATTGAGGGTCATGAGTGGGCACTCCTGGCTGAGAGGTTGGATTCAACGATGTCGTGCGCGGCGGCGAGCGCCTCGGCACGGGTGAGAGAAGACGGGCTCGCCGATAGAGCCGTGTGCGGGAAATCGGTGCGGAAATGACCGCCGCGGCTCTCCTCACGCCGGATTGCGGCGACCGCGATCATCAATCCGACCAGCGCTGCGTCGGATGCCGCGCTCTGGCCGCGCGCGAGCGGAAGGAGGCCGCGGATCGCGCGTGCGATGCCGTCGCGGTCGCGCAGCACACCCAGCCCCTGGGTGAGGATAGGCCGCACGGCAGAAGGATCGGAGGCGGGCGGCATGGCGTCGTCGCTCAGCATCGCGCGTGGACCTGCGCTGACGCCTTCGATGCTCTCGGCAACCCAGCGCGCGCAGACGATCGCTTCCATCAGCGAGTTGCTGGCGAGCCGGTTGGCGCCGTGCAAGCCGGTGCGCGCGGCCTCGCCACAGGCCCACAGGCCTTGCACCGTGCTGCGGCCATGGCCGTCAACCGCGATGCCGCCCATGTGGTAATGGACCGCGGGCCGGATCGGGATCGGATCACGGGCGGGATCGATGCCGGCCATCTTGCAGAACGCGCTGATCACGGGATAGCGCTGCGCAAACTCCGCGCCTGGATGCTGGCGTGCATCGAGGAAAGTGCGGTGTCCCGCGGCGCGGTGGCGCCAGACCGCGCGCGCGACGATGTCGCGCGGCGCAAGCTCGGCGCCGGGCTGATCGGCCATGAAGCGCTGCCCGGTCTCGTCGATCAGGGTCGCGCCGTCGCCGCGGATCGCCTCGGTGAGCAGCGGCATTGGGCGCGACGGCCCGTCGAAGGCGGTCGGATGAAACTGGACGAATTCGATGTCCGACAGTCTTGCGCCGGCATGTGTCGCGAGCGCGAGGCCCTGGCCGAAGCATCCGCCCGGATTGGTGCTGTACGAAAACAGCCCGCCAATGCCGCCGGTCGCTATCACCACCCGATTGGTCGCGATCGTCAGCGCGCCGCGGGCGCCGGCTGCAAGTACGCCCTTGACCGCATTATCCTCGACCAGCAGCCGGCGTGCCTCGACGCCTTCCAGCAGGGTGATCGATGGCGTCCGGCGGACCGCCGCGATCAGCGCGCGCATGATCTCGCGGCCGGTGCCATCACCGGTGGCGTGCACGATGCGGTTGCGGCCGTGTGCTGCCTCGAGCCCGAGCCGCCAGCTGCCGTCGGCGCGCCGGTCGAAGGCGACGCCGAGCTCGGCCAGATGCGCCACGGCAGCAGGCGCGGCGTGGACGATCCGGGATGCCGCGGCCGCGTCGCAGAGGCCGGCGCCGGCCGCAAGCGTATCGGCGAGATGGAGGTCTGGCGTGTCATCCGCGCCGACCGGCGCGGCGAGACCACCCTGCGCCCACATGCTGGACGCTTCGGCGCCGAGCGGCGACTTCGACAGAAGTACGACCGGCTCGGGCGCGAGCTGAAGTGCGGTCATCAGCCCCGCGGCGCCACCGCCGATGATGACCGGGCGGCCGTTCAGATCGGAAAGATCGGTACTCATATTGCCAGCATCCTTTCGACGCTCTTGCGCGCGCGATCGGCGATCTCAGGGTCGATCGTGACCTCGTGCTGATTGGTCTCCAGCGCGTGGCGGATGTTCTTCAGCGTGATCCGCTTCATGTGCGGGCATAGATTGCAGGGCCGGACGAAGTCGACATCGGGATTGCGGGCCGCGATGTTGTCGCTCATCGAACATTCCGTCAGCAGCACGACGCGCGGCGGACGCTTGGTCTCGACGAAGGACTGCATCGCGGCCGTCGAACCCGCAAAGTCCGCTTCGGCGACCACCTCGGGCGGGCATTCCGGATGCGCCAAGACGGTGACATCAGGGTAATTCTCACGCAGCTGGCGCACGTCATCGGCGGTGAACAGCTCGTGCACCTCGCAATGGCCCTTCCAGGCGATGATCTTCTTGCTCGTCTGCTTGGCGATGTTCTGCGCCAGATATTCATCCGGCAGCATGATGACGCGCTCGGCGTCGAGCGACTCCACCACCTTGAGGGCGTTGCCTGAGGTGCAGCAGATGTCGGACTCCGCCTTCACTGCAGTCGACGTGTTGACATAGGCGACGACGGGCGCGTCCGGATAGCGCGCACGCATCAGCTGCACGTCGGCTGCCGTGATGGAATCCGCCAGCGAGCAGCCGGCCTCCAGGTCGGGGATCAGCACAGTCTTCGCCGGATTGAGCAGCTTCGCCGTCTCGGCCATGAAGTGCACACCCGCGAGCACGATGACATCAGCGTCGACCTTGGTCGCTTCACGCGCGAGCAACAGACTGTCGCCGACGATGTCGGCGACGCCGTGGAAGATCTCCGGCGTCTGGTAGTTATGCGCCAGCACCACCGCGTTGCGGCGGCGCTTCAGCGCGAGGATCGCGTCGACATCCTCGGCGAAAGTCGCCCATTCGAATGGTGGGATGACGCGCTTGACGCGCTCATAGAGCGGGGCGGTGCGCTCGAGTAGTGCGGTATCGAGGGAAGCCATTTATACTCTCCTTGAGCATAAGATGGCTTATACTTATCCTGAGCATAAGGCGTGTCAAGTGCGCGAGAGCGGAAGCTTGGTGCCGGCGACGGCCCGTTCGGCCAGCACGGCGTGCCGGAAGCGGAACAGCTTGGCCGGCCGTCCGACGGTATCGGCGGCCATTGCGCCAGTCTCTTCAACGAGTTCCTGCTGCTCGATCAGCCGGCGGAAGTTCTGCTTGTGGACCAACCGGCCTGCGAGCGCCTCAACACTGCGTTGCAGTTGCAGCAGGGTGAACTCGGCGGGCATCAATTCGAATACCACCGGACGGTATTTGATCTTGGCGCGCAGTCGCGCGATCCCGGTGGCGAGGATGCGGCGATGATCTGCCGTCATCGGCTTGCCCGGCGCGGCCGGCGCCTCGCGGTCATGCGCGCGTCCGGCTTCCGGGATCAGCGACGCCTCCCAGAGCAGCTCGTAACGCTGCAGTACCAGTTCTTCATTCCAGCCGCGATCGTCGAGCCCGAAGGTGATCGCGCAGCGCTGCCAGCGCTCGCGCTGCAAGGTCGGTGACGGCGCGGCTTTCGCCCATGTCTTCAGTTTCGGCGCGATCGACCTCGCAATGAAAGCCGGCGCGCCGGCGCGCTGATCTTCCCAGGGGAAGTAGTCGTACCAGCCGGACCAATGCGCCTGGAAATCTTCGCCGACCCGGTCCTCGCGGGTCAGCCCGAGATAGCTGATCGAGACGCTGTGCGGGCCCTTGGCGTCGCCGGATCGGCCGCGGTCGGCAAAGGTGTAGAGCTGCTCGACATAGCCGAGCGGGTGGCCGGTCTGCGCCTCGACCCAGGCCCGCAGCGCGGTCTGCAGCGAACGGTGGGTGAACTCGAACGGGCCACTCGGCAGCGCGGAACCGCCGGCGATGGTCATGATCTTGGGCGTGCCGTCGGTGACGGCGACCAGCACCGCGACGAGGTCGGCGGTGACGGCATTTCCCGAAACCGGTGCGCTGGTTTTCTTCTGCGGCGATCTGGCCACCCGATCGTTCCGCCCTTAGCAGTAGCCGTAGACGCCGCAGGCGTAGGGCAGGCGGTCCCAATAGGTCACATAGGCGCCGCCGTAGTAGGGGCCGAAATAGTTGTAGGAATGCCAGTTGCCGTAATAGCCGGGCAGCGACGATGATCCCGGCAGCAGCGGTTCACCCGGCACGTACGGGATGTACGGCTCTGAATTGAGCGGGATCACCGTGGGCTCGACGACCACGAGTTGACGTCCGCGCCGCACATAGGTCGGCCCTGTGATGGTGGTGCGGTAGGCATAGTGCCGGCGCGGCAGGCCAGCCGGCAATTGGCGCGCGGCCTTGACGGTTGTGCTCTTGGCGACGACCGGGCCGTCGGCGGCGTCAGCAGGCGAAGTCGCAAACAGCGCGATCCCGAGCGGCAATATCCAGCGCAGCATCCATGGTCTCCCGAATCATCCGGAGCCTATCACTGCCACTTTATGCCGGATTGAGCGTTAACGAGAGACCCGTCGCAGTTAAGCGTTAACGCGAGACACATCGTTCGGGCAATTGGCCGGAGCGATGCGGGGCACCGCTCCGGAACAATGGCGGGATCAGGCGCGCAGGGCCTGGTCGAGATCAGCGATCAGGTCTTCCTTGTCCTCGATGCCGATTGAGAGCCGCACCACCTCGGGCGCCGCGCCGGACTTCACCTTGGCGGCATCGTCGAGCTGGCTGTGGGTGGTGGAGGCCGGGTGGATCACCAGCGAGCGGGTGTCGCCGACATTGGCCAGATGCGAAAACAGCTTCAGGTTCGACACCAGGTTGACGCCGGCGTCATAGCCACCCTTGAGACTGAAGGTGAACACCGCGCCGGCGCCTTTCGGTGCGTATTTGCGCTGCAGGGCGTTGTATTTGTCGCCGGGCAGGCCGGCGTAGTTCACCGCCGACACGGCCGGGTGGGTCGAGAGGAATTCCGCCACCGCCTTGGCATTGTCGCAGTGCTTCTGCATGCGCAGCGGCAGTGTCTCGATGCCGGTCAGGATCATGAAGGCGTTGAACGGCGACAGCGCCGGGCCGAGGTCGCGCAGGCCAAGCACGCGGCAGGCGATCGCGAAGGCGAAATTGCCAAAGGTCTCCTGAATCCGGATGCCGTGATATTCGGGGCGCGGCTCGCTCAGCATCGGATATTTGTTGTCCTTCGACCAGTCGAAGGTGCCGGCGTCGACGATGATGCCGCCGAGCGAATTGCCATGACCGCCGAGGAACTTGGTCAGGGAGTGCACGACGATGTCGGCACCATGGTCGATCGGCTTGATCAGATAGGGCGAGGCCAGCGTGTTGTCGACGATCAGCGGCACGCCGGCCTTGCGCGCGACGGCGGCGATCGCCTCGATATCGGTGATGCTGCCGGCGGGGTTGGCGATCGACTCGATGAAGATCGCCTTGGTGTGCGGCGTCACCGCGCGCTCGAAGCTTTCGATCTCGTCAGGATCGGCCCAGGCCACGTTCCAGCCGAACGCCTTGAAGGCGTGGGTGAACTGGTTGATCGATCCGCCGTAGAGTTTTCGGGCGGCGATGATTTCGTCGCCGGGTTTCAACAGCTGCTGCAGCACGACGAGCTGCGCGGCGTGGCCGGAGGCGACCGCAAGCGCCGCGGTGCCGCCCTCGAGCGCTGCGACGCGTTCCTCGAGCACGGCGTTGGTCGGGTTGCCGATCCGGGTATAGATGTTGCCGAAGGCCTGCAGGCCGAACAGCGAAGCCGCATGGTCGGCGTCATTGAAGACGAATGACGTGGTCTGGTAGATCGGCGTCGCCCGCGCGCCGGTGGTGGGATCAGGCTGCGCGCCGGCGTGCACGGCGAGGGTGGAAAATCCCGGAAGGCGATCGGTCATTCTTTGTGTCCTGTTGTGGCCTGGTCGAAACGCGCGGCATGCTGATAGCGGCGGCGCTCGCCGTCAAGCGAGATGGCTATGCCGGCATTTTTTGGAATGGGCATCCAGCGCCATACCGGACGAGTGGAGCGATTATTCCGCCGCGATGTCAGGTCGTCTCGGTCTTGTTCTTTGCCGCGCGGTCGGATGCCGCAGTCTGGCCGCCGCCAAAGCTGGTGCGGTTGAGCGACAGCCGCATGCCCTGCGTCGGAATCGGCGCGCGCTTGGAACTCAGCGTGCGCGAGTTGACGCCCATCCAGGAGATCTCCGACGACAGCCGGCCATACTCGATTTTCGGGCAGCGGTTCATCACCACCTTGAGTCCCGCGGCCTCCGCCTTCTCGGCGGCGGCATCGTCGCGTGCGCCAAGCTGCATCCAGATCACCTTCGGCAGCGGCGACAATTTCAGCGCTTCCTCGACGACCGGCATAATGTGGCTCGAATTGCGGAAGATGTCGATCATGTCGATCGGGCGATCGATATCCGCGAGCGATGCGACGAACGGCTTGCCCATCAGCGCCTTGCCGACATGGCCAGGGTTTACCGGGATCATGTCGTAGCCGCGTTGCGCCAGATATTTGAACGCGAAATAGCTCGGCCGCACATTGACCGGCGAGGCACCGACCATCGCGATCGATTTCACGTTGTTCAGGATGCTGCGGATGTAGTTGTCGTCGTAGGCGTCGTGATTCATCGATCTTCCGGGTTTGTCATTCCGGGGCTCGCGAAGCGAGAACCGGGAACCTCGAGATTCCGGGTTCAATGCTGCGCATCGCCCCGGAATGACGATGCGAGAATTGCGTCGTCACTTGTCCTGCCACTTCGGATCGCGCTTCTCGATGAAGGCGCCGATGCCTTCCTCGGCGTCGCGCGCCATCATGTTTTCGGTCATCACCTCGGCGGCGAAGCGATAGGCGTCCGCAAGGCTCATCTCGGCCTGGCGATAGAACGCCTCCTTGCCGAGCTTGACGGTGTAGGCCGATTTCAGCGCGACCTTTTGCGCCAGCGCGATCGCGGCGTCGCGTTCTGCGCCAGCGGATACCACGCGGTTGATGAGGCCGATGCTCTGTGCGGTCGCCGCGGAGACCGGTTCACCGGTCAGCAGCATCTCCATCGCCTGCTTGCGCGGCACGTTGCGCGACAGGGCCACCATCGGCGTCGAGCAGAACAGCCCAATATCGACACCCGGCGTCGCGAACGCCGCAGCGTCGGAGGCGACGGCGAGGTCGCAGCTTGCGACGAGCTGGCAGCCGGCCGCGGTGGCGATGCCCTGGACACAGGCGACCATCGGCTTCGGCAGATGCACGATCGCCTGCATCATCGCGCTGCAGGCGTTCATGATCTCAGCGAAATAGGCGCGGCCGCGATCGGCGTCGGTGCGGCGCGCGGTGAGCTCCTTGAGGTCATGGCCGGCGCAGAATGCCGGGCCGTTGGCGGCGAGCACGACGGCGCGGACGCTCCTGTCGCCGGCGACATCGTTCAGCGCAGCGTGCAACTCGCCGATCAGGCCCTCGGAGAGGCTGTTGCGGGCCGCGGGTCGATTGAGCGTCAGTAGCGCGATACTGCCAATGGTCTCGCGCAGCAGGATCGGCTGATGTTGCGGCGCTTTCGCGCGGACGGCCTGGGCGGACATGACGAAATTCCTCTATCGTGTCTGTGACAATTTAATGTAACAGGCAGGCTGAAGCGAGGGCAGGACCGCATGGCGATTGCGAAAATGAGCGTGGCTGATCTGGAGGAATTCCTGCGTAAGGAATTTCCGCAGGCATTCGCCTACGACGACATCCGGATCGAAAGCGCCGACGGCGAGACGGCCTTGCTTCGCCAGCGCTTCAGCGAGCGCATGCTGCGGCCCGGCGGTACGGTCTCCGGGCCGACCCTGATGGGGCTGGCGGATTTTGCGATGTATGTGGTGCTGCTGTCGGCGATCGGGCCGATCGGCCTTGCCGTCACCACCAACCTCAACATCAATTTCCTGCGCAAGGGCCAGCCGGGCCAGGACGTCCTTGCCGTCGCCAAGCTGCTCAAGCTCGGCAAGCGGCTTGCGGTCGGTGAGGTGAACCTGCTGTCCGGCACCTCTCCGGACCCGATCGCCCATGTTACGGCGACCTATTCCATTCCAAATCAATAGTCTTTCTTGAGGTATTATTGCACCATATTTTCAAGTCGCTGTTTTTATTGAGATAATCATGGCGCGTCGATGTTGACGCGCGCCTGCGGCTTCTCTAGAAAGCCGCCAGTTCGGCGCATTCGGCGCCGATTTCCTTTTCACGGATTTCACACATGAGCACGTTCTCGGCCAAGCCCGCCGAAGTGACGAAGAAGTGGGTCGTGATCGACGCCAAGGGTCTGGTCGTCGGTCGTCTCGCCACGCTCGTCGCGATGCGCCTGCGCGGCAAACACCTGCCCACCTACACCCCGCATGTCGACTGCGGCGACAATGTCATCATCGTCAACGCCGCGCATGTGGTGCTGACCGGTCGCAAGCGCGACCAGAAGGTCTACTACAAGCACACCGGCTTCATCGGTGGCATCAAGGAGCGCACCGCGAAGCAGATCCTCGAGGGTCGCTTCCCCGAGCGCGTCGTCGAGAAGGCGATCGAGCGCATGATCCCGCGCGGTCCGCTCGGCCGCATGCAGATGGGCAATCTGCGCGTCTATCCGGGTGCCGAGCATCCGCATGAGGCCCAGAGCCCCGAGAAGGTCGATATCGCTTCCCTGAATCGCAAGAACACGAGGGCCGCATAATGTCCGATACGTTGCAGTCCCTCGACCAGCTCTCGCAGGTCAAGCCGGCGGCTCCCGACGCGCCGAAGTACGTCAAGAAGGTCGACAAGTTCAACCGCGCCTACGCCACCGGCAAGCGCAAGGACGCGGTCGCGCGCGTCTGGATCAAGCCAGGCGCCGGCAAGATCTCGGTCAACACCCGCGACATCGAGATCTACTTCGCCCGCCCGGTGCTGCGCATGATGATCCAGCAGCCGCTGGTCGCTGCCGCCCGTAACGGCCAGTACGACGTGATCTGCACCGTCGCCGGCGGCGGTCTCTCCGGCCAGGCCGGAGCTGTCAGACACGGCATCTCGAAGGCGCTGACCAACTTCGAGCCCGAGCTGCGCGGCGTCCTCAAGAAGGGCGGCTTCCTGACCCGCGACTCGCGTTCGGTCGAGCGCAAGAAGTACGGCAAGGCCAAGGCCCGCAAGTCCTTCCAGTTCTCGAAGCGCTAATTTAAAATTCGCGGCAATTGCCGCGTGCATCACGTTGCAGAGGGCGCCGCGAGGCGCCCTTTTGCTTGCGCCCAACCACGCCTGCTTCGACGCGAATTAGCGCAGTTTTTCAAGAAAACTTGCGTGTGCGTGCAAACGAAATTGGAACTCGGGCCTTCTAGCCTGCGATCTCGCACTGGCGCTGCATCACCGTATTAATTGCGCCTGCGAACGTTGCATCACCGGGCTGGGGTGACTTATGTCGTTCGATCCATCGACGCTTTATCTGTTCGCCACCATGGTCGCGGGCATGCTCGGCGCCATGCTCTGGTTGTTCGGCAGGCAGGAGAACATTGCCGCGCTGAAGTGGTGGGGCACCGCCTATCTGCTCGGCGCGGCCTCGGTCGCGCTGTGGACGGTCGGCAGCTCGACGCTCGATCCGATGATTCTGCTGGGCCTCAATGCGATCGGCTTCGCCGCCTGCGGCATGGTCTGGAATGCCGCGCGCATCTTCCACGGTCGCAAGGCCAACCTGCCGGGTCTCGTGCTCGGCCCGATCGCGTGGATCGGTGCGGTGACGACAATCGCGGATCCGGCGATGCGTCTGACGATCGGCGCCGGGATCGTTGCGATCTATGCCGCGCTGACCGCTTCCGAGCTCTGGAGCGAGCGCCGCCGCGCGATGCAACGTCGCTGGATTGCGATCGCGATCCCGGTCGCACATGGCTGCGTCCTGATGCTGCCGATCCTGGTTGGCGACCTGCTGCGGCTGAACGGCCAGAACTTCGTCAGCAGCTTCTGGGTCACGCTGTTCTCGATCGAGCTCGTGCTGTATGCGATCGGCACGGTGTTCGTGATCTTCATGATGGTGTCGGACCGCGCGGTGGCCGTGCACAAGACCGCCGCTTCGATCGATCCCTTGAGCGGCATGCTCAACCGCCGCGGCTTCACCGAGGCCTGCACACGGGTCATCGAGCGGGAAGCCGTTGCCGGCCGGCCGGTCACCGTGATGATCTTCGACATCGATCATTTCAAGTCGATCAACGACCGCTTCGGTCATCCGGCGGGCGACGAGATCCTGAAACTGTTCTCCGCCGTGGTGGTCAACAGTCTCAGGATCAGCGATCTGTCGGGCCGGATCGGCGGCGAGGAATTCGCGGCGCTGCTGCCGTGCTCGCTGGAGGAGGGCGTGCTCGTCGCCGAGCGCGTGCGCGAGGCGTTCGAGAACAGCAACATCACCTGCGAGGACGGCGCGGTCGACACCACGGTCAGCATCGGCGTGGCCGGTGGACCCGCTGGAACCGAGCTTGAGGTGCTGTTGGCCTCGGCGGACACCGCGCTCTACCAGGCCAAGCGCAGCGGCCGCAATCGCGTCGAGGCGGCGGAGGAATTGCCGCTGTCGCTGGAGAATTGGCGGCGCAAGACCGCGGGCCTGCCGGCATCGGCACGGCAAAAGCCGGCGCCCGCCCGGGCGTGAGCGCAGTAACGAATGGTTAACCATTCGATCCCATGCTTTCGGCCATGGAGTCGATCCGCACCCGCAATCTGCAGTCTGCCTTGATGTCGCTCGAAGCCGACGCGGCCTCGGCACGCGGCGGCTTCGCCTGCCTGTTCTCGGACTCCGGTGAATACGAGACCGCGCTGATCGCCGAACGCCGCGCGCAGGGACGATACCAACCGCCGAGGGCCCGCTGGCCGATCGTGATGCTGCTCGGCGTCATGCTGATGGTCGTCGGTACTGTGCTGCTGTTCAACTGAGCTGCGGTACGTTGCCCTGAGCAGGCCCCGGCGCCTGATCCTCCGCCTTGAAGTGGTCGATCATCACCTTGGCGATCGCCATCAGCGGCAGCGCCAGCGCCAGCCCCCAGATGCCGAACACGACGCCGAGCAGGATCTGGAACGCGAACAGCGTGGCCGGCGGGATGTCGAGCGCCTGGCGCTGGATGATCGGCGTCAGCACGTAGCTTTCCAGTGCGTGAACGCCGAGGAACAGGATGAAGGCCGACAGCGCCGCGATCCACCCGGTCGCAAGGCTAGCCAGCACCACGATCAGCCCGCCGAGGATCGCGCCGACCGTCGGGATGAAGGCGAGCAAGCCGGCCTGGATGCCGAGGATGAACGAGCTCGGAATGCCGATGATGGCGAGGCCGATCCAGGTCACGAGGAACACCGCGGTCATGGTGATGATCTGCGCGATCAGCCAGCGTTCCAGCGTCTCGCCGATGCGGTCGACGATGACGGTCGCCTGCGCGCGGTATTTGGCCGGCGCGATGAACAGCAATCCGGCGCGGTAGATGCTCGGCTGCGCTGCGAAGGCGAGACCGAGGAACAGCACGATGAAGAAGTTGCCGACCACGCTGACGGTGCCGAGCAGCACCTTTAGCGTCTGACTGATGATGGCGCCGCCGCTGGAAGCCAGCGCGCCCGCGCCGGGGATGCCATGCGACTGCGACGACGTTGCGGGCGTCGATGTCGTCGTCGTCACGGCGGTGCCTTCAGCTTTCGCCTCGCCGGCGGCGTTGGTGAAATCGAGATAGCTGGTATCGACACCGTGCTGCTCGAGGAACTCCTTGACGCTGCCGAGTTGCGATTTGATCGTGTTGCTCAGCACCGTGGCCTGCTGTGCGATGGTGGTGCCGCCGAGGAACACGATGCCGGATAGCAGCCCGGCCATCGCCAGGCAGACGATCGCAAGCCGCAGCGCGTGGGGCAGCCCGGTCAGCCGGCCGAGCAGGGTGGTCATGGCATTGAGGGCGACCCCGAGCAGCATGCCCGCGAACAGCAGGAACAGGGTCGCGGCGAACTGCCAAGCGAAGGTCAGCAGGGCTGCGAACAGCACGATGCCGATGCCGCCGACGGCGATCGCCCACGCCATGTCGTTACGGGCTTGCAGGCGATTGTCAGCCGGGTCTGTCACGGGTGATTCCCCCTTCGCGACGGTGTCCGGAGCAGTCATTGGCGAAAATCCCGCCGGGATCAAGCCGCCGGGACCGTGCCGGTTTACCGCTGAGGTGCTGTGATCCTGGCGCGACCGTTGGGCGACAGGCCGGATTTCGGCCCCGGGGGCTGCGAATCTGTGCAGGATCGCAAGGCCCCCTGTGCAGATATAGGCAGTTGATCCGGGGGGAACTCGAAGGCATGATCGTCTCCGCAACGTCGCAAATTTAGAAGAATCATTGCGCGAGACTTCAATAATGAGACGGCCCGTGGTCGGCGTGATCGGAAACGCCCATCGCATCGAAAATCGTTTCACAGTCCAGATGGTCGGGGAGCGCAACCTTCGCGCGGTTGCCGAGGTGTCGGGCGCGGTGCCCCTGATGTTTGCGGGGAGCCCCGAAATCACCGATGTCGGCGCCTTGCTCGACGTGGTCGATGGCGTGGTGCTGACCGGTGCACGCGCCAATGTTCATCCGACCCGCTTCAACACCGAACCCTGTGCCGCCCACGAGCCGTACGACATCCACCGCGACGATGTCGCGCTGGCGCTGTCGGAGGCATGCGTCGCGCGCGGCGTGCCGATCTTCGGCATCTGCCGCGGCCTGCAGGAGATGAACGTCGCGTTCGGCGGCTCGCTGCATCCGGAGATCCGCGAGATCCCGGGCCGCATGAACCACCGGATGCCGCGGCTCGAGAACGGCGAGATCCATCCCGATCCGACTGTCGTGTTCGCCGACCGTCACGACGTGGCGCTGACGCCGGGTGGCGCCTTCGCCAAGATCCTTGGCCGCGAGATTATTCGAGTCAACTCGCTGCATGGCCAGGGCATCCTCGAGCCGGGCAAGCGCGTCGTGATCGAGGGCATCGCCGAGGACGGCACCATCGAGGCGATTCGCATCGCCGATGCGCCCGGCTTTGCGCTCGGCGTGCAGTGGCACGCCGAATACGATCCGCAGCGCAACCCGATAAACCGCGCGCTGTTCGAGGCCTTCGGCGACGCCCTGCGCGAGCGCCGGCGGGCGGCGTAGCGATCGTCGCCCATCCCACCCGCTGCTGCCGTCCCGGAGCATTTCAAGCGATAACCGTGTCGGCGCCTTGCACACCATTGTCGCCCCGGCGAAGGCCGGGGCCCATGCTCCGCGGCAGGTGTTGTCAGCCAAACTCGTGGTTCCAGCATCGCTCAACAATAGCCATTCGTGGCTATGGGGCCGGGCCGTCGCCGAGACGACACTGAGCGCGTGGTGCCGATTGCGAGTCACACATCTACGTTCTCGCGGCATCATTTGCCCGAGCTTTGCTCTTCGTCTCGCCACTCTGAGCAGAGGGCGCAGGGAAAGCCGGGTGCCGATCGCACCCATGGGCCCCGAGCAAAAGGGTAGAAAGCTCGGGGGGTAGGACCACAGGTGTAACCGGAGACAACCCGGCTTTCCCTGCGCGATGGGTTACGGCTTACTTCGTGCTCTCCCCGGCGAGACTGGGCTTGCTTGTCACCGTCTTCGCAACGCGCGACCTGCGCAATCGGAAAAGACACCTGCCACCAGGGCGTCAGGACCACACGACTTCACCGTCCGCTTCGTGCGCACTCGTCAGCCGCGCAATCCGCGTCCACCGCATCTCGACCCACGTTCGTGACGACCGCGAAGCGCCCCTCGATCGGGCGAGACGGACGGACCATATACCGTGTCGCGCTTCGGATAAAGCGAAATATTTTTCACGACGGGGCTTGCGCCGTCGGGCAACTCAGTGGCACGCGCGCGCAAAGGGGCGCTGCCCGCCGGTGGACGGGCGGCAACCGAAAATGAGGCTCCTGGTTGGCCTCCCGATCTATGGCCGTCAGCGCAGGCCGGCGGAACGGCGAAACAGCCGCTTGAGGTCGGTGGCTGCGGTTTGCCCGGGTTGCAATGTTTCATTGCGATCGTGTTGAACCTGTTGCGGGCGATAAGGCTCTTCCAGCGCATCGAGCTCCTGGTCCGTGAGCTGGATGTCGAGCGCGGCGACGGCATCGTCGATGTGGTGAAGCTTGGTCGCGCCCAGAATCGGGGCGGTTACGGCAGGGTTGTGCAGCAACCAGGCAAGCGCGACCTGGGCGGGTTTGCATCCCCGCGCCTGTGCCACGGCGAGAACGCGATCGATCACGGCGTCGTCTTCCGGACGCGAAAAGTCCTTCACGACGCGGGACCGCTCGGTATTGTCGCGACGGCTGCCGGCCAGCAATCCCCTCGCAAGAGGACTGTAGGGAATGACTCCGACGCCCTGATCGAGACAGAGGGGAATCATCTCTCGTTCTTCCTCGCGATAAAGAAGATTATACTTGTTCTGCATGGTGACGAATTTCGTCAGGCCGTTCGCCTGCGCAAGCGCCTGGAGCTTGGCGAACTGGAACGCGTGCATGCTGGAAGCGCCGATGTGGAGGGCCTTGCCGGCGCGCACCACGGCATCAAGCCCCTCGAGGATCTCCTCGTAAGGCGTCAAGGGATCGAGGCGGTGGATCTGGTACAGGTCGACATAGTCGGTGCCGAGGCGACGCAAACTGTCGTCGATGGCGTGTCGAAGATGCTTGCGCGACAATCCCCGCTGGTTGGCGTCGGCGCCCGTCGCAAAAAACACCTTGGTGGCGATGACGACCTGATCCCGTCCTGCGGCGTAGCGCTTTACCGCACGTCCCAGGATCTCTTCACTCAGGCCGGACGAGTACGAGTCGGCGGTATCGAAGAAGGTAAAGCCGGCCTCAAAGGCGCGACGATAGTGATCTTGCGCCTGCTCCTCGCTCAGCGCCCACGGCATCCAATCCTTCGAGCCATAGCTTGAACATCCGAAGGCAATTCGCGACACCTGGATTCCGGTGTTCGCGAGCGTTCCATACTTCATCTGCATATTCCTTCACTGTCGCGCGGGCCTTTGCGAGATGTGTCATCACGCTTGGCTCCAAACTATGGAATATCTTGTCTGCCGAAATGGTCTAGCTTGCTCGCACTGCAAGAGCGCGGTCGCAAGCTTGATCTTCGACCGTAGCGTAATAAGGCGTGGCTATGTCAGTCGAGTCGATCGAAACCGTCGTTGATGTTCAGACCGCTGAGAAGGATCAAGGCACAACGCCGCGCTCGCTTGCTGCCAAGCTTCCGTGGATCGTCATCGTTCAGATATTGGTGGTCGCCGCGATCCTGCTCACCGTGCAACTGGCTGTTGACAGCGGCGCAGTGAAACGAATCTATCTGGCCTCGCCGACGCAGATTCTTGGTGCTTTCCCCCAGCTCTTTACCAGGGAGAATTTGCTCTTTCATCTTTCGGTGACGCTCGCCGAAGCTGGCGTCGGCGTGACGCTCAGCGCGGTCCTCGGCATTGCGACCGGCATCGCCATGGGCCTGTTCCCGAAGGTGCATCGGTTTCTGAACCCGTTCCTGATCTGGTTCATGGCGATTCCGAAGGTCACCATCATTCCGCTTCTCACCCTCTATTTGGGTCTCGGCTTCGAACACAAGGTGTTCATCATCTTTCTGTTCTGTTACTTCCTGTTCGTCTTCAATACGATCGCCGGCATCAAGCAGGTTCAGGACAATCACATCAAGGTCGCGCGGGCGCTCGGGGCGACGCAGCGTCAGATCATCTGGAAAGTGGTGCTGCCGTCAGCCACGCCGTCGATCGTGGCCGCGGTCCGCATCGAGGCCGCCACCTGTCTGCTTGCAACGCTGTTCGCCGAAATCGTTGCCTCCAAGGCCGGCGTCGGCAACCTCCTCAACAAATTGTCGGGCATCTACGACACCGCCGGTGTGTTTGCCCTCGTCATTCTCGTCACGTCGATCGCATTGCTGATCATCTATCTGGTGGATCTGCTCGAAAGGCGTGTTTTGCTCAAGTGGAAATACGTCTGACCGATCCCGGCTTCGCGTCTTCCCGTCACCGCTCGTTCGAAGGATCGATCATGCGCTCACCTGGCCTTTCGGCTCGTCTTCTTGTCTTGGCTTCGCTCGCTCTCGGCTTCTCCGTGCCGGCCGGCGCACAGGAGAAGAAAACCCTCAAGCTTCAGGATACGACAAGCTATACGCAGCAACCCATCGTGTTCGGGGTAGAGAAAGGGTTCTTCGCCGAGGAGGGTCTGACCGTCGAGTTTGTCGGGACGCAAGATCCGGTCACGGCCACCTCGCGCGGCGATGTGACGTTCGCCTTCGGGCCGACCAGCGTCTATCTGCGCGCTGCGGCCCTCGGGGCGCCGATCAAGATCGTCTCCGCCGCCTTCCGCTCGAAGGGGCCGTATTTTCTGATCGCCCGGAAAGGCATCAAGTCGTTCGCAGATCTGAAGGGCAAGACGATCGGCGTCGGACCGGACACCAGCGGCAATCTCGCGTCGGTCGCGCGCTATCTGCTGAAGGCCGAAGGGATCAATCCCGACCGCGATTTGACGCTGTTTGCTGCCGGCGCGACCGAAAAGGCGTACGGCGCACTGGAAACCGGCCAGGTCGACGCCACCATTATCCACCAGCCCTTTGCGGCGCTCGGTGAGATCGAGGGCGTCTCGACCACATTGGCGCGTGCCTGGGACTACCTTCCGACCTATCACACCGGTGTTTTGATCGCGGGCGACGCGGTGATCGCCCAGGATCCGGATCTGCTGCGGCGCGGTCTGCGGGCCTACTTCAGATCCTACACTTATGCCAAGGCGCATTACGACGAATATCTGCCCTGGTTGCAGGCGCGCCTGAAGATCGATCCGGAGGCGGTGAAGCGCGCCATCTATCAGGAGGACGATGTCTGGGACGCCAATCCGGCGATCGATCCGCGGGCGATCCACGACACCCAGCAGTTGGAGATCGATGTCGGCAATCAGAAGGAGTTCTACGACGCCGCCAAATACATCGATGTCCGCTTCATCCCACAGGAATATGTGAAGCCGTTCGTCTATCCCGCGCGCAAGACGCAGTGAGCGAGAGCAAGCAGGAGCGCGAGGGGCACATGCCGGCCTTCACCATCAGATCTCTCGACAAAGTCTATCCGGGAGCGCCGCCGGTGCGTGCGCTGAGCAACATCAGCTTCTCGGTGGAGGAGGGCGAGTTCATCGTCCTGCTCGGCCCGAGCGGCTGCGGCAAAAGCACGCTGCTGGAAATTCTCGCCGGGCTGCAGCTGCCGAGCGGCGGCTCGGTACTGTTTCGCAACAAGCCGATCGACGGTCCGGGCGGAGAGCTCGGCGTCGTGTTCCAGGATGCCTCGCTCTACCCGTGGCGAACGGTTGCGGCCAATGTCGGTCTGGGGCTTGAATTGCGCGGGGTGGACAAGGTTGAAACCCGACGATTGGTCGAGGAGCAGCTGTCCCTGGTCGGGCTCGCCGGCTTTGGCGGCAAGTTTCCACACCAGATTTCCGGCGGCATGAAGCAGCGCGCCGGTATTGCGCGTGCGCTGGTCAGCGACCCCGATGTCATCCTGATGGACGAGCCTTTCGGAGCTGTCGATTACGTCACGCGCAACAAGTTGCAGGAGGACCTGATCCGCATTTGGCAGCAGCGCCGCAAGACCATCGTCTTTGTGACGCACGACGTCGGCGAAGCCGTGTTTCTTGCCGATCGCATCGTCCTGCTGTCGCCGCGGCCCGGACGGATCGCCGAAATCGTCACCCTCGACCTGCCGCGTCCGCGTCAGCGCGGCGATATCGAACTTCTGCAACGCGAAGCCCGGATCTACGAGGCGCTCCGCGCACTGGAGCCAGCCGCGACGGCAATCATGGCCTGACCGAACGGAGATCAAAATGGCCAAACCGCTCCACCTCGGCTTTCTCTATGCGCCGCAATCCGGGCATCAGACGCACGACGAGAGTTTCGATCCCCTGAACCCCATTCACCTGACGTCGCTTGCGCGTGACCTGGAGGGGGCCGGCTTTGCCTTCCTCCTGGTCGACGACAGTGTCGGTCATGCGGCGCCTGCGCGCAGCGAAGCGTTCACGACGGCGTCGTTCCTCGCGACCAGGACGAGACACATTGGTCTGATCGCCGCGGCCAACACCAGCTATGTCGAGCCTTACAACGTGACGCGGCTCGCCGCCTCGCTCGACCATGTCACGCATGGGCGTGCCGGCTGGCTCGTCGCGACCGGCGTGGCCGATCCGGCCGGCGCCAATTACGGGCAGGCCGCCTTTGCGCCAGATCTCCACTATCAGCGTGCCGAAGAAATTCTCGATATTGCACGCCGGCTCTGGGATAGCTGGGAAGATGACGCCTTCGTTCGCGACAAGCAGAGCGGCGTGTTCGTCGATGGCGCAAAAATCCATCCGATCGATCACATCGGCGCTTCCTTCACGGTGAAGGGGCCGCTGAACGTCGCACGGCCGCCGCAGGGACAGGTCATCGTTGCTCATCGCGTCGTGGACAGGCGGTCGGCGGAGTTTGCAGGACGGCACGCCGATATCGCAATCCTGGGGGCTGCGACGGCGGGCGATATCGCAGCCTTGCGTGCCAATGTGATTGCTGCGGCGAGCGGAGCCCGTCGTGAGGAGCAACACGTGCGTCTGTTTGCGGAGATCGTCCCCGTCATCGGCCCGGACCACGCGGCGGGTGCGCCGGGAGCCACCTCCGCCAGCTTCCTGTCTGGTACTGCGACGAAGATCGTCGACGAGATCGAGGCGCTGACGAATGCCGTGACGCTGGACGGCCTGTTGGTGGCGCCTCGAGTCCTGCGCAGCGGCCTCGATGCCTTTTCCCGGGATGTCGTCCCGGAGCTGGTGCGACGGCAGCGACTGCTATCCGCCAACGGATCGATCACCTTGCGCGAACGGCTCAACCTGAGCCGGCCGCGCAACATCTTCGAACACAAGGCACCTCAGCACGCCAGCACGGCAGGCTGAATCACTCTGCGAGCGGTTTCATCATGTCCAAGCGAGAACTCCATTTCGGCCTGATGTTCTGGGCCGGCGGCACGCACCCCAGCGGTTGGCGCTATCCTTCCTCGCATGCAGGTGCCGCATTCGACATCGAGTTCCTGCAGCGGGTCACCCAGCTTGTGGAAGCTGCCAAGTTCGATTTCCTGTTTCTTGGCGACCGGCTGGCGAGCGATCCAAGCCTGCAGACCACCAATCCCTCCCAGATGTCGCGCCTTGAACCCTTCGTGTCCGGTGCGAGTCTCGCGGCAGCGACCAGCCATATCGGCATCGTCGTAACCGCCAATCCGACCTACTACGACCCCTATAATCTCGCGCGCATGTTCGCTTCGCTGGATCACCTCAGCCAGGGCCGCGCGTCGTGGAATCTGGTGACCGGGGCGGACGAGATCGCAGCGGGAAATTTCTCCCGGCAGGCCCATTGGGATACCGAGCGACGCTATGATTGGGCCGATGAATTCGTCGCCGTGGTGCGGGGACTCTGGGACAGCGATGCGATCACTCCGCTGCACCACAAGGGGCGCTATTTCGAGGTCGCCGGGCCGCTCAACGTGAAGCGCCCGCCGCAAGGCCACCCGGTGATCCTGCATGCCGGCACATCGGACCGTTCGCGCGAACTCGGCGCACGCGATGCCGATGTCATCTTCGCCGGTCAGGCGACGATCGAGAGTGCGAAGGCCTACTACGCCGATGTCAAATCCAGGGCCGGCAAATACGGCAGGGCGGATAGCGAGATCGCCATTCTGCCCGGGCTCACCCCGGTCGTAGCGGAAACCACCCAGCAGGCGGTCGCGATCTATGACCATCTCAATTCATTCATCGCGCTGGAGCCCGACGGCGATGGCGGTGAGGCCAGCCGCTACGGCTCTCTCGGCAGAATGGGCAAACGCCGCAACCTCACGGCGGTGTCGGCTGCGATCGGCGTCGACGTGTCGGGTCAGAACCGCGATGCGCCCGTCGATCCAATCGTGCTGGCAGAGGCCAACGAAGACGGCCGGCGGCTGTTTGCCGACGTCACGCGCCTCACTCGCCGCGACGTGAAAGGCCCCGACCGTCTGACCTATCGTGATCTCATCATCGGGCACATCAGCACCGGCGCCATCGTGGTCGGCGATGCGAAGGAAGTCGCCGACCACATCCAGCACTGGTTCGACGAACGGGCGGCTGACGGCTTCAATATCTTCCCGCCCTATGTGCCGGAATCGGTCGAGGCCTTTACCGGCCTTGTCGTGCCCGAGCTGCAGCGGCGCGGCCTCTACCGGACCGATTATTCCGGTTCGACCTTTCGCGATCATCTGGGCCTGGCAAAGCCGGGGCCGATCCTCTCCAATGCCACCAGCCTTTGAGGCTGGCCTCGCTGCGTGGGGGGCCGCGCGTTTCGTCCGTGGCGATCGGGACGGCTCTGCACCGCGCCGAGCATAGGCCGATTGCGGCCCGCGGCGCCGCCCGGCGCCCAATCGAAGATCTCCCCGGCGTTGGAGGAGGTTCAGCCGCCATGGGCGTGTGCCGGCCATCAATCTCCGTACTTATACGGATATGAAAGTGGCGGATTGCGAGGCCGGACTCGGCTAAGCAAGAAGGGGCAAGCTACCCGATATTGCCCCGGCGCCGACGATCCTTTCCGAAATTGTTTTGCTTTTTTATTTTCCGGTGCAACTGCTCACGATGAGTTGGTCGGGATGAATTTGTCGGGCCGACTGGCGGCCGGGATGATGCTTCCCGTCGTCACACTCCTGCTCGCGCTGGGCTTCATCCATGGCGTCACCTGGCCGGGCATTCTGCTCGCTTGTGGCGTGATTTCGGTGGTGTTGATGACGGCTGAGATGATTGCGAGGTCGCTGTCCAGAACGCCCGCCCAGTTGGTGCGGGCGGCGGAGGCGCTGTCGCGCGGCGAGCCGGTCTCGATACGCCCGGGCGGCGACGAGGAGGCGGCCCAGCTCGCCGCGACGCTCGCCGAACTGTCGGCGCAATTGGGCAGCCGGCAGCATTTGCTGGAGAAGACCGTCGAGAGCATCCGCGATCCGGTGGTGGTCGCCGACGAGCATCGGGTGATCGTGATCGTCAACGCCGCGGCGCGGCGGCTGTACCGGGTCGAACCCGGCTTTGACATCCTGACCGGTGTTCGCACCTTCCAGAATTACTACGCCGATGGCACGACGGTGATGCCGATCGCGGAGACGCCGATGGCGCGTGCGCTGCGCGGCGAGGATATCGACGATTGCGAGCTGATCGTCAAACCGCTGCGGCCGGAACCGGCTGTCTGTCTCGTCGCCAACGCGAGGCCGCTGCGCGACGATGCCGGCAATTTGCGCGGCGCGGTCATCGTGCTGCGCGATGTCACCGCGGAGCGTCAGGCGCATCGGGCGCTGGTGGAGAGCGAGCAGATGGCGCAGGTCATCGTCAGGACCGCGCTCGACGCCTTCGTGCAGACCGACCAGGACGGCGTCATTCTCGAGTGGAGCCCGCAGTCCGAGACGCTGACCGGCTGGACGCGCTCGGAGGCGGTCGGCCGCCGCGTGGTCGAGCTGGTGTTCCCGGAAGAGCTGCGGGTTGCGCACCGGCAGCGCATCACCCGCTTCCTGCAGGAGACCGCGGCCGGCGGGATGGGCATGCGCTATGAAACCGCATCCGTGCACCGCGACGGCCACCGGTTCTACGTCGAGGTCTCGCTCAATGCGCTGCGCCGCGGCGATGGCTGGATCATCAACTCCTTCGTCAGGGACGTCACCCAGCGCCGGCGCGCCGAAGAACAACTGATCCAGGCGCAGAAGACGGAATCGCTCGGGCGGTTGACCGGCGGCATCGCGCATGACTTCAACAACATGCTGACCGTGATCACCGGCACGATCGAGATCCTCGCCGATGGAGTGAAGGACAACCCGCAGCTTGCCGCGATCGCCAAGCTGATCAGCGACGCCGCCGATCGCGGCGCTCAGCTCACCTCGAGCCTGCTGGCATTCGCGCGCAAGCAGCCGCTGCAGCCCGCCGAGACCGACGTCAACGACCTGATCGGCGAAGTGGTGCGGCTGCTGTCGCAGACGCTGGGATCGCAGACCGAGATCAGGACGGAGCTCGGCCGCGACGCCTGGCTCGCCTTCGTCGACCGCAGCCAGCTTGGCGCCGCGCTGGTCAATCTCGCCATCAATGCGCGCGATGCGATGCCCCAGGGGGGCACCCTGACCTTTGCGACCCGTAACATGCAGCTCGGGATTCCCGATGCCGTGGCGCACGGCGTCGAGCGCGCCGGCGATCATCTCGTAATCGAGGTGAGCGATACCGGTATCGGCATTTCGCCGTCGCATCTGGAGAAGATCTTCGATCCGTTCTTCTCCACCAAGGAGGTCGGGCAGGGCACCGGGCTCGGCCTCAGCATGGTGTTCGGTTTCGTCAAGCAGAGCGGCGGCGGGATCGAGGTCAAGAGCGAGCAGGGGCGCGGCACCATCTTCAGGATCTATCTGCCCAAGGCGGACGGCACCGCGCAGCGCGCGGTCGCGGAGGACGAGCTGCCGGTCAGGGGCGGCAACGAAACCATCCTGTGCGTCGAGGACGACCCCACGATCCGCGACTACGTCACGGGCCAGCTCGAAGGCCTCGGCTACAAGGTGCTGGTTGCGGCAAACGCAGATGCCGCGCTCGCGATCGTCAATAGCGGCACCGCGTTCGATCTCCTGTTCACCGACATCGTGATGCCGGGCAGCATGAACGGCCGGCAATTGGCGGAGACGCTGATGGCCGGGCGCCCGGCGCTGCGGGTGCTGTTCACCTCGGGCTACAGCGACGGCGCGTTGCCGGCGCAACAGGGCCGCGGCGGCCACGGCATTCCGCTGCTGACCAAGCCCTACCGGCGCAGCGAGCTGGCGCGGATGCTGCGGCGCTGCCTCGACCTTCAGGTAGACTTTCAGGGCGATCCGGTTCCGCAGCCTTACTCCGTGCAGCCCGATCTCGAACGCTTCCTGCGCGAGAACCCGCCAGAGAAGATGTAAGGCACCCGAGACGCGGTTCGTAGGATGGGTTTCGCTTCGCTCTACCCATCCTACGCGCTATGCTCCCGCAACAAGGTGTGGCCGGTTAACGGCCCGATTCAGGGAGCATGGAATGCAGGACCGCAAATGGTCGAGACGCCACTGGCTCAAGGCGACGGCGGCGACGGCCGCGGGCATGGTGTTCGCCGAACCGTTGCGGGCGGCGGCGCCGCCGGCTGAGGCTGTGACGCCGGAGCTGATCGCAGCCGCCAAGAAGGAAGGCAAGATCTCGTTCTACAGCGCGCTGGAATTGAACACGGCCGAGCGCCTCGCGCGCGACTTCGAGCAGAAATATCCCGGCATCAGCGTCCGCGTCGAGCGTTCCGGCGCCGAGCGCATCTTCCAGCGCATCGCGCAGGAGCAGGGCAGCGGCATCCACGCCGTCGACGTCGCCAATTCGACCGATCCCGCGCACTACCTCGACTGGAAGAAGAACGATTGGCTCGCGGCCTATCTGCCGGAAGACGTCGCCAGGCATTTCCCGACCGATCAGATCGATCCCGACGGCACCTCGGCGACATCCTGCGCTTGGTTCGAGGTAATCGGCTACAACACCGAGCAGGTGAAGCGCGAGGAGGCGCCGAAGAGCTACGCCGACCTGCTCGACCCGAAATGGCGCGGCAAGATCGTCAAGGGGCACCCGGGCTATTCCGGCGCGATCATGACCGCGACCTTCGTGCTGGCGCGCGATCTCGGCTGGCCGTATCTGGAGAAGCTTTCGCAGCAGCGGGTGATGCAGGTCCAATCGGCGGCCGATCCACCGAAGAAGATTCTGCTCGGCGAGCGCGCGGTCATGGCCGACGGCAATGACTACAACCTCGTCCTGGCCAAGGATCAGGGCAAGCCGGTCGAGGTGGTCTACCCGGCTGAGGGCGCACCGCTGATCATCGTGCCGAGCGGCATCTTCAAGAGCGCGCC
The DNA here is from genome assembly GCF_054063575.1 of Bradyrhizobium sp. USDA 4452. Lineage (NCBI taxonomy): Bacteria > Pseudomonadati > Pseudomonadota > Alphaproteobacteria > Hyphomicrobiales > Nitrobacteraceae > Bradyrhizobium > Bradyrhizobium sp. USDA 4452. The sequence goes on from NZ_JBSSGK010000001.1 coordinate 8,544,244, forward strand.
GAACCCGAACGCGGCGCGGCTGTTCCAGAGCTACGTCTTCAGCGCCGAGACCCAGCAGATGCTGGCCGACGAATTCGCGCACCGCTCTTTCCACGCCAAGGTGAAGGAGAAGGCCGGGCACGTACCGCTCGACAAGCTGAAAATGCTGAAAGCCGATCCGGCGCAGGTGCAGGCGCAGAGCGAGGAGATCAAGGCGCGCTACGCGAAGTTGTTCCGGGTATGACGGCCGGTCCTCTCCCATCTTGCGAGCGACACCAACGACGAGGAGCATTGGACAATGGCGATCGGGGCTTTGCGGACCGCGGATGCACGCTTTGACGGCCTTCCCGGCTATGCGTTCGCGCCCAACTATCGTGACGATCTTCCCGGCTATGCCGGTCTGCGCATGCACTATCTCGACGAGGGACGGGGCAATGCCCGTGTTGCGCTGTGCCTTCATGGCCAGCCGACCTGGAGCTACCTTTACCGCAAGATGATTCCCGGCCTCGTCGCCTCCGGCTATCGGGTGGTCGCGCCGGATATGTTCGGGTTCGGTCGCTCCGACAAGCCTGTCGAAGAGGCCGTCTACACCTTCGAGTTCCATCGCGACAGCCTGATCGCCCTGATACGTGCGCTCGATCTCGGCCGCGTCACGCTGGTTTGCCAGGACTGGGGCGGCTTGCTCGGTCTTACCATCCCGATGGACATGGCCGATCGCTTTGAAGCGCTGCTGATCATGAATACGATGCTTGCGACCGGCGACCGGCCGCTGACGAAGGGCTTCATGGATTGGCGCGCGTGGAGCAACGCGAATCCCGACATGGCCATCGGCAAGCTGATGGCGCGCGCCTGCCCGCAGCTCTCGTCCGCGGAGGCAGCGGCCTATGACGCGCCTTTCCCGGATGCCAGCTACAAATCCGGTGTGCGCCGCTTCCCGAATCTCGTGCCGGACCAGCCCGATGCCGGCGGCGCGGCCCTCTCGCGCAGGGCGCGCGAATGGTGGCGAAGCGAATACGGCGGCAAGACCGCGATGGTGATCGGCATGACCGACCCGGTGCTCGGGCCGGCCGTGATGGCGGAGATGCGGCAGACGGTCCGCAATTGCCCCGAGCCGGTCACGCTCACCGCAGCCGGACACTTCGTGCAGGAATGGGGCGAGGATGTCTTGAAGGGCGCGCTGCCGCTGCTGTCCTGAACGCGGAGGATGGGCGCAGAACCGGGCAAGCGCAGCACCCGCAGGATGGGTTTCGCTGCGCTCTACCCATCCTGCAGCTCCTATTCTACAGGCTCAGGCTGCACGCATCGTCCGCTGCGCGCGATAGGCTTGCGGCGACAGCAGCGTGAGCTTGCGGAAGGCCTTGCGAAAGCTGCTTTCGCCCTCATAACCGGTGGCGCGGGCGATGGCCTTGATCGGTTGCGCTGTCGTCTCCAGCAGCGTGCGGGCGTGCTCGACGCGGCGGCGTCATGGACTGACTCCGCGGCGCGCAGGATCGTGCGGGCTACATTGCGAAAACAAAAGGCGCTTCCGGTGGAAGCGCCTTTCGCATTTCGCTGTGCCGTAGAGTTTACAGCGAGTAGTACATTTCGAACTCGACCGGGTGCGGGGTCATTTCGAAACGGGCGACCTCGGTCATCTTCAGCTCGATATAGGCGTCGATGAAGTCGTCGTCGAACACGCCGCCGTTCTTGAGGAACGCGCGATCCTTGTCGAGGCTCTCGAGCGCCTCGCGCAGCGAGCCGCACACGGTCGGGATTTGCTTCAGCTCTTCCTTCGGCAGATCGTAGAGGTCCTTGTCCATCGCCGGGCCCGGATCGATCTTGTTCTTGATGCCGTCGAGGCCGGCCATCAGCATCGCGGCGAAGCCGAGATAGGGATTGGCCATCGGGTCGGGGAAGCGGACCTCGACGCGCTTGGCCTTCGGGTTCGCCGTGTAGGGGATGCGGCAGGAGGCCGAGCGGTTGCGCGCGGAGTAGGCGAGCAGCACGGGGGCTTCATAGCCCGGGACCAGACGCTTGTAGGAGTTGGTCGACGGGTTGGTGAAGGCGTTGATCGCCTTGGCGTGCTTGATGATGCCGCCGATGTAGTGCAGACAGGTCTCCGACAGGTCGGCATACTTGTTGCCGGCGAAGGTCGGCTTGCCTTCCTTCCAGATCGACTGGTGCACGTGCATGCCCGAGCCGTTGTCGCCATAGACCGGCTTCGGCATGAAGGTGGCGGTCTTGCCGTAGATGTGGGCGACCTGGTGAATGCAGTATTTGTAGATCTGCATCTGGTCGGCCATCAGCGTCAGCGTGTCGAACTTCATGCCGAGCTCGTGCTGGGCAGAGGCGACTTCGTGGTGGTGCTTCTCGACCTTGACGCCCATCTTGGCCATCGCGCCGAGCATCTCGGAGCGCATGTCCTGCACGGAGTCCTGCGGCGGCACCGGGAAGTAGCCGGCCTTGGTGCGGATACGGTGGCCGAGGTTGCCTCCCTCATATTCGGTCGCCGAGTTGATGGGCAGCTCGGAGGAGTCGAGGCGGAAGCCTGTGTTGTAGGGGTCGGCCGAGTAGCGCACGTCGTCGAACACGAAGAACTCGGCCTCGGGGCCGACGAACACGGTGTCGCCCACGCCCATCGACTTCACCATCGCCTCGGCCTTCTTGGCGATGCCGCGGGGGTCGCGGTTGTAGGGCTCGCCGGTGGTCGGCTCGAGCACGTCGCAGGTGATGACCATGGTGGTCTCGGCGAAGAACGGGTCGATCGTCGCGGTGACCGGGTCGGGCATCAGGCACATGTCGGATTCGTTGATCGCCTTCCAGCCGGCGATCGACGATCCGTCGAACATCGTTCCCTCGGCGAAGATGTCATCGTCGATCATGCTGACGTCGAAGGTCACGTGCTGCCACTTGCCGCGCGGATCGGTGAAGCGCAGGTCGACGTATTTGACGTCGTTGTCCTTGATCGATTTCAGGACGTCTTTGGCGGTCTTCATGAATACCCCTTATGGATGTGCGGGTCGGTTTCCAGCGGAGAGCGACGTTATTCCCGCTTTTGGCGAGTTCGTGTGACTGCTGAAACGAAATCAGGCTGCCGAAGCAGCCTTTTTTCTCTTTTGCCGTCAGAAAATCCGGATAGCACCGCCCTTAAATAGCGTCCAGCCCGGATTCGCCGGTCCGGATGCGGATGGCTTCCTCGATGTTGGAGACGAAAATCTTGCCGTCGCCGATCCGTCCGGTCTGGGCCGCGCGGCGGATCGCGTCGATCGCCTTCTCGACGAGGTCGTCGCCGATCACGATCTCGATCTTCACTTTGGGCAGGAAGTCGACGATGTATTCCGCACCGCGATAGAGCTCGGCATGGCCCTTCTGGCGGCCAAATCCCTTGGCCTCGGTCACGGTGATGCCTTGCAGTCCTACTTCCTGGAGCGCTTCCTTCACCTCGTCGAGCTTGAAGGGCTTGATGATGGCTTCAATCTTCTTCACTGAGCGCCTCCCGGGCATTGCAGATTGCAGGGTCGAGTTCGATGCGCGTGGGGCGCAGTCTGGTTGGTCTTACGCCTTCCGGCGCCTGGCCGAAAACACGCGCAATGGTCGCATCGAGCGGCCTTGCGCGCGGCTTCCTCAAAAGCAGGGTCTATGCCAAGTTGTTAAGGTCCCCGATTTCGGAATGTTATCAGCCTTTTAACAGGCAATCGGCTGATATCGAACCACACGGGCTAAGATAGCCAAGCCCAACAAATAGGCAAATAGATCAATCCATATGCATTGGGCCAGTAGAAACTCCGCGAACGTCACAGGAATTGCCTCTCGAAAAGGCGAAGCGATTGAGGATTCGGCATGGACGTTCTGACCACCATCGAGATGGAGCGCGCCGACCGGCTGACCATCGCAGCCGGCACGCCGGGCTTCGCGCTGATGATGAGCGCCGGCCAGGCCGTTGCGGAAGCCGCGATGGACCTGGTCGAGGAGGGGCCGATCGTGGTGGTCGCCGGCCGCGGCAACAATGGCGGCGACGGCTTCGTCGCTGCCGCCGAGCTTGCCGCGCGCGGCCGCGAGGTGTCGGTGATCCTGCTCTGCGAGCGCGACAGTCTGCAGGGCGACGCGGCGCTGGCGGCGAAGGGCTGGAAATATCCGGTGCTGCCGTTCAACCCGCAGGCGCTCGGCAAGCCGGCGCTGATCATCGACGCGCTGTTCGGTGCTGGCCTCAATCGCCCGGTCAAGGGCGATCCGCTGGAGATGATCACGGCGATCAACGCTAACGGTACGCCGCTGCTGGCGGTTGATCTGCCAAGCGGCATCAACGGCACCACGGGCGCTGTCATGGGCGCGGCCGTGCAGGCCACCGAGACCGTCACCTTCTTCCGCAAGAAGCCGGCGCATCTGTTGCTGCCGGGCCGGATGTATTGCGGCCGGGTGCGCGTTGCCGAAATCGGTATCGATCCGCAGGTGCTCGACGAGATCAAGCCGCTGACCGCGGAGAACCTGCCGCAGGCCTGGCGCTGGTCGTTTCCAGTGCCGCGGATCGACGGCCACAAATACGCAAGGGGCCACGCCATCGTGGTCTCGGGCGATCTCGCTTCGACCGGGGCGGCGCGGCTCGCCGCGCGCGCGGCGCTGCGCGCAGGGGCGGGCCTCGTGACGCTGGCCTCGCCGCGCGATGCGCTCGCCGTCAACGCGGCGGCGCTGACCGCGGTGATGGTGCGCGCGGTCGACAACCCGATCCAGTTCGCTGAGCTGCTCGACGACAAGCGTCTCAATGCCTGCGTGATCGGCCCCGGCGCCGGCGTCAGCGCGCGCACCCGTGACTTCGTCCACACCGCGCTGTCGGCGCAGCGACACCTGGTGCTCGACGCCGACGCGCTGACGAGTTTTGCAGGTTCGCCGGACCGGCTGTTCGAAGCAATCAAGGCCTCCGACGGCCAGCAGGTGGTGCTGACGCCGCATGAGGGCGAGTTCCCGCGGCTGTTCAGCGATATCTCCAACAAGCATCCCGGCCGCTCCAAGCTCGAGCGCGTCCGCGCGGCAGCCGAGCGCTCCGGCGCGGTGGTGCTGCTCAAGGGCGCCGACACCGTGATCGCATCTCCCGATGGCCGCGCCACCATCGCCGCGAACGCGCCGCCCTGGCTCGCGACTGCGGGCGCCGGCGACGTGCTGTCGGGCATCATCGCAGGTTTCCTGGCGCAGGGCGTCGCGGCCTTCGAGGCTGCCAGCATGGGCGTATGGATGCACGGCGAGGCGGCCGGCGAGGCGGGACCCGGCCTGATCGCCGAGGATCTCACCGAGGTGCTGCCGGCCGTGTTCCGCCGTCTCTATGACGAGTTCGGGATTGAGTACTAGGCGGCTCGCGCTTGCCGACATGGACGCCGCCGCGTGCGTGCATCGTGCGGCGTTCGACGATGCGCTGCCCTGGCTCGCCGGTCTGCACACGCCTGATGAATACCGCTGGTTCTACCGCGAGCGGATGTTTACCGCCTGCACGCTATGGGGCGTGTTCGACGGCGAGGCGATGAATGCGATGATCGCGTTCCGCGACGATTGGATCGCGCAGCTCTATGTGCTGCCGGCCGCGCAGGGCCGCGGCATCGGCAGCGCGCTGCTCGAAATCGCGCAGCAGGGCACGGACCGGCTGCAGCTCTGGACCTTCCAGCGCAATGCGCGGGCGCGCCGGTTCTACGAAGCGCGCGGCTTTGTACCGGTTGAAGCGACCGACGGCAGCCGCAACGAGGAGAAGGAGCCGGACGTGCGCTATCTCTGGAGGCGCGGCCGCGAGCTAGTCTAGCCGGGATACCGGTCCGCCTTGCAATGACGGACCGGCGCTGGCGGCGGCCGATGAGACTCAGGCAACGTCGGTGGAAAGCGAGACGCTCTTCCACGCATCGAATTCGGCCTGCAGCAGTTTCATCTTGTCCTCGACCAGCCGCACGGCGTCACTGCCGAGCAGCAGATGCGTCGGCGGATCGGCCGACAGTGCGAGCTTCAACATCGCCTGCGCGGCCTTTTGGGGATCGCCAACCTGGCGGCCACTCATTTCCATGCGGCGTTTGCGGATCGGATCGATGAGCGCGTCATAGTCCGCGATCGACCGTTCCGCTCGGACCATCGATCGTCCGGCCCAATCGGTGCGGAAGCTGCCCGGCTCGACCGCAGTGACCTTGATGCCGAGATCCTTGACTTCCTTGCCAAGGGTTTCGGAGATTCCTTCCAGCGCGAACTTGCTGCCGTGGTAGTAACCGAGGCCGGGCATCGTGATGATCCCGCCCATCGATGTGATGTTGAGGATGTGTCCGGCGCGCCGCTTGCGCATGAAGGGCAGCACCGCCTGGATCATCGCCACCGCGCCGAAGACGTTAACCTCGAACTGGCGTCGGAGATCGTCGATCGATGATTCCTCCAGAATGCCCTCGTGGCCATAGCCGGCATTGTTCACCAGAATGTCGATCGCGCCGATCCTGCGCTCGATGTCGGCAACGGCGGGCACGATGGCGTCGGTATTGGTGACGTCGAGGATCACGCCGTGCAGGTCTGCGCCGAGCGCTTCGAATTTCTGCTTGTCGCTCTCGTTGCGCACGGTGCCGACGACGGCGTGGCCGTCGCTCAATGCCGCCTCGGCCAGCGCGCGGCCGAAGCCCGACGACACGCCCGTGATCAGGAAGGTCTTTGCCATTGGAGATGTCCTTTAGATCGAGATTGCGGGCTCGATATAGGCGAGCTTGATTAGTGCAATAATCGGCATAAAATCGGATGACCTGATGCAGGTAATCGAACAATGCAGCACGCCGGTCTTTTCGAACTGAACGCCGTCGTCGCGATCGCGACGCATCGCAGTTTTCGCGCGGCGGCGACCGAGCTCGGCATTTCACCGTCGGCGCTCAGTCATGCGATCGCCGCGCTGGAGAAGCGGCTTGGAGTGCGACTGATCAATCGGACGACGCGCAGCGTCGCGCTGTCGGAAGCGGGCGAGCGTTTCCTCGCCAGGGTCAGTCCCGCGCTGCGCGAGATTGCCGGCGCGATGGAGGACGTGAATGAGTTTCGCGACACGCCCGCGGGAACGCTGCGCATCAATCTGAAGGAGCGCGCCGCGCATCAGATCCTCCGCCCCGTCGTCGCAAGGTTTCTGCGGCGCTATCCCGACATGAATGTCGAACTGACTCTCGAAGGACGTCCCATCGATATCGTCGCGGAAGGTTTCGATGCCGGCATCCGGCTGGCCGAAGCCGTGCCACAGGACATGGTCGCGATTCCCTGCGGCCCGGACACGCGCTTCATCGTCGTCGGCGCGCCGGATTATTTCGCGCGCGCTTCGGTGCCGCGGTCGCCGGTTGACCTGCTCGCCCACGAATGCATTCGCAGGCGCATGCCGAGCGGCAAGCTCTATCACTGGGAGTTCGAGAAGCGCGGCGGCGAGCAGATGGTGATCGATGTCCCGGGCAGGCTGACCCTCGACAGTGACAGCCTGATGGTCGAAGCCGCCCTCGAAGGCGTCGGACTGGCGTTCGTGAGCGATTACTGGGTAACCGAGCATCTCGCCGCCGGAACGTTGCGCGCCGTGCTGGACGATTGGACGCCGCCATTTCCCGGCTTGCGCCTCTACTATCCGAGGCACCGGCACATGACAGCCGGGCTTCGTGCGTTCGTCGATATGGTCCGGGAAGAGACGCGGTTGGCCGCCAGGGGCGGGGATGTCCGTCCACCCCCGGCCAAGCGATCGGACGGTCATCGCAAGCGCGCTTGAGCTACTCAGCTTGCTGTAGGCGAAGAGTAGGTACGGCCGGTAACATCTTGATCGGTCTCGACATCGATCAGCCCCCGCGGGCCGGATTCGATCAGGCCTTCACAGGACGCTTGAGGGACACCGCCACGCGTCGCGCCTCACACCGCGAATCGCTGCAACTCTCTGGCTCATCGATGTTTTCCTCGGCGGCCTCCACTTTCTTGTTATTGCACATTGTACCATCGCAGCAGCCGCGGCGCGGCCCAATCGGTCGCGACCTGCTCGATCAGATAGCGGCCCGGATATTCGGCGAGGAAGGCGATGCGCTGGGTCTGGCCCGGTTCGACCGCGAGCGTGTCGAGCCAGAACGGCTTCCAGCCGTCGTCGAGCCGGTCGAGCAGACGGAAGTGATGGCCGTGCAGATGAAAGACGTTTGCGATCGCGCCCTGGTTGGTCAACGCCAGCACGACGGTTCGGCCGGCCTTGGCCTGAAAGGCCGGGGCGGTTGACGGCTTGAAGTCCGCTGGGCGGAACCACTCCGTGGGCGTGCCGAGCGCCAGATCGAATCGCGCAGCGCCCTTCAGCTCAAACTGCGCGGGCATGTCGTTGCCCGGCAGCGGTGGGGCCGGCGGGAACGGCGCCGTTCGGATCGGCGGCTCGTTCGAGACGGCGAGCCTGCCGATCGGACGGGCTTGCTTGCCGTCGTGCAACAGGATCGGGAAGCTGGTTCCGGCCGGACCGGTCGCATCGACAAAGACATCCGTGCGGCTGCCGGGCGCCAGCACCAGCGCGCCGTTGCGAGCCGGGAACGGCTCTGCCGGCTGGCCGTCGATCGCCATCACCCGGACGTCGAGGTTCTCGAGCTTGACCGCCAGCACACTGCGTTGGCTGCCATTGATAAAGCGGAGTCTGAGGCGGGCATTGGCCGGGGCCAAGATGTCGTATGAGGTTTTGCCGTTAATTGTATGAATTTGCGTCGAATCTTTCGGGTCGCTTCCAGGTGGGATCGCGGTTCCATCGGGCTGCAGACGCCACTCCTCGATCAGCAAGACTTCGTCCCGGTCGACCGCGACCGGCGAGGTGCCGGTCACGATCAGCGGACGCGGCCGTGCCGGCGCCGTGCCATCCCCGATCAGCGGTTCGCACAGGAAGGTGCCGGCATGCCGAAGCGGCAGCTGAAAGGTATCCTTTGCCCCCGTGGCAAGCGGCGCCCGGGAGGCCAGCGGCTGCGCGGCCGGGACGCCATCGAGCCCGCGGCAATCGAGCGCGGCGGGAACCGGCAGCTCATTGCCGAACGCCACGTCGAGGACCTCGCCGCGCCTGAAGCGAAGATCGCCGCTACCGAGCGACCAGACCGGGGTGTCCGGGATGCCCGGACGAAGCGAGATGCGGTCGACCCTGGCCTGGAGCACGACCGCCGTCCGGCCTTGCGCCGAGCCGGTGCCCGGCCAAACGGGGCAAAGCGCCGCGGCACCGAGGCCGGCGATCAGGTCGCGCCGGGTGAAGGAAAATTCGGGACTTGCTGGAGGGCTTGCCATTCGGCCGATGCGGACCATTTTCAGAAGTACCTGTCCAGTCGCGATCGGTCGCAGGGCGGGCTCTCCAGCGGCCATTTTTTTGCTGCGAACCGGTGGGCGCATGTTATAAGCCCGGCCGCCCGCGGCATCGCGGCCGGACTGGATGCTTTTCGCGCGGGCGTGGCGGAACTGGTAGACGCGCTGGATTTAGGTTCCAGTGACGAAAGTTGTGGGGGTTCGAGTCCCTCCGCCCGCACCAAGCGCTTACAGCGTTTGCATGAAGAATTCTTGGAGAACCTTGGCCCCCGAAGGGGACGAGGGTTCGCCGAACCCACAGACGTCAGGCCGCAAGGCTCACCGTCGAACAGATTGACACTGCCACGGCCGCTCGGGCCGCGGCAAAAGCGGAAGAAGATTGATACCATGCAGGTCACCGAGACCCTCAACGAGGGACTGAAGCACGAATTCAAGATCAGCGTTCCGGCATCCGATCTCGATGCCAAGGCGGGCGCCAAGCTGGTCGACCTCAAGGACAAGGTCCGTCTCAACGGCTTCCGTCCCGGCAAGGTGCCGGTGGCGCACCTGAAGAAGATCTATGGCCGCTCGGTCATGGCCGAGACAATCGACCAGACCATCAGCGACACCAACCGGCAGATTTTCGAAGATCGCGGCTTCCGCCTCGCCGGCGAGCCGAAGATCACGATGCCGACCGAGAAGGACCAGGTCGAGGAATTGCTGTCGGGCAAGACCGACCTGACCTACACCGTTGCGATCGAGGTCGTGCCGCAGATCCAGCTCGCTGATTTCAAGTCGTTCTCGGTCGAGAAGCCGGTGGTCGAGGTCTCCGACGCCGACGTCGACGATGCCATCAAGCGCATCGCCGAAGGCAGCCGCCCGTACAGCGCCAAGACCGAGGGGACGGCGGAGAAGGGCGACCGCGTCACCATCAGCTTCAAGGGCACCATCAACGGCGAAGCCTTCGAGGGCGGCACCGGCGAGGGCATCCAGGTCGTGATCGGCGCCGGCCAGTTCATTCCGGGCTTCGAGGAGCAGCTGATCGGCATCGGCACCGGCGAGACCCGCACGCTGAAGGTCACGTTCCCGAAGAACTACCTGAACGACAAGCTCGCCGGCCAGCCGGCCGAGTTCGAGACCACCGCGACGCTGATCGAGGCGCCCGGTGAGACCGTGATCGACGACGAGTTCGCCAAGACGCTCGGCCTCGAGTCGCTCGACAAGCTCAAGGAAGCCGCGCGCGAGCGTCTGACCGCCGAGTTCGCCGGCGCGACCCGTCAGAAGGTCAAGCGCGCGCTGCTGGACCGGCTCGACGAGAGCCACAAATTCGAGGCCCCGCCGTCGCTTGTCGCCGAAGAGTTCAACCTGATGTGGAACTCGATCAAGGCCGAGATGGACTCGACCGGCAAGACCTTCGCCGACGAGAACACCACCGAGGACGCGGCCAAGGAAGAGTACCAGAAGATCGCCGACCGCCGCGTCCGCCTCGGTCTCGTGCTGTCGGAGATCGGCGAGAAGAACAAGATCACCGTGACCGACGACGAGGTCTCGCGCGCGGTGATCGAGCGCGCGCGCCAGATGCCGGGCCGCGAGAAGGAAGTCTGGGATTACTACCGCAGCAACGCCCAGGCGCTGGCCCAGCTCCGCGCTCCGATCTACGAGGACAAGGTCGTCGACTTCGTCCTGGAGCTCGCCACCGTGACCGAGAAGAAGGTCTCCAAGGATGAGCTGTTCAAGGATGAAGACGCCGAGCAAACTGCCGCTTGATTGCGGCACCTCGCGTTAATGATGAACCGCGAAAGCTGGCCTGGTGAGGGTCCCCCTCGCTAGGCGCGCCGACGCGAATCGGCTTGAACTTCTGCGGCCTGCCCAGGTGGCTAGTACGGCCAGTGCCGGTCTTGTCGGCCGGAAATTGGCCCATATCTGGGTTAAGCCTTGAGTCAGGTAGCCTTGAGTCAAGTTCTGCATCACCCCTAACCCTTGGGTTCTTTCATGCGCGATCCCGTTGAAACCTACATGAACCTTGTGCCGATGGTCGTCGAGCAGACCAATCGCGGCGAGCGCGCCTACGACATTTTCTCGCGCCTGCTGAAAGAGCGCATCATCTTCGTCACCGGCCCGGTTGAGGACGGCATGTCGACGCTGATCGTCGCGCAGCTGTTGTTCCTCGAGGCCGAGAATCCGAAGAAGGAAATCTCGATGTACATCAACTCGCCGGGTGGCGTGGTGACTTCGGGCCTTGCGATCTACGACACGATGCAGTTCATCCGTCCGCCGGTGTCGACGCTGTGCACGGGGCAGGCGGCCTCGATGGGCTCGCTGCTGCTGGCAGCCGGCGAGAAGGACATGCGCTTCACGCTGCCGAACTCCCGCATCATGGTGCACCAGCCGTCAGGCGGCTTCCAGGGCCAGGCCACCGACATCATGCTGCACGCGCAGGAGATCCTGAATCTCAAGAAGCGCCTCAACGAGATCTATGTGAAGCACACCGGCCAGACCTACAAGGCGATCGAGGACGCGCTCGAGCGCGACAAGTTCCTCACCGCCGAGGACGCCAAGGCGTTCGGTCTCGTCGACAAGGTCATCGACAAGCGGCCGGAAGACCCGTCGGCGGCCAAGGCGGCCTAACCAGGCTGCCTGACAGGGCTAGCTGATCTGGACAGCGACCCGAGGCGTCGATGTGATCTCCACATTGACGCCTCACATAGTCGGCAAAGCAGCACGGTGGAGTACCTCGCAAGCGCATGTGCTGGGGCAGAAAGTTCCGCTTTCGTGCTCATGGCTTGGCGTGGTAATCCCGCAACGTTCCGTGGATTTCGACGCGTGTTCCACGTGCGATCGTGGAAAATCACGGTATTGTCACGGTCTTGAGCCGGCCCTCCGATTAGCGAATTCTTGATAGTCGGGTGCCAGCATGGTTGGCTGTAATGCATCGGCTATGGTCGCGGAGATTCGAATAAACCGTGATCCCCACGGTCAGTATTGCGTAGGGTCTTTTTTGGTACGGAATTTGCTCTATCTACCCAAGACCCCGGTTTTGTGCCGGATTGGGTCGATCTGGCAAACAAGATCGAACGGCGGACGGAGATAATGAATGAGTAAGGTCGGCACGAGCGACGCCAAGAACACGCTATACTGCTCGTTCTGCGGCAAGAGCCAGCATGAAGTTCGCAAGCTGATTGCCGGACCGACTGTCTTCATTTGCGACGAGTGTGTCGAACTGTGCATGGACATCATTCGCGAGGAGAACAAGTCCTCGCTAGTGAAGTCGCGCGACGGCATCCCGACGCCGAAGGAAATCTGCAAGGTCCTGGACGACTACGTGATCGGTCAGAGCCATGCCAAGAAGGTGCTCTCGGTCGCCGTCCACAACCACTACAAGCGGCTTAACCATCAGACCAAGCACAACGACGTCGAGCTGGCGAAGTCGAACATCCTGCTGATCGGTCCGACCGGTTCGGGCAAGACGCTGCTCGCGCAGACGCTGGCCCGCATCCTCGACGTTCCCTTCACCATGGCTGACGCGACGACGCTGACCGAAGCCGGCTATGTCGGTGAGGACGTCGAGAACATCATCCTCAAGCTGCTGCAGGCCGCCGACTACAACGTCGAGCGCGCGCAGCGCGGCATCGTCTATATCGACGAAATCGACAAGATCAGCCGCAAGTCGGACAATCCCTCGATCACCCGCGACGTGTCGGGCGAGGGCGTCCAGCAGGCGCTGCTGAAGATCATGGAAGGCACGGTGGCGTCGGTGCCGCCGCAGGGCGGCCGCAAGCATCCGCAGCAGGAGTTCCTGCAGGTGGATACCACCAACATCCTGTTCATCTGCGGCGGTGCGTTCTCGGGCCTCGAGAAGATCATTTCCGCGCGCGGCCGTTCGACCTCGATCGGCTTCGCGGCGCAGGTGCTCGCGCCGGAGGATCGCCGTACCGGCGAGATCTTCCGTCACGTCGAGCCGGAAGATCTGCTGAAGTACGGCCTGATCCCGGAATTCGTCGGCCGTCTGCCCGTCGTCGCGACGCTGGAAGACCTCGACGAGACCTCGCTGAAGAAGATCCTGACCGATCCGAAGAACGCGCTGGTGAAGCAGTACCAGCGGCTGTTCGAGATGGAGAACATCGAGCTGACCTTCGCCGACGAGGCGCTTGGCGCGGTCGCCCGCAAGGCGATCGAGCGCAAGACCGGCGCGCGTGGCCTGCGGTCGATTCTGGAGAGCATCCTGCTCGAGACCATGTTCGACCTCCCGGGCCTCGAAGGCGTCGAGGAAGTCGTGATCTCGCGCGAAGTGGTCGAGGGAACTGCGCGTCCGCTCTACATCTACGCGGATCGTTCCGACCGCGCCGTCGAGAGCAGCGCGAGCGCCTGACGGCGCAACTTTCTGCCGTCGCAATTGACGCGGCTGCCGGGCGATCCGGCGGCCGTTGTGGCGCAGCAGTAGCGGGTATTCCCGCGTCGCAGTAAATGCCTGTTTAGCCTATATTTCCCGGCAGTTCTCAGACTTGACACCCCCGCGCCTGATAGCCACCTAATGCTATCTGTGAGGGATCTCATGCGTTGAGATTCGTCGCTTTACGATGCGGAATATGCGGCTGCTGACGGCAATCTAATTCCGGATCACCAAGGCACCTTGTGGCGGTTGCGCAAGCAGGCGGACTGCGTGCAAGGGGGCAAAACAAAAGGATAAGGCCATGACGACCTCAAAACCCCGGCCAACGATCGTCCACGGCGAAAGCCACTCCTACCCGGTGCTGCCGCTCCGCGACATCGTCGTCTTCCCGCACATGATCGTGCCTCTCTTCGTCGGCCGCGAGAAATCGATCCGCGCGCTCGAAGAGGTGATGAAGAACGATGCGCTGATCATGCTCGCGACGCAGAAGAACGCGTCCGATGATGATCCAGCTCCCGATTCAATTTACGAGACCGGTACGCTCGCCAGCGTGCTGCAACTCCTGAAGCTGCCCGACGGTACCGTCAAGGTGCTGGTCGAGGGCCTCGAGCGCGCGCGTGTCGAGAAGTATTCCGACCGCAGCGAGTATTACGAGGCGACTGCGGTCGCGCTCGCTGACACTGACGCCAACTCGGTCGAAGCCGAGGCCTTGGCGCGTTCGGTCGTGTCCGACTTCGAAAGCTATGTGAAGCTGAACAAGAAGATCTCCGCCGAAGTCGTCGGCGTGGTTCAGGCGATCACCGATTTCGCCAAGCTCGGCGACACCGTTGCCTCGCATCTCGCGGTCAAGATTGCCGATCGGCAAGCGATCCTGGAGACGTTGTCCGTCACCCAGCGCCTGGAGAAGGTGCTCGGCCTGATGGAGAGCGAGATCTCGGTCTTGCAGGTCGAGAAGCGCATCCGCTCGCGCGTCAAGCGCCAGATGGAGAAGACCCAGCGCGAGTATTACCTGAACGAGCAGATGAAGGCGATCCAGAAGGAGCTCGGCGACGACGAAGGTCGCGACGAGCTGGCCGATCTGGAGGAGAAGATCTCCAAGACCAAGCTCTCCAAGGAAGCGCGCGAGAAGGCCCAGCACGAGCTGAAGAAGCTGCGCCAGATGTCGCCGATGTCCGCGGAAGCGACCGTCGTGCGCAACTATCTGGATTGGCTGCTGTCGATTCCGTGGGGCAAGAAGTCCAAGGTCAAGAAGGACCTCGAGGCCGCGCAGGCGGTGCTGGACAGCGATCACTACGGATTGGAGAAGGTCAAGGACCGCATCGTCGAGTATCTCGCGGTGCAGTCGCGCGCCAACAAGCTGACCGGACCGATCCTGTGCCTGGTCGGGCCTCCCGGCGTCGGCAAGACCTCGCTCGGCAAGTCGATCGCGAAGGCCACGGGCCGCGAGTTCGTGCGCGTGTCGCTCGGCGGCGTGCGTGACGAAGCCGAAATCCGCGGTCACCGCCGCACCTATATCGGCTCGATGCCCGGGAAGATCATCCAGTCGATGCGCAAGGCGAAGACCTCGAACCCGCTGTTCCTGCTGGACGAGATTGACAAGATGGGCGCCGATTTCCGCGGCGATCCGTCGTCGGCGCTGCTTGAGGTCCTCGACCCCGAGCAGAACTCGACCTTCAACGACCACTACCTGGAGGTCGACTACGACCTGTCCAACGTGATGTTCATCACGACCGCGAATACGCTGAATATTCCGGGCCCGCTGATGGACCGCATGGAGATCATCCGGATCGCCGGTTACACGGAGAACGAGAAGGTCGAGATCGCGCGCAAGCATCTGATCCCGAGCGCGCTCTCCAAGCACGGCCTGGACTCCAAGGAATGGTCGATCGACGACGCGGCCTTGCTGCTGATGATCCGCCGCTACACCCGCGAAGCGGGCGTGCGCAACCTGGAGCGTGAGCTCTCCACACTCGCCCGCAAGGCGGTGAAGGAGCTGATGATCTCCAAGAAGAAGTCGGTGAAGGTCACCGAAGCGAACATCGAGGAGTTCCTCGGCGTTCCGAAGTATCGCTTCGGCGAGATCGACGACGAGGATCAGGTCGGTATCGTCACCGGTCTGGCCTGGACCGATGTCGGCGGCGAGCTGCTCACCATCGAAGGCGTCATGATGCCCGGCAAGGGCAAGATGACCGTCACGGGCAACCTGCGCGACGTGATGAAGGAGTCGATCTCGGCGGCGGCGTCCTACGTGCGCTCGCGCGCGATCACCTACGGTATCGAACCGCCGATGTTCGACCGGCGCGACATCCACGTTCACGTGCCGGAGGGCGCAACCCCGAAGGATGGTCCGTCCGCCGGTGTCGCGATGGCCACCGCGATCATCTCGGTCATGACCGGCATTCCGGTCCGGCACGATGTCGCGATGACCGGCGAGATCACGCTGCGTGGTCGCGTGCTGCCGATCGGCGGTCTGAAGGAGAAGCTCTTGGCTGCCGCGCGCGGTGGCATCAAGACGGTACTGATCCCGGAGGACAACGCCAAGGATCTCACGGAGATTTCCGATGCGATCAAGGGCGGCATGGAGATCATTCCGGTCTCGCGGCTGGATGAGGTCGTTGCCAAGGCGCTGGTCCGCGTGCCTGCGCCGATCGTCTGGGAAGAGGAGACCAGCAAGGTCGACGTCAAGCCCGATGCGTCGGATGAGGCGTCCGGCGGCCTGACGGCGCACTAAAGCGAGCTTCCATCGAAACAGGAAAACGGCGCCTTCGGGCGCCGTTTTTGTTTGGGCGGTGATCGGCCATCAGGCGGGTCGCGACTACTCCTTCTTCTCGACGACGAAGTTGCCGATCGCGCCGAGTGCCATCAGCACGCTGGTGCCGAGGAACACCGCGCGCATACCGATATGGCCGCCGATGAAGCCGCCGGCGAGTGGGCCAATCACCTGGCCGGCATATTGCGCCGAGATCGAATAGCCGAGCATGCTGCCGGTGACCGCATCAGGCACGTTGTGCCGGATCACGCTGGTGATGCAGGGCAGCAGGCCGCCGAGCGCGAGCCCCATCAGGAAGCGCAGCAGGATCAGCTGCCAGCCGCTGACCACGAAGGCCTGCGGGATCAGCAGCAGCGCCGACGCGGCGAGGCAGATCGTGATGATCCGCCAGTGGCCGACGCGATCGGCGAGCTTGCCGAGATGCGACGACGACAGCAGGCTGCCGAACGCCGCGGCTGACATCACGAGGCCGGCGACGAACGTCACCTGCGGCGCCTCGACCAGCTGCGCGACATAGACCGTGATGATCGGCTCGATCGACATGTTGGCGATCATCAGCAGCAGGCCGGTGCCCCACATCGCGACGATCGGGCGCTTGTCCGGAACCAGCGCCCAGCCGCCGCGCGCTCTGCTGCCCTTTGCGGTCTTCGGACGCGCATCCTCGCGGATCAGGAAGGTGGTGCCAAGGAAGGTGATGAAGATGACGCCGCCGATCAGGAAGAAGGTCATGCGGATACCGATCAGGCCGGGCAGGACGCCGCCGATCAAGGGACCGACCAGGCTGCCGGCCATGATGCCGGCGGACAACACGCCGATCGCCCAGCCGGACCGCGCCTTCGGCGTCTGCGCCGCGACCAGCACGCTCGAGCCCGACGCGTAGCCGCCGAGTAGCCCGGTCAGCAGCCGCAAGCCGACCAGCTCATAGACATTGTGCGCCATGCCGATCAGCGACATCGCGATCGCCATGCCGAGGCTCGCGCGGATCAGCATCAGCTTGCGGCCGTAACGGTCGGCGAGCCGTCCCCACAACGGCGCCGTCAGCGCCGCGCTGAAGAAGGTTGCGCCGTAGGCGACGCCGGACCATTGCACGATGGCGGCATGGTCGGTCACGCCGAGCTGTTCGACATAGAGCGGCAGGAACGGCAGCAGCAGCGTCATCCCCACGATGGTCGTGAAGGAGCCGAACAGGCAGACGATCAAATTGCGCTGCCAGGGGCCTGCATCAAGCAGGGCTTCGCGATCGACTTCGATGTTCACGTCAGCGCAGACCGATCACGGCGAAGCCGCGCATGCGCAGGCCGCGGCGATCCTCCTTCAGCGAACGCAGCAGGCGATCGCGGGTGTCGGTGATGTGATCGGTGGCCTCGCGCGCGGCCGAATCCGGATCGTTGGCCTTGATGAAGCCGAGAATGCGTCGGTGCTCGCGCCAGGCCTGCTCGCGCGAGGGTTCGGTCCACACTTCGAGCCAGCGTGCGCGCGACAGCCGGGTCATCGCGCCGGCTATCGCCTTGACGATGAAGGGGTTGCCGGAGAGGCGCGCGATCTCGACATGGAAATCGGTGCCGACCCGGTGCCATTCCTCGCGCGGCGCGCCAGATTGGCAGGTGTCCAGCATCTCCTCGACGCCGCCGATGTCGGCCTCGCTCGCCCGCGCACAGGCGAGACGGACGGCCGTCGTCTCCAACGGGATCCGGAATTCGGCCAGTGCCTCCAATTCACCGACGTCGATCGGCGCGACGATCCAGTTACGGCCGTCGCGGCGGACCAGCTCTTCGCTCTCCAGCCGCACCAGCGCGGCGCGGATCGGCGTGCGTGATCCCTCGAACTGGCTCTCCAGCCAGCGCTCCGACAGCCGCTCGCCGGGACCGAGGTCGAGCGAGAGGATCATCTCCCGGAGCTGGTCGTGGATCTGCAGCATCTGCGACATGGTGGTCTGCCGGTTTGGACGTAGAGTTTTAGTGTGCTGTCTAAGTATCCCAAATTGGTATCCCAAACAATCCCGCTTTGGGATACCAGCACTGTCCCAACGGAGGTGCCCGACCGTGTTCCGGATGCCTTGCGGGCCGCATCGCCGGGAACGACCTCTTAGCTGCCGCCTTGTTGCACGATGCCGAATTGGGAGAACGCGATGCAGATCGACGGGCAATGCCACTGCGGGGCAGTGACCTATCAGGCGGAGATCGATCCCGAACGGGTGTCGATCTGCCATTGCACGGACTGCCAGTCGCTGACCGGCTCGCCCTATCGCGTCACCGTGATCTGCGCCGCCGAACAGGTCCGGCTGACCGGACGTACGCCGAAGATCTACGACAAGCGGGGCGATAACGGTCGGATCCGCTTCCAGCACTTTTGTGGCGAGTGTGGCTCCCCGTTGTTCACCAGCGGCGAGGACGGTGGTCCGGATGATTGGGGAATCCGCTGGGGCAGCATTCGCCAGCGTGGCGAATTGACCCCGCGACGCCAGGTCTGGTGCCGCTCTGCGGCGCCGTGGATCAATGATCTCGAGGGAGTGCCGGCGCGGCTCAAGGATTGAAGTCCAAGGATTGAAGTCCAAGGATTGACGTCCAAGGATTGAAGTTCGTCGATTGAGGCTTTGCGGCCTTGGCGACCTTGCGCCCGAGGGGCGGGCGAGGCTAAAGAGACGCGCTGATACGGGCGGTTAGCTCAGCGGTAGAGCACTGGTTTTACACACCATTGGTCGGGAGTTCGATCCTCTCACCGCCCACCAGCCTTCGCCCCCCACTGCGGCTGGGCAAGCCCGACTTTCATGCAGAACTCGCCGCGTGCTCGGTGTCGAAGGGCGCCGGCTCCAGTCCTATGGCTGAAGCATCCTGATGGTCGAGATCGGCCACTTCCCGATGTGCCCTTTGATCGAGATGCGCAATCCGTGAGACTCGTCGAGCGACACGCCTTCGACGGTCCCTGCAGTCCCATCCGTGAGGACCGCAGCCCGTCCGACGAGTTCGGCCTCCACTTGCACATGCTCGCGCAGGATGACCGTGGCACGGTGCTTCACGAGCTGCAAAGCGGCCGCCGGTTGGTTGGTCCGACGCAGTGAGGCCATGGCTCGGTTCTCCCTGAGCGCGCGGAAAGGGCGCGATCCCGGCCGTGGGGTAGTCTGTGGGGTGGCCGGGACCGCGCTTGCTCCGCGCTGGTCTGCCAAATGTCATTCGGCAGCCGACGATACGAAAGGTGCCGAAAGTCACGGACGCGTCGCGGGCCGGGCTCGGTTCCTGTTGGCGAGATGTCACTCGGGTTTGGCGCCGACGCGGCTGCGATGCTATTCTCTCCGCCTAACCGGGAACTTGATGCATGCGTAAACTCGCCGCGATTTTTCTTCTCGCCTTGATTGCCGAACCGGCATGGGCGCAGCAGGACCATGTTCAGCGCTATCGCGAAGAAATCGAGAAGTCGCCGGCGGATGTGGCCAACGAGGCGCGGCAGCAGCGCGCCTACCAGCGCGCACTCAGCGGGGTGCCGGACCAGAAACCGACCGATCCGTGGGGCATTGCACGCAGCAATGACGGGCAGGCCGCCCCGAAGGGGACTGCCGCGAAGACGCCTGCGCCGAAGCAGGCCAAGCCCACAAGCGCTGCCGCCAAATAATCAGAGAGTGCGGACCAGGTCGATGAAGTATTACGTCTGCAAATTGACCGGACCGCGCCCGACCTTCCCACAGGACATGACGCCGCAGGAAGCCGAGATCATGCAGGCGCACGTTGCCTATTGCGGCGAGTTGCTGCAAGCCGGCAAGGCGCTGATCTTCGGCCCGGTGGCCGATCCCGCCGGCGTTTGGGGAATGGGCGTGCTGCAATTGTCTGACGATGCCGATCCGCTAGAAATCGTCGCCAACGATCCCGTCAGCAAGGCCAATGCCGGATTCACCTACCAGGTGATGCCGATGCTGCGCGCGGCGACACGCGAGACTTGCTAGAGTCTTCTCAACAAGGTTGGATCGCATGAACGCAGGTCATCCGCAGAACGCCGATCAGATTGCATATTGGAACGGGCCGGGCGGCCAGCGCTGGGCGTCCAGGCAGGCCGCGCAGGATATCGTGCTGCAGCCGGTGCTCGACCTCTTGATCGATCGCGCGGCGCCGAAGGCCGGCGAGCGCGTCGTCGATGTCGGCTGCGGCAGCGGCGCTTCGAGCTTCGCGCTGGCGTCGAAGGTCGCGCCCGACGGCCGCGTGCTTGGTGTCGACGTCTCGGAGCCGATGCTGACGCGGGCCCGTCAGAGCACGCCGCAGGGATTGCCGGTCGAGTTCGCGCTCGCCGATGCGACGGTCTATCCGTTCGCACCCGCGAGCTTTGACCTGTTGGCCTCGCGCTTCGGCGTGATGTTCTTTGCCGATCCCGCGGCGTCGTTCACCAATCTGCACAAGGCAATGAAGCCGACGGGCCGTCTTGCTTTCGCGTGCTGGCAGGAGCCGCGCGAAAATCCCTTCTTCATGACGCCGCTGCAGGCGGTCTACAGGCACGTGCCGAAGCTGCCGCCGCTCGGCCCCGAGGATCCCGGCCCGTTCGCGTTCGCATCCGAGGCCCGGGTGAAGCGGATCCTGGGTGAGGCCGGCTTTTCCGGCATTGCCATGGAGCCGTGCAAGGTCGAGCTCGATGTCGCGACCGGGCGGGGCATCGATGCGGCGATCCAGGGGGCGCTCGAGATCGGGCCGGCCAGCCGCGCGCTGGAGGGCCACCCGGATGAGGTGCGCGCCGCCGCCACCGCGTCGATACGCGAGGCGCTGGCGCCGTTCGTCAAAGGCGATGCGGTGCCGCTGCCCGGCGCGATCTGGATCGTGACGGCGCGGGCCTGATCAGGCCTTCTCTTCCCAGATCATCGCCAGGTGCACGATGGTCTGCACGGCCTTCTCCATGTCCTGGCGGCTGACCCATTCGAGCCGCGAATGGAAGGCGTGCTCGCCGGCGAAGATGTTGGGGCAGGGCAGTCCCATGAAGGACAGCCGCGAGCCGTCGGTGCCGCCGCGGATCGAGGTCTTCACCGGCGATAACCCGGCGCGCTCGATCGCCTCGATCGCATAGGCGACGATCTGGGGATGGCGATCGATCACCTCTTTCATGTTGCGGTATTGCTGCTTGACCTCGATACGGTAGGTCGAGCGCGGATATCCCTTCATGACATCCTTCACGATCGCTTCAAGCAGTGCTTCCTTCTGCTTCAGGCCGGCTTCGGTGAAATCACGCACGATGAAATCGATCCGCGCGTTTTCCAGTGCGCCTGAGATCGCGACCGGATGCAGAAAACCCTCCTTGCCTTCGGTGGTCTCGGGCGAGCAAGTATCCTTCGGCAGGCGATCGACGATCGCGGCCGCGATCTTGATCGCGTGTTCCATCTTGCCCTTGGCAAATCCCGGATGGGTCGCGACGCCTTCGATGATGATGCTGGCACCATCGGCGGAGAAAGTCTCGTCCTCGATGTGGCCGGCGGTCTCACCGTCCATGGTGTAGCCGAAGTCGGCCCCGAGCTTCTTGATGTCGACCTTGTCGACGCCGCGGCCGATCTCCTCGTCCGGCGTGAACAGGATCTTGATGGTGCCGTGCTTGATTTGCGGATTGGTCACCAGGAAATGCGCAGCATCCATGATCTCCGCAAGGCCCGCCTTGTTGTCGGCGCCGAGCAGCGTGGTGCCGTCGGTCGTGATGATGTCGTTGCCGATCTGGTCGGCCAGCGCCTCGTGCTCGGCGGCGCGGATCACCTGCGAGGCATCGGCCGGGAGCACGATGTCGCCGCCGCGATAGTTCTTCACGACCTGCGGCTTGACGTTCTTGCCGGTGCAGTCGGGGGAGGTGTCCATGTGCGAGCAGAAGCAGATCACCGGCACCGTCTTGTCGGTGTTGGCCGGGATCGTGGCATAGACGTATCCGTGCGGATCGAGATGCGCATCCGATATGCCCATCGCCTGCAACTCGGCGACCAGCAGGCGGCCGAGATTCTTCTGCTTCTCGGTGGAGGGCGTGGTCGGTGAATCCGGGTCGGACTGGGTGTCGATCACGACATAGCGCAGGAAGCGCTCGGTGACGGTGTGCTTGAAGTCGAGAGCCGGTGCCAGCATGAAGACCGCGCAAGGGTAGGAGAACGGGAAAAGGCGCTCAGGCGAAGTTCGCGCAAGCAAGGCGCATCGAAAGATAACTCTACAACAGAAAAGCGCCACTCCGGGTCGCGTCGCGAGCCGAAATGGCGCTTGGTATCGAGCAAGAGAGTTAAGAACCCTAGACGGCTTCCTTCAGCTCCTTGGCGGCGCGGAAGGCGACCTTCTTGCTCGCCTTGATATGGATCTGCTCGCCGGTCGCCGGATTGCGGCCCATGCGGGCGGCGCGCTTGCGGACCTGGAGGATGCCGAGGCCGACGATGCGGATCCGCTCGCCCTTCTTGAGGTGCTTGGTGATGCGGGTGACCATGTCGGTCAGGATCGCCTCGGCCTGCTTCTTGGACAGCTCCTGCTCTTCGGCGATGGCCGCCGCCAGGTGCTTCAGCGTGATCGTCGCCGGGGTCGCTGCTTTCTTCGCCATGTGTGGCCCTCCTCGTTGCTGAATGGCTGGATTGCTGCTTCGACGCGAATGGCGCGCCGTTCGCGTCGGGAAAATGCGTCCGGAAAAGCCCCGAAACCGCCGGTTCTGGGAACGGGCAGCGCCAGGCCCGGCCACAGGAAACCCAGACCTATCAGGCCTTATTTGATTCGGGGCTTTGCTGACTACGCCGTTTCCCCTGAAAACAGGCGACAACGCGCGCCCACAGCACGAAAATGCCGGTGCTGTGCAGGGCTCCGCAACGCGCTTGACTATCGGGATGCGGGCCTTTATGCCCTCGATCCTGCGCGGATCAATCCGATGATCGGCATCCGCGGGAGTAGCTCAGTTGGTTAGAGCGCCGCCCTGTCACGGCGGAGGCCGCGGGTTCGAGTCCCGTCTCTCGCGCCAGTCTTATCAAGCACTTAGCTCCAAGTTCCAGTTCTAAGACGCGTTGCGCGCCGACCGTCCTGACGTGCTCGAACCTTCTTGGCCCGGGCTTCCGGCACGCAAAAGCAGCCGCGCTCCCAAACGTGCGGCATTTAGACGATCTCGATGGCCGGTTCGCTCCCGACGATCGCATGGTCATCACTCACGGGCGCAATCCAACATTCCGAGACACCCGACTCGATCAGCCAGGTTTCCGGCTTCGCTCCTTCTCCAATCACGACTGTTGCGTCCTGATCCGGGAGTGCCCGCAGCACCTGGACGAGTTCGCGGACTTTCATCGGCACGCTTCCCAAAGGTCGACCAATTGGTTCACCTCTCAAGCGAGCATCACATCGGCTGATGCGATAGTGACTATCGCCATCAGAGCAGCGAGAAACGCACGAGCGGCAGGTCTCGGTCCCGCGCGCAGCGTATCGCGCCAGCCTGACGCCAGCCTTACTCTCATCGCATCGCGCTCGGTGACAGCGCTCGCAACCAGCGAACGGGAACGACATCAGCGGTTCCATCGGCTTCCGGAACTCAGACGTTTGCGGTGGGTCTTAAAGTTGCCGGAGTAAGCGAAGACAGTTTCAGGAAATTCAAATGACACGAGCGTGGGCGAGGGCTGACGAAGCGAACCTGGACACGGAGGCGTGCTGATGAATTGGAGTTCGTGGCTGAAAGAATACTACAACGACGAACTGGAAAGAGCGGACGCCGCCTGCCGAAGTGGAGAGTCCGTCTACGACGCACTGAAATGGATCGACGATCCGTATCTGTGGAATGTACTGCTCTGGAAGGAGTATGATGGCTTCAAGGCGATCAAGGCGGCCATTCCAGATCCGCCAGACGCCGGGACCCAGAAGAACTGGAGCGGTCGTTCCGGGATGGAGCTCGGCGCCGCCGTCACCGAAACCTATCGCCTGTTGCATGACAAGCTCAGGCGTCATCTGGACAAGCCATTCGATGAATGCCAGGTGCTGGACTATGGCTGCGGCTGGGGCAGCGTGCTCCGTTACTTCATGAAGGATGTGCCGCTCCGCAATCTGCATGGTTGCGATCCGCACAAGGGCATCATCCAGGTCGCGCAACGCTCCAACCCGCGCGCCGATATCGTGTTGTCGGAAAGCTTGCCGAGACGTCTGCCGTTCAATCAGAAATTCGATGTCGCCTACGCGCTATCGATCTGGACGCACCTCTCGCCTGCCGCGAGCGACACATGCCTGACCGCGGTCCACGATTCGCTGGAGCATCGTGGTCTCTTTCTCCTGACCGTTCGGCCGCCGGCATACGCATTCTATGAGCCGATTTCCAAATTGCCTGGCTGGGATCAGCAAAAAATCGCCGAGACCGTGGCGCGAGACGGATTCTACTTCTATCCGCAAAGCTATCCGGTCGATGGCGAAATGACCTACGGCGAGACGATCATCAGCAAGCGGTACATCGAGACGCAGTGGACCGACCGGTTCGATCTCGTTGACGTCGGCATGAACGGGATCTCGCCGTATCAGAGCATCATCGTTCTCCGAAAGAAGTAAGGCCGCCACGAGATCGTATCGGCGTTGATCGGTCGCGGCAGGACATAAAAATCATGCCGCGTCAGCTCCGTCGCCGCGACGCCGCATTGAATTCACAAACGGCCACCCGCTGCCTTGATCAGGCAAAGAATGCGGCGACCGCGTTGAGGTCGGATTGTCCCGGGGCGTCGCCGCGCAAATTCGCGTCGATGATGCGGCGGCAAGCGTCGACCGTGTGGGCATCGCCCAATTCGTTGGCGGCCTCGAGGATCGACCAGACCGTATCCAGGGGAATGTCGCTCTGCATGGTCGCGTTCGGGTCTGACAGCATCGGCGCCGCCGGGGTTAGAATTCGAACAGGTCGCGGCCGCGCCGCGCCAGCGTGTGCAGGTCCGCCACCGTGCCACGCACGGCGTTGCAGCGGCGGCATTCGATGATGGTGTCGCCGGAGGCGTGTGCGGGATCGGCGACCTTTATCGCCAGGCTGCCGCAATCTGTGCAGATGATCTTGAAGCCGGTCGAAATTACTTGCTGCTGCAAATTCATTGTGGACCTGCGCCTCTGTTGACGCGCACCTTACGGAACAACTTTTAAGACAGCGGCCGCGGAGCGGATTGCAATCGAACGGCCGCGTTAGGAGGCGGTTAAGATTTCACCGCGGCTGCGCGGCCGCGCTCGAGACGATCGGGACCAACAAAAAGCCGCCCGAAGACGGCCGCTTTGTCTGCCGAAGCCAGAACCCGTCTTACCGGACCGTCGAGGTGCCCGAGGAGGTGATTGCGACAGGTTTGCCGGCCTTGATGACCTGGTTGGTCTGGGCGGTCTGGGTGAAATCTGCGTTGTTCCGGGCCGAAATGCCGAAAGCCGCAACCCCGATGGCCGCAACGAGCGCAACCACCACAATCTTGAGGTGGGTCGCGCGATCGGCTGAATGGATCGAGTGGTTCATGGTCGCCTCCGGGCGTCTATGCGCCGTCTATGGCACCTACTGGTAAGCCCCATCTGTTTCCGGATCGTTTCGTGAGTTCCGGAAATGGTTTCGTGCCACGGGCGGATCGGTTTCACCGTGCCTTGCGTCACAGAAAGGGAGGGCTGAAACTGGCCACGGGCGCGGGCTGCGCCTGGGAGAAAAACAACAATGAAAACAAAGAAGATGACCCGCCGACGGATGCTGGGAACCGGCTCCATGGCGCTTGCCGCCGCGATGTTTGGTAAGCCGTCTCTTGCTGCTGCCGAGTTCGATCTCAAGCTCGGCGTCAACACTCCGGAAACCCATCCCCTAACAATCCGTTTGGCCGAGGCGGCCAAGCTGGCCGGCGCGCAATCGTCCGGCCGGCTCAACATCACGGTGTTCGCCAACAGCCAGCTCGGCGGCGATCCGGAGATGCTGTCGCAGGTCCGCGCCGGCGGGATCGAGCTGTTGGCCGCGCCCAGCATGACGTTGTCGACGCTGGTGCCGCTGTCGGGCCTGCCGAGCATCGGCTTCGCGTTCCAGTCTTACGACCAGGTCTGGGCCGCGATGGACGGCGGCGTCGGCGACATCGTGCGCGAGGCGATCGCCAGAACCGGCGTCATGCCGCTGAAGATGGTCTGGGACAACGGCTTCCGCCAGATCACCTCGTCGTCGAGCCGGCAGCTCAACAGCGTCGAGGATCTCAGGGGTTTTAAAATTCGCGTGCCGGTGACGGCACTGCTGACCTCGCTGTTCTCAGGGCTTGGCGCGCTGCCGTCGAGCATCTCCTACAGCGAGCTCTATTCGGCGCTGCAGACCCACATCGTCGAGGGCCAGGAGAATCCGCTGGCGCAGGTCTCGACCGGAAAACTGTACGAGGTGCAGAAATACTGCGCGCTGTCGAACCATTGCTGGAGCGGCTACTGGATCCTTGGCAACCGCCGTGCAATGGCGGGCCTGCCGCCCGATCTCGTCGAGCTCATCAATGCGGCATTCGACGCGGCCGCGGTCAAGGAGCGCGCCGATCTGGTCGAGATGGATCGCTCGTTGCAGGCCGAGCTGACCGGGAAGGGCATGACGTTCAACAAGCCGGATCCCGTGCAGTTCAGGGCTGCGCTGGTGAAGGCCGGCTTCTACACCCAGTGGCAGAAGACCTATGGCGCGGACGCCTGGGCGGTGCTGGAGAAATACACCGGCAAGCTGACGTGACGGCGCACAGGTCGCGAGCAGCACTACAGCGCTGTGGCAAAGAAGGCACATCGCTGCGCTTTCAGTCCCATCTTCGTTTTTTGTCATGCGGCAAGGTGTCCCAGGGAATACAACCTCACGCTGAGAATTTCAGTGGCCGCCTATGTGTGGCCCGAGTTGGAATGCCATGCGCGTGCACGTCGTGGAACGTTGTCGATCGCCCCGCTTGCGGCAGGTTGCGGTAGCGCTTGCTCTGCTCATCGCGTCCGGGACCGGCGCACACGCCCAGACGGTGCTGAACGTCGGCGATGGAGCGAGCCTCGTCACCGCGCTGACGACGATCGACAACAATCCCGTCACCAACTACACGCTCAACATCACGAATAACATCACGCTGACTGCCGGAACGACGCTGCCCATCATCAATTCGAGAAGCACCGTAACCATCAACGGCGGCAACTTCACACTCGATGGCGGCGGCGTGCAGCGCGGATTCTTCGTCTACGCCGGCAGCGTCGCGATCGACAATCTCACCATCCAGAACGCCGTCGCCAAGGGCGGCAATGGCGGCAGCGGGTTCGATGGCGGCGGCGGCGGCGGGATGGGGGCGGGCGGCGCGCTGTTCGTCGCCAGCGGCGCCAACGTCACGGTCAGCAATGTGTCGCTCGCGAGCAATCAGGCTAATGGCGGAAGCGGCGGCAACTACGGCTCGACCGTCGCCGGTGGCGGCGGTGGCGGCGGGCTCGGTGGCAATGGCGGAAACGGTGGTAACGTCGGCGGTGGTGGCGGAGGCGGGATTGGCCTCGGCGCCAACGGCGGGGCCGGCCAGACTGGCTCGACGGGTGGCAACGGTGCTGCCGGCATCGTTATCGGCGCCGCCGGCGGGGGCGCTGGCGCCACCGACCCGGGGAGTGGTGCCTCACCAGGCACAGGGGGCGCCAATGGAGGCGGCGGGGGCGGCGGGGCCATGGGGTCTGGCATCCACGGTGCCGGTGGCGGCGGCGGGATTGGCGGCGGCGCTGCTACGGCTACCGGGGGCTTGAGCGGCGGCGGCGGTACTGGCGGCTTCGGTGGTGGCGGTGGCGGTAGCTTGAACAGCGCAGGCGGAAATGGCGGTTTCGGTGGCGGCGGCGGGAGCGTGCGCTGCTTTGCCAGTCCCGGGAAGGGCGGCTTTGGTGGCGGTGGCGGCGGCGCCAGCGGCGGCGGCACCGGTGTGACCTGCGGGAATACCGGCGGCTTCGGTGCAGGCAACGGCGGCGACAGCGTCAATGGCGGTGGCGGCGGCGGGCTCGGCGCAGGCGGCGCGGTGTTTGTCCAGGGTGGCGGAACGCTCAACGTTTCCGGTGCCTTTACCGTCAACGGCAGCAGCGTCGCCGGTGGAACGGGTGGTGTGGGTGCCGGCAATGGCTCGGCCTTCGGCTCGGGTCTGTTCCTGCAGGGCAACGGGACGCTGACCTTCAGTCCCGCGGCCGGCCAGAACCAGATCGTCTCCGATGTCATCGCCGACCAGACCGGCAGCGGCGGCACAGGTGCCGATGCCGGCAGCTGGAGTCTTGCCAAGACCGGTGCCGGCACGCTGACGCTCACCGCCGCAAACACCTATTCCGGCGGCACGACCGTGAGCGGCGGCCTGATCAACTTCAATGCAGCGAGCAATTTCGGCTCGGGCAACATCACCCTCAACGGCGGCGGGCTGCAATGGGCGAGCGGTAACACGGCCGACATCTCGAGCCGGCTGAACGCCATCGGCTCCGGCGGCGCGACGTTCGACTATAACGGCAATGCCGTGACGCTCGCGATGGCACTGACCGGTACAGGCGGCGTGACGGTCGCGAGCTCCGGCAGCGGCGGTGCGCTGACCTTCACGGCCACGGAAAGCTATTCCGGCGCGACGACGATCAATTCCGGCGCGACGCTGGCGCTGTCGGGTGGCGGCAGCAACTCGAATTCGAGCGTCGTGACGGTCAATGGCACATTCGATATTTCAGGATCATCGTCCTTCCTCAACAGGATCACTAGGCTCGCGGGCGGTGGATCGGTTGCGCTCGGCAACAACGCTTTGGTGATTACCGCCGGTTCGACGGAGTTTTCCGGCGCGATCAACGGCTCGCGCACAGGGGGCCTCGAGATCGCCGGCGGAACGCAGACCCTGTCCGGCGCCAACGGCTATTTCGGCTTTACCCAGATCGATGCCGGCGCGACGCTCGCGCTCAAGGGAAACGGCTCGATCGCCAATTCGGCCAATGTCGTGTTCGCTTCGGGTGCAGGAATCGGCACATTCGATATTTCGCAGACCAATAGCGGTACAAGCATCTCAGGCTTGGTTGATCAGGACGGCCACAGCGTCGTGTCCCTCGGCGCCAAGACGCTGACCATCACCAGCCGTGTGGGCCCCTACGACGGTGTCATCCAGGATGGCGGCATTGGTGGCGGCACCGGCGGCAATGTGACGATCGCCCTTGGCGCCCTGGCGAGATTCGGCGGCGCCAACACCTATGCCGGGCTGACCACGATCAACGCCGGCGGCGAGCTCGATCTGATCAACGGCGGCAGCATTGCGTCCTCAAAGGCCGTGATCAACGACGGCATGTTCGATATATCGCGCGCGGGTGGCGGCGTCGCGATCAACAGTCTTTCCGGGACCAGCATCGTCGGCACCGTGAACCTCGGTGCCAACACGGTGACCTTCACCAATGCCAACGGAACCTTTGCGGGCGACATCCGGGACGGTGGCGCGGGCGGCGGTGTGGCGATCACCGGCGGCAAGGAAATCCTTGCGGGTGTCAACAGCTACACTGGCGCCACCACCGTCAACGGCGGCACCCTTGAAGTGGACGGCACGATCGCCAACTCGCTGAAAGTGACGGTCAATTCCGGCGGCACGTTGAGCGGCACCGGCATCGTCGGCGCTCCGACCGTCGTCTTTTTCCACAACGGCGTCGTGTCAACATGGTTAGCCACCAGCTCCGGCGCCACCGCTGCGGCTGATGGTACGATTACGGCGAAGGAGCCGGTCACCGGCGACCCCTTGAGGGGCGGCTTCGTCATTCCGACACCGACGACCATCATGAGCGGAGGCACGCTTGCACCCGGGAGTGCTGCAGATCCGACCGGCACACTGACGATCAACGGCGCTCTCGCCTTCCAATCCGGCGCGATCTATCAGGTGCAGGTGACGCCGACCGCTGCGGCATCGACCAATGTCAACGCGAACGCGACACTTGGAGGCGCGACCGTCAATGCAGTGTTCGCCAACGGCAGCTACATCTCCAGGCAGTATACGATTCTGAACGCCGCTGGAGGCATATCCGGCACATTTGTATCCAACATCGTCAATACCAACCTGCCGACGAATTTCACCGACACCCTGAGCTACGACGCCACCCACGCCTATCTCAATCTCGCGCTGAACTTTGCGCCACCATCCCCTCCCAACTTCGGCGGCGGCCTCTCGATCAACCAGCAGAACGTCGCGAACACGTTGGTCAACTCCTTCAACGCGACCGGCGGCATTCAGACGGTGTTCGGCACGCTCACCCCGGCGGGCCTGACGCAGGCCTCCGGCGAACTGGCGACCGGCACGCAGCAGACGACGTTCGATGCGATGAACCTGTTCATGGGGCTGCTCACCGATCCCTTCATGAACCGCACCGGCGCGACGGGTTCGATGCCGGGCGCAACGGGATATGCGGACGAGGGCGAAGCGAGCGCCTATGCCGCGGCCCGGAAGACCGATGCATTCGCGATGTTCACCAAGGCGCCGCCGGTGCCGTTCGTGCCCCGCTGGAACGTCTGGGCCGCGGGTTTCGGCGGTTCGCAATCGACCAGCGGCAACGCCATGGTCGGGTCGAACGACACCACTAGCAGCATCTATGGCACGGCGGTCGGCGCCGACTATCTGTTCTCGCCGAAAACGGTTGCGGGCTTCGCGCTCGCCGGTGGCGGCACCAGCTTCTCGGTGGTCAATAGCGGCAGCGGCCGCTCCGACCTGTTCCAGGCCGGCGCCTATGTCCGCCACACCGAAGGCCCGGCCTATGTCTCCGCTGCGCTTGCCTATGGCTGGCAGGACATCACCACCGACCGCACCGTGACGGCGGCAGGCATCGACCGGCTCCGCGCCGAGTTCAATGCCAACGCATATTCGGGGCGGCTAGAGGGTGGCTATCGTTTCGTCGCGCCGTGGATCGGCGGCGTCGGCATCACACCTTACGCCGCGGGCCAGTTCACGACTTTCGAACTGCCCGGTTACGCCGAGCGGGTGATTTCGGGCCTGTCGACCTTTGGGCTGACCTATGCCGGCAAGAGCCTCACCGATACCCGCAGCGAGCTCGGCCTTCGTACCGACAAGTCGTTCGCGGTGCAGGACGGCATCCTGACGCTGCGCACGCGCTTTGCCTGGGCCCATAACTATGACCCGAACCGCTCGGCCGCCGCGACCTTCCAGGCGTTGCCAGGCACCAGCTTTGTCGTCAACGGCGCGGCGCAGGCGAGCGACTCTGCGCTGACCACGGCCTCGCTGGAGATGAATTGGCGAAACGGCTGGTCGGCGGCTGCGACGTTCGAGGGCGAGTTCTCCAACGTCACCTCGAGCTACGCCGGCAAAGGCGTGGTGCGGTATCAGTGGTGAGACGCGAGCCCTTTCCGCTTCGGCGAGCCTGACGTCACGCGCACGATTACCTGACGCGTAATCGCGCGTGCGATCTCCCTTTGCGATGGTCGCGCATCGGCGGCGATGTGGCCGGTCGATCTGCGAAGGGAAACATATCATGGTCAGCCAACCGCTTTGTGCGACCGCGAGCGACGGCACAAAACTGTTCGTGCAGGATTGGGGCTCGGGCAAGCCGGTGCTCCTGCTGTCCGCCTGGACGTTCGATTCCAGCGTCTGGGGCAGCCAGATCGTGGCGCTGAACGCGAAGGGTTATCGCTGCGTCGCGCCCGACCGGCGTGGCCACGGCCGGTCCGACCTGCCGATGAAGGGATACGATCTGGATACGCTGACCGACGACGTCGCTGCCGTGATCGAGCAGCACGATCTGCACGACGTCACCATCGTGGCGCATTCGATGGGCTCGATCGAGGCGGTGAACTATCTGTCGCGCCATGGCTCAGGCCGTGTCGCGCGGCTGGTCCTGGCGGCGCCGACCACGCCGTGTCTGGTCCAGACCGAGGATAATCCGGACGCGGTGCCGCGACCGATGATCGATGCCCAAAATGCCGCGATCGCGCAGGATTTCCCGAAATGGATCGGCGAGAACGAGGCGCCCTTCTTCACGCCCGACACATCAGAGGTCACCCGGGCATGGATCAAGCAGATGATGCTGAGCGTGCCGTTGCCGGTGGCGCTGGCCTGCCGCCAAACCATTTCGTCTGCCGACCTGCGCGCCGCGGCCAAAGCTATCGATCGCCCGACGCTGATCGTGCACGGCGACCAGGATGCCAGCGCACCGCTCGCGCTGACCGGCGCGAAGACGGCAAGCCTGATCAGCGGAAGCAGGCTCGTGGTCTACGAAGGCGCGCCGCACGCTTTGCCGCTGACGCACAGCGCCCGCCTGCTGGCCGACCTCTCGGCCTTCATCGATGCCTAGCTGGCCCGTTAGCGGCGTCGGTCAAACCGGCGGACTTTTCTGGGGATATCGGCTGCGTTGCCGCTGAGGCTGATCGGCGGCCACAGCTTGGCAATTCACTCCCCGCGCCGCCTGTACCGGGGTGGGGTCCGGACCGCGACGATCCCATTGCCCAAGGCCGGCGATTTCCTATCTTTGGCCTACTGCGGTCCTCCGCACTCTGCGCGACGAACGCCGGGCAGACCTGCTTCCGGTCCCATGGCCACCCCAGGGGTCTTGCGCGGTGGAACAGGTACCTTCGGGGGATCCAAACCTGCTGCTCGGCCGCCTCGACCGCCTGACCGCAACGGCCGCGGGATGGCTCGCTGCCGAGCGGGAGCTGAGCTGATATGGGGAAAGCGCAGGGCACCAGACGCCGGCCGCGGCGTTTCCCGTTGAGGCAAGCGCTTCCGCCTGATGCGGCAAAGAGCCCGCGGGAGGGACGGTAAAAGCGTCAAAATTGCTTGTCTTGCGCCCCCTGTTGCGCTGCGCTAAAGCCTCAAGAACAATTCCAATCAACGAATCTGCGGCACGTCCGAAACCGCAGCAAGAAGGCCTCGCCGATGACCGGCATCCTGCAGAATTATCTCCCACTTGTGGTCTTTATCGGAGTCGCGAGCCTGATCGGGCTGGCGCTCCTGATCGCGCCGTTCCTGGTCGCGTTCCAGTCGCCGGACCCGGAAAAGCTGTCCGCCTATGAATGCGGATTCAACGCTTTTGACGACGCCCGCATGAAGTTCGACGTCCGCTTCTATCTGGTGGCGATCCTCTTCATCATCTTCGATCTCGAAGTGGCGTTCCTGTTCCCCTGGGCCGTGGCGTTCGGAAAACTGGGGGCGACCGGGTTCTGGTCGATGATGGTGTTCCTGGCCGTGCTGACGGTCGGGTTCGCGTATGAATGGAAGAAAGGCGCGCTCGAATGGGATTGAGCCCCACCGCCGCATCCTCGCAGCCGGCGATTGCGCAAGCTCCGAGAGGCATTCTCGATCCGTCGACCGGCAAGCCGGTCGGCGCCAATGATCCGTTTTTCCTCGAGGTCAATCACGAGCTGTCCGACAAGGGCTTCTTCGTTGCGGCGGCCGATGATCTGATCACCTGGGCGCGCACCGGCTCGCTGATGTGGATGACCTTCGGTCTCGCCTGCTGCGCGGTCGAGATGATGCAGGTCTCGATGCCGCGCTATGACGTCGAGCGCTTCGGCTTTGCGCCGCGTGCTTCGCCGCGGCAGTCCGACGTGATGATCGTCGCGGGCACGCTGACCAACAAGATGGCGCCGGCGCTGCGCAAGGTCTACGATCAGATGCCGGAGCCGCGCTACGTCATCTCGATGGGCTCGTGCGCCAATGGCGGCGGTTACTACCACTACTCGTACTCGGTGGTGCGTGGTTGCGACCGCATCGTGCCGATCGACATCTATGTGCCGGGCTGCCCGCCCACGGCGGAGGCACTGCTCTACGGCGTGCTGCTGCTGCAGAAGAAGATCCGCCGTATCGGCACCATCGAACGCTAAGGTTTCAGGCATGGACGACGGCAAGCTCGACGCCCTTGGGCAGACGATCGTGAGCGCGCTTCCGGGCGCCGCCACGGCGCACTCGGTCGCGTTCAATCAACTCACTATCGACGTCGAGATTGGCAGAATCGTGGACGTCGTCAGGTTTCTGCGTGACGATCCCAACTGCCGTTTCGTCAGCATCACCGACGTGACCGCGGTCGACTATCCGAGCCGCGAGAAGCGTTTCGATGTCGTCTACCACCTGCTGTCGCCGACGCTGAACACGCGCATCCGCGTGCGCGGCCAGGCCGACGAGACCACGCAGGTGCCGTCGATCATCGGCGTCTTCCCCGGCGCCGACTGGTTCGAGCGCGAGACCTACGACCTTTACGGCGTGATCTTCACCGGGCATCCGGACATGCGCCGCCTGCTGACGGATTACGGCTTCGATGGCCATCCGCTGCGCAAGGATTTCCCGCTCACCGGCTTCGTCGAGGTTCGCTACGACGACCAGGAAAAGCGGGTGCTGTACGAGCCGGTCCGGCTCAACCAGGAATTCCGCAAGTTCGATTTCCTCTCGCCCTGGGAAGGCGCGGACTATCCGCTTCCCGGTGACGAGAAGGCCAAGGCGGAGCCGAAGCCATGAACGAGCAACCGCAAGATCTTCGTAACTTCACCATCAACTTTGGTCCGCAGCATCCGGCGGCGCACGGCGTGCTTCGCCTCGTGCTGGAGCTCGACGGCGAAGTCGTCGAGCGCGTCGATCCGCATATCGGCCTGCTTCACCGCGGCACCGAGAAGCTGATCGAGCACAAGACCTATCTGCAGGCGATTCCGTATTTCGACCGCCTCGACTACGTCGCGCCGATGAACCAGGAGCATGCGTTCTGCCTCGCGGCGGAAAAACTGCTCGGCATCACGGTGCCGCGCCGTGGCCAATTGATCCGCGTGCTGTATTGCGAGATTGGCCGCATCCTGTCGCATCTGCTCAACGTAACCACGCAGGCGATGGACGTCGGCGCGCTGACCCCGCCGCTGTGGGGCTTCGAAGAGCGCGAAAAGCTGATGGTGTTTTACGAGCGCGCCTCGGGTTCGCGCATGCACGCGGCGTTCTTCCGCGTCGGGGGCGTGCACCAGGACCTGCCGCCGAAGCTGATCGACGACATCGAGGCATGGTGCGATCCGTTCCTCAAGGTCGTCGACGATCTCGATCGGCTGCTGACCGGCAACCGCATCTTCAAGCAGCGCAACGTCGATATCGGCGTGGTGCCGCTCAAGGAAGCCTGGGAGTGGGGCTTCTCCGGCGTGATGGTGCGCGGCTCGGGCGCGGCCTGGGACCTGCGCAAGTCGCAGCCCTACGAGTGCTACGCCGAGATGGATTTCGACATTCCGATCGGCAAGAACGGCGACTGCTTCGACCGCTACCTGATCCGCATGGAGGAGATGCGCCAGTCGGTGCGCATCATGAAGCAGTGCGTGCAGAAGCTGAAGGCGCCGGACGGGCAGGGCCCGGTCGTGGTCGAGGACAACAAGATCGCGCCGCCGCGCCGTGGTGAGATGAAGCGCTCGATGGAAGCGCTGATCCATCACTTCAAGCTCTACACCGAAGGCGTCCACGTGCCGGCCGGTGAGGTCTACGCCGCGGTCGAGGCGCCGAAGGGCGAGTTCGGCGTCTATCTCGTCGCAGACGGGACCAACAAGCCATACAAGTGCAAGATCCGCGCGCCGGGTTTCGCCCATCTGCAGGCGATGGATCACATCTGCAAGGGCCATCTGTTGGCCGACGTTTCCGCCATCCTTGGCTCGCTGGACATCGTGTTCGGCGAGGTCGACCGGTGATGATGTCCGCATCCGCACCGCGCGCAATGAGAGTTTGATCGATGTCCGTCCGCCGCCTTGCCCCGAAGGAATTGCAGCCCGCGAGCTTCACGTTCACGGACGAGAACCTGGCCTGGGCCAAGAAGCAGATCGAGAAATATCCGCCGGGCCGTCAGGCCTCGGCGGCGATCGCGATTCTGTGGCGCGTGCAGGAGCAGCATGACGGTTGGGTCTCGGAAGCTGCGATCCGCGCCGTCGCCGACCTGCTCGAGATGCCGCATATCCGAATGCTGGAGATCGCGACCTTCTACACCATGTTCCAGCTCTCGCCGGTCGGCAAGAAGGCCCATGTCCAGGTTTGCGGCACCACGCCGTGCCGGTTGCGCGGCGCTGCCGACCTGATCGAGGTCTGCCAGCATCGTATCCATCACGATCCCTTCCAGCTGTCGAAGGACGGCAACTTCTCCTGGGAAGAGGTCGAGTGTCTCGGCGCCTGCGTGAACGCGCCGATGGTGCTGATCTGGAAGGACACCTATGAGGACCTGACCAAGGAAAGCTTCGGCAAGGTGCTCGACGGCTTTGCCGCCGGCAATCCGCCGAAGCCCGGCCCGCAGACCGACCGTCAGTTCTCGGCGCCCGCAGGCGGGCCGACGACGCTGAAGGAAACCACCTGATGCGGGGCTTTCAGGTGCAGGCGAACGGGACGGGGAGGGGCGCGATGAAGGCTTGGCGCACGATCGCGCTGCACACCGCCGTCGCGGCGGGCTTCATGTTCCTGCTGCAACGTTACGGCCTGAGCGCGACGCTGGAATCCAGCCTGTTGTGGGCCATCGTGTTCGGCGGCTGTGCCGCCGGGCTCGCATATTCGCAAGCCAATCGGTGATGTTCGGAAAGTTTTGAGCATGCTCAGCGACAAGGACCGCATCTTCAAGAACCTCTACGGCCTGCATGATTGGGGCCTCGAGGGCGCGCGCCGACGAGGCGCCTGGGATGGCACCAAAGGGATCATCGACAAGGGCCGCGACTGGATCATCAATGAGATGAAGGCCTCGGGCCTGCGCGGCCGCGGCGGCGCAGGCTTCCCGACCGGCATGAAGTGGTCCTTCATGCCGAAGGAATCCAAGGACGGCCGTCCGAGCTATCTCGTCGTCAATGCCGACGAGTCGGAGCCCGGAACCTGCAAGGACCGCGAGATCATGCGGCACGACCCGCATCTGCTGGTCGAAGGCTGCCTGCTCGCGAGCTTCGCGATGGGCGCACATGCCTGCTACGTCTATATCCGTGGCGAGTTCATCCGCGAGCGCGAGCGGCTGCAGGCGGCGATCGACCAGGCCTATGAGGCCAAGCTGGTCGGCAAGGACAATATCAACGGCTGGCCGTTCGACATCTATGTCGCGCACGGCGCCGGCGCCTATATCTGCGGCGAGGAAACCGCGCTGCTCGAGAGCCTCGAGGGCAAGAAGGGCCAGCCGCGGCTGAAGCCGCCGTTCCCGGCCAATGTCGGCCTCTATGGCTGCCCGACCACCGTGAACAACGTCGAGTCGATCGCGGTTGCGCCCGACATCCTGCGCCGCGGCGCCGCCTGGTTCGCCGCCATCGGCCGGCCGAACAATGTCGGCACCAAGCTGTTCTGCATTTCCGGCCACGTCGAGCGGCCCTGCAACGTCGAAGAGGCGATGGGGATTCCGTTCCGCGAGCTGATCGAGAAGCATTGCGGCGGCATTCGCGGCGGCTGGGACAATCTGAAGGCGGTGATCCCCGGCGGCTCGTCGGTGCGTATGGTGCCGGCCGATCAGATCATCGACACGCCGATGGATTTCGATAGCCTGAGCAAGCTGCGCTCGGGCCTCGGCACCGCGGCCGTGATCGTGATGGACAAGTCGACCGACCTGATCCGGGCGATCGCGCGCATCTCCTATTTCTACAAGCATGAGAGCTGCGGCCAGTGCACGCCGTGCCGCGAGGGCACGGGGTGGATGTGGCGCGTCCTGACTCGCATGGCCGAGGGCCGCGCCCACAAGCGCGAGATCGACATGCTGCTCGAGGTCACCAAGCAGGTCGAGGGCCACACCATCTGCGCACTCGGCGACGCTGCGGCGTGGCCGATCCAGGGTCTGATTGCGCATTTCCGTCACGAGATTGAAGAGCGCATCGATCAGTATTCGCACAAAGCCGATCTCGACGATCAGGGCGTTCGTGATCCCGTCCACATGGTCGCGGCGGAGTAGAGAAGAGACATGAGCAAGATCATCGTCGATGGCAAAGAGATCGATGTGCCGCCGGAGCACACGCTGCTGCAGGCGTGCGAGGCGGCAGGCGCCGAGATTCCGCGCTTCTGCTATCACGAGCGGTTGTCGATCGCCGGCAATTGCCGGATGTGCCTGGTCGAGGTGAAGGGCGGCCCGAAGCCGGTCGCGAGCTGCGCCTGGGCCGTGCGCGACTGCCGTCCGGGGCCGAAGGGCGAGCCGCCGGAGATCTCGACGCGTTCGCCGATGGTCAAGAAGGCGCGCGAAGGCGTGATGGAATTCCTGCTGATCAACCATCCGCTGGACTGCCCGATCTGCGACCAGGGCGGCGAGTGCGACCTGCAGGACCAGGCGATGGGTTACGGCGTCGACACCAGCCGTTTCGCCGAGAACAAGCGCGCGGTCGAGGACAAGTATCTCGGTGCGCTGGTCAAGACCTCGATGAACCGCTGCATCCAGTGCACGCGCTGCGTCCGCTTCTCCGCCGAAGTCTGCGGCGCGCCGGAAATGGGCGCGACCGGCCGCGGCGAGGACATGGAGATCACCACCTATCTCGAACAGGCGCTGAGCTCGGAGCTGCAAGGCAATCTCGTCGATATCTGCCCGGTCGGTGCGCTGACCTCGAAGCCCTATGCCTTTGCGGCGCGGCCCTGGGAACTCGGCAAGACCCAGTCGGTCGACGTCATGGACGGCGTCGGATCCGCCATCCGGGTCGACACCCGCGGCCGCGAGGTGATGCGCATCCTGCCGCGCATCAACGAGGCGGTGAACGAGGAGTGGATTTCCGACAAGACCCGCCACGTCGTCGACGGCCTGCGCACGCAGCGCCTCGACCGGCCCTATGTGCGCGAGAACGGCCAGCTCAGGCCTGCGACCTGGCAGGAGGCCTTTGCTGCCATCGCCGCCAAGGCCGGCAGCACCGACGGCAAGCGGATCGGCGCGATCGCGGGCGATCTCGCCGCGGTCGACGAGATGTATGCGCTGAAGGAGCTGCTCGCTGCGTTCGGTTCGGTCAATCTGGCAGTGCAGGGCGGCGACGCGTTCGACGCCAAGGCCGGCCGCGGCTCTTACATCTTCAACCCGACCATTGCCGGCATCGACCAGGCCGACGCGATCCTGATCATCGGCTCGCATCCGCGCAAGGAAGCCGCGGTGCTGAACGCGCGGATCCGCAAGCGCTGGCGCACCGGCGGGCTCAAGGTCGGCATGATCGGCGCCAAGGCCGATTTCACCTATGAGCACGACTATCTCGGCGCGGGCACCGACACGCTCGCCGATCTCGTCGCGGGCAAGCACTCCTTTGCCGACGTGCTGAAGAATGCCAAGAACCCGATCATCCTGGTCGGCGCCGGTGTCTACACCAGGCATGACGGCGCGGCGGTGCTGGCGCAGGCAGCCAAGCTCGCCGTCGACGTCGGAGCGCTCAAGGACGGCTGGAACGGCTTTGCCGTGCTTCAGGATACGGCTTCGCGGGCCGGCGCGCTCGATATCGGCTTCTCGCCTGCGGCCGGCGGCCTGACCACGGCGCAGATGACGACTTTCGGCACGCTCGACGTGCTGTTCCTGCTCGGCGCCGACGAGATCAAGGCGCCGGACGGCACCTTCGTCGTCTATATCGGCACCCATGGCGACAAGGGCGCGCACCGCGCCGACGTGATCCTGCCGGGCGCCGCCTATACCGAGAAGTCCGGCATCTACGTCAACACCGAGGGCCGGGCGCAGATCGCCAACCGTGCCGCATTCCCGCCGGGCGAAGCCCGCGAGGACTGGGCGATCATCCGCGCGCTGTCCGACGTGCTCGGCAAGAAGCTGCCGTTCGACTCGTTGCAGGCGCTGCGCCAGGCGATGTTCAAGACCTATCCGCATCTGATGCGGCTCGACCAGATCGAGGCCGGCACGGCCGACGACGTCAAGGCGCTGGCCGGCAAGGGCGGCAGCGTCGACAAGGCGGCATTCAAGCCGACCGTCGAGGATTTCTATCTGACCAACCCGATCGCGCGGGCCTCTGCCGTGATGGCGGAATGCTCGCGGCTGGCGTCGGGCCGAATGCTGACGGCAGCGGAGTGAGCGTGACCTGATGGCTGAATTCTTCGCAAGCGCGTTCTGGACCGGCTTCCTCTGGCCGCTGATCGTCATGGTCGCGGAAAGCCTGTTGCTGCTCGTCGTGCTGCTGATCGCGATCGCCTACATCCTGCTCGCCGACCGCAAGATCTGGGCGGCGGTGCAGATCCGGCGCGGCCCCAACGTGGTCGGCCCGTTCGGATTGCTGCAATCCTTCGCCGACCTTCTCAAATTCGTGCTGAAGGAGCCGGTGATTCCGTCCGGCTCCAACAAGGGCGTGTTCCTGCTCGCGCCTTTGGTCTCGTGCATCCTGGCGCTGGCCGCCTGGGCCGTGATCCCGTTCGATCTCGGCTGGGTGATCTCCGACATCAATGTCGGCATTCTCTACATCTTCGCGATCTCGTCGCTGTCGATCTACGGCATCATCATGGCCGGCTGGTCGTCGAACTCGAAGTACCCGTTCCTGGCCGCGCTGCGCTCGGCGGCGCAGATGGTGTCCTATGAGGTCTCGATCGGCTTCGTCATCATCACCGTGCTGCTCTGCGTCGGCTCGCTGAACCTGTCGGCGGTGGTCGAGGCCCAGAACACCCGCGGGCTCGCGCACCTGATCGGCCTGCCGCAGCTCACCATCCTCAACTGGTATGTGTGGCCGCTGTTCCCGATGTTCGTGGTGTTCTACGTCTCGGCGCTGGCGGAAACCAACCGTCCGCCGTTCGACCTGGTCGAAGCGGAATCCGAACTGGTCGCCGGCTTCATGACCGAATATGGCTCGACTCCGTATCTGCTGTTCATGCTCGGCGAGTATGTCGCGATCACCACGATGTGCGCGCTGGCCTCGATCCTGTTCCTGGGCGGCTGGCTGCCGCCGGTCAATTTGCCGCCGTTCACCTGGATTCCGGGCATCGTCTGGTTCGCCCTCAAGGTGTTCTTCATGTTCTTCATGTTCGCGATGGCGAAGGCGATCGTGCCGCGCTACCGCTACGATCAACTGATGCGGCTCGGCTGGAAGGTGTTCCTGCCGCTGTCGCTGGCGATGGTGGTGATCGTGGCCGGCGTGCTGCAGTTCGCCGGCATCGCGCCGAAGTGAGGCCGTCATGAGTGTCAATGTCAACGCAACAGCCCGCTCGCTTCTGCTCTCGGAATTCGTCTCGGCGTTCTTCCTGGCGATGCGCTATTTCTTCCAGCCGAAGCCGACGCTGAACTATCCGTTCGAGAAGGGGCCGATCTCGCCGCGCTTCCGCGGCGAGCACGCGCTGCGCCGCTATCCGAACGGCGAAGAGCGCTGCATCGCCTGCAAGCTGTGCGAGGCGATCTGCCCGGCGCAGGCGATCACGATCGAGGCCGGCCCGCGCCGCAACGACGGCACCCGCCGTACGGTGCGCTACGACATCGACATGGTGAAGTGCATCTATTGCGGGCTGTGCCAGGAGGCGTGCCCGGTTGACGCCATCGTCGAGGGACCGAATTTCGAATTCGCGACCGAGACCCGCGAGGAACTCTACTATGACAAGGCGAAGCTGCTCGCCAACGGCGACCGCTGGGAGCGCGAGATTGCGAAGTCGATCGCGCTCGACGCGCCGTACCGGTGAGGTGAGGGCATGATCCTTCCGGCGCTGTTCTTCTATCTGTTTGCCGCGGTCTGCGTGGCCTCGGCGGTCATGGTGATCGTCTCGCGCAATCCCGTGCACTCCGTGCTGTTCCTGATCCTGGCGTTCGTCAATGCCTCGGGGCTGTTCATCCTGATGGGCGCCGAGTTCCTCGGGATGATGCTGATCGTGGTCTATGTCGGCGCCGTCGCGGTGCTGTTCCTGTTCGTGATCATGATGCTCGACGTCGACTTCGTCGAACTGCGCGAGGGCTTCATGCAGTACCTGCCGATCGGCATCGTGATCGGCGGCATCTTCCTGTTCGAGCTGCTGCTGGTGGTCGGCGCCTGGGTGATCAACCCGCAGGTCACCAAGACGATCACGGCGGCGATCCCTACCAATGTCAGCAACACCGAGGCGCTCGGCCTCGTGCTCTATACGAAGTACATCCATTACTTCCAGCTCGCCGGCATGGTGCTGCTGGTCGCGATGATCGGCGCCATCGTGCTGACGCTGCGCCACAAGGCCAACGTCAAGCGGCAGAACATCAACGTGCAGAACGCGCGCACGCCCGAGATGGCGATGGCGATGCGCAAGGTGGCGTCAGGGCAGGGCCTGCAGGATGCCGATGCGGCGGAGTGGGTGAAATGACGATCGGGCTGGGGCACTATTTGGCGGTCGCCGCGATCCTGTTCACGCTCGGGATCCTCGGCATCTTTCTCAACCGCAAGAACATCATCGTCATCCTGATGTCGATCGAGCTGATCCTGCTCTCGGTCAACATCAACCTGGTGGCGTTCTCGACCTTCCTCGGCGACATCGTCGGCCAGGTGTTCGCGCTGCTGGTGCTGACGGTGGCCGCGGCCGAGGCCGCGATCGGCCTCGCCGTGCTGGTGGTGTATTTCCGCAACCGCGGTTCGATCGCGGTTGAAGACGTCAATCTGATGAAGGGCTAGTCCGGCAAATGATACAGGCAATCGTATTCCTGCCGCTGCTGGGCGCCATCCTTGCAGGCATCATCTCGCTGGTCGGTGCGCATGCGCGTTGCCCGAGCGGCGATACCGTCGACCACCACGACGACGCGCATGGCGACGCCCATGCTTTTGACGCTCATGCGTCGACGGCCCACGACGACCACGGCCACGATGATCACGGTCATGACGACCATCACGTCTCCGAGCCGGCGGCGGCCGGATCGCGGGTGGCCGAGCTGATCACCACGGGCCTGCTGTTCGTCTCGGCGGCACTGTCCTGGTTCACGCTGGTCGATGTCGGCTTCATGCACCATGACGCACGCGTCGTGCTGCTGCCCTGGATCACCTCGGGCGACCTGCAGGTGGCCTGGACGCTGCGGGTCGACACCCTGACCGCGGTGATGCTGGTCGTGGTCAACACCGTGTCCGCGCTCGTCCACCTCTACTCCATCGGCTACATGGACGAGGACCCGAACCGACCGCGCTTCTTCGGCTATCTCTCGCTGTTCACCTTCGCGATGCTGATGCTGGTGACCTCGGACAACCTCGTGCAGCTGTTCTTCGGCTGGGAGGGCGTGGGTCTGGCGAGCTACCTGCTGATCGGCTTCTGGTACCAGAAGCCGTCGGCGAATGCGGCGGCGATCAAGGCGTTCGTGGTCAACCGCGTCGGCGACTTCGGCTTCGCGCTCGGCATCTTCGCGATCTTCGCGCTGGTCGGCTCGACCGATTTCGAGACTATCTTTCACGCCGCACCCGGGCTGACCGGCAAGACCATCGACTTCTTCGGCTGGCACCCTGACGCGCTGACCCTGACCTGTCTGTTCCTGTTCATGGGCGCGATGGGGAAGTCGGCCCAGTTCCTGCTGCACACCTGGTTGCCGGACGCGATGGAAGGCCCGACCCCGGTGTCGGCGCTGATCCACGCGGCGACCATGGTCACCGCCGGGCGTCTTCATGGTGGCGCGGCTGTCGCCGCTGTTCGAGCTGTCACCGACCGCGCAGGCGGTGGTGATGTTCTTCGGCGCGACCACGGCATTCTTCGCGGCGACGATCGGCCTAGTGCAGAACGACATCAAGCGCATCGTCGCCTATTCGACCTGTTCGCAGCTCGGCTACATGTTCGTGGCGATGGGAGCAGGGGCCTATTCGGTCGGCATGTTCCATCTGTTCACGCACGCCTTCTTCAAGGCGCTGCTGTTCCTGGGCTCCGGCTCGGTGATCTACGCGATGCACCACGAGCAGGACATCCGCAACATGGGCGGCCTGTGGCGCAAGATCCCGTACACCTTCGCGGTGATGTGTATCGGCACGATGGCGCTCACTGGTGTGCCAGGTTTTGCGGGCTTCTTCTCGAAAGATGCGATCATTGAAGCTGCCTACGCTTCGCACAATCCGATTGCGGTCTATGCGTATCTTCTGACGATCGCGGCCGCCGGCTTGACCTCGTTCTATTCCTGGCGACTGATCTTCAAGACGTTCTTTGGTGAGCCGCACGATCAGAAACACTACGACGCTGCGCACGAAAGTCCGGTCTGGATGCTGGTGCCGATCGGTGTGCTCGCCGCCGGCTCGATCCTCTCTGGTTTTCCGTTCAAGGAAGTGTTTGCCAGCCCGCACGGCGTTGAGGAGTTCTTCCGCGAGTCGGTGAAGATGAATCCTCATATCCTAGAGGATATGGAACATATGCCGTTCCTGCTGGGCCAGCTGCCGTTCGTCATGATGGTGCTAGGCTTCGCCGTCGCCTACATCTTCTACTATGCGCGGCCGTATCTTCCGGTCGAGCTCGCGAACCAGCAGCCGATGCTGTACCAGTTCCTGCTCAACAAATGGTACTTCGACGAGCTGTACGACTGGATCTTCGTGCGCCCGGCGAAGTGGCTCGGCTATACGCTGTGGAAGAAGGGCGACGGCTTCGTCATCGACGGCTTTGGTCCCGACGGCGTTTCCGCTCGCGTGCTCGACGTCACCCGCAACGTCGTGAAGCTACAGACCGGCTACCTCTATCACTACGCATTCGCGATGCTGATCGGAGCTGCCGGATTGATCACCTGGTTCATGT
The DNA here is from genome assembly GCF_054063575.1 of Bradyrhizobium sp. USDA 4452. Lineage (NCBI taxonomy): Bacteria > Pseudomonadati > Pseudomonadota > Alphaproteobacteria > Hyphomicrobiales > Nitrobacteraceae > Bradyrhizobium > Bradyrhizobium sp. USDA 4452. The sequence goes on from NZ_JBSSGK010000001.1 coordinate 8,589,055, forward strand.
TCGGCTTGGGAGGCCAGTAAATGACAACCTGGCCCATCCTTTCGGTCACGACCTTCCTGCCGGCGGTCGGCGCGATCCTGGTCTACCTGCTGGCGCGGGGAGGCGACGACGCCGCCAACCGCACCGCGCGCTGGATCGCGCTGTGGACCACGCTGATCACCTTCGCGGTGTCGCTGATCCTGGTCGCGCGCTTCGATCCGGGCTCGACCGACTTCCAGTTCGTCGAGAAGACGTCCTGGCTCGCAACCGGCATCACTTATCACATGGGCGTCGACGGCATCTCGCTGCCGCTGCTCATCCTGACCACCGCGATCATGCCGCTCTGCATCATCGCGAGCTGGAGGTCGGTGACGCAGCGTGTCGGCGAATACATGATGGCGTTCCTGATCCTGGAAACGCTGATGATCGGCACCTTCTCGGCGCTCGACCTCGTGCTGTTCTATCTGTTCTTCGAGGGCGGCCTGATCCCGATGTTCCTGATCATCGGCGTCTGGGGCGGTCCGCGCCGGGTCTACGCGTCGTTCAAGTTCTTCCTTTATACGTTCCTCGGCTCGGTCTTGATGCTGCTCGCCATCATGGCGCTGTACTGGAACGCCGGCACCACCGACATCCCGACCCTGATGCACACCGCGGTGCCGCGCTCGATGCAGACCTGGGCGTGGCTGGCGTTCTTTGCCTCGTTCGCGGTGAAGATGCCGATGTGGCCGGTGCACACCTGGTTGCCGGACGCGCATGTCGAGGCGCCGACGGCGGGCTCGGTGATCCTGGCCGCGATCCTCTTGAAGATGGGCGGTTACGGTTTCCTGCGCTTCTCGCTGCCGATGTTCCCGCTGGCCTCGCACGATTTCGCGCCGTTCGTGTTCACGCTGTCCGTCATCGCCATCATCTACACCTCGCTGGTGGCGATGATGCAGGAGGACATGAAGAAGCTGATCGCATACTCCTCGGTAGCGCATATGGGCTTCGTCACCATGGGCATCTTCGCGGTGACCACGCAGGGCGTCGCCGGCGGCATGTTCCAGATGGTCTCGCACGGCATCGTCTCCGGCGCGCTGTTCCTCTGCGTCGGCATTGTGTACGACCGCATGCACACCCGCGAGATCGCCGCCTATGGCGGTCTCGTCAACCGGATGCCGCTCTATGCGATGACCTTCATGGTGTTCACCATGGCCAATGTCGGTCTCCCGGGCACGAGCGGCTTCGTCGGCGAGTTCATGACCTTGCTTGGTACCTTCAAGATCTCGCTGCCGACGGCGTTCTTCGCTACCACGGGCGTGATCCTGTCGGCCTGCTACGCGCTGTGGCTCTACCGCAAGGTGGTGTTCGGCGCGCTGGTCAAGCCGTCGCTGATGTCGATCAAGGATCTGACCTTCCGCGAATGCGTGACGCTGTTCCCGCTGATCGCGCTGACCATCCTGTTCGGCGTCTATCCGAAGCCGGTGCTCGACATGTCGGCGGCCTCGGTGCAGCAGCTCGTCAACAATTACCAAACCGCCGTGACTGCCGTGAAGGCAGCCGCGCTGACCGTCCAGTAAGGCCCTCGTCATGAGCTTTTCCAGTGCAGGTTATCAGTTGCAGCCGGTGCTGCCGGAGCTGGTGCTCGCGGTCGGCGCCATGGTGCTGTTGATGATCGGAGCCTATCGCGGGCAGGGGACGACCCGGCTGATCACTGCGCTCGCGGTGTGCCTGCTGGTCCTGACCGGCGTGCTGGAGCTCTGGCTGCCGGCCGGCAAGCTCGTCACCTTCGGCGGCAGCTTCATCGTCGATGACTTCGCCCGCTTCCTGAAGATCCTCGCCTTGATCGCCTCGGCGGCAACGCTGATCCTGTCGACCGAGTACCTGTCGCAGCCATCGACCCGCAACTTCGAGTTCTCGATCCTGGTGCTGCTGTCGACGCTCGGCATGATGGTGCTGATCTCGGCCGGCGACCTGATCTCGCTCTACCTTGGCCTCGAGCTGATGAGCCTTGCGCTCTACGTCGTCGCCGCCAGCCAGCGCGACAATGCCAAGTCGAGCGAAGCCGGCCTGAAATATTTCGTGCTCGGCGCGCTGTCGTCGGGCATGCTGCTCTACGGCGCCTCGCTGATCTACGGCTTCACCGGCACCGTCAGCTTCGCCGGCATCGCGGCGGCGGCGACATCAGGCAGCATCGGCATCGTATTCGGCCTGGTGTTCCTGCTCGCCGGCCTCTGCTTCAAAGTCTCGGCGGTGCCGTTCCACATGTGGACGCCCGACGTCTATGAGGGCGCGCCGACCCCAGTGACCGCCTTCTTCGCCTCCGCTCCGAAGGTGGCGGCGCTCGCTGTGTTCACCCGTGCGACGCTGACCGCATTCCCGGGCATCGTCACCCAGTGGCAGCAGATCCTGGTGTTCGTGGCGATCGCCTCGATGGCGCTGGGCTCGTTCGCCGCGATCGGCCAGACCAACATCAAGCGCCTGATGGCCTATTCCTCGATCGGCCATATGGGCTTTGCGCTGGTCGGCCTTGCCGCCGGCACCGTCGAGGGCGCGCAGGGCGTCCTGATCTACATCGCGATCTATGTCGCGATGACGCTCGGGTCGTTCTCGATCATCCTCGCCATGAAGCGCAACGGCGTGGCGCTGGAGCAGATCGGCGATTTCGCCGGGCTGTCGCGCACCAACCCGCTGATCGCCTTCGTGTTCGCGATGCTGCTGTTCTCGCTGGCCGGCGTGCCGCCGCTCGCCGGCTTCTTCGGCAAGTGGTACGTGTTCGTGGCCGCGATCAAGGCCAATTTGTTCACGCTCGCCGTGATCGGCGTGCTGACCAGCGTGGTGGGCGCGTTCTACTATCTGTCGATCGTCAAGGTGATGTATTTCGACCAGCCGCTCGGCAAGCTCGATCCGGTCCGGGTCGAGCTGCGCACCGTGCTGGCGGTCGCCGGCATCTTCAACATCTTCTACTTCGCCTATCCAGGCCCGCTGGTCAGCGTGGCCACGGCGGCGGCGAAGTCGTTGTTCTAGCGCATGGTTCCGAAAACACGAGGCTGGCTTTCGGAACCAATCATGCGCATAAGTTCGACATGACCTTCACGCTCGGACCCCGGGCCATTGCGGCGGGCTATCGGCTCGCCGCCTTCGACCAGATCGGCTCGACCAATGCCGAGGCGATGCTGCGCGCCCGCGACGGCGAGCAGGGACCGATGTGGTTCGTGACGCCGGAGCAGACCGCGGGCCGCGGCCGGCGGCAGCGGGTCTGGGTCGCGCCGCGCGGCAACCTCGCCAGCAGTATTCTCGAGGTGACGGATGTTCCGCCGGCGGTGGCGGCAACGCTCGGCTTTGCTGCCGGGCTGTCGCTCGAGGCCGCGCTGCAAAAGGTCAGCGTCGAGGCGGCACTGCGGCTCGGGCCGGACAGTCCGAAATTCACCCTGAAATGGCCGAACGACGTGCTGGCCAACGGCAAGAAGCTCTCGGGCATCCTGCTGGAGGCCGAGGCGTTGGAGAACCGGCTGGCGGTCGTCGTCGGCATCGGCACCAATGTCGTCGCAGCCCCCGAGGGGACACCGACGCCGGCAGTATCGCTCGCCGGGCTCGGCATCCAGATCAGCGCGGAAGAGCTGTTTGCCGCGCTGTCGGACGCCTGGGTCGAGTTTCGCGGCATCTGGGACGATGGCCGCGGCTTCCCCGAGATCCGCAGGTTGTGGTTGGAGCGTGCCGCCGGGCTAGGCGACAAGGTCGCGGTCCAGACCGGTAGCGCGACCCTCGAAGGCACCTTCGATACCATCGACGACACCGGCTGCCTGATCGTCCGCACCGCGAGCGGCGAGCGCATGCCCGTGACGGCCGGTGAGGTCTATTTCGGTACCGCAGCCTCAGTGAGGGCGAACTGATGGCGCGACCTGACGAGCTCACCTTTGCACCGCTCGGCGGCGTCGGCGAGATCGGCATGAATTTGTCGATCTATGGCCTCGGCAACCGCCACCAGCGCTCGTTCCTCGCGGTCGATCTCGGTGTCTCCTTTGGCGACGAGGAGCATCTGCCGGGCATCGACCTGATCATGCCGGATGTCCGCTTCCTGGAGAAGGAGCGCAACAATCTGATGGGCCTGGTGCTGACGCACGCCCATGAGGATCATTTCGGCGCCATCATCGATCTCTGGCCGAAGCTCGGCTGCAAGATCTACGCGACCCAGTTCAGCGCGGCGCTGTTCGAGGCCAAATGCGCCGCCGAGCGCAATCCGCCGAAAATCCCGGTCACGGTGATCCCATCGGGCGGACGGGTCGATATCGGCCCGTTCAATGTCGAGTTCATTCCGGTCGCGCATTCGATTCCGGAATCGCATGCGCTCGCGATCAAGACCGACGTCGGCACCGTGCTGCATACCGGCGACTGGAAGATCGATCCGACCCCGATCATCGGCCTGCCGACCGACGAGCGGCGGCTGCGCGAGCTTGGCGACGAAGGCGTGCTGGCGCTGGTCGGCGATTCCACCAACGCAGTGCGCGACGGGCGATCGCCCTCCGAGACCGAGGTTGCCGCCACCATCAAGAAGCTGGTCAAGGCGGCCAAGGGCCGGGTCGCGGTCACCACCTTCGCCTCCAATGTCGCCCGCGTGAGGGCTGTGGCGGATGCCGCCAATGCCGCCGATCGCGAGGTGGTCGTGGTCGGCCGCGCCATGGAGCGGGTGGTGCAGGTCGCGCGCGAATGCGGCTATCTCGACGGCTCGCACAAGTTCCGCAGCACCGACTATTACGGCCATTTCCCGCCCGACAAGGTGCTGGCGCTGTGCACCGGCAGCCAGGGCGAGCCCCGCGCCGCGCTGGCAAGGATCGCCAATAACGATCACCCGCAGGTCACCCTGAACAAGGGCGACACCGTGATCTTCTCGTCCCGCACCATTCCCGGCAACGAGAAGGCGGTCGGCGGCATCATCAACGGGTTGGTGACGCAGGGCGTCGAAATCATCACCGACCGCGAGCATCTGGTGCATGTCTCTGGCCATCCACGCCGCGACGAGCTGCGCGACATGATCTCCTGGGTGCGGCCGCAGCTCCTGATCCCCGTGCACGGCGAGGCGCTGCATCTTTCCGAGCATGCCAAGCTGGCGCGCGCCGCGGGTGTCCCGAAAGTCCTGACCTGCCGCAACGGCGACCTGGTCAAGCTCGGGCCCGGCGATCCTGGTATCGTCGGCGAAGTGCCGTCGGGCCGGCTCTACAAGGACGGAACCATCCTTGAGGACTCCAAGTCGCGCGCCGTGGTCGAGCGACGGCGGATGGGTTTTGCCGGCTGTGCCTTCGTCGCCATCGCCATGACCGCGCAGGGCGAACTGGTCGACGATCCCGAGGTTGATCTGGTCGGCATGCCGGAGAACAATGCCGCGGGCGAATTGCTCGACGACATCGTGTTCGATGTCGTGGTATCGACGATCGAGGGCCTGCCGAAGCCGCGGCGTCGCGATCCGGATGCACTGGGGGAATCGGTGCGCCGCGCAGTGCGGGCCACGCTGAACGAACAGTGGGGCAAGAAGCCGATCTGTGTCGTGCACGTACTGACGGTCTGATACACGCCTTCAAGGCGTGCGCGACGACAAAGGGAGAGAGATATGCTGGGCCGGCTCAATCACGTCGCGATCGCGGTCAAGGACGCCAAGAAGGCCGCCAAGATCTACGGCACCGCCTTCAACGCCAAGATTTCCGAAGCCGTACCGCTGCCGGAACACGGCGTTATCACCGTGTTCGTGACGCTGCCCAACACCAAGATCGAGTTCATCGAGCCGCTCGGCGAAGCCTCGCCGATCGCAAAATTCGTCGAGCGCAACGCCGACGGTGGCATCCACCATGTCTGCTACGATGTGCCCGACATCATCGCCGCCCGCGACCGCATGATCGCCGAGGGGGCGCGCGTGCTCGGCGACGGCCAGCCGAAGATCGGCGCGCATGGCAAGCCGGTGCTGTTCTTCCACCCCAAGGACTTTTCCGGCGCGTTGGTCGAAATCGAACAGGCCTGAGGCCATGGCGTACCAAATCTCCACAGGGCTTGCGATCTACTTCGTCCTTTGGTGGCTCGTGCTGTTCCTGACACTGCCGTTCGGCATACGCAGCCAGCACGAGGACGGCGTCAGTGCGCCCGGCACCGACCCCGGCGCCCCGATCCTGGCGCGGATGGGCCGCAAGCTGTTGTGGACCACGCTGATCTCGGCCGTGATCTTCGCAATTGCGATGTGGGCCTATTACGCCGGCTATCTCTCGATCGAGCGGCTGTCGAAGCTGATGGGGATGCCGGAGTTTCACAACTGACGGGAGAAGGCGCCCGGACCGGTGCAGAGCGGGACTGAGGATCAACCTCACCTCACAAACAAGTGGAGGAGACAAGGATGAACCTGCAGGCGCAGCCAGCCTTCGGGCCGAGCGCATATCGGATTTTGCGTGAGGCCGATCTGCGGGACTATCTCGTAGGACTTCCGGCCATCGTCTCGCAACTCGGTGGCGCTCCTGCCGACTGGTCGATCAGCGAGGTCGGTGATGGCAATCTCAACCTCGTCTTCATCGTCAAGGGCAGCAGCGGCGGCATCGCGGTCAAGCAGGCGCTGCCCTATGTGCGGCTGGTCGGCGAGAGCTGGCCGCTGCCGTTGTCGCGGGCTCACTACGAGCATCTGGCGCTGGTGCATCAGGCGCGGCTGGCGCCGAAACTCGTACCGGCGGTGCTGCATCACGACGCGCCGCTCGCGCTCACCGCGATGGAGTTGCTCGAGCCGCACATCATCATGCGCAAGGGCCTGATCGGCGCCACGCGTTACCCACGCTTTGTCGAGGATATCACGACCTTCCTGGCGCAGACGCTGTTCTTCACGTCCGATCTCGCGTGCTCGGCCGCGGAGAAGAAGCAGGGAATCGCCGATTTCGCCGGTAACCACGCGCTGCGCAAGATCACCGAGGATCTGATCTTCACCGATCCCTACCGTATCGCCGAGCAGAACCGCTGGACCGCGCCGTATCTCGACGCAACGGCGGCGGCGTTCCGCGAGGATATCGACCTCCATGTCGCTATCTCCAGGCTCAAGCTGAAATTCATGGCGAGTCCCGAGGCGCTGCTGCACGGCGACCTGCACACCGGCTCGATCATGGTCACCGAGCGCCAGACCAAGGTGATCGATCCCGAATTCGCCTTCTACGGCCCGATGGGGTTCGACATCGGTGCCGTCATCGGTAACCTCCTGATGGCCTATCTGGCCTCCGCCGGCCATGAGCGCACGCTGGGCGAGCGCGCGTCATTCGAGGCCTGGCTGCTGGAAACCATCGAGGGCGTCTGGAGCGAATTTTCGCGCAAGTTTGTCGCGCTGTGGCGCAACGAGGCGAAGGGTGACGGCTATCCGGTGTCGCTGTTCGCGGGCGAGGCGGGCGCGGCGCGGCTGGAAGCTGAACGGCAGGCCTACATGGCGCGGCTGTTCGAGGACACCGTCGGTTTCGCCGCGGCCAAGACCATCCGGCGCATCCTTGGTCTCGCACACAATATCGACTTCGAGTGGATTGCGGACGAGAAGCAGCGCGCGATCTGCGAGGCGCGGGCCCTTAAGCTCGCGCGCAACATGATGCTGGAGGCGGCGTCCTACACCACGATCGGCACAGTCACCTACGCCGCGCGCGAACTGCGCCACTGGCAGCCGGATTTCGCCAGGTAGGTTGAGGCAGGCCGCGCCACCGCCCGTGGTCATTTCCCGGTCCGCAATTGCGTACCTGAAGGCGCCGGACGTATGACAGACGGCGCAACACACTCGCCGTCGTCCTTCGCCGGGGCGACGAGAGCAGAGAGCGTGCTCGGCTCAATCATCACTCCGCCGCCTGCTCGCGCAGCCGCTGCGCGTAGACGTTGATGATCAGCGCCGCGAGCAGGATCAGGCCGCGGATCAGGATTTTCAGGAAGCTGTCGATGTTGACGTGGTCGAGACCGTTGTTGAGCACGCCGAGCACGAACAGGCCGACGATGGTGTTGCCGATGCCGCCGCGGCCGCCGAACAGACTGGTGCCGCCGACCACCACGGCCGCGATGGAATCGAGCAGATAGGTGTCGAACTCGTTCTGCTGCGCGCTGCCGAAATGGGCGACGCCGAGCATGCCGCCGATCCCGGAGCAGACCGCCGAGATCACCATCACACTGCCGAGGATCAGCTTGACGTTGAGGCCGGCAAATTCAGCGGCCTCGCGGTTGCCGCCGACCATGTAGACGTAGCGGCCGAAACGCGTGTAGGTCAGCACCAGATGGCCGCCGAGCAGCATCAGCGCGGCGACGATCACGATCCAGGGGATGCCGCCGATCGAGCCGGAGCCGAGCGTCGTGATCAGGTCCGGCACCTTGTAGGCGATCTGGCCGCGCACCAGGAGCGCCGAGACGCCGGCGGCGATCTGCATCATGGCGAGTGTCATGATGAAGGAGGGGATGCCGATCATGGTCAACCCAAGCGCGTTGACCAGGCCGAGCAGCGCACAGAGCGCCAGCGCCAGCAGAATCGCGATGATGCCCGGCATCGGGACGTTGGCGATGTTGACGTAGGATTCCTGCAGCGTGAAATAGGCCACCGCAATGCCTGTCACGTTGGCGATGCTGGCGATCGACAGGTCGATCTCGGCACACAGGATCACGAAAGTGAGGCCGACGGCGATGATGCCGGTGACCGACACCTGCGTCAGGATGTTGCCGACATTGTCGATGGTCGCAAACGACGGGCTCGCGATCGCGAAGAAGGCGCTGAGGAAGATCAGCGTCAGGAACGGCGCGATGTTGCGCATCTGCGAGCGCAGGAACGGCGCCAGCCCGCGCGGCCGCTTGTGATCGGCTGGGCTCGTCGCGCTGTCACTGCTAGCCATCATTCCACTCCATCAAGCGCGATGAGCCGGTCATCGCGCTTTCTCCATTTGTTTGCGCATGATCTTCTCGGAAAAACGCTTCGCACTTTTCCGGATCATGCTCTAGGTGGTGTGGACTCTAAGGATTCCCTTTTAGGAGCAAATCAGATTCAAGGCTGCTTTTGGGGAGGCCGCCTTGGGTGTGATGGACCGTTTGGTATTGAGCGACGCGGCGTGGAAGCGGATGGCGCCGTTGATCATAGGGCGCCCGGATCAGAAGGGCTCGACCGGGCGCGACAACCGAATGTTCGTTGAAGGAGTGCTGTGGATCGTGCGTACGGGGTCTCCCTGGCGCGATCTCCCGGAGGTCTTCGGCGATTGGAACAGCGTGTTCCGGCGCTTCAGCCGATGGAGCATCAAGGGTGTTTGGTGGCGGATCTTCGAGGCGATGTCCGATGATCCGGACTTCGAATATCTGATCGTCGATTCCACCATCGTTCGGGCGCATCAGCACGCTGCCGGCGCCAAAAAAGGGGGTCTGAAGATCAGGCGATCGGCCGCTCGCGCGGGGGCCTGAGCACCAAGATACATCTGGCCGTTCGAGGCTTGGGATGTCCGGTGCGGTTCACGCTGACCGCGGGTCAGAAGGGCGATGCACCGCAAGCCGCCGCATTGATCGAAGGCTTGTCCGCCGAGGTCGTCATGGCCGACGCCGCCTATGACGCCGATCACTTGCGCCAAGCTATCGCCGCCAAAGGCGCGCTCGCCGTCATTCCCAACAACCCGTCACGCGCGCTCAAATACCCACTCGACAAGCATCTCTACGCCCAGCGTCATCTCGTCGAATGCTGCTTCTCAAAGCTCAAGCAGTTCCGACGTGTCGCAACCCGCTTCGAAAAAACGGCCCGGAATTACCGGGCCGTCGTCACTCTCGCTGCCATTGTTCTATGGATGCGCTAGTGTCCACACCACCTAGGCCGCTTCCAGCAGCCGATCCTTGCTGACCGCTTCGGCCGCGAATTCGCGCACCACCGCGCCCCGCTTGAGCACCAGGATCCGGTCGGCCAGCGACAGCACCGTTTCCGGCTCGGTCGACAGCACGATGATCGCCAGTCCCTTGGCGCGGAGATCGCGTACGATGTTGATCACGTCGTTCTTGGCGCCGACATCCATGCCGCGGGTCGGCTCGCACAATACCAGCAGGCGCGGCGGGTAGGTCAGCCATTTCGCCAATGCCACTTTCTGCTGGTTGCCGCCGGAGAGCATGCCGAGATCGAGGCCGACCACTGGCGGCCGGATCTGCAACTGCTCGACCTGGCGCTGGGCGATGGCGCGCTCGCGCACCGGCTTGAGCAGCAGCGCCGAGATCCGCTCGAGGATGCTGATCGAGATGTTCTTGTATACCGGTTCCTGGTGGAACAGCATGGCGCGGCGGCTCTCCGGCACCAGCGCGACGCCGGCCCGCCGGGCCGCCGCGGTGCTGCGGAAGGTCTTCACGGCGCCATCGACCGCAAGCGTGCCGCGATCCGGCCGCAGCTTGCCGAACAGGATGCGCGACAGCTCCAGCTGGCCGCAGCCCATGAAGCCGTAGATGCCGAGCACCTCGCCGGAGCGGGCCTCGAACGAGACCTCCTGCAGGGTGCGGCCGAGCGAGAGCTGATCGACCTTCAGGACCGTCGAGCCGCCACCCGGTTGCGGAAGCATCAGGTCATCGGTATAGCTGTGCTCCAGCGTCTCGCCGCCGCGGCCGATCATGGCCTCGATCAGCGCGCCTTTACTGGTATCAGCGGACGCGGTCTCGGCGATCTTCCGCCCGTTTCGGAACACCGTCACCACGTCGGAGACCCGCAGGATGTCCTCGATGAAATGCGAGATGAAGACGATGCTGGTGCCATCGTCACGCAGCTTGTGCAGCGTCGTGAACAGGCGTTCGACCTCGGGTGGGGAGAGGGCGGAGGTCGGCTCGTCGAGGATGATGATGCGCGCGCCGGAGAACAGCACGCGGGCGATCTCGATCAGCTGCTGCAGGCCGATCGGCAGGTCGCCGAGCCGTGTCATCGGATCGACGTCGATGCCGAACCGGGCGAGCTGCTCGCCGGCCTCGCGCGCCATCCGCCGCCATTGCACGAAGCCGAGGCGGTTGGTCGGCTGGTTGCCGAGAAATACGTTCTCCGCGACAGTGAGATCGGGCGCGACGCTGAGCTCCTGATGCACCATGCCGATGCCGGCGGCGTGGGCATCGCGGGTGGAGCGGAACCGGGTTTCCCTGCCGTCGAGCACGAAGCGGCCGGAGAACTCCGGATGCACGCCGGCGATGATCTTCATCAGCGTGCTCTTGCCGGCGCCGTTTTCGCCGACGAGACCATGGATCTCGCCGGCGTGCAGCGCAAAGTCGACCCCACGAAGGGCTTCGACACCGCCGAAGGCCTTCGTGATCTGGCTCAACTCGAGGATCGGGGAGCGTCCCTGCGACATGAGGGGTGCTCAGATCAGGAAATGATCCTCCATCCATTGCATGCCGGCGGCGTTGGCCTTGGTCACGACGGGACCGTCGGTCACGACGTTCTTCGGAATGCCCTGGCCGCTCTTCTCGCCGCCGACCACGGCGGCGACGCCGGCCACGATCGCGCCGCCATGAATGCGGCAGGACGGATTGCGGACGGTTGCGAACATGCGGCCCTCGCTGACCGCCTGGATCGCCGGCGGCATGGCGTCGACACCGCCGATCAGGATGTTGGTGCGGTTGCGCGCCTTCATGATGTTGTAGGCGGCGAGCGCCATGTCGTCATTGTGGAAGAACGCCGCGTCGATCTGCGGATACTTCGTCAGGTAGGTTTCCCAGAGCCGGGCGGTCTTGGAGACGTCCCAGTCGGCGGGCTGGGTATCCAGCACCTCGATGTTCGGGAACTGCTTCACGACCGAGTTGAAGCCCTTGGCGCGGCCCTGGGCGCCGGTGTGGCCGAGCGCGCCCTGGGTCATGATGACCTTGCCCTTGCCGCCGATCGCGTTGCACAGCGCCTGCGTCACCGAGGCGCCCATGAACTCGTTGTCGGGCGCCAGGAACGAATGGACGTTGATTTGATCGAGAGGAGCAATAAGCGTGTCCATGTCGATCACGGGGGTGCCGGCATCGATCATCTTCTGCACCGGCTGGGTCAGCGTGCCGATGCCGAAGGCCTGGATCGCGACGAAGTCCCACTTTTGCGAGGCCATGTTGTCGATCGCGGCGCGCTGCTTGACGGCGTCGAGTTGGCCGTCGAACCAGGTCACCTCGACGTTGAACAGCTTGCCCCAGAACTCGGCTGCCTGTTTGCCCTGCGCGCACCATGTCGCCTGCAGTCCGGCGTTGGAGAATGCGGCCTTCAGCGGCTTTTCCGAACGTCCCGTTTCGGCTGCGAGCGCGGACGTCACGCCCATTCCGCCGAACAGGCCGGCTGCAGCGCCGCCTGCCGCCGCCATCTGCAGAAGGTCGCGCCGCGTCGTCGACGCCTTGTCCATCCCCTTGTCCGTGTCTGCCATTGTTTGCTCCCTCTTCGCTTTTCTGACCGTCGGCGTCAGTTGCACGCGCCGCGGATAAAGGGAGTGTGTCACAATCGGAACGGTGGCGCTACGCCCTCGCGTCTACGAGATGTTTCTGCTGCAGCACGATGGCTTCGATGTCGCCAAGCAGCTTGTGCCACGCAGCATCGATCTCGTCAGACCATTGCTCGCCGACAATGTCGCGCAAGCAGTCGGCGATCACGGCGAAGAATGCGACGAACAATTCGCGCGGCGTCCCGTAGGCATCATGCGAGAACACTTCGGATTCGATCAGGCGAAAATGTCCGCGCCGCTCGCCCCGCGAAATCGAGGATGGCTTCGATCGCGAGCGACAGCATCGAGCCTTTCACCGGCTCGCTGCCTTCGGTGCGAAACATCGCCTGCGCCTCGGGATGTTCGCGAAACAGGCGCTGGTACACGTGCGGTGTCAGATCAACGCAGCGCGCAGCGGCAAGTTCGAAACTACGTTCGATTGGATTCGATGATGGAGTCATAGCGCTTTGCGATCATCACATAAAAAAAGAGCAGGGCGCCAAGCCCTGCTCCAAAAATTGTGTCGACCCTATTTGCCCCAAAAATTCGATTTGGTCTTGATTGATGGGGTGACGCTGCTTGTGCGCGTCGGGCTCCTCCCGAGACTTGGACCACCAGGACACACCTCGCGGCTGGCCTGAGCCCGAATTGGTAGACTATCTTTCCAGCCTTGTCATCATTTTCGGCAACGATTGTTCAAATTTCGAGCAATTTGCGAAATGATTGGGATGGCGCCACCGGCGGTTGCGAAAGTGAGCTGAAAACACGTGACGGGGTAAGGGGATACGAAGGCCGGCGGAGCGGCCGTGACGCAAGTGCCACGCCCGGCGATTTCCGTCAGCCGGAAGAAACGCACGATGTCGATGATCTCGACTTCCGGGGCCTGTAGTGGTTAGTTCCGTTCCGGATGGGTTTTGCGATGCGCCGGCGGCTGAAGATTTTTCTGCCCATAGTCCTGGTTGCCCTGCTGGTGCAGATTTTTGCACCGATCGGGGCCTGCTGGGCGGCGAGCCTTGCCGCGTCCGATCCGCTCGCGGCCGCCACCATCTGCCACGGCAATGCCGGCCCTGGAGCCGGGCAGGGTGACCAAGGTCATGATGCCCATGACGGCTGTTGTTCCGCATGCAGCCTGCTGCAGACCGGCGCGCCCGTTGATAACCCCGAGATCACGGCTCACACCGTCGAGCGGCCTTCGACACGCATCGCCTGGCTTGATTTCGCGTCCAAACTCGATCGCTCGCAGGCGCGTCTTGCCGCGCAAGCCCGCGCGCCGCCGCTTTCTTCCTGACGACGTTCTCGCTGCCGGTGCACCTTGCGCGCCGGCGAGTGTCATAGAGCCATCCGGCCGACGAGCCGGTGTCAGGATTCATCCATGTTTTGGCTTCATCTGCGGGCCGGGGCCAGCGCACTCACGCTGGGCTTTGCGCTTACCACGCCTACAAGTTGGGCAGAGGCCCAGACGACATTGCCATCCGTCACGGTCGATGCGCCGCAGGCCGCGCGAGCCAAATCGGCAAGGTCCAAGCCGAAGGTCCGCGCGGTTGCCGCCCGACGGCCCGTCAGGCCGTTGGCGCCGCTGGCCGTGGCGGCGGCCGGCCGCACGCAGCGCATCACGCCCAGCGCGGCGCGGGACAGCTTGAACCAGGGACCCGCCGGTCAGACGCAAACGACCATCGACCGCAGCCAGTTCGACAACCGGCCGTCCTTCTCGGTGGCGGACGTGTTGCGCGACAGTCCGGGTATCTCGATCAAGCAGGGCAACGGGCCGCGCGATTTCGGCATCTCGATCCGCGGGTCGAACGCGCGGAACGGATTCGGAATCCGAAACCTCGTCATCTTCGACGACGGTTTTCCGGTCACCCAGCCGGACGGCCTGTCGCGCAGCGATCTGATCGATCCGCACGCCTATGGCGCGATCGACGTGGTCCGCGGGCCGTCATCGGCACTCTACGGCAACTACGCGACCGGCGGCGCGCTGAACTTCCGGACCCGGCCGGGCAGCACGATCGACGGCGTCGAATACGGCGTCGACGGCGGCAGCTTCGGGTATCTCAACAACTATCTGGCCGCCGGCAAGAAGGTCGGCAATTTCGAAGGCTCGCTGTTCGTCAGCGACGCGCGCGGCGATGGCTATATCGGCAACAGCTGGTTCAATACCCAGACCGTCAATTTCCTCGGCACCCTGCAGGTCACGCCGGACGACCGTCTCACGGTGAAGCTGATCAACAACGATCTGACGACGCGCCTGCCGATCCGCTCGTCGCTCAATCAGTTCAACACGAATCCGTTCCAGCAGGGCTGCACCACCGGCGCCACGGCAGCACCCGGATGTGGGACCGTGACCTTGTTCAACAACGGTTTCAATTCGGCGGCGGGGACCGACAAGGAGACCGCGGTCCAGGCAGGCCTCGGTCGCGACGACCGCCGCACCATCGTCGGCGGTCGCTGGGAGCACGATTTCGACAACCAGACCACCTGGCGCAACCAGTTCGCGTTCGACGATCGCAATATCAGCCAGCCGACGGGATCGACGAGCGCGATCGGCGACTTCCCGTCCTACAACTACATGAGCGACGTCGTCAGGCGGGGCGACATCTTCGGGATGGAGTCGACGGCCTATTTCGGCGGCTTCTACAACACGCTGACAGCTTCGAGCGACACCCGCAACGTGATGCCGGGCGGCAATGCGACGCTCGGCAGCCTGTCCAGCAACCTGTTCAGCACGACGACGAATTACGGCCTTCGCGCGCGCGAGGAGTTGAGACTCACGTCGGCGTTGACGGCCATTGCCGGCATTGGCTGGGAGACCACCAATCTCACCGGGCGAAATACTGCCTATACTTACACCGGTGTGGCCGGGGCTACGTCCACCGCAATCACGACGGCGGACCGGCAATTCCAGAACACCGCGCCGGAGCTCGCGTTGCTTTACCGCCTGAACAACGAGTGGCAACTGCGTGGCCGGGTGGCAACCGGATATGGCACGCCGCAGGTCAGCAATCTGTTCATTCTGCCGGACGGCTCGTCGGGCAATAACACCCAGCTGCGCACGCAGAAGAATCTTGGCTACGACCTCGGCGCCGACTGGACGCCGAACAACGCGGTCAAGGTCAGCGTCACCGGCTTCTACGAGTTCTTCAAGGACGAGCTTGTCTCGCAGGCGACCCAGAAATCGGGCATCTCCTACACGTTCAATGCGCCACGATCGGAACATCGCGGTGTCGAACTCGCTGCCGACTGGAAATTCCTGCCAGGCTGGCGGTTCTCGGCGGCCTATACCTATCTCGACGAGGTCTACACGGAATACATCGAGAACATCAGCAACGGCGCGGTGTTCAGCTTCAATCGCGCCGGCAACAAGATCCCCGGCGTTTCGCCGAACGAGCTGACGACACGGCTGGGCTACGACCAGTTGTCGGGTCCGTTGCAGGGGCTCGGCGGGTTCATCGAAGTCCAGTGGAAGGACAGCTTCTACATGGACAATGCCAACCTCTTGAGGGCGCCCGGCTACGAACTCGTCAACCTCAATTTGCACTACAAGACCGATCTCGTTTCCGATTCCTTCAAGTCGCTGAATCTGTACGTTGAGGTCAGGAACGTGTTCGACCGGACCTATGTGGCTTCGGCGAACAACATCGCGAATTCGGTGACGGCGGGAGGCATTCAAAATCCCGCGAGCGTACTGGCGAACTCGACCAACTCGATCTATGCCGGATCGCCGCGCGCCTTCGTGGCGGGCATGAGGATTGCGTTCAAATGACCAGCGCATCGATGACGTATCGCAAACCTGCGGCTCGGTCGGTGCTGGCGGCGGTGATGCTCGCAGCATTGCCGAGCCTTGCCGTCGCGCAGATGAGCCATCAGCACGCCTCTGAAGCGGCCTGCGAGGAGACCGTGCTGCGCTGCGCGACGAAAGTCACTCCGGCCTTCGGGCCGGATGGGACGTTGTGGTTGACCTGGATGGCCGGAGGCCAGATCTCCGTCGCGAGTTCGAAGGATCAGGGCAAGAGCTTCTCCGCTCCGGTCCAGGTCACCCGGGAGCGGCTCAACCTGGACTGGGGCCCGGACGCGCGGCCGAAGCTTGCGATCGATGCCAAGGGCGACATCGCCGTGGCCTTCTCGATCTTTCGCGATCAGGCCTTCAACGGCCAGGTACTGACCGCGCGGTCGAGCGATGGCGGTCGCAGCTTCGATCTGCCGAAGCCGATCACATCGAACAATCAAAGCCAGCGCTTCGAGGCAATTGGCTTCGATCCCGCCGGCGCCGTGTTTGCGGTGTGGCTCGACAAGCGCAACCGTGTCCCGGCGCAGCAGCGCGGCGAGAAATATGACGGGGCCGGATTGTTCTTCGCGTCATCGAAGGACGGCGGCGCGACCTATTCCGATGCCCAGTTTGCGGCCGATAACACCTGCGAGTGCTGCCGTCTCGCGCTGGCGTTCGATGGCGCAGGCCATCCGGTGGTGGTGTTTCGCAACATCTTTGAGGGCGGCGTGCGTGACCATGCGATCGTGACGTTCACCGGTCTGGCCACGCCTGGCGAGATACATCGGGTGAGCCGTGACGACTGGCAGATCGCGGCATGTCCGCACCATGGTCCCAGCCTGACCATTTCGGCACAGGGAACCTATCATGTGACGTGGTACACCAACGGCAAGGCGCGCAAGGGCTTGTTCTATGCGCGGTCGCGCGACGGCGGCAAAACCTTCTCCGATCCGCTTCCGATTGGTCAGCCGAATCGGAGCCCGTCACGACCGCAAATCATCGCAGGGCCGCTGGGGCTCGCAATGGTCTGGAAGGAGTTCGACGGGCAGAAGACATCGATCAATCTGATGACGTCACATGACGACGGAGCGACATGGTCGAAGCCTATTGATATCGCCGACACCGCCGACAGCTCCGACCATCCGCTGCTGGTCTCGGACAGGCGGCGGACCTACCTGTCGTGGATGACGAAGGCCGACGGCTACCATTTTCAAGCGATCGAGGGCGAACCATGAAACGTCATTTGCTCGCGGCTCTTGTCCTGCTCGCAACGCTGCCTTCCGCACTTGCGGCGGGCGAGGGCGCTCCAAAGCCGTTCGAACGCGGCAGCTGGCAGAAGCTGCTGCATGCGCACGCCGGTCATCCGACCCTGGTGCATTTCTGGGGCGTGACCTGCGGACCATGCAAGGTCGAGCTGCCGCAGCTTGGCCAGTTCATGAAAGATCATCCCGATATCGACGTCGTCACGATCAGCGCGGATTTGGTTCCGAACCTTCCGGAGGCGACGCGATCGATGCTGGATCACGCCGGGCTCGCTTCCGCCGAAAACTGGATTTTTGGCGACGGCTTTGCCGAGCGATTGAGATTTGAGATCGATCCGGCGTGGCAAGGCGATATCCCGCGAACCATGCTGATTGCTCGTGACGGAACGATCACAACGATCGAGGGATCGGCCGAAATCGCCGATCTGAACAAATGGTCTGACGCCCAGGCCACAGCAATCCGATGACACACCAACTTCAACCTGAAAGGAAATTCGTCCAATGAAGATGCTCTCTCGCATCCTTGCTCTCGCAGCGCTGTCCGCCGTACTCGCTTCTTCTTCTGCACGTGCCGAGGACATCAAGGCCGGCGACCTCGTGATCACGCAGGCGTGGACGCGCGCGACCCCGAACGGTGCCAAGATTGGCGGCGGCTATTTGACAATCGAGAACAAGGGGGCGACGCCCGACCGGTTGATTTCAGGCTCTGCCGATGTCGCCGGCAAGGTCGAGGTCCACGAAATGTCGATGGACAACGGCGTCATGAAGATGCGGGCGCTCGACAACGGCGTGACCATCGAACCCGGCAAGACCGTGAAGCTCGCGCCCGGCGGCTATCATCTGATGATGTTCGACCTCAAGAATCCGCTGAAGCAGGGCGACAAGGTGCCGGTCACGCTCGAATTCGAGAAGGCCGGCAAGGTCTCGGTGTCGCTCGATGTGCAGGCCGTCGGCGCGCAGGCGCCGGGCGGCGGCGATCATTCCGGCCATGGCGACCATTCCGGTCATATGGACATGAAGAAGATGTGAGGGGGCCATGCGATCAACCACGCTCCTCATTGCCACGGCGACGCTGCTCGCAGCGTCGCCGGCCATCGCCCATGTCACGCTTGAGGGAAAGCAGGCGGCAATCGGTTCGTACTACAAGGCGGTCTTCGCCGTGCCGCATGGCTGCGCGGGATCGGCGACGATCAAGATCCGCGTGCAGATTCCGGAAGGCGTGATCGGCGTCAAGCCGATGCCGAAGCCCGGCTGGACACTCGATACGGTCACCGGCAAATACGCCACCCAGTACGACTTTCACGGCGCCAAGCTCACCGAGGGCGTGAAGGAAGTCGCCTGGAGCGGTGGCAAGCTCTCCGACGAGAACTACGACGAGTTCGTGATGCAGACGTTTTTCACCGACACGCTGAAGCCGAACACCACGCTGTATTTTCCCGTCGTGCAGGAATGCGAGCAGGGCGTCAGCCGCTGGATCGATGTTCCGGCCGAAGGGCAGGGCGGCGGCCACGACCATGGCAGCAACACGCCGGCGCCCGGCGTCAAGCTGCTGCCGAAGCCGTAAGCCGTGCGGGCGGTCGCAAGTCTTGTCGTTGCAGGTCTTGCCGCGTTGTTCGTGACGCTGTGTCTTGCGACCTCGGCCGATGCGCATGCCGTCCTGATCGCCGCTGAGCCGGCGGATGGCAGCGTGGTGACCGTGGCACCCAAGACGGTGGCGCTCCACTTCAATGAAGCGGTGGCGCCGACCGCGGTCAGCCTGCTCGACGCTGTGGGCAAGCCGCGCGACGTCACGATCCGCGCCGTCGATCAATCGGTGATGGTGACCCTGCCGGCGGACCTGCCTCAGGGCACGCAGGTGGTCAGCTATCGCGTGGTCTCCCAGGATGGCCATCCGGTTGCGGGTTCGCTGTTGTTCTCGATCGGCGTCGTCACCGGCTCGGCGGCGCCGGCCGGCGATGGCCTGCTGCATGTGCTGATCTGGCTGGCACGGCTCGGGCTCTATCTCGGGCTGTTTGCCGGCGTTGGCGGCGTGTTCTTTGCCGCATGGATCGGGCAGGGGGCAGCGGGTGGACGGCTGATCATGTGGTCGCTGGCGATCGGCCTTGTCGGCGCGATCGCCTCGCTCGGCTTGCAGGGCGTCGACCTGCTGAACCTGCCGATCACGGGCGTCCTGACTTGGGCGGCCTGGGCCAGCGCCGCCGGCACCAGCCTGTTTACCGCGCTGCTGCTCGCGATTGCCGCGATGTCGATCGCGGCGATCGCCTGGCGCAGTGCGTCGTTCGGCGTGGCGTGGATCAGCACCGCAGTCGCAATGATCTGCGTTGGGCTGTCGCTTGCGGTCAGCGGCCATGCCGCCACCGCTTCTCCGCAATGGTTGACGCGGACCGCGCTGTTCATCCATGGCGCTGGCCTCGCTTTCTGGATGGGTGCGCTTGGGCCGCTCGCCGTGCTGGGCTGGCAGCGCAAGGATTCGCTGTTGCGGGTAGTCCGGCGGTTTTCGACGCTCGCCGTGCCGGTCGTCGCGTTGATCGCCCTGTCCGGCCTCGCGCTTGCCGTCGTTCAGCTGGAAAGCTTTGGCGCGCTGATCGATACTGGATACGGCAACGTCCTCGTGGCGAAACTTGTGCTGGTGTCGCTGTTGCTCACGCTCGCTGCGCTGAACCGTTTGGTGTTTACGCCGGCCATTGCGCGCGAATTTCACCGTACGCGGCCGCTGCAGCGCTCGATCGCGCTCGAGTTCGTGCTGATGATCGCCATCCTCGGCCTCGTCGCACTATGGCGCTTCACGCCGCCGCCCCGCGTGCTGGCGATGTCAGACGATGTTCCGCTCGCGGTCCACATCCACACCGATACCGCGATGTTCCAGGTTCTGATCGCGCCGGGCAAGGTCGGGCAGAACGATTTCGTGCTGCAGCTGATGAACGGCGATGCCAGCCCGTTCGCAGCCGAGGAGGCGACGCTGACGCTGAGCCTGCCAGATCGCGGCATCGAGCCGCTGGAACGCAGCGCTACGCTCGCTCCCGACGGCTATTGGCACGTCAAGAAGGTGCCGTTGCCGGTCCCCGGCCGCTGGCACATGCAGATTGACGCCCTGGTGACCGATTTCAAGAAAGTGACGCTCGAAGACGATTTCGAGGTCAGGTAGACGGACGGTCGGCGCGCCGGGCAGTCCAGCGGGACGCAAATCGCTCAAATGGCCGAAAATCGCCTGATTTGAAGGGCTTTTGTTATTTGGCGGCCTTGTGTTTTCACGGCCGATCCGGTTTCACTGCTGCGCTTCCCACGCTTTCCTGATTCCCGAGTAACACCATGCGATTGTCGCGGTTTTTCCTGCCTATCCTGAAAGAAAACCCGAAAGAGGCGGAGATCGTCTCGCATCGGCTGATGCTGCGCGCGGGCATGATGCGGCAGGAGGCGGCCGGCATCTATGCCTGGCTGCCGCTCGGCTTCCGGGTGCTGAAGAAGATCGAGCAGATCGTTCGCGAGGAGCAGGACCGCGCCGGCGCGCTCGAGCTCTTGATGCCGACGCTGCAGCTTGCCGATCTCTGGCGGGAAAGCGGCCGCTACGACGCCTATGGCCCGGAGATGTTGCGCATCCTCGATCGTCACAAGCGCGAGCTGTTGTACGGACCGACCAACGAGGAGATGATCACCGAGATCTTCCGCTCCTATGTCAAGTCCTACAAGAACCTGCCGCTCAACCTCTACCACATCCAGTGGAAGTTCCGCGACGAGCAGCGTCCGCGCTTCGGCGTGATGCGCGGCCGCGAATTCCTGATGAAGGATGCCTATTCGTTCGACCTCGACGAGGCCGGCGCGCGGCGCTCCTACAACAAGATGTTCGTGGCCTACTTGCGCACCTTTGCGCGGATGGGCCTGAAGGCGATCCCCATGCGGGCCGAGACCGGCCCGATCGGTGGCGACCTCAGCCATGAGTTCATCGTGCTGGCGGAGACCGGAGAGTCCGGCGTCTTCATCAATCGCGATGTACTGGACCTGCCGGTACCGGGCGAGGACGTCGACTATGACGGCGATCTCACGCCGATCATCAAGCAGTGGACCTCGGTCTACGCGGCGACCGAGGACGTCCACGAGGCTGCGCGCTTCGAGCAGGAAGTGCCGGAAGCAAAGCGGCTCAATACCCGCGGCATCGAGGTCGGCCAGATCTTCTATTTCGGCACCAAATATTCCGACACCATGAAGGCCATGGTGGCAGGACCCGACGGTGTCGACGTGCCGATCCATGGCGGCTCCTACGGTGTCGGCGTGTCGCGTCTGGTCGGCGCCATCATCGAGGCCTGTCACGATGACGCGGGCATCAAGTGGCCCGAAGCGGTCGCGCCGTTCCGCGCCGCGATCCTCAACCTCAAGCAGGGCGATGCCGCTGTCGACGGAGCCTGCGAGCAGCTCTATCGCGAACTCTCGGCGAAGGGCGTCGACGCGCTCTACGACGACACCGATCAGCGCGCCGGCGCCAAGTTCGCCGCGGCCGATCTGATCGGTATCCCCTGGCAGATTCTCGTCGGACCGAAGGGGCTCGCGGAGGGCAAGGTCGAGGTCAAGCGCCGCAGCGATGGCTCGCGCGACAACATGAGCCCCGCCGACGTGGTCGCGAAGCTCGCGGGTTAAAGTTTAGTCACGCCGCGCGATCGGCGGGGTAATCCGGCCACATTTGGCCCGAATCATGGGATTATCGAGAGATGGATGAGACCATGAACGAGCCAGTCCGTACCCCGCCGTTTGCGCCATTCGAATGGCTGCTGTCCGGACGCTATCTGCGCGCGCGCCGCAAGGAAGGGTTCATCTCGGTCATCGCCGGCTTTTCGTTCCTCGGCATCATGCTCGGCGTTGCCACGCTGATCGTCGTGATGGCCGTCATGAACGGCTTCCGCAAGGAGCTGCTCGACAAAATCCTCGGCCTCAACGGCCACCTCCTGGTGCAGCCCCTGGAATCGCCGCTGACCGACTGGAAGGATGTCGCCGACCGCATCAGCCAGGTGCAGGGCATTCGTCTCGCCGCGCCTGTCGTAGACGGGCAAGGACTAGGATCATCGCCGTTCAACGCGGCCGGCGTCTTCATCCGCGGTATTCGCGCCGACGATCTCAACAACCTCACTTCGATCGCCAAGAACATCAAGCAGGGCACGCTCGAGGGTTTTGACGAGGGGCAGGGGGTTGCGATCGGCCGCCGGCTTGCCGATCAGCTCTCGCTGCATGCCGGCGACATGATCACGCTGGTTTCGCCGAAGGGCGCGGTGACGCCGATGGGCACGACGCCGCGCATCAAGCCCTACAAGATCACGGCGGTGTTCGAGATCGGCATGTCGGAATACGATTCGACCTTCGTCTTCATGCCGCTGACCGAGGCGCAGGCCTATTTCAACCGCAACAACGACGTGTCCTCGATCGAAGTGTTCACCACCAATCCGGACAAGATCGAAACCTATCGCAAGCTGGTGACGGAGGCGGCCGGCCGGCCGGTCTTCCTGGTCGACTGGCGGCAGCGCAATTCGACATTCTTCAACGCGCTGCAGGTCGAACGCAACGTGATGTTCCTGATCCTGACCATGATCGTGCTGGTCGCGGCGCTCAACATCGTCTCGGGGCTGATCATGCTCGTGAAGGACAAGGGCCAGGACATTGCGATCCTGCGCACGATGGGGGCCTCGCAGGGCTCGATCATGCGAATCTTCCTGATCACCGGCGCCTCGATCGGCGTGGTCGGAACGCTGACCGGCTTTGCGGTCGGCATGCTGATCTGCCTGAACATCGAATCGATCAGGCAATTCCTGTCATGGCTCACCAACACCGAACTGTTTTCGCCGGAGCTGTATTTCCTCTCCAAGCTGCCGGCCGAGGTCGATTTCGGCGAGACGCTCGCCGTCGTGATCATGGCGCTGACGCTTTCCTTCCTGGCGACGCTCTACCCGTCGTGGCGCGCCGCGCGCCTCGATCCGGTCGAAGCGCTCCGGTACGAATAGGAGCGCACATGGCGGAGGGGGCGGAAGACGTACCGGTTGTCTATCTTCACGATATCAAGCGGGAATACCGGCAGGGCGAGGCGACGCTGACGATCCTGAACGGTGCCAAGCTGGCGCTGTGGCCCGGTCAATCGGTGGCGCTGGTGGCGCCGTCGGGATCCGGCAAGTCGACGCTGCTGCACATCGCGGGCCTGCTGGAGAGCCCCGATGAGGGTGAGGTCTATGTCGCGGGCACGCCGACCTCGCAGATGTCCGACATCGACCGCACGCAGATTCGTCGCTCCGATATCGGCTTCGTCTATCAGTCGCACCGGCTGCTGCCGGAGTTTTCGGCGCTCGAGAACGTCATGCTGCCGCAGATGATTCGTGGCCTCAAGCGCTCCGAAACCGTGAAACGTGCGACCGAGATCCTCGCCTATCTCGGGCTTGGCGATCGCATCACCCATCGTCCCGCAGAACTCTCGGGTGGTGAACAGCAGCGCGTGGCGATCGCGCGCGCGGTTGCGAACGCACCGCGGGTGCTGTTTGCGGACGAGCCCACCGGAAATCTGGATCCGGGAACGGCCGATCACGTGTTCAACGCGCTGATGCAGCTCGTGAAGGCGACCCGCGTCGCGATGCTGATCGCGACCCACAATTTGGATCTCGCCGCGCGGATGGATCGCCGGGTGTCGCTGTCGAACGGACAGGTCGTCGAACTCGAATAGCGCTTCGCGTGAAGTGGGTCGCGATTCGTGTGAAGAATGCTCGCTAAGCGCTGGAAATCTAAAGACTTTTCCGGTATGATTGAATCGAAGTGGAAGGCGCGCTTGGGCCTTCAATAGGCGGGGCGAGGCCGTTTGCCAGACTGGCTCGGCCGGCGATCGATCGGCGGCCCGGCATAATAGGGATTGTTGATGCAAATCGCGGCGAGGCCGGACGCTGAGGCCCGGCACTGCTGCAGTGACGTGTAACCGCAGTCGGTATCCTCACCGCCCCATCGGTAGTTCGTCTTGCAGACCGGCGAAGTCGAATCGTATTTCTGGGCATTGGCTGGCGTGCTTGCGATGGCACCCAGCGCTAGGAGCGCCGGAAACAGTACCAGAATCAGGTTTCGCATCAGAAGCTCCAGTCGATCTGGCGCCGGCAACGCTCCCGCCGAACGTCGGTGCGAATAGGCACCGGCGGGCCGGAGCGATCAACTCACATTCCCGCGGCGGCGCCACCCGGCCGGATGTCAGTGAATGAACAGGTCGAAAAAATTGCCCTCACGGCGATCACGCGGAGAGGCATGCAGATAGGAGCGCGGGTCGTTGTCGCCGGCATAATAGGGATTGGCGATGCAGTTCTGTCCGATGCCCGAGGCGGTGGCGAGGCACGCCTCATAGGACGGATAGGAGCAGTTGCTGAGGCCGGGATAGCGATCGCCCTGGATGCAGAACGGGTAGCGCACGCCGACGGCATGCGAGGGCGCCGTACCAAGGGTAGCGAGCGCAAGCACAGACGCCGCAGCAGCAAGAATCATCGTCCGCATGTGCATTCCTTAATCGCTGCGAAGATTCGATCTCGGCGACGATCCAAATCGGACAAGCCGGTTCCGGTCAACACGATCTTGCGGGCAGCTTGCCCAAGCAGTTTTGAATTGTGAAAATTGTGCGGCAGCTATGTGGCAAAAGTTCCAAGAAGTGCTTGTAACGCAGTATTAACTTCAAATTTGAGCGAAGTCGTTTGGGCCTGCCTGTTGCAGCGAAGTTACAGCAATTCCGACGGGGGCTGCTATGACGGTGTCTCGCGGCCTTGGGGGCCTGTAGAAAAAGTTGGAACGGGAAAATGAAAAAGATTTTGCTTGTCACCGCCAGCCTGCTCGCGCTCAGCGCGACTGCTGCCTCTGCGGCTGACCTCGCGGCTCGCCCTTACACGAAGGCTCCGCCGCCCATGGTTGCCGCTGTGTATGATTGGACCGGCTTCTACATCGGTATCAACGGTGGTTGGGGCCAGAGCCACGACAACCGTTCGGTCGACGGCATCGGCCAGGCCGGCAGCTACGACGCCAACGGCGGCACCGTCGGTGGCCAGATCGGCTACCGCTGGCAGACCGGCGGCTGGGTCTGGGGCCTGGAAGCTCAGGGCAACTGGGCTGACTTCTCCGGCAGCACGGGCAACCTGCTCGTCCCGGGCGGCACCGTTCGCTCGAAGACCGATGCGTTCGGCCTGTTCACCGGCCAGATCGGCTATGCCTGGAACAACGTCCTGCTGTACGCCAAGGGCGGTGCTGCGGTCACCGATCGCAACTACCAGTTCCTGGCACCCGGCGGCGCGCTGGCGTCCCAGACCGGCTACGACACCCGTTGGAGCCCGACGGTCGGCGTTGGCCTCGAATTCGCCTTCGCTCAGGGCTGGTCGCTCGGCGTCGAATACAACCACATCTTCGAAGACACGCACGGTGCGACCTTCGTCACCCCGGCTGGCGTCGGTGTGACCGGCTTCCACACCGGTGGCGACACCGACATGGTCCTTGGCCGTCTGAACTACAAGTTCGGTGGCCCGATCGTCGCACGTTACTGATCGCTCGCTTAATCCAAGCGGCATCGAAAACCCCGGGCTTCGGCCCGGGGTTTTTTGTTGGCCTGGTGGATTAACCATCGGCCGTGAACGCAGCGGGTTTTTGTCTTGCTCCGATTGAGCTCGTAGGGAGCTCTGTCGTGCCCGCCAATACAAGCGGCCGGTAACGAGCCACGTGCTCCTTAGTCGAAATCAGCGAAGTCGAGCCCGGCGTTGGCCTTGGATGCATCGTTAATGCAGTCCGAATACGCGCGCCACCTTTCGACGAAGCCGTAACCCTTGGCCTGTTGCGCCGCCTTCGCCTTGCATTCGGCCTTGATGTGCTTGACGATGGCCTGCTGTCTCTTGGACACCTTTTCTGCGCTGGCCGGCGTCAGCGTTAGAACCAAAATCGCGAGTGCATTGACAGGAAGTCTTGCTGCAATGGTGGTGGAGGTACGAGGCATCGCGATGCTCCCCCGAGATTGTTGATCGCTACTTCACGCTGAGGCCGGAACACTCAGCCCCTCGACCTTAGGCTTCGCTCCTGCGCTTTCCTCTGCTCACGGGGAGTACTGGAATCAAACGGGCTTGGTGCCGTCAGCTTCCGGCCGTCGCCTCGCGCGCGTTCTCATCAGAACAGCACCCAAAACCCCCGCGGTTAACTATCAAGATCACTTTCCTGATCGGTCCATCGCTGTAGCTTGACTCCGAGAACAAAAAAGGAACAATGTTCTGCATACGTTCCAGTTTAGGGAGAGCGGCCATGTTGAAGATTTTCGTGCAGGAAGCTGCAGCGCTGGCGTCGATCACGCTGTTCGTCGGGATGATCGCGGTTTGGGCCCAGCTGATCACCCAGTTCTGAGCTGATCACCCAGTTCTGAAATGTGCCCGCGGAACAGGGGGCCCAGGTTGCATCTGGGGAAAAGCAGGACGACCTGCCGCCACGCCGCCTTCGACGTGGACTTGGCAGGACCCAGGCCCCACGATGGGGATGCGAGTCGGGTCTGATGCTTTCGAGTTCCGGCTTTGGTACTCGCGCCATCCCTGCCTCCAAGAGATCCCGTAAGCAGCCATGCCGAACGCCGGATTCGTTCATCTACACGTCCATTCCGCCTATTCGCTGCTGAAGGGCTCGATCAAGATCGCCAAGCTCGGCGAGCTCGCCAAGGCCGACCGCCAGCCGGCGCTGGCGCTCACCGATACCGACAACATGTTCGGGGCGCTGGAATTCTCCGACAAGATGGCCGGCTACGGCATCCAGCCGATCGTCGGCTGCGAGTTGGCGGTGGATTTCGGCGATGTCGACCCCAATACGCGGAGCATCCTGGCGACGACGGGTCCGGCGCGAATCGTGCTGCTGGCGGCACGCGAGCGCGGGTACCAGAACCTGATGCGGCTGAACTCGCGGGCGTTCCTGGAGACGCCGGTGAACCAGACGCCGCACATCAAGCTCGACTGGCTCATCGACGCCGCCGAGGATCTGATCGCCCTGACCGGCGGGCCCGATGGGCCGATCGCGCTGGCGCTGCGTGCCGAGCAGGCGGCGCTGGCGGCGACCCGCTGCGAACGCCTGGCGAGCCTGTTCGGCGATCGTCTCTACGTCGAATTGCAGCGCCACGGCATCGACAAGGAGCGCCGCACCGAGGGCGGCCTGATCGACCTCGCCTACAGCAAGGGCCTGCCGCTGGTTGCGACCAACGAGCCGTATTTCGCCAGCAGTGACGACTACGAATCGCATGATGCGTTGCTGTGCATCGCCGGCGGCCATTTGATCGCCGAGACCAACCGCGAGCAACTGACCCCGGATCACCGCTTCAAGACCCGCGCGGAAATGGCGGTGCTGTTCGCCGACATTCCGGAGGCGCTGGCCTCGACGGTGGAGATCGCCGAGCGCTGCTCGTTCCGCCCGAAGACCCGCAAGCCGATCCTGCCGTTCTTCACGGTCGGTGCCGCCGCGAGCTCCGACGCCGCCGCCGACGAAGCCGCCGAGCTGAAACGCCAGGCGGAGGAGGGGCTCGCCAACCGCCTGCGGGTGCACGGTCTGTCGCCGGGCATGACGGAGGAGGACTACGCCAAACGGCTTGCCTTCGAGCTCGACGTCATTACCCGCATGAAATACGCGGGCTACTTCCTGATCGTCTCGGACTTCATCAAATGGGCGAAGGCGCAGGGCATTCCGGTAGGACCGGGCCGCGGCTCCGGCGCCGGCTCGCTGGTCGCCTGGGTGCTGACGATCACCGACCTCGATCCGATGCGCTTCGCGCTGCTGTTCGAGCGCTTCCTCAATCCCGAACGCGTCTCGATGCCGGACTTCGACATCGACTTCTGCCAGGACCGCCGCGGCGAGGTGATCCAGTACGTGCAGGAGCGCTACGGCCGCGACCAGGTAGCGCAGATCATCACCTTCGGTACGCTGCAGGCGCGCGGAGTGCTGCGCGACGTCGGTCGCGTGCTGCAGATGCCGTACGGGCAGGTCGACAAGCTGACCAAGCTGGTGCCGCAGAATCCCGCCGCGCCGGTGACGCTGGCGCAGGCGATCGAAGGCGAGCCCAAGCTGCAGGCGTTCCGCGACGAGGATCCGGTGGTGGCGCGGGCGTTCGACATCGCCCAGCGCCTCGAAGGCCTGACGCGCCACGCCTCGACCCACGCCGCGGGCATCGTGATCGGCGACCGGCCGCTGAGCGAGCTGGTGCCGATGTACCGCGATCCGAAATCCGACATGCCGGTCACGCAGTTCAACATGAAATGGGTCGAGCCGGCGGGCCTCGTGAAGTTCGACTTCCTCGGCCTCAAGACGCTGACGGTGCTCGACGTCGCGGTCAAGCTGCTGAAGCAGCGCGACGTCCATGTCGACCTCGCGACGCTGCCGATCGACGATGCGCCGAGCTATCAGATGCTGGCGAGGGGCGACGTCGTCGGCGTGTTCCAGGTGGAAAGCCAGGGCATGCGGCGCGCGCTGATCGACATGCGGCCGGACCGCTTCGAGGACATCATCGCGCTGGTGGCACTGTATCGGCCGGGCCCAATGGCGAACATCCCGACCTATTGCGCGCGCAAGCACGGCGACGAGGAGCCGGAATATCTGCATCCGATCCTGGAGCCGATCCTCAAGGAGACCTTCGGCGTCATCATCTACCAGGAGCAGGTGATGCAGATCGCGCAGCAGATGGCGGGCTACTCGCTCGGCCAGGCCGACCTGCTGCGCCGCGCGATGGGCAAGAAGATCCGCGCCGAGATGGACAAGCAGCGCGACATCTTCGTCGCCGGCGCGATGAAGAACGGCGTGTCGAAGGGCCAGGCGGAGACGATCTTCGAGCTGCTCGCCAAGTTCGCCGACTACGGCTTCAACAAGAGCCACGCGGCGGCCTATGCGCTGGTGTCGTACCACACCGCCTACATGAAGGCGCACTACCCGGTCGAGTTCCTCGCGGCGTCGATGACGCTCGAACTCAACAACACCGACAAGCTCTCCGAATTCCGCTCCGAGGCGCAGCGGCTCGGCATCAAGGTCGAAGCGCCCAACATCAATCGCTCCGGCCCGACCTTCGAAGTCAGCGGCAACACGATCTACTACGCGCTCGCCGCGCTGAAGGGCGTCGGCATCCAGGCGGTCGAGCAGATCATCGAGGAGCGCAACAAGAAGGGCGCCTTCACCTCGCTGGCGGATTTCGCCGCGCGAGTGAGTCCGCGCGCCGTCAACAAGCGGATCATCGAAAGCCTCGCGGCGGCCGGCGCGTTCGACACGCTGGATCCGAACCGGGCCCGCGTCTTCGCCGGCGCCGATGCGATCCTCGCCGCTTGCCAGCGCAGCCACGAGGCGGCGACCTCGGGCCAGAACGACATGTTCGGCAGCGCGCCGGATGCGCCCAGCATCACGCTGCCGCAGGTCGAGCCATGGCTGCCCGCGGACCGGCTGCGGCGCGAATATGACGCGATCGGCTTCTTCCTGTCGGGCCATCCGCTCGACGACTACGCGACCGCGCTGAAGCGGCTGCGCGTGCAATCTTGGGCGGAATTCTCGCGCGCGGTGAAGACCGGCGCGACGGCAGGCAAGGTCGCGGCAACCGTGGTGTCGCGGATGGAACGGCGCACCAAGACCGGCAACAAGATGGGCATCATGGGCCTGTCGGATCCGACCGGCCATTTCGAGGCGGTGCTGTTTTCCGAAGGCCTCGCGCAGTACCGGGACGTGCTGGAGCCGGGGGCTGCCGTGCTGTTGCAACTCGGCGCCGAACTGCAGGGCGAGGACGTGCGGGCGCGGGTGCTGCACGCCGAGCCGCTGGATCACGCCGCGGCCAAGACGCAAAAGGGCCTGCGGATTTTCGTGCGCGACACCAAGCCGCTGGATTCGATCGCGCGCCGGCTCAACATGCCGGACGCCACGCCCGCCCCGGGTGCTCCCGCAAAGGCGCCAGTGGTAAAGCCGGCCGCCGCGCCGCCACCCGCGGCCGGCGCGGATGGTGACGTCTCGCTGGTGATGATGCTGGACCTCGAGACCGAGGTCGAGATGAAGCTGCCCGGCCGCTACAAGGTCTCGCCGCAGATCGCCGGCGCGATCAAGGCGGTCGCGGGAGTGGTCGACGTCCAGACGCTGTAGACTCGACCACGCCCCGTGCCCTTGATCGCTTGTTTCACCGCTGGCAGGCCATTACGACATTGCAACCCAAACGTGTATCGGCTTAGTGTGGTGCCGGGCTGGTTTGAGGGGCGCAATGTTCTGGCGGGGAATGGTGCTGTTGGTCGCGGCCGTGCTGTTGTGCGGTTGTGAAACGACGCAGAGGAATGGGCTCGACTATGCGGCAATGACGCAGAAGGTAGGCCCGCCAAAGGCGGGACACGGGCGCGTCGTGATGCTCCGGGAGAAGGACTTCGCCAACATCGCCGACAGGGCCTTTGAGTTCCAGCTTGACGGCGTGCCTGTCCAGGGCCTCAAAACCGGGACCTACGTCTATGTCGATCGTCCGGCCGGCCAGCTGACGGCGAACGAGGCCGGCTTTCCAGGCGTGACAGAACGGGCCTTCGCGATCCAGGCGGGCCAGACCCAATTCTACCTGGTTCGGATGAGCGAGCGAAAGAGCGCCATCCTGGCTTCGTCGGCGAATACGGGATTGTTGGGCTTGGCCCTAAGCACCGCCATCACCTCCGGCTACAAGAATCCCGGGCCGCTCGATTTCTTGCCCTTGGAGGATTCCGCGGCCCGGACCACGATCGCGGAGCTGCGGCTGGCCGAATAGGGGCTGTTTCGGCGCGATTTAGACCCATCTGGCCGGCCTAGCCGGCCGTATTTCCTTGCTTCTGGCGCAAATCGCGCTATATAGCGCGCCATCTCACACGGAAACATGGCTCTCAAAGGCCGTCCGGTGGCAACCGGGCCATTCAGGCGCGTTGCTCACACGTTTCCGGAGGAACCAACCGGAGAATTAGATCTATGTCGCTGCCCGAATTCAACATGCGTCAGCTTTTGGAAGCTGGCGTTCACTTTGGCCACCAGGCCCACCGCTGGAACCCGAAGATGCAGGATTACATCTTCGGCGCCCGCAACAACATCCACATCATCGACCTCGCGCAGACCGTGCCGATGCTGCATCGCGCCCTGCAGGCGGTCAGCGATACCGTCGCCAAGGGCGGCCGCATCCTGTTCGTCGGCACCAAGCGCTCGGCCCAGGACGGCGTTGCCGATGCGGCCAAGCGTTCGGCGCAGTACTTCGTCAATTCGCGCTGGCTCGGCGGCACGCTGACCAACTGGAAGACGATCTCGGCCTCGATCAAGCGCCTGCGTCATCTCGACGACGTGCTGTCGTCGGGCGAAGCCAACTCCTACACCAAGAAGGAGCGGCTGACGCTGCAGCGCGAGCGCGACAAGCTCGACCGGTCGCTCGGCGGCATCAAGGACATGGGCGGTCTTCCCGACATGATCTTCGTGATCGACACCAACAAGGAAGACATCGCGATCCAGGAAGCCCAGCGGCTCAACATCCCGGTCGCTGCGATCGTCGACACCAATTCGGACCCCAAGGGCATCACCTATGTGGTGCCGGGCAATGACGACGCTGGCCGCGCGATCTCGCTGTACTGCGACCTCGTGGCGCGCGCCGCCATTGACGGCATCTCGCGCGCGCAGGGCGATTCCGGAATCGACATCGGTGCGTCGGCTGCGCCCGTGCAGGAAGAGCTCCCGGCGGCTGCGCCGTCCGGCTTCCAGGGCCTTGCTGGTCCGCGCGGCACCGCCGACAACCTCAAGAAGCTCACCGGCGTGTCCGGTGCGATCGAGAAGAAGCTCAACGATCTCGGCATCTTCCACTACTGGCAGCTCGCCGAGCTCGACCACGACACCGCGCACAAGATCGGCGAAGAAGTCGGTCTGCCGAGCCGTGCGGACGCCTGGGTCGCCCAGGCCAAGACGCTCGCCGAAGCGGAATAAAAGTTACGCGGCGTGGCCGGGTCTCGCCCGGCCGCCGCTTCTATTCCACGAACAACGATTTCCCTGTTGCAGACGGCGGCGCCATCGGGCGCCGCGGTTTCTGTACAGGCAAGAAGGACATTGAACGATGGCAACGATCACAGCAGCGATGGTCAAGGAGCTCCGCGAGTCGACCGGCGCGGGCATGATGGATTGCAAGGCGGCGCTGACCGAGAACAACGGCGACATGCAGGAGGCGCAGGATTGGCTGCGCAAGAAGGGTCTCTCCAAGGCCGCCAAGAAGGCCGGCCGCGTGGCGGCCGAGGGCCTGATCGGCGCGCTGACCTCCGGCACCAAGGGTGTGCTGGTCGAGGTCAACTCCGAGACCGACTTCGTCGCGCGCAACGAGCAGTTCCAGGGTCTGGTCAAGATGATCGCCCAGGTCGCGCTCAAGCACGGCGCCGATGTCGAGACCATCAAGGCGTCCAAGGTCGGCGACGCTACCGTCGAGACTGCGATCTCCGACGCGATCGCGACCATTGGCGAGAACATGACGCTGCGCCGCGCCGCCTCGCTCGAGGTGAGCAAGGGTGTGGTGTCGAGCTACGTCCATAACGCCGTCGTCGAAGGCGCCGGCAAGATCGGCGTCATCGTGGCGCTGGAGTCTGCCGGCAAGACCGACGAGCTCGCCGTGCTCGGCCGTCAGCTCGCCATGCACGTCGCGGCGGCAAAGCCGCTGGCGCTCGATCCGGCCGGGCTCGATCCGGAGACGGTCAAGCGCGAGAAGGACGT
The DNA here is from genome assembly GCF_054063575.1 of Bradyrhizobium sp. USDA 4452. Taxonomy (NCBI): domain Bacteria; kingdom Pseudomonadati; phylum Pseudomonadota; class Alphaproteobacteria; order Hyphomicrobiales; family Nitrobacteraceae; genus Bradyrhizobium; species Bradyrhizobium sp. USDA 4452. The sequence continues at coordinate 8,622,147 of NZ_JBSSGK010000001.1, forward strand.
GCTGGCCGACAAGTACCGCCAGCAGGGCAAGCCGGAGAACGTCATCGAGAAGATCGTCGATTCCGGCCTGAAGACCTACTACAAGGAAGTCTGCCTGCTCGATCAGGCCTTCATCCACGATAGCGGCAAGTCGGTTGCCCAGGCGGTGAAGGAAGCTGAGGGTAAGGTCGGCGGGCCGATCAAAATCGCTGGCTTTGTGAACTATGCTCTCGGTGAGGGAATCGAGAAGCAGGAAAGCGACTTCGCCGCCGAAGTCGCGGCCGCCAGCGGCAAGAAGTAACCGCTGACACCAAGGCGTCCGGCGCACGCGCCGGAGGCCTGCCTGCGCGGGATGAGAAAGCGATCGCATCATGGCTGAGCCGATCTATCGTCGCGTGGTGATCAAGCTGTCCGGCGAATATCTGGCCGGCTCCCACGGGTTCGGTATCGACCAACCGACCGTCGACCGCGTCGCCGACGACCTGATCTCGGCTCGCAAGCTCGGCGTCGAGGTCGCGGTCGTGATCGGCGGCGGCAACATCGTTCGCGGCGTCGAGGTATCCTCGCGCGGCGTGTCCCGGCCGACCGGCGACACCATGGGCATGCTGGCCACCATGATGAACTGCCTTGCGCTCGAGGCAGCGATCGAGCGCAAGGGGACGGCGGCACGGACCTTGTCGGCGTTCGTGATGCCGGAGATCTCCGAGCTGTTCACGCGTAGTGCAGCGCACAAATATCTCGCCGAGGGACGCGTCGTCCTGCTCGGCGGTGGAACCGGCAACCCGTTCTTCACCACCGATACCACCGCCGTGCTGCGCGCGGCCGAGATCGGCGCAGAGGCGGTGCTGAAAGCCACCAATGTCGACGGCGTCTACAGCGCCGATCCGAAGAAGGACCCCAAAGCCAAGCGCTTTGACCGCCTGACCCATTCGCAGGCGATCGAGGGCGGCTACAAGGTCATGGACGCGACCGCTTTCGCACTTGCCCGCGAGACGTCGCTGCCTATCATCGTGTTCTCAATCGCGGAGCCCGGTTCGATCGGTGCGATTCTGCGTGGATCCGGACACGGCACGGTCGTCGCCGGCTGATTGCGGCGCCTCCGGGTCCAGACTTTGGACCCGAGGGCGTCGACAGCCGGTTTCTAGTGAAGGGAGAAGCGTCATGGCCGCAGCTGGTTTTGACATCAACGACGTGAAGCGCCGCATGCAGGGCGCCACACAAGCGCTCAAGCACGAGCTCGGCGGTCTGCGTACCGGCCGTGCTGCGGCCTCCATGCTGGAGCCGGTCCAGGTCGAGGCTTACGGCTCGCATATGCCGCTCAACCAGGTTGCGACCATCAGCGTGCCCGAGCCGCGCCTGCTCTCGGTGCAGGTCTGGGACAAGACGATGGTGAAGGCCGTGGAGAAGGCGATCGTCGACTCCAACCTCGGCCTTTCGCCGGCAACCGAGGGGCAGGTGCTGCGCTTGCGGATTCCCGAACTCAACGAGGAGCGTCGCAAGGAACTGGTCAAGGTCGCGCACAAATACGCGGAAGCGGCGAAGGTCGCGGTACGCCACGTGCGCCGCGACGGCCTCGACGTGATCAAGAAGCTCGAGAAGAATCACGAGATTTCCGAGGACGATCAGGAGCGCCTGTCGAACGAGGTGCAGAAGGCGACCGACGGCGTGATCGCCGAAGTCGATCAGCTGCTTGCCGCCAAGGAAAAGGAAATCCTGACGGTCTGAAGGCCTACGGGAACGAGCCGATGTCGAATGCCGCCGCTGCAGCAACTGACGGACCGGATCGCTCCGGCACTCCGTTGCACGTGGCTGTTATCATGGACGGCAACGGGCGCTGGGCCGCCTCGCGCGGCCTGCCGCGCGTCGAGGGCCATCGCCGCGGTGTCGAGGCGCTGCGCCGCGTGGTGCGTGCGGCCCATGAACTCGGCATCGTCTATCTCACGATCTTTTCGTTCAGCTCGGAAAACTGGTCGCGGCCGGCCAGCGAGATCGGCGATCTGTTCGGCCTGCTGCGCCGCTTCATCCGCAACGATCTGGCGACGCTGCACCGTGACGGCGTGCGGGTGCGCGTGATCGGCGAGCGCGCCGGGCTCGACCCCGATATCTGCGCGCTGCTGAACGAGGCCGAGGAGCTGACGCGGAATAACGTCAAGCTCAACCTTGTGGTCGCCTTCAATTACGGCTCTCGGGCGGAGATCGCTGCCGCCGCGCGGCGCCTTGCGCGCGAGGTCGCCGAGGGCAAGCGCGACGCCAATTCCATTGATGCCGATACGCTCGGGCAATATCTCGATGCGCCCGACATTCCGGATCCGGATTTGATCATCCGCACCAGCGGCGAGCAGCGGCTGTCGAACTTCCTGATGTGGCAGGCCGCCTATAGCGAGCTCGTGTTCGTGCCGATCCACTGGCCGGATTTCGACAAGGCGGCGCTCGAAGGCGCGATCGCGGAATACGGCAAGCGTGAGCGCCGGTTCGGCGGCCTCGCCGCGAAAACCGGCTCGTGAGCGAGCGCGAAGCCGCATCGGCGGCAGCAAGCGAGCAGCCGCCGGCTTCAAGCGAGCAGGGCTCGCGCAACCTCGCGATGCGCGTGGCGGCCGCGCTGGTGCTGGCGCCGATCGCGATCGCAGTGGCCTTTATTGGGGGCATCGCCTGGTCAGCATTGGTGACGCTGGCGGCGGTCGGATTGTTCGTGGAATGGCTCATGGTCACCGGGCTCGGGCGCCAATCTAGCGTCGCCGGGCTTGGTGTGACCGCATTGCTGATCTCCGGATATTACCTGATGTCCGGCCATCTCGATGCGGCCCTGCGTGTGCTCGTCGTCGGCGTGTTTGTCGTGGCGTTGGCCGCGGGTCTGCAGCGCAACTGGGCTTCTGCGGGATGGGCGATTGCGGGATTGCTCTATGCTGCGGCCGCCGAGATCGCGTCGGTGCTGCTGCGTCTCGATACGGCGAAGGGCTTTGCCGCGCTGATGTTCGTGTTGCTGATCGTGTGGGTCACCGATATCGGCGGCTATTTCGCGGGCCGCAGCATCGGCGGGCCGAAGCTTTGGGTGCGGGTCAGCCCGAAGAAGACATGGGCCGGCGCGGCCGGCGGTTTCGTCGCGAGCTTGTTGGTTGCTGCCTGCTTTGCCGCCTTCGAGATCGGCACGACGGGCCCGCTGCTGATGCTCGGAGCCGTGTTGTCGGTGGTCTCGCAACTCGGCGATCTCTTCGAATCCGCTGTGAAGCGGCGGTTCGGGGTGAAGGATTCGAGCCACATCATTCCCGGCCATGGCGGCCTCTTGGATCGCCTGGACGGATTTGTCGCGGCCGTCATTATGGCGGCGATTTTCGGCTTTCTCCGTGGTGGCGCCGATGGCGTCGGACGCGGTCTTATGGTTTGGTGATGAGATGAGCGCAGTTCCGTTGCGTAACAACAAGGCCGTGGCGGCATCGGCCGTACGGACCGTGACCGTCCTTGGTGCCACCGGCTCGATCGGCGACAGCACGATGGATCTGTTGCGTGGTGCGCGCGACCGCTACCGGGTCGAGGCGCTGACCGCGAACAGCAATGTCGAGGGCCTCGCCAAGCTCGCCAAGGAGTTCGGCGCGCGGTTCGCCGCCATCGCCGATCCGGCGAAGCTTTCCGAACTGAAGGACGCGCTGGCTGGAACCCGGATCGAATGCGGGGCCGGGGAGGGCGCCATCATCGAGGCCGCCGCGCGGCCGGCGGACTGGGTGATGGCGGCGGTCAGCGGCGCGGCCGGATTGAAGCCGGCACTTGCCGCCGTCGACCGCGGCGCGACCGTCGCACTCGCCAACAAGGAATGCCTGGTCTGTGCCGGTGACATCTTCATGGAACGGGCCAAGAAGGCCGGCGCCTGCATCCTGCCGGCCGATTCCGAACATAATGCGCTGTTCCAGGCGCTGGCATCAGGCAATCGCGAGGAGCTGACGCGGGTGATCATCACTGCGTCCGGCGGGCCGTTCCGCACCTGGGCTCCCGCCGACATCGAGCAGGCGACGCTGGAACAGGCGCTGAAGCATCCCAACTGGAGCATGGGGCAGAAGATCACGATCGATTCCGCCTCAATGATGAACAAGGGCCTCGAGGTGATCGAGGCATCCTACCTGTTCGCCCTGGCGCCCGACGAGATCGACGTGCTGGTGCATCCGCAGTCGATCATCCATGGCATGGTCGAGTTCTCCGACCGCTCGGTGGTCGCCCAGCTCGGCACGCCCGACATGCGGATTCCGATCGCGCACTGCCTCGGCTGGCCCGACCGCGTCGTCGGCCCGTCAGCCAAGCTCGATCTCGCAAAAATCGGACAGCTCACCTTCGAGGCGCCGGACTTCCAGCGCTTCCCGGGACTGCGGCTCGCCTATGAGGCGCTGCGGCGCGGCCACGGCGCGACGACGGTCTACAACGCAGCGAACGAGATCGCGGTCGCCGCGTTTATTGCCGGCAAGATTAAGTTCGGCGCGATCGCCCGGCTGGTCGAGGCGACGATGAACGATTGGATCAGGTCGGGGAATCAGCCACCACTGCGCTCGGCGGATGATGCGATTTCCGTTGACCATATCGCGCGAAATAAAGCCGCCGCCCTATTGCCTCAAATTGCCTTAAAGGCAACCTAGAGGGTTGGGGACGGAGCTTGATCGCTCTTGTCGAGGGGAGTTCGATGCCCGAGTATTTTCTTCATAGTGTCAATGCGTTGAGCCATGGGCTCCTCGGCTATATCGTTCCCTTTCTCTTCGTCCTGACCATCGTCGTTTTCTTTCACGAGCTCGGCCATTTCCTGGTCGCGCGCTGGGCCGGCGTGAAGGTGCTGACATTCTCGCTGGGGTTCGGGCCGGAGCTTGCCGGCTTCAACGACCGGCATGGCACACGCTGGAAGATTTCGGCGATTCCACTCGGCGGTTACGTCAAGTTCTTCGGCGACGACAGCGAGGCGTCGACGCCATCGACGGAGACGCTCGCCGCCATGACGGCGGAGGAGCGCGAAGGCAGCTTCCATCACAAGTCGGTCGGCAAGCGCACCGCCATCGTCGCGGCCGGTCCGGTGGCGAACTTCATTCTCGGCGCCCTGATCTTCGCCGGGATGGCGCTCTATTACGGCAAGCCCAGCACCATCGCCCGGGTCGACGGCCTGGTTGCCGAGAGCGCCGCTGCGAGCGCGGGCTTTAAGGTCGGTGATGTCGTGGTTGATATCGACGGCAGCGCGATCCAGAGCTTCGCCGACATGCAGCGGATCGTAGCTTCGAATGCTGGTTCAGAGCTTGGTTTCAAAGTGAAACGAGACGGCGCGATCGTCGCGCTGAAGGCGACGCCGGCGCTGAAGGAGGTCAAGGACCCCTTCGGCAATGCCCACCGAATCGGCGTGCTCGGAATCGAGCACAAGGCTCAGGTCGGCGAAGCATCCAGCGCCCCGGTCGGCGTCTTTGAAGCCATGAAGATCGGTGTCGAGCAGGTTTGGTATATTATTTCGAGCACGTTCAAGTTCCTGGGCTCGCTGTTCGTCGGAACCGGCAATCCGGCCGAGGTGAGCGGGGTGATCGGAATCGCGAAGCTGTCGGGCCAGGCCGCGAGCGCCGGGTTCCAGTTCGTCGTCAACCTCTGCGCCATCCTTTCGGTCTCGATCGGGCTGTTGAATTTGTTCCCGATCCCGCTTCTGGATGGTGGACACCTGCTGTTCTACGGCGCGGAGGCGCTTCGTGGACGCCCGCTTTCAGAGCGGACGCAGGAGGTGGGTTTCCGAATCGGGCTTGGTTTGGTTCTGATGCTGATGGTGTTTGCGACGTATAACGACATCCTCAGAATCGCAGGGTCCTGAAACGGGGCTTTTCTGTGGCGTTGCCAATGGGCAACGTCTTGGAACGAAAATGGAAATGTTCAGCTCTAGCAAGTTTGCCCCCTCGGCAAAGTTGGCTACAAGCTGAGCGGCAGGTTGGGAATCTGTCGGGTCGTTGGGGAACGGTCCGGCATTGCTAAAGATAAGGGCGCGTTGCGCATGATGTTTGGAATGCGAGTGAGGGGGGGGCTGTTCGCCGCCTTGGTCATGTTCGCCGCGCCGGTGGCGGCCACTTTGGCGGCCGTTGCTGTCTCTGCGCCTGCGCAAGCGCAGACCGTCGATTCGATCACGGTGGAGGGGAATCGCCGCGTCGAGCTTGAAACCATCCGCTCCTATTTCCATCCCGGACCGGGCGGTCGGCTGGGCCAGGCCCAGATCGATGACGGTCTGAAGGCGCTGATCGAGACGGGCCTGTTCCAGGACGTGCATATCGATCAGCGGGGCGGGCGCCTCGTCGTGGTCGTGGTCGAGAACCCGGTGATTGGCCGCGTTGCCTTCGAAGGCAACAAGAAGGTCAAGGACGAGCAGCTCACTGCCGAAGTCCAGTCCAAGCCTCGCGGCACCTTCTCGCGTCCGATGGTGCAGTCGGATGCCCTGCGCATCGCCGAGATCTACCGCCGTTCGGGCCGCTACGACGTGCGGGTGAATCCGCAGATCATCGAGCAGCCGAACAACCGTGTCGACCTGATCTTCGAGGTCAATGAAGGCGTGAAGACCGGCGTGCGGTCGATCGAATTCATAGGCAATAACGCTTATTCGGCGTCGCGCCTGCGCGACGTCATCAAGACCCGCGAATCGAACCTGCTGAGCTTCCTTGGCGGCAACGACGTCTACGATCCTGATCGGGTCGAGGCCGACCGTGACCTGCTGCGCCGCTTCTACCTCAAGAACGGCTATGCCGACGTTCAGGTCGTGGCCGCGCTGACCGAATACGATCCCGACAAGAAGGGCTTCCTGGTTACCTTCAAGATCGAAGAGGGCCAGCAGTACCGTGTCGCGGCCGTCAATTATACGTCGTCGATCGCAACGCTCGATCCGAACGCGCTGCGTTCCTTCTCGCGCGTCAACGTCGGCTCGCTCTACAATGCCGAGGCGCTGGAGAAGTCGGTCGAGGAGATGCAGATCGAGGCGTCGCGCCGCGGCTACGCGTTCGCGGTGGTCCGGCCGCGCGGCGATCGCAATTTCGACAACCACACGGTGGCGATCACCTTCGCGATCGATGAAGGTCCGCGCACCTATATCGAGCGCATCAACATCCGCGGCAACAGCCGCACGCGGGATTACGTGATCCGCCGCGAATTCGATATCTCGGAAGGCGATGCCTACAACCGTGCGCTGGTCGACCGTGCCGAGCGCCGGTTGAAGAACCTCGATTTCTTCAAGACCGTGAAGATCACCACCGAGCCCGGATCCTCCAGCGATCGCGTCATCCTGATCGTCGATCTCGAAGAGAAGTCGACCGGCGACTTCTCGGTGTCGGGCGGCTATTCGACCACCGACGGCGCGTTGGCTGAAGTCAGCGTCTCCGAGCGGAACCTGCTCGGCCGCGGCCTGTTCGCGAAGGCGTCGGTGACCTACGGCCAGTATGCCCGCGGCTACTCGCTGTCGTTCGTCGAGCCGTATCTGCTCGACTACCGCGTGGCGCTCGGCCTCGATTTGTACCAGCGCCAGCAGCTCTCCAACAGCTACATCGCCTACGGCACCAAGACGCTCGGCTTCAGCCCGCGTCTCGGCTTCAGCCTGCGGGAAGATCTGTCGCTGCAGTTGCGCTACTCGATCTATCAGCAGGAAATCACCCTGCCGTCGACGCTCAACAACTGTAACAACAATCCCTTCCTGGCTGACGGTGTAACGCCCAATCCTGCGTTCAATCCGAGCCCGGCTTATGCGAACCTGAACGGCATCAGCCTGGTGTCGACCAATGGTCTCGGCTGTTACAGCGACGGCGAAGCCTCGCTGCCGGTCCGCAAGGAGTTGGCGGGCGGCAAGACCCTGACCTCGGCGCTGGGCTACACGCTCAACTACAACACGCTCGACAACAACAAGAACCCGACCGACGGTCTGATCATCGACTTCAAGCAGGACTTCGCCGGCGTCGGCGGCGACGTCAGCTACATCAAGAGCGCGATCGACGCGAAGTACTACACCCCGCTGGTTTCGGACATCGTCGGCGTGATCCACGCCCAGGGCGGCATCCTGAACAAGCTCGGCAGCCAGGATCTGCGCATGCTGGATCACTTCCAGATGGGCCCGAACCTGGTCCGCGGCTTCGCGCCGAACGGCATCGGTCCGCGTGACATCAACCCGTACGGCACCATGGACGCCATCGGTGGCACCAAGTACTGGGGCGTGTCGGCGGAACTGCAGATGCCGTTCTGGTTCCTGCCGAAGGAAGTCGGGCTCAAGGGTGCGGTCTATGCCGACGCCGGCGGCTTGTACGACTACCAGGGACCGACGTCGTGGGCGGCGACGGGCGAAGTCAACCAGCCCGGCTGTATCAGGCCGACGAACAACCCGCCGTCTCCGGGTACCTGCCTGGGTCTGAGCTATGACGACAGCAAGGTTGTCCGTACCTCGGTCGGCGTTGGTCTGATCTGGCAGTCGCCGTTTGGTCCGCTGCGCTTCGACTACGCCGTGCCGCTGACCAAGGGTGCGTATGACCGCGTGCAAGAATTCCGGTTTGGCGGCGGTACGACTTTCTAACCCCGCTGCTCGACCGGACTGCGACGGATGGAATGGCGCAGCCGATCTTCTTCAAGAGTCCTCCTTCGTCATCGCTGGCTGAAATCGCCGCGCTGACGAAGGCGCAACTGGTCGACCCCGAGAGGGGGGCGCTTCAGATCAGGGGGCTGGCCTCGCTCGACGAGGCCGGCCCGATGCATCTCGCCTTTTTCGACAATCTCAAATACGCCGACCAGCTGGCCGCGACCAAGGCCGGCGCCTGCCTGGTCAGCCCGCGTTTCGAGGCGCAGGTGCCGAAGGGCACCGCCGTGCTGCGCGCTGCAAAGCCGTTCCAGGTGTTCGTCGAGCTCGCCCGCGAGTGGCACGCCGATGCACTGCGGCCGCAATCATGGTTCGGGACCGAGGGTATCGCCCCGTCGGCGATCATCGATCCCACCGCGCGCCTCGAGGACGGCGTCATCGTCGATCCGCTGGTCGTGATCGGCCCGCGGGTCGAGATCGGCGCCGGCACCATCATTGGCGGCGGCGCGGTGATCGGCGCCGACGTCAAGATCGGTCGCGACTGCAATGTCGGTGCCAAGACCACCATTCAGTTCGCGTTGATCGGCAACAACGTGCTGATCCACCCTGGCTGCAATATCGGCCAGGACGGCTACGGCTTCATCTTCTTCGGGCCAAAGGGCCATGTGAAAGTGCCGCAGACCGGCCGCGTGGTGATCCAGAACAATGTCGAGGTCGGCGCCGCTTCGACCATCGACCGCGGTTCCCTGCGCGACACCGTGATCGGCGAGGGCACCAAAATCGACAACCAGGTCCAGATCGGCCACAATGTGATCATCGGCCGGCACTGCCTGCTTGCGGCCCAGATCGGGCTCGCCGGCAGTCTGACGGTCGGCGACAACGTCGCGCTCGGCGCCAAGGTGGGCATCAATAACCACCTCAAGATCGGCGACGGCGCCCAGGTGACGGCGATGAGCGCGGTCAAGGACGACATTCCGGCCAATGGTCGCTGGGGCGGGCATTTCGCCAAACCGACCAAGCAGTGGTTCAGGGAAATTATCGCGGTGGAGCGCCTGGTGCGCGACAACGAAGCCAAAGGCAAGGAACAGGAGTGATGGAGGAGGCACCGGTCAAATTCGAGCTCGTGGATATCAACGATATCCTGAAGACGCTCCCGCATCGCTTTCCGATGTTGCTGATCGACCGCGTGATCAAGATCCGCACCGACTACAGCGGCATCGGCATCAAGAACGTCACCTTCAATGAGCCGCCGTTTCAGGGACACTTCCCGGATCGTCCGGTCTACCCCGGCGTGATGATGATCGAAGCGATGGCGCAGACCGCCGGCGTGATCGGCATCAAGTCGGTCGAGGGCACCCAGAAGCCGCGCGCCGTGTATTTTCTCACCATCGACAAGTGCAAGTTCAGGAAGCCGGTGATGCCCGGCGACACCATCGAGTACCACATGCGCTCGCTCGGCCGCCGCAAGACGATGTGGTGGTTTCATGGCGACGCCAGGGTCAACGGCCAGGTCGTCGCCGAGGCCGATGTCGGTGCGATGCTGACGGATTGACGATCGTCAGGACGTTCGGCAGGTGTATCGGCCGTCCGCGCCGGCGATGCGCAGGACGCGATTGAGGAAGACGGCCATCGATGGTGCGATCATCAGCGCATCGTAGGTCTCCATGGGCACGCCGCAATAGTGCAGGTAGCTGGCTCTGACCGCGACCAGCAGCGTGCGCTCGCTTGCGCTGTAGCAGACCCGCTGGATGATCGTGCTGCGGTTGATGTCGCGGCAGTCGAAGGTGGTGAGATCGACGCTCGTGCTGTTGCCGAGATCGACGGTCTCCGGTCCGATCGGCGCGCAGAGCAGGCTGAGGATCAGTGCGGCGGCCCTGACCATGGATCGGTTGCGACCTTCTCGTTTGCGACAGGCGGTCATGATACGTCACTGGACAGGACAGGCAAAGTCGCGCTAACGACCGCTCAAATCGACTGATACCATCTTGGCGCGACTAACGAATTCCGGACCGTAACGACATGAGCATGATCGACCCCACTGCGCGGATTGCCGATGGCGCTGTGATCGGGGCCGGCACCGAGATCGGTCCGTACTGCATCATCGGCCCGAACGTCGTGCTCGGCGAGAACTGCAAGCTGATCGCGCATGTTACCGTCAGCGGGCATACGAAAATCGGCGCCGGCTGCGTCATCTCGCCGTTTGCCGCACTCGGCGGGCCGCCGCAGGATCTCAGCTATCGCGGAGAGCCGACCCGTCTCGAAGTCGGCGAAGCCTGTACGATCCGCGAAGGCGTGACGATGAATGTCGGCACGATGAAGGGCGGCGGGCTCACCCGCGTCGGCGATCGCGGTTTCTTCATGAACAACAGCCATGTCGGCCATGACTGCGTGGTCGGCAACGGCGTGATTTTCGCGACATCGGCGACGCTCGGCGGCCACTGCGAGATCGGCGACTCCGTCTATATCGGCGGCCTGTCGGCCGTGCACCAGTTCACCCGCGTCGGCTCGCAAGTGATGATCGGTGGCGTCTGCGGCGTGCGCGGCGACATCATCCCGTTCGGACTGGCCAACGGTCAATACGCAGTGCTCGAAGGGCTCAACATCATCGGCATGCGGCGGCGCCAGTTCACCAAGGCGCGGCTGGCGACGGTGCGGGCGTTCTATCAAAAATTGTTCCACGGCCCCGGCATCTTTGCCGAGCGGCTGGCTTCGGTGCAGTCGCTGGCGGGTGAGGATCCTGCGATCGCGGAAATCCTCGCCTTCATCGATGGCGGCAAGCTGCGGCCGCTCTGTCTTCCCGCCGATAGCAACTGAGCATGGGATGGCCGCCAGCATGACGTCAGCGGCTTCCTCGCTTTCCTCGCCGGTCGGCGTGATCGCCGGCGGCGGCGCCATGCCGTTCGCGGTCGCCGATCAGCTCACCGCGCGCGGCATCACGCCGGTGCTGTTTGCGCTGCGCGGTGCCTGCGATCCAGCGCGCGCGCAGCGGTTTCGTCATCGCTGGATCTCGGTCGGCCAGCTCGGCCGCGCCACCCGGCTGTTCCGCGACGAAGGCTGCCGCGACCTGATCTTCATTGGCACCCTGGTGCGTCCTGCGTTGTCGGAGATCCGGCTCGACTGGGGCACGCTGCGTTTGCTCGGCCATGTCGTGCGCGCGTTTCGTGGTGGCGACGATCATCTGCTCTCGAGCGTCGGCCACATCCTCGAGCAGCAGGGATTTCGCATGGTCGGTATCAAGGACGTCGCACCCGACCTCCTGATGCCTGAGGGCACCGTGACGCGTGCGACGCCGGACAGCGCCGCGCTCGCCGACATCGCGCGCGGACGCGGCGTGCTCGATGCGCTTGGACCATTCGACATTGGCCAAGCGGCGGTGGTGATCGACGGTCACGTGGTTGCGGTCGAAGACATCGAAGGCACCGATGGGCTGCTCGCGCGGGTGGCGCGGCTGCGCGCCGAGGGCCGCATCCGCGCCAAGGCCGGCCGCGGCGTGCTGGTGAAGGCGCCGAAGAGCAAGCAGGATCTGCGCTTCGATCTGCCGACCGTCGGTCCACGCACGGTCGAGGGCGCGGCTGCGGCGGGCATCGCCGGGATCGCCGTGATCGCCGGCAACACGCTCGCCGCCGAGCCGCAGGCCCTGATCGAGGCCGCCGATGCCAAGGGGCTGTTTGTCATCGGACTGGCTGGCTGATGCAGGCGCGCAGTCCCACTGGCGGCCGCAAGATCTTCCTCATCGCGACCGAGGAGTCCGGTGACCGTCTTGGCGCGGCACTGATGAAGGTGCTGCGCCAGCGCCTCGGCGATGCCGTGCGATTTTCCGGCGTCGGCGGCCGGCAGATGACGGGCGAGGGCATCGATCCCTTGTTTCCGATCGAGGAGCTCTCGATCATGGGCCTTGCCGCCGTAGTGAAGCAATTGCCGAAGATATTGCGGTTGATCCGGCGCACGGCCGATGCCGTGCTCGATGCTGCGCCCGACATGCTCGTCATCATCGACAGCCCCGACTTCACCCATCGCGTCGCCCGCCGCGTCCGCGCCCGCAACCCGGACATTCCCATCGTCGACTACGTGTCGCCGTCGGTCTGGGCCTGGCGGCCGGGCAGGGCTCGCGCGATGCGAAGCTACGTCGATCACGTGCTGGCGCTGCTGCCGTTCGAGCCTGAGGAATATCGCAAGCTCGAGGGACCGCCGTGCAGCTATGTCGGCCATCCCCTGACCGAACAGCTCGCTTCACTGCGGCCGAACGAGGAGGAGCAGAAGCGGCGCGACGCCCAGCCGCCGGTGCTGCTGGTCTTGCCTGGAAGCCGGCGCAGCGAGATCAGGCATCATCTGGCGCTGTTCGGCGCAGCGCTCGGCCAACTCAACAAGCAAACCCCGTTCGAGCTTGTGCTTCCCACCATGCCGCATCTCGAGGCCATGGTACGCGAAGGCGTCGCGTCGTGGTCCGTCGCGCCGCGGCTTGCGATCGGCGAGATCGAGAAGCGCGCCGCGTTCCGCGTGGCCCGCGCGGCGCTCGCAAAGTCGGGCACGGTGACGCTGGAGCTCGCGCTATCAGGGATTCCGATGGTGACGGCCTATCGTGTCGGTGCCGCGGAGGCGTTCATCCTGCGCCGTGCGATCCGGGTGTCGTCGGTGATCCTCGCCAATCTCGTGATCGGCAGCGATATCATCCCTGAGTTCCTGCAGGAGAACTGCACGCCGGACAGGCTCGCGCGCGCACTGGGCGATGTACTCGCGGATTCACCCGACCGCCTCCGGCAGCTCGTGGCGTTCGCGACGATGGATGGGAAGATGTCGACCGGCGACCAGCCACCGAGCGTCCGCGCCGCCGACATTGTGCTTGCGGAAATGAGCCGGCGTTCAGCCTAGTCATTCGCTCCCTGGTGTTCGGCGGCGGGGTCAGTTGGGTGACCGTGACGCTGGCAGCCGACGGCTCCAGCGGAACTCGCCTCGAACTTGAGCACCTATAGATCGTCGAAGGTGACTTCTGGGATCGTTACGGGCCTGGCGCGGTCGGCGTCGGCTGGGACCTCGCTTTGATAGGTCTCGCTCTGTACTTCGCCACGCCGCCGGGACAGCCATTCGATGCCGCCGACGGCACCCGCCGTATCTATGCCGTGGAGCTGCGGCGGCTGCGCGAGGTCGACGACTGGTTCGATCGGTTCAGGGCATTCTGGCTGCCGCATCTCGATGCGCTCGCGACTGAAGTCGCACGTGGCAAACGAAAGCGGCGCCATCAGGAATGATGGCGCCGTCTCGAGCTTGTCGGAGATCAAGCTTACTTGCGCTTGTCGATCGCCACATAGTCGCGGCGCGCGACTCCGGTGTAGAGCTGGCGCGGACGGCCGATCTTCTGCTGCGGATCCTCGATCATCTCGCTCCACTGGCTGATCCAGCCGACGGTGCGAGCGACCGCGAACAGCACGGTGAACATCGAGACCGGGAAGCCCATCGCCTTCAGCGTGATGCCCGAATAGAAGTCGACGTTCGGGTAGAGTTTGCGATCGATGAAATAGGGATCGCTGAGCGCGATCTTCTCGAGCTCCATCGCGACCTTGAGCATCGGATCGTCGCCGTGGCCGGTCTCCTTCAGCACCGCGTGACACATCTTCTGCATGATCTTGGCGCGCGGATCGTAGTTCTTGTAGACCCGGTGGCCGAAGCCCATCAGGCGCACTTCGCTGTTTTTGTCCTTCACCTTGGCGATGAAGTCCGGAATGTTTTCGACCTTGCCGATGCCGTAGAGCATGTTGAGCGCGGCCTCGTTGGCGCCACCATGCGCCGGGCCCCACAGGCAGGCGATGCCGGCAGCGATGCAGGCGAACGGGTTGGCACCCGAGGAGCCGGCGATGCGGACCGTCGAGGTCGAGGCGTTCTGCTCGTGGTCGGCGTGCAGGATGAAGATCTTGTCGAGTGCGTCGGCGAGAACCGGATTGATCTTGTACTCCTCGCAGGGGACCGCGAAGCACATGTTGAGGAAGTTCTCGGCGAACGAGAGCGAGTTCTTCGGATAGATGAAGGGCTGGCCGATCGTGTACTTGTAGGCCATCGCCGCCAGCGTCGGGACCTTGGCGATCATCCGCATCGAAGCGATCATGCGCTGGCGCGGATCGTTGATGTCGGTCGAGTCGTGGTAGAACGCGGCGAGCGCGCCGACGGCGGCGACCATGATGGCCATCGGATGGGCGTCGCGGCGGAAGCCCTGGAAGAAGCGCGCCATCTGCTCGTGCACCATCGTGTGATGGATCACGCGATGGTCGAAGTCCTTCTTCTGCGCCGGGGTCGGAAGCTCCCCGTAGAGCAGCAGGTAGCAGGTCTCGAGGAAGTCGCCGTGCTCGGCGAGCTGCTCGATCGGGTAGCCGCGGTATTCCAGAACACCGGCGTCGCCGTCGATATAGGTGATCTTCGACTGGCAGCTGCCGGTCGAGGTGAAGCCGGGGTCGTAGGTGAACACCCCGGCCTGGCCGTAGAGCTTGCCGATGTCGATGACATCAGGCCCAACCGTGCCGCTCAGGATCGGGAAATCGTAGTTCTTGTTGCCAATGGTGAGTGTGGCTGTCTTGCTGGATTTTGCGTCCATCGTGAGATCCCCGATGAAATCGTTGCGAAAACCGACCTTGCCCAGTCGCTAATTTGCGGCCCATGGCGGGGCGGAACGGCTTATTGAGAAGGCGTCCGGGGATGGGTAGCTCATTGCAATGTGCGCTGCAAGATGGACCCTGGAGGGGGTCCATGCAGGATCACACCGCCTGATCGGCGAGACGGGCGAGACACTCCTGGCGTCCTAGCACGGCCAGCACGTCGAATATGCCCGGCGACGTTGTCCGTCCGGTCAGTGCCACCCGCAGCGGCTGGGCAACGGCGCCGAGTTTCAGATTGTTCTGCTCGGCGAAATTCCGCATGGCGGTCTCGGTGGTTTCCGCCGTCCAGTCGTTGACGGCTTCCAGCGCGGTGCGCAGCCGGCCGATCAACGCGCGCGTTTCCGGCGTAAGGAGCGCGGCCGCCTTCGGATCGAGCTCGAGCGGCCGATCGGCAAAAATGAAGTAGGCGCCGGCGATCAGCTCGATCAGCGTCTTGGCGCGCTCCTTCAGGCTCGGCATCGCCCGCAGCAATTGCGCGCGGGTGGTGTCGTTGAGCTTGGCCTTCAGCGCAGCGCCTTCAGGAACATAATCCAGCACGCTCTCGAACCGGGTCACGAGGGATTGATCGTCGCTCTGCCGGATGTAGTGGCCGTTGAGGTTCTCCAGCTTGGCGAAATCGAACCGCGCCGCCGAGCGGCCGATGCCGGAGAGATCGAACGCATCGATCATCTCCTGGGTCGAGAAGATCTCCTGGTCGCCATGGCTCCAGCCGAGCCGGACGAGATAGTTGCGCAAGGCGGCCGGCAGATAGCCGAGCGCACGATAGGCATCGACGCCGAGCGCGCCGTGGCGCTTCGACAGTTTCGAGCCGTCGGGCCCATGGATCAGCGGGATGTGGGACATGCTCGGCAGCTCCCACTCCAGCGCGTCGTAGATCTGCTTCTGGCGCGCCGCGTTGATCAAATGGTCGTCGCCGCGGATGATGTGGGTGACGCCCATATCGTGATCGTCGACCACGACCGCGAGCATGTAGGTCGGGGTGCCGTCGCCGCGGAGCAGGACGAGGTCGTCGAGGTTCTCGTTCTGCCAGACCACGCGGCCCTGGACCTGATCCTCGATCACGGTCTCGCCGGTCTGCGGCGCCTTGAGGCGGATGGTCGGCTTGACGTCGGAAGGCGCGGTGGCCGGATCGCGGTCGCGCCACATGCCGTCATAGAGCCGGGTGCGGCCCTCGGCGCGCGCCTTCTCGCGCATCGCGGCCAGCTCCTCCGGCGTGGCGTAGCAGTAGTAGGCGCGGCCAGCGGCGAGCAGGCCCTCGGCGACCTCGCGATGGCGGGCGGCGCGGCTGAACTGGTAGATGACGTCGCCGTCCCAATCGAGCTCGAGCCATTTCAGGCCGTCCAGGATGGCGTCGATCGCCGCCTTGGTCGAGCGTTCGCGGTCGGTGTCCTCGATCCGGAGCAGCATCTTGCCGCCGAGCTTCCTAGCATAGAGCCAGTTGAACAGCGCGGTGCGGGCGCCTCCGATATGGAGGAAGCCGGTCGGTGAGGGGGCGAAGCGGGTAACGACGGAATTGGTCATGATCGAGCGAGACGTATGCTGGAATGGGCGGTGGTGTATATCAGGAACCGGACATAACTAAAGCCCCGGCCGACCTTTTGCCCACCAAACCAGGCTCTGAAACGGGACTCTGAAACCAGACTTGGCCGGACGGCGCGAATTTGGCAGAAGGTTGAGCTTAATCCTCCAGGGAACCCTTTGATGACGACTGACACGACGGCAGAGGCAGGGCGCGACTTCATCCGCGACATCGTCCAGGCTGATCTCTCCTCCCATAAGCACAACCGGATCGTGACCCGCTTCCCGCCGGAGCCGAACGGCTACCTGCATATCGGCCACGCCAAGTCGATCGCCCTGAATTTTGGCATCGCCCAGGAGTTCGGCGGGCAGTGCAACCTGCGTTTCGACGACACCAATCCGACCAAGGAGGAGCAGGAGTACATCGACTCGATCCAGGCCGACGTGCATTGGCTCGGTTACGATTGGGGCAACAACCTTTTCTATGCGTCGGACTATTTCGAGCGCCTGTACGATTGGGCGGAGGGCCTGATCAAGGCCGGTTACGCCTATGTCGACGATCAGTCGCAGGAGGAGATCCGCATGTCCCGCGGCACGTTGACCGAGCCCGGCAAGAACTCGCCGTTCCGCGATCGTTCGGTCGAGGAGAACCTCGACCTGTTCCGCCGCATGAAGGCCGGTGAGTTCTCGAATGGCGCCCGGGTGCTGCGCGCCAAGATCGACATGGCGGCCGGCAACATCAACCTGCGCGATCCCGTGCTGTATCGCATCCTGCACGCCCACCATCCGCGCACCGGCGACAAATGGTCGATCTATCCGAGCTACGACTACGCGCACGGCCAGTCGGACGCCATCGAGGGCATCACCCATTCGATCTGCACGCTGGAGTTCGAGGATCACCGCCCGCTCTATGAGTGGCTGCTCGACAAGCTGCCGGTGCCCTCGAAGCCGCGCCAGTACGAAATGGCGCGGCTGAACCTGACCTACACGCTGCTGTCCAAGCGCGTGCTGACGCAGCTCGTCCGCGACGGGCACGTCTCGGGCTGGGACGACCCGCGGATGCCGACCATCGCCGGCCTGAAGCGGCGCGGTGTGCCGCCGGCGGCTGTGCGCGAGTTCATCAAGCGCATCGGCGTTGCCAAGGCCAACAGTGTGGTCGATGTCGGCATGCTCGAGTTCTGCATCCGCGAGGAGCTGAACCGCACGTCGCTGCGCCGCATGGCGGTGCTGCGGCCGCTCAAGGTGGTGATCGAGAACTATCCGGAAGGGCAGGTCGAAGAGATCGAGGCGATCAACCATCCCGACAATCCGGAAGCAGGTACCCGCAAGATCGCCTTCGGCCGCGAGCTCTATATCGAGCGCGACGACTTCATGGAGAACCCGCCGAAGAAGTTCTTCCGCCTCTCGCCCGGCAATGAGGTGCGCCTGCGCTATGCCTACTTCATCAAGTGCACCGGCGTCGTAAAGAACGACGCCGGCGAGATCGTCGAGCTGCGCGCGACGTACGACCTCGCGACCAAGGGCGGCAACGCGCCCGATGGCCGCAAGGTGAAGGCGACGATGCACTGGTTGCCGGCGGCGCAGTCGAAGCCGGCGGAGGTCCGCATCTACAATCAGCTGTTCGCCAACCCGAGCCCGAATGCGGCCGATTTCGCCGCCGACCTCAATCCGCAGTCGCTGGAAGTGCTGAGCGATGCGCGGGTCGAGCCTGCGATCGCCGAGAGCAACTCGCCCGAGGCGATGCAGTTCGAGCGGCAGGGCTATTTCGTGCGCGATGCGGATTCGACGCCGGACCGGCTGGTGTTCAACCGCACCATCGGCCTGCGCGACACCTTCGCCAAGGAAGTCGGCAAGGGTTAGCGCAATCCGGCGCGGACAAAGGAGGGAGGCGATCGATGCTAGATGAAGCCAACGAGATCGCCTCCGCCATCATCGCGCGATGGTCCGCCGGTTTCGGCAAGCTCGATGCGGATGCGCTGGCTGCGCTCTACTCGCAGCACGCCTTCTTCTTCGGCTCGAACCCGACGCTGTATCGCGGCCGGAACGGTGTGAAAGCCTATTTCAACGGCCTGCCGCGCTGGCCGGCCCCGCGCGTGGAGTTCAGCGATCTCAGGACGGACCGGGTCAATCCCGATCTCGTCAACATGGCTGCGATCGCCTCGTTCTTCGTCGACGGTGATGCGCCCTCGCTGGCCGTCAAGATCACCTGGGTGATCGCGCGCGAGGACGGCGACTGGAAGATCGCCTGTCATCACGTCTCGTCGCAGACGCCGCTGATCTAGCGCCTGCCAAAATATCGAAAACAACCCCATGCACAGTAGCCGGCCGCCGGCGTTCGGCAAGGCGGCGTTCGACAAGACTGCTTGACACGTTGGGCAACTCAGGGATAAACTTCTAATATTCCGAAATTGTGCAGCGCGCCGCCGCAATCGCGAGCCGCGGCCCGCTTTCACGGGACCCGGGGCAGCCGCAGCTCGTGTTGCCGGATAGCTTCGTGTTCCGGTTGCGTTCCGCTAGGCGGCCGGCGGGGGCTTCCGCTAGCCTTGTGGCCCGGCAGGGATCGCAAACGGAATGGCGGAGCAGGGCACGACGCCGGGCGGCAGACGCGGCTACGCGGGGACTTGGCCGCCGCGCGCGGCTGCGCCGGTCGGTGGCTACATCCCGGTGCGCGCCAGCACCTGGCGGCCGCTCGTCGAGACATTGCGGCAATGGGCGCGTGCGGAGGCGGGCGCCGGACGGCTGTTTCCTTGGGTGCCGGTGGCATTCGGCACCGGGATTGCGTTCTATTTCGCGGCTGAGCACGAGCCGGTGTTGTCCGTCGCGGCCACGGTCGCGATCGCGCTCTGCCTGCTGGCGTTGCTGCTGCGGCGGCACCGGGGGTTTGCCGCCGTGGTGATGCTGGCCGCGGTCGCGGCGGGCTTTGCGACGGCGACATGGAAGACCGCGCGGATCGCCCATGGCGTGCTGGCGCGGCCGATATATTCCGTCGCGCTGACCGGTTTCGTCGAGACGCGCGATGTCAGGGAAAAGACTGATCGCTTCGTGCTGCGCGTCGTGTCGATGGAAAGCCAGCGCGAGGTGCCGAAACTCGAGCGCGTCAGGCTCTCGGTGAAAAAGGGCACCGCGCCGGATGTCGGCAGCTTCGTCGAATTGAAGGCCCGGCCGATGCCGCCGCTCGGACCGCAGCGTCCGGGCTCCTATGATTTCGGCCGCGACCTCTATTTCCAGGGTATCGGCGCATCCGGCTTCGCGATGGGCGCGGTCAAGACCAGGGAGCCGCCGGCGAGCGGCGGCCTCATGCTGCGCTATGCCGCCTTCATGCAGTGGCTGCGCGATGCCATCGACGCGCGGATCCGCACCACGCTTGACGGCGATCAGCGTGCGATTGCAACGGCGCTGCTGACCGGCCGGCGCGATGCGATCACGACGCCGGTCAACGACGCGATGTTCATCTCGGGGCTCGGCCACGTGCTGTCGATCTCCGGATACCATATGGCCGTGGTCGCCGGCGTCGTGTTCTTCACGATCCGCGCGCTGCTTGCGCTGTTTCCGGCGCTGACGGCGGGGCACCCGATCAAGAAATGGGCGGCGGCGGCCGCGCTGGTCGCGGCGGCGTTCTACCTGCTGCTGTCGGGCGCGGAGGTCGCGACCCAGCGATCGTTCTTCATGACCGCCGTGGTGCTGATCGCCGTGATCGTCGATCGCCGCGCGATCACCTTCCGCACGCTGGCGGTGGCGGCGCTGATCGTGCTCGCGATCGCCCCGGAGGCGCTGGTGCATCCGAGCTTCCAGATGTCGTTTGCGGCGACGCTCGGGCTGGTGGCGCTGGTGCAGATCGGGCTGCCGAACCTGCTGGCGTCGCCGGATCACTCGGCAACTGCGCGCCTTGCGCTGTGGGGCGGCCGTGAGCTCACGATGCTGATGCTGGCATCGCTGGTGGCGGGGCTCGCGACCACGCCCTATGCCGCGTTCCATTTCCATCGCGTGACGCCCTATGGGCTGCTCGCGAACCTCGCGGCGATGCCGGTGGTGTCGGCCGTCGTGATGCCGGCCGGCCTGCTCGGGCTGCTCACCATGCCGTTCGGCTTCGACGGCGTGTTCTGGGCGATCATGGGGTTCGGCATCGACTGGATGATCCTGGTGACGCAATGGGTCGCCGCGCTCCCCGGCGCGGTCGGGCGGATGGCGGCTTTCGGGGTCGGGCCGATGATCCTGGCAAGCGCCGGCCTCGTTCTGCTCGGGCTGTTGCGCACGCCGCTGCGCTGGTCGGGCGCCGCGCTGCTGGTCGTGGCCTCGGTCTGGGCCGTGTCGGTGCCGCAGCCGGACGTGCTGGTCTCCGCCGACGGCCGCAACGTCGCGGTGCGGGGCGGCGACGGCCGGCTGCATCTGATGCGCAGCGCCAAGGACGCCT
>NZ_JBSSGK010000002.1:0-121922 GCF_054063575.1 Bradyrhizobium sp. USDA 4452
CGAAAAAGCCCACTGTCCACTCGGACAATGGGCTCATGTGCAATGGTTGGAATCAGATGACGATGCTATCGCCAGCCCAACGCGGCAGGCCGGCGATAAAGCCTGGCTTGGTGTTGGTGTCGAGCAGGATCTGGTCAGACAGGCGCTTGGCGGCGGAGACCGCCTTCCGGTTCTTCAGCATCTGCGTGCCGTCATGCGGCGTCCAGAAGCGGGAGCGCGGTACGAAGGGCTCGTTGATGCGGGCCTTGAACCTGCTCCACTTCGACGGCATGGAGACCTTCAGCTCAGCAGTCTTCGGCTTGACGCCATATCGCCCCACGCCCATGAACTGGATCGAGCGCCGCTTCGCCGGATATTCGACCGATGCGTCGTAGACCGGGTAGCGCATGTAGAGACGGTAGCCAGCCCGAGACGGGACATAGAACTTGTGGAAGTTCACCCGATTCGAGAAGACGGCGTTTCCGCTTTCGTGCCCGGCCTGGACGACCAGGTCCGGCTGCGCCTGCACCGGCTCCAGCTGAGGGCTGATCGAGCTGCGCCAGGGCGCCTTCATGATCGGCTCGATCGAGACGATCCGCTTGTAGGCGGTCGACGGGATCGGAAACTTGCGCTTCAGATTGAAGGGCGTGTTGCAGAAGACCGAGTAAGGCAGCTGGGCCTTGATGAAGAGACGGAAGTAGCTTCCGTAGTTCTGGACCTTGGTGTCGGTCTCAGTACCGTTGACAACCCATCGAGCGCGGCGAGCGGTTCGCTCTGCAGCTCGGTTGGGATACGGAAACTTGCCGTTCAGGAAGCGATGCGCCCGCCCGCCGCCCATGAACATGCGATAGTCAGCGGTGGCGTTCTCCCATTCCTGCCAGGTTCGGACCTGCGGCAGCTTTTGCAGCCAGGACTCGCGCTGCTCCTTGGTCAGCGATGGACCGGAGAACAGCGTGCTCGGAGGCGTCTGCGACTTCAGGAGTTTGCTGTCGATGAGATCGAGATACGTCTCGATGCCCTTCAGCGTGCCCTTCAGGCGGTGGTGCTTGATGGCGTTGGCGACGACGCTGCGTCGCTTGGTGACCGGCCAGCTCGAGTCCCAGAGATCGACCGAGAGAGCCCACGCCAGATAAGGCAGGAGGTTCTCGGGACATTCCCACGGGTTCCAGAGAAGCCGGATCGGAATGTTCAGATCCAGGAGGCGATCGACCTGCGAAGCCAGCGTCCGCTCGTATTCGGTCGCGTTCGGCGCCAGGATGTGGTCCATCAGGCGCTTCGGATACTTCGCCATGTTACTCCACCCTGAGCTGCTGCGGCGTGATCGCGGCGCTTTCGATGATGACGCACTGGTCGGTGCCGGCTACGACGTTCTCTGCCGGCGAGATAAGATCGACCGACTGGACGCCCTCCTGGTTGAGGGCGGAGATGATCGCGGACCTGGTGAGGTCTCGGCCGATCAGCGAAACGTTGTCGCGGACCTTCTGCAGCGCCTTGCCGATATCGGCCATCACCAGCGAAGCGTCCGGACCCGGATAGAGCCAGATGTTTGCGACGATCTGAGTGGTGATCGGCCTGACCGGCACGACGCTGACCACGTCGGTGAGCGGCCGAATGCCCTTCGAATTGATACGATCGCGGACCAGTAGGATGGTCGCCGTGGTCGGCACCGGATTGGATCCGCGTGCCATGACGGTGATCTTCACCCTGCCCCTGTCGTCCATCTTCACCGCGGTGGCGTCCCGGACGTTGGTCGGGTCAGCGGTAAGCGCCTGGAAGATGTAGGCGCCTTCGGAGCCGGCGGTCGAGAATGCCTCGGGCGCGAGCTGGGCTCGGCGGCGCAGGCTTTCGTCCGTTTCGCCGGCAGCGCGCTCGACGCCGAAGAATGCAGCCAAGTTGTCGAGATCGCGGCCCTTAGAGAAGGCCAGCATGACGGCGCGAGCCGCCGAGTTGATGCGGGTTCGCACCAGCATTTCGCCGTAGGCTTCCGCCTCCAGGACAATGTTGGTCGGCGACTGCTCAAGCTTCAGAGCAGCCGCGAGCTTGTCGTTCTTGGAGAGCACGTCGTCCTGGTACCGCTTGAGCAGCACCTCGAAGTCGATGGTCTCGATGACGTCGGGCGGCGGCAGCCGCGCGAAGTCGATGTAAAGCGCGGGTGACTCGTAGTTCGGCATCAGGCCCTCGCCTTAGATTGTTGTTTTTGTTCTCTTGAGCTGCGCGTCGATAAGGTCGACGCCCTCAACGGTGATGGTGATGTCGCCGGTCGAGTCGAACGCGTCGATCGACACACGGGAAACCTTGAACTCCGGTTCGTAGGTGTTGATGGCGGAGATCGCCGCCATCATTCCGGTCATGAGGGTTTCCTCATTTCCCGGCTTGTCCTGCATGTCGACGAATTTCGATCCCCACCACAGGCGCATCAGTCGAACGCCGATGCGGGTGGTGAGGATGCACTCGATGGACTGCTTAATGCGTGGCCAGCCCTGAACGTATTCGCCCGTCTTCCGGTCGATATCGATCAGATGCTCAGTTGCCAGCGCCATTCGCAGGAGCCTCCGTCACGACTGCGCCGGCAGCAGCAGTCTTTGCCTTCTTGGCGGGAGCGGCCGGAGCCGGCTTATCCTCGACCTTGGTCAGGGCGTGACCGAGATATTTGGCCTGCCCTTCCGTGAGCGTCACGACCTTGCCAACGGGCTGCTTCAGCCCGCCCAGCCAGATTTCCTTGTCGACGGTGTATTGCGGCATTGTTCTTGTTCCTTGTTACGCAATCTTGGCCCAGACGACCTGCGAGGGACCGGACTCGGTCATCACTCGTTTGTCGGCCATCTCCTTCGGGCCGGTGACGCCGAGATTGACTCGGCCGCCGTTGATGTAGACCCAGCGTCCATCCACGCCGCAGGAGCACTCAGAGGCGCCCTTCACTTCGACGTAGCTTTCCTGGATCGTTACCTTGGTCTTGTCCTTGCCCTGGCTGACGACGATCGAGGAGTCATCGAGCTTGATGTTCGCCTTGTCCTCACCGAACGAAACGTTCAGGTCTTTCTCGGTCCACTTGATGACGGCGGTCTTGTCCTTGAACTGGATCTTGACCTGATCCTTGTCCATGACGACGTCGGCCTTTTCGCCGTCATCGCCGTAGCGGAGGTGGACCTTGTCCTCGTCCTGCCGGTAGTAGGACTTCTTGTCGCCAACCGTCTTGACGATCTTTTCCTGGTCCGTCAGCACCTGCGTGGTGTCGGAATGACCTTGCTCCTCGACCTGCGGGATCTTGCGAGAGGCTTGCTGCTTCTGGCCGGCGCCCTGCCCGTCAGCGCCAGCTGCTCCACCCGGAGCCTGAAGGCTGCCGCCGTTGAGCACTGTCTGGACGGTCTGGACGATGTTGCCGACCGAGGTCAGGTTCGTCAGGCCCTGCAGCTGAGCGAGCTGGCCGAGATTGGCGAAGCCCGACATGTTGCTGATATTGATCAGGCTGCTGATCTGGCCGAAGTCGCCGACGTTGGCGAGGTTCAGGTTGGCGAGGCCGCCCATGTTACCGAGGTTGCCGATCGCGCTGGTGAAGTTCGACATGTCCAGGCCGTTGAGACCGGCCATTCCAGCGAGGCCGCCGAGATCACCCATGGCGTCCATGTTGGCGCCCTTCTTCTGGATGATCAGGTGGTGCAGGTTCTTCGTGACCCGCTGCCAGGTGCTGTACTTGTCGTTGCCGCCCTGTTGGCCGCCGTCAGCAGATGCGCCGCCGGCACCGCCGAATGAGCCGCCCTGTTGGCCACCGTTCTTCTGATCCTCTTCGTCCTCGACCAGATGGACGACTTCATCCGGCTTGTCGTGGGGCGACGGGGTTTCGGGCCCGTAGTGGTAAGGCTCGGCGGTCGCCAGCTCCATCATGCCGTTGACGCCGCGGAGCAGCGCGTACTGGCCCTTCTTCGGAGGGACCGACGACTTGATCGTGCCGTGGGAGAAGCTCTTCCACGGCTGCCAGTCGCTCTTGACGGTGTCGCCGCGCTTGCCGCCCGAGCCGCTTGGGGTGTCGTCCTGCCCATCGTTGAGCTTGACGTACCAGCGCTGCTTCTCGAACTTGACGTCGACGATCTTGCCGAGCCGCTCCTTGCCTTGGATCTTGCGCTCAAGATCCTGCATTCGCCGCTCCATAGCGTGTAGAGCGCGCATGGCGGTTAGTCCTCTGGGGTGATGTCCAGCGTCTCTTCGGCGTGGGCGCCGCTTGCCAGGTTGATCTGGCCGAGCGCCGTGACGCGGCTGCGGGGCACCTTGTTGATCCGTTCTCCGTTGAGGAAGAAATACGAGCGCTCGACCGACCGGTTGACACCGATCATCAAGTCGCTGGTCCACTCAACGATACCGACGGCGATGCCTTCTCGTCGCAGCTCTGGCTGGCTGATGCGTTTGAAAATGACCTTCGTGGCGGGCGCCGCGTTGGGGTCGCCGAAGGTATTCAGGTTCGCCATGATGGCGATCTTCTCGACCAAATCCCAGGCGTCCGCGTCCCCGTCCAACTGGACGTAGCGGTTCTCGTCGATGATGACGACAACCACGCGGAGGCAAGCGTTCAGCTCGCCGGTCGAGTGATGTTCGGTCGGGACATTCATGACTGCGACGCGAGCGCAAGGCGTCTTCAGCGTCCAGTCTGCAATGTCTTTCTCATCAAAGAGGCCATCGTACCAGTCGACGTTCTGGATCTCAGGCGCCGCTGCCTTGATGGCCTCGATGATGTTGTTTCGGAAGTTGACGATCGCGCTCATTAGGTTGCCTTCAGGTGATCGCGGATCATCTTGCTGATGCGCCGCGCGTTCTCAGCGGAAAAGCCCATGAACGGGCGAGCTGGTGAGTGCGGCGTCGTCTTCTTCTTGTACTTGCCGCGGCTGTTCTTCACGCCGTCCTGCACGTACGAGCTATACTTGGCGTCGGAGACGACCTGGAAGCCGTGGTTGTCGACGTCGCCAGTGTGGATGCCACCGACGAGCTTGCCGGTCGCATACAGCGGCCAGTCGGTGCCCTTCAGCTTGATCGTGAGCGCCGCGAGACCTGCCCACCTCTCTCCGGAGGGGCTGGTCTGGGTCTTGTTGATGCGGTTCTGCGTCGAGCGGACCATATACTCGGCGGCCTGTTGCCACACCGGCTCCATGTGCTCCGCATCCTGGAGGAGCTTCGTGATCCGCTTGTTCAGCTGAGCCAGAGACTCAGCATTCATCCTGACGCTAAAGCTGGGCATTACGCCCTACCGCAGTCGAACGACCCTCCAGAACGCTTCACGTTCGGGTTCGTCGTCTCTCCGGTCTCCGGGTCAGTCTCCGGCGGCAGCCCGAGGCCGACCTTGCCGGTCGAAATCTTCTCAAGCAGCGCCAGCGCGTCCTCGTATCGGACCCGCATTTCATCCGTACGCCCGCCGCGGCCGAGCGCGATCTTATAGACCGCGATGTCGATCGCACAGTTCTTCACCACGCCGGGCGTGGGAACTACCGGGATCGTGTACTGGGCCGACAGGTAGGCGTCGCAAATCTCGTCGGCAGCCAGAAGCCCCTTGTCAACGACGAGAGGGTCTGGCGTGCCGTCACGGTCGTAGTCAGCGATCTTGACGAGAAGATCGGTGCCGTAAAGCTCGTCGATGTCTTCCTTCGTCGCGTATCCCATGACCACTCCTGCCGATTACTCGGACTTCTTCTTGGCCTTGCTGGCCTTCTTCTTCGGCGTCGCGGCCTTACCCTCCGTGTCGGGGGTCTCTTCGCTGTCGCCCTCGCCTTCGTCGCCAGCCTCGTCGGCGGCTTCGTCAGCCTGCGCTTCGGTCTGCTCGGGCTGCGTCTCCGCAGTCACCTCGACCTCGGCTTCGGGCTCGACCGTTTCCAGTTCGGGCTCGTCGTTGCCGTGCAGGTTGGCGAAGCGAGCGGCCCGGACTTCATCCGGCACGAGCTTACGGATGCGACGCTTGTAGTTCGCGGTCGCTTCACGGGTGCGGAAGCCTTTTGCTCCAAGCATTCTTGTTCTCCAGAGTCACAAAGAACCCTCCCCGGCTTCGAGAGCCAAGGAGGGTCTTGTGTTTCAGCTGTTAACCGTCAGGGGCTGACGATTAGGCGGCCAGCTTGTGCTTGAACGCCACGATGCGGATGATCTTCGCATCGTAGACGCGCTTCCAGTTGGCGACGTCGGCCAGCTCGGTGTTCGACGGGGTCACGCCGGCCTGGTTCGTGCCGAGCCACTTGACGCCACGCGGATGCATGACCCACTGGCGACGGTTCACGATGTACTCCTGGCCCATGCCCTTCAGAGCCTGGCGCTCGACTTCCACCGGCACCTTGGGCGACTTCTCGCCGAAGCCGACCGCACCGGGGCCGAAGATGTAGGTGGTGAACACGCGGTTCGCACCGGCGCCGGTCACCGGCATGCTGTCGTCGACGATGACGGTCTTGCCGAGGTAGGTCGGGATCGTCAGCTTGCCCTGGGAGTCGGGCACGAAGTCGATCAGGTCGGCCTTCACCATCGCCTTCAGGGTCAGCGAGTGGACGGCCACGGCGTTCAGACCGCCCTGCTCGTCGCCGAGCAAGAAGGCTGCGTCGATGAACGAGTCGGCGTCGAAGTTCTCGGCACCACCGGTCAGGGTGGAGATGTCGTTGACGTTGGCCGCCATGTCGGTCGAGCCCATGGCGCCGGCCAGGGTCGCGAGCAGAGCGGTCTGCATGCGCTTGTTCCACCAGTCGGCGAAACGGTTGGCGATCGCGTCGATCGGGTCCGCGCCGGACAGGTCGGCCGCGAGGTCGCTCGAACCGAACGCCTTACCGCGCAGAAGCTTCACGGCCACGTCCTGGCCGGTCGTCATCTTGCTGACGGTCAGGTCGGTCGTGTCGTCGAGGATCTGCTCGGCGTCGGAGGCGTCGAGGTCGTTGAAGAACGGCATGTTGACCGTCTTGCCTTCGATCTCGGCGTCGATGACGCTGGAGAGGTCGGTGATGATCCCCGACTGGAACAGCTCCGACTTCTGCGTCGAGAGCACCTGGACGTACTTGTTGAACTTGGTCGGGACGATCATGTCCGCGAGACGAGTCTCAGTCATTTCTCACTCTTGAGTTTGACTGGCCTTTGCCCTCTTTGGGTGCAGCTTTTTGCATTCATGCAAACGCCGGGGCGCGAACGTCCCGGCGGTTGCGAAGAATGAGCGTGTTGGGGTGTTAGTCCGTGACGCCGGCTGCAGCCTTGAGCTGCTTGGCCAGTTCGGGTTTGGTGTTTTCCAGCACCATCTGCTGGGTGATGTTGCGCGTTTCCTTGGCCCAGGGGTTCACGACCCCGCCGGCCGGCGGATTGCTGGGGGTGTTGGGGTTGGTCCCCAGGCCGCGCTTCTCGTCAGGCTTGAAGAGAGCGGCGCGGCTCTCGCGGATCTCAGCGACGAGATCAGCGACGGTGAACGCGGTGCCCGCGTGGTCCTTGATGCGCGGGTTGCCGTTGGCGTCGATGACATCGACGACGACATTCCCGTCCTTCATGGACGTGCGGACGAACTTGCTCACCAGGAGTTCGACGGCATCCCGCGCGTCGTCCAGTGGGTTGGCTTTTGCGACCTCGGACTTGATCTGGCTGTCGCCCATCAAAGTCTTCAGTTGCCCCGTCAGGCTGTTGTTCGCCGTCTCCAGGTTCTTGACCGTGGTGGTCAGCTCGGTCTCACGCACAGTCCACTGTGCCTGGAGTTGACCCTTGAGGGTCTCGACCTTGGTGTTGGCGATCTGCTCAGCCTCTTTCGTGGGATCGAGTGCGGACAGTCGTGCCGCCGTTTCAACCGCGGTCTTCGCGGCTTCCGGCGTGATGTCTCCGAAGGCGGTGACACGCTCGATCGCGGTGCGAGCCGCGGCGGCGTCGAGGCCTTCGTAGGGCTTCAGCTGCGCCTGGAGCACGGAAACGTTGTTGCGTTCCGCACCGAGCGCCGTCTTCAGGCCCTGGGTGTTGTCGAGTTGGAAACCGTCGACCGGCGTGACGTTCAGGAAGAACTTCCCGTCCTTCTGCACGTAGTAGCCGCGGAGGCCCTCGTCGAGTTCATTGAGATCAGTAACGACTGCTTTGAGCATATCCATCCCGGAAATGCGGGGCATCCCGCCCCTCGTGATAAAAGGACCCCATGGCGTCCCGCCGTGTGGTCCGGTGAATCCCCCAGGAGCGGGGGAATCGAAGTTGCCAGCAGCGATCGGTCGAGGTCCCATCCCGGGAGGCTCGGTTGATCGGTGCTGGCGAATTGGGTGAGCCGCTGAGCGGCCCAAGAGTTCTGTCCGCCCTTGGCGGATGAACGAGACTGGCTGGCACGGCAGGTCTCGAACCTGCGACACCCTCGTTAACAGCGAGGTGCTCTACCGGCTGAGCTACATGCCAAGAAGTTGTTCAGCGGCGGCGCGGGCGTGCGGCGCGCTCTTTGGTATCTCTGCCCGTCTTGTGCAGGATGCGAGCTGAGACCGCTGAAATCGCGCTCTACCGGAGGAATCCAGGAGCGCGCGAACCCACGACGCAAAAAGACCCGCCAGGCGATTGATCCTGGGCGGGCTAGAAGTCGGAGTGAGATTGGTGTTGAGCGGGCACCCATACGGTGTGCCTATGATCTCGCAGGCAGAGCCTAATCGAGCGCTCAGGCAGCCAGAGAAATTTCCTCCACGGGAGTGAAGTCCCGCTCGAAGGCCTCGGGCTTCTCGAACCCGATCGAATTGTCAGCGTAGAAGACGACGATGTCGCCCGCGGCGCAGGACTGCACGCCGAACGGTGTGCTGTAAGTCAGACCGCCCAGGCTGTTCATCTCCAGCTCACCCGATTGAATCCGGGTCACCAGCCATTGCGGCGGCGTCTCGTCAGCGGCTTGACCCCAGAGTGGCAGGCGGAAGGCTTGGACGAGGTTTTTGCTGAGGAAGAGCTGCACGGTCACTCCATTTGCATTCAAGCAAATCTATACGCATGATATGGGGTTTCTGTCAAGGGTCGATCCAAAGAAAATGCAAATCAGTGCTTGCCGAAGAAAAGCCAGATCAGCCACAGCGCAAACAGGGCGGGAACCGCCTTCCCGAGCAGGAAGGCCAGCCCGACGTTGCGAGCCATCCTGACATCTCCTGCTATCTGCTGGACGTGTTTGTCGCCGGGCGGAGCACCCAATACCTCCGGCCGCGGAAGGCTGCCGGAGGGCATCGGAGGATCGTCGTCAGGTGACAAGTACGGGGCCGGGAGGCCTTTCGCCCGCGCTTCCAGGTTCAGAATGTGCTGCCACTTTGGGATCTTTCGCGCCATGCTTGACCTTCTTCTTGCCCTTGACCGTGAACTTGGGCTCGAAGCAGATCGGGCAGCAGTAGTACTCGTCCCCGACCAGCTTATCGAACAGAACCACGGACTTCGGGATCATCCGCACAAGCTCGCGCACCAGCGTGCCCTGCTTCAATGAGCAGGGCTCGCAGAAATATTGCTCGGCTTTCAGTTCCAGTACGATCTCAGCCATGGGACGCGCCACCTACCATGTGCATTTGCACCCGTCAATCAGATTTGCTTTTTGGGCCGATCCTGATTGTTGGGGAAATCAAACGTCTTCGGGGTACCCCCGGTTCCGTTTGCAGGCGTGTTGCTGTTGGCCGCTGCCGGGTCCGTCGTCTTCGACGGGGCGGCGGCTGGGTCGGTGGCGCTGGCGTTCGGATCGGTGCCGGCCGTGAGGGCCTGGTCGATCGCTGCCAGCGCGGTCAGCTCGTTCTGAATGTTGAAATCGTCGCCGAGCAGGTTCCGCTTGTAGACTTCGCGCAACAGGGTCTCTCGCGAGATGCCGCGCTTCTCGTACATGGCGACGAGCTGCTTCACCTCCTCGATCCGATCCTTGGTGTTCGAGAACTCGGTGTTCAGGATCACCTGGACCTGGCTGTAGTCCTTGCCGGTCCACTGCCCCATGAACTTGATCGCCTTCTCCAGCGCGTCCTGGCAGTTGATCGCCATGTCGTGGACGACGGAGTGGACCCGCGTTTCCTGGATGTCGCGCTCGTTCTGCGGCACGTACTGACGGTGCGTGCCCGTGACCGGGTTGAGCGCCATCATGTCCATCTGCATTTCGAGCTTGTCGAGATCCTTGGCGCCGCTCTCGATCGCCGTGCCGCGGGGCTCGACGTAGTACCAGCGGCCATTGGCTTCCGGCGCGTAGAGCACCTTGTAGGGGCCGATCGCGAACTGCTTCTCGTCTTCCGGGTCGATCTGGACGCCGGAGCACGCCAGCATCGGGAAGCGCGCCGCCGACAGGATCGACCGCTGGTCCGAGCTGGAGATCCAGTGCTCGATCTGCTTGTAGGCGAGATCGATGAAGATCGGCCGAGCCAGGTAGTCGGCTTCCTTTTCGCCGGCATACATGGTCACGAAGGGAACCTCGGCCATGTTCTGCAGCGGGGTCTCTTCGATGAAGTCCCAGTTCGAGCCGCCGGACTGAGCCTTCTGCTCCCAGAGCTGCACGATGCCCGACGTCTTGGTCGGGTCAATCTCGATCACGCGGATCTGGTTGTAGAGCACCTCCTTGAAGCCGTCGCGCTCGGCGCGCTGGCTGCGGATGCGGACGTGGACGGTCTTGGTGTCGCCGCCGACATACATGTCGTAGGCAGCTGCCACGTCGTCGACCTTGTACATCTTCATGAAGGGGCGAGCGCCGGATGCCTTCTGATCGGCGAGGCTCTTCATGTTGTAGGTATCGGGATGGTCCACCAGAAGGTGGCACATGCCGTCGAGCATCGAGTTGTTGAAATACTGGTGCCCGAAGATGTGCAGGTGGTTGCCCTGCAAATCGATGTCCTGGGTCCACAGATCGAGGTCAGGATCGCCGTTCTGGACCTTCAGCAGGGTTCGGAAGGGCTTGGCGGAAGCCGCATCCACGGCCTCCCTGAGCTTGTTGAGAGCGAACGTGGAAGCCAGTCGTGCCTGGTACCGGGTGTCCGACTCCTTCTCGTATTGCGGAAGGAAGGTGGCGCCCTGTGCCCGCATGGTCTCCGTGCCGCCGTAGACGGCGCGGAGCATCGCGGTGCGGGTCTGCATCGTTTCCGCGGCAGACGAGAGCTGCCCGGGATTACCCGTCTTGGGGGACGGGGTGTATTTGATCTGAGTGTCGGCCATTTCTTGGGGACGTCCTGACTTTACCAGTCAAGGATCGCGGCCTTGCGAGGTCCGAGGAGTTCGTTGAAGGCGTCGGACGCTGCGTCCACCTGGTCATCATGGGTGCCAAGCGGGAACATTTCCAACTCATCGGTGAAGCACTCATTCCAGTGCGCCTTCACCATCTTCATGTTGCGACCTTCGCACTGCGCAGCGAACGCTGCAGCGCGGGTCTCCTTCGAGCCTGTGGGGCGGATTGCCTTGATGCGATAGCCGGCGAGCCGGCGGATGAAATTCTGGGCCTGGCTCTTGCCGGCCTGGCCCGGGTCTTGCGGGATGACGATCTGGACCGAGTGTCCGTCGCTGCGCGCGGTGTCGAAGATCTTCTTCTCGACTTCGAGCGCGGAGCCGCGGAAGCGGATCACGTTCTCGATGTAGAAGATGCCGTTCATGTCCTTCGACATCAGGACGCCGACCGTGTAGTCGCCGTCAGCTGTCGCGGCCAAATCCCATGCGCGCACGCGGACGCGGCGGGCCGGCATCTCGCCGGGCTGCTCGAACCAGGCGGCGCTGAACATGCCGCCGTCGTCGGCCATCGGCTGCTGCTGGTAGAGAGCAGCGAAAGACCGTTCGCCCAGAACGTCCATGCGGTCGGTGAGAGCCGCATAGGAGAACCGGTTCGGCGCCAACGGCTCGTTCGGCTTTCGTCCGAGGGCGTCGCCGGGGACCGTGCCATCGTCGTTGAGGATCAGATCCTCGGTGCCGTCCTCGCGCTTGATCTTCTTGGTGTAGGGCAGTGCCGGCAGGTACAGGATGTCCCACGGCAAACCCTTGCCTGACTGCGCCAGGTCGACCAGGCGGCCGGCGATGTCGTCGTAGTGCCACCGCGTCAGCGTGAGGACGATTGCGGCGTCCTCTTCGAGACGGGTGTAAACGACGTCGCGGTACCAATCCCACTGGTCCTGACGGAATGAGGCGGAGTTGGCGTCCTTGCGGTCCTTGATCGGATCGTCGATCAGGAACAGGTTTGCACCCTTACCGGTGGTACCGGTGCCGACGCCGACCGCGAAGTATTTGCCGCCCTTCTCCAGCTCCCATTCATCGGCAGCGCGATTGTCGGAGCGGATCTTGGCGTCCGGGAAGAGCGTCTTGAACTCTTTGCCCTGGACGATGTTGCGGACGTCGCGGCCGAAGGTCGTTGCGAAGTCGCCGTTGTACGATGCCGAGATGACGTTCTTCTCGGGGTTCCTCGCCATGTACCAGGCGGGAAAGCGGCGGGTGGACAGCTCCGACTTGCCATGTCGCGGCGGAGCGAACAGCATCAGTCGCTTGATCTCGCCGCGCTCGACCGCCTCCAGCTTCTGGGCAACCAGGTGGTGGAACGGGTCGGCGTAGTATTTGTGGAGCGTGTACTCAGTGAAGTCGATGAGGTGCTCGCGGCCCCTCCGACGACGCAGGAGTTCGGCCGCCGCCTCCTCCGGGGAGACGTCGATCAGGTTGTTCATTTTGTTCTTGTTGTTGAGATGGAGCGGCGCGGCGGAATCGAACCGCCGTCTTGGCGAGCGACGCAGAAAGGTTGATCAGACCCACCGCTGCCGCCGTTGCGAACCGGTCACCGCGAAAAGAGGACCCCACGCCCTCTGGCCAAGAGGATCGTCCTGTTGATTCAGGACTTCGTATTGCGGTCGATCTGACTGCTCGTGCAGGCTGCTATGTGCGACTTAGTCCGCGCCCTCGTGGAAGGTTCTTTGGCGGATACCCCTTACCGAGACCAGTTTCGGCACAGGCAGTCAGATGCGATCCCGTCAGGGGTCTTGTTTGCTGGATTAGAACTTGAAGCCCGGCGCCTGGATCTCCAGGTCGGCCTTGCTGCTGGAGCGGACGGCGACTTCCACGAAGGCGGTCGGAGCGCCATTAACGGTCGGGTCGCCGTAGAACTTGACGATGCGGAGCCACTTCCCGTCCGTGTCCTGAACGAGGTCGGACACGGTGACGAGACGGGCATCTTCCACCTGCAGTTTCTGGTGGACGATCGAGATCGAAGACATGAGCTGCTCCTTAGACGATGTGCAGCTTGGCTGCGTCGTATTGGGCGAACACGCCCTTCTCCCAGAACCCGACCTTGCCGCGCATGGTGAAGGAATCGCCGGTCTTGGCGTAGTTGGCGAACGACGTCGCGGCTGCCTCGACGTACTCGGTGGCGCGCTCGTCGAGCTTCGGGATGTCGATCAGCGCGGTGCCGATCTTCAGGGCGTCGGTTGACACGTTGAGGCCGGCGAAGAACGCGGCGTCGTTGGTGTGGTTCTTGACGATGAAGTGGCGGGAACCCGTGAGGATCTTGGCGGCACCTTCGATCTCGCTCAGCGACTGGACGGTGCTGCCGACGACGTGCATGACGGTCACGTTCATCTTGCCGTCTTCGACCATGGCGAGCAGACCGATCTCGCTGAGCAGGGTCAGCGTGGGGGTCAGCAAGCCGGCCTGGATGTCGATCACGGTGACCGGGCTGCTGGGCAGCGCGTCGAACACCTTGATCTGGCCGTCCGAGCTGGACAGGTCGATCACTTCCGTCACGTCGGGATGGAAGCGCTTGAGATTGCCCTCGGGCATCTGCGTGTCGATCGCTCGGGCTTCGACGCCCTGAGCCTTGAAGTAGTCGAGCACTGTTCGTGCCACGACGGTCTTGCCGACACCGCCTTTATCGGCGCCGACGATTACCAGGTGGGGAAGTCCCATCTTGAGTTCCTCTTTGGGAGTTTGGATTTGGATCGGCGGAGGGTCCGGCTGGATCTCTCGCTTCACTTCGGAGAAGTTTCGCGCCTGCTGCTGGCTCATCTCCAAAAGTTCACGCCGTTGCTGGCGGATGCTTTCGGAGACGCCCATGGCGCCTCGCCTGTCGACAGCCATCGGTCACTCGCTAGTTCGGGGTGCCGTAGGTGTCGTACAGCTCCGGTAGCAGCCCCATGTTCGAGAGCACCTGAAGGACGGTCTTGGCGGCGGTCTCATCGCCCCGGATGGGGATCAGGGACTCGCGGGCGAACACGTCGTCGAACAGGCGCTGGTCGATCGCCCTCGCCTCCTCCTCGGTCTGCTTGCGACCGTACGGCTGGTACGGCTTCACGCGCTCGATGATGAAGTTGAGGTTGTTGTAGCTGTTGAACAGGCTGCGAGCTGACTGCTCCACTGCGTGGCGCTCGCGCCCATCGGAAACATAGGCGACACCGAGCAGCAGCGGAGAGTCGGTCACGATGAAGTCGACCTTGCCGACGAGGCGCCGCTGCCGGCGTTCCTGTTCAGCCGTGACGTAGAGCTGGCGCTTCAGATCGCTCCAATTCTCGTCGTAGGTCAGCTCCTTGGCGAACTCCGTCACCAGCTCGCAGCGGACGTTGAGGAGCTTCAGGAGGAAGAACACACCTGCAGCGGTGGTGCTCTTGCCGGCTCCGGGGGCCGCCGATGAGATTGATGACGAAGCTCATGTTGCCTCAGTGAACGGTGTCTGACTTCTTTGCCGGCGGCTGCCGCGGTGATGCGGCCTGGCCTGCGATCTCGAGGAGCTGGTCCTCGGTCATCTCGTTGGCCGGCTTGGTGACGTTGAGGTTGGTGGTGTTCTCGTCCTTCTGGCCGAGGTAGTTCTTGCCCAGGAAGATCGCGGCGGGCGCGTTCTTGTCGGCGAGTGCCAACTGCTTGCGGCGGAGCGAGACCTTCGCGTGCATCAGGCCGTCGTCCCAAACCTCACGAGCTTCGGGATATTCGCCGAGGAAGGTCGAGAAGGTCTTCTTGCAGACGCCCAACACGGCGGCGGCTTCTTCCTGGGTGCAGAACAGCTTGCCCAGCTCGCCGAGCGTTCGGAGCGTCACTTCGTCCGGCTGGAGCTTGGTGTTGCGGCGCTTGATCGGCTCGGCAAGCACCTCGTCGAGGAAGGCAGTCTCCTCGCCTTCCTTCTTGGCGGCAGCCTCTGCAGCGGCCTTGCGCGCAGCAGCTTCCTCCTTCGTCGGGCGACCCCGACGACGCGGCGTGTCAGTCATGTGCTTTTCTTCTTGTTATTGGAGCGTCGTGACGATGTCGTCTTCGTCCATGTCACGCAGATCGAGAGTGACGTACAGGCCATCCGGTGGCATGACCAAACCGATCACGACAGCCTCCTCCGGGTCCTCTGTGTAGTCGCCGAACTTGTCGTAGAAGTCGGTGATCGGGACGACGAAGCCGTGGTCGTGGACAGCGACGCGGTTCTGCAGATCGAACCGGTAGCCCATCAGTCTCGCAGGCCGGGGAAAGCCAGGTCGACCCACTTCAGGATCTCCTGCTTCGGCGCAGCTCCCGTCTTCATTGATGTGACGATGCCGTCCTTGACGGCGACGAGCGCCGGCACCTGGCCGACCTTGAAGCGCTGGGTGGCGGCCACGCAGTGCTCGACATCGGCCTTGACGAAGGTGACCTTGCCGGCCAGCTCCTTCTCGATCGCGTCCAGCGTCGGCGTCATCGCCTTGCACGGCTGGCACCAGCGTGCCTCGAACTTGATGACGACCGGCCCCTCGGCCTGGAGAACGTCGGCGGGGAACGAGCTGTCGGTAACGGATTTCATCGGGAGAAGATCTTCTTGAGTGAGGAGATGCCCGCCACACCGCAAATCGTCAGGACGATTTGTTCCTGCATGGTGTTGTAGGGCGCGGGGAGCGCGGCAATCTTCCAGCTGCCGACCTCATGGCCGAGCAGCGGGATCGAGTCGAAGACGACTGCCGCAACGTGAAAGAACAGGACGGCGAAGGCGACCGGCACCATCCAGGCGGTGAACCAGTGCTCCCGATCGTCCTTGCGCATGTCGGCCGCCATGCGGGCGACCTCGACCTTGTAGCGCAGCTCGGCGACATTCAGCTGGACGTCGCCGCCGACCGCGGTCTTGAATTTCTCAAGGTCTGCGTCGGTCTTCTTGTTCAGCCAGTCGAGGAACGAGGTCCCGAACTTGGGCAAGAGGCCCATGATGATTGAGAACAGCATTGCGGTCCTTGAAACGAAAAAGGCCGCCCCGAAGGACGGCCTGGTTGGTGTGCGTTGTGCGGTCTCAGACGATGGACGCGGCCAGGATGAAGAGCTGGTCCAGCTCCTCATCGGTTTTTCCGAGAGCTGACTTGCAGGCCAGGATGAGCGGATTGGTCCGCTCGATCTGGGTGGCATAGTTCCAACTGTCCTGAACGGTGATGTCCTGACTGTTGACGTAGTCTTCGACCTGTTGGCGCAATCCGAATTGGTAGAGCGCCAGCCGGATCTGCCGAGGCGTCACCAACTGCGGCACGACTGGGGACGCGAGGTAGGCGTCCACCTCCGCCTGCGTCGGCACGACCTGCTCTGTGTCGAGCCATTCAAGGTCGCCGATGGTGTCGCCGCGGAGTACCCATTGGGCTCCAGGGCGAAGCTCAGACAAAGCTGTAGCAAGAGACGTCATCGGCGCACCGTCATGATGGAGTTAGATTTGTAGGCATAGGAGCCAGTCCCGGACCCAACCTGTCCCCACATCGAGAGGATTACTGCCTGATCGGTTGAGTTCTGAAGCGTCCAGGAATTGCTCATCGATCTCGCGTATGAGACCGTGTCCTGGTGCATGTACTGCTGCAGTCCATACCAGCTGCCGAAGCTGTTGCCCCAGCCAGGGATCAGATACGTCAGCGACCCGAGCGTATTGTTGAAGCACGAACACGAGATCGTCTGATGGAACTGCTCATTCGCCCACAGCAACGCAAAGCATCGGACTGCCGAATCCAGCTCGATCGGCGTGCCTGATGTCGTCGCCACCGTGGTCGACGAGTACCTCGCCAAGATAACGCCCGTCTCATTGAACCAGGACCGGACCCAGCGCGTGTCGGGCTGGTCAAAGAACTGGCTCGATGCGCCAGTGAAAACCATGCCGACGAGCGTGTACACTTCGCCGCCAGCGGTATTCATCACCTCGACGACGCCGACGCTGCCGGCCGAAGAACTGGTGATGTGACCAGTCAGGCTCTGCTGCAGCGTCAGGGTGCTGCCCACGATCTTGATGTAGATGTAGTACAGCGTGTTCGCCGCAAATCCTGAGTTGGTCAGCGTGACGCCTGCCGCAGGGATCTGGTATAGCTGACCATTGATCTTGATCAGGTTGCCGTTGAACGGGATCAGCTTGAGCGTGGTCGAGCTGACCATGGTCAGCTTGCACTGTCCGATGGCGCCAGGCAGCAGAAAGTCGACCCACACAGCGCCGTTCCAGTACCGCATGGTCAGCGACGTGGTGTTGAAATAGAAATCACCAGATCCCTTCGCCGCGCCAAGAGGATCGGTCGCAGGATCGGTCGCCTGAGCGCCGTAGTAGGTGCCCCTGAGGTTGTTGTAGGCGTTCAGCGCATTCGTGTAGCTTGCCTGCGCGTTGTCTGCAGAGGTGGATGCATTCGAAGCGGACGTAGCCGCCGCCGTCTTGCTGGTCGCTGCATTGGTTTCCGACAGCGCTGCAGCCGTGGCAGAATTGGATGCGGCGGTCGCACTGTTTGCGGCATTGGTCTCCGACGTGCCGGCATTGGTGGCATGAGTGGCAGCGGACTGCTCGCTCGTTGCCGCGGCAGCCGCTTTGTTGGTCGCGGTCGTCGCGCTGGCAGCCGCATTGCTCTCGCTGGTCGCCGCGTTCGTCTTGGACGTCGCCGCCGCAGCAGCAGAATCCGATGCGCTGGCCACCACGGTGGTGGCGGTCGATGCCGCCTGCTCCGCCGCTATCTTGCTCGTGAGGGCAGACGCTTCGCTGGCGGCAGCCGCTGTGGCACTGTCGCTGGCGTCCTGCTTGTGACCGGCAGCCGCATTCTCCGAGGCCAGCGCCCTGTCCGCAGCGTCGGAAGCCGTGGCCGCTGAGGCCGTCGAGCTTGCCGCGTTGGCAGCCGTCAGCTGCGCCAGCGACGGATCGCCAGGGTCGCCCGGAGGCCCCTGCTCGCCTGCCCGGGCCCTGCGGACCAGCCTCACCCTTCGGGCCTGCCGGACCTGTCTTGCCTTCCGGACCTCGGAACGGGCCGATGTCGATCCAGGCGCCATTCGTCCAGGCCCAGCCGTGTCCGGTGTCCTGGGCGAGGTAGACGTCATTGCCTTCGGCGGCGGCCGGAGGAAGATCGAACACGGTGGCGACGATGCCGGCGAGCCTGATGCCGCGTCCGACGTCGCCCTGCGGCCCTCGCGCCCCCTGCGCTCCAGCAGGTCCACGGAGGCCTTGCTCGCCGGGATCACCCTTGAAGCTCGGGAACATGTCCCGCAGCTGGGTGAGCGAAACCGTCTTGCCGATGTTGTTGATGTAGATCTCGATCTTGACGTCGTCTTCGCTCGGACCGCCCGGAACGCCGACCGGCGGCTGGCTGTCGGCCAGCGCGATCTGCTTGTTCAGGAGGAAGTACTTCGCGCCTCCGGGCGTGAGCGTGACGATCGAGTTCACATCGTAGAAGTCAGTGCCGATGGTGATCCCGCTGAGGGAGATAACGCGATAGCGCGACGTGCTCATCGTTTCTTCTTTTTGTTGATTGGCACCGGTGGCTGGAGTCGAACCAGCGGACTTCGGTTTTGGATACCGTGCCACCACCACTGGCTCACCGATGCAGAATGGAGCCCCTACCCGATTTCTTCACGCGACGGATTGCCCAGTCGTCGGGACGCCTATCTTGGGGATGGCGTGCGCCTTGCGGCTTTTGGTTCGGTCGGCGGGTTGCCCATGTGCCCGCATCTCTTCCGATTGCTCGTACTTTGCCGCCTTCCCTACGTGCTTCTCAGGATCAGCGGCGTGGCGGGAGGCCGTTC
Organism: Bradyrhizobium sp. USDA 4452; assembly: GCF_054063575.1. Lineage (NCBI taxonomy): Bacteria > Pseudomonadati > Pseudomonadota > Alphaproteobacteria > Hyphomicrobiales > Nitrobacteraceae > Bradyrhizobium > Bradyrhizobium sp. USDA 4452. The sequence goes on from NZ_JBSSGK010000002.1 coordinate 18,847, forward strand.
CGCCCTCGACCGAATTAGAGAGGATGACCTTCGCCAGGCCTTGCCTGCTGCTCCTCGACAGCGCCCACCCTCCCGCGAGATCACGAGACCAGCTGTGATCCGGGTGGCCCAGGGGAGCGTCACACGCGCGCATGGTCAGTGCTGGCGTTTATCGTGAGCAACGATCCTGGGGCTCAATAGGTGCCCGCCACAACAGACGGTGGCGGGCTGCGCTCGCAACAGCGAGCACTCGGCTTGGCACATGGCCCCATTTAACCAGCCACCCCTATGTCATTTCATTTGACGTGTCGGCTGGCACCGAGAAATTAAGCAGCAAGCGCGTCTTCAAGAGGCCACTTGTAAACGTAGAGACGTCGCTTCACTCTGGCCTCCGGAAGGCCAGACAGTTCGATCGCCTCGGCGAGCGACATTGTTCGCCCGCGGAAGTCTACCCAGCGAGTTGATCGGCGGTTCCGGTTTTGCTCCTTCACCGTTGACCACTTGCAGTTCGAAAGCTCGTAGTGGCCTTCGTTGTCGATCCTGTCGATCGAATGCTTCAACGACGGGCGCTCGCCAACATCCGCTAGAAAGTTTTCGAAGCCATCATGTCCGCGCCAGCGATCACACACAGTGATGCCGCGCTGGCCATAGCTCTCATAGGACGTGCTGGCCGGATCATAGCAGCGCTGGATCATTGCGACCCAAGACCGGTATGTCGGAGACTCGCCGCTGTCGCGGGAATGACCGTGCTTGAACATAAGAATACTCTCGGTTGCCCGATACCCATGAAAAGTTTGTAATGAACCGCCCCTCTCTTGAACTTCCGCTGGTGGAACCAGAACTAATAAGAGCGTCAACCTGAGAGGTGCTATATGCGCAAGATCCTGGTGGCCGTTGCACTGATGCTCGCCGTGATTGGCGGGACGGCCGGCGTCATCATCCACTCGCAGCCGGCCATCGCTGGCGGCGGGCATGACCCCGGTGGTGGCGGCAAGTAAGAGATCTTGGTCGAGGGCTTGCGGTCTACGCGAGCCCTCGACGGCTAGCACCGAGGAAAAGCTCTGGCTTTGTTCGACCCGCACTTCGGGCCACCGCCCCTTGCGGGGTTGGAGGTTACCAGCAACCAAAAGGTCGATCGCGCGATCGACCTATCACGGCCTGCAGTTCGGCTTACGGGGTCCAGGCTACTGCGAGCAGAACTGGTGAGCCCACCGTGGGGGAAAGATAAACAAGAGCGGCGCACCTCGTGTCGGATTACAGGGCTCGTGGGGCACCATCGCCATCGCGCAGTTCCTGCGCTGGACGCATGTCGCGTCACCGCTCTTGGGGGTATAATAGTTGGCTCGTGACCGTCGTCATCCCACAGGACGACGACTCGGATCCTTTCGACCTCGACCTGCATCACGCTGGCCTCAAACGGTCGTCGGCGACTTACCATGGACCTCTTCGCCGATAGGCTGTGCGTATAACGCCGCCGCGTGTCATCACGAGCCAAACAGGTGGGGCGCGTCCAATCCAGAAGTCGACGAGCCTGTGCCTCAACTGCATCGCGTTGACGGGGATCAGCCGTTCCCCTCAGGGGCCGCTTTGAAGAATTACGAGGACTACGGGGCTACTGGCTTACCCGTTAGAGCCGACACCGTTGCCGGTGCGGTACGCCACCTGTTCGTGGAACGTCTCATGCCCGGAAAAGTCTTTCCAAAAACGGGCAACTTTTTTCCGCAAGAGAACGTAAAGAGAATGTCAGGTGCCCGATGTTTTGCAGCTGAGCTGATTTGTCATCGGGCGCGGCGGGGTAAAGGAGGAGAAACCCCCGCCGCAGGCCGGGCTGAGCAGTCGGTCAGGGCTCATTGACCCTGCTCCCTGTTCTGTGCTCCGGGGATGGTTGTTCGTTAGCCAGCTGCCTTGCGCTTGCGTCGGCGCTTACGCTCCAGCCGCAACTCGGTCAGCTTGGTGTTCTTGGATACCTTCCTGATGTGCTTCTTCTTCATGTTCTCTTTCAGGAGACGTGTTCCTGCGGAATGCGCCAGTTCAGCGGCACCGTCGTGCAGGTCAGACAGATGTACGGAACGAGCTTCTCCAGCACCCAGTCGGTGTGAGCCTGGTCGACGCCTTCGCTCGGGCGCACCAGGCGCACGTTGGCGAACATCTTATGGATCGGATCGCCGTAGGCGATCGGCTCCCACTCTTCAGGCTTGAGACCGAGCCAACGGATCATGGCTGCGGCGTGCGTCTTCGACGACGCGACCATGGCGTTGAGCATGGCTATTCTTTCTGGGCGATGGCCTGGTCGATCCAGGCGTAGATTTGCGGGTTGTCGCGCCGGGCCATGATCATCACCGGGGTCAGTCGGTTGATGACCGTCTCTTCGGCCGCACGGCTCTTCAGCTTTGCGGCTTCCCAGCAGGCGTGGTTGATCTCGTGTTCGAGCGTCTCGGCGAAGCCTGAGTCCGGCAGATCCTCGCGGACCTTGATCCAGAACTCGAAGATGTTGCACATCCCCTTGCAGCCTTCTGCGTCGGCCTCCAACGGATTCCAGTGGAGCAGCCGATACTCGAAGATGCCGATCTTGATGATCGACGGCAGCTTGCGGCGGTCGAGCGGGCGGCGGCGCTTCATGACATGTCTGCCTCGGTGCAAGGCCGGATCATCTTCCGGAGGTTCTTTCCCCTCACCCAGATGATGTCCGGGTGTGCATTGGCACCGCGCCAGCCGCGCGCTTCGAGGAACGAACGTACCTTGGCCGGATAGCTGTTGAAGACCAGCAGCGAGATCTCCGGAGCGTGCTCGATGACGTCTGGCTTGCCCGGCTCCTTCGTGATGGTCGATGCTGAATGGAAGCCGAGGGCAGCCTCCGGCATCGCGCACACCAGCTCGGGCCGCAGGATGCTCAGCATCAAGGTGCAGGCCGAGACGCACTCGCCGGTCAGGACGACCTTCGTCCTGGCGTCGCGCATGTCGGAGTACTTCTTGACGAAGTCCACGATGAGCCCGCCGGGATCGTCCGTGATGAACGTGACGTTGCGGCCCGACTCGACCTGGACCGGCACGTCCCTCGCTGACGCTGGCGCCAGGGCGCACAGCATCAGCACGCCCGCGAGGGCGAGTTGCAGCAGTTTCATTGGCGTGGCTTTTGGTGCGCGCCGGCTCAGCCGATGGCGAAGCGCGTGGCGAAATAAACGAGCCAGATCACCAGCGTGGCGATGATGCCGACAACGGCGTGGAGCAGATAGTCGAAGGCCTGGCTGAAGCCGAAGCCGCCGTTGTTCTCGGAGACCGGCCAGAGCTGGACGGCGAGCCAGAGCAGCGCGGTCAAGAAGACCGGGATGGCCCAGGAATTGAGGGTGATCGTCACGGGCGCAGCTCGACCGGGTTGAACGTGAAGGCGCGCTCGATCGAGGCCTGCCAGATCACGTAGCTGAACAGGAAGATGGACAGCGGGAACGGCATCACTTGCCCTCCTCGTCGTCTTCGTCGTCCTGGAAGAACGCCATCTGGTTGAGCGAGGCCTGCTCGATGCCGACCGCGACATTGTCGATGGCGTCGCCGATCGAGGAGAGGCCGGCGTAGAGAGCGACGCCGAGGATGATGGCTTCGATGATCATGTGCTTTCCGTGAAAATGATCTTGGTGCCGAAGCCGCCGCTTGCCGGCCGCCAGCCCAGGTAAAACTCGAGAGAGCCGTTCCAGTAGTTGACGAACGGCAAGAGACCGGCCGCCTTGAACAGCGAGATTGGGAGGACCACGGCGAACGCCGGATGGATGAACCATGCGAGCGCGGCGGCGATCAGCGTGACCGCGATGGCGCCGAACGAGACGCCCGGGTCGAGCACCGCCCAGCGGAAGCCGAAGGCCTGCGGGGTGCAGTCGCGGCCGGTGGTGCGCAGCACCTGGTCCGAGCCGTAGACCCAGTAGTTCTTGTCCTCGACGCCGAGCACGTAGCCGACGAAGTTCATCAGCGGGTTGCGGCAGATGAACCAGTAGAAGCGCCGCAGCCAGATGTTGGTCACCTCCGGCAGGTACGGCGCGCCGTTGTTGACGTCCGGCACGTTCCAGCCGTCATCGCCGACGAGCCACCATAGCGGGTTGAGTTTGTTCCAGATCGAAACTGGCTTGTGGTCGGTGACTTCGGCGGCGTCCATGATGTCCTCAGATGACTTTCAGTTTGCCGTTCGGCGACAGGCGGGTCAGCCACATCGGCAGGACGTTCCTTTCGAAGTGGGCGACCTCGGCGGGCGCCATGCGCCAGTGCGGCCGGATCAGCACGATGTGCTCGTACTGGGCGCCGAGCGCCGTGTCGTGCTGGCGCGCATCCCAGATCTCGGACGAGAGCTTGAAGGCGTCCATGTACTGCCTAGCGATCGTCTCGCTCGCCGCAACTACGGCGCACCACGGGGTGATCGTCTGCAAGCTCATCTTGTGCCTCGCGCCACTCGATTTGATGGTTGATGGTTTCGCGACAGTCGATGCTGTCGCAGCAGCCGCAAGCGAGCGGTCGATACCGCTTCGCCGGCTTCCGGGTTTTGGTCTTCATCACAACGGCGTCTGGAAGACGCCCTTCTCTGCTGCGACCGCGCGCACGGCGCGCTTGACGTCGTCGAGCCGGCCTTGCTTGATCGCGGTCACCGGGGTGATGCCGCCGAGCATTTCGTTGCTGCGGTTCATGAAGAAGGTCGTCGCCTCGGCCACACCGACGAGCGGATCCAGAACCTTGATCAGCTCGTAGGCTTGCAACGCGAACGGGCTGGTCGAGATCGGATCAGGCCTTGGCTCGGCCGGAGACTTCGGCACCGATTTCTTTTCCGGTGATGGAGCCGGCGCATCCTCCGCAGAGGTTTCCGGGATCAGGCTTATCTTTTTTAAGCCGTACCTTTCGAAAGGCTGCTGCGAACCAGGCGACGCCTTCTTCCGTTTTGCCGCAGGCATCGCAGGTATCGCTGGCCATCAGCGATAGAGGTAGCGCGCGGTGAAGCGCTTCGAGAACGCCTTGCCCTCGAACTCCAGGAAGTCGGCCTGCTTGCGCATCCACTCGGCGACCTGGCGCCGGCCGCGCTTGGTCATCTCGGGCGCGTCCTTGACCGTGATGACGGCTGCGGACTTCTCGGCGGTCTTCTTCTTGGCGGGCATGGTTCTCTCTGAAGGGTGGACCCGTGCTGCTCGGAGCAGATCACGGGCTCTTGGGAAACTGGTTTGCGGAGCTGCCTCGCCTTGCGGCGCTGCTCGACGCGCTCCTGCAACTCGCGACCGCGGCGATCGGAGATGTCCTGCTTGCGGTTCATCTTGTGCTGGTGAGCGCGAAGCGCCTTGCCCTGGCCGACGCTCACGCGACGGGCTCGATCAGCTGGCAGCCGTAGTTCTGGCCGCGCTTGACGAAGATGAATGTGCCGGTGACGGCGCCCCCGCTCAGGTGCGGGACGAGCTTGTCGAAGTCCTTCATGAAGAAGGTGACCGACTTGCCGTTCTCGTCGGTGAAGTCGAGGTAGGCCGCCGACCGGCCGCGGTTGAAGCCGGTGTAGGTCAGCTTGGCCTGGAACGGCACGTTGTCGCGCCAGACGACGTCGCCGCGCTTGCCGTTCACGAAGGTCCAGACCTCCGGGTAATGGAGCTGGTTACCGGCCTCGTCGAACGGGATCTGGTAATTGCCAGTCCGCGCCATCAGTGGATGTTCCGGGCGATGACGATCGATCGCGGCGATCACCAGGAAGGCGATCAGCATGGTCTGCGTCAGGCCGTCCCGCATCTCGGCGTGGATCTGATCGCGGATGATCTGCAGCTGGCGACGACGGCTCATGACGGCTTCCTCAGGATGATCGAAACGGCGAGCGGCGTGTACCGCCGCCACATGAACTCGGGGGCGCCTGCCCGGACGGCGAGCTGCCGGGCCAGGCGCTCGTGCGCCGGCATCGTCAGCAGCTCGGCGTCGGCTTCGCTCCAGCCATGGACGCGAGGCTTCGACCGCCGCCAGTTGTTGGCGATCAGGGCCGCGATCGTGAGGCCGAGCCCGAGGCCCAGCAGGATGTCACCGAGCTGCTTCATGCTTCCAGCTCGCGGATCTTCTTGATCGCCGCCTCCATGCCGCGATAGCGGAGGAAGAACGGAACCTCGTTTTTCTGAAGATCGATGTGCTCGATGGTCTGCATCGCCTGAGCGTCGACCTCGGCAGGACCGATTGGTCCAGCAATGCGGCTGAGCGGCCAGCGCGTCAGCGTGACCATGTCGCCGGAATACGGCCTCTCCCGCTGCTGCCAGCATCGGATCTCATCCTCCAACGCCTCGACGGCGGCATGAACGAGATCTTCTTCCTGGCGTCGGCGTCTGCGAGGCATGGTCGCTCCGGAAAGGGTGCCCCGGTCTGCCGTGGGCGAGACCGGGCTCTGGGTAACTTGGTGTCAGCGTTTGCAGACGGCGGTGATCACAAACGCCATCGAGGTGATGGCGAGCGCCCCGAAGGTCAGGACGAGCAATTTCATGGTGAGCACGCCGAGTGCCGCCACGAATTGCAGGTCCGTGAGGGTCATTGGGTTCCTCTGCCCGCGCCGGCCAGTCCGGCGGGAACCGGCTGGCTGGGTTGGGGGCTTGATGATGGCCGTTTGCACGAATGCTAACGTAGCGCAGTAGATACCCCCATATGCAGTTTCCGTCAAGGGTCGATCAAAAGAATGCAAACGAGGGTCCAAGTGGTGCAGAAATGCCACTCAGAACAGCATCCCTCCCGCCGAGGCGAACTGATCCGGGGCCGGCGGCCGGACAGGCTTCGGCGCTGTCTTGAAATTGTGGGTGCCGGAAGTGCGCTTCGCGGGCTTCGAGCACTGAGCCTGGCCGGCGAGCGCGGCTCGCTCCCTTGACGTCAGTCCGTCAGGGTTTCCGCGGTGCGCCGCGATCTGCGAGCACATCGCGATGAAGTATTCCTCGTCATGGTCGCTCTTCATGATGTTCACGACCTTGTGGATCCACTGCACGTTGCCCTTCTCGTAGCCTCGGTGGCTTTCGATGCGGTCGAGCGACGCGGTCGGGTGCATAACCTTCCGGTCGGCCGTCAGCGGGAGGCCGCTGATGCGGCACCGGTCGTTTTGTTCAGCAAACAGCTGCTCGATGTAGCGGGCATCGATTTCGAACTTCAGTCCCCTGCTCTCGGCGCCTTGGCGGGCTCTTCCGATGTACTCGTCCCAGACCGTCGCAAATCGGCTCTCTGCGCTTGCGCTTCTTCTCGGCCTGGTCCACTTCGATCATCTCCGCCTATGGTGTCGTTTGCTTTTCGCTATCATGACGCTCCAATTAATGCAAACGACAGGCCAGCCAGCCCTCTTTGGGTTCAATGTTGGTTCAGTGTTGTTTCTTGATAGGTTAGTAGGCACCTGGTGCCGGTGGTACCGGCAGGAGATTCCGGTGGTACCGGCACCAGATGCCGGTGGTACCGGCACGAGATGCCGGTGGTACCGGCACGAGATGCCGCGGCACCAGATGCCGGTGGTCCCTTACAAATCCCGGTAAGGCCAGCCGCCCTGTTACGGTATGGACTGAGCGCGAAGCGCTCCACCCCGCACCGAGTGTCAGAAACCACAGGTTCGTCCCAATTGACCCAGCTTACCCGACGCCGGGACAACGACGAGCACCGACCAGGTGAATGGTTCGTCTATTGGGGTGACGTGGGTGTCATTCTGCAATTCTGCCCCCCTAAGCCGGGGGATCGGCGTCCAAAATTTGCAAGCCGATTCAGCAATAGGCGTCTTAAGATCAATACTGAATTGTAAGGCACCAAAAGTGGTTGCGTTTCGATTTTTGCCTCGCGCGTTCAGCGCATCCTGTCAAGATGTTGGCTGGAGCCGCGAAAGCTGGCCGTACGCCTCACCGATGAGAAGCAGTATTTTGTCTCTGAATCTTCGGTATCTTCGGTCTCTCGGCTGTTGACGGCGAAGCGCGCAGGCACATGCACCATGCTGTCTTGGCGCGGCAATTGTCGTCATCAGGTTCTCGACAGCTTCCCCATTTAACAAAACATACAGGGCTGGTCGCCTTGCAAAAACATCGGCTGCCGATGCTCACGGTGCGCGCCTGTCGAGGGCCGTAAAGGGTGGTTTGTTGCTGATTCCCAGCATGTCAGATCGAAGCCCATGTTCATATTTTGAAGGTGAGAACGGATGGATTTCCCCTCGACCAAGTCGGTGCATGAACAATCGGACAGCACGGGCCCGCAAGAGAGCTCACCCGCGGCTCCGTCCGCAGCCGCGGCGACCTTTGAGCGGCAATTGAGCGAGATCGCCAACTCAGATGGAGGTGGTGGAGCAATGCCGGCCGCCTCGGCGCTGCAGTCGGCTCAGTCAACTTGGGTTTTGATAGGACGGCAGGGCAAGCATCTCCTTTATTCCGAGGACGCTCGCCTTATTTCGGGGCTTGAGAAGGCCCTTATCGGCAACCCCACCCACCGCAACGCTGGGGACTATCTAACTTCACTTCGCAGCTTTGGCGGCTGGCTCTTCGCAAATAACAAAACGAGCATTGTTGCTCGGCTCAACGACCCGTCGCTGACCCATGATGCACGCGAGTTCGAAAAGAGGCGTCCCTCGAATATCCTTGCGGCATTGAACCATCTCCGGACCTTCCAGTCGACGGGCGGAGTGACGGTCACAGCCCGCACTGAGCTAAATCCTCACCCTCAGGACGCGGATCTCATCAACGAGTACAGAAAAAGAAACAGCGACAAGTACCGGCAGGATGTATGCAACTGCTCTTCGCAGTTTCGGTCACTACCTGCGTGAAAACAACAAGAAGGGCATTGCTACTCGGCTTTCCGGCGGGGCGTTGGATGAAGATGTCAATAGCTATAAGAAGGGCGCCGGTGCTGATTCGAGGATCGGTGCCGCTCTGGCTCAACTCCGAAAATCGCAGGCCGGCGCTAAGGCGATGGAGCCCGAGCGCCATTTTGATCCCAAAGACGCGGCCCTGATGGAGTCGATGCAGGTCGGCGACGCCGCTGCGCAGCACAGTGCGTCGCAGCAAGCTGGCAGTTGGTCAGAGGAATTGAACCATCTCCGGACCTTCCAGTCGACGGGCGGAGTGACGGTCACAGCCCGCACTGAGCTAAATCCTCACCCTCAGGACGCGGATCTCATCAACGAGTACAAAAAAGAAACAGCGACAAGTACCGGCCGGATGTATGCAACTGCTCTTCGCAGTTTCGGTCACTACCTGCGTGAAAACAACAAGAAGGGCATTGCTACTCGGCTTTCCGGCGGGGCGTTGGATGAAGATGTCAATAGCTATAAGAAGGGCGCCGGTGCTGATTCGAGGATCGGTGCCGCTCTGGCTCAACTCCGAAAATCGCAGGCCGGCGCTAAGGCGATGGAGCCCGAGCGCCATTTTGATCCCAAAGACGCGGCCCTGATGGAGTCGATGCAGGTCGGCGACGCCGCTGCGCAGCACAGTGCGTCGCAGCAAGCTGGCAGTTGGTCAGAGGAATTGAACCATCTCCGGACCTTCCAGTCGACGGGCGGAGTGACGGTCACAGCCCGCACTGAGCTAAATCCTCACCCTCAGGACGCGGATCTCATCAACGAGTACAAAAAAGAAACAGCGACAAGTACCGGCCGGATGTATGCAACTGCTCTTCGCAGTTTCGGTCACTACCTGCGTGAAAATAACAAGAAGGGCATTGCTACTCGGCTTTCCGGCGGGGCGTTGGATGAAAGATATCAATAGCTATAAGAAGGGCGCCGGTGCTGATTCGAGGATCGGTGCCGCTCTGGCTCAACTCCGAAAATCGCAGGCCGGCGCTAACGCGATGGAGCTCGAGCGGCATATTGATCCCAAAGACGCGGCCCTGATGGAGTCGATGCAGGTCGGCGACGCCGCTGCGCAGCACAGTGCGTCGCAGCAAGCTGGCAGTTGGCCAGAGGAATTTCTTCCTGCGGAAGGCCACGATCAGGATTTGGGCCGGATGGACGAACCCGGCCCGTCGTCGTCGGCGCCGCAGCCGGCTCAGTCAACTGGGATTTTGAGAGGGCGGAGGAAGCCTCTTTATTCCGAGGATGCTCCCCTTATTTCGGGGCTTGAGGAGGCCCTCCGCAGTGGCAACGCCGCCGAACGCACCGCCAAAGACCTTGTAGGCCCGCTTCGCGCCTTTGGCCGCTGGCTCTTGGCAAATAACAAAACGAGCATTGTTGATCGGCTCGAAAAAGAGTCGCTGGACCGATGATGCGCGTGAGTTCATCGAAAAGGGTAAGGGCAGTCGCCTCCTTATTAGGTCAATAGGTCTTCTCCGGACCTTTCAGTCGACGGGCGGAGTGACGGTCACAGCCACCACTGAGCTAAATCCTTACCTCCAGGACGCGGCTCTCATCATAGAGTACCAAAACGAAGCAGCGACAAGTACCGGCGGTGTGTATGCGACTGCTCTTCGCAGTTTCGGTCACCACCTGCGTGAAAATAACAAGAAGGGCATTGCTACTCGGCTTTCCGGCGGGGCGTTGGATGAAGATGTCGAGGCCTATAAAAAGGACTTCGGTGGCATCCGGACGATCGATGCCGCATTAGGTCAACTCCGAAAATCACAGGCGGGCGCTAAAGCGATGGAGCGCGAGCGCTATATTTCCCCCGGTCCTGATCCCGAAGGCGCGGCACTGATGGAGCCGAGGCGGGCCGGCGACGCCGCAGCGCAGCACAGCTCGCAGGAAGTTGGCAGTTGGCCTAGAGAAACTGCTTCCTGCGGAACGCCACGAGCAGGATTTGGTTTTGGGGCTGATGGACGAACCCGGCCCGTCGTCATCTCTCGAGCCAGTCGCGCGGCACGACCAGGCATCGGATCCCGGAGATTCCATTCGTCCCCTGAACTGGCGCCGGGACGGCCAGCAGTTCTCGGAAGAGCCGATGGCTGCACTTGCCAGGAGCAACCTCCCGCCAAGCGAGGAGATCCTCATCAACGATGAACAGGATGCAGCTGAGTTAAGGCCAGCGAAGAGGCCGAGGACCCTAGACAATCCGCAAGGCCTTGCTATTGAGCGGCTGCTGAGCGAGATCGCCGCGACCCCGGCCCCCACCCATCAACAGGGTGCATCGCCATGGCATGCGCAGCCGATGATGCAGGCGAGCGGGCACGAAGATGCAACGGCGCCGCATGCGGCCGCGACGTACGTCGCGGGCGCCGCCGCGCAGCACAGCGCGCCGCAGGGAGCTGTCAGTCGGCCATTGGTCCTCCCGGAAGGTTACGATCGGGATCTGCGTTTGATGGGGAAAGACGGCCCATCGTGGCCCGAGGTTCCCCCTGGGCAGGCGCAGGACATAGTCCAAGCTGGACGGCAGCAACCTGCGTGGTCCGCCTCAACCTGGTCGCCGCAGATGCCGCTCGACTTTGATTGGAGTATGTGGCCGACGCTGGAAGCAGCGCCGGCGCCGGCTGCCAGGGCTCGCTCAGGCACCTACGGCGGTCTTGAGTCATTGGTGCATCTGGATGCGCCCACGCCGTCCGAATTGCGCGACGATGCTCACTTTGCGGCGGCGCCTTTTGCCAGGGCTCGCTCAGACGCCTACCGCGGTTTTCCATTGGTCGATCTGACTGCGCCCACGCCGTCCGAATCACGTGACGATGCTAATTCTGTACGCCCGTTTCCGAGCACCTCCGCTAATGCTCAGATCGGGGCTTTAGATCCGACAGTCTCGTCTCACGGCCACGGGCTGGTGCTCGATGACACAGAATGGCTGGGCGACCAGCATATCGACAGGGATTACGGGCTCCAGGAGCAGGATTTGCAGAGGAACGATCCGGATCTCGCCGCCCGGACGCGGTTCGTGAATCCCCTCATCGCCCTAAATTATCTGCGCTCTAACGACGATGGCGTCGTGCTAACCGAGTTCCAGCGCATCGTCTATGACGATAATGGTAATGATACAGCCGACTTCCTGTTCCTGCCCGTGATTAATGGCAATCCTGAAGATCCTAATAGCCGCGGCAACCATTGGTCGCTGCTGTTCGTAGATCGCAGCGACCGGTGGCGGCCGGTCGCCTATCACTACGATTCCTACGGCGGACTCAACAACAGAGATGCAGCACATCTCGCAAGAAGGCTGAACCTCCCCCTGGAGCTAGCCGACATGGCCCAGCAGCAGAACACTTATGATTGCGGCGTCTTTGTCGTGGACGGCACGCGGGAGCTGGTTAGGCAATTGGCGCAAGGATGGGAGCCAGACCAGCTGAACCTTAGCAACGTCGTTGCCAATCGGCAGGCGCTGCAGAACCGACTCAGGGGTTGATGTCGCCGTGGGCGGATAGCTCAGGCTGGAGCGGCTCACGCCGACGGCCTGGGCCTCGGGCACGAAGGACCGGAATCAGGCCGCAGCCCAGCAACACAGCCCGGCGCAGCCATCCGACGAGCGCTGTCTGGGGAAGCGCGGCGACTACAACGAAGAACGCTCCCATGGGGCAATCGGACTCCTTCCATACTTCACTTGATCTGCTTTCCGGTTTCCTCGGCCACTTTGAGCGACAGGTCGGCGATCCGACGACTACCCTCCAGAGCAATTTCCACAGACTCCCGCACAATATCACTTTGTGCGGCTACAAATTCCTGAGGGGTCCGCGAGGTCCACAGCTCGCTGATGTAGTCCATGTTCTTCCCGACTTGATGCCGAACCATCTGGCTGTACTCTTCAGAAATTCCATTCATCACTTTGGCAGCAGCATTACTGGTGGAAAGGATCTTTTGCGCATTGCGCGCCGACCGTTCCGTTGCCTTTTTTGCCTGTTGCACCCCTTCTCCTGAGACGCCGAGCGTGCGTCCAAGTTGCTCGGTAGAGCGTCCCACGGCTAAGGTCGTCGCTTCCAGGCCGATCCGCCATGCGTTCTGCACCGTCTCGAGGTTCTGCTTAAGAAAGTCGGAAGTTGATCGGGCCGTTTCTTCTCCGGCTTGAGCGGCACCTTGTCCAACATGCGCGGTCTGATCAGCTGCAGCTTGTCCGGTACGGCTGGTCTGCTCGGCAGCCCGCTCGCCGGCACGGCGAGCTGCATCATCTGCTCCTGGTGTAGACTTGTCGTCCTGGCGTAAGTTTGCCATGCTTGTTCTCCATTTTCTGCGAGTTCCTGACTTGCTTAGCACCGTCAATTGCACTTTTCAGGTCCTTCTGGCCTTATGTTCAGGACAGGTTTCTTCCAAAACGGCTCTACTTGCTTAGCTGGGAACTGAGAACAGCGAACCTACTACTAGTTCTAGCAGTACAGTGATTATGGCTTTGGAAGTGGTCGGTTAGACGCGGCCCTAACCCGGTCGCGGCCACCACCACAAGATCGTCGCCGGGATGCACCCCGTCGATTTCGACCACCAGAAGGTCGAGCGCGGACAGATCCGCAGCCATGAAGTCGGCCAGCCGCGCCGATGCGCGTTGGCAATGTCGTCCATCTGTTCGGCAGCCAGCCGAGATTTCGGTAGCGCGAAGTGCTCGCCGGCCGCGGTCCGCCGCGCCCAGGCTTCGTGGCCCAGGTGAGGAGAGCCCACCGCACGAAGGGGGGCCGCTCAAGCCAACGGATCGTGAAGAGCATCTTCACGTGTAATAGGCCGCCGCTTTGTCGTGGTCGATCAGCGTGGCGATCGTCGTGGTCATTCCCACCCGTAGGCCGCGGCTCAAGAATGACCCCATGCTCATTGACGAGCGGCCTGAATGAGCGTTCGATGAAGACCTCAGCTCCTCCAAGGCTGAGAAACCCCAACCACCCCACGACGGCGAGATCTCACCCCATGGCCCCCAGCCCGAGGTCTCGCTGCCGCGCGCCGGCCGCGGCGGTGACTGGTCTGTTATTCCAGGGCGAAGCCCTCGCTACCCATGCGGCAATTCAGGTCGGCTGTCCCACGTCCCAGGACACGGGACAAATCCCCTTTTGCCAGTGCGGCGGTGGCCGTGGGGCCCCAAAACAGGGGGGTCTTTTGGAAGGGCATACCGCTTTTCGCGGCCTCGGATTTGTGGTAATGCAAACGCCCCCCAAAACCCAGGGAAGGCCCAGGAAGGGCCGCCCGTTTCACCCCTCGGAACCTACATAGGCGGGCCGCAGAGCCTCCCACGGCCCTGGATTTCAAAGCTCAGGCCCAAGTTTCATATCATCGCCCAGTCGATTGGGGGAAATGGCCTTTTAGCGGTGCGAAGTTGATGGGTATTGGCCAACCCAGTCCCCATGTCCAATAAAAAATTAGACTTTGGTAGGGGTATCGATTCGAGCGCTGGGAAACCTCAAGTCAATTAGACTCAAGTCTAATATTTGTTCTCGTTTCGATCTCGTTTCCCTTGGTTCCCAAGCGAGGCGTTTTCCTGAATTGGAATCATCGTTTGCATACCTGCTAACGCATTGATTTACTTACGTTTTCTTTGCTCGATTTCGTTTCGAGGGAATGCAAAGCCCGATTTTTCGACTTGCAAGCTATTGATTTTGCAGCGTTTTTTCTTTGCTTCTAAACTCAAGTCTCGTTGCCTATGGTGATTTTGTGCCCGCATATAGCGGGAGAGGCAAGCGGGCTTTCCCGCGCGTTTTTCCACCTCGCGAATGACCTTCGCAGAGAACGGGAGAGCCATGCCAAAACCTCGGATTTTTCCGGATGGTCTGGAAAAGACGGGGGCGAAACGAGAAAGGCGAAACTCAAATGGCTACCGCTACCGATACCCGCGCCGCTACCGCGCAAGAGATGGCCGAAACCAACGTGTTGCAGTCCGCAACCGAAAAGTATGCCGATACGATCCAGACTCGTGCGGCGGACCTTGCGATTAAGTCGCTTGGCGCGGCCGAGTCGTCGACCTACAACGCCGTGACCATGCTGGCGCTGAACCTTTGCGGCGAGCAAATCCGCGCCGTTCTGACGGATAACAACTATGATCCGCAGAAAGATGCATGGATTTTCACCCGCGACATTTTGGTTCCGGTCGCCAAGGCTGGCAAGATGATTTGGCGCGGTACCGAGTCCCATGCGGCGGCGATCATGTCCGCTACCGCCAGCTTTGACCGGCTTTCGGGCGATGCTTTGAAGGCGGCCGAAAGCGAGCGGAACAAGCTGGCGTCGGAATACGTCAAGCTGAAGCATACCGGCGCAACCGGTAGCAACGGCAAGCCGGTCAACGTCAAGCTTATCGACTCGCTGCAAACGCTCCGGACCTACGGAACGCGCCTTGCCTCTTTCATGCGCCTGAACCACGCGCCGGTCATTCTGGAATGTGCCCGCGCCGCGTCGGTCGAGTCGGCCGAAACCATGTGGAACGCCAAGGTCGGCGAATTGCTTTCCGGGCAGTGGGGTATCATGCAATCCCGCTTGGCCGAATGGCACGACATGGCCAAGGCGGACAAGGCGGACAAGGGCGGCGCGGAAGGCGCGGAAGCCAAGGCGGAAGCCAAAGCCCCCGAGTCGGCGGAAGCGGAAGCCCCCGCGCCGTTGACCGAAAGCGAGAAACTGGCGGCGATCATGGCTGCAGTGGATACGCTTTCGATCGATGCACTGATGACGCTGCAGGCGCACATTAACGCCAAGGTCGGCGCGTCGGTTTCGGCGGAAGCCCCCACGGCGGAAAACGTCATCCTGCTTTTGCCCCCGCCCGCTCCGCAAGCCCCCGCGGACGAAACTCCGGCGGAAGCCCCCAAGGCGGACGAAACGGCGGAAGCCCCCGCCCGCAAGTCCCGGAAGCGCAAGGCGGCCTAAGCCCCCGCCAATCGCCCCCGCAAATCGCAAGGTTCCCGGCCTCACCGCCGGGGGCCTTTTTTTGTGCCGTCCACGGAGTGTGAGCATGCCCCGGAAAAATCGTGCATTCGCCAATGCGAAAACGCCCCCCCGCCCCCTGTCTGACGCGGACTGGCTGGCTTCAAATTTTCCGGGTGGTCGGGAAATGCTCATCACGCCCAAGAGCGGCGAAGAGAGCCGGACCACACTGGCTGAGACCCGCCTCATGATCCCGGAAGCGGACGTCAGCCCCGACACGCTCGCCGGCATGCACAGGATCGAGCTGGCCCGCCGTACATGGGCCGATACCCACTTCGAGGCCAAAGAGCCCCACCTGCGTTACACGCCATTCACTGGCCCCCGCTTCCAGCCTCCGACGCCCGGCTATGCCCGTCGCAAGGCCCGCTTCGCTCAGCGCTGAACGCGCCCCACACCGGAGACCACGCCATGCTGACCGCTCGTCAGACCGGATACCTGCGCTCGCTCGTGACTGCGACCATCCAGAAAGCGGACGCGAGCCAGCCTCGAGTTTTTCCTGACCCTCGGGAAAAACCCGCCTCCCGCCCCACGGTCACACAGGCTAAGCCCCGGGAGAGCGTGCCCCGCTTCATCGTTCAAACGTTCCGGTCAGGCCGGTCCGAGTGCGAACCCTTCGGCGATCTGCACTTCGCCCAACGCCACGCCTCGCTGAACGCCCCCGCAACCGTCTGGTCCGCCGATCGCGTGACCATCAAGGACGGCACCGTCCACCACCCCGTGAGCGAGAAGCCCCTCGCCAGGTACGCCTGAGGATCCGCCATGAAGCGCATACTGAACGCCCGCGTGGATCTCGCCACGGGCGCCCTGATCCTGATGGCCTTCGCCTTCGCCGGCCTGATGATGGGGTCGCTGCACCCCTGAATATTCAACATCTAGTGGGTGGACCCCTGAAAATGGGGTCTCAACCCCCTGATTTGCGGACTGAGGCACCGATTTTGGCATGTACGGCACTAGATTTAGTGTCAGATAGGGCTGGAAATCGCGAAAATGCAAATGTGCTTTTATGTGCAGGGTAAGGTCGACGCGGCCAACTTCTGCGGTTTGCAGGCCATTTGCATCCGAAAGTCGAGAATCTGCGTCTGACCGGTGAGATCGATGAGGCCAGGTACAGTGCCTCTCCCTCCCTCTCTCATCCCTGCATCTCTCCCTGCCTGTAGGTCACTGGCTTGGGATTGAGCTGCTCCGGCGGCCCTCGATGGGCGGCCCCGATTTCGTTCGTCGTCGTCTTGGGAAGTGCCTGTCTCGCAGGGCTTTCCGCCCCATCTCCATCACCGGAGGAACCGATGCGTGCTCGTCTCGATGCGCTGTACCGTGCCTACTCGGGCAGGTCCGGCATCACCCCCGTCCAGTCGGCAATACTGGCTGAGGCGGCCTGTGTCCTCTCTCAGAGAGGAGCCTCTGTCCCCGTGCTCATGGGCACGATCGAGGAGCTGGAGGCGGCCTTCGAATATACCCCGGGCCGTCCGGTTATTGTCGCTCGGCCCATTTTCTCGGGAATTATTCTCGAATTTCCGGGGCGGTGAATCTGCCCTCGGAACCCCCTCCTTATCTCATACGAATTTGCTCGAATTAGGGCGCATTTGCACTTGCATTTGCGTTTGCATTCGTGCATTGACCGCGCACCAACGGAGCCACCCCATGCGCATGTTCACCTGCAAGCTTCTCGGTTTCACTGACTGCATCGGCGCGCCGATCGAGCGGATACCCCTGTCCGGCGTCGTCAAAGCCCGCGTCGAGATGGGCGAGGACCACGACGAGCGCGGCGGCGCCAAGGGGGAAGTGACCATCACCTCCGCGCTCCGCTCGATCGACTTCGAGCGCCGGCTGATCGTCACCCAGAACAACGTCTACCAGTTCTGAGGCCAGGCGATGCGCGGTCAATCCTACGCCCGATACAACGCTCTCAGCTGGGCCACCGGCAAGAGCGCGGCCGAGATCGGCGCCGAGATCGAGGCGGCCGAGCACAAGGCCCTGACCCACACGTTCCAATGGAACGAGGTCGGCAATGCGTCGGACTGCTGGACCCGCGCCGACGCCCTCCGCGAGCTGCTGTCGTCCCCCACGAGCACCTGACAGGACATCCCATGCCCCACGTTTTCACCAACACACCCACCGCTCAGGAAGTGTTCGACGTTGCCTGTGCGTTCTTCGCCGCGTCCCCCGGTCCGTCGACCGGCCTTGACGACATGTGCATGTACCGCGACCCGACCGGTCGCTGCTGCATCGCCGGCAACTTCATCCCGGACGACAGGTACGATCCGCGGATGGACGACATGTCCGAGATGCCGGACTACAAGCCCAACTCTGGCGGCAACGCGCTCAACAATCTGATCGAGCATTTCGGTCAGGTCGTGCCACCGTGGTTCAAGGAGCATCAGCGGCTGCTCACCCGCCTCCAGAGCGTTCACGACGAGCGCGACAACTGGTTTCATCGTGGCTGGGATTACGACCGGCTCGCCGATCACCTGAAGGGCGTCGCCAGCCTCTTCAAGCTGGACGTGTCGGCGATCGAGCAGGTCGCGACGCGCGGCCGGATACCGGCTGGTTGGCAATCGGTGGAGGCGTGAATGTCAGCGCCAGCACCGGGCGACCGCGTCGCATATGCCGCAGCCTTCCTGAAGAACACCGGCCAGTTCACCGGGTCCGGCCCGCAGCGGCGCGGCACGTTCGTGAAGGTCTGGGAGAGCAACCCGGACTTCGGCCGCGTCAAATGGGATGACTTCGAGGCAAACGCCCCTGCCCTCGCCCTGCATTGGGGCGAGGACTACGTCGCCGACGCCCGCGAGCACGGCCAGCTCGTCCACATCAAGAACATCGCGAAGGTCGGGTCCGCCCGCTTCGCTCTGACCTGTGCGGGAGCGTGACATGCAGACCCGGTTCTTCGAAGCGACCGTCCGCGCGACCACCGCCGGTCACGGCAAATCCACGGTCGACCTCAACTTCAGGACGGCCCCGACCATCACCCGGGACGATCTGCACGTCCTGATCTCCGATCTCCTGCTGCTGGCTCACAACATGGCCAGGGATGAGGTGCGCCAATGTCAGTGATCCGCCGCGTCCCTCGTCCCGTCCCCACGCTGTTCGTCATCCGCCGCGATGGCGTCATCGAGTCGGTCGGCATGCGGTCCATGCGGATCGCCCGCGCCGCCGCTCGCAGTTTCAACGATGCCCGCGCCTGCCGTGCGGCATTTGCCAAATGGGTCTGAGATGAAGTGCCTGAAACACATCCTTTCGGATGAGGTGGTCCGCGTCACGGACAAGGAGGCGCAAGCCCTGCGTGACGCGGACCCGCTGGAGCCGAAGTGCTGGCAGTACTGCCCGAAGCACGAGTGGAAAGCCACGGGAGCAAGCCGATGAAGTTCCCCGAAGGCTTCCGGCCGGCGTCCCAGGCAACGATCGACCGCGTCAACAATCCCGACACGTTCGTCGTCGTGTGGTGGAACGGCATCCCGGCCGACAACAGCGGCAAGCGCGAGGTGCTGTACCTGACCGATCGGTTCAACCCGATGGGCACGGCCAACACCTGGGACATCTGGCGCAGCAACGCCAAGCAGTACGCCACCGAGCGCGAGGCCGAGCTGGCCCGCGTCGAGATCATCATCCCGCACATTCGGGATCAGGCCCGAGTGTACCCCAACTGCGAAGCGCACGTCCGAACGGGCGGCATTCCCGGCAAGGAGCTGACATGAAGCGCACCAAGAAGCAGCAGGCGCTCGACGACGCCCGCATCCAACGTGCCGTCACCGGCATGGTCATCCCGATGATGTCGATCCCGGCGCTCCACAGGCACGCCGAAGGTCTGATCGCCAAGGGCGTCGACGACGCCGCGCTGGCGGCCGGCGTCCGCAAGTTCATGGGAGCGAGCTGTGACTGACACCGCGAACGGCGCCGTCCGCAAATCGGCCAAGGTCACGCACGTCTCGATGACCGAGGCCTACACCGACACTTACGCATTCGAGGCGGACGCCCGTAAGGCGTTCGAGGAGTGCAGGAAGTCTGACGTCATCGTCTTCGCCTCCCTGCACATCAGGGACGGCCGGGTCTATCGGCTGATCGCCACATACGAGAACACCGACAGCCTCGATCTGGAAATGGGAAGGTTCGGCGGAGCATGAAGTTCGAGAAGGATGATTGGGTGCGCTCTGCCCGCGTCGGCGCGAAAGGGTCGTTCGTCGGGCAGGTCAAGGAAGTCCTCGACGGCGACGAGTACGTGGTCCGCGATGACGACCGCAAGCGCTGGCTGCGCAAGGGCAGTGAGCTGATCCGGGCCAATCCGAAGGCCGACAATGACAATGAGCGTGCGGACCAGCGTGCCCGCATGCAGCACTGGAGGCTCTGATGCGGCTGATCTACGAACCGACCGGCCAGGAACTGAAGCCCGGTGACAAGGTCCCGACCTTCCGCAAGGAGATGGTCACCGTCCAGTCGTTCAACGAGCGCCGCGTCTACTGCAAAGACGATCGGGGCAACGTGAACGAGTGGTTTCACAGCGTCATCCATAGCCGTGTGGTGGACCCATGACCGAGAAGCAGCGCAAGCGCCGCCGCATGGCGCTGATCCGCATCCTGTCGGACATGTCCCGCAACGGCTGGGCCAATGCCCGCTTCGAGGACTACCACCCGCTCGAAACCGAGCTGGCGCAGCTGGAGGCAAGCCATGGACGATCGTGAAGAGCTGAAGTTCAGAGATTTTCAGGCTCGCATCCGTGCAGCCGAGCGCCGTCACTGCGAAGCCGATCTCTACTGGCGGACCAACCGCTGGGCGATCGACGGACGCGGCATCAATCCTCGCTGGGCGAACACCAGCGAGTCCTGAGGTCCCTGTGTGTGGTTGAAGTGGGTCTGCACACAAAGGCAAGGGAAAATCCCGCAGGACGAGGCGAGTAGCGGTTTCATCCCGTCTCGCATTTTCAAACGGCCTAGCTTCGGCGTTTCGTCCGCGCCTGGCGATGATGGCCACCCATGACCATGATGAGTTTGCGGCCCGGAGAAATGGGTACCCGCTCATAGGTGGCGAGGCCGGCGATGAGAAGTTTGCGGCCCGGAGAAATGGGTACCCGCTCATAGGTTGCTTGCGGCCCGGAGAAATGGGTACCCGCTCATAGGTTGCTGCGACCCAAACGCAGTGGCGAGGCCGGCGCAATCCGGCCATTCAATTTCACCGGAGTTCGAGACATGAAGAAGCGAAAGACGCAGAGCCGACGCTCGCCGATCGCTCGTGATCTGCGGACGCCGAAGTACAAGGCCCGCGTTGTGCCCAACAAGAAGCGCAAGGCGAAGGTCCCGAGTTACAGCAACGACGACGGGGCACGGCCATGAAGTAAGCGACCCCCACTGTGACCCCGAACGATAGTGACTGAGCTTTTTGGACCGGTGAAGCCGCGAGCGACCGGACGCACAGCCCGACCAGCGGCGGGCAAACCAATCCGCTGGTGCAATTCGATGCCCTCGCAGTGTAGCGCCTGCCTTGCGCGATACGGCACGCCGCACGTGCGGACACTGTGAGGCCTGCTGCTCCCCGAAGGATGCAGCGTGGTTGGAGGGAAACCTGCTCGGTCGATGCCGTGTCCCCCCGCGGCTATAGGGCGGAGTGGTGGAGAGAGCACTCGCGAACCACACCAATTCGAAGCCGAGTTTTTCCTGACACTCAGGAAAAGCGGAGCCGTGTCCAACCGATTGTTTGAATGCAAAGGAGACGAAATGGCGACGACAAGACAACAGACGAACACCGCGTTCGTCCGATCGCTGATGGAGCACAGCAAGTACGGCGCCCTCGCCCAGCTGTTCGTGCTCGATGCGCTCGACAAGTGGTCGGAGCTGGTCGCGAAGGCCGAGCCGGCTGCGGTCAATACGCCGCTGATCAACGGCCACGCATGGGTCGGCGTCGCGACGGAGATCCAGGAAAAGCTGAAAGCGAGGATGGGCTGATGGCTGACCTCGAAGGCGACACCTACTCCGCCGAGATCGCGTTCATGGGCCCACCCGACCAGCTGGTCTGCTGTTGCAGCAGCTGTGACTGGTCCGGCACCGCGATCGAGTGCGCCGAGATCGACGACTGCAGCCTGACACCGGGCGATGCATCGCCGTGCGGACGCTGCCCCGAATGCGACTCGCTGGCCTACCTCGACGGTCCGCTCGATCGAGCGAAGGACCGGGTCGAGCGGCTGCTCAAGATCGTTCGCGCTTTCGTCAACCCCGTCGAGGTGATGCACGGCATCCCCGTGCGCCTCGACCTCAATGCCCTCAAGGGCGACGCAGTCAAGCTGCTGGAGGAGATCGACAATGGCTAGGAAGAAGAAAGAGCCCGAGACCTACACCGCCTTGCAGGTGGAGGCGGCCCTCTGCGTGTGGGAATGCCTCAACGAGTGGACGCTCGGCACCGAGGCGCAGGTCGCGAAGCTCGAAAAGGCAGCCAAGAAGGACCCGCATTCCACGGCCGCGATCCGCGTGGAATGGATCGAGATGCGGGAGCAGTGCGGCTCGGCCGAGATGCGCTCGCAGTCGATCGTTCTCGGCCTGTGGTGTCTCGAGATTTACGACATCCTCACCGCGAACGACGAGGAGTTCTTCAGCTACTGGTCATACGACTGGGAGGTGATCCCGGCGATGCTGAAGCACGCTGTCTGCAAGGACGGCAAGGCTTCGATGTATCGCGGCGACTACATCTACACCGGCGGCGGGCTGATCGACGCTCACAGCGCGGCCCAGCTGGTGGCGCAGGAGTTCGCCTGGCTGCGGTACGAGGATGACTGCAAGAGTCAGGCCCGCCAGCAGTGGGCTTACGAGGAGCTGGTCACCGACGACCGCAAGAGCCGCGACGATCCCAGCGATAGCCGGATGCTCTCCGCCTTCGAGCAAGGCGAGGCGCCGCCGGCATTCGTGAAGTGGCTCGGCGAGAAGTACGACCTGACTCCAGCTGGTCCGGGCTTCCGATGAACCCGTTCGATTACTACGACGCCGGACTCCAAGCCGGCCTCGAAGGGAACGATGCATGCCCGCATCTTCCCTTCACCTTTCAGTGGCTGTGGTGGCAGACCGGACAATTCGTCGGCCATCACACGCTCTGCACGCAGCTTGAGGCGATCGTCGCCCACTTCCCGCAGGACTGATCATGCAACCGCTGTTCACCCATGACATCCGACATGTGATCCAGTCGATGCACGGCATCCGTCGCAGTCAGGTCGTCGCCGCACTCAAGGGCCTCGACCTGATCGAGAAGGTCCACCGCATCCATCAGGCGGCGATCGATGCCGGCTGGTCGCTCGACGATGACGAGTGGTGGTGGCGACCGCTGCGGAAGGGCGACAAGCACTTCGACGAATGCCACTTCGGCTTCACCACCGAGCACGACGAAAGCGACTCGGACGACGAACCATCGAACTGCGTGTTCGTCCGCTGTCCGACCTACGCCCTCGCCTACGACCGTGGCGAGATCACCCCCTATGCGAAGAGCCATCTCGCTTTCCGCAAGATCAAATTCGAGGACTGAGATGACCCAGTACGAGCGCTGCGAATGCCCCAAGTCGTCGCCGTGGGGCGCCATCCAGGACAAGCGCGAGCTGGCGCCTGGCATCTGGTCCGTCTCGACCGCAGGTCACGGCGGCATCAAGCTGTCCCGCGAGCGCAATGCGGCGGTCCCGAAGTACATGCGAGCCGAGGCCGGCTGGTACGAGGAGGACTGTCAGTGGTCGATCGCCGCCATGATTCACCCGATCGCCTTCCAGCGCATCATCAAGATCGAGGGCAAGCCTGACCGGAGCGAATACGACATCGCCGTCGAGACGTTCCGCCACTGGCACCCCGATCAGTACGAGCAGTTCTTCGGCGTCAAGCTGGAGAAGGGCCAGTCCCTGATCCGCGACGAGAAGCTGTTCGAGATCGAGAACCGCGAAAAGTTCATCGTCACCGCCGCGTGGGGCGATTGGGCGCACTGGGTGCCGAAGGGCAAGGTCGGCGTCGTCGCCAAATGCCAGCACGTCGAGAAGTGGTTCCTTATCGATCACGATAGGTACCAGAAGCGCGGACGCCACGGACACGTCATCGACGCGACCATCGACACCGAAATCGCCAAACCCGAGAGGCCATAATGAACGACCATCAGGCAATGCTTGCCATCCAGGAACAGATGGATGGCGTGGAGTGGGACAGCGACACACTGTCCGCGATCGGCGACATCATGATCAACGCCGGCTATCGCATCCGCGATATGAACGACGTCGATCTCGAAGCTCGCACCATCCTCGAGTCGCTGCCGAAGGCGCAGCTCGACAAGGCGTGGATGCTGGCGATCGGCAGTGCGGACGAGCTGGGTGATCTGGTCACCTGGATCGACGAGCACCCGTCCGACGAGGAGTTGGACGAGGAAGGCATCCCGGTCACCAACCGCGCCCGCCTCGACACCTGGCTGCAGGGCATCGCCGAGCACCAGGAGCAGGACGCCTATCCCTGCTACGTGCCGGTCCCGCTCGAACTGGTCGGCATCCTCAACATGCTGATCGAGGACTGGTCCGAGGTCGAGAACGCTCACGGCGAGACGTTCACCACCATGCTGACGTCGTCGGAGGGCTAAGATGGCACGCGAATACGTTTCGCCGAGCGGATCGGCCATCATCGGCACGCTGGAGCGGCTGACCGGCCGCTGCGGGATCAGCGGCATTGAGGATGACGGAACGCCCGTCCACGACAGCGACGGCACCGTGATCTTCTATGACGATCAGGTCACCGCCACCAAGGACGGAAAGACCGTCTTCCTCGACGACAACGGCGCCGAGTGGACGTTCGACCAGCTCACCCCCGTCGACGACGAGGATGACGACGATGCGTGAGTTCATCAGCGGCTTCACCAGCGGCGGGTCATTCGACCGCGATCCGAACGACCGCGTCATCGTCTACCTGATCGGTCCGAAGGGCGGCACGCGCTGCTGTGAGGTTCTGGACACCGTCCAGGCCCGCAAGCTTCGGGATGATCTCGACCTGGCGCTGCTGAAGATCCGCGATGCCGAGGTGCGACGGGAGGAAGCCAATGGGCGTTAAGGTCAAGATCACCTACCGCGACCAGTCCGGCGGCGAGCACGAGCGCATCTTCCAGGGCGACGAGATGGGCGATGGCGGCTGTTATGCGGCCATCCAGTTCCTGGAAGACCTCACCGTGAGCGGCCCGGTCCAACTGGTCGACGTGCTCACGATCGATAGCGGCGAGCACTTCGACGACGAAGTCCCGGAGGGCGAGTGATGGTCACAACAGCGAAATGCACCCTGTGCGCCAAGGTGGAGTCGCCCGGCTTCTACACGGGATGCATGGTCAAGGACGGCCATGTCACCGACTGGAACTGCGACGGCGACGGCAACCTGACATGGAAGCTGGACGCGCCGGAGGAAGACAACAGCATGAACGAGTATCCCGAGCCCGTGTACGAGGCGGAGGATATCGGCTGCGACTGCAACGACGCCGGCATCGAGTCTGAGTGGGAATGGACGCCCGATCAGAACGCCTATGTCTGCAACGGTTGCGGAGAGGTTCAGTGAACCGGCTCGCCATCCGGGTGCAGCATCACCCCAACGGAACGCCGACGATTGCCGGCGTCCCGACCAGATACATGCGGGATGTCTTCACCCTCGCATCAAACCGGCTGTACGAGATCGAGAAGCAGTACAAGGCCAAGCCGGCCGATCCCGACCTCAACGACCCCTGGCTGGCGATGATGCGTCCCATCGTCGATATCCTGGCCACCACCCCACCCTACCGCCACGGCTATGAAGACGTGCCGGTGACCCAGCTCGACAAGTCCGGCCGCTTCTGCCGGTTCCGGGCTGTTCGTCAACAGCGAGAGTCCCGCCTCCGAGTCGCTGAGGTGATGGACATGATCCTCGCCTCCTACAAGCAGCGACGACGACCATAACCGACAAGGAACTACGACTATGAAACTGCGCGCAATTGCAGCGCTGGCGGTAACGCTGGCGCTTGCCTTCTCTTCTCCCGCCAAGGCCGAAAACGTCGACGCGGATTTCGTCGCCCTGGCAACGATCTCCTACGCTGTCCTGCAGAAGTGCTCGTCGAGCTACGAGTTCATCGACGGAGGCGCACGGCGCGCCGCTGATCGGATGGGCGCCGACTTCGAAACCTACGCTCCTGCCACCATGAACGCGATCTTCGTCATCATGGACATGGAGTACGACCGCACGAAGCTGATCCCGTCCGTAACGCAGCGGGTCCGCTCACACCTCGAAGAGCTGCTGGTCGAGATCAAAAAGGGCGACCGCGTCTTCTGCAAAAAGTACGGCGCCGTGATGGTCAACATCGGCTTCATGAGGAAGATCAATTGAGGCTCCAGGCGGACCCGCGCGAGTTCCTCAGCGTTCGAAACCTGGGGCTCGCGCTCCTCCTGGCCGCAGCGTTCGCTGTCGTTCTGGGTGGACTCGTGAAATAGCACTTGCTTGAATGCAAATGCTATGCAATCCTGATGCAAATGAAGGGAACTGCAAATGGCCTACCAACTAAGGCTCGGAGAGATGATCGAGGCGATGTATCGCGCCAAGATGCCCGACGAGGTCAAAGCCTACACCGATCAGCTCGAAAAGATCGGAACCGAGATGTCGAAGGCGCTGGCCGCCAAGATCGGCGTCAAGGGCGGCGAGGTGACCTACGGCGCCGGCATGTTCGCGGCACCGTTCTGGCCCGCGACCGATCGCCAGCCGCTCCCCGAGGAGCTGGAAGACCTCGACTGCGAAGACTGCTGGGGAGAAGACTGATGTTCGCCATCGGTCTGCCTCCGGGCAAGCGCCTGCCGTTCGGCACGGTCGTCGTCCACACCGTCACCTTCAACCACACGCATCGGGACCGTGCCGGCTTCACCTGGGTGGAGCCGATCACTCTCGACATTCACATGCTTGGCCTGCTCCCGATCATGAGCCGACCCTGCAACGACAATGAGGAAGCCGCCTGATGGGCCTGCCAGAACTAGCGCTTACGGACCACGATGCCGCTGTTCAGGCGCTTCTCCCGGATGGCTCTGACCCTGTCCAGCATGGCGTCATGCGAGATGAAGCTGATGTTGGCCTTCTCGGCCGCGATCCGGAATGCCTGGACGGCGAAGTCCGGCGTCACGTCGAACCAGTCCCCGACCAGGCGGCGGTTCGCCTTGTCGAACATGGCGGCGGCATCGTTGAAGATCCGGACGGCGAACGCCTCGTTCGTGGTCCAGATCGCATGATGGACCTTCAGCGGCTCCCAGCTGCCGGGCTGCAGGCACTCGATCCGCTTCTTGAGGTTGGTCGAGGCGCCGAGCCGTAGCGGCCGACCCCCGAGGGGGCCGGCTGCATAGACGCAGGCGAACTGAAGTTCATCGAAGATAGCGCGTTCCGGCTTCGTTTGGAGCCAAGGTAACCCATAGACCAATTCAGTTTTCTGCATGCCTCCCTATACCTGAACGTTTGCTTAAATGCAAATTTGCACTTGCAATTAATGCAAACGACGGTCTATAGGCGCGCAGCGAAACACCCCGTCAATCCAAGCGCGGGCCGCCGTCACTGACGGGGTGACCTCAACCAGTCGGCCGCAATCACCAAAGGAGAACTGCAAATGGACCCCACCATGGGCCAAACGTCCACCTACGGTCTCGTCCTCGCGAACGAGCAGCAGCCGACCAACCTGTTGCCCGCTCCAACCGAGACGGCATCCGTCGTCAGCATGTCCGGCTACCTCAACCGAGCCGACTTGCAGGCTGACCAGGCTGCCGGCACGGAAGCCTCGGGCCTGACCACCGAGATCGACAACGGCGCCCTGCTCGCCGCCGCTATCGGTTCGCCGATCGCCGAGACCTCGGAAGTCTTCGCTGCTGACACCTCGACCGAGGAAGTCTTCGCCGCCATCACGGCCGAAGAGCCGGTTGTCGAAGCGCTGCCGGCGCCGGAAGCCCCGCCCTCGCCGCCGAAGTATCCGGTCGGCAAGGTCGACTTCAACAAGCCGTTCGAGATCTTCCGGACCGACGACAATCAGGACTTCCTCACGGAGGTCGTGATCCTCTCGGTGCTGGCCGATGCCACGCATCCGGTCGTGATCGCCGGCTACCACGACAGCGAGGGTGAGCGCGTCGTCCTCCAGTTCGACCTGGACGGCGATGACATCCGCGGCGACTGGGTCTTCGAGAACATCTCGACCGAACCGCAGACGAAGTTCGTTCGCCTGTTCATCGACGAGGATCGGGCCCTCTCTGTCGACGAGACGCTCTACGACACCCAGTTCGCAGCCGATCGAGCGAGCAACCACGCCTACGATGACGTGTTCGGCGTGTTCCCGATCACCATCCCGCCGCGCGTCTCGGCCAGCGCCGTCGTCGAGTCGACAGTCGTCGAGGGCGACGGCTCGGACTTCAACGAGGAAGAAGAGCACGACGAGGGTGGTGACGAGTCCGGCGACGAGGTCGTGGCCGAGGTCGTCGAGGCTGCTCCGCCGCATCCGGATGCGAAGTGGGTGAACGGACGCCTGATCGCCCCGGGTCAGACCGTGTCGGCCTATCGCCAGCGCTTCGGCACCCGCCAGGTCGAGGTCATCAAGACCCGCGATCACGCCTACCAGACGCTGTTCGTCAAGCCGCATGACGGGACCAACCCGTACTGGGCTCTGAACAAGAACATCCGCTGATCCCAACCACTGCCCGTCCTCTTCGGAGGGCGGGCACCCTTCCCCCTTGGAGATCGACATGCCGGACAGAGTTTCCTTCGACAACAACATCGCCTTCGACCAGGGCTGGGGCATCTTCGACTGCGACGGCAGCGAGAACGGTCCCTGGCAATTGCAGAAGCTCGATGAGTGCGACCGCCTCCGGGATGACCTGGAAGCGTGGCGCCTCGTCGTCGACTACGCCAACGCCGGCAGCGAATACCACCAGAAAGCGCTGCAGTTCCTGGCTGATCACAATCCCCTGGAACACCGCTGCATCATCGACACCATCAACAAGAAAGCCGTGGCATGACCATCCGCATCGTCTCCGAAGCCGAGTTCGCTCAGCGCATCAGAACCGTCCTCTTCAACCAGTGGGTTGAGCATGTCGGCTGCGTCACCGGCCCCGGCCGATCCGGCGCTGTCGCCGCGGTTTACGCCTCTCACATCCTCGGCATCCCGTTCATCCCGTTCGGCGCCAATGTCCCGGACAAGTTCGAGCTGCTGCTGATCGACACTGCCCGCGAGAGCGGCCGGACGCTCCGCAAATCGGCCAGCTGGTACACCAAGAAGATGGGTCGGGCGCCGACCGTCATCGCGGTCTACGAAGAGCCGCCGCGCATCGCCTTCTGGTACGAGGCGCCGAAGCCTCAGCGCTATCGCCACGAGCTGGGGTTCGCCGCATGAAGCGATCAATCATCCTTATCGCCGCGTTGCTGCTCACCGGCTGTGACGAAGGCAACAGCAATCTTCCCTTGCCTCGCCTCGTCTGCACACAGGTGACCAGCACTTACAGCTGCGGTCGCGGTGGGACGTGCGAGCAGTGCGGCAACTGGGAGATCGGCTGCCCGAAACCGCTGGAGCTGCGCGAGATGACCGGCAGCACTGGCCCCTATCTCGCCTGCCGACTGCAGAGGGAGCGCTCCAATGCTTCAACAGTACCGCCGAATGCGTCACCCGTGCTGCAAGGGAAATCCTGAGCAGCGCGACATCGGCGCCGCCTTCCGCTTCCTGCTCGAAACCAGCACCTGGAAGCGACACCACGAGCCGTTCTCGAAATCAGATCGAGGACGGCAGCGCCGGCAAGAGCGGCGTTTCGTCGACATCAACAAGCGGTTTGCCCGCACATGAGTGACCTCCGTGATAGCTGCTCAGAACATGTCCTCGGGTACATCAGAACCCACTTCGATTGTCCCTTTTGCGACTACGACTTCCACGAAGAAGGCGACAAATCCAGCGAAGTCATCGAATGCCCGTCGTGCCTCGAAAAGTTCTGGTGCCGAGAGGTCCGGTGACGGCTTCTTCGTTAGATGCGGCAAGCAGTACACCAATGCCGAGATCGACATCATCAGGCGCAATCGGCATTTGAGATTGCACGATCTGCACGCGCTGCTGCCGGGCCGGTCGAGGCAATCGGTCTCGGGTAAGCGCAGCTCTACCGGCTTCACCTACCGCCGGCCGCCATTCACCCGCGGCGAGGACGAGGAGATCAGGCGTGCTGCTGCGACCAAGGGTGCCACCGGCATCTCCCACATTCTGCCGCACCGCACGAAGTGGGACATCACGAAACGCGCCCAGGAGCTGGGCGTCACCCTGTTCAATTCTCACGAGCTGCCGCTGAAGATCCTCGGCGAGCCGCTGGCAGACGCCATCCGCAAGCGAGCCAGGGAGGACGGCATCTCGGTTCGCGCTCTCGATGCCGAGCTGGGCACAGGGCTTTACTTCACCAGCTGCGCCGCGCTCCGAGCACAGCGCGGCAGCAAGCCGAACATGACTGCAATCCGCAAGGCGATCGAGTTCTTCGACGCTGCGCTCATACCAGGTCCGGAGGGGACCTTCACCATCGACTGGAAGGACGAATAACATGGGACTTTCAACCAAGGGACCGATCACCCGGTATCGCGGATCGTGGGCTGACCTGGAGCGCCGGCGCCGCGAGGCAACGCTTGCGATGATCGAGGACGACCGTGTGGACGCCGCGATCACAATCGCCGGCCTCCGCGAGCAGGCCCGCGCGTTCGAGGGGATCGATCGTGTCCGAGGTCTCTGACGAACAAGCCGGCAGGCCTGTGCTCTACGCCAGGCTGAACGGCAACACGCTTCGCGCCAAATGGCCCGGCAAACGCTGGCACGGCGCATACCTCAGCATCCATGAGGCATGCGACGCGGCGCACAAGGATGGACTCGAGTCATTCCTCATCGACTACGTCGTCGAGGAAAACTGATCGGGTCTAACTGGGGATGCTTGATGAGGTCCCCACCAACCGCCGATGTTCGAAGTGCTCGGTTGGGCTTCGACGTCACTTCTACGAACTAGCATGACTTGTAGGCAGGGAACTTGACTAACAGACGACTCACACCGAGAGCGCGTCAAACCAAAAAGAGGAGCGCAAATGCTCACCATAAGACTTCTGCGGGACCATCAGGAGGTTCCGCCTGTTCAACTCTCGGGACAGACCAACCCTGCATCTTCTCATCCCACCCACTCCATGAGACGGAGACGTGCGAATGCGAAAGATCCGGTATTACTACGCAAGGGACAGACCATCCCTCAGCTTCCACCTCAATCTTCAACACCAATGAGATGGAGCCATGGTCAACAAGCCGATGAAGGCCGGGCCCGTGCGGCGGGTTCGCTTCTACAATCCACGAGATAGACCGCGTTAGAAGGCGGTTGTTTGTAAATAACTCTTGCGCTTCCGTGCGCATGAATGCAAATTAACGCCAAGAACGGCAGCCGGGCGAACCTCATGTTTCAAAGGTTTTCCCTGCTCCACCAAGAGATACGTGCGCCTGCACGATAGCTTGAATGCAAATCAAAGCAAATGGAGGACTGCAATGTCGTTCTACCTGGTCCGGTTAGAACCGGACGGGGCCGGTGCCATGAAAGATGTGCCGATCCCGGACTATGGCCCCTATGACAAGGGCAGCGAGGCAGCGAAGGCCGCGAAGACCCTTACCGAGGAGCGCGGCTACAAGGTGCAGCCGCGGCGCATGGCCCAGGCTCCGGACTGGCGTGGCCGGCAGCAGGAGCGGCTCGCGAGCGGCGCTTTGAAGGCGCTGCCTGAGGCGTGGGACCTTGAGCCGATCAAGGATCACTTCGCTCACCTCTGCCCGCGCGATCCGTCGAAGATCGCGTTCACCGAGAGCGACGAGCACGGCACGATCGACCGCACGACCTCGCTCAACCCGGGCCGGTACATCACCCGGTTCTATGAGACCGAAGACAAGATCCCCGACGCTCACCGCCGGAAGCTGATCGCTGCCATCGATCCCAACGGCGAGATCTTCTTTGCGTTCAGCCCGGAAGAGATCGTCCGCATCTACAAAGAAGGTCCCGGCTCGTGCATGGACGGCAAGCACACGTTCGAAGGGATGGACCCGCACTGGCCGACCGAGCCCTACGGGGGCTGGCGACCTGGCTGTGGCCTACACCAAGAACGCTGAGGGCCGCATCCAGTCGCGCTGCCTGTGCTGGCCCGAGAAGAAGATCTTCGGTCGCTGCTATGGCGACATCCAGCGCATGATCGCTGCGATGAAGGCCGAGGGCTACACCTACTACCACGGCGACAACATCCGCTTCCCGGACGGCGCGAAGCTCCTCAAGATCGAGCACCCCGAACGGCGCTGGGAATACGTGATGCCGTACTTCGACGACATCGAGATGGTCATCATGAACGGCGACTATTTCGAGACCTACAACGGCACGCTGGCAAGCCTGCCGCTTGGCACGAAGTACATCAGCTGTGGCGGCAGCGCCGGTCGCTCCCTGCTCTACCAGTATTGCCCGAAGATGCGCAGCGGACAGCCGGCGCACACCTTCAAGCACATCCACGGTGTCGAGCAGGAATGGTCCAGCCAGGCGTACCAGTCCTACGCCTTCACCTGCCGTGGCTCCGGCAAGCTCTACGCCAACGAGTTCAAGGTCTCCATGGCCACTCCAGGCGTTTACTGGGGCCACGACTACTTCGCCGAGCACGGCGAGCACTGCGCCGTCACCAAGAAGAACCATCCCAAGACCGAGATGGTTCAGAAGGGCGACCGTCGTGTCCACAACAGCGTGGAGTGGCGCTTCGATGCTGACGGCAAGGAGCTGCCAGCGAAGAAGATCAAGGCGATCGAGGAGGAGCGCTGGGGCACCGTCACCATCGGTGATCTCATCGGCGAAAAGCCGTGGCACCGCGACATGCGGTACCTGAGCAAGAGCCGCTTTGAGCGTGAGTATAACGCCGTCACCAACACGGTCGAAACTCGCGTCACCGGTCGGCGTGCTGACCAGGTGATCATCGACGACCCGTTCGTGGCTGCGCCCCAGCTCGACCCACGCCAGCAACAAGAGATGGCCCGCTACATGGGCGATCTCGTCGACCGACAACTGCGCGACCAGATGCTCCGGGGCCTCCCTGAGCCGGCCGCTCGGTATGACTACGATCCAACCCGCTAATCCAACAGGAACTGAAATGTCCAACGACCTTGAGATGCTCAAGGCGATGCTGTCGCATCGTCGTCCCTATGGCTCGAAGACCGAGCTTGCCTACATCGATCGGTTCATCACCCCGCTCGGGGTGCAGACCGACAAGTTCGGCAACCGGTTCATGATCATCGGCGAGGAAAAGCCGACGATCCTCTGGTCATCCCACACGGACAGCGTCCACCGGGATGAAGGCTTCCAGCAGATCGAAATGACCGGCACCAAGATCCATCTGCCGAAGAAGTCCAAGTCGAACTGTCTCGGCGCCGACGACGCGGCCGGCAACTTCATCATGATCAAGATGATCGAGGCGAAGGTGCCAGGCCTGTACGTCTTCCACTTCGGTGAGGAGGTCGGCTGCAAGGGATCGGGTGGCATCGCCAACGAGACGCCCGAATTCCTGGATGGCATCAAAGCTGCCATCGCCTTCGACCGTCGCGGCTTCACGTCCGTCATCACCCACCAGCGGGGACGGACGGCGTCGGATGCGTTCGGCGACTCCCTGGCAGCTCAGCTGCCCAGCCGGTTCAAGAACGATCCGACCGGCGTCCTCACGGACACCAAGATCTACATGGGCATCGTGCCGGAGTGCTCGAACGTCTCGGTTGGATACGAGAACGAGCACACCAATCGGGAGACGCAGTGCGTCCAGCATCTGTTCGAGTTGCGCGACCACATGGTCAAGATCGACGCTTCGAAGTTCGTCATCGAACGCAATCCCAAGGCCACGGAGCCGGACGTGAAGCGCTCCTCCTGGTCGGGCTCGTCGACAGGCAGCAGCTTCGGCAGCAGCAGTCCGCTGCGTACCATGCGGATGCTGAAGCAGCTGCGGCAGCGCGAACTCGAGGATCTGGTCTTCAAGTACCCGCGACAGGTCGCTCAGTACCTGGCCGACATCAAGGTCAGCGCCGAGGAGTTGGATGACGCCATCTACCTCATCAACCGGCCCCGCGAGCGCTCCTTCCTCGATCTCTTCGACGACGAAGGCCTGCTCAGCGCCTGATCGCCACCCACGAAATCACGAAACAAAGGACACTGAACAATGAAACTCGGATTGCAAGAGCATGTGGACGTCGCCTCTGGAGTGCAGGATGAAGTCGCTATCTCGTTCGAAGCCAACGCGGTTGCGTTCTACGCCCAGATCTCCGGCCTGGCGAAGGACAAGATCGGCTACCCGATCCGCGAGCTGACGACGAACATGTGGGATGGGTCGCGCCTGAAGTACGGCGACGACATCCCGGAGGACAAGATCCCGCAGATCCGGCTGCCGACGCCGCTCTCGCCGACGATCTCGTTCCGGGACTTCGGTCCCGGCATGTCGCCCGACGACATGAAGAACGTCTATGCCCGCCTCTACGCTTCGACGAAGCGTGGCAGCAACGACCAGGTCGGCGGCTGGGGTCTGGGTTCGAAGAGCCCGTACGCCTACCTGATCTCGGACTCGGGCTCCGGCTCCTACACCGTGACGTCCTACCACGGCGGCATGATGCGGACCTACGTGCTCTCGCTCTCCCAGAGCGGTGCGCCGACCATGCGCCTGCTGATCGAGGCGCCGTCCGACGAGCCGACCGGCCTGGAGGTGTCTTTCCCGGTTCGCCGCGAAGACATCCGCGAGTTCCATGATCGGGCTCGCAGCATCCTC
The DNA here is from genome assembly GCF_054063575.1 of Bradyrhizobium sp. USDA 4452. Classification (NCBI taxonomy): domain Bacteria; kingdom Pseudomonadati; phylum Pseudomonadota; class Alphaproteobacteria; order Hyphomicrobiales; family Nitrobacteraceae; genus Bradyrhizobium; species Bradyrhizobium sp. USDA 4452. The sequence goes on from NZ_JBSSGK010000002.1 coordinate 53,311, forward strand.
TGGTCGTTCACTCCGCGGCCGAAGATCACCCCGGCGATCGACTGGAAGGACCCGGTCGTCATGAGCCAGGGCGACAACTACACCCGTTACAAGAACGGAACGGTGCCGTTCAACGGTCCGCACGTCCGCATGGGTTGCGTGATGTACCCCTTCGACATGCGGCAGATCAAGACGACGGGCTTCCTCGACTACAGCGACGCCGTCCTGTTCGATGCGCCGATCGGCTCGCTCAAGGTGACGCTGTCCCGCGAAGAGCTGGCCTATGACGACAATACCAAGGCGACCCTGGCTCGCTTGACCGAGGAGTATGAGCAGAACTTCATCCGAAACTGTCAGACCGCCGTCGACACGGCTGAAGACCTGATCGGTGCCGTCGAGCTGTTCGAGGAAGCAACCCAGTCTCTCGGCGTCTCTCGCACCGAGAAGCTGCGGGAGGTCGTGAAGTGGCGCGGCAAGACGCTCTCGTCGACCGTTCCGAAGATCAACTGCAAGACCGGGATGCTGGCCGATGGCTGGGTCCACTTCGACAAGTTCGAAGACACCACGGTCCGGATGAGCTGGTGCCGGGACGCCAAAATCGTCATCGAGCACAACCCCAGCTACTCCTACTCGCGCTTCCAGATGGCGCAGTTGGTCGGCCAGAAGGTGCTCTGGATCCGCTGCAAGCGGGCCTTCCGCGAGGAAGTGCTCAATGCCCTCGGCAATCCCGAGGTCGTCGAGTTGGACACCTTCAAGGTGCCGGCGAGCAAGCGGACCCGTGGCAAGACCGTCCGTCGCCGCAGGGTGATGGTGGTCACCGAGGGTGGTGGCGTCCTCGTGTCGCAGGAGGATGTCGACCTGGCCGAGGGCGGCTTCTACCTGCAGCGCGTCAGCAACGGCCTCTACAGCCGGCGTCGCGGTAACGAGTACGTCAAGGTCTCGACCGAACAGAACAGCGTCTCGCTCAGCGTGATGAAGGAAGTCATCTCGGCCTCCTTCGAGCTGGGTCTGGTCGAGGAAGGCACCACGATCCTGATCCAGAGCGAGGATCACGCTGCGCTCGGCGACAACTGGACGCTGTTCGGAGATGACCTGATCCCCGATCTGCAGGCCAAGATCGACGTCTCGACGTTCACCGGACTGCACCAGAAGTCCTTCAACGATCTCGACTCGGCGCTGAGGGGCATCGTCGGCATGACGCCGGCGACGTTCGCCAATGCGCCGGGCGACCTGCTGCTGTTCAAGACCGAGCTGACGGCGCTCGGCACCGCTCTCCGGGGCAACTCGACCGTCGATACCCCGACCGACAAGGCCCACTCCGCCCTGTCCAGGCTCGGTATCGAAATCGACAAGCCGGAGGTGCAGTGCCCGATCACGGCGATGGAACGGCGCTACCGCGAGCTGTGCTCGAAGTACGCGCTGCTCAAGCTGATCATCGAGCCGAACCCGTACTACTCGTACTCGAACCGCACGGACGCTGCCCAAACCCAGCGCCAGCTCAAGCACTACTGTGACCTCCTGCATGCAGAGCAGCAGCTCCTGCAACAGCAGGCGGAAATGGCGAGGGCTGCGCTGGCGCTGAACGACAACAACCAGAACGCCGAGCCGGTCGAGGACGAGATCGACCCGCTGGCGGAAGCAGCCTGAGACGGAGCGATCCAATGATCCCGAGCGTCATCACCGACACCTCAATCACGTTCATTGCCAGGGGCCGTCCGTGGACCCTGGCAGCGGACCACACGCACTTCGGAAAGGTCAAAGATCTGTTGACCTCAGGCTCTGACGACTCCGACGAGATCGTCCGGCTGGCCGACGTGCGGGTGGCGGTTGAGGAGCACTCCGGCGGCGCAGCCACCCTCACCGAGGATGGTCTGTACCTGGACGGAGAGCAACTGCCGCAGGCCTGGCTCTACAAGGCCTGTGCCGAGCCCGACGCCGCGAAGGTGTTGGCGGTGACGCCGGGAGATCGGGTCCGCGTCGAAGGCGACGAGGATGCGCCTGACGGCATCTACACCGTGGCCGAAGTCGACAACACCGACGTGGACAAGCGCGTCTACGTCGAGCCGGTCGACAACGACGAGGACTACTTCGGCTTCGTCGCAAACACGTCGATCGTCGAGATCATCCGGGACGCGGCCGATGCCGCGTGACCCGAGGGTGGACCCGCTCATCCAGGAAGCGAAGTGGCACTGCAAAGGGTGCCGCGAGTCCTGGCGCCTGGACGGGTGGATGCACCGCAAACCCATGAAGATCGAATGCACCGCGAAAGTCATCCGCCAGAAGCTGCGGGACATCGCCAAGGAATTGAGGAGTAACGAACTTGCCCGACTTGCAACAAGCAATCCAGATCTTCTTCGAAGGCTGCAAGCGCATCGCCGAGGCTCACCGGCAGGCGAACTACCCGCGCAACCCCGCGCCAGAGTGGAAGCTGCAGGAGCTGCAGAAGCGATTTCGGATCGTGAATGGGAGCGGCGTTCACTGCTTCATTGATAAGGCGACCGGCGACGTGCTGAAGGCCGAGAGCTGGGCGCGGCCGGCGAAACACGCCCGCGGCAACGTCTTCGACGAGCACAACGGTCTCGCGAAGATGGGTCCGTACGGCCCTGCTTACCTGAGGTGACCCATGGGCAAGAAGATCAACGAGAAGCCGATCGATCCGAAGCAGGTCGCACTGGCGGCTATTCCCGGTCTGGAGATCGGCGACGTGCTCCAGTTCTTCTACGACCGCGCGTCGGAGCGTGACAAGAAAATCGCGGACATGGCCGACGTCGGCGACGACGGAGAGTTTGAGATCGATGGCGCGATCATCTCCGAGGGCGATGACAACGGCGCCTACGTCCTGGGCTGGAGCTGGGCGAGCTTCGCCGGCACCGCGCTGACCAAGATCTGCGAGTGCTGCGAGGCCGACACCGACAAGGCGATCGAGGTCAAGACGACCCTCGGCGAGAACGAGTTTTACTGCGCCGAGTGCGCGAAGGAGATGACCGATGCCTAAGACTCTGACGAAACTGCAGGAGCAGATCGTCGCCAAGGTGCTGACGCTCCATGCCACCAACTACGTCTGGCTCCGCGAGGGCGAGGTCAACTCGCTCAACAGCCTGAAGGCCAAGAACCTGATCGACCAGCACGCCTATGGCTCGATCCAGCCGCGCCACCTGACCGCCGAGGTCAAGGCCGTGTTCTGGCGGGAAAATCCGCGCACCTTCAAGATGTCGAACTTCCACGGTGAAGGCTGGCTGATCTTCGACGACAAGCGATACATCTGCAAGGTCTACAACGAGGTGGATGCGACGCGCGTCGTTGAAGGCCTGAAGGAGCTGCGCGTCGCGGAAGTCGATGCCGGCAAGGAGGCTGCGTGATGGCTCTCCATCCGATGATCACCACCTACCTCGACGGCCTGGACGCATCGATCGATGGCCGCGGCTACGACGCCAAGCACGATCGGGCTCGCAAGTTCGTCGAAGGCGCCTGCGAGATCCTCTCCCAGCTTTCCAGGATGGACACGCCGACCGACAAGGCGCGGAACGCCGAGCACGCCGAAGACATCATGGCCGATCTCGACGACGAACGCCTGTGCAGCGATGCATCGGCTCTCTACGCCCTGATCCGGAAGGCTCGGGAACTGTCCCGCACGAGGAAGCCCCGCAAGAAGCGGTGATTTGCATTTTTTGCAAATATCATTTGCTTGAATGCAAATGCACTGATAACCCTGACCAGACCCAATTCCGAAAGGTGAACCATGTACGTCCCCTCCCCGCAGCAAGCGGCTGTCCAGCAAGAAGCCTGGAACGGCACCGGCTCCATCATCGTGATCGCAGTGGCCGGCGCCGGCAAATCGACCACCATCGTCCGCACGGTCGGCGAGATGCGCGGCAGCAGCATCATCCTGTCATTCGGCGCCAAGATCTCCAAGGAGATGAAGGGCAAGCTGGAGCAGCTCGGCATCGACTGGAAGAAGGCTGAGTCCTCGACCTGTCACGCCATCGCCCTGCGCAACTACCGCAAGACGTTCCCGAAGGTGCGTATCGACGACGAGAAGGTCGGGCGCATCAGTGCTGACTGGGTGGAAAACGCCAAGATCGAGCCTTCGCTCGTTCCTCACGTCTCGGTCGCCTGTCAGCTCGTCGGCCTCGCCAAGCAGAGCGGCCTCGGCATCGAGGGCCAGGGCCACATCGACGATACCTCGATCTGGGAGGATATCGCCGAGCACTTCGACCTGTTCGACGAAGAGCCGCTGCAGAAGAAGGCATCGGACATCATCGACCTGGCGATCCTGCTGCTCAAGGAGTCGAACAAGAACCCGGACGTCATCGACTTCAACGACATGATCTACCTGCCCCTGCTCTACAAGATCAAGTTCTGGCAGTTCGAGAATGTCTGGATCGATGAGGCGCAGGACACCAACACGGTGCGCCGTCTGCTGGTGAAGGCGCTGATGAAGCCTGGTATCGGCCGCGTCATCGCTGTCGGAGATCCTCACCAGGCCATCTTCGGCTTCACGGGCGCCGACAACGACAGCCTCGACATCATCCAGCAGGAGTTCGGCGCCAAGGTGATGCCGCTCACGGTCACCTATCGCTGCCCGAAGAACGTGGTGAAGTTCGCCCAGACCTGGGTGAACCACATCGAGGCTCACCCCTCGGCGCCCGAGGGCAAGATCAGCTCCGAGACGTTCGAGAAGATGATCACCGTCCGCGACCGTCTGAACGGGGACGCGGCGATCATCTGCCGCAACACCCGGCCGCTGGTGACGGCAGCGTTCGCCCTGATCCGCGAGAAGATCCCCTGCCGCATCGAAGGCCGGGACATCGGCAACTCGCTCAAGAAGCTGGCCACCCGCTGGAAGTCGATCAGCACCATCCCGGAGCTGGAGGACAAGCTGGAGGACTGGCTGGAGAAGGAGAAGGAGCGCTGGCTGCCGAAGAAGAAGATGTCGAAGGTCCAGGAGGCCGAGGACAAGGTCGAGACGCTGAAGGTCGTCATGGATGCATGCCGCGACGACAAGCAGGACTCGATCGCAGCGGTCACCGCCTACATCGACAACATCTTCGCCGACGACGTGAAGGGCATCCTCACCCTCTGCACCATCCACCGGTCGAAAGGCCGTGAGTGGAAGCGCGTCTACTGGCTCGATCGGCTGAACACCTGCCCGTCGAAGTACGCCAGCATGCCCTGGGAGAAGGAGCAGGAGGTCAATCTGCAGTACGTGGCAGCCACCCGAGCCATGGAAGAGCTGATCGATCTCTATCCGCCGTTGCCGAAGGTGAAGGTGCCGCCGGCCAACGACAACAAGCAAACCGTAGCAGCGACAAAGGCGGCCTAAGGGCCGCCACTTCGCCCCTTTCCATCAAGGAAGCATCATGATCACTGAACAGATTTTCAAGCGTGGCTCGGACGGCAAGATCCGCAGCTGGCAGGTCGAGGTCAACGGCGCGGACTATCGCGTCATCGCCGGCATCCACGGCGGCAAGATGGTCGAGAGCAAGTGGAAGACAGCCAAGCCGAAGAACGTCGGCAAGGCCAACGCCACGACTCCGGAGCAGCAGGCAGCGCTAGAGGCCTCGGCTGAAGAAGCCAAGAAGCTGAAGCGCGAGTATCGCCGCACGATCCCGGAACTCGAGTTCGTGCCGAATGGCCCGATGCTCGCCGAGACCTGGGACGACTTCAAGAAGGACGTCCCCTACGCTGACGGCGTCTGGTCACAGCCGAAGCTCGATGGCATCCGCGCCATGATGACCCGGAAGTGGGGCGCGACCTCCCGCGAGTATCAGCCGCATTTCAACTGCGGTCACCTGATGGCAGCGCTGGAGCCGCTGTTCAGCGCGCACGACGGCATCGAGTTCGACGGCGAGCTGTACAACCACGATTTCAAGGCCGACTTCAACGGCCTGGGATCGATCATCCGCAAGCAGAAGGCCACGCCCGAGCAGGCCGCTCGCGCCGTCGAGCTGATCCAGTATCACATCTACGACCTTCCAAGCCCGGCGCCGTTCGCCGAGCGCACGGAGAAGCTGAAGGAGCTGCTCGCCAAGATCGGTCATCCGCAGCTGATCTACGTCCCGACCACCAAGGTGGGCAACCTGGAGGAGCTGGACGCCGCCGAGGTCGAGGCCGTGGAGCTGGGCTACGAAGGCCAGATGGTTCGCTTCAACGAACCGTATCAGTACGACAGCAGGCCCTGGTCGCTCATGAAGCGGAAGCGCTTCGTGACCGAGGAGTTCCCGATCCTCCGCGTCGAGGAAGGCGAAGGCAACTGGTCCGGCGTCGCCAAGCGCGTCGTCCTCCAGATGCCGGATGGCCAGGAATGCGGCTCCGGCATGCGGGGCTCCCAGGAGTTCGCGGCCGAACTGCTGGCTCAATGCCGCGCCGGCAAGACGCCGAAGGAGGGAACGGTGCGTCACTTCGGCTTCACGCCGGACGGGATGTTGCGCTTCCCGGTCGTGACCGACTTCCACCAGGACGGTCGCGTCGACTGACCATGAAGCTGCACCATCCGCATGGCCCGGTGCCAGAGGGCGTCGATGTCCTCTGGCGCTGCGAAGCGAAGAGCTACTCCTACGTGATCGACGCCGATCGCGAAGAGTACGGCGTCACCGCTCCCCGCCTGGAGATGCGGTGGTACCACGTCGATCGCCGGACGCCGAAGGGCGCCTACTGCTGCGGTGAGTTCGTCCGGCTCACTGCGCACAAGAAGAGGTTTGCGGAGACCGAGGCTGATGCCCTCCGCGACTTCAAGGCTCGCAAGAACAAGCAAATCCAAATCCTCAGCCGGCAACTGGTGAGGGCTGAGCGCGAGCTGGCCCTGACCAAGCCCAACCATGACCTGTTAGTTGCATGAATGCAAAGGAGAGACCCGTGAACGGCATCGTTCTGTACCGCGGCCCGTCCGTGATCGACGGCCAGCAGATTATTTGCATTGCCACCGGACTCGAGGACGGTGGCTCCAATTCAAAGACTGGACCGATGGTTCAGATCTACATCCTGCGCGACGGCATCAACCCGATGAAGGCCGTGCAGACCGGTGACGACATCTCGATCTGCGGCACCTGCCCTCACCGCGGCAAGGTCGTCAGGGACCACAAGACGGGTCTGCTGACCAACGTCGGCCGCTCCTGCTACGTCACCCTGATGCGCGGTCCTCGCGTGGTCTGGGACGCTTACTCACGCGGCAAATATCCCGAGGTGCCGCTCGCCAAGGCCCGGAAGCTTCTGGCTCGCAAGGTCGTCCGCGTCGGCGCCTACGGTGATCCGGGAGCTGTGCCGGTCAAGGTCTGGAAGACGGCGCTGAGCCAGGTCGCCGACCTCACCGGATACACGCACATGTGGCGCGAGATCCCCGAGCTGGCCGACTTCTGCATGGCGTCCTGCGACACCGAGGTCGATCGCGTGCTCGCCAAGGCTCTCGGCTTCCGCACCTATCGCGTCCGAGGCAAGGCCGATCCGAAGCTCCCGGGCGAGGGTCACTGCCCTGCATCGGCGGAGATGGGCAAGGCCGTCCAGTGCGCCTCCTGCATGCTGTGCGGTGGCAACCGGACCAAGGCCAATGCCGACATCACCATCGCCATCCACGGCGCCGGCAAGAACAACTTCAACCGGAGTCTGGAGGTTGCCTGATGTTCAGCATCATCACCCTTCTCGACCGCGATTACGACGATGACGACATCGAGACCGTAATCCGCACCAACCGCCAGGACCACCGAGTGCAGAAGACCGCACGAGAGTATCGGCGCGTCGATCGCAACCAGGACGGATACGGAGATCAGGATCAACCATGAAGCAATACAGCGTCGTCGGCTGCGTCACAGCCAGCAAGTACATGGGCCGCTTCTGGGCCAACTCGAAGGAGGAGGCTATCGAAATGGCTCAGAGGAGCGACAACAACTTCGTCTCGCTTTGCCACCAGTGCAGCGACGAGTGCGAGGATCCTGAGATCCACGAGATGGTCGCTGAAGAAGTGACCAATTGATGCCGATCTCCATCGTGCATGACGGCACCAGTTTTCCCGAGCCAGCGGAGAACTGCTGCTTCTGCTTCGGCCTGACCAGGCACTGGCACAGAAGATCCGACGTCGCGGTCTGCGAGCAGTGCGCTCCGGTCCGCAAGGTCAAGGAGATCCCCACCAAGAAGGACTGGTGCGCAGCTGTGCGCGCCAAGATGCCCCGACGCTTCGGGGAAATCGACATGGCTTACATCAAGAGGATTGCATCATGACTGCGACCACCATCGAGGCGCCCGCCCTTACGGCGCAACAGCTCGCCGACCAGATCGTCACCGCACTGGAAGGCGGCTCGAACCACTGGCTCGAACGCTTCCACTCGAAGAAGGGCAAAGAGCGGGCAACGGAGGGCCCGTGGTATTCCGACCCGAAGGTCTGGGACGGCGACTTCGAGATCGAGGTGCTGGCCGACGAGGACAGCGTGACGCACAGCTTCACGCCGGACAAGGTGAAGGATGGCCTGGCGTGGCTGATGAAGAACCACCCCCATCGCGTCGCCGAGATCATCGAAGAGACCGGTGATGCCGAGACGGCGGACGTCTTCCTTCAGGCCTGCGTGCTCGGCGAGATCGTCTATGGCTGAGCGACTGGCACAGTGGCGCGGCCTGACGCGGGGCCAGAAGATCAAAACGCTCATCGAAACGAAGGGAGCAGACCACGATGACATCGAGCACACCATGCCGCCCGGCACGGATGGCGTCGTCGACCAGATCGAACGGTACACTAGTGAACAAGGTGTCGTCGTAACGATCGTGATTTGGGTCGATGACAAGCGCGACCGTTCGATCGTCAACGCCTTCGACGAGCTGGACGGCCCGATTGAGAAATTCGTGGAGGCGATATAGAAGAGGAGACATGAAACAGCGGAATCGAGCGAAGGCCGAACAGTTGGTGGTTGTCGTGGCGTTTATGCGCACCGAAAAGCCGCCGAAGTGGAAGGTCGTGTGTGAGCCGACAGCGCGAGCGTCTGCCCTGCTGGTGGTTCAAGAGCAATGGAAGCTGGGCCATCCAGCGCGGATCGTTGCTGCGCCGATCTCAAATGCGGCGTGATTAAGATCGGCAGGTCTGCCTTGCCGAATTGACGCCGCATTAATATTTGCACTTCCTGTGAAAAGGTGCCACCAGCACCTCGTCACGACTGCGCAAATGCAGTTCGTTTTTGTGTGCATTGGGAAACAAAACCATGCCAACAGGAAGGCGAGCTGCATCCGAGAAATTCCTTTCGGGCACGGAAATCCGGGCCTGGAGGCTTTCTAGGAACTTGACCCATGCGAAGCTGGGCGAGTGGCTCGGTCTGACGCCTCAGGCAATAAGCAAATACGAATTGCGCGGCGCCACCAAGGCGATCGCCCTGGCCCTGGCTGCGCTCGATCGCGGCCTGAAGCCATGGCGGGCGACCAAAGAGGATCTCAAGGCGATCGAAACGAACGTTCGCATGAAAGCCTTGAAGAAAGGTGCGTCAGCAAATGGCGAAAAAGCAAACTAGGACTGTCGAGCCGGCTGTGCGACCGCAGCCGATCAACGCTCGATTCCAGAGCCGCCTCCACGGAATGTTGGAGGAGATATGTCAGCAGATGCTGATCATTGAACCGGCGATGGACAAGGTCGCGATCCCGATCAAGGAGTTCATCGACTTCCTGGACTTCGAGATCGAGAAGGTGACGCTCTCCATCAACCAGGAAAAGTGGGAGAGCATCGTCAACGTCCAGAAGGTCGCTAACGACGAGGCCTGGCTCAAGCGACTGACGGAACTTCGTAACGGCCTCGACATCTACGACCTGACGGCATCAGTGCCACGCATTGATGCTCTGGTCGCAGGTATCGAGAGGACATTCGATGTCGAGGGCGGGGGCTGAGGCCCCTGCCCTTAGATCGTCTTGATCAAGCCGACGAGGATGGCGATATCCTTGATATCGTCGAACCCAAGCCGCTCTTCCTCTTCGCTGCCGAACTGCTTCAGCATGCGAAGGCCGTCTTCATCGATGCCGAGGAGCAGGCGCAGTTTGGTGCGCTCGTTCTTGTCGGTCACCACCAAAACATCGTTCCGCACTGGATCCCTGCGCTTGGTAGCGTACATCAGGGTGCCAGACTTCACCCACGGCTCGAAGCTGTCGTCCGGCATGTAGAACGCGAACGCAGTCTCGTCGTCCGCCAGCTGGGCCGGAGCAGGAACATACGTTCCCTCCCGCCGAGCCGACGTCGTGGCAGCCTGCAGCGAAGCCGGCAGCGACGACACATGGCGAAGCTCGACCTGGAACGTCCGCAGACGAGCCCGGCGAGACTCACTACTCCCGCTACTGGATTCCTCTTCACCGTTCTCCGGTGCTTCCATCTTCGGAGCGCCGAGAGCTTCAGTCACCTTGCGAGGGATCGGATATCCGGAGGCCTCCGCGATCTTCTGCAGGGTCTTCAGGGTGGGAATAAATGGATGTTCAGGATCGTTGAGTAGGCGCAATATGGTGGAAGGCGCGAGCTTTGCTTCACGCGCGAGACGTGTTCCGTCCCATTTCTTCCGGTCGAGGATGTGATCGATCCACTCGATCACGATCTTCTTCGGGGTTTTCATTTCTAATACCGCTTCAGACACTTGGCGGCCCTCCAATAACATGCTTTCCGCAGCGCAACCGTTAAGATGATCAGCAAACGCTGACAAATCAGCGCGGCTAATGAGGTCTAGAAAGATTCAAAATGCAAAACATACTTGGTTCCCTCCGTTTGCACGGATGCTAACGCAAACCTGTAAGGCCGGTTTCGCTCAATTGCAAACGGTTTTTTGTTCTCGGTCTGGCCCACCAAGGGAACCATATGGAAACATTCAGGAAAGTAACGATTTGTTAGCTTCCTGCAAATCCTACCGCTTTCCACAGCGCCATCAATTGCTTGAATTGGTCTGTTTTGATTCCTGCGTGGCAGGCGGCGGTAGCGTCCGCAGCGTGCTCATTGTCTTCGTGCAAATCGCCTGCGCTCCTCGTGCGCTTTCCTCGGTACATCACGTTTTCGTGATATCGCTTCCACTCGGTGTCCGGATAGCGCTGCGCGGCCCAAGCGATGATCGCCGGCTTCTCGGCCTTGGGATCGCCGACGCTGGCCATCTTGGTCTCGACTGGCATCACCTGGATGATCGGGATCGGGCACGATGCCAGTACGCCGAGCGCTACGCCAAAGCCTAAGGCGGCGCGCTGTCCCTGGGTTCCTGTCGGGATCTCGCCGAACGCTACCTTGCAGCCGGCGATGGCCTCGTGAAAGCCATCGTGCAGCTCTTTGGCGCGGCGCAGATCGTCGCTGTTCTTCCGGACCACCTTCCGTGCTGCCTTCTCGACCGCTCGCGTGCTGAGCGTCCTGACGGCCTCCAGCGACAGCTCCAGGCTGTCGAGGTCGAGACGCATTCTGGCGATGCCGAAATTGGCGAAGGCCGGGTCAAGACCGGCGACGAGGATAGAACCCATTCTGGTGTGTGACTCGAGTTGAGCAGGCACGAAATGTCGTGGCTTGCATTTTCATTTGCATTACTGCAAATACACGATCCCGCTGAGCGGGTCAAATCCAAGGGAACTAACGAATGAGCTTCGACGCGCAATCCTGGGCGAGAAAGATCAAGACTGGCAGCACGCTCCGCAAGGCTGTGCTGATGTCGATCGCCAACAGAGCGAACGATGCCGATGGTGCGTGCTGGCCATCGCAGCAGCGGATCGCCGACGAGGTTGAGGCGTGCGTGCGCGCAGTCCGCAACGCTATGACCGACCTCGAAGACATGAACCTGATCCGCCGCGTCAAGCGCCGCGATACCACGGACATGATCTACCTGAACATGACGGAGCCTGCTGCCGGCTCGTCGGAAGAACCACCGGCATCTCGTTCCGGTGGTAGCTCCAGGAAAACTGCAGCAAACGACAACGATAAGGACCGGAACGACGTGCCGCGGCAGGAAATGCCGGAGTCAGAGGCATCAGATTCCGGTGGGGACCGGAACGACGTGCCGGTGGGTGCGGAATCTGGTGCCGGTGACCACCGGCATGAGGTGCCGCCTAACCTATCAGTTGAACCCACACTGAACCAATCAGATGAACCCAAAGCTAACCGGAAGAAGCCGCGCAAGACAGCGCCGTGGCCGGAGGACTATCGGGATCAGTTCTGGAAGCTCTACCCGAAGAAGCGAGGCGACAGCAAAAAGGAAGCGCTCCGCAAGCTCGACAAGATCCATGACGAGGACGAGGTCGAGTTCGTGGACCTGATGGCTGGTCTCCGACACTACGCCGATCGGATGAACGCCGACGTCCGGGAAGATCCGACCCGCGAGAAGTTCATCGCAGCCGCTGTGGTCTGGCTCAACCAGGCCCGATGGGAAACCGAGCGCGCACCAGCTCGGCCGCGAGGTCGACCAGGGATGGCGATCTGATGGCGGGGGTCGATGTCGAGAAGGCACTTCAGGAGAACGGCATCAAGGTCCGATCCCTGAAGATGGGCACCCAGTACGCCATCTGCCCGAACTGCTCCCACAGGCGGAAGGGGGCTCACAAGAAACTCAAATGCCTGAGCGTCAAGATCGACGCCTCAGGCGTGGTTTGGAACTGTCATCACTGCACATGGAGCAGCTACGAGAATGCTAAGCGAGAAGCACGCCAGGGGGATCGAGGACAGAGGCCTCACCAGCGAAATGGCGGTGGATATGGGGACCTTCAGCGGGCGTCTCTCGCGAGATTCGCAGGACAACCTCGTCGTTCTGCCGGATGAACGCGGCAACGTCCTCTGCTTCCCTTACTACGAGCACGGCGTCGAGGTGAACTGCAAGTACCGGTGGGCGCAGGATGGCGAGCGCGCGGTTCATGCAGAAGAAGGGCGCCGTCAAAACGCTCTACAACGCCGACGTCCTCCTCAACGAGGACACGATGGCACGCCTGGAAGCCGGCACGGACTCGCTGATCTGGGTCGAGGGCGAGTTCGACGTCCAGGCCGGCAAGGAGTCCGGCTACGAGACGATCGTATCCGTCCCCGATGGCGCACCCCCTGCCCGCGACAAGAACGGCAACCTGATCGATGTTCCGGACGACGCCAGCGATGTCGATCCGGAGGACGATGACAAGTTCTCGTTCATGGTCCGTCACATGCAGCGGATCATGGCGGTGAAGTATCACATCATCGCAACAGATGCCGACGAGCCTGGCCGCCGGCTGGCGAAGGAGCTGGTCCGACGCATCGGCCCCGCCAAATGCTTCTGGGTCCAGTTCCCGGATGACGAGGTGGTGCCCGACAAGAAGACCGGCGAGCTGCGAGCGTGCAAGGATCTGAACGAGGTCAAGAAGTACCTCGGCGCGGAGAAGGTGCGCGAGCTGATCGAGAACGCCAAGGAGTGGCCCGTCAAGGGTCTCTTCAAGCTGTCCGACTATCCCGAGATCGCGATCCCGGAGATGGTCGAGGCCGGCATCTCGAAGGAGCTGGACGAGAAGATGAAGTTCTACCAGGGACAGTTCATCGTCTGCACCGGTATCCCCAACGTCGGCAAGTCGACCTTCATGAACCAGGTCGCGGTGCGGTTGGCCATGAGACACAAGTGGCCGATCGCGATGTTCTCCGGCGAAAAGTCGGTGAAGCCGTTCCTGGCCAATGAACTGATGACTGCGTTCCTCGAAAAGGAACGGGCTGCGTGGTCGCATGAGGAGCGGAAGAGAGCCGAGGCATTCGTCGAGCGCTACTTCTACTTCATCGACTACGACGAGAACGACGACACCGAGGTCGATCTGGACTTCGTGCTCGACAAGGCTGCGGCAGCCGTCTTCCGCTACGGCGTGAAGATGCTGATGATCGACCCTTGGAACGAGCTGGAGCACAATCGGCCCAACTCGCTGTCGCTGACCGAGTACGTCGGCAAGGCGATCAAGAAGATGAAGCGGTTCGGCAATCGGTTCGGTTGCGCGACCTGCGTTGTAGCGCACCCGACCAAGCTGGAGGGCAAGATGGTCCCCGGGCTCTACAACATCTCGGACTCGGCGCACTGGGCGAACAAGCCGGACCTCGGCATCGTGGTCCACGCTATGCGTCCAGACGAGGCGCCGAACGAACGAACCATCTTCATCCCGAAGGTGCGTCTCAAGCGCATCGCCGGCAACACAGGCTCGGTCGACGTCGGCTTCAACGAGAAGACCGGCCTCTTCACGAAGCTAGATTTTTGATTCCCTACTTGCTTGAATGCAAATGGAATGGTAATGCAAACGCAGAAAAGGAGACGACGACATGTCAGTTAACAAGGTGACCCTGCTGGGACGTCTCGGGAAGGACCCCGAGATCCGCCGCATGCAGAACGGCAACGAGGTCGCGAACCTCAGCGTCGCGACGTCGGAGCGCTGGAAGGACAAGCGCGACGGCGAGATGAAGGAGAAGACGGAGTGGCACAACGTCGTCGTCTTCAACGAGCACACCATCAAGTTCATCGACAAGAACTTGGCGAAGGGTGATCAGGTCTATCTGGAAGGCAAGATCCAGACCCGCAAGTGGCAGGACCAGAGCGGCGCCGACCGCTACTCGACCGAGATCGTGGTCCCGCAGTTCGCTCAGTCCGACGCATTCCAGAAGATCTGGGAGCGCGATGGCAACGGCGGCGGTGGCAACCGTGACAACGACGACCGCGGCAATGACCGAGACGGCGGTGGCCGCTCGTCGAGCCGTGATGATCGCGGACGCGATGATCGTGGTCGGGACGACCGTGGCTCGTCGAGCCGCAACCGTGACGATGATCGCGGTGGCCGCAACGACGACCGTGGCGGCAGCCGCGGTGGCAACAGCAGCCGCTCCTCCGCTCCGGCGCGCGGCAACGACAACATGGATGATGACATCCCGTTCTAAGAGCTGAGCTTCCCCGTTGAGCGGGGAAAATCGAGGGGCGCCCTGTTTTGGTTCGTGCGTGCCAGGGCGCCCCTTTTCGCGTCATTCCATTTGCTTGAATGCAAACCGAGGTAATATGAGAGATCCGTTCTTCACCACCGTGCTCCCCTTCCTCGCTGACGACCTGGCCGCCCGCGGCGGCATCCAGATCGCCGACTGCAACTGCCCGCCCGATGGTCCGTGCCTCGGCCTCGAAGACATGCCTGAGGTCGTCGTGATCGTCCAAGCGATGAACGATGACGACTTCGACGATGGCTCCGGCGCGGCCGAGCCGCCGTACGACCCGTTCGACGACAACTTCGACGATGACGATGACTTCGAAGACGACGACGTGATCAGCGAAGAAGAGTTGGCCGCGATCGAGCGCGAAGAGAACCGTCAGGCGGTCGACCATCTCGGCGGTGTCATCGACAACATGGTCTACATCGTCGGCATGTACACGTCCCTCGTCCAGAACAAGGTGGGGGCGTGATGTCCGACACCGAAACCACAGTTCTCGACATCTCGCCGGGCGCGCTGTCCGACTATTACGACTGGCTGAAGCAGGCCGCTGCCGGCGACATCCTCGTCTACTGGACCGGCCACCTGCAGATCGACCGCCAGGTTGAGATCCCGGAGACCGATGTCCTGCGCACCGTCGAGCGCATGAACATCGCGCAGCTGAACGTCATCGCTGACCGCATCCTCAAGGATGCCCGCGAGGGGCAGATCCTGCTCTCGCAGAAGCGGGTCCACTACGGCTGCTACGAGTACCGGGCAACGCGACGCCGTCAGATGTACGGCAACGCTGCGGTGGCGAATGACCAACTCGTCCCCGCTTGAGGCGCGCATCCAAGCGCTCAGCTGGCTCGCCCATGGTGGCGAGCTGGCGTGGGCCCTGAAGGGCGAGAAAACGCGGCACAGCGATGTCATCTGGCAGCTGCTCGTCGAGGCCGTCGAGGTCATCGACAAGACGCCTGACCAGGAGCGTCGCTGGCTGACATCGGGCCAGCGCTCCGGCGGCTGGAACATGATCGGCATGTCCCGCGCCGAGCTGGTCGAGATCGAACGCATTCGTCTCTTCAGCTCGATGAAGCCCTTCGATGGCGCGGCGAAGTACTCGCCTCAGCGAAACGACACCGACCGTGCCCTCGGTGTCCTCGACTGGATGCGCTGGTGCAACGCAGCTCGTCTGTCCGATCGGCTCACCAAAGCCGCCATCGCACTCGCTCGCGGAGGCGACTCCGAGCTGGTTCACAAACTCTACTGCCCGACGAGGAAATCCCACGACCGGCAGACTGTCTACGAAATCCGAACCCGCACGACCGGCTTCATCATGGCCGGCCTGAAGAGAGATCTCTGCATCGTCCCATCGGACGGCATCAGCTTCAAGGAAATCACCTCGTGAGACCTGCCTGGGATAACGTTAAGCGGATCGACGACGCCGCACAGAACGTCGCCAAGTTCGTGTTCGACAATGGCACCGCTGTCGCGGAGTCGGTGCTGTACAAGTATCCGGACTATGCCACCCGCACCGTGATCTGCTGCTCCACGCAGTCGGGCTGCCCGGTTGGCTGCCGCTTCTGCGGTGCCGGCGACAACTTCGTCCGGTCGCTGACCGCCGACGAGATCATCGCCCAGGTCGAGCACTCGATCGAGCAGACCGGCATCCAGGCGTCCGAGATGAAGCGCCTGCAGGTCATGTTCATGTCCATGGGCGAGCCGCTACTGAACCCGAAGGGCCTGGTCCCGGCGCTCCGTCAACTATACCAGCTGTATCCGAATGCAGCGCTCCTGATCTCGACCTCGGCGCCGATGATCAACTACGAGTGGGTGCGCGAGATCTCGATGGAGATCCCGACAATCGGCCTGCAGTTCTCGGTCCACGAGTCGACCGACGCTGCGCGTGACGCGCTGGTCCCCTTCAAGAAGAAGCTGAACCTGTTCCAGATCGCGACCGAAGGCATGATCTGGCACGAGGTCACCGGTCGCAGCCCGTTCTTCAACTACTGCGCCCACGACGGCAACTCCTCGATCGAGGACGCCGAGCGCCTCTGGGGTCTGTTCGATCCGCTGATCTGGAACGCAACCGTCAGCGTCGTCTGCGAGCGGTCAGAGGGCATGCCGGCGACCAATGAGCATCAGCGTTCGCTGGCCTCGGACTTCAGCCTCAAGCTGGTCGAGCGCGGCTACGACGTCCGCGTGTTCGATCCGGCCGGTCAGGACACGATCGGCGGCGGCTGCGGTCAGCTCTGGTTCGTTCAGAAATGGATGCAGGACCACCCCGATCTCGCTCACCCGAGCATCGGACGTGGCCTGCCAGTCGTCCACGCGCCGACCAATGCCGCGTAGCCCGGAAGTCACCGACGCCTACCTCCGGTTCCAGGCGGCGAGACGTGTCCACGAGGCATGTCTCTGCCGGCTGGAGGCGTCGTTCATCGTCGGCTCCCCCGAGCAGGTGGGAGCTGTCGATCTCAGCCCTCCTGGACTCGTCGCAGACGCTCGCCGATCGGCTGCGAGACCAGGTGTTCGCCCAACTTCGTGACGACGGGATCGACCCGATCACCCGGAGATCGCTTTGAGAGAGATCATCATCGACACCGAAACCACGGGCATCGAGCGCAAGGTCGACCGCATCGTGGAAATCGGCTGCGTCGAGATCAACAACTGGCTGCCAACGGGGAAGACGTTCCACAAGTACGTCAACCCCACGCATCCGGTTCACCGGGAGGCGTTCGCCGTCCACGGGCTCAGCAATGAGTTCCTGAAGACGAAGCCGACGTTCAAGCGGGTCGTCAACCAGTTCCTCGCCTTTATCGGCGAAGCCCGGCTGGTGGCGCACAACGCTCCCTTCGATCTCGGGATGATCAACGACGAGCTGGAGCGGCTCGACATGCCACCGCTCCAGAATGAAATCGTCGACACCCTGGAGCTGGCGAAGACGAAGCGCCCGCGTGGCCGTCACACCCTCGACGGTCTCTGCTCGGCCTTCAACATCGATACCAGCAGGAGAAAGCTGCATGGCGCCCTCCTCGACGCCGAGCTGCTGAGCGAAGTCTACGTCGAACTGCGGGGTGGCCGTCAGTACGGCCTCACGCTGCTCGGCGAGCAGGAAGAAGTGACCATCGACAACCTACCCGCTGCGCGCCAGCGGCCCGTTCCTCTGCCGTCCAGGCTGACCGACGAGGAGCGGCGTTTGCACGCGGCCTTCGTCGAGACCCTCGGCGACAAAGCAATCTGGCGGGAATACCGCTGAACAGGAGAAGTGAGATGCAGTTTCTACGTCGTACCCGCCACCTCGGCATGAGCGATGAGGCTCGCGCTGCCCGCATGACATCCCTCGGCGGATCGGACGCGCGGATCATCATGTCCGGCGATCAGCGCGCCATTGAGCGACTGTGGCGCGAGAAGCGCGGCGAGCAAGAGCAGGAGGATATGTCCGAGATCCTGCTGGTCCAGATGGGCAACACGACCGAGCAGCTGAACGCTGACTGGTTCGAGTTCCAGATGAACCTGGCCGTGACCAACGAGCAGGACAAGGTCTTCTACAAGGACTGGGACAAGGCTCACGCGACCCTCGACGGACTCGTTCGCAAGGCGATTGAGGCTCCCGTCATCGCGATGGTCGAGTTCAAGTTCATGATGCCCTTCGGCTTCGACAAGCAGAAGGCCTACGACAAGTACTACGCGCAGTGCCAGCACAACATGATGGTGATGGACCTGCCGCTCTCGTACCTGTCGATCATCACCGGCGCCGCCCAGCACGTCGTCATGGAGGTCGAGGCCGACATCTTCTACCAGGCCAAGATGCTCCAGGCGGAGCAGGACTTCTGGGATTGCGTCCAGACCGGCCGCACGCCCGGGACGCCCACCATCGAGATCCCGCTGCTCGAGAAAGTTCGTGTCGCCGACATGAGCCAGGACAACGAGTGGTGCGACCTCGCGCAGAAGATGGTGGAGACCAAGTCCGCCGTCGATGCGCACGAGACCGCGAAGAAGGCGATCAAGAAGAAGATGCCGCAGGACGCCAAGGAAGCGTGCGGCAAGGGCGTGACGATCTCCTATTCGAGCGACGGCAAGATGCTCGTGAAGATCGACAAGGCAGCGGTTGCTCAGGCCGACAAGGACGCTGGTCGTCCCCAGCCGGAGCCCAAGCCGAAGGCGACCCGTTCCCGCAAGGCCGCCAACAGCAACGACAAACCCACCACCGCGGCCGAAGCCGCTTAATCACAGGAGAGAACAATGGCACGGAAGAACCCGAAGCTCGACAAGATCTACGACGTCTTCGACAAGCACAAGGTCGACATCGATCGCGACTCCATCTGGGAAGTCCAGGGAACGCCCGTCGTCAAGCATAAGGACGTCGAGCGCCTGGGTGCCGCGATCGGCATCAAGTGGACCAAGCCCGAGATCCTGCGTGCCGAGCGTGACGAAGCCGTCATCCTCGTCATGGGCGAGGCCAATGGAAAGACCGAGTGGTCGATCGGCGAGGCGTTGATCTCGAAGGAGAACGAGGTCGGCGGCAACTACAAGGTCAAGGGCAAGATGGCGGCGTATCCGTACGCCATGGCGGAGAAGCGGGCAAAGGATCGCGTGATCCTGAAGCTGGCCGATCTGCACGGCGACGCCTACTCGTCCGAAGAAGCCGACGACTTCAACCAGGACCCAGACAACCGGTCGAACGACCGTCGCGACGATCGGCGTGACGAGCGCCGGCCGGCTGCCAACGACGACAAGCCCCCGGCTCGCGAGGCTTCGGTCTCGAAGGAAGAGGGCCAGAAGATCGTGACGTTCTGGGCCGACAAGATCGCCGGCATCGAGCGCACGAAGCAGGCGATGGAGATCGCCGCCGACAAGGCCTTCATCGAAGACATGAAGAAGCTCTCGTCGAACGGCGAGGCCTACGTCATGGGTAAGCTCAGCGACAAGTCGCAGGAGCTGAAGCGCGCGGCCCATGCCGGATAAGGCTGCGGCCTACGTGGAGCTGGCCCTCTGGGGGATCTCGATCTCAGAGGGTCCAGCCTCCTCGCTGCGTCAGTGGTGGGCCGACGAACGGGCCCACCGCGAGGACTACGGCCTCACCCAGGACCAGATCGACACGCTCGTCGAAGCCTGCCGGGTGAAGGTCGAGCAGCTGCAGCGCGACGACAGGCCGAGACCCCAACCCAAGCCGAGATCCACCAACCAGCGCGCCCGTCAGGGATCGCTGATCTGAGAGTGACATGAGCAACAAGCTGGACGCTATCGCGAGAGCGATCAAGGCGCTGACTTATGACGAGACGGAGGAGCTGGCTCGCGACCTCCATCAGACGGTCAAGGGGCGCATGGAAGAGACGCCACCCTGGTGGAAGCCAACCGAGCAGCGCGATTGGATGGAGCTGCTGCAGGACTGGGCAACGTACCAACTGGAGGACAAATGAGCGCGAGCAATAAGTCCAAGAACAAATGGATCCTCGTCCGCCAAGGTGGACGGGCTCCTGATCCCGCATGCCGCGTACGACGTGGAGATGTTCCAGGCGATCCCGGAAAACGTCCCGGTGCGGGCGCAATTCGCCCAGCCGCGCAGCGGTCCCAGGCATCGCCTGTACCGGGTGATCCTCCGCCTAGTGACTCACAACACAGACCTGTTCGCGACCGAGGACTCGCTGCACGACACGCTGCTGCTGTCCAACGGCGTGGTGCGGCCGGTCATGACCACGGCCGGCGAGATCATCATGATCCCCTCCTCCACAGCGTTCGATGCGATGGGCGAGGAGGAGTTCAAGGCCTACTTCGACGCCGCGCTGGAGACCATCCAGGCGCACATCATCCCGGGCATCGACCTGGACGAGCTGCTCAAGGAAGCCAGGGCACAATCGAATTACAAGGCCGCGAACGACAACGAAGAGCGGCGCAATGAGGAGGCCGCGTAATGGCAAACCTGATGAACAAGCTGTCCAACCTGATCCGTGGCATCGGCAAGGGCGAGAAGCCGCAGGCCGTGGACTGGTTCGGATCGTATCTGGACGAAGACGGCATCGTCGCCGACGTGATCCAGCGCATCCGCAAGGACGAGGTCGCGCTGAGGCGCTGGCTCGATCCGTGGAGCTGGAAGTTCCCCTTCACGCTCAGTCCGGTGCTGTACCGTCCTCCGCCGCCGGATCATGCCGGCTGCCTGGTGTTCGCGCACCGGGGCATCCGAAACTTCTACGGCCTGTGGCACGCTGACAATCCGCACACGGAAGCCCAGGACGTCGTGGTCGAGGACGGCATCATCACCGATCCACGGCACCCGGACAACTTCTCCGGCCGCGTCGTCGAGCGCGTCAAGACGGAGCTGGCGAAGCTCTATCCACAGGTGGTGGCAGCGTGAAGTTCTATCGCCCGATCATCTGCGGCGAGACCGGGTTCTGGGGTGGCGCCTTCTGCTGCGTCGCCCCTTCCCTGAAGGCTGCCTTCAAGATGCTGGAGAGACGGATCGCCGCCGGCAAGATCACCAAGGTGCCATATGCACGCTGACGACATCGTCAGACAGTGTGTGGAGAACATCAACTTCTACACACTCAACAAAATGCCCGCCGAGGAAGCGGGCATCCTTCTCACCACGCCGAAGGGCTGGAAGGCTCCGCCTCGGTTTCCGCGAGGCAGGCTCAACATCGTCAAGCCCGACGGCACCAGGGTCTGGCACTTCAAGGCCATGAGAATCCTTGCCTACCTGGTCGGCAATAACCTCACCACCCTCAAGATCGAAATGAAGAGCCTGAAATGAGCGAGACAGAATCCCGCCCGTCCCACGCCGCCATCCACATGGCGGTCCGAAACATCCTGTTCAACGAGCTGGGTCTCAGCCGCGACGGCATCGAGGCCTTGGTCCGGCAGGAAGTGACGGGTGTAACCGCCCAGCGCTTCCGCAACACGGACGAAGTGGAGAACTTCGTGATCCGGGCTATCAGCCATGTGGTCTGGGGCCACTGGAACCGGAAAAAACTCGAGAAGATGATCGAGGACCAGGTCAACGTTCGCGTCAAAGCGCACGTCAAGGAACAGGTCGACGCCATCCTCAACGATAAGCTCAAGATCGAGATCAGCGCATGAACCCGAGATACCTACCCACCACAGTCGACGGCAAGGTCGCCAGAGTCGTTGAGGAGTCCGGCGAAGTCGTTGAGGTAATCGGCCGCTGCCTGCGGATCTACGGCAAGATCGGCCGCTTTGGTCTCGACAGCACCGACCCCGGCGGCGGACCAACCAACGCCGCCATGTACCTCTCCGAGCTGGCCGACCTGCGTCACGCCATCTCGCAGATCGAGAACTCGCTGACGGACTTTGCCAAGATCAAGGTCGGCAACACCGAGCTGGTCTGGACAAGCACGCTGATCCCCACCCAGGAGCTGCGCGAGCTGATCGGCGACGAGGACCACGCGAACGACAACGAGTTCAACTCCGCGAACAAGGTCATCCCGGTGTGCGCCGGCCAGTGGCACCGTGAGGGATTGGAGTGGCGCTTCTACGTCGACCCGGAGCGGGACTGATGACCAGACCTCGGTTGTCGAAGGCACAGCGGAAGTTCATGGATCTCTGGGTTCCTGCACAGAAGTACTGGCGCGATCGAGGTGGCTGGGACATCGGGTCCGTGGCCGCCACGAAGCTCGAACGGCTCAGCCTGATCGCACTGGTCCGCAAGGGTTTCGCTGCGGCGGACGGGCAATTCACCGACGCCGGCCTCGCCGCCTACGAGAAAAAAGGTCGTCCTGCCGCTTGACTGTTTGCATGAATGCAAATACGAAAAGCGCATGGACGCCCCCCTCCCTCTCGCACCGCCGCCTGGTTTTAGAAAAGCGATCCCAGACAAGGTGAAGCTCCAGGTGGTGATCCGGCAGGACAGCAAATGCTCGTCCTGTGGTGAACGCCTGGGCAAGCTCGTCGACACCGAGTTCGATCATATCCCGGCAGTGCAGCTGCGCTGCTGGGATCCAGAGGCGAAGGACACTGTGCCCCCGTCAAACGACGTGGAGCACATCTTCGCCAAACACGTCGACTGTCACGCCGCCAAGACCTTTGGGTCGAAGGCCTCGAAGCGTGGTTCCGACGTGACGGAGATCGCGCGGACAAAGCGCATTGCCAAGGACACCGAAGAGTTCAGACGCCGCATGCTGGCGAAGGTTGCTCCCGATGTGGAGATGCCTCGCGAGAAGCGGCCCAAACGGGCGTGGCCGAAAAGGTCGTTCCCGAAGAGAGGGAAGCATGAAGGCACACGTTCGAGAGATCAAGAAGGAGGCGCAGCAGCTGATGGATAATGGCGAGATTGACGAGTTCTATCTCGACCAGAACAGAAGACACTACGTGGTCCACTTCCGAGTCCGGACATCGTGGGCCCAGGTGCCTTTCGCATCGTCACCGCGCACCCCGTACGTTTCCAACTTCACCCGACAGCAGATCAGACGCCGCATTCGTTCTCTGCCCTGACGTTTGTTTGAATGCAAATGGAGCACCAAGTGGAAGCAGCCAACGACATCCTGACCGGCCTCATGAAGGCCTTTCACTTCCTGAGCAGACCGAAGCCTGCTCCGAAGCCGAAGTACACCTACGAGAACTCCTACACGGCCCTCCATGCGCGGCGCCGCCTGACCCGCGAGGAGAGCGCAGCCGTCGACTCCCTCACCGATCAGCTGCGCGTGCTCAATCCGAAGAGCGATGGCGAGCGCATCAAGAAGATCCTCTCCGAGATCGGCAAGCTGCCGGTGAAGTTCGTGCCGCTCAAGCGCGAGACCCGCATCGATAACTCCAAGCGCTACCCGTACGCCTCGGCGAAGCGCGGCGGCTGAGTCAACATCAACGAGAAAAACAGTCACTTATGAGAATCGACAGACTCTTCACTGCCGGCGTCAACTCGCCCTACGACAAGATCAAGTTCAAGCGGGCGACCAGCGAGATCAAGAACCCGGATGGCTCGATCGTTTTCCGCATGGAGAACATCGAGGTGCCGGACCACTGGTCTCCGGTTGCCATCGACGTGCTCGCCCAGAAGTACTTCCGCAAGGCCGGCGTGCCCGACCAGGTCAGCAAGGTCCATGAAGACATGGTCCCGGTCTGGCTGCAGCGCTCCGTGCCCTACGCCAGCAACGGTGATCCCGATACCCGGTCGGCCCACCTGGGCTCCGAGACCTCGGCCAAGCAGGTGTTCGATCGCCTCGCCGGCTGCTGGACCTATTGGGGCTGGAAGAGCGGCTACTTCGCTCCCGAAGGCACCAAGAAGGGCGACGCCTTCAAGCTGCGCGATGCCGAAGCCAACGCTCTCGCGTTCTACGACGAGCTGCGGTTCATGCTGGCTCAGCAGATGTTCGCGCCCAACTCGCCGCAATGGTTCAACACGGGCCTCAACTGGGCGTACGGCATCGACGGTCCGGCGCAGGGTCACTGGTACGTCAACGAGCTGTGGGCTCATGACATGTCCCACCAGGGCTACGGCGCCGTTCTCTCGGAGAACGCCTACGAGCGCCCGCAGCCGCACGCCTGCTTCATCCAGTCGATCCAGGATGACCTGGTCGGCAACGGCGGCATCATGGACCTGTGGACCCGCGAGGCCCGCCTGTTCAAGTACGGCTCCGGCACGGGCTCCAACTTCTCGAACCTGCGTGGCAAGGGCGAGAAGCTGTCCGGTGGCGGCCAGTCGTCTGGCATGATGTCCTTCCTCAAGATCGGTGACCGGGCTGCCGGCGCGATCAAGTCGGGCGGCACGACGCGGCGCGCGGCCAAGATGGTCGTCGTCGATGTCGATCACCCGGATATCGAGGAGTACATCGGCTGGAAGGTCGAGGAGGAGAAGAAGGTCGCGGCGCTCGTGGCAGGCTCCAAGGCTGCCAAGAAGCACCTGATGGCCATCTACGAGGCCTGGGGCGACGGCGAGAGCCGTGAGACCCCGAGCGTGAAGAGCGCGATCCGTGCGGCTCGTGCGGCGTTCCTGCCGGACAGCTACATCCAGCGCGTTCTCCAGCTCGCTGAGATGGGCGAGCCGTTCGACTTCCCGGAGTTCGATGTCGACTGGCAGTCGCCGGCTTACGAGACGGTGTCGGGCCAGAACTCGAACAACACCGTGTCGGTGACGGACGCCTTCCTCAAGGCGGTCGACAGCGGTCACATGTGGCATCTGAAGTCGCGGACCACGGGCGAGACCGTCAAGTCGGTCCCTGCTCGCGATCTGTGGGATCAGATCTGCCGCGCCGCGTGGGAGTCGGCCGACCCCGGCCTGCACTTCAACACGACCATGAACGACTGGCACACCTGCCCGGCTGGCGGTCGCATCCGCGCCTCCAACCCGTGCTCGGAGTACATGTTCCTGGACGACACGGCCTGCAACCTGGCCTCGGCGAACCTGCTGAAGTTCTACGGCAAGAACGTCCTGAAGCAAGGTGGCCCGTGGGAGTTCGACGTTGATGCCTTCATCCACGTCTGTCGCCTGATCCAGATCGTTCTGGAAATCTCGGTGACGATGGCGCAGTTCCCCTCCAAGGAAATCGCTCTGCTCTCCTACGAGTACCGGACCACAGGCCTCGGCTTCGCCAACCTCGGCGGCCTGCTGATGGCAATGGGTCTGCCGTACGACTCCCGCGAAGGTCGGGCGATGGCTGGCGCCATCTCTGCGATCATGACGGGCGTGGCTTACCGCACCTCCGCCGAGATGGCGCGGGAGCTGGGTCCGTTCGTCAAGTTCGCGGAGAACCGGGACGCGATGCTGCGTGTGATGTCCAACCATTACGCCGCGGCTGAGGCTGGCTCGACACAGTTCGATGGCCTCAGCATCTGTCCGCCTCGGCTGGACTGGAACGCTCTGCCCCAGACCGAAATGGCCGGCAAGGCCACGGCGATCTGGGCGGACGCGCTCGATCTCGGCATGCTCTACGGCTACCGCAATGCTCAGACGACCGTCGTCGCCCCGACCGGCACGATCGGCCTGCTGATGGATTGCGATACCACGGGCATCGAGCCGGACTTCGCGCTGGTGAAGTTCAAGAAGCTGGCCGGCGGCGGCTACTTCAAGATCATCAACCAGCAGGTCCCGGCTGCGCTCCGCAAGCTCGGCTACACCGAGACGCAGATCGACGCGATCTCGAAGTACGCCATCGGCACGGGCGTGCTGCCGTCGAAGTTCGACCTAGCCCTGCGGGCTGCGTCGATCATCATCCCGGAGGCCCAGGTCAAGTCGACGTTCGACATCCGCTTCCTCACAAAGTGGAAGGATCTCGGGTTCACCGACGCTGAGCTGGAAAAGGCCAACACGGAAGTGTGCGGAACGATGACGCTGGAAGGCGCCCCCGGTCTCAAGCCGGAGCACTACCAGATCTTCGACTGTGCGAATCCGTGTGGCAAGCTGGGCAAGCGGTTCATCGCGACCGAGGGTCACATCCTGATGATGGCAGCTGTGCAGCCATTCATCTCGGGTGCGATCTCCAAGACAATCAACATGCCGAACACCGCGACCGTCGAGGACGTGGCAAAGGCATACCGGATGTCCTGGAAGCTCGGGCTGAAGGCCAACGCGATCTACCGCGATGGTTCGAAGCTGTCGCAGCCGCTCAGCTCTGCCCTCGTCGACGACGAACCGACCGGTGACGAGCCGGCCGAGGCGCCGAAGACGCTGGTCCAGGTGGTCGAGAAGCTGGTGCGCAAGCGGGAGAAACTCCCGTCGAAGCGCGGCGGCTACACGCAGAAGGCAATCGTGGGTGGCCACAAGGTCTACCTACGGACCGGCGAATATCCGGACGGTCGGCTGGGTGAAATCTTCATCGACATGCACAAGGAGGGTGCGTCCTTCCGGTCGATGATGAACGCCTTCGCCATCGCTGTGAGCCTCGGCTTGCAGTACGGCGTGCCGCTCGACGAGTTCGTCGACGCCTTCACGTTCTTCAGGTTCGAGCCCTCCGGGTTCGTCCAGGAGCACGACCGCATCCGGCAGGTGACGTCGATCGTCGACTTCGTCTTCCGGGACATCGCGATCAACTACCTCGGTCGCGATGACCTGGCCCACGTCTCCCCCGAGGAGAGCAACCACACGGCCATGGGCACTGGCGTCGATAAGCCTGTCACGGTGATCAACAACGTCGTGATCACCGCTCCGGCTGCGGAGGAGAAGGAAATCGCTGACGCGGCTCCCGACAAGCGTGCCGTCGCCAAGATGTCCGGCTTCACCGGGGACGAGTGCGGCAACTGCAACAGCTTCACCATGGTGCGGAACGGCACCTGTTTGAAGTGCGAGGCGTGTGGCGAGACCACCGGGTGCAGCTAAAAGTCGCCAAGAGGCACAAGCGCCTCTGGATCATCGACAAGGAAACGGATCAGGCGGTCTACACGCCGCCTGATTTCGTCGTCCTCCCGTCGAGAGTCCCCATGGCGTTCGACCTCATGAGGCTCGGTCGCCGCGACATCAATCGGATTGCGTCATTTGAATGGGAGTTCAGCAAACGCAATGCACACCGAACTCGAAATTGCGGAGCGGTGCCTGTTGCTTTTCTCGAAGCCCGGACGGTGGACGCAGAAGACTTGCGCACGGGACCGGCAAGGTAAGCCCTGCCCCGTGTTCAGCCAGGAGGCACGCGCGTTCGACATCGAGGGCGCGATCCGCCGAGCAGCTGGCAAGGAAGACCGGGGCGCGTATGCGCGCTTCGTCAAGCTGATCAAGGATCAGCTCCACAAGCATCCGTTCGACTGGAACGATCAGTCGGGTCGCAACCAGCGAGACGTCGTCCGGATGTTCCAAGACCTCGCCGACGAACTACGATTCAAGGAGCAGACGTGAGCATCGTGAATACCGATATCGACACGAAGGCGCCGATCAGAGCCGAAGAGCTGATCCGTGGCTTCGACCTCTACCAGGAACAGTCCATCAGGACGATCAAGTACGGCGACGACATGAAGCTCTGGTACCCGGCGCTGGGCCTCGGCGAGGCCGGCGAGGTCCAGAACAAGGTCAAGAAGATCTTCCGGGACGACGGCGGCGTCCTCACCCCCAAGCGCAAGCAGGACATCGTCAAGGAGATGGGCGGTAACCTGTGGTATCTCGCTGCGCTCGCCCACGGCATGGGCATGAGCCTCGGTGATATCGCGCTCGCCAACATCATGGAACTGCGCGGGCGTGTCGATCGCGGCACACTGCAAGGAGATGGCGACGATCGTTGAGTTTTCCTCTTGACGATTCGTTCGCTTGAATGCAAATAAGCAATGCAAACGGGAGCTAACTGACTTGGACGCAATCGCAGCAGAAAAGGCCGCCCTCGACTTCATCGTGAACGAGCTGGCGCGGCAGAACGAAATGTGGGGACCGGCCAACGAGCGCGTGGACGTCTCGAATGGTGAGCTGTTCCAGGCCGGCGTCGGCCAGCTGGACGCGGTGTTCGATCGCCGCAACCACGATGCCACCGCCTTCGACGAGCCGCCGCAGATCTATCCTGAGAACTGGAGCGGCTTCCGCAGCTACGGCGGTGATTTCCCGAACATCGGCGTCGGCGTCACCTTCCTCATCCAGGAGATGAAGAGACTGGCGATGAATGGAGAAGACCTCACCCGCCTGAGCCGCCGTCCGGACCAGGCCTACAATCCGGAGACGGGGTTGCCCAACCCGGTCAGCGCATGATCGTAGCGCTCCTCCTCAACCACGCCCTCGGCGCATTCGGCCTCTTCTTTGTGGTCACCGTCGCCGTGAAGATCGCCCGCGGTTATCCGATCCGCCGCTGGTTCTTTTGATGCCCTGACGTTTGTTCAAAAGCAAACGTCTCGATTTTGGAGAGCGGGCCCCGTGGTGGGGCTCGCAAAAGGAGAAGAGATGAAGAAGCTGTTTTTGTTGCTCGCTGCTGCGACCCTCGGTCTGTCGGCAGTCACCACCGCCCAGGCCGCTGACGCGACGAAGTTCCGTCTCTGCACCGGCAACGCCAAGCTGAACTACTACGCTGCTGGTCAGCACCTGAAGCGCCACGCCTCGGGCATCGAGGTCATCGAGAGCAAGGGATCGCTGGACAACCTCGACAAGGTCACGGCCGGCGAGTGCGACGGTGCATTCGTGCAGTCCGACGCCCTGCTCGTCTATTCGAGCAGGAATGCCAAGGCGATCTCGGCCCTGCAGCGTGCTGGTGTGCTCTATCAGGAGCAGGCGAACCTGATCTGCAACCGGAAAGCCTACTCCTCGGCCCGCATGGTCGATCTGAACGAGACCTACACGGTCGCGGTCGGCCCCGAAGGCTCCGGCGCCAACACCACCTGGGCCGCGTTCGTCATGGCCGACAAGAAGCGCTACGGCAAGGTCCGCACCACCGATGCGACCGGCACCCTCGCGCTCAGCATGGTCTCGGACGGCTCGGAAGCTCAGTGCGCGCTGATCATCACCGCACTCAACGCTCCGTTCCTCAAGAACGAGGCGCCGCAGTATGCGGACAGCATCGTGCTCGTCGGCACCGATGACCGCGACATGGCGAACGGCGCGAAGGATGCTCGCGGCCAGCAGGTCTACACCTACGGTGAGATCCCGGCCGGCACCTACCGAGGCATCCAGCCCTCCGGCGTGTTCGGCTCGAAGGCTGTCAACACCATCCAGGTCGATGCCGTGTTCGTCGCCAACCGTGACTGGATCGCAGCTCACAGCTCGGAGTTCGAGAAGGTGCTGCAGGGCTTCGCCAACGCCAAGCCCGACATCGCGAAGCTCGTCCAGCCGAAGTAACGGCACGGACTACAGGCGGTCGCCCTCACCCGGGCGGCCGCTTTTTTCGATTTGGATTTTCAGGAGCAGGACGTGACCGACACCACCGTGACCAAAGAACAGATGCTTGCCTACGTGGCCGACGCGAGACGACTGCTCGCACAGGTCCAGGACCCGATCTGGGCCATCACGCCCAAGCAGACCGACGAAGAGCACCTCGCCGACTACGAGGTGACACTGGCACGGACCCGCGTCGCCTTCCCGGAGATGGAAGAGAAGACGGAGATGAACATGGTCCTGGGTGAAGGCGGCATCGTCTACGCATTCACCGGGCATTCCCCAACCGCGGCCGATCGCGCCAAGGCCCTCGTCGGCTTCATCCGCACCATGCCATTCCTGCTCGACAGTCTCGTGGCCTCGCTGGAGGCGAAGGAAGAGCACTCGGCTCGAGTCACCGAGCTGCTCCAGCACAACAACACACAGCTGACCGAGAACCGGGAGCAGCGCGCGGAAATCAAGCGGCTGCAGTCTCGGGTCAAGTGGCTCCTGGAGCTGGTCCCGGGCGAACAGATGAAGGCGGTGAGCGCATGAAGGATGTCCTCACCCTCCTGGTCGGCGTCGGCATCGGCCTCACCCTCGCTTTGATCCTCAGCGGTCGACCGCTGGACAACTGCCAGGCCCGCGTCTCGTCCGGGCACGTCTCGCTGTGCCTCGACAGCAAAATCCAGAAAGCCAAGGAGCTGTTCCGTTGACCAACGCAACCATGAACCAGACCGAGGTCAAGTTCCTCCCGCCCGAGGAGGTCGGTGAGGAGCTGTCCGGCTGGTGGATCCTCGAACTGGAGCCCGAAGGCTGCTGGGACGCCATCGGCCCCTACGACTCGAAGGAAGAGGCTGAACGCCTCATCGCCAACCGAACGGAAAACTGACCCTCTATGACCATCTCCGCGACCAAAATCCTGCACAGCATCTCGCCGGCCGGCATCGAGCTGAAGACGGTTCTCGCCAGATATCCGCGCTTCATCCACGCCGAAGAGCTGACGCATCGTGTGCTCACGTCCACCCCGGACCTGATGGAGATCCTCACGATCCCGGACGGCGTGATGTACGACCGCAACCTGAGCCGCAACGCTTCGAGTTCCCGGGCCATCCCGGTCAAGCGCCTGATCGACGACATCCTCAACGATACGGCCATGCCGATCCACTGGGGCAAGAACCAGAAGGGCATGCAGGCCGATCAGGAGAACGACGCGCCGATCACGCATCCGTTCGCCGACTACATCCCGCACCCCTTCGCCAACGACAACGTCCGCAAGGGTTCGCTGCTGAGCCCGCAGCAGATGTGGTTGGAAGCCCGCGACTACGCCATCGCATTCGCCCGCGCCTACGACGATGCCGGCTACCACAAGCAGGTCGTCAACCGACTCCTGGAGCCGTTCGCCCACATCAACGTGCTGATCACTGCGACCGAATGGGACAACTTCTTCGAGCTGCGGGACCACAAGGACGCCCAGCCGGAAATCGAAGCTCTCGCCAAGGCGATCAAGGGTGCATTCGAAGGCAGCGTCCCGACGCAGCTCAAGCCTGGTGAATGGCATCTGCCCTTCATCACGGAGAGCGACCGGCACTGCATCCAGCCGCTCCCCTACGAGGCACGCCACATGGCGACGATGAACAGCCAGTATGTGGGCACCTTCATGGGTGAACGCTCGATCGAGGAGCTGATCAAGATCTCTGTCGCTCGCTGCGCCCGCACGTCGTACCTGACACACGACGGGAAGAAGCCCAGCGTCTATGCGGACCTCGACCTGTACGATCGCCTGGTCGGATCGCGCCCGCTCCACGCCTCGCCGGCTGAGCACCAGGCCACGCCGGACGTGTTCGTGAAGGGCGACGTCTGGAGCGACATCCGGCCGAGGCATGACCACTGGAAGCAGCCCGAGCTGCACGGCAACCTCCGTGGCTGGGTTCAGAACCGGAAGATGCTGGAGCGGTCAGTCTTCGCCGAGGTGGCATGAAAACGAAGCTCGCCACCTCCTACTACTCGACGGCTGTCGGTCACGGTCAGGTCGATGGTCTCTTCTTCGGGACCTTCGGCATCCCCGGCAAGCCACCCATGTGGGTCCACGACCAGCACGGCCAGCCGAAGACCTTCCGCGATCCGGACCAGGCCTGCCTCGCCGGCTTCAAGGTGATGGTCACCCAGCTCAACCGTGCGCGGCAGGAGCAGGACTTCAGGGTCAAGGGAGCCAAGAACCCAATGAGACGCTGGACCGCTCCTGAGCGATCCAACGCCAACGAGCCCACCATCGAAACTGTATTTGGAAAGAAGAAATGACGGACACCGACGCCCCTGAGCCTGTGAAGCAGGACAACGAACTGCGCCAGATGATCACCATGAAGCAGGTGCTGGCCAAGGTGCCCTTCAGCAGATCGACGCTGCTGCGCCAGGTGGAGGAAGGCAACTTCCCGAAGCCTCGCCCGATCGCATCGGGGCGCGTCGCCTGGTACCTCGACGAGGTTGTCGAGTGGCAGCGCGAACTGGACCGGAAGGTCGCTTGAGACGGACAATCGCCAGCCTCAGTGCTGGCGATTTTCTTTTGGGGAAGGACATCGGCACGGGCGACCAATGTCACTTGATCTCACCGTGTGTTTTTGATTTCCTAACCCATGCCTAACCCAGAGAGGATTTTGGGAGTTTTTGGGTTTTCGACCATTTCGCCAAGTATCTGTTTTTACTTGGTTATTTTGGTCGGAGCGAGAGGATTTGAACCTCCGACCCCTAGTCTCCCAGACTTGCTTGCATTCAAATCATTTGCATCATGGAATGTAGATAAACGCCTAAGTCATTGATCTTTTTCCCTTGACCGTTTGCATGAATGCTAATAGATATCACCAAGTACCACGCTTTCCTAACCCTTGGGTTAGGCAAAACCGGGGATTTTGAAGTCGGAGGACTAGGGTGCCAAAGCTCACGGACAAGTATATCGCAGGCCTCAAATGCCCGCCAGATCAGGATCGGATCTCGGTCAGCGACGACGGCTGCAAGGGCCTCCAGCTGCGCGTCTCCAAGTCCGGTTCCAAGTCGTGGCTCTTTCTCTATTGGTCCCCTCTGCTGTCGAAGCCGGTGCGCCTCTCGCTCGGTCGCTACCCCGACGTCTCTCTATCCAAGGCCCACGCGAAGGTCGCCGATCATCGTAAGACGATGGCCGATGACGAGGACCCCAGGCGCAAGGTGCGCCAGGAGCGGAAGCGCATATCCCGGGAAGAGGCGTTGTCCTTCGACGGCCTGGCCAATCTGTACATCGCCGAATACGTGATCGGCGGCCAGTGCGGAAAGGACGCGGTGCGGATCTTCCAGGAGACCGGGAAGTGGCCGATCCTCCTGACGTCGATTCCGAACAAGAAGTCCTGGAAGAACGACATCGGCTACCTGCGCCGGCCGCGGTCGGCCTGGAGCAGCCAGCCAGCGGCGTCCATTACCGACGACGACATCGCCGACCTGCTCGACGAAATCGCCGAGGAGGCGCCGGTCAGCGCCAACCGGACCCAGTCGATTCTCCACAAGACGTTCAAGTGGGCGATGCAGCCGGGCCGGAAATACGTGCCGTCCAACCCGCTCGCCGGACTCGAGCGCCGCGGCGGCAAGGAGAAGAAGCGCGACCGGGTGCTGTCGGACGACGAGATCAGGACGCTGTGGTGGGGTCTCGAACGGCCGGATGCGCCGGTTGAGCGCAGCGTGATGTTGGCGACCCGGTTCATTCTGGCCACCATGGTTCGACCCTACCAGTCAGCGGTGTGCCGAGACCGCCGAGGTCAGCAATCTTGGAACGGCCAACGCTGTCTACGAGATGCCTCCAGGGCGCGTGAAGAAGGACCGCGCTGTCATCGTTCCGCTCTCGGACCTGGCATCCAGCATCGTCATCGAGGCGACCACACCCGAGCGTGGCCGGATCGGTCACAACAATCCGCCTGAGCCGATCGAGGATCAGGTGGTCCTGTTCCCATCGAAGTACGACGCGACCGGCAAGACGCCGATCGCTCGCTCGTCGATATCGCAAGCCCTGAATGGAAAGAAAAATGGAAAGAAGAACGGAGACAAGACGGAGGACCGCATAGGACTCCGCGAGTTCCTCGGCCTCAAGCACTTCACAGCCCATGACCTGCGACGAACCGCGGCGACACTTGCTCGCCGGGCCGGTGCGCCGCGCGAGGACGTGAAGGCGATGCTGGACCACGTCAACGG
Source organism: Bradyrhizobium sp. USDA 4452 (assembly GCF_054063575.1). Lineage (NCBI taxonomy): Bacteria > Pseudomonadati > Pseudomonadota > Alphaproteobacteria > Hyphomicrobiales > Nitrobacteraceae > Bradyrhizobium > Bradyrhizobium sp. USDA 4452. Next base: position 87,048 of record NZ_JBSSGK010000002.1, read on the forward strand.
TGACGTGACCGAGGTCTACGACAAATACGACATGCTGAAGGAGAAGCGGCAGGTCGTGACCATTCTCGCCCAGGAGCTGCGTCAGATCATTGGCGACGGCCCGACATAGGAAATGACATGAAGACCGCACTGATCATCGCTCTGGCCATTATTGCCTCCCCGGCGCTGGCTGAGAGCCCCTACCCCACGCCGACACGGGATGGCCGCCAGCGCATCCATCGGGAAGGCACATGCCCCACCGGATATGTCGGCAAGGGCGATAAATGCGAAGCACTCCACAAGGACACGCCTCGCGCCTACCCGTACATCCCCGGCATGGCCTGCCCGTCCGGGACGTTCCGCAGCGGCGACGCCTGCAAGGAGTTCCGCTGATGTCCAGCAAAGCGACCAAGCGCGGCAATGCTGACCTGCACGCCAAGGCGAACGCATTGATGGAGCAGCCCGTGATCGGCGACTGGCACTCGCTGGAACGGGTCGTAACGCAACTGGGAGCGGCGGCTCCCAGGGCGGCGAAGGAGGCTCTCGCGAGCTTCCAGAACTCGATGCTGAAGCTGCCAAACCCCTTTGGTGACTGCTCGGGAAGCGTTGGGCCTGAATCCGCGGAATCGGCCCAGGCCGACCCGACCTGAGGTCGAAGCGTTGGGAAAGAGAGATGCGATGGGCGAGAAGATGGCGACGCGGGTGACCTTTGTGTCCTGCGTCAAGACGAAGTCCGCAACGCCGGAGTTAGCCGAATACCTCTACATCTCGCCGTGGTTTCGCATGGCGAGGGAGTGGGCGCGGCGAAACTCGGAGCGCTGGTTCATCCTGTCGGCGGAGTACGGGATCATCGAGCCAAGCAAGCTGATCGCCCCGTACGAGCGGACCTTGAACGGATCGAGCGTTGAGGATCGCTACAATTGGTCGCAGCGTGTGATTGAGCAAATCGTCGAATGGGATCTTCGTGGCCAGTGGGCATATGTCCTGGCCGGCGAAAGCTACCGGCGATTCCTGATTGAGACGCTGGGGCAACGCTTCGATCGGGTCAGAGTCCCGATGGAGGGACTGATGATGGGCCAGCAGCTGAGCTGGATGAAGAATGAGCTTGGAGGGTAATACGATGAAGAAGATTCTGCTGATCGCACTCGCCATGGGTCTTAGCCAGGCCCAGGCCGCGACCTACAACTACGTCTGTAAGGATCACGGCAAGACGAGCACGTTGAAGGTGGACGATGCCGCTAACACCCTGACCTGGAAGGGCACGGTCTACGCGATCAAGGAGACGGACTGCGGCAGGGCCGGATGGCATGCCGAGAAGGATGGGGTTGGTTTCGACTTTTGCACTGCCACTAAGGGCGTCGCTGACTTCGACTTCAAGGGCTCCCCCGTCACATGTGACATGAAGCGCTGAGGACACGGCAATGGGACACAACAATCCGGGCCGCGCACGTCGAGAGATACTCCGCGACAACGAGCGCCTGTCCAAGATGACCCCTGAGGAGAGGCAAAAGGAACGAGATGCGGAGGAGCTGTATAACGTAAAAGCAACGGCGAGGAACGAAGCCTACCGTTCCTTCTCGGCCGAAGAGCTGGCGATCTACAACAAGGTCAAGGACGCGCTCTTTGCGGCGGAGAGCCGCGCATCCGATGCGTGGAATTGGGATAAGCAGTTCGGTGGAACGGGCAAGCAAAACCCCTGGCGGAAGGAACAATGATGCCCGCACCTCGAGTCTACAACAAGCACCATGGGGACGCTCCCCCTGGTGCAGTCTACATCGGCCGCGGCTCGCCCTGGGGCAACCGCTTCGTCATCGGGAAGGATGGCGACCGTGACCAGGTCTGCAACAAGTTCGAGTGCGAACAGCTGCCCGAGATGGATGTGTCGTCGCTCGCCGGCTGTGACCTCGTCTGCTTCTGCGCGCCGCATCGGTGTCACGGGGACTTGATCCTGCTGAAGGCGAACCACCGCGTGGTCGTTTTCGGAGGCCGGGATTACCGCGACGAACGCACGCTGTTTCGCGTTCTCGACGCCGTCCATGCGCGCAGGAAGATCACCTGCATCATTGAGGGAGAAATGTCTGGAGCCGATCTGCTGGCTCGCCAGTGGGCTGAGGACCGCAACATTGCGGTCGACCCCTACCCGGCCGATTGGGACAACGTCGATCGGCCGGGAGCTGTGGTGAGAAGAAACAAACGTGGAAAGCTGTATGACGCAGCGGCAGGCCCGTTCCGCAATGAACGGATGCTGCGTGAGGGGCGCCCGAATTGCGCCGTTGGTTTTCCGGGCGGAGCTGGAACTACTGACATGACGAAGCGATGCCTGGCGTACGGACTCACCCCCTTGAGCGTCGAAACGTCGATCCTTCCTTGAGAAGCATTGGTATCGCCCATGCTGCAGCGAAGTTGATCGCCAGGTTGGCAACCTCGCTCCAGGTCGGAGGGTCGAACGTGAAAAATGGTTCAACGGCAAAGAAGTTGACGATGAATCCGGAGATCCCTGCACACGTCAATGCGTAGCCCCGCCCGAACGCGAGCGCGACCGCGCAAATCCCGAGAGTGAGCATAACGTCGATTGCGCGCGTCGATCCGAAGGAAATCCATCGCATAGGCCACAGGAGCCGAAACGCTCAATGCGGCAAGCCCGAACAGCCAATACGGCACCCGCCATTCCCCGGCGGGCGGTGGATCGGTCTCCGATGCTATCGCCTCAGGGGCGTCTTTCTGATCGACGATCTCGACAGCATCGAGGTCGATCGCGCTGCTGCCGGAGAACCATGAGGGAGCGGAGCCGCGATCGAGGCCGTCCCACATCTGGTCGATAGCGCTCATCAGGCGCTGCTGGCTGCGGGAGATCATCAGACTCTCGTCGTCTCGTGACTGGCCGACGAAGGTATCTCCGACCTTGGAGACGTCGTAGTTGCGGTAAATGGTGGTCATCGAGAACCTCAGGCGACGGCTTGCAGCGCCGCAGCAACGGGCGCGATCGGGAACGAAGGAACGACGGATACCGCTGGACGGTCGACCACGACCATCGCTTCTGAAGCAGCGTCCACGTCGATGAGATCGGACGGACTGTGCAGCCAGACCGGCGCTGGGATCTTCCCCCCAAGCGCATTCCATAGCGTGTCGATCGCGCGGGTGACGCGCAGCACGTTCCTGGATCTGATTGTAAAGGGTTCTCCGTCAGAGGAGTCGGCTCGGTAGGCCGCCCCGTCGAAGCTGACGACGTATGAGCGGTATTCAAACGACGTTTTCATTTTTTCTTAATGCTTCTCGTTCCCGAACCCACGGCGGGCCGGCTTATGCGGGACTGCTATTAGCATTTGCATCCGGACGCAAGAGTGCGGGATGCCCGTTATACTACGGTAACCTTAACCCAACCCCCGTCACAAAACCCCGTACTGGCGCGGATTTACCACAAATTTCTTGCCCGAGCGCCCTTGGCAGAAAATAGGTGTCCCCTCTTGCCACGCCATCTCATTTGCGTTAATGCAAACATCACAAAGCAAACGGAGGGTCGATTGTTCCCGGGTTCCAGATCGCCTGATAGCCTTACATTTCCGCACGTTTCCGCGTTTCTGCGTGACAGCGGATTAGGCGGCGTCGCCGACTCACTGGCAACCCGAGTTGCGAACTCCGGTTTCGTCCGATGGTTGAAGGCGTTCAACGATGTTGATGCCAATCCCGAATTGACACGGGAACGTCTCAAGCAGGCGCGCTGGGATCGCTACTTCCTCACGGTCGCTCAGGCGGTATCCACCGCGTCAAAAGACCCCAGCACTAAAGTAGGGGCTGTCATCGTTCGTCCCGACAAGACGATGGCTTCCTTCGGCTACAACGGCTTCCCTCGTGGGATCGCCGACACCGACGAGCGCCTGAACAACCGAGAGGTAAAGTACGACCTCGTTGTCCATGGCGAGATCAACGCGATCCTCACGGCCCGCGAGCCGCTGCACGGCTACACGCTCTACACCTGGCCCTTCATCACCTGCAAACGCTGCTCCCTCCACGTCATCCAGGCTGGCATCAAGCGCGTGGTCGCTCCTGAGCTGCCCGAGCACCTGAAGGACCGCTGGGCCGCATCCGTTCGCGACGCCGGGCAGCTCTACGATGAGGCCGGCGTGTCCTGGGCGCTGATCGACACGACGGAGGTCGAATGAAGCTCGGCGCCTGGCCCCTGCCCTATGTCCGGGTGAAATGTTCGAAGTGTGACCGCGAGGGCCGCCTCAGCAAGGACGGCTTGATCGAGCGCTTCGGACCCGACCGCGAGATGTTCGTGGTCCGCGAGAAGCTCACCAAACCTTCCTGCAAGCGCCCGGACAAGAAGCAGCCCTGCCAGTCGGTGCTGCCCGATGGCCTACTGGTGCAGGCGATCACTGCCAAGAGCGACGACGAGATCATCGATAAGCGGCTGACCGCTGAAGCGAAGAAGTGGCGAGAGGAGAACAAGTGAAGATCAATGCACACGTACTGGAAGCCAGCGACAGGGGCGACAAGCTGAGCGTGACCGCTCAGGGGAAGGCGGTTGGCGCAGCTGAATGGCAGCCCTTCATGAGCATCCTCGTCAACGTTCCGATGACTGACCGGAACAAGCGAGCCTTCTACATCGGCCGCGAGATCGAAGTCATCGTCACACCACGCTGAGGACACCATGAACAAGCGCGAGATCGAAGCCCTGCAGGATGCCGCCGGTCGCCCCGGTGGTTGGGGTCTGTTCAAGCAGAAGTCCACCGCGAAGCTGGCCGAGCTGGGCTACTTCGTGAAGGAGCAGCATCCGTCGTACGGCAACCAGTTCCGCATCACCGACGCCGGCCGCGCCGCGCTCGCAGCCGCGGAGAGCAAGTGATGTCCACGCCCGAGCCACAGCCGTGGCGTGACCCGGAGCGCTACAAGACCGGCAAGCTCACGAGCTGCCTGGGCTGCGGCAACTCCTGCCGCAAAACCCACTGGGGCGCCTGGTGCTACGGCTGCAACGTCGAACGCATCGAGCGCATCAACAAGACCTTCGCCGACCTGATGAAGTAACCACCATCAGCATCGACGGGATACGCGCGTCCTGTCGTTTGCTTGAATGCAAACAGAACCAAATGCAGATCAAACCCTTCCCCATCCTGCCGCCGCCGACGTTCAACCTCGCGCCGTTGAAGGAGCACCACTACGGGCTCGCGAAGATCGATCCGCCGTGGGCCTTCAAGACCTACTCGGCCAAGGGCAAAGGCAAGTCCGCCGAGCAGCACTACGACACGATGACTCTCGAAGAGATCTTCGAGCTGGATATCGAGCGTCTCGCGCATCGCGATGGCATGTGGGTTTGGCTCTACGCCACCGCGCCGATGTACGACCAGGCGCGCGAGTGTTTCAGACGCTGGAGCGTCACCTACGTCACGCAGGGTGTCTGGGTGAAGATGGTCAAGGACGGCAGCAAGCCGACCTTCGGCACCGGCTACGCGCTGCGCAACTGCCATGAGCCCTTCCTAATCGGAAAGGTCGGCAAGCCGAAGATCCACGCACGCGACATCCGCTCTGCAATCCTCGAACCCCGCCGCGAGCACTCACGCAAGCCTGAGCAAGGCTACGTCGAGGCCGCGAAGATGGCTGGGCCATATCCGAAGGCCGACATCTTCAGCCGCGAGCAGCGTCCCGGCTGGGACTCCTGGGGGAACGAGACCTCGAAGTTCAACCCGCAGCAGGAGATCGCAGCATGACTCAGAAAATCACCAACCTCGTCGTCGTGACCGCAGGCCCCCTCGGCTTCGCCGCGACGAAGATCGAGGACGAGGGCAAACAGCCCCGGCTCACATTCCGAATGGTCTTCGGGGACAAGATCCTCGCGGACATGGGTGAAGAGGCTGCGCGCTTCTTCATCAGTCAGGTGCAGCAGACCTTCGCCATCCAGAGCGGCGACGAGTGGACGCGGCACCCGACCTACGCCGCGGTCGAAGCTGACCGCCAACGGATCGCTGCACGCAACGCGATCTGATCCACCTTCAACGGAGCTACCCCAAAAATGAGAACCCTAAGCACGGCGCTCGTCGGCGCTGCGATCATCGCCTTGTCTTTTTCGGCCGCCGAAGCCCGCCCAAAGCATCATCACCATCATCACCGCCATGCGCGTCACCGCGTCGTGGAGCGCGTTGTGCAGGAGGAGCCATCGTTCGCTGACTCCTTCCAGTCCGGATTCCATCCCGGCTTCAGCGCAGGCGCAGGGGTGGTCGAACGCGCTCGCCACTTCATCGGAGAGACCGCCCACCGGGTCGGCGTGCGCAGCACCCTGTGGTGCTCGGCATTCCTCCGCAAGGTCACGGGCGCGCGGGACGTCGACGATCGCGCTCTCTCCTGGGAACGGCACCGGCACATCGCTCCGCAGGTCGGCGCCGTCGTGACCATGGGCCGCCGCGGCGGCGGACATGTTGGTGTCGTGTCAGGCTTCACGGTCAAGGGCGATCCGATCGTGATCAGCGGCAACCACGGTGGCCGCGTCCGCGAGGCGGTCTATTCCCGCAGCCGCATCCGCGCCTGGGTCTCTCCGACCTGATGAATCTGGTCCGCGTTGTAGCACCGCACTTCGTCGCCGGCTTTGAGACGGATGGCGTCGTGCGGCGTGCAGCTCCGATCCTGAAATACCTCGTCGGCAAGAGCGACGATCAGGCGCGGGCTTACATCAAAAAGAAGGAATGGAAGGCAATCGTGGTTATGCTCGACACCTCGGCTCCGTAGCCCGTTTCTCAATGAAGACGTCGTGTAAGCGCGGGTCAACCTAATTGGCCGCGATCTCATCTGCCTCGGCTCTGGCGAGCACTACGGCCCGATGAGCATCCGATAGCCGCGAGAAAAGCATGTCCAATTCCTCCTGCGCCTTTGTCAGTCGGTCGCCGATTGAGTCCATAGCTGCTCTTGAATGCTTGTCCCGACGATCACCTAAGAACTCATATAATTCGCCATAAATTAGCGCGACCCGATCGACCTCCTGTGAAGCCTTGATCACCTCTTTCAGAATGTCGTCACGCTCCTGTCGACGCCAAAAGACGGTATCGGGTGTCATGGCTCCCTCACTCCGGTCTTGGTCCATTTGTACGCAAGCCGTCAATCGAAGTCAGGCTACACGCACCAATGCTGCTGCTTTCGGATCGTATGTGTAGTCTGTAATCGTTCCGTCCTTGATCCGATCAACTGCTTCGTTGACCACGAACAGCGGTACAAGAAACCATTCGCGCGGGATCACTGGATTCCCAAAGCGATCCTTGATCTCGACATCGAGCTGAGCCAGGCCAAAGATGCGGTGGATGAGGTTTTCCAGCTTGGTGCGATTGACGTTGTAGAGCTCGTAAGTCGCGACGACTTCCACCTCGGCCATCAGAAATGTCGGGTCGAGTTTCGCGTTTGTGATACGTCGTTCCACATCCCCGCTGGTCACGCCGATCTTGTGCAGAACATCGCGATGGGCTGCGACCAGCGGGTGGTCGGACTTACTGCGCAGAACGTAAATCGTACCACTGGCTAGGTCTCCTTCGGCGCTCTCGCCGGCAAACAGCGGTCCCGCGACGGGATCGGTGATCCGCCTCCCGGCCTCGTCGCGGTGAAGCGCGCGCTGGAGAGAGCGTAGCAGCACGTCGCTTTCCGTAGCGTTGTCATAGATGACGCGCAGCCGGCTGTCGCGACGGTCATACTGCGTCGTGAATTCCTCGCCAAGTTCCGCGACATAGGCGATCTGGCCGCCGACGATGAAGAACTCGCCTTGCTTAATTTCAGCCATGGTTTGGAAGGGCCGCGTCTGGCGGATGCCGGAATCGATGTCTTTCTTGACCTGAATGAACAGAGGCTTGAATCGGTCGAAGTCCTCGCATTTCTTGCGATTGGCGATTTCCTCCGCTGCGCGTTTGTCGGCAGCGGTGCGGACGTGGCGGAGTTCGGTGATATCGGATGCGCCTGCCGCATCCCTCAGTTCGGCCAGCAACTCATCCTCATCCACCGCCTCTTCGGGAGCGGCGGGGGTGCTTTCCGCGCCTGTCAACAGTCCCTGATTGTCGAGCGGCGAAAGAAGCGAACGACATTCCTCAAGTGCGCGCAGACGGTCGAGGCGCACGGCATAAAGTCGCTCGAAGATGTCATTATCCTCGCCATGCTGCGGAGCGCGGCCGTGCTCCTTGAAAAAGCGCTGGATTTCTTCGAACCCGGCAATGATGCGTTCTTCGCGCGCGGAGCGTCCGCCCTTCTTTTCGGGCTGAGCGAAGTCGTCCAGTTCGGCGCGCAGTTCGTCGAGGTCGAGGTCAGTCATAGCGGCCCTCGTCCTTGAAACGAACAAAGGCGGCAGCGCCTTCGGCCATCCGCTTTTCCCAGGCATCTGTCGAACTGATCGAGGGAAGCCGCCCCCGCTCCTTTTTGAATTTGAAGGCTCGCAGAGCGAGTTCCTTCGCTTCGTCCGGCGTCAGGCTCGTGCGCTTGGCGGAAATCGCCGCCTGCACCTGTTTCAAGCTGTCCTCGCTCATCGTCTTGGCGAGGATAGCGTAAGCCTCGCCGAACGGATTGATCCGGTCGATAAGGTCGATGTCGAGTTCGCGGACGTCCATCGCAAACCTGCGCACGCCGTCAATCAGGGCCGTGTTGGCGCTTTGCTCGGGGTCGCCGCCTGCCCCACCCTCGAGCGCAATCTGTTTGGCCTGTTGCGTCAGGTTGAGGGCGGCGATGGCGTGCTGGCGCACCGCCTCCTGATCCTCCTCGTCAAGTTCTGGATATTTGTCCTTGATGATCTTGCCCAAGCGGACTTGCGTCAGCTCCTCAGGCACCAATTCCTCGTCAAACAAGCCGCGTTCGATGACGGTCTTGTCCTGAACGAAGGCGGCAATGACCTCGTTCAGGTCTTCGCGGCAGATGCGCGCCGCTTCCTTGCTCTTGGGTTCGGTCAGACCTTTGATCTCGATCTGGAATTGCCCCGTGTCCCCGTTGAAGCCGACATTACATTTGTTGGGGTCGTAGCCCCCGTCTCCATAGTCGAACCCTTCCACCGGACCGCTCGTGGGGTTCTTCGGTTTGAACTCGAAGCGGGGCGCAAGCACCTGCTCCATGAGTAGGCTCGCCGCTATCGCCTTCAAGGTATCGTTCACCGCCTCGCTGACGACTTCGTCGGCGGCATCCGGTTGGGCAATCAGGTTGGAGAAGCGCGCGCGAGTCTTGCCCGGAGCGTCGCGCGTCGCGCGGCCGATGATCTGCACGATTTCGGTGAGGCTCGACCGGTATCCGACAGTCAGCGCGTGCTCGCACCAAATCCAGTCGAAGCCTTCCTTCGCCATGCCTAGCGCAATGATGATATCCACATGCTCGCGGTTGTTCTTCTGCGCCGGGTCTTTCAGCGCGGCGGAAACGCGGTCACGCTTCGCGGAATCGTCGTCGACCAGATCTGCGATTTTGAGCACGCGGCCGGCCGGTGTCTTGACCAGCTGGAAGCCAGTCACGGGGTCGGGCCCCTGCCATGCGCCCAACTCTTCGATGATGTGCTCGACCTCCTTGATCTTGTCCTTCGTGCTTTCGCGGGAGTTGACGCTCGGGATATGGATGATTGTTTTCTCGGCCGGATCGAGCACGTTCAGGATATCATCGGCATAGGAGCCCGAATAAAAGAAGTAGCCAATGTCGAGCCGCTTGAGGTATTCGTAGCCGTTGAGCTGCTCATAATACGTGTAAGTGACGGTATCGAACTTCGCTTCATCGCGCGGGGCCAGCACGGCCTCGGCATCGCCCCTGAAATAGGAGCCGGTCATCGCGACGATGTGAACCTTGTCGCGGGCGATGAACTCGCCGAGATGTAGACCGAGCTTGTTGTCCGGATTCGCCGAAACGTGGTGAAATTCGTCGACGGCGATCAGCCGGTCGTCGAACGCCTCGACGCCGAACTTGTCCACCGCGAAGCGGAAAGTAGCGTGGGTGCAGACTAGCGCCTTATCGTCGCCGTCAAGGAAAGCGCCGACAGAATTGACCTTACCGCCATTGTCGTTTCCGGGCGCGTCGCAGAGATTCCATTTAGGCGCAACGGTCCAGTCGGCCCAAAAGCCGAACTTGGACAGCGGCTCGTCGTGGAGAGCTAGCGCCGATAGATTTCTCTGGAACGACGATGATCGCTTGCTTGAGCCCTTGATTGTGGAGCTTGTCGAGGGCGATGAACATGAGCGCCCGGCTCTTGCCAGAGGCCGGCGGCGACTTGATCAGAAGATACTGCTCGCCGCGCCTTTCGTAGGCGCGCTCCTGCATTGGCCGCATGCCAAGCGCATTGGCCTTGGTCGAGCTACCGTTGCGGGCATAAGAAACCGAAACGGAGGGAACTGATTTTGCATCAATGGTCATGCACTCGCCCCAGCCTTCCGTTTCTTGGTCGTTCCCCGTCCTGCAGTCATCTTGGTGTAAAGCTCGAACAACTTTTCCAGCCTCTCGGTGTCATTGCGAAACCGGCGGCCAATGTAGATGCGCTCCAGCACCTCGTCGTTGCGCACGTGAGCCTCGCGCAGTTCGGCGGGCATTTTGTCCGGGGCGTACAGATCAGCGATCGTCGCTGGGAAATGCGCCTCGCGCGCGAGCAGGATATCTTCGGCGCAGCGAGTGAGATCGGCCTTGTTCTTCTCAGTCAGTGTGGGGACGGGAAATGTGTTCCAGCCGAGAGTATTGGAATAAGAGAAATCAGTTCGCATCCGTACGCAGACCGTGCCGATCCAGACCCAATGAAGTCGCGAAGCAACGATCGCCATGTTCCATAACGGTGCATCAAAGAGGGCAAAGCATTTGTTAGATATAATTGTTCCCAGCGGCAGCAATCCACACGGAAGATACTCTCTATTCTCCGAACTGATCGCCGCTACTGCGATAACAATTTCTCTACCTGATTGGCGGCGTTCATCAAATCGGTGAGGCCACTCTGCGCCTCGCTGCGTTGGGATCTTTGGACTTCCTAGTCTCATTGCGCGGACGCTTTGCAAGCGCGGCCCGATGATGGGGTGTACATGCGCAACCTGTGCATCTTTGTCTTCGATCCAGATGCAGAACCGTTGTCTTCCTCCGATAAATTCATCAGAGCCAAATATTGGTCGTATGTACTTTTGCTGATCGTTTCGCTCCAGTCCAAGAGCCAACAATTCATCGCGGGAAAGTAGCAAATTGCCGCCGTCCACAGGCTTGCTACCGAAAGTCATTTCTGAAACGGCGGTGAGAGGCTTTGCCGCCTTCTCGACAATTACGTCCGGGCCAGTCACCAAGTAGGCGTTGATGTGCTCGGTCTCCTTGACAATGGCACTTCCGTCATCGGCAACTGAAAACAGCCGACGTGTCTTGGCCAGATGACCTGAAATCCCGACAATCACCACCGTGACGCCTGCGTTGTAGCTCGCCAAGTTCGCCCATTTAAATGAGGTATGCGCGAAAGCAATTTCATGCCTGGTTTCGAAAACGAGTGGCCACAGGATCGGCACCTGCTGGCCCTGGCAGATCGAATTGGTCGCGACAAAGGCCGCAGCCGCATTAGTCTGTGTGCCGTAGTCGGCCGCCTTCATGAACCAACCGGCGACATAGTCGAGCGATTTCCAGCTTTTTGTTCGTCCGTCGAAAATCGCCTGCAGCTCTGACTTTTGCTCTTCGGATTGCCACGTCGAACCGAGATACGGAGGGTTCCCGCAGATATAGGTCTCTCCACCCTCATTCTCGAAGTCAATTTGCGCTTGATCGAGTGGTGAGTGGAACAGATCATCGGCGTGATGCTTGACGCCTGTCCCCGTAGGCGGGCAGATACTCAGCCAATCCAACCGCAGCGCATTGCCGCATGTGATCCAATTCTGGGCGTCGAGCGGCAGAAACTCGGCCAGAGCTTCTTTCTGTCCGCGATAGAGCACATCACATTGAAACTCAGCGATGATGAGAGCAAGGCGTGCGACCTCGGCCGGAAAGTCGCGCAACTCGATGCCACGAAAGTTCGTGAGCGGAATTTCGGTACGGCGGTTCTCTTCGCCGCGCCGCTGGTTGATCTCCGCCTCGATCGCCCGCATTTCCTTGTAGGCAATGACTAGGAAGTTGCCCGATCCGCAGGCCGGATCGAACACTCTGATCTTCGACATCCGCTTGCGCAGGTTGAGCAACACGCGAGAGTTGTGCCCCGCCTCCTCAAGCCGCGCCCGCAGGTCGTCGAGAAACAGCGGGTTGAGCACTTTCAGGATGTTCGGCACGCTAGTGTAGTGCATGCCGAGCGCGCCGCGCTCGTCGTCGTCGGCGACGGCCTGGATCATCGAACCGAAGATGTCTGGGTTGATCTTGGTCCAGTCCAGATTGCCGATATGAAGGAGATAGGACCGTGCGATCTTGCTAAACCGCGGCACTTTCGAGTTGCCTGAGAACAGACCTCCGTTGACGTAGGGAAATGCGTCAGCCCAATTTCGTATTTTTGCCGCCTCGCGATCTTCGATCTTCGTGTTCATAGCGAGAAATAGCTCGCCGATCACCTCGTGGGTGTTGGACGAGTCCCGCGCGCTCATCTGTTCGATGGTGCCCGTGAAAAGACGCTTCCCGTTGAAGATGTCGGTGTCCTCGGCGAAGAAGCAGAAGATCAGCCGCGCCATGAAATGGTTCATGTTGGGACGGCGCTCGACTGTTCCCCAATCGGGGTTGTCCTTGAGAAGCTCGACATAGAGGCGGTTCAGACGGCTGGTGGCCCGGATGTCGAAAGAGCTGTCGCGCACCTGCTTGACGGTGGAGATCCCGGCGAGCGGCAGAAAGAAACCGAAGTGATCAGGGAAGTCCCGATAGGCGCAAGCAATCGGCGGATCGTCCGATTCCAGGTCCTCAGCCTCGAAGTCCGCCCCGTCGGTCGCGAGGATGAATCGTGCCTTCGCCCTGGCCGTCGCCGGGCTGGCCTTCAGCGCGGTAAGAGTCTTTGTGACCTCGCCCGGCGGACAGACCGCGATGTGGATATTGTTCGTTTGCAGGACGCCGCCCAGATCGGACTTGTTAGACGCACCCGAGCGCAGCCGCTTGATCGTAGTATCCTTATTCCCGAACGCTTGGAGGAAAGCGAAAGGGAACTCGAGAGGATCGAACGGCTGCTCAGCGAGAGCCGAAATCGCTTCTTCGATTTCGACCGGGTTCATATCGTTCCTGCCCCAAAATGCATTTCAGGCTCGCATTGTGCGTCTTAACCGCGACGTCGCCTGTCGGCTTGGCCGTTCTTGGAGGAGTCGCACGGATCAACGGGATTTGTCTAACTTTTTTCGCCACGGTGAGCGCCGAACTTGGGTTATCCGCGCGCGTCTAGGATTCCTCGGCTTCAGCATCTTCCAGCTCATCAAGATGGATGAGGCGCCTCTTGATGATTCGCTCAACACGAGCGTCAACGATCGAATATTCGTTTGATGGTTTGCCACCCTGCTCTCCCTCCGGCGCGCGGGTGCCTGTCTGCTTGACCAGACCGGCATCTTCCCAATTCTTAATCTTTGTTCGCGCGCTTTGAGCGTTTACACGGAAAGCGGACTGAACGTCTCTGTTGATGAAGCGCACATCAGGCAACCTGTATATTTGCCCCAAGGTCTTGTCGGGGTAGACGGCGCTAATCCGCTCTTTAACGTATTTGTCCAGACCATCCTCTATCGATTGCTGTGTCAGCAGCATCGGAGGATTCGAGTCAGCATTTCTAATATCGTGCTCCACTATGATGGTGTCCATCAGGCGTACCAATTCGCGAGGGGAGCGCATAGATATCGAAATGACCAACCGCGTTGCCGCATCAACATCGACCGCTGCGTCAAAAAGATTAGCGAATTTCAACTTCCCTTCCGAGAAATATTTTATGCGCGAGTCCAGCATTTCTGCGAAGAATCGATCATCCCATTCGATCGTGGTATGCGCAATTTTATCCAGGCGGACAGGAAATTTGTCGGCCTCAAAGTAAGGCTTAATTTGCGTCCAGAGAAAAAATAGCCAAGCAAATCCTTCAACTTCCAAAAGCTGAACGTGCGAAAGTATGGGATGGATAAGGCGCGAACTGGCGTCCGACGAATTCTGGGTAACATCCGTTTCGTCGACCTTATCGACAAGCAACGCAATTCCGGTAAAACGGGAAGATCCTCACAAAATCGACGAGCTTTTGAAGAACGGTCCGCGAAGTTCCTCCCTCGCCTCCTGCAAGGGACTTCAGCAACTTCTCGACGGGTGCCTGGACCTCGACACCGGCCTGCTTTTTGGTGAAGGCGTCAACCAACGAAGCGACAACACCCGAAAGGGAGTCCCATCGTTGAGACGCCCACATCACACTCTTTGTCTTCCAAGCTCGGTTCAATAAACGCAAGGCATCGCTCATCGTCCTTTGCCGGTCCATATCGGAGCGAGACAGATAGAACGCCTTCAGGAGAGCCATGATGAGGTTGCTCTCATCGTTATTCAGTGCACCGGTGTATGTCGATCGCTCGTCTTCAGTCAGAGACGCTAACCAGGTCAGCACCTGTTCGATAACCAAATAAGCGACTTCCTTGATCAGTTCATCCTCACTCACGGCACCCTTTCGGAGCGACGGCAGAGCGGCGGTGAAATCGACAAAGTTGACGACGAGAGGCCTATCGTCCGAAGGCTTGCGCGCCCAGATTTCGTTGAAAAGTGTTAGCCGGGTGGCGCTTTTACCTGCTCCCCGATCACCGAATAATATAAACGTCGTGTGTGCTATCGCTCTCGCAACGATCGCCTGCAAATAGGGCGGACGGACCGCATATTCCGAGATGTGAGGTTCAGTTTCAGCGGTGTAATGCTCGAAGGGGTTGCTCTTGAGTCTTAAGAATTCGGCTATGGTCGGCACTGGCCCGCGCCCTCACTCGTTTTTCAGACGCCTCTGGATCTTGCCGCCGGAGCGGCAATCTAGATCAGATCGCCCTTCTGCTGCACATAGCCGGATTCTATACGCCGGTCGATTAGTTCAATGTCTGATTGCAAGAACACCGGTAACAAAATACCCATTCCGCGAGGCTCCAGTTTCCCAATCGGCGTATCCCGCGGTGCGGATGGCGTTAAGCGGCAGGCTCGCCCGGGTCTTGAGTGTCTGGGTCCCGGGCGGTCTGGCGTATTTCGGCGCCCACGAGTGACCCGCGTCCCAAATGACCTGGCTCTTTTTGGTGCTCATAGCGGGCGATTACAGCGACGTTTGCTGGGTACCTGCAATCCGCTGAGCGCGATGGAGCCGAAGGCGCAACTCCTCGGTCAAGCCTAGCCGCTCGGGCCGCGTCGAATTCGCCGCCGGACTATGGGCTGAGTTCATCGAACAGAAGCCGGACGACTGGCAGCGTGGGAGCCGCCTTCCGTGACGGACATCAATGAACTGGCTCGGCATCTTCTCGCATCCCACACCGGGATCGGGATGACGCCGCCGTTCTACGCCGAGACTGGGAGCGCCAAAGGCAAGCAGGACTGGCCCCATTGGATCGTCCGCAACCGCTACTGCAATTCTCTCGGCCGTCTCATGCCCGGCAGATGGCCGAGGCTCTCGCTGAGGCGATGAAGAAGGCGGCTGGGTGAAGCATCTACGTGGCTCGCCGAGCGACAACGACGGCGACAATACCGACGATGATGATTGCGGCGGCGATGGCCCAGAGGCCTTCCGCGCTGATATTCACTACCCACAGACTCACGAACAACTTGTCCGACATAGGCAAACCTCATGCGTGGCGCGAAACGACATCGCGCAGCGGATTGACAAAGGTGCCTGGGGAGAGCGAGAACTAACGTTGTGAGGACGGAGAGCCCTCGGGATCTCCTCCAGGCGTCGGGCGGTGCTTTACCAGAGCATCGCCCGATTCACGTTCTAGCCCATGAGCGCATCTTCGCGACACGCCGATTCGGCTGTTTGCACCGATTATACCCCGAAAAATGATGCCTCGTCGGAATTGCGACCTGTGGACATCCTTTTAGCAACGGGGTTTTCTCTTGAAATTCAGAGCCTTGCCCTGTGCGAAAGTAGTTCATCGCAGCATTTGACATTGGATAACTTTTTCGGGGCTCTCCGATGTGGAGCCGGATCACTGTCGGATTTGATCAAAGCCACGGGGGGACCGCAAGGTGGCGCGGATGGTCAACCGGTGCAAGGGATGGGGAACGCTGCCCGCTTCCATCACATTGGTCACCACGCGGACAGCGCCAGAACCCCTGCCACGACGACCACGAGTACGCCGCTGGTCAATAGCCTCCTGTCCTTGTCATAGAAGGCCACGACCGACACCAACGCGCCGAACAGCGCGATGGCGATGAACAGGGCGGCGGTCACCCCTCCCTCGCCAACAGCTCTCGCACGTTGACCTGGGGTCGGCCACTCTTCACCGGCCCAGTGGGGTGCAAACCGCAAGCCCGTTGCACGAAGATCTTCCCGATCTCCGCCCACACCTGCTCCGGGGTGATCACCTCTGCGTCACCCCGGGTCAATTCCATGTTGATCAACCTCATCCCTTGCGTGCCTCGAACTCTTCCAGGGTGAGTTCGATCTGCCGGACTTGTCGGAACATGTCCTTGATCATCTCGATCAGCTTCTCCTGGGTGAGCTTCGTTGCCGGCTCGTCGACCTGCTCCGGCAGTGCGTATGCGCAGTCGGCGCACATGATCGCCCGCTTGGCTCCGATGAAGCTGGAATCATCCAGCTCCTGGCACAGCTGACCGACGCAGCGGGCATGGATGTACTCACCTGGAGCCCATCCATGACGCTGCGGCCTGCTGTCTGTTTTCCAGCGCACCATCGGCATCAGCGCACCATGGCGCCGGCAGCGAGGGCCAGGCCGACGCTCGCCGCTGCGCTCCGCTTGGAGTGGGCGAAGCTGGTCTGCTTGACCATCTGGTTGTGCTTCACCAGCGCGCTGTCGAGGTCGACCTGCAGCTGCTCGACCGAGGCGTCGTTGTGGATGATGAAGTCCGGCTTGATGCGATCGATGCGCTCGCTGTCGTGGACGCCCCACATCAGCCCGAACCGGTCGTACAGGAACTCGCCGAGCTTGCCCCACTTGAACTTAGCCGGCTTCGTCCCCGGGCGCTTGATCATGATGACCACGCCGCCGAGCTTCCGGATCGCCGCAGCTTCGTTCGTCGGGAAGCGCACGGAGTCGTTCATCACGGACTCGCCCTCAGCGATGCCGCGTCCCCAGGTGTTGGCCCACAGATCCTGGCTGATCAGCTCCCGGCCCCACTCGGTGCCGATCGTGATCTGCGCGTAGCGCGAGGTGACGCCCAGGCACGGGATGACCTGCTCCTTGAGATCGCCTTCCAGGTAGCGCGTGATCTCGTCCGACGACATGCCGTTCGCCTGCAGCAGCACAGCGAGCATCGCCCGCAACGGCTCGGCGATGTGCTTACGGCGGATGCCGTATTTCTTCTCCAGGTACAGAGCCGCCGTCGTCTTGCCCGACTGAGCGAAACCTGCGAGTCCAACTACCGTCATTTGTCTTCTCTCTCCTCGTTACAATTCAAGCAAATCAGCAGGCAAGCAGCTGCCGGGTCACATCGCAGGCGTCCCACAGGCTGGTGAGGCGATAGCCGATGCAGTGCATGAGCATCGCGTGCTCGTGCGGATTGGATTTCTCCTCGACCGCCGCGACGATCGGGATGCCCTTGGAGTCGGCCCAGGCGATCTCCATGACGGTGCCGATCGACACGGTCTTCGCGCCGAGCAAGTTCACCAGCAGGACGTCGCAACGCATCGCGTCCCAGCGGTCGCGGATGGTCAGGCCCTTGGGCATCGACATCGGAGACTCGAGCCGAGCAGCCTCCTCCGCGGCGTTCGTGAAGATGCCGACCTGCTTCAGGTGTTCTTGCTCGCGCAGCGGCGAGAGGGCTTTGATCCCCCACTCGCCGAGCACTTCCTTCACGCTGTCGCGCCAGCTGGTGGCGCCATCGAAGTTGAGCCCGGAGATCGGGCCCGCCAAGTAGACGAGCGGCTTCATCGTTCTTCCTTTGCATTCATGCAAACGATCAGGCGGCGAAAGACGGCGCCGGCACGCGCACGACGCGCTTCCCAGGCCGCCATTTGCCTTTCTGCAAGGTCAGCAGCGAGCGCTTGCCATCCGGGTACTGGATGATCACGGTGACCGCCCAGCCCGACAGGCCCTTGTTGTAGCCGTGGCGCAGGTTCATGGCGCCGGCCACGTACACGCCCTCCATGATCTCGGGGCTGTGCTTGTCGCCGATCGACATCTTGCGCCCTGCCCGCGCGAAGCCGTTCACGGTGCCCTTGGCGCCGTTCGCGCCGCGGAAGCCGTGGTTGCCGACCTCGATGCCGTCGATCAGGTGGCTGTAGCCGTCATGGCACCAGATCACCTTGTCGCCGAGCTGCGGATATTTCATCCGGATCGCGTGTTCGAGCAGCGAGAAGCGAGGCACGGGTTGGTTGTTGTCGATGGCGATCGAGCGCCGTTCGACGTAGTCCAGGTACGCGTCTTCGAGCTGCAGGCCGAAGCGGACGTTCCGGCCGTCGTTTCGGTACCGGCCTTCTCGGGCGTACTTCTCCAGTGCGATGTCGTGGTTGCCTTCCGCAACGATGAAGGTCCGATCGCCGACCGTGACCATCGGCAGCGCGCCCAGGCCGATCGCCGTCAGCAAGAACTGACCGCACTGCTCGACTTCCTCCTCCACGCTGTCGCGGCCCCGGAAGGCCATCTCGTAGCTGTAGGCGTTGTCGTGGACGTGGTGGTGATTCCTCGCCTCGTTGTCGAAGATGTCGTGGCCGATGACGTTCTCGGGATCGAGGACGTCAACCATGCTCTCGCGGAACTGCGCCCGGCCGCCCCGCATGTCCCATCCGAAGATGGCCATGCAGTTGGCCTGGTCCATCTTGCGGACGTGGAGGTCCGGCATGGTGATCGCACGAGCCCGATGGCCCGTGGTCACCTCGGCGTTCGCCACGTAGGCGTCGAGGTCGTAGAACGCCCCGGTATGGTCGTCTGCCGTGATCTGCCGGCAGAAGACGTCGCCGTCCTCGTCGAACTGCACCACGGTGGCGCCCACCACCTGGTGGAACAGCGACTTCACGCCCGCCTTGCGCGGGATGATCTTCGGCCGCGTGCAGGCGCCCGACGTCATGACCTGGTGGGCCTGGACGTTGGGGTCGTTGGACGGGACGCTCTTGAGCTGGCGCTTGGCGTGCGGGAACACGGCCCACCGGCCCCGGCTGTAGGTCACCAGGTCGGAGATCGGCTGCGACGCGGTCGGCAGCGTGTTCATCTCGCCGCAGAACACGAAGTTCGAACCGATCTTCATCTGGCCGAAGCACAGGTGCTCCGTCAGCTCGGGCGCATAGGTGCGCGCCTGCGGGTCGTTCTCCGCCCACCACTGAGTTTCGTAGGTCCAGGGACCGACGATGATCTCGGCGTCGATGTAGGCGGCATAGGCCTTCAGGTTGACCCAGAACTCCTCGTGCAGGAGCGCATCGTTCTGCGCGCCTGTGAAGATGAAGTTCTTGCCGCGGGGATCGCGATACGGCGCGACGCGCAGGGTCTCGACCATCCAGGTCCGGGGCCTGCCCTCCTTCTCGACGTAGCGACGGTGCTTGGCGGACCAGCTCCGCAGCATCGGCGTGTCGACGATGACGGCTTCCCGGGTTGATGACCGGGTATTTCGATTGGGTGATGAGTTGGGTAACCTCGGCCGAGAGCGTCTTCGCCCGGATCAACGGGTCGACTTCTTCGGCGGACAGTTCTTCGCCACCTGAGGTGACGGTAGCCTTGGGTGCAGGCGGAACGTAGAGCGACCAGTCGATCGCATAGTTCTCTTTGCGCTTACGCTTCAGCGCCTCTTCGGCGCGGACCCAGTTCGGATAGTTGATGTTCTCTTGGCGCTCGGCCGTCTTCGTCGCGGATGCGATCCCGCCGCGCGATCCCTGAGGGTGGTACCCCTGTCTCAGGAGGTCTTCGATGACCTGTTTCCTGCGGGCGCGTTCAGCGGATGGCGTTTGCGGCGGTGCCATGATTTCCTTCGGAAGGGCTGTGGATTTCTTCCTGAGCCACTATCATAGAATTTGCTGGAATGCAAATGCACGACGAGATAATGCAAACGGTTGGGCCGGGCTCTCACCGGCTGCCCCTGAGCGCTCAGGGTCTGCGTGTGCGGGTTTGGTGTCGGTAGATGGCCGGGGCGTCCCGGCCCGCACAGGGCTTATGCAGATTTCAGATTGAGGAACTTCGTGATGCGGTCGACCACTGCGTCCGGCATGGCCATGACCTGGTTCGAGAGGCCGTCCATCCGTTCGGTCAGGCGGGTCTCGATCGCTCGCACGGTATCCCAGGAGGCATATTCCTCCACGACCTTCATCTTGAAGTTTGCCAGCTCCTTCTCGACGGAGTGGATAGAGTCGGCAGCGTCTTTGCGCACGCCCTCCACCTTGGTCTCCATGCGGTACCAAACGCCGGAGATGGCGCCCACGACCGCGATGATGGGTCCGGCGAGGCTCAGCACGTCAGCGAGCGTTACGTCGGCGAGAGCCATTAGAATTTACCGTCCTGTTCTGCCCGGTCGAGCAGGGCCAAGCAGGCCTTGGTGTCGTCGATGTTGGAGTTTGCCGTCACCAGGGCGGCCCGGTATCGCGCGATCACGACGCGGGCATCCATACCCGCCTTGATCGGGGGAAGCTCCACGGCGTTCGCCAGGCGCATGCAGGACTGGATGCTCATCCGCTCCTGCGGCGATGCATCACCGAATGTTTTGCAGGCTGCGAGCGTCAGCGGGAGACAGAATAAAACCGCCAGCCTTCGCAGGCCGGCGACCCAGCTGCTTTTCATAGTCCTTGACCTTCTTTTCGAGAGCGGCTTTCGCCGTTTCAGCCTGCTTGAGACGTTCGGCCGTGCCGGCGTCGGGCTCCTGGTCCAGGCAGACGGGAGCGGGCTTTGCTGATGCGTCGGCGAGCTGCTGCTTCAGCTGCTCTACCTGCGCGGTGAACTTGGCGGAGGTCGAGACGACTCCGCGGTGATGGGTGTAGGAGATGATCGCCGCCAGGATCAGCAAGGCCGCGAGGGCCTTGCCGATCTTGGTCGCGAAGATCGCCTTGGCCTTGGCCCAGATGGCCTTGGCCTTGGTGATAGCCTTATCCAAGGTGAACTCCTGCTTGATGGTCAGCGAGGCGGCGCTTGATGACGTCGCCATAGAGCTGCCAGCTGATGAAGCCGACAGCGATCACGCCGACCCACCAGTACGGCGCGAGGCCGGCAGCGAGGTCGTGGATCGAGTCGAGGACGGCCTTGGCGGTCTGCGCCTTGCCGACCATGTCCTGAGCCTGGTCGAGGATGCCGGTCTGCTGCGCGCCACCCACGGCGCCCGCACCCACCAGGATCTTCGACACGAGCGAGCCCTTGTCGGCCGCCGCGATCGTCGCCGAGCCGGCGGTCCGGAGATCGTCGACCGTCGCCGTCTGGCGCGCGACCGATGGCTCGGCAGCCTGATCAGGACCGACGCTATCGAGATGCTCGGTGGTCTCGTCGTTGGGGTGGCCCGTGATCTTCAGGCCTTCCTTCCGCTGGAATGCGGAGGTCGCGCCCGTGGTCAGGTTGCCCCAGTCGCCGTCGACCTTGCCGACCGCGTAGCCCAGCTCCTTCAGCTTGCTCTGGTAGAGCAGCGTGACGGACTTGCTCGGCTTGGCCTCGAAGCCGTTGGCCAGGCGACGAGCCCAAACAGCGTCCGCGTTGCGCATGCGCGTGTCGTAGTTGTTCTGCTTGTAGCCGGCGCCGTTGTAGCCCTTGGCGAACTTGGCGAAGTCCTTGGCGATGAGATGCCTGTCGAGTTTGCTCGACTTGATCTCTCGGACCATGGCTTCGATCTGCTCGGCGACGCCCTTCGACAGCTCCTCGACCATGGCGGTCGCGTTGTCGTAGTGCAGGCGCTCGGCGTTGAAGCCCATGGTTTGGCCAAGGCCCCAGGACGCCGCTCTGTTGGCGACTTCCTCGTCGATCTGCCTCGCTTTTGCGATGACATTCAATCGACCGGCCGAGGTGCCCTGGTCCTTGTACTGGGTGTTCCGGCTCCACTTCGGGATGGCGAGGCCCGCCTTGATGGCGTCCTTCAGCTTCATTGGCTTGTGGGACTGCAGCTCGGAATAGAACTTGTGCCGCTCGAAGAGCAGCGCTGGGGTGTGGTTGTCCTGCTCGAACGGTTTCCCCGAGGTCTCGCATTCGACAACGGCGAGCAGCGCAGACGCAGGCCAGCCGTTCGCGTTCGCTGCCGCCACGATGGCGTCAACGATTTCCTTACTGAACATGTTGGAGTCTTTCGTTAGAGGTCGTCGGGGAAGTTCCATTTCTCGGGCAGCACGGTGCCCATGACTTCACCCGGGAGTGGACTCAGCAGCAGGTCGTCCGCACGGTCGCTGAAGTCGGTGCCGTTGCCGGGCCCGCGACATTCGAGCGTGGAGCGGATGCCAGTGCTCTTGATGTACGTGTGGATCGCTCGCTGAACGACGTAAGAGCCGTTCACGCGGTCACGCATGCCCTGCACCGAGATGGTCTGGGTGTCGCGGATCCACGGGTCGCCCTTCGCCAGATCGAACGTTGCCTCGACCTGGGCGCGGTTGAACGCTTCCATCTTGGAGTTGGCAGCCGCAGTGGCTTCCCGCCGCCGATTTGAACCATTCGCCCATCGGATATTCGCCGCCAGTGGCCTGCCCGATCGGAGCGGTCGATGACTGGACCCATTTGCGGACCTTGTCGTGCTCATCCCACCAGAACGCCTTGACGCCGCTGAACGCGGAGCGCTGCATGTAGCGGACCTGCCAGTCGCCGAAGTGCTCCGGCTTGAGCACCAACGTCGGCACGGGCTCGCCGCTGGCGTTGGTGACGGAGTCGCGAGGCACAAACATCAGCTTGCCGTCGACCACCTTCGCCACGGCGCCGTAGCGGCGCTCCAGCTCGTTGATGACGTGCAGGTTGCTGGTGATCTGGTTCTTGGTCTCGACCTGTTGGTCGGTCAGACCAGTGGCACCCGCGACGGCCATACCGGTCTCGCCGGCAATGTCACTGAGGATCTCGCCGACGGTCTTGCCGATGTATTCCTTGGTCGTCGGCGCCTTGTTCAGGTCACCGAACTTGGTGGACGTGCCGACCAGCTGCACACTGCGCGGCTTGCCCTTGTAGACGACGTCGGTGAGATTGAAGGTTCCGAGATAGGCAAGGCCCACCTCTTTGTAGCCGAGGTAGACGCCGATCTGATCACCAGGATCGACTGTGGCGAGAGCCCAGTCTCGGTCATCGAGAGTGATGGTGCAGTTGTCGCCCTCGCCGCCGCCAGCGATCAGCTCAACTTTGATCTGCGTGGTTCGGTCGTTGAAGTTCCCCGTGATATCGATACCGCCCTTCATGACGCGGTAGATCGGGGTGTAGCCGGTGGCCATTTACACTCCGCGCAAAAAGAAAGTCCGCCCCGAAGGACGGCCTTCATACGCTGTCGCGTATATTTCGCGGCTATACGCGCTCGCGTATGCCGCTGATCATTTCCAGAGGAAGACCTGCTTGAGCACCGGAGGTGCATCCAGCGTCTTCGGTGCGTCCGGAAGGTTGATTGTGATGCCCAACGGGAGCACGATGCCGTAAAGCTCGACGCCAGGGTTCTGCTCGATCACCCATTCCACGATCCCGTTGGACGAGTTGCCGTATCTGGCGAAGCAGATACGGTCGAGCCTATCGAAAATCTTGGTGACGTAAGTCGACATCAGATCCCCAGCTTCGAGTTGTCGTCGGTTGCCGCAGGGATCACGACGCCGCCTGTGTAGACGTCATCTCCGTACTTGGTCAGCTCGACCGTGAAGTCGATCTTCTGTGCGATGCCGATCGCGCCGATCTTCTGCTCGACTGTCCGGACCCGCTTGATCGCATAGGTGCCGACGAACTCGGCTGCATAGCCGGCTGGGTCTTTCAGCGGGTAGAACCGCATCATGTCCATCGGCTTGCCTCGCCTGCCCGCCGCCTTCAGGCGCGAGATCGTGTCGAGACCGCCGAAATGGTACGGGTACAGCTTTCCGTCGATCGAGATGTTCTCTTCACCTGGACCGACAAACTGCATCGCCGGATCACGGGAAAGCCGATCATTCGACACCCAGGTGAACTGGTGGTCGCGCTGGATCGTCTCGAAGTTCGGCGTCTCATGGTTCGGCAGCGGAACGTAGAAGAGGATCGTGTCGCTGCCATCCGTGGGGGCCGTCTCTCCCTTCGCCAGGACGGGAGCCATGCCCAACAGCATGAATGCCATAGATACCTCTCGGATTGTTGGAGGAGAGCCCGGCCCCGTAGGGCCGAGCTATTCGCGTTAGGTGTATTCGGAGTCCGTGTCGTGGGTCCGCCAGTTCATCTGCTCGTCGACGCGGCGCTGGACCAGCGTTGCGAGAGCTTCCGGATCGTGGCTGTTGCCGTTGATGTGGATCGCGACGCTACCCCGGCCGCTGCCGCCAAAGTCGCCCCTCATCGGGACGCCAGACTGCGGAGCCGCAGGAACGTTCTTGATCGCATCGGCCGGCGACGGCACATCGTTGATGTGCTGCTCGATGAACCTGCGATAGTTGATCGCGCCTTGGCGACCCTTGCCGTAGGCTGAGCCAGGACCGACCCAGTCGGTGAACTCGTTGCCGTCCAGCCTGCCGGTCTTCGGATCCCTGAGTCTGAGCCCGGGGATGCCGGTTCGCGCCGACCCGTTGGGATCGGTCGGCAAGCCTTGGTCGGTGTGACCACCGATGATGTGGCTGCCGGCGAGCGCGCGGTTCGTGAGCGCGTCGTACTTGGCGAACTCCTTCGGATTGCGCTTCAGTCGCTCGATCGTCGGCCCAAGTTCGCCTCGACGGATGGGACCGTAGAAGCTCCTCGGGTTGATCCGGCCATCGGCGCTGTAGCCGAGCATCTGACGCATGGTCTTGCCCTGCATGTCCGCACGGTTCATGAGGCTTTCGATCGTACCGCCCCTGCTCGCGCCCTCGGTCGCCTGCATTGCAGCGAGGTGCATTCTCAGGGTCGGATCGTCCTTCAGCTCCTGCTCGAAGCGAGCGCGTCGAGCAGCGAGGAAGGCGTTTCCACCCAAGCCTTGGCCAACGCTCATGTCAGCCGGGCCGCCAGCGGGGACGCTGGTGTCCCAACATCTGGAGCACTGCCGACACCGGAGCTAACCCTTCCACGACCGATGATGCCGCCCGTCCCAACACCGAAGTTTGGGAGCGAGCCGCCCGGCGTGACGTTCTTGATCAGGGCGTCGGGAGTGCCGACGCCATTGAGCAGGCGCGTGCCGCTGCCACCTCCGCCGCCAGCCAAAGAGGAGCCGGCACCTTCGTAGGCGTAGCCGAGACCGCCACCGCGCCGCATGGCGCTGAAGTCGGTGCTCATGAGCGAAGCTCGTTCGATCTTGCCGCCGAACTTGTCGAGCTTGTCACCCAGGTAGTTCATCGGGTGGACGTCGGCCGGGTTGAAGCCCCAACCGGACTGCAGGTGATAGCGGCTCTTCTTGTCGTCGGCGATCCGCTTCTGCCAGGACTCGTAGGACTCGCCCTTCTCCCTGATCCTCGACTTGTTGACGCCGGAGTTCTGGAGCGCAGTTGCGACGCCGGCAGCCAGTGCCGGTGAGCCGAAGATGGCCGCCAGAGCGCCAACCAGAGTCACGAACGAGGATAGGACAGAGATGACCGGGCCGAGGATCACGAGCGCGCCGACCAGAGCGATGATCTTAGCAGTGAAGCGACCCATCGCCTCCGCGTCGCCGTTGGCGCCGAAGTAGCTGGACACCTTCGACATGACGTTGGAGATCATTTCCCCGACTTCTCGCAGACCGGTGGCGAAGCCACGAGCAAACTTGAAGTAGGTCTCGGTCTTTCCGATACCGCCCTCGCCGGGCTTGCCGAACATCGACTCGAGCAGGTCGCGGAACGTGCCAGGTTTACCGAGGAAGCCTTCCGTCAGTCCGTTCAGGACTGCGGTGAGCTTGTCCTTCATGCCTCCGGTCTTGACTGCGTCGTACCAGTCAGAGACGTACTGGCTGAGCTGTTCGACGAACGGCTTGAAAGTGGATCCCAGCTCGGTCTTGATGACCTTCCAGGTGGCGCTGATGCGGCCCATCAAGAACTCGAGGCTCTTGCTGTACTCACCCCACGCTTCGCTGATGAAGTCGTTGCCTTCCGTCTGGTTTGCCGCCTGCTCTGCCAGCTCCTTCGTTCGCTTGAGCATCTCGGGAGATGCGATCATGTTCGCCAGGAACCGACCGAAGTCGGCGCCGAACATTGCCGACATCGCCTTCTGCCGATCGAGCGGCGCCTTGATCTTCTGGAACGAGCTGATCAGGTCGAAGATACCCTTGTTGGGGTCCTTCTTGAGCTTCTGCTCGATCTCGCCGTACGAGCCATACCCCAGCTGCCCGGGGAGGCTCATGAACAGCCGGTCCTTCTCGGACCGATGGTGTTTCTTGGTGATGGCGTTCGCTTCCATCGTCAGTTCGGCGAGCGTTTCACCGAGGCTGCCGAGGAATCGAGCGGCCTGCTGGCCCTGAGCACCGGCCTGGATGGCCGAGGCGCCGAACGCCAGAGTCGACTGCTGGTTCATGCCCAGCAGCGCGCCGGAACCCATACCGGTGCGGAGGAACGAGAACATCTGGTCGGGACGAGCGGCGGTCTTTGCAGCCAGGAACGCGGCGATGTTGCCGAGACGACGGACACCCTTGATGTCCTTCAATCGGCCGGCACCAAATTCCTGCGCGATCGCATAGCCCATGCCGTCCATGGCCTGGTCCGCTTCGACACCGAAGGTCTTGGCGAGCATGGTGACCATCTCGCCCGTCTGTTCCGACATCCTTTCCGGAACGCCGGCCTTGGCGGCCTCAACGACGGTCTGCATGAACCGCGCCGGGTCCTGACCGAGCTGAACGGACTTCGGCAGAATGCGCTCACGAAGGCCGGCGAAGCCGCCGGGGATATCCTTCTCGTCCATGTTGATGCGGGCGTTGGCTTCCGCACGATCCATGTCGGTGGCCGATCGGATCGCCGAACTGACGGCGCGGCCGGTGCCATACATCAAGCCGCCGCCGATGAGGCCGGCCTGGAAGCTGCCGCTGCGGACAGATCCTGCGACGGTGCGCATGGATGCCGCAAAACGCGGCGCGAGATCGAAGCGCTGCAGCTCGCTGCTGCCGATCGATGCGGTCCCGATTACGCCACTGGGCTAGATGCAGATCGGTCTCTGCCTTGTGCAGAGACGCCGTCATGCCCAGGACGCGCTGGTTTTCCTTGTTGTAGACCGAGCGATAAGCCTGGTGATACTTGATCTTTTCCTTCAGCGACTTGGCGAGGTCGTCCTTCTGGGAGCCCGTCGCCTTCTGCCAAGCTCGCGCGTGCGCCTGAATGTCTCGCTGCATGCCCTTGTAGACACGCGCATTCATCTGGCCCAGTTCGCGAGCTTCCTTGGCCATGTCGACGTACTTCTTGGTCAGGCCGTTGATGGCCTTGCCGGTCCCCTGCAGGTCCCTCATCAGCTGGGGCGACACGATCGGCGTCGTTATGGCATTCTTCGCGAAGCTCTTGTTGATCTGCTCCTTGAGAGCCTTAATCTTCGCCTGGAGAGCTGCGATGGTCGCCGAGCCGCTGGAGCGAAACTCCAGCTCGGCAATCATCTTCATGTGTTCGTCGGCCATTGCAGCTCCCTGGCTATGCGCAAAAGAAAAAACCCAGGGCGCTATTTGCCCTGGGCAGCTTTGATTGCTTCGGCGTCTCGTTGGTTCAGTGCTTGGACGCCGTCAGCGACGAGGATGAAGTCGTCGAAGTCCATTCGATCCACGGTTTCGAGCGTCCAGTGGAAACGCTCGAAGACCGGGAATGCGTCTTGGATGATGCGGGCTATTCGCTCGCCATGGGCTTCAAAAAATCCTCGAACCACTTCTTCATCGGAGCGAAGTCCTCGACGTCGATCTCGGAGATCACCTTCTCGTCGACCTCGCAGAGATCGGCGAGCACCTTCTCCATCGCGGCGATGGCGTCCTTCTCCATGTTCTTGATGAAGTTGCGGAGGTCGCGCACCTTCGGGCGGCGAGCCTTCATCTCGACGTACGTCGCGCCGCGGTACTCGAAGGGATGGGAGAGGTTGAAGGTTTCCTGCTTGATTTCGTTTGCCATTGGTTTGCACACCTATTGCTGGGGAAAAAGAAAAGGCCCCGCCGAATGACGGGGCCTGAGTTGGGAGCCTGGCTGAGCCTTAGGAGGTGAAGCCGAGGATCCGGCGCGCGTTCGCGCTCTTGTCGACGCCACCGATCATGGTGACCTTGTTGAAGACGTCGATTTCAGCGACGACATTGCCGTCGATGTTGTGCTGGTAGTAGTTGGCGCAGACGTTGATGGTCATTTCGACCTTCTTGCCGGCTTCCGCCTTGCCCGTCTTGATCGCCTTCACCAGACACAGCGTGGTGATCACCACGCCCTTGTCGCCGCCGCCCGGGGTGAGCAGGTAGCCGCGGAACGTGATCGGCACGTCGAGCGAACCCGGGCCGTAGCCCAGCTTCGTCCAGATCTGTTCGTCCCAGGTATGGAGGGTGAAATCGAACTCGATCTTTTCGATGCCGAAGGGAATTTCGACGGTGCCGTCCATGCCGCCGCCGCGAAAACTCTTCCACGGCGATGTTGATCTCGGGCGGCTGGAAGTTCGGCGCTTCGCCGATCTTGCCGACGCCGTCGATCCAGACGGTGAAGTCCTGGAGAATGTTGGAGTCGCGAAGATTGCTCGTGGTCATTTATCTCTCCGGCCACGCCGAAGCGCGCCCGATCCACGAGGGATCGAGCGGCTCGGTTGGCTCTTCTTGGGTTGTTGTTGGAGTGCTACGCCTTAGCCGTTGGTGGCGACCGACCGATTGAACTCTTCGATGAAGTCGACGTAGTACTGCGGGTTGCGCCGAGCGCGGAACTGCAGGTGCTCCAGGAGCGCCGGCGGTTCGAGATCGAAGTCGACCGACAGCTCGCCTGCAGCGAAGGTCGCCGGGGTGTTGATGTTGGCGTCGATCCAGCACTTGCCGCCGATCAGCGCGCCGCGGGAGCGGAGCAGTCGGAGGTAGGAGTTGACGTCGAGCTGGATGTCGGCGAGCAGCTGGAGGCTGAACGGCTTATCCCCATGCGGCTGCGCTCGGCGCGCTCCAGGCTCTCGTACACCATGTCCGCGGTGCGGCGGACCGAGAGGTGCGCCCAGAGCGGGTCGGTGCCGGTGCCACGCACACCCCAGAAGCGGAAGCCGTCGTCGTGGATGACGGTCGTCACCTGGGCCGCGTTGAGCATGTTCGCTTCGCAGTCACGATCGTTCGGCATGAAGTCGACCGGGCGCGACGGGCCGCCGATGTTCTGGATCAGCTCGTTCGAGAACGTGTACCAGAAGCCCCTCTCTTCATCGACGCGGGCCTGGATGCCGGCCGCGTAGGCCGAGGCAGGCTTCTGCACGTAGACGGAGTTCTCGGTATCCCAGCTCAGAACACCCGGATCGATGATCGAGATGCGCTGGCTGCCGTAGTCCTGCCGGTACTCGACCGCGTCCTCATACGAGGTGCCGGGGCCGTCGAGGAACGCCACCGCACGCAGGCGGTCGACGATCGAGGCGAAGGCGACGCCGACCGGGTTGGCGACGTGCCCCAGCGTTGCGGTGACCGAAGCCCCCGCGCCTGCGCCCGTGATGGTCACGGTCGGGATGTCGGTGTAGCCGTAGCCCGGGTCGGTGATGATCGCGCCGGTCAGCTTTCCGCCGACCACCTGCGCCACCGCCTTCGCCTGGCGACCGCCAGTCGGGGGAGTCTGGATGGTGATGTTCGTGGTGGCGAGCACGTAGTTGCTGCCCTGGTCGCCGATCACGAGGTTCTTGACGCCGTTGGTCGGGCGACCGCCGGTCAGACCCGGAGCGACGAGCAGCTTCGGCACGACGCGGAGCATCGGGCGAGCCTTGAGCAGCGACCAGATGCCGGTCTTGCCGGACGGCGAACCGACCGCGCTCGACCAGCTCTCTTCCTGGGTCTCGCCCTCGGCGACACGGGTCACCACGATCACAGCCGACTTCTGGCTGTAGATGGCGTCGACCGCGTCGAGCAGCGTGCCGGTGGACTTCAGCTGACCCGCCTTCAGTGCGTCGGCGAACACCGGCACCGGAGTGTTGAGCGGGAAGATATCCGGGTCAGCGTCCGGCGCCGTGCCGACCAAGCCGATCACGTTCGACTTGACGGTCTCAACCGGGCCGGAAGGGCTGTCGAGTTCGATCGTCTCGAGGCCGTGGAGGTATTGAACAGTCATGGGTTCTCCAAAAGAAAAGGCCGCCCCGGTTAGGGAGCGGCCTGGCTTGGGTGTTGTTGGTGTTGGTCGGTCGGCTAGAACGTCAGCGCCAAGTCGAAGAGCGCCGTCTTCTCGGCCTCCGTCTTTCCAACGGCGGCCACGCAGGCGACGATCAGCGGATTGTCCTCGACAAATTCTGTCGCGTAGTTCCAGTTGTCCTGGGTGTCCTGGTCCTGGGTCTTGACCCAGTCTTCGACCTGCGTACGCAAGCCGAACTGGTTGATCGCCAGCATGATCTGCCGCGGCGACGCCGAGCGGGCACGCGCGGGAAACGCCCCGATCGCATTGGATGCTGGGTCGTACCTCTTCTGACCGAAGTCAGCCTGAGGGTCGGCTCCGGTGTAGCCGGTGATTTCGAGCAAGAGGCCGCCGATCGGAAACACCTTCGTCGCGTCCTTGTTCGCTGCCTGGAGGCGCCACGATCCATCCGCCTCTTTCGTCGCGGTGACCTTGACGCTGTCGGCGGCGCAGAGCGGCGTCTCTCCATAGAGAGCGTCGTACCAATCCTGCCCCGTGGCATCGTTCTTCGCGAAGATGACCCCGGGCGGGAGATCGGCGGGATACGGGTCAGGCTCGTATCGCGTCCAAGTGCCGTGGTTGATGATGTTCATGTCAGCTTATGCCACGTTGAGGTTGTACCAGGATCCGGAGGCGACTTGATACTGGATGTATCGATATCGAGCAGCCGTATAGCCGCTGTTCCCGGTTACGCCGGTAACGACCGCATTCCCGCCATAGGGCTCTTCCAGTCCTCCGCCCCAACCTGGACTCCAATCGCCAGCATAAACGGTTCGCATGCTGACCACCGGGTTGACGTTGCCCGCGTGCCAGATGTAGCCGGCGCTACCGAGGTAGTAAGCAGCTCCGCCCATGTACTGGAGATATCCGGTGCCACCCGAGTTGAGATAAAGGACGCCGCCATAGGCCCACGCATTGCCGGTCGCGATGACGGCGGGGGCCGAGATGTTGCCAGAGAACGCAGAGCCAGCCAGGTTTGCCGGCGTGTAGCCGAGGTTCGCCTGGGCCCCGATGTTCGCTCGCGCCTGTGCGGCGTTTTCAACGTCCGCGAGGTTGTTGACCCCCAGCATGACCTTGCGCCACGGCGTCCAGATGTCATTCGCGAAGACGCGAACATACATGACGACTGCGGTGTTCGTGTCGAGCTGAACCGCCCGCTGAAGCGCGTAGTGCGTCGGGTTGCTCCCGTAGGACTCGACGCTGAGGTACCAGTACCCCGCAGCGGGGGCGTTGGGGTTGTTGGGGACGGTGTTGTAGTAGGTGCCCGGAGCGAGGATGGAATTGAAGTCCGTCCCAACGGCGATCGGCTGCGTCTGAAGAACACCGATGTTCTTGCGTGCCTGATCCTGCTGAGCAGCACTGAGGCCCTGCGCTTTGCCGAACGCGACAAACGTCGCATCGACTGTCACCTTCGAATAGAAGAGCGAAGGATCCCAGGTCTGGGCAGCAGCTGCATACGACTGAGCCGCATCGCGAGCCGCAAGGGTATCACCCTTCATCAGACCGATAGCCGCCCGATCGGCTGCCGTTGCAGCAGCGTCGGCATCCGCATTTGCCTTGTACTGGAGCGCCAGATCACGGGCCGCCTCGCACTTCGCGAGGGTGTCCATGACCGCCTCTTGGATAGCGGTGCCGACGTAAATTACCCAGTCGATGAATGGGCCGGGATTTCCGAAGATTGCCCGCGGTCGCACCGTCAGTTGCCCGGAATTCCTATCCCAAGCGACCAGCTCGGCGAAGGCGAAGTCGGTCATGCTGCCCTTGCGGGCGATGGTGACGAACGGCGACGGCGCGAACAGCTCGCGCTCCGCCAGATCCGGGATCGCAAACACCTGGGTGGTGTTCACGTCCAGCGTCACCTGTGAATTGGAGTGAGCGAGCAAGAAGCCCTGCTCCGACACCAGCGCGATCTTGTCGAGCGCTGGCGCCAAGACCAGGTCCAACCGATTGAGAGCGAGGCCCTCAATGTAGGCGGTCAGACCGTCGATGGCATCGAGTTCTTCCTCGTTCGAAGAAACGCGGCGATCGATGTCATCGAAACGCCGGTTCCAATATTCGGGGTCGCCGAGGTTATCCCTCGGCTTTACCCGGTAGTACTGATCATACCGGCGAGCCACGTCTTAGACCTCTTCGTAGCTGGTGACCGCATCGCCGTAGTCGGCGATCAGCGAACCCTTGACGACCACGTCGCTGCCGGGACGCGCCCAGATCTTGGGAGCGATTTCGACGGCCCGAGCGAGCGTCAGGCGATAGCTCTTGTTCGGGTCGATGCTCGGAGCCGCCGGAGCGGCCCCGTTTTCATTGTCTGCCATGAAGTGGATTCCTTACTTGGTGTAGAAGACCCGCTCGGCGACGTGGTACGTGACCTGCGGAGAGTTGGTCGTTCCGGTCTGGACGATCGTGAACTGCGTGGTGCCGGCCGGGAGACTGAACGTGTAAGTCTTCTGGTAGCGCTTCGCTTTCGAGTCCTTCAGCTCGGTGACGGTCGCGTTCGGCGTGTAATCCGTCGAGCCGACCCGAACCGAGATGCCGTAGGTGTGCGGCGTCGGATCGAACATTTCGAGCAGGTTCACGAACGTCAGGTTGTTCGCGGCGTTTGCCATCGCCGGCACGGTCAGCTTGGTCGAGACGTGCTTGAAGACCGTCTTCGGCCGCGAGACCGTCACGCGCGAACCCGTCAGATGCAGGATCGGCATCATGTCCTGAGTGCCGATGAACCGAGCCCTGAACTGCGCCAGCGGCGGAGCGACGGCGAGGATGCCGGCGTTGTCCGCGATCAGCGGCTGCCACTGACCGGTGCCGTTCGGCCGCATCTCGTAGACGAGCTGGCACGAACCCGGAACCCACTGCTCAGCCAGGATGTCGATATCCCGGAAGCCGCCGTCCAGGTTGATCGGAGCGAACTCGATCGCGACCTGAGCCGAAGCGAACTGAGCGCCGTAGACCTGGATCATCATGTCCTTGGTCAGGTCGCCCATGTAGTAGATGCCGTCCGTCGAGTAGAAGAACGTGCCGTCCAGATAGTTCTGACCGGAGGTCATGCCGATCTGGTGGTTCGCGTTCGAGATGAACACGAGCGCGTAACGCTTGCCCTTCCCGAGGAAGGTCGGCTGGATCGGGCAGATGTTCCAACCCGTGCCGATCTGGGCCTGCGGGTAGGTCGTCTTCAGGCAGACCTTGGACAGGTCGGGCATACCAGCGGTCACTTCGCAGAGCGCGAGGTGTATGTCTTCATTCGCGGCCTTGGCCGTGATGTAGAAGCCGAGCTGGGTCGCGATGATGTCGTTCGAGACCAGGAAGGTCTGAGCAACCTGCGCGCCCGTGATCGAGAGGTCAGTGGTGACCTCGTACATGAACGGCTCTTGCCAGGTGTCGATCCAGTAGTAGTCCGTGCGCTGCCAGGCGTAGGGATGATCCCACGACGCGCCGTTGTTCTGAACCGTCGTGAAGCCCGTGGTGTTGAAGTCGTACAGGTTGGTGGTATCGACCGCTTGACCCGGGGTGCTGAAGTTGTTGCCGTTGGTGCAGACCGTGTAACTGCCGCCGTACCGGACACGCGAACGGGCCATGTAGCCGACCTGCATCGAATGCACCTGATAGCCGTACTGCGAGATGCCGAGCGACGAGGTGTAGGGGCCCGTCTGGATCTTCAGGATGTTGCTGTACTTCGGCATCAAGTAGCCGCCGGCCAGAGACGCGTTCGGATCGTTCGCCGAGAACAGCGAGATTTCGAACTGGTTCTTGTTGGCGTCGTTGAACCGGATGCCCTCTTCGACCTTTGCGTCGTAGCCGAGCAACAGCGTGTTGTTGTAGTCCGACTTGTTCGGCATCAGGAAGAAGTCGGCGTCGAAGCCGGAAGCGTCGTCCGGATAACGCAGGCTCTCCTTCACGCGCGCCAGGTCCAGGTAGACCCGGGAGAGATCCGACTGGTCAGCCAGGCCCTTTACGCGGTTCGCGAGGTCGGCCAAGTCCGATGCCAGCGAGGTCACTCGCGGCTCGATGATGC
This sequence comes from Bradyrhizobium sp. USDA 4452, assembly GCF_054063575.1. Classification (NCBI taxonomy): domain Bacteria; kingdom Pseudomonadati; phylum Pseudomonadota; class Alphaproteobacteria; order Hyphomicrobiales; family Nitrobacteraceae; genus Bradyrhizobium; species Bradyrhizobium sp. USDA 4452. The sequence goes on from NZ_JBSSGK010000002.1 coordinate 121,325, forward strand.
CGCGGAAGGTCTCCAGCAGGTCGGTGCGGATGTCGAGAGCGTCGGTCGAGACGACCGCGTTCTGATCCTGCATGTCGATCGAGATGATCTGCGTGGTGTCCAGCGTGATGTGGGCGATCACGACGTGGGTCGCGGGCACCGCCGGAGGAACCGGGTCAGCGGCTTCAGCGCCGGCCGTGAAGACCAGCTGAGCATCGCGGGACTCGGTCATCGACACAGCGCGGGGCTCGACCGTGCCGGTGTCGACGTCGGTCAGATAATCGCGGGTCTGGATGTCCGTCTCCGCTTCCTGGCCATAGGCCGAAACGGTGACGATGCGGCGAGCTGCGGCGGCCACATAGGTGGCCACGGACTGCGTCAGGACGGCACGGCGACCATAGACGGCGCCCAAGTCGTAGACCCGGCCGGCGCCAACCGTGACTTCGACCTGGCCGGTCTTGGTCACCATCAGGCCCGAAAACTTCCGGGATGCGCTGATGCCGTCCGCAACGATGTTGTCCATCGCCTGCTGGGCATATTCCTGCAGATTGTTGTGGTCGGTCGCGACCTGTTCCTGATAGTCGCGAAAGATAACTTTGCGGTCCATTGAGGGCCTCTT